>OY760142.1:0-3255001 GCA_963663225.1 Nitrospirota bacterium | reverse complement strand
AAATATACTTCTCAATCGATCCATGAATAGCCGTCCCTTTTTCCCGCGCCTGTTCTGCCTGTGCCTGTGCATCGGTAAGAACTTTGTACGCCCATTCGTTAGCACTCATTGTATTTCTGTCCCAAGGGGCAGTAGCAGCGGAAAGAAGTATCTGGTTTTCTTTCCAGGCGTTCAAACCGGGTTTTGCAAGAATAGACAAGACACTTGTAACCGATGGCACAAGATCAAGCTTTCTTGCGTCCCGGAGCGTAGTAGGGCGCATCTCTCCGGGCTTGCTTTTGTTTTCAACTTCGTAGCAGGGTACCCCGTCTTTTGTATACCAATGCCCCTGCTCTGTAGCTATTATTTTTGGTTCCGCTATTGCTTGCATTAGAATGGAATCTCCCCTTCATCAGTTAACACCGATATTCTAACTCCATTTCCAAGGTCTGACGTTCTTCCCAAGTATTCATCTGACTGCATGATAATTTTTTTAATCCCTTCCGGTATCTTGTCAAAAACCATATCGTCCCATTCGTCAATATCAAACGACATAATATCGTTTACTCTCGGAGGCACAGGGGTTCCCTTTGGCAAGGACATGACACCGTTTACTTTCGATCTTCCTTTTTCCGTGTGAATAACGGAAATCATGCAGGGCTTGTCGAGAATGTTTTTAAGATTAAACCCTTCAAGCTCTTCTTTGGTAAATGCTCTTCCACGCCATGATTCTAGGTCTTTCCGCAAATTAGCCTTTTCGTTCAGGCTGATTGTGTAAAACGCCGACACCCCGAATGGTCTGCCATCTTCCATTTTTTCATTCGGAAGTTCCCACATAATCCATACCTTTTTGGAAACGTGCGCCGTACCCTGGTACTCTCCGTGCTGAGTCCCCAAGTCCACAACCGAAATACACCGTGCTACATGAGCCCCAACAGGGGCTTTTTCAAACTCTCCTCCATTATTTTTTGCCGTCAAGCTCATACTCTCCTCCCTTCCATTAATTCGTCAACTCTATTGTGATACACCCAATCCCCATAATCATCCCGGTTATCCATCATCTGCTGGTGGTACATTTCAGCTAGGTAGTCCTCGTTCTTAAGGCATTTCTTTTCGAGGTAATTCCAGTTGGCCTCCTGGAATTTAGTCATCTGAGCCGGAGTAGCGTCAACATTGCCTCCGGTTTCCTCGTTGTAAATTTCCATCTTCCGAATGTCGAGGTAATCAATAGTGCCGTCCCGGTTAGTACTGTAAACAAGTTCTGCCATGATACCTACCGTGGTATTCTCAAAATTAAAATCACCGTCAATTGTTAAGGTTTTTTCTCTCATTGCTCAGCGCCTCCGTTTCTTTTCTCTTCATCTTTGCAGTGATTCTCTCCCCATTTCCTATATTCGCACTCCGGAGCGTGGAAATTATGCACAGTAAACAGCCTGTTCCTACAGGTGCAGAGTTCTAATCTTTTTTCGTGCAACAGTACCAGTATGCAGGGTTCGGGCATGGCTAGGCACCCTCCTTTTGCCCCGCCTCTCAACGGGGCTGTACTTTCACAAGTATGGCCTGATCTTTAAGGCCGTCAGGAAGCCTAATCAATTACTCCCGCGCTCTGCTCATTAGATGAGGAGGGGGAGGTTGAAAAGTTATTATTTATTTGATATATTTTCATAAGCCATAAAAAGGAGGCCATATGAAAAAAATAATAGTTATTCTGATATGCTTGTTTTGTTTCGCCTGTGCATCCGCAAATAGAGCATCCTACAGAGATAAAGTGAATTCCTGGATGGGGTATAATATTGAATCTCTTACTAATTCCTGGGGGTATCCTCATAAATCCTTTACCGCTCCTAACGGGAATAAAGTATATGTTTATGAGTACAGAAGCGAAGTAACAATTCCCAATCAATACATTTCTTCAGGTATGTCTACCAATATCGGTAATAGCACGCTTTACGACTCCACCACAACACAACTAGGAGGACAAACATTCAAATCTTGGTGTAACACGTATTTTGAAGTTAATGATTCAAACATAATCGTTCGTTGGCGCATAGAGGGTGACAGTTGTTTTTAATAAACAACCCCACCCACCTTACATAATTCTGGAGGATTCCTATTAACTGCCCGTTTTACGTTTTTCATGTTCCTAGTATACACCCTAACATATGTTCTTGTCAAGAACATAATTAAAAAAAATAATAGCCCCGGAAAGGAAGGGGCTTATTTGCAAATCATCTCTGGATTATTTGGTTGGGGTTGGTTTGGATATTATTTGATCTTTTTGTAAAACGTAGCCTTGGCTTTCATAATCTCGTATACAAGAGTCCTGCATTAGGTTGGCAGAAATAACCCTGGTTACTCCAAAACCCCATGACTTGCAGGTAACGGGGCATGTTCCTTCTTTGACTAATATATCATGATTGGAAACACAACCTGCTATAAGCAGTAATCCAAAAAGGCATAGTAAGCGTTTCATCTCACTCCGCTCCTTGAATACTTATGATATATTTAAACTCATCATATCTCTTAGGGGAGGGGAATCATGGGTGAAGTGGTGAGGTTAAATTTTAAAAAAAATGTAAAAAATTGCGAACTATGCAGGTACAAGAATTATTTTAGTAATGTCATAGAGTATCTTTATCCCATCTTAGATTCACTATCTAAAGAAAGAAGTATATCGGATATTATAATAGATATTAAAAAAAATCCTGATAAAAAAGATAGCTAGGCAGAAGATTTAGCCTTCTTTTTATTTTTATGATAAAGATTTTTTGCTGAATCAGCGGATTTATGAAGCATGTCTGGATCGGTATTTTCATTATTCATTCTGTGAAGTTTTATTTCCTTCTTGACATTTTTCAGAATATCACGCTTTGATGATGGGGGAAGTGTTTTCACTAAACGCATAATTTCCGCGTCTATTGCATCGTACTTTACCTCAGGTTTTTTATAGTCTTCCGAAAACGCGTCTCTGGGGTCTAAACCTATTTCTCTGCAATATTTTATAAACTCTCCCAAAGTTATTGGTATATGACAGTTTTCCTTCTTAGATAAATTAGGACGCGGAGTTTTTATAGCCTCTGCCACACTCTCCTGGGATATCCCCTTCTCATCTCGTATAGCACTAATTTTTTTAAGTATATCTTTCGGAATCATATCTATTGGTTTCATAGGCGTATTATGGGCTAAAAAAAAGTTAAAGCAACTCCTTTTATGTTCTTGACAGGAACAAATAAAGAGTATATAATGGGAACATGAATAATATTGGACAGAAGATAAAACAAATCAGGGTTTCAAAAGGTATCTCTCAACAAGATTTAGCCTCCAAGATTGCCAGAAATCGGTCAATGATTTCCAAGTACGAAACAAACAGAGTTGTGATTACTCTGCCGGTTTTACAGCGGATCGCCAAAGCTCTAAAAGTTGCTGTTTCTGAATTAGTCTGAATCATAAAAAAATTTTAAGCTAAATCGTACCTTAACGTCTATTAACGTTTGTTTAAGGAGCGTTAAACATGGCAAACAGCACATATCCAATGTTTTACGAAGACGTATACGATGCCCTGCAAAAGACAGTAAGCGGAAACCCGCAAGGGCTGGCAATGAAGCAGGTAGCAAGTGCGCTTTGGCCTACCAGAAACCCCGAAACTGCACGTTCGGTATTATCCCGCGCTTTAAATCCAGAGAACAACGAGGTTAAGCTTGGTCCCGAAGAAATAGAAAAGGTTATGGAGCTTTGCGGCCCTGAACACGTCATTTTTTACCTTTGCGATAAATTCGGATTTGAACGACCTCACAAGAAGAGAGACTTAACCTTAGAGGAAGAAGTGCAATACTTACGTACCGTAATTGATAAGCATAATTTAGGCAGTCTATTTCAAAGATAGGAGGCCGTATGCACGAAGCAATAAAAAACAGATTTACGGGTCAGGTAATTGTTGAGGCTAATAAATATACCAACATCAAAGAAGCGGTAGAAAAAAATCGGGCGTATCTCGAAGGGGCGTATCTCGAAGGGGCGTATCTCGAAGGGGCGTATCTCGGAGGGGCGAATCTCGGAGGGGCGAATCTCGAAGGGGCGTATCTCGAAGGGGCGTATCTCGGAGGGGCGAATCTCGGAGGGGCGAATCTCGGAGGGGCGAATCTCGAAGGGGCGTATCTCGGAGGGGCGTATCTCGGAGGGGCGAATCTCGGAGGGGCGAATGGAGAAAAGCTTATTCTTAAAACAAACAATAATGTCCTAATTATAGGCCCAATAGGTTCCCGCCAATCCTACATGACTGCCTATAACACAGATAAGGGTATTTACGTTAAAACTGGTTGTTATTTCGATACAGTAGATAATTTTAAACTATCTGTATCAAAAAAACACAAGGACACAAAGCATCAGCATGATTATTTAACGGCAATAGCATTTGTAAAAGCAGTAATGAGATAGGAGGCCACTATGTTTAACACCTGCTCAGAACATGGAACGTATTTTGATTTAGATTATTGTCCCGACTGCGTAGAAGAAAGAAGGGAAGAGCGGTATAAGAAGCAGTTTAAGAATTTTGGAAAGTACATTATCGTAACAGTTTTTTTATTGTCAGCAGCTTATTTGTGTATCTGAGAAAGGAAATGAAGTGAGCGTATTTAGAATAGTAAAAAGGAATCTCTTGGGAAACGGGGTTAAGCACACCGGGCCTACTAGGCCAATTTCTGATACTCCTGAAAAACACCGTTGGTTCTGGAACCATGGAATAAAGCTTATTAGCTACACAGATACCAGGCCTAGAGATAAATACGGTATTTTGTCCGGCTATTGCTCAAAGATGGAAGCAGAAAGAAAACGTCAAAATAAGTCTCATGTAAAAATCTGATCCCCAAGGCTCCACAAATCTGTCATAGCTCGGAGTACAGGGATCGCCAACGTATCACCCCGGTAGCCCTCTACTAGTGAGGTCTGAGCCAGGTGAGGGAATAAGGTAGCGAGGTAGGTGACGACCTGAAGCTACTCCCAAGAGACTGGCCTACCGGGTTTATAAAGGGCGACACCTGCCCGGAAAACTACCCGATTCCGGAACGTCGGGGGTCAGTACAAAGTGGAGTGACTAAGAGGCAGCTTAATAAAACGGAGAGACGTGCTGCCAAACATTAGGAGTCCCATGAATACCGAAAACATAATTAAAAAATATGCACAAGATAAATCGTTTTATAAATCCATTGGAATCATATGGAATGACCACGATAAAAGATACGAGCTAAATAAAGTTAATCATTTTGGTAAATCTTCCCAAGGGCAAACAATGCAATTAACCGTGGAAGAATTAATTTATTTACAAGAAATAATAAATAGTATGAAGATAGATTAGGAGGAATATGTCGATAGAAAAAAAGCTTAATTATATCCTTACTAACGCGCAAGACCTCAGACGAGCGGAAACAGAAACAGCAAAAGAAATGTTTGAACATCGTATACAAGTTGCAATTAAGGAAATAGAAGATGAAATGAAGGAACGGTACTGGTGGGAATATGCCACTAAGGAGACAATATGAATCGAATCTCTCGTATCCTACTAATCACCGCAATATTTTTACTAGCCGTAACGCTAGTTGCTCAAATATCTATTTACCTAATCAACAAAGAAATCGCCGAAACGAAACGTCAAATGGAATTACAGAAATACCAATCACTCATTTTAAAAATAATACAACTCGAGAGCAGCGGGAGGCATGACGGGTGTTGGGGCGATAACTACACTTCATATGGTATATGCCAATGGCGGGAGCGTAGTTTTAATTACTGGAAAAATAAAATGCGCATGCCGTGGTTAGAGTGGAAGGATAGAAGTCACCAGATAGAGTTGATGGATCTCGTAATTCGTGCCGGCCAAGGTCACGAATGGTCTGTATTCAAGAAAGCTTACAAAACAGTTTATAAAACTGACGCTCCAAAGAGAGGGGTAAGGATAAACGTATGACCGCTTGCCCTAAGCCTGTATTCAAAAAAGATTTAAAGAAGTGGAAAAATAAATCAATAGACCTAGCTAAAAAAATAATCCGTAAATCAATTAATCAATGCGAATGGTGCGGGAAGAGAGGAGTGAAATTAGATGGCGCTCATATCATACCTGTTAGGTTTACTGCTACCGCCGCTGATCTGGATAATATATTGTGTCTTTGTTCTCATTGTCACACTCTTTCACCTAATTCATGCCATGAAAATCCTGTTCTTTTTAGCCGCTGGCTTGATAGCTACGCTCCTAAACGATTTGAGAAACTCTGGGAGAAAGCAAGAAACACTACGGATTTTTCGGCGCAAGACTGGAAAAGTAAATACGAGTCACTAAGGGATACCGCTTTAAAGAGAGGTATTAAGCCGTGAAACCCATACACGAAATAATTACTGACGTACAGCATAAGAAAAACGACCTGTACCTATTCGGGAAAGAAACAAGACCTGAGGACAGGATTAAATTACTGGCAGAGGCGTTTAGGAGGGTGGATGGCAAGAATAAGAACTATTAAGCCTCAGTTTTTTGTGAATGAAGATATTGCCTCGCTTCCTCACGTTGCAAGACTGCTTTTTATCGGTTTGTGGTGTTTAGCGGACCGAGAAGGGCGTTTAGATGATCGTCCAGTAAGAATCAAGGCTCAACTATTCCCATATGAAGAGTGCGATATAAACGATTTGTTGGATAAATTACAAGAAAAAGGGTTTATTTTACGATACTCAGTTAAAGCAGAAAAATTCATACAAATCAATAATTTTGCCAAGCACCAGCATTGTAATATCAAGGAAGGTGAAAGCACCATACCAACACCGTACAAGCACAGAACAAGTACAGTAAAAGCACCAGTAGAGAACAGTACCGACACGCTAGGAAAGGAAGGGAAAGGAAAGGAACAGGAAGGGAAAGGAAAGGATGCGCGGGAGCACCCGCTTCCTACTTGGGTTGATAGGGCAGCGTGGGGAGGGTTTGTTGAAATGAGGCAGTCAATAAAGGCCCCACTAAAAACCGAGAGAGCCATAAACATAATCCTAGCACGGTTGCAAAAATTCAAGAGTAAAGGGCAAGACCCTAACGCAATTTTGGATCAGTCAACGTCAAACTCATGGAAAGGTGTTTTTGAGTTGAAGGAGGGAAAAAATGGTTCAAGAAATTTTGCACAAGAGCGAGAGGACGAGCGTATCAGACGAATACGCGGACTCGATTCTAGTGTGGCTGGAGACGTTCACCGGGAGAAGTTTAGCCAAGGGGGAGACGAAACTTTGGAAGGATCGTTTGAAACAGTATCCGAAGTGGAAACTGAATAAGCTAGGTGAATATTCGGGACCTCTTACCAACCGGGTGTTTGAATATCTTGACTCATTAAGCCGAGTAGTTGACGATTACGAATCACCGAGAAAAGAAATAGGATATTTGCCTGATAACCATAACGGAACGAACAGAGAGAAAGAGTGCGGTGTAAAATTATTTAAAGGACTTTGTGAAATCATGCAGAACGCGCCAAAAGGCGAAGCGAAAAAACAAATAAGTGAATTACACGCGAAACTGAGAAAAGAGTATCCGCAGTTTGCAGGTAATTTAAAATGCTAATTACGCCTGAAGAAATATTAAATAATTTATGCCCTACGAGAGTATGTTTTTTAGGAAGTATCGGTGAGTGTGCTGTTTATAAAATCTGGCTGACTGAGCACAAGACGACTGAAAGAGTTTTTAAATTACCGACAAAGGAGAATGGAAAATGACACATTGGGATGTTTACTGGTTTACGAGGTTGGATAGTTTAGTAACTGTATTTCAGGTATTGCTGATTACAGGAATTGTGGGTTTAGTGCCGTTTATAATTTGTTTAATTACCGAATACGGAGATTACGGAGATGATAAACAAAAAAAAATAATAAATTGGCTTAAAGTACTTCTATCTGGTTTAGTTTTTTCCATGCTTTGCCTCATGTTTATCCCCACAACAAAAGAAGCCGCTGCTATTTACCTGCTCCCTAAAATTGCTAATAGCGAATTTGCTAAAGAGGCCGAGAAGATACCGGAGGGAGCGGCGAAACTTATGAATTTAAAATTACAGGAATGGATTGACGAGGTTTCTAAAACTAAAAAAGAAAAATGAGTGAAGCAGACGCTGAACAAGATGATGATGAGGAAAACGGAATTGAGTTTGACGGACTGTTTGTAATTTGGATTAGGGAATGGGAAATAAGAATTATAAAGATAAGCATAAGCTATTAGGACTGTGTATATACTGTAGCCTGCAGGCTACGCATGGAATTTATTGTGCAGTACATAACGAGACGAGACGGATTACACAAAACAAATCAAATAAAAATTTACGAGAGAAGTATATGAGTGAAAATCGCTGCGTATCATGCGGTGAGGAATTGAGAGAAGGTTTTGATGAAGGGCACACGAACTGTATTTGTTGTCGGGAGAAACGGAGGGACAATTGGAATTAATACGCCGGGAAATGCCGCCTGATTTTGAGATAGCAGATATGAGTTGTCTGCACGTTGGGTCTGCAAATTGTCATTACGAAGGTATTAAAGAAATCGTTTACTGGGTGCAGCATGGGAAATACAGATATATAAATTTAAAAGGCGATTTGATAGAAGCCATCACCCCTAAAGACAAACGGTTCAAGATGCGAAGCATTGACACCCGTTTCAAAACTCCCGCTGATGAAGTTGAGTACCTCGTAGAGATTTTTAAACCTGTAGCGGATCACATAATCGGCTGCTGTTTGGGAAACCACGAATTAAAAGTAATTGATTATCTGGACTGCGTGGAAGAATTTACTAAGAAGCTGAATATCAGACATACCTATGGAGCGGGGATTTACAAATTTATCCCCCTACGAAAAAACAAGCCGATGCACAAATATTTATTTTTACACGGTTCAAGATATTTACCCAAAGGTGCTAAAGACCCCGTGCAACGTAAAGCAAACCGAGAAGCAGCGCAAAAAAGAATTTTGGAGGAACTAGGACACGCTGATTGCATCTATGCTTCTCAAGGGCATCACCACCAGATTTGCATTGTCAAACCGACAGCGACTGACCAGCTATATCTCACCGATGACGGTACGAAAATCAAACAGCACTACCGAGTACTCTCGAAACAAAACGCTGATTATATACCAAGTGAGTCAAGATGGTTTTGCGGAACGGGTAGCTATCGAAAATCATTGACGAGGCCGGGAAGCTTTGCCCTTGATTATTCAGAAGGGCGTTATGCTCCTACTGAATTAGGCTGTGTAAAAATAATCGTAAGAGACGGAAATATTATAGACGTACTACCATCAATCGTAAATCACGAAGAAGGCGAGATATGAGATGAACGGGGATAAAGAGCGAGTTGAAAAAATCATGGAGCGGTACGGTATCCACCCGCATGATTCCGTAAATCATCCCTCCCACTATACGGATGGCGGAATTGAGACGATAGATTTTATCCGTGCAAAATTAACGACTGATGAATTTCGAGGGTACTGCGTAGGAAATGCCATGAAATATATTTCCCGCGCTGGTAAAAAGGGTGATTTTAAAACGGACATTGAAAAAGCGATTGTGTATTTAAAGTGGAGTATTGAACATCGTGAGGTGACAAAATGACACCATACCAATTACTATCCGATCAATTTACTGTGATTTGTTTTTCAGAACCAGGAGTGGCAGAATTAAGAAATCCGATTTACGGTACTCAGTATTTTTTCAAAAACGAGAAAGGGGAGTGGGAGACAGGTCAGGAGAAAATGGATAGACTTCGAACCGCTCATAAATGCCGGTGCGGGGCGATAGTGATAGATTTTAAAAATTACGGGCACGAGGACAGGGTTTGCGATAGGTGTAAATCTGAAAGTCAGGTAGCAATCAATTTAAGGAATAAAAATACCATAACTGATTACCTAGAAAATGCCCCTGTAGATTCCGTAAATGCCTCAAATTTGGGTAGTGTCTCAGTTTGATTTTTATATCCCTTGAAATTTATGGATTGTATGTGATATTATCTGTTCATGCCTAAAGGACCGCAAGGACAAAAGAGGCCTGCTGACGTTATAGGGGCCGCAATAAAAATAGCTAAAATAGCTACTGGTGAGATTGAAGAGAAACCAGATGAAAGTAAATCACTTGCTAGAAAAGGTGGTTTATTAGGTGGTAAAGCTCGCGCTAAAGCACTAAGTGCCAATAAGCGCAAAGAAATAGCTCAGAAAGCTGCATACACTCGCTGGGGGAAAACTTAAAATCACTTTATACTTATTATTAAGTGAGGTATAAACAGATTATGAATAAATCTGGTCAACCCGCTAGGATTGATGCGTTGTCGCATATTAGAGATGAAGTGCGTCAAAGACACGAGACCAGAAAACATATTTATGAAAAAATTGAATCTGATTGCTTAAAAGATTGTAAAGTTGTATCATTTTTTACTACCTTTTACTATCCTTCACTTATAGAAGATAATGATGCTACAATGTTGGAGGAAGTGTTAACAAATACAGCGTTAGATAATAAAAAATTAATAGTTATTTTAAATTCGCCCGGAGGAGATGCTTTAGCTGCTGAGAGGATTATTAATATATGTAGAAGTTATGGTAATGGTAGATTTAGTGTGGTTGTCCCAAAGATGGCCAAATCTGCTGCGACAATGATTTGTTTGGGTGCAGATGAAATATTTATGAGTAAAACTTCTGAGCTTGGCCCCATAGATCCGCAAATTCTAATTAGAGATGACAACGGTATCCCAATTAAATATCAAGCTGCACATGAAATTATAGAAAGCTATGAAGATTTAGTTTCAAAAGCAAATAAATCAAAAGGTAATTTAGATCCATATTTACAACAGTTGAGTCGTTATGATGCTAGAGATATAAGAAGTATAGTATCAGCCCAACAATTGTCAGAAAGCATTGCTGTAAAATCTCTTAAAAGCGGAATGCTTAAAGGTATGACTGAGGGGACAATAAAAAAACAAATTAGTACTTTTCTTGATCCTCGTCAATCAATATCACATGGACGCCCAATATACCATGATTTAGCAAAAAAGAGCGGGCTTAATATTAATTTACAAGAAAATAATTCCGATTTTTGGCAGGCAATTTGGCAAATTTATGTTAGACTTAATTATGTGGTGAATAGTATGGCGGCAAAAGTAATTGAATCGGCAACAGATAGTTGGAGTGTTAATCCGCCAGCGGGAGGAAATTGATAATGAAAAGGATGAAAAAGCACATCGAAACTAAGTTAAAAAAATTCTCAGATACAAATAAAAGATTAGAGAAATTTTATCCACCTGTTTCTAGAATGGGGATTCCTAATCCGTCCCATTGGATGAAATCGACAGAAATTACTAACCAGAAAATATCTAAGATAAACTTTTAATATAAAATAGACCCTCTTCCAGGGTCTATTTTTTTTACAGTTTAAACTGAAAATAATGCTTGACACTCAAGCAAAAAGTTCATATAATATAACCATGAATAAACTACCCATACATAAACGAGTCCAGATACTAAATATGCTTTGTGAAGGCTCTTCTATGAGATCTATTTCAAGGATTGCAGATGTTTCCATTAATACGGTTACAAAGCTACTGGTAGAGGCCGGGTTTGCTTGTAATGACTATCATAGTCAGCATGTAAGGGGATTGACTGTTAAGCGTGTTCAGGCCGATGAAATTTGGAGTTTTTGTTACTCGAAGGAAAAGAACGTACCGAAAGACAAAGAAGGGCAATTTGGCTATGGTGATGTATGGACTTTTACGGCAATTGATTCTGAAACTAAACTCATTATCACTTGGCATGTTGGCAGTCGTGATATTGAAAATGCAACTATGTTTATGCGCGATCTTGCCAGCAGGGTTGATAATCGAGTCCAGCTTACCACAGACGGCCATAAAATGTATTTAGATGCTGTAGAAAGTGCTTTTGGTTCAGAAGTGGATTTTAGTCAGCTTGTAAAGATATATAGGAGTGTGCCGGACAAAGAAACGCGGTATAGTCCTTCTAAATTCGTAGCAGCAGAAAAAACGATTATTAGCGGGAAAGGCGATAGTAAATATATTTCAACATCTCATGTTGAGCGTCAAAACCTTACAATGCGTATGTCCATGAAACGGTTTACACGTTTAACAAATGCTTTTTCAAAGAAAGTGGAAAATCACTATCATGCGCTTTCTCTTTATTTCATGTTTTATAACTTTGTCAGGATTCACAAATCGCTAAGTATTACCCCTGCAATGGCGGCAAAATTAACTGATAGGCTGTGGAATATGGAAGATATAATCAATTTAATTGATAACCGGGCAAAGTGAGACACTACCCAAATTTGAGTTTTTAGATAGCAAGTATACATTTCAACAGCATCAATTGAATTGGTTGAATATAAGGCAACCTAGACTTTTGACAACCTTATCATGAATCATTAGCAACCAACCCACCCTTAATTGTAAACCTTTTTCATAAAACAACTGAATATTTTACTATTTGGCATTATACCTGCATAGTGATATACAAAAAAGATGCCAAAGTTAAAGATTTACTTGACATTACGGGTAAACTATGGTTTATTTACGTTAACAGGTTGAAAAGTAAGAAATAAATAATTAAAAATAAATAATTAATTAATTGAGGTATAAATGGATTTTACAAATTGCCCGGTATTGCCCGGTGTGATATCAAAAATATCTACTAACAGCGCAGGAGGCTGGAGCATTAAAATAGATGTTCCGGAGATCGCAGGGGATATTGTGCGCCAACTCCTAGGCTCGGAAAATAAAATCGTATACTCAATAGCCCTATCCCAGATGCAGGAGATAGAGAGAGTGGAGAGAGGGCCGGGAAGGCCCAAGAATAATAATTAATTTTTTTTTAACATAAAAATGATAGTAAGCACTTACATTATATAATTATGGATGATTGCCAGAAATTACAATTAGGCCATTGGGCCGCGCAGGGCTTGCCAGTTGCGGAAATTGCAAAAAAAATCGGCTGTGATCCGTCAACCGTATACCGGAATCTGTCAGACGAAAAAATACGCCTGAAGGTTGAATACTGTCGTAATTTAATAGTTAATGAGTCATATCAAAAAGCTGCCGAAAATGTAAATAACGCAATTCAGGAGTATAGCACTACAGCTGATCCTATAAAAAAAAATCATGGGTACGATGCGAGCAAGAGAGTACTGGAGAGTATAGGCGTTCTCCCATCACACTCACAAGCCCCTCTAGTTGCCAACATTCTCGTACAAAATAATAATCAGTACATTAGTCCCATAGTCGATCAGGTATTATCCCAGGCCCTCACAGGTAATATTATCGAGGCAGAGGCAATAGAGGCACCACAAGATGTAGTGAGTGTTGCAGAAGAGCCACAATCTAGTATTTCTAAGTAGTTGTTTTTATTAAATTGTCTTATAAAAAACATTATGTCAAATCGGTATCCAGGTCTGTAGTTGAGTAGGTAAGTACATATATTTTTTATCTATTAGTTCAATTGGTTCAATTGAAATAGTTGAAGTAGGGGGAGGGGGAGACCGGGAGGCGGGAGTACTCTTGATGTTGGTGGCCTTTATCCCCCCTTCACACAAAGGTATTTTATGAAGTTATTTGCTGAAATCGACAATGCTTTATCAGGCTACGACAATGAGTTACATAAGGATCGATTTATTATCTTTTTTGATAATGAGTTAATCAGTTTACCTAATTACTGTTGGTTTATAGCGAGATACGGTAATGCCTGAAGTGAGGTTAAGCATAGAGGAAACGAGGAAGGTCTATTCGACCATTGATTATTTATTAAGATTTTCCGGGATCTTCATAGGCAAGTCTGGTTATGAGTACGGATGTGAGGTTATGGAATTTTTAGAGAAGCGTATCAAGGAGTCTGAAAATGCCGTCAGTATCGGAGAAGCAAAGGAAAGCAATGGCGATAGCCTTGCACGATCCGGCGAAGCTGTACAAGAGAAATAAGGGTTTAAAGAATATGAGCAAGAAGCAGTTGAGGGATTTTTCTAAGAAGCCGAGGGTGAAGAAGTCGGAATGGGCGAAGTTATCTCGTTAAGTGAGGATCAGAGACTTAGGGCGAGGTCTGAGTTAGAGGAGTGGGCCGAGCTTTTAAGCATTAAGAGGACTTGGATATACGATCAGTTTTTGCTACGACCTGAGAAGATAGTAGCTTTTTTTACAGGGAACCAATGGGGCAAGAACGTAAACATAACGAAGCATTACATTACGAGGTGGTTAGGAAGGCACCCCGTAGAGTCAAAGAACTTACGACCTGATACAAAGATCAGGATTTACAGGTTTTGTTCAGAGACGTTGCCAACTGACCCTGAGGGTGGTGATAGAAATACAATTTATCCTGTTCTAAAGAGGATGTGGCCTAAGAGGTTGATTCGGAAGGACGTTACCCAAAGAAAGCCGGTAATGACTTTGATTGATCCTCAGGGCGGGCCAGATTTTTACGTTGAGTTTGTTTCTTATGGTCAGGAGTTACAGTCTCAGGCGGGAGTTCAAAGAGCCAGCGTTTACATAGATGAGAATTGCCCGAGGTCGTTTTTTGAGGAACAATTACCCCGCCTGTTAGCTTCGGATGGTGATGTTGTTATCGGGATGACTCCTGCACTGGGTCAGGTGACTTGGCAGTTTGAGGACATTTACGAACAGGCAAAGACGATTATCAGGACGTATTTAGTCAGGAAGAGGTACAAGGAAAGATTTGATGAAGACAAGCCGTCTGTGGAGACTTTCGAGGTTGATTCTGACATATGCGTACTTATGGCAGCGACGGATGACAACCCGTACTACGATCAGCTTGTGGAAGAGAAGAACCGGAAGGAATTGGAGCTTATCCGGTCGGGGAAGCATCCATTAAAAGACGTAGGTGAGTATAATCCGGTAGTGAAGTCTGATTATATCCGTGGGAAGCTGGCAATTATAGATGACGATACCGAGGATATAAGAAGATATGGAATTTTCCGGCAAGTAGCTGGGAGGATATTTAAAGACTTTGAAAGCGTACACATACAAAGACAGTCTGAAATCTTTCCCGAAGGAGTACCGCATGGTTGGTTACATGCTCGTGGGATTGATTATCATCCTCATGTTCCTTGGCATTGTGGATTTATAGCGTTATCGACTGATGATGAGGCGTTTATTTACGATGAGCTTGTAATAGACCCTGAAAGGTTTACTACAAATCAGATAGCGGTAATGATAGCCAGCAAGGGGAAGGATTTTAAGTATCACTTGAACAAGATAGATCCTTTGGCTACACAGAACCAGGTAAATACAAATTTAAGTACCATTGACGACCTTAACCGCATTTTTTACGAATTACGGCGGGACGGTATTGGAACTGGAGGTTACTGGACACCTTGGGACACCAAGGGCACTCGCGGACGCGAGGAAATCAGAAAGCGGTTGAAAAACGCAAGACTCTGTGGGAAGCCATTCAATAACCGCAGGGTCGTCAATGGAAGAGAAAGCAAACTGCCTACGTTGTGGGTTTTGTCGAATTGTAAAATTTCTATTGATTACTTTAAGAACTGGCGGCTTGAAGAGTGGGCAGATAGAACCAAGTTAGAGACTAAGGAAATAAAAGAGACTCCCATGCAACGGTACAGTCATATGAATATGGTGTGGGAAGGAATAATGAAAGAGGAGTCTTTCCGGCCTCGTAGTGAATCAATGGTTATTGGAAGAAAAACAGTATCACAATACGGTAGACGATGAACATTGAAATTACCGATGAAGTAAAAGCGAATATTTACGATCAGGAAATAACGACCCAGGAATCCGGATACAACGTGTTTTATTCCGAGCAGTATGATTGCTTTTTCTTTTTCCCAGGATTCCATTTTACGAACGTCTTGCAGAATCCAAACGATTTAAAACAGGCATTAGATGTGAGTAAAGATGATTATCAGTTTATAAGGGTCAAATGGCTTTAACGTATGTAAATGCATACTCTGTCTATTCTGGTAACTCTATAGGCAGTATTTCGGTAACTGCTGGGAACCTGATTGTTGTTATGTACTCGTACAACGATCAACAGTCACCAACGGTTTCAGATACGCAGAGTAATACTTATAACGCTGTTACGCAACAGAATGGCCCTTCGGCAGACACGACAACCAGAGGCCATATGTGGTATGCGATAGCGGGTGCAACGGGAACTATAACAATAACCGCTACTGCCGAAACAGACAACGGTATGTCGGTACATATTTACTCAGGCAACAACACTACGTTAGCTAGTGTTTTAGACGTTTACAATTCATCAGCAGAAACTACGGCGGGAACGTCGCACACTTCTGCAAGTATCACGACAACAAACGCCGCAGACGTATTAGTTTGCTTCTGGTTTCAAGAAACAACGGGGACAACTTTAACAGAGAACGGAACGAGTTTTACAAAGAGAACCGAACAAAGCTCGCACGTTCATGCTTCATTTGACAGAATAGTATCTTCTACTGGTACTTATTCTAATTCAGTTACTTCGGCTGATTCGGTCAGATACGCAAATATTATAGCGTCGTTTAAAGAAGCAAGTGGTGGGGCAAGCACTGCTTGGCTTAAATCAAATTACTGGTGGGATAGCTTATGATTCAATTTACAGTTACAGCAGGTACCACGTCCTTAATACTTCCCATATCAATTTATGATTCTTCGTCAACTACGGGCGGGAAATTAACAGGGCTTGCTTACAATACTGCAAGTTTAACCGCTTATTATAATAGGTCTGGTGCTTCCGGTTCGGCTACGTCTATCAGTCTTGCAACAGCCACAAAAGGTACTTGGGCTACAGGTGGATTTGTAGCAATAGACGGTACGAATATGCCGGGTGATTACGAATTGCATATTCCCAATGCGGCAATAGCATCCGGTGCGAAGTCTGTCATGGTGCAACTTAAAGGTGCCGCAAACATGGTACCTGTAAACATACTTATTGAGATTACAGCGGTGGATTTACAAGATGCGGTTCGTGGAGGAATGACAGCTTTACCTAATGCAAACGCTGAAGCTTCGGGTGGACTTTATACTAGAGGAACCGGAGCAGGGCAAATAGCACAAGATGCAAACGGGAACGTTAGGGTGAATGTTGACACTATTAAAACCCAAACGGTTACTTGCGCCGCAGGTGTTACAGTTCTTGCATCGGTCGGTACTGCTTCTACTTCTACCGCTCAAACAGGTGATTCATACGCAAGGATCGGTACGAATGGGGCCGGGCTTACGGCTCTTGGAGATACGAGAATAGCCAACCTTGACGCTGCGGTTTCCACAAGATCAACCTATGCTGGGGGAGCAGTTGCTAGTGTAACGGCTGCCGTTACTGTGGGGACGAACAACGACAAGACAGGATATGCTCTTTCTTCTGCCGGAGTTCAGGCAATATGGGACGCTCTTTCATCAGCGTTAACCACGGTGGGAAGTATTGGTAAGCGATTGGTTGATTATTTGACCGGAGATGTTTTTGCGAGAATCGGCGCACCTGTGGGGGCTTCACTTTCTGCTGATGTTGCGGCGGTAAAAACAGAAACGGCGGCTATTAAAGCAAAGACCGATAATCTTCCCGCTTCTCCGGCCGCAGTATCAGACATACCAACGGCTACTACGATTGCAGGTCAGGTTTGGGATGTTACTCTTTCAGGACACCTAACCTCGGGAACCACAGGAAATGCCCTAAACGCTGCTGGCGCTGCGGGAGATCCTTGGTCTACTGCTTTACCTGGGTCTTATGGTGCTGGTACGGCAGGGAAAATAATAGGAGATAATCTTAACGCCACAGTATCGAGCCGTTCAATCTTGGACGCTGCGGGAGTGAGAACGGCGGTAGGTTTGGCCACGGCTAACCTGGATACTCAGATTGCTACTTTAGCGACTGGCTCTAATCTTTCTACGGTAAATAGTAATGTCAATTCAATCGTAGCAAAACTTCCTTCAGGAAACATAGGGGATGCTACAGCGGCTAATCAGACCACGATTATAGGATACATAGATACTGAAGTAGCGGCTATCAAGACTCAGACAGACAAACTTGCTTTTACTGGTAGTTATGTAAACGCACAAATAAAGGCTTCTGACAATATCGACTTTGGTGCTTTGCAAAAGACTTCATTAAATGCTGCTACACCTTCAGTGACCGTATCAGACAAAACAGGATTCGCCTTAACATCGGCTTACGATCCTGCTAAGACTGCTTCACAGTTTGACTATACGAGTAATAACGTCAAGATCGACTTAACCCAAACTGTAAATGCGGTGACAGGTAATCCTACTACTGTTGGCGGGATGCTCTATTTAATAAAACAATGTGCGAAAAACAAACTGAATTTTAATAAATCCTCGAATGTCATGGTTTTGTATGAAGACGACGCTGCTACTGCCAAGTTTACATACACAATGACAGACGATGCAAGCAACGCAACCCGTGGGGCTGGGTCGTGACAGATCATAAAGAACTTTTACGATCGTGGTTACGAAGTAATGGATACCACTTTAATGATATTAAGATTGGTTTGACTTGGTATCAGAACCAACGGGATACCGGAAAGTTTCCGACGGACAACGATGTTTTACTAGTTGTTGATGATTGTCAAAAAAAGTCTGTAGCATTACGCAACGAGTTATACAAATTAAAAGAATCAACTACAGAGAGTGATTGTTTTAATGTTAAGTACTGTCTAAGAAAGCCCGTATGTTCTTTTTTGTGGGGCATAGCTGGTGGGTTAACGGCTTACGGTGTGTTGAGGTTTATGGAATGGCTCTTGACGGAATTTCATTAGTAACAGATGGTCTTAAATACGATTCAGGTGATTTTGGTGTGCGGTTAGTTACGCATGGCTTGGTTGGTTCGATGGCAAGTGTATCTCCTGTAGTTTCTCTGGACGTTTCGATACCAACCATACCTAAAGAGCCTACTAAACCGTTGGGCAGTTTAAACTTTTAAGGAGGATTTGAAATGCTGGTTTTTCCCATTAATGGAGAATGTGTATTAAGTGGAACGTGGACGGGTATCACTGCGGCAAGGGGTTTTCATAAAACTATTCTCAACCCGCCTATTCAGGCTACCCATTACATAAGATATACGACTGGAGGAACTGCGGCTCTCCAGATTGGTGAGACTTTGACTGGTGGCACTTCTTCTGCTACCGCAAAACTGATTGGATACGCAGTGGAAAGCGGAACCGCTGGTTCTAGCGATACCGGAGTTATTTATATCAGGATTTTATCAGGTGCTTTTAACTCTTCCGGAGAGACTGTGACTGGTGGAACGTCAACAGGCACCGTTGCGACTGCTCAAGCTCCACTACCAATCCTTACTTACGATCCTCCGAAAGCGGCATTGATTACCGTAGAGACGGCGGCTGTTAATTTTACTCTTGATTCTATAAATCCTACTTTGACTGCCAGTACTAATTTCGGTTCTCAGATAGCCTCCGGTCAGTCTTATGTAATTGTTGGTTGGAATAACATAAAGAATTTTTCTTGTATAAACTCGGTTGCTAGTAATGGGGCTATTTTAAAGTACCAACTCTTTGTGTGAGGTAAATATGGGAACTGGAAATTCTGGTATAGACGGCGTTTCATTAAATAGCCTTGGGGTAAGTTGGGCCAGGGTGACAGGTTCAAATGTAACGACTACCGGGCAAACGTTAGTTGACATTACCGGCCTGTCAATAGCTTGTGGCGCAAATGCCGTATATGAATTTGAATCTGTTTTGTCGGTTGGTACGTCTGCGGATACGACTGGTACTGAGTATGCAGTGCAATTTTCTGCCGCTGGAGCTGCCGTGGAGTCGCATATTACTGGTGCTTTGACATCGACGGCAGGCAAAACAGAGAGAATAAACGCCTTAAATACTGCAACGAGTGCATTTTTAACCACTTCCGCTCAATCGGGTGGGGTTTTGATTAAAGGTATTTTAACCACTGGAAGTAATGCGGGTAATTTGACTATTCAGCACTTAAAAGTAACAAGCGGAACGTCTACGGTATATCAGCAGTCTTATTTACGGGCTACCAGAATAGCATAGGTGAAGAATGTCGAGATATAAATATCAAGACGTAGTAAGGGATGGAAATGGAGTAATCATATCAAGCGCAACGGTATCTGTGTACCTAGCTGGCACTACGACGGCTGCGTCTATTTATACTGCAAGTTCAGGAGGTACTGCGGTTCATTCGGTTACTTCAGGTTCTGACGGCGTATTTTATTTTTACGTTGATGTTTCTGATTATCCAACTTCGCAAGCTTTTAAACTGATTATTAGCCATAATTCATTCGATCCTGTAACCATAGATAATATGTATTTATCTGATTTGACTTATGGTCAGATTATTGCGTCAGAAGGTTCGGCTAGTGGTATAGCAACATTAAATGCGTCAAGCAAAGTCGTGCAAGAGCCAGCATCAAAGGCGCAAGCGTCTGGCATAGCTTCGCTTGATTCAAATTCGCGACTTGTTCAGCCAGCCCTAACTTTGTACGATGGCGTTGGGAACCGAAGTGCAAGCCCTACATCAGCAGCAAATACGATTCCAGTTGCGAATGCTTCCGGTTCTATACCTGCTGGTTTTGGTGGGACAGCATCATCTTTAGCAACACTAAATGCAAGCACAAGACTTGTAGAACCAGCCCTTACTCTTTATGACGGGTCTGGAAATCGCAGCGCTTCGTCTACGCCAGGTGCCTACATAATTCCGGTATGTAATTCTGGAGGAACTATACCGAGTGGATTTTTTGGTTTGAATAATTTGATATGGTCAAAAACGGTTTCTGGTAGTGCAGTAACTACTCTTACTTCACCTACTTTGGATTTAGCAACGGCGTATGCGTATGATTTTATCTTGATTATCTTAAATACAACAGTTTCAAACGTCTTATATTCCATGTACTACAACAACAATACAACGGCAACGGATTATCGAAGAAACTATTATTCAGGAGAGTCTAACGATGCAGTCATGCACTATGGAAACATACCCGCAAGCGGAAAGGTTGTACTCACAGGAACCATAATGCAGTCCGCTGATGGGTACGTGTCAACTTCAATTAAAACACTTGGGTTAAATTCTTCTAGCACTGGTACTGAAGCGTATCCTGTAATGCACTGGAAAGTAACTGCTGTGAGCGGTTCTAATTTAACAAGGGTTGACTTTACAGGAAGTGTTTCGTCAAGCATAGGTATTAATAGCAGTCTTAAAGTATGGGAGAGAAACGGATTTGGCGCTACTACTTCGACAGGTACTACTTCGTAATGGGCAAAGATTCAAAATACGGTGAGTTTAGCTATAAGCGTCCTCCTCACAAAAAAAGAACCATTCGAGTTGATGGAGCAAAAGAAGACGACGGGCAATGGTTCAAATGCTGGAATTGCGGTTTTATGAATAATATTAACCGGAATATGTTGGGAGACGGCGAGGGGCTGTCTTATTCAGGCGGTTCGGTAGACTTGGAATCTCATGCCAATCAAGCCAACCCATCGAAGAATTATTTAATGAATATTTCCGGTAAGTCGGTTTTATTAAATCTTAATCCTGTTTTTACAGAAAGACATAATATCGGTTCTGATGCGGTTTCTGGATGCTCATTTTGTGGAAGTTTGAACTGGAGATAGTAAATGGCTCGGAAGAAAAAGACCAAAGATATAGATGAACAGGTACAGGATTATATAGCCTCTATAGTTGTAGATTCTGAGTATAAAACAGCACAAGCAGATCAGCAGGACGAGAATGTAGAGTTTGATGCTTTGATTGATATGCTTGAGTGCAAGAGAAACGAAAAAGATTACGACTGGATGAGCGACACTTTTATACCAGAAATGCCGTCTATTCTTCTAACCGATGCCTCCGCTTGGGCCAATCAGTATTTTCAGTCAAGGGATTTCGTAGAAGTCAAACTTGATGGGGATCGACCGGAAGACATGCAAAAAGCAAACGCAGCCAAGGTTTGCATTAATAAAACGCTTAATGATCGGGACTTATATTACTATCCTAAATATATACGGATGCGTACTATTAATTCCTTGAAGGGTACTTGTTACGCTCTTTGCTGGTGGGAGCGTGAAGAGAAAACAATTAAGCAACCGTTTGAAAAGCATAATCCTGTTATTGATTCTGCGACTGGGCAAGCTACCGATAAGATTACGATTGAGGAAAGAGACGTAGTGAAACCCGTAGTAGACAGGTTTAATTTTGACGTTATACATCCAAGAAACGTTTTTACTGATAATAAGTATTGTTACACGATTCAACAGAAAGACTGGGTAACTATACGGTCTGAGCTTTCTTACGACGAGCTGAAATCAAAAGAAAAAATCAATCAATATTTTAATTTAGATAAAGTACAAGAAGCAATAAAGAACAGAAACGCGGAGCAGACGGATACCGCCAGAGAAACATATCAACAGGACAACCAGAACAACGCAGATAAAACTCCCGTTCAATACCTGGACGTACTTGATAGATACGGAAAGTTTTGGGCTATTGTAGAAGAGAAGGACAGGTTCGGAAACGCAACTAAAGCTAAACCAGGGCACAACTCAGACGGTTCTATTTTAGATGGTGCGGAACTTATCGAGACTATTATTACTTACGTTGTGATCGGAAATCATAAAATAATGATCAGGTTTGTTCCTACGCCATTCTTGGATGCAGAGGATAAACCGTATAAACCAATTATCAGGGGTTGGTGTTATATCCATCCTACCAAGGATGAAGGTTTATCTGATGGCAAAAACATGAAGGAATTGCAGATTGCCATTAATGATGACTTTAATATGGGGCATGATCGGGTAAAGCTGGCAACCCTGCCTGTTTTTAAAGGAAAGAAATACTCATTAGAGGACAATTCATCGGTTTATATAGAACCGGAACACGTTATCGAGCTTGAAAACGTAGAAGATCTTCAAGAGCTTATGATTAGAGACAATATCCCCGGTATGTTGACTACAATCTCCATGCTTACCGGGAAGATGCAGCAAGCTACTTCTACTTATCCGACAACTATGGGTGCTTTGCCGGACAAGGCAAGCACAACAGCAACCGCCGTTGCGGGAGCGGAGCAAAGAACCAATGCAAGACAGAACTATAAAGCCTTGACGTTTGAATATACGTTTCTTACTGAGCTTTACTGGATGATTATGCAAATGACGTACAGATTTTCTCACGATGAAACAATTTTAAAGATGCTGGGAGACGCTGCAAAAGATTTTGATGCGTATGCGGATTATACCTATACTCCGGTTACTTCTAATATTGAGTCTGAATTTAACAAGTATAAGAAGATTCAGCTTTACGATCAGACAATCGGAAGGATTTCAGGACTTGCGAAAGGCGTACCTGAAGTAATGCCTATTATAGCCCATATGGTAAGAAGGCAGTTAGAGCTTCAGGGAGATGAGTTTAACGTAATCGCAGGAATGATCAAGAAACTCGAAAAGGCAAAATGGAACGAGGACGAAGGGCAGGGAAACGAAATAAAGAATATGAAAAACACCCCTGCGTCAAATCAAATGGGTCTCCCTATGAACTTTCAAGAGATGGGAGCGCGTGAAGGAGCTATGGCGGCTGGTGGGGGGATTAAATGAGCCAGCCAACCACTAAACTAGAAGTGTTTTTGTCTGCTTACGGTAAGCGAGGGGAAAAGATCATAGAACTGTTAAGCAAACTTACTCCTTTTATAAAAGACGCTACTTCCCCATCAGGGTATGAATTAATCAAGGAAGACGCTACCAGGATGGCAGAACTTTTAAACAAGCTTTGCTATACGGATGAATATTTAAAAGAACAAGAACAAATTGAACTTAAATATTTAGGGAAAAGGATGGTGGATAGATATACGAAAATAAAATACTTCAATGAGCAGTCGGCTACGATTGAGAACCACAGGATAGAAAATGACACTTGATGAACGGGAAAAAACTGAAGTTGTTCTTCTCTTACAGCAAATAGAGGGGATAAAGAAAAAGCTGTTGGAGATTCTAAAAAGAAAGTAATTTTAAAAATTAGTCTACGTCTACACCTCAAGACAGCATACGAGGACACAGGCGATTCGGAGAAATCCGGGTCGCCTTTTTTATTTTAAATCTAAAAAGGAGAATAGCAATGGCTGAACAGGGAACCGCTACAGAAACTCAAGCTGTAGCCGATGACGAACTTTCGGCTGCATGGGATGCAGTAGAAAAGAAGGAAGAAACAACCAGCTCCACCGAACCTGAAACTAAAACGCCCCCGGAAACGGCAAGTGCGGAAGAAGACGAGTTTGCGGGTATTTCGGAAGAGCAGAAACACAAAATAAAGTCGAAGCAGGGACGGCAGATAAAGGGACTTCAATCAAGACTAGAGATGCTTACGCGTGAGATCGAAGGTCTTAAATCGAAGCCAGCTGAATCTTCCGTAAATGTTCCTGAAACCATTACCACCGCACAAGACGTTGAGAGCGTTCTTGAGGCCAGGGATCAGAGAAGGGTTCAGGAGCAAAAGAAGTACGAGGGTCAGTATGTAGCGCAGCTTAATCAACTTGCAGCATCTAATGGCGACCTCCACGATGAAATTGTCGCAGAAATGATGGCTAATTTCAATCGGCGTTTGAGCGATAACGCCCAAATGGATGCAAGGGTTAATTACTCTGAAGCAAAGTCTGCACTTCTCGAAAGGCGCAATACGGGTCAATTGCCGAATCGTGCGACAACTAGTGCCGCACCTGTTCAACCTGCCGCCAACACAACCAGAACGGCTACCAAGACTGTAAGTCTCCCGAAACTGGATGCGGAAACGCAGGAATACGCTAATTACCTTAAAAGCCGTGGCATGTCTGATGAAGACATCGCCAAAGAACTTTCATAATCGAGGACACCATGAAAAACAAGAAATACGATGCGGCAGTAAAAACCCAAAAAAGCAAGAAAAAATAACCAAGGAAGGAGACAACCATGTCAGTAAGAGTAGTGGAAGGCGAAGGCAGAACGTATTGGGTTTCTGCTGACGGGACTTCAACATACTATGTGGGACAACTCGTTACTTATATTGCGGCTTCTAAAGCCCAAACATATGGTACGGTTCTCCCGCTTGCAGTACCGGCAGGTGCTTTTGATACTACCAACTATCAGGTTATCGCCGGTGTAGTGACTGGTATTAACGATAGAACACCTACCTATGATTCAACAACCGGTCTTCAGTACGTTACCGGAACTTATCAGTCACAGGCGCAGCTTCTTGCGCGTGATTGGACGGGTGCAGAAGGACACATGCACGCCAAAAACGATCCAGAAGTAAAGCTTCAGATTACAGAAATTCTTCCCCATACGGTGTTAAGGGCCCCCATTTTTAACGCTTCTTGGAGTGTTGCTCCTACGGTAGTCACTGATACGGGCGGTTCTGATACGACTGGTCTAACGACCGCGACTACGACCGGAGCATGTGATTTTACCAACGTAGCAAAGTGCGGAACGATTTATTGCCGTACTGGTAAAAACGCTGGAATTTACCGCGTAAGCAAGGACACCTCCACCACGGCACCGTCAGTTGGTACGGCATTTCCTTTTGACGTAGCACTTGGCGATACGTTTGTGCGTGTTCCATTAAAGCAGGGTGCAAGCACTGTTTATATTGCTGGCCCCGGTCTGTTTATCGACTGCTCCAAGAACCCTGTGATTGCGGGTACGAACCTCTTTGGGGTCTATGTGTACAATTTGAACCTCGCCACGGCAGGAAGCGAATACGCGGAATTTAGATTTGAAGCGGATCACTTCTGCTTGGCACGGGCATAAGGAAGGAGGAATTAAACAATGCCTAATCCCATCAGCAGTGCGCAGTTTACCAGATTACTGGATAAACGGATGCGCAAAGTATTCGACGATAGCAAGTTTAAAGACGTTGTGCAGATGATTCCTACTCTTTACAACGTTATGCCCGGAGATTCTGCCTTTGGTGAATTTTACGAGGTGGGTTCACTTCCGGATATTCCCGAATTTAACGGGAAACTGACATACCTTTCGATTGCACCTGGATATTACAACAAGATCGAGCCGAAAGAATATGCCGGTGCGGTAATGTTTGAAAGAAAACTCCTTGACGACAAAAAATATTCGGTCATGGAGAACCGTGTAGCTATGCTTTCCAGGTCTGCGTCTCGCGTAAAAGAGAAACTTGGCGTGCGTCCTTTTGCCAATGCTTTCTCTGCCGCGTTCGATTTCCAGACCTCCGAAGAGGGTGTTGCGCTTTGTTCATCTTCGCACACCACGAAGTCTGGTACGTCAACTTCTTCTGGATTTTCAAATGCCGGGACGAGTGCGCTTTCCAAGACTTCCATAGCTGCAACTAGGGTTCTGATGAGACGTTTCAGGAATGATATTTCTGAACGTATTGATATGAATCCAGACACTCTTATCGTACCAGATACTCTCTTTGATGCTGCTTGTGAGGCTACTGGATACGATCCACGGAGTGGTGCAAGCTCGGAACTTGATCCCGATACAGGTCAGTTCAAGGTAAACGTAGCGCGTGGAATTAAGGTTATTCCTTATCTTCGCCTAGACGACTACGACACAAACAACTGGTTCTTCACCGACCATAGCAAGCAGAAACAGTTCCTTGTATTCATTGACAGAATAAACCCTGAATACAGCATGAAGGTGGATTTTGATACCTTCTCAATCAAGAACTCAGTCTATGCACGGTGGGCTTGTGGTTTCTTGGATTGGCGTTGGATATATGGACACAACGTCAGCTAATTAAATCAATGGCGGGGGAGAAATCCCCCGCTCTTAGAAAGGAGACTCTATGTGGGAAACATATAATTTTCAGGGAGGGGTAGGCGCGTTTGGAAATTCAATTTTACCGGCTCCTAGCAATATGGTTTCCATAGGTAATGTATTTTTTGTAGGTAATTTGTCTACCGTACCAAGCTCTTCTGTAGCTGGTGTAGACGATCCTGCTTACGGGACAAGCCCGAATAGGCCGTTTAAGACAATAAACTACGCGATTGGTAAATGCACCGCAAACAACGGAGACATTATTTATGTTCTTCCGGGCCATACGGAAACAATCAAGGCCGCCGGCGGTATTACTTGTAACGTAGCGGGAGTGTCTATTATCGGTCTTGGGACTGGTTCTTTACGTCCTACGATTACATTATCGACGGCGACTACGGCTACCTTCCTTGTGACTGCTGCAAACGTGTTTGTGCAGAACATGTATTTTGATTCTACCGGAATAGATGCTATTGCGACGGCATTTGATGTGCGTGCGGCAGGTTTTACGCTTGATACGTGCGAGCATTATTTCGCAAAGACAAGCTATGTCACTCTTATTGGTATGACTCTTGACTCGGCTGCTCATGCTAATAACCTTGCAATTAACAACTGCTATATTCACGGTGATGCGGTTGCCAACTGTACAAACTGGCTTCAGTTGGTCGGTGGAGATTCCATTAAATTCACCAACAACTATGCACGGGGTAACTTTACTACTTCCCTTGGTGTAATTAACAATATCACGGCTGCGGTAACTCAGATATGCGTTTCTAACAATATTCTTGAGAATAATACCGCTTCAGCAACAAAGGTTGTTGTATTGCTTACCGGGAGTACGGGTGTTTTAGTAAACAACCGGTGTGGCATTGGTTCTGGTGCGGCCCCATTTACAGCAGACGCTTGCCATTGGGCCGGAAACTGGAGTGCGGCAGCAGTAGCGACAAATGGTACGCTTGTTTAGTTCAAAGGGGGCGTTTCTGCCCCCTTATTTTAAATCTGAGGGGGTTTTATGGCTGAAAATGTAATTATTAAGAAAGAAGATGCGGAGCATATTGATTTTTTCGGAAAAGCAGATATGAACCATCATGGGAATGTTGGTTCTGAAATGCCGTCTTGGTATTTCAAACAGCACAAGGAAGAGTTGAAAAACAATATTGATTCTTTGGATGCTTCATTAAGTCGCGGAGAGATAGCAGAGGACAAAAAACCAGGAGCAATAGCAGATTTAAAAAAGATGCGCACTAAGCTTGATCTGATTAATGAGTCGGAACCACGCTTAGAAGGAAAGCAACAGGACATAGTTGCAAATGTATCGTCTAGCCTTGGAAAAAAAATATCTTCGGCTATGTTTACCAGAAGCGACATGATGCGCGGAACGGCAGATGCGCACGAAGAAGCTCGCAGAATGGCTGATCCTTGTATCAGACTTACCAGCGAAGAAGTGGCTTTGGCGCGTAAAGCAGGTTGCAGAATTACAAATGATGGCATGGTAAGTCGCACCGATGCAGAAAGAACTTGGAAACTGTGCAGACGTATCAACGGAGAGACAAGCAATACAGAAATCCTCAGAAAGCCTTAGAAGGGATTAATTTATGGACGGCAAGTCTTTAACAAGAAGGCTGTATAGCATCTTGCAAGAGTCATCTTCCAGCACTTTTGCGACGGATCGGGAAAGTTACGACTATTTGTATGATGCTGTACAGGATTTTAACTTTAAAACCCATTTTCTAACAGACACGCAAACAATATCTGTTGTGGCTGGAACATCTAGTTATGATCTTGACCCTTCTTTTGTGGATTTGTCGCTTGAGGATTCGTATAACCGTAAGTTTATTAAACATACCTATGGTGGAAACGATACTTTTTTAGTTGGTAGAGACTATGCAAGCATCATAATGGAGAATAACAGCTCTACGGCTGCCATTGCGGACAGTTTCGCGATTATTAATTCGACCGATAAGGGTTCTCTTGCTGGTACGGCTACGTTGGCTGGTACTGCCTCGAACGGCGAGTGTGTTTTGACTGATTCAACAGCACCTTTTGCGAATGTTTCAATTGGAGATGCGGTATACAACACAAGTGATAATAGCGACGGAGTGGTAATAGATATTACCTCATCATCGCAGATTGTATGCGCATTATTTAACGGCACTACTAATCAATGGACGCTGAACGATGACTATGTAATTACTTTACAGCCTCGATTGTCTGTTTATTTGACTCCCGAACCTGCTGCTTCAGCTACGTTAACTATTCCTTATATTAAGAGACCGGGCCCGGTGTACTCTCCGTACCGTTCGTATCAACTTCCTTTTAGTTACGAATTGCCGATAGTTCAATATGCAGCGTTTCTTTATAAGTACAAGGATCGTGAGGCTAATTTCGGAGATGCGTTATTCAAGCATTATGACGTTTTAGTAAGAAAGATAGCGGCTGAAATGAGACGTAGTAAACAGAATACGGGTATGCGAGTTAATTTCTCAAAGATGGATAAGCGATCACGGTCAATCGGCAATTACAGCAGGTAAGCATGGCAAGCCAGGGTAAAGACAAACCTTTCAAATACGAAGCGATTGAGTTTACAGGGAAGTTGATAACTTCTGTTGATCCTGCACAGCTTGGCAAGGGAGACATGCAGGAGCTTATCAACGCTCGGTACAACGATAAAGGCCCGGTATCCATATCGGGGATGAGCAAGATTAACTCAACTCCGGTCACGAAAACAGATATCACAGCGGCTTTTCATTTTAAGAAAGAGTCTATACCTGAAAGTCATTTTTTAGTACAGGGATTTGCGAATGACGGTTCGTCTGCTCTTTACGATAATACGACTTCCATACCTAACCAGGGTAATTTTTCACTTTTGTATAGTGAAACCACAGGTTCTTCAAGCGGAAAGTTTTTTAATGCTCCTGATGGGTGCGTAGTTTACGGAAATACGAAAGAAATGATTCTTTGGGGTGGCAATGAATCAAGGTGTTCTGCCTTTATTGTAGCTGATGCAAACGATTATTCCTCTACTCCTACGATAGCCCTTGATTATACCGATCAGGTTACAGACTTTGATACTACCACGTATGCGGTAATTTCATCGCGATATGTACATATAGCGAGTACAAGGGAATTATCAGGGGTGAAATTTTACGTAAAGACCGCAAATACCTCTACAGCGTCCGTATCAGCGTATTATTGGAGTGGGACGGCCTGGACTGCTGTAGCAAGCCTATCGGACGGCACGGCTTCAAGCGGCAAGACTTTAGCGCAGACAGGTATGATTTTATTTACGAGTACCGTTGGTTCTACAAGTATAAGATTTTTCCAGAATGTTCTGCTTTATTACTATTTATTCGATTTTAACGGAGTGGATGCGACTACAAGCGTCTATAGATGCACGGTTGTTGCACCTCCTCAATCCATTACAAATCAATGGGACGGAGTTCCTTTACAGCCGACTTCATACCAAGTAGGAAATACTTCAGGTTCGTCTTATACGTCGTCTAGTTTTCCTCCGGGGCAGTATTTAATTACAGATACCGATACAACGACTACGCCGTCTACGATTACGGATTATACAAGTAATATTTTATACGCTGAAAGCGGTGGTTCTTCTTCAGAAATAGCCCCTGCGGATCATTATACAATTATAGGCAGTCAATTCCCGCTTACAGGTGCTTTTTTTGATGTGTACACAAATAATACGCTTACTGTAAGTGTGACTGTTAGTTACTGGAATGGGTATAACTGGACTTCTGTTTCTGGTTTAAGTGACGGTACAGCGTCCGGAGGAGTTACGCTTGCAAAAAACGGAACGATTTCGTTTTCGGATACTAACGGTGCGGCTGCGGTAAGGTATTTTAACGGAGTGCTTCTGTATTGGTATTGGTTTAATTTTAACGGGATCGATGCGGCTACAAGAATAAATCAAATTACCCTTACAACCTCTTCTACTCTTTCCTATACGAGCTATTCAGATCATACCGCGAGAGTATTAAAGAAAGATTACGTAGCAAATCCGTATGGTGCCCCCACTACGTATGATAATACGACGTATTCCAATATATACGGTTCGTCGGGTGACTTGTTTATCGGATTCGCAGAACGTATGCAGGGGTTGCTTTTTGATATTGGTTCTACGTTTAATAACCAGGCAACAAATATTATGACCGTTTCGTATTGGAACGGTTCTGCATGGTCTGTTTTAACAGTAACCGACCATACTACGGATGGAGCATCATCGTTAGCAAAAAGCGGTGCTGTAGTATGGGAACCACCAGATTCATCCGATGAGTTCAAGACTTCTATTAATAATCCGTATTTGTATTATTACTACCGGGTACATTTTAATTCAGTCTGTACTAATGCTGGTGCGATTGTAGCCATCGATGCTGTTGCAGGAATACCGGAATCTCAATACGATCTTAATAACTACAAGTTTGCAACCATGTTCCAAAACAGGCTTGTTCTTTGTAATGATCAGAATGGATATAAAAACTCAATTCTTATAGGTGCGTCAAATACCAATTGCGTCTTTAATGGTACAGATTCAACACAGTTGTTATTTGGAGATGAAAAAGAAATTGTATCTGCTATGCCGTTCTTTTCAAGATTCTCTAATAACTTCTTTGAGAACCTCTTCGTAGGGAAAACCGATTCGGTTTATATAGTTGACGGGACGAGTCCGGATACATACGCCGTCTACAAAATAGCCAGTATGTACGGTGTGGAGGCTCCGAATACTTTAACGGCTTGCGATATAGGTTTTCAAGCTTCAGGAACGAACGTCACGAGAAATATTATTCTTTGGCAGTCTTCCGGGGCTATAGCCTTGTGGGACGGGTCAACGGTCTATCCTATTCACGAAGATATTAAAGATGTTTTCGACCAGAAAAATTCTTACGCCATAGAACCTTCAATGGCTTCTTATTCAGAGTCTTTTTATGACGTAGAAAATCACGAATGGCATTGGTTGTGGGCTTCTCAAGGAAATACTACCTTAAATAAGGAATACGTTTTTGATGTAATTAGGAAGAAATGGTTCAAGATAGACCGTGGCACAGGGAAGAGAATCCAGTTAGGTACAAGCGTGGTTGATAATTATGGAAATCGATACGTTTATGCCGCTACTACTGATGGATATATAGAACGGCTTGAAAACGGGCAGACGTTTGATGGAAATTCTATTACGACAATTATTCATACCGGAGATATACCGCTTGGCGGGTGGATGATTGAAACAGGAATAAGAAAAATTAAGCCAATCGTAAAGACCTTAACCACTACTACGAATACATTGGAACTGAAATATTATACCGATACCGCTTTATCTAAAACTTTAACATATCCGGTAGTTTCAAGTACGAAAAGACTTACCAGTCATGTTGAGTCAATAGCAGGAGAACCGAGTATTTTTCACAGTTTCAGGCTTTCCATGACTACGAATAATGAGGATATTTGCTTAGAACCGATAGGTATAGGAATATTCTATAAACAGATCAGAGAAGACTTAGTGGGAGGGGAGTAATGGTTAATTATACAGACCCATATTATTGGAGCAAGGACTTAATGAGAACGCAGTCCCAGCAGAAGGCTTTGGGACAGACTCAGGGGCTTTCCCCGCAAGCTCTTACGGGAGTTGTGGCTGCTAATTATCAAGCCCAGTCTCAGGAAGAGGACAGCCAGCGAAAGTACGACTTAGCTGTCAGGCAACAGAATCTTCAAGAGTCGGCTACTAAAAGGCAATTAGACCTAAAAGAACGTGAAAGTAACCAGCAAGCGGTAAGTAGTGCTGTGTCGGCACCAATACAGGGTTTAATGACGTATAACCTTGGCAAACAGGCTGGACTTTGGGGAGCTACTACACCAGAGACATTGAGCGCAACTGGTACTGAAACCGCGCTTGGAACAGCAACGACTTTGCAAACCCCATCATTAGCCACTGGTTCTTTATATGCGACAGGTGCAACGGGTGCGGGTTTAGCTGCTACAGAGGCATTGCCGACCTTGGCAAGTTACGGAGTTGAGGGGGCGTTGAGTACACCGATAAGCACAGCTTTGCCAACAACCTACACTTCATTAGGCATTGCCACAGACGTTACCGCTGGAACTGGTATGTGGTCTGCTATCGGTAGTGGCATATCCACAGCAGGAGAAGCCGTAGCCGGAGCTGCTACAGCGGCTTGGGAATGGCTTGCGGATATAGTTGTGGGTGTTGCCGCTTGGGTTCTTTGCTCAGAACTCGTAAGACAGGGATTACTTGAAAAAGAAATAGTAGACCAGGAATGGGAATATATCAAACCGCGTCTTACTACGGAAGTCTATTGGGGATACAGACTATTAGCCGATCCTTTAGTAAGGATCATGCAAAGAAGTAAATTATTTACCAAGTGTATAGCTCCTTTTATCAGAGCTTTTGCATACGAGATGGCTTCGAGGGTAAATCCTAATATCAAGGGAAGCCGTTTAGGTTCGTTTATTCTGTTTGTAGGCTGTCCTATTTGCAAGGCTGTTTATATAGTTAAATACCGGAGGAAATCATGGCTCAAGCACTTGACATCGCGAGTGGCGTAGGTTCTGGATTAAATTCTACTATGGGTAATCTCTTGCAAATGGCAAGGGATGAACGCAACAGACCTGCATTAGAAGCCCAAACAAGTATTTTACAGGATCAGGCTAAAGTAAGTAAGGCCATTACTGACAATACTCTTATGGATGCAGAGAGAGAAAAGGAGCGCCAACAGAAGCTCGATAAATCTATGCCTATCGAGAAGGTAATGGAATCCCATCCCCTCATTAAAGACTTTATGCAGCATTATTCGTCAATTGCGGGTTGGGATAAAGACAAGACGGAAATTACACCGCGAGAAATGCAAGAAACACTTAAATATTATTCAGAGAAACCACAAGAAGCAATGACGGTAGTTAGCAAATTCAAAGATGGCATGGTAGAGCAGACAAGAAATTATAATGAAAAACTACAAGGACTACAGGATAAGCTAAAGGATTTAAAACCTGGCCCGGACAATGAAAAGATTCAAAAACTTCAAGAAGACATACAAAAAACACAAAAAGAAATGGCCCCGCTTTTACAAAATCGTCAACAGGCAGACATGATGTATAGACAGCTTAAAAAGCAACAGGGGCTTATGATGTTAGGTGATAAGAATATTACGGATAATCAGTTATACGCTTTGGCAGAGAGCGGTGACGTAGACCCTGAAGTAAAAAAGTTGGCAAATAACATACTACAGAGAAAACAAGATGAAAAAGTAAAGCAAGCAAAAGCAACGGCTGATGCGAAGAACCAAGGTCACACCCCGTTTGGTCAATGGTCTAAATACCAAAAAGAATGGTGGTTTAAGAATAGAAAAGAAACTGGAGAACTACCGCCTTTTGCGTGGGGAGATAAGGACAGTAGAACGCAATTTTCACAGGAATATGCTGATTGGGCTAAGAACCAGGGCATTTCGGGAGCTGAAGCCAAAACAGACGCGGAAACATTCAAGGCATTATCAAAGTCTCTTGCAAATCAGGAAAGATCACGCGGCATGATGGGTGGCTTTGTTAATAATCTGAATCAGCAGATTGATAGGGTCAACGAGATATACAAAGACATCCAGAGAATAGGTATTCGAGGACTCGATAAGCCGTTAAGAGAACTGAAGGTAAGGGCTGCGGGTAGCGGTCAAGAGCGGGTTATTGAAGCTTACTTGACAGAAATTTCAAACGAAATTGCGAAGCTTTCCACGGGATCACAGGCATCTATTGCAGAACTTTCGGTCGGAGCTCAGGATCGGTGGAACAAAATACACGATCCAAACCTTTCATTAAAAGAACTTGTCAAGATTCTTGATGAAACAAAGCAAATGGCAAGCATGAGAATTAAGAGCGCAGACAAGGAAATTGAAAGCACGAAACAAAGAATGAAAAAAGGGAATACGAGCGCAACTGCTACCGGATACTCATATCAAGTGGTGGAGTAAGTAAATGCCTAAGTATAAGATCACAAGTCCTGAAGGCGAAAGCTTGACTATTAGCGCAGATCGTCCTCCTACTGATGATGAGATGAAAGAGATATTTTCTTCTAGAACCAGAAAACCAAACGCAAAAAAAGTAACCAGAGATGATGTGATGGAACCGGAAATACAGAAAATGTCCGGTACGGAAAAGTTTCTGACAGGAGTTGGTGCTGGCCTCTATGATTTCGGGAAGGGTATTGAACAAACCGGGTCCATATTAGGAGAAAAGCTTGGCTTGGTTAATCCAGAAACGGTAAAGCGAATTACTAGCGAGGGTGAAGAAGCTAGAAGCATGATGAAACCCTTAAAAGCTAACAGCATGGCTGCAAGTGCCGGTGAGTTTTTAGGGGAAACACTTCCTACGGCATTAGTGCCTGGTGGTATTGCGGGTGGAGTCGCCAAAAGAGCATTGACAGCGGGAGTTTCTCAGGCGGCATTGGGGGCAAGCAGATTTACCGGAGAAGGAGATAACAGGGCTTTAAATGCTGCCCTAGGTGGCGCCTTAGGTTCTGGGGGATCGTTGGCATTGTCCGGTTTGGGTAAAACCGTAAATGCTATTTCTAAACCGGCTACAAAATCAGCCATTGGAAATCTGGCAGATAAAGAAGGCATACCCTTGACTCTTGGCGAAGAACTAAACGCCCCAAATCTTCAGCGGCTTGAAACAACTTTAGAGAAGTTGCCAGGGTCTTTGGGGATTAGTAAATTCAGGGAGACGCAATATAAGGCCGCAGACGAGTCAGCCAAACATACGTTAGGTCAGTATATTGCCAATCCTAGCAAACCAAACTTTTGGGGAAATAAAGAATTTGTTGACAGTCTTTATCATGGTGTTCAGAAAGAAGCAGAGAGAATTAATGTAACCACGAAAGCGCAGGACACCCATAAAGCTGCAAAGGAATTAGTAGAACGATACCCCTCTATTTTCGAGTCAATGCAGGATACGAAAACGAAGTCAATCGTTAAAAATCTGCTCTATGATACGAGCAAATTTAAACAGCCTCCAAAGGAAATAGGAAATATTACTTTTGATGATCTGTGGACGCTCCGAAAAGGTCTAGGGGTAGCCAAAGAAACCGCCCGCGCTCAAGGAAATATTGAGGCCGTTGGTGTCCTGGGGAGTCTCAAACACGCGGTTGATTCGGATATAGACAAGTTAAGTGAAAAATCACTATCCAACATAAGCGATAAGCTGAAAGTAGCTAATGAATCATATAAACGATACAACGTAAAGTATGAAAAGGTGCAGGAGGCATACGATAAGGCCAGTGGCGTAAAGGGGGCTGGTGAAATGGGTTTGTTTAGTCCTCAGAAATTTGCTACCTCTCTAAAAAACATGATTTATGAAGAAAATGTTAAAAAGAAGAACCGACTTTTCTCTGATGAAGAGGTAAGCCATTTAACTGGAATTGCATCGCTTATGGAGAGAGTAAAACGCGCAGGTCAGTTTAAGGAAAATCCGCCAACCGGAGCAAGGGCAGCGGAATTAACGCTACAGGGAGGAATGGTGGCATCCGCAGCTGGCATGATGACGCACCCAATGGAAACGGCCACTACCGCCGGCACAATAGTTTCCTCTGCATTGTTAGCTAAATTCTTAACCACTACGAAGGCCGGTAAGCAGATAGCCATGTCAGCCTCCAAAATGGAAGTTGACAGCCCAGGTATGCAAAAGCTTTTAGACAAATCAATCCAAATTGCTCCCAGGGCACTTGGGACTGGTCTCAATGAAGTAATGGGGAACAATCAATAATATGAAGCTTTCTAATATCAATGTATTAATGTGGGACAATGGGCCGTTTTCTTTTATCGCTCAAAAGCTTGCTGAAGATTTTAAGCAGGTAAATTATTACACTCCATACAAAGGTTCATTACCGAGAGTTGACAAGGCCATGATCGGGGAAGGTCTACCAGGAGTAAATAATATCTATGATTTCTGGTCAGCCAAGAAAGAATTAGACCCTAAGAGAGACTTGATATGCTTTTTTGATGTAGGTGACGGAGATATGGCTATAGAACTCCGAAACCAAGGATACAACGTATTCTCAATGGGTAATTCTGAAATCCTAGAAGTAGACCGTATACGGTTTAAGGAAGAATTAAAGAAAATGAATCTTCCGGTAATTCCCTATGAACCTTTTTACGGTTTAGATGCACTCGATGAGTTTTTAAGAAAAAACGAAAAGAGATTTGTGAAGATTTCAAGATTTCGAGGACTAACAGAAACTTTTCAGCATGTAAATTACACTCAGTCGGAAAGCCGACTTAACTATCTTTACTATAAAGCAGGGGCTTACGCTTCTCGGATAGAGGGTGTTATAGAAGAAACCATAGAAGCTGAAGAGGCAGGATCGGATCATTTTATTTCGGATCAAGGTTATTTCGATACCTGCCTTTGGGGATTTGAGAAAAAAGGGAAGTCATATACGGCGAAAGTTGAGAAAACAAACAACCTGCCAAAGCCAATCAGGGAAGTCTTGTTAAAGTCCATTCCTTTTTACAAAAAGACTAAGCCTCGCGGAATGTTTTCAACTGAAGTAAGAACCGCTAAAGACAAAAAACCTTACTGGAATGACGCTACGATGAGGGCTGGTATGCCTCCGTCTGCTTCTATAACGGTAAACTGTAAGAATTTCAATCAGGCCGTTTACGCCATAGCTACAGGAAAGAAAATCAATCTTGAATGGGTAGCGCCTTATGTATGCGAAATAAACCTGACTTCTACTTGGGCAGAAAAGGAACCTACTGTTATAGAATTTCCTGAAAGCGCATATCCGTATCTTAAATTTCAGAATCTTTGTCGGATAAATAATTCATGGAAATACATACCACAGGAAGGGTGGGATATAGTAGGTTCTGCCGTGGGAATAGGAAAGACGCTAGAAGAAGCTGAAGGCATGGCCTTAAAGAACGCTGAATCTGTATCGGCAGATTCCATAGAATATGATGAGCATTGTTTCGAGACTACCAAAGAATATATTGAAAAAGCCAAGTCGGTAGGTATTGATTTTAAATGAACTGCCCTAAGTGTAATCGTGAACTTGAGCAACAGGCCGGACTTAATCATTATCACTGTATATGCGGATATTGCTACTGGAATGGAATAAATCTTACATGGTTTAATCCATGCTACTGCCCGCAATTAACCACCAAGAAGGATTAACCATGACCAAAGAAGAACTGCAATTGGCAATTCAAGAAGTAATGAGAAATGAAATGAAGTCTTTCTATGTAGAAAGAGAACAGCATTATCAGGATCATTGCTTCATTAAGGATTTGAGAATTACCAGAGACAGAATTACTTCAACCGCGACAAAGACCGCTGTTGGTTCAATAATTGTAGCCGTTCTTACTTTGATAGTATGGGGCGCGGCAACCTGGGTAAAGGGATTATTTGGGAAATGATTCTCACTCGTTGGTATGCGAATGATTGTACTTTTGGAGTGCTTGCTGATGTGGTGCCTTTTCTTGTTACTCTAGAGCTTCCTTGGAAAGACAATAAAGAAAACATCTCCTGCATTCCTGAAGGTACTTATAAAGGCAAGTTAGTAAATTCTCCTAAACACGGTATCTGTTATGAATTACAGGACGTACCAGATAGGACAGATGTACAGATACATATAGGAAATTATCCTAAAGACACGTTGGGTTGTATTTTGGTCGGGACAGAATTTGGAGGTGATAAATCAATAAGTAATTCAGAAAAAGCTTTTAGATTGTTGATGCACCGATTGAGTGGAGTAAAAGAATTTAATTTAACTATACGGAGGAATGGAGTATGAGCAAGGTTCTAGGGATTATCATTGATTTGTTTAACAAGATTTTGGAGTATTTGCATATTACCGATGTTCTGAATATGCCGAAAGTACAGGAATTGATGAAAGTAGCAATTAAGACGGCTTTGGTTCTTCATCCTGAATACGCAGAACCAGTACAGGAAATTTCACAGAAGGTTGTTGACGGTATTGACGGAAAACTTATTCCTGATACGACTACGCTAGTCACGTTGGTTGAGTCTTATATCAAGACTTCCGGACTTACGCTTGCAGAACAAGCGGCTATTACGGCTTTGCTGTTTGCGTATCAGGACAAGATTCTTGAGATTTTCAATACTGACGGCGTAACGGATGAGCTTGCAAAACTGACTGAGCTTCGCGCTTTGGCGATCATAGTAAATAACGCTGCCGGTGGGACGGCGGTCTAGGAGGAAATATGTGGTCATTAATAATTAAAAACTGGAAAACGACGGTTGTTGGTGTAGTGGGTGCTGTTTTGGCTGCTACTCAGGTACTTGATATCACTCATTTTACTAGTGATACTTTGGCAAATATTATAGCAATCCTTACTTCTTTTGGGTTGCTTTTCGCAAAAGATTCTGACGTAACAGGAGTATAAATTGTTATCCAAACAACCTACGTATGGAGTTGACTACATAGCGGGTGATGCTCTATTTATGCACACGGATGATTCTATGCTCTCAGATGGGATTTCATTTTTTGAGAGCATGGAAGAGTCTACAGGCTTTGGTAAGTTGGTTGGGATAGACGGTAAGGAACCGGGGCACGTTGTTTACGTGGTTGGTGAAGGCAAGGGATTGGAGGCTACAGTAGAAGGTATTGTACCATCTAACCTAAGTAAATTTTTCGATAATAAACATTGTTTAGTGATACGTCGTACACCTAACGGCGTGGACATGACAGCGATCCAGCAAGGTTTTAAGTACGGCGTATCACTCCTGGGTAATCCTTACGACTATTCAGGAATTTTTGGAAAACTGGTGGATATTCTGACACCACTTGAAGGTATTTTCCCTTTTATTAGACGCTGGCCCGTACCTTTACATTGGCCCGGAGCAAGGTTCTGCTCTGCTTACGTCGCTGATATTTATAAGCACACGGACAGGTATGCAGGGGAACCTATTTTTAAGAAGTGGAACATAACAAGAATTTCACCTTCAGTATTGTGGGAAGAATTTCAATGGGAACCAATTAATTATGACGTTGGCATTCTCCGTAATATTTGTACTAAATTTACACTTCGCAGACCCACCTAAGAAAGTTTACTTTGATTGGAATATCCAAGTAAAAGCTAGGATGAGCTGCCAGCAGTTTCCTTGTGAGGTAAAAGAATGAGAAAGTACGGATGGAAAAGAGACATACCCGATTTCCGGGATAAGAAATTTAAGGCTATTCGTAAAGAACCTAAAGTCCTTCCTACAAGAGTTGACCTAAGAAAATTCTGTACTCAGATTGAAAATCAAGGAGACCTGGGAAGCTGTACGGCGAACGCGATCGGTAGTGCAATGGAGTTTCTTGAAAAGCGTGTCTTGGGTAAATCCGTGGACTTTTCAAGGCTCTTTATTTATTACAACGAGCGGAAGAAGGAAGGTAACATAGACGAGGACTCCGGCGCACAAATAAGAACCGGAATGAAAGTTATAGCTCAGTACGGTGCTTGCCTTGAAAAAACTTGGCCTTATGATATAGACCAATTCGCCGTGGAACCTTCTCAAGAAGCTTATCAAGAAGGAGAGAAATATCACGTAATTTCTTACCATAGAATAGACACCGATCAAGAATCACTTTATAACATGAAATACTGTTTAGCTGACGGATACCCGTTTGTATTCGGTTTTTCTGTATTTGATTCTTTCGAGTCTAACGAAGTTTCTCAGACTGGTATTATGCCTATGCCGGAAAGAAGCGAATCCATGTTAGGCGGTCACGCTGTTCTAGCCGTAGGTTACGACGATATTAAAGGAATGTTCCTTATCCGTAACTCATGGGGAGAAGATTGGGGACAAGGTGGGTACTTCTGGATGCCGTATGAGTTTATAGAAAATAATAACTACGCTGAAGACTTCTGGACGGTAAGGAAGATTGAATAATTCCATACGGTACGTCCACGGTTACACTTTTCAAGTATAATATGATTGATTTTATTAAGTTTTATGGCGGGAGAGCATGAGAATCGAACTCACCTTTCCCGACCGAAGCCGGGAAACAGCGGATTTGAAGTCCGGGACGGGCACCAGCACCGTAACCTCTCCCATATCTTAATCTCAGAGCTGCAGCGACGAGCAACCAAAAAATCGATCTTAAAGAAATCGTATTATACCTGATATCGACCGTGTTGAAAACAAGATTATGATGCATTCCGTCTGCCTGTTCGGACCGTTGCTGGATTAGTTGCCGCCCTTGACAAGAAGGTTTGTTGCTTTGTCCAAATCAGCATGCGCACCAAGAAGCACCACAATATCGCCGCTGAGTAATATAAAACCCGGTTCGGGGTTCGTGATTGCTTCGCCGTTTCTTGCGACGGCCACAACCGTTGCACCTGTATGTTTTCGGATATCGAGTTCCCGAAGAGATTTGCCGGAAGCGGAGGAAGCCTGTTCAATCTGAATATTGTCTACCGTGGTCCCGGCGAACAGGGCGGCGATGCGTCCGAGGTTCTCCTGGTCCAGTGAAATCCCCCGCAGCATTTTGTATCCGCTGAATCGTACCAGCTGGATTTGGTTGGCAATGACATTTGCCGGTATGTGATATTCGTGGAGCACGCGTGAAAAAATTTCTATGGAAGTTTCGAACTCTTCCGGTATGACCTGGTTTGCGCCGAGTTTATAGAGTTCATCCACGTCTGCTGCATACCGTGTGCGAATGAGAATGAAAATCGAGGGGTTAAGCTGCCGCGCAAGCCTCAGTGCAATTCGTGTCGCCGCGTGGTCGGAAATTGCAAATACGATTATTTTTGCGCATTCGATGCCGGCGCGTTGCAGTACATCATGCTTAGTAATATCGCCATAGATAAGCGGTTCGCCTTCTTCCCGCGCTTTTCTGATAACATCAGCGTTCACTTCCAATACGACGTAGGGAATTTTTGTTGATTTGAGTGTCTTGGCAAGGTTTCTGCCGTTCAAACCGTACCCGGCGATAATTGTGTGGCCGGTCAGCGAACACCCCTTGTCTTTTTCCTCGTGTTCTGGTGCAATCTCGGTGATGCGGGCCGCGATCCAGGGTGACAGCTGGATAAGGAAAGGAGCGGCTAGCATGCTGAGAATGGAGGCGTTGACGAACATTTGAAACATGTCCGGACCCATAAGACCGCTGGTAGTGCCCTGTTGCGCAAGAAGAAAGGAAAACTCTCCGATCTGAGCAAGGCCGAGACCTGTCAGGAGAGAGGTGCGGAGCGGATACCGCAGCGCGGCCGTGGTAAGAATTACGAGGATGGTTTTCAGCACAATAAGGAAGATAGCGATGAGCAGAAGAACCGGCCAGTGAAGCTGAAAATAGGAAGTATGCAGAAGCATGCCGACCGAGATAAAGAAAATGCTCGTAAAATAGTCTCGAAACGGGATGATCTGGGCCACGATGTGATGGCTGTATTCAGACTCGGAAATGATGAGACCTGCGAGAAATGCTCCCAAAGCGAGCGAAAGACCGAGATTGTAGGTGATCCATGCCGTGCCGAGACAGAGTAGAACGATCAGAAGGAAAAAGATTTCACGATTTCTGAGCCTGATGACCTGATAAAGGAGAAAGGGAACGATCTGTCTGGCGGCAAAATAAATGACGATCAGCCCCAGGGCGGCCTTGCTCAGCGACGTCAGAACCGACAAAGGGGTTATCATGCCGCCGCTGCTCGCATTGATCAGTACGGGCAGCAGCAACATCATGGGAACTACGGCGATATCCTGAAACAGAAGAATTCCGGTGACGATTCTGCCATGCGCGGTGTCCAGTTCATTACGGTCAGTGTACATTTTAAGCACGATGGCCGTGCTGCTGAGGGCCGCGAGGAATCCGAAAAAAATGGATTGCGGAAGCGGAAAATTGAACAGGAGTGCTATTCCTGTAATTGCGGCAATGGTCAAGGCCACCTGCATGCCGCCGCCGATCAGGAAAGAACGGCTCGATTTCAGAATATCCGCGATGGAAAATTCCAGTCCGACTGAAAAAAGGAGCAGCACTACACCAATATCGGCGAGCCGCTCCACCACGCTGGTTTCGGTGATGATTGCCGCTCCATAGGGGCCGATCAGCGCGCCGGTAATTAAGAAACCGACGAGTGCGGGAAGTTTTGCCCGGTGGAAGAGATAGGTTATTGGCAGCGAGACCGCAAGCAGCAGAATAAGTTCTCGCAGTATGGTGGGATCGCCTTCGTGCATGTCCTTATATTAGCACAATTCTCATCTCGAACACAAAAGAGTATCGTAAGTACCATTTTTTCCACCGCACTATCCTGTTCATTCGGTTTGCGCGTGTGCGGTTTGACAATAGTGCGTTTTATGCTATAGTTTATTCGTAAACGGACTTTAGCTACACGAAAGGGGGTTTGAGATGAAAAAAACAGATCTGACTGCTATGACCGTAGCGAAACTCAAAGCCCTGGCTAAAGAGAGGAGTGTTTCTCTGCCAGCAAAAGCAAAAAAGGCGGACATTATTGCACTTCTGAAAAAAGAAATAGACATCAAAAAACCGGCAATGGAAAGAAACGTTCAGCAGATTTCGCTTGCAGCGAGGAAAATCGGGAGCAAATCGGATAAAGCTCCGGAAGACTTCAGGGTGCAGAAGGCTGAATCTATAAAAAAAGAACCGGTAGAAAAAACTCGGAAAACCGACATGCCGAATCTTGAATGGAAAATTCCTCCGAAGTCGGAGGAGCCATTTATAGCACAGGAACGGGTGGCTGAGGCCAAGTATTATACCGGCCCTGCGTTGCAGCCGATGGTTGAGGCACACGGAGACCTTCCCCTGTCATATGGAGAAGAAAAGATCACTCTTTTGTCGAGAGATCCGTTTATAGCGTTTGCATACTGGGAAGTGGCGCCGGGACGGGTTGCGAAGGAGCGGAATTGGTTCGGATGGGACAGCAGACTCTGCATCCGGGTTTATGACATAACCGGTGTCCAGTTTGATGGCAGGAATGCCATCGGGTATTACGATCAGGAGGTTTCGGAACAAACCGGCAGCTGGTATTTTGATTTTGGAAGGCCGTCCCACTCCTTCTGCGCTGATTTGGGACTGCTTTCACCCGAAGGGAAGTTCTTAACCCTGGTCCGGTCGAATTACATTACCATGCCTCGTGATGGGGTGTCGGATATTCTGGATGACGAATGGATGCTTCTGGATGAGGAGTTTCTGCAGCTTTATGGTGGCCCGACCGGATTGTCGTCTCCTCAGAGTCAGGAGATACTGAAACGCAGACGCCTGCAAGGGATTACCTCGCCAGGCATGTTTTCCCGCCAGCGGGCAAGACGGAGGTAAGGCGGCGGCGTGTTTTTTGCTTGTACCTGAGCAGTTGAAATACTCTTGTACTGAAGTGATTTTTATTGTAAAGTCCATCCAAAGCGGATGGACTTTTCTTTTGGTCTCTAGAATTTCGCCTGCGTACGGTCGCACCTGCGACCTGCGCTCTGCACAGCTCTCCTCGGAGGAAGAATGGAAAAAGGTTATCTGGCTTTGGTGCTGCACAGCCATTTACCCTATGTAAGACACCCGGAACACGACCGGTTTCTGGAAGAGGACTGGTTGTACGAAGCGATAACGGAAACGTATATACCACTAATCAATGTTTTTGACGGGCTGGTGGATGACAATGTTGATTTCCGGATCACGATGAGCCTTTCGCCCACGCTTGTTTCGATGCTTGTCGACCCGCTGCTTCAGCAACGGTATATTCGGCATATTAACAGGCTCATTGAGCTTGCCGGAAAAGAAATTGACCGGACTTCCGATCAGCCGGAATTCAACCCGCTTGCCCGGATGTACGAAGACATGTTCAAAAACGCCCGCTCCGTATTTGAAGAAAAATACGGATGCAATCTTATACAGGCATTTCGCAAATTCCAGGACCTCGGCAGGTTGGAAATTATTACCTGCGCTGCCACGCATGCCTTTCTGCCGCTGATGCAGAACCCACAGGCAGTACGGGCGCAGATTATGATTGCCGTGGAGCATTATAAAACACACTTCGGCCGGGCACCCAGGGGCATCTGGCTGCCGGAATGCGGGTATTACGAGGGACTTGACGAAATTCTGAAGGATGCAGGCATACGATATTTCTTTACGGACTCACACGGCATTTCCAATGCATTGCCGCGTCCAAAGTACGGTGTCTATGCGCCTGTTTATTGCCCTTCCGGTGTGGCGGCTTTCGGCAGGGATATTGAATCATCCAAGCAAGTCTGGAGTTCCATAGAGGGGTATCCCGGAGATTATAATTATCGAGACTTTTACCGGGATGCGGGGTTTGATCTGGATCATGAATATGTTAAGCCGTATCTTCATCCTGACGGCATCCGCGTCAATCTCGGCGTCAAGTATTACAAAATTACAGGTGAGTCGGACCAAAAAGACCCCTATATCCGCCACTGGGCGCTGCAGAGGGCCGCGGAGCATGCCGGCAATTTTCTGTTCAACAGGGAAAAACAAGTGGAGTGGCTGGCCGGTCTCTTCCAGGGACGAAAGCCCATTATTGTTGCCCCGTATGATTCCGAGCTGTTCGGGCATTGGTGGTTCGAAGGTCCCAACTGGATTGATTACCTGATCCGGAAAACTGTATTCGATCAAAAAACCGTACGGTTGATTACTCCATCCGAGTATCTGCAGGAAAACCCGAAATGTCAGGTTGCAGCCCCGTCCCTGTCGAGTTGGGGATACAAGGGATATGCCGAAGTATGGCTTGACGGATCAAATGACTGGATATACCGGCATCTTCATAAAGCGGCTGAGCGGATGGTGGAACTGGCGAGGATTTTTTCTCAAAGCGAAGGCTTGCAGAAGCGGGCGTTGAACCAGGCGGCGCGGGAGGTGCTTCTCGCGCAAAGCTCTGACTGGGCTTTTATTTTGAAGACTGGCAGCCATGTCGATTATGCGGTGCGCAGAACGAAGGAACACATCCTCCGCTTCACCAGACTGTATTATGATATCCGGGAGGGACACGTCGACCAGGACTGGCTTGACGGCATAGAACTTTTGGACAATATTTTCCCGGACATTGATTATCGAGTATATGCTTAAAAAAACTTTTATCGATAAATTAAAAAAGATCGTCGGTCCTTCCGGCGTTATCACGGCATCCACAGAGCTGGAGCCATACGCGCGTGACGCCACCCGCCACGAATCGCTCCCTTGGGCAGTGGTTCTGCCTGTGACTGCAAGTCAGGTATCGGACATTCTCTCCCTCGCCAACCATCAGCGGATTCCCGTGGTCCCGCGCGGAGCAGGAACAGGCATGTCCGGCGGAGCAGTGCCGGTATGCGGAGGCATCGTTTTATCACTTGAGCGGATGAACAGAATCAGAGAAATTGATGAGGACAACCTCATTGCCGTGGTGGAACCGGGAGTAATAACGGGAACGTTGCAGCTCGAAGTGGAATCGCGGGGGCTTTTTTATCCTCCGGACCCGGCCAGCCACGATACAAGCACCATCGGCGGGAACGTCGCGGAATGCGCAGGAGGGCTCCGTGCAGTTAAATATGGAGTGACCAAGGACTATGTGCTTGGCCTGGAAGTTGTTCTGCCGACAGGGGAGATTATTACCACCGGAGCGCGGACAATGAAGAGCGTGGCGGGCTACGATCTGACAAAACTCATCGTCGGATCCGAAGGAACGCTCGGTGTTGTCACCTTGATTACCGTTAAGCTCCTGCCGCTTCCGGAAACCGTCAAGACGCTGTCCGCTTTTTTTGCAGACATTCAGACGGCAGGACGGGCCATCCTGGAGATCATGAAAAGCAGGATCATTCCGCGCGCCCTTGAATTTGTCGACCAAGCGTCGTTGAAGGCCGTGGAAACCCACCTCGGCGAAGATGTGTCAGGAGGGGCGGCCGCCATGCTGCTTGTCGAAGTGGATGGGGCTGAGGAAACGACCGAGCGGGAGGCAGGCCGCATTGAGCAAATTCTGGCCGGCCTGAACGCACTCCGTGTAAACAGGGCCCGGTCCGAGGAGGAGCGGGAGCATCTTTGGAAGGCACGGCGAGCCCTTTCCCCGGCGCTCAAGACATTGAATCTCGAAAAAGTGAACGAGGATATTGTTGTGCCTCGCAGCAAAATTCCTGATATCTTACGGGAAATAGACGGCATCGCACAACGATACGGATTTCTGATCGTGAATTTCGGCCACGCGGGAGATGGCAATATTCATACGAATATCATGGCCGCCGAAGAGGACCTGCCGAGAGCGCATGAAGCGGCGAAGGAAGTTTTTGAAGCGACGCTTCGTTTTGGCGGGAGCATTACCGGAGAGCACGGCGTCGGCATTTCAAAAGCTGCCTATTTGCCGATGGAGTACGGAACGGCCACGATAAACGCCATGCAGAGAATCAAGTATGCGCTTGACCCGAATAATATTATGAATCCGGGAAAAATATTTCCACAGACAAAGTGTGGTAAGCGAAAAACGACGTGACAAACAGCCTCGCCTGATATTCAACCGCGATACACTTCGTGTTTTATCGTGTCTTTGCCGGATTTTTTGCCTTCATACATGAGATCGTCGGTAAGCTTGATCATATGGTCAACGGACCAGGGGGGAGTGGTAAACGTTACCATTCCGAAACTGAAAGTGACGGGCCAGTTGTTTTTTATCATGGCCTGCAAAAGGACTTTCCGCACTTTATCAATAGCCGACATTGCCGTTTCCGAACCGGTTTCAGGGAAGAAAATCATGAATTCGTCGCCGCCAAGCCGCGCAATAATATCTGAAGCCCGAATCTGGTCTTTAATCATGGACACTACATGTATGAGCAGTTCATCACCGATATCATGTCCGAATGTGTCGTTGACTGCCTTGAAATTATCGATATCAATATAAACAGCGGTAAAGGGATGGGTATATCTGCGGGCTCTGTTTATTTCAGCTTCTGCCAGTTCGAGGAAGTGTCTTCTGCTTACCGCTCCCGTCAGAAAATCGGTTCTTGCCACTTGCCGTTCCTGTTCAAGGGATGTTTTAAGGAGTCCCAGCAAGGCGCTGGTCACGAGCAAAAATCCCAGGCACATGCAAAAATTCCAGTAGGGAATGAGAGGGGAGTTATAGCTGCGGGAAAAAATATTGTCAGAAAGCGCCCAGATTACGGTGCAGACGACGGAAAAGGCGACCCCCGCTCCGGTGCTGAGAAACCAGGTGCTTATAAAAACCGGCAGAATATACAGCAAGTGGACCGAAAGTTCAATACCGGTGAGATAGTCGATAATGCCTACTGCAATGGTCACGATAATGGTAATAATGAGCTTGACGGATTCAGACTGCCTCGTAAGATACGTGAATAATGTCTGCACTCGGCTCCTCCCCGTATTCCTGCGCGCCATTATACTAAATTTTATTTCTTTTTGCATGGTTATTTATAGCAATAAAATTGTACAGTGGCACCCGACAAAATGAAGTTGACTCACCGGCGTTTCCCGGTATAATATTTTTATGCGTGAGATTAAAAAAGGCGAAGAATTGTATGAAGGCACGGCCCTTCTCGGCGATCCTGTTCATGGGTATATTTCATTCACTACTCCCCGGGGAGAGGATGATATTACCGAAAAGAATCTGCTTGACACTCCGTGGATGCAGCGGCTTCGCCGCATATACCAGCTCCAGAGCGCCCGCTGGGTTTATCCGTCGGCGGAGCACAGCAGGTTTCAGCATTCACTCGGCGCGATGCATTTGGCAGGCAGATTTGCCCGTCACCTGTATCCCTCTCTGAAAGCGCTCGTACCGGACTGTCCTTCGGCGAATTTTATCGAGGAGCTTCTTCGGGTCGCGGCATTGCTGCACGACATCGGACACGGTCCTTTCGGACATTTTTTTGATGACAACTATCTCGACCAGTTTGGGCTGACACATGAAAAAGTGGGCCAGCATATTATAAAAAAGGATTTCACGGAAATTATTCGCTCCATCCGCCGCAGTCCTTCGGGAGATTTCGCAAAAAGCGACCCGAAGCTGAATTCCGAGCATATCGCGTTTCTCATCGGCAAAGGAACAACCGCAAATTCGAAGCAGCCCCGGTGGCTGGTATTTCTCCAGCCCATGCTCTCAGGCATTTATACGGTGGACAATCTTGACTATGTGCTGCGTGATGCCTATATGTGCGGCGTCTCGACCGGCGCTATAGATATAGACCGGCTGCTGTATTATACTTTTTTTACCGATAAGGGATTGACCCTCCATAAGGCAGGCCTTTCGGCGTTGAATATGTTCCTGAACGCCCGGCTGTACATGTATACCAATGTGTATTATCACCGCACCACGCGGGCCATCGATGAACACTTGAAAGAGCTTTTTAAAGACACGATGGAACACCTCTTTCCCTACAATCCGCTGGACAATCTTTCCGGGTATCTCGAACTGACCGATTGGTCATTGCTTGAAACCGTGCGGAAGTGGGGAGGCAGCAAAAACAGCGCACTGGCGTCGCTCGGGCGCGAATGGATCGGCATCCTTGCCAGGGACGTCAAATGGAAAATGGCGTATGACGTTACGCTCTCCATGCGCGTATTCGAGAAAGGAAAAACCATCATCGATGAGGCAGAACTGCGGAAAAAGATCTTGAAAGCACTGCCTCTTAAACTAAAGAACATCCAGTTCAGGGTTGACATGGCCACTCAGGACCCGCGCCCGATCAATCCTCTGATGATGGGCGATCGCCAGATATACGTGTTCAATCCTTCAACCCACAAGGTGGAGAAAGAACCGCTGAAGGAATTCTTCGATTACATTCCTGCACGCGTGGTGCAATGCAGGGTGTTCACTCTGACTCATGATTACGATACCGAGCTTGCCGATATTATCGACAGGGTACTGGGGATCCAGGAAGACAGCATCAAATCGAATGTTTGATGCAGATTCAGAATTATTGTTGTGATGATGGATCGAACTCGTTCACCCCGTATGCAGTGCTTTTTCTGCCGTCGTAATCAGGTTCAGGTATAAAGATTAAACCCGCCACAGTGCCGAAGCGCACCTCACACGGCACTTCCTCAACAGTACTTTTTCTCGACAAACCAGCCAAAATACTCTACACTACCATCGTATGGGCGGATTCGAAACTATTCTTGAAAGAATCAAAAAGCCGCTGAGTTTCGCTCGCAAGGATGATTTTCTGCATCTCAAAAGTCTTGGCGCCATTGAAGCGTTCATGCGGATACAGTTTGCCGAACTGAAGCGAATAAAACAGGACCTTGCCGGCCTCGGTGAAATAGAGGCGCTTTTTTCCGGATTCGACACGTTGCCGGCAGAGCACAAAAAAGAGAGAATTCTTCGTGCGCTGTCTCTATTGGAAACTTTGCAGCAGCACATCAACGCACTTAAAGACAGCCCAAGCGTTTCCCGGCAGGAGCTCGTTCCTGAGCCGGCGCAATCAGAAGGCCACCCCCGTCTGCGGCCGGACGCTCCCATCCAATATTGCAAAGGCATAGGCCCCAAGCGGGCGGAACTCCTCAAAAAACTTGACATTTATACCCTGGAAGATGCGCTTTTTTACCTTCCCTGGCGCTATGAAGACCGGGGAAATTTAAAAAAAATTGGAAGAATTTCCTATGGCAGCTATGAAACGGTGTCGGGAAGCGTGGTTTCTGCGGAAGTTGTTTCTACGCGCCGACGCCGTCTCAAAATTTTCGAGCTGGTTATTACGGACAAGAGCGGGATACTGATTGGCTCCTGGTTTAACCAGCCTTTCATGCAAAAGGTGTTTCGAGCGGGCCAGACCGTGATCCTTTCCGGCATTGTGAAGTCCAATCCTTACCGGGGCGGTCTGGCACAAATCGATAATCCTGAATATGAGATCATGGATGAAAACGAACCGGACGCCCTCCTACATACCGGCAGAATTGTTCCCATCTACCGTACGACTGCAGGACTATCCGTGCGTGTTGTCCGCAGCCTTCTGAAAACTGTTCTTGATTCCTGTGGGGCCTTTGTACCGGACGTTATTCCTGAAGAAATCATCAAAAAACATTCATTCATTCGAATTGCCGAAGCTTTACGCGAAGTCCATTTTCCGGAACTGACAAAAGACATCTCCATGCTGAACCGCGGTATGAGCCCTGCACATCAACGGCTGAGTTATGAGGAGCTTTTTTTGCTGGAACTGGGTCTTGCGCTCAGAAAACAGGGCTCCTCTCGAGAAAAAAAGGGAATTTCATTCCATGATGCCGGAAAGCTGGAATCGGCGTTCCGAAAAAAACTTCCTTTTACCCTGACGCACGCGCAAGAACGGGTGATTGCCGAAATCAAGCGGGACATGATTGCTGAACAGCCGATGAACAGGCTGGTTCAGGGAGATGTCGGCTGCGGCAAAACCATTGTCGCCCTGATTGCCGCGCTGATGGCTGTCGAAAACGATTATCAGGCATGCATTATGGCGCCGACGGAAATTCTTGCGGAGCAGCATTATAGAAATATATCTTTCTTGTCCGCCCCTCTCGGCATTGCCGTCCGGTCTCTTACGGGCCGCATCAGGAAGAAGGAACGAGAGGCTTTACTTGCTGAAATTGCGTCCGGAACGGCCCATATTATAATCGGGACCCATGCGCTTATTGAAGAAGACGTGAAATTCAAACGCCTCGGCCTGGCCGTTATTGATGAGCAGCACCGTTTTGGCGTGATGCAGCGCTCAACACTCACCTCCAAGGGATATGAACCGGATGTGCTTATCATGACGGCTACGCCGATTCCCCGAACGCTGGCACTTACCGTATATGGCGACGTTGATGTGTCCGTGATCGATGAATTGCCTCCCGGCAGGAATCCTATTGTAACCAGACTGTATTTCGAAAGCCGCCGCAGGGAGGCATACCAGTTCATTGAAAACGAACTGAGAAAAGGGCGGCAGGCATACGTGGTGTACCCTCTTGTAGAAGAAACCGAAAAAAGTGATTTGAAAGCGGCAACTGAAATGGCGGAGCATCTGCAAAAGGATATTTTCCCGCAGCGAAAAGTGGGACTGGTCCACGGCCGGATGAAGTCTGATGAAAAAGACAAGGTCATGACCCTGTTCTCATCAGGCGCCCTGGATATTCTTGTTTCGACAACGGTCATCGAGGTCGGTGTGGATGTTCCGAACGCCACCGCGATGGTGATCGAACATCCCGAGCGCTTCGGCCTGGCTCAGCTGCACCAGCTTCGGGGCCGCGTCGGCAGAAGCGGGCATCAGTCGTATTGCCTGCTCATGGGACCGAGAATGTTTGCGGAAGAGGCGAGGGAACGGCTGGATGCATTTATACGTACAAACGACGGTTTTAAAATAGCCGAAGAAGATCTGCGGATGCGGGGGCCCGGGGAGTTTTTCGGAACGCGTCAATCGGGGCTTCCGGACCTTCGTGCCGCCAACATCATCCGGGACGCCGATCTGCTTGAACAGGCCCGGGCAGAGGCGTTCGACCTGGCGACCTGTGATCCTGTTCTTGCACAGCATCCGCTGCTCCGGGAAACACTCCGCAGAAAGTGGCAGGGAAAGCTTCGCCTGGCCGGCGTAGGTTGATATTTTCGCGGTATTCTGATACAGTATGCACGTAGTGCGGCGGATATTGTCTTTTTTTTCCAAAGGAAAGACAATCACGAGGTCGTCAGATGACAATCTGGGAAAAATCGGTTGTAAATATGCAGAAAGGCGTGCAGAAAATCGTCGCGTTCGCCGCGGTTTTTTCCGAACGGGTGAAGGCGGAAATTTCGATTGTCCGCCTGCGGATCAAGATTAACGACATCCAGAAAGACATTGCTCGTCAATACCAGGTCATAGGCCAGAAAGTGGTTGATTTGAAAAACGGGGGGGACATTCCCAAGACCACCGAGCAACTGTTGAACGATGAAACCATTTCCAGCGCGCTGAGCGAGCTGATCGAGCAAAAGAAGGAAGTTGAAGAGCTTCTCAACGAGATCAGGATAGAACAAGAAGCGCTCGCACCGGTCAGGAAACAGAAGGAGGATTCCTCCTTATGATGATGAGCATTGCAGTTTTTGTTATCGGTCTCATCATCGGGAGTTTTCTGAACGTCTGCATCCTTCGCCTGCCGCGCGGCCGCTCAATTGTTTCTCCGCCATCCCACTGCCCCCGGTGCAAGTCCCCGATACGGTTTTATGACAATATTCCCCTGTTCAGCTTTCTTCTGCTTCGGGGCAAGTGCCGGTACTGCAAAGAGCCTATATCGTGGCGCTACCCGCTTGTTGAATTTCTGAACGGACTTCTGTATGTCTGGGTGGTCGGTGAGTTTCAAATCGGCGGAGAGGCGATTCTGCTCATGCTTTTCTGCTCTTCCCTGCTTGTTATCACCTTCATCGATTATGACCATCAGATCATACCCGATGTCATTACCCTGCCGGGCATGCTGGTGGGGCTTACTCTTGCACCGTTTTTCATGTCGGCGCTTGGCGATCCTCTTCCGTTCCACCTGGACCGCGTTCTGCCGCAGGCGGGCCCGTACCTTACAGGGTTTCTGAATTCACTTATCGGTTTGCTGCTCGGAGGAGGTCCTCTTTTTGCCATCGGATGGCTCTGGGAAAAACTTCGCAATGTAGAAGCCATGGGCGGAGGAGATGTTAAACTCATGGGCATGGTAGGAAGTTTCCTCGGATGGAAGGGGGCTATTCTTACCATTATGCTCGGCGCTCTCACCGGATCTGTTGCAGGACTTCTTCTCATAGCACTGAAACGCCAAACCATGGAAAAAGTGATTCCGTTCGGGCCTTTTCTGGCGCTCGGCGCCCTGGTGACTGCTTTCTACAGTTCTGATATTATTTCATGGTATCTCGGCCTGATCCGACTATGACCGGTCATAGCATTCTCATAATGGTTCTCGGAGCATTGATTCTTTTTTCGGGAGCACTGCTCATCTGGAGCCTGGCACGCCGGTACCGCCGCCGCTTTGGTGTTGAAAAAGAGACCCGCGAGAAATCTACCGAGACTGCTTTCATCATCAGCGCTTTCCATGAAGTGACAAAACAACTCAAAGAAAAGGAAAAAGAGCTGGAGCGCCTCAAGCTGCTGGCGGAGCAGCGCGCAGAAAACGTGGAGAGCTACAATGAGAACATCCTCCAGTGCGTGACGAGCGGGGTAATGACATTTGACCGCAGCTGCCTTCTGACCACGATCAACAGGGCAGCTGAAGAAGTCCTCGGCGTGAAGCGGGAGCAGGTGATCGGCACAACGTGCCGGGATTTGTTCCTCACCGGAGAGATATCCAAAACAATCCAGGACACTCTTGAGACCAGATTGCCGTCCGCAAGAATGGAGTCTCCGATCGACTGCCCTTCAGGGAAACGCTGGCTCGGCTACAATACCGTCGTGCTGACGGACCGGCGCGGAGAGGCAATCGGCGTTATCTTCTCTTTTTCAGACCTTACCCAGGTTAAGCAGCTTCAGGAACAGATGGAACTCAGGGAGCGGCTGACCGCACTCGGCGAGATGTCGGCCGGCATCGCACATGAACTCCGTAACCCCATGGCGGTGATCAGCGGGTATCTGAATTTGCTGTCAAAAAAGATGGGGCCGGAACACCAGAACATTATTCGGGACATTACGAATGAAGTGAGCGGCATGAACCGGATCATCGGGGACTTGTTGACGTTCGCGCGTCCGGCTTCCCTGAACCGAGTCAAAGTCAATATTCGCGAAATGCTCGAAAACTGTCTTGCCGCCGCACTGCAGGCGACCGGCGCGGATTCCCGCATTACGACCGATTTGAAGCTGGATGATGTGGAAACAGGTGTTGACGAAGTGCTGATGAAGCAGGCGTTTACGAATCTGATTCAAAACGCAATCGAGGCAATGCCGGACGGCGGGACGCTTACGATTGAGGTCGAAAAAAAAAGAGAACTGAAAATTTCTATTCGCGATACAGGCATAGGGATCCCCCCGGAAAACATCAAGAAAATATTCCTTCCGTTCTATACAACGAAGGAAAAAGGGACCGGACTCGGCCTTGCCCTTGTACACAAGATCGTTCTGTCTCATGGCGGCCGGATCGCTGTGGAAAGCAGCGAAGGAAAAGGGACGGCATTCAGGGTCATTCTTCCCTTAAGGTAATGTAGTTATGGCGGATACAATCCTCGTTATAGAAGATAAAGAGAGCATGCTTGACATGCTGAAGCAGACGCTTGAGGCGGAGGGGTATTTTGTCGTGGCCGCCAGGGACGGCGCGGAAGGCATTAAGAAACTGGCAAATGAGCGGGTCGGTCTGGTGCTGACTGACATCAAACTGCCGAAAAAGGACGGTTTTGAAGTCCTCAAGGCAGCAAAAGATGAACATCCGCTCCTGCCCGTCATCGTCATGACCGCTTTCGGCACCATCGAGACCGCGGTCAAGGCCGTGAAGCAGGGAGCGTATGATTTCCTGACGAAGCCTTTTGATACCGACCATCTGTTGCTGCTAATAAAGCGGGCGTTGGATGCCTCCCGCCTGGCGACGGAAAATATTCTTCTGCGGGAAGAATTCGCCGACCGGATCGGGTTTCCGACGATTATCGGAAAAAGCGCGCACATGCAGGAGATCACCGCAAATATACAAAAAGTCGCTCCGACCAATGCGACCGTATTGTTGCATGGAGAGAGCGGGACCGGAAAGGAACTGTTCGCTCGCGCTGTGCATTGCCTGAGCCAGCGCAAGAATGGACCGTTTATTGCCATTAATTCGGCCGCCATCCCGAAGGAACTGCTTGAAAGCGAATTGTTCGGTTATGAACGCGGTGCGTTTACGGGGGCTGATGCGCGCAAGCTCGGAAAGCTTGAGCTGGCGGACAAGGGCACGGTATTTCTGGACGAGATCGGAGACATGGATCTTGCTCTTCAGGCGAAGGTCCTGCGGGTCCTGCAGGATCAGGTGATTGAGCGTGTTGGAGGTAACAAGCCAATCAAGATCGATGTGAGAATCATTGCGGCTACGAATAAAAACATCGAAAAAGCGGTTGAAGAGAAGCTTTTTCGTGATGATCTGTACTATCGTTTGAATGTATTTCCGATCACCATTCCGCCTCTTCGGGACCGGCGTGAGGACATCAAGATGCTCGCTCAGCATTTTCTGAACAAATTCTCCGCGGAAGTCCGGAAGGGACCTCTTTCCGTTTCTGATGAAGCCATGGATATTCTGACGAAATACCGCTGGAAAGGAAACGTGCGGGAACTTGAGAATGTGATGGAACGGGCCGTCATTCACGCCGATGGAGGGACGATTCGCAGCCAGGACCTCGGTATCAGCGAGTCGAATATCCGCGAAACGCTGGCCGAGAACGTGCCGATGGACGGTCCTCTGCAGGCGGTTGCCGAAGCAGCGGTCCGTATCACAGAATCCCGCCGTATCAGGCAGGTGCTCAGGCAGACAAACGGGAATAAAACCCGCGCGGCGGAAATTCTTCAAGTGAGCTACAAAACACTCCTTACGAAAATCAAGGACTACCACCTGGAGGAAAAAAGCAGCGAGTAGCGCGCTGTCCAAAGGAGCGGTTGAGTCCGGCCCCGGTTGCAATGAACTGTCATGGAAAAAATCCCTTCTGATATCAAGCAGCAAATTGAAAAACTCGTCAAGGAGATCAACGGGCATAATTACCGATACCACGTTTTGGACGCGCCGGTTGTCTCCGACGCGGAATATGATCAACTGTTTCGCACGTTGAAGCGCATGGAAGAGCAGTACCAGTACGTCCTTCCTGATTCCCCGACCAGGCGGGTGGGGGCGCCGCCGCTCGACAAGTTCGAAAAAGTGAAACACGCCGAACCCATGCTGTCGCTCGACAACGCTTTTTCGCATGATGAAGTGCGCGAATTTGACCAGCGGGCAAAACGATTTCTCAAGTCCAACGAGGAAATTGAATATACCGTTGAACCGAAGTACGATGGGCTGGCCATGGAACTGACCTACGAGCGGGGGCTACTCGTGCGGGCATCAACGCGCGGTGACGGGTTCGAAGGAGAAGACGTCACGACAAACCTGATGACCGTTAAAGCGATTCCGCTCAGGATAGAAGCCGCGGGCGTTCCCGACATCATCGATATCCGGGGTGAAGTATACATGGACATCGATGAATTTGAAAAACTGAACAAAGAACGGGAGCAAAACGGGGAGCCGCTCTTCGCGAATCCCAGAAATGCGGCAGCAGGATCGGTCAGGCAGCTTGACTCTTCGATCACGGAAAAAAGAAGACTTCATATGGCCTGTTACGGCTTAGGGAGCGCGAAAGGGATTGAATTCAAGAGCCATGGGCATTTTATAGAATGGCTCGGGAGGACGCATTTCCCCACGCCGTTCATCTTGGACAGGGTAGCGGGCATTGAACGCGTCATTGAGTCAATAAAAAAAATTGAAGAACGGCGTTCCTCCTTTGCTTTCGAGACTGACGGAGCGGTCATCAAAGTGAACGATTTCGATCTCCAGAAAAAACTCGGCTATAAAACCCGGGAACCCCGCTGGGCCATCGCATATAAGTTTCCCGCACACCAGGCTACAACGATCGTCGAAGACATCCTGAGCAGTGTGGGGCGGACCGGGGTTATCACGCCGGTTGCCCTCCTCGCGCCTGTCAGGATCGGCGGCGTGACGGTTTCCCGCTCAACCCTCCATAACTGGGAGGAAATCGATCGTAAAGATATTCGGGTGGGCGATACCGTCCTTGTGGAACGGGCCGGCGACGTGATTCCGCATGTCGTGACGGTTGTCAAAGAAAAAAGATCAGGCCAAGAGCACAAAGCGCTCCCCCCCAGATCCTGCCCTGCTTGTCAAAGCACTGTAGTGCAGGAGGAAGGGGAAGTAGCTTACCGGTGCATAAACCTTAATTGTCCTGCCCAGGTTTTGGAACGCATCACGCATTATGCGTCGCGAGGCGCTATGGATATTGAAGGTCTTGGCGAAAAAAATACCGAATTGCTCTATAATCAGGGTTTTATACGGCATTTTGCCGACCTCTATAAACTGCAGTATGATCAGCTTCTCAAACTTCCGCGCTTTGCGGAAAAATCTGCAAAAAATCTGATCGACGCAATTGAAAAAAGCAAAAAAACCACGCTCGCAAGGTTCCTGTACGCCTTGGGCATTCTTCATGTAGGCGAGTACGCCTCAAAACAACTGGCAAAACATTTTAAGAAAATCGAAGATTTATACAACGTCGAGGCGGAACGCGTGGTCGAAATCAAACAGATGGGTGAAAAGCTTGCAGAATCGATAACCGGATTCTTTCATGAAAAAGAAAATTTACGTACCCTGGATGCTCTTCAGGCGTTGGGTCTGGAGATCACCAATCCGGATTATGAGCGCGGTCGGAAAAAAGCGAAACAGGTTTTTGCGGACCTTACGGTTGTCGTTACAGGAACGCTTTCGAGGCCGCGAGGCGAAATCGAAAGGATTATCGAAGACCTCGGCGGTCATGCTGCCGGATCGGTGTCCAAAAAAACGAACTATGTACTGGCAGGAGCAGAAGCCGGCGGAAAGCTTGATAAAGCAAAAGAACTCGGCATCCCGATCATTGATGAAGAAACGTTCAATAGGATGATTAAGGAGACATAGCGTGCGTCTTGGTTTTCATGTATCGATCAGCGGCGGATTTTCCAAATCCGTTGAGCGTGCGTACGACCTCGGCTGTTCCGCGATGCAGATATTCTGCCGCAATCCCCGCGGATGGACGATCAAGCCGCTTGACACGGACGATATCGCAGAATTTAAAAAGCTCCGCAATCAATGGGACATCGCCCCTGTTTTTGTCCATACAAATTACCTGATCAATCTTGCTTCCTCCCGGCCGGACCTGTACGAAAAATCGATCGAGCAGTTTGTCATCGACCTTGAACGGACCGAGCATCTCGGGGCAGAATATCTGGTTACGCACCTCGGTTCGGCCAGCGGCAAAGAGCCGACCTGGATGGTTGACCGGGTGGCGGCCGCCCTGAACATGGCGATGAGATTGCATCCACCCCGCGCGACCATCCTCCTGGAAAATACGGCAGGCGAGGCAGGGGATGTAGGGTACACTCTCGAGCAGGTGCAGGACGTGATAGCGCATCTCAATGATTCTTCCTGCATCGGTATCTGCTATGATACCTGCCATGGTTTTGCCGCAGGATACGATATCAGATCCGACAAGGATGTTGATGCTCTCGCGAAAAAAATTGATACAACAGTGAGCCTGAAACGCCTCAAAGGGATGCATCTGAATGATTGCCTCCGCGACCTCGGTTCGCATGTGGACCGCCACTGGCATATCGGCGAAGGAACTATAGGTCTGGAAGGGTTTAGGATATTGCTGAATCATCCAACGTTCCGGGATATTCCGATGATTATGGAAACTCCAAAGAAAACGGAAGAAGATGACCCGCGAAATTTGAAAACGGTGCTGTCGTTGCGGGATAAGCGATTTACAACGTAATGCTGCGTAGTCTTACAGACTTGATGCCTGACGTGGATCATGGTGACAGAGAGGCCTCCGGCTCTTCGGGGAGGGAATACAGTAAAGAGTATGAAAGCGGTTTTTACAAGAACAATTTTTAGGAGCATTCTCCTTTTTTGCTGCATAGCGTCTTTTTCTCTTCCGGCAACTGGTTACTCCGACACCGGCAAGGAGATGGCCGAAATAAATGCAGTGCTCGATAAGGAATGCGTTCGGCTCAAAAAAGAAAAGATAAAGAATCTGCTTCTTATCAGGTTTTCACCGGATTCGGACAAAAGATTCAGCCCTGTTTTTTTGAAAATTGTAGAAAAAGTGGTCAGAAAGGCTGATTTTGAAAATGTTACCGAAGAAAAAACTGTTGAAGTTATCGGCCTTGTTTACGAATCTTCAAAGCGGGGCGCTCCGCTGGAATATGTGGAGCAGATGCTGGATATTATTGTATATGCGGCCGTACCTGCCGATAGTCTGGTTGCAGCCGCAAAAGCGCTCCAGGATTTTCATAATTCGGATGTGCCTCAGGATATTGCGGAAGGGTTCATTGCCCGTGCCCTTGACGATGCCTGGAAACCGGCGTCAATACTGGGGCTCTCCCGTGGTTTGATTTACGGTGTTGAACGTGGTTTGACGCCGCGCAAAGTCGCCCTGCGCATTATGCGCGACGTAAAAAGGGGGAAATTGAAGAAAAAAAGCCCGGACCAGCTGGCGCTGGACGCGGTCAAATTTGTACGAAAAAGAGAACCTAAAAAATGGAAGCCACTGACTCCGAAAGAACAGGAAATGCTCGCTAAACAAGAGCGCAGGAGACAGCTGGAGAGCCGACTGCAGCTGTCGGCAGCGGACACGAAGCAAAAAGAAAACGAAAAAGCTGCGGCAGAAGAAAAACTGCTGCAGCAGGGCAGAAGCGAGGGCGAACACGCCGCAAGAATCGCCCAAGAAAATATTATCAGGCAGCTTGAATCGCATCTGAAAACTGCACATGCCGAATCAATTCAACTCGCAACAGAGCAAAAAGCCCTTGAAGCCGAGTTGACTGCGTTTGAGCAAGAGAAACTGCAAAGAATCCGGGAACGGCGGGCCCTTCGGAAAAAACAACTGGAGGACATGGGGCGATCCATCGCCACGGACGCAAAAAAAGGCCAGCTCGATTTGGACAAGCTGAACGCAATCGTGGAGCAGTTTCTTGGCGTTCCCTATCGCTACGGCGGTGATTCCAATAAAGGGTTGGATTGCTCTGCGTTTACGAGAAGAATCTACCGCGCCCAGAATATTGAACTTCCCAGAAGCACCATGGGTCAGTCACTTGTCGGATTCAGTGTCGATGAGTCCGGTATCCAGCCGGGAGATCTGCTTTTTTTCGATTCCTCAACCAGAGGTCGTGTTTCTCACGTAGGCGTTTACCTGGGTGATGGTATTTTTGCCCATGCAAGCAGCAGAACCGGCGTGACAAAGAGCAACCTGTACGAAAAGTATTATTTAAAACGCTTTATTAGAGCCAGCAGAATATTTGAGTTGTAATCGGATGCCATCTGAACGCTTCGGATGAGTTCGAAGAGTGCAGCAATTTTTTCTATACTCCGGAGCTGAACTACTTAATTCCATTCTGGATTTTTTGTTTCTCCTCTGGTATAGTGTTTCATCAACAAATAAGCGATAAGGATTATTGAGACTTCAAATCGCAGGATTGCACTTGAAGCGGCCCCGGCGGTTATGATTGCGGAATCAATATAGATGTTGTCATGAAAGTAGCTGAATTTAACAAAAAAACTGCATCAAGACATTATAAAGCCTTCGGGCAGTACATGAAAGATATATATGGCAAGGCGGTTTACAAGGTCAATGTAGACGCGGGGTTTACCTGCCCTAATCGCGACGGTACGGTCGCATCAGGCGGCTGCATTTACTGTAATAACGACAGCTTCAGACCTGAAGCATGTTCAAGCGCTGAATCCATCCGGAAGCAAATCGAGAGAGGCGTCCCGTATCTTCGCTCCCGCTACGGAGCTGAGAAGTTTATCGTATATTTTCAGCCATACTCAAATACGTATGCGACGGTAGAAACGCTTGCAACGCTGTATCGGGAGGCATTGGATAATCCCGATGTACTCGGGCTTGCCATCGGGACACGACCGGACTGTATTGATGCGGAAAAAATAGCGCTTCTTGAAGAACTTGCCAAAGACTATTTTATCCTTGTAGAATACGGACTCCAGTCGATTTACGACAAAACGCTGGCATTTATAAACCGGGGCCATACGTGGGAGTGCTTTCAAAACGCCCTTTCGATGACCACCGGAAAAGGAATCCGGGTCGGCGCACACCTTATTCTGGGTTTTCCCACCGAGACGCGGGAGGAAATGCTCGGCATGGCGGATGCGCTCTCCCGGCTGCCGCTCGAATTTCTCAAGATACATCAGCTCCAGGTGGTGCAGCATACGGCTCTGGCTGATGTTTTTGCCAGGGAGCCTTTTTCGACATTCGGTTATCATGCATGGATAGAAATGCTCGCAGATTTTCTGGAACGGCTTTCTCCGGACATTGTTTTGCAGAGGCTGTTTGCCGCAGCACCGGATGACATCCTGATCGCACCCCTTTGGCACAAAACGCGCTATCAGTTGCTCAAAGACCTGGATCTCTATATGGAGCAGCGCGGAAGTTACCAGGGGAAAAAGTTTTCAATCGCTTCAAAATAATGCCAGTCACGCTGCACCCGAGGTGTTGCCATGATCGATCTCCACACGCATTCTTTTTTCAGTGACGGAGTGCTGGTTCCGTCGGAACTGGTCCGCCGGGCGGTCATCCACGGTTATGAAGTAATAGCGATTACCGATCATGCGGACGCGTCAAACTTTGATTTTATCATTCCACGCGTCACGGCTGCATGCAGGGAGCTGAACCGGCGATGGAACATAACGGCCCTGCCCGGAATCGAGCTTACTCACATTCCGCCGGAAACGTTCGGTGAGCTTGTGGAGCGGTCACGCTCTCTTGGCGCCGTTGTTGTTGTTGCGCATGGCGAAACGCTTGTTGAACCCGTGCATCCGGGAACGAATCGGGCGGCAATCGAGGCGGGTGTGGATATCCTTGCTCATCCCGGCCTTCTGAGCGGAGACGAAGCTGAACTGGCCGCGCGGAACGGTGTCCACCTCGAGATCACGTCCCGCAAGGGCCACAGTTTGTCCAATGGCCATGTGGCGAAACTGGCCTTGGAGACCGGGGCAAAGCTTGTCATCGATACGGACACCCACGAGCCCGGAGATCTTATTACCGATGAACAGGCGCAGAGAATTCTGCTCGGAGCCGGTCTGGACCGCACTGCAATTTTGACTGTTCTTCAAAACTCAAAAAAATTGGCAGCAAAAGCACTTGCTGCTTGGAAGCAATGATGTAGCCAGGGATTGCTGCCACTTAATCCGCATCCTGCAAACCGCCAATTTCTTGGGAGGAGATTCATGCCGACGATCAAAAAAAGAGATAATAATGCAAAAAAACAGCCTAATCAGGAATTCATGACCATTGCCCACCGGATTACCGATTTTGCGATAACCTATAAAAAGCAGTTGCTTGTTGCTTGCCTGTCTGTTATCGCGGTATTTCTGATTGCGGCGGGGTATCTGGTGCTGCGCTCAGTGCAGGAGAAGAATGCATCGCCACTCGTTTCCGCGGCATATGAATATTATCGTCCTTCGGCCGGGACCGTTCCCGACTATCAAAAAGCCCTCGGTCTTTTTCGCGATGTGCAGCAAAAATATCCCAGTACCGTGAATGGAGCGATTGCACAGTACTATATCGGCAATTGTCTCGTGAATCTGGGCCAGACAGACGAGGCTCTCAAGGAATATAAAAAATTCATTTCACAGTATTCAGGAGACAGATTTCTGCTCGGTCTCGTATATCAGCGAGTAGGATATATTTATCAAGGGCTAAATAACCAGAGTGAAGCCATAAAAGCGTGGGAGCAGGCAGAGTCTCTCAATGGTCCCGGCGTCTCGACAATCGAGCTTGCAAAGCTGTATGAGACGACAGGGAACATCGCGGAAGCACAGAAGAAATACAAACTGGTGCTGAGCAAACTCGGCGGTACGACGTGGGCCATGGAGGCAATGACAAAAACGCAGAGCGCAGTACCTTTCTCGGTTCCCGGTACGGGAAAAGAAGCAAAGTAGAAGAGGAATCACATCCTGGCACTTGGTTATTTCCTCAGTCATGGGCGATCTGTTGAACGCAGACAAGGAATGCATACTCGCGGTCATTGCGGAGAGCAGGAGGGTCGAGTGATGAATGCGAAGGTCTTGAGTTCTGGCTTAGATAAAGCAATTGATGCAGTATGAAGCGTTGAGTACTTGCTGAGTTGCTGTTCGCTTCCTGTCAGATGTTGTCAGTGTCAACAACCAGCTTGATTTTCTGTCCTGCCCGCAGGGATTTACCGAGGCCCTTGTTCCACTCCCGAATGTCGGCAACACTTACATTATGTTTTTGGGCAACTTTTGTGATTGTTTCGCCCCGTCGTACCCGATAAAGGATCTGCTGTCGTTTCCCGCCTTCAACTGTTGTCAGGTAGCTGACATCCTGTTTTCCGTTAAGGTCCACCGGAATCAGCAAGTGTTTGCCTGGTGACACGCGGTTTTTCTTAAGCCCGTTAATGTCCCGGATCGCTTCGGGAACCGTGTTGTACTGATTTGCAATCTGAGACAGGGTCTCTCCCTTTTTAACCTCATGCCGCTCCCACTTGATTTTTTGTTCGGGAGGAATGGCCGCAAAATTTGCAAGGAACAGTTCTTTTTTTCCGGCCGGAATGCGCAACGTGTATTTTTCGAAGCCAGGAGGGGTCACCCATCGCCGCAGTTCCGGATTCAGTTCTTTGATCTCCTGATAGGTGGCGCCGGTGCAACGTGCGACAAGACGAAGATCGGTGCTTTCATCGAGAACGATTTCGTCATACTTGAACGGCTCGAATTTTGACACAGTAAAGCCGTACGACTCCGGGTTTTTTGCTATGATGGTGGCAGCCATGAATTTCGGCACGTAATTTTTTGTTTCTTTTCTGATATACCGGGAGGCCTTCAGGTCCCAAAAGTCCTCGGACCGGGTTCTGAGGACGGCACGCTGCACCTTCCCGGCGCCTGCATTGTATGAAGCCATTGCCAGCGGCCAGGATCCGAAGAGATTGCGCAGATCCTTCAGATGTTCCGCGGCAGCGTTAGTAGATTTTACCGGATCTTTGCGCTCGTCAATCCACCAGTCAATTTTAAGGCCATATAGTTTGCCGGTTGCGCTCATAAACTGCCATGGACCAACGGCCTTTGCCCAGGATACGGCGTACGGGTTGAACCCGCTTTCGATCATTGCGATATAAACCAGATCTTCCGGCAAGTTCTTCTGCTTGAAAATTTCCTTCATAAGCGGAATATAACGGGCTGAACGGTCGAGCCAGAGCTGAAATGCGTCTCTACCGCGCGTTTTAAAATATTCGAGATGGTTTTCCACGCTGTCATTCAGAACCATCGGGATATTATAAGGTTTTTCCACTACAGAATCATCGATGCCTTCTTCCAGCTTGATAACATCTTCAGAGGGTGGTTGCAATTGCTGGGGGACTGTTGCCGTATCTGCGGAGGATGGATATTCTGCGTATCCTGACGTCAGCATGAGAAAAGAAAAGGCTATAACTGATAGAAAAATAAGGATAAAACGATTGCGCATTATCCCTCCTTTATTGCACATAAAATTACCTTATTTATGCTGTTTTGTCAAGATATTATGTGTATTCCTGCATTTTTGTGTATATGGAAATTATCACATAATACAGTATGTTTCGGCCGTTTTCAGCCTATCTTTAATAAAAATAAACGACTCCTTGTAATTCGTACCATTGTTCTGTATTATTGCTTCCGATGAAACAGGCTTTTCTACAGGAAATTTTTTCATCCATCCAGGGCGAAGGGCCTTGGATCGGGGAGCGTCATATTTTTGTGCGCTTTGCAGGCTGCGATATCCGTTGCCAGTATTGTGATACGCTTGCTCCCACCAACAGTACTTCCGGTGAACAAGAGCCGCACTTCTGCAATGTGCAGATATCCAAAGAACCGCTACAGTACAAGCAGATCCCCAATCCTGTCTCCAGCGGCGATCTTGTCGACTTTTGCTCAAACCTGGTCATACCGGGTCCCTCACGTCCTACAATCAGCCTGACCGGAGGGGAGCCGCTGCTGCACCATGATTTTTTACTGGAGTTCCTTCCCCTGACACGAAAGACGTTCCGGATTTATTTAGAGACGAATGGCCTGCATGCAGCAGCCATGAAGGACCTTCGTTCCGTGGTCGATGTAATAAGCATGGATTTCAAGCTGCCGTCGGCAACCGGCCTGCAGCCGTTTTGGGGGGAGCACAAGCAGTTCCTTGCCGCTGCGCAAGGCTTGACCCTGTTTATCAAGGTGGTCGTAACCAATGCCACGTCCCTGGATGATGTCATGGCAGCTGCCGAAATTATCGCAGGGTTTGATGATGAAATTCCTTTTGTTATTCAGCCGGCAAGCGGCTGCTTTGCTCCTTCAGCGGCTATGCTTGTAGAGTTTCATGAAGCTGTTCTCAAAATCATTCAAAATGCCCGAGTGATTCCTCAAATACATAAAATCCTAGGCATTCCCTGAAAAAATAAGAATGTGCTGTGTTGCTGTATTGGTTTAATGTACGACAGGTGTGCTTTCGTCAAGATTACAGGGGGAATAAGTAAACAGATCAGTAGAACAGATTGAAGCGAGTTGCATTGCAAGGGAGGGGGGAGGATATGTTGAACAGATTTTTTGTGAGAGGAATAGTTGCGCTTGCGGCAGGATTTTTTATAGCCACGTCAGCGTATGCCGAACTGGATAACACATTCGGGCTTTCGCTGCGGTTAAGACAGGAAGTATGGGATAATGTATTCACCTTTCAGTCAGTGGATCCGGGGACGGGAAGGCCCAACAATGACGACAATTATCTCCGTCTCAAAACATCGATTTGGGACAGAGTTGAACTGAACAAAAAATATGGGTTTTATGTTAAACTCACGAACGAGGCCCGCTACTTTTTTGATTCCACCAATACCAATCCGGGAAGCAGGCCGCTCGGGCTCAATAAGGATGAAATTTTTTTTGATAACCTTATCGTGTATGGAAACAACATCGCGGGACTGCCTGTTGATGTGAGCATCGGCAGGCAAGACCTGATGTATGGAGACGGATTCATACTCATGGACGGCACGCCGGGAGACGGGTCCCGCAGCTTTTATTTCAATGCGGCGAAGGCGACGGTAAAATTCAGCGAAAAAACAAGTGCTGATCTTATTTATATCACCGATCAGGCCTATGAAAACAGTCTGCCGATCATGTTTTCCTCCCCCAAACGCAACCTGAGTGGCTATAATGAAGAAGCGGTGGTCGTATATGGAAATTTGAAGCCCTTTGATGATTTCGGCATAGAACCGTATTATGTATGGAAAGCGGAATATTCCTCCAACGTGCTCAGACTGAACACGCTTGGCGCACGTTTCACATACTCCGTTGGAAGCGGCTGGCGCGGAGTGAACGCACGGGGTGAATACGCACACCAGTTCGGATCGTATGACAACGGGATGAAGAGGGAGGCGGATGGCGGCTATGCCTATGTGAGCCAGAAATATGATACCGTGCCCTTTACACCATCCTGGGAGTTGGGGTATGTCTATCTTTCCGGCGATAAGCCGAATTCTCCTGATAAAGACGGAAGCTGGGACCCGCTCTTCTCCCGGTTCCCCTGGCTCAGCGAACTCTATTGCTTATCTCTTGCAAAGGAATCAGGGGGCATTGTGGCATATTGGACCAATCTTCAGGCCGCCCGGGCATCCTTGAAGTTTGCTCTGACGCCTGCTACAACTCTTGATCTGTCCTATACGTATATGCTGGCGAATGAAAATACGATCGGAACAGGCATGTTTTCACAAGGTGGAAAAAAGCGTGGTGACCTGTATATTGCAAAGCTCGCCCACAAATTTTCCAAGACCATCGACGGTTATCTGCTGATCGAGGATTTTGTACCGGGCGATTACTATGCGCCTGCAAATCGAGATGCCGCAACATTTATCAGATGGGAATTACAGTGGAAAATTTGAACTCCCCGGACTGTTACGCCAGCGCTGACTGTGCATTCAGATAACGGCATCACGCTATTGGAACGTGTGATGCTGCCCAGAATGATTGTCCTGCAGCACAAGACATCAGTGGGGGTATCGTAATCAAAAACGGTCGAACTCCGGAAAAGGATATATGAATTCTTAAAAGACCCCTTCTTTGCTGATAAGACGGGGTCTTTTCACTTTTTCAGCAGAGTCTTCAGCCGGCTGAACTGTTGACATACAGTCCTGCTTCTGATAGGCTTCAACCGTTTTTACAAACGTCCCATGAATTTTTAGCAAATATTCAATGAAATTCGAACTCCTCTCACACGTCGTAGATGAACTTGCTGCTTTTCTCCCCGGCGGCCGGCTGGAGCGGGTCTATCAGGGGGCTGAAGGCGGCCTATATTTTTCATTTCATCGGGACAGGAAAAATTATTTCCTTTTACTGTCACCTGACCGGTTACTGCCCCGATTGCATCTGGTGACCGCAAAACCGGTATCGGTTCCTGTAACACATTCTTTAACACTGTACCTTCGAAGCCATCTGACCGGTGCTCGACTCGCAGGTCTTGGCCTGCTGAACCGGGACAGAGTAGCAGAATTTCTCTTTGAAAAAGCGGGGACGGGGTACCGGCTGGTGTTTGAACTTATCGGAACGTTTCCCAATATCATTCTCACCGATTCATCCGCAACCATCCTGGCTGTATACTACCCGAGACCTTTTTCTTCTGATACCGCAAGACCGATGCTGCCGGGAATACAATATGTTCCCCCATCGAAAAAAGCACCGCCGTCTGTTGATCATGCTGCCCAGGATGCAACAATCCGACAAGAAGAGAGCGTTGGTTCTCCGAGCAAAGAGGCGGAGCTTTATTATCAGCAGGTCATCGAACAGCGTGAATTTACGTCACTGCGAACTATGCTGGTTTCGTTAATCCGCCGCACGCTATTAAAGACAGAACGCAGACTCGCAGCGCTTTCTAACGATTTAACTTCTGCAGACCGTGCAGAAGAGTATAAAAAGGCGGGTATGGTGATCCTTGCCAATATAGATCGGCTGAAACCGGGAATGGAACTTGCCCAGCTTTCGGATTACGAAGGGAAAATCGAGGCCATCCCGCTCGATCCAAGGCTTTCACCCAGCCGGAATGCAGACAGATATTTTAAAAAATATAAAAAAGCTAAAGCAGGACTGGCTATTATTCAACAGCGGTTGCGTTCTGCGGAAGAGGAAACGGCATTTCTGAAAACTTTGCACAGAGATATTGATAAAGCACACACCCGCAGCGATCTCGCTTCCATCCGTTCAATGCTTGTTGCCGAAGGATATATCAAAGAAAATAATAAAGAGAAAAAATATTCTGAGCCGCTGACCCCGGGATTCAGGACTTTCACCTTTCATGGCTGGGAAATTTGCGTGGGAAAAGGTGCGCTTGGCAATGATTACATTACGACAAAGCTTGCTCATGCCGATGACCTCTGGCTCCATGCCGAAGGAATGCCAGGATCACATGTCCTGGTCAAAAATCCGAACAATGCAGAGATTCCAGTGGAGGTACTGGTAAAAGCGGCTGCTTTGGCGGCATACTACAGCAAAGGCAAACTCGCAGGAAAGGTGTCAGTTGCCTATACGCGCGCGCGGTTTGTTAAAAAGCCGAAGGGGGCCAAACCCGGCCTGGTGACGTTGAGGGAAAGAAAATCTATCATGGTAAAACCGGAAAGCGGTTGATGTGTTATCGCACAATTTTGTAAGTTGCCGTTGCTTCCGTCCACTCCGCGGGATCAATCTGGTTCAGTTTTCTGGCCAGATCGCTGATCATGCCCGTTGATTTTGCATCATACATTTTGAACATACCCTCCTGAAATCCCAGAGGAACAATGGCCTCCTCTCTGGCCGTGGCAATGATTTTAATCCGCTCTTCCGCTGTTTTTCCTTTAAAATCAGGCAGGAAGCTGGCTTTTAATTTGAGAGGACTGCCGGCAGGCGGAAATTCATAGGCTTTATCAAGCAGAAGATGATTGTCTTTGTTCACAGAATTGGGGAAAAGCACGGTTACGGATCCATCCGCAGCGATTGAAAAAATGTAAACGTAGCACTCTCTGCTGGATTGGTAGAATATTCTGACCTCTTCATCTTCTTTTAGTATGTTTTTGGACATTGCGATTTTCAGAGAAAAGCCATGATCTTTTCCCGGATAAACAGGATCAACGAGGGCTTTGATCCTGACGCGGTATAGGTTGCGATCCTTTTCATCCCAGCCTTCCTGCAGAGTTTCTGATTTTTCAATTTTTCCGCGAACAGCCGCATAAATCAGATCATCGGCAAGTTGAAAGTTTGAGACCAGCGTGTGTGACTTGATGAAGGTACCGACCGCTTTTTCGACCGCCTTGCTCTGGGCATCGCGTTTTGCTCTGTCCTTCACTTCTTTCAGAGTATCTGTATCACCGAGCTGAGATTCTCCCGTTGCCTCGACCCAGACCGGTTTTTCCGTCGCAAGACCGGTTAGGGGGATTATAAGCATGATACAGCATAAGAAAAATATTTTTTTCATCCAAACTCCTATTTTTTTACTGGCTGATCAGTTGTGGTGTCTGCTCCGTATTATAGTGCTTCCTTGCGATGCGCTCTACATTGGGTTTGATGTAGTGAAACAGATCGCTTATTTTTATGGAGCCGTCCTGAGCAACGATGTTTTCAGTCTTAATTCCTTTAAGCATGAAATACGTGAATAGTCCATGTCCCTTTTCTTCGTACGCAGAGCTTGTCTGATCACCGGATGATGCGGAAAGCACTGTCGTATTTTTGGGCAGTACAACGTTGGTTTGAAGATTCATGACAAGGGGACGCGAACCTTTGGCGATGACCGACCTACCGCCTGCACCGGAAAAGCAGGAATCCAGGGCAACAATAATCTCTTTTGCTGGCAACGTGCTCAAGTTTTTGTAAAGACGTTTCAGCGAGTATCCGGTTTGCTCAATGAACGAGGGATCGCCATCATACGGCACTAAAAAGGCATCGCCAGATTTGATACTTGGCGCACCATGGCCTGAATAATAGATAAAAACTGTGCTTCCTTTTTCAGCGTTGTTCTGGAGCCATTTTTCAAAGTACTTTGTCAAGTCGCTTTGCAGTGCCCTGTCATTTAGAAGTGTCACAACATTTTCTTCCGGATAGCCAAGCACTTTGGTAAGGTAGGCCGCAACAGTATTTGCGTCAGCAACGGCAAAGTCCGCTCGGGGAAGCTTCTGACGATAGTGTTCGATTCCGATAATTATGGCATAGGCATTTCTGTTTTGAGCTGTTTTTATCGGCGGGAGTTCATCGATATCGGATGCTGACGCTTGAGCAAGCAGCGACGATGTAGAAGTAGAAGAAGGAACATCCCGATCTTTGATCTTTCCTGAAACTATCTGGAGCGGTTCTTCACTTTCATTAATCAGACTGTAACCGGCTAAAAAATCGGTTTTCTCGAGGCCGCCGAGTACCAGCGTTTCCTTCGGTGGAACTGCTGCAGAGACTCTTACATAGTACTTATTGCCGGCCTTAACATTAAGGGGATGGTAATTTGTTGCCCTGATTGATTCATCGCGATATTGGGAAAGTTTGTGTTTACCCGGCTCCAGCACAACTACCAAGTAAGTCTTTTCCGCTAGTTGGCCGACGGAATTGCCATCAATATAGATATCCATGGCGACAGCGGAACCGACAAATATGGCATTTCGGTAAACGTAGAGCAGCGCCTTGTTAGACGGCGGTGTCATATTCTTTGCCCTGATATCCAATTCCTGCTGCGCCAGCGGTACGGTAGCGCAGGCGGTAGTCAGTGTTACTATTGCGGCAAAAAGAAGCAAACTGATATATTTTGTCTTCATCTTTTGCGTTCCGTTTTCTATCACTTCGGGTATATTAACTGGGGCATTTGCTCATTGTTGTATTGTTTTCTGGCGACGCGCTCCACCTGCGGTTTGAGATAATCATATAAATCCTCAATCTTGAGCGATCCATCTTTCCGCACAACATCTTCATTTTTGATTGCTTTGAGCAGGAAATAGGTGAACAAACCATGTCCTTTTTCAGCGTAAGCAGAACTTGTTTGGTCATCTGAGGACGCGGATAAAACCGTCATGTTTTTGGATAGGACAATGTTGGTCTGAAGATTAACGACAAGGGGACGTGAACCTTTGGCGATGACCGATCTGCCGCCCGCACCGGAAAAGCAGGAGTCCAGAGCAATGATAATTTCCTTGGCCGGCAGTTTTCCGAGAGCATCATACATTCTTTTCAATGAATATCCAGTCTCGGTAATAAATGTCGGATCACCATCATACGGAACAAGATAGGCGTCTCCCGTTTTCGGATTGGGAGCGCCGTGGCCTGAGTAGTACACAAAGACGGTATTGCCTTGCTCAACATTGTTCGGGAGCCATTTTTCAAAATATTTTGCAAGGTCGCTTTGCAATGCTCTGTCATTCAGAAGCGTTATGACATTCTCTTCAGGATATCCGAGGACTTTCGTCAGATACTCCGTAATGGTGGAGGCGTCGCGAACGGCAAAATCCGCGGGAGGCAGTTTCTGGCGATATGTTTCAATGCCGATTACGATGGCGTAGGCATTTTTGGCCTTTGCTTTTTTTGAAGGCAATTCATCCACATCAGAGCTGACAGCGGCAGCAGAAGGAAGAGATTCTTGCGGAGTGCTACGAATAATGTCCTGTGCGGCAGTTGTATTAAAATGTCTGCCGGATGCGGTGGAGGGGATGCGGGCTGATCGAACGGCGGCAAGGATTTTCCCTGAATGTTCATCAAGGTCTTTTAAAACCAGTCGCGCTGCGTTTTTTGCCGCCAGTAGAGCTTCGGCTTTCTTTAAATTGGTAGCTGCGCCGATTCTCCCGACATACCATCCTTTTATGCTCCCCTCGACTGTGTTTTCCAGGGAGCGCTGATACACTACAGTGCCCTGCGGGTCCTTGACGGCATATTCCACGCGATACCGCTCTTCATTTGACTCGGGGATAAATCCGAGTATGGGGATGAAGAGTGAAGTAACTCCGATAAAAATGTTAGGCTGAAATTCAGGTTGAAAGTCGTAGGTAATCGACAGCGAAAGCGGCTGATTTACAGGTGGCACCACCCGGCCGTTTGATTCCGCCATCAGGGTGTCCAGGAGTAAATTGCTTATGAATAAAGGGGAATGAAAATTGTATTTTGTGTCTGCAACAGAAATATCCTTTTTCGACAAGCCAAGCGTAAGGTCGGAACCCGATTGAAGGTTGAGGGCTATCTCGCCTGTTTTAACCGTATGAAAACACCCTGACAATAAAAGAATTACTCCCAGAACGATCAGTTTAAAACGCATTATTGCCTCCGTCATCAAACATCATATCGCTTAAATGAAAAAAGCTTTCAACAGGTGAATAATCTAAATTAAAGGTTTAAAAAATTTTTGAACTTCTCAACAAAACGGGACATGATATAAAAAAGCAGGCTGAATATGATTATGCCGCAAGAATTGAGAATCAGGACTTTTACTATGATAGCCTCGACAGGAGCCATCGTCCGGAAAAAAACGCTGTAAAGGCCCGCGAGGATGCCCAGCAAGCCGAAGGCGGCGGCGCACAATCCGGCGATTTGAAACAATCGCAGCTGGCTCAGGATGCCGTGTTCATACTGTGAGAGGTTCAGCATTTTTTCTTTGCTACCTGGAGCATCCATAATATTTCTCCTTATTGACCAGCAACGACTCCTATTATGTTCGGCAAGGGCCATTGTCCGTATTTTCCGCCATCATCTATTGGTCCCATTTCCAGGGCTCCGGATAAATGGATCTGTTTTTCAGGGGTGCATATTGAAAGGCTCGACACCGGTCCGCCTTCAAGATGCATTGCGCGGCTGATATTGAGCGCCAATTGCAGTATTTTTTCATTGAACTCGTGCATTGAAAGAGGGGACCGGATGAACAGAAAAAGCACTCTGCCCCGGTTGTCTATGGCAAGCGCTGATTCGCTCCATTTTTTGGGTTGTTCCTTCCAGGCATTGATTCCCGTTCCTTTAATCAGACGAAGATTTTGGATTACCGTTCCGTAGCTTTCGAGAACCGGGGGACGGTTTTCGGCAAGGTCAATAATCTGCGCTTGAGGAAGATCGGCTTTCAGCGGATTAAATACAAAAACGCTGTTGTACTGCTTCGACCATCGCCGGTTGTTAATATGCTTTTCATTCTTCATGTACCCGACGTGGGTGAGGTGGTCCAGATCATACATGCCGGCATTGATCACGGCGGCCAAACCGAATGAGGTGCACCAGGTTTGTGCCGTGCGGGGCTGCTTGTCTATGGCGGATGCCATGAGTGAGCGAAGTTTTGCCTTCGCAGGATCAATTCGTACGATGTGCAGGACCCCGTCGCCGGCGGCAGGGCTGTCCATGATCCTCTGTGCAGCATATTCAACTCCGGCGGCGATGGGGTTCCAGGATATCTCCACCGGGAGACGTTCGTTTTTCGCATTCTTTTGCTGAGCAAGGGCAATGCGAATCTCTCCCGTTGACTGTACCATCAGGAGAGAGAACAACAATGCGAACATTCGGAAAAAATAATTTGTTTTTTTCATGGTTATTCTGCCGCAGTTGTTCAAATCATCTAGGTGCGGGTCTTCATAAACGCCTGCTGTAATGCACGATAATTAACCTGTCTCTCTTGCTGCTTTGGTTCTTTTTTTTGACTGCCCGGCTGGTGAGGATTTCTTTTGAGAGAAAGCGATATCCGTTTCCGCTGCACATCAACGTCAAGCACCGTGGCCATCACTTTCTGGTGCACAGTCACAGCTTCACCGGGATTTTTTATGAACCGGTCCGACAACTGGCTGAGATGGGCAAGGCCGTCCTGATGGACGCCGATGTCGATAAAGGCGCCGAATGCCGTCACGTTCGTCACTACTCCCGGCAGCTTCATGCCCGGTTTCAGGTCTTCAATCTTCTCGATGCCTTCGGTAAAACTGAATGCTTCGAACGTGTCACGGGGGTCCCGGCCGGGTTTTGCCAGCTCACTCATGATGTCCTGCAGTGTCGGGAGGCCGGTTGCGTCGCTGATATATCTGTTCAGATTTATTCTTCCCCTCAGGTCGCTATTCTGCATCAGGTCTTGGATTGTGCACTTCAGATCGCCGGCCATGGCAGATACTACATGGTAGCTTTCGGGATGTACCGCACTCGCATCGAGCGGATCTTCTCCTCCATGGATTCTTAAAAAGCCTGCGGCCTGCTCGAAGGTTTTTGGGCCGAGCTTAGGCACATTTTTCAATTCCATGCGTGAGCGAAAAGGCCCGTGCTGATTGCGGTATTCAACAATGTTTCCGGCCAATTGCGGACCCAGGCCGGAAACATACATGAGCAGTTGCTTGCTCGCGGTGTTCACTTCAACGCCGACGGCATTGACGCAGTGAGCAACCACATCATCGAGGCTGTGTTTTAAGGCTGCCTGGTCAACATCATGCTGATATTGACCGACTCCGATTGACTTGGGGTCGATTTTAACAAGCTCGGCGAGAGGATCCATCAGCCTCCGGCCGATGGAAACCGCCCCCCGTACGGTCAAATCCTGATCGGGAAATTCCTCCCTGGCGGTTTCCGATGCAGAATAGATCGATGCGCCGCTTTCATTCACCGTTACGATCTGGATCGCCGCAGGCAGGCCGAGTTTTTTGACAAAGGCCTCCGTTTCTCTTCCCGCGGTTCCGTTTCCGATAGCGATAGCTTCTACCTGGAATTGTTTGCAGAGGTCCCGGATGATCGCTCCGGCTTCGGCTGAGTTTTTTTCTGAAAAAAGCGGATAGATCGTGTCGTGATGCAGCAGTTTTCCCTGACGGTCGATGCACGCCACTTTGCAGCCGGTGCGAAAACCGGGATCTATGGCAAGAATGTTTTTCCTGCCGAGCGGGGCGGCCAGCAGAAGTTGCTTAAGATTTTGCGCAAAGACCCGGATTGCTCCAGAATCAGCCTGTTCCTTGGCAGAAAGGCGGATTTCCGTCTCAATGGACAGGGAGAGCAGGCGCTTGTAACCGTCACGGAGGGCCGTCGCGACCTGACGCGAAGCGGGTCCTTCGTTCTTTACAAAAAGAGCGTCCAGAATGCACAAAGCGTCCTCTTCCGGCGGCATTGCTCGTAAGATAAGAAAGCCTTCATTCTCGCCCCGCCTCATGGCCAAAATGCGGTGCGAAGGGGCGTCATGTACCGGCTCTTCCCAGTCAAAGTAATCCTTGTATTTGATTCCTTCCTCTTCTTTGCCGGATACTATTTTTGTCTTAAACCGGCCTTTTGCAACGTATAAGTCGCGCATTTTTGCGCGTGCCGTAGCGTCTTCACTTATCCATTCTGCGATGATGTCTCGCGCACCTGCGAGCGCATCGTCCGGTGATTCGATGCCTTGCTCCGGATTTACAAACGCAGCGGCCTCAGCCGCGGGATCAGTCCTGTCTTCCTGCAAAAACAAGCGCTGTGCCAGAGGTTCAAGTCCCTTCTCTCGGGCAACTGCCGCTTTTGTGCGGCGCTTCGGGCGAAAGGGCAGATACATGTCCTCCAGTGCAGTCATGGTCTCTGCGGTTGAAATTCTGTCTTTAAGATCCCCGGTAAGTTTGCCTGACTCTTCAAGGGATTTCAGAATCGCGTCCCTGCGCTTGTCCAGTTCACGGAGCTGCGCCAGCCGGTCGCGTATTGCGGTGACCGCCACTTCGTCGAGAGAACCGGTTGCTTCCTTGCGGTAGCGGGAAATAAACGGCACGGTAGCGCCTTCATCGAGCAGGGCGGCACAGGTGAGCACCTGTTTTTCCGTGAGTGATAGCTCATGTGCAATGATTTTGCTGTGTCCAGATGTCATGCGAATTTTATTCCATTTCCTAAATCTATTATTTGCCGTCAGTAAAAACTTTTTCCATTTTATAATCATCCATCACAAACCCGTTGCCGATATCCTGAAGAATCGGGCCTTGATTTTTGAAACCGAACTTTAGATAGGCATTGATGGAATTTTGATTCATTTTATTCACGGTGAGCGTGATTTTGTTCAGGTTCCTCTCCTGAGCAATCCTTTGGCAAAAGTGAATGGCCGATCTGCCAAAGCCGTTGTTGCGTTCGGATGAGACAACATACAGCTTGCTCAAAAACAACTCCTCGTTTCTGGGCTGGACGCTTAGATAACCGACAGGGCGTTCGCTATTCATTATCAGAAAATACAGATGTCCATTTGTGATCTGGTCGGCAATGGCCTGTGTCGATTGAAACTTATGGAGCATGTACTTAACCTGTTCCTTGCCGATCAGAGGAACATAGTGTTCTGTCCAGATTTTTCGGGCCAGAACCGCGACTGTTTCAACCTGTGCTGCTGTCAAGACACTGATAAACATGTCAATCTTCATTTTATTCGCCTGGTTGAAAAAGCGGTTTAAAAGTTGATCCCCAGGCCGATCCTGACTCCGTAGATATCAGTATTGCTTTTTGGCTCGTAGGCCATGTTAACAGGAGTTCCCCCGCGGGTCTGAACAACGGAATCTGATGCGCCGATGTTCCAGCGCTGATAGTAGGGATTGGCAAAGACGATCAGGTTGATTTTCTCGTTTGAGTACACGGTGTAGTTTATTGTGGCGTCGGCCCGAAAGCCGGGACGCGATTTGATATTAAAGGTGGCTTCATCGTATAGTCCGGCCGTGCTGGTTTTCATCTCGGCGTCAAAGGGAAACATAACCGCACCATCGAGACTAAGAAGCAGTTTGTCGAATCTGGCAGCAAAATTAAGGCCTGCCGCAACATACCACCATTTATAGTCTTCCTGATAGACAGGAAGATTGTCTTCGCCCCGTCTCCAGAAATGGTATCCGATTCCGGCATAGGGCGACAGGGTTGTTGGGCCGAGGTTCAGCGCTTTAAAACCGATATTGACTTCTCCATTGTAAACCTGCTCTTTCGTGTCTGTGGTGAGAGGGGTGCCGTTTTGGAGCGCCCCGGTATATCGTGCGGAAGTAGACATGACAAAGCTGGTCGCGATGCGCGCGAACAGGAATTCGTTGTCTCCCCGGAGTTCAAGAAAAGCGCCGCTCTGCCAGCTGGTGTCCCGGTCGATGCCTTCTCCACCAGCTACTTCCTTATAATAGAGATAGTTGCCGTCATACGCGAGTGAAAGCGTGGTCCCTTTTTGACCGGCCCCGACACGTTCGGATTCATCTGCAATTCCACTGGTGCACAGCATCAAACTCAGGACGATGAAAATAAGTGCGGTTTTTCTCATTTCAGCCCTCAAGTATTGTTTTATAATTTATTATAGAAAACTTTCTTGTTGATTGCTTTGCCTTCATCACACCGGGTGCAGCGGCGAATATGCATGTTTATTTCGCTTTGCTTTTTTGCCACAGCATTTCCATCTCTTCCAGCGTCATCTCATTCAGTGTTTTTCCGGCGTCGGCTGCGTGTTCCTCGATATATCGGAAACGGTGGATGAATTTGCTGATGGTTTTGCGCAGAGCTGCATCAGGATTGACGCCCAGGAACCTTGAAATATTCACCAACATGAAGAAGATATCGCCGAGTTCCTCTTCAATGCCTGCAGCATCTTTTTGCTTGAGCGATGCCTTGAACTCGGCCATTTCTTCATCAAGCTTGGGCAGGGCTTCATCAATTTTGTTCCAATCGAATCCTACGCGGGCGGCGCGTTGCTGAAGGCTGTGGGCACGAAGAAGGGAGGGCAGGTGCTTCGGAACGCCCTCAAGGACGGATTTACGCTCCTGATGGGTTTTTTCTTTCTTTTTTATTTGTTCCCAGTTTGCAAGGACATCCTTGTCGGTGTTGAGCTGCGCATCGCCGAATACATGAGGATGGCGGCGGATCATTTTTTCAACGCTGCCGCTGATCACATCATCGATGGTGAACTGTCCCTGTTCCTCCGCAAGGCGCGCATGGAACATGATCTGGAACAGCAGGTCTCCCAGTTCTTCCTTGATTTTATCAGGAGCCCCTTCGTCGAGAGCGTCCACGACTTCATAACATTCCTCGATAAGGAACGGTTTGAGTGAATCGGTTGTCTGTTTGCGGTCCCAAGGGCAGCCTCCCGGTCCGCGAAGTCTGGCCATCAGGTCGATCAGTGATTGGAACGTATTGTGCATGCAGAGTCCTTAAATCGCATTATATTCAACTGACTGCCGATATCCTTCGTACCTTACACAAACGGGTTGTCCTTTGCAAGCTTTTTTCACTCTATCGTGACAGACTTGTTCATGATCTTTTCCCAACAGGAATTACGTCACCGATTTGTCACAGCAGGCTTTTTTCTTGAAAGCGATGCAGCTTCATGGTAATCTTATTTTAGAATAAAATCAGCTGTTGAAAGGAGATTATCAATGTTTCGACGACTGTTCTGTATCGCCGCTCTTCTTGGTGCATTCCTCCTCCTGACGGCAATGGGCGGGACCGGTGGGGTGGAACGAGCACCACGGGTGGAGAAGAATTACACCGTTGTCGTTACTGATGCATCAGGAGTCAGGATTGAAGGAGAAAAATTCAGTTGGGAAGGGCGCATTCATTTCGCCGGAAACATCGGCATGATGCAGGTAACAATTCCCTTCGATAAGATAAAAGAACTGACCGTGCAGGAACGGCGTGACCGGTTCATGAAAGTCGCGGTGCGCCTTATAGACGGGACAGAAACGAGCTTTGATATCGATGCGAAAACCCGCTGTTATGGAGAAGCAAAATTCGGCACGTTCACGCTCATGATTGAAGAGCTGAAATCGATTGTATTTAAACGGTAACAGTCATCCTGCTCCACCGGTTTTTTGTAACTGCCCGAAGGACAAATTGTCAGGAAAAAACAGTAACAATATTAAAACCATCCTTGCAGACGTGAGCTCGGCAATCCGTACTGCCCATTTTGACGGAGCGAGTGGCAGCGAGATCGTCCAGCGCCGTACTGCCCTCATTGACCAGGTGCTTCGCAACGCATACGCAGAAGCCTCGATAGCGGATTCCCTGCCGACGCTGGTCGCCATAGGCGGTTACGGCAGGGGAGAACTAAACCCATACTCGGATATCGACATCATGCTCCTCTGCCGGGACGAAGCGGATCGGCAGCACGCGCCGAAACTGCTGTATCCGCTGTGGGACGCCGGTTTGGATGTCGGTTACAGCGTTCGTACCATGAAGGAATGCGTATCGCTTTGCCGGCAGGACGGCAAAATACGCACATCTCTCATAGAATCCCGCCTTATTGCCGGAAATACCGGCATCTATGACAGCTATATTCGCACCATGCAGGGTGAGGTCTTTTATCAAAAACCGGCGGCGTTTATAGCGGAAAAAGTGTCAGAACGGCTTGCGACCCGCCGTCAATTCGGAGGGTCCATTTATCTCAGGGAACCGAACATCAAAGAAGGCGAGGGCGGCCTCAGGGATTTTCACACCGCATTGTGGGCCGCATTCACCCATTACCGCGTATCATCGCTCGGCGAACTGGTCGGCAAAGGCATTATAACCGATGGCCAGTATGCCGCTTTTTTGCGCGCCAGAAATTTTCTCTGGCGTCTGCGGAACGAAATCCATTTTCTCTCCGGCCGGAAGAATGACCATCTTACCTTCGACTTGCAGGAGCGGACGGCGGAGGATTTTCACTACCGGAATTCAGCCAATTTACTCGCAGTCGAGCGGTTCATGAAGGCCTATTTTCTGCATGCGAGAAATATCAGGGAATTCACTGATATGGTGCTTGACGCAATACTGCGGAAACCGCCCAGACACTGGTTTTCACGGACCGTCTCTTTGGGGTCGTTCAAACTCGCCGGAAAAACCCTCCTCCTGGACACGCCCGATGCTTCCGCAAAGGACCCGGCCCTCATCCTGTCCGCTTTCGAAATCGCCCAGTCGCGGCATGCCGTTTTTTCAGACCGTCTTCGAAGCACCATACGTGAATGCAGAATCGGCGATGAGGCACGATCATCCCCCGAAGCTGCAGCTATTTTTCTCACCATATTAAACAACCCCGACATGCTGTGGGAAACGCTTACGCTGATGAAGGACCTGAAGTTCCTCGGCAGATATATCCCCGAGTTCCGTGCTGTCCAGGCGTTTGCGAAGCACGATTATTACCATAAATACACAGTGGATGAGCATATTCTGCTCGCCATCAGGAATCTTCAAAATATTTGGACCGGCAGGTTTCCCGCGAATTCCACGCTGTTTGAGGCGTTTAAAAGCATCAAAAAACGGTGGGTCCTGTTCCTTGCGGTCCTGCTGCACGATCTGGGGAAAATATACCGGCATGAACATGAAGTCAAGGGGGTTGACCTCGCGGAGAAGATTCTGTCAAGGCTCAACGTTGTCGGGGAGGACCGGGACCGCATTCTTTTTCTCATCAAAAATCATCTGGTGATGACCTCGTTGTCTCAGCGCAGGGAACTCACCGACCAGAAAGTGATCGCCAGTTTCTGCCGGACCGTGCGCAACCGGGAAAACCTTGTCATGCTGTATTTGCTCACCTTTGCAGATATCTCTGCAGTAAACCCGACAGCATGGACACAATGGAAGGCAGGGTTGCTTTCCGAGCTTTATGTGAGAACACTCGGCGCTCTCGATACGAGCGCGCAGGCTGTGGAAGCGGCGCGGGTGCGATTTTCAACAGCATCAGAAAACATCCGTAAAACGGCGGCCTCGTTATTTACGCCTGAAGAGATTGCAGCGTTTTTAGACTCCATGTCCGACCAGTACATCATCTATACCTCCCCACATAAAGTCGTTGACCACATGAGCATGGTAAAAAGGCTTCCGGGAGAGCAGCTGGTGCTTCAGCACCGCCATTACCCCGAGCGCGGGTACACGGAACTTACGATTTGTGCGTACGATGCATACGGGATGTTTTATCGTACGTCAGGGACAATTGCCACGAAGAATTTGAGCATCCTTCGCGCGCAGGTGTACACGTCCAGAAACGGCGTGATGATCGACACGTTCCAGATTACGGGACCGGAAGGAAAGCTGTATGACTATGAGCCGGCATGGAAGAGCGTGATGGCAGAGCTCAGGAAAGCGCTGGCGAACAGGAGCAGACCGCCGCAGCCCCGGTTGTTTGCTTCGGACAAGGTGGTTCCCGGAACCATCACTGCCGGGGTTGAGTTTGATAACGAAACGTCCTACACCTATACAATTATTGACATCACGGCTCGTGACCAGGTGGGGTTTCTGTACCGTATCACAAAAGCGTTGTACGACCTCAACCTTGACATCGGTTCGGCGAAAATCGTAACCGAGGGAGCGCGCATCATGGATTCATTCTACGTGACGGATTTGCTGCACCTCAAGATTACTGATTCATTCCGTCTTGAAAAAATACGGGCACTATTGCTCGAAATTGCAGAATCATAGCAGCAGGTTTTCATACTTCTTCAGGCCCAGCTCTTGAATCATGTGACGGATTTCGTTCTGCGTCTCTTCCACCAGGGGCACGCCCGTGCTTTTTCGCTCAAGCCACGTCAGATATTCTTTCTCTCCCGCGGTGTAGATTTTGTCCCTTCCCGGCATTTTTTTTGATGCGCGCAGTTGGCGCAGAATTGATCCGGCGGTTTTTTTGAATTCCTGCAGGTCGGTGAACGCCGATATGTCCATGACGATGAAAAAATGGCCGAGCCGATAGGGGACTTTTTTGCCGTTTTCCATGCCGACAAGCATCTTGAGAAAGTTGCCGCCTTGCAGCGCTGCCGACAGTATTTCCACGACCGTGCTGTAGCCGTACCCTTTGTATCCGGCGGTTTCATCCCCAATGCCGCCGAGCGGAGTAAGTGCGGCTTTGCCCTTCACCAGGTCTCCGAGTATCTGTTTGGAGTCGGTTCTGGCTTTTCCGTTTTCTCCGATCACCCAGCCTTCCGGTATATCTCGACCCTCCCGCGCGTACACTTCTATCTGCCCCCGCTGGGTGAGAGAAGTCGCGCAGTCGAGCACAAAGGGAAATTCCTCATCCGTGGGCAGGCCGAAGGTGATCGGGTTTGTTCCGAGCATGTTCTCGATCCCGAACGTGGGGGCCACGGAGGGCCGCGCATTGGTACCCGTCATGCCGATCATGCCGGCCTCCGCCGCCATCATGACGTAATAACCGGCAATGCCGTAATGCGTGGAATTCCGCACAGCCACCATACCCATACCGAATTTTTTAGCTTTTTCTATGGCGATGGCCATGGATTTTTTTGCTATCACGTGGCCCATGCCGTTGTTCCCGTCCACAACCGCAGTGGTTGGTCCTTCACGGACTATCTCGAACGGTGCATTGGGAAACTGAATGCCTTCTCTGATCCGGTCGTAGTAAATGGTTTTCAAACGTGCGATGCCGTGAGAATCGATGCCCCGTTTGTCGGCCTCCGTGAGAATTTCGGCACAGGTCCTGGCGTCGGACTCCTGTACCCCGAGGGCGATGAATACGTCTGCTATAAATTGTTCGGAGACGTCAAAGGGTATGTGTTTGATTTTTTGCGTCATGAAATCCTTTCTAAAACTGAATAAAACTTTTTCTGTAATATTGAATTAGGAATGAAATTGCCGGTTCTCAGCGCGCCTGAGTCGTGATTATGATTTCTCTTTGCAGAACGATCAATGCGCTTCATCCCAGTTTTTTCCAATGCCTAGATCCACTTTGATCGGGACCGACAGGTCGAGCACGCCTTCCATTTCTTTTCTGACAAGCTTCTTCATAGCATCGATTTCCTGGTCGGGTATTTCAAACACCAGTTCATCATGCACCTGCAGGATCATTTTAGAGGACAGCTTCTGGTGAGAGATGCATGCCTGGATTCGGATCATGGCCAGTTTGATAAGGTCTGCCGCGGTACCCTGTATGGGCGTGTTCACCGCCGTGCGCTCGCCGAAGCTGCGCACCGCGGCGGTGGATGATGCGAGTTCCGGGATAAAACGCCTCCGGTTAAAGAGGGTGATGACAAATCCGTTCTTTTTTGCGTCCTGAATTGTGTTGTCAATAAACGCGCGCACCTGCGGATATCGGGCGAAGTAGCTGTCGATATACCGCTTTGCCTCGGAATTGGAAACGCCGATATCCTGGGCAAGGCCGAAGGCCGAGATGCCGTAGATGATGCCGAAATTGACGGCTTTTGCCTTTCGTCGCATTTCGGGGGTGACTTCATCGGAAGGAAGTCCGAATATTTCCGAAGCGGTGCGTGTATGCACGTCTTCATCCCGCTGAAAAGTCTGGATCAGGGCGGGATCATTGCTCATGTGCGCAAGAATGCGCAGCTCGATCTGCGAATAGTCGGCGGAAAGCAGGCTCGCGCCTTGTTCCGCGATAAAGGCCCGTCGAATTTCCCTTCCCACCTCGGTGCGTATGGGGATATTCTGCAGGTTGGGCTCGCTGCTCGACAGCCTGCCTGTGGCGGTCACGGTCTGGTTGAGGGAGGTATGCAGCCGTCCGGTCATCGGATTGATCATGGCGGGCAGAGCGTCGATATACGTGGATTTGAGTTTCGCGAGAGTCCGGTATTTGAGTATTTCCGCCGGCAGGGGATGCGCGTGGGCCAGTTCCTCAAGCACGTCAACGTCGGTCGAAAACCCGGTCTTTGTTTTTTTGATCGGTGTAAGATTGAGTTTCGTAAAGAGAAGTTCGGAAAGCTGTTTCGGCGAATTGATATTGAATTCCATGCCTGCAAGTTCATAGATGCTTTTTTCGATTCCTGCTATTTGCCGTCCCAGTGTTTTCGACATGGTATTCAGAAAGGCCGCATCTATTTTTACGCCGGTCCGCTCCATGTCGGCAAGGACTTCCATGAGCGGCATCTCCATGTCCCGGAACAACTCCTCCAGATTTTGATCGTGCAGAAGGGGTGCGAGCACCTGTTTCAACCGGAGTGTGATGTCTGCGTCTTCCCCGGAATACCTCGTTGCGGTCGGTATTTCGACAGCGTCAAAACCGATCTGTTTTTTGCCGGTACCAGCGACCTCGGCATACGTGATGGTTTTGTAATCAAGGTACTCAAGCGCGAGCGCGTCCATGCCGTGTGACGGTTTGCCGGGGTTCAGCAGGTAGGATGCGATCATGGTGTCGAAGAAAACGCCCCGCACCGTGATGCCGTAGTGGCTGAGCACGAGCAGGTCATATTTGATATTCTGGCCGATTTTCTTGATTGCGGCATTTTCCATGAGCGGCTTCAGCAGGGACAGCGCATGGTTTCGGTCGATTTGCTTCGGAACACCGGCATACCTGTGTCCGAGCGGAAGATAGAATCCGCGCCCCGGCTCGACGGCAAAGGAAATTCCCACCAGTTCCGCCTGCATGGGATCAAGAGACGTCGTCTCGGTGTCAAAGCAGAATTCCTGCGCGGAAGAAAGCACCTGGATGAGTTCCTGCAACCGGTGCTCTTCGAGGATGGTCTCATAGGAGCCTTGCTGTTGCGGCTCACGGGAAACATACTTCAGCAGTGAAGTGAATTCGAGCTCCCGCAGAATCTGAAGCAGAGCGTGGTTATCAGGCTCTTTAGGCTTCAATGCTTCGTACGATACGTCGAGGGGAACATCCGTATGCAGGACCGCGAGATCCCGGCTCAGGCGCGCGAGGTGGGCCGATTCGATAAGGGATTGCTTCAGCTTCGGCTTGGTTATTTTGTGCGTGTGGGAAAGCAGATTTTCAATGGTTCCATATTCTTTGATCAGCGACTGCGCCGTTTTCTCACCGATGCCGGGTACGCCCGGTATGTTGTCCGACGCATCACCCATGAGTCCCATGATTTCAACCATCTGCTCCGGCGGCACCCCCCAGCGCTCTTCAACATCTTTGGATTCGAATATCTTATCCTTCAGCGTATCATACACGGTGATGTTTGGGCCGACGAGTTGCAGGATGTCCTTGTCTCCGGTGACAATAACGATCTTGTGGCCGTCCGCTTCAGCCCTGCGGCTGAGTGTGGCGATTACATCATCCGCCTCCTGTCCTTCCTGGACAAAGATCGGAATGTGAAACGCCTCCACAAGCTTATGGATATACGGTATCTGCGGAACCAGGTCCTTCGGCATGGGAGGGCGATGGGCTTTGTATTCTTTGTACTCGCCGTGCCTGCGGGTGGGGCCTTTGGGATCAAAGACTATGGCAAGCATGTCCGGAGATTTTTCTTTGATGACTTTCAGAAGCATGTTGGCAAAACCGAATACGGCATTGGTGGGCAGGCCGGAGGAGTTGCTGAGTCCCCGCACGGCGTAAAACGCACGGTAGATATAGGAATTGCCGTCTATAATGTAGAAAGTGTTTCTGGACTGCCGGGTTGTCATAGGTAGGTGAGTATAGCGTAACTTTTTCAAAAAAACAATGTCAGAAATGGTGCTTGATAGCGCTCTTTGCTGTTTGCATGTGGTTCCCAAGTCTGATAAACTATGTCATACGGAAGGACGGCACAGATAAGGGCAAAACTGTTGCCTATAGTCGCCGTGATGATGCAAGATGGCTATACCTCGACCGGAGACAATGAAAACAATCCTGCTGATTGATGATGATGCCGCTTTTTTGAATCTCCTCGAGAAATATGTAGAGGAGCGCTACCCCGGCCTTCAGGTCCTTACCTGCAATGATCCGATAAAATGCCTCGCTCTTATTTCGACCGGCCTTGACCTGCTGCTGGTTGATCTCGAAATGCCGGGTCTTGATGGGGCAAAGGTGCTTTCGTACGCGATCGCAAAAGGAGTGAATAAAAACAGAATCGTTATTCTTTCCGGACGCGATGCGGATTATCTGCATAAGCGGTTTCCCATGGGAAGCTGTCTGGCTGTATTGAATAAATTTGAAGGGAAACAGAAAGAGGTACTGGACATGATATTCGGATCGATCCAAAAAAGCCAATCGCAGGACGATTCGTGTAGTCCTTTATCCGGAAAACGAACCGGGCAATAACGTCTTTTTTGTCAGCAGGTGATTTGTCTGCATGCCGCACTTTGACCGGATCAAACCTGAACAAGGGTGGTAGCGCTTATGAAAATTATTGCCGTGAACGGAAGCCCTAGAAAAAAGTGGAACACCGCTACGCTGCTGGAAAAGGCTCTGGAAGGCGCTGCCGCACAAGGCGCGGAAACAGAACTGATACATTTATACGATCTCAATTTCAAAGGTTGCATAAGCTGCTTTGCCTGCAAAGTGAGGGGAGGCAAGAGTTACGGCAAATGCGCGGTGCAGGATGGGTTGACGCCGATCTTAAAGAAAATCGAAGAAATCGGCGCTCTTATTCTGGGGTCTCCCATTTATTTTGCGACGGTTACCGGTGAAATGAGATCATTTCTGGAGCGGCTTATGTTTCCGTATCATACCTATACCGATCCACCTCAATCTCTTTTCCCGCGAAAGATCAGCACCGGTTTTATTTACACCATGGGGGTCCCGGAGGACCTCATGGAAAAATTCGGCTATGCAAAACATCTCAGCCGGAATGAAATGTTCCTGCAGCGCATTTTCGGACATTCCGAGTCGATTTTCTGTTTCGACACCTATCAGTTTGACGATTATTCCAAGTATGTGGCAGACCGTTTCAATCCTGAAGACAAGGCAAAGAGGCGCAAGGAAATATTTCCACAGGATTGTCAGAAGACTTTTGAAATGGGCGCGCGATTTGCACAAAAGGTAAAAACGGCCTGAGATGACCTGATTGAAAGCAGCAAAAGTATAATAATGAATACACCTGATTTAAATTCCATAATAGAGACGTTTATCCGGATCGACTATTCTGAAAAAGCTTCAGCAGACGCAAGCTGGCAGAATTACATCGACCTGCTTCGGTCGCGAGTGGCCCCGCTTATTCGCGCACTGACAGCGGCAGGGTCCATTACCTGGTATTCGTTTCTTGTGCATGATAGAAAAAGCGGCGTGCCGACGAGGAAGAGCGATAAAGGAATCTATCTTCATTTGCGGATGTCGCTTGCGGCTTCTGTGGATCGGGATGTTTTTATCCGCAGCCTTCCGGAATACTGTTTCATGAGCCGCAAAATGCAGGTGCCGGATCCTCCTTCATTGGATACCGTGGACATCAGTTGTTTGAACGGGGCAAATGTCGAGCATGGCTGGAGGATACTGGGTGAATCTTCCGAGTGGGTTCTGAGACTGCTGGACAGCCATGACCCGAACAAACCGGTACCGCAGGATAATGTCGAACAGTTTTTGCATTATCTGGGAAACCAGCTTTTTGTTCGTGTGGCGCAAATACCCATGCCGTAGCAGATATTGAAGTTCTTAAATCAGTTATAATGATAGTCAGGGAGGAATGATGTTGAATTGCGCGAAATGCGGAAAATACCCTTGTGAACAAGGGGACCTGGAGCACCTGCCAAACATGTGCCCGATTCGTGATAATGCCGCAGTATACGACAAGGCATTATCTCTATACCGTGAAGATCCTAAGCAGCTTGCCTGCCGGTCTGCCAGGATAGAATCAGCCGGATACGGGAAGTGGCCCCGAGTCCGCGAAATCATGGAATTTGCGAAATCGGCCGGCTTTACCAATTTGGGACTTGCTTTCTGTACGGGGCTGCGGGAAGAAGCGAAAACCGTAACCAGAATTTTTGAGGACAGCGGGTTTACTGTGGCATCACTGGTGTGTAAAACCGGGGGAAGGCCGAAAGAAGAACTGGGGATCAAAGATCAGGAAAAGGTGCATCCCGGAAAATTCGAGGCATTCTGCAATCCCATAGCCCAGGCAATGCTTTTAAACAAGGCGCAAACCGAAATGAACATTCTGCTCGGTCTTTGCGTGGGGCATGATATGCTGTTTATAAAACATTCTGAGGCGCCGGTTACTATTCTTGCAGTTAAAGACCGGGTCACCGGCCATAATCCGCTTGCGGCGGTTTACTCTCCATATTATTTCAAATCGAAGCTGAAAGACTAGAAGGGGAGAGGGGTTTCAGAGATTAAAAGTTTTCCTGGAAACGAAATGATAAAGATTCACTTGACACCCAAAGCATGTATAAGGTATAAATAGCCTCTATCCGAAAAGCCGGCGTAGCTCAGTGGTAGAGCAGCTGATTCGTAATCAGCAGGTCGTCAGTTCAATCCTGACCGCCGGCTCCACATTTTCAAAGACTTCCAGACTTTTTAACACCATCAAAAACACTCAAACTGTCTTACGACTGTCTTATGGCCATTCATTTACGGTAAAAAAATTTGCTTATAAAAATTAAACTTTTTAAGTTACCTGCCGATATTATAACAGTATGATAACCAATACAAAAACCTGCGAATGTAAAACTTGTCCATCTCCTCAAAACTGCTTTTACAAAGAAGCATTTGCCGACATTCTTGTACTGGTAAACGGCAAAATAGAAAATTTAAAAAATAAACGATCAAAATTTCAGGGCCTATGCAATAAAATCAGCAAAGCAAAGGCCCTGCATATTCTTTCGGTCGCAAATAAAAAAATGGTCAATCAGTCGTAAGAAACTCTTCCAGTTTTTTGCCTTCTTCTTCAATTACGTCGTCAATCGACATAATTGTTCCCGTGTGCCCCTTTAATAAAAGCGCTGCTTGGCAAATTGCCAGCGGTGCCGTCGTCGCATCGTAAAAAATAGAGGATAGGGGAGACTTTGTTTTGTAAAAAACTGCCCTCCAACCCTTTTTCCCTGACTTTCCAATCAGGGGCCTGTATCTTTCGAGCTTCTTAATGACCGCCCAGGCTTCGGATATCTCTGTTGAGTAGTTTCCTGTTCTCCCTCCCATTATTTTTTCGGCAATCAGATCGTTTATTTCATCGTACTTTGGCAACTATGCTATTCCTTTCTTCTTTAGCGCTTCATCAAGCGCTTTGGCTGCGCTCAATATCCTGTTTATCGAAACATGGGTGTAAATTTGGGTTGTGCTTACATCGGCGTGGCCAAGAAGGTCCTGAATGGTCCTTAAATCAACATCGAGTTCAAGCAAATGAGTTGCAAAAGTATGCCGTAGTAGGTGAGGATTTATGTGCCGCTGGATCCCGGCGCGCTTTCTTGCCGATTCAATCGTCTTTCTTATATCCCCAATCGGCATATTTGTCCTCGGCGAAACGAAAACACGAATATCGGCCCTCTGTAACGACTGCAGAGATTCTTTAAGCGTATCCGTCAACCCCACAATACGCTCTTTGTTGCCTTTTCCGATAATATGAATAATACCGCGTTCAAAATCTACATCTGTCCATTTTAAATTTTTAGCCTCATTCTTTCTCATGCCGCAATGATACAGGGCCAAAAGATAGGCTTTATAAACAGGGGGACACTCAGACAGAAAAGATTTTATTTCCTCAGCGGACAATACACTTGGAAGCGGTTTTTTATACGGTAGTGGTTTGATTTTTACGAGAGGATCGACGCAATATCCGTGTTCTCTTCCCCATTCAATCATTGAGGACAGGCAGAGTATTTCAAGATTAACGGCGCGGGACCTTTTGTATTGTTTTAATGGCTTTCCGTGCTTCGAAAATTTTATTGGAGCGTTTAGTCTGCTGGTTTGGTATGCTTCAAGTAAGCTCTTTGTTATGAAATCTGGCCGCATATTGCCAAAGAAGGGCAATAGATAGCCGAATAGCATTTTCTTTTTATCGTGGTATGTTTTTTCGCTCTGGTATTTGCCAACCCATTCAAGATATTCTTCTGTAAAGTCCTCAATTTTTTTTCTTTCTACTGAAGGCTTTCCGAGTTGTTTGGTAAGTTCAATCTCAGCAATTACGGCGTTCTCTTGCGTTCCTGAAAATATTCGCCTTACTCTATGTTGAGCGCCATCGACGTAGCCCAGGCTTATGTCAAGCTCCCACTTATCTTTTCCTACTGGTTTTATTGACATGACGCTCCGCCTGTTTTTTTGCCCAATCTTTTATTTCTACGATGTTAGCCTTTTTGTGTGCTCCTATTCCATGGCGTTCAAGATTAGAGGCTATCTCCGTAACCGTATTGCCAATTGATAAAATGGCCGCTTTTATTTCCTGCAATTCGCGCTCGACTGATTCCATTTTATAATACCTTTTTAAAAATGTCAATACATATAATAATATTAAAAATCAATGCTTTTCACTTATAATGGTAATTTCTCCACGTTGCTTTTTTGTTGATATTCCTGCAATGATTTTTCCAAGAAATATGAGCCGCCAGCACTAAAAGCAGAAGCAGCCCGAATATAACAAGACCGGCTATAGTAATCCACTTCAATACAATGGCCATGGCTATCTCTCCTCCTCCCGTCCGGTGAGCATGGTTAATCGTACATTTTTAATTTGCCACGGCATGTGTCTAATCCGGGGCAATTCTCAATTGGTACAACGCAACAATCACACGGATCGGCATCTAACTGACCTATTTCGTAACATAAATTAATGAGACTATTGCATTGATCAGGATATTTCTGCATATCCAATTGAATATTGTTTACCAAGAACACTATCATCTTTGACATTTTGTAACTTAACTCTAATGTAGGTAATGCCATTATTTTCTCTCCTCCTCCCGCTGCGGGCGGGTGCTCAATGCTTTATCCCTATCACAAAAATATCCGCACTTCGGGCATATTAGTTTATCATCCCAAAATAGCACCATTTCCAACTCTGATTTTTTACATACTGGACACAATCTCATAGCTCACTCATGGGAGACCTCTTTCCAAAACTCATTATCAACGAAATCAGAATTATACAGTCCGGTGAACTGAAATTCGTGAATTACTCCCTTAGGTATTTCCAGCTTTTCCCCGTTTTCGTAAAATTCAATATCTTCCAATGGAATGGAATTAAACAGCCTTCGTGCGGCGATAATCGCCTTAATGTATTCAATGTCAATTCTCATGGGAGACCTCACTTATCCTTCGTTCCGAACGCGCTCAGAAAGTTGGGCAATCTTATCATTAATCCGCAAGAAGCTATCTTCACTATAAGCTATTGCCCGTCCAGAATATTCTCTGAAAGTATTTTCAGCTTGCATGGCTACTCTTTCAGTTATCAACTGTTCAAGCTCACACTTAAAAATCAATTCTCGAAAAGCGTCCATATCACCTGCTCCTTTCAGGGGAGGGGGATTTATTAAATCTATACAAAACATGGCTTAATGAACCACATCCCATAACATCGCAGTTATGCGTTTCGTCGTCTGGTTCAGGATCGCCAACAATTATAAATTGCGTTTTCGTCTCGTAGCATTCGCATAAAGTTGCTCCGTTAGGAATTATGCTTTTTGGAACTACTATTACTTCGCAATCACCTCTTGTATAGCTTTTCCCCATACCCCCTCCTGTAATAGCTATTTACTCATAACAAGCATAAAAGCTTTGTTGGCTAATTCATTAAAGTCTATGGCGGCGGCACGGGCGGCATAGGCGGCATAGGCGGCATCGGCGGCACGGGCGGCGGCATAGGCGGCATAGGCGGCGGCATAGGCGGCATAGGCGGCACGGGCGGCATAGGCGGCATAGGCGGCATAGGCGGCATCGGCGGCACGGGCGGCATAGGCGGCATAGGCGGCATCGGCGGCACGGGCGGCATCGGCGGCACGGGCGGCACGGGCGGCGGCATCGGCGGCATAGGCGGCATCGGCGGCGGCATCGGCGGCGGCATCGGCGGTTGGATTTTTTAAATATTCTTTTGCTGCTTCAATAGCTTTTTTTACCCTATCATCGATAGGGTACTGTTTTTCGTATAAATGTAATACGGATTCTGCACAGAGAACTGCAAATTGCACTCTAATATGGTGCATTTGGTCATCTGTTATTTTTGTGCGGATAATACGTTTGGTGGTGAGTGAGAAGCATCCTGATTTTCCCCAATCCGATACTGCTTCACAGTCAGCTTCTGCCTCCCAAAGTACAGGATTTGTAATATCGGCGTGCTGTGGATTCAATAATAACGCCAGCGTAGGAGATTTATACCAGTGGACTACATCCCCTGTACATAATTGGGGATTATCTTTTTTGGGTACACTATGAGTAATATTATTGCCCCATATTGTATTATTACGAGTCATAAAATCCTGTGACGTGAGTTTGTACGCAATCATTTTTTTATCTCCTGTAATAGCGGATTGGCTACGCTACTTAATCGTTCACGGCATCATATGTTTTTTCAAAAATTTCCGGTTTGCATGGGTAGTATTCACCATTTACGCCACGAATAATATAGTCTCCATTTGATACTCTGCAATGACCTATAACCGTACCAATAAACCATGCACTTACGATATTGTCTTGCTTGTTGTATGTAATTGACGTTGTGCAAAGGTCTTGAAATAGGAGATCAATATAATGTTTTCCTGTGAGAGTCCCGTCCCATTTTATTGCTTCTATTACTACGGGTTTCTTTTTAAACTTTGCCATACCTCTCCTTTCACCAAACAGCGAATTAGCTACTATGGCCTGTAAACTCCATCACCAGAATTGAGAGCCTCTTGAATGGAGTCTGGCAGGAGAGCATTTTTTAAACCGAGGTAATATGCTGCATACAGCACTCGTTTTACCTGCTGAATGTCGGCATTTGCTACCTGACGAGATAGGGCATCTATTTGTTCATCAACGCTCTTTTCCATACCTTTCCTTTCAAATTGGGCGGCTACTGCACCGAGTTCTGGCTGTTGCTCCTACTGAGCGCACATAAGCTATCAAGACTAGCAGTATAGTGCATGGGCTGTCCCCATGACTTTTTCGGTCGCCGCCGTATACTTACTCGCTGGCATACACGCCGCAGCGAGGGATTTAATTATGCTCTCCGGCCGGTTCCCCGAACCGGAGAGTAGCGCCCACGCCGTAGGATGATAAGCAAGATGATCCGGTTCCTACATGCAGGATCACCTGCACCGTCACCGAAAACCGCCGCGTGTCATATCGGGGCTTTGCTCTGGCGTCCGCCCTTATATTTCGTCGTCCTGTTCACCCGCCAGACTCCCAGGACAGGGAATGACTCAGCAGCGTACTTCCGCAATCATATTCGCAATACGCTTAAAGCCCCCTCGGTGTATTTATGGTGAATACGGATAGGTTGGCTTTTGGATCGGTTCTTCCATCGTCACGGATACCTCCCGATTTTTTCCCTCACCAAACTGGCCACTCGCGTAACGCCCCGGCCCGGACCTGCTGCAGACAGGCTACCCGTTATCACGCTTTAAACACTTATTATTCTCACTCCTCTCGACGGAGGATCCTGGCCGTACACGGTCCTGTACGCCTTTTTATAAACAGTCCACTCGTAACCATGGCCAGCCTGTACCACTCTGCACATAAGAACTATTTGATCTGCGCGCTTGGTCCATTCCAGACGCGGCATTTTCATTTTCTTTTTCCAATACTCGAATGAACTGTAAAGCCATTGTGCGGCTCCGTACTCTCCGGCCTTTCCCCAACAGCCTTCATGCCTTCCGCTCGATTCACGTTTTACCATCTCCTTGATGAGCAGTTGAAACTTTTGGTGCTGCCGGATTCGCTCAAGCTCGATTTGCTTGTTAATGTACGTTTTCGCCGTGAACGACGCCGTGGAAAGAAAAAAGAGCACGGCAACCAGGACCAACAGCGCACGAACAATGGGATGATCGTCGTCTATCATCATGCCGGAGCCTCCATCTTTTCAGCGTCAAGCTTGTGATCACCACACCAATCTGTAACAAACAAAACCGGCCAGCCTCCGAGCGTTGGAGCATGGCGCCGGCAGCGGCCAATTTTGCAATCGTATTTAATGGGAACGGGAGGATCCTTGCAAAGTATTACCTTGCCCGGCTTAAGATCCTTTAAATCTTCCGGGTTGAATTTCGCAGGATCGACACCCAAAAATACCGGCGGCATCTTCGGCACGAAAAACATACAAGTCTTGCACAGCATCATTTCGCTTTTGTGCTGCCAGTTGTCTTGAGACATGGCTAAACCTCCGGATTGTATCTTTTCCGCGGCCCCTTCATCCAGGCGTCAATCTCCGCCTTCTTATGCCGTCGGCAGAAATCATAAGTTCCCCGAGTTTCCACAATACAATCGCCCCAACCGCAGATATCGCAAAAAACCATGGGCTCTTTGCGCTTCGTCCCGTCTGGGTAATGCGCCCAAACCTTTTCCTTCGTTCTCAAAACTCTACTATCCTCGAAGCGGTCGCCCAGGCCACCGTATCACCGTCGTCCATAACCAACTTTCCCTCAGGACACTCGCTACTGATTTGAGCAAGCGCCTGGTGAATAATTGACGGCGCCGCGTCAATGCTCAAAACCTCTGCCGTAATAATTATCGTTTTCTTTAACGCCTTCATTGTGCCGTCCTCCTCATTCGTTCAAATAAGAAAAGCCGCCTGTTTAAATCTTCAATCCGGCAGGATGAGGACCAATTTACAGGCGGCCTTTCAATTCGGCTGGTGCGCCGAAACCAAAAATGCCAATGCTGATATGTCAAAGATGATGAAACCGTCCTGTCCTGCCGACATTTCAAACTCTACCACGTTTTTTCCAAATGTCAATACTAAAGTATTACAAAATGGAATTTAATTATCCACCCCAAAAACCCCATGGAATTTTTCCGGGAAAAAAATTTCAAAAACAGACACCCCCGGAATTCGAACGGAAAGGCCTCAAATTTGATACCAAAGTATTATTTAATGGAAACACTCATGGTATGGGAGGAAAATCGAAAATAGGGGGGACTCCGGAAGCGTGAGGGGCGGGGGTAGGGGGGGTCTTTGGCCTGGAAGCCGATATCTGACCATTTTAAGGTCAATCCAGATCGAAAGTGTGTCTATTTTGCAACACTTTTATACCTGTTTTGCATATTGTTGCATTTGACATAATATTTATTGTGTAGAAATGGTGAACATTTCTTTATATATCAATATGTTAGTATTTGACATAATCTACATTCTGCGACATTGTTATGTTATCAGATACTTATACAACACATTGTTTTTATATGCCTTTTTGCCGTGCTTGTTTCATACGCATACGAGAAAAGCTCTTGAATAATGGGTTTCCCTCTATCCTCTGGATTCCCTGTTTTAGTCATTCCGATTTATACCGCTTCAGATCGGCAGCATCAATAATTGCACCTTCACCTTTTTAAAAAGAAAAGAAGCAAAAGAAAAAGGTGTGTATCTATTATTATAAAGATTTTAAAGATTCTTATTTATTTATATCTATATATAAGTAAATAGATATATTTACATATATTTATATATATATAGATATATTGCATATTCTATGCCAAAAAGCAGATTGTTGCAGAAATATATTTGCACTCTCTGCTATTTTTTTACTTGACAATGGTATATACCTTATTATAATATATATTAACAATGTAATAACGATATAGTAATATAGTAAAGAAAGGAGGTGAATAAACGCTTATGGCCATAACAGGAAAGAATCTCGGATTGCTGGCAACAAAAGGCTACACGCTGCGATTGCTCCGGTACCAGCGCTCTTTGTACTCTCGCCTTGACCTGATCACCGCATATCGCTTTGCGAAAGTACCGGGCAAATCAGCAATGGTACGCTTTGCGAGTGTTGCGATGAAGGCGCACAACATTACGCTTGCGGATGCAGCGGCTATTTTAGCCATGGTTCTGCACATCAAGGAACCTACGGCTTACGAGTGGCTTATTTACCAGCGGGAAAAGGGCGGCATCAAGGCAGTAACGGCAGCAGCATAAACACAAACACAGACCAAAGAAAAGGGGAGGCGCACCATGGCAGACTTTACGACGACTTTCAAGCTGAAGAAGGAAACCAAGGGCACATACGTTTATGAGGAGGAGGACACTATACAACCGAAGATCGGGACGCTGTACGTCAAGAAGTATGCCCTGGGCGCCAACCCGCCGGCAAGATTAACCGTATCCGTTAAATCCGGAGCGTAAACCATAGAAGGGAGACAAATAACATGGGACTTGATATGTACCTGACCAAAAAAACCTACGTTAAAAATTGGGATTACATGAAGCCAGAAGAACGCCACACCGTAACCGTTTTACAGAATGATACGCCTGTAGGACACATAAAGGCAGAACGTATCAAAGAGATTTCGGAAGATATCGGCTATTGGTGCAAGGCTAACCATATTCACAAGTGGTTTGTTGCGAACTGTCAGAGCGGAGAGGACGACTGCCGGGATGCTTATGTGTCAAGGGAGCAATTGCAATCTCTTCTCGATATTTGCAAAGAAATAAAAGAGAAAACCACGCTTATTGACGGGCCGGTTTCAACCGGGTACACGTTTGATGAAAAGGGAGAAAAAGTACACCATTATGAGCCCGGAAAAATCTTGAGTAACCCGGAAATAGCCGCAGCACTACTGCCAACAGAATCAGGCTTTTTCTTCGGTTCCACAGAGTACGACGAATACTATATACAGGATATCGACGACACAATCAAAATCCTTGAGTCCGCATTGTCCGAACCAGACGACAGCAGGGTTGACTATTCCTATCACTCAAGCTGGTAAAACCATTGTTTGAGCGCCGGACTATGCAGCCCCGGCGCTTTATAGAGTGCTTTTAAATCCGGCAGGAGAAAGGGGACAGTATGAAGCTCACAGTATCCAATGAAGAACGAGCAACCAGAGCAGAAAACGCTTTGACATTCTATGAGGACGTACCAGAAGCCAATGTTACTGATTTGCTGGCTGACCTGCGGCACTACTGCGACCGGGCAGGCATAGACTTTGACGGAGCCGTACAAGACAGCGAAATGCACCACGCAGCAGAAAAGCAGGAGGGTTAAGCCATGAACCACTCAACAGCTTTTATTTTAATCGGCATCATTGGCGGGGTTTTGTACTGGATAGCGCAGCAGATCGACAACTTGATAAACAGTATAGTTTTTCGCATGGTGCTGCCATGATAAGCCCCGGACGCATCGCAGAGATAGACAGGATTATTAAAGCGACAATTCAAAGAGAGGAGACAAAAGCCCATGTTAAAAAGCAGGAGGATAAACAAAGAAGCCATCTTGAAGGATGCAGCGGCGGCCCTATGCTCTGCACTTCAAGGCATGCTTGAAGTTTTCGCAGATCATGAAGAAATGGAAGAAAAGGAGGATAAAACCATGTATTAACTTCTTTTCGGCGCTCCGATCATCGGGGCGCTCATAAAGCAGTTAATCCGGCAAAGGAGGGCAGGGACATGGCAAAGAAGGTGGGTAAGATATACGTGCACATTGAGGGCGGATGTTTACGTGCTGTTTCCGTAGATTCAACCGTGAACAAGGCATTATCTAAGATCAACCTGAGCGTGGTATTGCTTGACGAAGACGATATGAAAGAAGAAGGTTTGTCACGACGAGAACGAGAAGCAAAAATCGAAGAGGCGCAGTCCGGCGCGACTTTCATTTATTAAGGGGGGAAATTACGATGAGGCGCAAACTTGACGAACCCAAAGAACGCCGAACGCTGCAAGTCTGCTATGTTTGCAGCCACAAAATCACCGGTGAGCCGGTATACATCGGGCAAGACAAATACCGGCACCGGCGCTGCGAGCCCGGAAGCGTACGCTGGATGAATAGCCAACGGGCGCAGGAATCAGACGTAACCAATTTTTTCGTTGAGGGATGTGTTTATATTCCTTAACTGAAAGGAGGATAGATATGTTTCAAAATTCAGAAGTCATAAGCACCTATACCAGAAAACAGGCTATTGAGGACGGACAACTGATTGACGTATCCGAAACGAGCGAAGCGAAAGAAGCCGGTTTTAAAATTCCTATTTGTCTGACCTGTGGCGTTCACTCGCTTGTTAACGTCCCCGAATCGCTCAGGGGTATGCAGGATTACAAGGGGAGACTTTGGGACACTCTATATATGGCTGCACACGCTTTCAGAAAAGACAAGGGAGACAAGCGCCTTGTTGAATTCAGGGTAATTTATCAAACATCTCCGGGGAAGGGTGTTACAAAAAAAATGTGGCTGGTATTCAGCGAATATGAAGGTTTTACGATCATGCTGCCGGAAGAATATTAAAGGCCGAAACGGGGCGCAGCTGACCCCGTCTTGTCGTCATGCGGCAACTGAGGAGGCCCGAAAATGAAAAATATAACTCTTGCAATTTTATTAACTCTCGGACTCGCAGCCAGCGCGGAAGCATGGCCGGACAAATGGGACGCAGTAGACACAATTGGAGAAGCGGTCACAATTGGGCTGATCGTCGTTGATTGGGGCCAAACATCCTGGGCGACACAGTACCACAGAAAAATTGAGCCATCGCGCCATGTTTGCTATGCAGAAACAAACCCTATACTTGGCCGGTATCCAAGCAAGGGCAGGGTGAACACTTATTTTGCCCTTGCTATTGTGGGCCACGCTGCAATTGCGTACGCGCTGCCGAAAAAGATTGAATTCCTCGGCGTGAAGATCCCGGCGCGGCAGGTATGGCAAGCTGTATGGATAGGGATTGAAGCAAATCAGGTTTATCGAAACTATCAAATTGGAGTTGGTTTCAGATTTTAATAATGGGAGGAGGTGAAATAATGGCTACTCTTATAATAAATCACAACAGCAATGGAAGTACGCGTAGATGTGATGCAACGTGCTATAATGCCAAGCATGACAAGTGCCGGTGTATATGCGGCGGTAAGAACCACGGAAAAGGGTTTGAACAGGCGAAAAAGAACACGATTGAAATGATCGAGGCTGACCCGTCTATCATCGCAAAGATTGTACCGAGGCAGGAGGAAATAAAACTATGACGACAATACTTGGATCAGAATACCCTAAACCGCCCGAAGCGTATCACGGAGAGCCAGACACGCGCCGGGTGATCCGCGGTCGCAACTTGGACCCGCGGCCAAGTCAGAAGGCGTTTAATCACAGCCCGGACGGGTTTGCCTGGGGATATGGCGGCAGCGGTCCCGCGCAGCTGGCCCTTGCCATACTTTTAGATATGGGCCTTGACGAAGGGGATGCTTTGCGCTTGCATCAGGAATTTAAGAATGATATAATTGCACCACTTCCAGAGCACTTTACTTTACCAATAACTAAAGTCAAACTATGGATATCTCGGCATAGACTTTCAAGGGGAGGTTAGCGCCTCCTCACTAAAGGGGGTTTATATGAAAAGATTATCCTGCCTTGTTTTTTTCCTCTTCTTCTTTTCTGGTTGTGCTGTAAATAATGCGCTGGTTATGCCTGACAGAGATTTCAAGTCTTACAAAAACGCCTACATTGAGATGGCCCCGGAAGATGAATTTAATATAGGAACATTTCTGATCAGCGAGCTGGGCGACATGGGATTTCAGGTTTATAACAAAAAACCACCAGAAAAGCCTTTGCCGGCAGATATGCTTGTAAAATATTCCTTCGTTAAGTCCTGGGATTTGTCGCCTTATCTTGCAAGCTATCAAGTGCTGTTTCTCGATGCAAGATCAGAGGCTATTGTTGCTCAACTTGGGTATCGTTTAAACGGTAATTGGTTGAGCTCGCAGCAGAGGAAAATACAGGGGATTAATGAGTTGCGCGGAAAACTTGGCTATCTACCTTCAAAGGTCACAGAATAAAATCCGGGGACTAATCCCCGGATTGTTCGAACTCCTCGGGGAAGGTTTCGCGGTATTTTTTCCGAAGCAGCTGCCGAATGGTGCGGGAAAGGGTGTTTTCCTCTCCGTCATTCAGACGCCGTGACAGCTTTTCGAATCTCTCTTTTTCAGACGGAGAAACTTTGATTAAAATATAAGACTTCTTTGCATCATTGACTACCTTTGGCATGGCACTCCCCCTACAATCTCTTTTTTCGCGAATTCCAGAAGCCAAAGAGCATCGGCCTCGTTGTCGTCGTCGCCGGCAAATCCAAGCTTAACCCTGGCCGCAGCAATCATGGCGCTTTTATCTCCGCGCCCGGATCCGGTTGCGAACTTCTTGAGCGTTTGAGTGTGAACAGATGAATGCTCGAATCCATGTGTCGCGCAGAACTCAAGAACTCTCGTAGAGAATCCCGCAGCACATTCGGTCGCCGCTCCTCCTCGGTGATGCGCTTGCTCAAATACGACTACGCATGGCCTTGTGATTATTTTTGCCATTTCATCAAGCCAGCGATTAAACCTAACAAATCGCATACCCGGAGATTCCCCGCGCTTAACATCAAAAACCTGCACTCCGGATTCGCGCCGCCCGTTCTCTTCGAGCGCCCACCCGGTCCGAGTAGCAAGGTCAAGAGCCAATATATTCATTTTTCCATCTCCGCTATAACCGTTTTATATGCCCGGTCAAAAGGAGTTTTCAAGGCATCGCGCCCGGCCTCGGACTGCAGCAGACTTTTTACCCGGTCCCATCCTATCATAAAACCAACCTTCCGGGCAATCTCATCTTTCGGAGCTTCTTTCTTATCCATGGCATCACACAGCGCCGTGAATATGTCCGCCTTCTTGTCAGAGTTTAGGCTTAGACTTAAATATCCCTCAAACTTACTGGCACAGTACAGCGTAACCGGTCGTAGAAACTGTTCCATTTTGGGATCGTCAAGCCACTTGGCGGCCATATTTCTATGGACCGCCTTAAAGTCGTCGAGTCTATACCCATCTTTCCACCGCCCATTAATAAGACGCTGGTTAGAGCTTGATTTATGAGAAAACCCCTTTTTTCCGCGCTCTTTAAATCTGCATACCGCGTTAAGGTCCTCTATGATTTCTGCGTACGGTATGCTTTGCTTTTTATTTTCGTCAAACTCAACCCCACAATTAGGGCATACCGGCATTTCGATTTCGTACCTCCGATGTTATCATAAGGTATATACTTTGTCAATACGCCTATTCGGGTATTTTTTCGACCGCCGCACCTTCCGGCTCTGGCGTGTCCGGCAGGTCATTTTCTGGCTTTTCGAGCTCTAAACGGGTTTGATGGTCCGCGTCCGATATCGGCAAGGTTTCAATGATTTGAAACGTATCCAGGCGCACCAAGTCTTTCATTCCTTCTTCCCAACGGTATTGCCACTCGCATTTAACTTCACGGTCCTCTTTTTTCGTGCTTATCTTTCTGGACAGCTGGCGAACGTCCTTTTCAAGAGAAGCAATCTTTTCGGCGTGATATGCTGCGCTGGCCTTCTTTAAGTCGTTTGCCTCGGCCAAGCTCTCGATGGTTTTTGATAACTCTTCGCCGTATTTGTGTATTTCGGCATATCTCAAATCGCAACTAAGCGTACGGATTACGGTTGTTGACATTTTAGTTTTTCTCCTTTCAGTCCCACAAGGGAATAGTGCGGCCTCGGGTAGCCTATACCCACAGGACGCCACAGGTGCAAACAATAAGGGTGCATATTGGCATAATCTGACTTTGGCGGATGAAATTGTATTACTGTGTCCTCATCATCCCAAAAAATATCCTTTACAAAACACATCTCTTTCCAATTCGGGGTATGCTTTTCCGTGCTTATGCTAACGTGCTCCCATCCAGCACCATCAGAACACACGCATAACAATGTCCTGCCGCAAGGCCCCGGTATTTCTGCGGCCCCATTATTTCCAAACGATTTATTCGACGACCAGGGCCCACAATTTTTTAACCTGTATTTTTCAGGTAAGTGAAACATCAATTCACCTTATGCCCTTTCGCAATTACCTCATCTTTCGGGCGCAAGCACCGGCAGGGAAGATCCTTGCCGTTAAATCTTCCCTCTCTGCCCGTGCCGTGGCATATTCGGCAGCCTGATTTTGCCACCAGCGGACTTTCGGGCTTTGTTAGCTTCTCAAATATCGTTTTCTTGCCCTGCAACTGCATAGGCGGGGCGATGTCCTTACCAAGCCGCAGCGTAAGCCAAATGCGCCCGAAGAAGAGAATTGACAGCCGTTCTATCCAGCTTGCCTTGAAGCAATACACAGAGTTTGCGCCGTCGCTGTAAAACTTGCCGGGAAAGAAGGGCGCTTGTGCCGGCGGCGGATTATTTGCCAGCTTCGTGTTGCACTCAGGAAACGGAGTCCATTTCATTTTTCTTTTTACCTTCGCTTTCCGCATAACATGCTAGCATTAAAACCGCCGACATGGGGTTGTTTAAAATTTGATTCAACATGGCCTCCTCAATTAAATAAGAGGGTGGTATTGTTTTTGATTGGCTCTCCATAAATCTTATAGCGCACCGGGGCAACTTGAGTATCACAGGATAATCCACCACATCAGCGGCCCCGTCTAAGGGCAGCCGCAAATTATCGGGCATTTTGGATATATGATCATTTAATTTTTGAGCTGCTTGTATACCATTCATTTTTTAACCTCCCATTGCCAGCAGCCGTAATTTTTCGTATCCATCACGAAATAGTCAATCTTCGTTTCGTGATTACATGGGAACATCTTTAAATTGTCGGTTTCCACCAGAACCCGCTTTTTTCCGATAAACCTGCACTCGGAGCAAGTGCCTATACATTTATTATTTGATTGTTTAGGAGCCATGGGTATTACCTCCGCGTAGAAATTTGTATGTCCTCTTCGAGAACGCAACCGGGGATAACCGGGCGCTCCGGAGTTGACAGGGACGGGACGCCTCCGCCATTCGCCAGCTTCTTTAATTGCGAAGCGGAGAACTCAACCACGCTGATAGCCACCAAGCCGCTCACAACAGCGTTAAGCAGCGTCATGGGGTTTTGAACAGTTACTTTCCAGATCGGCTTAATGCCTGTGCCGGCCAGCTTTGTTTGTATTTGTACGGGCGGGGGAACGGTCTTGCTCAGATCGTGAATTTCTGTTGTCTTGCTGTCAAGCTGGACCTGCTTGCTGGTCAGCTGCGCCCGGAGTGCGGATATTTTTGAGGACAGGGCATCCGATTCCTCTTGAGTGATTTCGGGATTATTCAGGGCCGCTTCCAGGGTTTCGGCCTGTTTGTTCAGATCCGTTATGCCGGCCAGTAGATCGTCGGCTTTCTTTTGCGCGGCTTTAATTTTCCGGTCTTTCTCCTTCTGCTGCCGCTCTTGCTCTTCGAGATATTCTTTCCGCTGTCGAGCCTGTTCAGCCTTTACCCAATCGCCAATCTTGCTTTTTTCGCGCTCTTCAATGCTGTCAAGAGGGCTAAGCAAAAGCTCTTCCGCGGCCTTTACGCCTTTATGCAGACTGTGAGCCTTCTTCTTGATCAATCCAAGAGCCGCGTCGACCTTATCCGCAAGCTCTTTTTTGTGCAGGATGATTTCACGCGCCATTGCCGCCGACGTTTCATCCTTCACGGAAATAGTCAGGCTCTTCCGGTTAAGATCGTCTATCTCCGAGGCAATTTCCTTGGTCTTTGCAATCAGAGCGTCCCGCACAAACGCATGGACCTCGACAGCGGTATTCGGCAACTTTATTGCAGACTGCTCGAAAACCTCTAAAGCCGTATTCAGTTCAGTCATTCCTTCCTCCTCCTTCGCCATAGATTATTAAATCCGGTTTCTTTGCGTCCCACTTGTTTTTGTTCCGGTAGACCGTTATCCTTATCTCTTTGCCGTCCACGTTTATCCTGCCGGTCCAATACTCGTCACCGGATCCTTTTGCCTGTTTCCCGGTAAACAGGGATCCGATAATTTTGTACTTAAAGGCCATTCTGCACCTGCCCGATAAAACTGTTTCGGAACAAGCACGACTCAAAAAACTGCCCGTCGTAACGATTCTGGCATTTCAAGAATGAATATTTGCCCTCCCTTGGAAGCTCAAGCACCCAACGCTGCACCTCTCCCTTAAAACGCGAAAATTCCCGATACAATTGAACATACGCAGCAAGCTGCGGCCCTGCAAGCATATGTGCACCAGTCTTTATCTCAACGAAACACAGCACATGGCGCCGACCAATCTTGATAACATAGAACGGGTCAGGCGTACCAGAATACTTGAGCCGCCGCGAGTACATCTTATAGCCCGTGCTCACCAGTTCCGGATTATATTCGGCCTTCCATGCCTCGAATTGCCGCAGGGGATTGAGCAGGGAGTGATCCAGCGCCTTCCAGTCCAGATTGTCGGTCAGAATGATATTGACACCTTGATGGACCGCCGTGCCGTGGTCTGCAGCTTGACGCATGACAGACTCGGCAATGACGATTTTCGGATTATAGGTATTGACGTAATATCCGTTTACCAATATCCACTCGCCAAGGACTTGAGTAACCGACAGCACTACCTTGCCGTCATACTTGTATTCATGCGTATCAGGATTAAATTCGAGCATTTTTATTTTCCTTCCCCCGTTTAGTCAACCCTTAGTAGAGTTTCAAGCTCGTCAATTTCTTCCTGTGTCATGCCGTCCGGGTTTTCCTCGTTCTGCTTTCCCTTTGCCGATTCTTTGAATAACTCTATGATGCGATCTTGGTATTCTCCTCCTCGATTTGTCCAATCTATAAACAGTTTAAGTGCCTCAATTGGCCGCATGAAATATCCTTTTCTTGCATATTTGCAACATCGAAGAAGGGAACTGATTGGACAATGTATGTTTTTCAGTCGCAGGTACTTATTCTCTTCGTTTTTTTCAAAATCATCATCAACCATTACCTCAGTAGGAGAAATAATAGCTGCCCGAACGATAGTAAAATCAAAATTGTCTAGTATTTCCTCGACGGTCCCAACGGCCACTATTTTCCCTTCAATAACTGGCTTAATTACCTGCGGAATAGGCATATACGACAGTTCTGCTTTCTTTGCCTCAGTCGGCTTGAAAGTTATGCTAACGTGGTTTTCATGTCTGATTTCAAAGCCCATGTTAATAAGCAGCTCTTTTAATCTATCTGTAGCTTCCGGTGTTTTAGGAAACAAATCACAATCGCCAGCCGGAACAACCCTGGCCGTCGGTAATGGTGACGCACAATATCGTGCGTATCCGCCGCAAATTACCGCATTATTTTCTACGGCTAAGTTGTATAATACAGATACCTCGGTGAAGCCACGCTTGAGTGCAATAGTCTTATAACCCATAGTTGACCCCCTCCACTAGAACAGACTGCCCGGTTTGATGTTATAAATCGCACAGAGCGTTTTCAGCTTGAGATATGAAGGGTTTGTTTCTGTGCCGGCTTCGAGGCGTGAAATATAGCCCTGCGTGATCCATGCACGTTTATCGTGCTTGAATTCTGGTTGCCAAGATTTTCTCGCTACCTCACCCATAGACAGATTGTTTCTTTTCCTTGCCCTTTTTAACTTTTCCGCCAATGTTGCCATAGTTCTCCTCCTCCTTTTAGATGCGGGGTACTTTCGGATTGTTAGAGGCCAAATTACCTTTAGGAGTCTTAAAGAGCGGCGTCGGGTTGCCCTGCCGACCGTCAGCCCGATTTCCCCCGCTGTTTATGCAATCCAATTTTCCTTCGGCTCAAAGGGCATCCTGATATGCTCACCGTCATAACTGAAAGGATTAATCAGGTTTGCCGCAATCCACCGAGCTACCTTGTAGTTGCGAGTACCGATATATATTCTTGTCCCCATAATTGCTTCCAACTCTTTACTGAATGTAACATCAGAAAAGAACCCCCTGAAATATGGGAAGAAGCAAATTATTCCAAACGTGTACCGATACAGGACGTCAATAATCACGGCGAAAGCAATGAACGGAGCAGCAAATATCCATTGTATTGGGGTGAATATATTCTTCCGCGTACCTGCCGAATATTCTTTTTTTCTCTTCTCGTAGACGCGCTGTATGTTCATGCCGCCAATGAAGAACCCCCAAAGCAAAAACGAGGCAAGCAAAAATATCCCCGTCCAAAACAAAGATGCCTTTGCGATAAGCCATAAATTAGCCACGACCGAAAGACCACTCTGCCATGATATCCACGCCTGTATTACCGTCACGAAAATATTTGCTATCCAGTCCATTTATCTGCCTCCCGTTTCGCGAAGTTTTGCAAGTGCTCTTGAACACCATGAGTCTGTCCATTTTTCCAGAGCATTAAACGACATACAGACCAGCCCATTGTTTCCCTTGAATCCAGAGGCTTCTTTAAGCAATCCCTCGGCTATTTCCGTATCGCCGCCAGCCCTATTCATAAGCTCGTTGTAGAGGTCCATCTTTATCTTGCTGTCCATCTGATTTGGTATCTGCCAGAATGTTCTTTGTGGCGCTTCTCCTTCTCCTTCGTCTTGCCCCGGCTCTCTAGGCTGCTGCGGGGCAGGGGATGAAGGGGCCGGCAAAGGCTTTTCTTTCGGCTTAACCGTATCTTTTGCAAATGGGATATCATCAGTCGGCCTTTCAACTTCTTCATTGACATATAACCCACCAAGCTTGCGCGGGAACGCTTTACGGAGTGCAAGGGCCTCGGCGCACTTTGCCAGCTGGCCAAACGGCATTTTGCGCCACATATGGCCCATCCTCTCGCCAGGATAATACTCACGGAAATAGGCTGTAGCGCTTATTTTCATTGTTTCGCCATCTTCTTCGTTTTTTCGCACAACTGTAGCCGTTGCAAATTCAGGAACTACAACATCGTCATGCCCCGCGCCGCTCTTACACGCTTTTGACAGCGACATTTGTTCGCCAAATACCACCGGCTCCTGTGCGAGATATTTGCCGGTATCCTCTGCCGCCGCACGGTAGTAATCTATGGAACATTGAAAGGTAACGCGAGCGGCCGCCCCCTCTTCTGAGTTGTCCTTGCGCTTGATCGCGTAAATCATCCTGTCGAGCGGGTGTACTCCTCGCCGCTTACACTCGTAGAAAAACAAGCCAAGCTCGTTTTCGTCGAGCCCTTTTGCGACTGTTCTAACAACCAGTTCGTATTGATCCTTGGGAATAACCGTATCCGTTCCGGAAATCTTAACCAATCCATTCTCTGTCATACAATGCCTCCTATAATTTGATCGCCTTCGCCAGATCGTTCATCTTCTGGTGATAGGCGTAATTCCAGTTTGCAACCCACGCGGTAAGCTCGGGGTCGTCGTTCTGCCCTTTGTGCATTTTTTTTCTTGGCCTCAATCCTGCCATTCTGTTTGCATGGGCAATAGCCACGGGGATCAGTTTGTTTCTCTCGGCTTCGTAATGTCTGCTTTTATATGCTGCCGGCATTGAGCCCATGTAAGACCTCCTATCATTGCAACAAAAGTATTACAAAATAGATGAATAAAAGTATTACTTTCTGGAATAAAAAGCAAACCAGAATTAAGGCTGTTTAGGCCTAAATTCTGGCATTTTTAATACTTTTATCCTAGATTTTAGCTATGAACGAGTTATTTTTTCAGGAATTTGCCGATTATCCAGCCGAAAGGATTGATTCCGCAAAACGATTTGAGCAAATAGTTGGCTAAAACGAGAAAAACGAGAATTCCGCCAGTCCACCACGCCCAGGACCAATCTCGTTTCATTTTGGTGAATTCAATAAGTGGTGATGCTGTTGTGCTGCCGGTTGTAAAAATACGTTCCTTATGAAAAGTTCTTTTCTCAACCCAAAACTCCGCGCCATCTTGTGTCTTTCCGTGAACAAGAATATCTCCGGGGTCCACACCGGGCGGCACGTTTATTCTACTCTCTGTTGCCGGCGGTTTTATTTCCTGCACAATCTTGCCGGTTTCAGATATCATTGCCGGCAGGTACTTCGTTGTCGAGCACGATGCCAGCAGCATTGCGAAAATAATGGCAATCGAAAATTTAAGCACTCGCATTTATCTCTCCCTCCTTGAGAGTTATTTTGTTTTTGTTCGCCTCGTAAAGTTCGTGGCCTTTTGAACCGGCGTATGCAACAAGGGCGGCGCTATACATCGTCGCCACGCTGCCGTCAATCGGCGTCTTAGCAACCGTCGCGTACCAGGACAGGGCTATCATGCTCATCGTGTAAGCGAACATTACAGTTTTGCCTTTTGCAACGAATCGGGCGATTGATTTAAGAAAATTCATAACGCACCTCTCAAATATTCCCTGATTTCCGCAACGTCGAAATTAGGGCAACTCTTTCCTTCCTTCTGGCCGCTCACGGTTTCGCAATGCCCCAAGATATTGTTAGCCGGTATCTCATGCAGCTGGCAAAGCTCTAGGCACAGGTCCTTGAGCGATTCCATCTGGTTTTGCGTGAATTGACTTTTCCCGACAAGGCATATTCCGATAGAGTGGTCATTGTATCCCAGGCAATGAATACCAATCTCGAACGGCGCTATAATATCGTCCTCGTCAAGATACCTGCCACACTCAACGCAGCCGTCAAGTGCAGAAAGTTCTTGTTTTGGAGTAATTCGACCGTTCAGAATGACGAAATGATACCCGATATCAGACCAGCCTCGGCCATCTGGCGGGGGAAGGGTATGCCAGAGTTTTATTTCCCGAGCGCAGCCCCAAACGCTGTCGCTGCAATGAATGATGATGTTGTCTATTTTTTTCGGCATTATCAACCTTCTTTCTTTCGTCCGTGCTGCCCCGCGCAATATCCTTCAAGCCAAGCGTGTTTTGATTCTACTTCTTTCAGCCGTCGGAAAATTTCGCTATTATTCCTGTCAAATTTTAATAACAGCCTCACGACAAAAAAACCTATTATCGCGAATAGTCCGCCAATCAAGGCCCTGACCACATCAATATGATCAATCCACGAAGGAGTAGGGTAAGCAATGACCGCTTGTGACGGGTTCGCAGCGCCCAGGACTACCACCGGAGTAACGGCAAAGAAAAGAATAATCAAAATTTTCATTAACCAGTTGTCTTTCAGTCTGCGCCCGAAAATGATCATTTCTTGCTGCCCTCCCTTTCGTTCATTCGATTCAGAGACTTCACGGTCCCTCGTTTTAAAAAACCCTCTTCGATAAGCTGATCATACAGGGCGTCATACTCTTTGGCCGGCATAATGTCTTTATAGTGACTCAGCAGCGCGGCTTTTTCATCGCTTGTTGTCGCCTTCACAAAGGCGTCTATTTTGTAATTGTCAAATCTTCCCTCTGCAAACCGGTTGTACTTCGCCTTAAATTGCCTGAATGTTGATCCGGAGGCTCCCGGCTCAAGAGTTCCATCGTTTCTTAATTTCTCGTACAAGTCCTCTATGTTCTTTTCGTCATACTTGCCGCCGGACTCACGGATGCTGTCTTTAATCTTGTCGTTTATTTTTAGTGTTCTTCGCGCGGCCTTTTGCTGTACAGGATCCGTCACCTCTTCAAGCTGCTCTCTGTTCCCGTAATCCGTCACCTTTAGATATCTGCCAATAACATTTCCGGGCGGATAGTCGAGCATTTTTTCCAAGTCCGATTTCACGCGGGCAGGATCGTCATATTCAAACCGATAGACAGCGTTCGCCCCAAGCTGTCCGGCCTCGTACTTTGCCAGCTTTATTGCGGTATGCCAATCCGCAGCCTTCGCCTCGGTGTCGGAAATTACCGTTTTCCCCCTGTAATCATCGTAGACCTGGGACGCGGAAAGGTAGTTTGCCAAGTCCGCGCCAACTTTAAGCAGGGGATTAAAGCTATACGGCGTTTGCTGGACCATAGCCGCGGTCATTCCTTTTTTACCGACCCACTTCCCTTGAGACGCCTTCCAAACCAATGCCCCTATGCCCGTGCCGGCGTAGTCTTGCGGAAGGGTTATAATAACGCTCTTCCCCTTCTCGGTAAGACCAAGAGGTATAACCTGATAATTCGTCTTGTAGTATTCAGAAACCCCCGCATATATTTTCTTTAACTCATCACCGAGCAATCCGGCCGCAGCTGCAGCCATGACCAATTTTGGCATTACATTGTACTTCGTTGTTTTCCACAGATAGTCGACCGGCCGGGCCCTAAATGCCTCATACGAAGCATAGAAGCCTCTCATCGCCACGTTGGAGAAGAGGAAAATATTATTGTAAAACGGCTTTAAATATCCGCCAGCATGAATATCGGGAGTGCCTACCAGTTGTCTAACGCGGTGCGCCTTCTCCATTTGTCCCATGGTTCCACGGTTCACCCGCTCCTGCAGTTCTATGGATCCGGCAACCTTGCCAAGCCGTTCTGTAAACTTCCCCGTATTGCCAAGGAAGTCCCACAATGCTTTGAGTGGTTTTAAGACGATATTGTTGTACCGCTGCGGGGCCAGCCCAAAGGACCGCATAGTATCTTTAAGCTCGTTCATGGGATCGTCGGTTTCGAGCGTCCGGAAATGTCGCTCTATAACAAGCTCCTTGTTCTCGTACATCTTGCGAACCGTCGGCGTAAGCTCTCCCTTAAATGCCTCTTTATACGCATGAGGCACGGCCTGGGCGTACCGCTGCAATAATTTGAACATGGTAAGGTCCGGAGTATTTTTCCATGTTTCGATAAAGTCTCTTGGCACGTTAAACGCCATCCAGAGGGGATTGCGGCTAACGAGGATATTGCGAATTGGCACGTTCATCAAATTCCATACGCGCATGATCATTTGCGCCATATGCGGCTCGCGCTCAAACGATTCAGCTATTCCTTTCGGAACGTAATAGGCATGAAGTTTTCCCTCTTCCATGTAAACGATGGTCCCGACCTTTTCGCTGTCCACGTTCTTAAACTCCATGAATTTGCCATTAAAGCGGCCTTTTGCCTTTTGAATGGTGTCGGACCCGAAGTTTCTAAGCAAAAAATCCGTGGTTGCCTTTTTAGCCATGTTAATTTCGGCAGCGCGCACTAATGCCATGCCCTTCATAATGGTGGCCACAAAGGGGTTGCGAATTTCCGCGAATGTGCCTACCTGCTTAAAAACCCTGGCGCTGTTCTCGTATCCTATTTGTTCTTCGAGTTTCCCGGTAAACTCCCGAACGTGCTGGAAGGTGGCATAGTTAAGGTTTTTCTCGGCGTATTCCTGCAGTTCCTTGCTCCACATATTAGCTTCCCGCACTTTGTCGACAACGTGTTTTTGCCAAGCAGACTGAAAATCATCATAGGCCTTCTTTAAAGCGTCAAATCTCTCCGGCCCCAAATCTGCTTTTAACTTTCCCAGGGCGTCCAATGATGTTTTCTCGGTCATTCCGCCGGGGTTCGGTATGTTCTTCCGTTCTGTCGAAACCCTCATCCGCTCGAAAATTTCTCCGATTTGATCAAGGGTAATATTGTGCTTCTTGGAAATGTTCATTACCTTGCCATTCACATCATGCAGAAACGTAAATACGGGGCCATTTATATACGGTAATTGTTCAGTCCAGTAGCGAGGGTTTTTGGTATCTTCAATAACGCCGTCGCGCCGCTTTACTTCTTTTACCTTTTCGTAAAGATCCGCGTTCTTCTCAACCAGGGCCTTAAATACTTCGTGCATGAGCGGAATTTTGCGCTCCTTGCTGTTCTCTGCAATCAAATCCTCTTGTTCTTTATATCCCTCGTATGTTCTTTGCTGGCGTTCAGATAGAATATCCTCGCGGTCCTTGGCAAGATCCTGCAGCCGGTCCCATTCGGCTTTAAAATCCGGCTTCCGTTCAAGGTAACTCATAAACGCCTTATGAAATGTCGGGGCGGTGTTCTTGAGTAGGGAAGGATCGACAAGCAACTGTGATACGGCATCGGCGTACAGTTCTTGCGAAGAATAGCGGTATTTCGTAATTGCGGGGTTTATGCCATCATCGAACGGCTTGATTATTTGAGTGAGTTTTTTCAACTCGTCCATGATGGTTTCTTTTTCATACAGACGCCGTTTAATGATTTCCTGGCGGAGCAGGTCTTGGTATATTTCCTTCTCGCGCTGTGCAAGGCGCTCGTAATGTCCGCCGGCAATCTGATCCCGCAGGGTGATATTTGATATGCCCTTCATGGCGTCCTTGACGATTTTGGACTTTTCCGCAGCGGACAGCTTTGCAATATAGTCGTACAGGTCCTTGTTTTTATCCCGCGCACTCGCATCGCGCCAAATGGCAAGAATATCCTCGGGCGGGACCGTGCCGCCACTTTCTTGCCGACCAGCCTGTTCCTCTTTTGCCATTCTCTCGGCTTCCTTCGCGAACCGGGCTCGGTCCGCATCAGTAAGTATGCCCTCGGTTGCCCCAGGGTGCTCTTCGAGAAGGTCTTGCATATACTTTCGGAGTGATGCAATGCGTCCAAGGATATTGCCGCGGCTCATTGTTTCGTTACCCGGAGCGCCGGAGAAGTCTACGGCATGGCCAAGCTCATGCGCCAAGACGCGCTCTGCCAAGCCTTCAAATTCTGACAGGTGATTCGAAATTACAATGCGACGGGTTGACGGCTCGAAAAAACCTATGGCCTTCCCAATGGCCACGGATATCTTGCCTTTGTTGACTTGAGGATATCGGTCGGTTAATTTTTTGACCAGCTGCACAATCTCCGGCATTTCCATTTCGGAATGAACTGCAGCCGGATCATAGTTTGATGCGTCAAATAGCCGCTCTTGCGCCTCGCGGTCCTTGGCCGCGTTCGTGGCCTTGCCAAGCTCTGTTTCATCCATCGTAACGCCCGGACCCTCTTTTTTGGGCGCTCTCATATCTTCGCCCTTCATACCAAGGTTAAGGCCCTGCTGTTGCGGCTTCTGTTTTTGTGGTTTTTGCTCGTCCGGAGTAAGTTTAAAATCGCCGGGAGCCCCGCGTTCAAAAGGCACTTCTTCATCGGTCACAAAGTCGTCTTTAAAAAAATCCTCTGGCTTTGGCCATCCTTCACCCGGCCGGAAGCCAAACGCAACTTTATGCTCTTCAACCCAAGATTGAATTTTAACGTACTGGTTCCAGGTAATAGGCTCGCCCTTAGAAGCCATATTCACAACGTCATAATCGGCTTTGGTCAGTCCAAGGCTTCTCAGGTGAGGGGGCAGGGTAGAGGTTGATACTGTTCCGTTCGGGTTAAGCTTGCCGGGCGCTTCAATACCGGCGATGAGAGAGCGAAGATCGTTAAGCCAACCTTTGTCCTCTTCGGAGAATGGGGCGTGTTCTCGAAATTTACCAGAAGGCCACTTATTGTCTGCAGCGTTCGGATTATGAGTGATTTTCTCAGGGGTAGGTAATTCTATTCTTCCGGCTGTTGCTGGTCTATCTGCGGTAGCTGTGGCGCTTTGGCTGCCTCTGGCCACTTGATCCCCAGGAACTTGGATCCCTTTGGTAATATCTTCGACAGCTGTCCCAACGTCGGAAGCCGCTTTGTTGCGTTCGGTACGGAGGCCAGCTTTAAGCCTTTCACTTTTATTTGCGGTGTTCGCATTGTAAGCCTCCTCATTCGTTTTCCCAACACCAAAAGACAACCTTATACCCGGCTGCTCAAGGACAAGATCGTTCTGCAGAATGTTTCCGCTATCTTTAGGAAACTCCGAGCCCTTTGGTATTCTGATTTGAATTATAGCATTTTCAAGGTCACTTCTCAATCGTTCGAGTTTTCCTGCAAGCGCTGTCCCGCCTCCGGAAAACTCATCCCCGCCATGCCGTGCGGCAATATCGTCCTCAGAAAAAATCTCGCGCATTTTTTTGCCGACTTCGGAAATTATCTGATCGCCTCCGGCATGAGTAAGCTTGTCGTTAATCTGCTTAAAGTTGTCGAGGTCGAGATAAAATTTATCCGGCTTCGCATCGACGGCTGGCCTCATTTTTTCTATTCCGTTTTTATTCAGGAGCCCGGTAAGAGGATCGCCCCAAACTCCGGAGTCAATAAGATGCTGCAATGATTCTCTGTCGCCGCCGACTGCGCGTGTTTCATAATCTGATATCATATCGCGGAGCGTTTGATTCGTACGTCGTTCGCCGCCCTGCGCGGTTTCATTAGGAGCCCCGCCGGTAGGAGGAGGACCGGCGGGAGGTTCAGGGATAGGGGCCGGTGTGCCCTCTCCCGTTGCCATCGAAGATTTAAACTCTCTCACAACGTCTTTTGGGCCCATTCCCCCACGCGGACCCATGATGCCATACAGCGCCATGGTGCCGGCGCTTTCGGCCACATCTCCGCCCTCTACGGTCGCTTGTGCGGCGCCAAGTCCGCCCATACCAGGGATACGGTACGCCATTTTAAGCATATTCAGCGCTTCAAGAACTCTGCCGGTAATGTACCGCTCTGACGCCCCTTTGAAAGCGCCCCACGCTTCTGATTCACCCTTATTTCCGGCTTCCGCCGCGCCCTTTACGCCGTAATACGCTGGTCCTAACGCAAAATCTGCAAGACCGGGGACCGCTCCGCCGGCAGCTTTGCCTACAATCTGCGTGATCGCATCAACACCGTTCTCCTTAATCTTCTGGTTCCAATATGCGGCGTTTGATTCATATTCCTTTGCTGCTTTTTCGAATAGTCCGCCTTTTGGTAATCCGGTTTTCTCGCTTATATACGTCGCAATAGAATCCATGCCTTTGGCCATAGTCGCCGCAGCCGTATTAACGCCACTACCGAATGAGGAGTATATATCCTCGGGGCCTTTCGTAATCAAAGCCGTGGACGGCATGGACGATACTGTAGCCGGAACGGATTGCTGTATGGGGGCAGGGGAAACAGACTTCATAAATTCGGTGCGTACCTGATCCTGTGTCGCCTGGTCCAATTCACTCCAACGTCTATCGGTTACAATCTTATCGTTAAAATAAATATCGGCAACCTTCTGCTTGTCCTCGTCGGGCAGATCAATAAATCTCTTGTCTGCAATAATGTCGTCCCATTCGCTCATTTATACAGTCCATTATCGTCAGCTTGTAAGGGGCTTTGGGTATAGTTTGGCTGTAATCTTTTCAGTATGCTGCCGAGCGTGTCGTTATTATTGGCTGCCGGCGCTGGTGCGGGCGGTGCGGGGGCGACTTCTCCTGTCGGTGCGGCAGATTTATCGACAAGCCAAGGGTACAATTTTTCCATATTCTTTTTTTGACGAACAAGGTCATCAATAACGGCTTGAGTCTGTACTTTTTGCGTTGCCGTCTGGCCAACCATATTATTTGTTGCTGAAATAATTTTTTGATTTATGTTGGTATACGAATTTAATACCGTTGTGCGTTTTTCTGTGCTTCCGGACCCGCCGCTTGACTTCTTTTTTGTAAGATTATCTTGTCTTAACTGGTCTAGAAAGTCAGATGTAGCAGGTGTCCATTTCCCATCCGGTCCAGGCATATAAATTCCGTCCATACCAAGTCCGACAATGTGGCCGTCTTTAAAGTGGGCCGACGTAATATCAGGCTGTGACTCAACCCCATCTATCGGTGCATCAATTCCTACTTCGGGGCCGTTCTCGTTAAAAAACTTCACGGCCATCAGCTTGCTTACCCTGGAGAGCTTTTGAAACGTAGACAAGAAATCTGTCATTTTCTTTTGCCCTTCAGCATCAATTTCTTGCCCCGCAGTCTGATACCCAAGCAGTCCAGACACAAGAGGGGCGGCAAAACCAGAACGCGGTATCATGTTCATCGTGGTATTGGTAACTCCCGCCCTCGCGCTTAATAATCTGTTTGTTGCATCGCTATCGCTTACGCCTGAGTTCGGTTTCGCAAAAATGCTTGCAAGAGAGGCCATGATTATCTCCTTATCCAATATCCGCCGTTGCTGGTAAATAACCAGAAGTAGAGTTGCTTAAAACACCAGACCCGCCACCAGAATTCGCAGGGCTCCACCATCCCGCCTTTTTCCCGTATCCGTACAGGTACGCCAAGCCGGAGGCGGTATCCGTTAAGCTTTTAGACCGGCTTTGGTTCACTAGGTAATTTGACAGCCACGATTGATAAGATGCGTTGTTTGCGGCAGTTGTGCTTGCCAATGATGCTTGTGTGCCCAATACTGCCCCCTGGACTCCCGCGGTCTGCTTCTGTAGGGCAAGCGCAGTATCAGCCCCTTGGCCGGCTTTTATAGCGTTGTATATACTTAAATCTCCCTGCAATTCCTGATTCGCAAGGGCGTATTTATACATATTTGCATTTGTGGAAACCTCTTCGTCTGATTTTGATTTTGCCTTTTCAAGTTCAGCGTTAGTGTCTACCTCCGCCCTTGATCCGGTCATGCCTCGCGATGCCATTGATTCTGCAACGGTTTGTTTCTCTTTCTCAAACTGAGGATCAAGAATGGCGTGTTGCTGCTTTACAAAATCATCTGCATATTCGTTGTAATGAGAAACACGCTCCTCCCAACTCATATTAAGAGATGTTTTTTTATTTTTTAAAATTTCATCGGTAAGAGCCTTGTCGGCCTCGTACTCGGATTTTGCTTTAACCCAAGTAGCATTATCCTTTTCCCATTGAGGAAGGGTTTCTTCGTTGTATTTTTTTAATTCAATCTGGTACTGTGCCTGTGCGTTATTCCAAGTGGCCTGATCTACTGTAGCCTGCCCGTTCTTATCGAGTATATAATTTCCGTCTTGGTCCTTCGCATAATATTGCGTCTGATCGGGAGCGGTAGGGGCGGCCGGCTTGTCGGGAGCCTTGCCATAAGGATAAGACTTTTGTTCGTACGCCTGTTTTGATGCGTTCCATATAACTTCTTGAGATACGTTTCCGTTCTCGTCGTAAGTAATCATATTTGCCGGCACAGAAGTCCCGCCAAAACTGTAACCACCCCCGCCGGCGACAGCGCTATAAATACCAAGTCCCAAAGATCCAACCGCACAAACAGCGCCTATAATGGCAATAGACATTTTATGCCCCCTTCCTTAAATCGTGTTTCACCTCTGTGTATCCAAAAAGCACAGGATAGCCCCCGATGCTTTCCATAAATTTTATTGTCTTGTATTTCAATTCGTTCGTTTCCCCTCTTGTCCCTGTCATGTAGAAATGGACGAAGTGACGATTGTGTTGCCTAAGAATTTCAGCGGTTCTATAAATATCCCGATCAAACAGGTTTTTGCCAAGCACATCATTTCGGTACGCCTCATCTCCGCTCTCAACGCCGAACGCGCACCCAACCATGCCGCGTTCAATAAGCCATAAAAGAGTTTCCTTCGGTATGTCGGCTCGAATGTAGGCGTAAAATGGGAATTTGAAATCTTCCCAGGACTCACGCCATCCGTCGTCGTAGTAGGGTGCCGTTTCGTCGCCTATAAAAATCATTTCCGGAGAATGGATATTAACGATATTCTGCATATCCTCTTTGGCTTTACGCCGGATCCGCACAACCCCCGTCTGATGCTGTACGTCGCAGAAGTTGCATTTACCGATACATCCGCGGCTGGCATAGTAGGGCACCATCTTTCTCGGCTTGAATCTCGGTATGTCACCGTCGTACCGCATAGGAGCTTCAAAATCTGGAAGGGGTAGGCTCTCAATGTCAGGGTTTACGAAACGGGTATTAAATATTGTTTCATCACCATGCAAAATAAATTCTGGCAACAGTTCACCTTCTCCCCGACAGATAAAACAACGTCCATCATACTCATTAGGATTGTTGCGCCGAAAGAACGTGCCTCCAAGCGCAACCTCATTGCCGTTTCTCAAAGCCAAATCTATATAAGGCTTGCACAGATTAAAGTCTTTCAGTATGGAAATAGAAAATCCAACAAGGTCGTATTTTTTGCTTCTCAATTTTTCTTGAAATAGGTAAAGGTCCTCAGGCATATAAATATCCACTTCTATGCCAGCGTCTTTGCACAGGCGAGACAGGAGCGCTACCCCGTGGTTATAATGCAGCGGTATTGCATAGAAACAGAAGAGAACCCGTTTTACCATCGTCTTTCATCCTTGGTCATGCCGTACAGGTGAACATCCCTGTATTCGCCTTGTACCCTTATGGACCTTCTTAAAGTTCCTTCATATTTAAATCCAAGTCTTTCGTGAAACCCTCTTGGAGTGCAACCGTCGATAATAAACCCGCTGCAGCGTTCAAGCCCCAATTTTACAAACGGTACGTCAAATACCTGCTTGTATATGGATTTTGTCAGCCACCGTTTTTGGTATTCAGGAAGAACAGAGCAATGAATTGTAATATCAGAATTCGGCTGATAATTTGTGAACGTGATGGCCCCAACTATCTTGCCGCAGCTTGAAACCAATACAAATCCTTCTCTGCCGGCAAACCATGCGTCAAACTTTGCTCGGTGAAACTCAACCCACGGCTCGGTTATTTTATAAATTTCCATGAGGCGGGCATTATGCTTATATTCGTAAGGTATTAATCTCATATTCACCCCACATATACCCAGGCCGTCCCGGTCCATCGGTAATATCCCACCACGCCATTTCCCCCGGGGTTCCAATCCGTTCCGTTCGCATAGGCCACCATTCGCACGTATTTCGGCTCCGGCTCTACCTTCCCGCATTCCGGGTTCAGCAGGGGATTGATCCACCATTGCGCTCGAAGGACTTGATTTAAAATATCCCGGTCCCGAGCGTCGAGCGGTCCAGACAGTAAGGAAAGCAACTTCATTCAACAATATCCATTTCAAAGAAAGCGGAATACGTCCCGTCCCCTCCACCTCTTAAAGTTGCAGAAGTAGACCCGGAGGCTCCCACAACTACTATTTCAAAAAAATCACCAGGAATAACGTCAAGCACAGGTGACACTATAAGCGGGGTAAAAATGGCCCCTGAGTATTGCGAAGGGTAAATAATATCGCAGCAAGCCCCAACATAATTACTTCCACCATTTTTATATAGGTAAGCTGCCGCCGTTCCGTTCGGGGTTCCGCCATGAGCAATATAACCATTAAATCTAAGCCTTACCTTAGAAGCTCCTGCTGGAACAGTAAGTCTTGTTGTGTTTAAGCTTGCGTTGTGAATATTATCGGTATCTCTAACCTCTGCTTCCCAATCAACCGTTGTGTATCCACCAACGGTGAGAGTTTGGTTTGTCGTTCTGCGTACCAATGCCCCGCGATACGCCGGCCTTGACAAAATAGGCTTATTGAGCGTTCGATAATCAATCACGGACTGTATTTTTGATGAGTCAGCCACTACCTTTTGAATTCGTATTGAATTTATCGTGACGGCCGGCTCATTGGTGGTCAAGTTTCTTAAATCGGTAAAGGCTGTAGCCTGGGTTGCGTTGGTAACTACCTTTTGCAGCCACATAGAATTTGCCGGAAGGGAAGGTTGTGCGGCCCCATTGCTTACCGCCGTATGGGTAATGGTCCCCGTATTGTCGATACTGTCGTACGTGTCTGAATTGGCCGAATAGGTATACTGCACGGGAGGGGAGACAACGTACTTCCCTTTTACCCAGGCGGATCCACCTGGGATTGACTGTAAAAGACTGCCGGCGTTTATAACACTAGAAAGAAGCCCATTTACAGCATAATCATTATTTGAAACTTCAACATTGGCAATATTTCCCGAACTGTCTATATCAACATATGTGTCTTTGCTCGCTGTATAGGTGTGAGTCAGGTCGGCATCACTCGGGGCCTTAACTGTCCTTTTCCCTTTTATACAAAACACTCCTCCTGGCGTTGTCATAGAGAAACCAGACGCCGGAGCGGTGGCAAGCAGTCCGGATACAACACAGTCAGATAAAATCTCTCCTGCCGGCAGCATTGATGCTATTGACCTTAAATCTGTTACGGTCATTATTTTTGTTGCATCAGTAACTACTTTCTGTATCCATTGAGAATTTGCCGGCAATGTTGGCGCTGCAGCGCCATTTGCAACCTCGGTATGGGTAATTACACCGGTGTTGTTTATTGAATCGTAGGTATCCCGTGAAGCCGTATAGGTCTGTGTGAATCCTGCGGATGAAATCCTTACTCCACTCTGCCAAATTTTTCCTGCTGGGGTCGTCATTGACAGGCTGTTTGACGGGGCCGTTCCCAAAAGTCCTGAAATTACAAAATCGCCAAGAATGTCGGTTTCTTTTAATTTTTTTGCTTCTATTTCGGCTATGGCGGCTTGTACCTCTGTTGATATTAATTCTCCTACGGCATCGCAAGCAATAAGCTCCGCACTTACAGAATTATTCACAGAATCAAAGATGCTATAGAAAATTTGAGAAAGGGAACTGGTAAGAACGGCATCGGCAAGCGTGACGGTAGTAATCCCGGTCCCGCTATTATAAGTGGCCGTAGATATCTTGCTGTAAACATAAGTGCCGGAAAGGTTGGCTTTGATCCGTCGCTTTACGTTGAATATCCCCGTCTGATCGCCAGAACAGGAAAAATTGCTTGCGTCTATGTATGTCGCAGTAGCGTTGAACAACGGCCATTCGCTTGAATTCACCGAGAGCGTCATGGAGTTAAGCGTCGTATATATGCTGTTAAGCTCTTCATCTATCCATGCGCTCGGAAGTGCCAATTTAGCTGCAGATCGTAATGCAAATCTCGTCGTACCGCTAGGGCGCTGATAACTCATTAATCGCCTCCTGGGGTGAATTGAATTTTCAGACTATTTATCTCGCAGGGGCCGGCTGTGTCCTGGCAGGTAAAGCATAACTGCATCATCGAACCGCCCCCGAATAATGGCAATCGCTCCGGCGCATATTCTTCTGAGTCCATATAAAAGCAGTTTTCCCAAATGTCGGGCACCGTTTCATCCATAAGGGAAGGGGCCATGTCGAGCATGAAAGATTGAAATGAGTCCGGAGTTCCGGCATTAAGGTCAAACCGCGTTCCGACTGATACCGTAATCGGTTGCGAAGGAGTTGCGTAAATCTGCAGTATCTTCGGAAACCCTCGCTCTTCGTTCTTGAAAAACTTTAGCCATCCCATGTCCCACTCGCGCCACATAGGAGCACCGTCGAACGTCCATCCCTGATCGAATTTATAGAGATAGCCCCGGCCACAGAAGTAAACGCTTGAACCGTCAGAGTCAGAGAACATACCAAGGGCATCGGCCCCTATTATCCTGAACCATGCACCCCGGTTGTAGGCATAGCACCATATTTCGTCGCCAATCAGCACCATGAACCAGCCGAGGCGTTGAAAATGAGCGGATCCAAATGGGCCGTTCGGATTCGAGGATATCGCGCCAGAAAGCCGCTGGAAGATATTTTTTGAAATAAGCTGTTCCGGATTCGCGCCGGTGTTTATTACCTGCTTGAGAGAACGTGCGCCAATTTGAGAAAGGAATAAATGATCAAGACCCGTGGCCTTCACCGTGTCGGTAAACGCTCCGGCCCCTTCAAGCTGTATGACAATTTGAAAATCTCCGTAATCGGTAGGCGTGTTTCCCGAATACACGACAACGTGGTTTTTAAAATAGAACACGATCAGGTCAACATAGCTCTCAATATCCGTGAGTTCGTCGCCTGTTTTAAGCACATACCTGAAATCAATATATCCGGCATTGTGCGCCGTGGTGTAGTCCTCTATGGCGTTCAGCCCGGAATAGCTTGCCAGCATCTTGTTTGTGCGTTCGATCATCCATACGCGGCCCTTGTGGTACACACCCTTAAATGCAGTAGCCGGAGGAGTGCCACCAAGGGTTGTTACCGTAGTACCGTCGTATTTCATCGGCGCGTCAACACCGTTCAGCATGATGCAATAATCGTTTGCCGTTATGAACCGAACAATAGCGCCGGCATTTAATCCTGTTTTTATTGACACAAGCGTTGTGCCGTTTGCCCGGTATATTTTTCCTCCGCCGGCAACGAGAACAATCTTTGTCCCGTCTGCCTTAATGTAAACGTGGCCAGACTGAAACGCCTCGTTCGATCGTATCTGGTTCACGCGAGCATACCCAGGAACAAACCCAATGCCTCCGGTCATGGTCGGATAGACGTTCACCATTTTTGTCGCAAACTTCGCGCTCATTTTGGTAAGTGGTAAATCTGCCTCGCCACCGGAAAAGTCATTAAGGGTAACGGTCAATGCTTCAATCTGTTGGTTCTTCTTCATATCGTTTCTGCATCTCCCCAATTAGGCTCTGATTGGTTGTCAGCGTGTGCAGATACAAGATTTTGAAACAATGCCATGTCGTCCTGATACCATGAGCCTTGATCCTTCTTTGTAAAGGCCAAGCCGCCAATATAGATCGCATTTGTGTCGAGCAACGGGATATCCGTAACAGCCGCGAGTAATTCATTCCGCATCAGTAATTCAAAATCAACCTGATATGCGATATCCGGGGCAGGAGTAAGCTCAACAATAAGAACTCCGCCGGCCCTTCCGAATATCCGGTAATCGGTCGGCTGCGCCGGGGCTGTATTCATTTTCTGCAGCGTCTTAAAATTCCCGTCGGTGCGTTTTGCGAGGGGCACGTTCGTTCCTATCTGCATACGCTTGAGGATATCCACATAGGACGCATTTATCGGTCGAAGGGAATAGACGGACACGCCAACCTTAGTCATAAATGAACCTTTTACGTTCATCTCCGGCCAACCGTCAGACTCGTTCATAACTTGAATGGCCTTGTTCAGTTGCGCCAGAACGGACTTTGCATGAGGGGCCGTAAAGTCTGCGGATTTCGGCAATCTCAATTCCTGCTGAATATCGTTTACAAGCTGTAAGGCTGTTTTCTTATCACTCACATACGGCTGGCTGGTTTTTACTATCATGGTCCCGTCAGCTTCAAAAATTGAAATATCGTATGTCGTGCCATGGGAAGGATTAAAATTAGCGGATCCGGCATACCGTCCGGGCATGGTAGTATCTTCCGCAAGCGATACATTGCACATTCCCGATTCGGTTGCTACCCAGGCATCGGCACTTTCATCCCAATACTTACCGTCGTCCATGCGTAGAACATGAGCATACAGGCTTGTTTTCCCGCCAACATCCCTGTGAGTGATAGAAAACATTTATCCCCCCTAGAACACTCTGCGATAAGGAAACCGCTTTACCTTGGTTGGCACCATGTCGTAGCCTTCTCCGTTTTCCCGCCGGACCTGCTTATAATCGGTCATTTCGGCATTGTCGAGCACTTCCAAGACGCTCAACGGAAGCTCAACCTCTTTATCGCGCTTTATGAGATAAGAATGGCCGTTCACAGATACCGGCACATCTTCTTTTTCTTCTCTGGTAGAGTCAATAATGATTCGCACCATTCTCTGCTTGTGCAATTCATCCCTCGTTTTCGTTGTTATGCCAGGATCGTCAGACCTGAGCCCCGGTTTTTTTTTCACGACTTCCTTTGCTTCTTCTTCTGAAAATGGATTTTTGGCAGGCAAAGGAGCAGCGCCCGTGTTTTCGTTTACTGTTTGAGTTTCAGCCATTTTAATTTCCTCCTTTTGAGAAAATGGGCCGGTCCAGGCCGGCCCTTTGGTTTATTTTTCTGCAATGTAAAATACTGATTCGCCGGATACGTTCAGGTCCGTTTCGGCCCCGAGTGTGAATCCTGCAGTACGGCCGGTTACGCGGGTCATATTCGCCGCGCTTTCGGTCTTAACTGCGGCCTCTACGATTGTCGCTGCGGTTGCAGAGCTAACAGCGGCCACCGTGTACTGATTGCCGCCAATCGTGATAACATCGCTAGCGCGCAGGTCGGTGAGAAACTTCGTGTTGGTTCCGGTAATTGACTTTGCCCCCGCGGTAATTGCAGCGGTACCGTCAAGGACCTTGCCGGGGACTTCGCCAACGAAGTCGCTCAGGCCGTTCGAGGTGATATACTCAGACGACTTGTTTGCAGTTGTTGCGTTGTCCGTAATGGACTTGGTTTTGAATCCGGACGCTGCTGCCATACCTGAAAAACGCTCAAGCGTAGGCATGAGAGATCCGGCATCGTTCGGGTTGAAGAGCTTCACATAGCTCGGCACAAACCCGCACTCTACGTTAAGAATTGCCCCGGTTCCCGCGAAGGAGCCGACTTTAATCAAATCACTCATGGTACTTCTCCTTTCGATGGTTGATAAAAAAGGAAGGGGAGTTACCCCTTCCCGGCTATTTATCCGTTGGCCGCCGTTTCAATCCTGATCATCCACAGATCATTAAGGATTGACGTTGCGGTGTAGCCCTTCCATCCAACAGAACCGCGCTGCGCCAGTTCGTCCCCGGTGATGGGTTTCGGGTTGTTGACGTAGGTGCTCACGGCGTTCTTGCCAGCAAGCGCAACCGTCGCATAAGCGTCCTTGCCAAAAATCAGGATCGGATAAACGTCGGAAGAAGTGCCGGAGGTCGAAAGGGTGGATCCTTTTGATCCGCCACCATCAGCCCAGGGGGTAAGGTTGTTGTCGATAACGAAACGAATACCGGCAACAGCACCGATTTCGCCGTCAATCAAGCCGTCGCTGCTTGCATACTCATGCACATATTTCCAACCGGACAACTGGACAAGATCCGGTTCGAGGTCAGCATGGCAAACACCGATAAAGCCGGCAGCAATAGGAGCGGTCCCGATATTCGGACCGGCCTTGATGATTGATTTAAGCTGCTTGGCTTCCTGGCGCTTGAGCAACCGGGTTGCCGTCCTGAATGTGCCAATTGCGGCAACAGTATTGACGGCGCTTCTTGTGGTGCCGTTTGCATACAGTACGTTGGTCCCGGCCTTGAGCACACCGGCGCGAAGAATGTCCCAGGTATCCCCGGCCTGTTCGCCAAGAATGTCCGTGGCCTCGGCAAGAACCGGATCCTCATGGGTGTCCTGAATAACGTCGGTAATGGTTACGAAGTCGCCAAACTGCTGCAGACTGACGGAAATATCCGTCTTGCTGAGAGTTTTTCCGGACGGAGTTACGCCTTCCATGAGCGGCGTGGTTGCGGGCGCGAGCCGGTTGTACCGTCTGAATTTAATCGTCTGTGACGATTTTGACGGCAGGGTTCGGGACTGTCCAAACTGTCCCAAGATGTTGTTCGTTTTTGCTCTGGTCAGAAGCCGTCTATCGGCATATGCCTGAGTCCTGGGGCTGATATCTGAATAAAGCATCTTGTGTTACTCCTTTCGGGTTAGGTTACGCCCTGATCCTTGAGGAGCTTGTCAGCCGCTTCCCATCCGGCATCGTAATTGTCCTTGCTACTCGGACCGGTGCCGGGTTCAATGTTTTCTGGAATGGTGACGCCCCCCTTTAGGGATTGAGCGCTTTCAAGTTTGCTGTCTTTCAGTTTTGTGTCCGTTTCCTTCTTTTCCTTCAAATAGCCGGATGATTTGTCTTTCTTAAAAGCATCAAGGGCCATAACCATGTCCGCCGGAGAGTTCGAATTAAACACGGCAAACTTGATGGCCGGCGATTGCTTCTCTGCCCACTTAAAAAACTGATGATCTGGCGAATTTACGATGGCATCAAAGTCTTTGTGCGTTTTGACGATTTCAGGTTTTATGTTCTGTTCGAAAAAGTCTCTGTCGGCTTGCAGTTTTTCGCTCGCCTCTTTTTTCTTTGCGTCCGCAGTTCTAATGTCGTTGATTTCTTTCTGCGTCGCGTCGAGTTGAGATTTCATCTCGTCGAGCACACCCTTGAGTTCCGGGTATTCCTTGTAAGCCTCCTCCAAGGATCCGTTTAGTTTTTCCTGGGCCGCTTTCTGCGCTTTCTCCGCGGCCTCTACCTTGGCCGACTTTTCAGCCGATTCCTTCTCGGCAATCGCTTGCTTGAGTTTTTTGTTCTCCTCAACAAGCTCGGTGGCCCATTTCTTTGTGTCGTGCAGAGCCTTGTCTACTCCGGAAAGGGCCGCTTTGCTTTGGTCCTTTTTGTCGTCTGGTTTCGGCTCTTCTTTGGTTTCAGGGAGGATTTTGTCGCCTTCTCCGGCTGCCGGTTCCTCGATTTGCTTGTCCGTCTGTTTTGGTTCTGGCTTCTGTTCTCCCTTTTCCTCTGCATCAAGCCGGTCCCATTCCTCGTCGTACTCTGCGCCCTTGGATCCTTCTTTTTCGTCAACGATTTCGTCTACCTTCTGTTCGTCTTTCTGGTCTTTCACATCGTCTTTGCCTTCCATGTAAATCCTCCTTTGGGCCTCCTGTCGTCGGGTAGTCTCAAATTTCTGAGGTCCGCGCCATTCGGTAGTCCACTACGTTTTTTCCGGGTCGCTTTCGCGGTAGTCCGGTGGTTACTCTTCTTTTGCTTCTTCCAAAATGCTTTCGGGTAATTCAAGGATCGCGGCAAGCTCCCGCTTTGCACCTTGAGCCCGGTGAAGTTCTATGCCTTCTCCATCATCGAGAATTTTTTGCACTTCGCTTAATCGTTCTTTGATTTTTCCTTCTATTTCATCTTGCAATCCCTCCTCGAATATTTTTTTAATGCCATCCGTGAAATTACTCATCGTGCAGTACGGCCATAAGCGCTGCCATGACCGCCTCCTCCTCTTGTTCGATTGCTATTGTCAGCTTCAAATTGGCAACGTCGAGCGCGAGCCTCGCCTTAAAAAGCTCATCTTCACGTTGTTTCTTTATCGCTTTCAGCTTTTCTACTTCCTGCTTTTTCCTCTCGGATATCTTCGAAACGGCGTCTTTCAGGGGAGTCGAGAAGTCCAGCGACAAAGAGTTGCGTTGTCCGGAAACAATTGGCGGGGTGTTGTCCTCTGCCAAGGCTTTTTGCATATCGTCAATGAGTTCTTGGTACTCGCGCACAATGCGCTCGGCTTCATCGACGGAAGGATTCTCAACCGTTTCCGGATGCAATACGGATTCAATTCGCTCCGGTGGAGGCCAGGGAATCCAATCACTCTGTTTTTTCTTTTTGTGGGGTTTTCTGCCGCCGCCTTCGGACAGAGCAGGGGGCACAATAATGGCCGGCTTCTCTTCAAAAAGACTTGCCGTTGCGGTAGCGCTTAAATTTGCAACCGCCGACATAAGAATTTGAGTGGTAAGGTTAGCTAAAGCTATGCTTGAGCACACCACGGACGCAGCTAAAGGTATGCTTGCCGTTCCAGCGGTAAGATCCGCCTGTGCGGTGCAGGAGCAGCGCGCCGATGCTGACAGCTCAATGCTGGTTGTGAGGTCTGCCGAAATGGAACAGGAACAGATTGCCTGTGCCGTGAGTTCTGCTTTTGATCCAATAGTCCCTGATGCGCTTGCAGCACAGAGCGCAGCCGCGGCCATGGTTATTTGAGTAGTGAGGCTGGCAGAAAGAGATGCAGAACAAGTGACTGCCGCAGCGAGTCTTGTTTGCGTTGTAAGATCGGCGGACGCAGTAACTGCAGCGGTCACAGCTGCAGCCATCCGGACCTGAGTGGTAAGTTGCGCCTGGACTGCTACAGAACAAGAAGGAGCCGCCCCCAACGTAACTGACGTTGTGAGGGACGCGGACGCCGTGCAAGCACAGGTAGACGCAGCCGCGAGATCCGCCCCGCTGCTGCCAGCGCTGTATATTGCATAAAGACCAAGTTCTATTGTTGTGTCTGAATCATCGTACGAGTGCCACGATGCTCCGGTAGGCCATGTATACGGGGTTGCTCCTCGCACACCTTTAAAATCTCCACCACTTACGGTACGCTGATCAAATCCCGTCGAGCTTCCATTAAACCCAACCAGCCAATAAGTCTGCCCACCCGTGATAGAACAGTTTGAGAGCGCAGAATAGTGGATGCTTACGGTTGATGTTGATTCTGTAAGCGTTCCACTTTCCGAGTTGGACACCATTGATTCGGGGCAGTCGTTTACCGAGTCATGCGTAAAAATTGCCACACGCATTGCGGCGCCGGATCCGTTGTTATTGAACCAAGCGCCTATTTCTGTAACGCTCAATGCGCCTGATCCGGGGGCAACAAACTTAATTGCTCCGACGTATCCAGAGTTGTCTATCGGCCATCCGGCGGTATCAGAACCGGCCCGTGCGCTCGGCCGCGATGTAACAAAACCATTCGCCATTATAAGGACTCAGTCACCACTGCAAGGTCCGGAATATCGTAATCGTCTTTTGTGAGATTCGCTTTTTTAATCACATCTCCAACCGCTTTCTTTGAGTTAAAAAGCGCCTTGACATCTTCTGCGCATTTGTCGCGGTCCTTTGCGTTGTCAAACGTCGCGGTTACCAACACCCGGTATTCCTGTGCCATTTAAGCCTCCCTATGCGAAGGTGATATCTAAAGCTCCGGCTGCAATGCTCGGGGCCGCATCGCCGTTGTTTACTGTTTTAGGAGTTGTCAAAACTCCATGGATTAAAAGATTCCCGCTTGCTGAGGCGTCATAGATTCCGAATGCTCCTATCGTTCCCCAATTGGCCGTAGGTGACGCGAAAGTTATTGCGTTCACGTTGTCGAACAAGCCGGTTGTCGTCGGGATGTTCCATTGAGCGTCAGCCTGGGTTACACCAACCCGCGCATACGATCCGCCGGACACTTCGTTGAGATTCGTTGCGGCGTCAAAGTCCGGGGTCATTTCAGTCCATACGGCCGTACCGTCGGAAACAGTACCGCCGTCCGTAGTTGGCCAAGTTGGTTCGGTTGCCGCGCTTGTGCCCGCCGTTGAGCACCGATACATCCGCCCGTTTGCAGTAGTCGGACAAATCGTGTCGTTCGACGAATACGCAGTACTGGCAGCCCACAGCCCTTTTGTGGCCTTGAATAAGGCAATGTAGATTGCCGACGGCTTCCATGCCGTCTGCGTACACAGCAGCAGTTTTCCAATCTGGTTTTCCAGGTAATTCGACATCTTGCTCATTGCGCGTTACCTCCTGTTATCTCCTCCGCTGCCGGCTCAACATGGGCCTCGTAATGGCCAGCGGGGTTCTTTTTGAGAGTTATTTTTTTCTTCTGGTTCTGCGGGTGCGTTCCCAGGTTGAAAGTCATTTGCGCCGGCGAAGCCGCCTGATTAGGAGTAGTCGCACTTGCAGGAGCAGGTGGGCTTTGAGTCGCGGATTGAGCGGGAGCGGTCGCCGGCGCTTTGGCCTTTGCGTTCTTTTCGTTTATCTCTGCCTGTTTCAGTTGCAGGTCTGTGTTCGCGATAACCGCTCTGCCATTCTGGTCAGGAGTAATGCCAAGCTGCGTCAATATCTGGCATTGCTCTGATGAGGTAAGGAGCGGAAACAACTTGTCGAATTGAACATACTCGCGCAGGTCTTTCGGTTCGTTGGCGCGTTGGTCCATCTCGGCCATGATCTGTTTTATTTCATCCTCGGTCCGCATAATGTCTTGCGTGTCGAGCATACGGGCCCATTCCCTCATGGCTTTTGGACGATCAACAAATATGGCGTCTGCAGGATTGGCCCCCGTTATCTGCATGAACTTCGCCATGTTTTCCATCTTGATTTCGTTCGAAATGAGCGTTGACGTTCCGGTGGCTTTTATCTTGAAGGGGACCTTGATATTCGGGTCGGGATCCATTTCGACAAACCAATCAGCTTCGGCCTCAACAATCGGCTCAATCCAATAGTCGTCAATGTTCTTGATAGCCGGCCTGATATTCACATCCGTGCGGCGCATGAGCATTGACATACCGGACGCGGTTTTGTTCAGGAATGACGCTTGATCGCCTGTCTCAAATTTCGGGATACCTGTTTCCTCGTCCGCAAACCTGTCAAAGTCCATGGCAAGCTCACGCAGGTCGCGGGAAGCATCCTGAAATTTAATGTTGTCGATTACGTCCTTTGGGGCGAAGTTTCCTTTTACATACCAAACCTTCTTCGGGTATATTTTCAGGTCCTTGGTGCGCTTTGTGTTGATTCGGTCCAGGTTGACGGCCAGCATCCCGGGGCCAAAAATGGCCTTGTTGTCTATAATCATCCGGTACGATGAATTGACCATCTTTTGCGAGTCGCGCATGGCCCAGGCAACACCATGGCCAAAAATGCAATGAGGAATTTTCTTGTAAGGGCAGACGTTGAACACGCGCCGGCCCATCGGGTTCATTTTTGCCTTTATGACCTCTCCGCTGCCGGCTATGCAGATAAGCGCTTCAACAAGATCCTCGTCGCCTATTTCCTCCGGCACTTCTTCTTTCTCAGCGCGAAGATCGCCGGCTTTTACGAGGCCCCAATACTCAAGGACGCTTATTTTCTTGTCCTTCTCGCCGGATTTGCCCGTGTAGTTGTCCGCAAGCTGGACGTATTTAAAATCTTCCGTGGATTCGTCGACGACGGCACATTTCTCTTTAACAGCGTCAATCATGTCGGCTCGGTATCCGCCAACGGATTTCAGCCCAAGGAATTCGCTCGGCAACATCCTGTCAAAATGGATTTCTCCTATGCTCTTACGATTGTTCTCAGCGTTCGGATCGCAATAGTAGCTCCACAGGGGGATATGCTTAAAAACGGGCAGGGGCATATCTTCGTGCTGAATTTCAAACGGATTTATAGAGGGGTCAAAATGAGATACCGGCAACCCGAAAATGGTCCTCGGGTTGAACCGTTTCACTCTCCGGTAGTCGATAATCGGGCCCTTGATAACAGCCGTTCCCATGATCGCCAATTCAAGAACGCCATTGTCGATATTTTCAATAAGCTCGATTTCTTTGTGGTGATCGCGAAGTCGCTGCTTTAGATTCTCGGCAATCTTTTTAAGCTGCTCATCGTCAACACCGGCATGAACTTCGGTGCGTATGGGGATAATGTCAAAAGGCACTTCCTCGCCGCCGCTCGTCGGAAACGCCATATCCATTATTTTCGCGTGGGCCGTGTTGCACTTGAGCGTTGTCAGCTTTATAAATATCCGGCTATTGCCTTCTTGCCCTTCGGTCTGTTTGCGCCACGCCGTTTCCTGCTGATATTTTGCGAGATAGTTGTACCAGCACTCAATCCACATTTCCTCAAAAGGCTGCCGTGCGGTCTTGAATGATTCGAATATTCCTAAAACCCAATTAGACAGGTTCCCATTTCCGGGCTGTTCTCCATGATCATCTGTCTTCTTTTCTTGTAGTTTTTCTGGCATTGCCTATCTCTCCCAAATAGAACATTTGGCCGCTTCCAATGCTCCAAGGATTTCAAGCGAGTTTTTTCTGCGTGATGCCGTGGTTGTAACCATTCCGTCCTTGAAACCAAAAATAATTACGGTTTCAAAATCCTCTGCAATTGCATCTTCTAAAACTTTCCTTGCATCTCTGGTCATGGGGCTGTTTATCAACTTCAACTTTGGTTCCGCCATCAGTAACCAACCTCCGGATCAAAAGGCCGATTATCTTCTTCATCGTCATACATTCCGGTATCGGGCTTCGTGTAATAGGAAACAGGCATTGCAAAGGTAAGATTGTGGGCGTCGGCAATATTCGGAGATTCAAAGCCTCGTTTTTTCAAATCATCCTTGCTCTCAATTACGATGAGCCCATTGGAAGTCATTGAATATTTCGGGGTGGTAATCTGTCCAAGAAGATCCTCTTCGCTGTTGTCCCACAGTTTTCCGCGCCTTGCTTCTAGCCAGGTCCGCATATTTCCCCAAAGCTCGTCGCGCAGTCGGCGGTATTTGTTCGTGCTGTACGCCGGGGCCTCGGACACGTTTATCCCGACAACCGGATATCCAAGCTCTTCGAGCCTGTCATGGACTCCGGCGCCTACTCCGATAACATCAATGAAAATTTGAGTGGGCTTATGATCGTTCGCGAGAGCGGCAACGTAGCCGGCAACTTCCATGTTGTTTTTGTTTCGGAGAGTGTGATATGGCTTGAATTCGTCGCCCTGCCGTATTGCTATAACCGTTGAATCGTCTCCGTACCGAGCGACGTCAACACCGAACACAACGGGCATTCCGACTTGAGGAATAATGTCGCGGTGCCTTGCATCTTCTACGAGATAGAAGGGGATAAACGAATCGCCATCTGCCAGAGGGAACAGGCCCAGGACGCGGACGCGATAGATATTCGAGTCCTTGCCGTATTTGCGCTCCATGCGTATTGCATAACGCTTTGGTGCAATAGGGCTGTCCAGGCAGGACCATTGAAATGTGCGGTAGTGGTCCTTGTCCTTATGGTGTGATCGAAAGAAAGTACCCTCCAACTTCGTCGGGTTGCCGCACATAATTTCTTTCGTTTCAATTTTTCCGTGAGCGCCGTCGGAAACTTCAAATATTGGTTCTGGTACGCCGCTGGCCTCGTCGACGACACGCAAAACATAATCAGCGTGGATACCCTGCAGAGCGTCAGGATTCTCTTTTGTGGCGGTCCTGGCGGCCGCAAACCACTCCTCAGGGAAGTCAACATTAAATACTTTTTCTTTTGTCCACTCGAATTGAAACCGGTAAATAGGGCTCATCTTCCGGTGCCATTTCGAAATTTCGGCCCAAAGAACGTCGTACAGCTGATGTTTTGACGGTGCGGTGCAGGGGATTTTTGGGAAGTATCTGCAGCAGAGATAATGCCAGATAAGCCATGCTTCTACGGTGGACTTTCCGCAACCATGGCCGGACGCAACTGATATGAAATCTTCTGTGTCGAGTGCCCGGAGAGCGTTGCCTTGTTGTTCGGTGGGAGTGGTTTTGAAAATAGTTTTGACGAATCCTACTCTGTCGTTCCAGAAGGACCGCGATATTTCTACAAGTTGGTCGTTCACGTTATTTACTTGAACAACCATTTTTCTCCTTTAGGGTTCCGCTTCGGGAGCCTACGACACCCCCATGTCCCGATTACTCTCACACAAGGGGCGAGCGGTCAGTTTTTTTCCGCGTTCGCAGCGGCTTGCTGTACTTGCTCTTCATGCACCTGCCTTAATGCCTCAGCAAATGTATTTGCGTCCTTGTTCTTTACTTTTGGATCGTGCTTTTTATCCGGCACAATCTTGTCAAGGATCAGTTCTTTGTACGTTCTGGCAGCCTGTACCCGGACCTGCAGAGTGGCCTTGCGTTTGATCTGCTTTCCGCTTTTGTCTAGAATTGGATTTCCGTCTTTGTCGAAAACTTCATCCCCGACGGATCCGTTAATGACGCCAAGCAGAAATTTGCCTACCTTCTTCGCCTCCTTGGAGAGTGAGTTGATGGCCTTTTTTGAGTTTTCTTGAGCCGATTCGTCGGTTATCCGCTTCGCCATGTCCGTTTTTTTAAACTGTGGTAAATTTGCAACACTTTTGAGCGAACGAATAGCACTAAAGTATTACTTTGTCAAGTAATGAAGTGAAATAAGTGGAGTTTATGGCTGGAAATTGTTGAAAATATGAGATTTTTGCGAAAAAATGGGGGAAAACGAGGTGTTTGTACTATATATATATAAGATTCTAAATCTTTTGCATCTATATGCTTCGGTTGTAGATTGGGAGCTATTCGGGCATAGCACTCCCAGGCAAAATTGACCGTTTTGGACAATTCTGTTCGTGCATACCCGATAATAAGCCTTTTGCCCCGGTGTGAGTCGGTTGGCTTTATGGGCTGGCAGACGTTTTCCGGCGCTGCCAGTTGGATCAGACTGTCTTGAGGTCCGGAAACCTCACCATCTCGGGCTCTAATCCTTCGCACCCACCCCGCCGGCATGAGAAACCGCGCTTCCGGCACATCTGAATTGGATCGCCGTGGTTTACCCCCGTCCTTCCAATTCATACAACAAAAGTATTAATCATAGACACAAAAAAAATTACTCTCCTACATCTCCTGTTGCGGTTTTCGGGCTTTTCCCGATAGGAACCGGCTTGACCATTGCTGTCGACATTACTTCTTCAGTTTTTGCAGCCTGGCCAATCTGGTACGGCATCCAATGACAGAAACCTATACCATCAGGTTTCGTATCCTCTGCCTGTACGAGTTCGACGGAGTGACGAACGAATTGAGTACCGTTCGAATCGAATACGACGAGATTCACCATTTTATCGCTGTGCACCGCAACAATAGTTGCGTCAAGCGGATCCTGGCCGTTAACCGACATGATCAAGTCCTGTTCACCGCCAGGACGATACCAAACCTTTCTTCCTACTGTTGGAACAATAACGCCCATACTCTTTTTCCTCCTGAATGAGATTTTTGCTTCTTAGCATCCGCCGCGAGGCTTGCTTGGCTTCTTTTTCCCGCCACCATTGCCCATATTCATCACCTCCTGTCTTATAAGACGGTAAAAAGCCTCATAACTGCATGAATATAAAAACGAAATAAAACGCACATATGATTCGTAATCAGCAGGTCGTCCGTTCAACCCGGATCGCCGGCTCCATAAAAAAAATAAGGCTTCCAGTAGCTTGGAAGCCTTATTCATTTATAATCCTAAAAAACTCGCAAAATGATATCCATTTGCACTCAGGGTACGCTGGATCCTGTACGTACTAACCATGACCATTCAATGGATACCTGTACTTTAGCGTCTTGCTTATGGTCGGCAAAGATACCAGCGTGGATCAAGGATGCCGTTCCGTTCTCCTGCAGTTCACGCCGTTACCAAGGAATGTGCAACCTCCTCGGAGAATTCCCGCACTGCCGCGATGCTCGGACCCATCGAACAATCCGTATCCCGTTCAACAATAATATCGATGACCGTGGGCTTTCTCGACAAGACAGCCCGTTCAAGCGCTGCCGAGATTTCTTCCGGATCCGTTATGCGTTCAGCCCTGCACCCGAACCCCTCTGCGACCTTGACATAATCGATCTCAGTCTGGTTCTCTTCCATGGAAACGCCGTATTCAAACTGCAGTCCATACTTCTGGCCCTGCCGAATGAGGCCGAGGTATGCGTTGTTCACTATCACCACAATGATGGGTATTTTCTGAGCCGCGGCCACCGCGAGCTCTTCAACCATGAATGTGAAACCGAAATCTCCCAGAACTGCCACCACGTTATGATCAGGCTTCGCTATCTTGGCTCCGATCGCAGCGGGAATGTCGAATCCAAGCGTGCCGGCCCCGCCCGACGGTAAATAGTGGCGCGGTTCTCCGACTTCCTGGAGCTGACCGGACCATATCTGGGCCAAACCGCATCCTGTTGTAAAGATCGTTTTTTTGTCCGCCAGGAAAAAGAATTTATTCATTTCGTGAAAGACCCGCTGAGGCTTCATCGGATTTTCACTGTAATTTGTTTTTCTCTTCAGAGCCTCCCGGAGCCGGGGGATGTCTCTCACCCGTTCCGAAGCCTTCTGCCGCGGACCCGTTGTTCGTGCTTCATCCAGAAGTGCCTGCAGCGCGAGTTTCGCATCCGATACAATACCGATATCCGCTTTGACTATCCTATTGATCTGACCGGGGTCGATATCGATATGGATGAACTTTCTGTCTCCGACATAAACTTTAAGGTCACCGGTATGCCGATCGCCGAAGCGGCAACCTATCCCCAGAACCACGTCGGATTCCAGGAATATGCGGTTGCCCAAAGGGGTTCCAACCTGAGTTCCCATATGTCCTGCGTTGAGCGGATGATTGACTGGCATGCCGCCCTTCGCCATGTAGGTCGTTATGACCGGCAGCCGCATGAACTCTGCGAACTCAATGCTGTCTTTGACCGCATTGGACAACACGACACCACCGCCCATGATCATAACTGGTGCCTTTGCCTGTCTCAAGAGCTCGACCGCCTTCGTAATCTGGTCGCGGTCAGGACTGACGACCGGGAGAGGCAGCGGCGCGTCTTTTTCCATATCGTACTCGATTTCTGCCATCTGCACGTCCAGGGGCAGATCGATGAGAACCGGGCCTGGCCGTCCTTCCCGCGCGGTCCGAAACGCCTCCCGCATGATTCTCGGTGCGTCCTCAGCCTTGGTAATGCACCATGCGGCCTTTGCGACCGGTTTGGCCATGGCCACGATGTCCACGTACTGGAACGCTTCCTTCCCAAACATGGATGTGGCGCACTGTCCGGTAATGGCAATGAATGGAATAGAATCCGCGTATGCCGTATACAAGCCGGTAATAAAATTCGTCGCCCCCGGGCCGGACGTGCAGAGCGCGACGGACATCCGTCCACTTGCCCGATAATAAGCGTCCGCAGCGTGAGTCGCCGCCTCCTCATGCCGCATCGTATAATGCGTGATGGTATGCGAATCTGCAAGATATTTGTATACCGGGTTTATCCCCGCGCCGGGAATACCGAATACATCGGTTACCCCTTCGTTCTCCATTATTTTTACGATGGCTTCTGCTACTCTCATGGCGTTCTCCTTCCCGGCGTTGATTGTGGCCGTGTTAACGTTATTTGCAAATTGTTACTGCACAGGCCATGCCACCATTGTGTTTTCAATAAGTTACGTATTTTTAAGTAAAAAAATACTGTGTAATATGCTGTTTTTTCCTATAGACTATGTAGCTTTATTACTCATTGGTGGAAGTAGTACTAAGGTTTTTATCAAGTATTTTGTAAGTCTGTTTCGTAATATCATGTTTTGCTGATTCTATACGGGCAATCAATCCTTTGCTCGGCTGAAAGGGAATGTAGTGGTCTCAGTCCCTGATAAGAAAGTGAAGCTTCGGACAGGTCTGTCGCCGTCTTTATGATTGCTACGAATACGATGAGAGTTAAAGCTGGCATCTCGGTTATGATTGAGCGAATTATTTTGTTTTATCTATTTGACAATGCATATAATAAATACTAAACTTTTCCTGAATTCTGCATTTTCTAGGGAGTTGCTCGAATAAAACTTTGATGTAGTTTTCTTGAATCATTGTTAAGTATAGTCGGGAGGTCGTGTTTTGCTCTGCTTCACCCGACAGTCTTGATTATGGTATCGGCGCTCTGAATATGAGAACCGGCAAGACACATAAAAGAGATATTTAATTTCACTTCGTTCTACCCAACCGACAAACTGGACTCAAATAGGCTAAATAGAAGGAGGATTTTGTCGTGTATATATTTCATACAATTAAAAATACTCCAAATCGCTTAATATTGCTTATTCTTATTATGACATTAACTATACCGTTAACATCTTGGTCAGAACCGCAAAGATTTATTGATAGTCGTGAATATCGTAGAGATTTTCCGAAAGCTATTATTGATGATTATTCAAATTTAGTAGAAGGTGATGGTGTTAATTGGATATGGATCGACCCATCAGTGAAACTTTCATTATACAAAATTAAGGTTGGTACTAGTGAAAACAGGTCGGAGGTTAGAAGCGCGTCACTGGCAGCGACTGCTAAAGATGTTGTCGAGGATTACTCTGTCGCCATCAGTGAAAAAGAAGCTAAAGGGACCTTGACAGCTCTTATTTGTATTTATGAAGCGCAAGAGTACAGCCGAGTAAGGAGATTGATTCCTTATGTAGGGAGGCATCAAAGTCTGGCCGGCGTCGGGGTTGAGATGGAATTGCGCGATGATAATAACAGGGCTGTTGCCAAATTCCGCAATTTTGGTCGATCAGGCACAACACTACACGGTGCGATCGAGGCCGTGGTTGGCGATATTATGAACTATATCGGTAAGCATTAACGTGGCGAGTCAAATATAAAGAAGTCTTCCTGAAGGTTGCAAAATGTCCGGGTGTGCTGGATTGCATAGTACTACTGGAATTAGAGGACAAAATAGATGCCTAAAATAGCAATATTATCGTTTTTCTTCATATTAGCAACTATGCTCTTTTCTAACGCTGCTAAAAGTGAAACACCAACCGCTCAAATGTGGATACTAGAAAAAGACGGTTGTAAGCAAGGCTTGCATCAGCAACCGAGTGGACCGATGGCAATTATACTTTTTTGCGAAGATGCTGTGGGTAATTATGCCGGACTAGTTTATTATGGACATATGGAAGCACCAAGTCCGACCGATTTTGTGCGCAAGTTGTCAGAATCTGAGAAAAATAGCTTTTATAAAATTTGGTCGCTCGGGAACAGGATGTGGCAGGATCCCGTATGGGCTTCAGATGTTACAAGTTATGCTTGGGGACCCGATGGTATGACACTGTATATCGCTACATCAGGTATATATGGTTCTGGAGTCATTTATGAACTTGATTTAGTCAGGAGGAGTTATAAACAAATTGTTCCATCGGGAAAAAAATTTACAACGAGTAACCCTGGGCCGGGTTTTATTATAACAAGGCTCGACACTGAAAAAGAGAAACTGTTTTATAAGTATAGTCTTTATAAAGAATTATCAGGTGAGGACACTAGGGAGAGATCCATTAAAATCAAACATAAGTAAAAAGAAGCCTTGATTTGTTCCTTCCTGATTTCTGCACACCTCGTGATGAAAGCGAGTATGCAGTTTTGATGTTGTATTGTTGAACGCATCGTGTATTCTTGATGATGTATCGTTCACCGATGCGATGTTCAAAAGCAAGATCGCTTGAAAGATACACAAGCCTATATAGGAGGTATTGTTATGAAATGCCGAGACAATCGATTCGATTATTGGCCGAAGTGTATTGGATGTTTATTGGTATCAATTATTTTCTTTGTTGGGACGGTTTATGCCAGTGATTTTGCTGCTCGAGCCAAGGCTGGAAAACAGGCATTGGGAAGTCCAGAGGGACAGCAATATGAAGCATCCTGGGGAGAGGTCATGGGTACAATCCTTCATACATGTATCCCGATAGGCTCATCCGAATCTGCCAATCTTGGCAGATTCACGTTTGTCGCTGATGTGTCGGCATCTGGAGTGGTTTCTTCTGTCGAGGTTGAGCCAAGTACAGCTGTATCACGTTGCTTTGCTCAGCATTTTAGAGAAGCTCACCTTCCACGACCGCCGATGAAATTAAAGGAAGGTGAACTACTTCCTATTGCAGATGATATAGTGATAACGCCATAAGAATGCTTCCTGTACTTCTTGTTTTAATCAGCTACACCGGATTGTATGTTTCATCCCGAAACTGAAAACACTTCCTGAAAAGCTGTCTCAACATCGTTGGCAGAGAACAGTAGAAAGCCTATATTCGTAACATAATCTTGCAATAAATTAATCAGAAGTCTATACCACCTAACTATGCACACATTTTGCAGTGTTAAATAGACCCCGTAGATATGCGCGTTAACATACGGGGTCTGCTCAATGACTGGTTGGTTTTGAAAAAAATGAGAACTGTTTACCTCCAAATATTTGTTTGTCTCCTTGCATTGTCCAGCCCTGCACAAGCCGAAGTTATGGATAAGGAACCAACATTATTAACCAACTTGATATGGGGCTTCGCAGGTGCTGTTTTATGTTTCTTGTCTGCGCGTTATAAACCGCGTCTATTATGGTTACCCGGAGCGATTGCTGCATTCTATTTTTACGGATTAATAGAAGAAATTCTCGATCCTTATGTCGGTCGCGACATCGTAATAGAGGCCGGGAAAATTTATGTTGTTGTCAGTTATTTGCTCGTTCTGCTGATCATAGTCAGTATTGTTGCTGGATTCATAATGAGAAGGATAAAGCGGAAAGATATCAAGCCAAGCACCTGAGAGCGTGACAAATAAACCATAGTAGATAAACGGACAACAAACCAACGACCGGGTCGAGTGAGTCGCGAAAGACACGCTCCTCACCTGCGTGTTCATGTGTGAGAGACAACTGGTATTCTGCTATGCTGTTGACGATTTGCTAACGCTTGGATTGTAGGTGTTACAGATAGGTAGATTAAGAAACTTTTCCCCGGCATGCCAGGCGCTTATCTGCAGTTGTTTGTCTTCCTACCTATATAATGCAGATTCTCTGTTGTAATTATCAAAAAATGTAAAAGCACATTATCTCTTGGTAGTTGTCCTCAAACCTCTACAAGAGGGGACAATTACTCATTCAACAATAAATATTTGTTTTTGTTAAAGAGCAACTTTTTGCTATTTTTTTGTAGTAAAAAAAATACTTGTTTTGTGTTGAAAAGGCTGCGTAAGAATTATTTGTTTATTTAGTTGTTATAAAACAATATGTTGTTATAATATGACTGAGCCATAGCCATCTGTTAAATTGCCCAGTTCCAATTTTTTTTTGCTGGTATGTCCTACCATAGTGCTACTTTAAATCATAAAAAATATATCTTATACAATAAAAACAAAAAGAAAAAGGTTGACAACCAAAATAAGTATGGTTAATATTAAAAAGATGTTTTAATAAAGCCTGCAGCGGAGTGTTCATGAACCTTCCGAATTTCATTACCCTGGTACGCATCGTAATTGCGCCTTTTTTTATTGGTTTGATGATTTACCATCATTACCGTATTGCAACCGCTGTTTTTTTGCTTGCCTGTGTAACGGACGCTTTGGACGGCATGATTGCGCGGCTTACCAATAAAAAAACGGATTTGGGGGCTTTTCTCGATCCGATTGCCGATAAGCTCCTGATCGTTTCTGCGTTCGTTACCCTTGTGTTGAACGGAATTTTGCCGGTATGGCTTGTTATGGTCGTCGTAAGCCGGGACGTGATCCTCGTGCTCGGCAGCATCGTAATCTATTACATGGGGCATGAGTTCAAGGCCCAACCCTCTATCGCAGGCAAAGCAACAACTGTTTTCCAGCTTCTTACCGTGACGCTTTCGCTTATTCTGAGAATTTACGGAATTAAAACCCCCTGGATGCAGCTGTTATATTGGGTAACAGCAGGCTTCACGGTAGCGTCCGGTATCCAATATATTGCGCGGGGTGCAAAGATTGTTGGAAATGATCAGCAGAATACATCTGGAAAAACTGACTGAAAAGAACAAAATACTGTTTTTATTGTGACAATTAATGATCACTCCTCGTTGTATGTATGCTATGAGACACAATTTTAGAATGTTATTTCTCTTGGAGGCCGCAAATGAAAATATCAGAAATGATCAGGCAAGCGCTGGAGAAAAAGGGATTTAAAAACCTTAAAGATGCATCCAAGGTCCTCGGGATCAGTCCGGAACTTCTTCGGGTTACCATCAATAAGGGACATATACCAAAAGACAAAACGCTGATCATGATTGCAACCAAACTCGGGCTTGATAAATCCGTTCTCATTCTCGCGGCACATCAGGAAAAGGTGCCTGACGAGGTCAAGGGATTCTTTCTTTCCCCTTCGCAGGCCAAGATCAAACGGGGCAAACGAAAATACCCTCTTTCTGAAGAGCAGATCAATTATCTGGAAAAGATTTTGAGCATTGACGAAATCATGATGCTCAGAAAATTCCGGCAGGTATCTGATGAAGCACGGGTGCAGATAACAGGATACGTTGACTTCATGTTCGCCTCCAAGAGGAGCGCCTGATTGCTCGAAATCGCAGACATCCTGCCCGGCAGCATTGCCGCCGGTTTGGGGCTGCACAGAGGGGACAGCATTGTTTCGGTCAATGGCCAGAACGTTGATGACGTCATTGATTACCGTTTTTTAGCCGCTGATGAACAGGTGGCGCTTCAGGTTCGCCGTCCCGATGGCGAGACCAGGTTTCTTTCCATTCACAAAGATCCCGATGACGACATCGGGATTGAATGCACTTCCTTTCGCATGAAACGGTGTAAAAACCGTTGCATTTTCTGTTTTGTCGATCAAATGCCCAAGGGCTGCCGTAAGAGTCTGTATGTTAAAGACGAGGACTACCGCGCTTCTTTTCTGTACGGCAATTATATTACGTTAAGTGCACTTTCCGAGGAAGATTGGGAGCGAATTTTTCGTCTTCGGTTGACGCCGCTTTATATTTCCATCCATACGACGGATCCACAACTCCGGTCGTTCATGCTCGGCAATAAAAATGCCCCCGATATTATGTCATGTCTGCACCGTTTGGCCGCGGGCGGTATCCGGATGCATACGCAGATTGTGCTCTGTCCCGGCATCAACGACGGACGCCACCTGCTCAAGACGATCGAGGACTTGTCCAGTCTGTTTCCGGCCGTTTCTTCCATCGCGGTGGTGCCGGTCGGACTTACTGCTTTCAGAAGGAAGCTTTTTCAACTTCGGACATTTACCAGACCGGAAGCCCGCGAAATTCTGAAAAACATCATTCCGATCGGGACGCGCTTCAAAAAGGTATATGGGACCCGGCTTGTTTTTCCGGCTGATGAGTTTTATCTGAAGGCAGGAGAGCCCGTACCTTCCGCATCGTTTTATGAAGATTTTCCCCAGATTGAGAACGGTGTGGGGATGGTCGCAGGTTTCTTGCGTGAAGTGTCCCGTACCAGATTGCCGAAGATGCTGCCGCCCCTAAAGGCTTCGGTAGTAACCAGTGTGTCTTTCGGCACCATACTCAAAACAGTTTTAAAACGGTTACGGAATATCAAGGGCGCTGCTGTCAGGCAGATCGTTGTGCCGAACGGTTTTTTCGGTCCGTCGGTGACGGTCGCAGGACTTCTGACGGGACAGGACATCCTTCGAACTTTGAAAGGAAAACAACTGGGTGGCCTGGTTATGGTTCCTTCGGAGGCACTCAAGGAAGATGAAGATATTTTTCTTGATGGCATGAGCCTTGATCTTTTATCACAACGGCTTGCAACGAGGGTTGTGAAGGTGGATGGATACAGCCATATGATAACGTTGTTGCGCAGCCTGGGAGGACAACGATCATGATATCCGGAACAACAGCCCTGTATGGAATCTTCGGGTATCCGGTAGAGCACACGTTTTCGCCGGAGATGCACAACGCAGCATTCGAAAAACTCCGTCTCGATGCGTGCTACGTGCCGTTCGCGGTGAAGCCGGAACATTTAAAGAACGCGATGAGATCTGTCGTGTCGCTTGGTGTCCGGGGACTGAACATAACCGTGCCTCATAAAGAGCGTGTTATTGCACATCTTGATGAACTCTCACAGGAGGCACAACTAATCAAGGCAGTGAACACGATAGAAGTAAAAGGTGGGAAGCTGATCGGACACAATACGGACGGCAGGGGTTTTTTGCGGTCTCTGAAAGAAGATGCACGATTCAATCCGAAAGGGAAAACATTTCTTTTTATCGGGTCCGGCGGGGCGGCCCGTGCCGTGGCCTTCAGTCTGGCACTTGCCTGCGCGAAAAAAATCGTGTTGAGAGATATAGATTCAAAAAGGGCGGAAGCCCTTGCCCGCGATATCCGGAAGGGGACCGGCGTTGATACGATGTCAATTTCCGATACCATGCTGGCATTGCACGCGAAAGAGGCCGACTGTATTATTAATGCCACTCCGCTTGGTTTGAAAATGACAGACCCCTTGCCCATCCACAAGGATCATATTCAGAAGAAACATCTTGTCTGTGATCTTGTCTATAATCCTGTTGAAACGAGGCTTTTGAAAGAAGCGAAGATTCGTGGTGCCGGAAGACTTTCCGGGATTGGAATGCTTTTATATCAGGGAGTGATTGCCTTCGAGATATGGACAGGCAGGAAAGCGCCCGTGTCGGTCATGAAAAGTGCGCTAGCAGGCCAGATGAAGTGACGTACGTCACAAAACACCCGAAAAGAACCTGCGTGACATCTTGACAGCGATATAATATTCAAGTAATATGAACAAGATACGTCTTCTCTTATAGAAAGAAGGAGCTCTTATATGTCAATGTCAGGAAGACTTGGTTCGATGCTCGTATCATCGGGCCTCATTACTGATGATCAGTTGAAAAAAGCATTGTCCTCACAGAAAAGCGAGGGCGGCAGGCTTGGCACCATTCTGGTAAAGCTTGGCTTTGTGCAAGAAGATAAACTGATGACGTTTTTGAGCAAGCAGTATGGCGTTCCCTATGTTGACCTGAACAAATTTGAAATTAACCCGGCCGTTATCAAGCATATTCCCACCGAAGTTGCACAAAAATACCGCATTATGCCCATCAATAGAGCAGGCTCCACCATTACGATCGCCATGGTGGACCCTTCCAATATATTCGCAATCGACGACATCAAGTTCATGACCGGATACAATGTGGAAGCAGTAGTGGCCACAGAAGGCGCCATTATTGATGCGATCAAAAAATATTACGGCGGTGCGAAATCTCTTGTTGCGTCGAAGGCGGGAGGCTCGCTGCCGACTTCGAAACAGGACCAGAAGCTTGCTGTGGATGTGAAGGACTATGAACTTGATGAATCCCAGATGGGAAATGAATTTATCGACGACATAGACACCGGCGGCGTAGTGGATGTGGACGATTTCGATGACCTGGTACACGGCGCGGTTGAAGATTTGGAAGTCGTCGAGGATGAAAAACTTGATGCCCTGTCAGGGGAAGTCGAAGCTCCTATTGTGAAACTGGTCAATGGTGTTTTGCTCCGGGCGGCTAAAATGGGTGTGAGCGATATTCACATCGAGCCCTACGAAAAGAAATTCAGGGTCCGGTACCGGCTTGACGGCGTTCTCACAACGGTCATGGGATTGCCCATGAAAATCAAGAATGCCATCATATCCCGCGTCAAGATCATGTCTCAGCTTGATATCGCCGAACGGCGGCTTCCCCAGGACGGCAGAATCAAACTGAAAATGGGGAAGTCGAAAACAATGGATTTCCGTGTTTCCGTGCTTCCCACGCTGTTTGGTGAAAAAATCGTCCTGCGGCTTCTTGACAAATCCAATCTCCAGCTCGATATGACCAAGCTTGGTTTTGATCCGGACCAGCTCAAGGATTTTAAAGATGCCATCAATAAACCGTTTGGAATGGTTCTGGTTACGGGGCCGACCGGAAGCGGAAAAACCACCACACTGTACTCGGCGCTTTCCGAGCTGAATAAAGATGACGTGAATCTTATGACTGCAGAAGATCCCGTCGAATTCAACCTGATGGGCATCAACCAGGTGCAGATGAAGGATGAAATCGGTCTCAATTTTGCGGCTGCGCTCCGATCTTTTCTGCGGCAGGATCCGGACATCATCATGGTGGGTGAAATCCGCGACTATGAAACGGCAGAAATCGGCGTCAAGGCGGCGCTTACCGGCCATCTGGTGCTTTCCACATTGCACACGAATGATGCCCCGAGTACCATCAACCGGCTCCTGAATATGGGAGTGGAGCCTTTCCTCGTTTCATCCGCTGTCATCTGCATCATGGCACAACGGCTTGTGCGAAAAACATGCCAGAACTGCAAAAAACCGGAAAAATTGCCGGCCCAGACGTTTATCGATGCCGGATTCACACCGGAAGAAGCAACCGGGGTTGTAAGCTATAAAGGCTCGGGCTGCGAAGTCTGCAACCAGACCGGCTATAAGGGCAGGGTGGCGCTCTATGAGGTGATGCCGGTCAAGGATGAAATAAAAGAGCTGATTTTGCAAGGTGCTTCAGTAATGGATATTAAAAAGCTTTCAGTAAGTCTTGGCATGAAAACGCTCCGGAAAAGCGGACTTCTGAAAGTAAAAGCCGGTCTTACCTCGCTTGAAGAAGTTGTAGAAAATACTTTTCCGGATAATTAGCGCTGGCAGTACAGTATATAGTTATCTATTTCAAGTTATGAAGGGGCCACAGATATGGCAAATTTGCACGACCTGCTCAAGTATATGATAGAAAAAGGTGCTTCAGATCTGCATATTACCACCGGCATTGCGCCGTCAATACGCATCGACGGCAAAATGAAGCCGGTGCCCGGATTAGAACCTCTCACTGCCACCCAAACCAAAGACCTTTGCTACAGCATTCTTACCGACGCGCAAAAACATAAATTCGAAGAAAACAATGAACTTGATCTTTCTTTTGGCGTTAAAAACCTGTCCCGATTTCGCGCGAACATATTTGTACAACGCGGCGCTGTCGCTGCCGCCATCAGGACGATTCCATTCAAAATCAGAACATTCCATGAATTGGGCCTTCCGGAAGTAGTTTCTGATCTCTGCAAAAAACCCCGGGGATTGATCCTGGTCACCGGCCCGACCGGCAGCGGAAAATCAACCACGCTTGCATCGATGATTGACAAAATCAACAGCGAACGCCAGGAGCATATCATAACGATAGAAGACCCCATTGAATATCTTCATCCCCACAAAAAATGTCTGGTTAATCAGCGCGAGGTAAACGCAGATACCAAGTCATTTAAAGATGCACTGAAATATATTCTTCGACAGGATCCCGATGTAGTGCTGGTGGGCGAAATGCGGGATTTGGAAACCATTGAAGCGGCGTTGACTATCGCCGAAACTGGCCACCTTACCTTTGCAACGCTGCATACGAATTCTGCCGCCCAAACTATGAACCGCATTATCGATGTGTTCCCACCGCACCAGCAATCTCAGGTCAGAGCGCAGCTTTCTTTTGTGCTTGAAGGCGTCATTTCCCAGCAGCTTATCACAAAAATAGGCGGCGGCAGAGTGGTTGCGCTCGAAATTATGATTCCGAATGCCGCAATCCGCAATCTGATCCGGGAAGATAAAATTCAGCAAATTTATTCCAGTATGCAGACAGGTCAGGCAAAATTCGGCATGCAAACACTGAACCAATCGCTCTATGATCTCTACCTCAAAAAAATGATTTCGTATGAAGATTGTGTCGGACGGTCTTCAAATGTCGATGAACTTCTTCAGATACTTGGACGCTCCGGGCTCGCAGCTGGACAGACCGCTCAGAAGGAATATCGCTAGCATAAAAAGTCTTGAAAAGCCATGACAGTATTCAGCTGATCATCTGACGGAGGTAATAAATGGCTACAAGTGTATATATATGGGAAGGAAAAACACGCCAGGGTACGGTGCAAAAAGGCGAGCTTGCGGCAAACAGCAAAGAAGATGTTATCGCCCTCCTTCGCAAGCAGAACATTCTGCCAATCAATGTGGCTGCCAAACCAAAGGAACTTAAATTAAAATTCGGCGAAAAGAAAGTTACCGACAAAGATGTAGTAATTCTTACCCGTCAGCTTGCCACTATGATTGATGCAGGCTTGCCGCTCGTGCAATGCCTTGATATTCTGGGCAGCCAGACCGATAGTAAGGCACTTGCAAAAGTCATTACTCAAGTCAGGTCAGACGTTGAGAGCGGTGCCACTTTTGCAGAGGCACTCAAAAAACATCCCAAAGTATTTGACAATCTTTATGTTAACATGGTTGCAGCAGGCGAGGCCGGTGGTATTCTTGATACCATTTTGCAGCGGCTTGCAGCGTATATGGAAAAATTCGCCAAGATAAAAAGCCAGGTAAAGTCGGCAATGATCTATCCTGCGGTCATTTTATTTGTCGCAGTGGCTGTTGTGACGCTTCTTATGATCGTAGTGGTTCCCATGCTGGCCGGCATGTTTGCTGATATGGGTCAGGCTTTGCCGTTGCCCACGCGTATTGTGATTGGCATCAGTAATTTCCTCAAGGGATGGGGCGGTCTTGCTTTATTGATAGCTATCATCGGTTTTTTTGTAGGACTCAGACAATTCAGAAAAACAACTAAAGGTTTGATCATGACGGATAGTATTGCATTGAAAGTGCCTGTTTTTGGTGATTTAATACAGAAAGTGTCTGTGGCGAAATTTACCCGTACGCTCGGCACGTTGATGACGAGTGGTGTACCTATTCTCGAAGGATTGCTGATCGTATCCCGGACAGCAGGCAATAAAATTGTGGAGAATGCAATTGTTTCCACCAGACAGAGCGTAAGCGAAGGTAAAACGCTCGCAGAGCCACTTGGTAAGTCAAAAATATTTCCTGCAATGGTTACCCAGATGATTGCCGTTGGAGAAGCAACCGGAGCTTTGGATAACATGCTAAACAAGATTGCAGATTTTTATGATGATGAAGTGGATTCCGCGGTGGCGACACTTACTTCTCTGTTGGAACCCATGCTTATGATTTTTTTGGGCATAACAGTTGGATTTGTGATTGTAGCCATGTACATGCCGATATTCCAGATGGGTGCATTGGCGGGTAAATAAAGAAAAAATATACACAATAGTATACAAACTGTTCTTTTGGTGGTTATTGATTAATCTGTAGACCTCTATAATTTTTCTTCAGTTGGTGAAATCAGCTTTTTTCTTTTGAAATAAAGGGATCTTCGTGCAAGAATTTTCAAGAGAAGAATACTCTGTCCGCATAAAATGGCTTATTTTGAGCAGAGTAGTGCTCTCGACTCTTTTGGTCGGATCTCTTATTTTTTTCCAAGGGCATTACAGGATCTACTCATTTAATACCGATTACTTATACTATTTCCTTCTGATTACCTACGGCCTGACAGCCCTCTATGCGTACCTCCTGAAAAAAATAGCAAATCTTCCTTTCCTCGCTTATCTGCAAATGTCAGGCGATATCCTTCTCATAACCGTTCTTACGCACATTACCGGCGGTATTGATAGCGGTTTTTCATTGCTGTATTTATTAGTGATTATTTCAGCAAGCACTATTCTCTATCGGAGAGGCGGCTATCTAGCTGCTTCACTGTCGAGCATTTTATACGGCGCAATGCTTGATATGCAATTTTATAACATCGCCGGTTTTGTCAGGAGTCCGAATTTTACAGCCGTGCAGGTGTTGTATCATGTTTTTATCAGCATCTTTTCGTTTTATATCGTGGCATTTCTAAGCGGAGCTCTTGCTGAACGACTTCGAAAAACAAGTCAGGAACTCCATAAGAAGAGTGTAGATTTTGATGATCTCAGATTTCTTCAGGAGCACATTTTACGAAGCGTTGGGAGTGGTGTATTTACCATGGATTTGCAGGGCAAAATAGCGTCTTGGAATCCTGCTGCGGAACAGATTACCGGCTATACGTTTGAAGAAATACGCAATTGCTGGAAAGAAGTTTTCGGTGACACCATGAAGGGAATTTTCGGCCATACGGATGCGCTCAAAGAACGGCCATTTCGTTTTGACGGGCAGATTATGAAAAAAAATGGCACCGCCGCTATCCTCGGGATGACGGCATCCCTTCTCAAGGATGAAGCAGATACCGTACGTGGCATTATTCTTGTTTTCCAGGATATCACCAAAATTATTGAAATGGAGGAACAGGTCAGGCGGCAGGAAAGACTGGCGACAGTCGGCAGTCTTGCAGCAGGCATTGCGCATGAAATCCGCAATCCTCTCGCATCACTCAGCGGTTCAATCCAGATGCTTCAGGGAGAACTTGATCTTCAGGGGGACAACAAAAGGCTTATGAATATCGTGGTCAAGGAAACCGACCGCCTTAATGAAATTATAACCGAATTTCTGGAATATGCGCGCGCAAAAACATCACAGACCGAACCGGTAGAACTACTGCCGATATTTGAAGAAACCATTATGCTGCTGAAAAACAGCAGAGATTTTTCAGAAAATATTCATATCGATTGCAAAGTTGATCCACATATCGTCGTGGATGGAGATGCACAACGCCTCCGCCAGGTGTTTTGGAACCTTCTGATGAATGCGTGCCATGCTATGCCGAACGGCGGGAAAATAATGGTTTCAGCTATCTCTTTGTCTTCGAAAATATGTGAAATTATTATTTCAGATACAGGCATGGGAATAGGGCGAGCGTTTCTTGACAAAATTTTCGACCCGTTCTTTACGACAAAAACAGGAGGTACCGGTTTAGGCCTTGCCATTGTTTATCGTATTATTGAAGATCACGGAGGAACGATCACCGTGGATAGCGTGCAGGGAAAAGGAACGCAATTTAAAATTGTCATTCCGATGTTGGATGAGTTTGCTGCCGCATCCGAGGCAGAAAAGTTGCCATATGCTAAAAAAAGCATCGGTGATGAGCATATACTATGAATAAAATACTTGTTATTGATGACGAACAGAGCATGCGCGATTTTCTGGCGATCATGCTCAAAAAAGAAGGCCATGAGGTTATCACGGCAGAAAACGGCGTAGACGCGCTCAAAGCAGTGCAGTCGGAAATATTTGATCTGGTCATAACCGACGTAAAAATGCCTGGTCTGGACGGCATCGGCCTCCTGAAAGCAATCAAGGAGGTCTCATCAGATACTATCGTAATTATGATCACTGCCTTTGCCACTGCGGAAACTGCAGTCGAAGCCATGAAACTCGGCGCCTATGATTATATTATGAAGCCATTCAAAATAGACGAGATCAAGCTGATTATTCAAAAAGCGCTCGAAAAACGTTTTTTAAGAAAAGAAAACATTCTTTTAAAGCGCGAGATAAAATCGCGGGCAGGTTTCGAAAACTTCATCGGAAAGAGCGAAGCCATGCAGAAAGTATTCGCTCTGATCAGGCAAATCGCTGATACCGCAGGAACGGTGCTGATTATGGGAGAAAGCGGCACTGGGAAAGAACTGGTGGCGAAAGCCATCCATTTCAACAGTCTCAGAAAAGACAGACCTTTTGTGACGGTTAACTGCGGTGCTCTGCCGGAAACACTCCTGGAAAGTGAACTTTTTGGATATATGAAGGGGGCTTTTACGGGGGCGATTTCGAACAAACAGGGGCTTTTTGAGGCTGCCAACGGCGGTACTATTTTTCTTGACGAAATCAGTTCTACCACAGCCGCACTGCAGGTGAAATTGCTGCGTGTTCTGCAGGACAAAGAGTTTATGCGCGTCGGCGGGACAACGACCATTAAGGTGGACGTTCGAGTCATTGCGGCAAGCAACAAAGATCTCCTTGAGGAAGTTTCAAAAGGTGCATTTCGGGAAGATCTTTACTACCGATTAAACGTACTGCCTGTGTATCTCCCGCCCCTTCGAGAAAGAAAGGAAGATATTCCTCTTCTGACGGACTATTTTCTTAAAAAAGTTTCAGGCTCCAAAATGCCTAAGGTTTTGGCCCCTGAAACTCTGAAACACCTTCTGAGCTATCGGTGGCCGGGCAATGTCCGGGAACTCGAAAACACCGTGGAGCGCCTGGCAATATTAACTTCAGAGGATACAATCCGTCCGGAACATATACCCGATACTCTCAGAAATCTGCAATCCACTTCCGAAATACTTCCTTCTGAAATCCCTGATTCAGGCATTGATCTGGAGAAATTGTTGGAACATGTGGAAAACACGCTTCTCACAAAAGCTTTAAAAAAGGCCGGAGGAGTAAAAACAGAAGCAGCAAAGCTTCTTGGGCTTTCTTTCAGGTCATTCAGGCATCGCCTCCAGAAATATGAAGCTCTGCAGACTCACCGGGAATTTTAGATTGCAAAACAATCCTGATTTGGCTACAATCAAAAATCCATGGCATACGAATCTTTAAGAGAATATATCAATATCCTTGAGAAAAACAAGGAACTATTCAGAGTAACTGCCGAAGTTGATCCAACTCTGGAAATTGCGGAAATTACGGACCGCGTTTCAAAACAGAAGGGCGCTGAAAATAAAGCGCTTTTGTTCGAACGGGTGAAAGGGGTCTCTTTTCCGGTATTGACCAATGCCTTTGGGTCCATGAAGCGAATATGTCTCGCGCTTGAGGTCGACAATCTGGATGAAATCGGATTGAGAATAAAAGAGCTGGTGGATCCGACCGGCCTTTTTCCGGGCCCGGATGCGGGAATCATGGATAAGCTTCAGATTCTGCCGAAACTTTCTGAACTCGCGAAGTTTTTTCCTAAAACAGTCCGGAAAGCTTCCTGTCAGGAGGTAGTCTTGACAGGGGACCAGGTTGATCTTTCTAAAATACCAATACTCACATGCTGGCCCGGCGATGGCGGAAAATTCATTACCCTTCCAATGGTTTGTACCGTCGACCCCGTTTCAAAAATTACGAATGTCGGCATGTACCGGATGCAGATGTATGACCGCCAGACAACAGGCATGCATTGGCACAAACACAAGGATGGAGCGCGTCACTATCAGCATTATGAATCAGCCGGGAGGCGCATGGAAGTTGCGGTTGCCATTGGCGGAGATCCATCGATAGTGTACGCAGCAACGGCACCGCTTCCTCCCGCAGTCGGTGAATTTCTTTTTGCAGGGTTTTTAAGAAAAAAACCGCTCGAAGTTGTACAGTGTAAAACCGTTGATGTCCGCGTGCCTGCTGAAGCAGAATTCATTCTTGAAGGATTTGTAGATCCACATGAACGCCGTCGTGAAGGTCCGTTTGGCGATCACACCGGTTACTATTCTGAAGCTGATGATTATCCGGTGTTTCATATCACTGCAATTACACATCGGAAAAATGCCATCTATCCCGCAACTCTGGTTGGTCGACCGCCCCAGGAAGATGCGTACCTAGGCAAAGCTACGGAGCGGATATTCCTCCCTCTTCTGCAGATGGTTTCGCCGGAAATTCTCGATATGGATATGCCCATTGAGGGTGTATTCCATAATAATGTTATTGTAAAAATAAAAAAACGATATCCCGGGCACGGCAAAAAGGTGATCAATACCATCTGGGGCACCGGTATGCTTATGCTCTCCAAATTTGTCATCGTCTGCGATGAAGATGTAAATATTCATGACTACTCGGAAGTAACATGGAAAGTGATGAACCATGTGGACCCCCAACGTGATGTGATCATTACAAACGGTCCGTTGGATATTCTTGACCACTCCTGTCCGCAGACAGGTTTCGGTGGAAAGATGGGAATTGACGCAACACGCAAAGGCCTTGGTGAAGGTTTCCTGCGTTCCTGGCCGGATGAAATTAAGATGGACGGTAAAATATCTGAAATGGTCGACAAACGATGGAAAGAGTATGGCTTTTAGAGCTGTATCAGAGCAACGGCAGGATTGAAGAATTGTTTCATCGTCCCACTACTTTTTGATAAATATGCTATTTATCGAACTACTCTTTATCTTTTTTCTGATTCTTGTAAATGCTTTCTTCGCATCATCTGAAATAGCGCTGATTTCTCTTCGGAAAAGCAGAGTACGCCATCTTGTCAAGAACGGCAGTGAGCCCGCAAGACGCGTACAAAAACTGCAGGAAGAACCGGAACGCTTTCTCGCTACTGTGCAGATTGGAGTAACGTTAGTAGGAACGCTTGCTTCCGCATTGGGCGGCGTGATTGCAATCGAGCAGCTCAAACCAATTTTGCAATCTGTTCCCATAGACTTTATAAGGAAAGCGGCAGAACCGATCTCTCTCGGCTTAGTAGTGACGTGTATTACGTATATTACCCTTGTTGCAGGAGAGCTCGTGCCAAAATCTCTTGCGATCCGGTATTCCGAGCAGATTGCATTTTCTACGGCGCCCTTTATTGATGTTCTGTCGAAAGCATTTCGGTGGGTTCTGCGCATGCTCACCGTCTCGAACAATGTTGTACTCAGAATATTTGCTTCACAGGGGCAAAAAGAACCTGCTCTTATATCAGAAGACGAGGTTAAATATCTCATCCGGGAAGGACGTAAGAGCGGTATTTTCGACTCTTCTGAAGAAGACTTAATTCACAGCGTGTTCAAGTTCACTGACACGATGGTGAAGGAGGTAATGATACCGCGCACTGAAATTGTTGCGGTGGAATCGAACAGCGATATTGACACGATTCTTCGGACCATGAACGAAAAAGGCTTTTCCCGGTTGCCGGTTTATACAGAAAACATCGACAACGTCATCGGGGTAGTCTATCTGAAAGATATCCTGTCGCTGCATATTGAAAACAAGCCTTTCCAGCTTGAAAACGTACTTCGAAAACCCTATATTGTACCTCCGAATAAGAATGTGAGCGTCTTGCTGAGAGAGATGCGGGAAAAGCGGATCCATCTTGCGCTCGTGGGAGACGAGTACGGTGGAACGGACGGTTTGGTTGCCATGGAAGATCTTATCGAAGAGATCATTGGTGATATCAGGGATGAAAAAGAAAAAGAACTTCGCGAAATCGAAGAAATTGCGGCCAACCGGTATATTATCGACGGCCGGACAAATATCGACAAAGTAAACGCACGACTGGGGGTAAGCCTCCCGGAAGATGAATTCGAGACAATCGGTGGATTCGTTTTAGGGGTATTCGGGAGATTGCCCTCGGAAGGCGACCAGATACGGTATCACGACCTCATGTTTACCGTACTCAGACTGCGGAAAAACCGCATTTCACGTATTCGGGTACTAAAATATTCAACTGAAGAAAGCAAGGAGAAAGAGAAACATGACAATGCCATTGGTACTGCAGACTAATTTACCGGGGTTAAAGCCGCCGAAGCGAGGCAAGGTTCGCGATATTTACGACTTGGGCGACGCGCTGCTCATTGTGGCCACAGACAGAATTTCGGCATTCGACGTGGTTCTTCCAAATGCCATTCCCGAGAAAGGCCGGGTGCTCACTCAGATATCGAAATACTGGTTTTCCAAAACGGAGAATATTGTAAAAAACCACTTGATTTCGACCGAGATAAAAGATCTTCCCAAGGAGTGCAGGCCGCATGCTGCGATACTCGAAGAAAGAAGCATGCTTGTAAAAAAATCACAACCGTTGCCGGTCGAATGTATTGTCCGCGGCTATCTTACCGGCTCCGGCCTTAAGGAATACCAATCCACCGGTACAGTGAGTGGAATCAAATTGCCGTCAGGCCTTCGTGAAGCATCACGACTTCCGGAGCCGATTTTTACGCCATCGACCAAGGCAGATGTCGGCGAACACGATGTCAATATCGATTTCGATGCAGTCGTCAAGCTTGTCGGATCAAAAATTGCGGATGAGATAAAAAAATATACACTCGCCGTTTATAAAAAAGCATGCGAGCTCGCCGAACCGAAAGGAATTATTATCGCTGATACAAAGCTGGAGTTCGGCCTGTTTGATAATGAAGTAATCTTAATCGATGAAGTACTGACGCCGGATTCTTCGCGATTCTGGCCTCAGCATGATTATGAGGAAGGGGTGGTGCAGAAAAGCTTTGACAAGCAGTTCGTCAGAGACTATCTGCTTTCGATCAAGTGGAACCAGCAGCCCCCTGCACCGGTGCTTCCTGAAAACGTCGTAACGAAGACAACCGAAAAATACCTTGAAGTGCTCAGCATGCTTATGGGATAAGCATTTTTTTGCTGCAGACGCAAAAGCCCCGGTCTTGAGAGCGCTGTTAATACTGCCGATTGTGCAAAAGCAAAATATCAGGATTTTTTTTTGAAGAGATTACCTATTTCTAAACGGTTTTTGTAAACTAATTTCGAAGGATGGAATTTCCATGGAAGATTATAACGAACTGGTCCAGCAGCGTTTTAAAAAACTTGCAGAGATCAGTGCGATGGGTGTTCAACCCTATGCAGGAAAATTTATAGTTACTCAATCGGCGCAGATGCTGATTGACACTTACGGTGAGGCCACAAAAGAAGAGCTGGAAACCAAACGGACCGAAGTCACGGTCGCGGGACGAATTGTTGCCATGCGGAGCTTCGGTAAGGCTGGTTTCAGCCATATTCAAGACGGCACCGGTAAGATTCAGATCTATTATCAGAAAAACACGCTTGGCGACGACCGGTATGCACTTTTTAAAAAGCTCGACATCGGCGATTTCATTGGAATAAAGGGTTTTCTTTTCCGCACCAAAACCAATGAGTTGACGATTGACGTCGAAGGTTTCACGCTCTTGTCCAAATCGTTGCGGCCCTTGCCTGAAAAATGGCACGGCCTTACGGACGTCGAACTCCGCTATCGGCAACGGTATGTCGATCTCATAGTAAATCCGGAAGTAAAACAGGTCTTTATTGCGCGTACCAGGATTATTCAGGCAATAAGGAAATTTCTGAACGATCGCGGTTATCTCGAAGTGGAAACGCCCATGATGCAGTCCATTCCCGGAGGCGCTACCGCACGCCCCTTTAAAACGCACCACAACGCCCTGGATATGGATCTTTATCTCCGCATTGCGCCGGAGCTCTATCTCAAACGGTTGCTGGTCGGCGGCTTCGAAAAAGTGTATGAGATAAACCGTAATTTCAGAAATGAAGGCATTTCTACACGCCATAATCCGGAATTCACCATGCTGGAATTTTATACTGCCTATGCCGATTATCGTGATTTGCTGGACATGACCGAGAACATGATCAGCACTATTGCAAAGGATGTGCTGGGCACCACGACGGTGAATTTCGAGGGGCATACCATCAGTCTTGCTGCTCCCTGGAAACGCATCACCTATATGGATGCGCTGCGGGAGGCCGGCGTTCCGGATGACGTCCTGGAAAATGCCGATAAGGCAGCTGATTATGCAAGAAAGCTGGGCGCGCATTTAAAGGGCGGTGAGCCGCTCGGCAAACTTCTCAACGAGCTGTTTGAAGCGCTGGTGGAACCGAAACTCATACAACCGACGTTTGTCACTGATTATCCGACGGACATCTCTCCTTTGTCGAAAAAGCGGGATGACAATCCTGATTTTGTCGAGCGCTTCGAATTGTTCATCGTCGGCAGGGAGATTGCGAATGCTTTTTCAGAATTAAACGATCCGTTAGACCAGAAGGAGCGTTTTCTCAAGCAGGTGTCTGAACGTGAAGCAGGAGATGAAGAGGCTCACCACATGGATGAGGACTTTATCCGCGCCCTTGAATACGGCATGCCACCGGCGGCAGGCGAAGGCATCGGCATAGACCGTTTGGTGATGCTGCTCACCGGCTCAAGCTCCATCCGCGATGTGATTCTTTTTCCGCAAATGAAGAAAGAAAAATAGTGCTCAAAACACGGAACGGAATGACTGCTCACTGCTCTCAATGCGCTGAGCTCATACAAAAAACATGAAATTTCCATATGAAATATTTGTCAGTCTGCGGTATCTGAAGACAAAAAAACGATATGGGACCGTTTCACTTAATACATTCATATCCATTGCCGGTGTCGTTATCGGTGTTGCCACATCTATCATTACCCTTGCGGTCATGACAGGCTTCCAGGGGTATTTCAAAGATAAAATCCTTTCCGCCATGCCCCATATCGTAGTTATGGAGTATACCGGGTCGGGTGTACAGGACAAGGAATCTTTGCAGAAAAAGGTCGAACAAATCCCACATGTCAAGGCAACTACACCGTTTGTCTATGGCCAGTCCATGGTGACCACGCGAGAGAGGATGCAGGGAGTTGTGGTGCGCGGCATTGATCCGAAATCCGAAGGTTCGGTGACCGATCTTGCAAAAAATATGACAGTAGGTTCCCTTGCCGACTTGGAAAAAGCAGGAAGAAAATTTCCCGGCATTGTCATAGGTGAAGACCTTGCCCGCAAACTGGGAGCATCAATCGGAGACACTATTACCATGGTGAATCCGCTCGGGGAAGAAACACCCATTGGAATTGTGCCGAAGATGAGAAAATTCGAACTTGCCGGTTTGTTCGATGCAGGAATGTACGACTACAACACCGGGTTTGTATATATCGCCATTCCAGATGCACAAAAATTTTTTGATATGCAGGGCCGTGTAAGCGGCATCCAGGTGCGTGTGGACGATGTCTATCATGCAGACACGATTTCGAAAAAGATACAAGCAACCGTCGGATATCCCTATTATACGCGGAACTGGATGGAGATGAATAAGAATTTTTTCTCTGCTCTTTTGCTTGAAAAAATCGGAATGTCTCTTATTCTCGTCGTAATCATTGTGGTTGCCTCCTTTAATATCATTGGGACTTTAACGATGATTGTAATGGAGAAAAACCGCGAAATCGCAATTATGAAATCCATGGGAGCTCCTGCGCCGAGTATAATGAAAATATTTATATTCGCCGGCCTGACGATCGGCGCTGTAGGAACGGCATTGGGAACGATAATCGGCTATGGCGCAGTAACACTCGTTATCAAAACTGACTTGATTACGCTTCCCAAGGACGTGTATCAGGTAAGCCATTTGCCGCTTTCCATTTCGAGCATGGACGTTTTTCTTATTGCGTTGACCGCATTGGGAATCAGTTTCCTTGCCACTCTGTATCCTTCTTGGCAGGCGGCAAAACAAGACCCCGTGGAAATACTGAGATATGAATAAAAAAGATCATACACACAGTTCATCTAAATAGGAGGCTGCTATGGCACAGAAAGATGGTTTCAAAAAAGTTTTACTCGTCGTAATACTGCTGGCATTAGCAATAGTTGTTTTTATCCTTCTGGGCGGAGGTGGTCTTTTGAAAGAGGCCGGCCACTGGATAACCGGCGCGGGCAAAAAAGCGGAAGAAGTAAAACAGGACATGCAGAAAAAAGCCGCGACTATTGAAAAAGGCGTTGAAAAAGGCATTGACACCATTAAACAGGGAGATAAAAAATAACACAGCCTCTTATCCATATTCGCAAGCTCAAAAAAACTTTTATGAGCGGACCGGAGCCTCTGCATGTTCTGGATGATATAGATCTTACCATCCATAAGGGGGAGTTGCTTGCCATTGTAGGGGCTTCCGGCGTCGGGAAAAGCACATTCCTCCATATCGTAGGTGCGCTTGATCGTCCAACAGCAGGCACGGTCCATTATGGAGACGTGGATGTCTTCAATCTGACCAACAATAAACTGGCTGGCTTTCGAAATGAACGGGTGGGGTTTGTGTTTCAGTTTCACCATCTCCTTCCTGAATTTTCAGCACTTGAAAATGTCATGCTGCCGGCCCTTATCCGAAGAACCGATCAGAAAACAGCGATGGAGTCAGCATCAAAAATTCTCAGCGATGTAGGGCTCAGCGGCCGCCTGCATCATCGCCCGGGAGAGCTTTCGGGCGGAGAACAGCAGCGTGTGGCGGTCGCCAGGGCACTTGTTCTGAACCCGGATGTGGTGCTGGCTGATGAACCGACCGGGAACCTTGACGCTCATACCGGCGAAGCAATTCATGACCTTCTCTGTACCGTCAATAAACAGAAAAAGATAACGTTTGTAGTGGTAACCCACAATGACAAACTTGCAGTTCGTGCGGACCGGGTGCTGAGAATGTCAGAAGGCAAATTCGAACCGGTGTAAAAAAGAAGCGGCAAGATATCATCTAGCATGTATTTGCTGATGTAAAACGCTGTTTGTCCGAAACAAGTGTCCGTTTCTCCCTCTTATTTCCCGTCAGCGTCGGTTGACGTAACAGTCTTTGCACCAATGATTCAGAGGTATAATGGTATGAACCTCTATTTTTTCTACACAGCAATATGCGCATACGTGCTTGCGGCCGCAGGATATATTGCGTTTATCATGAGGCCCGGTCTCTCGTGGACAGCAAGAGTGTCTTTTTGGTGCGCTGCATGCGGTTTTTTGCTCCACCTTGGATTTTTTGGTGTTCGATGGTTTGAATCCGGGCGGCTTCCTATCACCAACTTCTTTGAGGCATCAAGCTTTCTCGGCATGGGAATTGTTCTGGTGTTTCTATTTTTGGAACTGCGCTTCAAAATTGCCGCCCTCGGCTCCTTCCTGCTGCCGCTGGTGATTCTGCTTATGATTCCCGCACTTGCCTCATCCGGAGAGATACGGGAGCTTAATCCGTTGTTGAAAAGCGGCTGGCTGGGTGTCCATACAAGCTTGTCGGTTCTCGGAGACGCTGCATTTGCTTTTTCCTGCATTGTTTCAATTATGTACCTTATCCAGGAACGCCAACTCAAAGCAAAGAGCAGAGGCGTTTTCTTCCATCGGCTTCCTTCTCTCGAGCTCATGGATACGCTTGCATATCGTGCCTTAACCTTTGGATGGCCGCTGTTTACGCTCGGCATCGTGAGCGGTTCTATTTGGGCCAACAGTGCGTGGGGAACCTACTGGAACTGGGACCCGAAAGAGACATCGTCTCTTGTTACTTGGGTCGTTTACCTTGTCCTTCTCCATCTCCGTACGGTAGGATGGCGCGGTCGGAAAATGGCATTTCTCTCTATTTTGGGTTTTGTTTTTGTTCTGATCAGTTTCTATGTAGTAACCCGCCTCCCGATGGGAAAACACGGTTTTTAAGGTGATGTTCAATTGAGCATTGTTGTCGTCGGCCTAAGCCATAAAACAGCGCCTGTAGAGGTCCGGGAAAAGCTCTCGTTCCCAAACGAGATGATGCCGGAAGCCCTCGCGAGCCTTATGCGCTACGAGAGCATCCGTGAAGCTCTTATTCTTTCAACATGCAATCGAGTTGAGATTTACGCATACGTCCATGATGCCGCAGCTGGTGTAGGCCAAATCAAGCAATTCATTTCGTCATACCACAATCTTACTCCTGATTCCCTTGCACGATCCCTGTACATTCATTCTGATGCAGACGGAATCCGTCATGCTTTCCGGGTGGCATCAAGCCTTGACTCTATGGTAGTGGGGGAACCGCAGATTCTCGGCCAATTGAAAGAATCTTTCGATGTTGCGCTCCGGACAAAAACCACGGGCATGATGCTGAATAAATTGATTCAAAAATCAATCTCCGTTGCCAAGCGCATACGGACGGAAACCAAAATAGCCGAGAGTGCGGTATCGGTCAGTTTTGCGGCAGTGGAACTGAGCCGGAAGATTTTCGGCAATCTCGAAGAAAAAACCGCTATGCTTCTCGGTGCAGGAGTGATGGCAGAATTGGCTGCCCGGCATTTCAAGAACAACGGCGTTAAGAACGTTCTGGTGGCAAACCGTACTTTCGAACATGCCGTAGAGCTTGCGCGGGAACTTTGCGGAAGCGCTGTTCACTTTGAGGATTTCCCGTCTGAAATGGTCATGGCCGATATCCTCATCTGTTCTACCGGTTCCCCGACCTTCGTCATCGGGCCGGCCATTGTGAACAGGGTGCTCAAGTCGCGGCGAAATAAGCCGATTTTCATGATCGACATTTCAGTCCCGAGAAACATCGATCCCGAGGTCAATAAGATAGACAATGTGTTTCTCTTTGACATCGATGACCTTCAGGGTGTGGTCGACTTAAACAGAGAAGGCAGGGCGAAGGAAGCCGAAAAAGCGGAGCATATCATTGCGCAGGAAGTGCAGACATACCAGCAATGGGAACAGTCCCTGGACGCGGTTCCTACCATTGTTGAACTTCGTGAAAAAGTCGAGACTATCAGGCGAAAAGAAGTGGACAAGACGTTTTCCCAGCTGGGTGATATTACTGAGAAACAGCGGGACCTGATTGAAGCCATGTCGTCGGCGATAGTCAATAAAATTATCCACGCACCAATCGTAGTTTTGAAACAGTCTGCTTCCGATCCGGAAAACAGCGGCCTTTTCGCCGTTGTCAGAAGGATATTCAACCTGGATAAAAAGTTAAAAAAACACGTGCACGAAAAAGGTTTTGGATCGATCCGGGAAAGCGGATCTGAGAGCGACAAAAATGAAAAATCACATTAAAATCGGTACCCGGGGAAGCGCGCTGGCGCTTTGGCAGGCAGAATGGGTGAAGTCGGAGCTTGAGAAAAAATATCCGGAGGTTGCCGTTTCTCTTGTCAGAATCAAGACCACAGGAGACAAAATACTCGATGTCCCTCTTGCAAAAGTCGGCGGCAAGGGATTGTTCGTAAAGGAAATAGAAGAAGCTCTTTTTGCTGAAGAAATTGATTTAGCTGTGCACAGCATGAAAGACGTACCCACAGCTCTGCCGGAAGGTCTCCATCTCGGTGCTATAACAAGACGTGAAGATCCGCGAGACGCATTGCTTTCTCAAAACAGGATGAAATTTTCCGATTTGCCGAAAGGAGCAAAAGTAGGCACGAGCAGTTTGCGGCGGCAGGCCCAGCTGATGCATGCCCGTCCTGACCTGCAAATCCATCAGCTTCGCGGAAACGTGGACACCAGGATACGAAGATTGCGCGAAGGTCATTTCGATGCCATTGTTCTTGCGGCAGCCGGCGTCAAACGGCTTGGATTTGCAGCGGATGTCGCGGAATACTTATCAACTGAAATCAGCCTGCCGGCAATAGGCCAGGGAGCCCTCGGCATTGAATGCCGCATACGGGACGGCCAATTGAACGAACTGCTTTCTTTTTTCAACGATCCAGACAGCCGTGCCTGCATTGTGGGCGAACGTGCGCTTCTTCGCAGACTCGAAGGCGGTTGCCAGGTTCCCATCGCATGTTACGCACACATGCAGAATGAAACCGTGCATCTTGCGGGACTGGTGGCCAGTGTGGACGGCAGTCGTGTTGTTAAAGGCAGCTTGATCGGAGACCCGGCGAGAGTTGAGCAACTGGGAACAACGCTCGCTGAGAACCTTCTCTCCCGGGGCGCGGACGCAATCTTGAATGAGGTTTACGGAAAAAGCTAGGATCAGAAGTATGCACCACTGGATTGAATAAACGCGGGAGCACCATTCCTTCTTGCACGTAATTTTCTTGAAATACGTCCTGAAACATAGTATATATCAGGAAACGCAATAGAGCTAATGCCGTACAGATTTCCTCAGTTTAAAGGAAACTTAAGGCGTATGAAAGTACCGGACTCCGGGGCTTTGCATGCGATAACAGCGTGATAAACAGGAGGTTTTGTGATAACAATAACTGAAATTGCAGCTGATAAAATAAAGGAAATACTCAAAATCGAAGGCGTTCCAACCCATGCGCTGCGCGTTGTTGCAACCGATGGCGGGTGTTGTGGCCCGTCATACGAAATCATGATCGATGAAGCAACAGGAGACGGCGACACGGTAGTGGAAAAAAACGGAGCCAGGGTTTTCGTTGATGCATCAACTGCCAAGACCTTAGAGGGCGCCGAGCTTAACTTTGTAAACGATGAACACGGATCGGGCTTTGTTCTTGGTTTTCCCGGCGGTTCGCAGGAAGGAAACTGCGGCTGCGGAGATGACGCAGATAACACAACCGGCGGTTGCAGCTCGGGCGGATGCGGATGCAGGTGAAGCATAATCGTATGTTCAATTGTTTAAATGTCAGGCTGTTTTTTTTAAGCCTATTTTGCCGGTAATTGGTTGATCTCTGCAGGAGATGGTATGTTCCAGCCTCTGTTCAGACCCAGAAGACTTCGTTTGAACGAAAATCTGCGGCGTATGATTCGGGAAACAACACTCTCGCCGGATGATTTTATTTGTCCGCTTTTTGTGACCCACGGCAGGGAGGTGAAGCAAGAAATCACGTCCATGCCGGGTCAATATCAGCAATCCATCGATAATATTGTGAAAGACTGCGAAGACATCCAGCAACTCGGTATTCCGGCTGTTATTCTGTTTGGAATTCCAAAACACAAGGATGAGCTTGGGAGCGAAGCTTATTCTGATGAAGGAATTATCCAGCATGCGATCAAAGCCATCAAACACAAGATGCCCGAGCTCACCGTAATTACGGACGTCTGCCTCTGTGAATACACAAGTCACGGCCACTGCGGCATCGTTAAGCACGGCAAGGTCCAAAATGATGCTACGCTTGAGCTCCTCGCCAGAGAGGCGGTTTCTCACGTCAAAGCGGGTGCGGACATGGTCGCTCCTTCCGATATGATGGACGGACGAGTAGGGGCGATTCGCGCTGCGCTGGACGGCGGCGGTTATCATGATGTCCCGATTATGTCCTATGCGGTCAAATACGCATCCAGCTTCTATGGTCCGTTTAGAGACGCTGCAGACTGTGCGCCGCAATTTGGTGATCGACGCACTTATCAGATGGACCCCCCGAACAGCCGGGAAGCGATTCGGGAAGCGGCTCTTGACATTGACGAAGGGGCGGATATTGTGATGGTGAAGCCAGCCCTTGCTTATCTGGATATTATCTACCAGATAAAGCAGCAGTTCAGCCTGCCTGTCGCAGCTTACAACGTAAGCGGCGAGTATTCCATGATCAAGGCTGCCGATAAACTCGGCTGGATGGATGGCGAGCGGGCCATGATGGAATCCCTTATTGCCATCAAGCGTGCCGGTGCGGATATGATACTGACTTATTTTGCCAAGGAAGCTGTTGCATACCTGCATAAATGTTCCTGAATATTCCGATAAATCCTTTTTCTAAACGTATTTTCTTTAATTTTGGATCCTGAAAGTGGAGATATAGACTCGTGAAACTGATCGATACAATACTGTTAGACTCGCTCTCCGGCAAGGCAAAGGACTCAACACGCAAGCGGGCTCACCATAATTTTCATCCTGAATTGGGTGATCCGGTACAGCGGCTGTGCATTGCCATGGAACCGGACACCTATGTCCGGCCGCACCGGCACTCAGATCCGGAAACCTGGGAAATACTCATGATCCTGCGGGGGTCTGCTGTAATCCTTTTTTTTGATGACACAGGAAAAGTCTTTGACCGTGCGGTTTTGACTGCCGATGGGAAAACACGGGCTGTTGAATTTCCCTCGAATACCTGGCATGCTCCGATATCGCTGGAAACAAATACGGTTGTTTTCGAGGTAAAGCAGGGGCCGTATGTCCCTCTCGCTGAGACCAATCTTGCGGCCTGGGCCCCTCCGGAAGGGGACCCCGCTACGGTACAGTTTCTGGAATGGTACCGCAGGGCACGTACGGGTGACATCCCGCCGGAATATTGAGCAACGAGCCATTTTTTACTTGCATTCCTTGTTCTGTTATGCTACAAGATACTCAACACTCTGGGAAAACTCTCAAAGAGTGGGCATTTATTGCCCACTCTTTTTGTTTAGGAGAAAAGACGTGTCAAAGGTTGTGGAGCAGATACGGCAGTTGCTCGTCCCTATTCTGGAATCTCTGGGGCTAGTTCTCTGGGATCTGGAATTCCAGCAACAAGGTCCGAAATGGCTTCTGAGAGTGTACATTGACCGGGAACAGGGCGGTGTAACGCTGAACGACTGCGAGGCGGTGAGCAGGGATCTGAGCGCCCTCCTTGACGTTGAAGACGTTATCACCCATTCGTATGTCTTGGAAGTCTCTTCGCCGGGTCTTGATCGCAGTCTGACGAGGCCGGAACATTTCGCAAGATTTTTCGGAAGCATGATAAAAGTTAAAACGTATCAGCAAATCAACGGACAAAAGGTTTTCCGGGGAAAACTGCTCGGTATGACTGAAAACAAAATTAGTCTCGAGCTGGAGGATGGGACTCTATTAGAGATTATGTTGAGTACGGTTGCGAAAGCCTCTCTTGAGGTGGTGCTGTAACTGGGACAAAGACTTTATTCATTATTTTTATATAAAAGATTCTGCAGGAGGACAATTGGCTATGAGTCAAGAATTAATTCAGGTAATCGATCAGATCAGCAAGGAAAAAGGGATTTCAAAGGAGATGGTGATTGAAGCGGTTGAATCTGCCCTTGTAAGTGCCGCAAAGAAAAGGTACGGCGCACAAAGAATTGCCGTACAGATCGATCCCAAACGCGGTGATATTATCATGTATGCCTATAAGAAGGTCGTACCTGTCATTGCAAACCCTGAAGAGGAAATTACTCTGGAAGACGCGCAGGCGCTGTTCCCTGATGCGCAGATGGACGGAGAAGTTCCGTTACAGGTGGAGTTCCAGGGATTCGGCAGAATTGCCGCCCAGACTGCACGGCAGGTTATCGTCCAAAAGGTGCGTGAAGCGGAGCGAGACGTTATTCTGAAGGAGTTCAATGACAAAATAGGCCAGCTTGTGAACGGCATTGTTCTTCGTCATGAAAAGGGAGCGTATTATATTGATCTCGGAAAAACGGAAGCCGTGTTGCCTGCTCGTGAGCAGGTACAGCGTGAAAACTACCGGAGAGGAGATCGCGTCAGAGCGTACGTACTCGAAGTTCGGGACACGTCCAAAGGACCGCAGGTGGTGCTTTCCCGGGCACATCCGGAATTCGTATCTAAATTGTTTGAAATGGAAGTACCTGAAATATACGAAAATATCGTCGAAGTCAAAGGGGTGGTGCGCGAGGCAGGAGACCGGACCAAGATTGCCGTCAGTACCAAGGACGCTCAGGTGGATCCGGTGGGTGCCTGTGTCGGCATGAAAGGCTCGCGGGTGCAGGCGGTGGTTCGGGAACTTCGTGGTGAAAAAATCGATATTATTCCCTGGTCGGAAGATCCGCGCATTTTTATTGCCAAAGCATTAAGTCCCGCCGTGGTGGAAAAAGTAGGCGTCACTGAGGAAGACCGTTCGGCACTGGCGGTTGTGGCCGATTCCCAACTCTCGCTCGCCATCGGGAAAAAAGGTCAGAATGTCAGGCTTGCGGCAAAGCTTACCGGTTGGAAAATAGATATTTTGAGCGAATCCGAATACGATCAGGAGCGCCAGAAAGAGCGCGAGCAGGAAATAGAAGCGGCTATTGTTGAAGAAACCCGGAAACGGCGGGAGATGGATGAAGAACCAGAAGGTGTGGGGACGACAGAAACAGAATCCCCAGCTGAGGATAATAGCCTTGCCGCGGGAAAGGACTTGACTCTCATAGACGGAGTAGGGCCCAAGACCGCCGAACAACTCAGACAGGCGGGCTATGATACGGTTGAAAAAATTGCCGCAATGTCGGATGAGGAAATTTTAGCAGTCCCCGGCATTGGTGAAAAAACGGCTCAAAAGATACTTCTGGCGGCACGGGCATTGCTGCAGCAATAACCGCTCTTGATGAAAATTCGGCATGAACGACGTGATACCTGATATCGGCAGCATGGGTTTTAAACGGCCATGAAACATCAACCAGAGAGAACGTGCATTGGATGCCGGAGCATATTTAAGAAAGGCGAAGTGGTCAGGATTGTGGCCGAAGGGGCGCCATCTGTATCAGGCCAATCAGGACTTGTCATTGACTACCGGGAAAAATTACCGGGGCGTGCCGTTTATGTTTGTCCCCGGACTGAGTGTATCAGAAATGCACTCAGCAAGGATCATCTGTCTAAGGCGCTTCGTCTCAAAGTCAAGACACCTTCTTACGATGACTTTATTGCAGGGCTTGTCATCCGTATTGAAGAAAGAATAGAGTCGCTTATTGCCATGTCGGCAAAAGCAGGTAAACTGGCTGCAGGCTATTCAGCAGTGAAGGACGCAGTTGAAAAAGAGACTGTTGAAATGCTGTTGTTTGCGCAGGACATCTCCGGGAATACCAGGGAATCCGTGGCGATTTTAAATACAACAGTTCCCCATGCGACCCTGTTTACCCGCGACAAATTCGGCAGTCTTCTCAATCGGGAGTTGGTAGGTGTGATTGCGATCCAGGACAAGGGTTTTGCCCGTGCGCTCACACAGGAAACGGAAAGATTAAACGTGCTGCAACGGAATGACCGTCAGCATTAAAAGGCTTGATAAATACGAGTGAGTAGAGTACAATAATCAAATTATTATTAATGACCTTTCGGGGGTATGTGCTTTTATGACGGTAATCAGGGTACATGAACTGGCCAAAAAAATGGGAGTTGAAAGCAAGGACCTTGTTTTGGTGCTTGAAAAAATGGGCATCAAAGGGAAAACTCCTGCCAGCGGACTTGATGACAAAGAAGCTAAATCCCTGATAGAAAAGTTGAAAGCTTCTCGGAAAGAAAAAGAGAAAATAAAGAAAGAAAAAGACAAGGAAAAAGAGTCTGCTGATCCGCTTCTCTCAAGAGAAGAACGAATGAGGAAGGCTGCCGTGTTGATCGGAAAGTTTTCTTCCACTCTCGAAAAACCGGGAACCAAGCCGAAGCCGTTGCCTCCAAAACCATCCATTCCGGCCCCACCGGTGATTCCTCCGTCAGTGCAACAGGTCAAACCACCACAGCCAGCAGAGCTGAAACCGGCACCTGTTGCTCAGGTGTCGTCATCACAGCCGCTTTCGCAAGAGGCAGTCTCGCAACCGGCCCCGCAAGCAACGCCACGTCCCCGTCCTGTTGCCACACCTCGTCCTTTTCAGCAGCATACAGCGCGGCCGGCGGGAGCCGCAATGCGGCCTGCTAAACAGTTTGATAAAAAGACTTTCGGTTCACCTGTCCTTGCACCATCACAGGTGCCGCCTTCGTTGATTCCAACTCCTGCCAAGCCTTCAAAGAAAAAATGGCAGAAAAAATCCGACTACGAACAAAAACTCGAACGCGAGTTCCGGGAAAAACCTTCTTTCAAAAAAATGCCGGACATAAAGACTCTTCCTACCGGAAAACGACCGCATAAAAAAGATGAGCGCCATGTGCAGCCGCAAACAGAAATTACTGAGATAACCAAACCAAGAAAGAAGGTAGTAAAGATCCAGGAAGGCTGCACGATCAAAGAATTTGCGGAAGTAATGGGCCAGAAAGTCAGCGATGTAATCAAAAAACTGATGACCATGGGCGTTATGGCCACACAAAACCAGGCCATGGACATGGATGCGGCGCTTCTTTTGGCAGATGAATACGGGATCAAAGCGGAGATCGCAAATATTGAGTCAGCTGAGGATGTTTTGGAGGAAAAAACAGACACTGCTGAGGAAAAAGTGCTGCGGCCGCCGGTTGTTACGATCATGGGCCATGTCGACCATGGAAAGACGTCGCTTCTTGATACGATTCGCGAGACAAATGTTGTTGCAAAAGAAGCAGGCGGAATCACCCAGCACATCGGCGCTTATCAGGTAAGCTTGAAAGGCCGAGATATCACTTTTCTCGATACGCCCGGCCACGCTGCGTTTACCGCCATGCGTGCGCGGGGAGCCCAGGTCACAGACATCGTGATTCTCGTGGTTGCTGCGGATGATGGTGTCATGCCGCAGACACGAGAGGCAATTAATCACGCCAAAGCAGCCAATGTCCCAATAATTGTTGCAATTAATAAAATCGACAAACCTGATGCAAAACCTGACCGTGTCAGACAGGAACTTTCTGAATTCGAACTGATTTCGGAAGAATGGGGCGGGCAGACCATATTCTGCGAAGTTTCCGCGAAGAAGCAAATCGGTATTGAGCATCTGCTGGAAATGGTGTTGATTCAGGCAGATATGCTTGAACTGAAAGCTAACCCTGAAAAAATGGCCAGAGGCACGATTATCGAGGCAAAACTGGATAAAGGCCGCGGTCCGGTTGCGACTGTTCTGGTTCAGTCAGGCACGCTGAAAATGGGGGATATTTTCGTAACCGGAGTCCAATTCGGCAGGGTAAGAGCGCTTATTAATGACAAGAGCGAGCGGGTAGAACTGGCGGGTCCCTCTGTTCCGGTTGAAGTCATTGGTTTCTCCGGTGTGCCGCTTGCCGGTGAACGCTTTGTTGTCCTCGAAGAAGAACGCAAAGCAAGACAGATAGCCGAAATCCGGCAGGCCAAACAACGGACAACCGAAATGGCGGCAATGAAGAAAGTCACCCTTGAAGATTTGCATGCTCAAATTCAGGAAGGCATGGTGAAAGAACTCAACATCGTGCTGAAAGCCGATGTGCAGGGTTCAGCAGGCGCTATTGTCGATTCATTGGAAAAACTTTCCTCTCCTGCCGTGAAACTGAAGGTAATTCACAGTTCGGTCGGCGCAATTACGGAGACTGATGTGATGCTTGCAGCCGCCTCGAATGCCATTATCATAGGTTTCAGCGTACGACCGGAACCAAAAGCAACCGATCTTGCGCAGCGTGAAGGGGTGGACATCAGACTGTATAATATTATCTATAACGCCATCGACGATATTAAGGCAGCCATGGAAGGACTGCTTGAACCTACACTCAAGGAACGAATCCTCGGACGGGCCCAGGTGCGTCAGGCGTTTCATGTGTCCAAAGTAGGGACGATTGCAGGTTCCTACGTACTTGACGGTGTTATGACACGGCAGTCGGACGGCGTACGGGTCCTGCGGGATAATGTGCTGATTTATGAAGGGAAGCTCCATTCACTGAAGCGGTTTAAGGATGATGTTCGTGAGGTTCAGGCCGGTTACGAGTGCGGCATCGGAGTGGAAAATTTCAACGATATCAAGGTCGGCGATATTATCGAAGCCTTCATTATAGACAAAGTGGCGGCGAAACTATAATAAAAAAATCTTCGAATTTGCCGAAACACGCTGCTGAAATTCAACAGCTTTTTAAAGTGTAACAGTCATGTTCATTGGCGTTTGTACCATCGAAATACATGTTCCGGAAAGCGGCTCACTGAAAACAAAAAGGCACTCTCTCCGCAGCTTGAAGGACAGGATACGAAATAAATTCAATGTTTCCGTGGCAGAGATAGAAGACAACGATCTCTGGCAGAAAGCATCACTTGCAGTAGCGGCAGTTAGCAATGATAAATCCCACCTTAACCAGACGCTGGACCATGTTTTGAACATGGTTCGTGGTGTGCCGGAAATAAGCCTGCTGGATTATCATATTGAGATTTTCTGAGGATCAAGGGCCTATGGTCAGCACTGGGCACAGCGCTTATGACTGTCGCCGCTATGCCTGACTCAACCTGTCCGCCCCTGACTTTCTAATTACCATGTCAAAACCGACTTTTAAAAGAGCTGAACGTGTCAGCGATCAGATGAAACAGGAAATCGCTGACATTCTGATGCGTAAAATCAAGGACCCGAGAATCGGATTCGTCACGATTACCGATGTAGAAGTGACAGATGATCTCAAGAATGCAAAAGTTTTTGTAAGTATCTACGGGAGCGATAAGGAGAAGTCACTTGCAGGATTAAGGAGCGCTTCCGCCTTCATTCGCGCCGAGTTGGGCAAGCGGATGCGCTTGAAATTTGTGCCGGAACTTTTGTTCCGATTCGACAATACCGTGGAACAGGGAGCCCATATCATGGAGCTTCTGCGGGAAATTGAACGCGAGGACAAAGAGAAAAAGGACAAGGAACATGAATGATCTTGCGGGGATCATAGAAAGGCTGAAACGATGCAGCAGCGTTTTGATTTCTGTACATGTCAATCCAGACGGTGATGCACTCGGTTCCCAGCTCGCACTCATGCTTGCCCTGAGAAAATTGCAGAAAACCGTTACTGCGTTTAACGCGGATCCGGTGCCTGAGTTTTACAGGTTTTTGCCGCATGCTGACGAGATACAAACAGGAACTCGTGTGCCCGGTGAATATGACGTTTGTATCGTGCTTGACGCCGATCCTGCGAGGACCGCACTCTTTGACAATCCTCCGCCGGCAAAGGTGCTTGTTAATATAGACCACCATGTGACGAATCAATCCGTCTGGCCCCACACGTGGCTGGATCCGAAAGCGTCAGCCACCGGTGAGATGGTCTATAAGCTCATTCTTGGACTTGGGATAACCCTTGACCGTGATATCGCACTCTGCTTGTATACTGCCATCTTTACTGATACCGGTTCTTTCCGCTATTCCAATACTACTCCGGAAAGCATGAGAATTTCTGCAACCTTGCTTGAGGCGGGGGCAGACCCCTGGCTTGTAACAGAAAATGTGTATGAGTCATTCGCATACCGCCGGTTGAAATTACTCGGCATTGTCCTTTCCGCCCTGGAGCGCAGCAAGGACGGAAGGATAGCATGGGTAGTCATTACCGATGATCTGTATCGGCAAACAGGAACAACAAGCGAAGATACCGATAATTTTGTAAATTTCGTGCGGTCGATCAAAGGGGTGGAAGTTGCCGTTTTGTTCAGACAGGTGGAAACAGCACGGTATAAAATAAGCCTTCGTTCGAAAGGGCGGGTTGATCTTTCTCATTTGGCACAGTCTTTTGGCGGCGGCGGTCATAAAAATGCTGCCGGAGGCACGCTGAACGGAGCACTCGAAGAAGTAAAAAACCGGGTCATCAGCGACCTTGAGAAAACAGTTTCTGCGCAGCTGGGAACGATGCATGATATCGTCAATTGACGGAGTCCTTAATATCAACAAACCACCCCGGCTGACATCGCATGATGTCGTTATAAGAGTGCGCAGAATATTCAAAAAAATGCGGGTCGGCCACACGGGCACACTTGATCCTCTTGCAACCGGGGTGCTTGTCCTGTGTGTAGGCAAGGCAACCAGAATCGCTCAATATATAGAGGCAGGGGAAAAAGAATACAGGGCGGTAATGCGGTTGGGAGTCACGACGGACACCCTTGATGCAGATGGCCGGATAACAGGCAGGAGAGCATATCTCCCCTTGGACAGAAACAAAATCATCGAAGTTATGGAAAATTTCACCGGTCCTCTTATGCAGCAACCGCCGGTGTATTCGGCTCTTAAAGTCGATGGGATTCCGTCATACAAATTGGCACGGGAAGGAAAGGCGAAGCCGCTCTCGCCGCGTCCGGTGCAAATTTATAATCTCGAGCTGAGATCGTATGATGATCCGTTTGTATCCTTTTCGGTCAGGTGCTCGCGCGGAACATATGTGAGGACATTGTGTTCTGATATCGGTGAGGCGCTTGGCATGGGCGCTCATCTTATAGAATTAGAAAGAACCCGGTCAGGCCATTTCAGTATTCAACAAGCGATAACGCTTGAACAGCTTGAGAATATTGATGATTTTTCACAAATCCGGAATTTACTCATATCTGTCAGCGATGCACTCGGAGAATTTCCTCAAGTGTTGCTTTCAGAGAAAGAATCCGGAAGGATTCAGCATGGTAATCAGATTGCTTGTCCTGCGAATCATAATGAAACAAACACCTTTTTCAGACTTCAAGACTCTTCCGGCAGGCTTGTGGCTCTTGCCAAGAGCAGTGCAGGACTGCTCAAGCCCGTATTGGTTTTTTCAGAAAGCCCGTGAATAATGCTTTACAACGTACTGTAAATATGATATTTTGTCTTGTTTTAAAAGCATTGGAAGAAAGGAGGGTGCGGTTATGGATAAGGAACAAAAAGCCGGTCTGATCACAAATTATCGCAGGCATGCTTCAGACACGGGTTCTCCGGAAGTACAGATTGCGATTCTGAGTGGTCGCATCAATCATCTGACGGAACATTTGCAGACCCATAAACAAGACCATCACTCACGGAGAGGTCTTCTGAAAATGGTCGGCCAGCGTCGTCGTCATCTGGATTACCTGAAGAAAAATAATCTGGACCGTTACCGTCAGGTCATTGACCAACTCGGTATCAGAAAGTAACATTACAACAAATTAGAAGAAGAGTGAGGTTTCATGGTTACAACAGTAGAAACAGTAATTGGTGGTAAACGGCTGATCCTTGAAACAGGACTTATGGCCAAACAGGCCAGCGGCGCCGTCGTCGCTAAATATGGTGACACCGTGGTTCTGTCAACGGCAGTTGCCTCTAAAGTTGAACGGGAGAACGTCGATTTTTTACCGCTGACAGTAGACTACCAGGAAAAAGCCTATTCCGCAGGAAGAATTCCGGGCGGTTTTTTTAAGCGCGAGGGAAGGCAGAGTGAGAAGGAAGTCCTGACATCGCGGCTTATTGACAGACCTATCAGACCGTTATTTCCTGACGGGTATTTTTTCGATACGCAGATTATTGCATCCGTTCTTTCCATAGGTGACGAGAGCTCCATGGATCTTATGGGAATGATTGCATCTTCTGCCGCCATCTCGATTTCCGATATTCCCTTTAACGGCCCCGTCGGTGCTGTTCGGATGGGATTGGTTGAAGGAAAATTCATTGTTAATCCGGGCCAAAAAGAACTGGAATCGACCAGCCTTAACCTTGTGGTTGCAGGTACCGCTGATGCAATCATGATGGTCGAAGGCGGAGCTGCCGAACTGACGGAAGCTCAGATGCTTGAAGCGCTCGAGCTGGCACATGTTGAAATCAAAAAAATAGTAGCGCTTCAGAATGAACTTGTAGCGAAAGTTGGCCACCCAAAACGGACGGTCAAGACCGTTGAAATTGACAAAGACCTTGCAGAACAGGTGGCGGCCTTGGCCATGGAGCGCCTGAGAAGTTCCATTGTAATTCCTAATAAAATGGAACGGCAGAAAACCCTGGATGCTCTTCTCGAAGAAATAAAGCAGAAGCTGAAAAAAGAGGATGATCCTACAAGAAATCTTCAAATATCAACCATTTTTTTTAATATTGAAAAAGATGAAGTCCGGAAGATTATTCTGGAAAAAAATATTCGCGCAGATGGAAGAAAACCCAGAGAAATACGACCGATAAGCTCCACGGTGGGCCTTCTTCCGCGCACACACGGGTCGGCGCTCTTCACCCGTGGCGAGACCCAGGCGTTAGTCGTGGCCACACTCGGCACATCGGAAGACGAGCAGAGAATAGACTCGTTGGAAGGTGAATATTTCAAGACTTTTATGCTCCATTATAATTTCCCCCCGTTTAGTGTGGGGGAAACCAAACCTCTGCGGGGACCGGGAAGAAGGGAAGTCGGCCATGGAGCGCTCGCGGAGAGGGCTCTCAAGCCGATGGTCCCGACAAAGCAGCAATTTCCGTATACAATACGTCTGGTCTCCGACATTCTTGAATCCAATGGTTCTTCTTCCATGGCAACGGTCTGCGGCGGCACTCTTGCGCTTATGGATGCCGGGGTTCCGATTAAAGCGCCTGTTGCCGGTATCGCCATGGGGCTTATTAAAGAGGGCGACAAGGTAATTGTTCTCTCTGATATTCTCGGCCTTGAAGACCACCTTGGCGATATGGACTTTAAAGTGACGGGCACCAGCCAGGGCATTACCGCACTGCAGATGGACATGAAGATCGAAGGCATCACCACCGACATTATGAGGACCGCTCTGCAGCAGGCAAAAGACGGTCGTCTGCATATTCTGGGGAAAATGATAGAAACGCTCGCAGCACCGAGGCAGAATCTGAATCCCTTTGCCCCCAGAATTATCAGCATGAAGATTAATCAGGATAAGATCAAGGACGTGATCGGGAGCGGTGGAAAAGTAATCCGCAGTATTGTGGAACAAACGGGCGCAAAAATCGATATAGAGGATGATGGTACAATTAATATTGCTTCCGCAGACGAGGCCGCGGCGAACAAGGCCAGAGAAATTATCAAAGGCATTGTGCAGGAAGCAGAAGTTGGAAAACTCTATATGGGAAAAGTCAGAAAAATTATGGACTTTGGCGCTTTTGTAGAGATTTTTCCCGGCACTGATGGCCTTCTGCATATATCCCAGATATCCGAACGCAGACTTGAAAAAGTGACTGATGAGCTCAAAGAAGGCGATGAAGTTCTCGTAAAGGTCCTTGAAATCGACCGGCAGGGCAAGATACGGTTGTCGCGCAAAGAAGCCATGCGGGAAAAAGAAAGATCAAAAGATTAATTCTGTAGTAAAATTCAGTAAGAAACGAGGAAATAGGAGCCAGTTATGAATTCCTATTTCCTTTTTTATTTTGTCACAACCAGAGCCGGATTTGATATGCTGTATACCGCTTGCTTTCAGTGCCTTTGAGTAGGATGCTGATCATATACCATTCGCGCAACAACTATTTAAAAAAAAAACCGGATGACATCGCGTCTTCCGGGTTTTTTATATCGTTTATTGTAATGGTGATCGTAAACTGTTTTAAACTTTGGCCAGCTCTGCGGGTTCTTCTTCTCTGAACTCAACTCCGCCGTCTCTCAGTATCACATGTACTTTATGGATATCCTTAAAACGCCCTCTCAGGATATCTTCTGAAAGCGGATCCGCGAGATACTTTTGCACTGCGCGTCTCATCGGTCGTGCGCCGTACGTGGGTTGGAAATTTTCCTGGATAAGCCATTCCTTTACTTCCTGGGCGACTTCGAGTTGGATACTTCTGTCGACCATCATCTGCGTGTTCAACTCAGCCACGAGCATATCAACGATTTTGAAGAGATGCTCCTGGGTAAGAGGATGGAAGACGACCACTTCGTCAATTCTGTTAAGGAACTCAGGGTTAAAGGATTTTTTGAGTTCGGAAATCACATTGTCTTTCATCTTGTCGTATTGCGTCTTCATGCTTTGCTGCTGGAACCCAAGTGATGTTTCCTTATCAATCATTCTGGTGCCGAGATTAGAGGTCATGATGATAATGGTATTTCGGAAATCCACTTTTCTCCCGAAGCTGTCGGTCATAAAACCGTCATCAAGCACCTGGAGAAGCATATTGAAGATGTCTGGGTGTGCTTTTTCAATTTCATCGAACAGCACCACAGAATAAGGCCGGCGTCTGATTTTTTCCGTCAACTGGCCGCCATCATCATACCCCACATAGCCGGGAGGTGATCCGACGAGGCGCGACGAGCTGAATTTTTCCATATATTCCGACATGTCGACGCGGATAAGGGCGTCTTCAGTATCGAAGAGGAATGTTGCGAGCGAGCGTGCCAATTCGGTTTTCCCGACTCCGGTAGGTCCGAGAAATATAAAAGAGCCAATAGGCTGCTTGCGGGTTTTCAAGCCCACCCGTGAACGGCGTATTGCGCGCGATACCGCCTCGATTGCAACATCCTGGCCCACGATTCTTTTGTGCAGTTCATCTTCCATGCGGAGAAGCCGGGACGCTTCTTTTTCCTCAAGCCGGGACAGGGGAATTCCGGTGATATGGGAAACAATTACTGCGATGTCTTCTTCGCTGATTGTCGGGATATTTTTTTCTTGTGAATCTTTCCAGTCTTTATGGATTCCATCCAAAGCTTCACGCAGACGATCTTCTTCTTCGTGGATGGATTCCACGCGAACGTAGTCTTTAATTCTGGAGAAAAGATTTTTTTCCTGGTCGAGTTTTTTGAGTTTTTTCTCGATGGATTTCATTTCTGCAGGATACGTATACCGATGAAGCTTCGCTTTTGCACCTGCCTCATCAATGACGTCGATTGCCTTGTCAGGGAGAAAACGATCGGTAATATACCGGTCTGAAAGCCGTGCCGCAGCAACAACGGCTTCATCGGCAATTTTTATCTTATGATGGGCCTCATATTTTGGACGAAGTCCTTTGATGATATTGATCGTTTCGTCCAGACTGGGAGGTTGCACATAAATAGGCTGGAAGCGGCGTTTGAGTGCACCGTCTTTTTCAATATGCTTTCTGAATTCATCAAGCGTGGTAGCGCCGATACATTGGATTTCTCCGCGGGACAATGCCGGTTTCAGCATACTGGAAGCATCAATAGAACCTTCTGCAGCTCCTGCTCCGACCAACGTATGCAGCTCATCAATAAACAGGATAATATTATCTGCCTGAACGATTTCCTTCATGACGACTTTCAAGCGTTCTTCGAACTGGCCGCGGTACTTCGTCCCGGCGATAAGAGCACCAAGGTCCAGGGAAACCACGCGTTTATTCGCTATGTTTTCAGGTACCTCGGTGTTTATGATCCTTTGTGCAAGCCCTTCAACAATTGCGGTTTTTCCGATGCCGGGTTCCCCAATAATAACCGGGTTGTTTTTGGTTCTTCGTGAAAGTATTTGCAGCACCCGATCAATTTCGTGATCACGTCCGATGACCGGGTCAAGCTTTCCATTTTTTGCCAGCTGGGTTAGATCTCTGCTGAACTCGTCCAAGGCCGGCGTTGCGCTCTTTTTCGAACTTACCTGTGTGGCGGCCCGGCGAAGATAATTGATGACAAGCTGACGGGAACCAAGCAGATTAACACCGAAGCTGCGAAGGATTTTTCCGCCAATACCTTCTTCTTCACGGATCAGTCCGAGAAGGAGGTGTTCACTGCCGATATAATTGTGTCCGAGAAGTCTGGCTTCTTCAACGGCATATTCGAGGACTTTCTTGGCACGGGGAGTAAACGGAATATCTCCGAAGGTGAGCGTATTTCCACCTGAAGGGAGATTGCGCTCGACCTCAATGCGAATCTGATCGATGTCAATGCCCATTTTTCGCAGGACCGCAACCGGAATTCCATCTTCCTCACGGAGCGTCCCTAGGAGTATATGCTCTGTGCCGAGGTAATCATTCTGCAGCCGCTCTGCTTCCTCGCGTGCATAGACAATTACCTTTCTTCCGCGCTCTGTAAATTTTTCAAACATCATAATGAAGTAACCGCCTTCGCTTCTGCGAATTTTGTATTTGTTTAAAATATACTCCAATCACTACGTTAAAGTCAAGAGCCCTTTTCGTACAACGTCGCGACTAACAACATTTTTTCATTAGAATTTTGATACTTACAGCGCTCCAAATGGTTCGTAACCGTAATTTTGTGATAGGTTCCCAATTTTGTCCGATTTTAGAAGGTGTATTCTTCTTCTTTTCTGGAAGAAGAATACACCCGGCTTGGTTTTGCAGGAATTGTATGCAGAGTTTTGAACTATCGGTAATTTTTTTGATTTTCAAAATATTTCACATCAACACGACCGAGTTGCATTAGACTTTAAAGTGGTCGACGGTGCTTTTGAGCTGTCCGGCGAGTCGTGCAAGTTCGGACGAGGCCTGGGCAATCTGCTCGGACCCTCCGGATATCTGTTTGGCGCCGTTCGCCACAGCCTGAATGTCACCCGAAATCATCTCCGAAGTCGCCGACATCTCTTCCGTGGACGACGCAATCTGCTGCACCATGTTCTGGAGCGTATTTACGCTCGTAACAATCGATTCGAGCTGCGTACCGGCCTCCGTAGAAAACTTCAGACCGACCTCCACCTTTTCATTGGTGGTCGCCATGGTCGCAACCGTGGAATCGACTTCTCCTTGGATCGCCCCGATCATCTGGCTGATTTCCGACGTGGCATTGGCGGTGCGCTCCGCAAGCTTCCTGACTTCATCGGCAACAACGGCAAACCCGCGGCCCTGCTCTCCGGCACGGGCAGCCTCAATGGCAGCATTCAGGGCAAGCAGGTTGGTTTGATCGGCTATGTCATTGATAACACTGACGATTTTACCGATCTGCTTGGAGCGGTCGCCCAAAGTCTGCACCACCGCAGTGGATTTAGCCACGGTTTCCGAAATGGCCTTTGTCTCCTCAACCGACTGGCCCACAATGTTTGCGCCTTTCTTTGCAATTCCGGAGGTATTGGCTGCTGACGTGGAAATCTCCGAAGAGTTTTTCGCAACATCCACAATCGTCTGGGACATTTCCTCGGCTGAAGTGGCAATCTGGGTCGCCCGGTTGCTCTGGTCGCGCATGGTCTTGGTGATTTCTTCGGCGTTCGCACTCAGTTCTTCGCTTCCTGATGCCACGCTGGCTGAAGCGGTCTTGATCTCTCCTACCAGATTCTTGAGGCTTTCGGTCATGCGCTGCATCTGTGCATACACGCCGGTATGCACCTTTCCATTGTCAAATCGCACCGTCAGGTCTCCGTCGGCGATTTTACCGGCAATGTTCGCAAGCTCATCCGGCTCCCCGCCAAGCTGCGCCATGGTCTTTCTGAAGGTCATCGACGCCGCGCCGACCGCCACCAGTGCGGCAATCAGGGCGGAAAGAAGGAGAACAGTAATTACTCTTCTGGTATCGGCAGCCTGTTTCTTCTCCTCTTTCGCGATAATGGCTTCCAGGTCATCCACGTAATTGCCGGTGCCCACAACCCATCCCCAGGGCTTGAATTCAAGGGTGTAACCGCGCTTTAAAATCGGGATGTCGCTCCCCATCTTGGTGAAATAATAGTCAATGAATCCACCACCTTCTTTTCTGCCGCTCTCTATGAATTCCTTCACAAAGTATTTTCCCTTTTTATCCTGCAGGTTGATCCTGCTCTTCCCCTCAAAATCCTTTTTGCCGAGCAGAACCACGTTCACGCCTTCAATCGTGTCAGCCCAGAAATACCCTTCCTTCCCGAACCGGAGCCCCCGCAGCACATTCGCGGCAAGGGTTTTGGCCTGCTCCGCTTTCAGCTCACCCTTTTCCTGGCGATCATGAATGTTCTGGAGCATCGAAACCGCGGTTTCAACCTCCGATTTGGCAAGAGCGTCGTAGTCGGCAAACAGGTTCTTTCTCAGTTCCGCGATGCTGTCCTTCGCTCCCGAATAGCTCTGATAGGCTGCTATGCAGCAGAGCAGTACGGCCACCAGCACGCAGCTTAAGATGGTGGTGAAGGCCAGCCTCTTAGCAAAGGTCATTTTCCCAATTTTATTCATTATACACTCCTCACTTTTTTTACGGCGCCGGAAGGGGGGCCGGAATTTTTCTCGTGGTGATAACAGCGCAACTATTTGTTATCTTGTGCATTATTTAATGCATACTCAGCACAACTCCGCTTCGTGATCATTTTATCGGCATTCCAACCGAAAACTTAAGAGACGGTAAGACTGATTAGATGTCGAGAAAAATCGATAAAATGCGCTTTGATGTTGTGTGAAATTTGGTAGTAAGAAGCGCACTGGTCCAGCCGTAGTGGTTTGTTCAGGGAACATAATTGCGCTGATGCATGGAGGATAGCGGCTTTATACGGAATATTTTCCGGCGTGAGATTACGATACGCTGAGACGATGAGACGGGATCATTTTTTTAGAAACGCGGAAGAGTCTTGGATTATTTTTTTTTGTGGGACGGGGTATGCGTAGATTGGTGGTTTCTAGTCTGCTTGAGCGGACCCATTGTTTCAGTGAAAGGCCAAAAGCCGCTAATGCTTTTGATTCAGATACTGTTTTTCTTCGTACGAAATTAATCGGCAACATTGCGATGTCGGGAGGAAGTGTATACGCCATGACTTTGTCGTCATAATTGCCGTGTGCGAAGACGGCGCGCGGTAAAAAGGAAATACCCATGCCGTTAAAGAGACACGCCAGTATCATTTCAACTGAATTGAATTCCATCAGACGGTAGGCGCTGATATCATTTTCCCGCAACCAGTTCTCCATCGCCGGCCTGAAGGAACAGCCTTTTGGGAAAACGAGAATGTCCTGGCCTTTCTTCTTGATTTGAGGATTCGTTCCTTTTGGGCAGGCAAGGACAAATTCTTCTTTAAAAAGCACTTCACCTATCAGGTCAGGATGGTCAATTGTGCCGCCGACGAAGGCGGCGTCAATGCGATACTCGAGAAGAGCGGAAATCATCTGCGCTGACGTACCGGTAAGGAGCTGAACTTCAACTTTGGGGTTTTGGCTGCGAAACTCGGAAAATATCCACGGCATATGGAGCGCAGCAGCGCATTCCAATGCTCCTACCGTCAGCCTTCCGCTCGGTGACTCCTGCTCTTGTACGGTCCTGACGGCCTCTTCGTGGAGACTGAGAATGCGTTTGGCATAATCAAGAAAAATGTGTCCGACCGGTGTGAGAACTACGCCACGGCTTTTACGGTAGAAGAGAGGAACATTCAGGCGCTCTTCAAGCTGATGAATACGGGCAGTCACATTTGACTGAACACAATTAAGACGCTCTGCGGCCCGGGTCACACTGCCGACCTCTGCAACCATTTTGAAAATTCTCAGCTCGTTAAATTCCATGGCCAACGATATCACAAAAAGTGATGAAAATCAACACAAAGAAGTATTTGTTCTTTCAGGATACTGACAGTACAATTCAACCGTTAATTATGTTTTTCTGAATAAAAACAATACGTATGCAAAAAGATTGATTTCTTTCAGGGGTGCTTTCTCGTAATAAATGGTAATGTGATATAGTAAAAAAAGATTGCAAACGTCTGTTCAGATAAAATAAAAACCCACGGACGACTGAAGTATCAGCTTTTTACTCGTAACTGAAAGGAGGGATGAGACGGCATTCCAAAGGAATTATCGTACACGAGGCAAATGTTTATCGGTAGCTAAGGTACTCAGTACATTAACTTTGAGGAGGCTGTAACATGGGAAAAGATATGCAGAAAGGCAAGGGGGACAAAGAGGGCATCAGCCGGCGTGATCTGTTGAAGGGCGCAGCGATCGGCGCACTTGCGGTTGGCGGGGGCGTCGCTCTGAATTTAGCGGCGGCCGGATCCGCTGAAGCAGCGGTAAAAAAATTACCGAAGAAATGGGACGAAACCTATGACGTCGTTGTCATTGGTTCAGGTTTTGCCGGATTAGCGGCTGCTGCGGAAGCTGCCGGCGCCGGTGCCAAAACTGTTGTCCTCGAAAAGATGCCTACGTACGGAGGAAACTCGATCATCAATGGTGGCGTGTTCGCATCATATGATGATAAGTTCCATTATCGGGAAAAACTGAATCTGGGAGACGACAGCCCGAAACTCCATATGCAGGACACGCTGAAAGGCGGGGATTACTATAATATTCCGGAGTTGGTGAAGGTTCTTGCTGATAACGCCACTGATGCCTTGAACTGGATGATGAATGAAGGCGGCGCTGAAATTAGACCTACTGTGTTCCGTACTGGTGGGCATACTGCTGCGCGGACCCATGCGGCAAAAATCGGTGTTGGGCGTGAATACGTTGATGCTTTAAAAAGAATTGCCGAAAAACGGGGCGCCAAGATACAACTCGGGACTGAGGTTTCGTGGATTTGGAGAGAAAATGCAGATCCCAAGAGTCCCGTCCTAGGTGTTGAGGTGAAGAGGGGCCGCAAGGTATCCAACATCCGGATTAAAAAGGGTCTTATCCTCGGTTCCGGCGGATTCAGCCGTGATCTGAAGATGCGGCAGGCACATTATCCCTTCTTGACCCCGGATTTCAACTGCAGCAACCATAAGGGAGCCACGGGCGAAATGATCCGTTATGCGCAGGCGGTTGGCGCAGACTCACTGCAATTGAACTTTATCCAGCTCTATCCTTTCTGTGATCCGGAAACAGGGATTCTTGATACACCTGCTTTGTATCCCTTCAATGGTCCCGGTACGGGCATCGTTTATGTGACCAAACAAGGAAAGCGTTTTGTAAATGAACTTGATCGTCGCGATGTCGTGTCGTTTGCCCAACTCAGACTTGGCCAGACGGGAAAACCCACCTATTCAATCTTTTGTGATGAGATGGTGAAAAAGTTTGGCGGCTCGTCGGAGGAGGTTGAAGCTGGAGTGAAAAAAGGCCGTTTTGCGAAGGCTGATACCATTGCTGAATTGGCCAATAAACTGGGTTTGCCTGCAGACGCGCTTGTCGAAACAATCGATAAGCATAATAAGTATATCGCGGACGGCAAAGATCTGGAATTTAACAAGCCCATTCCAAAATCAATGGTTCAGATCGTTAACCCGCCTTTCTACGGGGTGGCGCAATGGCCGGCTGTTCACCATACCATGGGCGGACTGCGTATCAATGCCAAAGCGGAAGTGGTCGATATCTTCGGTAATACGATTCCACGGCTTTACGCAGCAGGGGAGGTAACCGGCGGAGTGCATGGTTCAAACCGGCTCGGCAGCAATGCGATTCCCGATTGCGTTGTATTCGGCAGAATTGCGGGGACGAACGCCGCAAAAGCTTAGTGAAAAAACAGGATGCCTCATGGTCCGCCTTGGGGCATCCTCATCTTAAACAGAAGGATTATCGGACATGATACAAAGAACATTGCTGGTTCTATTTTCCGGGTTATTAATTCTATTTTTTTATTTTTCTATGCATTCGTTTGCCGGTGCGGAAACAGCGACGGTCGGCAAAAAGAAAGAGAGCAGTGTAAAGGCATCACGCCAGACGTGTGCTTCATGCCATGCGGATTTCAAATCAATGCTTCCAACAGCTCATCCGCCGGTAAAGGGAAGCTCCATCATCGCATGCGTGCCGTGTCATAAATATTCGAAAAACGAAAATCAGAAAAGCAATACATTCTCCGCAAAATTGCACCGCGCGCACACGAACGCTAATACGTCCGTGGACTGTGTTGTTTGCCATTCCTGGAAACCCGGATCCCGCTTTTCAGTGCCGGGCAGTAGCAAATCGCTCGGAGTTCTGTCGGCAGATGACATGAAACTGGAGCAGTCGATATTTGCCTCATGGTCGGGCGGTCCTTATCTTGACTCCATACACGGCAAGGCAAATGTTGTTTGTTTGCAATGTCATGGAGGCGTCATTCCACAACCGGACACAACGGTGGAAAATGGGGTCTGTCTGGAGTGCCACGGTACCTTGGAAGGTCTTGCGAAAAAGACGGAACCGAAGGATTTTGCGGACCGGAATCCGCATAAATCTCATCTGGGGGACATCAATTGCGTTGTCTGCCACAAAGGACATACTGCTTCAACGGTAATTTGTCTTGACTGCCATAAAAAATTCAATATGAAAATCAAGGGTGAGGCCGCATCAGAACAAAACCGCTAGCACAGAGAAGCTATTACGGCAGATAGATTTTGTCCTTCCTGTTGATCAGCTTTGCATGCCTATAGCTGCCGCTTCGGCGCGCTTCTTCAAAAACGCGCATGCCTTCATCTCTGCAGCGGTTGCACGCGCCGAGGGGAATGTCGACACATACCGACAGTGCATTGGCGGAGGATGAAGTCTCGATCACAACAACACCGGAACAGTCGTCGCATACCATGACGGACTCGCGCTGGTTTTCCTGGATCATATCCGTGTCGTAAAAAATATTTTTCTCACGGGTCACGAATGTTCCCGGCTCGAATTTGCGGGGCACCGCGGGGCCGAAGTATTTACCGAGGACCGTATCACTGAGTTGTTTAATATATTCCGTGATACGGTCATTTTGTTTCAGCTGTGCCGGATTATAATCGGGCTCGCGAAGCGTGTTGAAATCGAGGCCCGCCATGGCAAGGGTGATTCCGCAATTCACGTAGGGCAGGGCGCCCTGGATCGAATACCCGCCTTCGAGCACGGCGATGTGAGGATTCAGCTTCCGGTTCAGAAGAGCATAACCCTGCGCCGAGAATTTCATATTCGTAATCGGGTCTGAATAGTGGTTGTCCTGGCCAGCGGAATTGACAATAAGGTCTGGTTTGAAGTCTGCAAGAATCGGCAGCACAATGTTATCGATGACATGCAGAAACCCGTCGTCGCACGTTTCGGGCGGCAAAGGGATATTGATGGTTTTGTTGCGCGCATTCGGGCCGCCGTTTTCTTCGACAAAACCAGAGCCGGGATACAATGTCCTGCCGTCCTGGTGGAGCGAAATGAAAAGCGTATTGGGATCATGCCAGTAAATGTCCTGCGTGCCGTCGCCGTGGTGGCAATCGGTGTCGACGATGGCAATGCGCTTTTGGCCGTAGTGTTCGCGGACATATTCGATCATTATGGCTTCGATATTGATATTGCAGAATCCGCGGTTGCCGTGCACCACCTTCATGGCGTGGTGTCCGGGCGGCCGTACCAGCGCGAATGCCTTGTCAGCTGCTCCTTCCAGTACGAGTCGCGCGGCTTTGATGGCCCCTCCGGCCGAGATAAGGTGAGATTCGGTCGTGACAGCGCTGACATCGGGAATGCAGAAATGCACCCGTGAAACATCCTCCAACGATGCTACGTCCGGTTTATATTCAGAAATGCCTTCGATGTCAAAGATGCCTTCTTCCCGAAGCTGGTCCTGGGTGTACAGAAGGCGCTCTTCGCGCTCGGGATGCGTGGGGCTTATTGCCCAGTCATATGCCGGGAAAAAGATGATTCCTAATCGGTTGTTGGCTTTCAGCATGACGACCTCACACCATCGAGATATTCCTCACTGTGTCCCGGTCTGATCTGACACCGGACCCTCATATTCCTCCCGACCATGCGGGAATCCTGGATCATGTTGAAGGAGGAGGCCTCCAGAATCTGCACCGGTATTTCATCGGCGGATTGCAGAGAAGCATCAAGCGATGTACGAAGGTACTGCACTGCGTCCTTGCGGGCCTGCTCCAGGGAGTAATTCGCGGAAATTTTTTTCTGCACCGAGAGACGGGGCACGAGCAGAACCTGCCGTTCGGTATCAGCAAAAAGTTCAAGTTCCATGGTCGTCCGCGTGACAGCCGCACCTATCGCGTTTGCCACAGAGTGGAGTCGCGGCACAATCGTCTGCATGCCGAGTGAGGATGAGAGCCGGTCGGCAAAGGCTTTTGCAGGGCCGCCGACGATATACACCTGAGACGGGGCAATACGCTCAGCGTGCAGCAGATCATGGATGGTATAGACCGGTCGCTCCTGTATTTCCCTGACCATGCGTTGTACGGCTTTTGTTATCGTCGTGACGGCGATGGTAACAGCTTCGTTGGAAAGCGCCTCGGGGGTGGTTCCGGCGCTCCGGGCAAGTTCCGTGATGCCGCGGCGTGACGCATCGGTGTCGCCAAAATTCGCCTCTCCGGTAATATTCAACGCGTCGATAAGGGCAGGATATGCGCCGCCAGCTGCCATGCAAGGTTCTGAGCGGTCAGGACCGACCGACAGCCGTCCGTCAGCGACGCGGATTGTTGAATCGCCGCCCATTGCAATCGACATTGTTTTGAGTGAGCGCACCAGTGTGGGATTCCCGCGGAGGGAGATGCCTTCCTGCTCGAGCAGGGGAGATCCTTTTGCAAAGACCGCAATGTCCGTTGAAGTGCCGCCAATGTCGAGGATGACGGCGTCGTGGACAATGGAGCACAATGCGGCAATGCCCATGATGCTGGCAGCAGGTCCTGAAAGAATTGACTGCACCGGAGCAATGCGTGAGGCCGCGAGGGACATGGTGCCGCCGTCCGCTTTGAGCACTGTGGTCGGCGCGGTGATGCCGAGCCCGGTGATGCCGGTTTCCACGGCATGGGCGAACTCGTTAAACTGCCGCGACACGGCCGAGTTGAAGTACGCGGTCGTAATCCGCCGCGGGAAATTCAACCCGCCCGAAAGGCGGTGTCCTGCGGTGATGACAGAGGCATCTTTTCCGACGGCAGCTTCCATAAGGAGTTCATGGCTGGGGTTGCGGGTCGAAAACTTTGTCGCGACTGCATACGCTTTGACCCCACGTTTCTGGCAGGCACTGACTGCCTGTTCAAGCTGTTTCGTGTCGAGGGATTTCTTTTCCATGCCGCGGTGGTCGATGGATCCGTCGATGACATAATACGCGTCACCCATGCGGTAATGCTGCGGATCTATCCCTGGCCCGGAAGAGACGATAACACCGACCTGATCAGTTTTATTCTCCAGGAGCGCATTCGTCGTCAGGGTCGTGCTCAGAGTTATATTCTCAACACTCTTCCGATCGGCTGTCCCGAGCACCTCTTTTAAAGCGGGAAGTACCGAGTTCAGAAGTTGTTCGTGATCTGTCTTGACTTTCGCCGTGGCAATGATCCCTTGCTTGCCAACCAGCACCGCATCGGTATGGGTCCCTCCAACGTCCAGACCTATTCTCATTTTCCAGCCTCGTTTATCATTTTTCCGCAATTGCTGATATTGTTAATTTTTTTGCTGTGGAAAGAAGTTCTTTTATTTCCAGAGGGTTTCTGGCTTCAACATAAAACCGTACCTTAGGTTCGGTCCCTGATGGCCTTATCATCAGCCATGAACCGTCTTCCAGCACGATCTTTGTACCATCTATCGTGATCAATTTTTTGACGGTAAGCGATTTATCACCGATTTGTATGGAGCTGCCTACCGGATATTTTTTTTGGATGGCCTTAATCTTTTCCTTGAGAGGATTGCCCGTAAGTTCACGAGCCACTTCGATTCCTGAACGGTCCGGATAAAAGCATCCGAATTCCTTCATAAGATCTTCAAGATATTCATGAAGATTTTTGCCGGTGGTTGCCACCATTTCTATTGCCAGAAGCAGACCGAACAGGGCGTCTTTTTCGAGCGTATGGTTAAATCCCGATATTCCGTCTGATTCTTCAAAAGCGACTATGGCCCGGTCTGCGGAGCCGGGAAGCATATACGGCCGGAAATTCTTGAACCCCACCATGGTTTCGCGCACGGGTATCCCGAGTTTTTCCGCTATGGCATTGGCAAAATTGCTTGTCCCAACGGACTTTACAACCGCTCCCTTAAAGCCTTTGTGTACATGCAGGAAATGCAGGGCCATTGCACCGAAATAATTCATGGGTATCTGCATGATGTGGTCCGCAAACCGGATCCTGTCGCCGTCAGGATCCAGGATAGCGCCGATTTTAAATGCTGCCGTACTCTGTTTCAGAAGAGCGTCCACGGCTTCCATGTTTTTTGCGGAAGGTTCGGGAGCTACACCGCCGAACAGGTAGTCGTCATTTGTTCGGAGAAAAACCAGCTTCTTCCCCAGAGTACCGGATGGGTCCAGCAGCGCGCCAGGCACTCCGCGCGTCGCTCCATGCACATGATCAACCGCAATCACACAGTCGGACGTATGCACGAATTTGCGGATTGTATCGAGATCAAGCGTTTTTCTTTTACGAAGAAACGCAAGATACGTGTCGATGGGGTTTGTTCGCACCGGAACCGCAGAAGAAGGTTTGGAAGCGGTTTTTTTATCCGGCTCATCCATCATCCGGTTCGCTTCCGACTGGATGACGTTGGTGATTTCCGATCCTGCCGGACCTCCGTCCGAGGGGTTGAATTTTAAGCCCGCATACGGCGACGGATTGTGAGAGGGAGTGATATTGATGGAGCAGGCCGCTCCCAGCACGTCAATGGCAGCTGATATCTGAGGGGTCGTCGTTTCTCCGCAATAGAACACCGTGATATCAGAAGCAGCCAGCATGTCCATGATTTCTTGCGCAAACTGAGGTCCGAGAAACCGGTTGTCATGGCCGACGACGACGCCTTTTTTCTGAACAACGGAAAAATCGGGGACACCCAATGCCTGCCTGACGGATGCATTGTCGCTTTTCAGGGTATTGATAATAGCCTGGGTCACGATACGGAGATTATGAAACGTGAAGTCGGACCCGATGATTCCTCTCCAGCCGGAAGTGCCGAACTCAATCCTGGCGGGCGATTCATTGGTGCGCGCAAAGTGCTCAATGTCGGCCAGAAGGGCAGGTTTGAGTTCTTTTTTGATTACATCCCAGCATTCGTCAGCGTTTTTAAAAACCATGCTTGTTCTCCTTCAGGGGAAGATGCTGATTGCAGAGAACGGTCGTCTTCAGTCCGACGCGCACCAATCAACCCCGCAATACCCGCTTGTCGCCGATCCGCTGCGTCAGCTTTTGTGAGTCGAAATACTCCATGATCGGGACGGCGAACTTTCGGGACGTTTTGGCGAGATCTCGGAATTCGGCAATAGTGATTTCTTTTTTCTCGTCGAGGTGCTTTTTGAGGCCGGTTCTGATGCTCTCCAGAGTATCGCTGTGCAGATAGAGTGAATCATTCATCCGAATGACACGGTTTTCTTCTGCGAGGAGTTTCAGGAGGTCCTTTGCATCTTTTTCGGTTATGTTGAAAAGCGCGGGCAGTTCTTCCCGCGTCGGCGGCTGTGAACCGCCTTTTTTTATGGCCTCGACGATCCTGTCTTTCATCGCGCTCTGGTCTTTTGCCGCCTTAAAAGAAGGAAGCCTGAGCTTTGAACCGTCGGATTCGAGCTGCTTTTTGCTCACGAGGGCTTCAACCGCAAGGTTCAATATTTTCGGAGACAGCCGCAAGCGGAGCATGCCCTTTAATTCTTCCTTGTCGATGCCCGGTTTAAGCGGATTGTCTTTATGATATTTTGCGATGAGATCCGCGATCTTTTTTTCGAGCAGCGGAATTTGGGAAGCGTGCACATACAGATTGTCGATTCTGAACAGCACCTTCTTCTGCCCCAAAGCAGCCAGCGCCGTTGTAATTTCCTGTTTATCCGCCGCCAGAGAACCGATAAGCGCATTTTCTTCCATTCCCGCCAGCCCTTTGCCCGAGACGAAAAGCGCGATCCGGTCCTGCATGGTTCCTGTCTTAAGAATATCCAGTTTTGCAAGAGATTCCTGCATTGTCGACTGCTTATGCCTCCGGGTGTGCGGATTCAGAACCATGCCGCCGCCAAGAGTTTCCATAGGAGAATAGAACCGGAGGACATACCGGTCACCGTGCTGGATGATGAGGGGCTGTTCAAGCCGGAACTGGACATACGCTTCCTGTCCGGGCGCAAGATCTCTTGCGCCCAGCATGGTGATTCTGCCCAGGGCTTCCTGGGTGGCATTGTAAAAACGGATGCGTGCGCCGTTTTTAAGACCGCGGGGGGCCTGCTCAAGCATTTCAAGGGTCGCGTCGAGCGTCTTGGTTGATTTGAAATAACCGGCGCTCACAATGGCATCTCCGCGCGAGATCTGGTCCTTTTCAATGCCCTGCAGATTTACCGCGGTCCGCTGGCCCGCGACCGATTGCTTTACCGCCTGGTTATGCGACTGGATGCCGCGCACTTTTGTTGTAATGCCCTTTGGAAGGATATCGACTTCCTGCTCTGCGTTGATGGCGCCCGAAAGCAGCGTGCCGGTGACGACTGTCCCGAACCCCTTCATCGTAAAAACACGGTCGATCGGCAGGCGGAGAATCCCGCCGGACGATTTTGGGGCCACCTCACTTGCAAGTCGGGCGAGTTCTTTGACAAGCAGGGGAAGATTTTCACCGCTTTTTGAGGAAACGGGCACAATCGGCGCAGTTGCGAGAAAAGTTCCTTTTACGAATTCCCGCACTTCCTCCTGCACGAGGTCGAGCCAGTCCTTCTCGACCAGGTCCATCTTGGTGAGGGCGATGATTCCTTGCTTGACCCGCAGAAGATTGCAGATGGCGAGGTGTTCCCGTGTCTGGGGCATGATGCCTTCGTCGGCCGCGATGACAAGCATCACGATGTCGATGCCGCCCACGCCTGCCAGCATGTTTTTGATAAGGCCTTCATGGCCGGGCACGTCCACAATGCCGAGACGGTTGCCGCCCGGCAGATCGAGAGAGGCAAAACCCAGATCAAGAGTGATCCCGCGTTCTTTTTCTTCCTTCAGCCGGTCGGGATCTGTTCCCGTAAGGGCCTTTACGAGGCTGGATTTTCCATGGTCGATATGTCCGGCAGTGCCGAGGATGATGTATTTCATAACAGGGTCTCAGAAAACAGTTCCGACAAACTACGGAGTGAGCATGGCTTGGATAGCCGCGACAATAGCGCTGATCTCTTCATCATTCAGTGTTCGCGGATCGAAAATGACCATGTCTTCCTTGATGCGGGTGATGATGTGCGGTTTGCCGAGCCGCAGGTGCGATTCCAACTGATTGGCGCTTATACGCTTATGGCGGAGACAAACGGTTTTTGTCGGGAAGTCTGCCGTAGGCAATGCACCGCCGCCGCTTTGCGAGGCATCGTCCTGAATGACAACGCTCAGTCCTTCCAGCGTTGCGTCTGCAATTCCGTTTGCAAGAAGACGGGCCTTCCTTTCTATTTCACTGAGCGGCTGGGTCAGCATCCACAGCGTGGGGATGTCCCGGGCGGCTTTTTCCGGATCGAGATATTCGCTCAGCGTTGCCTCAAGCGCGGCAAGGGTGAATTTGTCCAGCCTGAGCGCCCGGGTAAGGGGATTCGACTTGATTAAATCGAGATGAGCATTTTTGCCGAGAATGAGGCCCGCCTGAGGTCCACCCAGCAGTTTATCGCCGCTGAAGGTGAGCACATCCACTCCTGAATCGACGCCATGCTGTATCGTGGGTTCGCTGACGGAACAGTAGGGCGCGAGGTCCACGAAACTGCCGCTGCCGAGGTCCCACATGACCGGGAGGGTGTGTTTTTTCCCGAGTTTTGAAAGCTCCTCAGGAGTGACTTCCTTTGTGAATCCGACGATTTTGTAATTGCTGGTATGGACTTTGAGCAGAAGCCCCGTATTTTCATTGATGGCTTGTTCATAGTCCCGGAGGTGTGTTTTGTTCGTGGTTCCCACTTCGCGCAATGTCGCGCCGCTTCGTTCCATCACATCGGGGACCCGGAATGAGCCGCCGATCTCCACCAGTTCCCCGCGGGACACGATGACTTCCTTGCCGCGGGCGAGCGTGTTGAGGCACAGTAAAACAGCGGCGGCATTGTTGTTTACGGCTGTTGCGGCCTCGACGCCGGTAAGACGTCTGAGCGTTTTTTCAATATGCACGAAACGCTTGCCGCGCTCACCTGATTCAATATCGTATTCCAGATTCGAGTAGCCGCGGCCTGCTTCGACCATGCGTTCTACGGCTGTTTGAGAAAGAACAGAACGGCCGAGATTGGTGTGTACGACTACTCCTGTGGCATTGATGACACGGCGGAGGCTCGGTTCAACGAGTTTTTTGAGGAAGGTTTCTGTTGCATCAAGAATAGTGGGAATCGAAAGAGCTTGCTCAAAAGTGTCTGCGGAAGCCGGTTCTTTGGTGCGAAGAATTTCCTGTCGCTTGAAATCAAGCGCCATCCTGATAGCATCAATAACTAGAATGCGCGGGTGGACAGCCAACCATTGCTGTATTCGGCGGTCTTTCAAAAGTTCGTCTACCGCGGGCAATTTCTTAAGCCATTCTTTCATGAGGGTACCATAGCATAGGCGGATTGGAAATTCAACATGACTTTTTGCAACCGATTGATCTTATTTCTTTTTTTGAACTTGACACGCACAGGGGAATATGTCAAGTTAATAAATGTATTGTAAACTCCTGGTTTTACCCCCCGCGCGAATGAGGACAGCATGAACAGGCGTACATTTCTATTTGGATCTGCGGCTGCCGGTGCCGCGCTTGCCTCGGAAGGCCTGTTCATTCATTTTGCAGAAGCAGCGGATATTCAGCCGTTTAATTTTGCCCATATCGCCGATCTCCATCTTGATGTGCGCGGTGAAAACAGCTGGCAATACCGGGAAAAAAGCGTGACCCTGTTTATCGATGCGCTTCGTCAACTGGCGCGGCTGCCGAAACTGAACTTCGTGGTCTTTGGCGGGGACCAGATACATTACGGACCCCGCGACAAGGAATCCCTCGCCGTGTTCCAACAGTGGACCGATCATCTTAACATGCCCTACTACATACTGCTCGGCAACACCGAGGTTTCACCCATCAGCGGCGTATCAAAACTGAAGCGCGAAGACTATCTTAACATATGGTATAACAAAGGACTGAGGCCGGGCCGTTCTTCGTGGGCGTTTGATCCTGCGCGGGGAGTGAGAGCCATCGGCTTCGATGTAACCGTGGACGGCAAACCGTACGGTTTTGCGACGAAGAAGGGACTGAGATGGCTGGAAACCGAGCTGACGTCGAACCAAAATAAAAAACTCATTATAATTTTTACGCATCAACTATTGATGCCTACCACGGATAGAGACACCTCTCCCGACTGGTCCTTCTGGATGGTCAAAAACCATGAAGAGGTGCGCGAACTCCTCAGGCAGTTTCAGAATGTCAGGCTGGTCGTATCCGGCCATCATCATACCACCCGGGTGATCACTGACGGCAGAATTACCTACGTGGCGGACCCGGCCATTGTCACGTATCCCTGCGCATTCAGATTTTTCAGTATAACCAGGCATGGCATAGAACTTCGAAATATAGGACTGGGTGACAAAGCCACGGTGAACCGCGCAAAAGATCTCTTGGTGACCGATTCCTACGCGAAAATGTACAATCCCGCTGCTCCGCAAAAAGTGATTGAATACAATGCGGGGATAACTCCTGATGACCGGGAAATGAAGATACGTCTGTAAGGGCTTTACTCGCAGGAACAACGCTATTCTACAGAATAAAGGGATACACTACACGTATGAAAGATATCGCTAAGCTATTAAACAATAACAAGGCTTGGGCAGATCAGATAGCGGCGGAGAATCCGAACTTTTTCAGAAAACTGGAAAAGCAGCATACGCCGAAGTATCTGTGGATCGGCTGCTCCGACAGCAGAGTACCGGCAAATCAGGTGACCGGTCTGATGCCGGGAGAAGTGTTCGTCCATCGAAACATAGCGAACCAGGTTATTAACACGGACATGAATCTGATGTGCGTTCTCCAATATGCCATCGAAGTATTGCGGGTAAAACATATTATCGTCTGCGGCCATTATGGTTGCGGCGGCATAGACGCCGTCATGGACCATAAGATCAACGGACTTCTGGAGCACTGGCTCGAAAACGTAAAGGTGATGATGCCGAAGCACGGAAAGATAACGCACGATCAGATGTGCGAGCTGAATGTGATAGAACAGGTCAAAAATCTGGCCAATAACACGCTTGTGCAGAAAGCCTGGAGTCAGGGAAGAAAACTGTATATTCACGGTTGGATCTATTCCATATCAAACGGGCTGATAAAAGATTTAAAGATAATGAAAAAAGGACTGCAGAGCGATTTGTTCAAACAGCCGCGTTGAGATTGTCATCGTTCCCATAGCTTTTTTGTTATAACGCAATGCCTCTGTTGCCACTTCCTGGTTCAAGGAGATTTCCTCAGTATGAAGAATAAAGTCATGGCTTTTTTTTTGATCGTGTTTATTGCAGGGTGCGCGGCGAAAGCGCTGCCGCCGGTGCAGGTAAAAGTTCCGAACAGAACAATCGATTATCTGAAGGAAGTAAAACCCATTCTGGACAAGCGCTGCACCGTCTGTCACTCCTGCTACAATTCCCCCTGCCAGTTGAAGCTTGATTCGTACGAAGGCGCGGACCGCGGCGCAACAAAGAGGGCCGTGTACAATGCCTCGCGGCTCACTTCCATGGACCCGACGCGTCTTTTTGTTGATGCGGAAACCACCGAGGAATGGCGCAAGAAAAAATTCTTCAGTGTTACCGAGAGCACGGTTTCGAACGGGTTGAACGATTCAATCATGATTCAACTGTTGTCGCATAAAATTGCGAACCCGAAGAGCGAAGGTGAGTACTATCCCGAGTCAGAAGACCTGACATGCTCCGAGAACCAGAAGGAACTGGGAGGTTATCTGGAGAAACACCCGAACCGCGGCATGCCGTACGGTTTTCCGCCGCTCAAACAGGAGGAATTTGAAATCGTCGCCGGCTGGCTTGTGCAGGGCGCAAAAGGGCCGACGCCTGCCCAACAGGCGGAACTTACCACGCCCAAGCCGCAGGACGCCATCGCCATCCGAAAATGGGAAGCGTTTTTAAATCAGGATGATCCCAAGCATGCCATGACGGCCCGTTACCTGTATGAGCATCTGTTTCTTGCCCATCTCAAGTTCGGCACTGCGACCAATGAGTTCTATGAGCTGCTCCGGTCAAAAACACCGCCCGGCCAGCCCATTGACCTGATACCCACGGTGCGGCCGTATGACGATCCCAGTGTCGCGCGGGTCTACTACCGTTTCCGAAAGATCCATTCCACCATTGTGCATAAGACGCACATGGTCTTTTCTCTTGATGACGCGCAACTGCACCGGTTCAATGAGCTTTTCATCAAACCGGAATGGCTGCAGACTCCGCATCTGATGGGGTATGATGCCGCAACGAGCGCGAATCCTTTTGTCACTTTCGAGCAGATCCCGCCACGTTCGCGCTACCAATTCCTACTGGACAACGCGCACTACACCATCATGACCTTTATTCACGGCCCTGTCTGCAAAGGCCAGATCGCCCTGAACGTGATCGACGACCACTTCTGGATCATGTTTCTGGACCCGGGACATGACCTGAGCGTGGCGTATCCGGGTTTTCTGAAACTGCACAGCGACAAACTGAGAATGCCCATAGAAAAAGGCAGCGATATGCGCGTCTTTTCAGCGCTGACTGATGAGAATAGAAAGGCGGTGGTCGAGTTCTACAAGGCCCGGCAGGATTACTACATGTCACACAACTACAGCGGGCTTGGCCATGAGTTTATCTGGAAAGGCAGCCGCGCCTCGGATGCGCCGGTCCTGACCGTTTACCGCCATTTCAACAGTGCTTCGGTGCACAAAGGAGTTTTGGGAAACCTGCCGAAAACCCTCTGGGTCATTGATTATCCGCTTCTTGAACGCATTTATTACGCACTTGTCGCCGGATTCGACGTGTACGGAACGGTCGGACATCAGATGGCGGTTCGGCTTTATATGGACGCTCTGCGCGTTGAAGGGGAGAGCTACTTCCTGGATTTTCTGCCCCCCGAAACACGGCAGGAAAACATGAAAGCATGGTATAAAGGTTACGATCTCAAGAAGATACACTACTATCCGTCTTCTCTTCCATCGAAGATCAACTTTGCGACAAGCGATCCGAAACGCGAATTCACGGAGTATCTTGTGAAAAAGCACTTCCTGCCAGCAACGGAAATCGCCTTTGATCCGATAAATTATTTACCCGCAGGAGCGGCATATCCACCGCTTCCGACAAAATATGAAACAAAGGACGATTATCTGCGGGCGTTCACCTCTCTTTCCCAGCCCGGCACGCCGTTCTTTGCCCTGATGAACGAGCATGACGCCAACCTTGCGTACATAAGAATACGCGTGAAAAACGGCAAGGATGTTGTCGGCTCCATTGTCATTAACCGCTGGCACGACAACGTCGCGTTCATGTTCGGTGAGGACGGTCGGCTGAATCCGGCAAAAGACAGCGCGGATTTTGTTCCGGGTCTCATCGGCTCCTATCCGAACTACTTTGTCGATGTCAAAGATGAAGACCTTCCGGACTTTTTTGATCTCCTGGCGCATTTCAAGAAAAATAAGAAAGACATGGAGCGGATAGCCAAATACGGCATCAACCGGGCGGATGAGCGGTTATGGGACGCTTATGATTGGTTCCAGCAGCGTTTTTATGAAGACGAACCCGTGCATGGTGGGCTGCTTGATCTGAACCGGTATTATTACAGAGCGCGGTAGATTGCGGAGTGAGATGCGAATATGACCTCCCCCAGCCCCTCCTTGGCAAGGAGGGGAGCAAATAACTCCTCTCCTTACGAAGAGGAGGGCGGGTGGGGTTTGAATCATAGAGTGAATAGGGAGGGGTATGTATCGCTTTTCTCTCAAAGAAAATGAAAAAATTCTAAAAAAAGGTGAGGCTACTCTGCATATTGACGACGTTGGTTTGACCGGAGCGCTGTATCTCACCAATTTGCGGCTGGTTTTTGTAGGATTCGTCTTGGGGGCCTCGCGGCAGCAGGAGAAGTCTGTTCCACTGAAGCAGATTAAGGAAATCAATACAGCTAAAACATTTTTCATCATTCCCAACGTGCTTATCGTCACGCTTGACGATGATGAACAGTTTAGGATCGTTATTCAACGTCGAGATGAATGGCATGAAGCCATCAAAGATCAGATGGCGGTGATGGAGAGTAACAAGGATTCCTAAATTCCCTTTCTTGTTTTTTGACTGTTACACCTACTTAACTGCACAGAACGAATTGTCAACAGCATGTAGAATACTGGTTGAAAGTTTCAGATGAATAACAACGAGTTCACACGCTACGAAGCGGTCGGCGTGGAACGATTTGTTAGTATTGTTTTACTTCAGGTGATATTATTTAGCATCTTTATATTGGCGTAATAGTTTATCTGTTGCCGCAATCGACACCTTTTGCTTTTCGACTCCTTCTTCATCGAGAAACAGCTGAACTGAATCAACTTTTGCGTTTGTAGATGCCTTGAAGACCCAATAGGCAGGAAGCGAGAGTGAAGATTGAGGTTTGATTTCAACAAGTCCAAAGTCAATGAAATCCGAATAAATTACATTTTTGTAAGTTCTAGAATCTAAGCTACCGTTTACTTTTAATATTAGAAACTTATTGCTATATTTTTGAGGTGAAGATGTTAAATTTATTATCGTTATCTGTCCTTCGATTTTGCTTTTGTCTTCAATAAATGCTAGAAATTTAGGAACAACTGAAGCTTTTACTTCAAGTTTTTTACCTGTGGCAGCAACTATATAAGTATCATTTGGCCAACAAGAGGACGAGAAAACAATCAAAAACAAAAATATAGTCATATTCGCAATTACTCGCATCTTGGTATCCCTCTTTAGGATAATGGCTATTGAATTCGAGTTGAACCTTACACTTTTAGAGAGTAGCACGCCATTGCACAGTCCAGGAAGAAGTTTGTATTTCTAAAAATATAGCATAAAACGAAAAATATTAATACTTGAATATAATATTGATATGCGCAGCATATTTAGGAAAGTAGCTGTTCGATGTCAAAATTTATTTTGCTCAGAAAGGGATGGTAGTTGTGGTTGCAGCAAGAAAAGGTGAGGCAACTCTCATTTCTTATACAACGAAAAATCGATTCTCTTTTTCACCGTATCCACACGATCGACTCGGACGGTGACGGCATCCCCGATGCGGTACGTACGCTTGCGACGCTCTCCCCGCAGGCAGTGGAGCTTCTCAATGTAGTGGTAGTAGTCATCTGTAAGCATCGATACATGGACCAGCCCTTCGACGAATAATCCATTTAACTGAACAAAAAACCCAAATTGTGTCACGCCGGTAATGATTCCATCATACACTTCACCCAGTTTGTCTTCCATAAAGCGGAGCTTCAGCATGGTTACCACATCCCGCTCGGCTTCCATGGCTGTGCGTTCCCGGCCAGAGCAGTGTATGGCCGCATCCGGCAGCGTCTCTGCAAGCTTTTCCGTATAGGTGCTGTCTTTCAGTTTGCCCCGCATGTCCGCCTTCAATATCCGGTGGACGATGAGATCAGGATAGCGTCGTATGGGGGAGGTGAAGTGCGTATATGTTTCCGCGGCGAGGCCGAAGTGACCCACGTTTTCTTCAGAGTAGCGAGCCTGCTTCATAGTGCGGAGCAAGACCGTATTAATCAACGTTTCTTCAGGGGTATCTTTGGCTTTTGCCAGTGCTTTTTGCAGGTGCAGAGGCCGGATTTTTTTTGTCTGGGGCAGTGTCATGCCGAGTGTGGCGAGAAACTCCGCAAGATCAGCCAGTTTGTCCTCTGCGGGTTCTTCGTGGATCCGGTAGATAAAGGGCGCTTCCTTATCCTCGATGTGCCGGGCAACGGTCTCGTTTGCGGCGAGCATGAATTCCTCGACGATCTGGTGGGCCATGTTCCGTTCGGACCTGATGATGTCGGTAATGCGTCCCTGCAGATCGAGCACAATTTCCGGTTCGGGCAGATCGAAATCGATGCTTCCGCGTTTTGAGCGCTTCGCGCGCATGATCTCCATAAGTTCATTCATAAGCTCGAATGCCGGGATAAGTGCGTGGTATCGTTTGCGCAGATCCGGGTTTAGATTTTCAAGAATTTCGCTCACGTCGGTATAGGTCATGCGTTCGTTGCTGGTGATGACGCTTTCATAGATGTCATATTTTCCGACCTCGCCGGTGGGAGAAATATCCATCTGGCAGGTGAGGGTGAGACGGTCCACATTTGGGTTCAAACTGCAGATGCCGTTCGAGAGCGCGACCGGCAGCATCGGAATGGCCCGGTCCGGCAGATACACGCTCGTGCCGCGCTGGTATGCTTCTTCGTCGAGGCCGGTGCCTTCCTTGACATAATGGGCCACGTCCGCGATATGGACCCACAGTCGGTACTCTGTTTTGATTTTTTCGATCGAGATTGCGTCATCGAAATCGCGCGCTTTTTCACCGTCAATGGTGACCGTTTGCAGTTCCCGCAGATCCCGCCTCTGTTTTATCATGGCAGCGGTCACCTGCTGCGGAATGCTGTCTGCTTCTTTCAGGACGGCGGGGGAAAACTGGACGGGAAGTTCATACTGTTCAATGATCAGCTCTGAATCAATGCCCGGATCTCCGGACCTGCCGATGATTCTGGTGATTTTCCCTTCCGGCGGTCTGCCGCGCAGGGGATAGGTAATGATCTCGGCGGAGACGATATCGCCTGATTTTGCGTTATTTGCATTTTCGCTGCTGACAATCAGGTCCTGCGATATTTTTGGATCGTGGGAAGTCACGAAACCATACGCGCTGGTACGTTGCTCCGGCAGTTCGAACGTTCCAACAACCCGGGTGTGCGCTCGCTCGAGGATGCGGATAATCATGCCTTCGCGCTTGCCGAGGATTTTTTTTCTGCCGGCAAGCGGCGAGACACGGACCACAACTTTGTCGCCGTCCATGGCATCAAGGCGGCCACGGCTCGAAATGTAAATGTCCTGTTTGCCTTTTTTCTCGGGGATGACGAACCCGTAACCCTGGGGGTGGGCCTGGAATATGCCGGTTTCAAGGTCCATTTTGTCCGGAAGGCCGTAGCGGTTTCCGCGTGTTTTAACGATATCGCCGCTCAGCACAAGTTCGTTTAACGCGTGCTTCAGTTCCCGCCGGTCGTCGGACGTAAGTTTAAGCTGGCGCATCAGTTCACGCACCAACATGGGTTTGCCGGTTTTGGATTTTATTCTCTCGATGATTTGTTTGTGGGTGTATTTCATGGATTTTTCCGCCGCTCAATGTATTCTGAGCAATTTCCCCGTTGCTTCCGCAATTATGATAGGCCCCCGCGTAATGGCCGCTTCTGCGAGAATCAATCGTTTGTTTTCCCGGGTCAGCTTGCCGGTGATGAACAGTTCTTCCCCGACTATTGCGGGCGACTTGAATTTAACGTTGATTTCAGCGGTCATGACCGGGAAGACAAGGCTGAAGGCGAGCTTTGCCATTGCCTCGTCGAGCAGCGCGGACAAGATTCCGCCGTGAACAATGCCCTCATATCCCTGATGGTTGTCCGTGGGGATAAATGTCGCCTGCAAGGATTGCGACCCCGGATTGATTGTAAAGTTTACGGAAAGACCTATCGGGTTTTTTTTGCCGCACACAAAGCAGCGTTGATTGTCGCGCAGTTCTTTCATACTTGTATCTCTTCTTACTTGCCAGTATAATACAAAAAATGACATTTGACAAACAGAGCGCGCAAATGACCCAGGAACACCTGAAGTCCATCGGGATAGAAGACGCTCAAGGTGCCCTCAAAAACCTTGACCTTCTTGGAAAAACGTTCGGCGGCGAGGCTTTTGCTGAGCTGCTGCCGCACATCCTTAACGATCTGAAGCTGTCCGCCGATCCCGACATGGCGCTGAATAACTTTGAGCGTTTTGCAGGCGCTCTCACTGATGTCAAATCCTTCGCATCGGCTTGCCGAGCACAAAGGCTCCTGCTTCTCCGTCTTATTACCACCTTCGGCGCGAGCCGGTTTCTTTCGACCTTCCTTATCACGTCCGCGGACGCCATTTTGCCGCTCATTTCCCCCACTGAATTCCTGTCCCGGCCTCCTGACAAACCCGCATTAATGGACCGCCTTACAGCCATGCTGCAGGGCTGCTCTGATGACACAGGATACTACCGGATCCTTCGTGTTTTTCGCAAGCAGGAAATGCTGCGGATTGCGCTCCGCGATCTGCTCGGCAGGGCTGATCTCCAGGATGTCGTCAGCGAACTGTCGAACCTCGCGGACGTCTGCCTGCAGATGGCCTGGATGAGGGCGGACGAAGGGCTCAGAAAAAAATATGGAAGACCGATGATGGAGGCTGTCGACGGCAAGTGCAGGGAGGCCGGATTTGCCGTAATCGCCATGGGAAAACTGGGCGGCATGGAGTTGAATTTCAGTTCCGATGTGGACCTCATGTACGTCTATGCCAGAGACGGGGAGACGGAAGGAGTGCTTTCCGGAGATGGCGCCTCCCAGAACAGGATCACGAATCATCAATACTTCATCAAACTTGCCGAAAAGATCAGCGCCGCGATTAATGAAAAAACGGCCGATGGTTTTGTGTTCCGCGTCGATCTGCGACTCCGGCCTGAAGGACAGAGAGGTCCCCTGGCGCAGAGTCTTGGCGGGTATGAAATTTACTATGAATCCTGGGGGCAGACCTGGGAACGGTCTGCGCTCATCAAGGCGAGGCCTGCGGCGGGCGATGCTGTTGTCGGCGCGGAGTTTCTGACGAGAATCACGCCGTTTGTGTACAGAAAATATCTGGACTACAACGCCATATCCGAAATCCGGGACATGAAGCAGAAAATCAATGACGACGTGAAGTTGAAAGGGAAGACGCACCGGGACGTGAAGCTTGGCTACGGTGGAATTCGCGAAATTGAATTCGTGATCCAGGCGCTTCAACTGATTTATGCGGGCCGAGACCGAACGCTTCGCGAAAAGAGCGCGCTCAAAGCGCTTCATATGCTTTCTCAAAAAGGCCTGATTACGTATCAGGAGCACGACGATCTCTCCCGGGCCTATGTTTTTCTCCGCACCGTTGAACACCGTTTGCAGATGCTCGATGATCTCCAGACGCAGACGCTGCCTGCGGACGAACACGATCTGCGAACGCTTGCACGCCGCATGGGATACCGTATGCCGGCAGGGGAAGCCGAGTCGTTGCTGCGGGACTATGCGGAGCATACGAAAAACGTCCGAAGCATTTATGACCAGCTGTTCGCTTTCACGAGCGACGAGGATGCTGCCGAAGAATCGTCTCAAGACATGGCCGTCCTCCTGGACCCGGAAACGCCGGAACAGGAATCAGTTGCGCTGCTTGCCCGCCTCGGCTTTCGTAATCCGGTGAAGGCGCATCGAAACCTGCGGCTCCTTCAGGAGGGCCCGGCGTTCGTTCATCAGACGCCGAGAAGCAGAAAACTCTTCGCGGTCATATTTCCGCCCCTGTTTCATGAAATCATCACCTCTCCGGACCCTGACATGGCCCTGAACCACCTGGAATCTTTTCTGGCGACCCAGGGTTCCTGGGAAACGATCCAGTCGTTCGTGACGCTCGATATCTCAGCGATGAAGATTTTTGTGGCAATTTTCGCCAACAGCGAATATTTTTCGAGGATGATTGTCGGCAGGCCGGAGTTCCTGCAGAACCTTATAGACGCCCGGATGACCTCGGCGGCGGGTACGTACGCTTTGTTTGCGAGAAGCCTGCAGGATGCTCTGTCCGTCGCATCCGATATTACTCAGAAGCTTGACGCTCTCAGACGGTTCAAACATCAGTCTGAAATACGGATCGGCGTTGCCGATCTTCTCTATCATATCCGGATCACAACCGTATCGCGCGATCTGTCGAAACTGGCCGAAGTGTGCATCGAAGCCGCGCTGAGACTGGCGGCCGATGAAACCGGCAGGCGATACGGCATAACAAACGGTGTGGCAGGCCTCGCGGTTATCGGTGTCGGAAAACTGGGCGGCAGGGAGTTAACCTATGGGTCGGATGTTGATATTCTCTTCGTATCTTCCGGGTCATGTGCCGCTTCTTCTACCGCGGAATTGACCCTGCCTGAATTTTTCAACAAAGTGGCAGAAAAAACCATCGCATACCTGTCGACGCTTACCCGCGAAGGGTTTGTTTTCCGCGTTGATACGCGCCTCCGTCCCACGGGAACCAAAGGTCCTTTGGTGCAAAGCATCGATGCGTTCATAAATTATTACGAAACCCAGGCGGCCACCTGGGAACGGCAGGCATTAGTGCGGGCCAGGTTTATTGCGGGAGATCGTGCCGTGGGGTCGGATTTTTATACATTACTCCACGGTCTCATTTACAAGGATTTTGACAAACGATCGCTGGCGCAGGACATCATTGATATGCGCAAGCGGATGAAACAGGAATTGGGAACTGAAAAGCAAACGCACTATAACATCAAGCAGGGGGGCGGAGGACTTGTGGATATAGAGTTTCTTGTGCAATATCTGCAACTTCTTCACGGGAAACACCATCCGCGCATCACCGTTCCCGGAACATACAATGCCCTCAGGGCTCTGGAACGAGAGAAACTCCTGGAGCAGAACGATTATCAGAGCCTGATGACGGCGTACCTTTTTATACGGACTCTCGAAAGCAGGATGAGGATTGTTGCAAATCAAGCCACCAGTGAACTCTCCAGGGACCCCGGGGCGCTGCATTCGCTTGCTTTGCGCATGGGATACAAGACTGACGAGGTGTCGGCAGGCCACAAGCTTCTCAGTGATTACGAACACAACAGTTCTGCTGTCAGAAGTATTTTTGAAAAAGTGTTATTTTGCGAATAATGTGGTATTTTTTGCCTCGGATGCTCTTGCAGGGGAGTTTTTCCTTGACAAAAAAAACGAAACGTTTATACTTCATCAACCGTACGTTACGGTTGAGTTTGCAGCAACGATTGATCTTTTAATGAACGGGATTTTTTAATGTACACCGAATGTCTTGGCATGTCTGCCTTTGTGCAGTCTTGTTTGCCCGTAGCCTCTTCCGAACATCCCCGCAGAAAAATTCTTATACCATCACCACTGCATCTGCACTTTCGACCATATAATAATTCAGCGCAAATGTTGCTCACCTCTGTAGGCTCAGATAACGCTGCAGGATGTTGTACGCAGCGCTGGCCGCGGGAACAGGGAGCGTCCTTTGCAATTGTCCAAAAACCGGCTGCTTTTTGCATGACGTGTCGAATGAGGTAAAAATCGTGTTGTTTTCACCGCTTCTCATCATGTCCGTGTCTTTCGTGTTGCTGCTGCTCGCGCTCGTTCTGACACTCCTGCTGCGCCGGAACCAGCGACGGCTGATCACCGTCTGTTTTTCCTGTACCGCGCTAGCGTCTTTTCTGGCAGCGGCAGCAGGGGCATGGGCAGCGGCAGGCGCCGTTCCTAGCAGGGCGATTCTTCTGCTCGGCCTTCCCGACCTTCCATTTCATTTGCGGCTTGATTTGCTCTCCGGCTTTTTTTCGGTGGTTATAGGGTTGCTTGCCACGTTCGTTTCGATCTATTCCATCGGCTACGTCAAAGGTTTCCTCGGCCAGCGTTCGGTCACCCGTCTTGTATTCTTTTATATTCTGTTCCTTGCCGGCATGCTTTTGGTAGTGCTTGCAGACGATGCTCTGTTCTTCCTTATTTCCTGGGAATTGATGGCTGCAGCCTCTTATTTTTTGGTGCTTTTTGAAGATGAGCGCGTGGAAAACAGACGGGCCGCATTTCTCTACCTCGTCGTGGCCCACGTGGGCGCAATCGCCATACTGTTGTCGTTCGGCGTCATGGCGGGACTCGCCACGGGATTTACCGGTTTCGTCAGCTATACCTTCGATGCCATGCGCGAGGCGGAGTTGCCCGCCGGGTTCGCGGCACTGGCGTTTTTGCTTGCGTTCTTCGGCTTTGGCGCCAAGGCAGGCATTATTCCTCTGCATGTCTGGTTGCCCGAAGCTCATCCGGTCGCCCCTTCGAACGTATCAGCTCTTATGAGCGGCGTTATGCTGAAAACAGCCATTTACGGCATTGTCCGTGTCACGTTTGATTTGATCGGTGATTTTCCCTGGTGGTGGGGCGCCCTGGTCCTGCTGTTCGGACTAGTCTCTTCGGTACTGGGCGTGTTGTATGCCCTGATGCAGCACGATCTGAAAAGACTTCTCGCTTATCATTCGGTCGAAAACATCGGCATCATTCTTATCGGCATCGGACTTGCCATGATCTTCACCTCATTTTCGATGCCTCTGCTGGCTGCGCTGGCGCTTCTCGCGGGACTCTATCACACATTAAACCACGCGATGTTCAAGGGGCTTCTTTTCATGGGTGCCGGAGCCGTTCTCCACGCGACCCATGAACGGAATATGGAGGAAATGGGGGGGCTGATCCACAGCATGCCGTGGACGGCCGCCTGTTTCCTGATCGGTTGTATTTCCATATCAGCACTTCCTCCTTTTAACGGGTTTGTGTCCGAATGGCTTACGTTCCAGGCGTTTTTGCTTTCTCCCGGTCTTCCCAGCCAGCTTTTAAATGTGCTTATTCCGTTGGGCGCGGCGTTGCTGGCGCTTACCAGCGCGCTTGCGGCGGCATGCTTTGTGAAAGCGTTCGGTGTGACATTCCTGGGGCATCAGCGCGGACACCACCGCGCTCCTGTTCACGAAGCGGACTGGTCCATGCGTATCGGCATGGCGCTTGCCGCATTAAGCTGCCTGGCGCTCGGCATTCTGCCATCGTTCATGATTACCTGGATGGACCCTTTGGCGGAATATCTGGTCGGCGGCGCGATTGCCTCGTCCGCCTCGGGGCTCGGCTGGATGTGGCTTACGCCGATTGCTCATGAGCGGGCTTCGTACTCGGCTCCCATCGCATTTTTATGTATTCTGACGGTGGTGGTCGCAGTATACTTTCTGCTTCATGCGCGCCCTGCGACGATTCACCGCGCGCCTCTCTGGGACTGCGGATTTAAAAAACTGACAAGCCGGATGCAGTATACGGCAACCTCGTTTTCGATGCCGTTGCGCAGAATATTCGGGTTCATTTTTGCAATCAAGGAGCAGGTTCGTCAGTTGCCGCCGCAGACCCATCCCGCGTTTCCTGAGCGGTTGCACTATACCCTCAGAGTGAGGGACCGTTTCTGGGGATGGTTGTACCAGCCTGTTGTTGACGCAAGCTTCTGGATATCCCGCAGGATCGGCAGGCTCCAGCAGGGTCGCATCCAGATTTATCTTATTTATTCGTTTGTGACCATTGTGGTGCTGCTGCTGTTCGTAAAATAGCACGGCTGTGCGTATGTACTGCCGCCGGAAATGCACCTCGGCGGGTGGTGAGGATATACATTGAAAATCAGTCCTTTTATAATGGAGTTTATTCAGATTGCCATCCTTCTCTTTGTTGCCCCGCTTTTCACCGGGTGGGTGAAGATGGTAAAGTGCTGGTCCCAGGGCCGCACCGCTCCCTCCATCTTCCAGCCGTATCGCGATATCGTAAAGCTGTTTCATAAAGACGTTACCCTGGCGGAAAACGCGTCATGGATATTCCGCTTCACACCCTATCTGGTGTTCGGTGTTTCCGTTCTGGCCAGCTGCATTATCCCGCTTGTCTCCACGGAGCTGGTTTTCGAAGCGGCGGCGGACGTCATCGCCCTGGTGGCTCTTTTTGCCATTGCCCGCTTTTTTACCGCTCTTGCCGGCATGGACATCGGCACCGCTTTCGGCGGCATGGGGTCGAGCAGGGAAATGACCATTTCATCCATGGCGGAACCGGCCATGCTTATGGCGGTGTTTGCCGTTTCGCTCGTGGCAAAATCCACATCCCTGTCGCATATGGTGACAGCCATTGCTCAGGGATATTCCATTCTGCGGCCGTCTCTTGCTTTTGCACTGCTGGCGTTTATTCTGATTGCTCTGGCTGAAACCGGAAGAATACCCGTGGACAATCCTGCCACACATCTGGAGCTGACCATGATCCATGAGGCCATGATCCTGGAATACTCCGGCAGGCATCTTGCTCTTATGGAATGGGCGGGAATGATGAAGCTTTTCCTGTTTGCCACGCTGGGCATCGCGGCCTTCTTTCCCCACGGGATTGCGTTGAATAATGATATCGGAACGGTCTGTATAGCATTCCTGATTCTTCTGGGCAAACTGGTGATTGTGGGGCTCGGCCTGGTTTTGATCGAAACCGGCCTTGCCAAAATGAGGATTTTCCGCGTGAGTGAGTTTCTCGGCAGCGCTTTTCTTTTTGCCACGCTTGGGATGCTTTCATATTTTATTCTGGAATAAACGGCCGTTGATGCAATAAGAAGATGCCGTGACGGATTTAAACGAAAGGACTGTTGGTTTGACATGGATACCGCCCTTGCTGCACAGATAAACAGTTTGCTGGCCGCATTGATTCTGCTCTCGGCGTTTGCGCTCCTTGTGCAACGGAGAATGAACGCACTCCTGCATCTGTTCGCTCTGCAGGGATTTCTTCTTGCCCTCAGCACGGGAATTGTGGGTTTTGTGAGCGGGGCCCACCATCTCTATATTTCATCCATTCTGACGCTTTCGGTGAAAGTAGTTCTGCTGCCGTATATACTTCTGGTGCTTATCCGAAAATTGAAGATCCATCGAGAAGTGGAATCAGTTGTGAAAATTCCGACGATCATGCTGATGGGAATTGCACTTGTCATCTTTTCCTATCATCTTACAGGGCCGATCAGAGAGCTGTCGACGCTGGTGACCAAGTCGACTCTTGCCGTCGCGCTTGCTACGGTCCTTCTCGGATTTCTGATGATGATTATCCGCAAACACGCGGTAACGCAGATTATAGGATTTCTTGCCATGGAAAACGGTCTGCTGTTTGCCGCCACCAGCGCAACGTATGGCATGCCCCTGGTTGTTGAACTGGGAGTTGCGCTGGATTTGCTGATAGCAGCCTTTATATTCGGAATTTTCTTCTTTCATATCAACACGACGTTTGACAGCCTTGATGTGGACCAGATGGCGCGATTAAAGGAAGAAGATTAACCCGGAACCAGAGTCAGTTTTACGCCGTTTTTTTTAAGTATTAACTCCTGAGGTTTGCATGATTCTTCTTATTTTATTGAGCATTCCCCTGGTGGCCTCGCTGGCACTGGCCTTTATCGGCGACCGCAAACTTGCGCCCGAAGTAAATATTGCCGGTTCGGTGTGCACCTTTGTCGCGAGTATTGTTCTGGCAGTGCAGGTGTATCTGTATGGTTCGATACTCGCCTGGAATAATTTTTTCTTCATTGACGCTTTCAGTGTCTATCTGACCGTCCTGACCGCCTTTGTCTCGACAACAACTGCCATTTTCAGCAGGCGCTACATGCGGCGTGAACGGGAGCACGGCACGATAGGCACCCGGCGGATCCGCTTCTACCACGCCATGTTCCAGCTGTTCATCTTTGCCATGCTGCTCTGCCTTCTTACGAACAATGTGGGCATTCTCTGGATAGCCATGGAGCTGGCAACGCTTTCCACCGTTCTTCTTGTTTCGCTCTATCGCACCCCGTCCGCTATTGAAGCGGCCTGGAAATACTTCATCCTGTGCGGTGTCGGCATTGCGCTTGCTTTGTTCGGAACCGTGCTGCTTTACTTCGCGGCTGAAAAAGTGCTGGGCGAAGGCGGCGCCGCGCTCCACTGGACGAATTTGAAGCAGGTAAGCGGTCAGTTGGAACCGACCATCCTGTCTCTCGCGTTTGTGTTCCTGATGGTTGGATACGGCACTAAGGTCGGACTGGTGCCGGTCCACAACTGGCTCCCTGACGCCCACAGTGAAGGCCCCACGCCCATCTCCGCGGTTCTTTCGGGCCTTCTGCTGAATATTGCCTTGTACGCGCTTGTGCGCTGCAAAGTTCTTGTTGACGGCTCCACGGGAACGCACCACTCCGGCGACATCATGATGGGGTTCGGCGTTATTACGATTATTGTCGCCGCTTTTTCTCTTCTTCGGCAAAAGGATATCAAGCGGATGTTCGCATATTCCTCGATTGAACATATGGGGATGGCCACGTTCGCATTCGGACTGGGAGGCCCGCTTGCGACCTTTGGAGCGCTCCTGCACATGCTGGTCCACAGTCTGACGAAGTCCGCGCTTTTTTTCACGGCCGGCCACGCCTCACAAATGCACCGGACCCAGGAAATGGAGAATATCAAGGGGCTTATCAAAGGCAATCCGCTTGTCGGCTGGGGCATGATCTTCGGAACGATGGCGATTGTGGGTATGCCTCCTTTTGGAGTATTTGCCAGCGAATTTCTGATACTCACGGCTACGATCAAGGATGCTCCATTTATGGCATTGTTTCTTCTCCTGGGACTCGGAATATCCTTCGCCGCCATTTTCAGGCGTGTTCAGCCGATGGTCACGGGAGACATGCCCGGGCATCAAATCTGCATAAAAGTGGCGCACCTGCCGGTGCTGCTGCACCTGGCTTTGGTTCTTTTGCTCGGACTGTACATGCCCAAATTTCTGGCTGACTGGTTCCAGACCACCGTGGAGCTGTTGAAATGAACACACTGAACGCCGTTATACAATCAACATTCGGTCCCGACGCGCATCGGGATATTTCCCAGTTTCCTTCTACCGTGCCGTCGCACGTGGTGCCGAGGACACGGTTCAATGAAGCAGCCAGAGAGCTGAAAAAAGCCGGTGCTTTTCTCGCCGGCGAGTGGGCGGCAGACGAAACGCCTTTCAACAGAGGCTTCGGCATCTATGCCTGCTATCGCAGAGAAGGGGAGTATCTTCTGGTAAAAACCGTCGCGCCGCTCGAAGACCCCACATTCCCCAGTCTTACCAAAAAATTTGCTGCGGCTTACCGGTTTGAACGACAGATAAAAAGTCTTATGGGCGTGACTGCCACAGGCAATCCGGACGCGCGTCCTTGGATAAAACATGAGGATTGGCCCCAGGACGCCTGGCCGCTCAGAAAAACATTTCCCCTGTCACAGCAGTTGCCGAGAGTTCCCGGTGAGTACCGGTGGATCCAGGTGAACGGCGAGGGTGTGTATGAAATTCCGGTAGGACCGGTGCATGCGGGCATTATCGAACCCGGGCATTTTCGTTTCCAGGCTCTGGGAGAGGACATTCTGAATCTGGAAGAAAAGTTGGGTTACGTGCATAAAGGCATCGAGAAGCGTTTTGAGTCGCTTTCCTGGCACGACGCTTCTCGGTTGGCAGGCAGGGTGTCCGGAGACACCACGGTCGCGCATGCCCTGGCGTATGCAAGGGCTGCGGAAGCGTTGAACCAATGCGACCTGCCGGAGCGTGCATTATGGCTGCGTGCGCTGTTTCTCGAGCGGGAGCGGATCGCGAACCATCTGGGTGATCTGGGGGCAATCTGCAATGATGTGGCTTTTGCTTTTCTGCTGTATCAGTTCGCCCGCCTCAAAGAAGCACTACTGCGGACAAATTTCAGACTCTTTGGCCACCGCTTTCTCATGGACAGTATCATTCCGGGCGGAACAACGGTCGATGTTAATGATGAAGGCATACAAACCATGCTCGCGGAAATGGATTGGCTGGCCGTCGAGTTCGAGCGCCTGGTTGTCATTTATGATGAAAATGCGTCCCTTGAAGACCGGCTAAGGGATACCGGCATCCTGACGCCTGAAAAAGCCCGCGATCTGTGTGTGGTGGGTCTGGTTGCACGGTCAAGCGGTCTCAATCTCGACTGCCGTGCGCAGAATCCGTTTCCACCGTACGATCGTATAAAAGTCAATGTCCCGGTCCTGACATCGGGTGATGCTCACGCACGAGGATGGGTGAGAGTTGAAGAAGTCAGGGAATCAATCCGGATCCTTCGGGAGATTCTCATGACCATGCCGCGCGGCAGCACCGCGGTTCCTTTGCCCGTTCCGGCTCCCGACCAGTCAGGTTTCGCAGCCGTGGAAGGATGGCGGGGCGAGATTATCTATTGGGTGCAGTCAGGGCCGCAGGGGACAATAAACCGTTGCATGGTCAGAGACCCGTCGAGCGTGAACTGGCTGGGGCTCGAACAGTGCATCCATGGAAACATCGTGCCGGATTTTCCGTTGTGCAATAAAAGTTTCAACCAATCCTATTCAGGACATGATTTATAATATAACCCTGTTTTTCTCGGCAGCCGGGAATTGACAGGCATTTCGGAGAATTATGATTCGCATTCTGAAACAGATATTTCATACGGGTATCGTAACCGAGCCGCTTCCTCCCATCACCGATCCGGAGATTGAAAAGATCGGGTCTCAATTGGAAGAAGTAATCAGACGACGATTCAGGAAAAGCCTCACGATACGCCAGGTGGACGCGGGCTCATGCAATGGCTGCGAACTTGAGATCCATGCGATCAACAATCCCATCTATAACTGCGAGCGGTTCGGCATCCACTTTACCGCCTCACCCCGTTTTGCGGACATGTTGCTGGTCACAGGGCCGGTTTCTCATAATATGGCGATTGCCCTGAAAAGAACCTATGATGCCACACCCCGGCCAAAACTGGTCGTTGCCGTGGGAGACTGCGGCTGCACCGGCGGAATCTTTGGTGAAAGCTATGCTTCTCTGGGGAGTATCAGCAAGGTCATTCCTGTGGATGCCTACATTCCCGGATGCCCTCCTACACCTATTGCGCTGCTTCAAGGCATTCTGAAGGCAGTCAGTGGGTAAGCGCTGATTGTTCCTTACAGGTTCTGATATTTACCCGTCCGAAACTCGAAGCCATAAGATTCCTCCTTCTGTTTAAATACTTGCTGTATCAATTCTTTTTATGATATAGTTCCCTTGTGAAAACCGCTGCGGAAATTGACGCTGCCGGGCACTAAAATGACTTCGGTTTAAATCACCGGGACCGTACTGATAGGACGATGACCATGTTGAACAGAATCGTATTCTTTCGATCGCAGATTTTTGTCCTGCTTTGTATGACTGTTTTCCTGATTGGCGGCTGCGCCTCCAAAACGGTGAATCATAAAGAGTTTAAGGCGTCCATCGAGGAAAATCAGACATGGAAGATGACGGAGAAATGCGCTGATGAAGATTGTACGGTGAACGTCGATTTTCTGACCGGCAAGTCCATGACCGTGCGCGTTGAACTCGATAATGACGCACAGACAAAAAATTTTTTTATTATCCGCATGGAATTCACTGGTGTCAGAAACCAGGGCATTTATAAGCCTTCAGCCATTACGCTCCGGCTTGACGATAAAGAAACCTTAAAACCTAAGGTGTTTTCCTGCTATTACACCATTGCTGATTTGAACTATCTGAGGGAGCGGCCATCCTTGGAAGGTTCTTTTCCTGTCAACAAGCTTGACTGTTATCTGCTTTTCTTCGATCATCCTGCCCTGTCAGCCGGGAACGATGCTGTTTTGCATCTGGACAACGCACTGACGGTCAATAACAAGCGACAGGACATTCCTCCCATTACTTTCAAAAAATACTCCTCGACGCCATAAGACTGGACATGAATTTTTTTAGTGCACATCGACAGACAAGCCATGGCAGCGCCTCCATGCCGGAGAATTAAACTCGCGGGCTTTTTGCTATAATTTTGTCAACAGCCATAAACCGTAAACACGATGACCGGACAAGAGACTAGTTATGAACAGGCGTGAGTTTTTGACAAAACTGGCGACAGGGACTGTGCTGGTATTTCAAGGACGCATGGAGCATGCCAGGGCCGCGGTCATGCCGGCACCTACAGAATCCGCAAAAAAAATCGGCAAAACCAGATTGTCGCTGATCAAAACCCGCGACAGAGCAGCCGGGATCAGAAGGGCCGTTGATCTCCTTGGTATAAATCCGGTCCAGGGAAAAGACGTACTGCTCAAGCCGAATTTCAATTCCGCGGATCCGTTTCCCGCATCAACCCACAACGACACACTCATTCAGTTAATTAACCAGCTCAAAAACATGGGCTCCAGGAGCATCACTATCGGGGACCGGAGCGGCATGCCGAGAATCGGCGATGTTTTGAAACAAAAAGAGATCTATGAACTATGCACACAGCGCGGGGTTGGAGTTGTCAGGTTTGAAGACCTCCCCGAATCGGATTGGGTGAGCATACAGCCGGAGAAAAGCCATTGGGTGAACGGCTTTGACATGGCCCGGCCTGTTTTAGAGTCTCCCTGTGTGGTGACCACCTGTTGTCTTAAAACCCACGGCAGCGGAGGGGTTTTTTCCATGTCGCTCAAACTTTCGGTGGGGTGTCTGAGAGATGCAAATATGATCGAACTTCATACCTCATTGATCAGCATCCAGAAAATGATCGCCGAAATCAACCAGGCGTATCAACCGTCCCTGATTGTCCTTGACGCTCTTGATGCGTTCGTGGACAAAGGCCCGTCGCACGGCCCTGTAAAGCGTCCTGATGTTATTCTTGCCGGCACGGACCGGATTGCCATTGATGCGGTCGGTCTCTCGATCCTGAAGGAATTGGGCAGCAACAAGGCCGTCATGAACAAGAAGATATTCGAACAGGACCAGATAGCACGTGCGGTTGAACTGGGGCTGGGGATAACCCGTTCTGAAGACATTGAACTTGTAACTGATGATTCTGCGGGCAGTGAATATGCCGCAAAGTTGACTGAGATATTGCGGAGGGGCTGATGCAGTCTTATGGCAAAGAGGTTCTCATGCGTATCATCATTCTCGTGTTGGGAATAACATTATTCCATCCGTCCACTGCTTCCGCAGGCCTGCTCGAAGAGCTCACAGAAGGGGTCCTGCATGCGAATGACAAAAAACATGATTCACAGGGCACTCTTGATTCAAAAACCATAGTCGCCGGTTTGAAGGAAGCCTTATCGGTCGGTATAAAGAATAGCGTCACCAGTGTGTCCCGGCAGGACGGGTACTTCCGCAATCAGCTCATCAAAATCGTAGTGCCGGAAAAAATGCATCGGATTGCGGAAGTGCTGCGGGAAACCGGTTTCCGGAAAGAAGTGGACCGGTTCGAACTCAGCATGAACCGGGCCGCGGAGGAAGCCGCTCCCAAAGCGCGCGCTTTTTTCATCGAGGCGGTAAAGAACATGACCATGCATGATGCCGAAACAATTCTTCGGGGCGGGGAAACGGCCGCTACCGACTATCTGAAGTCTAAAACGTATGACCATCTCTATGCGGCATTTAAACCAATAATTGCAAAAACCGTGAACAGTACGGGCGCGACCCGCTCTTTTCAGGACCTTATGGATATTGCTGAAACGCTGCCTTTTTTAAAAGAGCAGGCAGTTGATCTTGACCGCTATGTAACTGAGAAAGCTTTGGACGGTCTCTTTTTCATGGTGGGCGAAGAAGAGAAAAAAATACGGAAAGACCCTGCCGCGCGTGTCACCAAGCTGCTGAAAAGCGTTTTTCAATAATCTATTGAAAACCGGTGTAAACAACACCCACGGCGGCACCAATTCTGCTCCTGGTAAGGGTGGCTGATATGAAATCCAGTATGAAAAAACTTTCGGGGAGACTGGTTGTCTTTCTTGTAGCAGAGACCACCATAAACCTGGAAACATCCGACGTTGTCGAAATCAAAACCATGAAGAGCGCTCCGAGTTATCCGGACGTCATCCCGAAACAGAAAATCATTAAGATCGAAAAGCGCCCGATCGACGGCATCGAAGTTGATTTTCTCGCAAAAGCATATCTGCCTGATGCCGTTGTGGTCGAGGCGTCGCTGGACTTGAAAAATATTTTATCTGACGCAACACTGGAATTGAAGCGGTCGCTCCTCGCAGAATGCAGAAACGTTCTGAGAACGTTTTGCTGCAATCCGCAGTTTGATGAAGAATACAGTGTGTACTGTATATCGGGTTACAGCGGCGATCCCGAAGTGTATCTGTCCCAGTATGGTGAGAAAATCGCAGCTTTTTTGAAGAATGAGAAAATCCTGCTTGATGAAGAAGAGGTCCACGCCACGCTTTCATCGTACTTGAAGTATGGAAAGGACGACGTCACGATTGTGGATTGGGACGGTGCGTTTATTTTTGATGCCGCGGGTGATTTTGCAAGCAATATAGAATTGTTCGAAATCGCCAACCTGCAGCTGCTGAAATCGAGGATCCTCGATAATGATCTGGATTTGCGGCTGGAAAAAACCCTGCGCCTCATGGGGGTTTCAGAACGGCTTCCGATCATTCGGTCAGTGGAAATCAGACGGGTTGTGAAGGAAATTATCGAGATCAGAACCGAGTCTATTCTTGAGTCGGAATCCGTGGAACGCAACATCAAGCTGATCGGGGACTGGTACTCCGCGAAGTTGTATTCGCTGATTTCGAAGAAGTTTCATCTCGACAGCTGGAAAGCGTCGATCAAGGAGAAGCTTGACACGCTGGAAGACGTGTATACCATGGCGACGGAGAATTTCAGCGTGTCGTACCGGGCAACGCTTGAATTCATCATCCTCGGAGGGTGGTTCGTTTTGCTGCTTCTCTACGTGGCGGAGTTCCTGTTCACAACAAAATAACGTTTCCGCAGGAAGCGGGGACGTCCGTTTTATCCGCGGCCGATGAGCGGCATTTTGGTCGCCATGACGGTCATGAATTGCACATTTGCTTCCAGGGGAAGGCTTGCCATGTAAACCACGGCTCGTGCCACGTGCTCGACGTCGATTGTCGGCTCGACAGCGATGCCGCCGTGGGCTTGCAGAATGCCGTTTCGCATCGGTTTTGTCATGTCGGTTGCCGCATTGCCGATGTCAATCTGTCCGCACGCAATATCGTATGCGCGTCCGTCAAGCGACGTTGATTTGGTCAGGCCCGTTATCGCGTGTTTCGTGGCCGTATACGGAGCAGTGTTGGGCCGCGGTGCATGGGTCGAGACGGAGCCGTTGTTGATGATGCGCCCCCCGCGCGGGGTCTGGTTTTTCATAAGTCTGAACGCTTCCTGGGTGCAGAGGAAGGCGCCGGTCAGATTCACATCCACGACCGCTTTCCATTGTTCGTAGGTAAGGTCTTCCAGCGGGATTGCCGGTGCTCCGGCCCCTGCGTTGTTAAACAGAACATCAAGCCGCCCGAAGGATTCCTTTACTTTGGCAAAGAGAGAGCGAACAGAGGCGGGGTCGCTTACGTCTGTGGGCACCACCAGGGCATGTTTGCCGAATTGACCCGCTTCCTCGGCTGTTTTGGTCAACAGTTCCGAACGCCGTCCGGCAAGAGCAACGAAGTAGTTTTCCCGCAAAAAAGCGAGCGCAATGCCTTTGCCGATGCCTGTTCCCGCTCCCGTAACGATCGCTGTTTTTCTCAACTCTCCCATGACTATTTCTCCTCTATTCTTTTGGTGGGCATGACTCTAGCAGATTTCTCCGGTCGTTTCAAGTAAATCGTAAAAAAGTTCTTGACAGAAAGTCATTGTTTGGAGTATCGTGCTTACCACATAAAGCACTCCTCTTTAAGTCTGGTCCTGTGAGACCAGAAAGGGACCATAATGACGATATTCTACACCAAGACTGTGTTTGCCGAAAACAACAAGCCTTCTTCCTGATGCAGGGAGAAGGCTTTTTTGTGCCTTTTTACCGTCACGTGGGAGATCCGAACGTATGAGTCTGAAGGAAAAAACACTTATTCTCGATAAAACAGGCATTGACCGCGCGCTTACCAGAATCGCGCATGAGATACTGGAAAAGAACAAAGGCGCGAAGGATATCGTCCTTGTGGGCATTCAGAGCGGCGGCATCCATCTCGCCAGGCGATTAGCTTGCAGAATCAAGAAAATTGAAGGAGTTGAACCGCCGGTGGGCACGCTGGATATTACGAAACACCGGGATGATCTTGCGACCAGAAAATCCAGACCGATGACATACATCACGGAGCTTTCATTTGATATTCAGGATAAACTGCTGGTGCTCGTTGATGATGTCCTGTATACCGGCAGGACCATCAGGGCCGCGCTCGACGGCATTATGGACTACGGCAGGCCAAAACGCATCCAGCTTGCCGTGCTTGTTGACCGGGGCCATCGAGAACTGCCGATCCGCGCCGATTATGTCGGCAAGAATCTCCCGACGTCCTCACGGGAAAAAGTCGAAGTGATGCTGTCTGAAGATGACCTGGAAGAAAAAGTAGTGATTCTGGAGGAATGACGATTGTCCATGAATATTCTTGTTAAAAACGGACTGATAATCGATCCAGCGAATAATATTGAAGCAAGACTTGACCTTTTAATATCCGACTGCCGGATTGCCGGGATCAAGAAACCAGGCTCTTTTCCGGTGGAAAGAGCGCAGGTCATTGATGCCCAGAATAAGATCATTGTGCCGGGCCTTATAGACATGCATGTGCATCTCCGCGAACCCGGATTCGAATACAAGGAAACAATCGAGACCGGCACAGCCGCGGCAAAGGCCGGAGGCTTTACTTCGGTCTGCTGCATGCCGAACACGAACCCGGTGAATGATGATCCGTCAGTCACGAAATTCATCCTGACCCAGGCTAGGCGTGCCTCCACGAGAGTTTTCCCCATCGGCGCGATCACCAGAAATTCAAAAGGCGAAGAACTCGCTGATCTGGCCGGGCTTCAGGCGGCAGGTTGCGTTGCCGTGTCCGATGACGGCAGGCCGGTCATGAATTCGGCTGTCATGCGCCGCGCCATGGACCTCGCGGCCGGTCTGGATCTTCTTGTCATCTCACACTGTGAAGACAGCAGTCTTGCAGATCGTGGCGTCCTGAACGAAGGCACCGTTTCCACAGCGCTCGGTCTGCGGGGTATTCCCGACGTAGCAGAAGATATCATGGTAGCGAGGGACATTGCACTGGCGGAATTGACGGGTTGTCGTCTGCATATCGCGCATGTCAGCACGGCCGGTTCCATCCGACTTGTTCGTGATGCGAAAGCTCGCGGCGTGAACGTTACTGCCGAGACCGGCCCCCACTATTTCACCCTGACCGATGAAGCGGTGAGGGACTACGGCACGCTCGCAAAAATGAACCCTCCGCTCCGCACGGCACGCGACGTTACGGCGGTTAAACAAGGCCTGCGGGACGGCACGATAGACGTGATCGCCACAGACCACGCACCGCATAGCGATGAGGAAAAGCAAAAACCGCTTGATGCCGCCCCCTTCGGAATAATCGGACTGGAAACGGCGTTTGGGCTTACGTATAAACTGGTGGACGAAGGAGTCCTCTCTATGTCCGAGGCGATTCGCAAACTCAGTTGCAACCCGGCGACTGTGCTGAAACTCAGCAAGGGGACCCTTTCGGCCGGCGCTGACGCTGATATCACGATTGTCGACCCGTGCGAGGAGTGGGTCGTGGACATAGCACAGTCCAAATCAAAAGCAAAAAACTCACCTTTTCATGGATGGAAACTCAAGGGCAGAATCGTACAGACGATTGTGGGCGGTACTCTATCGGCAGGGCGGGAATCATGATCGAAGTTCGGTTTTCTGATTTTGAAATGCGGATTAAAGGAAAATAAAATATGAAAAGAGCTCTCCTTGCATTGGCTGATGGTTTGATATTTGAAGGATGTTCGTTCGGTGCTGAAGGCGAAACATCCGGGGAAGTGGTCTTCAACACGAGCATGATCGGGTATCAGGAAATTCTGACCGATCCCTCGTATAAAGGTCAGATCGTCACGATGACGTATACGCAGATGGGAAACTACGGCGTGAACAGTGAAGATGTTGAGTCAATCAAGCCGTACGTGGAGGGTTTTATCGCGAAGGAACACCTTGATTTTCCGAGCAGCTGGCGGATGAACAAGTCCCTTCAGGCCTATCTTGAGGAAAACGGCATCGTCGGCATTCAAGGCATTGACACGCGGGCGCTCACCCGCCATCTTCGCGACTTCGGGGCGCAGCCGGGGGTGATTTCCACGCGCGATCTGAACCCTGAAAGCCTTGTGGCAAAAGCAAAAGCGCTTCCCAAAATGAGCGGACTTGATCTGGCCAAGGACGTTACCTGCAAAGAGCCATACACCTGGGAGGAAGGGGATTGGAACCTGGGCAAGGGATATGCGAAAAAACCTGCTGCCCGATATAAGGTTGTTGCCTATGACTACGGCATCAAACGCAATATTCTCCGGTTGCTCACCGGCGCAGGGTGCGATGTGACCATTGTTCCGGCTACGATGTCAGCTGAGGACGTGCTTGCCATGAGACCGGACGGAATTTTTCTTTCCAACGGACCCGGTGACCCGGAACCGGTGACCTATGCAATCGAAAATATCAGAAAACTGCTCGGCAAAAAACCCATTTTCGGCATTTGTCTGGGCCAGCAACTGCTGGGTCTTGCACTCGGCGGCAAAACGTACAAGCTCAAATTCGGCCACCACGGTGGCAACCAGCCGATTATGGATCTGACGACGCGTAAAGTAGAGATTGCCGCGGAGAACCACGGTTTTGCCGTGGACATGGACACGGTGAAAGACCAGGTTGTGATGACGCATATGAACCTCAATGACAAAACCTGCGAAGGTTTTCAGCACAAGACGCTGCCCGCCTTTTCGGTCCAGTATCATCCCGAAGCGTCACCGGGACCGCACGACAGCAGATATCTGTTCAAGCGATTTACCGATATGATGGAAAAGCATAGAGAGAAACGCTGAAGTACACTGTTTCAGAATTCGATAGAGCAAGGTTGAAAAGGACTGCAAACCAGTTTCTTGTGATGATTTCCGATGCCGAATTACAAAAGCGGATTGAAGCCGCTTATAGTCTGCTACAGGGTTGTCGAGTCTGTCCGCGCACATGCGGAGTCGACCGACTGAAGAACGACAAGTCGGGCTTCTGCAGGTCGGGCCTGAATCCGCTGGTGTCGAGTGTGAACGCACACCACGGCGAGGAGCCGCCGATTTCCGGTTTCCGGGGTTCCGGCACGATTTTTCTAGCGAACTGTAATCTCCGCTGCGTGTATTGCCAGAATTATCCAATCAGCCAGATGGGCAATGGTGTAGAAAAAAATCCGGAAGAGCTCGCCGGCCAGATGCTCTGGTTGCAGGAAAAAGGCTGCCATAACGTAAACCTGGTAACGCCGTCGCATTATATGCCGCAGATTCTGAAATCGCTCGGCATTGCCCGAAGTCAGGGGTTTGACTTGCCGATAGTCTATAATACGAACGGCTATGAGTCGCTGGAGGCGCTTCATCTGCTTGACGGCATCGTGGACATCTATCTTCCGGACATGCGGTACTCGGATGGTGCCGTTTCAGCGCGGTATTCCGGTGTGGCGGATTATCCGGAGATAAACCGGGCGGCAATCAGGGAGATGTTTCGCCAGGTCGGCAACCTGGTGGTGGATGAGCAGGGAATCGCAAAACGGGGCCTCATTGTCCGGCATCTTGTTCTTCCCGATGGGGGGTCCGGGACGGAACCGGTCATGAAATTTCTTGCCGAGGAAATATCGAAGGATGTATATATCAGCCTCATGTCCCAGTATTTCCCGGCGTACAAGGCGCATACAATGCAAGAGTTGTCGCGCAGAATTACAGCGGCGGAGCATGATGAAGCCTATGAGATCATGCAGCGGTATGGTTTGGAAAACGGATGGGTGCAGGAACATGATGCGTGAATGAAAAATGTAAGGTAGGGAAACGATAAATGCCGAAACGAACAGACATAAAGAAAATACTGATCATCGGATCGGGCCCGATTGTGATCGGGCAAGCCTGCGAATTCGACTATTCGGGCGTGCAGGCGTGCAAGGCGCTTCGCGAGGAAGGGTATGAAATCGTGCTGATCAACTCGAACCCCGCCACGATCATGACCGACCCGGAGATGGCGCACCGGACCTATATTGAGCCGATTACGCCTGACGTGGTGGCCACAATCATTGAACGGGAACGCCCGGACGCGCTGCTTCCGACCATGGGAGGCCAGACCGCGCTTAATACGGCGGTAAAGCTTGCTGAAATGGGAGTGCTGGAGGAGTTCAATGTCGAACTGATCGGCGCCAAGCTTCCCGCGATAAAAAAAGCGGAAGACCGCGAGCTGTTCAAGAACGCGATGCAGAAGATAGGTCTTGAGGTGCCCAAGAGCGGTTTCGCAACGAACATGAAACAAGCCAATGAGATTCTCGAACAGATCGGTTTTCCGGCGATTCTTCGTCCTGCTTTCACGCTTGGAGGAACGGGCGGCGGTATCGCGTACAACCGGGAAGAATTCAACGATCTGATTACCCGGGGCCTTGAAGCCAGCCCGGTGCACCAGGTGCTGATCGAAGAGTCCGTTGTCGGGTGGAAGGAATTCGAGCTCGAAGTGATGCGGGACATGCATGACAACGTGGTCATCGTCTGTTCCATCGAAAACCTGGACCCCATGGGTGTCCACACGGGCGACAGCATCACCGTGGCTCCTGCCCAGACGCTGACCGACAAGGAATATCAGATCATGCGCGACGCTTCGCTGCGCATCATACGGGAAATCGGCGTGGACACCGGGGGGTCGAACATTCAATTTGGCATCAATCCGGATAACGGCAGGCTGGTCATTATTGAAATGAACCCGCGGGTGTCGCGAAGTTCGGCGCTCGCCTCCAAGGCGACAGGTTTTGCCATCGCAAAAATAGCGGCAAAACTTGCCGTCGGATACTCCCTCGATGAGATTACAAACGACATCACCAAGGCCACACCGGCGTCTTTTGAACCGACTATCGATTACGTGGTCGTCAAATTCCCCCGTTTTGCCTTCGAAAAATTCCCGCAGGCGGACGCCACACTCAACACCCAGATGAAATCCGTGGGTGAGGCCATGTCCATCGGCAGGACATTCAAGGAGGCGCTTCAGAAAGCGCTCCGATCCATGGAAATTGACCGCTATGGGTTGGAGTCCCACCGAGAACGCCATGGAGAAAAAGAGCATGGGGTGGCGGATGTCCGGCAGAAGATAAGCGTTCCGAACTGGGAGCGAATATGGTATATCGCGGATGCGTTTCGGATCGGGATGGGTGTGGACGAAGTGTTCGAGCTTTCCAAAATAGACCTCTGGTTCCTGCACCAGATCAAACAGATTGTCGACCGGGAAAAAGAAATCCGCGATCAGGGAACGTCCCTTCTGAGCAGCATTGCTTCTGTTTTCAACCATCCGCTCAGGCAGGCAAAAGAATTCGGGTTCTCAGACCGCAGGCTTGCCGCTTTACTCGGGACGACAGAAGAAACAATTCGCAAAAAGCGCGTGGAACTCGGCATCATCCCGGTATTTAAAACCGTAGACACCTGCGCAGCGGAGTTTGAGGCGCACACACCATATTTATATTCCACCTACGAAAAACCTTTTTATAGACTCGGCAATCAGGAGCCGGGCGCTGCGGACGCACAAGCGGAAAGTGAAGCGAAACCCACGGACCGCAAAAAGATCGTGATCCTCGGCGGCGGGCCGAACAGGATTGGTCAGGGCATTGAATTCGATTATTGCTGCGTTCATGCAGCCTTCGCGCTTAAAGACGACGGCTACGAGGCCATCATGGTAAATTGCAATCCGGAGACCGTGAGTACGGACTATGATACGTCCGACCGGTTGTATTTCGAACCCTTGACACTCGAAGATGTTTTGCATATCATACATCGGGAGAAACCGGAAGGCGTGATCGTGCAGTTTGGAGGCCAGACCCCGCTCAAACTCGCCGTACCTCTCGAAAAAGAAGGGGTCCGCATCCTCGGTACCTCGCCTGACAGCATAGACCGCGCTGAAGACAGGAAGCGCTTTAAAGAGCTTCTGGACAAATTAAACCTTCTTCAGCCGGAGAGCGGCACGGCGGTTTCCCGGGATGAAGCCGTGGCGATAGCGAACCGCATCGGATATCCGGTAATGGTCCGTCCGTCGTACGTGCTCGGCGGCAGGGCCATGGAAATCGTTTATGACGAGGAAAGCGTGCGTGATTACATGTCCCGCGCCGTGAAGGCCTCTCCGGAGCGGCCGGTGCTCGTTGACAAGTATCTGGAAGACGCAGTGGAAATCGACGTCGATGCTATCTCCGACGGGAAAACGGTGGTGGTCGCGGGAATCATGGAGCACATTGAAGAGGCGGGAGTCCACTCCGGAGATTCCGCGTGTTCACTGCCTCCTTTTTCGCTTCCCCAGGATATTGTGAAAGAAATCAGCCGGCAGGCAAAGGCGCTCGCGCTTGAGCTGGGAGTGGTCGGTTTAATGAACATCCAGTTCGCCGTGAAAGAAGGACGGATCTATATTCTTGAGGTCAATCCCCGCGCTTCCCGAACAGTTCCCTTCGTAAGCAAGGCCATCGGCGTGCCGCTTGCCAAACTTGCCGCCAAAGTGATGGGCGGAAGAACACTCGCGGAACTCGGGTTTACGAAGGAAAAAGAGATCAAGCATATTGCGGTGAAGGAAGCGGTTTTCCCCTTCGCCAAATTTCCCGGCGTGGACACACTCCTCGGACCGGAAATGAAATCCACCGGTGAAGTGATGGGAATCGACACGGATTTCGGAATGTCGTTTGCAAAATCACAGATTGCAGCGGGCAATCCCATGCCGGAGTCTGGCCGCGTGTTTCTGAGCGTTAAGGACAAAGACAAATCCGGCCTGCTTGAGGTGGCGAAGGGGCTCGAACAAATGGGATTTTCACTGGTTGCGACAAGGGGCACCGCGGATTTTTTGAAACGGCAGGGAATCACCGTGGAAACCGTCAACAAGGTGACCGAAGGCAGGCCGCACATCGTGGACCAGATCACGGACATGCAGGTGGATTTTGTGATCAATACCGTGTATGGAGCCCAATCGCAAAAGGATTCCTACTCGATCCGGCGCACGACGCTTATGAAAGGGATTCCCTATTTTACAACGCTTTCAGCGGCCAAGGCTGCGGTGCGCGGCATTGCGGCAATCAAAAAGAACCACCTGCAGGTAAAGTCCATTCAGGAGTATCATACATCATGACGCAGAAAATACCTATGACCAAAGAAGGTTATGCAAAGCTGAAGGCGGAGCTCGACCACATTATCAAGGTGGAGCGTCCCAAAAATATTCGGGACATCGAAGAAGCGCGTGCCCACGGCGATTTATCGGAGAACGCGGAATATCATGCCGCAAAAGAACGTCAGGGGCACCTCGACGCAAAAAAACGCGAGCTGGAACATAAACTGGCCCATGCGCAGATTATCGACGTGTCCAAGCTCTCAAATGAAAAAGTAGTGTTCGGTTCCACGGTAGTCCTGGCCGACACGGAGTCAGGCGATATCAGAAAGTATACTCTCGTGGGACAGGAAGAGGCAGACCTTAAAAAAGGGAGAATTTCAGTGCAGTCGCCTGTGGGAAAGGCCTTGATCAGTCACAAGGTCGGCGATGTTGTGACCATCAAAACACCCGTCAAAACCGTCGAATACGAAATCCAGGAGATCCAGATTGAGGCCCTCTAGACTGCACACGGGGATTGTCCTTACACACGAATCCGCTGGCAGAGGTTATTACCGGCTGATCCTGAAAGCCCCTGCGGCGGCAGCAACGGCGCGCCCCGGACACTTTGTTATGCTCAGAGTGTCGGAAAATCTGGACCCGCTGCTGGCACGCCCGTTCGGCATCGCATCCGTTCCGTCCCGCTCGACCATTGAAATCCTGTACCGGATCGCGGGCAGGGGGACCGCGCTTCTTACGCGAATGGAGGCGGGGCGCACGCTCCAGTTTCTCGGGCCGCTCGGCAATGGTTTTGCTCTGCCGAAAAAAGAGGAAACCGCGGTGCTGGTGGCGGGCGGCAGCGGTTTTCCTCCGCTCCAGTTTCTGTCTCAGCGGGTAAAGGGCGCTGTGCATTTGTTTGTCGGCTCCCGATACAAGGACTGTCTGCCCCCCTCAAGAGTCTTGAACCGTTTCCGCGAATGCTGCTCCACGGTGCACATAGCCACGGAAGACGGCAGCATGGGCGTAAAGGGGATGACCACCGATATTCTGAACAGATTTTTGACGAGAACCGAGAAGAAAGCTCACCTGGTGATTTATGCCTGCGGTCCGCATGCCATGCTTGCTGCTGTAAGCAAAATGGCCGCGGAACATTCTCTCTCATGCTATGTTTCGATGGAAGAGCGCATGGGGTGCGGCCTCGGCGCGTGCATGGGATGTTCTATTCCGATGAAGACGGGCGGATACAAGCGGGCGTGCAAAGAGGGGCCGGTATTCGACTCGCGGGATGTAGAATGGGGAGGACAGGCAAGATTTCCCATTGCCGGCGACAGTCAGGAGTCATGCTGTTCAGCCGATTTGGAATGCTGCCCCAAGACCGGAGCGCGGAATGAAGACTGAAAAAGACAGGACCTGCGGTCCGAAATCAAAAAACCACACCCCGGACCTTTCCGTCAGTATTGCCGGAATCAAGCTGAAAAACCCCATTCTGACAGCATCCGGGACATTCGGCTACGGTGAAGAGTATGCGGAATTCGTCGACCTGAATAAGCTGGGTGGAGTTATCGTCAAGGGTATATCAATCAACCCCATCAAAGGAAATCCTCCGCCGCGTATATGGGAAACCCCCTCAGGCATGCTGAATGCCATCGGGCTCGAAAATCCGGGCGTTGATGTTTTTCTGAACGAGAAATTGCCGTACCTTCGGCAGTTCGACACTGCGGTGATCGTCAATATCTTCGGATACAGTTGCGAAGAGTATGTGCAGGTCGCTGAGAAACTTGACGGCGTTCCCGGTGTTGCAGGGCTTGAAGTGAATATTTCCTGCCCGAACGTGAAAGCCGGCGGGATTGTGTTCGGCACGAACCAGAAAGCGGCCTTCGAACTGCTGGCGGCGGTGCGCAAGGCGACAAAACTGCCGATAATCGCGAAGCTCTCGCCGAACGTGACCGATATTACTGAATTCGCGAGAACCGCTCGCGACGCGGGCTGTGACGGCCTGTCTCTTATCAATACGCTCATCGGCATGGCGATTGATGTGCGCTGCATGAGGCCCCGACTTGCAAACTGCACCGGAGGTCTGTCCGGACCGGCGATAAAGCCCGTGGCCGTGCGCATGGTGTGGCAGGTGGCGAAGTCTGTTCACCTGCCGATTCTCGGCATGGGAGGGATTGCAACGGGTGAGGACGCCCTTGAATTCATTCTTGCGGGAGCGTCAGCCGTGGCTGTCGGGACGGCCAATTTTGTAAATCCCCGTGCAACGCTTGATGTGCTCTCAGGCATGGAGTCCTTGATGATCGAACAAGGCATCAGGGACATCAAGGACATCATCGGGAAAGTGGCCAGGAATTAATTCATTCATTTTTAATGTAAGTCCGAAGACCCCGTCTCCGAATCTCCAGGATCAAATCCTCATCGCTGATAGCCGCTAGAACAGCTGCAATCGGGCTGTCTTTTGCCCGTGTTGCAGACTGCTTTTCCCATACCTGCTTTGCATCCCCGGCAGTGCACTCGGTTATGCTGCCGTCCTCTTCCACGATGCCCCAATGGGATTGCGTTTGCATACGCTTGCCGATAAGGATTTTTTGTCCCCAGCGGATTATATCGCCTGCTGAGGCCTCAACGACTGCCTCTCCACCTTTGTTACTGCCGGAATAAACGCCCCATCTGAGCGCGGCATCACTGTCATGCGGCCAGGCGGTAATCACCGCGACCCACGGTTTGCCGTATCTTTGTTCATCATATGATGCAAACGGAACAGATATCTTCATTGCACGCCTTTTTGTTCCTTTTACTATATCAGATCGTAAGGTTCCCGCAAATAAAAAACGGTTTTTTTGCTATCATAGTTATTAATGTTAATTTAATAAATTTTATTTATACAGCAAGGTAATTAGGTCATGCTTGTGCTCATAAATCATTGAAAAATAATGATAAATAATAATTTTACCGATGGGATATTTTGCCGGTTTGCCAGGATGAAATTGGTACTGCTGTTCTGAAAACGCGGAGGCGACTGAATAATGACATACAAACTTCAGGATTTAATAGATATTAGCCACATCCAGTCTCTGCTGGATCGCCTCAGTGAAATTTATTCATTCACAACTGCGATTGTCGACAATGAAGGCAATATATTGACTGCTACGGCCTGGCAGGACATTTGCCTGAAGTTTCATAGACGGAACGAGGAAAGTAGAAAAGAGTGCACCAAAAGCGATCAATATATATTGGAGCATATCAACGATGCCAATCCTGCCGTGAATTACCGCTGCCGGCATGGTCTGATGGATAGTGCCATGCCGATCATTATTGACGGTGTGCACTACGGTAACTTCTTTACAGGACAATTTTTTCTCGAGAATCCAGATCTGGATCTTTTCAGAGAACAGGCCAGAAAGTACGGCTATGATGAAACAGAATATTTAACTGCTGTCCGAAAAGTACCGATATTAACAAATGAACAGTTAAACCGTTATCTGTTGTTTATGAAGAGCTTTCTTGAAGTAATAAGCACGATGGGGCTTAAACAGCTGCAGACAATTGAATCGAGAAAAAAAATCCAGGAGAGCGAAGAGCAGTATAAGAGCATTGTGCAAACTGCGAGAGATGGGATCGGTTTGTTCGATCTCACAGGACGATTTCTCCAGGTCAACGAAGCATATTGCGAAATGAGCGGCTACACTTCGTTGGAGCTGCTCTCCATGAATATTTCTGACGTTGAAGCTATAGAAAGCTCCACGCAGACGACTGAACACCTTCAAAGATTGATGGCCGCAGGGCGTGACCGGTTCGAGACCAGACATCGCCGGAAAGACGGCACCGAGTACGATCTGGAAGTAAGCGCGCAATGCAACGTCTATGGAAGCGGCCAAATTACCGCTTTTTTCTATGATATGACAGATCGCAAACGGGCCGAAAATGAGTTGCGAAAAAACGAGGCTGAGTTGCGATTGGTCATCAATCACTCTTCGGATCTCATCTGGAATTTAAGCGAGGAAGGTATATTCACCTATGCTTCACCGTCATGGGAACGCGTGACGGGATATGCACCTGATTCCATTATAGGCACGTCGTTTCAACCATTGGTCCATCCTGATGATATCGCTGTTTGTTGGGGGTACATAGAGAAAATAATTCAATCGAAAGTACCGTTGCCCGGCCCCGAATATCGCGTCCGGCATGCTGACGGTTCATGGCACTGGCACGCAGCGAACGCAACGCCGGTCCTTGATCAAAAAGGCCGGTATGTTTCCATGGTTGGTGTATCACGCGATATAACCGAAAACAAACAAGCCTTGGACGCAGTGCGTGAAGAACGGCTTCTCACTGAGACATTGCTGCGCAGCCTGCCGGGCATATTCTATCTTTATACGTATCCAGAACTTCGTCTGGTGCGGTGGAACAAAAACCATGAGACACTTTTGCATTTTGAACCCGGAGAAATTAATAACCGGAATATTTTCGACTGGCATCCACCGGAAAGGAAAGATCTTGTCCGGCAAGCTGTAGAGTTGGTGATGGAAAAAGGTGAAAATATCATTGAATCGCCACTCCTGACGAAAGAAGGCAGGCTTATTCCATTCCTCTTGACGGGAAATAAACTGGTTTTTCAGGAAGCTTCGTATTTATTGGGGGTTGGAATAGATATCACTGAACGTAAACGGGCCGAGGAAACACTGAGAGAGAGCGAAGAGTTTCTGGAGTCGATCATTGAAAACCTGCCGAACATGATTTTCTTAAAAGATGCTGTAAATTTAAATTTTGTTCGATTCAATAAAGCCGGAGAAGAGTTGCTGGGATATAACCGAGATGACCTCATTGGCAGGAATGACTACGATTTTTTCCCGAAGGAGCAGGCAGATTTATTTACGAGACAGGACAGGAAGGTATTAGAAACAGGACGGCTCTTTGATATGCCCGAGGAAACTGTAGACACGAAGACCGGCAGGCGAATTCTTCATACAAAAAAAATCCCTATCATGGACAAGGACGGCAATCCTAAATATCTCCTGGGGATATCGGAGGACATCACTCTGCACAAACAGGCGGAGGAGGAACGGGGAGCGTTGCAGCGGCAGCTTAGCCAGGCCCAGAAAATGGAATCGGTGGGCCTGCTGGCAGGTGGTGTGGCCCATGATTTCAATAACATGTTGACCGCAATTCTGGGGCATGCGGAAATGGCGATGATGCGATGTCCGCCTTCAGATCCGATACATAATGACCTCGCGGCAATTGAGCAGGCTGCCCGTCGTTCTGCTGAACTCACCCGACAACTTTTGGCGTTCGCTCGCAAGCAAACCGTAGCGCCTAAGACGTTAGATTTAAACGACACAGTGGCCGGCATGTTTAAAATGTTGCAACGATTGATAGGTGAGGATATTGATTTTGTGTGGCGTCCGAGCGAGGGGCTCTGGCTGGTTAAAATAGATCCCTCCCAAATTGACCAGATACTAGCGAATCTTTGTGTGAATGCCCGGGATGCCATCACCGGAGTCGGAAAAATTACCATAGAAACCAGGAATGTTCTCTTCGATGAAACGTATTGCTCCCTTCATTCGGGTTACCTGTCGGGAGGTTATGTCATGCTGGCCGTGAGCGATGACGGCCGTGGAATAGACAAGAAGATCATAGATCATATCTTTGAACCGTTTTTTACCACAAAGGAGAGTGGAAAGGGTTCCGGACTTGGATTGGCAACAGTGTATGGTATTGTCCGGCAAAACAAAGGATTCATAAACGTTTATAGTGAGCCCGGAAAGGGTTCCATATTTAAGATTTATTTGCCTAGAGTCCTTGAGGGCGTCCCTGAGCCGATAGATGCAGCTATGACAGATATACCAAAAGGCAGTGGAGAGATGGTTTTGTTGGTGGAAGATGAGACATTGATTCTGAATGTAAATCGTTTGATGCTGGAAGAGCTGGGATACAGGGTGTTGAGTGCCAAGACTCCGGGAGAAGCGATCCTTCACACGAGAGCTCACGCCGACGAGATACGGTTGCTGATAACAGATGTAATCATGCCGGAGATGAACGGACGAGATTTGGCAAGGAAACTGATCGAAATCATTCCGGACTTACGATGCCTGTTTACTTCCGGGTATACGGCCAATGTCATTGCGCACCACGGAGTATTGGATGCGGATGTTATATTTCTTCAAAAACCATTTTCAAAGCATGATCTTGCCGTCAAGGTGCATGAAGCCATGGAACAGAAGTGATTTCATACCTTCATACAATAACAAGCAACTTTAAAAATTGTTAACCGACGTATATGCCCTTAAATTCTTCTTTCAAATAATAAAAAAAATGTAATACAGAACGCAAAAAAGCCAAGATTTTTTTCTGGTGATTTTCAATTTTCTCTTGACTCATCTACTCCTTCATACGTTGTTGTATTGTTGTCATGGTCATGACGAAAATAAAAGAGAAGAAGAAAAAGAGGGAAAATGAAAAATAGGGTAACGGTAGAAGAATGGATTAATCGGTTCCGAACGATCGGCCTTGATGATGCGGCGATGCTGAAATGGCATAATCTGTTCGAGAAGGAAAACCCGGAAAGGCACCAAAGTTTTTTAGACTGGTTAGGATTGACGAGTGATAAAATAGCCGAAATTCGCGGAAGGTAAGGTTCTGCTCGGCGCTTCTCGTGAAGGGCTGGGGGCGTTTTCTTTCAGAATTGAACCGAAATTTTGATGTGCCGAGCTGTTAAACGGCATGAAGCTATTTCCCCCGCCCCTGCGCGAAACGCACGAAGGTCGGCAAATTCAGCCAAAAACGCTTCCAGCTGTCCGGAGATGTCCATGCCATCTTTATATAATTCAACAGCGTTTCCGGTCTGCAGAAATATCGGCGATAGAACTCCCGGTGCAGAACTTCCATGCGTTCTCTGGTAAATCCCTTCGGCACAAACATAAAATTCAAGGCGTTCATCTGCTCCCAGTCCTCGTCAAAAGTTCCGTATTCTCGGATGTCACAATACATAGGCGCGCCGGGAAAGGGTGTCAGTTTCGAGAGATTGAAGTCATCCAGAGGAAGACTGAAGACATATTCCATGCTCTTTTTGACGCTCTCTTCGGTCTCTCCCGGCAGACCCAGCATGAACAATCCTTTGACACGGATGCCCGCATTTTTAATGAGCGAGACCATCTCCCGGATATTTTCGAGCGGATGTTCCATCCTGCTGGAGGGCAGGTACGAACGGTGTTTGTTGAGCAGCTCAGGGTCCCCGGTCTCAATGCCGAGGCTGATCATCCAGCAACCTGCCTTTTTCATTATGGTGAGCATCTCGAAATCAAGCTGCTCTGTTCGGGCGGCGCAATTGAAGGTCATTTTTTTAAGCCCGGATTTGATTTTTAGTTCGCAGAACTTCATTACGCGGTCTCGATTTAAAGTGAAGGTATCATCATAAATATTGACATGTTTTATGTTGAAACGCTCCTGCAGATGCAACAGATACTTCACCATGTATTCCGGCGAATTGTACCGGTAGGTGCGACGAAATACCGAACGGTCGCAATACGAACAGGTATAGGGACAGCCGCGACTCGTGATGACCGTCGTATTCGGCGACTTGGGATAGCTGAATATGGGCAGAAGATAGTTGCTTGGAAAACCGTGCAGCTTTTCATACGCCGGAAACGGCAAGGTGTCCATGACGAGGAGCTTTTTACGATATCCGGTAAAGATGACATCACTGTTTTTACGATAAATGAGTCCTTCAATTGTGCCCAGCTTTTCGGAATTTGCTTCTACGAGTTCCCGAAGGGTCTCTTCTCCTTCGCCGACCACTCCATAATCAATGACGGGAAAATCGCGAAGCAGCCGTTCGCGCAGTGCGGACATATGAACGCCGCCGAAGATAATTTTTATCCCGGGGAGAACTTCTTTGATTCTTTTTGCCAGGCGGATGCCGTCCAGAAAACTGGACGTGGTTGTGGAAAATCCGGCAAACTCGGGCTGCTGTTCTTTCAGGTAGGAAAAGATTTTCTCATCCAGGCCGGGAAATGCATAGCAGTCATGAATATGGGCCTGATGTCCGTACTGATCCAGCCAGGCTGCAAGCGACAGCAGACCCAGAGGAGGCATGATGTTTACGACACGGGTGATGTTTTGTGAGCCCGGTGTCGCGTTTTCTCCCAGAGGATGGACGAGCAGTATTTTCTTTTTCGGCGGCAAAAAAATCCCTTTCGTATGTCGCTGATGATACAACAGGGCATTACAGATAGCAAGAGTATATTATACGAAGAGAGAAGCATGAGGGGAAAAACGAGTACGGCATGCGCAACAATCATCTCTTGTAATCGTTCAATCCGATCGTCCCGAGTTTCTTGTGCAGGCGGCGGTCAGCTTTACAGGGATGACAGACAAAAATGTTGCGCGTATTTTCCATTTTTTTCTTCATTGCAAAAAGAACGAATGATGTTCCGGCCAACCGGGTGAGTATATTTAATCTGGTCGGATATGTTCAGGAAATCCCAGCTGCTGCTCTGGTAAAACTTCACTTTTTTAACCTCGGACATGGAGAAGGGGATTTCCAACACGACTTTTTCCCCCGGTTTTCCGGATTGATTTTCAAATTGTGCCTTCAGTACAAAAAGCACCTGCTCCTGGTCGTGCGGAAAATACACAGCCATTTTTTTTAATATCTTTGACATTTCCTGCGACGCCCTGAAAAAATATACGGCCTCGTTATAGCCAAAAACTCCATCGAGCTCTATTTTGGCAATTGTTGATTCGCCCGTGGAAAAATAGCTGACTACCCGGATTTTATTTGACAACTCTTCGACATTTTTTGGTGTCTTTCCACATTCCACAAGTGCCAGGATGCAAATGGCAATCATCAGTATTTGTATGGTGATGGTTTTTCGCATGAGGTTCTCCTCTAAATAACGATTTATGAGTCCACGGGTAAACCAATCACCTTGTTGTTGAACAGAAGCGCACCCTTAAATTCTGAATGTATTTGTAATCTGTTTATAAGTATACAAAATTTTCTCTTATTTACCAGGTCAGGATGTATTTTTATAATACAGTTTTGTTTCAGTGATGATGTGAACTGGTATTGGTAATAAAGTTTTATAATTTCTGAAGATTTTTTCATTAAACCCTCGGCCCCTCTTTCTCCTTGATTTTCTTGCTTTTTTTTTAATAATAACATACAATAAATTCAACTGTGCAATTCAGGCGGTATTGACAGCCGTGCCTCTGTTATGGAAGAAACTCTGTTTAAAAAATATCTTGAATACCTGTCCGTTGAAAAGGGACTTGCGCGTAACAGCGTGGATTCATATAAACGCGATTTGCAGAGATACTTTGTATTTATGAAAACAAAAAAACCGGACGATATCACGCCCCGCGATATAGGTTCTTTTCTGGCTCACTTGTCCTCGGAAGGACTTGCCACGCCGTCTGCAGCGCGTTGCCTCTCGGCGGTCAGGGGCTTTCACAGGTTTCTGCTGCTGGATAAACTGGCGGACACGGATCCTACCGTGAATATAGAAGCACCGCGTGGTTGGGTCCGTCTGCCGAAATCACTTTCCTCCGCGGACGTGGATGTGCTTCTGGATCAGCCTGATTCGGCAACTCCTATCGGCTTGCGAGATAAGGCAATGCTCGAACTTTTGTATGCCACCGGCCTCCGGGTAAGCGAACTGGTAGGGCTCACCATCAAGGACATTAACCTTGAACGAGGATATCTCATTGTTCTGGGCAAAGGGGCGAAGGAGCGGGGCGTGCCTTTGGGGGAAACCGCTGCTGCAGCGGTCAAACAGTATTTGGCGCAGGGACGTCCGGCGCTGCTGCGGGGAAAAATTTCCGAACATATCTTCATCAGTTCCATGCGACGGGGAATAACCAGACAGATGTTTTGGGAACGGATACGATTCTATGCGGACAAAGCAGGAATCGGGAAGCGCATTACCCCCCATACTCTTCGTCATTCGTTCGCGACGCATTTGCTTGACAATGGGGCGGATTTGCGCGCAGTGCAAGCCATGCTTGGACACGCTGATATTTCCACAACACAGATATACACCCATGTTTCACGGGAGCGGTTAAAACAGATACATGAAAAATATCACCCGCGGAGATAGCACTGCTGTTCGCGCCGGATCGTAAAAGCGCGGTCGAAAGAAATCATGGAAATTATCACCAGCCATACAAATGCCGATTTTGACGCCCTTGCCTCCATGGTTGCGGCAAAGAAACTTTATCCTGACGCCAAACTGGTGTTCCCCGGGTCCCAAGAAAAAAGCATGCGGGATTTCTTTCTCGAATCGGCCTTTTATGCAATGGAAATTGAACGCCTCAGAAATGTCGACGTAAACAGCGTCTCCCGTCTTATTATCGTCGATAACCGCACTCCTGCGAGACTGGGAAAACTCATCGATGTTCTGGATCGGCCGGGTGTTTCGGTGCACATTTATGACCATCATCCCGCTGCTGCAGGGGACATCACGGGAGATTTTGAAGTTGTGCGCGAGGTCGGCGCGACTACCACCATCATGGTTGAGCTCTTGCAGGAAAAAAATATTCCGATCAGTCCGCTGGAAGCCACGATCTTCGCTCTCGGTATCTATGAAGAAACGGGTTCTCTTACCTATTTGTCAACGACGGAGCGCGACGCCCGTGCCGCGGCATCCCTCATTGCGCAAGGCGCCATGCTGAATATCGTTTCGGATTTTGTCTCTCGTGAACTCACGCCGGAGCAGATTTCAATTCTGAACAATCTGGTCGCCTCCGCGACGAGTTACGATATCGGCGGTGTGCGCGTCGTACTGGCGGCGGCAGATACCCAGTATTTTGTCCCGGATTTGGCGAACTTGGCGCAAAAAATGATGGATATCGAAAACCTGGATGTGCTCTTTCTCGTGGTTCAGATGACGGACAAGACGTATCTGATCGGCCGCTGCAGGACGCCGCAGGTGAACGCAGGGAAAATCCTTGCAGAATTCGGCGGCGGAGGGCATGCCATGGCGGCATCAGCAGTAGTCAAAGACATGACCTATCTGCAGGCAAAAGAACGGCTTATTGATGTTCTCAAGCACCATGTCAAACCGGGCAAACTCGCAAAAGAAATCATGACGTCGCCGGTCAAGACCGTTCCTTTCATCAGTACGATTATTGAAGCCGGTGAAGAAATGACTCGCTTCAGCGTGAACGTATTGCCGGTTTTGAACGGAGATAAATTTGAAGGAATTATAACGCGGGAAGTAGTTCAAAAGGCGTTGTTTCATGGTTTGGGAAAGAAAAAAGTCGGCGAATTCATGACCAGCGGAGGTCCGGTTGCATCGCCTGAAATGCCGATGGGGCAGGTTGAACGAATCATGATCGAGGAACACCAGCGATTTATACCGGTGCTTGATCATACCGGCACTCTCGTGGGCGCTATAACACGGACCGATCTTCTGCGGTCTCTTCATGAGCAGAGACTGGAATATGTTCCCGATGCGGAGGACGCCGCCCTCAAGTCTGTCAGGCATATTAAAGCGCTTATTGAAGAACGCCTGCCGCCTGCAGTGAATAATGCTCTTGCGTCGGTTGCGGATGTAGCTGACGAGGTCGGTTTTCCCGTCTATCTGGTGGGAGGAATCGTACGGGACTTGATCCTGCGTGTGCAGAATCTGGATATTGATATCGTCGTGGAAGGAGACGGCATCACGTTCGCGGGAATGCTGGTAAAAAAAATCGGGGGCCGCATGAAGAGCCACCAGAAGTTCGGCACAGCAATTGTCGTTTTACCGGACGGACTCAAGCTCGACATTGCGACAGCGCGGCTTGAATATTATGAAGCGCCCGCGGCCCTTCCAACCGTAGAGCTTTCATCGATCAAGAAAGACCTCTACCGGCGTGATTTCACGGTCAACACGCTCGCAGTAAGATTAAACCGCAAAAACTATGGTGAACTTATCGATTTCTTCGGCGGCCTGCGCGACATTAAAGAACGGACGATCCGGGTGTTGCACAATCTCTCCTTTGTGGAGGACCCGACTCGCGTGCTTCGCGCGATTCGTTTCGAGCAGCGGTTTGATTTTCGGATCAGCAAGCATACACTGAACCTGATCAAAACCGCAGTGAATATGAAGCTCTTTAATCGGCTGACCGGTGAACGGTTCTACACGGAACTGGTCCTCATGCTTTCAGAAGCGGATCCGTCGAAAATGTTAAAGCGCATGAAAGACCTCGATCTCCTGAAGTTCATTCACGCGAACCTGAAAACAATTACAGGGACTGAGCAGCTTTTTGCGAATATCAAAGACACTCTTACCTGGTTCAAGCTTCTCTATCTCGACGTGAAGGTTGAGGCGTGGTTCGTATATTTTCTCGGTTTTCTTGACCCCATGAAGGACCCGATGGCGGAAGAAGTCCTCGAACGGCTCTCCATTCCTGCAAAAATACGGGCTAGAGCAAAAAGATCGAAAAAACTCTATCGTGAAGTGCTCTACCTTTTTTATAAAAATCCGGATATTCCTCCGAGCCGGGTCTACGACCTTCTATTGCCTCTGGACCCTGAAACAATTCTTCTGATGATGGCCAAGGCGACCCAGGAGCAGGCCAAGAAGTATATTTCTCTGTATCTTACGCGCCTTCGCAGTGTCAGCATTGAACTTACCGGAGACAGTCTGAAAGCAATGGGAATTCCCCCCGGGCCTCATTATAAAAAATTACTTTCAGAACTGCTGGATGCAAAATTGGACGGGCTTATTAAAAACCGGGAAGAGGAAGTGGATTTTGTAAAAAGAAAGACAGGGCACGAGAATTAAATTTTTTTTATTATATACGATCTATCCAGACACTCTTAGCTTGCCTGCCTGTAACTTTACTATTATGATTTGGCCGCAGACCTGCTGGTATTCTCTTCACAAATGCACGCCACTATGAAGCGGACAAAATTTATACTGAAAAGTTATAGTTATAATTTTTGTTATATACGCATTTGTCGCACTCCTTGCATAAATATCTTGTAAATCAAATACTATAAATTTTTTCTACACTGGCACACTCCTTGCTGGCCTAGAATTTTCGATAAATACTTTTTTGCTTTCATTCATTACACATTACATTGCAAAGACGATAATGCGGGGCAAGAGTCTATTTTATCTGGAGAAACGCTCGAAGCATTCCGAATGTTCAACGGCGCGGTCTGGAAGGGGTTTTTATTCTTGACAACCTTTGTGGAATTTCATATTATACGTCGATTTGTTCAAATAAAAAGAGAGTCTTGCGGGTTTCACCGAGGGGGAGGTGATGTTATCGAGTTTTGAGCAGGGCGGTACCATGACTTGGCGTTATCCGCATTATTAAATTACCTAAATTTTTTTCAGAAATTTAGAATACGGTTGTTTGAAAGGAGCAGAAAGTGGACAGTTATGTATTGGTTCTATTGGCATTAGCCACGCTGTTGCCGGCTTTCAGCGCTGCGATCTGTTACGTGATACGTAATAGTGCCGTGCGCAATTTTGTCGTCGTAGTAAATACCCTGGTGCTGTTTTATGTCGCCTGGGAATTTACGAGGCTCTTGATGGCTTCCAATGGAAGCATCAGAATTGATGAACATGCCTTGCCTTTTAATGTCGGCGAAATCATCAAGTATTTGGATGTGTTGCTCTTGGGCGTTATCGGTTATTACGGCTTTAAGCTGAAAAAACCGCTTATCATAACGCTTACGACGCTGCAGTTGATTCCGGTTATTATTTTTGAGTTCTTTATGCATCCAGCAGAACCGGCAACCGCATTTTTGATCGACTACTTATCTCTCGTTTTGATCCTGCTCATTTCAATCGTCGGACCAATCATCAGCGTGTTTGCCATTGGCTACATGAAAGAGCACGAACATCATCTCCATTTGGAAAAGACAAAGCAGCCGAGGTTCTTCATGGTTCTTGTCGGCTTCCTCGGAGCGATGAACGCTCTTGTCATGACGAACAATCTTTCCTGGATGTACTTCTTCTGGGAAATAACCACCCTGTGTTCGTTCCTCCTGATCATGCATGATGAAAATGAAATTTCCATCAAGAACGCCATCCGGGCAGTTTGGATGAACTTGACGGGCGGTGTGGCTTTCATTGCTGCCATTATCATCATCTACTATACCAAGGGGACCCTGTCCGTGGAGGACCTTGCCAAGGCGCCTGTCGCGGGTGAGTTCGTAGGTCTGTTCCCGGTGGCAATCGGCCTGTTGTGCTTTGCTGGCTTTACGAAGTCGGCTCAGTTCCCGTTCCAGAGCTGGCTGCTCGGCGCAATGGTCGCTCCCACGCCGGTCTCCGCGTTGCTCCACTCCAGCACCATGGTTAAAGCCGGCGTCTATCTCGTCGTTCGCTTTGCTCCGGCATATATCGGAACCATGCTCGGCAACATCGTGGCAATAGCAGGGGCCTTCACCTTCATGGCCGGCTCGGCAATCGCCATCAGCCAGAGCAACGCCAAGCGGGTCCTTGCGTATTCGACCATCGCGAACCTCGGTCTGATCATTTGCTGTGCCGGGATCGGCAACTATATTGCTCTTGGTGCCGCAATCCTTTTGATAATCTTCCACGGCGTATCCAAAGGTCTGCTGTTCCTCTGCGTCGGTACTGTTGAGCAGGGGATCGGGAGCCGGAACATTGAAGACATGCAGGGCGTCATGAAGAAAATGCCGTACACGACCATCATCATGGTCATCGGTGCGGTCTCCATGCTGCTTCCGCCGTTCGGCGTCATGATCACCAAATGGCTTGCAATTGAGGCGGCAGTTAATCTTCCCCTCGTTCTGTTCCTGATCGTCCTCGGGGCTGCATTTACCGTCGTGTTCTGGGTCAAGTGGATCGGGATCGTGCTTACCATGTCTTATAAGCCCAGCTACAAAATGGAGAAGATTGCGAAATCAATTTCTATTTCCTTGGCACTGCTTTTGATCGGAGTCTTCGTCGTTTGTATAGGCATTGCCCCCATGTACAACATGCTGATCGACCCGCAGTTGAAGGCATTTCATCTTGCCGATAAAGTCATCCTCCTTGGCGGCCAAGACGGCGGCATTTGGCTCCAGGCCTGGAATGGCAATATCGTCGGCGGTTTTGCCGTTCTGTCGGTCTTTGTTATTCTTGGTGTGCTTCTTGTCGCAATACTGTTCTACCTGAGGAGAACACGCCTGGATGAAGTGAGAACACCGTATTTGTGCGGTGAAAATGTCGATGCGGACATCCGGGGCCTTCAATTTACCGGCCCTGGTGAAAAACCCGCTGATGTGATCGTCCGCAACTACTATTTCCAGGGATATTTCGGGGAAGACAAGCTTACCCTCGTAATGAACCTGACTGCACTTGCAATAATTCTGTTAATGTTCGGGGTGGTGCTGAGATGACAAACAATATACTTATTGCCGTTATAGCTATCGTTGCTGCACCGATTATTGGTGGTTTGCTGTCCGGTATCGACCGGAGATTGACTGCCCGGTTCCAAAACCGGTTCGGACCACCGATCCTGCAGCCGTTTTATGACTTTTTCAAACTGTTGGGCAAGGAGAACATTGCGGTAAACCAGACACAGATTGTTTACGTATGGGCGCATCTCCTGTTTGCCATTGCCAGCCTCGTACTGCTGGTGCTGAAACAGGATCTGCTGGTGCTGATTTTCGTGCTCGCTTTTTCCACTGTGTCACTTATTATCGGCGCCATGAGCGTACGCTCGCCTTATAGCAAAGTCGGCGCCCAGAGAGAGATCATACAGATGCTGGCATATGAACCGGTTCTTCTTCTTATGGTCATCGGCATCTATATGATCACGAAGAGCTTCATGATTGAGAGTGTATTCACGCTCAATACGCCATTGTTGTTCAGCCTGCCGCTGGTATTTTTCGCCTTCCTGTATGTCCTGACCATCAAGTTGCGCAAGTCTCCGTTCGATTTTTCGACTTCGCATCACGGACATCAGGAATTGATCAAGGGACTGACCACCGAATTTTCAGGACCCCAGCTGGCCCTCATCGAGTTGACACACTGGTATGATCTGGTCATTCTGCTGGGTATCATTGCATTGTTTTTCGCAAATCCGCTGTGGGTGGGAATCCTGATCGCGCTGGGTGCGTATTTCATCGAGCTTATCATCGACAATATCTGCGCCCGCATGACATGGCAGTGGATGGTGAAGGCAACCTATTTGGTGGGCATCGGGTCTGCCGGAGTTAATATCATTTGGCTCTATCTGAAAGCATAAGGACGGTGACGAAAAATGGGAATTATAAGCAAATCAAGAATTAAATCTCCCTGGGTCATACATGTCAATTGCACCGCGTGCAACGGATGCGACATTGAGGTGGTAGCCGCTTTGACTCCTGTATACGACCTGGAGCGTTTTGGAATTGTGAACGTAGGAAATCCCAAGCATGCAGACGTGATGCTGGTGACGGGATCGGTAAACAATAGAACTGCGAGAATCATAAAAAACCTGTATGATCAGATGCCGGAGCCGAAGGCTGTTGTTGCCATCGGCGCTTGCGGCGGTACGGGCGGTATTTTTGCAGAATGTTATAATGTGGTAGGCGGCGTAGATAAGGTCGTGCCGGTTGATGCTTATGTTCCGGGCTGCCCTCCGAGACCGGAAGCTCTTATCGACGGAGTGGTTGCAGCACTGGGAAAAATGGAAGAAAAAGCTCAGCAAATGAAGAAAAAAATTAAAGAACGCAAAGCAGCTATCGCTTGAGAAGCAAAGGCCAGCGCGTAATTTAAGGAGGCGGTATGATAGACAATGTAACGGAAATTTCCAAAGCCCAGCTTCTCAGCGAGACACAAAAAATGCTCAGCCAGAATTATCGGCTTGTAACGGCGACCTGTGTCGACCTGGGAGAGGGGAATCTCGACGTACTGTATCATTTTGACAAGGATACGCAACTCAAGAATCTCCGCATCAAGGCACAACGGGGAGAGGATATCCCCAGCATCTCATCGGTATATTTGTGTGCGGTGCTTATCGAAAATGAAATGAAAGAATTATTTGGCCTGAACGTTACCGGTATGGCCATTGATTACGGCGGACATTTTCTTCTGACGCCGGAGGAACTGAAGAATCCTCAGTCCAAGATCTCCATTGTACAGAAGGGTGAAAAATAAAATGAACAACAAAACTACTATACCATTCGGACCGCAGCATCCAGTTTTGCCGGAACCCCTTCATCTCAAGCTTGTGATGGAGGACGAAAAGGTGGTAGAGGCAATTCCGGCCCTCGGATACGTTCACCGCGGACTGGAAAAACTTGCAGAAGTAAAGGATTTTACACAGAACACGTTTCTCGTTGAAAGAATCTGCGGTATTTGCAGCGTCATGCATGCACAGGCCTATGTTCAGGGCATAGAAACCCTGATGAATGTCGAAATTCCCAAACGGGCGAAGTATCTCAGAGTCATCTGGGCGGAGCTTCATCGCATCCACAGCCACCTTTTATGGCTTGGTCTTCTTGCTGATGCGTTTGGTTTTGAAAGCCTGTTCATGCAGTGCTGGCGCGACCGCGAGAAGGTCATGGATATCATGGAGGAGACTGCCGGAGCGCGTGTCGTTATCTCCATTAATACCGTCGGCGGAACGCGGAGAGACTTGACGGCCGAGCAGATGGCTAAAATCGTCAAGGTCGTTGACGATGTGTATGCCGACATGAAAGTCATGGAAGGCGCCTTCCTGAACGATTACACTGTCAAGCACAGACTGTGCGGTGTAGGAACTTTAACTACCGCAGAGGCATACGCCTTCGGCGCAGTTGGTCCGATGGGCCGCGCAAGCGGAATTGCACAGGACCTCAGGACGCTGGGCTACGCAGCCTACGGCGACCTTGATTTCCAGATGGTCGTTGAGAAAGACGGCGACAGCTGGGCCAGGACTGCCGTACGCTTTAAAGAAGTCTTTGAGTGCATCCGCCTCATCAAGGTTGCCATTCAAAAAATCCCTTCAGGTGACTTTGCGGTTCCGGTGAAGGGAAATCCGACGGGAGAGGTCATATCCCGCGTCGAACAGCCCCGTGGAGAAGTTCTCTACTACATTAAAGGCAACGGCACGAAGAATCTTGACAGGCTGCGGGTAAGAACTCCGACATTCGCTAACATCCCGACGCTTTTAAAAATGATTCCTGGCAGTTATCTCGCAGATGTCCCGGTGCTGCTATTAACGATTGATCCTTGCATAAGCTGCACGGAAAGGTAGGAGAATAACATGTTTGATTTCTTGGGAAACGTATTAAAAAATGTTGCCTCAAAGCCGGCGACAAGGATGTATCCGTATGAAAAAAGGCCCCCCATGAAAGATACACGGGGAGCGCTCGGCGAGATCAATATCAATACCTGCATTTTCTGCAGTATATGCGAAAAAAGATGTCCTGCAAATGCGATTACGGTCAATAAGGTGGAGCGTTCATGGGAGCTCAACCGTCTGAAATGCATTGTCTGTAATGTGTGCGTTGAGGTTTGTCCGAAAGATTGCTTGAAGATGGATGAAGCTCACTTGCCGGGAGTCTTTACCCGGGAGAAAGTAAAACGCATCGGTCCTCCCAAACCGGCGGCACCTGCAAAACCTGCAGAATAGCTGTTCCGGCAATACTGTTCCAACTTGCATACAGGCGAGGACATTTATCCTCGCCTGTATGTTTTAGGGAGCTATTCACCAACGCTTTAAATTTCACACCGTCTACTGTCCTGTTACTTTGCAAGACTTTTTCGGAAACAACGCTGCCGGCAAGGCTTTAAAGGATCGTTTATTATGCATGAGTACGCAGTTACACAAGGTTTGATTGAACTGGTTTTGCAGGAGGCAAATAAGGCCGGCGCGAAAAAGGTGACTGAGATCAGACTGGTGATCGGGGATTTATCCACGATTCTTGATGAATCGGTTCAGATGTACTTCGATATCATGAGTGAAGGCACAATTACACAAGGTGCCAAACTCACGTTTAAAAGAATCGCCTCCAGATTTTTGTGCAAGAACTGCGGGCATGAATTCGAGAAGCCGCCGCGTGGCTTTGACTGTCCGCTGTGCGGAGGGTTCGGCCTTCCTACGGGTGTAGGAAAAGAGTTTTATATTGAAAGCATTGATGTTGAATAAATCGTTCTGTTCGTCGCTAGTTTTAGCTGTTTCAGGCTGCGGCACTGTGATTTGTAGATATGAACTCCAAGGGGCATGATCAATTATGGAAATTAAAGTCATGAAAAACATCATGCAGGCAAACGATAAGCTTGCTGATGAAAACAGAACGTATTTCAAGAAACACGGGATTACAGCGATTAACGTAATGGCCTCGCCCGGCTCAGGAAAAACCAGCGTTATTCTCCAGCTGATTAAGGCGTTAGGATCGAAAATCGGTTTTGGCGTTATCGAAGGAGACATTGCGTCCAGTATAGACGCAGAAACAATCGATAAACTGGGAATCCCGGTGCAACAGATTAATACAAGCGGCGGATGCCATCTTGATGCGAATATGATCAAGACGGTCGTTAAAAATCTCGATTTGAAAAGGAACTCAATTTTGCTTATTGAGAATGTCGGAAACCTTGTGTGTCCTTCCACATTTGACCTAGGAGAGTCGCTTAAGCTGGTGATTGCAAGTGTTCCCGAGGGGCATGATAAACCTTATAAATACACCACGATGTTTATGGTAGCGGATGTTATAGTCCTGAATAAATCAGATTTAATGCCTTATATAGATTTTGATAAGGACAGCTTCTATAAAGGGGTCAGGGCAGTGAATCAAAAAGCTCCAGTTTTTGAATTGTCCTGCAGAACGGGAGACGGCGTACAGGCATTCGTACACTGGATACAGGAAAGAACGGTCACGAATATGTAATTTTTCTTTCCTGGTTGCTGCACTGCAAGGGCCGTCGGTTGAAAAGCCGGTCCTTTTTTTTGTCTTCGTCGGCGTATGAAATTTTTCGTTGACGAATGCCTCAAAAATAGGCATAGTAGTGCATGATACTTATCAGCCTCTTTGGCGGCCTGCTTCTTCTGCTTTACGGCATCAAGCTTCTCAACGACGGTCTCCAGTATGTGGCCGGTTCGAAAATCCGCTCTCTTCTTCGTTCTCTTACCAGCAGCAAACTTCTCGCTGTCGGCGGCGGTGCTTTTATCACCGGACTCGTCCAGTCAAGCAGTGCAACATCAGTCATGCTCATCGGTTTTGTGAGCGCCGGTCTTATGACGTTTCGCCAAACGCTGGCGGTCATTCTCGGAGCAGATATCGGCGCCACCCTCACGGTTCAGCTCATCGCTTTTCATGTGTATGACTATGCCGTGCTTTTTATCGGAATCGGTTTAACGCTTTTTTTGTTTGCCAAAAGAATTCTTTTTAAAAACATCGGACAAAGCATCCTCGGTTTCGGTTTCGTTTTCCTTTCCCTCAAAATAATGATTGATGCGATGACACCGCTGAATAACAATATGTTATTTCAGCAGGTGTTTATCGTCCTCACAGCCACTCCGTTTCTCGCTATTGCGCTTTCTGTTGTGTTAACCGCCCTGATTCACAGCAGTGCTGCCACCATCGGTCTCGCGCTGGTGCTTGCAGAAAGCGGTCTGATACCGTTTCATACCGCGGTCTATATTGTGCTCGGCGCCAACATAGGCACCTGCGCAACCGCACTGCTTGCGAGCCTGCGCTCGCCCGTAGAGGCCCGTCGCGTCGCCTGGGTGCATGTTGCTTTTAAAATCACCGCAATGCTGCTGTTTCTTCCCTTTCTGGGCATCTTTCAGGACATGGTTCTTGCCACTACGCCGGATGTTTCCCGCCAGATCGCGAACGTTCACACTTTGTTCAACGCCATCATGGCGGTGATTTTTCTGCCGTTTACCGGTTTTTTTGCACAGCTTATCATAAAACTTGTTCCTGAAAATGCTGAAGAAAAAAAGTTCGGCCCTCTTTATCTGGATGATCACGTACTCGGAACGCCTTCACTCGCCTTGGGACAAGCCACGCGCGAAGCTCTCCGTGCATCGGATATCGTGCGGGAGATGCTCGTTGATTCAGTGAAGGTTTTTCAAAACGACGATCAATCCCTCATAACCGGAATAAAAAATAAGGACAATCTTGTTGATATTCTCGACCGTCATATCCGGCTTTATCTGACACGGCTTTCTTCTTCAAACCTTACCGATTCACAGTCGAGACGGACTGTTGTCGTTCTGGAGATTTCTCGTAATCTTGAAATTATTGGCGATATTATCGACAGAAATATTATGCACCTGGCGCTTAAACGCATTGACAAGGGACTTGTTTTCTCGAAAGAAGGCATGGAGGAGATTATCCGGTTTCATACCAAAATTTTGGAAAACTTCGACACTGCCATTTCGGCATTTGCCACCAACGATCGAGATCTTGCGGACCGTGTTCTCAGAAATAAGGAAGATTTGGGTGATATGGGACGGGAGCTGGTCCAGGCGCATCTTGACCGGCTCAGGAAGGGCTTTCGGGAGTCAATCGAAACAAGCCACATTCACCTTGACCTTATTGGGCATCTTGGACGCGTTAATTCCCTTATTACACACATCATTTACCCGATCACTGAAGAAAAGAGAGCTCGGGGAAGGGAGGACATGGGAATTGACGCACAAGATGAATATGTGGCCGGAGGGCGTCAGCAATGATTGTGCAGTTGCGGGTGAAGACGAATTCAAGAACTGAATTCATTGATATCACGCAGATGGTTGAAAAGGTAGTCTTAGAAACCGGTGTTCGCTCTGGGCTCTGCTCCCTGTTTGTTCCTCATACAACAGCTGCTGTCACCATCAATGAGAACTCCGACAGAAATGTGCCGCATGACATTGTTAAGGAATTGAATAAAGTTATTCCTTTTGATGACAAGTATGCTCATTTTGAAGGAAACTCCGCAGCTCACATAAAATCAAGCATCATTGGCGCATCCATGACGCTTATGGTTGCAGACGCCAAACTTGTTCTCGGTACATGGCAAGCCGTCTTTTTTTGTGAATTCGACGGACCCCGTGACCGCAGCATCCTCGTCAAAGTAGTCGGAGATTAACCGATTTTTCCTGGAGGTTTTATGCAGTGTAAAACGGATGAAAACAAAAAGAAATGTACTTGTACATACGAACCATGCTCTCGCAAAGGGAATTGTTGCGCGTGCCTTCAATACCACCTTCAGTCCCAGGGACTTCCAGCGTGCGCTTTTCCTCCGGAGATAGAAAGAACGTTCGATCGGTCATTCGACCGCTTTATATCTTGGTATAACAGGAGATAATCCATGCGCTCCCGAAGACGAAGGCTGACTTTTCTTGTGGCACTGATTTTTACCGTGTTGGGCATGACGGCTTTTGCACAGGCCCCTGATCAAAATGCATATGCGCAGCTCTTGAAAACAGGAAAGGACAGACTAAAAACAGGGGACTATCAGACCGCACGGGATGTCTTCGAACAAGCGGTCCGACAAAATAATTCATCTTTTGAGGCCCATCTCGGTTTTGGAACAGCCTTCTTTTTTCTGCGGGAAGATGAAAACGCAGAACGGGAGTTGAAAAATGTCATCGAACTGAATCCAAAATCCTCGGACGCATACTCACTTCTTGGAGAAATATATTACCGGAAAGACGACTTCGAAAAAGCCATAGAATACTGGGGAAAAGCCGTCGAATTGAATCCTGCCGCTACTGCCTTGCGCGCGAGACTGGAACGCATTCAGAAAGAACATAAAACAGAAAAGGATTTCAACCGTGATGTCACGAGCCATTTTCTGGTAAAGTACGAAGGCAGGGAGAAAATTGAAGCCGGAAAAATCGTCGTCAGAATTCTCGAGGATGCTTACGGTGAGGTGGGCAGGGGCCTTTCTTATTATCCGAATAAAGACGTCCAGGTGATTCTGTACTCCAACGAACAGTTTCAGGAAGTAACAGATGCACCCGGCTGGGCGGGTGCCTTATTCGACGGTAAAATCCGGATTCCGATCGGTGGCATAGATCAGGAAACGCCTGGACTCAGGAAGATTCTGTATCATGAATACACGCACGCAGTCATACGGACCATTACAACCCGGGTGCCAACATGGTTGAACGAAGGTTTAGCTCAATATTTTGAAGGAAGAGAGATTAGCGCACAACAGAAGGCGCTCCTGAAAAGGATCGCCCAAATGGGGAAACTTCCCCCTCTTTTTTATCTTGAAGGGTCCTTTATAGGGATGGAAACCAATCAGGCAAAATTTGCCTATTTATACAGCCTTTCAGCGGTCAGTTATATGGTTGACGCATGTGGGCTTTATCGCGTGAAAACGGTGCTGGAAGAACTTGGCCGTGGTGCCGATATCGGGTCTGCCATAAACACGGCCACCATGCGTTCCTATGATGAATTCCAAAAAGGCTGGAAACTATCTCTCGAATGATGCCTCTGTTTCTTGCTCATTGAATCGATAGTTGCGGGACTCTTCACTCGCAGGCCTCTTTTTTCTTTATCGCAACACTCCGATGTGGTAATATCCAGCCGTGACCGTACCGATGACAGAACAGTTGAGATTGTCGGATTTTGTTTTTCACCTTCCCGAATCATTGATTGCGCAGAAACCTTCTTTATGCCGTGATCGTTCCCGTCTTATGCTCTTTAATCACAAGACGGATGAAATAAGACATACGTTCTTCTCGGATATTAAAGATCATCTTGCTCCGGGCGATGTACTGGTATTGAACGATACAAAGGTGTTCCCGTGCAGATTACCGGCAAAAAAAACAGGCGGCGGCAAGGCTGAAATCTTTCTGATTGCTGAGCAGGAACGGAATCTTTGGAGCGCACTCGTAAAAGGCGGAGTAAGGATTGGAAGAAGACTGCACCTTGACGCAGGAATAGAAGCAGACGTTGTAGAAAAGGGAACTGATGATACGTGGGTTGTTCGCTTTTCCGGTGTTGATAATATCAATGAAAAACTGCACGCTATCGGCAAAGTTCCTCTGCCTCCCTATATAAAGCGCAATCCAACTGAAGAAGACCGTGACCGCTATCAGACTGTCTATGCTTCTCAAGAGGGTGCTGTGGCGGCCCCCACTGCGGGGTTGCATTTTACTCAGGAACTGCTCAGTCAACTCAGTCTGCGCGGCGTTGAGATTATTACCATTACCCTTCATGTCGGCCCCGGTACGTTTCAACCAGTTCGGGTTGAAGAAATATCGAAGCACCAGATGCTTCCCGAATATTATACTATTTCAGAGAATGCTGCGGATCGCATAAACAATGCGCGTCGGGAAGGAAGACGCGTGATTGCGGTAGGCACTACCTGTGTCCGGACCCTGGAAACTGCCGCCTTGGAAAATGGAATGGTCTGTCATGGAGAGGGGCAATCAGTGCTTTTTATTTATCCAGGTTATCGTTTTCAAATAATCAATGGGTTAATTACCAACTTTCATTTGCCGAAATCAACGCTTCTTATGCTTGTTTCAGCGTTTGCCGGCAGGGAGAAGATTCTCTCCGCATACAGGACCGCTGTGAAAGAACAATATCGTTTTTACAGCTATGGCGATGCGATGTTTATTTTCTGATGAAGCCATACCGTCTTATGAAAGGAAAATTGTAATGGGTAATGAACGAGGGGGAATCATATTCAAGCTTTTTATGCTGCCGATTATTGTGGCATTAATGGCTGGCTTCTTTTTTCTGGGATATTATGTCGGCAAATACCAGAGTAAAACCGGTGCACAAAATGAAATTCTTCCGCCTCTCCCGGACATCGTTTCAAAAAATCTACCCGCAAAGGAAGAATTCACCTTTTATAAAACGTTGACCGACAAAAATGACAAAACCGTTTCAATTAATCTAAAGCCTGCCCCTGCACACGACGAAACTAAAACTGAAAAAAAACAACCAGTTGTCGAACCAACGGCAAAACAACAGAATCAGGCGACGAACAAGCCCTCCCAGGTCCAGGTTAAAAAAGAAGCAGTTCAACCGTCGTCTTCATCCGTAAGAATCAAATATACGCTTCAGCTTGCATCATATCAGGAAAAAGAACTTGCGGATGCCGATGTGAAAAAACTGAAGCAACGCGGCTATGCTGCATTCATCGTGTCCGCAGATGTTCCCGGAAAGGGTACGTGGCACCGTGTAAGAATCGGTAGTTTTTCCAACAAAGCAGCTGCAGAAAAACTTCAGAAAGAAATCAAGGCAAAGGAAGGATTTACGGTCATCGTTGTGATGGAGTAGGCGGATGGTTTTCTGCATGAGTCTGTTTTTTCTTGACAATTTCATCCAATCGACGTAATCTAGGCCGCATCGTATTATGGCACCGATAGATAGAGAAAAATTAATAGAAAGCCTCCATCCACTCGAAAACAAAGTACTGTTTTGTTTCATTGACAAAGATTCCCTTCCTGCCTCTGAAATTCTGCAGATATCAGGACTCGATGAATCCCGTCTGGATATGGCGTCAGGATGGCTTCAATCCAAAGGTTTTTTGGATGTAAAAGACGAATCGGTCACGTCTCTTGTCTCCCTTACAGAAGCAGGCAGGGACTACTGCCAAAAAGGCACTCCGGAAATGCGCATTATTACGGCGCTTCGCGAAGGGAAACAATTCACCGTCAAGGATATGATCCAATCCTGGAACATGGACCCTTCCGAGATCAGTTCTGCCACCGGCCTTCTGAAATCAAACAGCATTATTCGCATTGTTCAGGGCGGTGTCCTTGAATTCGACCAGCCGGAAAAATCCAGCCAGCATGAACTGCTCCAATCAATAATTCAGAAAACAGGGGACGATTCGCTGTTATTGTCCGATTTCCCTGAACAGGAACAGTCCATCATCCGCGATAACTTTCATAAGCGGGGAAAGTCAAAAGGTATTTTCCGTATAACAGAAAAAAAGAATCGCGCTTACACACTTACTCCTGACGGCAGAGAATTACTCGGGCTGATGAAAAATCGCGGAGTAGCCGTGGAAGAGGCTTCAATCCTCACTCAGGAAATGCTGAGACAGGGCACGTGGAAAGACAAAAAGTTTCGTGCGTATAACATTGCCCTGAATCCGCCCCGGCAAAGCATCGGCAGGAAACATCCTTATAAAGAATTTCTCGATTTTGTTAAATATAAGTTTATCGGCATGGGATTTGAAGAAATGCGCGGGCCGCTCGTGGAAAACGAATTCTGGGACATGGACGCATTGTTCATGCCGCAATTCCATCCGGCCCGCAACATCCATGATGTTTATTTTGTAAAAGATCCCGCTGCAGCCATGCAGATTGAAGCGCCCTTTGGCAGACAGGTCGCTGCTGCCCACAAGAACGGCGGCAAAACCGGCTCAACAGGCTGGAAGTATTCTTTTGATCTTGAACGTGCAAAACGGCTCATACTCAGAAGCCAGGGAACGGCGGTTTCTGCCCGCACCCTGGCATCAGGTCCCAAAATTCCCGGCAAATATTTTTCTATTGCCCGTTGTTTCCGCTACGATGCTGTTGATGCAACGCATGCCCCTGATTTTTATCAGGTTGAGGGTATTGTTCTCGGCAGGGATATCAATTTCAAAACTCTCCTTGGACTGTTAAAACTGTTTGGACAGGAGATCGCAAAAGCGGCAGAGTTCCAGTTCCGGCCTGCTTATTTCCCATTTACCGAGCCCTCGGTGGAACTGCACGTAAAACATCCGAAACTCGGCTGGATGGAACTTGGGGGGGCTGGAATTTTCCGTCCGGAAGTCACGCTGCCGCTTGGCGTTGACGTGCCGGTGATTGCATGGGGTCTTGGACTTGACCGCATGGCCATGATCGCGCTGGAAATTCAGGACATACGCGATTTATTCTCCCGCGATTTGGATTTCATAAGGACAAAAAAAATCCGTCTGGATAAATAAAAATTGTACCATAATGAGACCTTCAATTGCTGTTTTTTGAACCACGGTGTCTCCGGCTTTGACCAGTTTTCACCGATTATGAATTTGGGATTTTTCTATGCCTACGATAGATGTAAAAAAGAAAGATATTGATTCTCTTATCGGCAGAACGTTGTCACTCCGTACGTTTGAAAAGCACCTCATGCTCGCGAAAGCGGAGCTCAAGGATTATAACGCGGAGACCGATGATCTGAAGATTGAGTTGTCTGACAGCAACAGGCCTGACCTCTGGTCAGCAGAAGGGGTTGCCCGTCAAATCCGCCTTTATCTTTCCGGCAAAGCCGCTCCGTACTCTTTTTTCAAACACGCCAAAAAAGCAACACGCGAAATCCGCGCTTCGAAATCCATGAGATCTGTCCGGCCCTATCTTGCGGCATGCACCGCGAGCGGCGTGCCCATGAATAATGACGTACTTGCACAGATGATCCAGAGTCAGGAAAAGCTGGCAGAAATATTCGGCAGAAAACGGACCACGCTTTCCATCGGCATTTATGAACTCGACAGAATTGTTTTCCCTGTACACTACAGACTTGCCGATCCGGAATCGATTTCATTTACTCCGCTCGGCATGGAGGAAAAACTTACTCTCGCTGAAATTCTTGTGCGCCATCCCAAGGGAATCGAATACGGGAACATCGTGAAACCTTTTCCGCAGTATCCGGTTCTGATCGACAGCATGGGGCGCGTGCTCTCGTTCCCGCCGATAATCAACAGCCGTGAGATCGGCGAAGTGAAGACAAACACCCGTAATGTACTGATAGAAGTGACAGGGACAGATCTCAGGATGACGAACCTCGCCCTCAATATTCTTGCCGCAAGTTTTTCGGATCGTGGCGCAGATATTGAGCCGATACTGGTGACATATCCCTATATGACAGAGCTGGGAAAACGCGTTGTTTTCCCCCATGACTCTTCCACAACGTTTACGCTGCCGCTTGAACGTTTTTCTGCAGGACTTGGAGAAGAGGTTACCCCGGCTGATGTCAAAAGATACCTGAATGCGTACGGACATATTGTTTCAGGTGTCCGTGGAACCGTATCTGTCGTCGTACCGCCGTATCGGGATGATATTATGCATTCCGTTGATTTGGTTGAAGATTATGCCATCAGCAAGGGATATGATACGTTCAAACCGGTCATGCCTCAGGAATCGACCGTTGGTTCCTTGTCAAAGATCGAACTGCTTGCTGATACAATCAGGGGATACATGATCGGGGCCGGTTTCCAGGAGATTATATCGAACATTCTTTGCTCGCGTGAAGATGTCGAATATGCCATGTTTCGTGAAGAACGGCTCATAGAAGTAGATAATGTAATGTCCCAGGCCTACTCGGTCCTCAGAAACCGCATTATTCCATCTCTTTTGACTGTTGAGGCTGCAAGTTCCAAGGCATTCTATCCGCATAAGATATTTGAGGTCGGCGATGTTGCGGTATACGATCAACATGAAAATATGGGATCAAGAACTGAATTGAATCTTAGTGCCGTTATCTCTCATCCGGCAGCTAATTTCTCAGAATTGCATGCTTCTCTTGATGTCCTGTTGTTCTACCTGGGAATAGAATACACGCTGCAACCTGCAGAACATCCACTTTTTATTCAGGGACGGTGCGGTAGAATTATTACAAACGGAGTTGCTATTGGGTTCCTTGGCGAGTTGAATCCGGCAGTATTAGACCGTACTCAAATCACCATGCCGTGCGCTGCCTTTGAAATCAGCCTGAACGTTCTTCTCAGCGTACTTGATAAATTGTAATCGTGCGCGCTCCTTCTTTCCTGTAAAACCAGACAATCTTTTTTTGCGGTCACAAGGCGTCAGCTCTTCTTTCTCTCATACTATTCCCGTATCATGACGCTATGGCTTGCCGGAAAGGAAAACTCTTGACAGCCAAAAAATGTTAGTGTAGTATGCAAAATTTACAGGATTAGCAAAAATACCTTGAAAAATTAAAAGGTTAAATGCACGAGTATTTTGCAGCATTTTGCAACACCTGCGCAGAAAGGCGGCTTTTCTTCTTTCGATATGAAAACCCAGTCAAAGAAAATTGCATTGATAATAGGCGGCAGCCGCGGGATAGGGCGGGCCATTGCGGTGAAGCTGGCTAAAGCCGGTTTTTCCATTTGGCTTACGTATAAAAGCAATCATGAAGCGGCCCGTTCTGTTAAAGCGGAGATAGAATCGACAGGTGCCGCCTGTGAGCTTTTTTCTTTTGATGTGTCCAGTTTTGAAGAAACTGAGGCTGCGTTAGGCGCCCGGTTGGAAACCACGTCACCTGATGTTTTTGTCTACAATTCGGGCATTTCCCGTGACAATCTCCTGATGTGGATGTCAAAAGAAGAATGGGATTCAGTGGTCACAACTAACCTCAACGGTTTTTTTAACACCACCCGTGCCGTGGTGTTTTCCATGCTCAAGGCAAAACGAGGAAGAATCGTAGTGATTTCTTCCGTATCAGGCCAGGTCGGCCAGGCAGGACAGGTAAACTATTCCGCTTCTAAGGCCGGGTTAATCGGGGCGGCAAAAGCGCTGGCCCGCGAAGTCGGCAGGAAAAACATCTTTGTAAACGTAGTTGCTCCCGGTTTTATCGAAACGGAAATGACTAAAGACATTCCGAAAGAGCAGGTCCTCCCGTTGATTCCCCTTAACCGCGTTGGCAAGGTCGACGATATCGCATCTGTTGTTCATTTTCTCTGTACCGAGGAGAATATGTATATCCATGGTCAGGTTATCGGCGTCAATGGCGGACTGGCGATGTAGTACGACTGTTTTTTTTCGTTTTCGGATGATTGTTGCTGCCGTCATCAACTGGTGATAATGAAAAAATATAACGATATTGTGGTGGGAAGCGGTATCAGCGGTTTGACGATGTCTTTGCTGCTTGCCATGAATGGGCATAAGGTGCTGCTGATTGAGAAGGGGCAGCATATCGGCGGTTCTTTGTCCAGATTTACCAGAAAAGGCATTGCCTTCGATACCGGTTTTCACTTTACCGGTGGGCTTCATGCCGGAGGAATTCTTTCCGACATTTTGACGCTCTTTGATATCCGTGATTTTATAGAACCTGTTTTTGTAGGAGACTTGTATAAGAACAGGTTTATTTTCGAAGCTTCGGGCCGGCAGTTCGAGCATCCCAGCGGGGTTGAGAATGTAAAGAAACAATTCAAGGAATACTTTCCCGGTGAGGTGAGCACTATCGACCGCTATTTTGAAAAGGTGCAGTCGGTCTGCCAGCGGACCCCGGCGCTCAATATTCACAATAATATCATCACTCCTCCCAATCTGGAGGAGGATTATATCTCGCTTGATGCTGTTCTGAAGGATTTTACCTCCAATGTTCTTCTCCAGGGGCTGCTCTCCGGTTACGTCATGTGTTACGGCGTCAGACCGGATGAAATATCATTTGCCAACCACTGCAGAATGATACTCAGCTTCTATGAATCCCTTGCCTATGTGAAGAACGGCGGAGACGCCTTTATTAATGCTTTTCGCACCAAACTTGACGCCTATGACGTCGAGATCCGCTGCGGGACCAGTATCCGGGAACTGACGGACATTCATGACAATAAAGTAGGTCGCTTTGTCCTGACCACTGGAGAAGAGATTACGGCTGATTCCTGCGTGTTTACCATCCATCCAAAGGAAATATTGCCTATTTTGCCGCAAAAACAATACTCAAAAGCGTTCGCCAACCGTATTGCATCGTTCGAATCATCTGTCGGTATTTTTACTGCTTTTGCCATGCTGAAACAGGGGATGCGCGATCCGTATCCGGAGGCCGGGATTTCATCCATCTTTCCCATGGATGATGTAAACTTTCTTCTTGATCCATCCTATCAGGGCGACCCTGCCATGGTCATTATTAAAATGCCGGTTCAGGAAGACGGTAGACAGGGTATCTGTATTCTGGAGCCTTCCTTTCCCAACGAGGTAGAGCGCTGGCGGGAATCCAGGAGAGGAAGAAGGCCCCAGGAATACCTTGACTACAAACAGCAGCGTACTGATGCAATTCGTGAACATCTGCGGAGGGTTTTTCCTGCATACGGTGAAAGCCTTGAGATTCTCGATTCAGCGTCCATGCTGACGTTTAAAGAGTATCTTAACAGTCCGGATGGAAGTGCTTACGGCGTTAAACAAAAAATGGGACAGTTCAATCTTATCGGAAAGCTTCCGCTTCACAATCTGTTTGCGGCCGGCCAAAGTGCTCTGCTGCCAGGTATAATTGGTGCAATGATGTCATCACTCATTGTCGGTCGGGCAGTAATGGGAAAGGGACAGTACGGAAAACTGTTAAAACAGACAGTATGACTTTGAAACGAGTTGTCATAACAGGCCTGGGAGTAGTCTCTCCCTTCGGCAACGGCGTGCCGGCGCTCATGAAAGGCATAGAATCCGGACAGAGCGCCGTGCAGCGGATGGAAGGATGGGACCGTTACATCGGCCTGCAAAGCCTGGTGGGCGCGCCGGCTGAAATACGCGATGAGAAACGCATTCCTCGCCAAAAACGCCGTTCCATGGGCCGAATGAGTATTTTTGCCGCCCAGGCAGCGGACGAGGCATTGTCTGATGCGGGTATTTCCCTTGCCGATGAAGACTTGTGGCGGACCGGCTGCGTTATCGGTTCGACGATGGGCAGCGCGAAAAGTATCAACGATGCTTTTGAAATCATACTGCCAAACAAGGATCTCGGCCAGCTGAATTCCACAATGTTTTTCCAGTGCATGTCGCACACCGCGGCCGTGAATGTCGCCCAATATCTGGGGTTAAACGGATCGATCATCGCCCCGGCTGCCGCTTGCGCCTCCGCACTCCATGCCATCGGCACCGGGTACGATCTTATCAGGCTCGGCAGGCAGGACCTTCTTCTTTGCGGGGGAGCGGAAGAACTGCATCCTACGGTAACGGGATCATTCGATATTCTTTTTGCCACGTCAACAAAGTACAATGATTCGCCGCAGAAAACCCCGCGGCCTTTTGATAGAGACCGCGATGGGCTTGTGTGCGGTGAAGGAAGCGGAATCGTGATCCTTGAGGATTATGACCGTGCACTCAGAAGGAACGCTAAAATTTATGCCGAAGTAGTCGGTTACAGCACAACCGCAAACGGGCTCCATGTCAGCCAGTCCAACAAGGAATCCATGGTCATTTGCATGAAGCAGGCGATTGAGGACGCCGGGTTGCAGCCGCGCGACATCGATTATATCAACGCGCATGCCACGGCGACAATCCAGGGAGACCAGGAAGAAGCGGAGTCGATCAGAGACATTTTCGGTGCTTCCGTCCCCGTGAGCGGATTAAAGGGCTACATCGGCCATACACTTGGCGCATCGGGAGCAATCGAACTAGCGGCTTCTCTCAAGATGATGGAACACGGAATAATTTATCCAACGCTGCATTTGGAGCATGTGAGTGCTGATTGTGAAGGAATTCAACATGTAATGCAGCCGCTCAAAAAGCAGATAACGACCGTCCTCAAAAACGGTTTTGCCTTTGGCGGCATCAATGCGGCACTGGTTTGTAAAAAAATCTGACGTATCTGCGGCAGCTACGGTGGAGGATTGTATGACTGAACAGGAAATTATAGAAAAAACCAACAAGGTGTTTGAAGAATCTTTCGAAATAGAAAAAGAGCGCTTGGTCCCTCAGGCCCATATCTTTACGGATCTCGGGCTTGACAGCCTCGATATCGTGGACCTTGTGGTCGCGCTCCAAAACAGTTTCGGCGTCAAGATCAGAAATGAAGAAGGGATCAGGGACATCAGAACCTTGCAGGATATCTATCAGTTTATTTCCTCGATCAAAAATGAGGACATCAAAAAGAGTTGAGAACGATGCTGTATCGTTTAGGATTGTATCTCTTTAATCTGTACTTTTACGTGCTGTTTTTCCTGTTCTCAGCAATTGTCATTTCCGTGCTGACGGTTGCAGTTACTTTGTTAGGGTTGTTTTTTCTGCCGCCGCGTAAAACACTACAATATTTTCGTCGCTCCATTAGTCTTTATGGAAAGACGATAATGGCCTTGCCGTTTCCTTTTATTAGAATTCGGTATGAACGGCCTGCTCAGAAGGGGCCGCAGGAACCATATATTTTTGTGTGCAATCACCGATCTGCGGTGGACGCTTTTCTTATCGGAGTCCTGCCCCATGAAGTCGTCCAGATTGTAAATGTATGGCCGTTTAGAATACCCGTTCTGGGCATTTATGCAAGGTTCTCAGGATATCTTAACATACGCATGATGCCCCGCGACCAGTTTATGCAAAAAGCCACACGATTGCTGTCGGAAGGGGTTTCCATCATTTTTTTTCCGGAGGGAACGCGTTCAACCACAGGGGAAATGGGAAACTTTCACGGCGCAGCGTTCCGGCTGGCTCTTGAGACAAGGACGCCCGTTGTTCCGCTCTGCATCTCCGGGACGGAGAAAATTTTTCCAAAGGGATCTTCCCTGCTGCGGCCGGGAACGGTCCGGATACGCCAGCTTGCGGCAATTCCCTGGAATGACTATAAAGAATTGACCGCGTTCGCATTTAAAAACAGAGTGTGGAAAATTCTTGACGGCGAACTGGCTAAGATGGAGAATAGGGTATGACAGCATTTGATCATAATCGCAATCTGGAATTTTCAAAACCCGATGAGATCAAAAAGGTGCAGGAATCGCTTTTGCACACACACCTTCGATATCTCTCATCTTCTTCTCCGTATTATCGCAAAATATTCCGCGAGCAGGGAATAGATGTCTCAGGTAAAAACATTCCTTCTCTTGACAGCTTTCCGCTTACCGAGAAAGCTACCTTCGGAAGTCAAAATAATGATTTTCGTGCAGTTCCCCAATCTGAAATCGTGGATATTGTTCTTTCTTCAGGGACCATGGGCAGGCCGACGCCGATTATGTTCACTGAAAATGATCTCCAGCGTCTGGCATATAATGAGGTAATTTCCTTCGCAGGCTGCGGGATGACGCATGACGATGTCGTGCTGCTGACGTGCACTCTTGACCGCTGTTTTATCGCGGGGCTCGCTTACTATGCAGGATCCAGAAGTCTAGGAGCTGCTGCCATTAGAAATGGTTTGAGCAGTGTAGAGAGCCATCTCGAAATAATTCAACGGCTGAAACCTACGGTCATCGTCGGAGTCCCGACTTTCTTGCTCAAACTGGGACGATTTTTGCAATCCCAGAATATTGATCCTGCTTCTGCAGGGGTGAACAAACTGATCTGTATCGGTGAACCGATCCGGGACCGCCATCTTTCTTTTCTCAGAATCGGAAAAACCCTTGAAGAAGTATGGGGTGCAAGAATTTATTCTACCTATGCTTCTTCAGAATGCATTACCTCATTCTGTGAATGCACTGCACAGCAGGGAGGCCATCTTCATCCCGATCTTGCCATTGTCGAAATCGTTACTGAACAGGGAAAAGTTCTCCCTCCAGGGGAAATCGGTGAGGTGGTGATCACTCCTCTGGCCATTGAAGGGATGCCGCTATTGAGGTTCAGAACCGGAGACATCAGTTTTCTGGTAGACGAACCGTGTTCCTGCGGAAGAAAATCGCCGCGGCTTGGCCCCATTTTGGGCAGAAACAGACAAATGCTCAAATTTCGGGGTACGACGCTATATCCGAATTCTTTCTACGATGTTCTCGATGCTCTGCCGGAAATAAGCGGTTATTATATCGTTGCTTCAAGCGACTATAATCTTTCGGATGTGATAAAGGTTTTTGTTTCCGTGCAGGACGCCGCCTGCACTGCGGAAATGATTATGGATAAATTGCAAGGCCATTTGCGGGTGCGGCCGGAAGTGATCCTTACTAGTGAAGAAAACATAAAAAACCAGATTTTTTCAGGTAATTCCCGTAAGTTAGTCCGTTTTGTGGACAACAGAAAGAGCATATGACTAGTTGTCAAAGCAGAATCTACGGTGCTGAATTCTCTCAGCAGGAGATTGCGGATGCCGTGCGTGACGGCAGACTCCTTTCGATGGAAATTGAGTTTAATCAGAGCTGCAATTTCCGCTGCATCTATTGCTATGCTTCGGACACTGCCCGTCGGCGAGACGAATTGACCAAAGAAGAATTCAAAGACGTCATTACACAGGCAAAAGAGCTATCTGCCCGCAAAATCATCATTCTCGGCGGCGAACCCATGCTGTATCCCCATATTATGGAAATGATCCGCTTTATCAGGGGCCTGGGCATGGATATCGAGATATTTACCAACGGAACAAGCCTCACCCCTGCCATGGCGCAATTTTTTTACGATAACAATGCCCGGGTGATCCTGAAAATGAACACCTTCGACGAAAGTCTCCAGGACACACTTTCCGGCCGAAAAGGCGCTTATACCCAGATACAGGAAGCTTTGAAAAACTTAAAGAGCGCGGGATACCCGTCGCCGGAACATCCCATGGGGATCAGTACGATCATCTGCCAGCAGAATATCGATGAATTGGCCCGCATGTGGGAATGGCTTCGGGACCAGCATATCATGCCGTATTTTGAGATGATGACCCCCCAGGGTGGAGCCCGGGAACACAATATGCTGGAAGTCGATTCCCGGACTGTGCAGGAATTCTTTAATCGCATATCGGAAATTGATAGAACGAAATACGGCTATCATTGGGATCCCAAGCCGCCTTTGGTGGGAGGTGAATGCCTCCGCCATCAGTTCTCGTGTGCGGTAAATTCAGAAGGATACGTGCAACCCTGCGTGGGGATTACCTTTCCCATCGGAAACGTAAGAAAACAACGGTTGAAAGACATTCTGCATGACAGTGAAGTTGTGCAGGACCTGAAACGATACAAAGAACTGATAAAGGGGCCGTGCGGAGAATGTGCCAAGATAGACGAGTGCTACGGTTGCCGGGGTGCGGCCTACCAACTGACGGGTGACTACCTGGCGTCAGACCCTCTCTGCTGGCATAATCTTGACCGCCGTGATGATATTATGTTTCTGCCTGTTGATGCCGCACGGGTCGTCCCCCATAAATCCCCCATGCTTCTTATCGACCGCCTGCTTGAACTGCGGGAGCGGGAGTCCATCTCGGAAATGACCGTTCGGCAGGATATGGTTTTTGTATCGGAAAACGGAAAACTTGATGAGGCGTCTTATCCTGAAATTATTTCCCAGGCGCTAGCCGCCATGGAAGGTTTTCGTGAAGTCGGCAGCCGCAATCCGCAGCAGGAAGGATATCTGCTCGGAATAAAAAAATTTGAAATTCTCGGCAGCGCTCGGGTCGGAGATATTCTCCGGATCACGATTTATAAAGTCGCGAAACTGGGTGATTTCGGCATTATTCGCGGAGAGATAAAAAAGGAAAACACACTCATTGCGCACGGGGAATTGAAGGTCTGGCGCGACGGCAAGGCGGCGGCATAATGATACAATACATTTGTTCCAGTTTTGTTGCCTGTCTCATGATGTTTTGTCTTCTGCTCCCGGTTTGTCCTGCTTTTTCTGCGGAACCATCCGGAGATCTGCAGACGGAACGCGCTGATCTTTCCCAATTTCTGAACACCCTCGGGAAAAAAGTCTCTGATTTTAAAACACTCAGCACTGCCTTCACCCAGGAAAAAGAAATGGCCATGTTCAAAGACAAACTGATTTTAAAAGGACGGATTTATCTCCAAAAACCGGATAAAATCGCATGGCACGTGGACTCACCTCTGCGCTATTCCGTCCTTATCACTGATAAAATCATCCGCCAATGGGACGAGGACACGAACCAGGTGCAGGAGATATCGCTCAAAAAGAACCAAATTTTTCAGAATGTGCTGAGCCAATTGACTGTATGGTTCTCCGGCGAATATGGCACGCTTCTCGACGTAAATACCGTGCGTCTGGTGAGCCGTGAACCCCTGGTCCTTGAATTTACCCCGAGCGAAAAAAATATTGCAAAAAAAATCATCAAAAATATAACGATTACGTTCCGGGAAGACCAAAAATACCTCCGCCAGATACGGATTAAAGAACTGAACGGCGATGTTACGACCATCCATTTTACCAACACCCTGTTGAATGTCCCGCTGAGCACCGGCAGCTTTGAGGTGAAAGGGCATGTTTGACAGGTATTTCCTGCTTTTTTTCCAGGTGCTCCAAAAAAACAAAAAACTGGTTCTTGGCGCTGTCGGTCTGATTACAATTGCCTGCAGCATCGGTCTGTTTTTTATAGGATATGACGGCAATATCGATTTGATGCTGCCGCCGGATAAAGACATCAGGCGCAGCATGGATTTTTTGCGCGATTCGAACCTGTCCGACAAAATAGTCATCTCCTTGTCCCTGAAGGATCCTCAGAAAACAAAAAAAGACCTTTTTCTGGCAGCGGACCAGCTTGCTGCATCGATCAAACCGCCCCTTTTTACAAAAGTCATTTCCGGATTTTCTGCTGCTGATGTTATGGAGGAATTTTCCATGCTTCAGTATGCACCGCAGGTTCTGGGTGAACGGGACCTTGCGGTAATAGACAGCCAGCTTAATGCAGAAGCGGTGTCACAAAAATTGAGGTCCATCTACCGGCAGTCGCTTCGTCCGGAAAGTATTTTCATGTCATCCCTGTCGAGGACCGACCCAATCGGGATCAAGCTTCTTCTCATGGACAAGTTGCGGGCACTTCCTGCATCTATGGGATACGACGTGGCCCTGGAAGACGGGCATTTCATCAGCCGTGATGGACGCCATACGATGTTGATAATCCAAACCACTGTCCCGATGATGGACAGCCAGCGCAGCCAGGAAATGCTTGCAACACTCCAGGACCACCTCAAAGAACTGCCCGGATTTGTTTCAGCAGACATTATAGGCGCACATGTGCACACGGTAAAAAATGAACAGGTAATTATCCGTGACATCACCATTGCGTCCATAATCGCTTCTGTCGCTTTCCTTCTGCTTTTTGTGCTCGTTTTTCGCGATGTACGCGCAGTCTTTGTCTTTCTCTTTCCGTTTATTGCCGTCATATGGGCCGTTGTTCTCACCGCATTCATAGAAAACAAGCTTTCCTATCTGGTCATCGGCTTCGGCACGGCGATTGTCGGCATTTCAGACTATGGACTGATCGTATACATAGCCATGAAGCAGGGCACTGACCCGGCACACTCGGTGAAACTTGCCAAACTGGTATGCATTGATGCGGGCACCACCATATTCAGTTTTGTCGTCCTATATTTTTCACTGATACAGGGCTACCATCAACTTGCGTTGTTTTCGATTCTTTGCCTGGTTATTTGCCTCATTTTTTCACTCTTTGTTCTCCCGTTGACGCTTTCCTGGAAACGGGATAAGCTTCTTACCGATAACGTGCTCGATGAAAGTCTGAAAAAAATCCGCTGGCCAAAAAAACTCACCGTGGCCGTTTGGTTGCTCACCACAGCAGCGTTTCTTGTTCTGTCGTTTTCCGTCCAGTTTGACAGCGACGTGAAAAAACTCGACGGCAGCGGATCGGACGTGCTGCGGGCCGAGCAGACATTCCGGGAAGTTTGGGGAGGAAAAGCAGGGCAGGCGATTTTTGTCGTGACCGGAGCCAGCCTTGAAGAAGCAATGCAGCTAAATGATGCGGTATTTCTTGAGGCGGTCAAACTCATCGGGAATGAGAACTTCACCAGTCTCGCATTGTTCTGGCCATCCGAAAAACTGCGGTCGGAAAATGGAAAACGATGGGACATTTTTTGGAAACAGGGAAAGGAACAGCGGTTAAAAAAGCTGATCAGGGAAACATCCTCAGCATATGGTTTCTCTGACCAGGCTTTTTCACCTTTTTTTGACGGACTTTATTTGCATGAGACTGACGCTGCGCGGCCGGGCGGCCTCATCTCCCGGCTGCAGGAACGTTTTGTAGTGAAGAAGAATCAAGAATACCGCATCATGTCTTTTTTTCCTGATGAACAACAATATATCGATGCTCTGGCCGGCATATCAACACAATACCCCGGGACGTTTATCGTATCGGGAAAGGCTCTCTCCTCGTCTATTTCTCATTTTACCGCACGGGAAATTAAAGTTCTTGCTCCATTGGCATTCTTATTCAATGTTGTCTTGGCCTGGCTTTTCTTCAGAAACTGGAAAGAAACATTTATTTCACTTGTTCCGCTTATCACCGGTGTTATCTGGCTCGTCGGACTTATGTCCCTTTTTAAAATGCCGCTGAATGTTGTCAATATTATCGCTGGAATCATCACGACAGGCGTAATTGTGGATTATGGTTTGGGGATTACCTATGAATACCGGCACGATTTGCGGTTCGGCACGGTTATGGCGGTTACGTTATCAGCTGCGACGAATATCATCGGAGCAGGCGCCCTTCTGTTTGCTCAGCATCCGGCACTTTACTCGACAGCTGTAGCCATGGTCATCTGCATGGTGACAGGGTATATTTCTTCCGTGGTTGTGATTCCTTCTCTTTGCGGTATCATGGAGACGAAAAACCGGAAAGATGCACAAGAATGAAGCGATTTCATTTACTATTCATACTGTTAGCTTTTTTTTACGGGTGTACTCATGCTCCGATCCAAGGGACAACCTCCAGTTCTGCGGAATCTGCTGATCCGCAAGCCGTTGTGGAAAGGTTCCGTTTATCAATTCCGGAAATTTTTCAATTGCTTAACACAGTTGTTTTTGAGTATAATGGTCAAAAATTTCTCGGTCTCGGCACCCTGGAAATCGATACAAACAAGCATCTTTTTAGGGTTGCGTGCCTGAATCCAATGGGCGTGAAGCTGTTCGAACTGTCCGGGGATGAACGCATGGTAACAACCCAGTACGCCATAGGGGTTCTTCTCCAATACGGAGACATTGCTGCAGCTGTAAGCACTGATATCAGGCGCATCTATTTTAATCTTCTTCCCTCTTCCGAAGCATCGGTATGGAAAAGAAAATATCGGTTTCACTACAGACAGGTTTGGGACGCCGGATTCATAGAATATATTTTTTCAAGACAGCAGGGTGATCTTGTTGAAAAACGCTACTACGATGAAAACCATATAATTGCCTGGCAAATCTCTTACAACGGGTATCGGGATTTTAAGGGAAAGCGTTTTCCGCAGGACATCATTCTGGTCAACTACCAACACGGCTATACGTTGACCGTACATCATAAGGAGCTCAATTAGTGAGTAAGATCAAAGCCGAGGTCGAGCGGCATATGATCGGTTTGACAAAAGACGACCGGTCGGTTGCTTCACGGTTTATTTTCCCGCAGGAGTTCATAGGCTTCCAGGGTCATTTCCCTGCAAAAAAAGTTTTGCCGGGCGCCTGCCAGATTCAATGTGCCGTCACAACGCTCGAAAAAGCATTCGGGAAAACAGTCGGCCTCAAAGAGATTATTCTTGCAAAATACCTGACCCCCGTGTTTCCCGAGGAGGAAATAACCTGCCAGCTCATCAGTATCGGTGAGGACGGCGGTGAGTCCACTTTCAAAGCGGCTATTACGAAAGCCGATGCAAAAGTTGCCGAACTGAAGCTGCGGGTTGTTTTCAAAAGCGGAAAGAAAAAACAACGACTCCCATGAGAAGAAGACAAAAACAATATTTTGAGCGGATGCCGGGCTCCCCTGAACCCGTTCGTGTTGAGGTCAGGCACCGCGTTCATTTTAATGAGGCGGATCCCATGGCGATCATGTGGCATGGAAGATATCCGCTCTTGTTCGAGGAAGCCTCGGAAGAACTCGGCAGGCGATGCGGCATGTCGTATAAGGATTTTTTTGAAGCCGGGCTGCGCGCCCCCATTGTAGAACTCCATATTGATTATTTTCAGCCGCTTTTCCTTGATGAAGAGTTTACTGTAAGGGCATCCCTCATCTGGCACGAGGGCGCAAGACTGAATACGGAATTCCAGGTAATAAAGCAAGACGGAACACTGGCCACAAGCGGATATACCGTCCAGCTTTTTACGGACCATAAAACCGGTAAACCCGCGATTCTCTCACCGGCAATGCTTGAACGGTGCAGAGACAGGTGGAGGACAGGAGAGTTCCTTCGTCGTTCATGAAAGCTGTCATTGTCGAATCAGATATGATAACACCGTACGGGAGGGGTATTGATGCCTGCTGGAACGGCATCATGACCGGCCGGACAGCGGTGACCCCGGTGACCAGGTTCAGGGCTACTGCATTTCAATCCCCGTATGCGGGTACAATACCAGGACTGGTTTATCATGGAAACACCTCCTTGGTAATGCAGATGCTTACGCTGCTTTTTAAACAGCGGCATGCATCCATTCCGAATGATTCCCGGCTGCTGCTAGCGACGACCAAAGGCGAAGTGGACTTTCTGGAAAAAAGTATTCTGGAAAAGACCGGCGATCCTGCGGAGAGCAGGCTGGAGCGTCTTTTTGAAAAAATTGCCGTTCTTGCAGGGCTACAAGGGGAAGGCGCGATCATTTCGGCAGCCTGCACATCCTCATCCGCTGCTGCCGCGCGCGCTGCGGCCATGATCCGGAGCGGTCGTGCTGATTGCGTGCTTGTCGTTGCGTGCGACAGCGTGACGGAGTTTATTTTTTCTGGTTTTTCTTCGCTTATGGCGCTGGACGCTGTTCCGGCGCGTCCTTTCGACAAGAACAGGGCGGGGTTGAATGTCGGTGAAGCTGCGGCATTTGCGCTCGTCATGAGTGAAGAACGCGCCAGAAAAGAGGCCAGAACCGTACTGGGTGAGCTTGCCGGATGGGGACTGAGCGATGATGCCAACCATATGACCGGGCCTTCCCGCGAAAGCGAAGGATTGATCGCGGCCATAAACAAAGCCCTTCACGCCGCAAAAATTTCGCCGGAAGAGGTGGGGTTTATTGCGGCACATGGTACCGGCACCCAATATAACGATGCCATGGAGATGCGGGCTTTTCGGTCGGTATTTCAAGGCCGCAAGCTGCCGGTCTACTCTCTGAAAGGCGGAATCGGCCATACGATGGGAGCGGCAGGTCTGGTAGAAATGATCATCGCTCAACGGGCGCTGCAGCAGAAACTTGCACCGCCCACGGTCAATTTGCAGCATCCTGACGACGATGCCGCAGGATGGGTATCCGGTGAACAACAACCGGTCCAGGGCACCAGGGCACTCATAACGAATGCCGGATTCAGCGGCGTGAATACCGCGCTGGTTCTGGCCTGAATTTCCATTTTTTTTCGTGCACTGAAAGCGGGTCCGCCTCCCAAAAAACGCCGCTGCCTGCACGACGAATGTCAACCCTGCCGCAAAGGGTTATTTTGACTGCTGTAATCCGTTTTCAACGGGTCACCTTTTTTGCACGGGTGAGAAAATCTTATGACAATGTATGTGCACGGCATAGGCTGGATCACAAAGTCAGGTTATGGTTGCATAAAAAGAAAGATACAGCATCCGCTTTCCGATGATCAAGGGGGCAGGTCCCTTGGTAAAGAGGACATATTTGCTTACCCGTTCAAAAATTTCGGGCGTCTGGACCGGATCTCCCGGATGACCGCATGTGCCGCCTCACTCGCGCTTCGGGATGCGGGCATCGAATACGCGCCTTCAAAAAAACTGGATATCGGTATTATCGGAACAAACAGCGAGGGTTCGCTCCGGTCGGACATGGCATATTTCAAGGATTATATCCAAGGCGGACGGACTTTATCCCGTGCAAATTTGTTTATCTATACACTTCCTTCAAGCCCTTTGGGTGAAGCCGCCATCCATTTTGGTTTTACCGGCCCGCTTCTCTATGCTTCGGCAGCAGGCAGTGCGCTTGCAATGATAATGGACATGGTCGGAGATATGTTTGCGGCCCGGGAAGCTTCGATGATGCTGGGAGGGCAGGCGGAAGAAAACGAGGCCGTATATTTTATATTCAGCCCCGTTAAAACCGATGAAGATTTCTGTGAAGCGGACACGATCAAATCTCTTCTGGAACACAAACCGGACCTTTCCCACATGGTGCAGGCATTATTACTTTTGAACAATAAGAAAGGTGCAGCGTGAAAATAAAGCTCCTTTACCCAAAGTGGCCGAAGCTGGACCGTCAGACGGAGTTTCATCTGCCGCCGCACGGTCCCGTGTGTTTTGCAGCAACAGTGCCCCCAGATATTGCGCTGGCTTTTACCGACGAAAATGTCGAAGAAATCGATTTTGATGAACAGGTCGATCTCGTGGCGATTTCCTGCATGCTGACGTGCCAGATTCCCCGGGGATGGGAAATCGCGGATAGGTACCGTGCACGGAAAATTCCCGTACTCTTCGGCGGCATCGGGACCATGCTTCATGCGGAAGAGACCACCTTGCATGCTGATTCAGTTTTTCTGGGAGAGACGGAAGGACGCTTTGACCGCGTCATTGCCGATTTCAGGAACGGCCAGCTCAAAAAAGTCTATGACTATCGGAAAAATCTTCCGGACATAGCGCTGGTAGGCCCCGCGAGACGGGACATCCTGAAACGCAGACTTTATAATTATCGCGGTGTGCAGATGGTGGATTTGATACATGCGTCACGAGGCTGCAAATTTAACTGCTTTCCCTGCTGCACGCCGTATCTCGGCGGACGCGAGTTCAGGCCGCGTCCTATCGATGACGTGATCCGTGAAATCGAAAACATCGACAACAACCGTTTGTTCTTTGTGGATAATTCATTGGCCCAGAACGACCAATGGGAAAAGGACCTTTTCAAGGCGCTGATTCCCTTAAAAAAGAAATGGGTATGTCATCCTATCAAGGATGACGATGAAATTCTGGATCTGGCCGCTGAAGCAGGCTGCTGGTATGTATACCAGGCGATTTTTGATACATCCGACCATATCAGAAACAGGATCCGGCGTCTGCATGAACGCGGCATCGGCGTCGAAGGGACCATTATCCTGGGCACGGACGAGCAGGATGAAGACTATATCAAACGGCTGGTCGATTTTTTGCTCGAAATCAATCTGGAACTCGCGGAGTTTACCATCCTGACCCCGTTTCCACATACGCCCATCCGTGAACGCTTGCTCAAGGAAGGACGCGTGCTGACGAACGACTGGAGACGGTATACCGGCGGGGAAGTAGTGTATCAACCGGCAAAAATGACGACTGAAAGGCTCCAGGAGCTTTACTACTATGCCTGGGACCGTTTTTACAGCGACAGCAGCCAGAACCTGAAAATGGCGAAGCTGTTCCTGAAGGTAATTGAGAAAGAAAAGCTTGATGGAACGTACCGCCATGCCGGCCTCAGGCGCAGAACGCAGAAAAAAACGGAGATGACACGATGAAAATCATGCTTATTTCCGCAAATACGACCATTTCTCCGTATCCCGTGTATCCGCTCGGTTTGAGCATGATTGCCGCTGCTCTTGCCAAAGCCGGTCATGAGGTCCACCAGGTCGATTTTCTTCACCAGGGCAATTCGCTTGATGCCGTCCGCAATGAAGTGCTCCGGTTACAACCTGATCTTGTCGGGATATCCGTGCGAAATATCGACAATGTGAACTTCATGAATGAGCGATATTACATCCAAAATGTCAAAGACATTGTAGACAGCGTCAGAACGGCAACGGATGCCAGAATACTGCTCGGGGGGGCCGGTTTTTCACTCATTCCCGAAGGGATTTTACAGAAAACCGGTGCTGATTACGGCATCGTCGGGGAAGGGGAAGAGCTGATCGTTGAATTCGCAAATAATGCCGCGCGCGGAGTGTATCCTCCGGAATCCATCCTGACGTCCGCGCCGAAACTTTCCGGCAATCAGATTTGTTCCGCACGGTATGATGAGAAACTGATCGAGTTTTATCTGCATAACGGCAATATTGCTTCCGTCCAGACGAAGCGCGGGTGCGCCTATAAATGCGTGTACTGTACCTATCCCCTGCTCGAGGGCTCGCAGATTCGCAGGCGGGAGCCCGGCGCGGTAGTTGACGATATCGAACTTCTCCGGGACAAATTCAAGGCGAAGTATATTTTTTTCGTCGATTCGGTGTTTAATGACGACGAAGGCGCTTATCTCGAAATAGTTGACGAAATGCTGCGGCGCAATGTTGTTCTTCCGTGGACCGGATATTTCAAGCCGAAAGGCATGACCGACGAGATTGTGGAACGGATGAAAAAAACGGGGTTCGTTGCCGCCGAAATCGGGGCCGATGCAACTTCCGATGCCACGCTCAAAGCGATGGGCAAAAGTTTTACGTTTGCTGATGTCGCAGAGACCAGTGATATGTTTGCGCGGCATGATATCGCAATATCGCATTTCGTCATGTTCGGAGGCCCGGGAGAAACACAAGACACGGTGCGCGAAGGCATCCGGAATATTCTCGGCCTCAAAAAAAGCGTGATTTTCATTTTCATGGGCATCCGTATTTTGCCGAATACTCCGCTGGAACGCATAGCCCTCAAGGAAAAGGTGATTTCACCGGAGACGGGAATGCTGCATCCCGTGTATTATCTTTCTCCGGCTGTAGACAGAACGTGGCTTGAGGAAACATTGACAAAGGCTTTTGAAGGCGTACGTCACTGTGTGTTTCCTCCTGACAGCTATGACAGCAGCCTTCAGGTGCTGCATAAGCTTGGATATACGGGGCCCATGTGGGACCTGCTGCTTCCCGGTAAAAAAAAGAGGGAGAGAAAGACGCATGGAGCAGCATGAGCCGCTCACTTTGGACGTCATCTGGTGTGCCGTTCCGGTTTTTAATAATGGGAGCACCCTCCGACGGATCGTGCAGGAATGCCGCGCTGTTCTTCCCCATGTGGTCGTAGTGGATGACGGCAGCACTGACGCGGATGTCGCAGCGCTGGTATCGGATCTTGATGTGGTTGTGCTGAAGCATGAAAAAAACCTGGGCAAAGGTCAGGCCATATTGACGGCATCTCATTACTGCGAGAAACAAGGCGCTCTCTCTATGATTACCATCGATGCCGACGGACAGCACTGCCCCCAGGACATGAAGAAGTTTTTTCCGTATTTACGCACGGATGACCCGTGTCTTCTTGTTGGAAACAGAAATTTTGCTGCGGAAAATGTCCCTTTTTCAAGCCGGTTCGGAAGATCGTTTGCGAACTTCTGGCTTCTGGTTGAGACCGGACAGGTTGTCCCGGATTGTCAGAGCGGTTTCCGGGCATATCCGCTTCCCTATCTCAATCAGTTGCCGTTCAAAGGGGTTCGATACGATTTTGAAGCAGAAGTGCTGGCAAAGGCTGCATGGGCGGGAATACCGATTAAAACGGTTGACATCGACGTTGTGTACCCGAAGCCGGAAGAACGGGTTTCAAGCTTCAAACCGATTCTGGATAATTTGCGCCTTGCTCGTATTCATACGATGCTTGTCGGAAGGCGTCTTCTGCCGGTTAGGCACAAAAAGCTCGTTCAGAATACGTCGGCTTTTGATGTTTCGCTCCTGCGACATCCTGCAAAAGTGTTGAAAATGCTCCTGCAGGAAAGCGCGACCCCGGAAGGCCTGGCGCTGTCCGCGGCGGTGGGGTTGTTTATTGCGGTGCTCCCGATTTTGTTCATGCATTCGATCGTCATTTTTTACGTCTCCCTGCGGTTCAATCTGAACAAAATCGTGGCGTTGAATGTCCAGCATCTGGCCGTACCGCCCTTTATGCCGGCGTTATGCATCGAAGTGGGGTATTATTTGCGGCATGGCAGCTGGCTGACGGATTTGTCATACGAAACGGTCTTCAGGGAGTTTTCGTCCCGCATCTTTGAATGGTTTCTCGGTTCCCTGTTTGTTGCGCCGCTGGCCGCGGTGTTGATGGGCGCCATCGTATACCTGACTGCCGCGGCGATCAAAAAAATAAGGTATTCTCATGTCTCTACAAAAGAGCACTGTTGAGCGGAAGCGCGGCAACCGTCTGGGTTTTTGGTTTTTTCATCTGGCAGTAAGAATATTCGGACTGCGGGGGGCGTACGGTTTCCTCTACTTCGTCGCCCTGTATTATCTTATTGTAGATCGTCCTGTGGTTTTAGCCGCCCGTGCGTATGCTGAGAGGCGATTTCCGGATTATGGGGCAGGGAGGCAGCTGCTTTCGGTGTACCGGTTGTTTGTCAGTCAGGGAAAAAATCTGATTGACCGATATGCCTTGTCGCTGGGATGCGGCGATATCGAAATGGAGCTGCTGGGACATGACAAAATTCGCGACCTATTGGCCAGGCAGAACAAAGGTTTTATTGTTCTGACTGCGCATGTCGGGAACTGGCAGGTCACCATGACGGCGCTGAAGAAGTTCGAACGAACCGTCTATCTGATGATGAGGCCGGAGGACAATGACGCAGTCAAGAATGCCCTTCATATCGACAACGAACGAGAGCTTGTTAAAATTATTTTTACCGATACTGCCCTCGGTGGGGTGGTTGAAGCGATCCAGGCCATTCATCAGGGCAATCTGGTTTCAATCATGGGAGACAGGACGTACGGATACAGTGCCGTTGATGCGTCATTTCTGGGTGAAAGCGTGCAGTTTCCCTATGGGGCATTCAGCATTGCCGCCGCAGCTGAATGCCCTGTCGTAGTCCTGTTGTCTGCTAAAACAGGACCGAAAAAATATATCGTCGACGTCTCTCACGTGATTTTGCCTCCCACGGGCAGAGGCGAAGCAAAAAAAAATGCGATACAAGCGGCAGTCCGTGAATACAGCCGAGTTCTTGAGGAGTATGTAAGGCAATATCCGTTTCAATGGTTTGTTTTTCGCGACATCTGGAAATCCAATACCTGATATATCATTGCTATCCTAAAGGAGCATAGTATGGAAAATAAAGAACAAGAGCTTGCAGCAATCCGAAAAAATCTGAAGGAGATGATCGTGAAGGATCTGTCTCTCGAGGACGTCAAGCCTGAAGACATTAAGGATGATGAGGTGCTTTTTGGAGAAGGACTCGGCCTGGACTCGCTCGATGCCGTGGAAATCGTCGTTTTGCTGCAGCGCAATTTCGGTCTGGAAGTAAAAAATATGGACCAGGGCAAAGAGATTTTTTATTCCATCAATACCATTGCAAATTACGTTTATGAAAACAGGAAAAAGACATCCTGATCGCAACGCCACGGTCATAAAACGGTTTTTTTTGCTTGCGTCGGTCTTTTTCCTGTTGTGCTCGTGCGGGAAAACCGTTTCTTCCGGCGTGAAGTCTTTTGCCGGAAATGGGCTCCCTTTGGTGACATTTGTTTTCGACGACGGAGACGACACCGACCATCTTGTAGGGAAAAAAATTTTTTCCGACCACGGTGCCGTTGCGTGCTCGGCGATTACTACCGGATGGGTCAATACGCAGGACCATATGACTCCGGCACAAATTCGCGACCTTCGTGATGCGGGCTGGGAAATTCTGAGCCATACGGTTTCCCATCCGAACTTAAATTCTCTGTCTCCGGAAGAAATTGAAGCCGAGTTGTCGGCATCCAAAGCGGAACTGGATCGTCTGGGATTGCCGGTGAAGAACCTTGTTTATCCATTCAACAAAAACAATGAGATGGTCAGATCAATCGCAAGAAAGTATTACCGGTCGGCACGGGGAGGCGCGAATTCACTGAATGCGGACGTGTCAGATCCATATTTTCTGAAGTCGTTTTCCATGAAACATGATGTCGCCCGCATGAAAGAACACATCGACGCCGCATTTACAAACAAGAACTGGCTTATTTTCTATCAGCATGAAATAGACGCGCAGGTAAAACTGGAGGACAAACAGGGCAGCTTTATCAAAGGAGAGACGCTCAGGCTTAGTCCTTCCGGCACCGTCGCCCGATATGTGACCGTGCACTGGTTTCCCGTGTACGGTTTCTCACTGTATCTTGTTCCCTTTTCAGGAACGCCGCAGCCGGGTGACCTGATCCGCGGCGAGGTGAGCGGGGCCACTGCCCGGGTCGATTATGTGATGTACAATGAATTGACCCAGCTTGCCGAAATGATACGGTATATACACATGAACTATCCATCGATGCGAATCGTGACCATCGATCAGGGACTGGATTTATTAGGTGTTCCTGATCAAGCGTCCTATATGAAAAAGGCGTCTGTGGGTAATTAGAGGCTTTCCTATCAGGTTTTATCAGGAAAAGTGAATTATGACCAAGTCTGACATACGCATAACCGGACTCGGAGTGATATCGGCAGCAGGGAAGGATATCCGCGATACGCTTGATTCTTTTGAGTCAGGACGAAGAAACGCAGGACCGGTAACTCTTTTTCCGTCCGTACTACAATATCCTGTGTTTGAAGTTCCGGACATTCCGCAAGCGTATTCTCGTGAAGGCCAAAGGACCCTCAGCTTGGCGTTGATTGCCGTGGATCAGGCGCTTCGTGAAGCAAATTTGGCCGATCTTACACCGTATCGGGTCGGGGTCTGCATGGGCACGACCGTTGCAAGTCAGCTAAACGATCTGCGGTTCTATACCACATACCGCTCGAAAGGCACTGCGCCTCTCATGGCAGTGGACCGCTTCCTGAAAGGAAACCTGTCGGATTCCATTGCAAGAAAATTAGGGGCAAAAGGCCCGAACCTTACGGTTGTAAATGCGTGTTCATCAGGAACGGATGCCATCGGCGTGGCATTGTCGTGGATCAAAAACGATCTGTGTGACATTGCCATTGCCGGAGGAGCGGACGAGTTGAGCCACATTCCATACTGCGGCTTCGGCTCTCTCGGGATTCTCAATATGAATTTATGCGCCCCTTTTGACCGAGATCGAAAAGGGCTTAATCTGGGCGAAGGCGCGGGAGTCATGGTCCTCGAAAAAAAATCCATAAGGGAAAAAAGAAGGAACACATCAGAACTTTTTCTTGCGGGATATGGATCTTTTGGAGACGCATATCATCTTACGGCGCCGAGTCCTGAAGGGACAGGTCTGAGAGCATCAATCCGCATGGCATTGGAGGAGGCCGGCATAACACCGGCTGAAGTTGCTTTTGTAAATGCGCACGGCACCGGGACGCAGGACAATGACCTTGTTGAAGGAAAAGTCCTCGCAAACATTTTCGGTGCGGACCTCGCAATGCTTTCAACAAAAGGGTTCACCGGACACACCCTCGGTGCGGCAGGGGGAGTAGAAGCGGTGTTTACTGCTGCCGGCCTCAGGGATGGATGGTTGCCTGCCAGCGTGGGTTTCCAGAACCGTGACGAGGCAATTCCGATCGCTCCCATCAAAGAAAAAACACAAATCAGCGGGACCTATGCTGTATCGACCTCTCTTGCGTTCGGCGGCAACAATGCAGCCATTGTAATCGGCAGAAAGGGGGGCGCATGAACATAGCGGGAATAGGCATGATTTTTTCCCGGGGTTTGGGTATTGCCCGGTTTGATAATGCCCTGCAAACAGGCTGGCTGCCTCCTCTTGAAATACCCGTGCCTTCACATGCCGACCGGAAACGATTTGCCTATCTGGTCAGCTTCGATGATGTCCCGGACAAGACCCTGTTGAAGAAAATCAGGCGGGCCGACAAGCTGAGCAAGATGGCTGTCCTTGCAGCGGCAGACGCGATATCCGACAGCGGAATTGACTGTACCGGAAAAAAACTGGGCATTATCCTGGCGACGGCTTTTGGCGCTCATGTAACGACGTTCGATTTTCTTGACGGCATCCTGGACTTCGGCGATGCAGCGGTGTCGCCGACCACGTTTTCAAACTCCGTGCATAATGCCGCAGCTTCCTATATAGCATCATCCCTGGACATTCAGGGGCCGACCCTGACCGTAACGCAATTCCGCTTTTCATTTCAGTCGGCCCTTCAGCTTGCCCAGACGTGGCTTCTTCAAAAACGTTGCGATTACGTCCTTGTGGGCGGTGTGGACCAGTACGGAGATGTTCTGGGATATGTGTCAGAACAAAAACTGCATAATGCGCCGGACGGCAAAATAAAACCATTTGTTTTCAATCCGACCTGCCAGGTCCCGGGGGAAGGGGCTGTTTTTCTGCTGGCAAGCGAACTACAAACGCAGAACAGGTATTGTTCTGTCGATGCACTGCGGCTTCACGACGACTACGGACGGCAGGACCCTGATGACCTTATTATCATAGATGCCGACGGCATGATGCAGGATGAATCGGCGTATCGTCCCTTACTGTCACCAGACACTCCGGCTGCGGCATACGCTCCGCTTTTCGGCAGCGTCATGACTGGCAGCGCCTTCAATATTGCGGCCGGCGCTCTGATGCTAAAAAAACAAGTTTATTATCCGGCACCGGTTCTGGATAACCCTTTAGAGCTCAATCTTTTGACCGAATCCGGCACCGCCCTGATTGAATCGATCCGGTGCATAGGATGCAACTGCTCGGGTGATAAAGCAACAGTGTACTTGAAAAAACTATGATTCGTCTTGTACTGATTCACGGGTGCGGCGCAGTCGGACTGTATCATAACCAAGAGGGCAAGTCATATGACAATACAGGAAATTGAAGACAAATTAATCAAAGGCATTTCGCTGATTACCGGCAGGGAAGAGTCTGCGATCAGGCCGGACAAGCCGTTTCATGAATTGGGAATTGATTCTTTGGGGTTTGTCGAGATTCTTGTGCTTGTGGAAAAAACATTCAAACTTCAATTAATCACTTCCGATCTGACAAAAAAGGACTTCGAAACCATTCACAGCCTGGCATCCTTCATCAAGAGAATGCTGTAACGCTGGTTTATTATGCTGGTATCTAATCGCAAGCGCTATTTATCCGGTCATGACTGGGCAATCAACACGCTCGACTATATGATGAAGTCCCTGACCAGTTCGGGGAACATGTCCCAGATCGTTCTTGTCCTAGACGGACATCTCGACGAAGCCGACCTGCACGGCCGTGTGAACCGTTTTTTAAAACGGTTCCCCGTGCTGGAGGGGACTGTTGCCCGGGACTTCAAACTTACCCCTTACTGGAAAATACCCTCTTCGGCAAATCGTGATGTAACGTTAAAAGTGACCCGGATCGATGGCGGTTTTTCTCTGGATGCCGTATTCTCCCGTCTGCAGGAAAACGCCAACAGCAAATTCAGGGACGACAAGGAGCATATCGCGTTCCACCTGTTTACTAATGGGACCACACAAAGCGCCCTTGCTATGACTTTCGATCATCGGCTGTTTGACGCCCGTGGCGCCGAAGCATTCCTTAATCTGCTTCAGCAAAACAGGGACAATCACGATCTGTCCGGTGATATACGCTTTACTTCTTCAATGGCATTGACACAATGGAAGAATAAGTTTCTGGCCGGCAGAAGCGTGAACCGCAGGATTATTGCGTTGTCGGAATCCACTCCGAAGGCTTTTCCGTTTCCAGAAGGGCGAGGACGCGGTTTTACATACCGTCTGCTCGCGTTCACCGAACAGGAAACGTCGGAAATATATGCCAGGGCGTACCATGAGGCCGGATACCTCATGGAATCCCCGTTTTTTCTGGCGGCCATAACCCGCACCATCCATGGGCTTTTCTCGGCGACGTCCAATGATGGAACCAGTTATGTGATCCCGGTGTCGACGGACTTGAGGCCGGGCAAAGAACCGTTGCAGGAAATCTTTTTCAACCATATTTCCTTTCTGTTTTTTCAGATTTCGCTTGCGGATGCCGCAGACAGAAATGTCCTTCTGACGGCATTCAAACGGCAAATGTACGATCAGGTGAAATCCGGTTTTCCGAAAGATTTATCCGAAGCCAGTTTGCTGACCCGCATAGCACCGCTGCCGGTGCTCGCGAAACTGCTGTATCTTCCGATGAAAGGCAGAATGGCAACGTTTGCCTTCTCGCATCTGGGAAAAAGCGCTTATCTGTCGGATGAATTTATGGGCAGACACATCAGTAATTTTTTTCACATGCCGCGTGTTCCGGTACCCCCCGGCATCGGGTTTTTCAGTAATTACTACAATGGCCGGCTGAATCTGACGATTTCGTATCTCGATGGTCTGCTGACCGACGAGGAAATTTCTGCGCTGGAAACAGGCATACGATTGGAACTTGGAGCGTCCCCGTCATGAACGACCTGTCCTGTGACGTGCTGGTGGTCGGCGGTGGCGTCGCGGGAACCGCCGCTGCAATAGCCGCAGCCCGGTCAGGTGCGGATACGATGCTTGTCGAGTCTGAATCATATCTTGGCGGCATCGGGTGCGCAGGCATGTTTCAATATATCTGCGGGCTGTATTTGAATGGAAAAGATTTCCCGCTGGAAACGTTAAACGCAGGGTTCGTTCGTGAACTGGAAATGCTTTTAAAAAAAAACGCGCCGGGATCTTCCGTGCGGAAAATCGGCCAGGTGTTTGTTCTGCCGTATTCGAGAAAAACACTTTCAAACACTCTTGCATGGCTTTGCGCGGCGGAGAAAAAAATCATTCTCTTGTTGCAGCATGCCGCTGTCGGGGTGAATGCCGACGATCAAAGAGTCAAGGCAGTGACCGTGCGCGGCATTGACCGGACGATGGTTGTGAGCGCGCAGGCCGTTATTGATTGTACCGGCGACGGAACCATTGCTGCCGCCGCCGGCGCGGATTTTGAACTGGCTCCTCCTCACGAGCGGCAGCTGGCCGGTTTTACGATCCATATTAAAGGGCTGAAAAACGCGGACGAAGCACTGTCGGTAAAAGTGCCGTACTATCTTGCACGAGCCGTTCAGCAAAAAGAACTGTCGCCATTGTCACGGTTCACGACCTTTACCCTTGGAATGACTCCCGAGGAAGGCTATTGCAAACTGAGCCTGGAGAGCGGAGGAGACTCGGATCGGACCGAATGGGCGAAAAAAGAAGCGTCCGCAATGATTGCTTATCTGGCGGGCGTCCTTCCGCCATTCAAAAATGCCGGCATTGCTGAAACAGCGCCCAAAATTTTAGAACGGGAAGGAAGGCGGGTTCAGGGAGACTATATCCTTACCGAAGAGGACGTGCTGACGGCAAAAAAATTTACTGACGGCGTCGTCAAGAATTCCTGGCCCATCGAAGAATGGACCAGCGAGCACGGCACAACATACCGGTATGTGCCGCAGGGCGATTATTATGAGATTCCATTTCGCTGCATGACGGTCAAAGGGTTCAAAAATCTGCTGTGCGCCGGACGCTGTATATCCGTTTCGCATGCAGCGCTCGGCTCCACCCGGGTCATGGGCACCTGTATTGCGCTCGGTGAACAGGCTGGAACGGCGGCGGCGTATTTCAGCAAAAACGGCAGGTATCCGATGTCTACACGCTGAACCATTGACATCGTTGCTTCGGCAATACAGAAAACGTTTATGAATATTTTCGAGAGCATAAAAACAGAAGCGGAATCACAGCTTGACAAGACCGCGGTCATCGAGGGTGAGGACCGGGTAACCTACGGGCAACTTATCACTGCCGTGGAGCAGACTGCGGAAGCCATGCGGCGAAAAGGAATTGCCCGTCTTCACCGAGTCGGTTTTCTGTGTGAAGACAGCATTGATTATATCATCACCAGTCTTGCTGTTTTGTCGCTCTCAGCTGTCCTGGTACCCGTTTCTCCGGAGCAAACTCCGGAAGAGATTGAAACGGTCGTCGACAGAATCGACGTGGATTTTCTTATCGCGGAGCCGAAATTGCGGACCGGGGGATATCGCGATGTCCTTGCCTCACCCGGCCTTAGAAAAAAACAGCTTATTATTGTAAAAAGGTCCATACGAGAACGCCCGAAGCCGGAATATTTCAGGCTCAATCCCGCGTTCATCCGCTTTACCTCCGGTACCACGGGAATAAGCAAGGGTGTCGTGCTGTCACATGAGGCGATCATCGAGAGGACCGATGCCGCAGACAAGGGATTGTGCATATCTTCAGCGGACGTCATTCTCTGGGTCCTTTCCATGAGTTATCATTTTGTCGTTACGATCCTTTTGTTCCTGCGGCGCGGTGCAACGCTGGTGCTCTGCGGCCATCTTTTCCCGGAACCATTTATCGAAGGGATAACCAGTCACCAGGGCACCCTGATCTATGCATCGCCTGTTCACTACAGCCTCTTGTCAAAAACAGACCAGCTTGCACCGGAAACCCTGAGCCGTATCCGCCTGGCAATATCCACGACCATGAAGCTGCCCGACGCGGTTGCCGAGGACTTTACGGCGAAATTCGGCCTGGAGTTGTCCGAAGCCTACGGCATCATAGAAGTCGGTTTGCCGTTTATTCGCCTGGGCGGCGGAAAAAACAAACGCGGTTCAGTGGGCAAACCATTGCCGGATTACCAGATCGCCCTTGATAACAAAGATGCAAACGGTATCGGCGAAATTCGCATCAAAGGCAAGGGGATGCTTGACGCCTACTATTCTCCCTGGCAGCCCAGAGAAGACATTCTTGCCGACGGCTGGTTTAAAACAGGAGATCTCGGCCGAATGGATCCGGACGGTTTTCTCTTCATTGTCGGGAGACAGAAAGATATAATTAATTTTGCCGGGATGAAAATTTTTGCACAGGAAGTGGAAGCGGTCATCAATCAACATCCGCAGGTAAAGGAGTCTTTTGTCTATGGCGTGCCACATCCCCATTATGGGCAACTTCCGGCTGCTGATGTTGTTGCAAAAGATATGGTCCGTTCTGATGCTTTAGTTGACGATCTGAAGCGTTTCTGTTACCATCACCTGGCACCGTATAAGGTGCCGAAAGATTTTTCTTTCGTAGACTGTCTGGAAAAAACACCGAGCGGAAAAATAAAACGCTCCCGCTGATAACGGTGGGCCAACCGGCTGAACACCAGGCGGCTTGACAGGCATCGGCCGCCTTAGAATAATGAATGAAAGAGAATTTTGGAGGTATTCAATGCGTATTCTACTGATTAAACCGTATCCGCCCCTGGCCTTGTCCAAATTTTTGATGGACTATTTCATGCACCTGGAACCCCTTGAGCTGGAAATTGTGGCTGGCGGCATTCCCCGCGAGCATGAAGTTGTCATCATGGACCTGAGCTTTGAGCAGGACCCTTTCGATGCATTCAAAAAAAGACTGCTGGCCATGAAACCCGATATTGTGGGATATACCGGGTTCAGCAGCCAGGCCGCGCTTGTACGGGAGCTTGCCGAATTTGCAAAGAAACATGCACCTGCCGTCATCAACGTCGTGGGCGGCATACACGCGACCGTCCTCCCGGGGGATTACGGAATTGATGCCATCGATATCATTGTGCGGGGAGAAGGCGGCACCGCTTTCAAAGAGATTGTAAATCGGTTTACACAAGGGCTTCCTCTCAGCACCGGGGATGCGATATTATCTCCCAAAGACCCTGATTTCCCCGAAAAGGCGAAAGCACTGCCGCCCAAATATCCTCAGATAGAGGACATTCCACTGCCGAGGCGGGAGCTTGTCGACCGGTCCAAATATTTTTGCGTCTGGACGGCGAGCGACGAAAAAAAGGTGGAAACTATTTTCCCCCGAACGGCAACGATCCGCACGTCGAACGGCTGCCCGTTTAACTGTTCGTTTTGTGTGGTCCATCACATCATGCGGGGCCAGTATCTCCAAAGGACCCCGGAAGACGTCGTCGATGAAATAGCAAGGTTGCAGGAAGATCATATCTATTTTGTGGACGACGAAAACTTTATCAACGCCGACCGCATGACCAAGATAGCCCAGCTGCTCATCGACCGGGGAATAAAAAAGAAATTCATCAGCTGGGCACGAAGCGACAGCATTGTACGGAACCCGGAGGTTTTCAAAATTTGGAAGCAGGCAGGCCTCAGCATGGTGTATGTCGGGCTTGAAGCCATGACCGGAGAGCGATTGCAGAAGTTGAACAAACGCACGACGGTCGATAAAAACAGGAGAGCGGTCGAAATTCTCCGGGAGCTGGATTTGACGCTGCACGCGAGCTTTATGCTCGATCCGGATTTCGGCGAGGAAGAATTTGCAAATCTGAAAGAAGAAGTCAAAAAAGTGTGCCCCGCTGAAGTGACGTTCACCGTGTTTTCCCCGTCACCGGGCACAGAACTGTGGGAAAAGCATAAAAATGACTACATCAAAGATCCCTACGTTTATTACGACTGCATGCACACGATTCTTCCGACACGGCTTCCCATCCGGAAGTTTTATCAGCGGTTCTCAGAGCTGTACGGCATTGCCTTCCGGGCCAATCCTCTCCGGCTCAAGAGGGTACGGTACCCCTTCAAGGAAATGTTTACCATTATCAGCAGGGGTTTTAAATACGTATTTGCTCTGAGAAAACTCTATCTGGAGTATGAGCCTTATGTGAAAAAATAGTTTGCCTGTTTTTGCGGTTCTTTGCTGTCCAGCAGGTTTTTTGCGAAGAATGACGCTGTTATGGCGGAGCGGACAGGGAGAATCTTTTTGGGGCAGGGTATTCGCTTCAGGGCAGACCGGAACGGCATGACAGAATCAGACGCGGCGGGGTAGAATTCAGCAGTGATCCCAATTCGAGATATTAATCCGACGGAACGATTTTCAGTGGTTGCCGTTCTGCTGATCGTTGTGAATATCGCTGTTTTTCTTTACCAGCTGACACTCGGTCAGGAGGGAGAATCACGTTTTCTCCAGTCTTTTGCAATGATTCCGCGGCATTTTTTTTCTTCGGAACCATCCCCCGTCAGCTGGCTGCCGGCCTCTGCCACCCTTGTTACATCCATGTTCCTGCACGGGGGATTGCTGCATCTCGGCAGCAATATGCTGTATCTCTGGATATTCGGCAATAACGTGGAAGACGTCATGGGAAAGCTGCGGTTCTTTGTGTTTTATCTTTTGTGCGGTTGTGCCGCCGCCTATGCATATGCTTTTTTCCATGATTCCTCTCCGGTTCCCATGATCGGGGCGAGTGGTGCTGTTTCAGGAGTGCTTGGCGCCTATCTGCTGCTGTTCCCCCGCGCACGGGTAGTGACGCTCTTTATATTCTTTTTCTATATTCGCACGGTTTCCATTCCTGCGATGACCGTGCTTGGACTTTGGTTTTTGCTGCAGTTTCTCAATGTACTGGTTGCAGATACGACCATTGGGGGCGTCGCCTGGCATGCCCACATAGCCGGTTTTGTCGCCGGACTGCTTCTGGTTGGATTATTCAAAAAGCGAGACGTACCATTCGGGAACATAAGAGGGAGATTACGTTATCCATGATTATTCCCTGCGAGTGCGGTGCAAAACTGAAAGTTGACGACATCAAAATACCTGAAAAAGGAGTCAAGGTACGATGTCCTCGTTGCGGCATGGTTGTGACAGCCCAGAGGACAGCCGTTCCCCGGCGCGAATCTCCAGGGCCCAGAACCAGCTCCCATACAGCGTCTTCAGCGCCGTTGGTTCTCGTCGCATATGAGAGCGACGTGGTCCGGGACATGATCACCAGCATACTTGTTGAGTCAAATTTCAGGGTGGACACTGCTTCTGACGGCGTCGATGCGCTGAAAAGGGCGCTTGAAGGGAAACCGCACGCCCTAGTTCTGGACGTGGGGCTGCCGGGGATATACGGCTTTGAATTATGCTCACGGTTAAAAAATAACCCCCATACCGGAGCAATAAAAATAGTCCTTGTTTCCTCGGTATTCGACAACCGGCGCTACAAAAGGACGCCGGAGAGCCTTTACGGTGCGGATGATTATATAGAAAAGCATCATATCCATGATCTGCCTGCCAAGCTGAAAAAGCTTCTCTTTCCCGATCAGCATCCGGCAGAACCGCCAAAACACGCGTTGCCGCTTCACCATGGACTTCCGGAAATGTCCCGTCCGCCGGAACGGGAATTTACACCATCGTTGCTTCCGGTAGACAATTCTCAACAAGCAGGCCGTGAAACGGCAGAGCATAATCCTTCTGCTTCGGCGCGGAAACAGAGGGATGTCGTTCCGTTGACTCCGGAATCGTTCAGTCTGGAAGCATCGATTTTCCAAAAAGATGAATATGAAATGCCGCAGGTCGAAGAAGTGGATCCGGACGCAGTGGAGAAGGCAAAACGGTTTGCACGAATCATAGTCTCCGATATTGCCCTGTACAACCAGGAAGCGGTGGCCAGGGGAATCCAGGACGGTACGTTTTTTGAACTGTTGAAAAATGACATTCAAGAGGGCCGGGAACTGTACGAAAAAAGGGTCCCTTCCATTATCAGGCGGAAGAAAGATTATTATAAAGAGGCCTTCGATAATTTTATCATCGCCACCGGCAGGAAACTGCGTTCTTCAAACTAAAGAGCACCGTTTATTTGCATAAAGGAAAGAATCTTCGTTGACAGAAAGATAAAGTTCGGATATTATACAAACTCGTCGGGGCGTAGCGCAGCTTGGTAGCGCACTTGGTTCGGGACCAAGGGGTCGGAGGTTCAAATCCTCTCGCCCCGACCATTTTAAAATTCAGGTGTCCGTTGCAATAAAAAGCCTTTTATATCTCATATGCTGCACAGGGTAATGGTTGCCCCAGGATTCATTGCCGTTCTTGAGCAGCAGGGTTGCATGGAGCAGGAAGAAGGATAGTTGCCGCTACAAAAAAACAAGCGTACATAAACGGCCCTTATTTTTATTCACCAAGAGGCATTAATGAGCGAGAAACAGCAACCGGTTGATGACCTGATGAATACCGGGACGTTTCAAGACAGGGACGAAGAAAAAGACGAGGCGGAAAAGGGAAGAGACTCTGAGGAAGGACCTTCCGAGCGCGTTTCCGAAGGCGACTCTCCCCAAAAAGGCCTTGACGCGATCAAATATTACCTGAAAGAAATCCGCAAGACCCCACTTCTTACTTTCGAACAAGAACAGGAATTAGCAAAACGGATTGAACAAGGCGATCAAGAAGCACGCGCTAAAATGATCGAAGCGAACCTGCGCCTTGTTGTGGCCATTGGGAAAAAATATATCAACCGCGGCCTGCAGTTTTCCGACATCATCGAAGAAGGAAATCTGGGGCTGATCAGGGCCGTCGAAAAGTTCCAGTATCAGAGAGGTTTTAAGTTCAGCACGTACGCTTCATGGTGGATCAAGCAATCCATTGAGCGGGCAATCGTCAATCAGACAAGGACCATCCGCCTTCCCGTACACATCGCGGAAATCGTGAATGCCTACCTGCGTACAATGCGGCAGCTTACGCAAACGTTGGGACGCGAACCTTCGCTGGAAGAAATCGCGAAGAAAATGAAGGTCACGGTGGATAAAGTGCGGAGCGTTTCCCAGGTGGTCCGCGAGACCTATTCGCTGGACATGCTCATCGGAGACCAGGAAGAGGATACGCTTAAAGACATTCTCCAGGACAACAATGCCGTGTCTCCGGCGAGTTTCTCCGATGAGATCCGCAGACGGGAGCATATCGATGATTGGCTTCAGCAGCTTTCGGTGAGCGAGAAGAAAGTCATCGAATTGAGGTTCGGCTTGTCGGACGGCGAGCCCAAGACCCTTGATGCAATCGGCAAGGAGTTTGGAATTACCAGAGAGCGGGTCCGCCAGATCGAGACGCAGGCCCTTAATAAGCTGCGGGTCATTACCAAACGGAAAAAAATAGATCTAGAGGGAATGTTGTAAACGTTAAATCTTCTGTAGAAACTTCCTTTCACATATGCCCCTGTAGCTCAGGTGGATAGAGCAGCGGTTTCCTAAACCGCGTGCCGGGTGTTCGAGTCACCCCAGGGGCACCATTAATTTTCAATGACTTAGCTTCCCCTTGCGGTTTGAAAAAAACCTCTGTGTCCATACAGGTGTCCATCCTGCCTTCAATTTTCTTTATTTCGTCCTTTTTAAAAGCCGACGTAGATATGGCTATTATAGATAAACCCAGAAACAGGCGACGCCAGCGGCTCCCGCTCCGCGGGTTGCGCGCCGTCGTCCGCTCTGCTCACTGTTAAAATAAGTTATCTTTCCTGATAAAATCACACGAACTAGTCCTAAAAACGCCTTAAAGCAACAAAGCGCGACACTTATGTATGTATTAAAAAATGAATATTTCTTATTTTTTTTTGCCTAATACTATGGTAATATAATCAACTTAGCAAATCTATTCTCGCAAACAGCTTTGCAAGAAACCAGCTTCATATATGAGCTGAAAGGAGAAATAGCTTCAATGAGAAAAAACTTTCTTTATAGTCTCGTTGGTATTTTTATTTTAGCCGGCATATTAAGCTGTAGCAACGACGGTAGTACCAGCAGCAGTACTACCAGCAGTTCAAAATATTTTGCCTATGTAGCGAATCAAGGCTCACATAATGTTTCCGCGTACACGATAAGTTCTACAACCGGGGCATTAACAGAAATTACCGGTAGTCCGTTTAGTGCTGGTTCGATCCCTCGGTCAGTAACCGCAGACCCGACCGGGAAGTTCGTCTATGTGGCGAATGGTGGTTCAAATAATATTTCCGCATACACGATAAGTTCCACAACCGGCGCGGTAACAGAAATTAGCGGGAGCCCATTTAGTGCTGGCAGTTATCCTTATTCAGTAACCGTAGACCCGACCGGGAAGTTCGTCTATGTGGCGAATACTAATTCAAATAATGTTTCCGCGTACACGATAAGTTCCACAACCGGCGCGTTAACAGAAATTAGCGGGAGCCCATTTAGTGCTGGCAGCCATTCTTATTCAGTAACCGTAGACCCGACCGGCAAGTTCGTCTATGTGGCGAATGGTGCTTCAAATAATGTTTCCGCGTACACGATAGATTCCACAACCGGCGCATTAACAGAAATTAGCGGGAGCCCATTTAGCGCTGGTACGAGTCCTGGTTCGGTAACCGCAGACCCGACCGGCAAGTACGTCTATGTGGCGAATACTAATTCAAATAATGTTTCCGCGTACACGATAGATTCCACAACCGGCGCATTAACAGAAATTAGCGGGAGCCCATTTAGCGCTGGTACGAGTCCTTATTCAGTAACCGCAGACCCGACCGGGAAGTTCATCTATGTAGCGAATTATATTCCAAGTTATATTTCCGCCTACACGATAGATTCTACAACCGGCGCATTAACAGAAATTACCGGCAGTCCCTTTAGTGGTGTTAGTAATCCTGTGTCAGTAACCACAGACCCGACCGGGAAGTTCATCTATGTAGCGAATTATATTCCAAGTTATATTTCCGCCTACACGATAGATTCTTCAACTGGCGCATTAACAGAAATTACCGACAGTCCCTTTACTGCTGGTACAAAGGCAATTTCTGTTGTGACGGTAAAAAGGTAAAACCACTCAATATTGGTATGAAAGTTCGGGCGGTTTATGCAAAAAAATACAAACACACATGTGATGTCAAACAAGTTCTAACTCCGTAGACAAAGAGGAGCTACGATGGACTCAAACCAGAGTGACAGGCTAATTGCCAAAATCGTGTTAAGAAGCCGGTCCCATCATACGCAGTAAATCCTTGCTCTTGCCATTTCCACTTCCTTTTCACACCACAACTTCGAACGTGAGACTGGTACCATTTCCGAAATGGTCTTACGCGACATTTCTGCTTGGGGTTGACATTTATTTACACATGCAGTTGACTATGCATTATAAAAACATTACACTAGTACATTGGTAACATATTTTTATACCACTGATTGCAAGCGAGGCTCTATCATGCGGGATATGAGAAAATACAAAAGATTCAAATTGGATTTAATCGATCTACGCAGCAGATTAAGCTTGGTAGGGGAAGTGAATATTGTCGATATCAGTCCGGCTGGAGTGAAGTTAACGGTTGACAGAACACTCAATATTGGGAAAGAGTGTTTGCTGATATTAGGGCATGAAGAAAAACATGTCAATGTAAAAGGCGTTGTGATGCGTTCCGAATTAAGCAGCATGGAAGAACGAGCAGGCGGGGAACAAGCAACTATTTACTCGTTAGCAATATCGTTTAAAGATGAACCAACAGGCACGATCAATGCTTTTCTTGATTCAATCGAAGACAATAAAAAAATATATGTGCCGGAAGATGAAGGTTGGTTCTATCGCGATATCAGCTTTCATATCACAACCCCCGGCGAGAAAGTTTTGAAGCTGCCTGAGCAATTCGGTGTCAAGGAAATCAGCAAAAGCGGCGTAATTATTCAAACGGATCATAAATTAAATATAGACAGCATGGTTCTTATAGAGTTATCACTTTCCGCGTATGGTGCAGTGAGCCTTATGGGGAAAATTGTTTCATGTCGATTGGTTCAGGATATGATGCCTGCTCATTATGATATCGGAGTGGAATTCCCGGAACTTACAGAACTGGACAGGCTGTTGCTTGACAAATTAATCGAGCGTGTTAAGGAATACGAAAAATATCAGGGTTTGTAGAAATTTTGTAACAAATAGTGACAACCTAAGGCATTCATCAACAACAAATTCTTAAGTTCCTGTCATTTCAGGAGTAGTAATAAATTTCGTAGAGTTGTGTAGTTTAAGATTTTACTCTCCCTATAAAAGTTTCCATCCATAATTTTTTTCCTCCACCCACTGATTTTGACGTTCATTTCGTAAAGAGTGCGATACTCTCTTCTCGTTATACAAAGACATTTGACAAATAATTCGATAAATATTAGCAAAAAAAATTGGTTTGTAGGTTTTTAGGCATCTTTGTATCGTATTGAAAATATTATTTTTTTAAATAACGACAAATTTTGTTTGTTTTAAAATGTTTAACTATCTATAATTATTGACGATTTTATTGGTTTTATTTGACAATTTTTCTTTTGATTGCTATCATACGTCTTAGGTATTATTGTTATCATGGATTTCAACTTTTCGTGTAAATGCCTATATTCGTAAATATTTTTTTTGCCGTCAAGAGTAGAAAAATATTATTTGCGATTAATAGTTATGAATACAACCATACTTCAAGTTTAACTTCTGCAGAGTTATTAATTACCATTTTGGTAAACAAAAGAGGAGGGACATATAAAATTAATTGTGATTGGCTTATAGTTGAGCAACGTTTCGGTCCATATTAGATACGATGGGGCAGCATTCACCAGCCTGAATAAACAAATTTTCGTACCTTAAGGAGATGCCGAATGAAAATACAGCCTACCAGTCGCAATCATACAATTCTCGTAGTCGATGATGACAAACTCTGCCTTGATCTTGTTTCTATATTACTGGAAGAAGCCGGCTATAACGTGATTGCATGTCAGAACCCTAAAGAAGCAATCGGTTGGTTTCAGATGACCACCATTGACATAGTGTTCACTGATATAAGAATGCCCGATTTTTCCGGTATGGTGCTGAGTGAACAAATACATGCGTTGAATTCGGATGTGCCGATTATTTTGATGACTGCATATGCAGATATTGATCTTGCAGTTGATGCTATACACAAGAATGCTTTTGATTTTATTACAAAACCGTTTAAGCACGAGTACATAATTAATGCAGCGGAAAAAGCAGCAAAGTTTTGTGAAATGGTACAGCACGAAAAAAAATATAAACAGTCACTGGAAGACTCTGTAAAACGGGCCACCAGCGAACTTTCCGACATGAACAAAGAACTCGTGTATCGTCTTACTGCGGTTTCGGAATTCAGAGATGAAGATACTGGTACGCATATTTCAAGAATCGGGATGTATGCAGAAATAATTTCTGAAGTTCTGGACATGCCGCAGGCTTTTATTGAACGAATCGGGCTTGCAAGCTCGCTTCACGACATCGGTAAAGTGGGGATACCGGACAGCATTCTCCTCAAGCTGGAACCGTTGACAAGGCAGGAATTCGGGATTATGAAAACACATACAACCCTGGGCGGAAAAATGCTCGCTGGTTCCTCGCATCCAACGATCCAGATGGCGGAGTCTATTGCATTGAATCATCATGAACGTTGGGATGGCGGAGGATATCCCCGCGGTCTCAAAGGTGAGAATATTCCGGTTGAAGGCAGAATTGTAATGCTCGTAGACCAATATGATGCATTAAGAAGCGAACGGCCGTATAAACCAGCGTTCGATCATGAGAAGGCTTTCAGGATAATCACCGAAGGTGATGGCCGTACGATGCCCGGACAGTTTTGTCCGGATGTACTGTATGCTTTCATGAAAAAGGCAGATGTGATAAACGAAATATATAACTCACATCAAGACCACCACAAAGAATATCGAAATATGTTCATACAGTCTGAAAAACAGTACGAAGGCGCGCATGGATACGCTCCTTGAATGAATGTTCGTAGTGCTGGTCCGTTATATTGCTTTAAGAACGGATATGACCCGCTGCACTATGATTTTTAACGTAAACAACGATATTTGAGCCTCAATTTGCCGGTGCATATTTCAAATTACCCGAATAATCATTTATTACGTTACAGCTTGGTGTATTTTATTAGCGCGACTTAGATTTTTTTTACCATGCATTCAAGATACGAGCCTGGCCCCTGTTTTCATATAATTACACGACAGCTCAGGTAAACAAGAGTCACATTCAATCCCTGTGACAGAGAATTCTCCGACGCCTGTCGGGAGAAGAATACCGTAAGTTGCGGGCAGATATTTTAGGGAGGAAGAAATGAAAGTTTTGGTAGCGTATTATTCAGAAACAGGCAATACAAAAAAACTTGCACAGGCGATATATGACAGCCTCGTTGTTGACAAGGAAATTAAACCTGTTGATGAAATAAAAAATGCCGAAGGATACAGTCTTGTTTTTTATGGTTTTCCGGTTCACGCCCACAGTGTGCCGGTAAAGGCGATGAATTTTATAACCCGGCTGCCTCAAGGGCAAAAGGTGGCTTTCTTCTCGACTCACGGATCTCAGCGCGGCGGCATGCTGCCGAAGCAGGCATTCGAGCATGCAGCCAGCCTTGCCGTAAAAGCAAATGTCCTGGGTCATTTTGGCTGTCGCGGGCAGGTAAAATCAGAGCTGATTGATGCTTTGATAAAGGGGCTTGAGCATAAAGCGTGGGCAGAAGAAGCTCAAAGCGCCTCGGGCCATCCGGATGAGCATGATTTAGCCGATGTTAAAAAATTTGCGACACAAATACTGTCGGAACTCTGATCATACTGCAATCTGTACATTCATAGCGCAGGATGATATCGACAGATTTGGCTGACGGCATATTGTAATTTTATAATAGTTCGTTAAGAACTCAGACAGACGGCGGAGAATTTTTTTGAGTGCATGAAATCAAGCCAGAGGTTGACACATCAGAAGATCATTTTACATCGTGGAAAAAGGTTTTTTCAAGTCGTAACATGTTGACATGCTTATGACAACATGTTATATTACAAAAGAAATGTTTTTTTTTCTAGAAGTTATCGTTTACCCTTTTCCGCCGAACTGCTGGATAGTATTTTGTTTGCCGGTATTTTTTGAGCAGGAATCTCCTGATATGCCTGTCTTTGTTAATTTCTCAAAAAATGGAACGAGAGTTGAATTCATCTCTGATGGAATTGTGACAGGAGATGAAATTATAGAAGCGAACAAGAAAATCTATACCCGAGACAATCTCGCCCGATTACAATGCAAAATCATTGATAGAACAGCTTGTACAGACTACAGAGTAACTTCAGAAGACGTCTTGGTCATTGCGAATCAGGACAAAGCGGCCGCAAAAATTAATCCTCATATCGTCGTTCTTCTCATTTCAACAACGCCCGTCCAATATGGAATGACCAGAATGTGGCAGGCGTATACAAATGAAATAGGTTTTCATACTGAAATATTCACGGACCGTGAATCTGCCGATGCGTGGTTGAATTCACACCTTCATCGGCAGAGCGATACTGCCGGATAATAATCAGTTTTTTTATAATTTATTTGGAATAACGTTAAGAGAGGTGATTGCCGAAAGAAGGCTGGATAATTTATCCAGCCTTCTTTTTATTTTTATTCGGGAGCGGGCGGGAGAGGTTATATAACCAAAAAAATTTGACAAAATGTAATAAGTATGCTAAAAAAGCACTCTTCGTTTCTTATATAAATATGTGCTAAAGTTTTTATATTCGAAATAATCATAAACTCATATTAATTCCTTGTAAGGTGAAGAGAGCATGAGTCAATCAGGCCGCCCAAATGCCGATTCTGAACTGGATAGCATGCACACAAGCCCAAAAGACGCTCAGTACAGATTGCTTGTCGATTACTGCTCAGATCTTATCTGGAACATGAACCCGGACGGTATTTTCCTTGATCTCTCAAAATCCTGGAAGAGAGTCACCGGTTATGAACCAACTTCCCTGGTCGGGACATCGTTCGTGCCGCTGGTCCATCCTGATGACGTCACGGCTTGTCTCCAGTATCTCCAGAACGTGATTACTTCCCGTGAAGTACTGCATAGTCCTGAATATCGGGTGAAGCACTCAGACGGCACGTGGCATTGGCATTTCGGAACCGGCACCCCTGTGATTAATCCCTATGGCGAATCAGTGTCCATGGTCGGCATTTCCAGAGATATAACGGAACCAAAACTGATGGAAGAAGCATTGCGCAAGAATGAACGCTTATACCGGTTTCTTTCCGAGAACACTTCTGATGTGGTCTGGCAGCAGGACGCCAAGATGCGTTTTACCTATCTCAATGATGCCGCTGCGAATTTTAGCGGTTATTCCGTACAAGAAATCCTTGGACGCAGCTCACTTGATTTCTTTACGGCGGAAGGCAGGGAGATTGTTCATCAAGTTTTTACTTGCCGCAGAGAAATGGAAGGAAGAGGCGAGGGCCATAAAACCATTATCTTCGAAGCCCCGCAAATCCGGAAGGACGGAAGCGCGTTTTGGACAGAAATTGCCACGACGCCCATCTATGACGGTGCAGGAACAATTGTCGGATTCAACGGCATAACACGGAACATAGACAAACGTAAACGGGCAGAGGCGGAACGGGAGCGCTTGATTGCGGAACTGCAGGCAACCTTGACAAGAGTCAAGCAATTAGAAGGCATATTGCGCATTTGTGCAAACTGCAAAAAAATCTGCGATGACACCGGGAATTGGCACCCGATAGAAACGTATATTCAAAAGCATTCAGATGCAGATTTCAGCCATGGCATCTGCCCTGATTGCCAGAAAAAATTGTACCCAGATTTCAAAAAATAATTTTCAGCCACTCTTCTTTCTGTCGAACGCTCTAGTCGACGCTGTTACTCATTATACTTTCCCGCCTTTTATTCCGAATTGTGTCCTGTTTTGCTTACCTGCCGCCAATGAAATTTGATGCGGCGGAAAAAACGGCTTTTCAGGTGAAATGCACAGCAGGGGCATTGATGGCAGAGCCGCAAGGTTTTGTTAATTTGCTGGAATTTTGCTATCATTGAGTGTATAATCTGTTGCTATTTCAGCAAAGAGCGGAAATACAGGCTTTACGGCCCCGTCTCGCTGGCAACGGCGTCTGCAATGTCGTGAGATCATTCGGCAATCTGGGTTAACTTGACCCGCATATCAGCGCGGAGAGCATACTTATCAATATGGAAGAAAAAGACTCGCTCAATATCATACGGAATAACTTGTTCTATGGTTCCGCGGAGTATACGAAGAACCAGCCTGACCTTTATCTGCCGCACCGCTATAAAATACTAGCGCCATCCCAGACAGATTCCTTTGTCGAAAAAGTAAAAGAAAGTCTTGCTGATGAACCGGAAGTGCTGATTTACGTGCATCTTCCTTTTTGCTTTTCAGAGTGCTATTTCTGCAACTCTTATCCCCATAATGTAAACAAGAAAGTCCAGGAAGAATATCTGGAAAATATACTGAAGGAGATCGAGCTTTTCACCGCACGCGGTTTTTTCAAGGGCAGAAAGGCAAAGGGCATCTACTTTGGCGGCGGCACTCCGACCTCCTTTTCGAATCATGACATCCAGCGCATTATCCATACAATCCATTCAGGCATTGCCATGGCTGACGGCCATAATATAACGACCGAAGCGCACCCTGATACCCTCGCCGACAAAAAAAGGATTCAGGATCTGGCACAGATTGGAATAACCAGATTGAGTGTCGGCTGCCAGACATTCGATCAGCGGATCTTGTCGCTCTGCAACCGGAAAAACACCGAAACGCAGATCGGCCGGATCGTGAAAGCGGCACAGGATGCCGGCATAGCGATCAATATTGATATGATGACGGGGCTGCCCGGACAGACGATCGACGGCGTCAAAAAAGACCTTGCAATACTGGAAACGATTCGGCCGGATGCGGTGGAGTATATCAGGCATGAAATCGTCAATCCACTCATTATCAGACTCTATAAGGAAAATCCCGGTCTTGTTGTGAACAATGACACGCTTTTTGACATGGTCTATCTTACTCAGGAGTGGATGAGTGCCAATGGATACGAGCAGAACGGCCGGTTTACGAATGACAAGCAATGGGGATATCGCTATTACTGGCTGAAGGAAATGCCCATCATTGCATTCGGTTCCCGTGCCCGGTCTTATACAAAAACTATTTTGTATGACAAACATGAGGAACTGTCGACGTATTCGAGCATGATCAAAAAAGGCCAATTGCCGATCGGCAGATACGTTTTTCTGACGGAACGGGAGCAGATGTACCGTTCGCTTTTTCTGAGTCTTCAGTTTAAAAAAGGACTTGAGATACGGCAATTTCAGGAAAGATTTCATGCCGACCCCTTCGTTGTCTTTGCTTCCCTTTTGAAGAAGTTGAACGAATATTCCTGCGTCCAACATGAGGATGATGCGATCCGACTGACAAAATACGGTGCATATTTTGTCGAAGATGTTTGCGATTTTATTATCGATACATTACTAAAAGAAGAATCGAGCTCTGCAATCAGGGCACCTCATTCAGAGGGCGGAAGACCATCGAACAGGCTGCACTGATTCCCGTTGCACTATTCCCTGGTTTTGAAATGATGCTATTGCTTTGCAGGGAACCAGGCGCTTTCTTGATAAGGCTGAAAGAATGATAGAGGATGTTATGAAGGTTGCCGCCTTTTTTTTCCTTATAGCGCTTTTTTTGATTACCGCAACATGCTGCTTGGCCGGTCCGGACGACATCCTTGGCGTCTGGACAACAGAAGATAATGATGCAAAAGTGGAAATCAATAAATGCGGCTCGAAGTACTGTGCCTACATTGTCTGGCTTGATCAACCGGTATACCCAACGGATGCAAAAAACGGAATTCCCGGTACACCCATGCTTGACCATAATAATCCAAGTCCGGATATGAGGAAACGCCCTCTCTTAGGGCTTCAGATTTTTTCAGATTTTGAATTCACGGAAAGCAACGTATGGAACGGCGGGACGATTTACAATTCTGATAACGGCAAGAATTATAAGGGGAAAATCCGCCTTGTGTCTCCTCAAAAACTGGAATTGAGAGGATTTATCGGCCTGTCATTTTTAGGCCGTACAACTGTATGGTCCCGGCAGAATGCACTGTAGGCAGAACCGATGACGGCTTGACAAGACGACCGGTGTCCTATAAGATAATTTTTATCGAGACGGCATAACGATTTCGCAAGACAATTAATCAACGAAACGGCAGATGGCGTGCCCAATTGCTTTCTTCCCCGGAGTTGCCGAAATGCTGACAAAACACCGCTGGCGTAATTTTTTCAGTATGTGGCTCACAACGATGAGCATTTTTACTGTTTTTCTGTTTACGAACATTATCATGGGCGTAATTGTCGGCGCGTTTACTTCCTGGCTGCTTTCGCTTACTGTTATCGGATCGTGGATTGTGGAAGGGCTCAACTTGCTGGGCGTAACGATGAGGACCGACGCGCTCTATGCGGTCGGCGCGGCGGCAGGGTTTTTTGCCGGTTTTTTAAAGTTCAAAATAGAAAAATAAACACGTGGTTCGAGGTCTCTCCGCCCCATTCCGCGGGAGAATTCTTTTCTCTCCGATTTTTCACCGACGTACCTATCTCTCTTTGTCATTCGACTCTTCTGGTTCTTTCCGGTTTCTGAAACGATGCATTACTGGTGCGGCTGGCTCTGTTTTTTGTCGGGCAGTATGGGCTGTATCACTTTAAAAGGAAGCTGCAATGTGCGTTTCATGATGCCGATAAGACCTTCTCCTATCGCGGTAGGAGAAAGAATGGTGACCGTAGGATCATTGATTTTTCCTTGCACTTTCACCGGGATTGTTATCAGCGTGTTGCCGAGCACATCGCCCACCAGCGGGATGTTTTTGACGATAAAATCCACCGTTTTAAAAGGTGCGACCAGTACCGTAATATCAATATTGCCATCCGCAATGTCAATCTCTCCCTGAGCGGCAAGATTGGCCGTGATGCCGTCGATGGTTGCCTCGTGCAGCAGGAGTTTCCCGTTTTTCATGACGCCTTTGACGGTAAGTGCATTATAGGCAAATCCCGTGCGGCTTAAATCGGGGAATTTTCCCCGCATCATGTCGGTAATGTTTATCGCAGCAAAAATTCGTGCGAGAAGCGGATACCGATAAATTTCCCCCTCTTTTGCCGTGAACGTCACTCGTCCCTGCAGCGTGCGGATCAGGTCATCGCTTTTGCCTTGTGTATACAGATGGCTCTGCAGATCAAAGGTCCCGGTAATCCTGGTGTTGTCCGAACCCGTCAGGCACAGGAGGGTGGATTCAAAAGGTTGTTGAACGGAATCAGGTTTAAAATCAAGAAAAAATTCGTCGTCAAACACGGTCATGGTGCCGGGAAGAGAGATACCGCATAGTGACGCCTTAAGAAATGCAACGTGGATGCCGCGCTGGTCCAGGGTGATGTCTGCCTGAACCGGGGAGGTGGAAAATCGTCCGTATGAAATGCTGTTTGCGTTGAGGTGGACGGTCCCGAAAAGAGGAAAATGTTCTGTTTCTTCTTCCTGTTCCTGCACGCTGGTGTCCCTGTTTCCCAGAGACAATGCCCGTTGAATGGTTTCTATCTTTATTGCATCGGAGGACAGGTCCATATTGAGATAGAAACCAGCTGATGATGCCTGAAGAGTTCCTGCGAGCGTAAAGGTTGCATCTTCCCAACTGAATGCACCTTTTTGCAATGTTGCTGTTTTATTGTCCGCCTTCAGCGCGATAGCGGCTATCTTAAGAGGGGTGGCCGGCCCGAGAGGAAGAATGATGTTGGAACCTTCAATAGTGCCGCTGGCAGACGATTTCCAGGGATTATCCGGCTGAATATGGGCAGTGAAGTTTCCCCGTATCCATCCGTGGTGGAAGGAGGTACGTTCGAAAAGTTTCTCGAGGGTTTTTTCATTCAGACTTCCTTTGAAGGAAATGTCTATATCTTTTTTCGTATGTTTAAAAGACAGGGAGGCACTGGATTCAGTGTCTTGAATGACGAGCCGGGAAACAGACAGCTCTTTTGGATTCATGCTTCCTTGCAGTGAAATCGTGGGGCCTTTTTTAAGAGCGAAGGTACCGCTCAACGAGGCCTCTGGACCTGGTTTCCAGATCAAGCGGGCCTGGGAAAGAGCAAGAGGCGCGCGTATGGTCTGTTCAGGCGGCAGGTTGAAGAAACTTGATATCAATTGCACCGTTTTTTTACCGAGCGTCCCGTCCATTGATATATCCAGCAGATGAATATTTCCGATGGAGTGGACAACCTCCCCCGACGATACGATTGTCGAGTCTGATACGGCAATTTTGACATTGTCAGCGGCAACGCGATTTCCAGCGACGGCAAACCGTCCGTGTATGGAAGTAGGCCCGAGACGGTCAGGATTTCCCCACACGCTGAGATCAAATCCCTGCGGCAGCAGGCCGAGGCGTCCCCGGATATCATGTGCGGCAAAGATAGCATTGCTCTCTGTGCGTGACACAAGCAACTTTCCGTTTTTTACCTCAATAATCAGATCGGGATCGATAGACCGCAGAACATTGAGTACGGATGCTATATCTTCCTTGACGTCTAAGAAGGAAATACCTTCCCGCTTCGACTGTTCCGTTTCGGCGGGAAGTTTTATTGAAAAATCAGGTGCTGTTGCCCGGAATTTTGCTATCTGAAACGTGCCGGTCAGAAGGGGCCAGAGTTTGGGATAGATATGTATTGCCTGTACGGTGCCGGTTGTTGTTTCCGGCACGGAGACATTGACATTGTAAAAAGTCAGGTGCGGACGAAACAAAAGAGAAAGACTTACCCGCTGGAACTGTACATGATTGCCGAGCTTTTCCGTTACGATTGATCGAATATTATTTTGAAACCGGTCGGAGTTGACATACCAGGATCCGGCAATTGTCAGAGTGATGACTGCCGTGAGGAAGAATCCTGCAGACCCTATCAGCAACAGCCGTATGATTTTTTTTCGGGGCATGACTCTCCTTTTGTTTGATTATACGATGTTCTTGACATGATTGCAATTCATCACGAAACAAGCCCGGAATTTTTTTTTTAAAATTCGATACGGTACTGTTCTTGACGTGGGGATTGTTGCGGGATCTGTTCTGGAAACGGAAGGGGAAAGCGGTGAAGAAAATTTCCGAGTGACGTGTGCGAAGGGGGTTACTTGTTTTTTACAATGTCTCTTCGATATTGAATAAAAGCATTTTTGAGGGCAGAATACGGCTCCACTGCTGTACTGACCAATTCTTCATATTCATTCGATTCAAGGGATGCTTTGTTAAAATATCCGAAGCCGCCGATGCCGGCTGCTGCAGCAGCGGGATTAACGTGCGCCCATGGCGACAAGTATATTTCGCCAGCGATGCCTATGGTGTCCCGTGCGGACGAGGGGCCGAGAAAAGGCCAGATAATATAAAAGCCTTCACCAATGCCGTATTTCCCAAGGGTCTGGCCGAGGTCTTTTATCTGGCGTTCGAGCTTGAATGTGCTCATGGCAACATCGAAAAGTCCCGCTATGCCGATGGTGGAATTAATGGCAAATCGGGCGAGTTCCACCCCGGCCGCTTTAAGCTGCAACTGCAGCAACGAACTTATGAATCGGCTGGGCATTTCAATATTAACAAAGAAATTATGAATTGATTTCCGTGCCACTTCCGGAACAACCCAATTATACCCTTTTATCACAGGTTTCATGGCCCAGAAGTATACTTTGTCGTTGAAGGTGAACATCGCCCTGTTCCAGGGTTCAAGCGGGTCTGCCACGGGCTCTTCTTCCAGGTTGTCAAAACCCGGGATTGCATCCTGTGCGGCCTGTTGTTCAGCGGCGGGGGCCTGTGGTCGTGCGGGGGTCTCATTTTTTGCCGGTTCCTGCAGATCTGGCTGTGTGTGTTTGCCGGAAGCACAGGCAAAAAGCATAAAGACAAGGCTGAGGGTGAATGACAGCCTGATTGTTTTTTGCACGCTGTTGTTTTTCAAATAAAACGAAGTCATGTTACTGTTTTTTGGGTTTTGCAAATGCAGCGGTTTTTTCCTTCAGCATCGTAATTAGTGCGGTGAAGCCTTTTGATTTCAGGACATCGGAAAATTGCGCCCGTGTGAGCGCAAGCTGGCTTACACCGGATATTTGAATGTCAACGACGCGCCACCTGCCGTCGATCATGCGCATCAAATAGTAAAAGGTGATCGGTTCTTCATTCGCCTGGATTAACTTGCTGATTACCGTGACTGTTCCCTGAACCGGTGTTGATTCTGAAATGACCTCGAATTTTTCTCCGGAATAGCCGTCAAAGCGTCCCGCATAGGTTGCAATGGACCATTCTTCATACGTTTTGGAGAACATGCTTCTTTGCTCTTCGCTCAGTTTTTCCCAGAACCTGCCGACCGATTTCGATCCCATGAAAGAAAAAGCAAACGTATCTTTGATGACCGGTTCCAGCAGTTTATAGCGCCCTCCATAGCCAAGTGCATCAGCGCGTTGCATGGCGTCCAGGAGTGAAGCGTTCAATGACTGGATGCTTTCTTTCGGCCCCGGATGATCTGCCATGGCAATATGCGGCGACGCGATTATGCATACGGCTATCAGAACAATAATCGGGGAAAAAAGTTTAGTCCATGTTTGTGAGCTGTCCTGCATTGTTACCTCTTTCTGTTTTTTGATATTTTTAAGTGTCCAAAATATATGATTTCTGCTATTATAGCAACAAAAAAATTACCCTTTGCGCAGCATGGCAGGTTCAATATCCTGTCACACCATCACCGGAAGCGGCGCACAACCAGGTACTTTTAGTGGAACACGGTTTCCCGCGCCATGCAGCTTCAGCGCGCATTCATTCCTTCCCGGATATGGATAATCCCTGCAGGAACAGTGCATGTTTTCTGGTATGTATTATGCCATCGCTCAGACTGTCCTGTTGCTTCATCAGCGGCCACGACCGGGAAGGTTAAAAAACGGCGGTAACGTATACAATGACGGCACAGCATAAAGAATATATACAGAAGATCCTTTCCTGGTGGGTCGATTCCGTTCAGCGGCACGCCCGCACGATACTTACCGCAGCTCTTATTTCCACGGCAATAGTGCTTTTTTATTCGATAACGCACTTTAACATCGACCTTGACAGCTCCAACATGATCTCGTCAAAGCTTCATTACCGTCAGGTCGAGAAAGACTTCATCCAGGCATTTCCGAACCTTTCAAACACCATTGTTCTGGTTATTGATGCTAAGAGCGCGGACCTTGCCGTCTCTGCAAGAGACCGGCTTGTCGAAGGTCTGAACAAGAAAAAAGAACGCTTTAAAAACATGTATGTGCCCGGCGGAGGAAATTTCTTCGAACAGAACGGACTTCTCTATCTCACTGTGGCCGAATTGCAGGATTTCGCCGATAATATGGCTGCCGCACAGCCGTTTCTTGGATTGTTATCGAAGGACATGAGTTTGCCCGGTCTCTTTTCCGTCTATAGAACGATTCTGGAACATCCCGAAGAAGGGCCACTGAAGGATAAACGGGCGCTGAAACTATTCGACGAAATGAGCCGTTCACTTGAAAACGCGGCCAACGACCGACCATACTCCTTGCCGTGGCAGGAACTCATGCTCGGGGAAAAGGAAAACGCCCGCCAGAGACGGCAATTCATCATTGTTCAGCCGGTCATGGATTTTACGCAACTTGCGGCCGGCCAGGAACCGCTTGATGCTGTGCGCGCCATGATACAGCAACTCGGCCTTGCGAATGTCGACGGCGTAACGGTCCGTATTACCGGTGATATGGCCCTTGATCAGGAGAACCTGGAGGAGGTTCGTAACAGTGTCGGCATAGCCACGGTTGCATCCTTTATGCTGGTGGCCCTTATTTTGTACATCGGGTTGTGGAGATCAGGCAGACTTATCTTTTCGAGTCTCCTGACCTTGCTTGTTGGTCTCATCTGGACTTTAGGATTTGCGGTCTTTTTTATCGGCAGTCTCAACATGATTTCCATGACCTTTGCTGTGCTCTTTATAGGCCTGGGAATTGATTACAGCATTCAATTTTGCCTCCGTTTCAGGGAATTGCTCGTTTCTGGGGCCGGATTCCAGGAGAGCGACCTCACTACGGCAAAAGGGGTGGGAAGAGGACTGCTCTTCAGTTGCATCACGACCGCCATCGGTTTCTATTCTTTCTCACCGACGGCATATGCGGGCGTCACCGATCTCGGACTCATAGCCGGCACGGGGATGTTCATCAGCTTTTTTGCAAATATGACGCTTTTGCCTGCACTGCTGACGATTTTCCCCGTACGGGAGAATAAAAAACAATTCGTATTCCCGGTGCAGAGAGTTGCAACCATACCATATACCTATCCAAAAACAATCATCGTCGTTTCTTTGATATTGGGAATGGGGGCCCTTGCATTTTTGCCGAAAGTATATTTCGACTATAATCCGTTGAATCTTTACAATCCAAAATCTGAAGCGCTCCAAACAGTTCAGGATCTCTTTAAAGATCCGGATGCAACCCCCTGGACCGCGTCGGTCCTTGTGAAAGGGAAAAAGGAAACAGCAGCACTTGCCGAAAAAATAGGGAAGCTTAAAGAAGTCAACATGGCAATCACGATATTTGATTTTATCCCGGAGCAGCAGACGCAGAAACAGGCCATTCTTGCCGATGTCCGGTTTTTTATGCCACCGCTCGGTCATATTTCCGTAAAACCTGCATCATGCCGACAGGATGTTGCGGCGCTGAACGCGCTGGACAAAACGGTCCAAAAGGCGCTCCGTGCCTCTGCCGGCGGTTCTCCTGCGACGTTACAGGAACTCCATCTACAGCTTCAGCGCTTTAAATCGCTTCAGGAAAATCCTGAAAAGGGATGCAAAGCATTTACCCTGTTGGAGCAGGGGATGTTGTCAAACCTGCCGGATTTGTTCAAAAAGCTGGATATTTCACTTTCTCCGAAAAATGTGCGGTTTTCAGATATTCCCCAGGAGTTGAAAGACCAGTATGTGGCGTCCGACGGGCGGTACCGTATACAGGTATTTCCCAAAGAAAACGTTCTGAATAGAGATGCGCTTGTCCGCTTTGTGTACGCTTTGCGCGGATTGACGCAGGACGGAACAGACTCTCCCATAACTGTTTATGAAGCGGGAATGGCGGTCATTTCATCCTTTCAATTAGCCGTCCTCCTTGCGCTGGTTGCCATAACCATTTTTCTTCTTGTCTCCATGAGGAGTTTTTTGGTAACCGTGCTGATCTTAATTCCCCTGGCGCTTGCAATGCTGTTGACGGCTGCCTCCTCGGTGCTTCTTAATATTCCACTGAACTTTGCCAATGTGATTGTCGTGCCGCTGCTGCTGGGAGTGGGGGTCCATAACGGCATACTGTTTACGCTCCGGTATCAGACCGAGCCTCCCGCAGACGGAAACATGCTGAAGACAAGCACTGCCCGGGCGATTTTATTCAGCTCCCTGACAACCATGATCAGCACAGGCAGTTTGGCGTTTTCATCGCATCGCGGAATTGCGAGCATAGGGATATTACTCACCGTGTGCTTCGGTTTCCTGATTATCAGCACCCTTGTTCTGATGCCGGCCATGTTTCAGCTTTTTGGAAATCGGATCAAATCATTGAGCAAAAATGATAAGCCAAATGACGCAAATGTAATATAAGGCATGAAAACAAGAGAACTCGAAAATCGGCAGCAATCATCCACAATACGACCTTCTGTGAGCAGAAACCGGTCTTAGCTTTCTATCTAAATTCTTTTCTTGCTTTTAACTGAAAATTAAGCTATAAATATGGAATGAACTATTATATTTTGTTTTCGCATGAGTTGCTTTCTGCCTTTTATCAAAGCGCAGGATAATAGACCACGGGATGACAAGAACAACGCGTCTGCAGAAAGTTTATCACACAAGACAGTTCGATAAGGAGCCCAGATGTCGCAGCATAAGAAAGACATGACCACGTTAAAAGATAATTCCACTCCACAGGAATCCGGTTCTGAAGAGGTATATGCTTTCCTGAATCGGGAAACCCTCTTAGGGCGGCTGTCCGCCTCTCTGCGGCAAACGCAATCATATTATCTTGAGCAGCAACATCCGGATGGCTACTGGTGGTATGAACTTGAATCCAATGTGACGATAACGGCGGAATACCTGATGCTTCTTCATTTTCTGGACTTGCGCGATGAAGAAACGGACAGAAAGATTACCAACAACATTCTCCGCCATCAACGTTCAGATGGGACATGGGCATTGTATTGGGGAGGCCCTGGAGATATCAGCACAACAGTGGAAGCGTATTTTGCCTTAAAGCTTGCCGGCGTATCGCCAGACAGCGAACCGTTAAAAAAAGCGCGGGAATTTATTCTCCGGAACGGGGGAGTAGAGGCAACAAGGGTGTTCACGAAAGTGTATCTTTCTTTGTTCGGACAATTCGACTGGAAAGCACTTCCTTCTCTTCCCATAGAAGTCAATCTGTTCCCTTCGTGGTTTCCGATCAATATTTATACCTGTTCGAGTTGGGCTCGCTCCACCATCGTGCCGCTGACCGTGGTCCTGATGCATAAACCGGTGAAAGAAATCCCGGAAAGTGCATTTATCCGTGAAATTTATCAGGACCCTATTTGGGTGCCGGAAACGGCCCCGGAAAAGCTGGCGCCATTTTCTTGGAAAAAGGTGCCGTTTGTATTCAACAGCATTTTAAAGACCTGGGACAACCTTCCGGCACAGAATATCTCCGGGATTTACACCATCTGCCTGAGCATGGACGGCCTCTTGAAGGTATGGGAAAATCTTCCGGTGCGCCCCTTTATGAAAACGGCCGTGAAAAGGACCGAGCAATGGATTCTTGACCACCAGGATGAGAGCGGCGACTGGGGAGGTATCCAGCCTGCAATGGTGAATTCTCTTCTTGCGCTGGCGTTGTTGGGATATGACAATAATTCTGAACCGGTGAAAAAAGGACTTGAAGCACTCAAGAGATTTACCATCGAAACGGAAGACGAATTGACGCTCCAATCATGCATCTCTCCCATCTGGGACACTGCTCTTACCGGCATTGGGTTGATCTCCTCCGGTGTGGAACGAAACCACCCGGCGCTGGAAAAAGCGTGCTCCTGGCTGGCATCAAAACAGATTTTCCAGAAGGGCGACTGGAGCATTAAAAGACCGAATCTCGAACCGGGCGGGTGGGCTTTTGAATTTGACAACAGCTGGTATCCTGATGTGGATGATACCGGCATAGTTCTTCTTTATTTAAACCATTTTGCGGATACAAACTTTGTAACGCCAGAAAACCTCCAAAAAGGAGTGAATTGGGTTCTTGGCATGCAGGGAAAAGACGGCGGCTGGGGTGCCTTTGATGTGGACAACAACAAGGATTTTTTGAACAATCTGCCCTACGGAGATCTCAAAGCAATGATCGACCCCAGCACAGCGGACCTTACCGGCCGGGTTCTGGAACTTCTGGGAACGCTGCATTTCAAACGATCGGACCCCCGCGTGAAGCGCGCACTAGCATTTATAAAACGTGAACAGGAAGACAACGGTTCATGGTGGGGCAGGTGGGGTGTAAACTACCTGTACGGTACCAGCACGGTTCTCGCCGGATTGCGTGCAATCGGTGAAGATATGGCGAGTCCCTATATACGAAAAACAGTTTCTTGGCTGAAATCGTCACAAAACCTTGACGGAGGCTGGGGAGAGAGTTGCGCGTCTTATAATGACGATCTTCCTCAGGGATGCGTTGAAAGCACCCCTTCGCAAACGGCCTGGGCTATTCTCGCTTTGATTTCAGCTGGTGAAGCTGGTTCGCAGGAAGTCTTAAAGGGAGTGGCCTATCTTCTCAGGCATCAGAAGGAAGACGGGACGTGGGATGAAGAATCCTTTACCGGCACCGGTTTCCCGAAACACTTTTTCATTCGATATCATAATTACCGGAATTGTTTCCCCCTGATGGCTCTCGGCAAGTTCTACTTTCAAACATTGTTCACAGGGATGAAACAGTGAAATGCAAATTCCCGGAGGCTGTTTCAAAGACAGCCTCCAAGCGTTTTTCTTCTTGAATGTTTTCCTGTTCAGGTAATTGCCGGTATCAACCCCGCACATCACACCGAACTGTTCAACAATGAATAAAAAATAACTGTTCCAATGGTTATTTTATCACGGTAGAGAGGTTTGTATGCGTTTTCCTATCAGTCTGTACACATCAATAGCCAAGGCCTTCATTCAGAATTCGAGAAAAAAACAAGACAAGTTTCCACTGGTCCTCATGCTGGAGCCCACCCACAGATGCAATCTGGACTGCGCGGGTTGCGACCGGATCCGTTTGTACGACCAGGAACATACATCAGATTTGTCGCTTGCGCAATGTCTTGATGCCGTCAAAGAAGCGGATGCACCGGTGGTGACTATTACCGGTGGTGAACCGACATTATACAAGGATCTGAAGCCGTTGGTTGCGGAATTGATCCGCCGGAAAAAGCAGATTTATCTTTGCTCGAACGGCATCCTTATGGAGTCTTTTATTGATGACTTCAAGCCGAGTTCAAGACTGACGCTGAACATCCATCTTGACGGGATGGAGGCGACCCATGACCGCATAGCCAACCGGCCGGGTACATTCAAAAAGGCAATCGGCGCTATTAAACTCGCAAAAGAAAAAGGGTTCAGAGTAAGCACGAACACTTCGGTGTTTAAAAATACCGATGACAAAGAATTGGAATCATTGTTCACACTGCTAAAAAACCTCCGTGTAAACGGCATACTCATCTCGCCGGCATTCAGCTATGAGCGGGTTGAGAATGACATTTTTTTGAGCAGAGAGGAAGCGGCTGAAAAATTCAGCAGGATGGATTTTAATAAGTTTCCATTTATGAGTTCTCCTTTGTACCTTGACTTCCTGACCGGGCGGAGACAGATGCGATGCACTCCGTGGGGCAATCCGACCAGAAATCCTCTGGGATGGAAATCACCCTGTTATCTTATAACCGACGCCTACTATGCGTCGTATGCAGAAATGATGGAAAAAACGGATTGGAAGAAGTATGAGGCAGGTCTCGACCCTCGCTGCAGGGATTGTATGGTCCACAGCGGGTTTGAGGCGACTGTGCAGCGGATTGCTTTTTCAAACCCGAAGGACCTGTATCGGCTTCTTCGCTGGAATTTAAGCAAATCGTAGAAGGAGTGATTCAATGCTGCTGCTCAGCACCATTGCGTTGCGACCGTATGTTTTCGTTTTCCTGCTGGTTTATCTTGTCGGCTGTACAATGCAGTTCGGTCTGAAGAGAACCCTGCTCTTTGGGCTGGCTGGCTATTTTCTGGCATGGATTTCGGAATTGTCTTCCATCCATAATGGATTCCCGTACGGTCATTATTTTTATATCGAGCATACGAGGGCTCAGGAAATATGGGTCCTTGGGGTGCCGTTAATGGACTCCATCAGCTATGTTTTTCTTATTTATGCCAGTTACTCGCTCGCGCTGTTGATCCTTTCCCCGGTTCAACGTTCACCCTGGGGGCTTTACGTTTTAGAAACGGCAAAAATCAGGGCCTCTTGGTTTACGACGCTGCTGGGAACCGTGCTGTTTGTTTATCTGGATATCATCATCGATCCGGTCGCCTTGCAGGGCAACCGGTGGTTTCTCGGCCAAATTTACGGGTATCAGGAACAGGGTGTCTATTTCGGCGTTCCTATTTCTAACTTCGCCGGTTGGCTCATTGTCGGTTTTGTTATCATCGCAGTGTTCCAGCGGATCGATCAATGGCTGCATCGTCACAACTCACCGGATTATCACGGGCACCGGTATCCGTGGAGATATGTGATCGGTCCGGGTCTTTATTGCGGCGTCCTTGTTTTTAACCTCTGCATTACCTTTTTTATAAGCGAGAATCTGATGGGGTGGGTGGGCATATTCATTATTCTGCTTCCTGCCGCTCTGGTTTTCGCGCTCATCAAAATCAAACTTTCTTCAGAAAGCATGGAACTGGCCAGAAACGCCCACGTGCAGGATTTCCCCCGGGCAATTCTACCCCGATCATAAAGATACGATATCGGTTTGCCTGCTGATGGTTTGATGTTATTTCATGTTTTTTGAGAGACATTTTTCAGCTGTTTATCCTGGTAAAAATGAACAACAAAACATCAGCACATCCCACACTCGTTTGTTTTGCAGTCAAGGAAGAATCGGAGCCATTCCGAAAAATCATCCGGCACGATGCTTCTGTCCAGGTGCTGGTCACCGGCATGGGAAAACGCAATGCCGTGAAAAGTTTTCTTGACGCATTGGAGCAAAAGTCCCCCGGACTGGTCCTGTCGTGCGGATTTGCCGGTGGTCTCGATCCGATGCTTTCCACAGGCACTGTCGTGTATGATGCAGATCCAAACTGTGGTTTACAGGCCCTCTTGGAAAGCTTTGGCGCAAAACAAGCCCGTTTTTTCTGCGCTTCACGTATTGCCGTCACTTCTCTGGAAAAAAGAAACATACGGGAAACGACAGGGGCAGATGCAGTTGAAATGGAATCAGAGCACATTCGAGCTCTTTGCAAACAGCGAAATATTCCGAGCGCGACCGTCCGGGTGATTTCCGATGCTGCGGATGAAGAACTGCCGCTCGATTTTAACGCTCTGATGACTCAGGATGATACGGTAAGCTACGGCCGGCTTAGCCTTGAGATTCTGCGCACTCCCGGCAAAATTCCTCAGCTGCTTTCTTTGCAGAAACGATCAGCCATGGCGGCAAGCAATCTTGCCGCTGTCCTGAAGAAGCTTTTACAGAAACGCTGATAAGCTAGTTGTCAACTTTCGGCCCCGACCATCCTGCAGTATTGTTAATGCATCCCTATCATTCGCCATACAGGCAAAAAAGTAGTATTCTCTCCGGACTTTATTTGATACAATAGCCACAATCATTTCCGCTGTTGAAACGCCACACAGTTTGCGAGAACGAAATTTTGCCTTCTCCTGAACGATGAACTCATCATCTTTTTGATCGCGACACGCATTGAATTGTACGGAAACTTTCATGAAAAAACCGCTTCGTCTGTTGATTATTGAAGATTCGGAAGATGATACGCTGCTGTTGATTCATGCCCTGCAGCGAGGGGGATATGAGCCTTCCTGCATGCATATTCAAACGCGCGAAGAAATGAAGGATGCGCTCCATCAGCATGAATGGGACCTGATTATTTCCGACTATGTCATGCCCCGTTTCAGCGGCCTTGATGCCTTGACGCTGCTGCAGGAAAGCGCATTGGACATTCCCTTTATTATCGTGTCCGGCAATATCGGAGAAGATATCGCCGTGGGAGCCATGAAGGCGGGCGCTCATGATTATCTGATAAAAGGAAACCTGACAAGGCTTATTCCGGCTGTGGAACGCGAACTTCGGGAAGCTGAGATCAGAAGGGCCCGGAGAAAAGCAGAGGAAAAACTGAACCTTCTTGCCGCAGCCATTGAAGCATCGGCAGACGCCGTAGTGGTTACCGACAGCCAGGGATATATCCAATATGTCAATCCGGCGTTTGAGCATATTACCGGGTATTCACAGCAGGATGTCCTTGGAAAGACCTTGCACATTCTTGACAGCGGAAAGCATGATGAAGCGTTCTACTCCTTGATGCGCGACACCGTAAACCGGGACGGTGTCTGGTTTGGAAGGCTCTTCAGTAAAAAGAAAGACGGCACGCTGTATCTTGAAGATTGTACTTATTCCCCGGTCAGGGACCAACAAGGGGCCATCACGAATTATGTTTCGGTGAAACGTGACGTGACCGACAAGGCTCGGCTTGAATCAATCGCGGAATCGGTCAATCTGATGGACAATATCGGTTATATTTTTTCAGGTGTCAGGCACGAGATAGGAAATCCTATTAATTCCATTAACATGACGCTGTTTGTTCTCAAACAAAAACTCGATACACTGGACAAGACGGCCATTGAAGGATATCTGGATCGCGCCTTGCAGGAGGTGTCCCGGATAGAATACCTTTTGCGAAGTTTGAAAAATTTTAATATGTTTGAAAAACCTGTTTTGCAAAATCTGGCAATACGGTCGTTTATGGAAAAGTTTCTCGCCTTGGCTGGTAAAGATTTCGATTCAAAAGGTATCGCTCTTATTACTTCAATTGACCAGAATGCGCACAGTTGCTCTGCAGACCCGCGCGTCCTGCAGCAGGTTTTGATCAATCTTCTTACCAACGCGGCAGACGCTTTAGCCGGACGCCGGGATCAAAAAGTGACCATCACCATAACGAAAATCGACGATCATGTTCGCATACGGGTGGAAGACAACGGCTGCGGGATACCGGAGGACAAGGTGAAGAATCTGTTCAAACCGTTTTATACCAGCAAGGCACACGGAACGGGTCTCGGTCTTGTCATTGTAAGAAAGATGCTTGCGCAAATGGGCGGCAGTATCGAGATAACCAGCCGTGAAAACGTCGGTTCTGTCGTGGATGTTTTTTTACATTCCTCGGGAGAAGGGGAGCAGGTTGAATAGCCGTCTGTGAGAGCAACCCCACCGCTCCCGCCCTTCCTCGGAGTGCTCTCCCGCACCCTGCCGGTATCGCATAGGATGCATTACGCCGCCTTTTTTTGGGCATAAAGAGGCACAAAAACATCATCACAGAACTTTTCAAAAGATGTTGCTGTGGAATTCTCTTGTGTGCGCACCAAATTCCTCGTGATCCGGCCTTCGTTAAAAGCCCTGCTCATTTCAATGTAGGTCCTGCTCATGTCGGGAGACAATCCTGCGGATTGGAGCCATTTTTCCGCCTCTTCATACGTGAACGTGACATAGCCTAGATCGGGCAGGCCTATCTTTCCGCCTATGATCGACAATGCTTCTTTGAGGGTGAGATCACGCGGTCCAAGCAGATAAGCGACGGAAGTCCCCAAAAAAGAGCGTCTCCGAAGTTGCATAGCAGCAAAATCTGCAATATCTTTTGTGGCGATCATCGGCATTGAGACGTCTTCGCGAATCGCACTTCCTGCTATTTTTCTGCTTTTTATCAGATCAATGTTCATAAGCAGGTTTTCCATAAAGTATGCCGGTCGCAGGTGCAGCACGTTCAGCCCCTTTATGTGATTCAGTCGGTTCTCCTGATTATGAAGCCCCACAATAGGGCCTGTTTTTTCAGATAGTTCCGCGCCAATGCTCGACAGGTTTACAACATGTTTCACCTTGGAAATTTTCAGGGCACGGGCGATGCTTTCACCGGTTTTGTCGGCATAAGTAATGAAATTATCCGCTTTGCCGTTCGGCGGGATCAGTGTGAAAACCGCATCGGAGCCTGTTAATGCTTTTGCGAGAAATTCCGTATCCAGCAAATCTCCGACGTACGAGTGGATATGTTCACTGCTCAGCATCTTCTGATGCAGGCGGTCAGCAGACCTACCGACCATACGAATATCTTCTTTGTCCTTCGAAAGAATGTCAACTATTTTGCTCCCGATATTGCCGGTCGCACCCAATATGGTATACATAGACGCCTCCTTGCATACAAAAAAACAGGATAATAATAATCCTTATTAATTGTACCGCTATGTCGTGCCGGTGTCAAGCAGGGTGCATCGTTTTATTGGAGTGGAAATATTATCCGGAAAAGAGAGTCTCCTCGCATTTCCTAAGCAGTGAGGAAATTAAAACCGGTTCTTTGCTCTCCGTGTAGTCTTTAAAATTGCTTGAACGGTATGGGAAAATAGATATTGATTTTGTATGAAAGAAATTCCGTAAATATTACTTTTTTTTGTGTGTATGATTCTGGATGTGGTCTTTGCAGTACCCAATTCCGCCACATTCAGGACAATATCGGAACTCCATGGAAGGGTGTGACTGGTCGGTGATGCCGCAGACAGCGCAGCGGTGAAATGCTTTTTGAGTGTCAGCTATGTCCTTTGCTTTTGTGACCATTTTGCGGTTGCCGCTTTTCATTCTTTGAAGGATGTCCTTGCCGAAGAAAAGAAAGAAATTGCCGATAGAGGCAGCAACGAGCAACCGTGTCGGCCAGGAGCCGACGGCAAACTGGTACCCATAGCCGATCCAGGTAAGAAGTGCCAGCCATTTCATTTTTACCGGCAGGATAAAGAAAATATAAACCTGAAAATCAGGATATAAGAAGGCAAAGGCGAGAAATACGGAGCCGACAATAAAAAGATTTGTTGCAGCATAGAAGGGATACAAAAAAGAGACCGCCACGGTGAGGATATACCCTGTTAGGAGAAAAACATTATAGCGGAAATCGCCCCAATGGCCTTCGAGGGCACCGCCCATAAGGTAAAAAAAGTACCATGCAAAAAAGGCAAAAATCGGATTGGTCAGCGGCGGGATAAGCAGGAACGTAAAAAGCCGCCACCACTCGCCTGCAAGCACCAACTCCGGGATAAGCACCACGCGCTCAAGGATGAAATTGCCGGCAAGGTGAAACACAAAGAATACAACCTGACCGATAATCAAATAAAGCGTAAGGTTCGGTATGGCATAGCGCCGAAATTTTCTTTCCAAGGTATCCAAAAGGCCCATAAGGTTTCCTTTGCCGGTGATGCTCAGACTTATTCGGAAAATGCGAATGATTCCGCTGAAGCGGCAGCATGATATCATGATTTGCTTCAGGTTGCAAAATTAATTGAGCAGTTCTATCCGCCAGCCGGAGCATTTTTTTCTGTAGTGCGTGAAGATATGTTTGATGATCTAAAACTCGGTTCTCGCACAAGCAGGCGAAAAACGGAAAAGCATCCCGGCAGGTTTGCGGGATAACCGGGGAAATCTTCGGCGTCGGCGCGGTACGCTATGAAAAAGTTATTGTATGACTGGTTTGTCATTGAGCGTCTGCAGCTTCCCGGATGCATTAAATTCGGCCTTCAGCAGCTCTCCCGTTTCCAGGACACAGGCGACCCGGTTGATTCCCTCGCTGGGTGACAATCCCTTCACTGCAAAGTAGTTGAGCAGCGCACTTTTATGGTTGAACTCGCATCGTGAAATCAGGTAAAGAAATTGCCTGGACAAGCGGGCCAGATCAAAGGGCGGCTGGTCGTCAATCATTTTATCGTACAGCAGAATGAAAAGGCTCCCTCCTTCATACACATCACGGTAATAGCAGCTCGCCTTGCATACTGCGGACGCTATGAGAGAAATTAGAAAGCCATCAGCCTTGTTGATGTCCACTGACGGCGTTGTAAACTCAGAAATGCCTTCAACCGAACCCCAGGTGCGGAGCTTAAGTGATGCGGCAATCAGCCTGGTCGGAATTTCCGTCTGCTCGTCCGCCCATGCCCAGAGCCAGGTAAGTGTGTTGTCTGATTCCGTGCCGAGAACCTGGAAGGGGAGCTCTATGCCGTCAAAACGAATTTTTCCTTCGTCAAGATCGATCTGCTGCATATGCTCACTGATAAGATATGCCAGTTTATCCTGCTTTTCTAGTGACAGAAGCCCGTATTTCTCTATATATGTTGTCAACATATTCATCGTTTCCCCATTCGGTTCATTAATAACTGAAAAGCCTTCCGTGCCAAACAGTAGGTCGCTGGTTTCTTCTCCTGAACATTACTGAAACGTTTTGTGAAAGTCAAGCTGCATGATTAACGTCAATCAAATATGTTGCTTTATGAGCATAACCGATTTGTTCTGTAAAAAAACTTAACCGGTGCTATAATTAGCAAAGTTATCACCTTGCATACTGTTGGAAATGACAAAAAGTTTTTAAGTGAAAGAACTGTAAATGACAAAACACCCTTTGCCGAAAGTCATGATGGTGCATAAAACTGGATAAAAAATGGAGCTATACACGTGCAATATCCATTGATGCCCAAAAATATTATCACTGCAATGCAGTTTGTTCATGCTTTTTTTAACATGAGCATAGCATTGCTGTTTTGCTACCAGGCATGGCTTGGAATCTTGATTAGAAGAGCCAGACGGTCATCCGGCCAGACAATGCCGTTATCAACAGTGAAGCGTCACAGAAAAACAGGACCGGTGTTAATTGTTCTGGGTTTGCTCGGTTTCTTTTCCGGTTTGACCATCGTATGGCTCGATACAGGCAAACTTTTGGAGTTTATACCCCATCTTTTTATCGGTCTGGTTATTGCCGTTCTGTTGCTGGCAACACTCATCATATCCCGAAATATCCATGGACAGACTGTTTCAATCCGCAACATGCATTTCCTGATCGGGATTATAATCCTTTGTCTCTATTTTGTAGAAGTCATTATAGGAGCTGCTGTATTGTTTTAATCACCAGCACTGAGTATCTCCCATCTCTCTCGGCGGTCTAACCGGGGTATCCACGCGGTATTTTTGAAAAAATGCTTGCATCAATAACTCAAAATCAGTAATATTGTAACCGTGAAGAAAATCAAGGACTTTTTAAAAAAATATTTTTTCACCGGACTGCTGGTCCTAATTCCCATGTGGGTGACGTACTACGTTTTGAGCGGTTTGCTCACTATGATCGACGGTATTTTGGGGGACTTACCAGCGCTCTTTATCGGTCATCGTTTTCCCGGTTCAGGAATCATCACTCTTGTTTTGCTTATCCTGATCGTAGGGATGCTCTCGGCCAACTTCATCGGCAGGCAGTTTCTCCAATACAGCGATCTGTTGATGCAAAGAGTACCGATTGTGCGCAGTATTTACACCACCGTCAAACAGATCATGCAAACTTTTTCCGTAAAAAACAATTTTCAGGGCGTTGGCTTGGTGGAATATCCGCGCAAAGGAAGCTACAGCTTGGGTTTTATAACCAGTGAATTTCAAGGGAAAAACATCGGTCTTTCCGGCACGTTTGTGTCTGTTTTTATCCCGACGACACCGAATCCGACGGCCGGATTTCTCCTTATTTTTTCAAAGGATGAAGTCACTCCTCTTAATATGACTGTTGATCAAGGAATGAAATTCATTATTTCTCTGGGCCTAGTCCCCTTGAATGAAATTCAGGCGCAGAAAATGAAAGTATCGCACCAGGAGGTTAACACGTGAAGCCCACTATCGTTATTCTGGCCGCGGGGCTCGGGACGCGTATGAAGTCTGGACTCGCAAAAGCGCTTCATCCGGTTGCGGGGCGTCCTTTGGTCAAACACGTTCTGTACGCTGCTGCGGGAGCCGATCCGGAAAAGATCATCCTTGTGCTCGGGCACCAGGCGGACGCGGTTAAGTCCGCAGTCGCTGATTTCCGCGTTGAAACGGTTATTCAGAGCGAACAACTGGGAACCGGCCACGCCGTTCAGCAGGCTGCCAGCTTGATAGCCACATCATCCGGCCCGGTTATGATCCTTTGTGCAGATACGCCCCTTCTTACAAGCAATACCCTGAGTGAAGTCATAACCCATCATGAGCACGAGCGTGCAGCCGTGACGTTTCTGACTGCGCACGTTGATAATCCCTTTGGCTACGGTCGTGTGGTGCGCGGCAAAGCAGGGGTCTTGCGCGTGGTTGAGGAAAAAGACGCGACGGCTGCTGAAAAGAAAATTCAGGAAGTGAACACGGGAATTTATTGTTTTGACCGGGAGTTTCTCCTTTCCTCGTTAAGCGCTTTGGGAAAAAACAACGCACAGGGGGAATATTATCTTCCGGACACCATTGCGCTTGCGAAAAAGAAAAAACTTATCGTTGCCGCGAGTCCCTGCAAAGATACAAACGAAGTGCTGGGGGTAAATTCGCGCTATGACTTAAGCTGTGCGGAAGCAGCCCTGTGTGCAAGAATAAACCGGAAATGGATGACCGAAGGTGTCAGCATGCTTCATCCGGAAACAACATTTGTCGGTTGCGATGTCACGCTCGGCCGCGATGTCGTCCTCTATCCATCCGTTCGGCTTGAAGGCCGAACAATAATCGGCAACAGCTGCACGGTGTATCCGGGTTCCCGAATCGTGGACAGCTCCGTGGGTGACGGCGTCACTATCAAAGACTCCTGCATCGTTGAAGAGAGTTCGATTGCTGCCGGGGCTGTCGTGGGGCCTTTTGCGCATCTGCGTCCGAAGTCGATTATTGGAGAAAAAGCGAAAATCGGCAATTTTGTAGAAGTAAAAAAATCGACGTTCGGCACGGGGAGCAAGGCGAATCATCTCGCATATATCGGAGACACAACCGTCGGGAAAAACGTCAATATCGGCGCTGGTGTCATTACCTGCAACTATGACGGGTTTCAAAAATATCCTACCGTTATTGAAGACAACGTTTTTGTCGGCAGTGACGCGCAATTGGTTGCGCCGGTTACGATCGGGCATGATGCAATTGTCGGAGCAGGGGCTACAATCACGAAAAACGTTCCAGCTGACGCCCTGGCAGTGACCCGGGTGCCGCAGATCCATCGGGAAGGATACGCAAGCAAAAGAAAGGTCGTCAAAGGAGAAAAAAAAGGCAGTCACTGAAACAAGAATGCCTAGGTCTGTTTGTACTGGAAGTGTCCCTGCAGAGCAGAGACAGCCGGAGAATAATAATATTATGTGCGGCATTATTGGCTATATAGGCAAGGAATCGGCGGTTCCGATTCTGATTGAAGGACTGAAGAAACTGGAATACCGCGGCTACGATTCATCGGGGGTGGCGGTCCTGCAGGGCGGGGTTATCCAGGTCCGCAGGTCCGTGGGAAAACTGCAGAATCTTGAAAGCCTCCTCCGCAGAGAGGTGCTCAGCGGCAGAATCGGCGTAGGGCATGTGCGGTGGGCCACGCACGGAAGGCCATCGGAGGAAAATGCCCATCCGCACCGTGCGGGCAGCGTGGTTGTGGTTCACAACGGTATTATCGAAAATTATGCGGTCCTTAAGAAGGAACTTTCCGCCCAGGGGCGAGTGTTTTTGTCCGAAACGGACACAGAAGTAATAGCTCACCTGATCGACAGCATCATCCAAAAGGGCGTCTCCCTGGACCAGGCGGTACGGGATGCGACGGCACGGCTGGAAGGTGCCTATGCCATCGCAGTCATCGATGAGCGAAATCCGGAAATGGTTGTAGGGGCCCGCAAGGGCAGTCCTCTTGTGGTCGGTCTCGGACACGGTGAGTTTTTTCTTGCGTCCGACATCCCGGCGCTGCTGCACCGTACTCGCGATGTATTGTTCCTGAATGATGATGAGATGGCCATCCTGTCTGACGAAGGGGTAAAAATCACGGACCTCAAGGGCACTGAGTTAGCCCGGGAAATAACCCACGTGATGTGGAACCCGGTAATGGCTGAAAAGGGCGGTTACCGGCATTTCATGCTCAAAGAGATATATGAGCAGCCGCGGGCCATTATGGACACGATCCGGGGAAGAATCTCGCAGGAAACCGGCAGGATACATCTGGAGGAAATCGGCCCTGCATACGATAAGCTTCTTACAGCGAAAAAAGTCTTCATCGTAGCGTGCGGCACGTCATGGCACGCCGGTCTTATCGGGAAATACATGTTTGAAGAACTTGCGTGCATTCCAACCGAGGTTGACATCGCTTCGGAATTCCGATACCGCCATCCGCTGGTGGATAAAAATGATTTGTTCATCGCCATTACCCAGTCCGGGGAAACCGCGGATACGCTGGCGGCCATGCGGGAAGCCAAGAAACAGGGCGCGACGGTCATTACCATCTGTAACGTGGTGGGGTCAACGGCAAGCCGTGAGGCAGACGGCGTTGTTTACACACATGCCGGGCCGGAAATCGGTGTTGCTTCCACCAAGGCCTTTACCGCGCAATTGACGGCATTGTATGTTTTCGGACTTTTCTTCGGCTCGCTGTGCGGCAGGCTTTCAGCGGAAGAGGTTAAAAAATGGCTGGCCGACCTTGTACACATTCCGACGCTGGTGGAGCGCTGCCTGGAACAGGACGCATACACAGAACAGATCGCAAAACAGTATTTCAAATCCGACGATTTTTTATATCTCGGAAGAGGGCCGAATTTTCCCGTTGCCTTGGAAGGAGCGCTCAAGCTCAAGGAAATATCCTATATCCATGCGGAAGGATACCCTGCGGGTGAAATGAAACACGGGCCGATCGCCCTGATTGATGAAAAACTTCCTGTCGTCGTTCTTGCAGCAAAAGATTCGGTGTATGAAAAAATTCTTTCGAACATCGAAGAAGTGAGGGCCCGGGGAGGGATTGTAATAGCCCTTGCAACGGAAGATGATGCGAACATCGCAAACCGTGCAAATCATGTCATACGGCTGCCCAAAACGAATCAGCTGCTGATGCCGATCCTGATGTCTATTCCGCTCCAGCTTCTTGCCTACCATATAGCCCTCCTGCGCGGTGCAGACGTGGACCAGCCGAGAAACCTGGCAAAAAGCGTGACGGTGGAGTAATAAATTCAGATTATGAGTTCTTTTTCCAGCTTACAGCAGTACTCATTTTGTGGTCATCGATGGATTCTACAATGGATTATCTCGAAGGTTTAAATCCACCTCAACGCGAAGCGGTGTTGCATGGTGACGGTCCTCTGCTGATTCTTGCAGGAGCGGGAAGCGGCAAAACCCGCGTAATAACCTCACGGATCGCACACGTAATTCACGGCCGCGGCGTCGACCCCGGACGGGTGCTCGCAGTCACCTTCACGAACAAAGCGGCGCGTGAAATGAAGGAACGGGTTGAACGGCTACTCCGGATACCGCTGACAAAACTCTGGATCAGCACGTTTCATTCTGCCTGCGTGAGAATATTGCGGCAGCATATTCATGCGCTTGGCTACACGCGCTCGTTCGTTATTTATGATGAGACAGACCGCTCCTCTCTCATAAAAACATGCATGGCCGATCTCAGAATAGACGCCGAGCGCTATCAACCACGGGCCATTGGGGCAAAGATCAGTTCGCTCAAAAATAACCTGATAGACGAAGAACAATTCGTAAAGACAAGCGCGGCCTTCGGTTTTGACGAGGCGGTTTCGCGCGTATATACCCTGTACCAACAAAAACTGAAAGAATCGGATGGACTGGACTTCGATGACCTTTTGATGCTCACGGTTACGCTGTTCGAGCACAGCGGGGACATTCGTTCCTTCTATCAGGACCTCTTTCACCATATTCTGATCGATGAATACCAGGATACGAACCACGCCCAATACCGGCTTGTGCGGCTTCTGACGGCGCAGCGAAGGAATTTGTGCGTCGTAGGGGATGACGACCAAAGCATTTACAAATTCAGGGGCGCCGACATTGCAAATATTTTAAACTTCGAAAAGGATTTTCCCGATGCGCGGGTAATCACGCTGGATCAGAATTACCGCTCCACCCAGAATATTCTGGGGGCGGCGGGCGCTGTTGTCTCTCACAACCTCGGCAGAAAGCACAAAAAACTCTGGACGCAGAAACGTGGCGGCGACAGCATCCTGTGCTACAAAGCCGCGGACGAAAAAGATGAGGCCCGGTTTTTGTGCAAAACAATCCAGACTGAAGTCGACCAGGGCAGAAGTCTCCAGGAAATTGCGGTCCTCTATCGGACAAATGCCCAGTCCCGCGCCATCGAAGACGCGCTGCGAAACTGGGGAATTCCATACCGTATTTTCGGAGGTTTGCGCTTTTACGACCGAAAAGAAATCAAGGATATTATCGCCTATTTGCGGGTGCTCCAGAACCCTGCAGACGCAGTAAGTCTTCACCGGATTATCAACGTGCCTGCACGGGGAATCGGCGATACCACGATGGACAGACTTGAAAAAACAGCTGTCGAGTCGGGAAGAAGCCTGTATCAAACGATTGAAAATCCGGAATCTGCCGACATTACTCCGTCTGCAAGAAAAAAACTTCATGAATTCGTGGCAATGCTGTCTCGCTTGCGCGCGTCGATAAGCCACCTTACCCCTACGGACGTTGTCAGAACCGTGATTCATGAAACTGGTTATGCGGCCTCTCTGGAACAGGACAAAACAGTGGAATCAAGAATCAGGCTTGAAAACCTGAACGAACTCATAACAGCTGCGGAGGATTTTCAGGAACAGCACCATGATGCCTCGTTGAATGCTTTTCTGGATCAGGTCGCGCTCATTACCGACCTGGAACAGCAGACCGCAGCTGATGGAAAAATTCGAAAGACGGAATCACTGACGCTTATGACGCTGCATAATGCGAAAGGACTCGAATTCGCCGTCGTCTTTCTGGCAGGAATGGAAGAGGGGCTCTTTCCACACGCGCGATCTGCGGAAAGCGAAGAAGATCTTGAAGAAGAACGCCGACTCTGTTATGTTGGGATAACGCGGGCCAAAGAACGCCTGATTCTGACTCATGCCGCTGAACGCAGGCTGTACGGCTATCCCCAGGCAAATCTTGTCTCGCGGTTTGTGCAGGAAATACCTTCCGAGATTTTGGAAAATTCCTGTTCCGATGCCCTAAAAAGTTATCGTCCCTATCAGATTGCGGGGAGAACAACAAGTCCTTCTCCCGCGGTGGGAAATGGAAATTTTCTGCGGGAAACTCCGGTCCTGCAACGCGGGTCTTCTCAAAGCTCCGATACGCGGTACTACAAGGGGGCTGTCGTTCGCCATGCCAAGTTCGGAATCGGAACTGTGCAGCGTTCCGAAGGTTCAGGCGATGATCTGAAAATAAGTGTCAGTTTTCCCGGGTATGGAGTAAAAATGCTGGCAGTAAAATATGCAAACCTGGAATCGATATAAGGCTGTCGATAGAAGCCGGGGATCAGGAGTGATACATGAAAATAACAAAACAGGAAGTTGAACATGTGGCAAAGCTTGCCAGGCTGGAGCTTGCCGAGAGGGAAAAGGAGAGCCTTACCGATCAGCTCTCAAATATCCTGACGTATGTCGAAAAACTGAACGAGCTGGACACAAAGGGGGTGGAACCAACGTCGCATGTACTGGATATCAATAATGTGATGCGCGACGATGTGCCTCAGGAAAGTCTGTCACAAGAGCGGGCACTGGCCAATGCACCGGAAAAAGCGGCTGGCCACTACAAAGTACCTAAAATAATCGAATAATGCATGCAACGAATGAAACCGCAATGCAGTTCATGAAACAATGCAACAAATACCAAGGAGAATATTATGTATAGACAGATGCTGCGTTCAAAAATTCACCGTGCAACGGTAACGGATGCGAATCTCGACTACGAAGGAAGCCTGACCGTTGATCCTGTTCTGATCGAAGCGGCGGGAATGCTTCCATATGAACTGGTTCACGTTTCCAACCTCCAGAACGGGGAACGGTTCGAGACGTATATTATACCGGGCAAACGGGGATCCGGTGATATGGTGCTGAACGGCCCGACTGCGCGGCGGGGAGTAAAAGGCGATAAAGTCATTGTCTTTTGCTATGAGTATTTTATCGAAGAAGAACTTAAATCGTACAAACCCAGGATTATTCTCGTAGATGACCAGAACAAGATAAAAAAGGAGTTATAAGTAATGGAGCTCTACACCCGTACGATCCACGACTTGCATGATATGCTGAAGGCAGGAGAAACCACGGCCTCCGCAGTGACCGAATCGGTTTTGAACCGGATAAAAGCAGTCGATGATAAGGTCAAGGCCTATATCTCGGTTACGGAAGACGCGGCCTACAAACAGGCGGAAGAGGCTGACCGGCATATTAAATCCGGAAAAAACTTCTCGCCGCTTCTCGGCATACCCATCGCCGTTAAAGACAACATGTGTACTGACGGCATCAAGACAACGTGCTCATCTGCCATACTGAAAAACTTTGTTCCTCCCTATGATGCAACCGTCGTTCAGCGCCTGAAGCAGGCAGGGTATGTGCTCTGCGGCAAGCCGAACATGGATGAATTCGCCATGGGTTCTTCCACTGAAAACTCGGGTTTCTTTGTCACCAGAAATCCTTGGAATTTGGAACGGATTCCCGGAGGGTCAAGCGGAGGATCTGCCGCCGCCGTTGCGGCAGGCGAATGCATCGCCTCCCTCGGTTCCGACACGGGAGGGTCCATCCGTCAGCCGGCGGCGTGCTGCGGGGTGGTCGGTCTGAAGCCTACGTACGGCAGGGTGTCCCGTTACGGTCTTGTCGCTTTTGCGTCGTCTCTCGACCAAATCGGCCCCATTACCAAGGATGTAACAGATGCGGCGCTTCTGATGAATGTCATTGCAGGCCATGATTCCAAAGATTCCACCTCAGCAAATGTTTCGGTTCCCGATTTCGTACAACCGCTTCAAAAAGATGTGAAAGGTTTGAAAATCGGAATGCCGAAAGAATATTTTATTGACGGCATGGATCCGGAAGTAGAAAAATTGGTGAAAGAAGCGGTCAAAACGCTCCAAGGGCTCGGAGCAACGGTTTCCGAGGTTTCACTTCCCCATTCAGAATATGCGATTGCAACATATTATATTCTTGCAACGTCGGAAGCCAGTTCCAATCTCGCGCGCTACGATGGAGTGAAATATGGATTTCGCACTTCAACCCCCAAAGACCTGCTTGATATGTACATGAAATCACGCGAACAGGGGTTTGGGGCCGAAGTAAAGCGCAGAATCATGCTCGGTACCTATGCGCTTTCAGCTGGCTATTACGAAGCATACTACAAAAAGGGGCAACAGGCACGAACGTTGATTAAACGCGATTTTGAAGAAGCATTCAAAACGGTTGATGTCCTGGTCACGCCCACGGCCCCGACGGCCGCTTTTAAGATTGGAGAGAAGACAACCGATCCGTTGCAGATGTATCTGTCTGATATTTTCACCATCAGCGTCAACCTCGCAGGGATCCCCGGTATGTCGATCCCGTGCGGGTTTACGAGTGAAAAACTCCCTGTCGGCCTCCAGCTGCTGGGCAAACATTTCGATGAAGCCTCCATTCTTCACGCAGCGTATGCGTACGAGCAAGCCACTGACTGGCACAAGCAACGAGCAAAAATTTGAAGCTATTTGTAAAATCTGCGAGGGAAAAATATGAAATATGAAGCAGTCATCGGACTAGAAGTCCATGCCCAACTCCAGACCGCTACCAAAATATTTTGCGGATGTGAAACCCGCTTTGGTGAAGAAGCAAACACGCGCACCTGTCCCGTTTGCATCGGCATGCCGGGCGTTTTGCCGGTATTGAACAAAAAGGTTCTTGAATATACGATTAAAACGGGTCTGGCAACGCATTGCACGATTACCCCCTATAGTCGTTTTGCGCGCAAAAATTATTTTTATCCCGACCTTCCCAAGGGATATCAAATATCCCAGTATGAGCTTCCGATTTGCGAACACGGCTATATCGAGATCGTTCTCAACGGGGCAGTGAAGCGGATCGGTCTCACCCGTATCCATATGGAGGAAGATGCAGGAAAAAATCTTCATATGACGGAAGGGAATGCGAGTCTGGTGGATTTGAATCGGGCAGGCACTCCCCTGATGGAAATTGTGTCTGAACCGGATCTTCGTACGCCGGAGGAGGCAACCGAATATCTGAAAAAACTGCGGGCCATCCTGCGATACATAGAAGTGTCCGACGCGGACATGGAGAAAGGTAACTTCCGGTGCGATGCCAATGTCTCGATCCGCCCGGTCGGATCAAAAGAATTCGGAACACGCGCAGAAATCAAAAACGTAAATTCCTTCAAGTTTGTGCAGAAAGCCATTGAATATGAAATCAAACGCCAGTCGCAGCTGCTGGACGACGGCGGACGGGTGGTTCAGGAAACACGACTTTTCGATTCAACAAAGGGTGTAACCTTTTCCATGAGAAGCAAAGAGGAGGCACACGACTATCGATATTTTCCCGAACCGGACCTTGTGCCGATCAAAGTATCCGGTGACATGGTTGAAAATATCAGAAAAACAATCCCGGAGCTCCCGGACGCCAAGCGGGACCGTTTTGCCAAAGACTACGGTTTGCCGGAATATGATGCGGACATGCTGACCCAAAGCAGGGCCATGGCTGACTACTACGAAGAAGCAGTGAAGCTGTCTAATCAGCCTAAAACAATTTCAAACTGGATGATGGGAGAATTAATGCGTCTTCTGAACGCAGAAAATAAAGACATCACGGATTCGCCCATCAGACCTGACAGGCTTGCCGGAATGATTCAACTCATTGACACCGGCGTAATCAGCATAAAAATTGCGAAAACGGTATTTGAAGAGATGTATAAAACCGGGAAGGACGCTGCGACGGTGGTGCAGGAGCAGGGGCTCACGCAGGTTTCCGATACCGGGGCTCTTGAAAAGATCATCGACGAAGTCATCAAAACCAACAGCACGCAGGCCGCGGAATACAAGTCGGGCAAGGACAAACTGTTCGGGTTTTTTGTCGGTCAGGTGATGAAGGCAAGCAAAGGCAAGGCAAATCCTGATCTGGTGAACCAGCTGTTGAAGCAGAAATTGAGTAAATAGTGATAAAACATTGACGAGAGGGGCGGGGGGATAAACAATGCTTGAATCGATGCGAAAGCACATGAACTGGTTGATGTGGATAACCATCATACTTGTGGTGGTGACCTTTCTGTTCTTCGGGATTTACCCGGCCGATGTAGGCGGGGGCGCGGTGGCCAATGTAGATGGTGATGTGATCACCAAGGATGATTTCAACCGGGTCTACAGGAACATGTATGAAACGTATCGGGGCATTTTAAAGGACCAGTTAAACGAATCAATGACGAAAGACCTCAAGATGCAGGCTTTGCGCGAACTGATCACCGATCGTTTGCTTGTCCAGGAAGCTGCGCGTCTTGGACTGAAGGTGAGCGATCAGGAACTTCAGACCGCGATTATGCAGGAACCTGCTTTTTCTCAGGACGGAAAATTCGATAAAAAGCGATATGAGCGCGTCCTCGACAGCATCAATATGAAACCGGCAGTATTTGAAGCAAACCAGCGCAGTGTTTTGCTGAGACAAAAGCTGGAGCAACTGGTACGGGACAGTGTCACCGTGACGGACGCTGAACTTGCCGCTGCCTTTCAGCAAAGAAGCGCCAAGGCAAAACCGGGTGATTTTGAAAAGAACAAGGAAAATTTTCGCCGGATGTATCTGGCAGGAAAACAGAGAGAAACCCTATCAGCATATATCAAAGGGATTTACGATAGAACAAAGATAAAAATCAACGACAAATTACTTGCGTCGTAGGTTTTTTTGAGAGCGGATCGTCAGAGCCCTGAGTTCCACTCAAGATCGCCGGTCATTTCCCACTCAACGAAATTTCGGATTCTCAATTGGATGTCTTGAGTGCTATCGATGAAGGAAAGCCCCATCCCGGGGTCTGCTTCGAGCTGGATTGCAAGCGGCAAGGTCCTGACCACTTTTGCGACAAGTTCTATTGCCTGCGTGTCATGCGGAAGGGTAAACTTTATATGCATAGTGGTTCCTTCCGGCAATGGTGTTAGCGTCCTGAGATACATCCCTCCCTCAGAGAGGTTGGTACAGGTCAGGGCTGGTTCCGGCGTTCCTTCGAGAATTTCCACCCTGATCTTTACAGAAACGCGCGGTGTGCTTCTCGGTTGGCCGCTCAGACGCTGGAGCACGCCGTAGAGCAGGGTCAAGTCGAGAGGTTTTTCCAGGACCGCAGAGCATCCCTGGGAAAGCAGCGATTCGCTGGAAACAGGGTTGTCGCTGGTTTTGAAAACAACCAACGGCAGCGTTTTGAGGACGGGGTCGTTTTTCAACATGTTGATTGACGATTGTATGGCCGATTCCGCAATATCGCAGTCAAAAAGCACGAGTGAAAAGATGGTTTTCTGGGCAAGCCGGATGCCTTCTTCCACGGTTTTCGCCAGAACTGGGGAAAACCAAATGCGGTTCAGAAGAACACCAAGATACATTTGTCCCGCAGCCGTGCGGCAGATTATGAGCACTGATCGTTTTTCAGACATTTGTTTAGCACCTCCAACCCGCGTTCCCCGCCGATAGTGTAGCGGCGCTGATTGCTGTATTAAGCGCTGCGGAGTTCCGATAATTTACCAAAAAGATAGATAAGGCTCCGGCATCCATTCTCCCAATCGGAGATCAGGAGGTTCTCATTTTCAGAATGCGCGGCAGCGTAGGGGTCTCCAACACCGAAAAGCAGCGCCGGTACTCCGCCCAATGCGTCAGTTATATTTTGCACAAACGGGATTGATCCTCCCGCTCCCATAATGACCGGTATTTTCCCATATCCCTTCTCAAGAGCTGAGAGCGCAGCCTGAAATAGAGGACCTTCGGTGTCGGTTTTCCACCAGGGGGATGGCGTTTCAGGCTTAATGGTCACCTGCACACCCCACGGAGCATGCTCCAATAAGTGTTTTTTGAGCTTGCCCAGCGTTTCTTCAGCATTCATATAAGGGACGGTACGAATGCCGACGCGTGCCCAGGCCGTGTCGTTGATGATATTTGCAGCCTGTTTCCGGCTGCTTGCTTCGATGGCATTGACTGCGATGGAAGGACGGTACCACATTTTTTCATAGGTAGTGCCTTCACCGCCCCAGAATGCGACTCCGTCCATAATTTTGGATTGCTTGCGATACTCTTTTTCGCTGAACGGCAATGTATCAAGATCCGATTGCTCTTTCGGACTGAGGGGGCGAATATTATCCAGCAGGCCCGGTATTGCTGGTTGCCCCTGGTCATCCACAAGGCTCCCGAGCATCTTAGCGAGAGCGAGAACCGGATCCGGCAGCGGGCCGCCCCATGTCCCCGAGTGTACACTTGATGAGAGTGAACGCACCTCGACAGCCACGGTCACAATGCCGCGGAGAGATGCGGTAAGGGAAGGGACGCTCTCGGCAAAATTTTCACTGTCTGCAATGAGGACTGCATCTGCAGACAGGAGAGCTTTATGGCTCTGCAGAAGTTTGAGGAGATTTGTCGAGCCTACCTCTTCTTCGCCTTCTATCAATACTTTGACGTTTACAGGCAGTCTGCCGGCGGCAGAGAGGTAGGAGCTGATGGCGGTTGCATGCATGACCACGCCGCCCTTATCGTCTGAAACTCCCCGGCCATAGAGCCTGCCGTCACGTTCGGTCGGAGCAAAAGGCGGTGTGGTCCAGAGTTCTTCTCTCCCGGCAGGCTGGATGTCATAATGCGCATACAGGAGGATCGTGGGCTTTCCCGGTGCCTCTGTCCATTGTCCGTACACGGAAGGATACCCTGATCCGGAATCGAGGACACGCACATCGGCAAGACCGCTTTTGGTCAGCAGTTTTGCTGTAGCTTCAGCGCCGGCGGTAACCGCTGCCGCGTCAAAACCGGGAAAGCTGATGCTGGGGACGCGAACAAGGTCTTTGAGATCTTCAAGATAGGCTGATGTGTTTTTATCAAAATGTGTAATGGCAGCTGTTACCGGGCATTGGATGCTCATGGTCTGGCCTAATCCCTATCTAACGGATGAAGTATGTTCAGACCATTATACTTAGCATGCTTTTATTGTCAACGATTGTTTGGCTTTCAAAAACTGTTGAACCAAGTTGCTATGTGAAGAGAACAGACGGGAGGATTGTTTTAATCAATGATGAAAGACTGATGCCCTGGTACATGCAGAGGGATTATACACACTTCTTGCTGTGCTGCATTTTCACAAAATCAGACACCAGCCGTCAATTACGAGCTTTTTTATTCCCAAAAAACTCGCCACGGTGATTGTGAGAGGAATATCCGGAAGCATATCAGGTGCGAAGACAGTCACATCATTAATGATTTTTGTTTCATAGCCGGAACGATTTTTCGGTTCTCCAAAATGCACGGTCGGGCATTCCTGAAGGCTAAAACAGCAGTTTGTGATCAGTTTCGGCATTTCAAGAAAAACGGGTAGTTTTTTTCTCTGGATAATGGCAAGTGCTTCAGGTGTTATAGTTAACATGGTATTTCCCCAAAAGTTGGATTTATGGATGCTAGGACGGCATTTACTCGTATAATAAATCTAAACCAAAACATTTCCAGTGTCAAGCAATCAAGAGCGTTTTACACCATTTTTATGGAAAATGTTTTTTAGAGAGCTGCCTCCCTCAGTTCTTTTGTGTCCTGTACTGTAAAAAAATGGCTATTTTGCTGGCAATAATGCTTTGTAATTTAGTATTATATATACCAGCAGCAAATCATGCTCAGGAAGGATAATCATAAAAAGATCATGAAATTTTTCCCGGTATTTTTAAATCTCAATAAAAAAAAATGTGTTGTCATCGGGGGAGGGAGTGTAGCTGAAAGGAAGGTAAAGCAGCTTCTTCCGACTGGGGCGGACATAACCGTTATCAGCCCCTGTTTGACGCCGGGCCTCGAAAAACTTTTAACTGCAAAAAGGGTTAAATCGAAGAAAAGATGTTTTAGAAAGAATGATGCAAATGATGCTTTTCTTGTTATAGCGGCGACTTCAGATCAGGAAATAAACAGTATTATTGCGGATGATGCGCCGCAACTTATCAATGTTGTTGATATTCCTGAACAGTGCAGTTTTATCATGCCTTCTGTAGTTCGGAAGGGCCCTCTCACAATTGCTATTTCAAGTTCCGGTATAAGTCCCGCACTTACAAAGACACTCAGAAAAGCATTGGAAGATGTTTTTCCATCTGAGTTATCTCGATATCTGGCGTATCTGAAAAAGATGCGTCCGAAGATTGTAAAGACCGTTGCCGAATCGTCTTCTTTAGCAAGCGTCGAGAAGAACCATATTTTGAAAGAGTTGGGTAGCCGGAGGATTCTTGACCTATTGAAGAAAAGAGGGTTTTCACACGTTAAGCAACACATAGAAAACGAAATACTGAAAGGAACTGGATTGATATAAAAAATTAGTTGCGGTTCTGCCGTTTCCCATGCGGGCAAATATATAAGCAGAGACCGCAGACCGCAAGACCGTTGTTTTCTTCTCTCATTTTGGAAAAATACCGTTCACATTTGGCAGCATCATACCGTTTTCCGCGCGGTTCAGACGTACGGAAGGAAGTTCCCGTAAAGGCGTGAACAGGACAAATATCCACACACAGTCTGCAGTCACCGCATTGCCCCTCAAGGGCCTTCCGGGTTGTCTGCAAAGGTGCATCAGTAAGCACCGTGGCCCATCGCACACGCGGCCCCATTTCCGGGGTGACCAATAAGCAGCTTTTGCCGATCCAGCCTAAACCGGCCAAATGCGCAGCCATTTTGTGAGAGAACGCCGCACAGATGCGTTCGTCATCAATCTGTTTTGAGGCAGGTACGGGCAGTGCTTGATAGCCGGCACGTTGCAGGAATCTGCTTATTTGCTTTATGAGAAGGTCAAGCCGCTGGTTGACAAGATCATAGCTGTGGTACTGGTAGCTTAATGCCACTGTCCGGTTGGCACGCTCCGGGAGTTGTTCCACAATGGAGTGTTGCAGGCCAATTCCAACGGAAATAGCCAGAGGATATTCAGCAATTATCGGACCGCCCTGATCCAGAATTGCTTCATGAGCCTGCTTTATATCTGCCACGCCAACAAAGTCAGCCCCCCAGGTTTCTGTGATTTCCTTGATTTTAATGTTTATATCCCTCTGAACCGCATCCATCCACAACTCCCGGTGATGTCCAGTATGAATTTAAAAGAAAAGGGGAAAGTAGAAATTATTCCAATGTGTAATGAAGCCCTAAAAACATGCTATAGTACAATAAAGATTTAAAAAAATCAATATTCCTCACGCATAATATCCTACAATAAATGCTTTAAAGTTATGTGGTCCAAGATTGCTGAAGTGTCAGAAAGAGCTTGACAGCTTATTTACAATGTGGTATTAATGGAAATGGTTTTCATTAACAATAATGGAGGGCCGGCATAAAAATGCCCGGGGAGCAGAGCAAGCCTTCAGATTCCAGTGGTAAAATTAAACGAGTCGGCCACAGAATGACGGCCGGCCGTGAAGCCATTCTCAATATTTTGTCTCAATCCACAGAGCATCTCAGCGCAGAAGATATTTACATTAAAGTTCATGCAGAAAAGCCATCAATCGGATTGACAACTGTCTACAGAACACTGGAACTTCTGGTCAATATGGGCATGGTTGCCAGGTTTGATTTTGGCGATGGCAGAGCACGGTTCGAACTGCTGCAAGGACCGAAATGTGTAAAGTATCATCACCATCTTGTCTGTACGGAATGCAGCCGCATTATTGAATACAGTGATTTCATCGGTGAAGAACTGAATATTCTTGAAACGATTCAGGAAAAGTTGTCAAAAAAATATAATTTTCTCATTACGAATCACCTTGTTCAGTATTGCGGCCTTTGCGCAAAATGCATAGCGTCAAAAAGAGGTTCGGACCAGGCAGGAGGATAGTGCATCCGCCGCGATGTTAAACTGAAAATAGTCGAGTCACACTATATTAGGTAGAAAACGGTGCCAACAAACGAGGGGGTGAAAACATGTTTGTCGTAACGGTCAATGAAGAACTATGCACAGGATGCGGTGAATGTGCAAAAGCCTGTCCTGCGGAAATATTCAAGATAGAAAACGGGAAAGCGGTTCCCAATGAGGACGAGTGTCTGGGATGCCAGGGATGTGTCGCAGTATGTCCGGTAAGTGCCATAAAAGTTGAGGAATATTAATTCCCTAAACAGGAGGTTGCCGCGATGGAAGAAGGAAAGACCCCGCTGTTGGATGAGCTTGAAAAAGGTGACTGGCCGAGTTTTGTCACCGAGATAAAACGCGCAGCTAAAAAGAGCAAAAGCGCCGCGGATTTGCTGCAGCAGCTTGAATCTTCATACGTCGCGAAGATCGGTCATTGGAAACACGGCGGCATTGTCGGCGTCAAAGGATACGGCGGCGGTGTCGTGGGCCGGTATTCCGACGCTGCCGATCGTTTTCCCAACGTCAAGGAATTTCACACGATCCGGGTAAACCAGCCGGCGGGTTTTTTCTATACTACGAAGAAGCTCCGTCAACTGGCAGACATCTGGGACAAGTACGGCAGCGGGCTCTACAATATGCACGGATCCACGGGAGACATTATCCTTCTGGGAACCACAACGGAAAATCTGCAGCCTTGTGTGGATGAATTGTCCGAGATCGGCTTCGACCTCGGGGGGTCTGGGGGCGCCATGCGTACCTTGTCCTGCTGTGTGGGGCAGGCGCGGTGTGAAAAAGCCTGCATCAACAGCATGGATATCATCCGCGACCTGACACTGCACTATCAGGATTTCATCCACAGACCGCAATGGCCGTATAAATTTAAGATCAAAGTTTCCGCATGCTCCAACGATTGTGCCGCCGCGTCCGCCCGCTCCGATTTCGCAATTATCGGGGTATGGCGCGACGCTGTCCGAATTGATAATGCTGCGGTGACCGAGACGGTCGATAAAGGTTTTGACATTTTTAACCGTGTTGTCCGGAAATGCCCGTCAGAGGCCTTGAACTGGGATCCGGCGAAGAAGCAGCTCATTGTGAATGCCGAAGATTGCGTCCACTGCATGCATTGCATCAACATGATGCCCAAAGCAATAAGCGTCGGCCGCGACCGCGGGGCCGCCATCCTTATCGGCGGCAAGGCCCCTGTTGTAAAAGGCGCCATGATCGGCTGGGTGCTGGTGCCGTTTATGAAAATGGAGGCTCCCTACACAGAATTGAAAGATTTGATCGACAAAGTGACTGACTGGTGGGCGGAGCATGGAAAGAACAGGGAGCGGGTCGGCGAACTGATCGAGCGCGTTGGGCTTTCGGAGTTTCTGGCTGCAGTGGGCCTTAAGCCGCTGCCTCAGATGGTCCGTGCACCGCGAAGCAACCCCTATATATTCTGGACAAAAGAGGAGGTAAAGTAACATGGCCAAAACAGATATTGGACCGCCAGATTATCGTGAAATGATCCCCCCGATCATCAAGGAGAATTACGGTAATTGGAAATATCATACCGTACCTCGTCCGGGAGTATTAAAACATGTAAGCAACACCGGCGCAGCCATACATTCTGTTCGCGTCGCGACGCCCCGGCTGGTGAGCAGTGACTGGATACGGGATATAACCGCTATTGCCGATACCTATTGCGACGGATATCTCCGGTTCACGACCAGGCATAACGTTGAATTTCTGGTGTCTGATGAGAAAAAACTGCAGCCGCTTATTGATGAACTAGACTCAAAAGACTATCTGATCGGCGGCGTCGGCCTTTCGGTCAGCAATATCGTCCATACCCAGGGATGGATACACTGCAAGAGTGCGGTCACCGATGCTTCAGGAATAACCAAGAGCATTATGGATGAAATGACCGATTATTTCACGGGGAAGATCAAGGTGCCGGCACGCATGCGGATCGCTGTTGCCTGCTGCGTCAACATGTGCGGGGCCTGCCATTGCTCTGACATCGCGGTCGTCGGCATACACCGCACCATACCCCGGATCAATAATGAAGGAGTGGCCCGTGCGTGCGAATTGCCGAATATCATCGCATCGTGTCCGACCGGAGCCATCAGGCCCAACCCGAAGGTGAAGAGCGTGGAGATCATTGCGGAAAAATGCATGATGTGCGGCAACTGCGTGGTGGTCTGCCCGGCAGGTCTCCAGATCATGGACCCGGTCAATGACGGCGTGTCAATCTGGGTCGGCGGCAAGGTGTCCAATGCCAGGAACTCTCCTATGTTCTCGCGGCTTGCCATTCCGTACATTCCGAACGAACCACCCCGGTGGTCTTCCACGACCGCAGCCGTAAAAAATTTGGTGGAACTGTGGGCGTCCAAGGCCCGTGAAGGTGAGCGGATGGGAGAATGGATCAACCGGATTGGATGGGAAAAGTTTTTTAAACTGGCGGATCTTCCCTTTACCGATAAACATCTAGATGATTTCACCCATGCGACGACTACATTCCGTTCCACTACGCAATTCAAGTTCTAATACGCGTATCAAAGCGCGGTTGCGTGTTTTCCGGAACGGAGGAGGTCACCGAATATGCTCTTTTTTGTCGGAGAAGTTTTTCCCTATATAGCCGTCGCCGTTTTTCTGATCGGCATGACAGGGCGGATACTTGCGTGGTTCAAGGCGCCGGTACCATTTCAAATAACGTTGTTTCCGGCTCCGGATTCTACCGCAGGTCGCATAACGGCCATTGCAAAAGAGCTGCTATTGTTCACGAGTCTGCGCCGCGGCGGCTCCGAAGGACTCTGGTTCTGGGCCTGGTTCATGCATGGCATGCTGTTGATGATCATCATCGGACATATTGTCGGGATTTACTATCTGACGCACCAGTTTACCATGATCGGTTTGACGGAAGATGCCAGCTCCCGATTGTCTGCTTTTTTCGGGACGGTTTCCGGCATCGGCATCTTGGTTGCTCTTCTCGTGCTTTTCTACAGAAGAACAGCCGTCCCCGAGGTCAAGCGTTTGTCCGATCCGGCAGATTACTTCGACCTGCTCCTTCTTCTTGCAATCGTGATAACCGGAATGCATATGCGTGTTACCTCACTTGAAATCGACCTCCCTGCAATTCGCGCGTATCTCGGCAGCCTCATCATGCTGCACCCGGTTCCCATACCGCAGAAATGGGTTTTCGTGACCCATTTTTCTCTGGTGAATCTGTTTCTTCTCTATTTTCCGTTTTCAAAACTGGTGCATCTTGCCGGTTTCTTTGTCAATCGCTCCATGCTGGTTGAAGCTGCTCCGGTTTATCCTACCCGGAACGGAGTCACCCGGGACGCACGCATCGTACAGAGGGACGCCAATGCTTAAACCTCCCATGCATCTGGCAAAAGCAAAAGAAGTTGCGTCCATTGGATTCCCCATGACGCCGGAGCCGGAACAGCAGTTGCGCGCACTCGCCAAACTGGGCGACGTGCGTAAAAGCATGCGTTCCCTCATGGTCATGCTCGAAACCTGCACAAAGTGCGGCAAATGCGCAAAACAATGCCACAGCTATCTCGGCACCCAGGATTATTACAATTTTCCAGCGGCACGGGCGGAACTCATGCGCCGGGTGTATAAACGGTATTTCACGCTCCAGGGAAAACTGTTCGGAAGGTTCGCGGGTGCGGAAGATTTTGACGCAGAAACATTGACCAAATGGCTGACGTATTATTATCAGTGCAATGAATGCCGCCGTTGCGCGGTATTCTGTCCGTTCGGCATTGATACGGCGGAAGTAACGATCGCAGCCCGGCATATACTGTCCGAATTGGGAATTATGCCGAGATTTATGCAGGGGATCGCCGCGAACATGGTTAAAAGCGGCAATAACATGGGGATCCCGGGACCGGCAACGGTGGACACCGCAGAGTTCATGCAGGATGAGATGCGTGAAGAAACCGGAATCGACATCAAGATCCCCGTCGACAAGCCGGGATCAGATGTGCTTTATGTTCCATCGTCCGCGGATTTTTTCACCAACGTTGATACCATGATCGGTGCCGCCAAGATGTTTCACTATCTTGGTTTGAACTGGACAATCTCCTCATCCGTCCTTGAAGCGGCAAATTTCGGTCTGCTTTTCAACCTGCATGTGATGAAAGAGCACAACCGAAGATTATTCGACGCTGCGAAAACGCTCGGCGCGAAGCTGGTCATTCAGGGCGAATGCGGTCACGGATGGCGTGCGGCAAAAATGTACACGGAGGGCGCAAACGGCCCGGCGCCGTTTGAAATCCGGCACGTTCTTGAAGTCGCGGCTGATTATATCGATCGTATGCCGCTCAAAAAACTGCCGCTCCGCGTTACGCTGCATGATCCCTGCAATTATGCCCGCGCCGGGGGCATGATCGAGCAACCCCGCAAAATTTTGAAGGCTGTTGTCGACGAGTTTGTCGAAATGACGCCGAATCGTGAGGAAAATTTCTGCTGCGGCGGCGGTTCCGGCATTCTCATGGATGAAATGAAGGAAATCCGCATGCAGCTCGGCAAAAAGAAGGCCGAGCAGGTACTGGCGCTCGGAAAGCTTGATTACTTCGTCATTCCCTGTTCCATATGCAAAGCCCAGCTTCCGACGGTTATGGAGTATTACGGCGTCAAGGATTTGCCCATGGGAGGGTTGATGGATCTGGTCGGCAAGGCATTGGTGCTAAAATAGAATGACTACAAAGTTCACAAAACGGGAGGGAGCATAGCATGAGTGTTGTTCAGGTGAAAGGAAATAATGTAGAACTGGATGAAGATGGTTTCCTGGTCAATCCGGATGACTGGAGCGACGATATGGTGACATATTTCGCCTCACAGGAAAACGTGAACCAGCTGACTGAAAACCACTGGAAAGTGATCAATTATCTTCGGGATTATTTCAAAAAATTCGGCGTTGCGCCCATGATCCGGAAGCTGTGCAAAGATACCGGTTTCTCCTTGAAGGAAATTTATGAAATGTTTCCTTCTGGACCTGCTAAGGGCGCGTGCAAGCTGGCAGGCCTGCCGAAACCGACCGGATGCGTATAACATACGAAGTTTATGACCACACCTGGAGAAATCCATGGTGAATCGCTCTATAAAAGGAGGATTTCCGTTATGGCTGTGCATCAATCTCAGTTGCCAATCATGAAAAGGGAAGATACGTGGGCAATCATCATTGCGCTCGGTCTTACGCTGCTCATTACCGTTACCTTCCTAGGAGGCGGTTTTGGTTTTTTTAAATCAATGGCAGTATCCATCCCAGGCTGGTCGGATAACTTTGGTAAAGTGACTGATGCCCTCTCGAGCAAGGCCGGGGGGGTATTTATTCTTTTCGTGTTTTTCCTTGTGGCCTTCGCGATCGGCGCCGCTGTCATGGGCCGCAATGTCAAGCGGTATCTCGGCGGATTCACGCTTCTGTTCATTATCTCGCTGGTCGTGACGATTTTAGGATCCAACAAATTAATGAAAGACTGGCAGCTCGAAACGCCGCTGTTGGCCTTGCTGCTCGGCATGATTATCAGCAATACCATGAAATTACCGGCATGGTTTCAGGAAGCACTCTGTACTGAATACTACGTAAAAACAGGCATCGTGTTGATGGGCGCCACGCTGCCGTTTACCATCATCATGTCTGCCGGGCCTCTGGCAATGCTGCAGGCAACTATCGTATCGGTGGTTACTTTCTTCACGATTTATTGGGCAGCCGCGCATATGTTCAAGCTTGATCCGCGGTTTGCAGCCACGCTCGGCGCGGGCGGATCGATATGCGGTGTTTCTGGCTCCATCGCCGTCGGCGGCGCCTGCAGGGCGGAAAAAGAACATGTATCCATTGCTATTTCGATGGTTATTATTTGGGCCATCGTTATGGTCATCGTACTGCCGTTGGTTGCAAAGAACATCGGGATGGCCCCCGGGCCTGCCGGTGCGTGGATCGGAACATCGGAATTCGCTGATGCTGCCGGTTTTGCCGCAGCCGAGCAATACAATGCCATGGCGCAATTGGCTCCGGGCGATGACCGGGCCGTAAAAACTTTTACGCTGATGAAGGTCGTCGGTCGCGATATGTTTGTCGGCCTCTGGGCCCTGTTGGCGGCGATCCTTTCCGTTACGATGTGGGAAAAGAAAACACTCTCCCAGGCCGAACGAATTGACTACGGCGAAGTATGGAGACGGTTCCCAAAATTTGTCATCGGTTTCTTTGTCGCATCGATTTTTACCACACTTGTGATTATGATGCTTGATCCTCAGATTGGAAAAGGCTTTTCAAAGGACGCCTTGGGTGTTATCAAAAACCTCCGCGGCTGGACATTCACCTGGACATTTTTAGCCATTGGTTTGACAACTCGGTTCCGCGAACTGGTTCATTTTGGATGGAAGCCGCTCGCTGCGTTTACCGTCGGAGTTATTATCAATGTTCCGCTGGGCTACTGGCTCTCGAATATCGTATTTGTGGATTACTGGCTGTCGGTCAAATAAGTTGCTGCAGCCACGTGTAATGGAATAACTTTGGCCGGATGATAATGTCCGGCCAAAGTTTTCTTAAGAAGAATTGTTAACACTTTTTCCTCAGAGAAATGGATTGGGTGGACATCGTGAATGAATCTGACACCATAAAAAATACGACTCCGATTGTAACACATCTGACCCAGGTAACAATCAGTCTGCTGCCGGAAGATCATCTTTTCACGACGCCGGAGAAAAACAACGAACCTATTACCACGGATATGATACGGCAGATGGCCGGACAAACCGCAGATCATATGGCGCGCGTCATATCCATGATGGAATTGCTGACCGCGCATGGGTTTGTTTTTCATGCAGATAGAAAAGCAATCCACGGTTTTTCCCGGGAAATGGAAGCCGGCGAAGCAAAACGTCTGCTCTTATCGTCAGGATTCAACGACCGTGATTTTCAGATCGTTCTGGAATACACGCGGGGATGGGGAATGCTGTAAGCCATTCGGGGGGCTCTCTATGTTTTCTCTTGCCTGGTTTATTATTGGTCCGCTTGTTTACTGCGCTATAGTACTGGCTTTTGTGATGACGATTTTGACATTTATCAAGTATTTAAACATGCCGCGGCACTTACGTTGGGATCTGTATCCGATACCACACCAGAGTCCTGAAGGGTCTAAATATCAGAAAGTTGATTTTTACACGTTGCAGCCCCATGTCTCACTCCTTCATGAGATGAAGGAAATGAGCCAGGAAATGTTGTTTTTGAAAAAAATATACATCAACAATCCCAAGGTCTGGATTGGAACGTTTCCACTGCACGCGGGGTTGTATCTAGGAATTTTATGGTTTCTGCTTCTCATCCTGGGATCAATTCTTGACTTGATGGGCATTCCTGCATCACCAAATTCAGATTCGGCTTTGTTGGTTGCAGTCTCCTATGCGATCTTGATTACGGGTGCTGGAAGCTTTATCGCCGGTTTCTGCGGCAGCCTGATTCTGCTTGGACTCAGGATATTTGATGAAGACATGCATTACATATCGGATACCGTCAGCTTTGTCAATTTATTCTGCATGTTTTCCCTGTTCGGAACTGCACTGCTTGCATGGGGATTGGCTGATCCTTCTTTCCAAATCATCAAACACCATGTCTCGACGCTGATAATGCTCAGGCCGGGGATGGTACAAGAACCGCTTATTGTGCTGCAGGTACTGGCTTTTTGCCTGTTTCTTTTGTATCTGCCGTTCAGCAGAATGATGCATTTCGTGGGAAAATACTTCTTCTACCATAATATCATGTGGGATGATGAAATGATGAAACGCGGCAGCGCAATGGAAAACGATATTGCGGCATATCTGCAATACAAAATCACCTGGGGCGCGCCGCATATCCGCCAGGGAAAATCCTGGGGTGAACAGGTTGACGGAGAATCTTCAAAGGAAGGAGACCGAGATGAAAAATAAAAAACATCAACTAAAGATAAAAGATTTCGGTGCTCCGGATTCTGTGGTATCTCCTTTGAAGCCTGAGGATTTGCGGCCGCTCCCTGGTGAAGAAAAACAGCCGTCTTTCCGGGACGTAAAGCCCGAGACAAAAGAAAAAATCGACTTTTCACTTGATGGTTTTTCCGCGCTCAATCTTCCCATTCCCAAGACGAAAGAAGAGGAAGAAGCCATTGTAAACGGTTTTTTGCGCGGTCTTGAAAAGCTGTTTCAAAAGGAAAACAACTGGAGTTTTCTGCTGCCGACAACGCTGAGTACTGAATACTGCATGCAATGCAACACCTGCAATGAGGCGTGCCACATTTATGTGGAAAGCGGACACAAGGATATTTACCGCCCCAATTTCCGCCCAGAAGTCCTGCGACGCATTATACGCCGCTATTTTACGAAAAGCGGCAAACTGTTGCGCAAATGGGCAGGAGCCGATCTTGATCTCAACTGGCGTGTGGTATATCGCCTTGCTGAACTGGTATATCGGTGCAGCCTGTGCCGCCGTTGCGCGGCGGTATGTCCCATGGGGGTAGACAACGCGTTGCTCTCCCGGGAGTTGCGCAAGATATTCAGCCAGGAAATGGGGATCGCACCGGATCCGGTCCACAAATCCGGCACTGTTCAGCATATAAAAACAGGATCGTCAACAGGCATGACTTCGCTTGCTTTCAAAGATAATATCGAATTCATCGAAGACATGATCGAGGAGAAAATCGGAAGGCGCATTGTCATACCGGTGGATAAAAAAGGGGCTGACATACTTCTTATTCATAACGCAGGAGAATACATGGCCTGGCCCGAGAACCCGGCGGCTTTTGCCATCCTCTTTGACGCAGCGGGGCTGAATTGGACGCTGTCGAGTGAGATGATGGGATATGAGGCAGTCAACTATGGGGTCTGGTATGATGATGTCCAGTTCGCGCGCATTGCACTAGCCCAGGTCCAGGCTGCCAAGAACCTCGGAGTAAAAAAGATTATTGTTGGTGAATGCGGCCATTCCACCAAGGCCCTGATCACTATAGCCGATCGTGTCCTGGTAAAAGATATGGCTATTCCCCGGGAAGCCTGCCTGCCGCTTTTGGAACAATTTGTTATGAACGGTGTCATTAAATTCGATCCCGCAAAAAACAATTTTCCGGTGACGCTCCATGATCCATGCAATATGGTGCGTTTGATGGGCATTATTTCTCCGCAGCGGAATATTTTGAACAAGATTGTAACACCGGGGCAGTTCAGGGAAATGCCCCATGCAGGAACGAGCAATTACTGCTGCGGCGGAGGAAGCGGCTTTGCAATCATGAATTCTCAAAACTTTCCCGATTGGCGCAACAGCGTATCGTCCCGGATGAAAGCCCGGCAGGTGCTGGAAGCATTTAAAGATGTGCTTGATCCTTCGATCCCGAAGTATTATTGCGCGCCCTGTTCTAACTGCAAAGGCGCGGCACGTGATGCATTGATTGATTATTACGGTTTTAAAGAAAAATATAATATTATCTACGGCGGACTGGTTGAACTGATGGTAAATGCCATGGTCGACATACCCAAGCCATTTATCACCTGGGAAGATGAATTTTAAAATGCCGTATGGTCTTTGTTCGGCTCATGATTGATGCAATTTTCAGCCCCGCCCGATATGAGCGGGGCTGTTTTTGCGTCCGATCGGATATTTTATAAAAAAATTCTCATAATGGAGAATCAACATGAAGATAGTCATTATAGGCGGGGTTGCTACGGGATTAAAGGCTGCATCAAAGGCTAGGCGTACGGATCCTGATGCGGAAATCACGGTTCTGGAGAAGGGGAATCTAATATCCTATGGAGCCTGCGGTCTGCCGTACTATGTAAGTGCAGAGGTAAATTCCATCGAAGAACTCATGAAAACTCCGGCAGGCGTACTTCGTGACTCCGCTTATTTTCATGAGGTAAAAAACGTGACGGTATTGACCCGTACGCTTGCTACGGGAATCGACAGAAAGGCAAAAACGGTTTCAATCAAGAAGCTGGATACCGGCCTCGAAGACATTCTGCCGTATGATAAGCTAGTGATCGCGACAGGCGCTTCTCCCGTGACACCTCCTTTACCCGATGTCGATCTCCAGAATATTTTCAATTTTTGGCATCCGAATGAAGCAAAATTGATCCGTCAGGACCTGGAAAAGGGCAAATACAATAATGTGGTGATAATCGGCGCCGGTCTGGTGGGCATGGAAATGGCGGAAGCGCTCAAAATCTGGACGGACAATGTTACCGTGCTCGAAATGAAAGATAATATTTTCCCTGCTTTTCTCGATCCGGAACTGGCGGGGATGGCTGAAAATTATCTGCGTGAAGCCGGGCTTCGTATTCTGACGCAGGAACAGGTGGTTCGATTTGTCGGCGATTCAACCGTGTCGGCTGTCGAGACGAATAAGAGGACCATTCCTGCGGACCTTGTTATTTTGGCGGTGGGAGTGCGGCCGAACGTGGATTTAGCGAAATCATCCGGATTATCGATAGGCACGACTGGAGCAATATCCGTGAACCAAAACCTCCAAACAAGCGATCCCAATATTTTTGCTGGCGGCGATTGTGTCGAAAATGTCAATATCATTTCAGGCCAAAAAGTATTTGCTCCTATGGGATCGACTGCCAACAAGCAGGGGCGTATTATCGGCGAAAACGTGTGCGGCGGCCAGCTGAAATTCAAGGGAGTTTTGAATACGGTGATAGTCAAGGTTCTGGATTTAAATATCGGAAAAACCGGTATTACCGAGCGCGAAGCAAAAGAGCTTGGTTCTGATTATATATCCGTGATCTCCGCAGGCCATGACAGACCCCACTATATGGAGAATGCCCGATTAATTACCATCAAGCTGATAGCCGACGCAAAAACACGAAAAATTCTCGGTGCCCAGGTTGTGGGAGAGGGCGATGTTGCAAAACGGATAGATGTAATCGCATCCGTCCTGACGCTTGGAGGAACTGTAGAAGATTTGTTCGATATTGACCTGTCGTATGCTCCGCCTTATAATTCACCGATAGATAATGTTGCAGTTGCAGCAAATGTGCTGTTGAACAAACTCAGCGGCTTGTTCAAGGGAATATCTCCGCTTCAGGCAAAAAAGCTGCTGGAAGACGAAAAAGTGGTTTTTCTGGATGTCCGAACGTTGAATGAATATAAACAGGCCAGACTGGCGGACAGCAAAAAAATTCTGCATATACCGCTGGGAGAACTCAGGAACCGTTGCAATGAACTTAAGAAAGATGATACAATAATAACGTTTTGCAAGATCAGTCTCCGTGGTTACGAAGCTGAAGGAATTCTGGAAGGCGAAAAGTTCAAAAATGTACGCGTGCTGGAAGGCGGTCTTTTCTCCTGGCCGTTTGCACGTGATAAGAAATAAATACGTTCTTCTTTTGCTATGAAAAAACACGTCGGAACAGTATATTTAATCGGTGCAGGGCCCGGTGATCCGGGATTGATCACGGTAAAGGGCCTGGAGTGCGTGCAAAAAGCAGATGTCATTATTTATGATTATCTGGCAAACGAAAAACTTCTTGCAGAAGGACGTCCGGATGCGGAACGCATTTATGTGGGCAAGCAGAGCGGCAGGCATACGCTTCCCCAGAATGAAATCAATGCCCTGATTGTCGCCAAAGCCAAAGAGGGAAAAATCATAGCGCGATTAAAAGGCGGTGATCCGTTCATATTCGGCAGAGGAGGCGAAGAGGCGGAAGCGCTTGCCGATGCACATATCCCTTTTGAGGTTGTTCCCGGGGTTTCGGCAGCAACGGCGGTCCCCACCTACGCAGGCATCCCGCTTACCCACCGGAACCATAATGCGACGGTGACGTTTGTTACCGGCCATGAGAATCCTGAAAAAACTGAATCAAAAGTGGATTGGACCAAGCTCGCGGCCAGCACCGGGACAATCGTTTTTTTTATGGGCATGAAAAATCTTCCGGCTATTGCCTCCAATCTTCTTGCAAACGGCATGAACCCGGATACACCTGTCGCCGCTATTCAATGGGGCACCCGGCCGGACCAAAGGGTCGCGGACGGTACGCTTAACAATATCGCGGACGCCGTAAAAAAAGCAAAGCTTGGTCCTCCGGCAATAATTGTTGTTGGTGATGTTGTTAAGCTTCGTCAAAAACTGAACTGGTATGAATCAAAGCCGTTGTTCGGCACGACTATTGTTGTTACCCGGTCACAGGACCATGCTGATACTTTTTCCGGAAAACTCATCGAATATGGCGCATCGGTTGTCAGCTTTCCCGTTATTGAGATCGTACCACCGGCCAACTGGTCAGAACTGGACAGCGCGTTGAACAGCCTTGGCTGGTATGATTGGATTATTTTTACCAGTATGAACACAGTGACGTTTTTCATGGAACGACTTAAACACCTTGGAAAAGATGTCCGTGCATTGCGGAAGGCCAAAATTTGCGCGATTGGTCCCAGTACTGCGGAAAACCTCGAACGATACGGCATTAAAGCGGATTTAATTCCTGCGGATTTCAGGGCAGAAGGGCTGGTGGATGCGTTCGGCAGAGAATCCATGAAGGGGAAAAAAGTGTTGTTCCCTCGGGCAAAGGAAGCACGCGAGCTGATTCCTCGGAAATTAAAAGAACAAGGTGCAGATGTAACGATCGTTACCGCATATGAAAACATGAAGCCTACGGCTGAAACAAGCAATATAAAGAAACTTCTTGCTGACAAAAAGATAACCGCCGTTACATTCACCAGTTCCTCCAGTGTGCGCAATTTCATGGAACTGATCGATCATAAGGAAAATCCATCCCTTATGGAAAATGTAGTCATTGCCTGTATCGGCCCTGTCACGGCGCGAACAGCGGAAGAATACGGTATGCTGGTCGATATTGTGCCGAATGAATACACTGCTCCCGCATTTGCCCAAGCCCTGGCTGTTTTTTTTACCAAAAAGAATCAACAATTAAAAATATAAGAATCAGCCGGTACCTTAAATGCATGTCCCTTCAGAATGAATATTTTTATTTATTCCCTTCTTTCGATGAACGTATTTATGAATACTTGCATAAACTGCTTGCTTTGACAGTGAAGATGTGATACATTTGCCACTCATAAATCCCTCACTATAATGTAAAACAAAAACGAACACTTTTGTTCTGGTGAAAATTAAGACGCGGCGCGGTAGTAGAAGCCCGAAAGGATCGCGATTAATACATGATGCCAGGATTTGTCAACATAGCCGAGAAACTGTACGCCGGTAAAAGGATTTTTCTTTTTATCGGCTTTTTCGTTTCTCGTGACTGGTTTGATCTCAAATTTTAGATCGGCTCCCGTTTTATGGGACAATTCATTTTTGCATTGGTGTTGTGAGGGATTGTTCTTGAGAAAGACGCTCCTGATACTCATGCTTGTCTTCGCTGCAGCTTCCTCTCTTTTTTTTGTACTCATCTATAATAATGCGGTAAAAACAGCAATTGCGCAGCTGAACAATACGCAGCTGATACACGCGAAACAGGCGGCGCGCGGAATCGAAGATTTTTTTACGACCTGGACGGGCGTTCTCAGTTCGTTATCAAAAATAGATGCAGTCATCAATGCCGACGATAAAGGCAGACAGTATATGTCTCTGTTCTACGAAGCGCATCATGATCAGATTCGGTCTATCACCCGGGTGAACGAGCACGGCAGGATACTGTATACCGTTCCCTATGATCTTTCTGCAGGAACTGACATATCGGGCCAGGAACATATCCGGAAAATTATCCAGGATCATAAGCCGGTCATAAGTGATGTGTTTAAAACCATACAGGGTTTCGACGCCGTGGCTCTTCACGTTCCGGTATTCAAACGAGCTGAATTCAAAGGTACTATCGCCATCGTCATCAACTTTGAGAATCTGGCGAAGCGATATCTAGAAGTGATAAAGATAGGTGAAACAGGATATGCGTGGGTCATCAGCCGCAGTGGAATAACATTATACAGCCCGGTTCCCGGATTTACCGGAAAATCTGTTTACGAATCCTGCAAAGATTTTCCTTCACTTCTCTTAATGGTAAATAACATGCTCCTGGGCCGCCAGGGGACAGCAACCTATACATTCGATAAAATTGCGTCCCGGAGCGGTTCTTTAATAAAAAAGAATGCCATATACATGCCTATTTACATCGCCGATACATTTTGGCCGATTGTAGTAACATCTTCCGAAGATGAAGTCCTCTCCTCTCTTACCGCTTTCAGAAACAGGCTGTTGTTGATTCTCTGTGCAGTTCTTGTCGGCGTTGTGACCATCTCTTGGATCAGTGCCAAAGCGTGGGTGATTCTTTCGGAAGAACAAAAACGCAGAAAGACAGAAGAAGACTTGCGGGCAAGTGAAGAACGTTACCGACACTTGTTTCTCCAGAATCCCGCACCGATGCTGATCTACGACCGCAGCACATTCAGGTTGCTTGATGTAAATGATGCTTTTATGAACCACTACGGCTATCAAAAAAATGAGGCTCTTAGCTTGTACCTACCCGATCTTTATCCGGAAGAAGAAAAAAAACCAATTGTAGATCTGGTTTCCACCATGAACGGCCATACCTATGCCGGTGAATGGCACCACCGCAAGAAAGACGGAATGCTGATTGATATTGTAGCCATGTCGCATGAGCTCGTATATGAGGGGCAAGCGGCCCGTGTTGCAGTCATTACAGACATTACCGAACGAAAACGGTCGGAGGACGCTTTGCGCCGTTCTGAAGAAAAGTTCTTCAAGGCTTTTCAAGCGACTCCCGATGCCATAATTATAAGCCGTGCAGACAGCGGACTTTTGCTTGAAGTCAATGAAGTATTTCTTCGTCTTACCGGATACTCTCGTGATGAAACAATGGGCCATACTGCAATGGACCTGCGTCTGTGGCTTGACCTTCAGGAGCGCAATCGTTACATTGCAGAATTAAAAGAACAGGGAAGAGTTCGCGAGCGGGAAGCCAGGTTCCGGACAAAATCATCTCTTGTCCTCGAAGGACTTGTTTCCGGTGAGACCATAATGCTGGATGGCCAGCCTTGTCTTCTGACCATAATACGAGACATTACTCAAAAAAACAAGATCGAAGCAGAACTGAAGAAACATCGCCTTCATCTGGAAGAAATGGTGCAGGAACGTACCGATCAGCTCCAGCGTTCGCAGGAAGCCCTGCGTCTTTCTCTGGATGAAGTGACCACAGCCAAAAAAGACCTGGAATCGGCCAACACAAGATTAAAGGAGCTGGACCGTCTGAAATCGCTTTTTATCGCTTCCATGAGCCACGAATTGCGCACTCCGCTTAATTCAATCATCGGTTTTACCGGAATCCTGCTGCAGGGATTGGCCGGCCCCCTGAACGAAGAACAACGCAAGCAATTGAGCATGGTAAAAAGCAGCTCGAACCACCTTCTTGAATTGATTACCGATATTATTGATTTGAGCAAAATCGAGGCCGGCAGGATTCACATGAACATGTCCGTATTTGATCTGATGCCCTTGGTTCGTACCGTAGTGTCTTCATTGCAGCCGGCAGCGGCGCGGAAAAACATCTCCCTTGTCGTGAAGGGGCCGGATGTTTTAGAAATCATGAGCGATAAACAGCGCATCCGACAAGTGCTGATTAATCTGACTGGAAATGCCGTCAAATTTACTGACCGGGGAGAGGTGCGTTTGACCGTGGAGGAAACACCAAATACCGTGATAATTGCCGTGCGCGATACCGGATGCGGCATACGCGCTGAAGATATGAACAGGCTTTTTCAGTTTTTCAGCCAGATTACGTCCGCCGATATGCCGAAATATGAAGGAACGGGACTTGGATTGTATATTTCAAAAAAACTCATGAAACTTCTCGGCGGCGATATTCTGGCCACAAGCGAGATCAACAAGGGAAGTGAATTTATCATGAGCATGCCGGCTGTAAAAAAGGAGACACGGTGAAAAAAATCCTGGTGGTTGAAGACAATGAAAAAAACATGTATTTGATCACATTTCTTATCAAAACAATGGGACATCAGACGATCCAGACCAGAACCGGGGAAGAAGGAGTCGAACTTGCCCTCCGAGAACAGCCGGACCTGATTCTTATGGACATTCAACTTCCCGGCATAGACGGGCTAGAAACGACAAGACGCATTCGGAAATCCCGCAGCTGCGCTGCCATACCGATTATAGCCATCACTTCCTATGCCATGACCGGGGACCGGGAGAGGCTCCTTGCGGCCGGATGCAATGGGTATATTGAAAAACCGATTAATCCGGAAACGATCATGGATGAAATTTCCGCTTTCCTTGACAAACAAGAGGGGGAGAAATGAACATCCTGATCGTTGACGATAATGCTGAAAATATCTATCTGCTCGAAGCGCTGCTGAAAGGAAATGGCTATGAAGTCGTTATAGCCGGAAACGGTCTGGAAGCGCTTGGTTGTTTAAAAACGGCGACAGTCGGTCTGGTCATCTCAGACATTCTTATGCCGAAAATGGACGGGTTTCAACTCTGCCGCGCGGTGCGGTCTGACGAACAGCTGAGCAGCATCCCATTTATATTTTATACGGCGACGTATACCGACGAAAAAGACGCGGAACTCGGAATCAAGCTGGGAGCCGACAGGTTTCTGGTCAAACCGCAAGACACGGAGGTGATTCTAACCGTCATCAAAGAAGTGTTGTCTGAGCATGCACCTCATCCCGTCATCAAGCAGCCGTTGGGTGCGGAGATGGAGTTCTTCCGACAATACAATGAAATCCTTTTTCACAAACTCGAAAAAAAAGTCACAGATCTGGAAGTGGCAAACCGAGCGCTTCTGGAGAGCGAAACAAGATTCCGGAGCATTTTCGACCAATCCCCGGTTGCGTACCAATCACTGGATGAAGAAGGCAAATTTCTGTATGTCAATGACAGATTATGCCGGCTTCTTCAGTATGATTCTCCGGAACTGATAGGGCGGAGTTTCAGTACAATCTGGCCTCCCGAGACGAAACCCAGGTTCGCGAAGACATTTGCCGACTTCAAGCAAAACGGGGAAATTCATTCCCAATTGCAGCTGGTGCGCAAAGACGGCTCTCCTATTGAAGTATATATCGAAGGGCGTATTCAGAGTGATGCATCCAGTAAGTTTATCAGTACGCACTGCGTTTTTTTCGATATCACGGAACGCCGGCGCGCTGAGTCAGAAAAAATCTTGTTAGAAAACCAGCTGCGCCAGGCCCAGAAAATGGAGGCCATCGGCCAGCTCGCCGGGGGGGTGGCCCATGATTTTAACAACATCATGAGCGCTATCGTCGGATATGCCGCAATAGCCCTCATGAAAATGAAACAGGATGATCCGAATCGCCACAGTATCGAACAGATACAAACGGCAGCCAACCGTGCTACAGTGCTGACTCAGAGTCTTCTCGCATTCGGCAGAAAACAGAACGTCAATCTTGTTACGATCAATTTGAATGACGTAATTCTTAAATTTGAAAAGTTTCTGCTTCGTTTGCTCAAGGAAAACATTCGGCTCAAAGTGGAGACGGCGGAAAAAGATTTGCATATAGTAGCCGACCGCGGACAGCTTGAGCAAATACTGATGAATTTAGTGACCAACTCACGTGACGCTATGCCGAAAGGCGGCGACATCCTCATTAAAACGGGTCTCATAAACGTTGACCAGTCGCTTATCGACGCGGAAGGCGTGAAACAGCCCAGCGGTATCTATGCCTTTCTTACGGTCACGGACACGGGCACAGGGATGACCGACGAAGTAAAACAGAAGATTTTCGAACCGTTTTATACTACCAAAGAGGAAGGAAAGGGCACTGGCCTCGGATTGGCCGTGGTTTTCGGTATTGTAAAACAACATAACGGTTTTATTAATGTATGCAGCAATCCAGGACGGGGAACAACATTTAAAATATATCTGCCGTCTTCCAATGGCTCTGCTCCCGCAGAAAGTCAAAAAATGGAAGAGGAAGTGCCTGCCAGGGGCGGTACAGAAACACTGCTTTTTGCTGAAGACGACGCAACCATCAGAAAAATGTCAATCAGCGTGCTGCAGGAGTATGGTTATACGGTCATAGAGGCTGTTGATGGACTGGATGCGGTTGCCAAGTATGCAAAAAACATCGACGGCATACGACTCGTGATGCTCGACGGTATTATGCCGAACATGAACGGTAAAGAAGCCTGGTTGAATATCAAAAAGCAAAACCCGGAAGTAAAGACGATTTTTATCAGCGGCTATGCGGAAAATATTTTTACAAAAAAAATGTTTTCGGACAAAAACACGGTGTTCCTTCAAAAACCGGTAACACCGACTGTCCTTGTCCGAAAGATACGGGATATGCTGGATACGCAGACTTAAGGATATTATTCTGGTTTATACGGTCAACTGTTTGTTTTCTTGTCGGTTCACAAGGCTGCATAGCATTCGTTCGTTTTTTATCGAATGATGTGCGGATTTCCTTCTCTATTGTTCATATGACCTCCACCGTGTTCTCTCGGTGAATTTTCTCTCCTGTCATGGTTGTCTCTATTCCAATTCTGCTGCTCGTGTTGAGGTCCTCTGTTGGCTTGTCCCCGATAGTAATCTCTTCTTTCTTGGCGGGCCTTGTCCCAGCGTGCATTGTCCCAATGCCGGTCGCGCTCCCATCCTTTCCAGTTTTTTCTTACTTCCTTATACTGCAAGCGGTTATGAAAAACAGGGGCCCCTCTAAACGAGGAGGGGACGCCGATTATCGCGCGAGGCACCCGATGGACTTCAATACCCCGCCAAGGGCCGTTGTACCTGCTTGAGATAAACCAATGTCCCTGATATGGTCTGTACCAGTAGCCCCGGTAGAAGAAAATATCTACATTGACATCAGGAGGATAGTATACATAGGTTTCAGGTATTACCACTAAAGCAGGTGGAGCTGGTATCACGAGCGGCGGCAAAGGAATGTTAATGCTGACATTGACTTCAGCATTGGTTTTTGCCGGCGTTAAAATGCTGAAGGCAGAGAACAACAAACTAAAAATAATGATGCCGAGGGTCGGCTTTTTCATGATGACACCTCCGTAACGCTTCATTCGTAATGATGTACTTGTACTATTTATTAGGTGAGACACCGATTGTTGTGATTTGTTTAATAGAGTTTTCAGAATAGGGAAGAGTCAGCAACTTCATACAAATGCTTATCTTCTTCTATGGGGATGTTTTCCCATAGAAGATCTTAAGCGATGTTTTTTTATTTTGTAAGGCTGGAAGTTGATGTTACCCGGTTAATATGTGCTTCTGGTATTTCTAATCCTCACACCAGTATTGATTGAAATTATTTTGCAGGAATTCCATTATAGCTTGAATCTTCCTGGTGCCGTCCTTCTTTAACTTCCCGTTCATAATCATTGATGGCTTCTCGGTAGTCTTTATCAGACATGTCTTCACCTGGATTTTGAACGTCATATGCTAACAATCTGCAGTCGCTGTCAAATGAAGTGCTCAGTTCTTGCGGAGTTACGAGCGCTACGCTTACCCGAGCCCTCCAGACGCCCATTCTTGGGATTTGTTGCAGATAATATATTCTGTCAGGCTTGAAATTTATTTTCGCCGGTTCTACGCTTTCCGCTCGCGTGATTACATAATGCACTCCTGGTGTGATATTCGTTTTTACAAAATAACTTTTCCATTGGGTAACGCCTATCATCTTCTTGTCGAGAAAGGTGTCAAATTCGATTGCTCCACCGAATTTGGTTGTTCTGGCAACGACGAGAGCAGCGTAACCTTTTTCGGGTTTGACTTTAAAGATATTAAACGTTGGGTCTTCCTTGAATGCCATATATCTCGGGGCAGATGCGGCACAACCAGAAACAACGAAAAAAACTGCAAGTAATAAAATACGGAAGTAATGTCTTTTCATGGTTCCTCCCAAAAGAGTTTAAGTGAGATGATATGGAGCTTTTCTCCATAGATCTTGTATCATATTAAAATATAAAGATCGACGTATGTTGCAACCAAAGTATAATATTTTTTTTAAAAATTATATGTGAGTTAGGTCACAATGCGGTATTTTTTTGAAAGTTACGGTTAAGGAGAAGATTAGAAGATGCATAATGTCGAATAAGTATACTCAGAATAACGCTGTCGTGAGGTTCCGAAAAAAAGGAATAGTCTCTTTGAAACCACTTCTAGCTTAAATAAAAAAGGCTAATCTTGCGATTAGCCTTTAAAATTCTTGGTGGAGCTGAGGGGGATCGAACCCCTGACCCCAAGACTGCCAGCGAGAAAAGGCAGAAAAACACAATCCTTGATTTGTTGCTTGGTTTCCCGTTATTGCTGATAAATCAAACGATTAATAGGTTTACAATTATTCTATGTATTGTGATAATTTTGCCTTTTTTGAATAGTTTTATCACATTTTTATCACAGTGAGAAAACGGGTGAGCACAAGGCTCGCTCTCTTGCCCTCACTACCCGAAGGAAAGGACAGAAAAATTCAATCCTTGATTTGCTGCTTGGTTTCCCGCTTTTATCTGTAAATCAATGAATTAATAAGTTTATAGAAATTCTATTTGTTATGATGATATTGCCTTTTTTGAAGAAATTTATCGCATTTTTTATCACAGTGATTATATTTGTTTGTTTAAAAATTTTTTAATTGGTGATGTAATTAATAACATAAGCTGCTTATTTTTATGATCTCACTCTTTATGACTGTCATTCCTTTTGTAGTCTAAAAAATAACCTTGACAGTATTATACCTAAGCGTATAATAAATTAACCTCCAACGACAAAACATCTTCTTTTCTTCTACAAATAGAACATCATTTACTCCAATGAATAGCAAAACGGAAAGGGTTCTAACTTGAAGCAATAATCTTAGCTTTTAGTTTTACCTTTTTAATATCACTTTATATTTATCCATAATTCAAAGCTCTCAGGTCATCTGTAACTATACCTTTACTATTAACAGATAATAAATAAGCGCTTGTTCCTGTACTGATCAAGTACAACTTTACTCGCGTAATATGCAGTTGGATTGTAAGGTAAGGCGTATTATTAAAATCTTTAAAACAGGGGGATAATTATGAAAAAACTGGCCTGTTTACTGCTCTGTTTATTATTTTCTATGTCAATAATTATTCAGGATTTATTTGCAAGAGGAGGTGGTGGTAAAGGTCATAGTGGCAAAAGTTCATCGAGCAAAAGTTCAGCTGGAAAGAGTAGTGGCGGCAAGAGTAAAAATAGTGGGAAAAGATCAACAAGTAAAAGCTCCACCACTACTCGGTCAATTAGCAAGAGTCGAGACACCCATGTAAAAGGATATACAAAGAAGGATGGTACTTATGTATCTCCACATCGTAGAACAACTCCTGATAGTACGAAAAATAATAATTGGAGCACTAAGGGCAATGTGAACCCCTATACTGGTAAGCCAGGAACCAAAGAACCCTATAAATAGCAAACTAAACATTGGATATTTATATCTTTCCGTAAACTTTTTCTGTTCTGTTGTTCTGTTTTATTAAATTTGTACTAAAATGTTATAGCAAGACATACTATTTGATATCTATCTGGCAAACTGGGGCGGCGAATTGGGCGTCTAATTGCTTTAAATAAATGGAGAAACTTATGCTTAGCGCACTCAATATATATGAAAGGCCAGAAGGCCAAAGATTTTGGGTTGTTCGTTGCCATGGTGGACGATATTACGATCACTTCGTAGAAGGTTCACTTATTGGCATTAGTCATTTAGATTTACTTGGGCTTGACGAAACAGGTAAAAATACATATAACCTAGATATTGATAAGCTTAGAGAAAAATTAAGTAAAGCTTATAAGAAAAGCAGCTACTCGACCACACGATTAACATCGCACATCAATCAAGTTTCAACGTTCATTAAAGAAATAAATATTGGTGATATTGTAATGACTATAGGCCACAGTGAAATAAAGATTGGTCGTATAGTTGGTAACCCGATTATAAATCGAAAAAAAATAGAAGTTATCTCTGATCCCCAAGCAGGTCAAGGAGAAATAATGTTTGCAGATTTAAGAAGAAAAGTCTGTTGGGGGCCGGGGGTTAATCGAGATATTTTACCATATGGTTTACTTCGTAGCCTGAGAGCAAATCAGGCCGTCTTTAATATAGATACTCATTGGGAATATGTTTATCATCTGATATATCCTTTTTTCCGATATAAAGACTCTGTTTACTTTACCACTAATATAAAACAAAAGCAGTCAATCGATGGTTTTAGTGTAGGGCAGTTTTTTAAATTAATTTCAGAATTAGAGATAATTACAGGAGCACTAGAAGAATCAGGAATAAATATAGATTATTTAAAAAATAATTATAATTCCATCGTTGAAGATTATATTTTACATAATAAACTTTCCTTAACTGCGAAAGGACAATTTGCATCTGAAGGGTCAGCATATTTTAAATTATCAAAAAAAACCATAAGAAATTTGACGATTTTTTACATGCTTTATTCTGCTATTTTTGGCTCTACAAAATTAGGATGGGACGGTGTCGTCGATTTAAAAACAAGAGAAAAAATATATCAGTTTCTTGGTGAGAAATTTAAGCAAAATCACGTCGATTTACTGCGTGAGCGGTTACAGCTAGGAGTTCCTGAATATAATACAAAATCGTTGGAAGACGATTCGCATGATAACGATAATGCCATTGAGCCAAAAGTTATAAAAATTTGATAGCGTATCATTTGCAAATACTATTGTGTAAAACTGCCCTAATGTTTAAGCAATAAAGTTTTATGTTGTTTTAATATTAGCGTGCATTTTTTAGTGCTTAAATTTAAAAAAGTTATTTTTCACATTCGATTTTTATAGTATTTAAATTACATTCATTGTTGTAGCTCCAGCAATCTATATATCCCTCCGTGCATAGCCAGTCAGTGAGAATTAGTTTGTCACCATCATATATGCTGACCACAAAGTTATTGTTGACTGTTTTAATTTTTACAGGGTAAACGTATAACCTGTCGTATAATGGTAGATAATTTTCTTTTAAAAGGTTTTTGTATTCCTCTTGTGAGACATATTGAGGCCGTTCTTTCGGATACTTTGCAAGAAGAAGATCGTTCGCTGTTAAAACAGCTGTTCCAAGAGGTTGATATTTTTCATCGAGATTCAGCTGTATGATACTGCAAGAACATGTAAGGAAACATATCAAAAAGATATATATATTTTTTTTATATATATTCACATTAGCTCCAATATGTTCTAATTTCTGTTGCTTGGTCTATGCCTGTGTCAAGATTCCAATTAGGAATAATATTGATAATGTTTTCTTTGGAAAAAAGTGACCGCTCAATTTTTGACCAAATTGCTACAAGGTTTTTAACAGCATATTCAAAACCGTGTTCTCGAAATGTTCCCGTTAAGCCATTTGGCAATAAAACATTAGAGTAATATTTATCAACAAGTTCTCGGGAATTTATCGTGATGTCTTTGTAAGTACGGTAAATAAAATCTGACTTAAAATGACGGAAGGCTTTGACAAGTGGATTTCCTCCATCTGCGATATCTAACTCTGTTGTATATGATTCGATTATTTTATCAGCAGGGAATTTACCCATAGTGGGATAGCTAGTTTCAGCATGTATAGACCAAAAATATTTAACTTTATCTAATGAAGGATGTTTGATACACGCTTTTAAAAGATCTGTATATTCAGCTGCATTTAACTCAAGATTCATGACTTCTTTAAAGATCATCACATCTTGAATCATTTCACACTCTCTATGATCATTATGCGTCTCTTTTTCGGTATACGGGCCAACAATATTTTCAACAATAGGGTGAATCGTAGCATCTGCTACAATATGACCAATAAAACCTAATAGCCAAGCTAATTGATATTTCCAAATTTTGCCTTTTGTTTTGGTTGCGATTAAAGAATGAATAGCGTTTTTAGTTATTCTATCTGTTTTATAGTAATGCATTATATCTGCCCATGAAGAACCTTCCATGGCGAGTTGGGCTAGGTATGGAATGTCAGGGCTCACACTGCCAAGCGTTAAAAAATTCTTATTTTCGCGTAATATCTTTCCAAAATTTTCTCCAGAAGGGAATGATTTAATCGTTTTATCAACGATAGCCATATGCGTAAAGGCACCTGCCATATTTATACACTCCTGAGTTGCTATTTTTTTACACTTGGCATTGCTTAAGCTGATAAAGATTAAAAAGGAATTTGTGCTCGGGAGGTATGCTTGGGAAGGGGAAACTACAGAAAAGCCTCCCTGTGATTAAATTACTATAAATTAACGAATTTTGCAAGCGGTTTAATCGCATATTTTTTTATTTTCAAGTAACTCCATTTCTTATAAGCTTTGATTTATGAATAACAATAGCAAAAGTAATTATAATTCTAAAATCGATCCTGCCTTTAGCGAACTCATTAAAGAGTATCTAAAGATACTTACAAGCTGTTGCCTGCCGGCTAACGAGGGATATCTCGTTCCTCTCGATCATACACTAGATGTTTTTGCGCGGAGAGGTTATCCTGCTTTGGGCAATGAGTATGAAGATATTACAGAATTAAGTAAGAATATCAAAACTAGCTTTTCTGAATCAGGCAGTATCAAAAATTTATCTAAAATTACTCGCAACTCACCTTTTAGCTTTGAAAAAGAGCTTTTTGAACCACTTGAATCACTACCTAATGGTGAAAGTAAGTGTTATTACGCTAGTAAATTTGCAAAATTTCAATCAGAAAATATTAACAAATATTTTAAAGGTATGCCTCAGGATCAGCTAATTGAAGAAATCAAGGAACTGTATTGTGACTGGAAATCATTATTATTTCACATTGCTATACATGATTTAAGAAATGAACGCACTACTAGGTCTCACAAACCTGTAAAACTCAGAAAATCTATCGAATTTAAATTTTGTAAAAATTTTATGGCTAGCGTTAATGATACCATTTCGATGTTAGTCAACAAGAAGCATATGGCAACATTAGTTGAGGAAGCAAAAAAAGGTGAAGATGAAGCGTTATTTAAGGCTGTTCGGGTTGATAAAACTTTACTAGATGCAAAATGGGTACGCAGAAAAATAAGGATAGCTCAATATACAGGAGAACACATTTTTTTTAAACAATTAGGGGATGCTATAAAAAAACCTCCTCTTGAACATGACATGGAACACACACAATCTTTTCTCGTTTTAGCTTATTTCTGGAAGTTAGGTCTTTGTAGGCTCACAAATCCAGAACTTATGGAGCTACTTCTATCATCTGGGGTTAGGGTGCAAGATGATCCATCTACCTTTAGAAAGTTTGTTGATAGATTAAAAAGAGAGGGAGTGTTGGCTTAATAAAATAAGACATAAAAAATAAATTTCGTGTCTTAGACTCTTATCGTCATGAAGGTTATTATCAGGCTACAGCTTAAATGCTGTGGCCTTTTTTATTTTCATGACAATGGCCACAGAGGCACCGCAACAGCCGGAGGCTGGCGGGCCTCTGTGGCATGGTTCAAGTTTAAGACAGTGCGGAACTTAGTATATACAGCACTGTCGCATTACATCATAGGAGGGGTTATGGAGTTTAAGGTAGTACACAGGGGGGTAGATAGTCTTTATGTCTCATATCGAGGGTCGATGAAAGAAGGAGTATTGGATTACCTTGAATCCAGAAAGCAATTAGCTCGTTCTGACGATCTAGAAGAACAAGCACAAGCAGTCTTAAATATTTCAGGTCATCATTTCGAGGTATGGGCAAAAGGAAGCGGCATTTTTAGCTATGTCATTGACGATAACTGGTTCCGAATCTCAATAGCCGGAGCAGGAAGTAAGAAGCTTCCAGCCTTGTATGTCCAGATACGAAGTGAATTGCTTAATTGTCGCGGCGTTGAAGAATCTATGAAAAGCCTTCGGTGTGTCGTTGATGAATTGCTAGTAGGCAATTATGAAGAAAAAGTAAGCCGGATTGATATTTTCGTTGATTTTGTCAGTGAGTTTAATTTTGACAGCATTAAGCGAGAGTCTTGGATTACACAAGCAAAGAACATTCAGCAATTCTGGGATGGTAACGACTTCACAGGTTGGACGATAGGAAGACGTAGCGGAGATATCCTCGCACGCCTGTATGACAAGACTGTCGAGCTTGGAATAAGCAATAAAGAGTTTTTTAAAGAGTTATGGCGGTCAAATGGCTGGCAAGAAGGTCAAAGGGTCATAAGGTTGGAATTCGCATTAAAGAAAGGCCTATTGTCTTTATTAGGCGTTTTTACGGTAACAGAGGTGTTAGAGAAGCTCAATGATCTCTGGAAAATGTGTACTCAAGAATGGTTACGCTTTGGCGTAAATAACGGCACAGAGAATAGAACCCGCTGGGAAACTGAATCAGTCTGGGTTTGTATTCAAGAGGTTACTTTTAACGATAAAGGATATTCAGGGATTAAGCGGGAAGTAAGCCGCTCACGGTCTCCTGATATCAAAAGATTATATCTGAACGGGCTTGGTTATCTGCTTACTTATGCTGCCCTCAAGGGTTACAACAGCACTAACTTACTTGAGGCTGCAAAAAGTTTCCTCCGTGATGCAGGTACATATCTTGATGCCTGTGTATTAAATGACGATAAGGCAAAGAAGGATTTTGAAGACAGCATGGATTATGTAGACAAAAAAATAAACGTCAAAAAGAAAAGATTCAATATGCCTGATAACGATGTCCCATTTTAAAGGCGCATATCATGAAGAAAAATACAAAACAAGGTCATCTGTTCTATGGTTTCAATTCGGTAAGCAAATACGTTACCATAGAAAGCATTTGCGAGCTTTTTAATGGAAAACTGATAAACGAAGAAAAAATAGCTGAAGATTTCATGGCTGACTGTTCAGAAGATAATGGGGAATGGCTCGTTAAAAAAGTTCGTCAAAAAGGCATCTTCTGGTGGGTTCAACCTATCCGAAATCATAAGCAGGAATAAATATGAGTTTTCAAAAGTCATGTTCGAGCTGTACTCAAAAATACTGTCATTCATGTCGAATTGTGCGCCTAATTAGTGAAAAGCATGAAGGCCTAAAGCGTCAGTTAGGCGATGTCTATGACGAAGAAATGATAAGAAGAAACGAGCTGCATTTTAACAGCGATGATCTAGCAGCAAACAGTGAGGATGAATAAATGCGGTTAGTTACTATCAAAATAGCTTCTGAGTTTCTCATGGTCAAGGTGTCAACCCTTTACTCGTGGGTTCATCAAGGAACTATACCTTTTCGTAAGCTGAATGGGTTAATTCGTTTTGATATGGATGAACTGGAAGATTGGGTCAAGGCCTCAAGTAAGACTGTCTATAAACTGGCTGTAATTCCGAATAAGGGCACAATTTCGGATATAGGTAGTATTGTTAAAAAGGCCATTGATAGCGTTAAGGGGACAGGGTATAATTCATCCAACGGGAAACCAGGCCAAATGCAAGGTCTCAGGAAGGAGGTTTAATGGGACTGTATAAAAGAGGCCAAGCCTGGTGGATGAGTTTTACTTATAAGGGTAAGCAACATAGGGTTCCCACGGAAACAAAAGACAAGCGGCTGGCAGAGAAGATTTTTCATAAGGTTATGACCGAAATACAAGAGGGGAAGTGGTTTGAAAGAGCTGCTCATTCGGACAAGACTATCGGAAACTTGCTGGATAAGTACTTGAACGAATATTCAATCCCTAACAAAGCTGCAAGTACGGTCAGAGGCGATACGGTGATAATTAAGGAGATGAAGGGGATATTCGGCAGCACGCTGCTGAAAGATTTTACTCCAAGTCTTATATCATCGTACAAAACTCAATGCCGGGAAAAGGGACTTTCTCCCGCTTCTATTAACCACCGGCGTACTCTTCTCCGCCATGCGTTTAATCTTGCCATTCGGGAATGGCAGTGGTGTACAGAAAACCCTGCTGAACGTGTTTCAAGAGACAGGGTCAAGAATGAACGGGACAGATGGCTTACCCTTGAGGAAGAAAGCAAGCTTCTCGGTTGCTGCGTTTTGCATCCTACTCGCAAGGATAATCAAATTGAATCTTTGTATTGGTTGCAGGAGATAGTTCTCTTTGCGCTGAATACAGGGATGCGTCAAGATGAAATCCTTTCGCTTGAATGGCAAAACGTAGACCTCTTCCGCAAGACAGTACTCGTTGTAAAGTCAAAGAACGGTGAGAAAAGAACCATTCCCATGAATCAAAAAGTCTTCACGCTCCTCAAAGAGAAAACAAAGCGTAATTACAACAAAAATAAGTTTGTTTTTCCTAGTGAGGTTAACACAAAGATATTACGAAGAAATCTCATGAGGGCGTTTTACAATGCGACTGATCGCGCAAATATTGAAGACTTCAGATTTCATGATCTTCGCCACACATTTGCCACGAGGCTAGCGCAGGCAGGAGTAGACCTTTACAAGATTGCAAAGCTGCTCGGACATAAGGACATTAAGATGACTCAGCGGTATTCACATCATTGTCCTGACAGTTTGAGAAGTGGGGTAGAGGTTCTCGATAAAATTATCACAAATTTATCACACTCAAATGAAAAAGGGCTAGCTATTATTAGCTAACCCCTTGAATTCTTGGTGGAGCTGAGGGGGATCGAACCCCTGACCCCAAGACTGCCAGCCTTGTGCTCTCCCAGCTGAGCTACAGCCCCAAAATTATCTTGTATGTGAGTGATAAATTTATCACCATGAAATAAGGTTGTCAAGGAAAAAGACTTGTCTGTTAAAATGAACATTTTTTGTATCAATAACAGCAACGGATAAAATATTGATTCGTCAATATGACTTGAATAAAACAAAAACAATTTTTTTTGTGGAAAAAACAATAGAAACCTTTATAATATTATGCACAGTACGATTGATCGGCCAACGCAATGACAGAAAATCAGGACAAAAGCAACCCCGAAAAACCGCAGCGTGCAGCGCGCGAGCTCCCGCTCGATACGCGTCTTTTGTCTGAGGCCGTCATTGAGTTGAACATTTCCAGAAAAAATGTCGGAATTTACCCGCCTGGACACCTGCAAATCACAAAAAGCATCGATCGTGCCTATGAAATTCTGCAAAAATTATTTGAAATCCGTCCGGAAATGACCCTGGGCGTTGCAAAGGACACGTTGCTTGTCGGACATGACTATCTTGATCAAAAAAATCCGGTCTATCGTGACTTTGCTCTTTCCATGAATCAGCAAGAGATTGCTGCAGTTACTTTTCTTTCCGGCTTGCAGAAAGATGAACTGGTCAAATTTCACCGCATTCTTACGACGAAGCCCGAAGACATAAGAGCGTCAGGCGGAATCAACAAGGCAATGAACGATTCGGCCATTGTCCATATCAAAATTCATGTCATAGATTACGGCAACTTTCATGCCACAGAAGAGCAAGAAATTGTGCGGTCACAGTCGAAATCAATCGGGGATAAAACAGGAGCTGGCCTGTGGCAGGACTTTGTGACGCATCTTTCCGCGGGCACGTTGGCCGGATCGGGGGATCAGGGCGTCTCCCTCAAGGAGGCAGAACGCTTTGATCCTGCGGAACTTGCCAGGCTGTTGAATGAGCGAAAGCTCGATGCGGGTGCTGCCATCCAAAGCTATGACAGGATTATTTCTGATCATGTCCGAGAACGCGCGGAAAAAAAGCAGCTTACCAGCGATCAATCGGCCACGCTCGGAAACTTGAACAAATTACTGCGCGAACTCCATCCTGAACTCAGGAAACAATTTTTATCGGTTGCTTTCCAGCGCATTTCTACACACGCCTCAACGGTGGATGCGAACGATTTGCTGGGAGGTTTTCAGGACGATATGGTCATTGATATGCTGAGTCAGGCAAGCGCGGAGGGGAAAGAAATCTCACCAACACTGACCGGTCTCCTGGGGAAACTGACAAAAGCGCATGCTCAGGGTGCAGCATTTGCGACTCCCCAGCGGTCGGGGCCTGCCCCCTCACCGGAAAACCGGGAAATGCCGTCTATTCTGCCGGAACACATGGAAACGCTGTTCGCCCGCGAGATGTACGAAAATTACGTAAGCGAAGATTATGAAGCCATGCTGAAGCGGCTGACCGAAGGATCGGAAAGAAGCCAGGAAAAATTTTCTCTTGAAGAGTTTAAGAAAACGCTTGAAGACGATTATCTTGACTTTCAAATCGGACGAGCACTCCTTGCTTTCATGGCGGAAAATATTGATGAAGAAGATTATAAGGAACTTGCTCAGAAGCTCATGACAATAGCTCCGGGATTCCTTAAAACAGGCAACTTTTTTCTTCTCTGGGACATTTTTGAAACGCTCAGGAAACACACGATGGAGAAGCCGGTAAAAGGGATCCGTGCAAGCGCCGAAGAAGCCAGAAAGCTTTTTCTGACGGCTGATTTCCGCGCACAGGCACTGGACGCATTCGAAATCTGGATAAAGGATAAAGGACAGGAGGCCGCCGGCTTTATTCAAGCGCTTGGTTCGGAAACGGTACCCGGACTCATGGATATTTACAGCAGGGATGACTCCGTTGGAGGAAAGCGGATTGTATTTAATCTCCTCTGCATTTTCGGTGAACCTGCCGTGCGTGAAGCACACAAACGACTGAATGATTCCCGCTCTTATTTTGTCAGAAACCTGCTCATCTTTTTGCGCAGAGCCGGCAACCAAGCATCCACTGCATATGTCAGGCCGCTTCTGCAGCACCAAAATCCCGTTCTCCGCATGGAAGCTCTGAATACACTTCTGAAATTAAAAGACCCGGAAGCAATAAAAACGTTGGGAGAGACCATTGATTCATCGGATCCTGACATCGCCTTTCAGGCTATTTCCCTGGCAGGACAATACCGTGTCAGGGAAGTTACAAGAGATATTCTTTCGAAAATCAAACGGGCGGTTCTTTTTGAGTCCGACTACCGGGAAAACGAGGAAATCATCAGGGCGCTGGGAGAAATCGGAGATCCTTGCGCGGTCCGTGATTTGGAAAAACTGGCGCGTGCTGCGTGGACACTGTATCCCAAAAGCCTCTTGCGGATGAAAGAACACTTATTTGATTCGCTTGAACGCTATCCGAAGGAGAGCATCACAGAGTTGCTCAAGATCGGAATGCGTCTGGACAATGCCGCCATTCAAAAATCCTGTCAGAAATTGATGGAACGGAAATGAACCAGCAGCGGGATATGATGATTGAAAGAGGATATTCAGCCAGGAGCATGCATGGCAGATCGTGATATTCATGAAGCATTGTCGCAGGTCATCGCGCAGCTCACCGCGGCAGTGACGAATACGACCCTCTATTCTCCTTCGCATCCGCAGGTTGCGCAATATGTAGACAGGGCCTATGCCGTTCTGCTGGATCTGCTCCAGACAAGGCCAGAAATTACCATTCTTCTTATCGGCAATGATCTCGTAGCTGAAAACAGACCGCTTGCCGCTGGCAGCACCTTTGTGACTAATTTCATCCGCGTCATGAAAAAAAAGGCTTTTGAAAGAATATCGTTTCTTGCCGGAATGCCGAAAACCGAACTGGAGGGTTTTATCCGGGACCTCGCCTCGCAGGACGCGGTATCGATAAAATCGAGGCCATCCATTAAGCTGGGCAAGATAGAGCTCAAGGTGAAAAATCCTGAAGATAAACAAGGTCCGGGAAAAGAATCGGATGCCTCTGTCAGTGCGAAAAGCGCTATCGGGACCGATACAACCGCGTCACCTGAAGTCATGCAGGAATTGCTGGCCCTTACGAGTGCGGAGCTGGATGAGCTTAAGGACCTGTATCTGTCCGCAAAAAAGCACCGGCAGATAGATGTCCGCAGTGTTGACGATATGGTCAAGGGGTTTATCAAAGGATTTCGACAGGAAATCAATCCCTTGAGCCTTCTCGCATCGCTCAAATCGGTGAATGAATACACCTTTACGCATGTCACCAACGTTTGCATTCTTACGATGAGCCAGGCGGAGCACCTCGGTTTTGGCGGTGAATATCTGCATGCCATCGGAATTGCAGCTCTGCTGCATGATATCGGAAAAATTTTTGTTCCCGAGGAAATACTCGGAAAACCCGGTGTGCTCACACCGGAGGAGCGAAGAATCATAGAATCGCATCCGGTCAAAGGGGCGCGGTATCTTATGGGTATTGACGGCATTCCGAAGCTTGCAATCCTTGCCGCGCTCGAGCACCACCAAAAATTTGACGGGAGCGGATATCCATCCATCAAAGGCGGTTGGACGCCGAACATTACCAGCCAGTTGATAGCAATTGCTGACGTGTTCGACGCTATGAGAAGCCGCCGTTCTTATCAACAGGCATTTTCAATGGTGCAAATCGAAGGCGTCCTTATGAAAGGCAGCGGAACGTCATTCAACCCGTTTTTTGTAGACCGGTTTCTAAAAATGATAAAACGCTGAGAACTCTCTTGTCATGTCTGCTGTATGTTCTTTTTCAAGTTTTCCTCCATTGAAAAAAAAATCAAATCAATATACAATATAAACTTTCTGGAAAGAGAGGCGCTTATGAAAGTTATCGCTTTTAACGGCAGTGCACGAAAAGAAGGGAACACATCCATACTGTTACATATTGTACTCGAAGAATTGAAAGCAGAGGGGATCGAAACCGAGCTGTATTCCCTGGCCGGGAAGAAAATTTATGGATGCATCGCATGCTACAAATGCCTCGAAAGAAAAGACAAAAAATGCGCTGTAGATAATGACGTTGTGAACGATTGCATACAGAAGATGCAGGAAGCTGACGGCATTCTGCTCGGTTCTCCAACGTATTTTGCAGATCTCACTGCTGGTATGAAAGCGCTCATAGAACGAAGCGGAATGGTGGTGCGTGTAAACGGCGACCTCCTGAAGCGGAAGGTAGGCGCAGGAGTTGTAGCGGTGCGTCGGGCCGGCGCTACCCATGTATTTGATTCATTGAATTTTTTCTTTTTTATCAACCAGATGATTGTACCCGGATCTAGCTACTGGAACCTCGGTATCGGCCGAGAACCGGGAGAAGTGAACAGCGACCAAGAAGGCGTTCAAACCATGAAAAACCTCGGAAAAAACATGGCGTGGCTTCTCAAAAAAATCAATACTTGAACGGAAGGAGTCAGCGTTGTGAAGAATCAGAAAGTCAAAGCCGCACGTTTTTCTATTCTGTCGAACTGTGTCCTTGTGGTACTCAAGCTTTTTGTCGGAATTATCATGCAGTCCGTGAGCGTGATTTCAGAAGCCGTACATTCCGGCATTGATTTGCTTGCCGCAGTCATTGCGTACTTTTCGGTTCGGGAATCCGCTAAGCCGGCTGATACAAAACACCGGTATGGACATGGGAAAATTGAGAACGTTTCTGGAACTGTTGAGGCCGTACTTATTTTTGCGGCGGGCATTTACATCGTCATTGAGGCTCTGAAAAAACTGAATTCAGAGCACATTACCATTGAGGCGCTCGGAGCCGGTGCCGCAATCATGGCTTTCTCGGCGATAACCAACTGGTTCGTTTCCTCTTACCTTCTGAATGTTGCAAAAAAAACCGACTCTGTCGCGCTGGAAGCCGATGCTCTGCATCTGCGTACGGACGTTTACACGTCCGCCGGCGTTTTCGCCGGGCTGATAGCAATTCATTTTACCGGTCTATCCGTTCTCGATCCGATCATTGCCATCGGGGTGGCACTTCTTATTTTTAAAGCAGCCTATGATCTCACCAAAAACGCCTTCATGCATATTCTGGACATCAGTCTGCCGGAGGAAGAAGAAAAGATCATACATGAGGTCCTGGAACTCTATTCAAAAGAAATCGTAGGATATCATAAACTCAGGACCAGAAAAGCGGGTTCTGAGCGCCACATCGATATGCATCTGGTCGTGCCGAAAACCCAAACGGTCGCATTGTCACATGGGCTTGCCGACGAAATTACCGCAAGGATCAAGGAGCGTCTTGCCCAGAGCAATGTGCTTGTTCATATTGAACCCTGTGACGAAACTTGTGACGTCTGTAAAAAAATTGATTGTACGGACAGGGGGCCGAACGCGGCATAATTTTTTTTACCAAGCCTTTCTATAATATCTCTCCTCTGTTGTTACTAACCATGGTTCTTCATACTTTCCCGACTTCCGTGCCGGCAGGCATTGGTTGCAAATGCCCATAAAGTATGATAGTATTTTTTAGGAGACAATATGCTTGGTTTTTTCCTGCGCTGGGCGGTTAATCTTCTGGCGCTTATTATTGCCGGCTCATTGATCCCGGGGATACGAATTGAGAGCATGGCTATGGGTATAGTTGCCGCCGGGATTCTAGGCGTTGTCAACGCGATAATAAGGCCCGTAGTGCTTGTTCTTACACTTCCCATTAATGTCCTAACGCTCGGATTGTTCACCCTCATTATTAATGCAGCAATGCTGGAGCTTGTAGCATACGTTGTGCCCGGTTTTTTCATCGAATCCTTCAGTGCTGCTTTTTTAGGTGCTCTTGTGATAAGCCTGATAAGCTGGGTGTTGAACATTTTTATCGGCGGCAACGGTAAGGTCCTTATAATCAGGAAGGCGAATCGGAATAATGACAGCAGTCGGAGATGATAACCATAAACCGGACGCAGGGAGCGAACAAAAATGACTCATATGCACATCCCGGACGGGATTCTTCCGGTGTGGCTCTGGATAGCCGGCTTGGTTGCTATGTCCGGCATTATCTGGCTCTGTCTCTTCAGACTCAGGACCATGAATCTGAGAAAAACAATTCCGCTGCTCGGCGCCGTAAGTGCCGTTATGCTCATCGCGATGAGCTTGGAAATCCTGCCTCTCGCATATCATATTAACCTTTCTGTCGTTGCCGGAATTCTTTTAGGACCGGCGGCTGGTTTTCTCGCCGCATTTATTACCAATCTGATCCTTGCCTTGATGGGACATGGGGGAATCACCGTGATTGGGCTGAACACGATACTCCTTGGTTCTGAAACTGTTCTAGGACATACCATTTTTTTTCTTTTAAAAAAACGGCTTCCGGTTTTTTGGAGTGCCGCAACTGCAACAATACTGACTTTATTCATAACCACGTTGACCTTGATCGGGATTGTTGCAATTTCAAACATTGATCCGGAATTTGCCCGGCACGGCGCAGAACATGCAACCGAACATATGCATGAAACTGCGACAACGATAACAAGGTTTGCAATTATGGTATTGTCCTTCGGGGCGGTCGGCTGGCTTATTGAAGCATTCATTACCGGCACGGTGGTTCGTTTCATAGCTCAGGTCAAACCTGATCTATTAAATCATGTGCTGCATAAAGAACAGTGATTTTTTGTGGAGTATTCGTTGATTGATGTAGCGAGAATCGACCAGTGGGCGGCACGCGGCCAAAGCCCTTTCCATAAAGCATCCACCGGTTCGAAGGCAGGCCTTCTCCTGCTCGTGGTGGCTGCTGCAGTCCTGTCCCGTACTCCTTATCCGCTTCTGATTGGTTATTGTTTGCTCCTTGCAGTGGCTGCTGTAACAGGTCTTCCCTGGTTCCGGATCGCAATTCTTTCCTGGTATGCGGCGATTTTTGCTTTGCTTTACGGATTCAGCATCGGAGAAAAAAGCATCTTGTTGCTTTTTGTCGTAAAAGCAATTACTCCCGCATTTGCCATGCTGATTTTTGTAATAACCACACCATATCCCAGAATTTTTGCCCTCATGACTACGGTTCTTCCCGAGGCGTTAGCGGCAGCTTTATTTATGACGTATCGTTCTTTGTTTATCCTATTCGATATGATGGACAGTTTTGCAACGGCAATACGTTTGCGCGGCGGTTTTTCTCCCGGCAGTCTTATAAAAAACAGCAGAAACATATCAAGAGGAATAGGGATGCTGCTGATCCGGGCGGTCGAACATGCATCACGGCTGTATGCCGTCATGATGGTTCGAGGTTATAACGGCAGTATGATGGAAAAAAGTGAAGTGCGATTTCAAAGCCAGGACTGGCTTCCCGTTGCGACGGGAATATCCGTGCTTGTATTCGTATTGTTGTTGAATTAAAAAAAAGCAAAAAGAAAGATTGTTGCCACACGAAAGCTTTTATGGAAACTATCGTAAACGTAAGTTGCCTGAAGCATGTATACCCTGATTCCACGGAAATCCATATGTGCGGCCTGGATTTTGTCGTGAACAGGGGAGAACGAGTGGTGATTCTCGGCGGAAATGGCTCCGGCAAAACGACCCTGTTGTATCATATACTGGGACTCCTCTCGCCGAATGAAGGCAGCGTGCTTGTGTTCGGCAAGAATCCCGCGAAACAATACGACGCCATCCGGGAACGGATCGGCGTCTTGCTTCAAAATGTTGATGACCAGATCCTTTCTCCAACGGTCAGGGACGACATTTCTTTTTCTCCGCGAAATTATGGCTATAAAAAAGACGAAATCGACGCCAGGGTAAATCAGGTTATGCGTTCGTTGGAGATTCAGCACCTGGACGAAAAGATATGCCATTATCTTTCAGGAGGCGAAAAAAGAAAAGTTGCTCTTGCAGGCGCCTTGATCATGAACCCTGAGCTCTTGATCCTTGATGAACCGTTTGAAGGGCTGGATTCCCGTTCCCGTTCCGAACTCGTGACGCTTTTGAATACATACAACAGGGACGGCATGACAATAATCATGTCTACGCATGATCTCAATCTTGTGACCGCTTTTGCCGATCGGGTGTATGTGCTGGCAACAGGCCGTGGGGTGGTGACGGCGGGAACTCCTACTGAGATTTTTATGAAAGTCGATGAATTGAAAATGTCGAATATCGAACCGCCGCCTCTTGTAGAACTTTTCATTCAATTGAGAAAACATGGTGTGCAAATCGACATACCATCTCATATGGGCCAAGCAATAAACGATTTGCTAAAACTTGTAAGTACTAAACAATCCGCCGGCACATAAGTTTTTTAAAGAAAAAATATTTAAAACCTTTCACCTTCAATACAGCTGCAGATTATAAGTTGAGGAGGGGCTGGACATGAAACAGGATGATTTTATGCACAGAAAGGGCTTCCTGATTTTTATTATAGCGCTTGTGCTGTTCGCATCGGCTGCCGTCGGCGTTTATGCGGGCTTCTCACTTTCATATGATAAAAAAAACGGTCTGCTGCTTTTCTGCGTCCTTTTCCTTCTGGTTCCTGCCGTATCTTTTTTACTCTATAAATGGTCTATTTCACCCTATTATCGCCGGCTTGAGGATGCCAATCTTGAGCTGCATCTGAAGCAGGAAGAGTTGCTTGATACAAAAGATGATCTTTTTATCAAGTTTCTCGGGATTTATGATATCAATTATGCCGCAAATTCTCCCCGGTTATTCGCCGATCGGCTCAAAGACGTGGCCGATATTACTGCTCGGGTCATGGAAGCAAATGCATGTCTTATCTATCTCTATGATTCAAAAAAAGATGAGCTTTTTCTTGCTGCGACCAACGCTGTACAGGAAAATTCGATCGGAAAAGTTCATATCCCGCTTGGCGAAGGTATTGAAGGATGGTCCGGCAGAAGACTCGAACCTGTTATGCTGAAAGATTTTCATGCGGACATACGGTATCAAGAACCGTCAGGCTTGACGCTTGCGGAGTATGCATCTGTTTATTGTTTACCGCTTTATGTATATTCAAACGGCGCTCTTGTGGGGCTGATGGAAGTCTTCTATCGTAAACCAAAAGTTTTTTTAGATGAAGAGATAAATTTTTTTACGACCCTTTCAGGCATCATTTCAGCAACAATACAAAATGAACAGATGCAGATTGAGCTGCAAAAAATGAACATGGAACTTGAACAATGGGTTTCCGAGAAGACAGAAGAACTCAAGGCGTCAGAGGAACGATATAGAAAACTTGTTGAAAATGCTCAGGAATCTATTTTTATGCTCGCTCAAAACGGCGACATCATTTTTGCGAACGACGAGGCAGCCCGTCTGACCGGTCAGTCAAAATATGATCTTTTGCACAAAACAATATTTGAACTTTTTTTGGAATCGTTCCGACTCGAAGACGCTGTTACGGAGTCTGCAAAAGGAAAAACATCGCTCAAACAGGCAAAACTTCGCAGTGCTGACGGCTCAGCCACGCCGGTTGAGATACATGCGATAAAACTTGCTTTCATGGGAAAGCAGTTTATACAGTTTGTTATGCGTGATATATCAATCGAGACCCGTCTTGAACAGTTATTGAACGAAAAAGAACAAGAACTCGCTTCTCTTAAAGCACGATTGGAAAGTCAATAACTTAAGCGCTTTATTTTTTCAGACAAGCAATTTATTCCTGTCAATTTTTGCCTTTACAGAAAGTTTAGGCTATGGTATAAATTATGCATACGGTAGTGATATTATCATATTCTATGCCTTAATCTCTGAATGTATGATGGTTATCCCAAAATTTTTCAAACTCCTCACAGCTTTTATTATCCTTGCAGCGGTTATTTCCGGTGGTTTTTTCCTGATAAAAAGCGCGAATATTACCATGCCGTCCTTGTTTCGTCCCTCTTCGGGCGAGAGATTGCTGATAAGTATGGAAGGTTTTAAATTCATCCGATCGGAAAATGGAACCGTTGCTTGGAGAATGAATGCAAAAAATGCTGACCTGTATGAGAATAAAGAGGCAGTGTTAAAGGACGTTGAAATTATATTTACCAGCACTGCAAAAGATAAAAAAGAAGCAACACTCCTTGGAGAAGTAGGAACGATGGACACAAACAATGGGGATGCTTCTATCCACCGGGGGGTACGTGAGGTCAGGGTGGCGACAAGCGATGGCTACCTGCTGACAACAAATTCACTTTCATGGAAAGCAGGTGAACGTGTTATTTGGACCCGCGACCCTTTCAAACTGCTAGGAAAAGAAATATATCTCGAAGGCGTAGGCATTTCTGCTGACGTGGATATGCGTACGGTGCTGGTGAAAAACAATGTTAAAGCAGTGCTTCAGGAATAGCCTGTTTTTTCTGGTTTCTTTTTTTCTGGTTGCAGCAATTTGCCATGCTGCCCGGCTTGATAAAAGGGACCGGGAACCGCTTGTTATCACCTCAAACACCATGGAGGCCGATAAATTTGGCGATACGGTAACTTTTGCTGGAAATGTGGTCCTTAAAAAAAGCGGGATGACGCTTACTTCAGATTCTATGACTGTTTTTTATGATGTGAAAACAAAAGGTATTAGAGAGATTGACGCATACGGAAATGTCGTAGTCCGGAAAGAAGGCAGAACAGCGTTTTCAAATAAGGCTTTCTATTACAGCCGTGAGGAAAAAATCGTTCTTACCGGTGACGCCCGCATTGTAGAAAATGAAAACCAGCTTGACGGAGAAACAATAACGCTCTTCTTGCATGATGAGCGAAGTGTCGTCGAAGGCGGAAAAATATTATTTTATCAGAACAACCAGCAAAAACAGGATCCCGTAAAAAAAGATAAAAAATGAAGGACATCATGCAAGCGCTTGAGGCGAAAAAACTAGAAAAAAGTTACCGCGGAAGAAAAATTGTCAAAGGCGTCAGTCTGCAGGTAAAGCACGGGGAGGTCGTCGGACTTCTCGGCCCGAATGGAGCTGGTAAAACAACTACCTTTTACATGGTTGTAGGACTGATTAGACCCGACCAGGGCAGGGTGATTCTCGACGGAACCGATGTTACAAAAATGCCGATGTATATGCGCGCACAAAACGGCATCGGCTATTTGCCGCAAGAGCCATCAGTATTCAGGAAGTTGACTGTCTCCGAAAACTTACTGGCAATTCTTGAAACAATGAACCTTTCGTCGGCAGAACGGGCGGAACGGTGCGACCAGCTGCTGACGGAGTTGGGGATTGCACATCTGGCTGACAGCAGGGCATTCACACTTTCAGGAGGAGAAAGACGGAGGGTGGAAATAGCGCGAGCCCTTACTCTTTCACCAAAATTCATCCTTCTGGACGAACCGTTTGCCGGCATTGATCCCCTTGCCCTCCAGGATATCCAGGGGATAATTTCTCTTTTAAAAAGCAAGGGGATAGGAATACTGATTACTGACCACAATGTCAGGGAAACACTGGCTATCACCGACAGGGCATATATCATTAGTGATGGAAAAATCATAGAAGCGGGTACTGCAGCTGAGATTACTGCAAGCCCGCGTGTTCGTCAATTTTATCTTGGGGAGACTTTTCGGTTATAATTATATTGAGGAAAGAGGAGATGAAGTTCACAGGGACCGTATTCAGCTATCAACGATAATTCAAGAAAACATGTTGTTTCTTCATGGGTTGTTGTGGCCCCTGCCGCTCCGGTGAATATGGAAGCACGACTTGAGTTAAAACTGCACCAAAAACTGATCATGACGCCTCAGCTTCAGCAGGCAATTAAACTGCTGCAGTTGTCGCGGCTTGAACTAGTCCAGTCGGTTTCGCAGGAACTGACTGAAAATCCAGTCATTGAGGAAGTGACTTCTGAATCAGCTGAAGAAACTTCCCACGAAGAGGATTTATCGGCACCGGACTCGGAAATTTCAACCCTTACCGCTGAAAATAATCAACAAACACAGGAAAATGAAGAACTCAAAAGTGATATCGATCTCGGTCCCCAGTGGGATGAATATCTTAATGAACTCGGAGATGGCCGCGATTATGGCCCCTTAGAAGCGGATGATAAAGAACTTCCTTCGTATGACCAGACACTGACACGTCTGCCTTCTCTGAGCGATCATCTTCTCTGGCAGCTTCATCTTACGACATCTCATCCCGGCCTGGTGAAGGGCGGAGAATGGATTATCGGCAACCTTGATGATGACGGGTATCTGCGGGCTACACTCGCTGAACTTGCGCAACAGTCCGGCTTGCCGATGCAGGACATGGAGCGGGCGTTGTTGCTCATCCAGAGTTTTGATCCAATGGGTGTCGGCGCGCGCGATCTGCGGGAATGTTTGCTGATCCAGGTAAGGCAACTATGCCTTCAAGGCACCCTGGTTGAAAAAATCATCCAAGAACATCTTTCCGATCTCGAAAAAAGAAAATATCAGCAGATCGCAAAAACCCTGAACATCACGACACAAGAAGTCATGGAAGCTTCCCAGATCATTATCCGGGAGTTGGAACCGAAGCCGGGCAGGCCCTACCTGGCATCAGATACGAATTATATGGTACCTGATGTTTATGTGATTAAGATTGAGGATCGTTATGTGGTACAGCTTAATGATGAAGGACTGCCTCGGGTGCGTATCAATCCTTATTATAGAAAATTACTGAATCATAATGAAACCATAGACAAAGCGACCAAAGAATACGTCGAAGAGCGCCTGCGGTCAGCACAATGGCTCATAAAAGGAATGGAACAACGAAACAAGACAATTTTCAGAGTTGCGGAAAGTATTGTCAAATTTCAGCAGGAATTTCTCGAACAGGGGATCAATTCATTGAAACCCATGGTGTTGAAAAACGTGGCCGAAGATATCGGCATGCACGAATCAACAATCAGCAGAGTCACCACAAATAAATTTATGCATACTCCGCAGGGGATTTTCCCGATGAAGTACTTTTTTACGACCGGCTTCCTGGCTGGTTCCGGGTCTGAAGTCTCATCCCTGACGGTGAAAGACGTTATTCAAAAAATGATTAAAGAAGAAAATCCATCCGCGCCGCTCAAAGATCAGCAAATTGTCGATGCGCTGAAAAGTCAGGGGATTGATATCGCCAGAAGGACTGTGGCAAAATACCGGGAGGAGCTCAGAATTCCTCCCACAAGCGTCAGAAAACGGATCGGATAAAATTAAAGTAAGTAGTTTATACATTACAAGCTTCTGTGCCCGATTATAGTAGATGCATCGCGACTTTTGACAGTCGGACAGTTGGATGTGATTTCAACAATGAGGAGGAAAAACATATGCAGGTTACCGTCTTGGGAAAAAACATTGAAGTAACGGATGCTCTCAAACAGTATGCGACAGAGAAATTCAGCCGGTTGGAAAAATACCTTCCCAATGCTGTTCAGGTCGTGGTTACGTTATCAGTTGTGAAAAAAGTCCATCATTTTGCAGAAGCAGTTATCAAGTCGAAAGGTTTGTTGATACAGGCTTCTGAAGAAACAGAAGAGATGTATTCCGCGATTGATCTGCTCATTGAAAAGATTGAAAGAAGGGCCAGAAAATATAAAGAAAAGTTAGTAGACCATAAGCATTTGACCAATAAGGCAGAGGCTGCAACGGGATCGGCTGCTTTTTCACCTGAGGACCGCATTCCGCAAATTATCAAGATAAAACGCTTTGATTTGAAGCCGATGCTGCCCGATGAGGCGGTTATGCAGATGGATCTTTTGGATAAGGACTTCTTTATTTTCTCCAATGCTGCCAGCGGTCATATTAGCGTCATTTACCGGAGAAAAGACGGCAATGTGGGACTTATCGAACCTGCTGCCTAAAGGAAAAAGTCATGGCCACAATCAGTGACATGCTGCATCAGGATCTTGTTATTGAGACGATCGCGTCGACCGACAAGCAGGGGGTTATCCGAGAATTTTCGAGACTCCTCAAATCAACAGGGAGAATACAAGACGAGGAAGAACTGGTAAAACTTCTGACCGAGCGCGAAGCAATAGGCACGACGGGCATAGGTGACGGTGTGGCGATCCCTCATGCCAAATTACACCTTCTGCCGGAGATGATCGTTGCATTCGGCAGGTCAAGCACAGGCGTTGATTTTCAATCGGTAGATGAAAAACCGGTATTTCTTTTTTTTCTTTTGATAACGCCTGATGACAAGCCGGGAGACCATCTGAAGGCCCTTGCCAGGATATCGCGCATATTGAAGAATCCTCTTCTCCGTGAAAATTTGAAACAGGTTTCTCAACGGGAACAGATTCAACGGCTCATATTCGAGGAAGACAATAAATACCCGCAACCCCAGGATATTCAGCATAAATGAATATTACGGTAAAAACCTTGGGAGAAGGCTCCCCCATTCTTGCGGGACACTCCGGCTTAAAGAAAGTCATCAAATCTGCTCAGATACTTGCACCCGACCTCTCGTTTCATATGGGAAAACGAGGATGGGCATCACATGCTGTTCATATTCGTCCAAGTCAGGAAGCATATCTCTGTTCGCTGCAACGATCCAAGCGGTCTCAACTTGCACAAATAATCGTTGAACAAAGACCGGCCTGCATCGTACTCAGCAGCGCTAAAACATGTAAAGAACTTCTGCTCCGAGCTGATGCGGCGAATATTCCGGTTATAAAAACCGGAAATATGCAAAGATTGTCACGCATCCTGGTTGAAAAGCTCTCCTCACAGATAAGCCTTCACGGAGTGCTGGTGCAAGTTTTTGAAGTCGGCACACTCATCATAGGGAAAAGCGCCGTCGGCAAGAGTGAAACCGCCCTTGATTTGGTTCTTCGGGGGCACAAACTTGTAGCAGATGATTTGGTGGTTATTGAAAAAGCCGGCAAAGAACTAACCGGAAGGCCAGTCAGTTTGGGCGCCGGCCTCCTGCAGATTCGGGGACTCGGTATTATCGATATCCGTGCATTATATGGCGAGTCGGCAACACTCGGTTCGTCCAGGATCGGCATGGTAATCGAACTTGAAGAATGGCAGCCAGGAGAACACGGTGTCTTGGTCGGTCTGCGGGAACAACGCTATCGTCTGCTGGGAGGCAGTTTGCCGTATCTCAAGCTTGCAGTAAAGCAGGGTAGAAATATGGCCACCCTTATTGAAGTTGCTGTAAGAAATCAAAAGTTAAAACATCAGGGAATTTATACTGCCAGGGAAGTCGAAAAAAAACTGAGAAAGAAGCTGATGGAATAAACGTATGCACATGATTGTTGTCACAGGACTGTCAGGATCTGGCCGGAGCGCAGCACTGAAGGCTTTTGAAGATACGGGCTTTTACTGTGTGGACAACCTTCCTCTTGCGTTGCTTTCGGCTTTTGTTGATTTTGCAAAAAAATCTAATGATGCCGTCCGTTCTGCTATCGGCATTGATATCAGGGAAAAAGGTTTTCCTGATCGTTTTCCTGTCCTGTATCACGAGTTAAAAGCGCAGGGCAATTCCATCGAAATGCTGTTCCTTGACGCGTCCGATCAAACGATTGTGCGACGTTTCAGTGAAACAAGAAGACCGCATCCCCTGGCAGGGGGCCTGACGCCTCTTTTGGACGCCATCAGGAAAGAACGCGAAGCACTTGCCGAAGTAAAAAAATTAGCCGACCGCATTGTCGATACGTCCGACTATACGGTCCACGATCTGCGACAGACGATAGAACGACACTATTCAGAAGTTGATATCAGCAGACCCATGGTGATTACACTGGTATCCTTCGGGTATAAATTCGGCATTCCCTATGAGTTGGATCTCCTGTTTGACCTCAGATTTCTCCCGAATCCTCATTTTGATCCCCATCTGAGGCCCTATACCGGCATGTCCCAGGTGGTAAGGGATTTCATAACGGCCCACCCGGACACCGGTAAATTTTTAGATAAGCTGATGGATTTTATCGAATTTCTTCTCCCTCGTTATCGGAGCGAGGGGAAAAGTTATCTCACAATCGGTCTTGGATGCACCGGAGGGCGGCATCGTTCCGTTGCTGTTTCCCTTTTGATTGCTGACCGTTTAAAAGAGAGCGGTTATGATGTAAATATCAAACATCGGGATATCGGCGTGTAATGGCGTGCAGTTCGGAATACAGGTTGCCTGAAAAAGCAATCCGGGATTAAAGGAGAGGGAAACATGATCGGACTTGTGATGGTGTGTCATGAAGAAATGGGAGCCGAGTTGCTGAAAGCCGCAGAAATGATTGTTGGGAAAATCGATGCGGTGGCAACGGTCAGTGTGAAGCAAGAGAGCGCTCCTGATGCGCTCAGAGAAGAATTGCAGGCTGCCATTAAAGAAGTAGACCATAAAAAAGGCGTCATGCTTTTCACCGACATGTTCGGAGGCACTCCGTCTAATATAGCCCTTGCTTTTCTCGGAGAAACAATTGAAGTCGTCACCGGGGTGAACCTTTCCATGCTTATCAAATTTGCCAACCACCGGGAAGAAAAAAACCTCTCTGAGCTCGCGAAGCTTGTCCAGGAAGCAGCTCAAAAAAGTATCGTGATCGCCAGCCACATGCTGAAGGGGAAAAAGTAATTCCTATGATAGTTTTGAACCGTATAGACGATCGTCTGATACACGGCCAGGTGGTGGAAGGCTGGGTGAATTTTTTAAAAGCGACTTGTATCCTGGTAGCTGATGATGCAGTGGCGTCCAATGTTCTTCAGCGTTCCATCATGGAACTGGCGGTGCCGCAAGGGCTCAAAGTTGTTATTGGCAGTGTTGATGAGATTTGCAGGCAACTGATGACTTCTGTTTTTGATGCCGAACGTGTCATTCTTCTGTTTTCAAATCCCACTGCTGTCCTGCATGCACTGAAAGCCGGATTGGAATGCTCAATGCTCAATATCGGCGGAATGCATTATGAGCCGGGAAAACAAAAACTCTTAAATATACTTGCAGTTGATGAAACGGATCTGAACGCATTAAAGGAAATTGCAGCACGCGGAATTCAGGTTGATATCCAGACAGTGCCGACGCAAAAGCCACTGCACTTCGAAGCAGTGTCTCACTGTCTGTCGCGGCGCTGAAGAGAAGCAACTGTGGATTGCTGAATTCTCAAAAGGACTCGTGATATGGTCTTGCAATTATTCGACGCCCATATGCTTCTTGCAATAGTTGGTATCGCAGGCATCGGAGGCCTCATAGGGCTTGACAGAACAGCACTGGGCCAATTTATGCTCTCCCAGCCTATAGTAGCAGGACCGCTCGTGGGATGGATCCTCGGCGATCCGATGACCGGCATCATCATCGGAACTGTTCTTGAGTTGATATGGGTTCTCGATATGCCGGTCGGCAGTTTTGTCCCTGCAAACTCAACGATCAGTTCAATAGCCGCAACGGCAATCGCTTCGCTGGGAAGCAACGGTTCTGCTCCTCTTTCCGTGGTCGGTTTTTGCCTGCTTTTGACGACTGGTATGGTTCCGATAACGATGTGGGCAGATACTACTCTTCGTAAATGGACTGCCGGGCTGGGTGGTGTGGTAACCGACGTTTCGGGTGAAAAGGTCGGCCATGCTTTGACCAAAGCCCACTTGCTGGGGCTTGCGGCATTTTACTTGAAATCATTCATACTCTATCTTTTTTTCCTCCCCGTAGGACTTGTATTGGTGACGATTTTTGCTCAATGTCCGGAATATATCCACCGTGCATCGTCATTTTATATTAAAATTCTTCCGTTTCTGGGGATAGCTATAATTATACGGAAACTTTCAATCAAAACCTTTGATGCTGTTTTTCTGGCGGGATTCATTCTTGCCGTTACGCTGGGGCAGTTTTTCCATGCTCCTGCTGTTGTTCTCATAGCAATGACCACAGCAGGGGGATTATTGGGAGCGAAATACAGTGAACGTGAAACGCACTGATAAAAAAATAAGAAATAAATTTTTGCTCGCTGTTTTCTGCAGGTCGTTGCTGCTTCAGGCGTCATGGAGCTTTGAACGAATGCAATCATTGGGTTTCGCATACGCTATTGAACCGGTTCTGAAAAAGCTCTATTCCGACAAAGCGGAATACGAAGCCCGCTTGAAACTGCACATGAGTTATTTTAACACCCAACCGTATCTTGCCTCTTTCATCCTTGGTGCGTCAGTACGGTTGGAGCAAGACCGTGCTTCCGGACACAATACGAGTGCAGATGTTGCCGGTCTCAAGTCTTCGCTCATGGCGCCGCTCGGGGCGCTCGGCGATAGTTTCTTTTGGGGTTCACTGAAACCGATGGCTGCTGTTGTGGCTGCAGCGTTCCTTATTACCGGGGTCTGGTGGGCGCCGTTTTTATTTCTTTTTATGTATAATACATGGCACTTAGGGCTCAGATTTTTTGCGTTGTACTGGGGATATATGAGCAGCGGCGATGCGGTCGATCTTATGAACCGTTATCGTTTTACGCGATTGGCGAAGCGGTTTAAGGTGATTTCGCTCTGCGTACTCGGCGGCATGCTGGGTGCTTTACCCGTTTGGCAGCCGGCATTTAAACCGACAGTAGGAGTTTCAAACATGGTGTTGCTGTTGCTGGGCCTGGCATCCACCTTGATTTTGAGTGTTCTGTTGCAACGGGGCGGAACCCCGGTAAAACTGATGCTGGGGTTGGCTGTATGCTGCCTTATTTTATCATACACAGGAGTCATTTGATGAAGAAAAAAGACCTTTTGATAGAAAACAAACTTGGCCTGCACGCACGGGCTGCGGCTCAGATTGTGAAGTGCTCAAGCATGTATTCTTCAAAAATATCGCTCATCAAAAACGGCATTGAAGTGGATGGTAAAAGTATTATGGGCATTATGATGCTTGCCGCAGCAAAAGGATGTATCGTTGCCATCAGCGCGCACGGCGAAGACGAAGACAAAGCAGTCGAAGGGCTTGAGGTGCTCTTTAAAAATAAATTTGGCGAAAAAGAATAGCGAACACTCTACGGAGAGATATGCAAGAAAGAATACATAAAGGAATTGTAGCATCGCCGGGTATCGTTATAGGCCGTGCATACTTGCTTGATCGTCGAAAAGTGGTTATCGCCGGACGAAGGATCCAGGAAGGGAATGTCAAGGAGGAGATTCTTCGGTTTAAAAACGCAGTTGAAGCATCCAAAAAACAACTGCAAGACCTAAAAAACCGCATCAGCAAAGGGCTTGGCAAATCACATTTGTATATTCTCGATACACACATCATGCTGCTTGATGATAAGAAATTGATAGAAGATGCCGTCACGTGGATCAAAAATTCCCTTGTTAATGCAGAAGGGGCTCTGAAGGAAACGATTACCGCCATCAGCCATAATTTTGATCTGATTGAAGATGAATACTTGCGCGAACGCAAACATGACGTGGAGCAGGTTGGTGAAAGAATACTCCGGAATCTGCTTGGCCACGAGCAGGAAAGTCTCGCGGATATTAAGGAAGAAGCCGTAATAATTGCGCATGACCTCGCGCCTTCCGATACACTGATGATGCGGAAGGATAAAATCCTCGGTTTTGTTACTGAAGCTGGAAGCCGCACGTCTCATACCGCTATTCTTGCGCGCTCCCTTGGTATTCCCGCGGCCGTCGGCCTTGAAAATATCACTGCTGAAGTTAAAACCGGCGATGTCATAATTCTTGATGGAATCCACGGCGTTGTGATTGTCGATCCGGATGAAAAGACGTTCCTGGATTACCTGAAGAAGAAAAGACAATACACTTACTTTGAACAGGAACTCGAAAAGCTCAAAACACTTCCCGCCGTCACTCTCGACGGCCACGTGATCCATATTCAAGGCAATATTGAACTGCCGGAAGAAGTCGCCTCAGTAGCAGACCATGGCGGAGTCGGCATCGGACTGTATCGCACGGAATTTCTGTATTTGAACAGAGGGAATCTGCCGACCGAAGAGGAACACTATCAAGCATATTGCCATGTCGCGGAAAAAGCTTTTCCGAACGAAGTAGTAATTCGGACTTTTGACATCGGCGGTGACAAGATTGCAACATCCGGGGAATTCGAAAAAGAAGAGAACCCGGCTCTCGGGCTCCGCGCCATCCGCTACTGTCTCCATAAACGGGAAATGTTTAAAACGCAGCTTCGCGGCATTCTTCGCGCGACCGCTCATGGAAATATCAAAATTCTCCTTCCCATGATATCCTCTCTTTCGGAGCTTCTTGAGGCGAAAAAACTCATTGAAGATATAAAAGTTCAACTTCGTTCCCAGGGGAAGACATTCGATGAAAATGTCGGAATCGGAGTCATGATTGAAGTCCCTTCTGCCGCCTTAATTTCCGATGTTCTTGCCCGTGAAGTTGTGTTCTTCAGCGTCGGAACCAATGATTTGATACAATATACACTTGCGATCGATCGTCTGAATGAGCATGTTGCGTACATGTATGAACCCCTTGATCCTGCCGTCTTGCGCCTGCTTCAGCGCGTATCGGACGCCGCACATCAGGCAAACGTCCGGCTTGCCATGTGCGGAGAAATGGCGGGCGATCCGCTCTATGCAGCGATTCTCATCGGCATGGGTTTTGAATATCTCAGTATGAATGTCACTTCGATTTCCTGGATTAAAAAAGTCGTCAGATCGGTCCGCATGCAGGACGCTGTTGAACTTGCATCGCTTGTTATGCAGCAACCTACTGCGGCTCTTGCAAGAAAAGCGGCAGAAAATTTCATGGAAGATCGATTCCCCGATCTTGCAGCGGAATTATAGTCATCTCTCGATAACAGAGCACAAACATCCGTGCTTATTTGTTTTGTTGCTATATAGTTCACGGCTGTTTTATTTATTATTGTTTAAGGAGGATATAGTATGAAGTTACAACCGTTGCATGACTGGGCTGTAATCCGGCAGTTTGCCGCAGAGGAAGTTACGGCGAGCGGGTTATATATTCCTGACGCGGCAAAGGAAAAACCGTATGAAGGCGTTGTACTGGCTATCGGCCCGGGGGCGTATGAAGAGGAAAAACACTTCAAGAAAAAAGAGCAGAACAAGGAACGACGTTTTATAGCGACTACGGTAAAACCGGGCGATCGAGTTGTCTACGAACGATTCGCAGGCAGGACTCATACGATAGATGCTAATGAATTAGTGCTGGTCCGGGAGCGTGATATCCTGGGGATACTTCCCGAAAAACCTGCAGAACAACGGAAACCGCTGCAAATACCGGCAGCGACATCTTCACCGCAATCAACAACTGCAATTCTCAAACGTCCGGCATTCCCGGTTGCAAAAGCACAAGAACGCCCCAAGACACAAAAGACTACGAAAAAAGCAAAGAAAAAAAATGCAAAAAAAACTGCTAAAAAAATAACCGTAAAAAAAGCTGCGAAAAAAACAGCTAAAAAGACTGTAAAAAAGACTTCAACAAAAAGCGGTTCGTCTAAATCCGGTAAGTCCGGCAAAAAACGTTGAAAATCCCAGGTCTGCAACTTCCCTTCGACTTTTATGAAGCAAATCACCGAAGAGACCTTTGAGCAAGTACTCCGCTTTTTTATTCGTTCTGAACAGATTGACCTGAGCGATATTTCCTTCATCGACCCATTCGGCATGCTTGGGCTTCTCGAAATCGGGGAGCTCTGCATGCTCGAAGATGTGAGGAAAACCGTGATCCTCCCAAAATCCCGGGAGGTCTGCCTGTATCTTGAACGTATGAATTTTTTCACTTTTGCGCGCAGATATTTTAGCTTTGCAGATTCCTCTTTCAACCTCACCAGTGCGTATCAACACACCACGGATTCCGATGTGTTGCTCGAAATCACCCCAATCGAAAAGACGAACGACATTCATTCTATCGTCGGAAAAGTGCGCGAACGTGCCCAGGCCATTCTTGAACGGCATTTATATTATGACGAGCGTACAATCGACGGTTTTATCGTTGCCCTGTCAGAAATATGCCAGAATATTATCGAACACAGCGAAAACAAGGGTTTTGTGGGCATCCAGAAATACCGCTACCATCACCTGAATAAGAATATCGTAAAAATTGCAGTTATGGATGTCGGAATCGGTTTTCGGAAGTCCCTTTCAAGCAGATTCAAACTGAGCGGCGATTTAGAAGCGATTGATAAAGCGCTCCTGCAAGGCGGCTCCCGGTATGAAGATACAGGGAGAGGGCAGGGGCTTCCTGCAGTCCTGCGTTTTATCAAACAATGGGATGGCTGTCTCTCGATTCGTTCCGGTACCGCAAAACGTGCGATATTGCCTGAATGGATCCACGCCAGAGATTCGGAACGCGGTTTCGCTTTTTTCCCCGGCAGCCAGATTAACATTATTCTTCCAGAGTTTAATCTAAGATCAAAATTGAAAAATTAAAAAGTTTTGATTTAAACAGCCAAACCGTTAAATCCACTTTACCATGTTCATTCTTTTCTCTTGACAATATAAGTAAAATATGGTTCAATTGATTCAATTGAACCATATTTTACTGCTCTGTATATAACTTCACCCTTATCCATGATCAGATATGACCTTTATAAGCTTATAACGGAAGAACTCAAGAATAATTCCAAAGACCTCGTAACAAGGCCGTCTGGCCAGGCAATTCGCGAACGGATTGAACGTGACCTGACAGGGGAAACGGCAGGATCGGTCATTGCGCTTGCGTTCGACAAAATCGGCATCATTGATTATTCCTGTGCCGACGAAATTGTGGCAAAGCTTATCTCCCGATTGCTCAGTGGTGAATATGGGGACAAGTATATTCTTCTTTCAGGAATGAACGAAAACCAGAAGGAAAATATTGAAGTGGCTCTTGAACGCAAAAATTTATCAATTATAGCAGAGCTGAAAACCGGTCGACGAATTGTTTTGGGCAGTCTTAACAATTATCTGAAAGACACCTTGGAATTCATAGTAGCAAAAAAAAGAGTCACTTCGAAAGATCTTTCGCGTGCAAAGAAACTGGAGGCAAATACGAGCGGCACCCGGCTGTTAAACCTTTCAAAAAAACGGCTCGTAAAACGTTTGGAAGAAGCAGGAAATGATGGAAATATATGGGTATATGAAGCATTATAAATCTCTTGGTTAGCTTCCAGACAGCCTCTCGTCGGCTCTTATTTCGTTGACTCGTATCGTATTGCAATGATACAATACACAATTATTTAAAATATGAAGATGCGGTCGTTAAAAACAAAACTTATCCTGCTGATTGCTGAAGGTGGATATGCCGGAAAAGTTCCCGTGGCGCCTGGTACGGCAGGTACGGTTGTAGGCGTTTTTTTATATTATATTTTTCATACGCTTCCGATCCCCTGGTATCTTATCGTTTGCCTCATGGTGACAGTTGTTGGAATATGGTCGGCAGGCAATGCCGAAAAGCTGCTGGGGAAAAAAGACGCACCGTCAATTGTGATAGATGAGATCGCCGGTTATCTCATCTCCATGACGATGATACCGGCTACCTGGGATTTTATAATCGCCGGTTTTCTTTTGTTTCGTTTGTTCGATATTATCAAACCATGGCCGCTGAAGCGGGTTCAAGATGTTCACGGGGGTGTAGGAGTAGTGCTTGATGATATCGGTGCAGGTGTCTATACAAATATTATTTTGCAGATTGCACTATTGATACTGCAAAAACACTAAAAACAGAGCGAAAAATGAATAGCAATCAAAATGGGACTACGGTATGCGCGCTGAAATCATAGCCACAGGAACGGAACTGCTGTCCGGCGGTATTCAAGAAACCAACTCTGTTTACCTGTCAGAAGAATTGATACTCTTGGGCCTTGAAACTGCCTTCAAAACAATCGTAGGTGACAGTGAAAAGGATATGGAAGAAGCTCTGCGAATGGCTTTGGGCCGTACGGACGCGGTAATCATTACTGGCGGACTGGGGCCTACTGAAGATGACATTACGCGTAAAGTAGTTTCAAAGATTACCAAGAAACGCCTTGTTTTAAATGAAGACGCACTCCGGGATATTCGTTCGCGCTTTGCCAAAAGAGGAAGGGAATATCCGAGTACGAATGATCGCCAGGCGTTGATCCCCGCCGGGGCAAAACTCATTCCGAATTCCACGGGAACTGCCCCTGGTTTTTTGATCGATGAAGAAGGGGCTTTCATAGCAGTTCTTCCGGGTGTCCCCCTTGAAATGCAGACAATGTTCAACGAAGAACTCAAGCCGGTTCTGCAGGAGCGATTTGGGAGCAGGCTGGTTATTCGTCGTCGGATTCTTCGCACCTGCGGCATGTTCGAATCTGCAATAAATCAAGCTATCGAGAACATTCTGCGTCTCGATCAACCGACCGTAGGTTTATCGGCCCGAGCAACAGGGGTGGACATTCGCATTATCGCGCGCGGGACCAGTATTGAACAGGTGCAGACGATGATTGATAAAACCGAATCCGCTATCAGGGAACAACTCGGAGACGTAGTCTATGGCGTGGACGGTATGGAAATGGAAGAAATCGTCGGAGCGCTTTTAAAGCAACGCAGACTGAAGCTTGCGGTGGCTGAATCCTGTACCGCAGGCTTGATCAGCAGGCGGATTACCAATATTGCGGGAAGTTCTGAATATTTTGACCGGGCTGCCGTTGTTTACAGCAATAGTTCAAAAACCGAAATGCTCGGCGTTCCGATGGAATTGATTGAACGATACGGCGCGGTAAGCGCAGAAGTGGCTGCTGCCATGGCAAAAGGCATCCGTGATGCGGCACATACGGATCTGGGGCTGTCCGTCACGGGCATCGCAGGTCCGGACGGCGGAACCGAAAAAAAACCTGCGGGCCTTGTGTATGCCGCTCTTGCATTTCCCCACGGTGTAAAAACGGCAGAACAACGTTTTCTCGGAAACAGAGAACAGGTCAGAATGCGCGCTTCGCAAATGGCATTGGATATGGTGAGAAAATATCTTATCGGATGATTCCGATTTTCAGCAAGCCCGGAATTCAAAACCAATATGCGGCTTTTTATCGCTATAGAAATACCGGAAGAGATCAAAAAGGACATAGCCGAGATCCAGAGCAATCTCAAATATTCGGGCGTGGAGGCCGGCTGGACAAGACCCGAAGGCATTCATTTGACGCTGAAATTCCTTGGAGAAGTGGCGCAGCCTAAAGTGCCGGAAATTATGACAGCCCTTGCCAGCTTGATTAAAAACATGCCGGCATTTCGGCTCTCTGTTGCCGGCGCAGGAGTATTCCCGAATCTTAAAAATGCACGTGTTGCCTGGATCGGCATATCCGGAGAAACAGAGAGACTTTTAAAGCTGCAATCATCTATAGAATCAGCAATGGAAGAAGTCGGATTTAAACGCGAGAACCGGCCGTTTATCCCTCATCTTACACTTGGACGAATAAAAAACGTGCGTTCACGGGATGAATTGCTTTCGGAATTCAACCGCATTAAAGATATAAAATTACCCGATTTCTCTGTTCAAGCCGTAAGCTTGATGAAAAGCGATCTCAGACCTTCAGGTGCCGTCTATACGGAAATCGTCAATGTGGCATTGACCTAGTTGTTACAAAGAGAATTACGGAGCTCTGCATATACTGGACAGCCGCGCGGCGGCGAAAGGAGATGAAGTATGGCTGATAAGGAAAAGTTAAAAGCATTGGAATTGGCAGTGGGGCAGATCGAAAAACAATTCGGCAAAGGTTCCATCATGCGTTTGGGCAAAGAAGATGTTCCCGCGGGAATTCCCGCCATTTCCAGCGGTTCGCTCGGTTTGGATATCGCTTTGGGTGTCGGTGGAGTACCTCGTGGAAGGATTATTGAAATTTACGGGCCGGAATCTTCCGGGAAAACCACACTGGCGCTTCACATTATTGCAGAAGCGCAAAAAGCCGGCGGTCAAGCAGCATTCATTGATGCGGAACACGCACTAGATGTGATATATGCACGGAAGCTTGGTGTCCGGACCGATGATCTTCTTATCTCCCAACCTGATACCGGGGAACAGGCTCTTGAGATAACGGAAACCCTTGTGCGCAGCGGCGCAATTGATGTTATCATTGTCGACTCCGTTGCCGCGCTTACCCCACGGGCCGAAATAGAAGGGGAGATGGGTGATGCGCATATGGGGCTCCAGGCGCGCCTCATGAGCCAGGCACTCCGGAAACTTACCGGGGCCATCAGCAAATCAAACACAACGCTCATTTTTATCAACCAGATCCGTATGAAGATCGGGGTCATGTTCGGCAATCCGGAAACCACAACGGGTGGAAACGCGCTTAAATTTTACTCATCCATCAGGCTGGATATACGCAAGATATCTGCCATTAAGGAAGGGGACGATGTTACCGGCGGCAGAGTAAAAGTCAAAGTGGTAAAAAACAAAATCGCCCCGCCGTTTCGCGCGGCTGAATTTGATATAATGTTCAACGAAGGGATTTCAAAACTTGGTGAAATCATCGATATGGGTGTCGAGAAGAACATTGTGGAGAAAAGCGGTGCGTGGTTCTCATATGCAGGAACGAGAATCGGTCAAGGACGCGAAAACGTCAAACAATTCCTTCGAGAACATCCGGATATGTCTGCGGAAATTGAACTGAAGGTGCGCCAGTCTGCCGGTCTGCCTGCAGGAAATAATATACCACCAGCAGAAAAAGAGCCTGCATCTGATGTGAACTCTCCGGGTACGGCATCTAAGACGGTAAAAGGGCAAAAGGCCGATAAACACGTGGAGGCTTAAATGAACCTGAATGAACTTCTTAAAATAACATTTGAAAAACGCGCCTCAGATCTGCACCTTAAGGTTGGTGTTCCTCCCGTTCTGAGAATAGACGGAAGACTTACGCCGCTTGACACTGAAAAGCGCACCACCCAGGAAGATGTGCTTACCGTTGCAATGGGAATCATGAACCCGGTGCAGAAAGCCAAGTTCAAAGAGAAGAATGAGCTTGATATGGCGTATGCAGTGCCTGGTTTGGGCAGGTTCCGGGTGAACGTTTTCCAGCAACGAGGCAGTGTCGGCATGGTATTTCGCCAGGTTCCTGCAAAGATATTGGGTTTTGAAGACCTTATGCTGCCCGGTGTCCTTCAAAAAGCGGCTAGTGAACAGCGTGGACTTATTCTGGTGACCGGAACAACGGGAAGCGGAAAGTCAACTACCCTGGCGGCAATGATCGACTATATAAACACCACCCGAACCGCCAATATTGTAACGATTGAAGACCCCATAGAATTTCTCCATCGAGACAAAAAAAGCATTGTCAACCAGCGTGAAATCGGTTCCGATACCTTCAGCTTCAGCGATGCCTTGCGGAGCGCGCTGCGGCAGGACCCGGACGTTATTCTTGTCGGAGAAATGCGCGATTTCGAAACCATCTCAACCGCCCTGACTGCTGCGGAAACCGGCCACTTGGTGCTTTCCACGCTCCATACCCTCGATGCGGCAGAAACAATCAATCGTATTATCACCGTGTTCCCGCCGTATCAGCAGAAACAGGTGAGAATGCAGCTGGCGTCCGTCATCAGGGCCATTGTCTCACAACGACTTGTTGCAAGAGCCGACGGTAAGGGCCGCGTGCCGGCAGTCGAGGTCATGCTCGGGACGCTTTCCGTTCGAGAAGCAATCATCGATGATGCAAAAACACGCCAGATCCCGACGATCATCGGCTCAGGCCATCTTCATTATGGAATGCAGACCTTCGATCAATCGCTCCTGATGCTTTATAAAAAAGGCCTGATCACGTACGAAGAAGCGATACTGACGGCAAGCAATCCCGATGACTTTGCCTTGAAAGTAAAAGGCGTCCAGTCAACCAGTGATCTTGTCATGGAAGAGGATGAACGCAGAAAAACGACAGGGAAAGCGGGCAGTAGTGCTCAGTCTTCCGGTTTTGCACCCAAACCCTCGCCGCAGCAGGAAGAAGCGAAAGAATATAAAACGCCCTCAACCGACAGTGAATTCAAAATAGATCGTTTTGGCGATAAATAGTAAACTGATGCCGAATGAAAGCAGAAGAAACCGTAGACAGCCAAAAGGAATTGCAGAGAGCTAAAAATACTGCGTATCGTCTTCTTGCTTTTCGCGCACGGAGCTGTAAGGAACTGGAAACAAAACTGTACGAAAAAAAATTTAACCCGGCAGTTATTTGTACCGTCATCAATGATTTGATACGACTTGGATATATCGATGACGAAGCTTTTGCGCTCCAATGGTCTTCTTCGAGACTCCGATTACAAGGATTCGGTGAGCGGAGAATACGGCAGGAGCTGAAACAAAAAGGAATCAGCGCTGACATAATCAGCCATGCATCATCCGCGATTTTTTCGTCGGAAGTACAATTTCAGACCGCATTGCGGTCTGCAAGGAAAAAGCTGAATACACTAAAAATTCATGACCGGGAGTCCGCCCGCAGACGAGTAGCAGCATTCCTCGAACGGAAAGGATTCGCCTATGATACTATTGCCGAGGTTATGAGAAAAATTAACTAACAGACGCCTATCGTCTTTTGTATACCTCAATTTTTCAAGGAGTTGAACTTGAAAGCAAACGATTTACGGAAAATGTTCTTAGACTACTTTGCGCAACGCGGCCATAAGGTGGTGCCGAGTTCCTCGCTCGTTCCCAAAAATGACCCTACGCTTCTCTTCACCAATGCCGGTATGGTGCAGTTCAAGAGCGTATTTCTCGGCGAAGAAATACGCGATTATAACCGTGCAACCACAAGTCAAAAATGCGTTCGTGCCGGAGGCAAGCATAATGACTTGGAAAACGTCGGCCATACCGCGCGGCACCATACCTTCTTTGAAATGCTCGGCAATTTTTCGTTCGGCAACTATTTTAAGAAAGATGCTATTGGCTACGCGTGGGATTTTCTTACCACAGTCGTCCGACTCCCGAAAGAAAAACTATGGGTAACAATTTACAAAGATGACGATGAAGCGTTTCAGCTCTGGCAGGACGTGGCAAAAGTTCCTGAAAACCGGATTGTACGGCTTGGAGAGAAAGACAACTTCTGGCAAATGGGCGATACAGGACCATGCGGTCCCTGTTCAGAAATTATTATAGATCAGGGTCCTGAAGTCGGTTGCAAAAAGCACGATTGCGCTGTGGGTTGCGACTGCGACCGGTACCTTGAAATATGGAACCTGGTGTTTATGCAGTATAATCGTGACTCGGCCGGCACACTAACCCCGCTTCCGAAACCGAGCATTGATACCGGTTTGGGTCTCGAACGTCTTGCCGCCGTTGTACAGGGTGTACGCAGCAATTTTGAAACGGACTTATTCCAATCCATCATCAAACAAATCGCGGCGCTTGCCGGCGTGCCATACCATAAAGACGAACAGGCTGACATCTCGTACCAGGTTATAGCCGACCATTTGCGCTCTATGACCTTTCTTATTTCCGACGGCGTTCTGCCCTCCAACGAAGGCAGGGGATATGTGTTGCGGCGAATTATCCGCCGCGCTATCCGCTATGGAAAACTGATCGGAATCAATACATCATTTCTGTATAAACTGATCGGCACCATCGTTGACGAGATGCGCCAAGCGTATCCCGAACTTGTCGATTCCAGGGAGCATGTCGCAAAAGTGGTCCTTCTCGAAGAGGAACGTTTTGCAACAACCCTGGATTCCGGCCTTGCTCTTTTGAATCAAACCGTCGAAGAACTCAAGGCTTCTGACAAAAAAGTAATTCCCGGTCCTTTACTGTTTAAATTGTATGATACGTTCGGCTTTCCCCTCGACCTTGTGGCAGACATGGCTCGTGACTTGCACATGACGCTCGACGAGGAAGGATATCGCCAGGCCATGCAAGAACAGCGCGAAAAAGCGCGGGCTGCCTGGATCGGGACGGGAGATGAAAAAGTAAGTCCTGTATATAAAGAACTTGCGGCCAGCATTGGTAAAATAATATTCCTCGGTTACGATACCCTCGAAGAAAATGCGGAGGTAATCGCAATAATTAAGGATACTACGAAGACGCAGTCTGCTCAGGAGGGTGAAGAAGTAGAAATCATTCTTAATCAATCTCCTTTTTATGCCGCGTCGGGCGGTCAGGTTGGCGACAAGGGAGAAATTCTTGGTGAGGCTGCCAAGTTTGAGGTTTCTGATACAGTAAAGCCGGTAGAGAATATTATTGTTCATAAAGGGAAGATCAAAAGAGGAACGTTCAAAATCGGCGACGCGGTACTTGCAAAAGTTGAAGCCGCTGACCGTGCGGACACGGCCAGGCATCATACCGTGACCCATATTCTGCATGCAGTTCTGCGATCGGTTTTAGGAGATCATGTAAAACAGGCAGGTTCACTGGTGACGCCTGACCGCTTGAGGTTTGATTTTACGCATTATGCCGCTCTCACGGAACGTGAAAAAGAGCGAATAGAAGAATTGGTAAATGAGCGCATTATTGAAAACCATCCTGTTGAGACAGCGGTGATGAATATTGAACATGCTGTTGCTTCGGGCGCCATGGCCCTGTTTGATGAAAAATACGGCGATATAGTTCGTGTCGTTAGCGTTCAGGATGTCAGCAAAGAGCTTTGTGGAGGGACCCATACACATGCAAGCGGGGACATTGGCTTGTTTAAAATAATCTCTGAATCCGGTGTTGCTGCCGGTGTGCGCAGAATCGAGGCCTTGGCCGGCAGACGGGCTTATCTCCAAATTAAAAAAGAAGAAAGAAATATTCAGGAAATCGCCCACCTGCTCAAGGCGTCGGATGCCGACATTACCACCCGTGTTGAAAAACTGGTGAGTCAACTTAAGGAAGCCGAAAAAGAACTGGAACGGTTGAAGCACAAGATGCAGTCGTCTCAGGCGGATGACGTGATTGCAGGAGCAGTAGAAATTGACGGCATAAAGTCATTAGCCAAACGCATAGACGGTCTGGAGCAGAAGGAACTACGGGATTTTGGCGACAAACTCAGAGATAAACTTGGTTCCGGAATTCTTGCGCTTGGTTCTTCAAAAGATGGAAAAGTAAGTTTGATAGTCATGGTATCAAAAGACCTTACCACAAGATATCACGCCGGAAAAATCATCAAGGACATGGCGGCAATTCTCGGAGGAACCGGCGGCGGAAAACCCGATATGGCACAGTCTGGAGGAAAGGACCCCGAAAAACTGGACGCCGCGCTTGAAGCGCTGTATACTATTATCAAAGACGCAAAAGGATAAAAGAATTGTCGTGAAGCATCTCTGAAGGGAGGTTGACATGACAGTTTCGGAAGCCATTAAAAAAGCCATTCTGGCAGGAGTTGGAGCACAAGAAAAAATCGTGAATTTTATCGATGAACTTATCAAAGCTGGAGAGCTTTCGAAGTCAGAAGGTGCTGCGCTGTTAAAAGAGTGGATAGCAAAAGCCGAGCAAAGCACGCATGATATGGATTTCAAAATCAAGGATGCTGTTACCGTTGCACTGGAAAAATTTAATATTCCCACGCACGGCGACTTCGAAAAAATGGAAAAAAGCATCCAGGCCTTGTCAATGAGGATTGCAAAACTAGAAGGAGACGGAGGAAAGGGCGGGGCGTAGCTTTTGCCCAAGGACACCCATGTCTCTTTTCAGTTTCAGGAGAAGATATTTCAGAGATCTCCCCAGAATAGGGCGTATTATCGCTGTGGCGTCCCGGCATGGTTTTGACCATCTGGTTGAGCAGATGGGATTACAGCGTTTTTTCTCCCTGAGAAAACGTCTCACTACAGTTCAAGAGCCATCTCTTTCTCATCTCCACCGCATTGGGGCACCCGAACGTCTTCGCATGATGTTCGAGGATTTGGGGCCCACCTTCATAAAATTCGGACAAGTTCTGGCCTGCCGTCCCGATATGCTGCCCCTTGAGTATTCCCGTGAGTTGCTAAAACTGACGGACTCTGTCGCGCCTTTTCCGGTTTCAGAGGCAAAAAAAATCGTCGAAGATGAATTGAAACTACCTCTGGAAAAAATATTTCTCTCTTTCGATGATATCCCGGTTGCTGCCGCGTCCATCGCCCAGGTCCATCGTGCAACCCTTCTGGACGGAAACGAAGTGATGGTCAAAGTCCAGCGCCCGCACATTATCCGGATAATCGACCGTGACATCGGTCTCATGCGCTGGCTTGCGCATCTTATTGATACTCGCGTCCCTGAATTGCGCCCGTATAATATTCCCGGAATTGTTGAAGAATTTGCACATACCATCAGACGGGAACTTGATTTTTTTGTCGAAGCGTCCAACGCCGTGCAATTGCGAAAAAATTTTGAACAAAGCTCAATTCTACATGTTCCCAAAGTGTATTTGGAAATTTCCAGCAAACGCATACTTGTTCTGGAAAAAATAGACGGCATCAGGATCAACGATTTCGACAAGCTCGAACGCGCAGGACATGACCGCAGGGAAATTGCCCGAAAAGGCGGTGCGGCTTTTTTCAAAATGGTCTTACAGGACGGTTTTTTTCATGCTGATCCTCATCCGGGCAATTTGTTCGTTCTTTCAGACGGGAGGCTCGGGCTCGTTGATTTTGGTATTATGGGCAGGATTTCCGAAGAAAATAAAGAGCATTTTGCCACGATTTTCCTCGCGCTGGCAAATCATGATTATGATACCCTGGTGAGCAGGTATGTCGACATGGGTTTTCTTTCCGATGAATCCATCGACATTGAAAAATTTCAACGGGAAATGAAGGAAGATCTGGTCGAGTTTCTAGAGCCGTATTACATTATGCAGGCAAAACAAATCGATTTTAGCGCCTATGTGGATCGTATTACGCATATTCTTGTACGTCACCGGCTGAAACTGCCTTCCAACTTGTATCTTATGGACAAGGCGCTTATTACTCTGGAAGGCATACTCAGACAACTCGATCCTGACTTTAATTATTATGAATCTGCAAAACCGTATGTCGCTGAATTGATAGGTCTGAAACAAAGCCCGCTTCACGCGCTGAAAAAAATTAAAAAAGATATAACGGGCCTTGCCGATGCTGTTGCGCTTTTGCCGAAACAGATACGCATGATCGTCCGAAAAATCACACATGGTGAAATTCGCATCAATATCCATCACGAAGATCTCCATTATTTAATCAGGGATATTGACAAATCGAGCAACCGTCTTGCCTTCAGTGTGATTACGGCCGCCATCATCATTGCGTCCTCCATCATTATTCATTCAGCCCAGGGACCGATGCTTTTCGGTTTGCCGGTGTTTGGTCTTATCGGATATGTCCTTGCCGCATTCTTGGGACTTTGGATATTGATCGGTATCCTGAGGTCCGGTCAGCTCTGATTTTTTTTGATGCAATCCGGGAAAAAGAGATTGGCAAATACAATACTGCTCCACCACTACAACACGTTCAGCGCGAGAGGATAAGATGCGTCATATCAAAAAAAACTTATGGATTTCTTTTCTTTTCGCAACGGCAATACTTATTCTGACCATTCATTTGTACCTTGCATTCTTTGTCCCGCCGTCCAAGGAACGCATATGGAAAGAAATCGAAGTAACCGAAGGCATGAGTTTTAAAACCATTGCAGCCACGTTGCAGAATGAAGGGATCATACGATACCGCAGTTATTTTGAAATCCTCGGCAGACTCGAAGGCATCAGCCGCAAAGTTCGCTTTGGCTATTACGGGCTCAACACGAACATGAGTATGTGGGATGTTCTTGATGCCCTGCGTAACGGCAAGATTATCGAATATCAAGTAGTAGTGCCGGAAGGATATAATCTGTATCAAATCGGTTGGACGCTTTCCAATACCCCGCTTATTTCCGACCCGAATAAATTCATCAATCTGGTAAAAAATAAAGAATATGTACGCTCGTTGGGTATTGATGCGGACACTCTGGAAGGATATCTTTTTCCTGATACGTATTATCTTCCGAAGGGAATCAAATTGGAAGATATTCCGAAAAGGATGGTGCAACGCTATAAAGCGGTTTTTGTTGACAGCTATCGCAACAGGGCAAAAGAAATGGGTTTTACCGAACATCAGATTGTTACTTTGGCTTCTATTGTCGAGAAAGAAGCAAAAATTTCCGCTGAGCGAAAGCTGGTTGCTGCAGTCTATTTAAACAGACTGAAGAAAAAAATGAAACTGCAGGCCGATCCTACTGCCGTATATGGAACAAAAGCGTGGATCACGAAAGTGACAAAAGAAGACCTGAAGCGTCAATCTCCCTATAATACCTACCTTCATAAAGGTCTGCCCCCCGGGCCGATCGCAAACCCCGGCCAGGGCGCAATTCTAGCTGCGCTGTATCCTGAAAAAGTAGACTATCTTTTTTTTGTAGCCCAGGGTGACGGCAGCCATTATTTTTCAAAAGATTTTGGAGAACACGAAAAGGCTATCGGCAGATATAAATCGAATAGGATGACTGCAAACAAGCAAAAAAAGTCGGGCAAAGAACAATAAAGAAACGTACTTTGTATTGATAAGCAGAAATGTGTACAGCTTCAGTTTAAGTGCATTTAAAAAGTTCTTTTCTTTCCCTTTATTTCAAGCGGATGTATGACCTGTAAACACCCCGCAAACCGGTCTTCTGTAAAAACCGGAATCAGCGTTACCAGTTCCTCGATTCCTGTTCTTTGCGATACATAATAGTGTGGTTCCCGCCGGCCCTTAACAAAATCATCAAAAATCTGATCAATCTTTTGTTTGCTCTCCGGCAGAGCATGGCAATCTTTGATATTGATGCCCACGTTCCTTGGGCCTGGGGAAGGTCTTGCAGCTGCAATTCGATTACGATAAAGGATAATGCCTTGCTTGTCTGTATACGTTAAAGCTATAGGGATTTCATCAAGAAGCTTTTCTATATCAACGCTAGATTTGTGCATTTTCTCTCACTTTCCGGAAGTATAGGGTTTTTTAAATAATAATAATTATTACACCTGCTGGCGCGGATCAAGAGCATCGCGAATGCCTTCACCCAAAAGATTATACCCAAGAACCGTCATGAGAATCGCAAGGCCGGGAAAAGCAGAAAGCCACCAGGCTATTTCTATATTGTCCTTGCCTGAAGAGAGCAGGCTGCCCCAGCTTGGCGTGGGAGGCTGGACGCCAATACCGAGAAAACTGAGGGCTGACTCAATGAGGACCGCACCACCGATCCCCATTGTTGCAGATACAAGGATCGGTGAAAACCCGTTCGGCAGAACATGCTTTATAATAATACGTGCATCTACGGCGCCCATGGCCTGAGCAGCGATCACAAACTCGCGTTCCTTCAGCGATATAAATTCTGCACGGATGAGCCGGGCCGGTTCCATCCAGCTTGTAAGCCCTATTACGATCATGATGTTTAAAATGCTTGGTTCGAGAATGGCAATTACTGCGAGCACCAGAAAAATTGTAGGAATGCTCAGCATGATATCAACTGCCCGCATGATGATACTGTCAATATAACCACCATAATAACCTGAGATCGCGCCGAGAATAATACCGATAATCGTGGCGATGCCGACGGCCACAAAACCGACTTCAAGAGAAATTCTTCCTCCCCAGAGCATGCGGGACAGGACGTCTCTCCCCAGTTCGTCGGTTCCCAGCGGATGTAGAAATGAAGGCTCCGCAAGAATATTTTTGATGTCAATAGCGGCAGGGCTGTAAGGTGCTACCAGAGGAGCAAAAATAGAAAGAACAAAAACAAGCAAAACCAGCGTCCCGCCTATAACGGCGAGCTTGTTTTTTGTCAAATGCTGGATGATTCTGGATGTAGTCAGTTTCATAATTATATCTCTTAAAACCCTGTTTTTTTAGAGAGCTTAATGAAGTCTTACTCTCGGATCGGTGAATGCGTACGCGATATCGGCAAAAAAGTTGCCGAGCATGGTAAGGCACGCCGCCGGCACGAGAATGCCCATTGTCAGATTATAATCTCTTGAAAATACCGATTGGTACAAAAGTTGTCCCATTCCTGGGATGCTAAAAACAGTTTCCATGATTACACTGCCGCCAATTATACCGGGGACCGCAAGGCCCAATATGGTAATCACCGGCATCAGGGCGTTTCTGAGTGCATGCTTACAAATTACCTCGTTTTCCGAGAGCCCTTTTGCACGGGCCGTACGAATATAATCCTGTCGCATGACCTCAAGCATATTATTTCTAACATATCGCGAAAAAGCAGCCAGACCGCCAAAGGCAGAAACAAACACCGGCAGGATCAAGTGTTGAGCTGTATCCATAAACCACCCCCAGCTCCATTTATTCAGATTTCCGACATCCAGGCTATGTATGCCCGATATGGGAAGCAAACCCCACTGTACGCCGAACAAATAGATAAGTAACAACGCAAGCCAGAATGATGGCGTTGAAAAACCGAGAAAAACAAAGATTGTTGTTGCTCGGTCAAAAAACGAATACTGTTGCGTTGCCGATATGATGCCGATGGGAATGGCAATCAAAAGAACCAGTCCGAGAGATAAAATGTTGATTGTGAGCGTGATGGGGAGGCATTCGAGTATTTTGTCTTTTACTTTGCGGCCATCTGCAAAAGCTTCCCCAAAATCCAGAGTTACAAATTTCTTAAGCCAGGTCGCATATTGCTTGTAAAAAGGCTGGTCGGCTCCGTAAAGTTTTCTGAGTCTTTCACGGGCCTCAGGAGAGGCTTTCGATGAGAACTCCATCTGAGCTTCGGCAGGACCGCCTGGAGCCAGGCGCATAACGCCGAAGCTCAGCACGGTAATACCAAGGAGAATAGGGATCATCAGGAGAAGGCGTTTAATGATATAGGTGAGCATCGGAGGGAGCTATCCAATGATTCTGAATAAAAGATCAAATGGTTTTACAGATTGGGAAAGCTTGACGCCCGCAAAGTGGCCGCGCAGCGCTTTTTGAACCGGTTTATGGTCAAATTCTAAAATTTCAACCTTTTGCGTGAAGTCTGTATTCGGTCCTTTAATACGAATTGTATCGCCGATGGCAAGGTCACCAAAGTCCAGCTTGACTGCAGCGATGGCTGTTTTATCAAAAAACTTGATGACGGACCCTATTCTTTCTTCCATGTTTGTAATCTTAGTATAAATTAGCCGTTAATTCAAGCAAAAAACCGTTTCTGAACCGTTTCCGAAACAGGCAGCGTCCGGCAAACAGAGAGTTACCAAGTTCTCAGTTGACACTCCGCATTAAATGCTGTACTTTTAAATATGACGGGCATAGTGCTTTCCGGTGGGGAAAACAGGCGCATGGGCAAGGACAAGGCGTTTCTTAAGATTGCCGGTATCCCCATGATTGAACATGTATTGGCTGCACTCAGAAGTATCGCGGACCGTGTCATCATCGTAACGAATTCACCCCGGCTGTATGCTTCTTATGATGCTTCTGTGATTAGGGATGTCTCCGACAAGCGTGGTCCCTTGACCGGGATATATACGGGATTGTTGCATTCTCAGGATGAGTATAATTTCGTAGTTGCCTGTGACATGCCTTTTTTGAATTCACAGCTTCTTTCCTATATGGCAGGGTTGTCGGAAGGGTATGATGTGGTTTTGCCGAGGATTGATGATTTTGTGGAGCCACTGCATGCAGTGTATAACAGGAGACTGATCCCGATTATTGAAAATCATCTGCAACAGGATGCGAGGCAGATAAAAACGGTCTTTAAAGATGTTCGAGTCCGTTATGTGTCAGAAAGAGAGATAGACCGTTTTGATCCGCGAAGACGGTCGCTCAAAAATCTTAATACACCACAAGAGTATAGGGAGGAAGCATGTTTGGACTTGGAATGCCGGAGTTATTAGTTATTTTAGTGATTGTTATAGTTATTTTCGGAGCAAGCCGATTGCCGCAGCTGGGAGAAGGGCTGGGAAAGGCAATTAGAGGGTTTAAAAAAGGTATTTCTTCCGATTCACAAGAAGAGATAAGCAAAGACGCCGGGAAAAAAGAGAGCAAAGAGGGCAAGGGATAGGCAGAGCAGGCGGGAGCGTATGAAATGGGTTCTCGCACAATCTGATGATGCTGTTGCAGCGGCACTTTCAGATAAAGCCGGTCTGCATCCGCTTATCGCCAGATTGATGGTTAATCGCGGAATTACAGAGCCGGCTGCTGTCCAGGCTTTTCTGGCGTGTGATTTTTCGACATTATCCAGCCCTGGCGTTTTCAGCCAGATGCCAAAAGCTGTAAACCGCATACGAAAGGCCATAGACACCAGGGAAAAGATAACGGTTTACGGCGATTATGATGTAGACGGTGTGACCGGCACATCGCTGTTGTTCCTTGTCCTCAGAGCTTTGGGTGCTCAGGCGGCATGGTATATCCCCGACAGATTGGCTGAAGGCTATGGGCTAAATGCCCGTGCCCTGAAAATGATTCAATCCACAGGGACAAAACTTGTTATCTCGGTGGACTGCGGTATTACTGCCAGCCGCGAAGCTGAGGCTGCCCGTTCCCTGGGAATCGACCTTATTATCACTGATCATCATGAATTTAAAAACCAGGACGACGGAAGCGGTTGCGGCAATTCTCAAGCACCTGTTTTTCCTGAAGCATATGCTGTTTTGCACCCGTCGCTGCTGGATGATGGGGTCACTCCGGAAATTCGGGAGCAGGTTGGATGCCTTACCGGCGTGGGTGTCGCATTTAAACTGGCGCAGGGGCTTTTGGAAGCGACCTCGGATGATGCTCAATTACAGACATACCTTGACCTTGTAACGCTCGGTACTGTGGCAGACGTCGGAAAAATAACGGGAGAAAATCGGCTCCTTGTCAAACACGGATTGGAGTTGCTGTCGTCCGGTGCAGAAAAACAGAGGCCGGGCATAGCAGCGTTGAAGCGTGTTTCCGGTCTTGATGGCAAAAAAATCAGTACGGGATCTGTGGGCTTCAGCATTGCACCTCGGCTGAATGCCGGCGGCAGGCTAGAGCGGGCGGACATGTCGGTTCGTCTCCTTACGACGGACTCTCCGGAGGAGGCGCTCAGTCTTGCGTCTGACCTCGACGGGATTAATCGGGAGCGCCAGTCTGTTGAAGAGAACATCAGGGAGGCCGCCCGCCGGCTTTGCCATCAGATGGATATTGATGCCACAGGAGCGCTGGTGCTGTGCTCTGAGGATTGGCATCCGGGCGTTATCGGCATTGTTGCCTCACGGATCGTTGAAGAATTTTACCGCCCGACGGCGCTTATTTGTTTGAAGGACGGAGTCGGTAAAGGATCTGCCCGGAGCATACCCGGTTTTGATCTCTATGCCGGCCTCGTGTCATGTTCGGATTTGCTTATAAATTTCGGCGGCCACAAAGTTGCCGCTGGATTTACTATAGCGAAAGAGAATATTCCTCAATTTCGCGACCGGCTGGGCTCTCTTGTTTTGAAACAAGTCGGGACACAAGGATTTACCCGAACATTGCTTGTCGACGCCGGAGTGGCACCCGAAGAGATCAATAGCGATCTGGTACGCCAAATTGAACGGATGGCCCCTTTTGGACAAGGGAACCCGGAGGCGAGGCTTGGCGCTCGAGGCCTTGAGGTGGTTGCGTCGAGAATAGTCGGCAGCAATCATCTCAAACTAAAGCTCCGACAACAAGGGGCATTTTTTGAAGCAATCGCCTTCAATCAGGGAGATCTTCTGGGTAAACAGGTATGGAACGGGTCACGGCTTGCTGCGGTTTTTACGCCAAGGCTGAACGTCTGGAATGGAAAAACATCGCTGGAACTGGACATAAAGGACATCAAGACTGAAAAGTAGTTTTCTTAGGGATGCGCTGCATTTGTGCAGTGCAATCGGGAGGAACGCGACGTTTGGTAATAAACTATTCTCAGCGTCGCACATCCATGCTCTCCGGCTGCAACATCGGCCTTTTTAAACCGCAAAGTTTTTTCAGGTATGTACTATGCCGGCAGTTCGTCTTGAAGATATTGTTGAACGCTTGCAGAATCACCATCCAGACACGGATGTTGATTTGCTGCGCCGTGCCTACATCTTTTCGGCAAGAGCACATCAGGGCCAAACCAGGCTTTCAGGCGAATCCTACCTCAATCATCCTATAGAAGTTGCTGCCATCCTTGCTGATTTAAAACTCGATGCCGTGACCGTTGCCGCGGGTCTCCTGCACGATACCATTGAAGATACATCCGCCACAACGGAAGAAGTTCGATCAGTGTTCGGCGATGAAGTCGCGGGTCTTGTGGACGGCATGACCAAACTCAGCCGGATGGAACTCCAGAGCCGCGAGCAGCGCGAGGCGGAGAATTTCCGCAAAATGATTGTGGCTATGGCCAATGACATCCGGGTGATTCTGATAAAATTAGCCGACCGGCTTCACAACATGCGCACACTCAAGTTCCTTCCTCCGGAAAAGCAGAAACGCATTGCCCAGGAAACCCTTGATATTTATGCTCCTCTTGCCAACCGTCTCGGTATTTCCAAAATTAAAATCGAGCTGGAAGACCTCTCTTTCAAGTATCTTTACCCTGATGAATACAACGATCTCGTCCAGAAAGTTACCAAGCGGCGCATTGAACGGGAGGCATACGTCAACGAGCTGATAGAAGTGGTAAAACGACGCCTTGCCGAGCATGAATACAAGGGAGAGGTAAAAGGCAGGCCCAAACACTTCTACGGGATTTACTCGAAAATGCAGAAGCAGGGGATATCGTTTGAGGATGTTTATGATCTGATTGCCATCCGTATCATTACGGATACCAAGGTCAATTGTTATGCCATCCTCGGCCTTATCCACTCGTTCTGGACGCCTGTACCGGGACGTTTCAAGGATTTTATCGGCGTGCCGAAGTCCAATCTCTATCAATCCCTTCACACCACCGTAATCGGCCCGAAAGGAGAGCGGGTAGAGTTTCAAATTCGCACGGAAGAGATGCATCGGCTGGCAGAAGAAGGTATTGCCGCTCATTGGCGCTACAAAGAACGCTCTCCCATCAGCCAGCGAGAAGAGCAGCAATTTGCATGGCTCAGACAGCTTTTAGAATGGCAGCGTGACCTGCCCGATGCCAGAGAGTTTATGGAAACGGTAAAAGGCGACCTGTTTCCGGATGTGGTCTATGTCTTTACTCCGCGGGGTGATGTAAAAGAATTGCCGCAGGGATCAACGCCGGTGGACTTTGCTTACAGTGTCCATACGGACATTGGCCATCAATGCGTGGGGGCCAAGGTAAACGGCAAAATTGTGCCTCTTAAACATGTTCTGCAGAACGGTGATAAAATCGAGGTTGTGACCCAGACGGGACATGTTCCAAGCAGAGATTGGCTTAAGTTTGTAAAAACCTCAAAAGCGCGCACCCGAATTAAGGCATGGCTCAAGGCTGAAGAACGGCGGAGAAGCATCCTGCTCGGACGTGAACTCCTCGAAAAAGATCTTCGCAAGCATGATTTGCAACCGGCAAAAATTCTCAAATCTGATGATATCGTTAAAATTGCCAATGAAATGTCCCATAATGGGCTTGACGACCTTCTCGCTGCCATAGGGTACGGCAAGGTGTCGGCACATCTGGTGGCAAACAAGCTGGCGCCTGAGAAGGTCCATCTTGAACCGCTTCCCAGGAAAGTAACCGGCAGGTCCCAAAAAATTTCAAGCGGCAGCATGAAAATCAGCGGCATGGACAATATGCTGATTCACCTTTCGAAATGCTGTAATCCGGTTCCAGGAGACAAGGTAATCGGATTTATTACCAGGGGCAGGGGAGTGTCTATTCACACGTCAGACTGCCCTAACATCGGAGAGCTTACATTCGATAAGGAACGACTTGTAGACGTGTCCTGGGGTGATTTTAAACCGTCCGCGCATGCCGTGAAAATCGCGGTAAGGTCCGAGGATCGTCCCGGCATTCTTGCCAGCGTATCTTCGTCCATAAGCGCCTCTGAGGCGAATATTACCCACGCTGAAGTGACCGTGAATGAAAACAGGGAAGCACTTCTTTTATTTACTATAGACGTAAGCGATATTGAACATCTAAACAGAGTTATCGGCAACATAGAGTCCATCTCCGGCGTAATGCAGGTAAAAAGAGTGAAGTCAGGATAAAACGACAGCGTGGAAATATTAAAGGTTTACTTTATATTGTAAAATATTAAATAAAACAATAAGATAATCTAATTAATCAAGAATTTGCTGGAGGTAACTTTGAGGAGGACGGTGATAAGAACCTCTGATGCTCCCCAGGCAATCGGGCCTTATTCCCAAGCTGTTGAGGCAGGAGGATTTGTGTTTGTTTCTGGCCAGATACCGATTGACCCAAAAACGAACAGCATCCTGCCGGGTGATATTAAACTGCAAACAGGACAGATTATGGAAAATGCCACGGCCATTCTTATTGCGGCCGGCAGCAGCATGTCTCAAGTAGTTAGAACCACCATCTATCTTAAAAGCATGTCTGATTTCTCATCTGTGAACGAGGTCTACGGCAGTTATTTCCCGACTGATCCGCCTGCCCGTGTTACGGTTGAAGTATCACGGCTTCCGAAGGATGTTGGCGTGGAAATAGATTTCATTGCCTGGAAGGGATAATACGAGAGGGAGAATTGGTTTCTGAGAGACTCCTAAAACGGATTCAGCAAAAGTTCTGCGTTATGTATATCCTGTCATCCGGAGCAATAACCACACCGATGCCTTCAGAGAGGAAGTACGGTGTAAGAATATTCTGCCTGTGACCTGGACTTTCCATCCAACCCTTGACTGTCGTTTCAGCGATCCGTTGCTCCGAATTCCAATCATAGAATGCTCGTCCATTTACCATGGTGACCGAATCGTACAGGTTGTTCAATGCTATGTTTTCAGCTCCACGGTATATGGTTCTGCCTGTTTTGATCGCGCACGTATACCCCGCTTGCTTATACCGGTATAAAAAATCGTGCCCCTCCGGAGAGGTGTGGGCAAAGTAGTTTCGCAGAGCCATATCACGACTATGCTTTCTCGCGGCGTCGGTCAACGCCGGATTCCAATCCAACGGTGGCAGGCCATTTTTTTTCCGTTCGTTATTGATAAGGGCGTGTATATTCTGTTCCAGACCGGCAGCACGAACTAATGGTTTGCCCGGTTCGGTCGTCTGATGACCGGTATTGCGCGGATGCGACACAGAGCACGCTTGCAGCGTTACGACAGCGACAATAAGAACAGTCCGAAAAAAAATACTCAGAATGAAATGGTTCATGTACGGTCAGTCAAAAGGGGCATAAAGAGTTTCGGGTCAACGGGCAATAGCAGATTGTAGTCATACTATAATATGTCGTGTCTCTCCCTGTCAATTAAGATATGCGCTGTGATGCTTTGATGGGCGATGGGTAAATAAGTTCTGGTTTTTGGGTTGCATTTTTGTCTTCTTTAGTTTATCATCGCGTTACTTATGAAAATCACATTTCTCCCCCGGACTTTTTTTTATTTCTTATTGCTCTTTTTTATAAATGGGTGCTCGTATTTGACCCGACCTGTGCTTGACCCGAAGAACGAAGTGCGCACGGAACTTCCGACCCAGACAAAAGAAACGGTCGAGGCAGCGGCGTCCGGTTCTCAGGAACCGGCGGCCGATGCAAAAAAGGAAAACGGAGACGAAGACCAGGCAATACTGGACACTGCCTTGGAGCTTACAGAAACGGCGCAGGAATACTGGGAAGACGGGGACAGGGACCAGGCCATCGAGGCCCTCGATCAGTCCTATGCTCTGCTCCTGAAAGTCCCCGGCAACAATCAAAAATTTAGCCAACAGAAGGAAGATCTTCGCTTTTTGATTTCCAAGAGAATCGCCGAACTGTATATATCACGATATACCACGGTAAAGGGGACTCACGACGCGATTCCCATGACCATCAATCATCATGTGGAACGTGAAATCCTTTCATTTCAGACCCAGGAACGCAGCTTTTTCCTGGAATCGTATAAACGGTCAGGCCTCTACCGGGGTGAAATGGTCAAGGCATTGAAGCAGGCCGGATTTCCGGAAGAATTGTCCTGGTTGCCACTTATCGAGAGCGGATTCAAAGTAAGGGCACTCTCTCGCGCACGGGCCTTTGGTCTCTGGCAATTTATTCCCTCAACCGGATATAAGTTTGGCCTGAAGAGAAATGCTTGGATTGACGAGAGGCTCGACCCTGCAAAATCAACAGAGGCGGCCATCGCTTATTTTAATGAACTTCACGAGATGTTCGGCGATTGGGCAACGGTCTTGGCGGCTTATAATTGCGGCGAAGGTTCGGTCGCGCGGGCGATTAGAAACCAGAAGATGGACTACCTTGACAATTTCTGGGACTTCTATGAACGGCTTCCCCGCGAAACAGCACGCTATTTCCCAAGATTCCTTGCGGTCCTGGCCATTATTAAAGATCCAGCGCGGTATGGATTTACTTTGGAAGAACCCTACCATCCGCTGCCGTATGAAACTGTGACCGTCGAAAAATCCATCCACTTGAAATCCATTGCGGAAAAGCTGAGCATCGACGTGGAAGACCTCATTGCCTTAAATCCCGAGCTCCGGCACAGCGCGACGCCGAACATGTCCTACTCTCTCAAGGTGCCGCCGGGGAAAGGGGAAGCGCTGCTTGCCAATCTTGCCACATTCGCCACATGGTCGCCGCCGAAAGTGGAATATGTATTTCACCGCGTGCGTCGCGGCGAGACCTTGTCGACCATTGCAATCCGATACAGGACGAGCTTGCAAAGAATTGTTGAAATAAACAATCTGCGCAAAGGGAAAATTTTGCGTGTTGGACAGAAACTGAAAATTCCTATGAAAAACACTGCCACGTAGCGGCGCACCTTTCGATTGTTTCTTTCTGCGGATCACGATCCTGCCGTATTTATAAGGAGAGGGATTATACGAAGTGACTTCATCAGATCATTCATCAGAACGTTTTGAACTGTCTATTCCTATCTCTGCGGCAGACATTGACGAACACGGCCACGTCAATAATGTCGTTTACATACGATGGATTCAGGATGTCGCCACGGCCCACTGGAAAACCGCAGCGACTGCAGCACAGCAGGCTGAGGTCTCCTGGTTCGTTGTCAGGCACGAAATAGACTACAAACATGCTGCAAGGTTGGGCGATGATATTATGGCCAGGACCTGGGTCGGTACAGCCACTGCCCGCACCTTTGAGCGATTCACCGAAATACTACGCGCTGACGACCGGCGCCTGCTGGCACGCGCTCGCACCCTCTGGTGTCCTATCGATGTCCAAACCGGGAAGCTGACACGCGTTGGTACAGAACTTCGCGAGCGGTTTTCCGTTTCGGTTGCGGAGGAAAAACCGGAAGACTAATTGTTCTAATGGCTGTCGAACAGTTGGAATCTTTTTACCAATGATGGCATCCCAATGCAGGACAGCCATTCATTAAAAACGGACATTAATCCCTGCTTTATGGATCTCTCGGCTATCTGACAAGCAAGTCTCGAGAGGTCACGGTTATCGATAGAGCCTCCGTTTCCTGCCGGAGGAGACTCCACTCATTTCTGCAAAGCGAACCAGAGTACGAACAAAGTTACAACAAACAGCACGATTTGTCTTTGTACTTGCCCGCATGGACAAAATTTTGCTTGCATATTGAATAAATCTTGGATAATCTATGATTTGCTGTTTTTTGTCCTGGTCGAACAAGAATGAACCAGCAAAGGAACCGTTTTGCTCGGGCAAAGGAGATTCCGGTGAAGATATTATTGGTATATCCAAAAAATCCGACCACATTCTGGAGCTTTCAATACGCCCTTAAGTTTATTTCGAAAAAAGCAAGTCTTCCACCGCTCGGACTGATAACCGTTGCCGCAATGCTTCCCGCCAATTGGCAACTGCGCCTCGTCGACATGAACGTGGAGCGCCTTTCTGACGCAGATCTGCAGTGGGCGGATTATGTCTTTCTGAGCGCTATGTCCATTCAGAAGGAATCCACTCTGTCGGTTATTGCCCGGTGCAAGGCTTTAGGGGTCAAAATAATAGCAGGCGGTCCGATGTTCACTTCCTGCCCGGAAGAGTTCGAAAATGTGGATCATCTGGTTCTGAACGAAGCGGAGATTACACTCCCGCTGTTTCTGGAAGATCTGAGAAACGGGAATCCAAAGCATATATACACATCTCCACAATGGTCCGATATGCACACCACGCCGTTGCCGCGATTTGATCTTGTAAAAATGAAAAAATACGCGTCCATGAATATTCAATATTCCCGCGGCTGTCCTTTTGACTGCGATTTTTGCAATATCACGGTGTTGTACGGACGAACGCCCCGGACCAAGGACAGCGCCCAGTTGATTGCCGAACTTGAATCTCTTTACACGCATGGCTGGAGAAGCAGTGTCTTTATCGTTGATGATAATTTTATCGGAAACAAAGGGAAGCTGAAGCGGGAGATTCTGCCTGCGATCATAGCGTGGATGGAAAAAAGAAAGTATCCATTCTCCCTGTATACCGAAGTTTCCATTAATCTTGCCGACGATGAGGAGCTTATGGAGCTCATGGTCAAGGCCCAGTTCAACCAGGTTTTCATTGGCATTGAGTCCCCAAACGAAGAAAGCCTTGCCGAATGCAGCAAGCTCCAGAACCGGAACCGTGATCTGATCGCAAGCGTAAAAAAGATCCAGAAAGCCGGCCTTGAAGTCCAGGCCGGTTTCATCGTAGGGTTCGACAAGGACCCGGCTGCGATATTTGATCGATTGACGGCATTTATCCAGGAAAGCGGAATCGTAACAGCCATGGTAGGGCTTCTGAATGCTCCTCACGGAACCAAACTGTATCATCGCCTCAAGCAGGAAGGGAGGCTCATTAAGTCCGCCACCGGAGACAATACCGACTTCTCAATCAACTTTATCCCCAAAATGAACCTTGAACACCTAATTGAAGGATATCGGAAAATCCTCCGCACTATTTACTCTCCAAAACACTTCTATGCAAGAACAACGCAATTTTTGAGAGAGTATCGACCGGGGAAGGCGACGACTAAATTTGATCTCCGGATGAACCACCTCGTTGCCATCGTAAAATCCAGCATTCAGCTCGGTGTTGTGGGAAGAGAACGGTTCCATTACTGGAAACTGGTGATATGGTCCACGCTTCGGAAACCAAAATTACTTCCGCTTGCCATTACGCTTTCAATTTACGGTTATCACTTCCGCAAGGTTTTTTATAAACACGAAAAAACGCTTCTTGCAGGCATTCATCGTCAATAATCCGCAGGAAGTTTGGTGTTGTATTGACATAACAGCAGTTTGATAATTTATCATAATGCGCATCTATGATAATTTCAAATTGCTTGCATCCTGCGGTAAAACAACCTGAATCGTACGGGATAATCAACACGCTCTTGCCAACATGACTATGCCTCCAGAAACCAAACCCGGAACAATTATCGAACGGTACGCAACATTCATTCCGTTGTATAAAGTTATCCTCCATAACGATGATGTGAATTCCATGGAACACGTGGTAAAAGTCCTTATGCAGGTATTCAAATTCGACAGGACCACATGCGAAAACATCATGCTGGAGGCGCATCGCAGCGGCATGGCGCTTTGCAGCGTGGAGCCCTTCGAACAGGCAGAACTGCACTGGGACCAGCTGGTATCGTTTTCCCTGACAGCGACCATCGAAAAGGAGTAAAAGACGATTACCGTGAGCAGGGGACGTCGTTTTTACAAGGACGGCATCAGATTTGAATGCCAGGGAGACGGAAAATGCTGCGTAACACGCGGGAAATACGGTTACGTGTATCTGTCTTTCGGGGACCGGAAACGCCTTGCCGTCCACTTCAATATCTCCACCACAGAATTTACCGAACGATACACCAGAAAAACCGATGGTATGTATGAGTTGAAATATACTGGCAAGGACTGTCCCTTTTTCGAAAGCAACCGTTGTTCCGTATATGAAGCCCGCCCCTGGCAGTGCCGAACCTGGCCGTTCTGGAATGAAAATATGAACACAACCACCTGGGAGAAGGAAGTTTCACCGTATTGCCCTGGTGTGGGCAAAGGCAGACTCTACACGGAACAAGAAATATCAGATATTTTGACTAAAAAACGAGAAGTTTCTTAATAACAACATACCTGTCATCAAAGCAATGTACCAGATGCTGATCGGCAATTTTCTGACAAACATTCCATCAAAATTGCATCAAATACCATCGTAAAATTTTTTTCAGTATAGCAATTCCATAGGCATATTTCTGTTTTTTAAAGTTGAATCCGACAAAACAATATAAAAATTACCAGCAATTGACGGCATCCCTAGTGTTCTCACATATAAAACCGAAAAGTTTGAGTTTGCATAATTAAGATTGAATTAAGTTTTACTTGACTCTGATCATATATTTAATTAGTATCACTTACAAAATCCCACTTGATAGGAACCCCTCCTTATGAAACCATTGGAAAAAATTGACGGCATCAATAAAGTTCTCATTATCGGTTCGGGCCCCATTATTATTGGTCAGGCGTGTGAATTTGATTATTCCGGAACCCAGGCCTGCAAAGCGCTTCGGGCTGCCGGGTATAAGATTGTTCTGGTCAATTCCAATCCCGCAACCATCATGACCGACCCCGGCATGGCGGACGCGACGTATGTGGAACCGCTTACGATTGAAGTGCTCGAAAAGATAATAAAAAAAGAACGGCCGGAAGGACTGCTGTCAAATCTCGGCGGACAGACCGGATTGAATCTTTCCGCAGAACTCTCGAAACGGGGTATTCTCGAAAAATACGGCGTGCGCATCATCGGTGTTCAGGCGGACGCCATTGAGCGTGGCGAGGATAGAAATGAATTCAAAAAAACGATGAATAAACTCGGCATTCCCATGCCCGAAAGTGCTCTCGCCTATTCCTATGAGGAAGCGCTTCAGATTGCTGAACGGCTTGGATTTCCTGTTATTATCAGACCTGCATATACGATGGGTGGAACCGGCGGCGGCATCGCGTACAACAAGGAGGAACTCAACACGATTGTAAGCAGGGGTATTTCCGCCAGCCTTATCGGCCAGGTGCTGATCGAGGAATCGGTGATCGGATGGGAGGAACTGGAACTCGAGGTGGTGCGGGACGCGGACAATATCATGATTACGGTCTGTTTTATCGAAAACATCGACCCCATGGGTGTCCACACCGGCGATTCATTCTGCGCTGCCCCCATGCTCACCATTTCAGAAAACCTGCAAAAGAAGCTGCAAGAATACTCGTATAGGATTGTCGAAGCAATACAAGTCATCGGCGGTACAAACATTCAGTTCGCACACAATCCGGCTGACGGCCGAATTGTCGTCATCGAAATAAATCCAAGGACATCGCGTTCGTCCGCACTCGCTTCCAAGGCAACAGGGTTCCCCATAGCACTTATCTCCGCCAAACTCGCCGGCGGCAGCACCTTGAAGGACATTCCCTATTATCGAAGCGGCACGCTCGATAAATACACTCCTTCAGGGGATTATGTCGTCATTAAGTTCGCGCGATGGGCATTTGAAAAATTCAAGGAAGCGGAGGACAAGCTTGGAACGCAGATGAAGGCCGTGGGAGAAGTCATGAGCATCGGCAAAACCTACAAGGAAGCATTTCAAAAGGCGATCCGATCCCTGGAAAACAAGCGCTATGGCCTGGGTTTCGCTAAAAACTTCAACCAGCTCTCCCTGAATGAACTTATGGCTTTGCTCAAAGAACCGTCTTCAGAGCGGCAGTTCATTTTGTATGAGGCGCTGCGAAAAGGCGCGTCTGTTGATGACTTGTTTCAAAAAACAAAAATCAAACACTGGTTCCTCAACCAGATGAAAGAATTGGTGGGGCTTGAAGATCAAATTTTGAGGTATAAGGGGAAAACGCTTCCGGATAATCTTCTCATCAGGGCAAAAGAGGACGGCTTCTCGGACAGATACCTTGCGCAAATACTCGATGTTTCTGAAAAGAATATAAGAGACCGAAGAATTTCACTCGGGAAAACCGAAGCATGGTGTGCAGTGCCGGTCAGCGGCGCGGACGCGGCGTATTACTACTCAACGTATAACGCACCGAACGAAGTAAAGGTCAGCGACAAGCCCAAGGTGATGATTCTAGGAGGAGGACCGAACAGAATCGGGCAGGGGATCGAGTTCGACTATACCTGTGTCCATGCCGCTTTTGCATTGCGGGATGAGGGCTTTGAGTCGATCATGGTCAACTGCAATCCGGAAACAGTCTCCACCGATTATGACACGTCCAACAAGCTCTATTTTGAGCCGCTTACCGTGGAAGATGTCCTGAGTATTTACCAACATGAAAAGCCGACCGGCGTCATTGTCCAGTTCGGCGGTCAGACGCCGCTTAATATCGCCAAAGAACTTGAAGAGGCCGGGGTAAAGATACTCGGCACGTCCACTGAAAGTATCGACCTAGCGGAAGACAGAAAACGCTTCAAAAACGTTGTCCAGAAACTCGGGATACCGCAACCGGAAAGTGATACCGCAGTTACGCTTGAGGAAGCGCTTACAGCGGCCCGACGGATCGGCTACCCGCTCATGGTGCGGCCGTCGTACGTTCTGGGCGGGAGAGGCATGGAGGTTGTGTATGACGATGCCATGCTTACGGCATACATAAATGCCGCCATTGATATTTCGCCCGGCCGGCCGGTTCTGATCGACAAGTTTCTCGAAGACGCAATAGAAGCTGAGGCGGACGCGATCGCGGACGGTGAGGACGCATTTGTACCGTCCATTATGGAGCATATCGAGCTGGCCGGGATTCATTCCGGAGACAGCGCCTGCGTAATCCCTCCCCGCACGCTTTCTGAAAAGCATATCAGAACTATTCAGAAATACACCAGATCACTCGCCATAGAATTGAAGGTCGTGGGGCTTATGAATATTCAGTATGCGATAGCGAAGGACGTCGTATATATTCTCGAAGCGAACCCCCGAGCCAGCAGAACCGTTCCTCTTGTATCTAAAGTGACCGGAGTACAGATGGCACGCATCGCCACTCAGCTTATGCTCGGCAAAAAGCTCAGCCAGATGGCGCTGAGCACTAAAACGTATACTCATGTGGGTATAAAAGAATCTGTATTCCCATTTAATATGTTTCCCGAAGTTGACCCGACTCTGGGGCCGGAAATGAAATCCACCGGCGAAGTTCTCGGAATTGCCGATTCGTTCGGGCTTGCGTTCTTCAAGTCCCAGGAAGCGGCAGGGCAAAAACTTCCTCTCGAAGGAAGCGTGCTCATAACGGTTAACGACCGGGATAAAAATGACATACTCGGGGCGGCGCAAACGCTGCATACGTGCGGTTTCAAGATTCTGGCGACCGGGAACACCCATACGTTTCTCGTGCAAAACGGCGTTCCTTCGACACATATCAAAAAAGTGTACGAAGGTCGTCCTAATATTCTTGACGCCCTGCATAACAAGGAAATACATCTTGTAGTGAATACGCCGGTCGGAAAAGGCGGCATGTATGATGATTCCTATATAAGAAAAACGGCGATTAAGTATAAAATACCATATATCACCACAACCGCTGCCTTTAAAGCAGCGGCTGAAGGCATCAGGGAGCATATCGAAAAAAAGGGGATTGGAGATGTAAAATCAATCCAGGCATATCACCAGGACATCAGATGAGTCAAAAAGGCGGACGTTATTCTTGATCTGAAACAAGTCGCGTGTTTTAACTCCTAAGTCAGAAATTTCAAACCCACAACCGATCTAAAACACTAAAATCGTATTGAATAAATACGATTTTTTTGTTTTTCACATGCCCGTAAGGATGGTGGCAGAATTCCGATTTTTTTTTGATATAAAAGGCAGAAAATAGAGTAACCAATGTTGACAGAAATGAAAAACAAATAACAATAAAACAACTGATCAGAGCGTCTAGGCCTAAGAGGCAATTCCTGTCTTTAGGCATTTTATTAATGCTTGACATTGTTTGTACTATTATGTAGGATATTTTCATTAAATATTAATAAAAAGTGAAAATAATTTTCATTAACTTGCATCTCGTCTCGCGATAAAAAAATAAGGCTGGTGATCTTATGAGAAGGAAAGTCATTCCAATTACCAATGCTGTGGACACTATTTCAAGCACTTCTCTGCGAATTCAATCCGTTTATAGTATTTTAGGCACGGCAGAAAAGAGGATTGCCAATCTCTTGAAAGAAAATTCCCAGGAAATTGTACATCTGACAATTACGGAACTAGCTGAGAAAGCCGACGTCAGCGAAGCGACCGTGGTTCGTTTTGCAAGAAAACTGGGATTTAAGGGCTATCAAGATTTAAAAATTGCTTTTGCGCAAGAGATGATCTCGCCTCTGCAAAGCATTCATGAAGAAATAACTGAAAGTGATAAAATCCCCGAAGTATTGAGCAAGATATTCCAAAGTGTTATCCAAACACTCTCTCATACCAGAGATGTTTTGGATGTTGCTGAGGTAGAAAAAGCAGCGGAAGCCATCCTCCGCGCGAGGAAGATCGTAGTCTTTGGGCTTGGCAATTCGGCTCCTGTAGCTATGGATGCTCAGCATAAGTTTTTACGGACTGGCGTTGAGTGCGCGGCCTATTGTGATAATCATATGCAGGTTATCGTAGCATCCCACCTTACTCCGGAAGATGTAGCTATCGGCATTTCACATTCCGGTTCTTCGAAGGACATTGCAGAGGCATTGCAAATCGCAAAAGAATGCGGTGCAACCACAATTTGCATTACCAACTACGGCAAATCACCCGTCTTGAAGTATTCCGACATTCATTTATACACCGCTTCACAGGAAACGAGGTATCGAATATTGGCTCTTGCCTCGCGAATCGCTCAATTGAGCATAATCGATACGCTGTACGTGTATGTCGCTTTGCGAAAAAAAGAAAAAGGCTACGATGCTATCAAAAGAATAGAACGGGCGCTGCAATGTAAAAAATATTAGCAATCGATGCTTTTTGTCGAGCAGTTTGCGGCAATTGTATTTTAAGCGAACTATTCTACTGGTTAATTTTTATTTGTCATTACTACACTCCTGGGAGGGATGATTCGTGTTCAACAGTTACGTATATGACATGCTGTACGCCAGATTGGGAGAAATTGTCGGCGACGATAACATAACAGATAAGCAGGCCGATCGCGTGGCTTATTCAACAGATGTCTCCTGGGTTCCCGCCATGTGGCTAGACAGGGCCAAACAGCCGAGCATGCCGGACCTGATTGTGCGACCCAACAGCGCCGCACAGATTTCTGACATCATACAGTTAGCCACGGAATATCGGGTGCCGGTAATTCCAATCGCGGGTGGTTCCGGAACGCAGGGTGGCGGTCTGGCGATTTGCGGCGGGATCATAATTGACCTCAAGCGCATGAATATAATCCTTGACATTGACGAACAATCGCAGGTGGCGACCGTAGAGGCGGGTGCGCTTCTCGTCAATTTCGAACGGGCACTCAACAAGCAGGAGCTTTCCTTCCCGCACTATCCTGCTTCCATGTACAGCGCCTCGGTAGGCGGATGCATCGCGGCACGAGGTTCAGGCGTAATGTCGACGAAGTATGGAAAGATCGAAGACCTTGTGCTGGGATTGGAAGTCGTTCTGCCCTCGGGGACGATTTTCGAAAGCATACCGGTGCCTCGAAACGCCACCGGACCGGAAACGACACAGCTGTTTATCGGTTCCGAAGGCACCCTGGGAGTTATCACGAAAGCGCGGGTAAAGATCATAGACAAACCGACAGAACGGTCTTTTCGGTGCCTCTTGTTTGATAATTTGGAAAGCGGCATGGACGCCGGACGTCAAATTATGCTGGCAGGATTAAGACCTGCGGTTATTCGCCTGTATGATGATCCCTCAACCAAATCTTTTGTCAACAGAGTGCTGGGCATGAAACTTGCGGGCAACGTCCTTATACTGGGATTCGAGGGCCGGAGAGGCGATATGCTGGAGTCTGAGAAAAAGGAGACGTTAAAAATTTGCCAAAATCTAGGTGCAAAAGATTTAGGAGAAGAACCCGGTCAGCATTGGTGGGATCATCGGTATGACTTCTACTATCCGCCCTTAACTCCTCATCTCCCCAGCGCATTCGGCACGATGGACAGCGTAACGACTTTCAAGGAAATTTTACCGCTTTACTATCACATGAAGGAAGAAATCGAAGGCAAATATGCCAAATGGAATGCTCGATTTACCGGCCATTTCTCCCACTGGTACGCATGGGGGGCAATGGTTTATGCACGTTTTTTCATTGATGAGCCTCCGGCTGATGCTCATGAAGCTGCACGTCTTTACTATAACATATGGAGCACCGGCATCAACGCGGCTCTGAAGCATGGCGGCGTTGTCAATGAACATCACGGCATTGGCCTGAAATTGGGACCATTTATGCGTCGTCAGTATGGCTGTGGTTTCGAAGTATTGGAAGGCATCAAAAAGCAGCTGGATCCGAACAATATCATGAACCCGGGCAAACTTGGTTTCAAATTATAGAGGAGCAAGGTGATGGATCAAGCATTATACAAAGAGACACTGAATAACTGCCGTTTTTGCGTGATGTGCCGTCATGTATGCCCCGTTGGGAATGCAACGGCGAAAGAATCGGGAGCGCCGCGCGGATTGGCTTTAAATATTTATGCAAACGAGCAGGGCCTCGTGGCGGCCGGCAATGAATCACATAAAAACCTGATCGCCAACTGTACGCTCTGCGGCGCCTGCTACGAATCATGCATTACACAGCAGAATCTCCCCGAAGTTATTCTGGCTGCTCGGGAAAAGTTTGTAGCAGCGGGAGGAGTTTGCGAGGAAGCGGCGGTAGTAAAGAACAACTTTCTGAAACATGGAAATCCTTTCGGCGATAAGATCCAATCTGAACGTTTTAACGGAGGGCGCGTAACAAAAACAGCTTCAGTCGCGTTCTTTCCGGGATGTACTGCCTTGTACAAGGAACACAATATATTAGAATCCGCGCTTAAGATCCTGAATATGGCAGATGTCAATTATACCACGTTAGCCGGAACGGATTGCTGCGCCGCGCCGCTCAAAGAGCTTGGTTTCAGCAAGGAGTTTTCTGCTCACGCAGAAAAGTTAATGCACATAATCCTTGATACGGGCGCAAAAAAAGTGGTCACCATCTGCCCGACGTGTGCGTATTGGATGAATGCCTCATTTCGGGAGATGGGAAAAACCGGCACTGTTGAAATAGTCAATTTCGCCGATTATTTTGCCGACCTCATCAAGGAAAATAAAAAGATAATGGTCAAAAACCAGCGGGAAATGAAAATTCGCGTACAGAGCCCCTGCCGAATGGCGAGGAGCCTCGGACGCTTTGATCCTACGACGAATTTATTACGACACATTCCCGGCATGGCAATAGATATGTTCAATGCGGAAAATTTAGTCGACAAAACGCTCAGAGTCCCGGAATCGCTGTGCTGCGGTGGCTGCGGCGGCACGCGTTTCGTGGATGCCGCTGCTGCAGATGCGGTTGCATCGTATCAGATTGACCATATTCGCCAAAACGTGCTCGAGTTTGACACGCTTGTTACGACCTGTTCGACATGCAAGGATCAGTTGGGCAGAGCGGCAAAAGACAAGAATATAGAAGTACTGCATATTGCGGAATTGCTCGCGTCTCTGTTGTGAAGAACATCGGCGTAAGAGATGATTTACCATTGCAATGTCCTTCTCGAAAAAAATATACATGTGGCCGGTTTGACCTTTGATCTGAGTTTTATCCGTTTGTCCAGACAGGGATGAGGGGGAGGGAAAAGTGCTGCCTGAACTGATGGGCATAGATTTTGGCACCGGAGGATGTAAAGTAACCGTTATTGATGCCATGGGAACAGTATTGGGAAAGGCGTACACAGAATACGTCACCCATTATCCTCATCCGGGATGGAGTGAACAGAATCCGGCTGATTGGATAAAAGTTCTGATCGAAACAGTCAAAAGATGTTTGGATCAGTGTCAAAATAAAGGGCGAAGATTGGCAAGTTTGGCAGTAACGGCCTCTACCCACAATGCGGTTTTGATCGATAGGGACGACCGGATAATCCGGCCATGCATCATGTGGACAGATCAGCGAAGCATCAAACAAGTTGACTGGCTGAATAAGCACTTCGGGGAACAAATATTTTCCATAGGGATGCAGTATCCTTCACCAACCTGGACGCTGCCGCAGCTCTTATGGATAAAAGAAAATGAACCCAAAGCATTCTCTAGAATAGCGAAAATATCTTTTGTTAAAGATTATGTCCGCGGATTTCTCACTGGTGACTGGAGCACAGATCATGTTAATGCTCAAGGCAGCTTGCTCTATGATGCCCGCCTCCGCAGTTGGTCAAAAGACCTTTGTGCCATGATTGATCTCCCGGTGGAAGTATTGCCGCCGGTTTTCAAATCAAGAGATGTAGTCGGAAAGGTAACCCGGCAAACTGCGGAACTAACGGGCCTCCCTGAAGGATTGCCGGTTGTCGCAGGCTGCTCAGATACTGCCGCTGAAGATTTCGGCGCCGGGGCAGTAGAACCCGGACAAATGATCATCAAGCTTGCTACGGCAGGAAACATAAATCTGGTTACGAAATATCCTAAACCTCATCCAAAATCTTTTACGTACCCTCATGTCGTGGAAAATGTATGGTATACCGCTTTGGCTACCAACACGTGTGCCTCATCTTACCGCTGGCTGCGCGATAACTTTTTCTCAGAAGAAAAAAATAATTGCGAAAAGAATGATAGGAATATCTACCAGTTCATGGACGAACTTGCTGACCAGGTTCCGGTTGGAGCTCTCGGACTCATGTATCATCCGTATTTGCTCGGCGAACGCTGCCCGTATTATAATTCGAAGCTCCGAGCGAGTTTCATCGGCATGGGCATGGTTCACGAGAGGAAACATTTTGCCAGGTCAGTGCTGGAAGGAGTTGCATATAGTCTCAAAGATTGCTACCAGATTACGCACGATATTATGCCGGACATCAAGGACGTCAGATTAATCGGAGGAGGAGCGAAAAGCAATTTGTGGTGCCAGATTGTGAGCGACGTAATAGGGGTTCCGGTATTACGGCCCGAAAACGACGATTCTTCTTTCGGAGGAGCGCTTCTTGCAGGAGTTGGAAAGGAGGTGTTTAGTTCGGAAATTGAAGCTGTTAAAACGTGCGTCAAAATCGAAAATAAGTTGCAGCCGAACTGGGACAATCATGCGAAATACAGCAAAAATTTTGAGGTTTACCAAGATGTAGTAAAGAATCTTGCGACGTCTTATGCAAAACTCTACAATCACGTAACATATTAAACCAATGCGGAAGAGGGAAGGGAGGCTGTCTGATGGAAGATCCTGCTGTTCAGAAAAAATTACGATGGAAAAGTCTTGTTGCAGCTTTCGGCGGATGGATGTTGGATGCGGCGGACTGGATGGCGCTGGCCATACTCATGCCCCTTATTAAGGTAGCATTCAATCTTTCCATGAGTCAGGCAGGTTTATTGTTTACCGCTACTATAGCCGGTGCCGCCGTCGGCGGTTTTGTGGGTGGTGTATTGGCGGACTATTATGGCCGTGTACGGGTGCTCATGGTTACTATTATTTTTTATGCAATATTCACCGGCCTCTGCGGACTTGCCCAGTCATATGAACAACTATTGACCTTCAGGACCATTACCGGTCTCGGACTTGGAGCGGAATGGGGCATTGGAGCTGCATTGGTATCTGAATACTGGCCGGCAGAAAGAAGGGCAAAAGCAACGAGCATGGTGCATACCGGATGGCCTATTGGTTATGGTTTCGCCGCCTTACTTAGCATATTCGTAGTACCAACGCTTGGCTGGAGGGCCTTATTCTTTGTAGGCGCCTTGCCGGCATTGTTCGCTCTTTGGGTTCGTTGGGCTCTCCCGGAACCGGCAGAATGGGTGAACGTACGCGATGCCAGACGGCGGAAAGCGAACACAGGGGATAAGCCGCAATTTTCCATGGCCATTCTTTTTACACCCAAATATCTGCGCACGACGATATTCGCCTGCCTCTTTATGGGTTTCGCGCTTATGGCCTATTGGGGCGCTGTCGCCTGGATACCCACTTTTTTGGCCACTGAGAGGGGACTCAGTGTCGTGAAGTCGGGCGGGTATTTGGTGCTCTTGAATGCAGGAGCGGTGGCCGGCATACTGTTTTTCGGGTGGCTTGCTGATATAAAAGGAAGACGTACGGCCTGCATAGCCGGGATGGGATCCGCTTTTTTTGCCACAATCATTTATGTGTCCATTAAAGATCCTACCATGCTCTTGTTTTTTGGACCGGTCTTCGGTTTTACGAGTACGGGGTGCTTTGGGATTTTTGCCGCCTACCTTTCTGAATTGTTTCCGGCGGAGGCAAGAGCGTCCGGAACCAGTCTGGCCTATAGCGGTGTTGCCCGCGTGATGGCTCTACTGGCTCCTTATTTGCTTGGGTTGCTGGCTGAGAACATGGGATTATCTGCAGGACTGGCTCTGAATGCGGGATATTATCTGCTGGCAGTAGTGGCAGTATATTGCTTGCCAGAAACGGCAAAATTTATTAAAACAAACGCAGTCGCAATTACCGGCAAATAATGCGCTTCATTATGGTTAAAAATTGATGGAGCGTTTTTAATTTTACGCATTAAGAACTTGGCTGTGCAGGCGCTCCGGTGTCTGTGCAGCCAAGTTTATTGATTTATCGTGGCCAGTGCTGACACGGCATGCAGCAGCACGGTCAGGTGGCGCGCAAGAGCAGCTTAAAACATCATATTGAAGGATGAGGCAATTATGATAAAAGCAATGAGATTTCACGGTGACAAGATCGTGGTCGGCATGGGATCGATAAGCTTCCTGAAGACGTTGGGCCTGAAGAGAGCCTTTATCGTAACCGGCGGCAGCTCTATGCAAAAAAACGGAACCTTAGCGAAAGCGCAGGCGATCTTGAAGGAATCTGGTTGTGAAAACCAGGTCTTTTCCGGAGTTACGGTGAATGCTCCGCTTGAATGCGTAAATGCGGGAATTGCCGCGATGCGGGAATTCCGCCCGGATTCCGTTATTGCTCTGGGAGGCGGTTCTGCCATCGATGCCGCCAAAGCAATGAGTTTGTTTTATGAATATCCTGAACTGGATCTGGTGACCTCGTTCGAGCAGGCGTCGCTGCCTCAGTCCAGAAAGTCAATTAAACTGATCGCCATACCGAGCACATCAGGCACCGCGTCGGAGGTCAGTTGGGTGTCGGTCGTGGCGGTAAAGCAGGAAAACATGAAAGTAACGGGCAGGACCCAGGCATTTGTGCCGGATTACGCCATCTTGGACGGTGAAATTACGCTGTCCATGCCGCAGAAGGTGGTTGCAGAGTCAGGCATGGATGCCGTCGGACACGCGGTCGAGAGTTATATTGCAAAAAACAATAACGATTTTATGGAAGTTTTGGCTGCCGGTGCGGCGGAAGGATTGTTCAAATATTTGCCTATTTCATACAAGACAGGAGACCCAGGTGCACGGGAAAGAGTGCACAATTTTCAATGTATGACAGGAATTGCATTCAGCAACACCGGTCTTGGGATGAATCACGGCATCTGCCACTCGGTTTGCGGTCGGTATGACATCGGTCACGGATTGGCAGTTGGGATTGGCCTCCCGTATGTCATGGAATACTATGCAAAAGATCCGGAGGTTGCCGCAAAACTTGAATATCTTGGGAAGCGGATTGGCAAAGATGATTTCCTTGAAGCGATACGGAAACTGCAGCGCGAACTCAGGATTCCTGGTTGCTTTAAAGACGCCGGTGTGCCATCGGAAGATTTTTATAAAAATTTTGATGATGTAATATTGAATTCGCGCAAGAGTCCGCCCAGCAGAAATCCTAATTATGCAATGATTCCTGACGAGGATCTGCGAAAACTTGTGATTCGCATGTATGAAGGGAAATAGCTAACATTTGACTGAAGTTCAGGCAAAACACAGGAGGTTCAGGGATGCTTCGCAAAGCGAATGAAATGCGTGTTGATGCAAAAAATGACTGGTTGGGAGGAAAAGGAGACGTCAAACTCGTTCATATCATGGAGCGTGAGGAGTTCCTGAACAAAGGAAGGCTTTTTGCTCTGAATATCTTAAAACCCGGCAGCTCAATCGGAATGCATACGCATAAAGGTGAAATGGAAGCATACTATGTCATAAAAGGCGAAGGAATTTTTGATGAAGAAGGAGTAAAAAAGCCGATAAAGTCCGGTGATCTCGGATATATCAATGTCGGACAGAGCCACGCGATTGAAAATACGGGAGAGACCGATCTTGAATTCATAGCATTGGTGTTATTCGAATAACGTAAACGTGCAGCTCAGTTTCTAAAATTAAACTCAGGGTTGCAAACCATGAAGCATCCGGCGCCGCAGTTTGCGCCACAGGGTTACCCGGCTGATTCCGAGGAGCTTTGCAGCTTCAGAATGGTTGCCTTTTGTCGTTAAGAGAGCGTTTTTAATTTCGTCGGTTTCGTGCTCAATCAATAGACTTTTCATTTCTTCGTGCTGCTCTTCTTCTATAATCTGGCGAACAATAGAACCGTCGACGATATCGTCCTTCCGCACAGCGGCGATGCACTCGATAACGTTTTTAAGTTCCCGGATATTCCCCGGCCACGTATATTCCGTCAATACGGCAAGAGCTGATGAGGAAAGCCGCAAAGTATTTTTACTCCCCTGGGCAAACTGTTTTAGGAAAAGCCGGGCAAGCACCTTGATATCTTCTTTTCGTTCCCGTAACGGATAAAGGCGGAGCCTCAGAACAGTTAGACGATAGTATAGGTCGGCACGGAACTTTTTTTCGCGGATTAGTTCTTTCAGGTTCTGGTTTGTTGCGGCAATTACACGTACATTGACCGGTAGAACACGGTCGCTACCCAGCCTCATCACTTTTCTTTCCTGCAAAACCCTGAGAAGCTTTCCTTGCGTAAGGTAGTCCATTTCCGAGATTTCATCAAGAAAGAGCGTGCCGTCATGAGCCTGCTCAAAAAGGCCGATTTTTCCTTTTTGACTAGCGCCGGTAAAAGCGCCTGCAACATATCCGAACAGCTCACTTTCGAGTATATGGCTCGGCAGAGCCGCACAATTTATTGCAACAAAAGGGCCATTTCTGCGCTTGCTATGGGTATGAATGCTTTGAGCAAATACTTCTTTTCCTGTTCCTGTCTCACCCGTGATGACTATCGATGAATCGGTCTGAGCAAACTTTTTGGCGATTGAAACCGTTTTCTGTAAAGCCTCGCTTGTTCCGACAATGTCCGAGAAAGAAAACGTGGCCACATGTCCGGTCGAAAATATTTTTCTGCGAACGGTAGCTTCCATCTGCTGAATATGCGTGACGTCCTGGAACGTGACCACTGCACCGACCGTATTGTCGTCAACTATTATTGGTATCTTATTGCACAGTATGTTGGTATCTTGGACTTTCAGAATGTGTCCGAGATCTTCTGTTCCTTCTGCAAGAACCTTTTCCAGCCTGAGTTCAGGCCAGACTGTCGATATCTTCCTGCCTACGGCATTGGACCCGTTTATTTTTGTGATACGCTCCGCTATCGGGTTGAAAAGAGTAATACGTTGCGTCTGGTCGATTGCCACTATCCCATCATACGCGTAATCAAGCATGGCCTTGAAAAGACGGTTTTTGGTCTTTTCCTCCTGTCGGGCAGATGCTATACGTTGAGCCTGCTGCGCGGCCTGGAGCATGCTTTCGGGGCCGGTGTTAATAAGGACGTTCGGCAGGCCATGCTTTTTTGCGACTCGCACCGTAATGACCCCACCTATTACGGCCTTGACCCCAGATTTGAACGCCTCAAGCACACAATTTTCCACTTCAGATTCGTTGTGTATCGGAAAGACCATGAGTTCGACGTTGAGGGCGGGTCCTAAACATTCAATGCCCATGACCATGGAAGGAAATGCAACGACCCCTATTGATGTTCCAAACCGGATTGCGTTAGTTACCGCGCGAAGCAGATCAAAACCGGCGTATGGAATCTCGACGAGACTGACTTTAAGACCTGCGCGCCTGATGTATTCGGCTGTACCGCCTCTGACAATAATGATCTCACAGCCTTCTCTTATCAGAGACTTTGCAACGCGAACACCTTCACTCAGAAGTCCCTTTTCAATGCGAATATCCTGGAAGGAATCCGTCAGGAGTTCTTTTGCCATCTGATACATTTCATTATCGGGAGCAAGAAAAGCAATCTTGGACATAATTCCTCTATATTATATATATGATTGTAATACTATCGCATAGTATCTTTCGACTGTCAATGATTGACTGTCGATTTATTCTTTATTATTGAAATAAATTGAAACATAATTAATCAATCATGTAACATTAATTGAAACATTATATATATTGATAATTAATTTTCTTATAAATCAATAGTTTTTTGTGGCATTTATTTTGCTTTATATAAGTAAAAAAAACGGTGCTGTAGATAGAAAATATTAATTGTGAAGCGTGTTATCGCCCGGATATTTATTTGCCCAAATAGATAATTCAATTGTAATTAGAATATTTAGAATATATGGATGGGTCGCATACCAGACAACAATTTAAGGAGGTTTTATAATGACCAACACAGTAGAAAAACGCACCTTGCACCGGATTACATGGCGAATTGTTCCCTTTGTCTGTTTTCTTTACTTCATAGCGTTCATTGACCGCGTCAACATCGGCTTCGCTGCGCTTACCATGAACAAGGACATCGGTCTGTCGCCAGCCATATTCGGCTTTGGCGCCGGCATTTTTTTTCTCGGTTACTTTATATGCGAAGTACCGTCAAACCTGATCCTTGAAAAAGTCGGAGCTCGAAAATGGATCGCCAGAATCATGCTTACCTGGGGGATTATTTCGGGTGCTATGGCGTTTGTGCAAGGACCGACCGATTTCTACATCTTGCGGTTCCTCCTCGGAGTCGCGGAAGCCGGTTTCTTCCCCGGAATAATCTTATACCTGAGCTACTGGTTCCCGGCCCGTTCCCGCGCTGCCGTTACGGCAATATTCATGGCTGCGGCGCCGATCTCTACTGCTCTCGGATCTCCAATCTCCACCAGTCTCATGCAATTCATGGACGGAACGATGGGGCTGAAAGGATGGCAATGGATGTTCATTATGGAAGCGTTGCCAGCGCTTCTTATGAGCGTAGTTACTTTTTTCTACATGACGGATCGACCGTCACAAGCCAAGTGGTTGCCTGCTGATGAAAAGGCCTGGCTGGTACAGACCATGGATGCTGAGATTGCAGCCAGAGCCGGTGCAGCCAGTCATTCTCCTTGGAAAGCTCTGGTAGATCCCCGCGTACTGGCGCTTGGCATTGTTTATTTCGGAACTTCAGCAGGACTCTACACACTCGGAATCTGGGCTCCCTCGATCATCAAACAGCTCGGCGTGTCTACCATGACGGTCGGTTTCTTGAACATGGTGCCTCCAACACTTTCCGTGATCGCTATGTATCTCTGGTCATGGCATTCCGATCGCACGGGTGAGCGTCCGTGGCATGTCGTTCTCGCGTGTCTTTGTGCCTCAGCAGGTTTGATGTTGGCAGGAGGATGGGCTGTCGGTGTGGTTGGCGTCGTTATGACGTTAAGTTTAGTGAACATCGGCATCAGTTCTTGCAAACCTCCGCTCTGGTCCATGCCAACCATGTTCTTGTCCGGGCCTGCCGCCGCCTCAGGCATTGCTGCCATTAACTCAATCGGAAACCTAGGCGGTTTTGCAGGACCAACCGTGATTGGCTGGGTCAAACAGAGCACGGGTAGTTTTGCCGGTGGTCTCTACTTCGTAGCCGGGCTATTGATACTGTCAGCAGTCCTCACTCTGATTTTGGCAAAAACGGGCAAAGCGAACTGTGCAGGCGCAAGCCAAAAATGAGGCTTTCTGATCTATTGACAGGAGATTAGCATGGAAGACCAGCAAACAATTAAGAAAATGACGAGTATCGTGGCCAGATTTACGGATTATGCCGGGAAATATCTTCCTGATGACATCATGACAAAGCTGCGGGAGCTGCGTGACTCTGAAGGCAGTCCGCTGGCTAAAGTTGTGTATGAATCGATGTTCGAAAACTTAGCGAAGGCGGCTGATCTGAATCGTCCCTGCTGTCAGGATACCGGTGTGATCCAATATTACATCAAAGTCGGATCCAGATTTCCTTTGCTTGCAAATATCAGGCAAATTTTGACAGACGCAGCTTATACGGCAACGCAAACCGCACCGCTTCGTCACAACGCAGTGGAGGTTTTTGAAGAAAAAAACACCGGCACCAATACCGGTGAAAGAATTCCCTGGATTGACTGGAATATCATTCCGGAAAGTTCAAGTATTGAAATTGAGGTCTACATGGCCGGTGGCGGCTGCAGTCTGCCGGGACAAGGGAAGACGCTCATGCCCGCCGCGGGTTATGAAGGAATTGTTGAGTATATTTTTGATGTGATGACGTCCTACGGCGTGAATGCCTGTCCGCCTCTCTTGGTCGGTGTCGGCATCGGCGGTTCAATTGATGTGGCTACCAATCTGTCTAAACGGGCTCTTTTCCGTCCTATAGGTTCTCGTCATCATCACCCCCGGGGCGCAGAGATGGAGGTGCTGCTGGAAAAGGGTTTGAATAAGATTGGTCTGGGACCGCAGGGGATGTCGGGTACGAATTCAGTTATGGGTGTGCATATTGAATCAGCCGCACGGCATCCGTCTACGATCAGCATCGCGATTTCAATCGGTTGTTGGTCGCACCGGCGCGGAACGATCCAGATCAATGATGATTTGTCGTATGAAATCCTTTCCCATAAAGGGGCTGTGATATGAAAAAGATACTTACCACTCCTATTAAAAACGAAGACATAGAAAACCTGTCTGTAGGAGACATTGTTTATCTAAACGGCTATCTGATAACCTGTCGCGATATGCCCCACCGCAGGCTGGTTGACCAGGGACGGGAACTCCCGGTTGATCTGGAAGGGCTGGCGATTTTTCACGCCGGGCCTATTGTGGCAAAGAATGGCGGAGGGTGGCAGATGATCTCCATTGGCCCCACAACCAGTATGCGCATGGAAGTGCATGAGCAGGAGTTTATCAAACAGACCGGTGTTAAACTTATTATCGGTAAAGGGGGCATGGGGCCGAATACAGAGGAAGGTTGCAAAAAATATAAAGCGATACACGCTGTCTTTCCAGGCGGCTGTGCGGTGCTGGCAGCTAGCGAAGTAGAAGAGATAGAACGGGTTGAATGGCTTGAACTTGGAATGCCGGAGGCAATGTGGGTAAGCCGGGTCAAGGAGTTTGGTCCGCTGATCATCTCAATAGACACGAAAGGAAACAATTTGTTCGAGAAAAACAAGATTGCCTTCAATGCCCGAAAAGCTCCTATAGTCAAAGAAATTAACCAGCAGGTACGCTTTATTAGATAAAGAAAAAGAGAATACCTCAGGGGTAAATATAAGCAATAGCAGCACCACGATACCACCTAAAATTAAATGATTTAGGTTTGTCATTAGCTGAAATCGGCACCTTTTAGAGGATTAAAAATGAAAATGAAAATATCTATTATTGGTGCAGGCAACGTAGGATCAACTCTTGCGTTTCTGATGGTGCAGGCCGAACTATCTGACGTTGTTCTTTATGATGTTGTCGCTGGAGTGCCACAAGGTAAAGCGCTCGACATAGTAGAAGCCGCACCTTTATGGATATCTTCATCTTCTGTTATAGGAACAAACGATTTTGGGGATACAGCTGGATCTGACATCCTCGTGGTGACGGCAGGCTTTCCGAGACAACCCGGTATGACGAGGGAAGACCTCTTGGTGGCAAATGCAAAAGTCGTTTCAGAGGCAGTTGGGAAAGCTTCTATCCTTTCTCCCAGTGCAATTATCATAATAGTAACAAATCCAGTGGACGTCATGACTCAATTGAGTTTGAAAGTTTCAGGATTCGACAAAAAGCGGGTTGTCGGCATGGGTGGAATATTGGATTCTTCGAGATTCAGAACTTTTGTAGCCTGGGAAGCGGGTGTATCGCCACGAGATGTAGAGGCACTGGTAATGGGTGGTCACGGAGACCAGATGGTCCCCATGCCCAGGTTCACGACTGTAAAAGGCGTTCCTGTTACGGAGCTGTTTCCAAAGGAACGGATCGACGCGCTTGTCCAGCGGACAAGGGATGGGGGGGGGGAAATAGTCTCGTTGCTTAAAAGCGGGAGTGCATATTATGCACCGGCTGCAGCAATTTTTCATATGATCAAAGCTATCGTGAGTGATGAAAAAAGGCTATTGTCCTGCGCAGCATATCTTGAAGGGGAATACGGAATGCACGACATATACATTGGCGTGCCGGTAGTATTAGGCAGGAACGGTGTGGAAAAGATTGTCGAATTTAAGCTGAATGAAATAGAAAAAACCGATTTTTCAAAGTCAGTCGATGCAACACGTTTTCTTCTTGAGAAACTGAAGAACGATAATGCAAATGCAGAGTCCTTGACGACTGGATATACTGTGAATTAAATGTTATCATTAAAATTAAAAAACCGTTTAATACATGCTAGACATAGTGGTGATTTGCCCAATTGACAGTTAATATGTTTTATATCGATAAGCATCGAGGTGTGAAATAATGAATTTCTAAAATTACCCCGGTACAGACTGCTTTTATTTCCTATTCATCTCTCTTTACCCGGTAGAGAGATGAATTTTTTTTAATATATTGTAATGCCTGCACTTCTTTATTGGTTGGTGGGACTAATTCGATTGGCTTTGTAAAATTCTCTTAAATAAGGAGAGTTCCGAAAACTTGGTTTATTCTCAAAATGATCTTTCTACAAGTGCTTCCGTTATCAAGCATCCTGTATGAGCAATAGAACTTGTCCTAAAATCTACTCATGAATAAAACGGTAAGCCCGATCTTGCCGAAATTTTAGGTTATATTACAATAGGAGGTGCATATGAAATACCACAACATTGCAGTTATTCCTGGTGATGGAATTGGCGAAGAAATCACGCCTGAAGGTGTACAAGTGTTAGATGCTGCTGCTGAATTGACAGGGGAATATAAATTTACCTACGAGTATTTCCCATACGGTTGTAATTATTATCTCAAACACGGCAGGATGATGGAAGAAGATGCTCTCAAAATCCTCAAACCGTTTGATGCGATTTATTTCGGTGCGGTCGGCTTTCCTACCGTGCCTGATCACATTTCTTTGCGCGGTTTGAGGATACCGATCTGTCAGGGGTTTGAACAGTATGTCTGCTATCGCCCCTGTGAGTTGCTTCCGGGGATCAAAACGCCGCTCGCCGGTAAAAAAGCGGGAGATTTCAACTTCATAGTTATCCGGGAAAATACGGAAGGCGAGTATACCGGTGCGGGAGGGCGGGGGCATCATGGCTTGCCGATTGAGGTTGCAGTCGAAACGTCAATATTTACGCGCGTCGGCGTAGAGCGGGTCGTGCGGTACTCATACAAGCTTGCGCAAAGCCGGGGTAAAAAGCTGGTCAGCGCGACCAAGTCAAACGCACAGCAACATTCATTAACCTTTTGGGATGAAATAGTGAGGGAGGTGGGCAAGGAATTTCCGGATGTGTCCGTTGAACGGGTATTGATTGACGCGCTTTCGGCACGGTGTATTTTACGGCCTGAATCACTCGATGTAATTGTTGCAACGAATCTACACGGTGATATTCTTACCGATATCGCGGCGGCGATCAGCGGGAGCATGGGCATTGCCCCGAGTGGAAACATTAATCCTGAACGTGACTATCCGTCGATGTTCGAACCGGTTCACGGTTCAGCCCCCGATATCGTCGGAAAGGGCATCGCAAATCCGGTCGCAATGATTTGGTGCGGTTCGATGATGCTCGATTTCCTCGGCCACAAGCAAGCCGCAAAATTAATCGATTCTGCGATCAGGGCCGTGACTGCGGAGGGCCGTATATTAACGCCGGATTTGGGCGGCACAGCAAAAACGATGGAAGTAACGTCCGCGATTATTGCAAAGATGCGCGTATTGGCTAAATAGTCGTGATACGCATACGGTTCCATTTTTCGAAAATTTCAGTTCTCCTGTGCCACAGTCTGCAATTGCTGTTTTTTTCAACTGCTGCTAGCCGGGCACATCCCGCTTAGATAATTTCACGCGTGTATATGAGCTCAACAATTTTAAAAGCCCTTGGGGAAACCCAGGGCTTTACTTTTTGAATAAGGAAGAGTAGACTTTTTGCAGTTAATTATAAATAAAACAAAAGCTTTTGGCGGAAAAACTAAGCCTGAGCCAGGCGTGCGACTAAATACTTAAAAACCTTGTTTTTATATAATTAAATAAAAAAAAATTTTTTCAATTAGCAGACTATGAACAGGAGGAGAAACAGGCTATGAACGCTGAAACTCTTGGTGCGCTTGGGAATCTGATTGTAGCTACAATCGCGGGAGGATTGATAGGGCTGGAGCGCAGTTTCCACGGACGTCCTGCAGGATTTCGAACGCATACACTTGTTTGTTTAGCTTCTAGTATCTTAATGCTTGTAGCGATTTATGAGCGCCATTGGTTTGCCGGCAGTGTAGTAGAAACTGTCAGGATTGATCCTACACGAATGGCTCAAGGGATCATGACCGGAATCGGTTTCCTGGGTGCCGGCGTTATTATGAAAGAAGGGTTATCAGTACGGGGGCTAACAACAGCAGCTTCTATATGGATCACCGCATCTATCGGAATTTTGGCAGGAGTCGGCTTCTTCAATGCCGTAATAATAGTGACAATCCTCACACTTGGGATTCTTTCTGTGTTTCGATGGATAGAAGCTAAAATGCCCAGCCAGATTCTGGCTCATCATACACTTCGTTTTTATCGCGAAAAAGTGACGCCAGAGTCAGAATTGAAGGATCTTATTATTCGGCATGGTTTCTCTATCGCCAACATCAGCTATTCGATTACCGGAGAAGGAAAATATTTTGAATATCAAATGACGATTCGAACTCGAAAAGAGAAAAATCTATCTCTGTTATCACAGGCATTGTCGAAGTTGGAAAACCTTGTTGACTTTGAAATTTCTCCGACAGGAGATTAATGCTCGATACCATAGAGCGCAATGCTCACACTAAAGCAATTCAAACAACTGCAACGGCTAAATTAAATAATTTAATTTTATATATCGAAAGGAATCTATGAATAGGCTTATCTTTCTTGTTATAGCTTTTTCAACTTTTCTTATATCCTCTCATGCTTATGCCTGGCATGATAAAACCCATATAGCTATCGCAAAAGCTGCCGGTTACGGATGTTGGTACAATGCTGCCGGTGCAGACATTACTAAAAACAAAGCGGGTGCCATAGAAGAGAAAAACCATTATTTTAACAATTATGAGAATGGGACCGTTACTGACAAAATAGTTCTTAGCCAGGTTAAGGCGTATAACAGTCCCACTGACAACGAGGGCCATTTGTATGGAGCGATTATAGCTGCCCTAAAAGATTATCTGGATAAACGGAAAGTTTCTGATAAATATGCTGCGTACAATATGGCCTTTGCTGTCCACTATATAGGAGATTTATCTCAACCACTGCATAATATGCCCTTCGATGATTTTAACAGAACGTATCACTCTGCCAATGACGGAATTGTAGACGCTGGAATATTGGATAACCTCAAAAAAATCGAAAGGAATATGTATGAAATTAAACTAAGCAAAGAGAACTTTTGGACGGAATTACCCTATGAAATAGCAAGGATCGCGAATTCATCACGTCAACTCGGCTTAAAGATTAAGGCTGAGAACAGAAATATGACAAAAGAAGAGGCTTATGTGCAGTTAGGGCATAGTGCATCATTGCTTAAAGCTGTTTTACTGCAGTGCGGTAACTTTACAGGAGAATATGATACTTTTGTACCGCAGTTTTGTTCCAATCTTTCACCATGGTGTAGATCTGTTTCTTAAAAAAACGTGATTTTTTCGGTGAATTGCAGGATAAGGGTTGAGTAATTAGTGCTTGAAAAGTGGTGCCGCTGACCGGAATCGAACCGGTACGCCAGTTGCCCAGCGAGGGATTTTAAGTCCCTTGCGTCTGCCAATTCCGCCACAGCGGCATGAAACGTTTGTTCGTATTGAATAATATATAATCACAATTTTTTGTCAAGAGAAATGTCTTTGTTGCTGACGCGGCAGGTCTATAGAGATACTGTTATTTCAAAATAAACGCGCTCTTTTTATGAACTATTTTTCCTCATTCTTTTCAAACATTCTCTAAATCGCAACATCAAATAATCCTTTGTACAGTGTATTTCTGAAAAATATCTTTACAAATTCAAGACATTAACATATAATGACCGCGAAATGGAAATAAAGAAAATACTTTTTTTCAAACCGGGCGCCATCGGAGATTTTCTGCATACGCTTCCTGCTTTGAAATCGTTAAAAAAAAAATATCCTGCTGCACATATCACTGTTGTGGTCTCACCGGGATTAGAACAACTCATTCAGGGAACATCTCTTGCTGACAGCGTTCAACTATTCGATAAAACGAAAATAAAAAAAGATTTCAGAAGTCTTCTGACTATCATGGCAGGATACAGGATTGAGCATTACGATTTATTTCTCGATATGCAGTCATCCCTGCGCTCATTATTGCTGCGGCGCTTCTGCAATGCAAAGATGGTACTCGCCTACAAAAAACAGAAAAAATTCAACTCAAGAAATAAACGCCTGCACGCGACAGAAAATTTCATGCACGTGTTGTCTCCGCTTGGAATTCACGACCCTGTTGAGCGCATCGAACTGCCGATACAAGCTGGAGCTGCAGCACTGGTTGAACTTTTTTTAAACAAACGAGAAATTGATGCATCGAAACCGCTGATTGCATTGAATTGCAGTGTAGGGGCGGCCCGCCCGGCGAGAAACTGGTTTCCGGATCGTTTCGCGGCCCTTGCTGATTGTCTGATCAGCCGGCTTGGTGTAAACGTTGTTTATATCGGCGGTGCGGAAGATCGTGATCTGGTAGAAAAAGTACTTTCTTTCATGAAAGGAAAAGCGGTATCTGCTGCAGGAGAACTTTCAATCACCCACTCTGCGGCACTTTTAGCACGGTGCGACTGTCTCGTGAGTTCTGATACCGGCCCCTTGCATCTGGCCACGGCGGTCGGTACCCCTGTGGTTGGGTTGTACGGCTCGACCGATCCCCGACGTACGGGACCAATCGGACAAGGGCATCAAGTTTTGATAAAAAATCTTTCCTGCATACCTTGTGAAGAAAAAGAATGCCCTCTGGGAACCAGGGCATGCATGGCTGAAATTTCTGTTGATGAGGTGTATCAAGCGGTCCAAAAGGCAATCTCATGTGGTTGAAGCGATTACTATTTGTGTGTATTGTGTTATCCTGCGTTCAAATCGCATCCGCTTCACCATCACAGCACCTCTCAAAGAAAGATAAGATTTTAAACCACGCTTTTGCCAGGGGAGAAAAGCTTACCTATGTTATCAGCTGGTCAAAAATTATTGATGCCGGCATCGCCGTCATGGAGGTGAAAAACACCACGACAGCGGATGGCAGAAAGGCATATCAGTTTGTCGCCTCGACACATTCTGTGGGGGTGCTTGAACAGTTTTTTCCAATTCGGGATGTCGTAGAAAGCTTGGTCGATGCACACGAACTGTATAGTTTTTCGTTTAACCTGAGGGAAAGCCACGGCGGCAAAAAAAGAAAACGGACCATTGCTTTCGATCATGATAATAAAACAGCCCTCTTCAGGCTGAATGACGATCCACCGGAAACATACAGCATTCCCACGGGCATACAAGATGCATTGTCCTCTCTCTATTACGTGCGATCACGTCATGATTTTTTGCTCGAGAAACCCATCATCGTTGATGTGTTTGACAGCGGAAAAACCTGGTCGGTTGAAATATATACGCTCGGCAGGGAACGGATCAAAACACCAGCCGGTGAGTTTGATACCATCAAAGTCAAGACCTACCCCAAATACGAAGGTGTATTCATGAATAAAGGGGAAATTTTTATTTGGATAACAGATGATGACAAAAAAATACCCGTGCTAATGAAAAGCACGATAACATTAGGCTCGATCGTCGCTACTCTAACCAAAATTGAAACAGGAAAAGAATAACCATGACCTTAACGAATACAAGGAAACGCCTTAATAAATATATTGACCTTTTTCCCAATACCCGCACCCTGGTAGTTGGAGACATTGTGCTGGACCACTATATCTGGGGAAAAGTCTCCCGGATATCGCCGGAGGCGCCGGTTCCGGTCGTAAATGTCACCAAAGAAAATTTACTGTTGGGCGGCGCCGCCAACGTAGTCAACAATATTCACAGCCTCGGCGGCATTGTGCGCATCTGCGGTGTAATCGGGCATGATGATGCGGGAAAACAGCTTTTGCATCTGCTTCGGTCGCAAGGCATCACTACAGACGGTTTGATCACCTCCCCGGACAGACCGACCACCATAAAAACCCGTATTATTGCTCACAGCCAGCAGGTGGTCCGTTTTGATCGCGAGACAAAGGAAAAAATCGGAAAAGACATCCATCGCCGCATATTCGACTATGTCAAACAGCAGATAGCCGAGGGTCTCGATGCTCTTGTACTGTCCGATTACTGCAAAGGGGTTGTTACCAAGGACCTCGTTAAGGATATTGTAAAACTCGCACGAAAGAGCAACGTAATCGTATCCGTAGATCCAAAAGTAAGCCATTTCGGCATGTACAACGGCGTCACCATTCTTACTCCCAATGTGAACGAAGCATCCATCGGTTCCCGGATGGAAATAACCGATCAAGAATCGCTTCTTACGGCAGGCAGGCTGCTACTCCAGCGGTTGAACTGCAGGGCCGTTCTGATTACCCGCGGTGAGCAGGGGATGAGCCTTTTTGAACAAGGGGGGAAGATTACTCACATTCCGACGGTTGCGCAGAAAGTTTTCGATGTGACAGGCGCTGGTGATACGGTCATCAGTGCGCTCACCCTCGCGATGGCCGCAGGCTCCGGCACTGTTGATGCTGCCATACTTTCGAACTATGCCGCGGGAATTGTAGTGGGTACTGTAGGTACGGCAGTTGTGAAGCCTGCTGAATTAAAACAGAGAATTTTAGCTGGTTAGTTGATTTTATAAACAGCCTCCAACAGGCATGCAAATTTTTCTAGAGGAGCAACAGTATGAAAGGCATTATTCTGGCCGGCGGCAGCGGGACCCGGCTTTATCCTATTACGAGAAGTGTATGCAAGCAACTCCTCCCGATTTATGACAAACCGATGATTTACTATCCTCTTTCAGTCCTTATGCTGGCAGGCATCAGGGACATCCTCATAATTTCCACACCGGCCGACCTGCCCAGATTCAAAGACATTTTCGGCAACGGCACGGATCTGGGACTGCGTTTTTTTTATAAAGAACAACCACAGCCTAATGGCCTTGCGGAGGCGTTCATCATTGGCGATGATTTTATCGGACAGGATACGGTTTCTCTGGTATTGGGTGATAATATTTTCTTCGGCCATGGGTTGACAAACCTGCTCAAAAAAGCCGTAACCGATGTAACCGCACAGGGAGGGGCGAGCGTATTCGGGTATTTTGTGAACGATCCTGAACGATATGGTATTGTCGAGTTTGATAAAGCAGGAAATGCACTGTCCATCGAAGAAAAGCCACAACAACCAAAATCAAAATACGCGGTGACGGGCCTCTATTTTTACGACAACGAGGTCGTTCGTATTGCGAAAAACATCAAGCCTTCCGCCCGCGGTGAACTGGAAATTACCGATGTAAATAAAGTTTATCTTGAGAGGAAAAAACTCCGCGTCGAGCTTATGGGCCGGGGATACGCATGGCTTGATACCGGGACCCATGAGAGCCTGCTCGAAGCAGGGGAGTTTATCGCAACAATCGAAAAAAGACAGGGGCTGAAACTGGCTTGTATAGAAGAAATCGCGTATAAGCTGAACTATATTGACAAGCAGAAACTGCTCAAGGCGGCCGACGAGCATAAAAAAAATGCATACGGTGATTACCTGAAGATGGTTGCAGAACAAGAGGTTCCGAATGCCCTTTGAATTCAGGCTCCTGGAAATTCCTGAAGTCATCCTGATACAGCCACGGATCTTTGGTGATGACCGCGGTTTTTTTCTTGAATTGTACAAACATTCCGATTTCGTGCAAGCCGGTATTCAGGAGCATCTGGTGCAGGACAACTATTCAAAATCCGCCTGCGGTGTGCTGCGGGGCCTGCACTATCAAAAAAGTCCGAAAACACAGGGAAAACTGGTACTTTGCCTCAAAGGCAGAATTTTCGATGTTGCCGTCGATATCCGCAAGGGATCACCCTGTTTTGGAAAGTGGGTCGCAGCCGAGTTGTCAGAACAAAATAGGCAGATGTTATACGTTCCCCCCGGTTTTGCACACGGTTTTCAGGTTTTGAGCGAAACCGCTGAAGTGATGTATAAATGTACAGATGAATATTCTCCCAGAGATGAGCGGGGAATTATTTGGAACGACAAGAATGTAAATGTCGCATGGCCGCTTTCGGATCCAATCCTGTCGGAAAAAGACAGGATTAATCCGCCACTTCGGTCCGCAGACAACGATTTTATTTTTTCAAAACCGGCATGAAATATCTTATCACAGGCAGCAACGGCCAGCTTGGCCGCACATTTATCAAAGAATTTCAAGAACGCTCTCTCGACTTCAACGCACCTGAAGAGTCGCTGCTCAACATTACGGACATCGGTTGCGTTGCCGAAGCGATTGATTCCTATAAACCGGATGTTATCATCAACTGCGCCGCGTATAATTTGGTGGACAAGGCTGAGCAGGAGCAGGATGCGGCATTCTCGATAAACGCGATCGGTCCCCGAAATCTTGCTCGTGCTGCCGCCAAAGGAAAAGCGATGCTGGTGCATTTCAGCTCCGACTACGTTTTCGACGGCACAAAAGAAAACGGCCTGTACATTGAAAGCGATCCGGTAAATCCGGTAAATACCTATGGGAAAAGTAAACTCGCAGGAGAACAGTATGTTCAGGAAGAGCTCGATCGTAGCCTGGTCCTGAGGTTAAGTTGGGTTTTTGGACAGGGAACGCAAAATTTCGTACACAAAGTCAGGGAATGGTCGAAAACCAGCGCATATTTAAAAATCACCTGTGATGAGTTCTCAGTGCCGACCTCCACGGAAACCGTGGTCGATGTCACGTTAAAAGCGCTTGAAAACGGAATGACCGGAATCTATCATCTGACAAACACGGGCTACTGCTCACGATATGAGTGGGCGAAAACGATTCTGGACAATCTCGGAATCAGCATGTTCATCAAACCGGTAACCAGGGAGATGTTTCATCTTCCGGCACAGCGTCCTTTGTTTTCCGCCATGAGTAATAAAAAAATTGCAGGACTCCTGAATATTACTATTCCGGAATGGGAAGAGGCAGTCAGATCGTTTCTATGTAAAACGTAATGCCTGCAATAATCATCACACATACGGCGAAGGGGAATCCATGAACAGCAGTCAGGCATCAGAGTCCAGTGGACCTGTTTTGAAATCTTCAAATATTCTTGTGACCGGCGGTGCAGGTTTTATCGGATCAAATTTCATCAGGTACGTTCTGGAAAAAACAAATTTTGAAGGCAGGATCATCAATTACGACAAGCTGACCTATGCCGGAAATCTTCTTAACTTGACCGACATCAACGAGAAATTCGGCGGGAAAAGGTATTTCTTCGAACGGGGCGACATCTGCGACTACGAAAAAGTCACTCGGATGCTGACTACATACGACATTACCGTTGTCGTGCACTTTGCGGCGGAAAGCCATGTAGATCGTTCCATATTCGGTCCAAAGGATTTTGTAGAAACGAATATCGGAGGGACCTTCAACCTGCTGGAAGCGGTACGGCAGCAATGGAACGGCAGAACCGATGTGCGCTTTCATCATATCAGTACGGATGAAGTATATGGTTCTCTTCCTGCCACCGGCTACTTTTATGAGACGACCCCCTACGACCCCCGAAGCCCTTATTCTGCATCCAAGGCCGCTTCGGACCACCTGGTCAGAGCATATTATCATACCTATAATCTTCCGGTTACAATTTCCAACTGCTCAAATAATTATGGACCGTATCATTTCCCGGAAAAGCTCATTCCTCTCATGATTCTGAATGCAATGGAAGGGAAACCGCTGCCGGTTTACGGCGACGGGAAAAACGTCCGCGACTGGCTTTTTGTCGAAGACCATTGCAGCGCCATATGGCTGATCCTTGCGGGCGGTAAACCGGGTGAAACCTACAATGTCGGAGGCGAATGCGAAAAACAGAATATTGAGATTGTGAAAATAGTCTGCGATATTCTTGAAGAGCGTTGTCCGGTAAAAAAAAATCCGCGCACACAAAATGTTTCCCGGTATCAGGACCTGATAACCTTTGTCAGTGATCGGCTCGGACATGACCGGAGATATGCCATTAACTGCGATAAAATTAAAAAAGAGCTGGAATGGAAACAACGCCATACGTTCGAGGAAGGAATTCAGTTCACAATCGGATGGTTTTTGAACAACGCACACTGGATTAACAGCATTAGAAGTGGTGATTATGTCACCTGGATCGAAAAAAATTATACTTCAAGAAAACAATAAACGAGGAGAGATATGAAGATCGCGGTAATAGGAACCGGATATGTCGGACTTGTTACAGGAACCTGTCTGGCAGAGAGCGGCAACGATGTTATTTGTATGGACATTGATGAAAGAAAAATTCACATGCTGAATTCAGGCTTGGTGCCTATTTACGAACCAGGCCTGGAAGAGCTTATCAAACACAACATGGACCACGAGCGGTTGAGTTTTACGACAGACATGTCCAAAACCGTAAAACAATCAGATATTATTTTCATTGCCGTAGGCACGCCTCCCGGCGAAGATGGTTCTGCCGACCTCAAATATGTGATTGCTGCTGCTAAAGAGATCGGTAAGAATATGAATGGCTATAAAGTAATCGTTAACAAAAGCACAGTTCCTGTCGGTACGGCAGACAAAGTAAGAGCTGCGGTGAAATCAAAGACCAGATTCAAATTCGACATAGTATCAAACCCTGAGTTCCTGAAAGAAGGGGCCGCCATCGATGATTTCATGAAGCCCGATCGTATCGTAGTCGGCACTGACAGCCCCAAAGCCGCTGCATTGATGCAGGAATTGTATGCACCGTTTGTACGCACGGGAAAGCCTGTTTTAGTCATGGACATCAGAAGCTCTGAAATGAGCAAATACGCTTCGAATGCAATGCTGGCCACGAAAATATCATTTATCAATGAAATGGCGGTCATTTGCGCGAGTCTGGGAGCTGATATCGATAATGTACGGAAGGGCATGGGATACGACCGGCGCATCGGTTTTGAATTTCTTTTTCCTGGGGTGGGGTACGGCGGGTCCTGTTTCCCGAAAGATGTAAAGGCTCTTGTACAGACCGCCCAGGAACACAAGGTAGATGCAAAAGTCTTAAAAGCCGTCGAGGCTGTGAATGAACGGCAAAAATTGCTTCTTGCCCAAATGGTTCTTCGCCATTTTGCAGAAAAAAGCAGGAAAAAAGGTGCCGCACGAAAAAGATCCCTCGCAGGCGAAACGATTGCATTATGGGGGCTTTCTTTCAAGCCGCGGACCGATGATATGCGTGAAGCGCCGTCCGTCGTAATTATTAACAGCCTTCTCCGTGCCGGTGCTGTAATCAACGTTCACGATCCTGTCGCCATGGAGGAAGCGCGCAAGGTATTCGGACGAAGAATAAATTACATGGAAGACGGTTATGATGCGCTCCGCGGGGCCAGTGCGCTTGCAGTCGTGACTGAATGGAATGAATTCCGCACTCCCGACTTTAATAAAATAAAGAGTATGATGAATAAACCGGTTATTTTCGACGGCAGGAATATCTATAACCGAGAGGACCTCCGCAAACTTGGATTTACGTATTATGGAATTGGAAGAAATTAAGCACGGTAATCACGCTGCTTGGATAGCGCAATTATATTGATCATTCCAGAAGTGACTTCTGAGCAAAGCAGCTTTTATGATGCCTAAAAGGAGAAGTACATGCGAATACTGGTTACCGGCGGAGCAGGCTTTCTGGGATCACATCTCTGTGAACGTCTGCTTTCAAAAGGCCATGAAGTACTCTGTCTCGATAATTTTTTTACCGGAAGGAAAAAAAATGTCCAGCATCTGATCGGAAATCTCGGCTTCGAACTTATACGTCATGATGTAACGCAGCCGATCCTGCTGGAAGTCGACAGAATCTATCATCTGGCCTGTCCGGCTTCGCCCATTCACTATCAATATAATCCCGTAAAAACTATTAAAACCAACATTTTAGGCTCCATAAACATGCTTGGAATCGCCAAGCGGGTAAAAGCCAGGATCCTTTTTGCGTCCACCTCAGAAGTGTACGGTGATCCGGCGATGCATCCTCAAAAAGAAGAATACTGGGGCAATGTGAACCCCATTGGAATCAGAAGCTGCTATGACGAAGGCAAGCGCGTGGCGGAAACCTTGATGATGGACTATCACCGGCAGAACGGCGTGGATGTTAAGATCATCCGTATTTTCAATACCTACGGTCCGCGCATGCTGATGAATGACGGCCGCGTAGTGAGCAACTTTATCGTTCAGGCGCTGCGGGGTGAAAATATAACAGTATATGGCCAGGGTGCCCAGACCCGGTCTTTCTGCTATGTGGACGATCTCATAGATGGAATGATAACAATGATGGACAGCGAGAATTTCACCGGCCCGGTAAACATCGGCAATCCGGAGGAATATACCATCTTGGATCTGGCAAAAAAAATCATCGCCATGACCGGTTCAAAATCAAAAATCACTCATAATCCTCTTCCTCCAGATGATCCGGCGCAGCGGAGGCCCGATATCACGCTCGCCTGGAACAAACTTGGGTGGAAACCAAAAGTTTCCGTTGACGAAGGCATTCAAAAAACAATCAATTTTTTTAAACAGGAAATTAGCGCGCAGGGCGCCAGCTCATGAAAAACATGGATGCTGCAATAGTGGCCGTCATACCGGCACGATATGGATCTACCCGTTTTCCCGGGAAGTCACTTGCCATGATCAAGGACAAACCGATGATCCAATGGGTGTATGAACGTACAAAACGTTCAAAGTTGGTCAGTACGGTTCTTGTTGCAACCGATGATGAACGCATTCAGCAGGTTGTATCGTCCTTTGGAGGCGAGGCAATGATGACTTCGCCGGACCATACTACCGGGACGGACCGGATTGCCGAGGTAGCAGGCAAATACAGATGCGATATCATAGTTAATGTGCAAGGAGATGAACCGCTGATCCAGCCGGAAATGATCGATCAGGCAATTCAGCCGCTCCTTGACGACCACACGATCCCTATGAGCACGCTCTGCAAAAAAATACTGTTGCATGAAGAAGCGTTTGATCCTAATGTTGTCAAGGTGGTCTTTGATAAACAAGGATTCGCACTGTATTTCTCGCGGGCGCCCATTCCCTGGGACCGGGACGGATGGGCGGGAAAAAGCTCCTGGAATGAGCTGACGGTAACAAAACCGCTTTATAAGCATATCGGTTTGTACGTTTATCGCAAGGATTTTCTTTTACAATATGCCCGCATGCCCCAGACGGTGCTTGAAACCACGGAGAAGCTCGAACAGCTGCGTGCGCTCGAGTATGGTCATAAAATAAAGACTGTGGTTACCCAGTACGATTCCTTCGGGGTTGACATCCCCGGTGATTTGAGTAAAATACTGAAGCATCTTGAAGAAAGCTGAGTGTATCATGGACAAGAAAACAACCGCGACAAAATACATTTTTGTAACTGGTGGTGTGGTTTCCTCCCTGGGGAAAGGCCTTGCTGCGGCCTCCATCGGGGCCCTTCTTGAGGCCCGCGGACTCAAGGTCACTTTTCTGAAGCTTGATCCGTACATCAATGTCGATCCGGGCACGATGAGCCCGTTTCAGCATGGAGAAGTGTATGTGACCGACGACGGGGCAGAGACCGATCTGGATCTTGGGCATTATGAACGCTATACCAATGTTACGACAGGGCAAAAAAACAATTATACATCAGGCAGAATTTACTATAATGTGATCACGAAGGAAAGGCGGGGCGACTACCTTGGAGGGACGGTCCAGGTGGTGCCGCACATTACCGATGAGATTAAGCGTGCAATCACGGACCTTGCTGACGACGAAGATGTCGTTATCGTGGAGATCGGCGGCACCATCGGCGATATAGAAAGCCTCCCGTTTCTCGAAGCGATCCGGCAGCTTCGATACAGTCTAGGGAGAGAGAACGTCCTCTATATCCACCTTACCCTGGTCCCTTTCATCAAAGCGGCAGGAGAGCTGAAGACAAAACCGACCCAGCACAGCGTCAAAGAACTTCTTTCCATCGGGATTCAGCCGAATATTCTTGTGTGCAGGAGTGATCGTCCCATTCCTACTGATATGAAACGGAAAATTGCCCTTTTCTGCAACGTGGATGAAAATGCCGTCATCACTGCGCAGGATGTTGAAACAATTTATGAGCTGCCGCTTTCATTTCATGAAGAAAAAATCGACGAACGTATTATTGAAGTGCTGAACATTAGAACATCAAAAAACAACGATTTAAAAGTTTGGGAAACAATCGTCGAACGCATAAAGCATCCCTCAAAACAAGTCAACATAGCCTTAGTGGGGAAATATGTGGACCTGAAAGAAGCCTACAAGAGTCTTTGTGAAGCCTTGACGCACGGCGGGATTGCCAATGACGCGGAAATAAACATCTGCTGGACGGACTCAGAAGATATCGAAACCAAAGGAGTGCAGGAAATGCTTCGGGGTATGGACGGCATTCTCGTCCCGGGAGGGTTTGGCATCAGAGGCGTTGAGGGAAAAATAAGCACGGTCAGATACGCCAGGGAAAACAAGGTACCATACTTCGGCATCTGTCTTGGTATGCAGTGCGCTGTTATAGAAATTGCACGAAATCTCGCACACCTTGAATATGCCAACAGTGAAGAGTTCAATCAGAAAACTCCGCATCCGGTCATTTATCTGATTGAGCAGTGGTACGATTACCGAACCCAAACGATTCAAAAAAGAGACATGACGAGTGACAAGGGTGGAAGCATGCGTTTAGGCGCATATCCTTGCAGAATCGAAAAGAATACTTTTGCGTATCAGGCGTACGGAAAAGACGAAATATCGGAACGCCATCGTCATCGGTATGAATTTAACAACAAATACCTCGATGCGCTGAAGCAAGCGGGACTGATAATCAGTGGAACATCACCGGACGGAGACCTGGTTGAAATCACGGAGCTCAAGGATCATCCTTGGTTTTTAGGATGCCAGTTCCATCCTGAATTTAAATCAACTCCACGCAGACCTCATCCACTTTTTACCGCGTTCATAGCGGCCGCGCTTACGTATAAAGAGAAAAGAGCAAAATCATGACGCGTGAAATTCAGTTAAAAAACGTCAAGATCGGCGGCAATAATCCGTTTGTGTTGATTGCGGGCCCCTGTGTGATTGAATCAGAAGATTCAACCCTGGAGGCTGCATCGCGGCTGAAACGAATCACCGCTGGGCTGGATATTCCATTTATTTTCAAATCATCATTCGACAAGGCGAATCGAAGTTCTGTGAAATCATTTCGAGGACCAGGCTTGCAGGAGGGCCTTCGTATACTCGCCCGGGTAAAGAAAGAGCTCGATATACCGCTTCTATCGGATGTGCATCGTTTTGAGGAAATCGGTCCGGCAGCGGAAGTGTTGGATATTATCCAAATTCCCGCTTTTCTCTGCAGACAGACAGACTTCGTTATCGATGTTGCAAAAACAGGCAGGGTGGTAAATATTAAAAAAGGGCAGTTTCTGGCCCCGTGGGACATAAAAAATGCAGCTGAAAAAGCGACTTCTACCGGAAACCAGAATGTGCTTATTACGGAACGGGGCGTGTCGTTCGGTTACAACAATCTGGTTGCAGACATGCGTGCGTTGCCTATAATACGCGGATTTGGTTTTCCCGTCGTATTTGACGCCACCCATTCAGTCCAACTGCCGGGTGCAGGCGGCAGTGCTTCATCAGGAGACCGGAAGTTTGTTCCGCATCTGACCAGGGCCGCTGCCGCCGTTGGAATTGATGCTCTGTTCATGGAAGTGCATGCCTGTCCAGAAAAAGCGCTTTGCGACGGACCAAACATGATGGGTCTTGGTGAACTGCCAGCATTACTTAAACAAGTAAAGGAAATAGACAGGATTATAAAACAATGAAAGAACAGGGAAAAAGAGTTCTGCAAATAGAAGCTGATGCTGTCACAGCACTTATAGAACGTGTTGATGAACAGTTTGAACTGGCAGTAGAGATGATTCTCAGCTGCACGGGCCGCGTTGTGGTGACCGGAATGGGGAAGTCCGGGCTGATCGGCAAGAAAATTTCAGCCACGCTGGCATCCACCGGGACTCCCGCGCTGTTTCTTCATCCGGCCGAAGGTATTCACGGAGATTTGGGAATGGTTACACGGGGAGATATCGTCATCGCGTTGTCCAACAGCGGGGAAACAGAAGAAATCTCCCGTATGCTGCCTTCACTCAAACGGCTCGACATTAAAATAATCTCATTAACTGGAAATCCGGACTCTACCCTTGCAAAAAACAGCGATATCGTGATCAACGTCGGCGTCAAGGAAGAGGCCTGTCCTCTTGGTCTCGCACCAACGGCAAGCACGACGGCAACACTTGCCATGGGAGACGCATTAGCAGTCGTTCTTCTGGAAAAACGCGGTTTTAAAGAAGAGGATTTTGCCTGTTTTCATCCTGGAGGTGCGCTGGGGAAAAGATTGCTCCTTCGAGTACGTGACTTAATGCATACAGGAGATGCCGTCCCCATGGTTTTGGAAAAAACGCTGATCAAGGATGCAATCTACGAGATATCGTCAAAAAAGATGGGCGTTACAGCAGTGGTAAATGCATCAGGACATCTGGTCGGAATAATTTCAGACGGCGATCTGCGCCGCTGGATGGAGAAAACCGAAAAAGCAGGGGAAAACCTGCTGACAAAAAAAGCTGAAGACATCATGACGAAGAACCCCAAGATTATCCAGCAAGGGGCTCTGGCAGCGGAAGCAGTATCGATGATGGAAAAAAATTCCATTACCTGCCTTATTGTTGCCGCCAGCGATGCAAAACCAGAAGGAGTGATCCATCTCCATGACCTTTTAAAGGCAGGAATAGTTTAAGTAAAACGATTGCCGACTTAAAATTTTGGCGCGAGATAAACAACTGATGACAAAAATAAAACAAAGCCTTCGACTAAAAACAAAGAAGATCAAACTTCTTCTGCTGGATGTTGACGGCGTTTTAACCGATGGCAGGATAATTCTGGACAATCACGGAAACGAATTAAAAGCTTTCCATGTACGTGATGGCCACGGCATCAAGCTTGCCCAAAAAGCAGGCATCACCATTGGAATCATTACAGGCAGAAAATCAAACGTTGTAAGCCTCCGCGCACAAGAGCTTGGCATTCAGGAAGTGCATCAAGGCGTACACGACAAAATCAGCGTTTATGAGTCCCTCATTGAAAAATACCATCTGCAGGACGACGAAGTTGCATATATGGGTGATGATGTGGTCGACCTTTCCATATTTCGCCGCGTCGGCATTGCCGCAACGGTTTCTGATTCCGATCCCTTCATACAACCGTTTGTCGATGTAGTCATGAAAACCTCGGGGGGGAGGGGAGCGGTGCGTGAATTCATTAACCTCCTCCTCAAAAATCAGAATAAGCTGCACATATAGCATGAAAGAACGGATCACTAAGATACGAAAATGGGCGGAATTCCAATTTCTGATATGGTTTTCCAGAGCGGCCAAGCTCTCCTCCCTGTTTGTTCCATACCATCTGGGAGTGCGATTGGGAGGGATACTAGGATTCTTTACCTATTATCTGCTTCCCCGCGAGAGAAAACGAACAATCGCTCATTTGACAGCTGCATTTCCTGAAAAAGAACAGCGCTGGATAGTCCGTACGGCGCGACGCAGTTTTATCCACCTCGGCAAAGCAGTATTTGAAATTGCACTGATAACCCCTCGTCGTCTGGAAAACGTTTTTGAGATGCATGGCGAAGAGGCAGCTCGTGCTGCGCTTCAACAGGGGAAAGGGGCGATTTATGTTACCGGCCATATCGGCAATTGGGAGCTTATGGCCTACTCCGGCGTGGCTCATGGTTTCCCGCTCAGCGTGATCGCAGCACCGATCAGGCCGCAAGAAGTCAATGACATGATTGTGGATCTCCGCGCCCGCATGGGAGTGAAAACTATTGTGCGCGGCGGAACAGGGGCAGCGAGAGAGCTGATCAGGATATTCAAGGAAAACCGTGTTCTGGCTGTTTTAATAGATCAAGATACGGATGTCGAAGGTGTTTTCGTTGATTTTATGGGCAGGCAAGCCTGGACGCCTGCTGCCGCAGCCTCTATGGCAATAAAGTTTGGCGCGCCGATTGTTTTTGGCCATACGTATCGTACGAAAGACAATAAGCATATCGGCAATATTGAAGGTCCTCTTGACCTCGTCCGGACCGGAAATGATGAGATTGATATATTGACCAATACAGCCCTGTTGACCAAAATGATCGAAAATTGCATACGGAACAATCCCGAGCAATGGGTTTGGATGCACCGCAGGTGGAGGAGGCAACCATGAACATTTTCAATATACCTAATCTGCTTTCACTCAGCAGAATCCTTGCGGTGCCTGTTTTTGTCGTGCTTATGCTCGAACGGGATCCTCTCAGGGCCCTGATTGCAGGCATCGTATTTTCGTTTGCTTCTGCAACTGATTGGCTGGACGGTTATCTGGCGAGAAGGTGGGGCCAGGTAACAAAAATCGGCAAGCTTCTGGATCCCGTTGCAGATAAAATATTGATCATGTCCGCGCTGGTGATTCTCGTCGAAATCGATGTGATACGAGCGTGGATAGCAATCGTATTCATCGGGCGAGAATTCGCCGTTACCGGTCTTCGTTCGATAGCTGCCAGCGAAGGCATGGTCATTCCGGCAGAGTCCCTAGGTAAATACAAAGTGGTTGCCCAAACCACCGCGGTTATCGCGCTGCTTCTGAATTATTACCAACACACAGCATTATTAAATGGTATCGGCTGGTATGCACTGGGAATAGCAATGATTTTGTCTCTCTATTCTGCTGCTCAATATTTCAAAAAATACGGAGAACAATTGGGTTAGCTTCGATTATTCTGCCTATGGAAACCATCTATCAAATCATTTTAATAGCAGCTTCTTATCTTCTTGGCGCTGTTCCATTCGGGCTTATTTTCAGCAAAATGTTTTCGCGCGTGGACGTCCGAAGCGTGGGAAGCGGCAATATTGGCGCTACGAATGTCCTGCGGGCTTCCGGAAGAATCGCAGCATTGCTGACCCTGCTTGCGGATGCTTTGAAAGGATTTTTGCCTGTTTTGGCCGCCAAACTGTTATTTCAGGCGGATTACGTAATCGTATTTGCCGGCGCGGCTGCGGTTCTTGGACATAATTTCCCAATATATCTTAATTTTAAAGGCGGGAAAGGCGTAGCCACGGGTTATGGTGTAATGCTTGCCGTATCGCCCTGGTTAGGTTTCATTGCGCTTATTGTATGGCTTGCTGCCGCGCTTATCTGGCGTTATTCGTCACTTGCCGCACTGGTATCCTATATATCGTATCCTGTAATGATTTTTGCGACTACCGCCTCATCAACTGTTGATGCAAGACCTTACCAACTGCTGTCAGTCTTCTTATTCGGCCTTATTTACTACCGGCATCGCGAGAACATAAAGCGTTTACTGGCAGGAACCGAACCAAAAATTGGCAGCAAATAGTTCTTTTCTTCATCAATTATCACCAACCTATCGCAGGCAAGTAAAATAATATCGCACAATAAAACAATAAGTTAACCATACAGACCTAACTCTTTTGTGTAGATTAAATATTGTCTGATAATGTATATTATGTCAAATCGTGCATGCGAGGTGTTACAAACTCCGGGAACAATCAGGAAGGAAAAACCATGCACCCTACCCAGATTTTCACCATAAATCGCGAAAACGGCAAAATAACGATCGCCACAGACAAAACCATAGCCAATTGTTTACGTTTTATCGACTCTTTTAGACGTTGCCAGAGAGATACAAACAAAGGTCATTCACGCCCGCGCTATAGACGCAGCTCACAACGAATAAGATAGAAAAAAACGACAGGAAAAATTCAAGGAAGAATCAATAAAAGTATTTATGAAATACCAAGAGCACCTGAACAATGGCTGTAATGGTAATAAGGCAAAAGCGATACAAGAGATAAAGAAAGACTTTAAGTTAGGCTATGGAGAAGCAAAAATCTTCATTATCGAAGAAAGGCGGCTGATGAAATTAAACAATGATTGCCCAAGGAAGAACCAACAGAGGCCAGCCCCGGCACAGGTGCCTTGTGGTCTGGCCTCTGTTGATCAATCTGAGCAATAAAGCAAAAGCTTCGGAGGGCGCCCCCGAAGCTTCGCTTAAAATCTGTTTGTAGAAAAGAGGTCAATTAAATATGCTGAATTTGCAGTATTTTGTTACTTTTTAGCAATTACAGAGAAAAGCAAAGACTAGAATCAAAAGCGTAAATCAAAGGCGTAGAATCTAAGACGTAAAGCAAAAAAAAGAGGCCGAGAAGCTATGAAACCTCGGCCCAGGAGAAACCCCGCGATCCCCTACTTCTTAGCTGTCAAAGCATTTAATGAATGTAGTATCGCGATTAATTAATTATTAACGAAAGAGAAGCAAAAATCAATAACCAAACGGTGAGGCCGACGGTTTTCAAAGTGCCGGGACTAAAGATGGTGTTGTGACAATGGGAGAGCTGAAAGCATATATGACCGCGGTCATGCCGGATGAGACCCTGAGAGTCCTCGGTGTCGCAAAACATCCTGTTATTACCACTACTACGGGCGACCCTGATATTTGGAGTATTACTTTACAACAGTAAGATCGACTTTTACTTCTGAGTATTTATCAGCCTGATACGAGCTTCTTACCAGCGGTCCGGCCGCCACATATTCAAATCCAAGACTCAGCGCTTTATCACGAAGCATGTTGAATTCATCCGGATGATAATATTTTTTTACCGGTATGTGGTTTCTACTCGGTTGAAGATATTGTCCGAGTGTCAGGATGGAACACCCGATTTCGCGAAGATCGCGCATGACCACTTCAATTTCTTCCATCCCCTCCCCCAGGCCCAGCATGATTCCTGTTTTGGTCACCGTGCCATATTCCCGTGCCCATGCGAGTACGTTTCGTGAACGCCGGTACTCAGCTTGCGGGCGCACTTTCGAATAAAGGGACGGCACTGTTTCAAGATTGTGCCCGAACACGAATGGTTTTGCATGCAGGACAGTCTGTAGTGATTCTCTTGATCCTTTGAAATCGGGAGTAAGAACTTCAACCCGGCTTTCTGGATTTTTTAACCGGACAGCAGAAACAGTTTCAGCAAAAAGTGTGGCTCCTCCATCGGGAAGATCATCCCGCGTAACCGACGTAATAACCGCGTATTTCAATTGAAGAGACGCTACTGCTGCGGCGATTCGCGCCGGTTCATGCCTGTCAGGCGCTGATGGTACCCCTTTCGTGACACTACAGAAGGTGCAGCTGCGGGTGCACATATCGCCGAGAATAAGAAAAGTTGCGGTACGGGAGTTCCAGCATTCAGTCCTGTTTGGACAGGCCGCGCTTTGGCAAACAGTGTGAAGTTGATTGTTTCGTATCAGCTTTCGAATTTCCGCAAAATTCTGGTTTGTTGAAAGCTTTATCCTGAACCATGAAGGAAGACGGTTGGACTTTTTTGATGTACGCATAAATTAGACAGAGAACGCAGGGTTAGATCGTCTGCGTTCTCTGATATACAGTGTTAAATTATTTTTCCTTCAGCGCGGCCTTGATCACTTGATCAATAGTATCAGCAAAGATGAACGTTATTTCCTTGCGCAATTCTTCCGGCACGTCTTCAAGGTCATTTTTATTTTTTTCGGGCAGAATGATAGTCTTGATTCCTGCCCGTTTGGCGGCAAGGACCTTCTCCTTTACCCCGCCGATGGGCATGACTTTGCCGCGCAGGGTAATCTCGCCGGTCATGGCAACGTCATGGTTTGCCACTCTGCCCGTAAGCAACGACACGATCGCTGTAGTCATGGTAACGCCTGCAGAAGGCCCATCCTTGGGTATGGCGCCTGCCGGCACGTGAATGTGAATATCGGTTTTCTCAAAGAAGTCCTTGTTAATGCCGAACAGCTCTGTCTGCGAACGCACGTATGAAAGTGCCGCCTGTGCAGACTCTTTCATCACGTCGCCGAGCTGCCCAGTGAGCGTAAGCTGCTTGTTGCCAGGCATCATGGTTGCTTCGATAAAGAGAATATCGCCGCCTGTCGGGGTCCATGCAAGTCCGGTAACTACACCCGGGCGATCGATCATGACGGCAGTCTCGGCAAAAAATTTTGGATTCCCGAGATACTCATGCAGATCTTTCGCCTGTACCGTAATAGGTGCAGGTTTCCCTTCAGCAACGGCTTTTGCAACCTTGCGGCAGACGTTGGCTATTTCCCGCTCCAGGTTCCGGACTCCTGCTTCCCGCGTATAGTCTTTGATGATGCCGATAACGGCATCATCTTCTAACACAATTTCCTCCAGCTTGAGCGCGTTTGCTTTGATTTCTTTTGGTACGAGATATTTCTTTGCTATGTTCAATTTCTCATATTCCGTGTACCCGGAAAGTTTGAGCACTTCCATCCGGTCAAGAAGTGGAGCAGGAATCGTATCAAGCTGGTTTGCCGTCGTGATGAACATGACCTTTGAGAGGTCAAACGGGACGTCGAGATAATTGTCTCTGAAGTCCTTGTTTTGTTCCGGGTCAAGCACTTCAAGAAGTGCCGAGGACGGATCGCCGCGCCAATCAGATCCGATTTTGTCGACTTCATCGAGCATGATTACCGGATCTTTCGTTTCCACGCGTTTGAGCGCCTGAATGATCCGGCCGGGCATGGCTCCTATGTACGTACGGCGGTGGCCTCTGATTTCCGCTTCATCATGCAGCCCCCCCAGTGACTGCCGCATGAATTTTCGGTCCAGCGCGCGCGCAATCGATTGGCCAAGCGATGTCTTACCGACGCCGGGAGGGCCGACAAAGCATAAAATCGGCTCACGCATTTTCCCGCTCTCCTGCTGTGTACCGCGTTCTTCGCCCAGTTTTTTTACCGATAGATATTCCAAAATACGGTTTTTAATTTTTTCTAAATCATAGTGGTCTTCGTCAAGAATCGTTTTTGCCTTGGCAATATCAATTGCCGTTGCCGACGTTTTGTTCCAGGGAAGATTCGTTATCCATTCGAGATACGACCGGATGACCGAATATTCCGGCGATGCAGTGGAAAGCTTTTCCATTCGGCCGAGTTCGCGTTTTGCTTCTTTTTCAGCTTCAGGCGGCAAGGCTGCTTTTTCAATCTTTTCACGCAGGCTCTTGATTTCCGATCCATCGTCTGATTCTTCACCCAGCTCTTTGCGAATGGCGGAAAGCTGCTGCCTGAGCAGATATTCCCGCTCCGCTTTCTGCATCTGGTCTCTGGCCTGCCCCTGAATTTTTCTTCCGAGTTCAAGTACTTCAACCTCGCGATTCAGATATTGCATGAGTTTATTCAGTTTTTCATATACAGAATCAATTTCGAGGATTTCCTGGCGCTGCGGAAGATCCAATCGGATATTGGTGGCAATAAGATAGGCAAGCTGTCTCGCATCTTCTATATTGATTGCAGCGGCCGATAGCTCTTCCGGCATATTGGGAGCAAGAGATACCATTTTTTGAAAAACTTCAGCGATTCCCCGCATGAGCGCTTCAAGTTCAACGGATTTTTCGGTTTTATCGGGCAATGCCTTCACGGTGGCCTTTAAAAAGGGGCCTGTCTGCACAAGCTCATTGATGCTGATCCTCTCTATGCCCTGCACAAGCACTCTCAGGGTTCCATCGGGGACTTTCACCATCTGCAGTATTCTCGCCATGGTCCCAACTATGTAAATATCAGACATGCTGGCGACCTCTATGTCCGGTTTTTTTTGTGCCGTCAGGCCCAGTATCTTGTCGCCGACCGTCACATCATTGATCAGTTTTATTGATTTTTCTTTTCCTATGACCAGCGGATACACGGTAAGCGGATACACAATGGTATCTTTCAGCGGCAGCAAGGGAAGCTCAGCCGGTACCGGCGGGGTTTTTTCTTTTTCAGTTTCGATTGTTCCCATGGGTTTACTCCTGTTTTTTTTCAGTAACTTCTCTAAAAGCGATCTTATTTTCAAGTTAGTACCTCAGCTTCAATTGAGTTTATGGAGAGAAATTTTCAACAAGCCGTTTATATACTCCGCTTCCACGTTGTCATGGTCCACCGGCGTGTGAATATCTATTTCCGATCTGAAATGTCCGTAGTGTATGCCCAACTGATGGCATGCATTCATGTCTGAAACCGGCGGTGTTCTCTGTCCCTCGATGACCAAAAGATTGCTGAACAATGTCACTGTCAGGTCCTCTTCTGCAACTCCTGCAAGCTCAACCACGATAATAATATCGTTTTCAGTTTCATAAATATCAGCAGGCGGTCTCCACGCAATTACCGATTGCAGCGGCCAGGAACTGAGGGATTCCCATACTCCCTGAAATGCAGTATCAGGCCTCATTCGCCGGGTATATTTATAGGCTATGTACCGATAACGCACGTGTTATATCTCCTTTCAGAAACATGGATCTTCAAACTGCATTATTATTATAGCGCATTTTATTTGTATGGGGTCAAGGAACAAACACATACTTATGTTTATAGGATAACAAAAGGAAAAATGAATGGCAACAGCGTAGTTTTCTCGGCTATCGGGAAGGATCGAGCAGCACTTTTCCCGCTCTATGAACGTCGGCAAGTGCGGTAGGATGCTTTCTGATGGCCCCTTTTTCATCTATATCATCGAATACCATTGTCGTGTGCTGGGAGACATTTACCGTCCTGAAAAAAGCCCGAACAACTATTTCTGCGCAATGGTAGCCTTCATTTTTTTCCGTTTGCTTCATTCCTCCCACGAGAATCAGGAGCCCTTTTCTGCCGAATGGCCCCTCAGGAACAGGTTTTTTGTGAATATATTTTTGAGTCCAGAACGGCTGACAACGGTCAATAACGATTTTTAACTGAGCGCTTACAGTAAAGAAAAAAATAGGCGAACCTACGATTATTCTGTCAGCAGTAATGATATCGCTGTAAACAGGCTGCATATCATCATTGATAATACAGTGTTCCGAATCATCGCACTCGCTGCACTGTTGGCAGGGAGTCAGTGACAGAGAATTCAGGTGATGCTCTATTACGCTTCCTCCTGCCTCTTTTGCTCCGTTTACTGCTTCTTCAAGCAGAATATCGGTATTGCCTCTTTTTCTTGGACTTCCATTCAGAACAAGGACTTTCATGTGGTTTCAAATCCACCTATTTTTTAGATTTTCCCTACTTCAAGATCGAAAAATGTTCTGATTCTTTTCTCGAAATCATCCCTGCCGATAAAATGAATTACCTGTAATCCTTCATTTTGTGCACGTTGAACATGTCCGTTATTATCATCGATAAAAAGTGTTGCCGACGGCTCTACGGCAAGCGCTCGACACACGTCTCTGAACACCGTTGCATCCCGTTTGCTTTTATGGATATGAAAGGAGTTAAATACTTCGTCAAAATGTTGAAACAGCCCCGTTTGTCGGTTTATTTCGTCAAGCCAGTTTGTCTGATCGCTCAGTATGGCAACAATGAATCCATGCGATTTCAGAATGTCTACGTACGATATGATTTCGGGTCGGAGGATGAATCTGCTTAAAATTTCCATTCTCAGGGCATCATCACTCATGGATATTCCGGTTTTCCCTCTGACCGCATCCCAAAAAGCAGCTTCACCAGCTCCTCCCGTCAGATATCCGGTTTCGCCAATAAGCTCCTCTACTGTTTTAAAAAAAGTATGCGGCTCTCTGTTATTCAAACGTCCGATTTCCAAGAGGCCTTCGTAAAATCCTTCTTCTGCGACTACACCGCCGAAATCAAAAAGAATTGCTTTAATCCTCTGCTGCATGAGTGGTTTGTATGGCTCCTTTTCCTAGTTTCTACGCGGGCATGTTTTCATCGGAAATCGTATTGTTTTTCTTTAATTGTGAATACTATATCACAAAAAAAAAAATCTTACAGTAAATCAGTTCTCATCCCCACCCTGTAATCAGCCGAAGAAAGCTTCGCGTTTCGTGTCTAAAAGTAAAAAAAACTTGACTATCTGGTCTGAGTCTGTATAATTTCAACCCTTGAGCAGTAAAACCATTGTTTACTCTAAGAAACATGCGCCTAAACAAAGATGATACCCTTCTTTTCTGGATAGGACTCGGCAGCATCCCAGGCGTTGGAAGAAGCACGTTCAGAAAACTCATCAACCATTTTGGGTCCCCGGAACGCGCACTCTCTGCACCACATAGCAGCCTTAAAGAAATCAAACGGCTGTCCGATAAGGTAATCAATAATATAATATCATTTCCCTGGCGTGAGCATGCGGAGCAGGATATGGCTAAAGCCGCGGAAATGAACATTGATATTTTTACGATGAATGATCCGGCTTATCCGGAACATCTCAAAAAAATATCGGATCCGCCTGTTTATATATATGTAAAAGGCATATTGAAGCCTGAGGATTATAACGCCCTTGCAATTGTAGGGACCCGTCAGCCGACACATTATGGAAGGACAATCACCCATCGGCTCTCATACGATCTTGCCGCGGCCGGGCTGACAATTGTAAGCGGTTTAGCACGTGGAATAGACACCCAGGCGCACCGTGGTGCGCTCTCGGCCAAAGGAAGAACCATCGCAGTATTGGGTTGCGGAATTGATATAGCGTATCCGCCGGAAAATAAAGATCTGATAGATGAAATCGCTCATCATGGAGCGGTAATAACGGAGTATCCATTCGGCACAAAACCGGAATCGGGTTGTTTCCCGGCTCGAAACCGCATTATTAGCGGACTCGCACGCGGAACCGTTGTTGTTGAAGCCGCAGAAGACAGCGGTTCGCTTATCACGGCAAACAATGCCGTCGAACAGGGACGGAAATTATTTGCCGTGCCCGGCAATATCGGCCATACGGCCAGTCGGGGCACAAATAATTTGATCAAGCAAGGCGCGATTTTGGTTGAAGCCGCTGCTGATGTTCTGGACGTTCTTGGTCTGAGCTGGCCGGTCAAACAATCGATCGCACCACAAGCTCCCCTGCCCCGGCTGACGCGGGACGAGGAAGAGGTATTCAGGCACGTTACAAACGAACCGAAGCATATTGACAGCATCCTGAATGAAGTCGGAGGCACAGCGGGAAAACTGGGTGGCATACTGATCAGCCTGGAATTGCAAAAATTGGTTAAGCAATGTCCAGGAAAATTTTTTATACGTCAGGACTCTGAAGTTCCATCGAACACTCGTCACGAACCATGAAGGATGTGAATTGAGGATGCGAACTTTGTTTATGTTTTTTGTACAACAGGTGATACTGTGGATGAACTGATGATAAATTTATTTTCAATCATTGCCGAACAGGTTCGGAACAAACAGGAACTGTTCGACAATGAGGCAAAAATAATGCAAATGCTCCTGAACAGCGGTTACCATATTTATGAAGCGGATGCCGCGCTTATGCTTATGCAAACACTCGTACAGGGAGAAGCAGACCGTCTTTTCGCACCGGCAACAGCGCAATCTCCTGCTTACGTGAGGGTTATGACCCGGGAAGAGCGAAGTCGTTTCACTATTGATGCGTTCGCTTTTGCGTCGAAACTCACGCATCTGGGAATCATCTCGGAACAGCAACGCGAAGAAATACTGGATAAGGCTTTGACTGTTTGTCCGGACAGGATAAAACTCGAACATGTCAAATCGATCGTTGCAACAGTTCTCTTTTCCCAACCGATCGAGCAGGGTTTTGATGACGATGCCACTCCCGGCATCAGACAGATTAAAAGGACGGCCTGGAATTAGGCTCCGTCGCTTATTTCAAAAGAGTGCATTTTACGTCTTTTTGGGAAAAGGTGTATAATACCATTATTATGAAAACACTCGTAATTGTCGAATCACCAGCTAAAGCAAAGACCATTGCAAAATATCTTGGGAAAGATTATACCGTCAAGGCTTCCGTCGGCCATATTATGGATTTGCCGAAAAGCAAACTCGGCGTTGACATTGAAAAAGACTTCGAACCCAAATACATCGTGATCAAAGGAAAAGCCCCCGTCGTTAAAGAATTGAAATCCGCTGCAAAAAAAGCCGATCGCGTTTTACTCGCAACCGACCCTGACCGCGAGGGAGAAGCAATAGCCTTTCATGTCGCGGAAGCCGTTTCCAGCGGTAAAAACGGCAGTAAAAATGAAGGAGAAATCTATCGCGTTCTCTTTAACGAAATCACAAAAAAAGCCGTTGTCCAGGCCGTAGAGCATCCTGGAAAAATCGACATGAATAAAGTCGATGCCCAACAGGCACGTCGCATTCTGGACCGTCTTGTCGGATATCAGATCAGCCCGATTCTCTGGAAAAAAGTGCGGCGCGGACTTTCTGCGGGCCGTGTGCAATCTGTTGCACTGCGCATGATCTGCGAACGCGAAGAAGAAATAAAAGCATTTATACCGGAAGAGTTCTGGTCTCTGACCGCATTGCTTGAAGGAACGGTCCCGCCGCAATTCGAAGCTAAACTCATCAAAAAAGATGAAGAGAAAATCAAGGCAAAAAACAATGAGGAAGTGCGGCAAGTTTTAGCAGACCTCCAGGATGCATCATATGTTGTTTCCAAGATCGATAAAAAAGAGCGGCGACGCAATCCTGTTCCGCCCTTTACGACAAGCAAATTGCAACAGGAAGCAGGAAGAAAACTGGGCTTTACCGCCAAACGGACTATGGGGATCGCACAAGGCCTCTATGAAGGCGTGGATATCGGCAAAGAAGGAACCGTCGGTCTTATTACGTACATGAGGACTGATTCCACCCGCGTATCCGGTGAAGTGCAGAATGAAGCACGCGAGTTTATCACCCAAAAATATGGAAAAGAATTTGTTCCCGAGAAACCGCCTGTATATGCTTCCTCCAAAACAGCGCAGGAAGCCCATGAAGCCATTCGCCCGACCTCCGTTCTGCGCGAGCCGGACGCCATCAAGCATTTTTTACAACCGGACCAATATAAACTCTATAAACTTATCTGGAACCGATTTATAGCAAGCCAGATGAACCCTGCAATAATAGATCAGACTTCGGTGGATGTGAAGTCGGCCCAGTATACATTCCGGGCCACAGGTTCGGTCGTAAAATTTATGGGATTCATGGCCGTCTATATGGAGGAGAAATCGGAGGACCAGGCACCTTCCGACGACGACAATGGAGAGGCGATTCTGCCTCCCCTGCAGGAAGGCGAACCGCTGAAACTGGTCAAGCTCGAGCCCAAGCAACATTTTACCCAGCCCCCGCCACGGTTTTCAGAAGCATTGCTTGTGAAAACTCTTGAAGAAAAAGGCATCGGCAGACCAAGCACATACGCCGCCATCATTTCAACGATTCAGGAACGCGATTACGTCAGCAAGGTCGAAAATAAATTCCGCCCCACGGAACTCGGCGTCCTGGTAAACGATCTGCTGGTAACTCATTTCCCGCTTATTCTTGATGTAACGTTTACTGCAGGCATGGAAGAAGAACTTGACAAGATCGAGGAAGGACAGATGCGCTGGGTTGACGCGGTAAAAGATTTTTACAAACCGTTCAACGAGAGCCTGGAAAAGGCACAGGCCGAGATGAAAGACTTCAAGGCTGAGCAGACGCCGACAGAAATCAATTGCGAGAAATGCGGCAAGCCTATGGTCATCAAATGGGGCAGAAACGGACAATTTCTTGCCTGCAGCGGTTATCCTGACTGCAAAAACACAAAACCCTTTATCCGCACGGAGACAGGCGTTGAAGCAGCACCTGAAGAAACAACGGATGAACTTTGCCCTAAATGCAATTCGTCGATGCTCGTAAAACGCGGACGATTCGGGAAATTTCTTGCATGCTCCCGCTACCCTGAATGCAATCACACCCAAGGCATGTCAACCGGGGTTACCTGTCCGGAAGACGGTGGAAAAATTGTGGAACGGCGTTCTCGCTTTGGCAAAGTGTTTTACTCATGTGCAAATTATCCGGCATGTAAATTTGCAATTTGGTATAAACCAATTCTTCGCTCATGCCCGCAATGTAATGCTCCCTTTCTTGTGGAGAAGTATTCAAAGAAAACCGGCCCCTATATTGCCTGCATCAAAAAAGAATGCGGTTACAAGGAAGAACAAAGACCTGATAACAGCGCTGAAGAAAAACTGCCGTCTACGACATAGTCGTGATCGATCTATTGGAATAAAAACTGCTCTTGTACATACACGCTTCGAAAAGCAAACCGGCATTCTCTCCTGTTGTGATTTCCTCCCATTCCCTTCTCTGCATCATTAATTATTGCAAAAAATGAATTCTTACGCTACAGTATCACCATGAACGAACATGTTTTTAATTTTATCAACTATTTGAAAAACCAGAAGAATACGTCTCCTCACACCGTCCGAAGCTATTTGTCCGACCTGGAGCAGCTCTTTGCTTTTCTGGGAAAAACTGAACCTAATAAAGTTGATCACCAGACACTGCGGCAATTTATTGCCCATCTGATGAAGCTCAATATAAAGAAAGCATCCATTGCCCGGAAACTTTCTTCTATACGGACGTTTTTTGCCTATCTAAACCGGGAAGGAATAGTCGCAAACAACCCTGCAAGACTGGTCGCGACGCCCCGCAGGGAAAAGCGTCTGCCGAACGTGCTCTCCATCGATGATACTGAACGGCTCATGGATGCTCCCTCTTCCGTGAATCCAACGATACAGGGTGCTTCCTTCCGAGACAAGGCCATTCTGGAGACACTGTACTCGACCGGTATTCGGGCGAGCGAACTCATCGGAATAAATTCAGAAGATATCGACAGGAATGACCATCTTGTCAGAATCAGAGGAAAAGGTCGGAAAGAACGTATTGTTCCCATAGGGGCCACGGCACTTAATGCCATTGACGCCTATCTCAATCAGAGCAGCAATAACCGCGCTGAAACAAAGGCAATTTTTACAGGTTCAGGCGGAAAACGCTTGACAGTACGAACGGTTCAGCGTATTTTAGAAAAATACAGCAAAAATCTAGGGCTGCTTCAGAAAGCCAGCCCCCACACTCTCCGACACAGCTTTGCCACGCATCTGCTCGAATCTGGAGCGGATCTTCGGGCTATCCAGGAACTGCTGGGACATGCAAGTCTTTCGACAACCCAACGCTATACGCATGTAAACCTGGACTCACTCATGGAAACATACGATAAGGCGCATCCAAAGTCCAGACTCCGCAAGACATGAAATCTAGATATTGTGTCGTGAACGGTGTAACAAGGAATTTGTAAAGTATAATTAATAAGGATACGGTACTTAAACGGGAGAAAACCATGGAGGATATACTACCTCTGCACGGAACAACAATTATCGCGGTTCGGCGTAACGGAAAAACCGCAATCGCAGGCGACGGCCAGGTGACCATTGGATCTACCGTCATGAAGCACAATGCGAAAAAAGTGCGGAAAATGTACAATGAAAAAATTCTGGCAGGTTTCGCAGGCGCGACCGCTGATGCGTTTACCTTATTCGAAAAATTCGAAAACAAGCTGGAACAGTACCACGGCAATCTCACCCGTGCAGCAGTCGAACTTGCGAAAGACTGGCGCACAGACAAGATACTCCGCAGACTTGAAGCACTCATGATCATTGCTGATCATGAGCGTTCATTCATTCTTTCAGGAAACGGTGACGTCATCGAGCCGGAAAACGGCGTTGCTGCCATAGGTTCCGGCGGTCCTTATGCACTTGCCGCTGCCCGCGCTCTTATCGAGCATACCCAACTGGACGCAAAAAAGATCGTTGAAGAATCCATGAAGATTGCAGCGGAAATATGCATATACACCAACAAAGAAATATCAATTGAAGAACTGTAGCATTTCGGAATTCAAATCACCCTATGCACCGGCTGCAGATTGAAGCGGCAATAATCTGCTTTATCATGCTGCACTGTTGTTAATGGAGGTTTCCTTGAAAGATACGTTGACGCCGAGACAGATTGTTGAGGAACTGGACAAATATGTCATTGGCCAGCAAAAGGCAAAACGAGCTGTGGCCATCGCCCTGCGCAACCGTTGGAGACGGCAGCGTCTGCCGGAAGAACTCCGTGACGAAGTCATGCCGAAGAACATCATTATGATCGGCCCCACCGGGGTCGGCAAAACAGAAATAGCCCGCAGGCTTGCAAAACTTGTACAGGCACCCTTCCTGAAAATTGAAGCATCAAAATTCACCGAAGTGGGTTATGTGGGCCGCGATGTCGACTCAATCGTGCGCGATCTGACCGAAATAGGCATTAATATGGTTAAGAATGAAATGGCGGAACAGGTTCGTGAAAGAGCGGAAGTCCTGGCGGAAGAGCGCCTGCTTGACCTTCTTTTGCCTCCGCTGAGAACGCCAGCGGGATACGATGCTCCGACCACGGAGCAGCAGGAACAACATACCGGCACCCGGGAAAAACTCAGGCAACAGCTGCGGGAGGGAAAGCTCGACACACGCACCGTCGAGCTGGAGATTAAGGAAAAGGTGATGCCTTTTGGCGTTATCTCGAATGTCGGCATGGAAGAAATTGAAATGAATCTTAAGGAAATGCTGGGCGGGCTCCTCCCGGAAAAAACCAAACGACGCAAAGCCAAGGTGCCGGACGCCTTGCGGATATTAGTGCAGGAAGAAGCGGCGAAGCTTATCGATATGGACAAGGTAACCAAAGAGGCACTTCAGCGTGTAGAGCAGTCGGGCATTGTTTTTCTCGATGAGTTGGATAAAATCGCCGGACGCGAGTCGCAGCACGGTCCCGACGTATCGCGCGAAGGAGTTCAACGCGATCTTCTTCCTATTGTGGAAGGCTCTACCGTTACGACAAAATACGGACCGGTCAAAACAGACCATATTCTTTTTATCGCCGCCGGCGCATTTCACGTATCGAAACCATCTGATCTGATTCCGGAGCTTCAGGGCAGGTTCCCCATCCGTGTCGAACTTGATTCTCTCGGGAAGAAAGAATTTATCCGCATTCTTACTGAGCCGCAGAATGCGCTTATAAAACAGAACATTGCCCTGCTCGCTACGGAAGAAATAACGCTTGTGTTCTCCGATGACTCAATTGAAGAAATCGCTGACATCGCAGCAAAAGTAAATGAGCGCACGGAAAATATCGGAGCGCGCAGACTTCATACGATACTGGAGCTCTTGCTCGATGAAATATCATTTGATGCGCCGGAAAAGAAAGGTTCCCGTGTCAACATTACTGCCGAACACGTCCGCGAAAGGATGACTGACATCATCAAGAGCGAGGATTTAAGCAGGTATATTTTGTAGCATATACATGCCAATCATTCGCGTACCGGTAAAATTTGCGAGGTTTTCATGGAAAAACTTATAGAAAAAGCAAAAACACTTGTTGAAGCGCTGCCATATATTCAGACTTTCAGAGGCAAAACGTTCGTAATCAAATATGGCGGAAGCGCCATGTCAGAAGACTCATTAAAGCAGGGATTTGCGCAGGATATTGTGCTCTTGCGCTATATTGGCATCAATCCGGTGATCGTACACGGCGGTGGCCCACAAATCGGAAAAACGATGGAACGTATGGGAAAAATCCCCTCGTTCATTTCCGGCCAACGAGTCACTGATGAGGAAACGATGGATATCGTTGAAATGGTCCTGGGCGGCAAAATCAACAAGGAAATTGTACATCTTATCAATCAGGCAGGCGGCAAAGCTGTAGGGCTGACCGGAAAAGACGGTGGATTAATTCAGGCCAAGAAGATAACGCTTACCAAAAAATCCATTGAGACAGGAGTAACGGAAATTATTGACATCGGTTTGGTCGGCGAAGTGACCGAAGTCAGACCGGAGGCGCTGACCGCGCTTGATCAGGGGGGATTTATTCCCGTTATTGCGCCCGTAGGCGCCGGATCAAACGGAGAAACGTACAACATCAATGCTGATGTCGTCGCGGGTGCTGTAGCAGGTGCGCTTAAGGCAAAAAAACTGATTCTCCTGACTGATCAGGCGGGCATTCTGGATAAAGATAAGAATCTTATTCCAGCATTGAATAGGGAAAAAGTTGAGTCGCTGGTGCACGCGGGCGTTATTGCCGGCGGCATGCTGCCCAAAACGAAATCATGCTTCGAAGCGCTGGACCTTGGTTGTGAAAAGGTTCATATTATTGATGGACGGGTGCCTCACGCTCTCTTGCTTGAAATATTCACACGAGAAGGCGTAGGGACTGAAATTACTTTGTAAAAACAGATTATTATATATTAACAGTTCTTAGAACAAATCAGCGTATTTCTGGGATTACAAATCCATTCCGAAAAAATTCCTTATTTTTGCCAAAAGTTTGCTCGATGCAGCCTTTTTCCGGTGTGAAAAAGCTTCCGTGTCGAGCTTTTCTTTTTCGGCATCAAGGCCGGCCTGACGTTCGGAAAGAATATGGCTTAACGATTCAGCAATGGAAGGATTATGAATCAAAGTTGATGTAAAACTTTGCTTATCGATAACAATAAATTCTGCGTCTTCTGTAACCAGAATACTGGCTGTTCTCGTTGCTCCTGTTAACAAGCTCATTTCTCCAAAAAAGTTGCCTTCTGTGAGCGTGGCCACAACGGCTGATTCGCCGGGTGCATTTTCCACAATCACATCAACTTTGCCGCTCTTGATTATATAAAAAGAGTCCCCGGGGTCTCCTTGGCGCACCGGCATTTCGCCGACAGCATAGGTTTTTACGCTTAATTGTGAAGAGAGTTTTTTTAATTCAGTTTTGCTGAGCGGAGCAAGTATTTCCACGTTTTCCATCAGTTCGATTCGTTTGGCCGTCTGCTGGTCGTTTTCTGCTTTTAAAAATTCAGGTGTGATTTGGCGCAGATTTACATCGCGGATCGGAAGAGGAATATGAATTCCGGTGCGCTTAAAGCGATACCAGAGAAGGTTCATGATCTGGGCATCAATATCAATGGACCGTGAGAAGTCTCCAATAGCATAGCGAAGTTCATAATTTACGGAATAGTCGCCGTAACTTGCAACCCGAATAAGCGGTTCAGGATGCCTGCACACGTCCGGAATCTCTCCAAGAACATCAAAAACAACCTGTTTTACCTTATTCGGCGGCGTATTGTAACTGACGCCAAACACAAGTTTTTTTATATGTTCCCTGCCCGGCAGACTGAAATTTACCACGGCCTCACTCAAGACCTTGCTGTTGGGTATGAACACTTCGTTCTGATCGAGCGTTAAAATCCTCGTGGATCGGAGCGTGATATCGGTCACTCGTCCTTCATGGCCAGCAACCGCGATCCAGTCGCCTTGTTTTAGGGGTTTTTCCAGATGGATGGTAAGGCCTGCCAGCATGTTCGCCAAAGTTCCCTGAAACGCCAAACCGATGGTCGCAGTCAGGACGGTTGTTGTTGCAATCAGAGAGGTAACGTTAATGTCCAGTATTTCTTTTAAGAGAATAAGGGCGACCAGCACCAGCGCAGCAGCAGTAATGATATTTTTGAACGCGGCCGGAAAACTGCCTTTTTTCCAGCGTACAATAAAAAGATCACCGTAGATATAGAGAATGAGACGGACTGCCGCAAACGTGAAAAGGAGCCAGGAAAAGAAGTTCAGATGTCGGGAAAGGTGCGGATAACGCTCAGTGGCTCCCAAAAAAAGGGAGAATTGAATGGCAATGAAAAAAACGATGAGTTTCAGGCTGGTGCCGATGGGTTTTAGCTGGGGTGATTTTTTTGCAAAGAAACCGATAGCAATACTGCAGACTACAACAAAAAAAATGCTCAGTACTGCACTCCAGAACAATGCACCGGTAAGCTCTGTGGAAAAATCCATATGAAGGCCTCCCCCTTAGCAAGAAGATACAGTCAGCATGAATAGAACTGTCCGCACATTAAAAGGAAAACAGGCTGTTTAGGAAACGCTTATATACGAGAAAATGCTTTTCCAGAGGTCTTTGATCCCGGTGCCTGTTTTTGCGGACGTAAGAATCAGCGTTTCTTCAGTTTCCAGAATTGGCACTATTTTTTTTCGAGACTGTTCTGTTTCCTGGCGGTTCAACTTGTCAGTTTTAGTCAGGGCAATGATGGCCGGGATATTATACTGCTCCAACCATTCGATAAGACGAAGATCCCGCTTGTCCGGTTCCCTCCTGATATCAAGGAGCACTACAACGGCTGCCAACTCGGGGGATTCTTTCAGATAGCGTTCAATCATGGGAGCCCATGCGTCGGTTACTGCATAGGGGACTTTCGCATAGCCGTATCCCGGCAAATCGACAAAATAGAATTGTTCATTAATAAGAAAAAAATTTATCAATTGCGTTTTGCCGGGAGTTGCGCTTGTTTTTACAAGGTTTTTTCGGTGCAGGAGGGCATTAATAAGAGAAGATTTGCCGACATTAGATCGCCCGGCGAAAGCTATTTGTGGCTTTTTATCTGCAGGAAACTGTTTAGGAGTGACGGCACTTGTAATAAATTCAGCAGAGAGTATTCTCATGAGTTAAGTTCGGAATAAGGATTAAGGAAAGAAACCACAGCGTAATGACAAAACAAAGGACAGAAGAAAACATCCTGTTGCCTTCCTCTGTCCTTTGTAATATATTTTTGCCGCGTTACGCGATTTTTTCGTAAATAAGAAGCGGTTCTGCGCCGCTATTGATCACTTCCTCGTTGATGATACACTCTCTGATTCCTGGCTGAGAAGGAACGTCATACATCACATTCAGCATTACATCTTCAAGGATTGCGCGAAGACCGCGGGCGCCGGTTTTCCGATTTATCGCTTTTTTGGCTATGGCAATAAGCGCATCGTCGGTAAAGCGCAGTTTGCAGCCCTCCAATGCGAGCAGTTTCTGATACTGCTTGATAAGGGCATTCTTGGGCCGCGTGAGAATGTCGATCAATGCCTGTTCGCCCAGTTCTTCGAGCGTTGCCACAACCGGCATCCGTCCGATAAACTCCGGAATAAGGCCGTATTTCAGCAAGTCCTCAGGCTGAAGGCAGGCAAGAATTTCGCTCAGTTTTCGCTCCTGTTTGCTTTGTATGTCAGCGCCGAACCCCATGGTTTTTTTGCCGATGCGCTGGTCAATGATCGACTCGAGCCCGACAAAGGCCCCACCGCAGATGAAGAGAATATTTTTGGTGTCCACCTGTATAAACTCTTGATGCGGATGTTTGCGGCCGCCCTGGGGAGGAACGCTTGCCACCGTTCCTTCTATAAGCTTCAACAGCGCCTGCTGCACCCCCTCTCCCGATACGTCGCGGGTGATTGAAGGGCTTTCTGATTTTCTGCTGATTTTGTCGATTTCATCGATATAGACGATGCCGCGTTGCGCGCGCTCCACATCATAATTGGCATTTTGAAGCAGTTTCAGAATGATGTTTTCGACGTCTTCGCCTACATAGCCTGCTTCGGTCAGGGTGGTGGCATCTGCTATCGTAAACGGCACATCCAGAATTCGTGCCAGCGTCTGCGCAAGCAGTGTCTTCCCTACTCCCGTGGGGCCGATCAGCAGAATATTGCTTTTTTGAAGTTCCACTTCATCGCCGATTTCATGGCGGATATCAATGCGTTTATAATGATTATGCACGGCCACGGAAAGGATTTTTTTAGCACGATCCTGACCGATGACATACTCATCAAGCGTACGTTTTATTTCCGCCGGTTTTGGCAGCCGGGGAATTTTTGTTTCTTTTGCCTCTTCCCATTCTTCCGCAATGATTTCATTGCAGAGATCAACGCACTCATTGCAGATAAATACTGATGGTCCGGCAATAAGTTTTTTTACTTCATCCTGATTTTTGCCGCAAAAAGAACATTTCAGTTGCGTTGCGGCAGGTTCATTTTTTTCAGTCATGGCTTACTTCTCCTTGGCACTTCTTACCTTCGTAATCACCTCGTCTATAATGCCGTAAGTTTTTGCATCTTCTCCGGACATGAAAAAATCACGGTCAGTATCCGCCTGTATTTTTTCGATCGGTTGTCCTGTATGCTTTGCCAAGATATTGTTGAGCGTGTCCTTTAATTTCAATATTTCTTTTGCGTGTATTTCGATATCGGTGGCCTGGCCCTGGAATCCGCCCATGGGTTGGTGTATCATGACCCGCGAGTGAGGCAGGGAAAATCTTTTTCCTTTGGTCCCTGCCGTCAAAAGCAGCGCTCCCATGCTTGCGGCCTGGCCGATGCAGATGGTCGACACAGGGGATTTCAAATAATTCATGGTATCATAGATCGCCAAACCGGACGAAACGACTCCCCCGGGGGAGTTTATGTAGAGATAGATGTCTTTACCTGGGTCCTCTGCGTCCAGAAACAGCAACTGCGCTATTACGGTATTGGCAACGATATCATCGATCGCGGTCCCAAGGAATATGATTCTGTCCTTCAAAAGCCGTGAGTAAATGTCATACGCGCGTTCGCCACGGCTCGTTTGCTCTATTACCATCGGAATTAACGACATAGTGCCCCTTTTCATACTGTTTGATATTTTAATTATAACTCTTCTTCGTTCGCGAAAGCAAGAGACCGAGAGTTTTTTCCTGTATCAGGGAAGACCGCAGTCCTTCGAGACTGCCTTCATTTTTCTCATAATATTTTTTAATGGAGTCTGTGGTCTGACCGGACGCCTTTGCCATCGTCGTGAGAGCGGTGGTCACTTCCTGGTCGGTAACTTCGACTTTTTCCTTTTCAGCGATCACATCGAGAATCAATTGCCCTCGTACGCGTTTTTCAGCCGTCCCTGTGTTTTCTTCGCGGAATTTTGCGATGTCGAACGTCTTCATTACATCCACGCCGCGGCGTGCCATGAAGGTTGCGTGCTGTCGCGCCAGCGCCTGCAGTTCGTGGTTGACCATGACGGAAGGTATTTCAAAGGTGTGGCTCTTTATCAATTTCGTCATAAGTTCTTCACGCTGAGCGGTCGCCTGATCATTTCTTTTCCTGGTTTCGATGTCTTTTTTGATTGCGTCTTTGACTTCGTCGATGGTTTTATAATTGCCGAGATCTTTTGCAAATTCTTCGTTCAATTCTGGCAGAACCTTTTTCTTGATTTCTTTGAGGACAATGGTAAACGAAGCGTCCTTTCCTGCAAGGTCCTTGTTGCTGTAGTCAGCGGGAAACGTGACTTTAATGTCCCGTGTCTCGTTTCGCTTCATACCGATGATCTGCTCTTCAAAGCCGGGAATAAGACTTTTTGACCCGACAGACAGAAGGTAATCGCTCGCTTTCGCGCTTTCAATGGGTTTGCCGTCGATGAAACCTTCAAAATCAATGATAACGACATCTTCATTTTCCACTGGACGGCCTTCGACCACTTCAAGCTGGGCATACATTTCCCGAAGCCGATCGATCGACTGCGTCACCTCTTCATCCGTCACTTCAATATTCTGCTCTTTTACCTCAATTCCGTCATACGTTCCCAATGTAATGTCAGGCCGCACCTCAACCATAGCGGTAAAGCTGAGCGAGGCTCCTTTGGTCAACGCAGACACATTGTCGATGTCCGGCATATCAACAGGCGTAATGTTTTTTTCCTGCAGCGCCTGCATATAGTTCTTGGATATGATCCGCTGCAATACCTCTGACTGCACCTCGCCGCCATAGTGCTTTTCCACGATTGATCGCGGCGCTTTCCCCGGTCGAAAACCTGGAATTTTTGCCTTCTTTACCACGTCCGCCAAGGCTTTGTCCAGTTCTTTTGTAACAATATCCGGCTCGACTTCTATCGTGAGTTTTTTCTTTACCGTACTGAGATCTTCTACCGTAACTTTCATTGATTGCTCCACCTTATTAATTTTTTTGAAGTAATAACATTAAAACAAACTGTTGGACACGCAGTCCGCATAGAGCTGCAGATATTTTATAAAGTTGGTGCGAGAGGGGGGATTTGAACCCCCACGGTCACCCACCAGATCCTAAGTCTGGCGCGTCTGCCAATTCCGCCACTCTCGCTCCACAAAAATAAAGCAGTGAGCATTGCGCAGTTCAGCGTATATACTGGATTTCTGCCCGTTACTCACTGCCCATTATTGTTATGGTGAGCCGAGAAGGAGTTGACCTTTCGACCCGCTGATTAGACTAGAAAACATTTATTATTTTCTTTTTATTACAGTATGTTGGATAAAAAAGTGTATAATGCCGAAGTCCCTAATTCTTTGAAGGACTTTACACTGTTAATATCGCTTCTCGACAATCAGCGGTTATCACCCCTTTGACGGAGCTTCAGAAATCGTTGAGAATATTAGCATAAACCTTAAACTGGGTCAAGGCATTTCCTCAATGTTGAACGAAAAAGTGAAACTGTTCTTTTAGACAGCGCCACTTATTTTTTCATCAATTGTAATCTGCTGGTTACCGATTTAACTCCGTCAAGCGCCAGGATTTTATCCACCAGCCGTGATTCGGTTTTATTGTTGGTTACAAAGCCATCCAACTCAACTTTTCCTTGTATTGTTTTTACCTTGATTTTGAAGAACTGAGCATCCGGGTCATTGGCAATTATCCATTTCGCTTCTGTCGTAATTGTCGAGTCATCGACATATTGAGTTACTGGTTCGGTTTTTATATGTGAGCAACCCGGCAAAAATGAAAATACAAGCACTGTCATCGCTAAAGACAAGATAACTATTCTCATTTTTCCTCCGGATATAAACAGTATTGCAAAACGGGGCTTTCAGGTCAAGAAAATATCTTCTTTTATTGATATTTTTTAATGCAGGATAAGTTATTTATTTGATTTCTATGCCAAACCAGTTGAAGAAAAAGAAGTTATAACGAAAAGAAAAAGCCTATCAGGTGACTGATAGGCTAGGAAAATCTGGTGAGCCGTGAAGGAGTCGAACCTTCGACCCGCTGATTAAGAGTCAGCTGCTCTACCAACTGAGCTAACGGCCCATTTCATATGACACTGCCTAGTGCAAAACGGCTACATTATACTTATCTTCACTCTTTGATGCAACAAGAAAATTAATTTTATCAGATAATTTTAAAGTTAGTGGCTATGTAATATTCAGTAAGTATAAAACTGTCGTTTTCTCGTATTAATTTGGCGCGCCCGGCGCGATTCGAACGCACGACCTTTGGCTTCGGAGGCCAACGCTCTATCCAGCTGAGCTACGGGCGCATGAGAAACTGCGTGTTTATTTGACAAGGAACAATAGTCAAATTTATTTGGTACGCCCGGCAGGAGTCGAACCTGCGACATCCGGATTCGAAGTCCGACGCTCTATCCAGCTGAGCTACGGGCGCATAAAAAAAGGCTTAAAACGATGTAGAGACGGCCTACAGACCGTCTCTATGTTTAAAAATTGGGGTGAGCGACGGGGCTTGAACCCGCGACCACAAGGGCCACAACCTTGTGCTCTACCAGCTGAGCTACGCCCACCATGAATGATTTTGTTTGTTGCAAAAGCTAAGATACTGATACAAATTTATGGTTTATTGTATAGCGTTGAAAATAATTTGTCAATAAACAATCCGCAAGCAATTGATTCGGACGTGGTACTTGTTTAATTGGCGCGCCTGAAGGGATTCGAACCCCTGACCCACAGCTTAGAAGGCTGTTGCTCTATCCACCTGAGCTACAGGCGCATTCTTTTACTGCAAACCACAATCAAAATGGTCGGGGCGAGAGGATTTGAACCTCCGGCTTTCTGCTCCCAAAGCAGACGCGCTACCGGGCTGCGCCACGCCCCGAGGTAAACACACTGCTTACCTGCATTTCGTAGGCCATATAATACTCACACTCCCCTTTATTGTCAAGTTCTATATGGTTCGGTCATGATTCTAATCAGTGGTTATAAAATGTAAAAACACAATAGTAGCTTACAAAAAAAGCCGGAAGGTTCTTCCGGCTTTTAGGTCTCCTTGAAGATTACAGTGCTGGTGAATAGATATTCAGATACCGGCACTTGTCATGGTAAACGCGACTGTTTTTTGGCCATTTCTGGTTATTATTATTTCTTCATCTGTAACATGAAGTGGAAAATAATAACTTATTGATATATGTTAACTAATTTAGCAAATGGATCCATGCCTATATGTGTAAAGTCACCGCCGGCATACACGGTGCCACCGTTCATGACAAGAGCATAGACCTTGTCGTCAGCATTGGGATTCCAGGATGTGATGACACTGCCGGTTGCGGCATCAAGAGCGACAAGATAATTCCTTGTGAGTCCGGCGAAATTTGTAAAATCTCCTCCTGCATATACGGTACCTCCATTTATCCCAATTCCTCGTACCACGCCGCTGCCACCGGCATTCCAACTGGTAGCATTACCGGTTGTCGCATCAAGAGCCGCAATAGCAAATCTAGCCGCACCGCCGATATTTCCGAATCCGCCGCCTGCATACACGGTATTTCCCTGTATTGCAAGAGCAATAACACTCATATCAGCATTTGGATTCCAGGCAGTTGCAATGCCCGATGAATTGTCAATCGCTGCTATATGGTTTCTCAGTGCTCCACCGATATTGGTAAAATCTCCTCCGGTATACACAACGCTTCCATTCGCAATAAGAGTATAAACAGTATTGTTCGCGTTAGGATTCCAGGCAGCGGCATTTCCTGTGACGGCATCAAGTGCAGCAATGCGGTTTCTGGCTGCTGAGCCTATGTTCAGAAAGTCACCCCCTGCGTAGACGGTATTTCCGCTCACAGCGAAAGCGCGGACAGTGTCGTTGGCATTTGGATTCCAACTGGTCGCCAGTCCTGTTGTAGCATCAAGCGCCGCGATATAATTTCTCGTTTGTCCGCCAATGGCGCTAAAAACACCCCCTGCGTAGACGGTATTTCCATTTACGGCAAGCGCATATACAAGAGACCCTGCATTTGGGTTCCAGGCCTTCAGGGCGCCCGAAGCGTCAATTGCTGCAATGTATGCTCTCACCTGGGCATTCATGCTCGTAAAAGTCCCGCCGGCACATACCGTACTCCCGCTTACGGCGATGGCAAGGACATTGCCGTTGGCTCGTGGATCCCAAGAAGTGGCAAGGCCTGTTGTTGTGTCAAATGCTCCAACATATCGTCTTTCCGCTGCTCCGATATTCCCAAATCCGCCGCCGACATAAACGATACTTCCATCAAGAGTAAGCGTATACACACCTCCGCCGGTCATGTTTGCATCCCAACTTAATGCATTCCCGGTCGTATTGTTAAGAGCAGCTATAGAAGTTCTTGCCACTCCCCCAATATTGGTAAACAGTCCGCCTGCGTATATCGTACTCCCGTTCACAACAATAGTATTTACTGTATTGTTTGCATTCGGGTTCCAGGTAGTCGCAGCACCCGAACTATCAATCGCTGCTATACGGTTTCTGGATGCTCCTCCAATGCTGGTAAAACTGCCGCCCGCATAAACCATAGAACCGCTTACGGTAATGGTATTGACGGTGTCATTCGCGTTCGGATCCCACGTGGTCGGAGCTCCAGTAGAAATATCAATCGCTGCTATACGATTCCTTGTTGCTGTTCCTATGGTCGTGAAATTACCGCCCACATAAACCGTTGTTCCGCTTATCACAAGAGTAAAGACGTACGATCCTGCATTAGGATTCCAGCTCGTGGCGGTTCCGGTTGCTGTATCAAGTGCGGCAATACGGTTTCTGGACTGGCCGCCGATAACAGAAAAGCCACCCCCCGCATACAAGGTAGTGCCGTTTAACGCAAGGGCATAAATACCGCTGTTTGCATCAGGATTCCATGCCGTATCAACAGTATTATTGGCAAGAATATGAGCAATATTATTTCTTGCCACGCCACCGACATATGTAAAGATACCGCCGATATACCAGCCACCGCTGCCGTCCGGCACAATAGCCTGTACAAGACCAAGTACTTTGGGAAATGACGACGTGATGGTCCCGGATATTGCATTTATGGAAGCGCTTCCTCCTGTAGCAGGGCCGACAAAGGTAAAATCACCGCCGATGTACGTGGTCCCGTCTTGCCCCACAGCCATTGTTATTACTGTTCCATTTGTAACCAGATTTGATAGAGAAGAAGTATTGCTGCCGCTGTTGCCTCCTCCACTGCCGCAAGCTGCGAGTACAACTGATAACATAATAAATATAATTATAGATCTTGAGATATTGTTCATAACGGTCCCCCTATTTTTTCTGAGTAATCTGATGTAATCAAGTCAACGAAATGGCATTTTTTTTGAACAGTTTTTTATCGTTATCGCGCCTCAACGAGAAACGACATAGTTCCGGGGTATGCGCCGGTATTTACCTCACGCTGATGAACCAAGTCGCCGGTCGTCTGGTTGATAGTGTAAATCGAAAACGTATCAAACCCCTGACCATTGGCGGCATAGACGAACTTCCCGGACGGATCGGCAATAATATTCCACCCCCCATACCCGGGTGCATCTGGCCCTGCAGTCAGCAGACCGGTGGAAGGATTTATTCTGAAGGCAGAGACGTTGTAGGCGCTCTCATACATTACGTAGGCAAATCTGCCTGATGGGTCGATGGTAATTGACGTTGGGTTGTATCCCGTTGCAGCAGAACCCTGAAACGTCAAGGTACCATTTGTCTGGTTGATTGCATAAACTGAGATATTGTCATCATACCGGACGGGAACATAGGCATATTTCCCGGTCGGATCGAACGAGACGCGGCGCGGGGAATCGCCTGCCGCCATGGATGCCTGCAGCGTCAGCGCCCCGCTCATCTGATTTATCGTATAAACTGAAATTGTGTCTATCGTTGGGTGGGATACGTAAAGGAAACGACCGAGCGGATCTATGCTGACATACATCGGCTCATCGCTCGTACCAGTGGTTCCGAATGATATGAGATGACTGGCCATACTAAAGTTTATAGTATACATCGAAATGCTGTCGGAATTCGTATTGACCACGTACGCAAATCTACCCGCAGGGTCAACTGCGATGTCGGCAGGATAAACCTGTGCAGGCACGGTAGTCGGTGGCAGGTACAATTCCCCTGAAGCGAGGATTCTAAATATCGAGACCGTGGCATCATACGCATTCGGCAGATAGGCGTACCGATTGGAAGGATCAACAACGATACCGGCAGGATGATCACCTGCGGGTGACGGAGAACCCGCTATTTCTTCAAGGATGCCGGTATTCTCATCTATCGCGTGAGTGGACACATAGGATCCGTTGAAGTAGGAGGTATAGAGCATTTTCGGCACATATCTGACCGGGGATGTTCCGGCCAGTATTGCAATGGAAGATCCTTCGCGTGACGAAATTGTGCCGGATGCTGTCAATGCTCCGCTGGTCTGGTTGACGGAATAGTACGAAATCGTATGGCCGTTTACATTCGCAACATAGACGAACGTGCCGGAAGGATCGACTTTGACATACAGCGGATTCGTGCCGGCGGCCACGGCCGTGCCCGAGGTCAAGGCTCCGGTGCTTGCATTGATGGTATAGACTGATACCGTGCCGCCCCAATTTGCAACAAACGCAAACTTACCGGTTGGATCAATCGCGATGGACATGGGTGACATTCCGGCGCCCGCTGCAAGTCCCGGAACCGGTATCAAGGCACCGGTTGCCTGATTAATGGTATAGGCGGAAACCGTATTCGCGCCAGAGTTTGTCACGTACAAAAATTTACCCGAGGGATCTATGGCCGCTGCTGTAGGTTGAATACCAGTATTGGTGATATCAATAAGGCTCAGTACACCAGTCGACTGATTGATGGAATAGACTGACACGTTGTTGGAGCCGTAATTGACCGCATACGCGAACTTTCCGGTTGGATGGCTTATAATAAAGATCGGATTTGTACCTGCGTTCGTAGCTGTTCCAGCCGTCAACTGTCCATTTGAGGGGTTGATGGTATAAAGCGAGATATTATTCGAACCATGATTCGCGACATATACAAACCGCTCTGACGGATCGATTGCGATACACCGTGGATCTGATCCCGTGTTCGGACCAATAAAGAATTCCAACTGTCCTGTGGTCTGGTTGACTTTATATTGAGATATTCTTCCGAATGTATTGTTTGCTGAATACGCGTATTTCCCTGAAGGGGAAACCACGATCGAGATAGGATAGGTATCGCTATATTGCATGCCGATATAGCGCCATCTTCCGGTTGCGGGATCTATCGCATAAATTGAAATAATATCCGAATCATGATTCGTGACATAAGCAAAACGCGGAGTACCGCTTTGGCCCGCGCCGACGTAGCTGCTCCCACCACCACTTCCGCCACAGCCTGCAAGAAAAGCTGTGACTATGAGAAGGATTGCCATAAGCTTCAAAATTGTTTTCATGTTCTTTCCCCCCGATGCTTGTTTTAATCAGGACGTCAGGCAATCTACAGTATTCGATCCTCTTTAAGAACCTCCTGTATCATTTCATTAAGGTCTTCAAAGCGAAATGGCTTTTCCAGACAACGCACAATACCGGTTTTCGACACGAGTTGGCTCAAGTCGGCTGACCAGGACCCTGTCATAATAATTACAGGAATATCCGGATGATTTTTTTTTGCATAATCGATGACCTGATAACCATCTATTCCCGGCATCTCGAGGTCGGTCAACACAAGATTCACCGGATTCAATTTCAGCAATTCTATACCACTTTGACCATCTTCCGCGGTCATTATGGTGCAGCCTTGGATCATGAAACCAAGATATTCAGAAATTGAGTTTCGAAGCATCCGATTATCATCTATAATGAGAATATTTTTCATATGGTTCTCATTTTTGCAGCAACGATATCATATGGTAAATGTCGGTTCATGGTTCTGTGACGAGAATATCGTCAAAATATGTACCAGTCTGGATCAACTCAGCAACTCCGATTCTACCGGAGTTTATAAGTGGTCCATATGTGGCACCATCATCGGTAAAGCTTACCGATGCGGTAGTGACTCCATCGCTCACGTTTCCTGAAATGTTATTACCATTTACTTGCAAGGTTAATGTATAGTAGGTTGTCGTGTTAAATGTAAAAGTTGAAGAAACTGGCGCATACCCGGTACCCGAAGAGTATTTTCGAAGTACCAAACTTCCCGGAGTTTCAATGCTCAGCATAAAATAATTGGAAGCATCCACAAAACGCGCGATTATCCCGGTGCACGTTGCCGTGTTCCCTGGTTTTATTTTTGCTGATACGGTATAATTGTTTCCACTATAAATGTTCGACGTCAGGACACCGCTTGTTAGAACATGGCTTAAGACCTTATTTCCGGAGTCAGACACGATTGCCCAGGTTGATCCTCCGGCACTGGTCCATCCTACCGGTGTCCATGGATTTGCAAGAGAATATGATTCGAAATTTTCACTGAATTTAACCGGAGAAGCACCATCGCCACCACCGCAAGACGTAATGATGCACGACAACGCCAACATCACAATTATTGAAATAAAAGCTCTTCTCATAAAGTCCCCCTTTTATGTGATATAGTGCTTTCAATATTGAAAGTTCACAATGTTTTCGATCACCTTTGTAAATTTGCCATTTTCTGTTCTCGTATCTTTTTCCGCGGTTTATCGCAGTGCGGATTTAGTATCTTCCATAATTCATCTATATTCATGAAAGCTTTTTTATCGTCGCTGCCGGCTTCTTCAACCACGCCGATAATGGCGCGGGGTTTCGAACGGTCAAAACGGTATACGCGGACGATATAACTATCCATGGTCATCAAACCTTTCTGATCATTGTGGAATTGATTATTGCGGTACGTTATGCGGGATTTATACCAGAGGGTAACTTACAGATAGCTTACAAGAGAAGGGAAATTATAACCATAGTTCAAGCTTCTTTATTGAAAACATGATATTTTTTGTCAAAAAAACTAGTAGTACCAAGATGAGAGACAGGTATTAGCGGTTGGAAATAAGTGATTTATAAAGAGATTCTGTTTCAGGAGATGGATCTATTCTGAGGACGGTCTTCAGGGTCCTTCTGCACCTCTGATACAGGGAAACGGCCTCCGCAGTACGCCCCATAGTTCCGTAGCATTTCATAAGGTTTTGATAGATGGGCTCAGACACGTCGTCAATCTCGAGGCTTTTTTCATACCAGTTAACGGCATGATCGAAATACCCTTTGTGCTCAAAATGCAGACCCAGCCGTTGAACGGCTTTGAGATACTTTATTCTGAGCCTTTCCCGATACGCGAGTGCCCATGGTTCAGGAGTTTTGTCCAGAAATGGACCGGTGTAAAGTTTGGTGGCGCGTTCCAACAGTTGGATTCCCTCCTGCTGTCTTTTACTGTTGCATGTTTTGCCGTTCAATCCGGGTTTTAGTTTATCATCTGCGCAACGGAGCATTTCTTCAAATGCATGGGCGTCTATCCAGCATCGTTGAGGATCAAATTTTATCCGGCCTTCTCTCACCTGAATGACTTTTTCATGCTTCAGCAGTTGCCGAAGACGATGGAGGTTCGTATCGAGTGCCTGAAGGGCCACATCACCGCCGGATTCCGGCCAAAGCATATCCGCAAGTTCTTCCTGGCCCGCACCCTTGGGTCCACATGCGATAAGCAGCTTCAGCATGGCGAGAAGTTTACGGGGTGCTTTAACGGAAAATTCCAGGCGTTTTCCGTCCCGCCAGATTTCAAAGGTATCGAAGGTCTTGATTTTAATTTCCCATGGCCAGACCTCAACTTCGGAAGATGGCACATCAGGGACAAGATCAAGTTGCCGTATGAGCTTCTGCACGTATATCGTTTCAATGCCTGCTTCAAGTGCTTTACAACAAATGCCGGCCATGATATCCGGTCGCCAAAAATTCACGAGGGCGGTATAATTGTTCTGACGTCCGCAGAGCATGGCGTTCCGGACAGCCTCCCTGCCTTCTTCGTCACTGGCATTGTCAAAAGCAAAATGAGCGGAAGCAAGGTGCGTCAAATATTTCAGGTACATGCTTCCTGTACGGCTGCTCATTTCTTTTGCAGCTGCAAGATGGTTGAATGCTTCCCCATCATCTCCGGTCTCGTGCAGCGCGAGGGCAAGCCCAAGTCTGGCGTATGCTCCTGGAAACGGGGCCCCTGCTTCTTCAATAAGAGCAACGGCTTTTCTTGCAAGAGCAACTGCCTGATGGTAATCGCCAATAACCTGATGATACCATGCTGCTATATGATAATAATGAGCAGTGTGCATCCGTCGGTCGCTATCCACGGTTTTTTCCAGCTCTGCGAGGAATTTTCCGGCGGATTCCGTGTCGCCAGCACTTAGAAACGTATATACCCCATGCCCAAGAATAGCGGGATCTAGAATATGGAGTCCCGTTTCTTCGGCAATTTTTATACAATCCTTGATGAGTCCTACGCCTTTGGAAGCCGACTCCGAGGTCAATTGGCAGAGGACGGATTCGACCATTAGTAAAGAAATTTTTTCTAACGGTGAAAACTCATGTAAACGCGCTTTCTGTTTCATATCTTTTACAAAAAGAGCGCAGTCCTCAAACCTGCCCATCAGCATAAGATACGAGATATGCTGATATGCTTGCAATGACTGATTATTATTATTGGTTTTTTGGGACAACAGAACAGCTTTGCTTACCCACTCTTTTATGCAGGGATGATCAGGCATCCTCCATGCTAAAGCACCGGCCATGCTCAAGGACACCCGTGTTTCTATTTGTAAAGACGGATACGTTGATTCTTCAGCAATATGTTCGTCCAGCCAGGTAATCCATGGATCAAGCGGTTTTAAGACATTATATTCGAACAAAAAAGTATCCACCGCTCCAGACCACGCAGAGAGCGAACCTGCTTTATTTCCGTTTGCATTGAAGATATGGAATGCTCTCTCAAAAAAAGTGCGGCTTTCGACCGGGTTGATTGATAACCTGCAAATCCCCTCCCAATAGAGAAGTCCAGGAGTAGCGTCTATTAAAGATTGAGGTATTGCGGCAAGCCATTCACGCAATGTTTTGCAACGTCCCTGATTGATCAGCAATTGAGCGTAATCAAGGATCAGCGGGATGAGTTCTTCCCAGTTTTTCATTTCGATCAGCAGCGCAGCGGCGTCTTCTGTGTGTCCTGATTCAGCCAAGACAACAGCGGAATGCCGCTGTATTGACAGTACTGCATCGTGTGAATACTTGAGCTTTGCCTGGGCAATCAGAAAATCCTTGAAGAGCGGATGATAATGATAGGACACATGCGGTTCCTGATGCTTCTCGATAAAATAATTGTCGGCATGCAGTTGTGACAATATTTTTCCGGAATGTCTTACGCCGGTGAGTGCTTCGGCCATCTGGGCAGTGGTAGAGGTCAAAAAAGCCGTTTTCAGGAGAAATTCCTGAATTTCCTGGCCGCTATTTCTGAAAATTTCAGATGCAAAATACTCAAAGATATCCTGTGGGGTGATCTTTTTGAGTACCCGGTAATCAAGGCCCTGCATTTTTGAGCTTTCAATAAGCAATATAAGGCCCGCGATCCATCCTTCCGTTTTTTCGTGCAATAATGAAATAGCGTCCTTGGTGAGCTTCTTTGTTTCTTTTTTTTGAATAATCCGTGTTGATTCAGCAAGTGTAAAACGAAGATCGCTCCATCCGACGAGATGAACAGATTCATTCGCACGAAGCCGGATATGCGAAGAGGGCATCTCATTTCTGCTCATGACGAAAACCCGGATACCCTCCGGGACCCTTGCCAACAGGTGGAAGAGGACGGTATGAAGCATCGAGTCGTTCGGAACTTCATGATAATTGTCGAATACAATGGCAAAAGGCGGTTTCAGCCGGGAACAGAGTGCTTCAAAAAATTTTTGACAAAATACGGAAATACCCGGCATGTATTCCGGCGACAGGTATGGAAGATGTTTTTTATACCGGGGAGCCGCTTTCCAGGCAGCGACCCCCATGTAATAGAAAAAAGTAGCCAGATCATCATCATTTTCATCAAGCTGGTACCACAGGCAGGGAATTTTATGTTTATCGAGATAGCTGGCTGCAAGGGTGGTTTTCCCTGAGCCAGCCGGTCCTGTTATCCAGGTAACAGGTTTCTTTTTGTTCTTGTCCATGGCTGAAAAAAGTCTTTCTCTCGGCAGGACGCTGGTCAGCCTGGGACGCGATATTTTGGCGAGTGAAGTTAAGTTTTTTTCCATAGTGGAAACCGCAGATAATTATTTTAACCATGCAATAAAAATTGTTACTAACAAATAAATGAACGATATAATACTTTAGTGTACAATATTAATCAAGGTAAAATTCACATAAAAAAAGCAAAAACAATTTTTTTATGTTTACGCAAAAAATTATTCGTAGCGAAGGGCTTGTATAGGATCCTGGAGAGCGGCCTTGCGTGCGGGATAAACTCCGAAAAAAACACCAACAGCGGCAGAAAACGAAAACGCCATGATAATGGACCAAGCCGAAACACTGGTTGGAAGAACATCAATAAATACGGGAATAAGAAGAGCCAGGCCCACTCCTGCCAGTATGCCGATCAATCCGCCTGCTCCGCTTAGTGTTATGGCTTCGATCATGAACTGGGCCATAATGTCTTTGTTTCGGGCGCCGAGGGCCTTGCGGATTCCTATTTCCCGTGTGCGTTCCCTGACGGAAACCAGCATGATATTCATGATGCCGATGCCTCCCACCAGAAGGGAGATGCCGGCGATTCCGCCGAGGACCGCGGTCAAAACATTTAAAATGGTATTCATGGTCGACAGCATGGCACCCTGCGTCACGATCGTAAAATCCTCTTTGTGAGCGTGCCGTCTGATGAGAATGTCTTTGATCTGGGCTATGGCCCGTTCTGTGTCTTCCGTTCGCGGAGTAGAAGCTATAATCTCGAACAACCCGTCGGTATCAAAAAGTTCCTGGCCGCTGGTTGTGGGGATAAATACAACATCATCAATGTCCCATCCAAGACTTGTCCCCTTTTTTCTCATAACACCAACGACCCGATACCGTGCATCGGAAAGCATCACGACTTTGCCGAGAGGGTTTTCAAGGCCGAACAGTTCGTCTTTCACCGTCCTGCCGAGCACGACGACTTTGGCTTTTGAATCAACATCCTGCTCGGTGACAAATGCTCCGGAATCTACATAGAGGTTCCTTACGCGTTCGAATTCTGGTGTTGTGCCGATAATTGTCGTATCGCGTGCATGATTCAGATACTTCACACGGCCCGTACCGAAAACGATCGGAACAGCGTCACTCAGCAACCAGGCCCTCCTCTTCAATGCGAGTGCATCATCGTACGTTAATTTTCTGACGGTCCCGGCGGATGGTGGATGAAATCCTCCGCTGGTGCTGGTTTTGCCCGGCGTAATAATAAGCAGATTGGTACCAAGTCCGGTAAGCTCTTTGGTGATGTAAATTCTCGCTCCTTCGCCGATTGATACGAGCAGAATTACAGCCATTACACCAATGATGACACCAAGCATAGTAAGGCCGGATCTGACTTTGTTCGACTGGATTGCTTCAAACGCGACCCTGAACGTTTCAAACAGGTTCATATATTCACCTGATCACCGGTAATTTGTCCGTCTTTCAGCGTTATGATCCGTTTGCATCGCACGGCGACATTCTTGTCGTGCGTAACAATGACAAGAGTCACTCCCTGTTGGTTCAGTTCCGTCAAAATATTGAGAATCTCTTCTCCTGAACGGCTGTCCAGGTTTCCTGTCGGTTCATCCGCAAGCAACAGTGGCGGATTGTTCACCAGCGCCCGGGCAATTGCCACCCGTTGCTGCTGGCCGCCTGACAGCTCTGAAGGTTTATGCTGGATACGGTCTGCAAGCCCGACTTTTTCGAGCAATGGCAGCGCATAGTCCTTGTGCAGCCGGGATGGAATCCCGCTATAAACCAGCGGTATCTCAACGTTCTTCAAGGCTGAAAATCGCGGGAGAAGATTGAAGGTCTGAAACACAAAGCCGATTTTTTTGTTTCTGACTGCCGCCAGTTCATCATCCGTCAGAGAACTGATTTCTCTGTTCTCAAAAAAATATGTGCCGCCTGATGGACGGTCGAGACAACCGACAATATTCATGAGCGTTGATTTTCCCGAACCGGACGGGCCCATGATTGCGATGAATTCTTTTTGTTTGATGGAAAGGGTTATTGATCTGAGGACGGTGATGTCCCCGCTCCCCATATGGTAGGATTTCGATATATTAGAAAGTTCTATCATGGTGCCACAATGTGGTGAAGCAGATTGACATCGACGTAAATCGGGATTGAATGAACGCAGTACTTATTCGATTTTTACGGTTGATCCGTCTTTTAGTCCTTCGGCTTCTGGTGTGGTAATGATATATTCTCCGGATGACAAGCCGCCGGTGATCTGGGTAAAGCTCCAGTTGGTTTCACCTGTTTGAACTACTTTTAATTTTGCAACAGTTTTATCGCCCGGATTCAGAGCATTACCGTCTGCAACATATACCTGTTTTCTCCCACCCCTGTCAATGACAGCCTGGGAGGGCACTGAAAGCACGTTTTGAAGAACCGACACAAGAATTTCCACATCAGCAGACATGCCGGGCTTGATCCTGTTTTGCTTTTCGTTAAAATATATCCAGACATCGGCCGTACGTGTCTCCAGTTTTCCACCGCTTACAATTGGGGATATCCGCCGTACCTCTCCGTTGAATTTTTCACCCGGAAAGGCATCGACCGAAATGGTCACCGGTTGGCCGATTCTGAGTCTGCCGACATCCACCTCGTCTATGGTTGCGAGCACATAAACACGGTCTGGATTCACAATTTGGACGATCTGTTTCCCCGGCAGGAGCAGCTCACCCACCTCTGAATACTTTTTTGCTATAACACCGTTGAATGGCGCTTTTATAACAGAATAATCCCGCTTTACACCAGCATCAGCAACCGATGACTGGAATTGAGATTTTGCCACTTCATACGTCCTTCGCACTGCATCGAGGTCTTGCTGGGCTACCATTCCTTTGTTGAACAAGTCTTCAGTCCGTTTGAGGTTTTTGCCGGCTTCCTCATAGGTTGCCTTGCTTTGCGCCAGCACGTTTTCTGTCTGTACTGACTCTTCTGTTAAATCAAGGCGGGCGATGAGTGTTCCCGCTTTGACGGTATCCCCTTCTCTGACGGGAAGCATGATAACTTTTCCGGTACGCTGCGCAGAAAGCGTCACTTCGGTTTCAGATTTCACGGTGGATGTCGTCGTGGCATTTACGATGACGCGAAGATCTCCCTGCTGCAGTTTTACGACTCTGACCGGAATCGTTTTTTTCCCGTATAGAGTGAAAACAACGGCTACGAGCACAGCCACAATTCCAAACCAGACAATCTTGTTTTTAAACAGCTTGAAGCTGATAGACATCGGCCCGACCCTCAGTTTCCGGCCTTTTGAAGCGCGGCAAGACCTTTCTTTATATTTTCGATAAACATGCGGACGGTCTCCTTTATTTTTTGTCCTGCAACTATTTCCTGAAAAAGCATCAAATATCCGGTCATTTCCGCTTGAAGGGTATAGATAACCTCGGTTTTCTCTTCGGTAATTTTGTGCAAAACGGTGGAACCTGCTACGGTAAATAAAGCATGCTGTACCGTCCAGGCAATGAGTTCGTGCTTGATCAATGCCGTAGTGTGGCCTTGCAAATCAAGTGTACGATTGAACGGCCCAATCGCAAAATTGACTGTCCAGAGCGAATCAAGTTCGTTCAGAATTTCAACGTTCATGCATCCCGGAAAAAGGCCTGCGACCTTGGCGCGGTCATTCATAAAGTTCCAGACAGCATCTACCGGGAGGTCTACAGTAAAAATGAATTTTTCAGACTGCACCCTTCGCAAACCTCCTAAGTTTCCTCGCACTCAAACTCATGGTAGAAAAACTGCTGATTAAACTGGTGTTCAGTATTTGCCTGACATCGTATCAGCTGCGTTGTACATTTGTTCTGGAATGCTTATTGCTTTCTGAAGGCGTGCCGCTGCAAGATGATAATCATACAAGGCCTGAACATGGTCGGTTTCGGCGTTTATGGCGGAGACCTGTGCGTCCGTGACCTCTATATAAGGCCCCACGCCAGCTTCATATCTGCCCTGCGCGATGAAAAGATTTTCACGCGCTTTCTGGAGGGAACTTTCCATTACTTCGATGCGGACCTTCGCACTTTCGATATCCGCATACGCCTGACTGATTTCCATCAGAATGGAGTGCTTCAGCGTTTCACGCTGCGCTTCGATTGCAAGCAGGTTTGCACGCGCCTCGCTCACCTTTCCCTGCGTAAGACCGCCTTCGAAAAGCGGGAGGGACAGCATAATGCCCGCGTTCCAGCTGTCCTGGAGATCACCGTGGAACAGCGGTCCGGTCTGTGACTGGCCATGTACCCAGTTGTAGGATCCTGTTGCTGAAAGAGTCGGGAAAAAGCCTGCTTCTGCTGCCTTGACCTTAGATCGCGCAGCATCGATATCAGCATCGGCCTTACGCATTTCCGGCCTGATTTTGAGCGATTCTTCCTTTACCTGATCGTATGACGGCAGTGCATAAGGGGTCGACATGACATCTTCAATCTCCAGGATCGCTCCCGGTTCACTGCCCATGGCGTTGTACAGTGCTATCGATCGAATTCGGACTGTATTTTTTGCGTTGATCAGGCCGAGTCGCGCGCTGTTTACTTCGACTTCGGCACGGGTCACGTCGAAACGGGGCTTCGATCCGGCTTGAAAGAAAGCCGTGGCCTGATGGAGATGGCTTTCAGCCTGTTCAAGGGTTTTTTGTGCGACTCCTACAATTTTCTTGGCCAGAAGTAAAGCAAAATATGCCTGTTTTACGTTCAGGATCACGTCCTGTCGGATACGATCAGAATCCAATTCACTCGAACGGGTGCTGAACCGCGCAGCATCAAGCGCATTTCCGGTCTTGCCGAAGTCATAAATGGTCTGATTGATCGACAAGGTGGTCGTATAGCTTCTTGTAAAACTGTCGCCGAAAGACCCTCCAAGCTGGCGGCTGTCTGCATATCCGGTGCTTGAGTTGATCTGCGGTAAATAGGGAGATACGGCCTGAATTTCTCTGCCCTTGCTCGCTGCTATTCCAGCCATGGCAGCTTTCATACTCGGCTGCTGTTTCAGGGCCGTTTCTATGCAATCACGCAGGCTTATTCTTGGTTCAGCCAAGGCCGACGCGGAGAAAAAAAGCGGTAGTATAATTAAAGCAGTATATAGCTTCATTGTGAGATGTTGTAGTCCCCTGTTGGCAGTCGTACGTGATCAGGAAGAGCAGATTTTAAAATCCTTCCGCTCTGTACAACGACAAGTCACTGATAGTATCCGCAACCGGCAGAATAAAACAATTATTGCAGTAAGTACGGCGTTAGGATGTCAGAACGACGGATCACCGCGGTTGCTGGATATCACGCGGCAGGCTGCAGACCGGGCCCATGTCACACCGTTCACATTCGAGTTGAATAGTGCTATGGAGCACATTGAATTGTTTGGATAAGAGCGATCTGATGTCATCAATGATTTCCCTGCTTCCGCTGACGGGCTGATCATCTATGAGTACATGGGCGCTCAGTGCATAAACACCGGACGTTATCGTCCAGAGATGAATATGATATGCTTCACGCACACCGTTTATTTTTCCGATTTCAGCGGCGACGGCATCAATGCTGATATGTGAAGGCGCCGCTTCAAGCAGAATATTCACTGATTCTTTCAGCAGCTGCCATGAACCGAAAATGATTACGCAAGAGATAAGAACGCTCAGAATCGGATCGATCAGGTACCATCCTGTGTTCAGGATGACAATGCCGCCGATGATGACGCCTACCGATACTGCTGCGTCTCCTATAATATGCAGAAAAGCTCCCCGGATATTGAGATTTGCATGCTGGTGTTTTCTCAGCACAGCTGCGCCGATAATATTGGCAATAAGACCGATAACCGCTATGGTAAGCATCAGCGAGCCCTGGACCGGCTGCGGATGCAGTATTCTGAGGTATGCTTCATAGATGATATAGAGGGAAATAAGCACCAGGGTGATCCCATTGACCAGGGCGGCCAGTATCTCGAGGCGATAAAAACCAAAGGTTTTTTTATCAGTGGCCGGCATGGTGGAAAATTTCATTGCAAAAAAGGAAAGAAGAAGGGCGAGGTTGTCTATCAGCATATGCCCGGCGTCAGACAACAGCGCAAGGCTGTTGGAAAGCAAACCTCCGATTATTTCCACGACCATCATGGCCACGGTAATGCTGAGGGCAATCAGGAGATCTTTTCTGCCTCCTGTTGACGAGTGATGAAAACCATGATCAGTGCCATGGTCATGATCATGGTGGTCGTGTTCATGCAGCTCGGTATGATGATGTGTTAATGGCATGCGATTGTTCCGTTTGAGTCACTGTTTTACCCAAAATTTCAGGTCCGGCACTGCGGCTATCGCTCCGATTTCTGCCGCATATTGGTAAAACGTGAGAAGACCTTTTTGTTCTTCTGAACCGAAGTAATAGCTGAATGACCTCCAATAATGAACAAGTACACCGGCAGGAACATTAAAATGTTTCTCATAAGCAAGCGAAAGCTCCTGCAGGTGCGCCAAACCGTATGTTCTTGATGTTATAAGTATATCATACAAGCGAGACAGATCACGTTCGCTTTCATGCTTGTAATTCACCTGCCAGAGTGCAAACACAAAGGGGAGTCCGGTAAATGCATGCCAGAGTTCACCGAGATCGTACCGATAGGCAAAACCCGGAGCGGACGGCTGTGTGAGCGCCAGATCTCCGATTGTGAGAAACGCGTCGGCAATATTCGACGGATTCTCTATTCCCTGAATATATGAAGTATACGATGGCCTGACTTTGCACTGAAGTTCAAGAAGAATTTTAAGCAGCACCACCGATGTTGCCGAGGCAGTCGTAAGCGCGACGGTTTTTTTGTTGAGATCGTCCATCGGCACGCGGCTTTGCAGAATGATGCTCATGACTTTATCTCGAGAGGTAATTGATATATCCGGCAGCAGCACATATCGGGGATAATGCTTTGCATATTCGATTGAGGACGATGGAGATATATCCACCACACCTTCATAGAGCTTCTTGTTCAATTCACTCGGAATTCCATTTATAACTTCGAAAGGAAAATCTACTGTTTGGTTCACAATCCCGGCATGGGGAGGGAAACAGTTAGAATAGATGATATGTCCAAGCCTGAGCATGAATTCATTCTCCTGATAATAAAACCGTGCGGTTATTTAAGAAGGTATGTTTTTTGCTCGTTTTACTTTCAACCAGTTTTCCAAATCGTCAACAAGCGTATAGACAACCGGAATTACAACGAGCGTGAGCAGCGTTGAAGTAATCAGTCCTCCGATAACGGCAATGGCCATGGGTGCGCGGGCTTCCGACCCTTCGCCGATTTTGAAGGCCGTGGGAAGCATACCAAAAACCATTGCAGCCGTGGTCATCAGAATAGGACGGAGCCGTATCGGGCCGGCTTTCAGGATTGCCTCTGTTCTCTCCATTCCCTGGTGTCTGAGCGTGATGGTATAATCAACCAGCAAAATCGCATTTTTGGTCACCAGGCCCATGAGCAGAATGACGCCTATCAGGCTGAAAATATTGATGCGTTCCCCCGTAACCATAAGCAGACCCATGGCGCCGATAAGGCTCACCGGCAGCGAAAACATGATCGTAAAGGGATGTACGAAACTTTCAAACTGCGCTGCCAGAATCATATATACCATAATAACGGCAAGAATCAGGGCAAAAACGATGTTTTTAAAAGCATCCAGCATGGCGTCGCTCATACCCATAAAACGAAAAGACATTTCCGGGGTCAGATTTTTTTTTGTGATCCGTTCTAGGTCATTCATGGCTTCCTGTGCGGGTTTTGATTTTTCAGTACCGGCAAATAGCGTGGTGGCGCGCTGCCGGTCAAGATGCGTAATGACTGTCGGACCCGTGCCGATCCGAAATGCCGTAACATCTTTCATGCGGACCAGCTCTCCCGACATCGAACGGACACGTATTTTGTCAAGATCGGAAGGAGCGCTCCGGTCGGGTGAAATAAGCCGGGCATTGATATCATACCGTTCACCTTCCTTTTCATCCTTGTACTTTGCTATGTTTTCGCCGCCGATCATCGTATTAACGGTACTGCCGATGCTGGCGGCGGTCACTCCCATATTTGCGGCCCGATCGCGATCAATCATAATCCGGACCTCGGGCTTTCCGATCTCGATGTCCGTGTCGGCATCCACAATTCCTCGAATTTTTGAGAAAGAATCCTTAATTGCCAGAGTACGTTTGTTCAGTTCTTCCAGGTCCCTCCCCTGCACCATCATTTGGACGGGAACCGAACGCATACCTCCGCCGACCATGGCGATATCTTCAACGGACGATTTCAGGTCCGGGACTTTTGCAAGAGAGTTACGGACCTGGCTCATGGAATCAATCTGAAGTAATTTCCGATCCTTGCGTTCTTTCAAATTGACGTAAATCCTGCTTTTATTGATGTCTTGTCCGAGTTCCGACCCGGTAACATAGAGGGTATTCAAGACTTCAGAGCGCTTTTGCAACTGTTCATCAATGCTTTTCATAAGAGAATCTGCACGGGAGAGTGAATAATCAATGGGCGTCTCCAGCCTTACCATATATCTCCCTTCGTCCTCGGCAGGCATGAATTCCTTATCAAGAAAGAGGAAAATAGCGATACCCGCAGCCAGACAGACTCCGGCAGCCGCCAGCACTTTTATGCGGTTGTTTAATGCAAAAGCCAGAAGCGGACGGTAAACGTCATATATTTTTTCAAAACCTTTTTCCAAGAACAGGTAGAGTCTTCCGTGTTTCCGCCGGTAGCTTAAAAACCGTGATGTCATCATGGGAGTGAACGTCAATGATACGAACAGTGAAATGAGTACGGCAACGGTCACCGTGATGCCGAATTCGAAGAAGAATTTCCCCACAATACCTTTCATAAACGCGACCGGAATAAAAACAGCGACGATAGACAGCGTTGTTGCCATTACCGCAAGACCTATTTCTGAGGCTCCTTCACGGGCCGCCTGCGCTGGCATTTCCCCTTCTTCCATCCTTCGGTAGATGTTTTCGAGCACCACAATCGCGTCATCGATCAGAATTCCTATGGACAGCGACAGTGCAAGCATGGTCATGACATTCATCGTAAAGCCGAACAGCTGGATGAAAGCAAAGGACGCTATTACAGAAAGAGGAAGGGCCACGGCACTGATCAGCGTGCTTCTGATGCTTCTTAAAAAAATGAAAATGATTACAACGGCAAGAATCGCCCCGAGCCAAAGCGACACCTGAACGTCTTCAATGGAACGACGGATATATTTCGACTGGTCGAAAGAAATGTCCAGTTTCATGCCGGACGGCGGAGTGATTGTGGCAACGGCGGTTTTTACACGCTCTGCCACTGCCACCGTGTTTTCTCCGGTCTGGCGTTTTACGGCAAGTCCTACAGAGGTTTTTCCGTTAAAGCGGGAAATCGACCGTTCATCTTCCATTCCGTCTTCTGCGTAGCCGATATCCCGCAGTTTGATGAGCCTCCCGTGCCGGTAGGTAATGACCATGTTGTTGAACGCTTCGGGAGTATCATACTCTCCTTTGGTTTTAACGGTAAATTCGGTTTTTGCATTTTCAATGCGGCCGCCGGGAACTTCCTTGTGTTCGCGTCCCAGCGCGAGTTTTACATCCTCCGAGGTAAGCGACACTGCATCCATCTTTTTCTGGTCAAGCCAGAGGCGGACCTGGCGCACTCTGCCGCCGTTGATCGTAACGGAGCCGACACCCGGTATCTTTTCAATATTTCGTTTAAGGATTTTGTCCGCATAGTGCGTCATGTCCTTGATGGACCGGTCACCCCATACGGAAATCCAGACGATGGGCTGGTCTTCCGGGCTGATCTTCTCGATTATCGGCGGTTCTGCGTCCCGAGGAAGCTTATTACGGATGGCGGCCACTTTATCCCTGACATCCTGGGCAGCCTGCTCTATGTTTCGCTCAAGATAAAACACCACGGTCACGACGGAGTATTCCTCCGTGCTTCTCGATGTGATGTATTTGACACCGCTGATTGTATTAACTGCTTCCTCGACGGGATCCGTGACATCTACTTCCATCACCTCAGGACTTGCACCTGCAAGTTTTGTTGTGATGTTTACCACCGGGAAGTCAACCTTGGGATAGAGGTCGAGTGCCAGCTGGTTGTATCCGATAACTCCGAACACGATCAGAGCTAATCCGATCATGGTCACAAAGACGGGTCTTTTAATGGCTATTTCCGGAAGACGCATGAAAATCCTTTTGAGATAAAATCAATTGTTTTTGCTGAGTCGGCCGACGCTCTTCTGAAGACGGAGAATGGCGACCTGCAGATCGTACGTGCTGTTCACAAACTCCCGTTCCGCCGCGTACAAGGCCTGTTGGGCGTCAATGACCGCAAGACTCGATACAAGTCCTTCGCCAAACAATTTGGTAATGGCGGTATAGTTGTCCTTCGCGTCGGCATACTGGAGTTTGAGGTTATCCAGGACCGTTATGAGTGTTTGAAGATTGATGTATGCTTCTGTCACATCAGTTTCTATTTTTCGACGGAGTTGGTCTGTCGTCAGTTCCGCCTGCCGTAACTTTGATTTTGCTTCGGAAATTTCCGCTTTCATCAATCCACCCTCGAAAAGAGGAATCTGAAATCGGAGACCGGCATAATATACCGTGGCATCCGTCACCATAATCGGATGCGAATCTGAATATTGAATTCCCCCGACAGCGGAAAGCTGCGGGTAATGGGCGCCTCTGACAATGGTGATGTTCTCTTCAGCCGCTTTCATATTCAGTCGAGCGTTGATATAATCATCGCGGTTCTCCCGTGCTGTTTGTTTCAACTGATCGAGAGATTGCGACGGCACCGGGAACGATTGCGGCTCAATTACGGCGGCATTCTCTGGCAGCTTTGTCAACAAGCTTAGTTTTTGCCTGGCAATTTTAAGCCTGTCTGCAGTGGTTGTTACGATAATTCCCGACTGACTTACCAGGGTTCTTGCCCTCAGCAAGTCCGACATATTTGCCTTGGTTCTTCGGGTAGAAGCGACCCGATCGGTCACTTTTTTGTATTCCTCCATGCGGGAAAGAGAGTCTTTGCTTACAGCGGTCAGTTTCTCTGCCTTTAATACGTCAAAATAAGCATCTGCGACGTTCATAAGAAGGTCTTGCTGGGCCGTAGAAAGTTGTTTTTTGCTCGAATCTAATTGTAGTTTCGCGGTGCGATATGCGGCAAGCGTCCTTCCCCCAGTATACAACGGTTGGGTAAGTTCCAAAACAGCCTGTGCCTGCTCCTTGGGTTGAAAAAGAATGGGACCGCCGCTGGTAGGAAGTGTGTCATTGAACCACGTGTATCCGGCCTTTCCGGTCAGACGAGGCAGAAGGTAGCTCCGCGCCTGATCAACTCTGCTGTCCGCCTGAAAAACATTTTCTTCGGATATTTTGTATGTTTCATTCGACTTCAGAGCAGCAGAATAGGCATCTTCAAGAGAATAAATTCCCGTGGTATCGTTGGCGAACGACGTGACCAACGGCATGAGAAACACTGAAACGATTATTAATAGACGAGATAGTTGTAGCGACATACTGTTATTTTTTCCTTATAGTTCATTTACAGGATTTTTGCGCTAAACCGTCAAAAAAAACCATGGTAATAAACTTGCCGAACTGGGCCACCGAGAGGTCCATTTTTTTCCCGGCTACATACTCAGCTACCGGCTTTGAAATAAAGTTTTGAGAAATCATGCCTAAAAGAGATACAATTGCCACCGTGGGGTCAATTTTTTTTAATTCACCGGATTTCATTCCGCTCTTCAGTATAGAAACCAGTTTTAGATAGTGATGCCTGAAATAGTTATCAGCAATCCATCTCGTATTCATTCCGCTTGCAGTGAATTCCATGGATATAATTTTTCTTAATTCTTCATTAGTTTGTTCAAAACGGATGAATTCTTCAATGTATTTTTGTATTTTTTGGCGTGCGGTGGCGGATGTTTGGAATATGGCATGCGTCCAGATACAGTCCAGGGCTTCAAAAGAATCTCCCAGTACCGCACGGTAAAGATCTGTTTTATTTTTGAAATGATAATAAATCATTGCGTTGTTCACATGAGCCATTTCGGCGATTTCCCGAACAGAGCTGCCGTCGACTCCCCGTCGGGCAAAAACATGCCGTGCAGCGTTTAAAATGGTGGCACGGGTGTCCTCGTTCTGTTTCTGGGATAGCGGGCGTCTACCGGCTTTCTTCGTGATTTTTTTCTTGAATGTATGCATGAAGTATTTATTAACTGACTGTTTAATTAATTTGCCATACTACCTGTGGTATTGAACCGTGTCAAGACATTTTGCATACACTATCCGCATTGGTCAGGTGCTATTTTTTAAAATAATTACCATAATGGAATGCAAATGGCGGGAAGCTACTCAGAGGACAGTTTAGGAGAAAATCAGGAAGTTCAGGAGACAATGATTGTCATTGTTTCGCAAGGTCTTCGAAGTTCGTTTTTTTGAACACATCTGTCATTTTCAGCTGAGCATTAACCCAGAACGCATGAGCGGGACACTGCTTTGAGGCACTGCATTTTTTTTTATCTATCGTGCAGATATTCAATGCGAGTTTTCCTTCAATCGCTTCAAGCACATCCAGGACGGTAATTTCGCGAGCCTGTTTGGCCAGGGAAAAACCGCCTTTAACGCCACGATAGGAGCGGACAATCTTCGCTTTGACCAGTTTTTGGAGAATTTTTGCAAGAAAGCTTCTGGGTATTTTGGAATATTCTGAAATTTCGGTTATAAAGCTGATCTTTTTGAGCGGGTGGCGGGCTAAATATAAAACACTTCTTATTCCATAGTCTTCTTCTCGGGTAACCTGCATGCCTTACTATAGCAAACCCGTTGTCTTTGTCAAGGGGGTCGTGAAATGAAGCGGTTCTCCTCTGGATAATGCCATACTTTTTATGATATAATTTTTTCGGAGGTAATTATGGTGCGACTTCCTTATTTTTTCAAGGTGCTTCTGCTTGTTTTTTTGTGTTCCTGTCAAACGAGCCAGCAAGGATCTATTGAAGGAACAATCGTTCCCCCTGGAAAGTCAATCAAGGTTGCAGCAATGCAGGATGGTAAAATAATTTATGCTGTTGCAGCAGATGAGTTGAATGGAAAATTCAAGCTTCCCCTCGCCGCCGGAACTTACACCATCAGTATATCTTCTTCAAACTCGTCTTATCCTCTTACCTTTGCAAATATCATCGTTAAGCCTGGTGAGACGTCGCAGTTGCACCCTATTGAACTTACACCATTCAGCGGCAAAGCTATCTTATCCGGTAAAGTCATACCTCCGCGCCCAAATACAGAAATCAAATTGCTCTATGAAGGAAAGGAACGCGCTGCAGCAAAAGTCGACACTGAGGGGAAATATGAATTTAAGGAGCTGCCTGCGGGAGCATATGTTCTGCAGGCGAACGCACCGGGCTATGCAGATGACACTGCACAAGTGGTAATCACGGAAAACCAGAAATTAGAACAAAATGCGGTCCTTGTCCCTATCAGCCCTATAGATGGCATTGACTGGGCGTCGGGCAAAATCCGTGCAACCGGTTTCGGCATTCCACCGGAGCAAACGGCAAACGAGAGCATACGGAAAGCCATGGCACGGCGCGCAGCTCTTGCCGACGCGCAGAGAAACCTGCTCAGAATCATCGAGCAGATCCGGATAGATGCCGATACAAATGTTAAAACTGCCATGGCAGATAAAAACTTCGCTTCCAGAATAACGGGTTTTATCAAAGGCTATACGGTAGTCAGCGAGCGCGAGCTGGAAAATGGAAAAGCTGAAATAATTCTCGAGCTACCGCTTAACGGTCCGGCCGGACTGTCCAAATATCTCATACAATAGCAGAAAAAACTCTGTGATAATATGAAAAAACCACTGCCCGTAAAGTTGTTTATCGGCATGCTTTCCTCAGCCCCGGAACTGTTCCAATTATGTACTGATATCTTTTCTAAAGAATACGGCCCGCTCGATTATGAAAGCCTGCCGTTGCCATGGAACATGACGAATTACTATCGGAATGAACTGGGAGATGGTATTGTCAGAAGATTCATTTTTTTTAATGAATTAATTGATCCGGCGGAACTGCCGAAGATAAAAAATTTTGCAATTATGATTGAAAAAAAATTTTCCATTTCTGCAGATAACGGACTGCGGAGGAGAATTAATCTGGATCCGGGATATGTTACGGAAGCAAAAGTCGTGCTTGCGACGACCAAAGACTACTCGCATCGCATCTATATCGGTTTAAATATATATGCCGAAGTCACCCTTAAATACAACATCAGGAATCATCAATATACGGCTTGCGATTACACCTACCCGGACTATGCAACTGACCAATACCGGGCGCTGTTTGGGAGTGCACGGGATTTGTTGAGATCCACACTTCACTCCCCTGCTTGCAGAAGAGACCAAATCTGCGAATAATCGGTTACTGTATGGGAAACGTGTCAGTTTGGGAAGGCGTATAATTCCGAAAATGGGCATTGTTTGTCAAAAAGTGCACCGCGGCATTTATGGTTTCCGACCGGATAAAAGTAAGAATCGGCAGATGAATGCTGTCAAAAGGCTTTATATCCCTATCAAGAAAACTGAAGCTCAAGTTTTTCCAGTGTTGAAATTCAGCCACTGCCTGCTTTATCTGTTCGCACACCATCTTTTCGATAGTTTCGTATGAAATATTCCGGCTTTTGATGAGCATACTTCCAAGCGGCGCACTGTGCTTTTTTTTCTGAAGCATCAGTATTTCAATCAGGTCGTTGTCCGTGATTGCACCTGCTTCCACAAGAAGATCGCCAATTGCACGTGAATAGGGAGATGAAGCATGCAGGATATTGCCTTTATAAAAAAGCATGGTGCCGATGTTGTTGTCGGATTCAAAAAGAAGCTCACCTGATCGCGACTGCATGCCGATGACAAGAATGAGGTCCTGAAGTGAAAATCCATCAATTATTTTATTCATAGATCAATAATAAACCACAAAAGAACACCTGTCAAGCAACACATATGATGAATCATTAAATTTTTTTGACAAAAATCTCTTTGGTAATATCTTTATCCACTGCGATCATGGTCTCGCTTATTTGGATCACGTAAGAAGGGCTTTTCTGGTGGAGCTTGACAACTGTGCCGGGAACAACTCCCATGGCGGAGAGCCTGTCGAGACGTGAATGAGATTCGGGTGTAATAAACACTATTTTTGCATTTTCACCCGGCATGAGATCTGTAAGCGGTATCACCAGAGGCTTTACTTCCCGCTTAAACATAGCGCAGCATTGACCGCGCGGTATGGGCTTTCCATCCGGCGAGTTAGGAGGATGCCCCAGGAGCGTACACACGCTATCTGTTACTTCAGGTGAAAGAATATGTTCGAACTTGCACGCTTCCGCTTCCGCGCCGTCTAGCGCAAAAAGATCGTAGAACAGCCGCAAAGAAAGACGGTGCCTGCGGACCAGTTCCCGGGCACGTTCTTCACCTTTCGGAAGAAAACCGATTGTTTCTTTTTTGACTTCAATCCATCCGTGTTTCGCCAGTCTTTTCAAAACGGCATCGCAATCAGGAATGGTGCAGCGATGAAGTACTTGCTGAAAACCAAGTTTTCCATCTTCCTTGAGCACCCAAATGGTTTCTAAAAGCTCGTCTTCTTTTTCTATCTCAGGCAGCACGCAAAGAGCAGGATGTCCTGTTTTGCCTTCGCCACCCCGTTGTCCCTGATTTTCCTGCATACGATCTCCTTTTAAACGTGAAATGCTGAAAATAACTGTTTTGTTTTTCTATAGTGTCACCTTAAATGTCCTGAGGGTCCAGTTCAGCAGGGCTCCGGCAGCAAATGCAAACGGAAGAATGAATAGGAGCATATACATCGCTATCTTCAATCCGCGCTCTTTCACCATCATGAAAAAATTGGCGATACATGGCACAAAGAGAGTAATGACCACAAGACTCACCACAATCTGAATCTGGTCCAATAAACCTTGTCGCGCCATTACGAAGAGACCCGCTGCTCCATAATCTCTTCTCAGAAAACCGATCACAAAAGCTTCAGCGGCCTTGCTCGGGAGCCCCAGCAGTCCTACAACAAGCGGATCGGTCAGCTTTTGAATATAATCAAGCGCGCCGATTTTATGGCTTACAAACAGAATCAAGGTTCCGAGAACAAACAACGGCACTGCCTCTTTCAGATACCACTCCACCCGCGCAAGCGTTTTTACCACAATATTCATAAATTGCGGTCTCCGAATAGGAGGCAACTCCAGAATAAAATCCGACGGCTCTCCAGGAACAATTTTGGATGCGGCATATCCCACCAGAAGCATGGTGAGAACTATGCTGCCAAGCCAAACGGCGGTTGCAAATCCTGATATTCCGGATATCATCCCCAGAACCACGCCGAGTTGTGCTGAGCAGGGTACGCCGAGCGCAAGAAGAAGCGTCACCAGAATGCGTTCTTTATTTGTTTCGAGGATACGCGTGGTCAGCGTGGCCATCGTATCGCATCCGAGGCCGAGGATCATCGGGAGCACAGCTTTTCCGTTTAATCCCATGATTTTAAAAACTTTGTTCACCATAACGGCGAGCCTCGGCAAATACCCGGAATCTTCTAGAATGCCGAACGCAATAAAGAAAAAACCCACAATCGGCAACACGATTGCGATGGCATACGTAAGAGCCATGGTGATCAGCCCATAATCGCCAACCAGGAGATCATGCAAGAAAGGAAGCGGAAAAATCAGGTCCACGAGCTTTGCGCTCCAGGGGTTCAGGTAATCTCCAAAAACCGTCTTTTCGAGAAAATTAACGGCTATCCCCGCCCCCAGCACTCCCACAAATTGATATACAAGATACAGGACGATCCCAAGAATCGGCAAACCGTAGATTGGATGCATGGACCAGCTACCGAGGCGAGAAGCAATCGTCGACCGACCTCCGTCACCATGGCGGGTCATGACCTGAGCAATAATCTCATCTGCCCGTTTTAGACGCGCATTGTTAATCAAAAAACCAAGCGAATTATTGAATTGCGATTGCACATCCTGACGAAACTGTTCGATTTTTTTGATGATATGTTCCTGGACGTGCGTATGGAGCCAGTTTTTGAGGCTTTCATCACCTGCCAAAATCATAAACGCAAGAGACCGGCGCGAGACCGGCGCCTCCGGCAACAAAGCGGCAATATCATTTGCCGCAGTTTCGATGGCAGGATCATACCGAGCCTCCAAAGAAGACACGCGGGGCTGTTGAATACCTTTGAGAAGCTTATCGATACCGCTTTTTCTGATTGCGACCGTTTTAATGACTTCAATGCCGAGAATTTTCGAGAGCAGATCCTGATCGACAATAATACCCTGACTTTTTGCCTCATCATCCATGTTGAGGTCAAGGAGAAACGGCACCCCCATCTCGGCAAGTTGAAGCGTGATGAGCAGCCCGCGGCGAAGATTTTTGGTGTCGGCGACCTGGACAACGACATTGACCCGTTCAGAAAGCAGCATGTCCCGGGTCACTTTTTCATCTTCCGACATTGGGACAAGACTGTTCACACCGGGGGTATCGATCACCAGGGTCCTTGTTTTATTCAAAACCGCGTTTCCATATGTTACTTCAACGGTCGTCCCCGGATAGTTCGACACCGTGACATACTTTCCGGTCAACAAACCGAAGAGCGCACTTTTCCCGACATTGGGATTGCCGATCAAAAGAATTTTATTCAGATTGGAATCTTGTCGACGGTCCTTGTTGTCCATACTATGATCATGCATACTCTAAAACCTCGTTTAAGAAGAATCCAGCAGCTTTATTTCGACTTTCGTGCTCGTGAAATCCGGTTTCTGCATTCCGAACATAAGCCGTATAATTCCAGTTTATGGCTGTGGACTTGAAAGTCTTTTTCGCGAGCTACATCCTGCTGGAGAATTTCAATGCGTTCATTTTCGAACTCAAAAATTGCGCCGCATCGTGTACAGATAAGGTGATCGTGGTGATTGTCGGCGGATTTATATTCAAACCGGGTAAAGCCGTCATCGAATCTTCGCTCCTCGGCAAGGCCTGCTTCCGACAATAGCTTCAGGGTACGGTATACTGTAGCGTATCCTATGCCCGGATGCATTTTTTTGACCTGGGCATAAAGTTCTTCGGCACTCATGTGCCTTTTCGCATCGACAAAAGCTGAAAGAATTGCATTTCGCTGGCTTGTGGACCGCAAACCATGACCGGTGAGAAATTTTGCAAGTTGATCGGACGCTTTTTTAGTCATATTTTGATATTGAGAACCATTTTCAACAAATATATACCAGTTCTTTCTGCTAGTCAAGCTATTTCAACAGAAAATGTAAAGGCTGTCTCACAAGAACGAGACAGCCTTCTGGAATCTGGATCAATGATGTAATCAGAATGTTGACGATGCATCTCGCTGCTGATTCCACAGCACCCAGTCGTCCATATCAGCTTTCGGGTCGAAACTCTGCGGCTGCGAAGCTTTACCCTGCGAAGACACGGTGACTTGCTGCATGGCCTGGACGATAACAGTCCATTCCTCCATGGTCACTTCGTGGTACGGCGGCGGCACCTGATACGGCCCTGGAACTTCCGTCGGTTTTTGGACTTGTTTGGCAGTCAGGCCGGATGTATCCCGCGGTGGATTTGCAACATATACAGACCCGTCATAAACCCTGATCAGAGCGCTCTGATCGTCCTCCACATTCACCCGGTAGACAGTGCCCCGCACGCCTGCGACGGCGTTTGAAGTTTCAACCACTACCGATGAGTCCGTGGTTGTAAACTTTTTCACTTTTGCCCAAAGTCTACCCGTTGAAAGGCTAACTTTAATATTTTTGGCTTCAGTCTGCTTGTTATACGAAACGTCCCTCATTCTCAGCGTGGAATTTTTGCCGAGTCTTATGAGAGTTCCGTCCGGAAAACGTATTTCAAGCCTTGTTTTTCTGGCAGTTTTGACAGTATCTTCTTTCTTGAGCAGATCTCCCACTTTCAACGTACGACCGACCGAAGTGTCTTTGGCAAACACCCGGGCTGTTCCCTGTACCATAGCCACAATTGCATCATCTTTGGCGGTTTCTGCTCCCCATGCAAAAAAACCGGACAACATCGTCAGAGCCGCAATCAGTATTACCCCATAGAAATATTTTCGCATGACAATGTCCTTTCCGTTTGATATTCGACGATCATCTTGTGCTCAGTCTTACGACATCACCCTTTTGAAAGCCTGATCCGGATGTGGGCTGTGCCATTGAGAGATCATCACCGATATCATTTCTGATTACCACGGCGCTTCCAATAAGGTCCTCAGTGGTCCCTAATTTCAACTTTGTATCAGGATCAATAATATCTTCACCCGCTCGATACACGTCCAGTTTATCTCCGACATTCATCCCCGACTTCTGTCCGGCATTAATGTACAGCGTGGTTCCCGAAACCTTTGCAACCCTGCCGCTCCACTTCCGGTTGCCCAACTGCTTCATCATATTTACCATGGCCTTTGTGAGGGCATCACGAAGCGCACCATCACGCAAATCGGTGTCATAGCTCGCTTTGCTCCCCATACCGAGGACCGTGGTCACCTTCTTTTCATAAATTCCGGCGCCCGAATCGGCCAGCAACTGTACTCCTGTCGTGGTGTCCACAATACGGTAGTCAACGGTAACTCTCGCAATCTGTTTTTTGCTTCCTCCTATGCCGAATTGCGTCCCCTCCTCAGCTTCTGAATAAGCGGTTATAGCACCGGTCACGATGGCATTCAACCCCATAATCTGCCCCATTTTTGCCGCGGTTTCAGGATTGATCGCTCCCGTCGCTCCCAGCTGCTGCTGCGCCATGATCGCCTGCATGTCCTGTTGAGGAATTACAATGAATCTGCCTGTCCTCTGGAGAATTGTTCCGAGAATGTCTGCCGCGGCCTCGCCGACTCCGAGAACCCGCGAAGGCGTTTTGTTCTGAAAGTTTACCACTCCTACCCTGAGTTTAGGGCCTTTATATTGCGTTACATCACTTGTTGTAGGCAGCTCCCGTGAGGTTCCCGTCAAGGTAGTATCATCTTTTACCGTTCCTGATGTGCTCGGTGAACATCCGGCGGAAAATACGGTAAAAAAGGTGAAAGAAACACATAAAAAAATAAGGCATGCTGCTCGTTTCATCAGAACCCTCCTCAAAATTTACGTAGAAAAAATCATTTCGGAATAGTTTCATGCGGTGGCATAACCAGAGGCGTGGGTGCAGACGCAGGCCCCGGTCCCCACCGAAGATTGCTTGTAACCCGCCTGGCCAGTTCAGTTGATTCCCGTTCAAGATGCAGACCCACGGCTTCGGCCAGCAGTTTCGACCCGAGACCGATTGCAAGGGACTCCCCGTAATTTTTAGTGCCGGTCGTGATTGTTTGAATAGTAATCCACGGGATGTCTTTGTCGCGGGCATCCACGGACCTTGCGGCCACAGCCGCGGCCACGCCCGCATCGCCTTCCATGATAATTTCGCTTCGCACACCAAGTCCCTGCTGCCAGACAGTCTCGCCCGTAATTGCATGTACCAGCTTGAAATCGGCCCTTACTTTTTTCACATTATATGCACCCGTGGTCAGCTCGGTGAAGTCCACGAGTATCCCGTACAGAATCCCATCCACCTCCAGTGTTTCTCCGAGCTCTTTTGCTGTCGTCATTTCCAACTGTCCGCCGAGCGTGATACCCATGCGGTCCCGCAGTATCTGGTCAGTCACTTTCATGTCCTGCACAGTATACGCTTTGTTTATGAAAGCCTGAATCATTTTTTTTCGTACCACGTTTGGACCGTCTACGTCAGCCGTATCGTTCCTCAGGGGGAGGACTGCAACTCTTTTAAGCGGATTTGACGCGTCATAATGAAGCGGCGCGCGATGATGTTGCGCAGCCACGCAGCCGCTAACAAGCAGCACCAAGGCGAGCAGTACGGAATACGCTAAAAACCTCATGACCGATGTTTTCCCCAGACTAGACCCCGTGTTCATTAATAAACGATAATGACCCTGCAATACTGCAGAAAGTCGCCTTTTGTGCTTAATTGACGGAGCATCTGTGCGTCAGCCTGACTCACCACGACGTCGGTTCTGGCAGTCCCTGCCGATCGTACGCCTTTAATGACCGCCGGATTATCCGTTACTCTGAAGTTGTTCGCGGCCGCATTCACCTCTTTTGCATATCCGGCGACGCCCTGTTCAACCGCGTTCGTGCGGGTGACAATCTGACCGACATAAATCTCCTGTCCTTGTGAATCAAGAATTCTCGGTAAGAGCGCCGGTCGAAGACCAAGCCCTCTGCCGTCAAGCACCACACCGGTCGCTGTTCCACCCTTAAAGGCAATCGTCGAAGCGTCTTCCGCCGAGGGAACCGGTTGTGAAGGCTCCGGTTTTTTGTCAGGAACCGCAATAACGGGCGGGACCGCCGGCTTTAGTGGTTCTGGTTTCTTCTCGGGAGTTGCAGGAACAACTGGCTTTGTCGGTTCAGCCGGTTTTTCCTGCGTTACGGCAGGAACCGGAGGTTTGGCAGGCTGCGGCGGTACCGGCGCTGGCTTCACATCAGTGGGTTTCGGCGGTGCTGGAACAGTGGGCGGCAATTGTCCTGGAAAGGGTCTTCCGAAGGTTTCCGGTACCAGTGTATTTAAAAATGCACCTTTCATCGGCAAGGCAACCTGAATTTCGACAGAGCCATCCGACATATACTGTTTTTTGACTACCCGGGCTCCTTTCACAATGCCTTCTACACGCGTTCTTATAACGTCACTGCGCACCATATAGTTTTCAACCACGGACACCGAATCAACCTGGACACCTTTTACCGTTTCTAGCAGGTTTCTGAGCGCCACAACGTATGCAGCGCGCTCTGTCATGGCTCGTGCCTGGGCAGGATTTACCGTTGCAGCAGGAGGCGCACCAATGCCTATGGCGATAATTTCGCCGGTGGTCCAGTTTATTTTGCCCGAGCTCGTGGATTCCACAGCATCATTTAATCCGTTGATCTGGGCAAAAACAGACCCTGACAAGACCATCAGAGCAACAAGGAATATGACCACTAGCCGCTTATTCATTTTTCACCTCACCTGTTCTGAATACAGAATAGCAGTACAACAGACTAGTTTCTTCAATACATTGAAATATTTTTATTTTACCATAAAATCAAGGACCGTCTCTTTTCCCGCTTCAACCTGTGCACTTCTCGACGTTTCCCTATCTCCCAGCATGGCAGAAACTTTGTAGCTCCCCGGCACAAGCCCCTCTATCCGATAGGAACCGTCTTTTTCTATAGGAACTCCATAGCTGGTAGTTCCTTCTTTATAAAACACATCACCGTCCTGAACAGGTTTCCCAGCAGCATTAAAAACCTTTCCTTTGATTACTCCTCCCAAAGGAAGAACAAAATCTCGCCTGTATACTTTTCCTTCTTCTGCGAAAATTTCCTGAGAAGATTTGGCAAAACCCGGACCTTTTAATTCTATCCGGTACTTGCCGATGCCGGAAAGCGCGACAGCATATCGGCCATCCGTAAACGGTGACGGGGTTCCTCTGCCCTCTTTCCAGACGACGACGAACCCTTTCGGAACCGGCTGGCCTGATTTTCCGCTGACCTTGCCGGTAACAAGCGCGGCGTGCTGGCGGTCATCAATTCTGCGGCCAAGCCGTTTTGTCTTCGGAAAAGGAAGTTCATCCACCATAACAGTACGGTCTTCTTCCTTGACGATTGTATAAAATGTTGCTTTATCCACATCCAGAAAGCCGCCGGTATACACTCCAGGCATGTCGATGCCATCGAGACGAAGAATTATATGAAAGGGGTCCACAAAGTTCAGCGAATGTTCAGCATCCGAAAAAGTCCATCCCGTGTCAGGATAGTATATCTCCAGATATGCATGGAATCCTCCGTCGTTTACTTTCACTCCCCAGTACTCTTTGGAGAAACCCCATTCATACCCCGGGGGCAGATAACCATGCGCAACGCGGGCAGGAATACCGGCTGCGCGAAGCAGGGCGACCGCAAGATTGGAATAACCGACGCAATACGCTCTCCTGTACCTCATTGCCGAAACGGCGTCGCTCGGGACCGTTATACTTGTGTCGAAAGTCAAATTATCGGCCAGCCAGGAAAGAATTGCACTTGCAGCTTCGTGGGCATATTGTTTTTCTCTTGTAATATCCCGTGCCAGTTGCATGAGGGCCGGATCATTTGACTTTCGGTCTCTCTCCGGCAGAAGATATTGCGAAATTGATGAGGGAAGCGCGCGCGAGGAAATTGGAAAAGGAACCCTTGTCTTCATGGGTCCCATTCTGGAAGTCACCGTTACCCGCTTGCTGAATTCATCGAGGGTGACCGCCTTTTGTTCGAAAGATTCATTTGAATAATCGGGAATAAATGCGACACCGCGCGGGTTCACAATATCATAAACGACCGTATGCTCGCCCTCAAGCACAGTAAGTCCGGCAGATGCGCTTCCGGCGCATAGCAGCATGAAAAAAGAAAGAACAATTGCAGGGAGGAAATTGATCATCATCGTTAAAAAAGCCCGCCCCCTATCCGGAGAGCGGGCATACCGTCCTGTTGTTAAAATTTAAGCTGGTCTTTAAAAGCGCGAATGGTGAGCAATGCATCGGCGCCAGAGACAGGATCTCCTGCCTTGTACTCGCCGGTTGCCTTGTCCGCTTCCAGGAAACCGCGCGTTGTCGCCACCATGATGGCGTTAAACGCGTAATGATCGTTTCTCAAATCGGGAAACGGCGAAGATGTCCCGATGAATTTTGTGGCTAGTTTCTCATCACCGGTGACTTTAATGAGGATATCTTCGAGCATGACGGCAAATTCACCTCTGGTGATGATCTTATTCGGTTCAAACGTATGGTTGGGGCCCGCCTCAAGTCCGCGTATTTTCAGCCCAAGCACGGTTTCGATGCTCGGTCTGAGCCAGTTGTCCGCAATATCCGTGGCAGCGGCCATCTTAATCGTAGTTTCCGGCGAGAACCGTGTGGATGACTCCGTAGGAGCCTTGAAGCCCGTGTCGTATGTCTTAACGCCACGTTTGGTAAAAAGCTTTTCGAGATTCATTTCTTGATCAAAAAGCGCCGCAACGTCCGCCCTGTCAATTTTGTCGATGAGCGCAATCTTCTTGCCGATTTCGGTCCCCGGTGCAGCACGCTGAATCTTTTGAATCACGGCCCATTCAGCATTGGCCTGACCGGTGAAGTCCTTGTTCATGTCAAGGACCTTCTTGAACATTTCCGCTGCTTTATCGAAATCCAGGGCCGTCTTATAGCACATGCCCGTATAATAATACAGTGCAGCGCTGTTGGGGTCCTTTTTCTGAGCGTCATCAAATTCACTTTCTGCCTGCTTCATGAGCTTCTTGACCTTTGATTGGTCCTTGGCCATCTCCATGCCGGACAGGCGGATCATCCCGATATGGGACTCTATGCCTCCGTCATAGCTTTTGCCTTTTTCCATGTTTTCAAAAGCCTGTTTAAAATCACCCTTCTTCCCAAGGGCCAATCCTTTGCCGATATATCCGAGCGGGGCTTTGGGGGCAAGGGCAATGGCCCGTTCAAACTCCTTCAGTGATTCGTCAATCTGGTCTTTATCCAGATATTTAAGGCCTTGGTTATAATGATACTCCGGCGTGTCCATGACCGACGTGGACGGAGCCGCTTTCGGACCGCAGCCATAAACCGCGATAGCCAGCACCGCTGCCATCGCAACGAGACATCGTATCTGTCGTATAAGCATTGCGTACCTCCTATCATGTGTTCTGACGAAACAGCTCGATTTTGAAAGCGTGTTAATCAACAAGCACGATAACCCTGCACTTTTCAAGCATGCTCAGATTCTGCGATGCGCCATGAAGTGCAGCTGCATCCGCATTGCTTATCACCATGTCGACCCGTGAATCGCCTGCTGCCTTGACTGCTTTTACGAAGAGCGGCTTGTCCGTCACGCGGGGATTCGCCTGCGCGGCCGCCGGGTCTTTCAAATATCCGACCATTCCTTCTTTTACCGCCCAGTCTCTGTTGATCCAAGCTGAGCCGTAAACTTCCTTCCCTTCTTCATTCAATATTTTGGGGGCCATAGCAGGTCTCACTCCAAGACCGCGTGCATCCACAATCAGTCCGGTATATGCAACGCCGTTCTTGGCCGACGCAGCAGGTTGTTCCGGCGCCGCAATCCCAGGAACCGGAATACCGGCCACCCCTGCCTGCGGAGTGATCGTCCCCTTTGGAAGCAGCGTGTCGGCGAGGGCGCCGGTAAGCTTCATGCCGACAGTCACTTCAACAGAGCCATCGGACATATATTTCTTGTCCATGATCGTTGCCCCTTGGATGATGCCGTTGACCTGCGTTTTGATAACATCGCTTGTGACCATGAAGTTTTCCACAGTCGTAGTTGAATCAACACGCACGCCTTTCACGGCTTCGAGCAGATTCCGATAGGCAACAACCTGCGCAGCCCGTTCCGCCATGGCCCGCGCCTGCGCCGGATTTGCTGACTGTACAGGAGGCGCTCCAATGCCAACCGCGGTCACTACGCCTGTTGTCCAGTCCACCTTGCCTGATGTGCCGCTCGGTTCCATAACATCTTTGACCGAACCGGCCAGCTGTGCGGCTGCGACACCTGCAATCAGCACAAGAAGAATTGCTGCTGAGAGCATTACTTTGAATATTGATCTCCGTATATACATTTTATGCCTCCTTTAATAGTTTAAGCGTTCGGAAATAGCATTGGTAATTGCCGGATTTCACCTCCCTGTAAAAAATTATGGATGTATATTTTGAGTGTATGTGATTATGATTGATGATAACAATAGAGAGGTTTATCCGTCAAGGTAATATTCACATATTATGAAAAAAAACACCCTGTTGCCGATTCGGACAAGTAACCTAAAGATCAAAAAAGACGGGTTGGGTCCTTGCTGCTCGCTGATAAACTATACCTAAGCCTTCCCAGGTTGTCAAGAAAGCATGGTCAGGAGGGATACCATATTTCTTTTTTCAGGTCTGAGCAATTATACAGCCCGAGCAAGGGTAAGCGCTGTGACCTGTCCTGCACCCGCATCTTTGAGCACGCGGGCGCATTCATTCATAGTTGCACCGGTTGTCAGTACATCATCCACAAGAATGATTTTCTTTTCTTTTATCAGCGCGGAATTTTGTACCGTGAATGCATCCGCAACATTTTTTATCCGGTCGTCACTGCTCAGATCCACTTGCGGTTTGGTGGGCTTTGTCCGTACAAGATTATCATAGGAAATGGGAATTTTGTATTCTTTACTGATTTGCAAAGCGAGCAGGAGCGACTGGTTAAACCCCCTTTTTTTAAGCCGTTTGGCATGCAGAGGCACCGGGATAAACAAATCGATATCCGAAATCAGGCGGATATTGCTTCGCATCCATTGTCCCAACGGTTTCCCCAGCGCCCTGCAAGGCCGATATTTGAACTGATGAATGGCTTCACGCAACGATCCTTCGAAATACCCGACCGACAGCGACTGGTCGAAAAAAGGCCTCTTCAGCCTGCATGCGCCGCACTCGTGGTCGGGACTGTGGGTCAAGGCTTCTGGCGACTCAAACGGTTTTCCGCAACAGCAGCAGACAGGGCCCTGGAGCAGCGTAAAGTCGGCCCAGCATGAGGAGCAAAAAAATGGGATGGGAGATTCGCCAAGACGGGAACCGCAGTATGCGCAGGAAGTAGGCAGAATAAAATCGAGAAGATGTCTGGCTAGATGCATAGTGTAAGAAAATGAGAAGGCGGTGTTTATGCGATAAGGCTTTTCCCCGTCATCTCCGCGGGTTTTGCGATTCCCATAAGGTCAAGCACGGTGGGCGCTATATCCGCAAGAATGCCGCTGCTTCTGAGCATTGCATTTTCCCGCATGATAACACACGGCACTGGATCGGTGGTATGCGCCGTATGAGGCTGACCAGTACCATAATCCACTTCCATTTCTATATTGCCGTGGTCCGCGGTAAGGATCACCTGCGCTCCGCTCTCCTTTGCAGCGGACAGTACCCGTCCGAGACATTCATCGATCACTTCAACAGCCTGGACAGCGGCTTCCATGATGCCGGTATGGCCGACCATATCAGGATTTGCGTAGTTTACCAGGATAAAACCGTATTCTTGGGATCGGATGCGTTTTACCAGTTCCTCGGTCACCAGATAGGCGCTCATTTCGGGTTTTTTATCATAGGTGGCAACATCACGCGGAGAGGGGATCAGAACGCGGTCCTCCAGCGGATATGGCTGCTCTTCTCCGCCGTTAAAGAAGAAAGTAACGTGAGCGTACTTTTCGGTCTCTGCTATGCGGAGTTGTTTGATTCCGCTGGTGCTCAATACTTCTCCAAGAATGTTCGTCAGCCGCATCGGAGCAAACGCCACCGGAAGATCAAAACTCTCATCATACGTCGTCATGCACACAAACGAAGACAGCTTTGGGACGGATGCCCGTTGAAAGCCTTGAAAAGAATTATCCGTAAGAGTTCGGGTAATTTCGCGCGCCCGGTCTGAACGAAAATTACAAAAAATAACGGCGTCCTGGTCCTGAATCGTGGCAAGCGGGGCATTTGTGCCGTCCTTTTGCATGACAGCCGGGAGCATGAATTCATCCGTACGCTGTTCTGCATAGCTCTGCTCAATCGCCTCCAGTGCAGCGTATGCACGCGACCCTACACCGAGAACCATGGCTTCATAGGCCTTCTGAACACGTTCCCAGCGCTTGTCGCGGTCCATCGCATAATACCTGCCGGAAACGGTTGCGATTTTGCCGATGCCTGTTTCAGAAAAATGATTTTCAAGTTGTTTTACATAATGGATGGCGCTCGCAGGGGGGGTATCTCTGCCATCCAGAAAGGCATGAAAAAAAACACGTGAAAGTTTTCTGGCTTTTGCCAGATCAAACAAGGCGAAAATATGATCGAGCCTGCTGTGCACTCCTCCGTCGGACAGCAGCCCCATGATATGAAGCGACGTGCCGGATTTTTTGACCGTGTCCATGGCGGAAAGCAATGCCGCGTTTTGGAAAAAGTCCCCGTCTTTTATCGCCTTGCTGATGCGCGTAGAGTCCTGATATACGATTCTTCCAGCCCCGAGATTCAGGTGTCCTACTTCTGAGTTTCCCATTTGACCGTCCGGAAGGCCGACTGCCTCGCCGGATGCCAGCAGTTCAGTATGCGGATAGTCCTGCATAAGGTGTGAATAAACCGGGATACGAGCGGATGCGATTGCATTGCCCGCTTTATTTCCGTTGATTCCCCATCCGTCAAGAACAATCAGAACCACCCGTTTGTCAGACATAAGACCTCATACGCGGAAGCCTGCATTAAAAATTTCATGGTCGAAAGCTGTCAGCGTTAACCGTAGTAGTGGAAGGATTTGACTCTGCGAAAATAATGGCGTGTTGGCTACGCAGCGCCTGCCGGCATGCTGCTGCTACAGTTTGACACTGAACGTGTTCCATTTCCCGCAGTTCTGGCAACGCCCGGACCATTGAGGGGATTGAACATTGCAATTCGAGCAGACGTAGGGCACGATGATCTGCTTTTTAAAGCCAAGGGCCTTTTTGAATTCCGATGAAGCAAGACCCAGTGATCCCCGGCGGAGGTAGATATTTCCGAGCAGTTTGTGCACGTCCGGATATTCCCGGTCACCCCAGTCAGCGGATGCCAGAACATCAAATGCTTCATCAACCATTTCCAGCCGGTAATAGAGTTTACCGAGAAAGAACTTGAGCTCAGCGTCCTGCGGCCGCCAGGACAAAGCCCGGGTATAAATTTCGATTGCCTTGGCAGGCTCTCCCAGTTTCAAAAAGAAATCTTCAAGACGATGCAGCAATAAGGGAGACGATGTTATTTTGTAGGCTTTCTCCCACAGGGCCCCTGCTTCCTTGGTTTTTCCCTCTTCGAGATAAACCTCTCCCAGCCCCAGATACGCGGGAATAAAGTCCTTATCCAGTTTAATTACACCCCGGAATATTTTTCTGGCCCGATCGAATTCTCCGGACTCAAGAAGGGAGCGGCCGTATTCATACTTGAAACCGACCAGTCTCCGGTGCTCGATGTCACGCTCAGTCGGAGTAAGCGGGCTTGCAAGCAGCTGGGTCTGTGTATCGCACAGCTCCGCCCAGTTGTTCTGACGCTGGTAGAGATCCCTCATTCGCATAAGCGCGGTCAGATTGGAGGAATCCTTGGAAAGGATCTTCTTGTACATCATAAGAGCGTCATCATAGCGTTTCGACTCTTCATAATCTGCTGCCAGCGAGAACATAACCTCCTGATTGTCATGCTCTAGATTCAGCGCTTTCTGATGGGTAGCAATAGCCTCCTGCAGATTTTTTTGTCTGAGCTGGCTGATTCCGAGCCGGAGGAGCGTGTCTACATGATTGGGGTCGATGGTAAGAATTTTTTGAAAAAACCTGGCCGCGTCAGCATTCCGTTTCGCAAGCAGGGCATTTAAGCCCTTCGAGTAAAGCTCTTGAATCTTAAGGCGTTTTTTCTGTTCTCGCTGCACTTTGAGCCCGCGCAGAAACCGCCTGATATCGCGAAGCAGATATAAAAAGAGGATTATGCCCGCACCGATGGCAAACGACAGGAGGAAAAAAACCGTCTTTGAAACTTCATAGGACTTTGAAGGCAGAAGGTAAACGGTAATCGTTCCCTGATTAATCTCCTTCAGCAGCACGACGAAAATAACAACAGCAGCAGCCATGAAAGTCACTACGAATCTCATCCGCCTACCCTTTCTGCCGGGAGCATCAGCTTAAAGAATGCTCACTGGTATCTGCTTAACTAATAATGATATGGTTTCCCTTTTATTATAGTAAATGCCCGATAAAGCTGCTCCAGAAGCACCAGCCTTGCCATTTCATGCGTCAGCGTCCAGCGGGACATCGCCATTACCGTATTCGAGCGTCCGGTCACGCTCTCATCCAGCCCCATGGCTCCTCCCACGATGAAAGCCATTTCCCGCACTCCGGATTCGAGCTGTTTGTTCAGAAAACGTGCAAATTCGTGGGAGGTAAACTCCTCTCCCCGCTCATCGAGCGATACAAGATGAGCCGAAGCCGGCGCTGCTTTAAAAATTCTTTCCGCTTCCTTTTTCCTCACCAGCGGGGCATCTCTCAGCTCGCCGATTTTCTCTTCCCGGAGTTCTTTGAGTTCTATATCAGCGTACGGCCTGATATACCGCACATACTTCGCAATCCCTTCCTGGACAAAGCGCTCTTTTGTCTTCCCCATGCAGAGAATGCTCAGCTTCATGAAGGTGAAGTATGCACCGCCGCAGCCGCTACGCGGGGAGCGTCGCTCCAGAGTTTTTCAAGACCGTAATGCAAGCGGGTCTGCTCCTCGAAGATGTGCACCACTACATCTCCGTAATCCATCAGCACCCAGCTCGACTCTGCCAGGCCTTCCACATGAGAAGGATGCAATCCGCTCTTTGCAAGGGTTTGAGCAATCGCGTCCGAAATGGCACCCACTTGGGTGGAATTGCTTCCTGAACAGATCACAAAAAAATCCGTGATATAGGTGAGTTCACGAAGATCGAGAATCTTGATATTAAATGCTTTTTTGCTGTCAGCGGCGTCTGCACAGAGCTGTGCCGCGTCTAATGAATTATGCATAGATTTTATTTTTAATTATATAGTTTTCAACCGGTTCAGGCAAGAGATATTTAATACTGGCCCCCTGTCTTACTCTTCTGCGAATCTCCGTTGACGACACCTCATATAAAGGAATATCCACCAGATGCACGGTACAGGCTGCACCCTGAATAATCGCCTGCGAACGGGCGCCGGTGTCCAGTTCCGACAAAACAAGCCGATCTTTTTTCAGAAAATCCAGTCTGCTCAAATCAAGAAAATGATATCCCTGCCTCGGTATCACAGCAAAACGGCACAGGGCAAGCAGTTCCTGCCAGCGGTGCCATGATTGAATTTCAAGAAAGGCATCGAGGCCGATGATGAAATACAATTCCACAGCAGGATGCAGTTCACGCAGTTCAAGAATAGTATCAATGGTATACGACTTTCCTTTGCGCTCGATCTCAATATCACTTGTTTCGAAGAAAGGCTTTCCTGAGATCGCGAGACGGATCATCTCAAGGCGCTGCAAAGCAGACGGAATTTCTTCTTCCTGTTTATGAGGAGGCATATACGAGGGAATAAAGAAAACCCGGTCCAACTGCAACCGGTCCCGTACCTCTTCTGCAATCGCAAGGTGGCCGTTGTGCACCGGGTTGAACGTCCCTCCGAGAATGCCGATTTTCCGAGTCAAGACGCCTCCGGTTTTTTATCGTCTGATCTGTCCGTCACCGAACACGATGAACTTGGTCGAAGTCAACTCTTCCAGCCCCATGGGACCGCGCGCATGGATTCTGGTCGTGGAAATGCCAATTTCCGCGCCCAATCCGAACTCAAACCCGTCGTTCAAACGGGTCGAAGCATTCACAAAAACCGCGGATGCGTCAACTTCCCGCTGGAACCGCAATGCGTTCTGATAGTCGTTTGTCACGATTGCCTCGGAGTGCTGTGAGCCATGTGCCGCTATGTGCTCCATGGCAGCCTCAATGCTCCCGACCGTTTTTACATTCAGGATGAGGTCGTTGTATTCCGTGTCCCAGTCCTGGTCAGCTGCATCCCTGATACCGGCGACAATTTTCCGTGTCTCAGAGCATCCCCTGATTTCCACACCGGCCTTCTTCAGTCTCCCGATGATCGCCGGCAAAAAGGCAGCAGCGACATCCTGATGCACGAGCATGGTCTCCATGGCGTTGCAGGTCCCCGGCCGCTGCACCTTGGCATTGAAACAAATCTCTTCCGCCATGGCAAGGTCGGCTTTGGCGTCAACATACACATGGCAAATTCCCTTGTCATGCTTGATCACGGGAATTGTGGAGTTTTCCGACACCATACGGATCAATTCCTCTCCGCCGCGCGGAATGATCAGATCGATATACTGATTGAGCTTCAGCATTTCCATCACGCATGCCCGGTCCGGATTCTCGATAAAGGATATGGCCCCGTCAGGCAGGGCAGCTTGTGACGCGGCTTTTGACAGAACAGCGGCTATGGCAGTATTGGAGCAGATTGCCTCCGATCCTCCGCGCAAAATGACCGCGTTGCCCGATTTAAGGCAGAGAGCCGCGGAATCAGCGGTCACATTGGGGCGCGATTCATAGATGATACCGATGAGGCCTATGGGAACGCGCATCCGACCGATCTGGATGCCGTTCGGCCTGCGCCACATCTTGAGCACTTCGCCGACAGGATCAGGCAGCGCTGCCACCTCACGCAGACCCACTGCCATGGCCGCTATGCGGTCACGGTTCAGGGTCAGGCGGTCGATCATGGCTTTTGACAGCCCCTTCTGCTCCGCGGCTGCAAGGTCTTTTTTGTTTTCTGCGATCAGATTCGACGATTCTTTTTCAAGTTCTCCCGCCATCCCGAGCAGAGCATCGTTCTTGACTGCTGTCGACACGTTTGCCAGTGCCCGTGCAGCGGCTTTGGCTTTTTTCACCTTTTCCGCGACAGAGTGCATTATATCCATGAGACCTCCGTAGCAACCAAAGAAAATACTGAGGCTACAATATCACCATATCGTCCCGATGAATGACTTCATCATAATCCTTGTGACCGAGAACCGATTCAATCTGGGACGTTTTCAACCCTTTAATCAGGTCAAGCTCGCTTGCAGTATATTTAACCAGTCCGCGCGCAAAGGTGCGGCCGCCCCGGTCCGTGCAATTGACACAGTCGCCGACTTTAAAAACACCCTCCACCTTCACGATGCCACCCGGCAGAAGGCTCTTGCCCTTGTTCATGAGCGCATCTCGGCAGCCGTCATCCACGATGAGCCGTCCGCTGCACTTTACGGTATATGCAATCCAGTGTTTGCGACTGTCCTGTTTTTTCGCCTTGGGAAGAAACAATGTACCCAAATCGCCGCCGTCGAACAACGCCTGCAGCACATTGCGTTTTCTGCCGTTTACGATAGCCATGTACGCGCCGTAGGCGGACACTTTCTTGGCGGTCGTAATTTTCGAGCGCATGCCTCCCAGCCCCACGGCAGTCTGCGCGTCTCCGGCCGCACGCTCCATGTCCGGCGTTATTTTTTCGACCAGGGGAATCAGCTTTGCCGAAGGGTCCAGCCGGGGATCGCCGGTATACAGCCCCTCGACATCCGAAACGATCACGAGCATGTCTGCATCGGCCAGATGGGCAACCATTCCGGAGAGGTTGTCGTTGTCGCCGAACTTTATTTCATCGACGGAAACCGTGTCGTTTTCATTGATGATCGGCACCACACCGTAGCTGAGCAGGGTTTGGAGCGTGTTGCGGGCGTTCAAAAAGCGCGTGCGGTTCGAAAGATCATCCCGGGTAAGCAGAACCTGGGCCACCTTCCGGCCGTGCACGGCAAAGGTTTTTTCATAGATCCACATGAGGCCGGACTGGCCGATTGCCGCCGCGGCCTGCTTGAGCGAAAGGGCCATGCCTTTGGTTTTTTTTAGTCCGAGTTTCGCGAGCCCTGCCGCAATGGCGCCGGAAGAAACGAGAATCACTTCGTGTCCCTTGTTCATCAATGCCGAAATATCAGCTGCGAGGTCATCGATACGGTTCTGGTCAAGCCCCTGTCCGGACGAAGTAAGCACCGCGCTCCCGACTTTTACGACAACTCTGCGGGATTTGGAAAATATGCTTTTTCTGTTTATCGAAATATTCTTCATCGATGGTTTCACCCGTGCACAACTGTTTGTCAGGTTGCAGCCTTGTTCTTTTGGGCTTCCAGCAGAAGATTTCTGCTTTTCCTTTCTTCTTCAACCTGATCAGCAAGGAAATGGGCCAGCGCTTCTATCCCCTGTCCTGTTACCGAGGAAATGGGGAAAAACGCGTGCCCCTTTTCAAAACAATATGCCTGAAGCTTTTGAAGGCTTTCCTGGTCAGCCGCATCAATTTTTGTCGCGGCTACAGCCATGTATTTTTTCTTTAACTCGCTGCTGTAGAGTTCAAGCTCTGCATTGATCTTGTTGAAATTATCGACCGGATCGCCCGGCACCATGCCGGACACGTCAACCATATGCAGAAGGATCGACGTCCGCTCCACATGCCGCAGAAACTCAAAGCCGAGGCCGGCCCCTTTATGCGCGTTCTCGATCAGACCGGGAATGTCGGCTACCACAAAGCTGTGCCTGCCTTCCGGCTTGACCACGCCCAGCACCGGCGACAGCGTGGTGAAGGGGTAATCGGCAATCTTCGGCTTTGCCGCGGATATGCGCGATATCAGCGTTGATTTGCCGGCGTTCGGAAATCCCACCAGCCCCACATCCGCGAGAAGCTTCAGTTCGAGATACAGCCACTGTTCTTCTCCCGGCTCACCGGGTTGCGCGAATCGGGGCGCCTGGTGCGTGGCAGTCTTGAAAAAAGCGTTCCCTTTTCCGCCCCTGCCGCCTTTCGCTGCCGTGTACTCCATTCCGTCAGTGTCGAGGTCGACAATCAGCGTCCGGGTTTCCGCGTCGGTCACGATCGTGCCAACAGGAACGCGAACAATAACGTCATCCGCGTCCGCGCCGAACTGCTCCTTGCCGCGGCCGTGCTCCCCGTCATGGGCGCGGTACTGCTGCTGGTATTTGAGATCAATCAGGGTGCCGAGCTGTTTATCAGCCCTGATGATCACATCGCCGCCCTTGCCGCCGTCGCCGCCGTTCGGGCCGCCGCGCGGCACGTACGCCTCCCGGCGAAAACTGACGCAACCCCTGCCGCCGTGCCCCGCTTTTACTAAAATTTTGACCCGATCAATAAAATTTGACATGAAGCACTCTGTTCCATTTCCAGCAACGCGCCTGAATTGCCACTAAAGATATTTTAGATAATATTTTCAATAAACTATACAGTCATACCGGTAAAAATGCAAGTTTGAATGACAGAAAACAAAAAAGGCGGCATGGAGAATCATGCCGCCTTCGTGATCGATCCTGTTTGAACCGTTTACGCCACTGCGTACACGCTCACCTGCTTGCGCTTCTTGTCATAGCGCTCAAACTTTACCACTCCGTTGATCTTCGCAAAGAGCGTATCATCGCACCCCTTGCCCACGTTCGTTCCCGGGTGGAACCTGGTCCCGCGCTGACGGACAATGATGGTCCCGGCATGCACCTGCTCGCCATCAAACCGTTTTACGCCCAGAAACTGCGGATTGCTGTCTCTTCCGTTTCTCGAACTGCCGACGCCTTTTTTATGTGCCATGGTAATTCCTCCAAAAACTTAATCACATGCTGCCGCGCCCGATCCGATGAAAATTTGATCCATGCCTTTCAGCAGCATTGTTTTACTTACGCGGTTATTTCCTTCACCTTGATCGCCGTATAGTTCTGACGATGGCCGTTTGTTCTGCGAAAACCTTTGCGGCGGCGGTGCTTGAAGATGAGCAGCTTTTCGCCTCTGCCTTCTTCCACGACCTCTGCCGTGACCTTTGCGGTCTTGAGCGTGGGCTTGCCGACAGACACCTTGTCGCCGTCTGCGATCATGTAAACGTCTTTGATCTCGATCGTGTCACCCTTTTTTGCCTCAAGGCTCTCCACCCTGACCACATCACCGGGTGAAACCTTGTACTGTTTTCCACCGGTAGTAATTACTGCGTACATGCTGAAACCTCCTTCATGAATCAACGGACCCAGTTATTTAGAGCGCATAAAATAACACGTAACATGTGGACTTGTCAAGGTAAAAAACAAATTTTCCGAAAAAAATTCCAGATATGCACAATCCTGGTTGACACCCTTTCACCTGCGCGGTTACAATGCTTCCTGACGATAAACGAAAGGATTTCTTCAGCATGACATATCATGAGCTTGTAATCAGTATAGCAGCACCATTTCAGGAACACCTTATCACATCTCTGACCGAAGCGGGCTGCCTTGGAGTAATCGAAAACAGTGGCAGCATCACTGCGTACTTTCCTGAAACCATTGATATTAAAACAATAAAAAGCCGGCTTGCGCTCTTTCAGGAACTGCTCGAAAAAGCGGGATATGCGCCGAACTTGAGCTTTGAGCATAAGGAAATTAAAGACCAGGACTGGAATGAATCGTGGAAAAAAAGTTTCCAGCCTCTTGATGTAGGAAAACACTTCGCCATACTGCCGCCATGGGAAAAAAAGAAGGACAATCGCATCAATCTGATAATCGATCCGGGAATGGCTTTCGGAACCGGCCATCACGAAACAACACGGTCCTGCCTTGTGCTCATGGAAAAGTACGCTGAAGAAACCGGCAAGGACTCGTTTCTCGATCTCGGCACCGGAACAGGGCTTCTTGCCATCGCCGCTTCAAAACTTGGATATCAAAACATCCTCGCGATTGACAATGATCCTCTGGCTGTTGATGCAACACGGGAAAACTGCAAGATCAATGGTACAACCGGTATTGAGATCATGTGCGGCACCCTTGCGGACACGCACAATGAATACGATGTCATAACAGCAAACCTCATCTCAGGACTTCTTATCGAACTCGCCCCTGCCCTCTACGACCATGTAAAGAAAAATGGAATAGCGTTCCTCTCCGGAATACTCGCGGAACAAAATGATGAAGTGATAGAAGCAATGAAAAAAGCTGGATTCAGGATTCTGGAAAAATATCCGGATGGGAAATGGATGTCACTGGTTGTGAAAAAATGATGTCAACTGCCGTGTTCAGAAATCAAGCGGGCTTTTTAATTCTTTGATCGTCTTGCTCGGCACGCAGTGCGTGTAGATCATCATCCTTACATCTTGACCGCATCTTATCAATAAAAAGGCGAACCTGCTCGGATTTCTTGTCTGGCGGAGGATACTTAACCCGAAAATCCAGATAATACTTGAGCCATTTTCGATATTCATCGCGCAACCCAACAGGAACGGACTTCTGATCCATGAGTGCATTAAATCGGCTCAGGATGTCATCCGGAATCGGCTGCATCAAAACCTCCTTCAAATTGACTATTCCATTTTTTGCATATTAGTCGTGCTATTATAACTTGACGACATTTTGAATATTAGTCTTTTTGAATGATCTTAATGATTTTCGGCAGTTACGTCAAGTTCTTTCTTAAATTCATTGACCACCGTTCCAGTTCTATGCTATATTTTCCCGAAGAACTAATATCTGGTTATATCCGAAGATGAATAAACAAGAAGCAAAAGAAATAGCTTCAAAAAACCTTGAAGCCTATCGAAACCGGCCATACGCCGAGTTGACGAGAATGATTGAGGCAAAGCCGATAATCCTACAAGTGAGAGGAGCGTCTGGCGTTTTATACAATCTTGAGATTGAAGCATTTTGGGATGACAAGGCGAACGGTAATATTCGAATCAAATGCACAATCGACGATGGCGGATGGAGATCTTATTTCCCACTGAGCAGTGATTTCATAAAAAGTCAGAACAACGAATTTATCGGAGAGTAAATAGACCTAATCTATGCGCGAGTCTAAAAGAAAACGGTATCTTTGGCTGGCTGTATTGGGCCTTCTCTTCGCCCTTTATTGTCTATATGCAGCTACCTATAGTGCATGGATGACTGCATATTACACCGATAAAATCCGAATCGAGATTCACGCGCTTTGGTTTTATGTCTTCGTTGCGTTATCAGCGGTTTCATTCATCTTATCTGGTTGGATCGTCTATAAATTCATTGGATCGTCTATAAATTCAAAAGAAGAAATCACAAAGCAAAGAACAATGATCAATAACTTGCGGGTCGAGACCGACGCGAAAAAGACGCGCGTCTCACCCGCGTGTTAGTCCGTAAACTTACGAGGTAATGATGAGTGAAGTCAAAAAGCATGATTTTATCCTTGCGAAGAGAACAGTCATAATAGTCGCATACTTATTGCTGGTCTGTATTAAGACTGTGCACGCTATTCTCACTTCAAAATACGATGAAGTAATCATTGGCTACTTGTCTGTGCTAATTATGTACGGTATCCTGGTCGCTTTAATTTATAAAGGCAACAAAATTGCCAATTGGATAATGATCGTATTGATTTTAGTGTCAGGCGTCGGTTCCGCGTTCATAGGAATAGCTCTTGTTCCTCTTGATCAATTTGTCGTTAAATCATTCATGACTCTAATAGGCTTATATTTCATTTATGGTGGTTTTAGAATGATAGCTTTTGAGCGGACAGGACATAACGGTTCTTAGGCTCAACATCCAAAGCAAAGACTAGGACCAACCTGCCGGTCCACAGCGACGCGCCAGGTGGCGGCGCGTGACCGGCGTGTTAGTCCGTAAATAAACGATGACCGTGCCAGACTCCGATATCGATACAATCAAGAGCTGGGCAGAATCACAGCCCATAATCACGCGCGTGTGGCTCCTTGGAAGTCGCGTTAGCGGCAGAGAAAGGCCAGATAGTGACCTGGACATTGCAGTTGAACACGATGCGCAGGCCACTGATTCAGACCCCTTCACAACGGCAATTTGCGAAATGGAGAACTGGCGTGCTCAACTACAAGCACATATAAGCCTTACAATCGACCTCCAGTCGTATATTCCAGGCAAAACGCCAACAGTTGAGGCGGGGCTTAAGAAGTCTTCGAGGCTTATCTATGAGCGACATGGGGCCTAACTAGACAATAAACGGAGCCAGATGGCATTCCAGCCCTTCAAGTAGCAGCGGGGCCGCTTATCGTCCTCGTTAGTCATCAGAGGTAAAGATGATCAGACTTAAAGAAAGTCTAGCAATCCTCATAAGCATCATAATGACTAATGTAATCATGACGCTGGTACTTGAAAACAATTTAAGCAAAGGTGTTTATTTGCCAGATGCAGATTCGCTAGGAATACCCATCTTCTCCGGTCTTATATCTTCAGGCTTTCTCTTAATCTTAATGCTCCCAACTGTTATCGTTCCTCAAACTCGTAAACTTCTTATCTGGATTCAGATAGTATTGCTTTTTATTGGCGGAGCCTTTGCAGGTCTGAACGGTCTAGGATGGGCATTGCCGAATCATTATATAATTGTCGTACCATATCTTATTGTAGTTATGGTTTGCATTTGGCTTATTGTGTCGCGAAAACGCAAGTTGAGTTCAATCAAATAAAACAGCCTAACAAGAACGCTCGAGAGGGTCGCTAAAAAACGAGCCCCTCAGCGTCGCGTTATTTCTGAAAAGGCGATATGCGAACAATTAAATTCCTCATTCCAATCCTCTTATTGGTCGGCATCAACAGTTTTGTATATGCTGATGATGCCTGCGAAAAGCTTATCCCCACCTCCCTTCGTGAAGCATTGCGAAAGAAGTTCCCCGACTACCGCATAGCGAAAGCAACTGATCAACTATACGACGATCCTAAATGGAATACAGATTACAAGGAAGGTCAATGCTTAACAGTCGCGAGCGCGGACTTTGACGGGGATAATAAAAAGGATTTTGCGCTCTTTCTTGTGCACAAGAATACGAAGACTCCGAAACTAATCGCGGCTCTTTCACGAGAAAAACAATGGTCGCTCGCAGAGCTGCCAATCTGGAATGAACATATACAAGGTTGTTATGTTGAGACTGCAAAGCCAGGCACATACGAGCACACAATGTCTTACGACTACAAGCAATTACATGCCAATCAAAGAGAAAGATTGACGGCAATAAATACGAGCATTGTCGCTGGCCTTGTCGAATCTACGGGTGTCGTGTATGTTTATGAAAAAGGTCAGTGGCTTTATGTCTGGGCATCCGATTAAGTAACAAATAACCTGCGCCTCGACAGCGACGCGCCAAAGGCGGCGCGTCAGGCGCGCGTTCCCTCATCGTTTCATACAAATTTGTTCTGATACTCCATAATACTAATACCCTCGTGAAATATATCATGAAATGTATCAATTAAATGATAAAATACATCCGAGATATTCATAACTTCCTAAACAGTTTTCTCCCAAATGGTTGAATGAAAATTTAACGTTCAGAAAGGACGAAAATGAAACGAATTTTTGCTGGAATGTTTGTGATGTTCCTTATGGCATCCGTCACCTGCTTCGCGGCAGCGGCGCCGAATCAGACCACTATTATCAAAATGGGAAATTATTGGGATGGTATAACGAATGAACCGTTGGGGTACGCTGAAGTCGCCGTTGTTAACGGCAAAATAACTGAAATAGGAAAAAACATCGCCAAGCCGGAAGGCGCAACAATAATTGATCTGTCCACTCGCTTTGTAATGCCGGGATTTATTGACAGCCATGTTCATTTAACCGGTGGTTCCAAGGTCATTGCGAATCTGGCGTCCCTGAACGATGCCGCACTGGCCCTCGTCGGCGTAACGGCATGCGAAAAAATTCTGCAGAACGGTTTTACAACAGTGCGCGACGCGGGCGATTTCAGCATTAACGCCTGGGTAGTGACTGAGCTGAAAAAGTCGGTTGATGCCGGCGACATCAAAGGGCCGCGCATTATCAACGGCGGCCACATGCTTTCCGCGGTGGGCGGTCACTTTGACTTCGGCGGGCTTCTCCGCAACGGCATCACCATAGACCAGGTATCAGTGGTTGAGGGTGTAACCGGGGTAAAAACCGCTGTGCATAATGAAGTGCGCCACGGGGCTGACTGGATCAAATTTGCCGGCAGCGGCGGTTTTATGTCCCCAAGCGACGGACCTGAGGATTTGTCGTATTCGCAGGAGGAAATGAATGCTATTGTGGCCGCGGCAAAAGACCTGGGCAAGCCCGTGTTTGTGCATGCGTATGGAGATGAAGCTGTTCGGCGTGCGGCGGTCGCCGGTGTGCAGTCAGTCGAACACGGCAGCCTGATGTCGGTAGCGACGCTGAAAATGCTGGCGAAGAAAGGCATCTATCTGGTGCCGACCCAGATCTCGATAGTTGCCAATGCCCGGGAAACGGCCAGGGGCAATCTCAACATGAACATGCCGGAATGGGCCCGTGAAAAGGACGTCAAATATGCGGCCAGACTGCTCGAAAACGCGGGGAATATCGCCAGAAGCGACGTCAAACTGGTTTTAGGCACTGATCTGGGTACTTTTGATTTTTCCGTGAACGGCGCGACAGAATTTTCCGAAATGGTCCGCAACGGTATCACACCGTTGCGCGCGCTGAAAGCAGGAACGTCGACAGCCGCGGAGATGCTGAAGCTGAATACCGGCAGCATCAGCGTCGGGAAGACTGCCGATTTGGTGGCAATGCCCGGAAATCCTTTTACAGATATTTCCATAACAGAGAAAGTGAATTTCGTCATGAAGAGCGGCGTGGTGTACCGTCATGATAAATAGCCGTTAATACACATGAGTGACGGCAGGCTGGGTTTCGTTGCGCACTACCCGGCCTGCCTACCCTTATAGCGCTGCTCGCTCTGAAGTCATAAACGAAAAAATATATCATTTTCATTCAGCACACGGCAAAGGAAATTCTAGAGCTCGGTGTGACAAATGAACTTAATAAAAGTGTAACGAAACTTACCCTGACAGGTCGAAGCCGCAGTTCGCAATCCATCCAAGCTTTATCAAACAATAAAATTAATCAGCATGCCGATTCACAGCGACGCGCCTAAGCCTGTGCGTCAGCGCGGTTTTGTTAAATTTACGTTGTAAAATCAAATAAATACCATATAATACTATTGACTTATCTTATGTTTTTTCGTATATTATTACGACTGAAAACATCCATCAACAGCGCCGGTCTTTTGCGGAAATAAAGAAATATAATTACACCATAACAAGAATGGAGTAATTTTAGTGAAAAAATCATTATTTTGTTTAACGGCACTTATCTGCATAACGGTCTTTTTCAGCTGCGGGCAAAACAGCGGAAGTACCACTTCCACTTCTGTTGTCGGGCTTGCTACTATAACAACCTCTCCTGTTACCGGAAATCTTACATACACGGTTGATATAGCAGGAACATCCGCAACAATCGCGGGAGCAATAACGGACCAGGGGGGATCGCCAGTTATCGAACGCGGTCTTTGCTGGAATACCAGCGGCAGCCCCACGGTGTTAACCGACTCGTATGTGACAGGCGGTTCGGGAACAGGAACATTTACGGTTTCATTGACCGGACTTACCACGGACACCACGTATCATGTGCGGGCCTATGCCGTCAACTACAATGGTACGGCGTACAGCAATGAAATAACCTTCAATTCCGGGAAAACCTTCGGGACCGACTATGCCGGTGGGTACGTCTTCTACAACAACGGTAATGGCGGCGGACTCGTATCGTCGAAAGTGAATCAAGCGGCGAATGTCAAATGGAGCAATGTAACCGGCACGGCAGTCGGAACAACAGGCTCCGCGATCGGGACCGGTCTTGCGAACACGAACGCCATCGTGGCGCAAAGCGGACACACGAGCAGCGCGGCACAGCATTGCCTTGACTACAGCGATGGCACGTACGATGACTGGTATCTTCCTTCTCAGGATGAAGCAAAACTCATGTATACCCATATAGGATCATATTTACTTTCGGATAGTCCATCCTGGTCTTCGACTGAAACCTCTGCCACCACCGCCTATGTAAAAAATTTGGGGGAAGGTTTCAGTGGCAGCTGGGTGAAGTCGTTATACGGCGTTGGAATATACGTTCGGGCCATCCGCAGTTTTTAATTTGCGAACCTCGCCGCTCACCTCAAACCAAATGTCACGACAACCTTTCCGGCATACTTCGGACAACCTGATGAAGGTAGTGATGCTGTGAAATCTAAAAAAGTTGTATTAATCGAGAAATACCCGGATGAAAAATAGGTGTCGATACTGATATGAGGTGATAGCGGCGCAGGAACGTAAATACCTTCCGTAACAATTACATTTAGAAACGTGCTGCATCCCATTCTCACCTCGCAAAATCATTCCAATATTGCACATGAACCAGCAGTTCGGATAGAATCCAGCACCAACTTATCTTATTGAAATTATCAGCAGTAAGTATAAACGATGGCTTTGGTATTTACATTTATCAGCGTTCATGATACCTTCGCTCTGTGAAGGTTTTTTTATAACTTTAACAGCTCTGGTAGCCGGGCAAATCGTAGTGCAACCCGACGATAATTTTCACCATTCGACACGGGAGAGTCATAAAACCGCGCCGCTGATGCCTTATTATTGATAAAAGTAAATCATAAGAAACAGCAACGTCTTATAAAGCGGAGGGTTCCATGAACGTGCTCAGATCTTTGCTCGCTGTTTTTTTACCGTTGATACTTGCCGGCTGCGCAGCTCACACGATGGCTCTCAAACAAGGCCAAACGGAAATCGATGTCAAAAAGAAATCTATAGCCCTGCTTACCATTAAGACAGCAAATGAATATTCACCGGACCGTCAATTTGACCTCGCGGGTGTTGTTGTATGCCCCCAATCGGAGACCTGTTCCAATGTAAGGCCGTATTTTCATAAGGCAAACAGCGCATACAGATACCAGGAAAATCATCACAATGAATATTTGCTCAGCCTGGAACTGGAGCCCGGTGAATATTATCTCCATTCAGCTGCTCTTGTGTATGTAAAAATCGCCACGGAAGCCGGCGGGTATACTCCTTTAAATTTAAAAATGCAGATCAGGCCCGGCGCAATAAGCTATTTGGGCCATATTGATATTACTCTGCGAAAAAAGAAGGAAAAGAATGAGGCAACAGCGGGCCGGGAAGTGATCAATATGGCTGTTATGAGCGTAGAATTGAAAGAAAAAAGCATAGTCGGTTTTTCCGCCGGCACAATTGATATCCTGGTCGAGGACAAGTTTACTGATGATATGAAATTGTTTATTTCGGAATATCCCGCGTTGCGAAATGCACTGGTTGATAAGAATATCCTTCCACAGTGGACCAGGCCCGTAAACAAAAACACCAACTGATGAAACGCGCAACCGACTCCATGAAACAATTGAGCGGAAGCCCATGATTCGAAAACACCGCGGGCATGGCCTGCATGCAGATGACAAAAAAGTTTGTCGGATTTTATAATCCAGTAAAGGACAAAACATGGACCTTAAAAGAAGACTAATAAGTATTGCAATACTGGTCGCAGCCATGGCTGCATTTATCGTTTGGTTTAACAGTTCACCCCATTTACTGCCCATGGACGAAGAGTCCAGTTTTGAATTATCGCCTGATTCAAGTTTCCCGAACTGGTTTTCCATTCCTGAGGGCTACACGCGCAAAGATGTGACGGTAAAAATATTTTATTACAGCCCTCCACCCCTGTTTAAATATAATTTCAAGACTTACTTGATCGGACCGCCTCCTGCAAATACGGTATTGGCCATAAAAATCGGCACCGTGCGCTGGCATCCATCCATGAGCACCAAACAGCTTCACCCGAGTTTCCATATCATAAATGTCGACGGCAAGCAGGAACTTGTGGAACATAAAAAGATGGAACCGGTTTTTTATATTTCGGATGATCCGGCAATGCGGCGCGCTCTTGAATCCCGATAATGCGCTGTTTGCTGATGCTCACATTTGAGCTGTGTTGAAATAAAATTCGAACGGGTACCTATGTTCAAAAAGTTCTCGTTACTGTTGCTCATACTGTTCATCTGCCAGACTTCGTCGGCAGCTTCTTTATCTGATAATAATGCTGTCGGCAAACAGGTTGATCGGGTCGTTGCCAGGGCGCTTGCGGAAAATCGAATCGTCGGCTGTGTCGTGATCGTGGCACAGGGTGGAAAGGTTCTTTACAACAAGGCATCCGGACTTGCCGATCGTGAAAACAACCTGCTGATGCAAAAGGATACAATATTCCGCCTCGCTTCGATGACGAAACCGCTAGTCTCGGTGGCCGTTCTCCGTCTTATTGATCAAAATATCCTCAGGCTCGACGATCCGGTAACAAAATGGCTTCCTGATTTCAGACCGAGGACAGCCGATGGTAAAATTCCAATCATAACCATACGGCACCTGCTGACCCATACCGCGGGATTGAACTACTCTTTTTTTGAAAACAAGGAAGGGCCTTACCACAGATTAAAAGTGTCCGACGGCCTTGACGATACCGGCATTTCACTGGATGAAAACCTGAACCGCATTGCAAACGCTCCCCTGCTCTTTGCTCCCGGAACGGCATGGCGATACTCGCTCGCGACAGATGTACTCGGCAGGGTCATTGAAAAAGCGGCAAAACAGGACCTCGACTCGGCAGTAAAAGAACTGATAACCAAGCCACTTGCGATGAACGATACGGAATTTACGGCATCGCATCCCGAACGCCTGGCGACCCCGTACGCGGACGCAAAACCGGCCCCGCTCAGAATGCCTTCGTTTTATCAGCTTCCTTCCGGACCCGGCACGATAAACTTTTCGCCGGCACGCGCTCTCGACAAAAAAGCCTATCCATCCGGAGGCGCGGGAATGGTAGGAACCGCTGGTGATTATCTTCTTTTTCTTGAGGCTGTCAGAACGGGAAATGCTTCATTATTGAAGCCTGCGTCGCACAAGGCACTGTTCGAAAACAGTACGGGCGCGGCGTATATTCCGGTGGGAGAACCGGGATGGGGGTGGACGCTCATGTCCGCGATCCTGCTTGATCCGTCGACAGCCAAAAGCCCCCAGAATAAAAACACCATCGCGTGGGGCGGCGCCTACGGTCATGCGTGGTGGGTCGACCGGACCGCAGGGCTAACAGTGGTAATCCTCACCAATACCGCTCTTGAAGGAATGTCGGGCAGTTTTCCCAATGAGATAAAGAAAGCAATTTACAATGCTCTGCAGGAACAGGATACCCTGCAGCTGAAGCAACGAGAATCCAGCAGATAAAACAGCAACAGAAATTATAATTCTGGACCAACAATGATCATACGAGAAGAAAAAAGCACTGATATCGATGCAATAACGGAAATCACCATAGCGGCCTTCAAGACCCTTCCCATCAGCTGTCATACGGAACAATTCATCATAACCGCATTACGCCGTGCCGATGCCCTGACCCTTTCGCTGGTCGCGGAGGTTGAAGGGAAAATACTCGGCCATATTGCCTTCTCGCCGGTGACCATGTCCGACGGGAGTCTGAACTGGTACGGGCTCGGCCCGATCTCCGTGCTGCCGGGATATCAAAAACAGGGAATCGGAAAGGCACTTATGCATGAAGGATTGTCCCGGCTGAAAGCTTTGGGCGGCAACGGCTGCGTTCTCGTGGGAGATCCCAGCTACTATCAACGGTTCGGCTTCAAAAATATTCCCGGCTTGATTCATGAAGGCATTCCGCAGGAGTTTTTTCTCGCTTTGCCGTTTTGTAAAACAATTCCTCAAAGTACCGTCACTTTTCACATCAGTTTTTCAGCAAAAAGCTAGTGCCGAGCCCGCCCAAAATCAGATTCATTCTGTGTTAGAATTGAGAAAATGTTCTGATAAACAAACAGTACATGAATCCGGGAGGTCTTCATGCTGGAAATAAAACTTACTGATGACATCTTCTGGGTCGGCGTAAATGACAGGACGACTGACCTCTTTGAAGGATTATGGCCGATCGATAAAACAGGCATATCATACAACTCATACGCGATAAAAGACAAAAAAAACGTATTGATCGATCTGGCAAAATCTTTCAAAACAGACGACTTCCTTGGTCAAATTTCCAGAATTTTCCCTCTTTCCGACATTGACTACGTTGTCATAAATCACATGGAACCTGACCATACCGGAGTCATAAAGACGCTCAGAATGCTTTCGCCCAAGGCTGAAATCGTCTGCAGCCCGAAAGCCGTTCAGATGCTGCGTGACTACTACGGTATTACCGAACGAATCAAAGCCGTCAACGACAGCGACACGCTTGACATCGGCAGCAGAGCGATTTCATTTCACCATATTCCTTTTGTGCACTGGCCGGAAACAATGGCAACTTACGACCCGAAGTCAAACGTGCTGTTCTCCTGCGATGCGTTCGGCGGATATGGGGCTTTGCAAGGGGCATTGTTCGACGATGAATATCCCGACATCGTTTACTATGAAAAAGAGGCCCTGCGCTATTATGCCAATATTGTGGCAAAGTTCGCGGTGCCGGTTTTAAACGCCATAAAAAAGATTTCCGCACTCAAGATAGCGTGCATCGCACCTTCTCATGGCCTCGTCTGGAGAAAAGCGCCCGGAAGAATAATCGAACTGTACAGCAGATGGGCGGAATACGGAAAATCAGGAGGCGGCAGAGGGGTAACTCTTCTGTACGGATCAATGTACGGGAACACGGAACTCATGATGAACGCGGTCGCTGAAGGCATAACCTCAGCCGGAATCATTCCGGAAACATTCGACGTAGCCCGCGTACACCCTTCATATATGCTTCCCGCGCTGCTTGTGAACAAGGGCGTTGTCGTGGGTGCGCCGACGTATGAGGCCACCCTCTTTCCGTACATGCAGACTGCGCTCGAAAAAGCCGCCCTGAAAAACATCCAGAATAAAAAAGCAGTTTATTTCGGAAGCTATGGGTGGAGCAAAGGCGCTTTAAAGAAGACGCTGGAACTCACCGAACCGTCCAGATGGCAGTATATCGAAAAACTCGAGTTTGCCGGATATCCGGATGCCGACGTTATACAAAAAGGATTTGAACTCGGAAAACTCATCGCAAGGGTCGTTTCCTGACAGTCGACTGCCTCCGTCTGCATGCAAAAAATTGACAAGATTGAAATGAATATATATACTTCCACACATCGCAATCGTTCTGCATCGCGAGAATCACTGCAGTGATCAAGGAGTTCAGATGTACTATTATATCGTCAGACACGGACAGACCGAGTGGAACCTGCAACATCGCACCCAGGGCCACTGCGACTCCGCCCTTACACCGGTCGGCGTTGAACAAGCCATATCGATCGGGAACCGTCTTGCTTCCACCAGCATTGATGCAGCGTTTTCAAGCTCGCTGAACCGTGCAAGAAGAACTGCCGGGCTGATCGGTGAACAACACAATCCACCCCTTTCCTCGATACCGGACGATCGCCTTCGCGAAATGTATTTTGGAGCCTGGGAAGGAAAGACTATCGACGAAATCCGGAACGGCTATCCACAGGAGTACAACACGTACAGACAGACCCCGGAGCTATTTCGGGCGCCGAACGGCGAATCTTTTACCGAGATGCACCAAAGAATTTCCGACTTCTTTTCGGAAATACAGAGATTGCGCACCGGAAGCGTCCTGATCGTCACGCATGCCATTTGCGCCCGCGTCTGTATTGTCGCTCTCATGAAGCAGCCGGTCAGCACTGTCTGGTCTGTGCATTCTGTTCCTCCGGCCAGCCTGACTACCATCCGTGTCGAAAACGGTTCGGCCGAGGTGATCGATATCGCGAATATCGAACATCTGAATTCCGCCAGTTCCGCCCAGACTGCAGGCCGCTGACAATTACAGACAACAAGGCCGCAAAAGGCCGATTGCGCACGTCATGAACGCAAAGATGCCTGTTCATGAATTCCATTGTCTGACCACGATGTTCTCTCTTTCATGAGCAAATGTCTTTTGTCATAAGGTGATGCTTGTTTTGAAATCGAAGCAATGCCGGAGTTGAAACGGCCTTTCCGGCATAATTTACCGTCCGCCTGATAAATTCGCAAAACTCAAGACCAGCAAGAACATTGGGATCCAAAATTCACCATTCGTGTGCGGAGTACGATGAAAAAAATAGACCTTCAGATACCGCATATCGTTTTGCGTGATGAAGCCGGAAAAAAATGGCTGAGCTTCACATCACCATGCGAGATCATTACAACAAACCGCATAGAGGATGTCCTGCCTTTTCTTCGCGCAATTGAAAACAAGGTCGAACAAGATAAATTGTACGCCGCCGGTTTTATTTCCTACGAGGCCGCTCCAGCCTTTGACCCTTCCCTGCCTGCCAAAATTGACAAGGAGTTTCCCCTGCTCTGGTTCGGGTTATTCGAACAGGCCAGCGAAATTACCCTGCCGTCAACTCGCGGGAACCGTGATTTCTTTATACCGTGGCATCCATCAATAACACGGGCAGAATACCTCAACTCACTCGGGGAAATACGTCAATTTATCCGCGAGGGTGACACCTATCAGGTCAACTTCACGTACCGGCTTCAGGCAAGAACGGATATTGACCCCTGGCAGCTATTCCTGCATATTACCGGCGATGAACCTCCTTTTGCCGCGTTCCTGGACACGGGAGATTGGGCTGTCTGCAGCGCCTCACCCGAGCTTTTCCTGAGGCTCGACGGTGATCAGATCGAGTCGCGACCTATGAAAGGTACGGCTGCCAGAGGATTGTGGTTTGAGAAAGATCTGGCAAAACGGACCGCTCTCAGAAGTTCCCAAAAGGAACAGGCGGAGAACCTGATGATCGTGGACATGGTGCGCAATGACCTCGGCCGCATAGCATGTTGCGGCAGCGTTCATGTCCCCTCGCTGTTTGAGCTTGAAAAATATCCGAACGTGTGGCAGATGACATCTACCGTACGTGCAAGAACCGACGAATCTCTGAACTGTATACTACAAGCCACATTTCCTCCCGCATCCATTACCGGTGCACCGAAGCGCCGCACGATGGAAATCATAGCGGAGCTGGAATCCTCACCGAGGCGCATATATACCGGTACAATCGGCTTCGTCGCTCCCGGACGCCGCGCCCGGTTCAATGTCGCCATTCGAACTATTTTGCTGCATAAAGCAAGCGGTCAGGCGGAATACGGCGTCGGAAGCGGTATTGTATGGGACTCCCAACCCGTTGCTGAATACGCAGAATGCCTGACAAAAACGCAGGTACTGCGTCCCACAGCCCGAGATTTCGATCTTCTCGAAACAATGCTGTGGTCTCCTTCGGGCGGATACCGGCTTCTGGAGTACCACATGGAGCGTCTCGCCCGATCAGCGGACTATTTCGGTTTCCCTCTAGATCTCCACCAAATACAAGATGAGCTTATGCGCATTCCGGCCGGTCTGCCTTTAAAAAGGCATCGTATCCGTTTGCTTGTCTCGCGCCTGGGGACCTTCCGCTGCGAGGCCGTTCCCATCGAGTCAACCACTATGCGCTTTCATGACATTATGCTCTCCAGGGACCCGGTCGACAAGGAAAACGTTTTTCTGTACCATAAAACGACTCATCGTCACGTGTATGAAAACGCTGTTGGAATATGCCCTGGAAGCAACGATGTTTTATTGTACAATAAAGCTGGACAGATCACTGAGTCTACCGTGGCAAATATTGCAGTCGAAATTGACGGTGTATTATACACACCACCCGTTTCCTGCGGCCTCCTGCCCGGCACGCAGCGCGCCTGGATGATTGATCACGCCCAGCTGCAGGAACGAATCATTACCGTTCAGGAAGCACTCGACAGCCCTACGGTCTATCTTTTGAACTCGATCAGAGGAATGCATAAGGTCCGGATACAAGCGCATGATGCAGCAAAAAACTTCGAACCTGCGCATACGGTACTCTTCTAGATTTATAAGGACAAATATGATATTCGATAACAACAAGATGAATGATATCCAGAAGTTTATGCGCATTGCAATTGACGAGGCAAAGCTTTCATTGCGAGAAGGCAATAGCGGTTTTGGAGCAGTTATCATGAAAGAAGGCGCGCTTATAACCCGGGCCCACGATACTGACTCAACCGAAGGAGATCCTACCGCGCACGCGGAAATGAAAGCCGTCAGGCGCGCAGCATCCCTGCTGGGGAAAAATCTGTCCGGTTGCACACTGATATCTACCCACGAGCCTTGTCCAATGTGCTCGACGGCCCTGTTCTGGTCTGGAATTGAAGTGGTGGCATATGGTTTTTCGATCAAAGACGCTTTGCTGCAGGGCAGAAGCCGTATTGATATTTCCATAAAAGAAATTTTTGACCGCGGGAGAAAGAAAATCAATATCTCCGAACCTATATTGTATGATGAATGTTCAATACTTTACAACCAGGCAGTAAGAAACGAAATTAAAATGCTGCGGAATGCAGACGATGCAGCACTTGAAAAACTCGGCAAGGAAAAATGTCTCAGCAGACTGCATTGGTTTAAAAACAACTATAAACCACAAAACGCTAAAACCTCTTCGATTCTCGACGAAGCATACAATCTTTTCATCAGCAAGCTCGAAATCGACCCTGCAGATGCTCCGATTGTTGAAAGAAACAAAAATAACATCATAATTCAATCGAAGAATTTTTGTCCGACTCTCGAAGCATGCCGGATATTGAGTATGGATACACGGCTTGTTTGCCGTTTACTTACTGAAAAAGCGACTACGGAACTTCTTCGTCAGTTGAATCCGCAATTATATTTTGAAAGAAACTATGATAAAATTCGTCCATTAGCACCCTATTGCGAAGAAAAGATAGTATTGGGGAATTAACGGCTCATTTCAGATCGGAGTAAATACCCTAAACAGAACCGGTTGAACCATTTCATGCCATATATGTTTACAAGGTTGTGCTACGTTCGTGCATTTTCCGGATTAATCTCTGCTAGAAAGAAAGGAGAACAGTATGCGTAAGGTCACATGGTTGGTTGTTCTGTTTTTGCTTGTGTTTTCGGTGCAATCTGTTTTTGCTGATGAGGCAAAAGACGGTGCAAAACAGGTTCAGGGCCTCTGGAAACTGCTTTCCTACGAAGTCGAGATCCAGGCAACAGGCCAGCGGGAACTGGTTATGGGTCAAAACCCGACCGGATATGTTATTTTCACACCGGAGGGACGCGTATTTTTCATGTTTACCGGAGAAGGACGCAAACCGGCTAACACTGATAAAGAGCGTGCCGAACTATTAAGCACGATGGTGGCATACACCGGTACATACCGCATTGAAGGAGACAAATGGATCACGAAGGTCGAAGTTGCATGGAATCCCGCCTGGGTCGGGACCGAACAGTCACGATTTTTTAAAATTAACGGAAATCGCCTGCAAATTCTGACCCCCTGGAGGGTCATGCCCAACTGGGCTGACAAGGGAATGCAGCGAAGCATTGTTACGCTCGAACGTGCTAAATAAAAAAAACACCGCAAAAGCCGGATTCTACGCGGGGACGCAACAAACAATATTGCGTCCCTGCTTTTTAATGGACAGGGATGGTCTGAATGGGCCGTACCTTCCCAAAAAAGAACCATCTCTAAAGGACTATTGTTATGATGAATATTAAAAAATTATTCAGCTCAGTGCAGACATTCTTTCGTGAGACCTTGTGGCAGATCGATATTGCCGGTGTGAGTAAACCGAAGGGATATCTCATAACCTGCCTTCGTTTTGCCTACAAAATACAAGATGATTTCCGGACCGGCGTTTTTACCCTCCCCGCTTCGAGCCTCGCGTACATAACTCTTTTGTCCTTCGTCCCGCTGATAGCCCTTTCGTTCGCTTTGGCCAAGGCATTCGGAGTGCATAACATGCTGGCCCCGATGCTGCTAAATTTCCTTGCACCCATTGGCCCTAAAAGCAGGGAAATTACGACAGTCATCGTCAGCTATGTCGACAAAATCAATGTCAGCGTACTCGGAGCCGTCGGTCTCGTGGTTCTTGTTTATACGGTCGTGAACACTATCCAGCAGATCGAGCAGGCATTCAACCGTTTGTGGCAGATCCACAAACCGCGCGGGCTGCTCCAAAAGTTTCGCGACTACTTGAGCGTGCTTCTCGTCGCTCCGCTTTTAATGGTCGCAGCGATCGGCCTGACAACTTCTGTCATGAGCAACACCGTCGTCCAGGCCCTTCATCACATCGAACCGTTCGGCACCATCATCCTGTATCTCAGTAAATTCCTGCCGTACCTGCTGATGATCATTACGTTTACCATGATTTACTATCTCCTGCCCAACACAAAAGTCTCGATTCGCTCCGCGCTGACGGGCGGCGTTGTTGCGGGTCTACTCTGGGAAACGATCAGCTGGGCATTCGCGAAGTTCCTGGTTTCAACCGCGCATTATTCCGCTATCTATTCAGGTTTCGCGATGGTGCTGATCTTCATGCTGTGGCTGTATTTCAACTGGATCGTAATGCTGATCGGGGTGAAAATCGCGTATCATCACCAGTTCCCCGCGACCCTGCGGGTAAAAAATGATACGGAAATTTTTACCGAGCGGTTTCAATACAAGCTTGCCGTTGCCGCCATGTACTGTATCGGCCTTCATCATTACAAGGGACTGGAGCGCTGGACGCTGAATTCCCTGGTACGGCATTTCGGGTTGCCGGTGTTTCCTGTTCTCAGGGTCTTGGAAGCTCTGGAAGACAGTAAGATCGTGTTCCTCATAAAAGATGACATGACCTATATCCCCATGCGCGATATTGAAAGAATAACGGTACCGGAAGTATTCAGCGCGGTCGAAAAAAACCTGCATGAAGCGGCCGCATTCAGCAGTCTTGCCAGCGGAAGCCCGGCGGTCAATGCACTGCTCCTGAAACTGGATGAAGTCGTCAAGAACAGCCTGGAGGGCGAAACGGTAAAAAGTCTTGTTTTAGCGTCGCTCGAAACCGCTGACAGGGAGCAGATGTCAGAGAAATAATCCAACAACGTAGTGAAAAAACGGACTGGACATTGTGAAACCCGACACCTCACTGACCTGAAATTTCATGTCTGACGGCCGCTTTTCATAAAACTCTCTCCAACAACAATGTCAAAACTTATACAAGGACATGTACTGAACGTAATTGTCAAAATGGCCGTGCCGATGCTCGCAGGCACTTTTGCCATGAATATGTATAACCTCACGAACGCCTGGTTCGTGTCCCAGCTCGGGACCGAAGCGCTTGCGGCTATTTCTTTTACGTTCCCTGTTGTAATGCTGCTTATGCTGCTCAGCCGGGGGCTCGGAAGCGGAGTAATGACGCTCGTCGCCCATGCCATAGGCGGGAAAGATCACAAAAAAGCGGCAACAGTTACAACGCACGCAATTATCCTTTCCGTTCTTTTCGGCGCCCTCATATCTGTTCTGGGGCTGCTCACCATCACGCCTCTTTTCTCCAGGCTGGGTGCATCCGGCGCGGTACTCGAGATGACTGCACAGTATATGGAAATCTGGTACTGGGGCTCGTTCATTATGGTGCTTCAAATCGTTGTTTCCGACATCATCATAAGCACCGGGAATACAAAGGCCGTCAGTATGCTCATGGTCGGCAGTACTGCAATAAATATCGTTCTGGATATGGGGCTTATTTTCGGCAGATTCGGCTTGCCGAAAATGAATATCGCCGGCGCTGCTGTCGCAACGATACTCGCCCAAACGGTCACCCTTGCGGCTGCTTTTTACATTGTGGCGAAAAAAATGAGCTTGATAGATATCAGCACCATAAAACCAGGCCTGCTTTTTCGATCATGGCACAGCATCCTGAAATTCAGTATACCCGGAGCCCTCGGCATGATATTGACTCCGCTGTCGTCCGCCGTTATTACCAGACTCGCAGCAGGTTTCGGCAACGAGGCCGTCGCCGCGCTGGGCGTGGCAGGCAGAATAGAAATGTTCGCCTTCATGATACCCATGACCGTCGGCATGTCGCTTATTCCTTTTGTGGCCCAGAACTACGGCGCCGGAAGAATGGACAGAATCAGGCTGGCGAGAAAAGGCACCATGACATTTGCCCTGCTGTACGGCATTTTTATCGGTTGTTTGTTCCTTATTTTTGCCGAATCCATGGCAGAATTTTTCTCTTCCGAGAAGAGCGTTATTGATATCTTGTGTTCCTATATTTACATTACGTGCATGGGATACGGCATGCTTGAGATACACCGCTATGCAGGATTTTCACTGACAGGGACACACAGGCCCTTGCAGGCGTCCGCACTCAACATCATACGGGTGGCAGTATTGCTAATACCTCTATCCATAGCAGGAAGTGCCTTATTAGGACTTAACGGAATATTCTGGGGCAGGTTCGCGACTGACATTTTGGCCGGGTGCGTCGGGATATGGTGGTCTGGACGAATGCTGTCGTCAATGGACTAAAGGACGCCTCCTCACTGCAATTCAGCAAATACCTTGATAAGCAGCATGTCCTTGACAAATGTCCGGCAACATCTTACACTATCACCACTTTAATCTCAGGCCGGAAGGGACCATAGGACAACCAAATATGAACCCTATCTGCATAGTTGATGATGAGTCTTCTATCTGTACCACCGTAGCGGGCATCCTGAAGGATGAGGGATACCAGACCCTTATCTTTCCGGACGCGGAAAGTCTCTGGCAAAGTCTTGATACCATGGAGCCATCCCTCGTTCTGCTGGATGTCTGGCTTCCCGGCATTGACGGCATGCAGCTCCTGAAACGGCTGCACGACCGCTTTCCTGCCCTCCCCGTCATCATGATGAGCGGACATGCCGGCATCGAAGCCGCAGTCGCCGCCATAAAAGCAGGCGCATATGATTTCCTCGAAAAACCGCTGCATCTGGAAGTGCTGCTCGACAAGGTTGAATCGGCCCTGAAGCACACTCCTGCCGGAGACGACACAGCCCTGCCGTCGGATACGAGGCTCGAGATTGTCAGCACCGATCTTTCTGTTCCGCCCGGCATGGTAGAGGTGGTTGATTCACCGGTACGCCAGCGCACGCTTAAGGGAAATGTGGTTCTGAACGGCATAGGCCTGCTGAGCGGCAAAAATACAGGCATCATCCTCAGTCCCCTCGGGACCGATGAAGGCATCGTCTTTCAAACGCTTGACGGTCAAACCATACCCGGCCATATTACCTCTCTCGATGACTTCTCAAAAACAGCGCCATTAAAAACCTTCTCGGCAAATTCTACCATTCTGGACAACGGGAGGAGGCGGGTGCGCACCGTTGAGCACCTGATGGCCGCGCTTTCGATGTACGGCATAACCAACGTACTCATCAAGGTCGAAGAAGAGATCCCGAATATTGACGGTTCCGCCAAAGATTTTTGCGTATTGATAGAAGAAGCCGGAATAGAAGAGCAGAACGCCCAAACCAAGCTTGCCGTCGTCCTCAAAAAAATCGGTGTGGGCAATGAGCAGAAGCACGAAAAGCATATTTATGTAGAGCCCTTTGATGGATTCGAAATATCAATGCGGGTTGACTACCCGCTGCCCATCGGAGAACAGGTTCTGACGTTCAATCCTCAAAACAATTCCTTCACAAAAGAGATTGCTCCAGCCCGGTCATTCAATACCTTTGAGAATATCGAAATGGCGCAAAAACTCGGAAAAGTCGGCGGTGGATACCTTAACTCCCACATCATCATGTATGACGGCAAGGTCATTAATACAAAGCTCAGATATTCCGACGAATTCGTGCGGCACAAGATATTGGACCTGATTGGAGACCTGTATCTCCTCGGACTCCCCATCAAAGGACGCATCATCGCCAACATGACCTCACACGGCTTTAATCAGGCCCTTGTTCAGCGGCTGTACCACGCCGTCCAGAACAATGGCGCAGCACACGACTAGCCAGTATGTGAACATCACGACAGCAAAGATATTACTAACCCATTGATACAATAAATGAATTCATCGGCTCCATGCTTGTTTTAGGTGTCGTCTGCCTGCTGGTACTTATCGCAGGTTACCGTTTTGCGACCATGCGCAGACAGCTGGCATCGGGCAAAAGTATTGGAATATTTCATCCTCTGAAGCTTCGAAGGTAGAGCTTGAAACGCGGGAAAACGTAATCCCTTTCTCCAAAGCTGTAAGCTACCCTCACAACCGCGTACGCATCTAGGACAAACATATCGCCAATTTGTTTTTGTCTCGCATATGATGCATTTTTTTATTGAAAATACAATAATTTTTTGGTAAATATACCCAAGAAGTTTTTGTTTGCCGCGTCACGGTCACGCTCCTGATATACTTGAGAGACCATTCCTATCCCGTTGCCTGACTTGAAAGGAAACCGCCATGGACACCTATTTTGCGACTCCTGACCGGTCATCTGAAGACGAGTTAAAGAACGAGATTGAGTTTATCAGCAACAATTCCGTCATTGACGGCTTGCTTCATTCCGTCAGCGGTCTTCTGGCGGTACTGAACAGCCAACGGCAGATCCTTGCTGTGAACAGCATGCTGCTCGAAATGCTGAAAATAGACGATGTCGAAGCCGTATTGGGGTTTCGCCCCGGAGAGGCGCTGAAGTGCGTGCACGCCGATGAAATGCCGGCCGGGTGCGGAACAAGCAAATACTGCTCGACATGCGGTGCAGCAATATCCATTGTTACGAGCCTGACATCGGACATACCGGCTGAAAAGGAATGCGCCATTACTACGAAAGAAAATAGTAATCGCGATCTGTTTTTTCGGGTACGATGTGTTCCGATACAGTATGAACAAAAACGCCTGCTGCTCCTGTTCCTGCAGGATATTACCTATCAGCAAAGACTAACCGCGCTGGAACGGGTGTTTTTTCATGATATCAACGGAATCATCACCGGACTTCATGGCGCCTGCCATCTCCTTTCCAAAAGCATGGATACGGACGAGATTCGCGATTTGTCCCGCACTATACAAACTTGTTCATTAAGACTGATGAGCGAAATATCGGTCCAACAGTGCCTCAGTAATACCGGCACGACAGCCTATCAGCCGATTTATACGGTAATCTCCGTCACGCAGATATTTCAAGAACTCAAAGCATTGTTCGGGAATCATGCTGCTTCAAAGAACAAGTCACTCGTGCTGCCGAAAGACGATGTAAATATTGCCCTCAACACGGAGCCGTCCCTGCTGCTGAAAATACTTACCAATATGATTATAAATGCTTTTGAAGAGACCCCGGAAGGAGATGAAGTAAGAGTTTGGTGCGAACCGTCGGAGGATAAAATTAATTTCCTTGTATGGAACAGAAAGTCGATTCCCCCTGACGTTGCACGAAGAATATTTCAGCGAAATTTCAGCACAAAGGCAAAAATCGGAAGAGGGCTTGGAACATTTTCCATGAAACTGTTCGGTGAGGATATTTTGGGAGGAGCGGTGGATTTCACCACCTCGGAGAAAGAGGGAACCGTTTTTTGTTTCAGCGTGAAAAAATAACATCACTCTGACGGTACGACTGAAAAGCTGCCGCCGCAAGCAACCTCAGCAGACGGTCTGGATTCCGGTTGCGGGCTTAATTCATTCCACCGTACGAATGCAGGCCGGAGAGCACCAGATTGACCCCCAAAAACGTGAAAATAACAGCCAAAAAACCTACCGCTGAAATAACGGCCATCTGCGTTCCCTTCCAGCCTCGCACATAGCGCGAATGGAGATAGATCGCATAGATGAACCACGTGATCAGCGACCAGGTTTCCTTCGGGTCCCAGCTCCAGTACGATCCCCACGCGCTGTTTGCCCATACCGCTCCGGTAAGAATGCCGGCGGTCAGGAGCGGCCATCCGATCGCAATCATACGGTAGGTGACATCGTCCAGCTGATCCGGCGCCGGTATGTACTGTTCAAGCAGATTCCTGAGCCGCAAGCCCTGTGACCAGACAAGCCAGAACAGGAAAAGCACGGCGGCCCAGCTGATCAGTATAACCCCGGTGGAATCGTGAAGAAACGTCGCTTCAAAAAGATGGTTTTTAAGCGATTCTCCTTTGGCAAGAGGCTGTAGTGAGAACGATATGAAGTCAATCCCCATGGCAATCAGCAGTCCGACTGCCAGCGTTACGCAAAGACACCAGAACAGGAATAACTGAGATTTGTTTTTAACTCCCGCCACGACCAGATAAATGAACCAGGCAAGCACCATGATGCCAAGCCCCATCCAATAAACTTTTTTCATGCCCTCGCCCAGACCCGTCAGGTAATATCCAAGTGAGGCCATGACGATAATCCCTCCCATGCTGCACGCCATGGGAAGAACAGGACCTTTTTCCTTCACATCCAGCAGAAGGTACAGGAGACTGACCGCAAAGGCTATGCCGAATGCAGCATAACCGAGGAAGCAGACCAATACATGATAGAACAGCCAGTTGCTCTTGAGTGCGGGAACCAGGGGGGTGATATCGGCATTGACGCCGGCAACATTGATAAACGCCAGAGCGAGAAAGGCAAGCGGCATCACGAAAGCGCCGAACGCTCTTGTCTTGTATCTGAACTCGACAATCAGATAAATAAGCACGGTGCTCCAGGTGAAGAACACCAGGGATTCATACAGATTCGACAAAGGGATCCTGCCGATCTCCATTTGATAGGATTCCCACCAGCGAAGCAGCAGGGCCGCGGTCTGCACGATAAAACCGGACGCAGTAACCACGGTGGCCGCCAAACCTATGTTTCCTTTGCGGAACGCCAGGAAGCAAATATAAAGAACCATGGCCGTCAAATATGCCAGTGTGGCTAAGGTAAAAAGCAAGGAGCTTTCCATAGCACTCATCCTCCTGCAGATTATTTCGAAATCACATCAACTATTTTTTTGAATTCACGTTCGAACCCTGGACGGTTCTTATTTACCGTACCCGAGATCCTTATGATTGCCTGTCCGTTGCGTTCCTGGATTGTAATCCAGAGTTTTCTATGCGATCCGAAAAAGGCTATGAGCGGGCCGATGCAAAGCAGGACAAAGCCGGTGTACACAATCCATACTCCGGGATCCTTGGTGACCTGCAATCCCGTATATCTCGTTCCTGCGTAGCGCACCAGGGTGATCGTATAGTCTTCCGGCATATAAGGCATTCCCCGGTCGGTTTTTAGAATTTCGGTTGTATATAATGGTTTTTTGCCTTTAGAAACCTGCAGCTGAACGGCAGGATTAATATACTCACCGTGTTCGGCGCGAAAAAGCATGACCTGGTCCGTTGCGAAGTCCCGAATTCCGAATGGAGCGAACCCAAGGACGGTAACCGTTCTGTCGATGGAGGAAACGTATTGGGAACCGCCGAGATCAACAACGACCTGTTCGCCTGTCGTACTGTTTTTTTGACGGATGTTCAGAACGATTTTGCCAGGCGTGTTCGGCATTGTGCCGTAGGAGGACTGGTAAAATGTAACGCCGTTGTAAGTAAGCGGGTCATTTACCGTAATGCGTTTGCTCAAAACTATTTTCCCGCTGAGGTCGAAAATACTGAGCGTGCTGTGATACTCTGACGGCATGCCGGTCGGGATTCCAGATGCATTGATATAATAATCAACGTCGAATTCATCGCACTGTACAAAAAAGCCGAGCGGCATGGTCGGCAGCTCCGCTTCCGGGTCCCATTGGACACGGCTTTCTGCAATACCGAAAGACGACAGTATTCTGTCCCATAAAGGCTCATTCCGAAGATAAACAACTTTCTGTGCGGCACCCTCCGGAAGGCTCAAAAAAGCCTTAAATCCGAAAAAAACGCCGGTCAATGCTCCGATAAAAATGAGGATAATGCTGAAATGGGTAATATACACTCCCATTCTGCTGTAGACGCCTTTTTGTGACAGGAACTGTATCGATTCAGAATCCTGGAGCTCGGTCACGGGATAGCGGAGCGAAGTAAGCGCCTGCAGAGCCCGTTCACTGGCTTGTATCCGTCCCTCCTGAAGATGCAATTCTGTTCTGTAAGGGAGCGCCTTTTCGGCCTCGCCATCGAGAGGCCGAAGGGGCGACTTTACAATGTTCCAGGTATGAGGCAATCGCTCGAGTGTACAGACCGTAAGATTTGCAGTAAGAAGAACGAGGAGCAGAACAAACCACCAGGTATGATACATGTCGAACAGACCGAGCATATTAAAGAACCGGACCGTGGACAGACTGTACTCCTGCAGATAACGATCCGGCGGTTCGTTTTGCTGGATCACTGTGCCGATGATCGAGACAAGGGCCAGGATGATAAGCAGCACAACGGCAAGTTTGACGGAAGCGAAAAACTTCCAGACTTTGTCCGCAATTCCTTCAATTGTCCCCTTTTGTCTTTCCAACACATCCTCCTCATGTAATACTGTCGTGGAGCCCCTCCGGCTCCCGCGACTTGCTGCAATCCTCCCTCGGCTGAAACCGGGTGATTGCATGTCGCAGGGATTGAGACTGCCAGGGTTTAGAAAAAAGACGAGGAATGTCTGGCATCACGAAAAGGCGTAACATGCCCGTCTCATTTGCAGGGTTGTTCCTCTCTGCAGATACCTTCTGACTGTGTGGCTGCCGGACCGGTAAACAAGTTTTGTGGAGTAAAAACGGAAAGAGCGGCTCCTGAATTTTTTTCTGTCTGATTCTTTCGGGAAGTTTTGGTCGCGGCAGTCTTTTTTACGGTACAATCTTTCAAATATTGCCTAATCGCGGATTCCCCGACCAGGAACAGTTTTTGATTGGGGTCGTTTACAACAAAGGTGGGAACGGAATCAATGCCTATTCTCTTCAGGAGGTTGTAATAACCGTTTACGTCGACGTACTTGACCTTAAGGTCGGTTTGCTGAAGTTCATTCTTGACAGCCGCACAATATTTGCACTCTTTGCTGAAAAAAAGGACAAGCCGGTCGTTTTCCGCCAATGATTCCGGCGCGCCGCCTGCAGGCAGAACCAGGTAAAACAGCAGGAAAACTGCCGCCAGAGCGGCAAAGCCCGCAAGTATTCTTTTTTCCCCGGAAAGAAGCCGGATTATTGCAAGGACGACTATAAAGCTGAAAACAATGAGACAGAACAGACAGGTTGTTTGAATCGCGAAAAACTGATATCCGGTCAAAAAACCTTCCACAGCCAGTGAAGCAATAAGCAGGATGTTGATGGAACGCTCCAGTGCCGTCCTCTCGCGGTACAAACAAGCAAGAGAGAGCACGGTCAGGATTATGAAGAACACCAAACCGAGCAGGAGAATTGAAATGTCCCCGTATCGCGCCTGTCTCGCAATAATTTTACAGCCTTCGGTAAAACAGAGGCTTTTTCCGAGAAACTGCATAATAATTTCTGCGAGAACAAAGATTGTGCCGATGAAACTCACTGCCAGGAACGTTCTTTTACTTTTTGTTGTAATATCCTGCATACGTTTCCGTGCTTCATCCTTTCATAAAAGCATCCGCCGTACCTCTTAAATAGCGTGATGCAGACTGGATAATTATAGCAGATGGTTCTTGTTACAGCAGTGTGGCTGCAAGTTCTGCAAGATCGGACCGCTCGCCTTTTACGAGGGTAATATGGCCGGCAATGGGCTCATTCTTGAACCGTTCCACAACATAGGTAAGACCGTTGCTTGACGAGTCAATATAGGGATTGTCAATCTGGTAGGGATCCCCGGTCAGCACCACTTTGGTCCCCTCACCCGCCCTCGTGATGATTGTTTTAATTTCGTGAGGAGTAAGGTTCTGGGCTTCATCGACAATCAGATACTGGTTCGGCATGCTTCGACCGCGGATATAGGTAAGCGGTTCAACTTCAATCATCCCCAGATCAAACAGCCCCTGGAGGTCTTTTTTCCCTTTCATTCTCCCTGCCGAGGCCGAAGCACCCATTAGAAAATCGAGATTATCCCGGATCGGCTGCATCCAGGGTCTCAGTTTTTCGTCGATATCACCGGGCAGAAATCCGAGATCCTTTCCGAGCGGAAAGACGGGCCGTGAAACCACAAGGCGCTGAAACATCCTCGATTCGATGGTTTTTTCAAGGCCCGCGGCAAGGGCGAGGAGTGTTTTGCCGGTCCCTGCCTTGCCTACCAGCGTCACCAGCCGGATATCGTCATTCAGGAGCAGGTCGAGAGCAAACTGCTGTTCTTTATTGCGGGCAGTCACGCCCCATACGCCGTGTTTTGTGCTGGTAATCGGCACCAATGCGTTTTTCTGCTGGCTGAATCTTGCCAGGGCGGTTTGCGAGGGGTTGGCGTTGTTCTTCAGGAGCACATACTGGTTCGAAAACGGCTTCGGTTCCGCAGGCGGCAGTTCCCCCTTTACATAAAACTCGTTGATCGCATCCGGGGTCACGGACAGTTCCATCTGGCCGGAATACAGCTCCTCGATCGTCACGGTGTCGGATTCGAAGTCTTCCGCACGAAGTCCCAGCGCATCGGCCTTGATGCGAAGATTTGTGTCTTTGGTCACGAGAACAACCGGGAGATTATCATGCTTCAGGTTGAGCGCCGTGGCCAGTATCCGGTTGTCTGCTTTCGCCGCGTTCAATTCATTCGGTAGAAGTTCCGGCGACTGGTGGTTCAGTTCTACACGCAGGCATCCTCCTCCTTTTAACTGAACCCCCTGCGAAAGTTTGCCTTTCAAACGGTGTTCATCAAGAATCCTCGAAACCATGCGTGCGTTTCTGCCGATTTCATCGATGCCTTTTTTAAATTTGTCCAACTCTTCAATGACGACAATAGGGATCACTACATCATTGTCCTGAAAAGCAAAAATTGCCTGCGGATCATGAAGCACTACATTCGTGTCGAGAACAAAAATTTTTTTCACGTCGTCCCCCTTACAACAAATTCCTGTTGCTGGTCAGATCAAATCACGGGAGGGAATCGCCCCTTCGCGAATAATATGTATTTTCCCCCTCGTCACATCTACAAGGGTGGAAGGTTTCCCTCCTGCCGTCTTTCCTGCATCGAGGATCAAGTCAATCTTTTCGCCGAGGTCTTTTACAATTTCCGCTGCCGAATCAGGATTTTTCCCACCTGAGATGTTAGCACTGGTACCGGTAAGGGCAGTGCCGAGATAGGCAAGAAGCCGCCTTGTAAGCGTGTTTCCGGGCACTCTCAGACCGATGGTACCGGTCCCGGAAGTCAATTCCGGCAGCACCTTGTCGTTTGCATTAAAAATGAGCGTAAGAGGACCGGGCCAGAAGAGTCGCATCAGGCGTTCCGCCTCCGGTGTGATTTCAGCCGCCCATCTATGAACGTCTGCCGGATCAGAGATCAGGAGAAGAATAGGTTGGTTGGCCGGTCTGTTTTTGATAGAAAACAGTTTTCGAACGGCATGCGGATTCTGAGGATCAGCACCAAGCCCATAGAAGGTGTCGGTCGGATACGCGACAACGCCTCCGGAATTAAGCGTCGAACGACATTGAAAAAATGCTTGTTCCGGATGGCGGGTGTCGATTCTGATTATCTGGGCCATAGCTGTGAAGAATTGCAGGCTACCGTAAAGTTTTTTCAGGTGCGATTCCGATCCCGCATGTACCGTTCTGCAATTCGGAAAGGGCTTCCCCTCCCATCAAGACGATATCGCCGTGTTCACGCTTCAGCACATCGGCTACAACCGGGCACTTGACTTTGAACAGAAAGAAAATTCTGCTGTCGCCGGTATTCACAAGCGTTTCAAAATTCGCCTGCCCTTTGCTTATGATCAAGTCGGCAGAACGATACCGATCGATAAAACGCGGAGAACACTCCTCAAGCAGAGTACCGATGCCGTCACTGCCGTTATCAATGACTTCAGCACAGTCCTGAAGACCGGCAAAGGCCGCGTCAGCGAGCGTTGCGTCGTTGATCACGGGAGCCCCTTTGACCACCGCGGTGACTTTTTTCCCCCGATTGCGCAAGACTTCCAGCAGCACCCGGTCAAATACAATTTCGCCTGCATTGTCGCACAAATAGAGAATACGCTGCGCCTTGTCAACGGCCCGATAGAATTCTTGATACTCCTCCTGCGACAATGGGAGCTGGAACGAGTCTGCAAGCGAACGGTCCAGATCAACGCTTTCAAAAATGCCGAAGTCAATTATATTTCCGGCAATCGCGACCCGAACACCCGCCTCAAGACGGTCTGCCGCCCTATCGACCAGATGCCGGACGGCCGGAAGTTGTTTGTATGCAATATGGTTGTACGTGTCCTTGATCTGCCGGTATGGATCAACGCCGGTTTCGTTCCGCAGCAATCGGTGCACGCGTGTGGCAATACGCGCGGGAATTTCATCGCATGCGGCAGCATCCAAGAGAGAGGTCGCTTTTTGATGAATATCGTGCCGTCTGTCGTCTTTTACATCCGCATAAGCCAGAGTACGGGTTATCTGGCTGGAGAAGCATGACAGGCACTCGGGTCTGGTTTTCAAAACGACTGTCCTTCCGACAAAGACGGGCCGGCAACTTTCTTTTTTCTCCGTCTTCGGCGGGCCTTTTTCTTGACCGGACTTTCCTCAGGGGAGGCTGCAGGCTCCTTGTGCGCAATAACGGCAGAAAGAGACGTAAGCCGTTTTGCTTTTTCCTCCACTTCGCGCTCCATTTCAACTTTGAAAACTTTCAGTCGGTTTGCGACTTTTACATCGCTGGTGCCAATGATTTGCGCAGCAAAAATTCCCGCATTTTTTGCACCACCCTTGCCGAGCGACATAGTGGCGACCGGAACTCCACCAGGCATCTGCACCGTGGCAAGGAGGGCGTCTATCCCCTTAAGGGGTGATGAATCCATGGGTACGCCAATCACCGGCAGTGTGGTCTGGGACGCGATCACTCCTGCCAGATGAGCCGCCCAGCCTGCGCCCGCAATGATCACCTTGATGCCGCGCTTTTCCGCAGTCTGGCTGTATTCAAGCACCTTCTTGGGCGTTCGGTGTGCTGAAGCAATTGACATCTCATATTCTATGCCGAACTCCTGCAGCATAGAGGCCGCTTCCTGCATCACCGGCAAATCGGAGTCGCTGCCCATCAATATCCCAACAAGCGGTTTAACCATAATAACCCCCTTCTTATCTTGTGTTTGTAGTTTGATTTCGCTACTTATAACTTTTTCGGATCAGAAATAAATACGGTTGAAACGTCAAATGTTTTTTTAAGGAGCGGCATCAGGGACTTCACCCCGACTGTTTCCGTCGCGTAATGCCCTCCGACAATCAAATTTATTCTGTGTTCTTTCGCTGCATTATAGACACCCAAATCGATCTCGCCTACCAGAAAACAGTCAAGACCTTCCTGAACCGCATCCACCAGCATGCTTCCTCCGCCGCCGGAGACGATCCCTATGGACCGGATACGTTTCTTGCCGAACTGATATTGGCAGCAGTCCGCTTTCAGAATATCGGACAACCGGGATGATACTGAACGCATGCTCGTTGCCGCTCTGAATGCGCCTGCATATCCGATCTTGATGCCGTGATATCTGCCGAACTTACGAAGCTGCTGCACGCCGAGCAACCGGGCCAACTGTGCATTGTTTCCGAATTCTTCATGAAGATCAAGGGGCAAATGCGCGGCATATAATGCCATATTGCTTTTTTTCAGGCTGACGATCCTTTTGTTTTCCAGATCGCGGTCCTTCCGGGGCTTCCACAGAATGCCGTGATGAACGACCAGAAGATCCACGTTCCGTTCTTTCGCTTTTTCGAAGGTTTGGATGCAGGCGTCAACGGCAAAACCGACCGTGGTGATCGGTCCCGTTTTACGGGATTGAACCTGCAACCCGTTAACGGAAGCATCTCGTATCTTCCGGACCTGAAGGGTTTTGTTTAAAAAGAAGGCGATTTTTTTTACAGTCCCTTTTTCCAATGCTAATTACCTGTTTCAAGCGCCCGGGCCCCGATGTCCCTGCGATAATGTGCGCCATCGAAAGATATATCTCGCACTGCGGCGTACGCATTATCAATGGCTCCGGCCACAACCATTCCTAATCCTGTAACGCCAAGCACTCTGCCGCCATCTGTTACAGGTCTTCCATTTTTCAATGCCGTCCCGGCATGGAACACCATCACGTTGTCATGCGCCAGCGCTTCTTCCAACCCTTTGATCTCTTTACCTTTTTCGTACTCACCGGGATACCCGCCTGACGCCATGACAACACATACGGCCGATTCAGGCTTCCATTTCACGTCTATGGTTGCCAGCGTTCCATCGATAATGGCCTGTATGATCGCTATAAGGTCTGAATCAAGCCGCATCATGATCGGCTGGGTTTCCGGATCGCCGAACCGAGCATTAAACTCAAGCACCTTTGCCTCGTTGTTATGAATCATGAGACCGGCATACAATACTCCCTTGAACAGTCGACCTTCTTTTTCCATGGCCCGCACCGTGGGAACCATTATGGTTTCCATGACCCGGCGCTCCAGTTCTTTTGTCACAACCGGTGCCGGAGAATAGGCGCCCATACCCCCGGTGTTGGGTCCCCGGTCCCCGTCAAAAACGCGTTTATGGTCCTGTGACGATGCCATAGGAACGACCGTTTTCCCGTCGGTAAAGGCCATAAAAGATGCCTCTTCACCTTTCAGAAATTCTTCGATTACCACTCGGTCGCCCGCTTTTCCGAACGCCTTATCATTCATGATCAGGTCAAGAGCCTTGATCGCCTCTTCTACGGTTTCGGCGACGATCACTCCCTTGCCAGCGGCCAGGCCGTCAGCTTTCACAACGATAGGTGCGCCTTTTTCACGCACATACGCCTCGGCTGCAGCACGATCGGTAAAGACACCGTAATCAGCTGACGGTATGCAGTATTTCTTCATCAGGTTCTTTGAAAATGTTTTACTCGCCTCAATCTCCGCGGCTTTGCCGCTCGGTCCGAATGCCCGGAGACCGGCCTTCGTGAACTCATCAACGATGCCCATGGACAGCGGTCCTTCGGGCCCCACAATGGTGAGATCAACTGCATTATCTTTGGCAAAGGAGAGCAGTGTATCAATATCCTCGGCCTTGATCGGCAAACACTCAGCGAGTTGTGCCATGCCCGCATTGCCGGGCGCGGCGTAAATCTTTTTGACGTTTCGGTTTTGTGCCGTTTTCCAGACAAGTGCGTGTTCTCTGCCGCCGCTGCCGATAACAAGTACTTTCACGTATACGCTCCTTGACGCTGGCCTCTCCGTGGTATGAGCGGAGAGCCGAATTGAAAAAAACTATGTTCGCTGCAAACTCCCGAGCGCTTCATTCATGGCGCCTGTACGATATCCTTCAAGATCAAGACAGACGTAGATGTAACCAAGCCGTTTGAACTCTGCGATAATTTTCCCTGCCATATCACCGGAAAGCACGCGGCCAAAATCGTTCTGCTCCAGTTCTATCCTCGCCGTATCTCCATGATGACGTACACGAACCTGACGGAAACCATGCGCATGCAGGAACTCCTCGGCAGATTGTATTCTCTCAAGAATCGTTGGAGTGATTCGCGTACCGTAGGGAATGCGTGAGGACAGACAGGCAAGGGCGGGCTTGTTCCAGACAGGCAGATCCAGCATGCGGGCACAATCACGGACGTCGGCCTTGGAAAATCCCGCCTCTCTTAAGGGGCTCCTGACGGAAAATTCTCCGGCAGCCCTGGATCCCGGCCGATAATCGTTCAGATCGTCGGTGTTCGAGCCATCAAGCAGAAACGGAATCCCCTCGTCCGCGGCAATCTGTCTGAGTTTTCCAAAGAGCTCTTTTTTGCAATGATAACAGCGGTCAGGTGAGTTGCGCACAAACTCTTCAGATTCCAGCTCCGAAGTGTGCAAAACCCGGATCGCAACCCCCAGCGTTTCCGCAAACTCCTTTGCAGCGGCAAGTTCCGACTGTGGATATGTTTCAGAATACGCTGTGACGACTACGAGTCGGGCACCAATAACTTCTGCTGCTGCCTTGAGCAGCAGGGAGCTGTCGACACCGCCGGAATAAGCAAGCACCGCGGATTCCATCTCTCTGAGCAACTCTTTGAGACGGTTCCATTTCTGTTCAATCATCATTCGATTGATAATAACACAGCATGAACTTGAGTGTCAATAACCCGTGTATGTTCACGTCCAACTGTTTTCCAATGATGCCGTTATGAACGAAAACCGTTCATTATGACGTCATATAGTCCCCACAGGCCAAACGCAATAAAGACCAGCGCGGCAAACCACTTGATCAGCTTCTCCGGAATTTTTTTATGCAGGACAATCCCGGCAATAATCCCGACGGCATCAGCCAGCACCATGGCCGTCGTGGTCCCAAGCCAGACAGGAATGACGGAATGAAACTCAGCCGCGAGGGCCACTGAGGCAAGCTGGGTTTTGTCCCCCATCTCGGCAAGAAAAAACGCAGCAGCCACGGTCCAGAAAGGGCTGAAATTGAACTTCTTGTCCTCTCCTTCCAGGGTATCCCCGCGGAGGGTCCACAGACCAAAAAAGATAAACGACAAGGCCGCTGCAATCTTTATATACTCAATGGGTACAAAATCAGTAATGGTACTGCCGACATAGGATGCAAGAAGATGATTCACCGCGGTTGCAGCAAAAACTCCCCACAATACCGTCTGCCACCGAAACCGGGTGGCAAAAGCCATGGCCAGAAGCTGGGTTTTATCGCCCATCTCAGCAAGAAAAACGATGCTCAACGATGTCAAAAAAATCGTCATGCAAGAACGGCTTTCTGCTTTTTAATCAGGATTTTTATGCCCTTTTCTCCCAGGGCAAGGAGTTTGTTGAGCTCGGTTTTTGAGAATGGCTTGCCCTCCGCTGTACCTTGTATTTCGACAATTTCTCCAGAACCGGTCATCACCATATTCATGTCCGTCTCTGCGGAGGAATCTTCATGATAACAAAGATCAAGCACCGGTTTTTCCGAGACAATTCCCACACTCACCGCCGCAAGGAAGTCTTTCACCGGCAGCACGCTGATCATCTTTTGTTTTTTCATATGTCGCAGAGCGTCAACAAGCGCAATGTATGATCCGGTTATGGACGCCGTGCGCGTACCGCCGTCTGCCTGAATGACGTCACAGTCTATTAATATAGTCCGCTCTCCAAGCTCCTTCATGTCCGTGACCGCTCGGAGCGATCTGCCGATAAGACGCTGGATTTCATGGGTGCGTCCGCCAACTTTGCTCCGTTCACGATTTATCCTTTGCTGGGTTGAACGGGGAAGCATGGAATATTCCGCCGTCACCCATCCGGTGCCTTTTCCCCGCAAAAAAGGAGGAACGGAATTCTCCACTGTTGCCGTACAGATCACTTTTGTATCGCCCATTTCAAACAGCACAGAGCCTTCAGCAGATTTGATGTAGTTTCTCGTAATTCGTATTCTGCGAAGTTCGTCTGCTTCTCTGCCGTCAACACGCATGATGCCCTCCAAGGATTTCAGCCTGTTTTTTCTATTGAGTGCTAAAACTGGAAATATCGAGTTTTTTTATTTTTTCCCACTGCCGTTGCAGACTTCAACATCATATCCACAAAAAATTTCCCTTTTTCCACAGCTTTTTCCACAGGATATCCCTGTGCAATAAACACTGTTATCGCAGAAGAAAGCATGCATCCCGTGCCATGAAACTCACCTTTTCTTCGGTTTGTGGAAAAACTCAGCACTGTTTTTCCCCCGTACAAGGTGTCCACAGCCGGTCCGGATCGGTGGCCGCCTTTGATAAGAACATATGACGGCCCCATATCGAGCAATTTACCCGCGGCATAATCTATTTCCTGATCACTCGTAATTCTCATACCGGTCAGAACTTCTGCTTCCGGAATATTGGGAGTTATAATCAGCGCGAGTGGAAACAAACGGCTTTTGAGTGCTTTTACGGCATCAGGAACAAGAAGCACTTTTCCTGAACTGGATCGTACGACAGGATCAATGATAAGTTTTTCAATTTTGTAATGCTGAACCATATCCGCCACTGCACGTACCGTCCCGGCTTCAAGCAGCATGCCTGTCTTGACCGCACCAGGTTTTATATCAGAGAGGAGAGATATTAACTGCTGACGCATGACGAGACGGGGAATCGTGAAAACACCGCTCACTCCTTTGCTGTTTTGGATGGTGAGGGCTGAAGGCATGGCCATTCCATATGCGCCCAATGCCTGGAAGGTTTTAAGGTCTGCCTGGATGCCTGCGCCGCCTGAGGGGTCGGAACCAGCTATGGAAAGGACTTTTATCATCATGCAGAGAGATGCAGCAATTGGGAAAGAGACAGATGCCGTTTTCACGGAATCATTCGATCGATTGTTTCTTATCGCAGCGGTTTCTGGAGTATCTATACTGACGTCTATTAAAGTTTTAGCTGAATTAATTCCATCGGGTTTACGCGCGCCCCCTGGACGCGCACACCCCAATGCAGGTGAGCGCCGGTGGAGCGGCCGGTAGAGCCGACCAGGCCGATTACCTCGCCTTTGGCTACAGTCTGGCCGGGGCGGATGAGTATCCTGGAAAGATGAAAAAACATGGTGTAAATCCCCTGACCATGATCAAGCACGATGCTGTTTCCGGAGAAAAACTGATCGTCAATTAAAACAGCGACGCCGTTATTCGGTGCCCGAACGGCATCTCCTTCTTTGGCCGACACATCCACGCCCGTATGGGAACTCTTCGGAATTTTATTGATGATTCTCTGAACGCCGAACTTCGTAACGATATCCCCTTCACAGGGATTGATGAAATTTCCCGACCAGCCGCGCGGCGATACGTTGGGCCAGACTGCAGCCATTTTTTTCTGTTCACGCTCCACGCGTGCTTCATTTTCCGGAGAAAGCTCAACCATCCCCTTCGGGAGCTTCAGACGCTGCACGGGATATTTCTTTTTTGAAATCACAACCGTGCGGTGAATCACGGCGTTCTCCGCAGTGATGTCCAGGCTGTAGCCGCCTGGTTTTGTATAAAGATCAATGCCCAGAATCGCTTTAAAGGCTGTTGTTGCTCCGTTTGCAGGATACCAATAAAGCTTTCTGCCGTCAAAGGTGCCTTCCGGGGGGACAAGTACATTCTTGAGCGTAAGCACCACGATGTCACCGGGTCCCGGTGCAGCAGGATCAAGAATGATTTCCGGCTGCGGCTTCATTGCCGCGTGAGCAGGGAAATGAGCACTTAAGAAAAGAAGAAGCAAAAATACCCATTTCGCCTGGTCGAGTATTCCTCGTTTACAACTATATTCAGACCGTTCCCGCTGTTTTGGCATCATGTCAATTACAGGATTTATCGTTATTTCGTGCTCTTCGCCTCTTTTTTCAAGTATTGCGATACACCCCGCATGGAACAAAACTCGCCGCACATGGTGCAAACATCAGATTCCTTGGGCAGGCTGGATTCACGCAGTTTTCGGGAGCGTTCCGGATTGATCGAAAGTTCAATTTGCCCCTTCCAGTCAAGGGCTTTCCGCCGTCTGGCCATTTCCTTGTCCCATTCAATCGCGCCTTTCACTCCCTTGGCGATATCTGCCGCGTGCGCCGCTATGCGGGAAGCCATGACGCCTTCCCGGACGTCTTCTAGATCCGGCAGCCTCAGGTGTTCTGACGGGGTAACATAACACAGAAAATCCGCGCCTGCCGCACCGGCTATTGCCCCCCCTATGGCTGACGTAATATGATCATAACCCGGCGCCACGTCGGTCACGAGCGGTCCGAGCACATAGAATGGAGCGCCCTTGCAAAGCTCCTTCTGTATCTTAATGTTTGTTTCCACCTGGTTGATCGGCACATGACCCGGTCCTTCGATCATTACCTGTACACCGGCTTCATGGGCCCGGTCACGCAGTTCGCCGAGTGTGATAAGCTCCTCGATCTGCGCACGATCCGTTGCGTCCGCCAGACAGCCCGGACGCATGCCGTCGCCGAGAGACAAAGTCATATCGTATTTTTTACAGATCTCGACCAGCCTGTCATACTGGGTATATAATGGATTTTCCTTGTCATTGTAGATGATCCATTCAAGATGAAATGCTCCGCCCCGGCTTACCACATCCATGATTCTGCCCTGCCGCTTAAGCCTCTCCACACTTGCAATGGTCACTCCGCAGTGCACGGTTACAAAATCCACGCCTTCTTCCGCCTGTTGTTCAATCACTTTGAAAAGAGTTTCAGGGTCCATCTGGGCAATCGAACGGCCCTGTTCTATGGTTTCAACGGCGGCCTGGTAAATCGGCACCGTGCCGATCGAAACGGTCGAATGATTCAGAATTTCCTTGCGGATTTCGATGATCGGGCCGCCGGTTGAAAGATCCATGACCGCATCAGCGCCTGCGGATACGGCCACTTTGAGCTTTTCAATCTCGTCTTTGATAGACATTCTATCTTTTGACGTGCCGATATTCGCGTTGATTTTGGTCCGCAGTCCCTTTCCGATCCCCAACGGCACGATTTTATTGTGCTTGTTGTTTTTTGAAATGACGATGGTTCCATTCGCCACACCCTGCATGATATGCTCAACGCTGAGCCCCTCGGCACGGGCAACAGCAGCCATCTCCGGCGTGGTATTTCCTTTTCGAGCTTCCTGAATTTGTGTCATGATAGACTCCCTTGCAAATTAAAGTAAATTACCGTAATATCTGCATCGCATCAAAAATATTCCGTGATGCCATTTGTATATCATCAGCAGCAAGAATCGCGGAAATCACTGCCACCCCGTCTGCACCGGCACTTAAAACTGTTCGTAAATCGCCCGGTTTTATGCCACCAAGCCCGAAGACAGGAAGATGCACATGTTGTTTTACCATCGTAAGCGTTTGCAATCCGACGGGTGCACCGTATTGAACCTTAGATGGTGTAAAGAAAACCGGTCCGAATGTTATAAAATCAGCGCCACCCGCCTCCGCATCTCTTGCCTCATATACCGTATGTGTGGACACGCCTATCATCATGTCCTGTCCCACGATTCTGCGGACTGCTGAAACCGGCATGCTCTGCTGTCCAAGATGAACTCCATCAGCACCGATGGAAACAGCCGCATCCACGCGATCGTTCACGAACAATTTTGCATTGAACTCGGCAGTAATGCTGCGCACATCTCGCCCGAGAGCCAAAAGCTCCCGAAGAGGCAAATCCTTTTCGCGTAACTGAACCGCCCGAACTCCGCTGCGGAGGGCACGTCCAACCGCTTCAGCAAGAGGGACCCGTGTTTGTTTCCGGTCCGTAATCAGGTAGAGCTTGAAATCAACAGGCAACAAACTTCTCCCGGAGCAAAAAAATATCCCAAAGCCCGTTTTCCGGATATTGTTAGCTCCCGATTAAACCTTCCATCGGGCTGCTGGCAGTGGCATATAGCTTCCGGGGTATCCTGCCCGCTTTATATGCAAGCCTCCCCGCAAGCACGCCGTATTTCATGGCTTCTGCCATTGCAATCGGGTCTTTGGCACCCGCAATGGCTGTATTCAGCAAAACCGCATCGCAGCCCAACTCCATCGCAAGCGCCACATCCGAGGCCGTGCCGACACCGGCGTCAACAACAACGGGAACTTTCACTGTTTCCAGAATGATTTTTATGTTATACGGGTTGCGGATGCCGAGGCCTGAACCGATAGGCGCGGCGAGCGGCATGACGGCAGGGCAGCCGATATCAATAAGTTTCTTCGCCATGATCGGATCATCGATGACGTATGGCAGCACGATCAAACCTTCTTTTACGAGGACTTTGGCCGCTTCCAGCAAAGCCTCATTGTCGGGAAAGAGAGTTTTCTCGTCTCCGATCACTTCGAGTTTCACCAGTTTGGATATTCCCGCTTCTGCTGCAAGCATCGCCGTCCGGATTGCATCTTTGGCCGTGTAACAGCCGGCAGTGTTGGGAAGTATCTTGTATTTTTTAGGATCGATATAATCCAGCAGGTTTTCCTTGCTCCGGTCGATAATATTTACCCGCCGTACCGCCACGGTGACGACGTCGGTACCCGAAGCCTCAATCGCCCGTTTTGTTTCAGCAAAATCCTTGTATTTTCCAGTCCCCACCCAAAGGCGGGAGTTAAACTCAATTCCTGCTATCGTTAATGTATCACTCATGAGAAGTATGCTCCTTCGCTGTAAAAACGGTAATGGTTTCTTAGAAAATGCTACCCGCCGGCCATGAAACTGACTATTTCCAGGCTGTCACCTTCATTCACAAAAGTCGAGCCATAGCTGTTCTTTTTCACAATTTCAAGGTTTAACTCGACGGCCACACGCTGGTGTTGAATGCTCAGATGTTCAAGCAATCCGGTAATGGTCAAATTATCCTGAATTTTTTTTTGTTCACCGTTTATCGTAACTGTCATCGGTACTGTCCTCGTGACAACAAAAAAGCCGCATCCGGAAGGATACGGCTTAAAAGCTTATTGTTAGCTTGCCTTCCCTACGCCGGAACTACCCGGATCAGGTTCTAAGGGTCGTCCAGAAAATCTGAACTCTCAGCCAACTCGGCTCCCCCAGCTTTATTTGCTTGTAAATTACCGTAAACAGACTAAAAAGTCAAGTGGTTTTCGGATTTGATCAACCATTCAGGAGTGTAACCACCGGGGCGCCGTCCTCGCGATAATCGATGATATTAAGCGCGCCGAAAGACTGCTCAATTCTGAATAAGTTCAGCGGGTGTATACCCAGTATATCCGCAAGAATCACCCTGTTTATCCCTCCATGCAGCATCATCGCGATTTCCTGATTTGCATGTGAAGCCACCAGCCGTTTAAATACAGGAAGTATCCTGTTTTGCACATCAATCACGTTCTCCCCACCCTGAGGCCGATAGTTCAATAGATCAGCCTGCCAGGCTGAATATTCGGCAGGAAAACGATCCTTGATTTCCTCCACCGTAAAACCTTCCCACTTCCCTACGCTTCGTTCTCTCAATTCTCTTAGCGGGACAAAAGGGGCGTTGGTTCGTTCGGCAATAATTTTCGCCCCTTTGACCGTTCTGAGAAGATCGCTCGAATAGACAATGGAAATGTTTTTTTCGGCAAGAATATCGGCAAGTCGGTGCATTTGCTGAAGACCGTTCGAGGTAATATCAATATCGATATGGCCGTTATAATGTTCTTTGTCGCCGTTCAAAACTTCACCGTGGCGCATAAGATATATTCTCAAAGACATACGTTCGTCCTTGGTGTCGGAAGCCCGAGCAATCAGTTTACACCGGCAAAAATCACGAACAGCAGAAACACAAGAATTTCATTCATTTCACTTACCGCACCGACGGCATCACTGCTGATTCCGTCCGGACGGGCAAGAAAATACCTCCGTCCCAGAATAGTAAACAGCACGACCCCGATGATCAGGCTGCAAATAAGAAATACCGCTCTCATTTGCTCTTCAATGATGACAAATCCCGCCAGACCAACCGCAATCAGCGATATATATATGAGTTCGCCGGTCCTGATGTGTCCGACGAAAGTTCTGTTCGCTTCAGCCTCTTGCCTGAAGGTCGACTTAAATGCCATAATTGTCTGAGACCATCGGGAAAGCATCGGCGCAATCAATAAAGCCGCCACTTTTTCACTGTTAAACAAACTGTTTAAGCAAAGGTATTTCATGAGGAGAATGAAGAAAACACCTATAATGCCCGCCGTGCCGATTTTGCCGTCTCTTGCGCCAGAAAGGCGCAAATGTTTTCCAGCCCCTGCTGTAAGGGTATCCAGTGTATTTGCCAGGCCATTAACATCTAGAGCCTTCGTTATGACAACAGAAAGCGCTACAAGAAGCAGATTGGAGACCGTATGAGGAAGTGCGATGAGGGTAAAAAACTTGTCGAAATTGACCAGGAGAAGTCCGATCAGAAAGCCGACCACAGGAAAGAAAATCATTGATTTTACAAGATCATTTTCTTCAATTTTATGCTTTTTATTGAGTCTGAATATTGTAAGGTATTGCAGTGCGATGGAAAAATTATGCCTCATGCCGCTCTCCCGCCGTTCCTTGTTGCGCTTAACTTGAGGTCGTGCTTGTTCAGGAATCCTCCGGCTCCTGTCGGAGGGATCTCCACGGACAAATTGGAAAATGATATCCGAAAACAATTATGGAAAGATTTTCAATCCGGGCCGCGGAATGGTAACAAATACAACTGCCGTCGAGATATCCGCCTGAACCTAGCTAGACACGAAGACCGCGCAGAAAAAAACCCGTCTATCCAAATAGGCGGGGTTTGTATCAGCAGTCTGCTATTAAATTTAACGACGCAGGCGGCGGGTTCTGAACCCGGCAACACAGCTAAACAAAAGAATAGTAATTCAAAAGGTTGGCCTTTGTCAAGCACGACTTTTTACTTTCCGTTGCAAAAAAGATACGACAGCAAAAAAGTGCTGTGACTTGCCGCACTCTATCTTGTCAACAGCGCAAGGGAAGGCTAAATATCCTCAGGCCTTTCAAATAAATACTCCCGGGAAATTTCTTTAACCTTAAATACAGGATATTTCAGAGCGGTTTCTAACAAAGACCCCGGGCAGGCATTTCACGTTCCGTATTCAATGAATTCAAGAACCGGTAAGGGTTATGCCTACTGCGGGATATACGCCAAGGCTTGTTATCAAAATCAAAGCGTCTATTCTTTTTTATTGACTTCGATAGTGGTTAGAATTTGATCCCCGCCGGAATTGAAGGTCAACCTGCCCTCTTTTTTGTATGAGCATTCAAATACCCACCGGTCATCACCAAAATAAAACGGGATGTGCGATTTGCCTGTAGGACGATGCCACTGGGCGTTCGGTCTACCTATCTTGGCAAATACTTCATTCATGGTCATGCCGAGTTTCAGCCTGGCAAATTTACTGCCACGCGCAGGAGTGCCGATTATGCCGGTTTTGTTTTCATCTTTTTTGTCGGTTTTCTTGTCGACTTTTTCGGCTTTCTCCTGTTTCTGGGGCGTAGTTGTATCTTCCGTGGACTTGTTACGCGCACAGCCCGCAAGTACTGCAAACACAGCAAGCGCAGCAAGCGCAATAATGAAACTCTTTTTGATCTTCACGTTCATGGCAACCCCTCCAGTCTTTACAGACATGTATTGTTCTTTATAACCATTTGCAAAAACTAAGTCAATATATTTATTGGCGTTTCTCTTCAGATATTTCACTTTTGCGTATCAACCGGTTCAGCAGTGAGCATGCCGGGCACTCGACAGTAGACCGATAAACTTGGGATTGTCTACGAGCACATATTTATTTTGCAAACTGCACACCTCTTAATGTCCAGAGTCACCTCTTTGGAAAGAAGTGACATATTAATAATAATTAAAATATTTAAAATTTCAGCCTAAATTAACCTTGGGATGGAATTTTCGCGCGGGGATTAATGGCACTTCACAAATACTGATCATTATAAAAAAAAGGAATAAAATGGAGCGGGCGACGGGTCTCGAACCCGCGACCCCAAGCTTGGGAAGCTTGTACTCTACCAACTGAGCTACGCCCGCTTTTCGTGAAATATTATAGCCACCGGCATTGATGTTGTCAATCAAAAAACCGGAAACAGCACTGCTTGTCTGCAATTGTGTTATAAGAGAACCTTGATGTCTTTTTCAAAGTTCTCTTCCGTTCCGAATCCGACATATCGTTTGATGATTTTTCCGGTTTTATCGAGGATCATTGTCGTAGGAATTGAGCGAACTTTGTATCGTTCCGGAATGTCATCTGTACCTTTAAGAACGGCGTATGTAATACCGTACGACACCAAAAAAGATTTTACAAAGCTCCAGTCTCCTTTGTCCAGTGATATGGCAAGAACGACCAGTCCCTTGTCTTTATATTTTTGATGAATCTTTTCGATGTCGGGTATTGCCGCTCTGCACGGCGGACACCAAGTGGCCCAAAATTCGAGCAAGACAACCCTCCCCCGATAATCCGACAGTTTTACTGTGTTGCCGTTTAAATCTTGAAGCGAAAATTCCGCAGCGAACGTGGCTGAATCCGCCGGTGTTTGCATGTCAGAACAGGCCGAAAGCAAAGCTATTGCAGTAAAAACGGCAATGAAAAATAGTTTGGCCATTGTAAAATATATGGAGAAGAGAGTGCCTCCGCTTAGGATAAAAAAATAGCCTGCAGAAGCAGGCATATTTATATTGAACAATACTTCGTTACTACCAGTGTATGTTGTTATTTTGCAAGAAGTGCGTCTATTTTCGTTTTAAGCTGCGCTTTGGGGACCGCGCCGACCACCTGATCGACTGTCTGGCCATTTTTGAAAAACATCAATGTCGGGATGCCCATTATACGGTATTTCCCGGCAACATCCGGATTTTCATCCGTATTCAGTTTCAATACTTTTAGTTTGCCTTCGTATTCCTTGGAAATCTCATCAACAATAGGGGCAACCATTCTGCAGGGTCCGCACCAGACTGCCCAAAAATCAACCAGTACCAGTCCTTGCGCTTTCAGCACTTCCTGCTCCCAGGTTGCACTTGTTACCGCTTCAGCCATGCTGTCCTCCTTCAGAATGCTGCAATACAGCGTTACGATACGGTAAAAAAATTATAGTCGATAGACCGCTCATTGTCAATAAATTTCAATTATGGCATAATAGCGATTAATGAACTGTACGCTGCTTCCATACGGCACCGCAGGATGGTCTGAAAGAATACGGTTTGTAGACAGAATCGTTGCATCCAGGCCGGAGGCTCCATACCTGTTCAACGATATACTCATTCTGGTTGCCTCTACGCGCATGAAGCGCATGTACGGCAGGCTCTTTCTGGACGCTCTTCATCGTTTGCACAATACCAACGCACTCGTGCAACCGGATATCTTGACAATCCATCAGTTTTTGGAAAAATTGAGCAGAAAATGCTCTGTTCCTTCAGTCGTGAACGAAAGCAGCAAACTTCTTCTGCTTGAAGGCATTGTTAAGAAACACCTCGTTCGGAACAATCTGTTTCAACAGGACCCGAAGCTTCTGGCACCGTCTCTTTCGTCCGCCCTTGCTGGAATGATCACGCAGCTGTCAGCCGCCGGTATAGCGCCCGAAGACCTCCTGGCAAAAATCAAAGAAGAGGATTTTTTCCACAAACCGCAAGTCAAACTGCTGCTGGACGTTTACGTTCAGTATCGCGACGTATTGTCAAACAAGCATCGTACGGACCCGGAAGGAATGCATGCGTTCCTTCTTGCCGCTTTTGATCAGTCGTGGTTCACCGGTTATCAAAAAATTATTATTGACGGTTTCTACGATGCACAAAAGTCTGAGCATGATATACTCTTGAAAATTGCGGCACTGAACCGGTGCACCTGCTTCGTGGAAGCGCCTGCGCGTGAAATTATAAACAGCACCGACAATGCGCATCCGATCAGGATCATAAAAGACTTCCTGTCCGCTACGAACGGTCTCTCGGCATGCGATGAAACAACGGCATCTCCTGATAATCATATAATAGCGTCCGTTCTTTTTTCAAACAAGCTCTGTTCAGAAGTGACCAAAAAACTCTCTGCTCTTTCGTCTTTTACAAAAAAAATAAACCTGCTTTCGGCGGTGAATACCCGCGAAGAGATATCGTTGATTGCCGGCATGATTAAAAAATCCATACGGGGCGGTGCTGCGGCCGACTCACTCCTCGTCGTCTTTCCTGCACTCGATGAATACGCCCCCCTGGTCGAAGAAATTTTTTCGGACTACGGCATACCGTACAACCGTGCGCTGGGCAGGCAGCTCAGCGCATCACCGGTCGTCACTTCGATAATTTCTCTTCTCAACGCTTGCCAGGAGGATTTTTCCGCTGCTTCGCTGCTCAGAATCTTCAGTTCACCCTTTCTTAAATTCTCTGACCAGCCACAGTTGGCGCCTGCTTTCGATCGGTTTATGAGGCGCCACCGCATACTTGGAGGAAGAAACAGACTTCAGGCGGCACTCCGGTACCATGCGACTGATGGAAACGGTATTGACATCCTGACTGAATCATTGCACGATCTTTTCGCTGTTTTGGGCCCTTTCAACACCCCGGAATCCGCGCCTCTTCTTGCCTGGTTGAATCGTTTCAATGATCTGCTCGCATGGTCGGGACTCAGAGCAGGGGTGGAAAATATGCATGGCCCTCTGAACATCAACCTTCAAGCATTTCGCAAGCTGAATGAAACTATTGCCTCGTTAGCGGGAGCAGCCAGACTTTTTCCGGAATACAACTATACGTTTCAGGAATGGCTTTTTCTGTTGAAAAAAACATTCATGCAAACACGATTTCAGGTCCCTCCGGAAGACGAGAGCGGCGTCCAAATCCTGGGTCTTCAGGAAAGCGCGGCTCTCCCCTGGTCGGAAATATATTTTGGCGGCCTGACGGATGCGGCCTTTCCGCAGCATTTGCCGCAGAATATTTTTCTGCCGGAATCAACGCTTGAAGCTTTGGGTGCAAATACCATCGAGCGTCAGCGCCTTCTGGCGGCATACCACTTCTACAGGATTCTTCTTTCTGCGGACACCGTTACCCTCACCTGGCCGGAGAATAAGGGCGACAAACCGGTGATTCCTTCGCCATTTCTGGAAGAACTGACTCCCTTTAAAATAGCCGGCGTTCTCAACCGGGGCATCGAAAAAACGGCAGGGATACAGTTTCCTCTCTCACTGGAAAAAAGCGAAAGCTTTCAGGAACTGGCCAAAGCCGTCGGCATCGCAAGCAACATCCAGTTCAACAATGATGCAAACAGTCTTGCTGAATGGCTTGCGGATTTATCCGTGAAAAAACCGGAGTTTTCTTCTCCCCTGGCAGCCATTACATCAGCGCTCTGTTCCCAACGTTCGTCGCCGGCTGAAGATGTACCTGTTCAGCACAGGCAGGAATTCCGGGTAACAGAACTGGATGATTACCTTGCCTGCCCGTACGACTATTATGTCAAACATATCCTTGGAATTGAACCTTTGGAAGCGGTGACAGAAGACATTTCTCCCCGTGACAAGGGCAGTAAGATACATGCTCTTTTGCACAAGTTCTATCTGTCATGGAACGTTCCCATAACGAAAAAAAACCGGCCGGAAGCGGAAATCATTCTCAAAAACCTTTCAGAGTCTGCCTTTGCCAGAGAAGCAGACTCAATGCGAAATCGCCGGGAAAAGATAGAATTTCAAACCCGTATCATGAAACGTTTTTTAGATGCCGAAGAAGAGTTCTGGACACACGGCATGCGTCCGGCATATCTGGAGCGGACTCTTGAAGCGTTCATGCTCACTCTTGCGGACGGCAAGAACGTCATGCTTTCCGGAAAAATCGACCGCATCGATGTTGACGACAGGGGAAATTACATTATCGTTGATTATAAAACCGGGAAATATCCGCTGCCGAAAATGGGCCTGGAGCAGGACCTGTTCCAGCTTCCTATCTACTCAATCATGGCTCAATCGGCTCTGTCAGACGGTAATCCCGGGCTCAAGAAATCCATCGGCCTTGCCTATTATGACCTTGCCGGCAAAAACAGCGCGGATGCACGTGATGTCGTTCTGTATGACGGAGACATCCTGCCGGAACAACCGTCATCCAAACCCAGGGCCGCCAAGAAACACGCCGATGAATATAAAACCATTCTGGACAAAAGCATAGAGAAAGCTGCCCAAGCAGTTGAGGGCATCCTTAAAAACGATTTCAGGCCGCGGCCGAGAGAAGAAAGCAAGTGCCGTTACTGCCGAAACGAGATGCTGTGCGAAAAAAAAGAAAATGACCGCTAGCCACCAGAATAAAAACATATCGGAAACTGCTGATACCAGAAAATCAGTGCATTTGTCAGCCTCAGCAGGCTCAGGCAAAACCCGCGCTCTGAAAGAACGCTATCTTGCGCTTCTTGCGAATCTCGACAAAAACGGCCTTCATTTCGACCAGGCTGTTGCCATTACCTTTACGGATAAAGCCGCCGCTGAAATAAAAAAACGGGTCATGAATGATCTGCCCGAAACAATGCTCAAAAAAATCATTCACGGAACACAGGACCTCCGTATCTCGACCATTCACTCATTCTGCATGAATCTTTTGAAGCAATATCCTCTGGAAGCCGGCTTACCGCCGGACTTCGGCATACTCGACAGCAGAGACCAGGCGTATAAAATCAAAAAAGCTGTTGAAGACGCACTGGAAGATTCAACGTATACGAATGATCCCTCATCGCCCCTCAGCACTTTTTCGATAGATGAGCTTGTCGAAAAGATCACTTATCTTCTCTCGATCAGGAGCAGGCTCAAACGGATAGAGATTGATGCGGGAGGGCCTGAAGGCCTGCTCCAAACCTTCCGGCAGGGAATGAGCAAAGATGCAGATTACGAGGAGATCCTTGCGCTTGTCTCAAGCAGCACCTGGCGGAATGCCTTTCAGACAATGGAAAAGCTGCTTGCATCGGCAGGCGACGGTTATTTTTCCTGCAGGGGTGCTGAACACGCCGCACTCGCCTCCGTACAGGCCCCAGAAACGACCTACGACATCGCACGTGCGGTCTTTCCCATTTATTTCACGGCGGAAGATTCACCGCGGAAAAAACCGCCGATCACTGCAAAAGCATTTGTCAGTATGCAAAAACACCGGGAGTATGAATCTTTGTTCTTTCAGATACAGGATTTTCTTGCAAACTTTAAAAAAGCATATCTGCGCATCCATGCAAGCGATGTATCAGAAGACATCATCAAACTCTATCTGCTTGCGGAAGAAAAATATCGGGAATCAAAGCTCAGGGAAGGTCTTCTTGACTTTGATGATCTTGAAATATCCGCGTATCGGCTTCTTCAGGGAGCCGCATCTCCGGATATTCTTTACTGGCTCGACCGGAAGATACTCCACTTTCTCGTCGACGAGTTCCAGGATACAAGCGATATCCAGTGGGCCATTATACACAAATTGACCGAAGAACTTTTTGCAGGCATGGGAACGGACAAGCCCATGCCCCCCACTCTTTTCATCGTCGGTGATGAAAAGCAATCCATTTACCGCTTCCGGGAAGCAAACTATCGCCTGATTCATGATGTACGCACGCTCATGGAAGAGAGAATACCACGGGAGGCGCGAGAGGTACTCTCTCTTGAAAAAAATTACCGTTCAACACCCGAAATTATCGGAACAGTCAACCAGGTTTTTTCAGGACTCTGGAATGATCTGTATATCCCTGCCGAAGCGGTTCGAAAAACACATGCGGGAAGTGTGCGTATTATTGAAATACCAAAAAAACGGAAGACGCAGACTGTTTCGTTCAACGGCGAACCAGAAATCATCGCGCTGGAAATATCAAAAATGATAGCAACCGGTACGCCTGTCTATGAACAGGTCGCCAATTTTGCTACTCCGCCTCATCGGGAAAATAGACTAAAACAACCGATCCAAACGGAACTCTTTCCTGCTTCAGATGAAGACTGGCGCCTGCGACCGGCTGGATATGGAGATTGCGCGATCCTTATCCAATCCAGAACCAGGCTGAAGGAGTATGAGGCGGCATTGCAGTCACAAGGCATTCCTTACCGTGTGGTGGGAGGAATCGGTTTCTACGAAGAAATTGAAATACAAGCAATCATCAATATCCTGTTTTACCTCTGGAACCATGATGACGTTCTTTCTTTGTTTTCAGCGCTCAAATCGCCCCTTTTCGGTCTCCATGAGAGCGACATTGCCCGCATGGTTCTGGCGGATCATGAGGTGCCTCATGCGCTCAAACAGCAGTATCCGGAAGTATGGCGCATGTTGAGCCGCTGGACGGAGATCGCCAGACTTGTTCCTCTTGCGGGCCTGATACACAGAATTGTTGATGACAGTTGCGCATACGTCAAATTTGGGAAGATCAATCAGCAGGCGATTTTCAACATTGACAAGCTGCTCGACACGGCGGGAGAATTCGACCGGCGAGGATATACCACGCTTCAGGACTTTGTTGAATGGATCAGGAACATCCGGGACACCGAACAACGTGAAGCCACCTCGGACATGAATCTGCCGGGCTTCGAGGGTTCCGTGAGCATTCTGACCGTACACAAGGCCAAGGGGCTGGAATATCCTATTGTATTTCTGCCGGGAATAGACCAGGCCTCGCAATCACTCACCATTGGTCCTGAGGCCCTTGTTCTTGAGGATATGCAAAAAAACGAAGAGGTCAGACGGCGTATGGCGGTCAGGAGTGCCTGCAACCCGGTCTATGAGGAATTATGGACAGGGGAACAACAGGAGTATATGCGCGAATATCAGCGTCTTTTATACGTCGCCATGACACGTGCCCGTGATCACCTGATCATGTCAGGAACCCTCTCAACAGGAAAAACATCAGCATACAGGAAGAATACATGGCTCGATTTTCTCCATAAAACATTGCCTCTTGAGAACCACGAGGTTTCTTCTTCAGAAATCATTACATACAGCTTTCCCGGCTGGCAGCAAGAAGCCCTCACCGTTAATATGCCCTTGGAACATCCCGCATTGACTGAACAAATCGGGATAATTTCCGCAGATACAAAGAATGTCGGCGAGAACATCTCCCCTCTTCCCTCAACAAAAACACCGGAATGGAAAAAAGTCACAGACGTTCTTGTCCAAAAGGATGAAGGCCTCCTCGATATATACCCTGGCCACCATCCGGGGGCAGGTGTATCTGCACTCACACGCGGCAGCGTGATGCATCGTTGCCTTCAAGAATTTACGATACAGGGAGCATACGACCTCGACAAAATTATCAGCGAATTTTCCGATCTGCCTGCTTCAGATAGCACGGAAGGACGGATTTTTATTGCCGATGTGCAATCGGTCCTGGAATCAGTCCTGCAGAAAGAAGATTTTTCTTGGATTTTCTCAAAAAAAGACACCTCCTATTCTGAGCTTCCTTTTCTTCTAAAAAAAGACCTGTCTCTCATTAGCGGTGTTATCGACCGGATTATTATTCAGGAAAAAACCGGCTTCATCATTGACTACAAAGCCATTCAGATCAAAGATGAAGAAGATCTTGCACTCTGGATTGACCATTACCGACCTCAGGTGCAGATATACTGCGCCGCTGCAAAAGAAATATTCCGGCTCGATACTGTGGAAGGTTATCTTTTTTTTCTCGACAGCCACAGACTGCAGTTAATAAGTAAACTCTAAACCATCATGTCCGTAAAAAAATACGATATACTTAAACAATTCGCAAGATACCGTGTCTAACAACAGACAATAGTCGTATCCCCTTTTTTTGCGACGTTTTCGCTACACTGATTTATGGAAACTGTATGAACATGATATAAAAGGAGGCAATTTGAGATGAAATTTCAGAAGGAAAAAGTAGTATCTGCCGCAGGATTGTCTTTGTTGGCCATAACGTTACTGCTGGCCATGTCCACTGTCTTTTACAGCCCCGGTTTTGCAAAAGAAAAAGTCATTTCACAGGAATCAACGCGCCTGCTCACCAAATTAAGTGACGCCCTTGCAGAAGTTGCCGATGCAGCGCGCCCAGCAGTGGTGAATATTTCGACGACATCCACCGTTGTCATGCAGGACAATCCGTTCGGCGACATGTTCAATGATCCGTTTTTTAAACGCTTTTTCGGCGATCAATTCAACCACCCGGAACAAAAGAAAAAATTTAAATCCTCTGCACTGGGATCAGGGGTGATCGTGTCAGAGGACGGCTATATTCTGACGAACAACCACGTAATAAAGAATGCCGATGAAATAAAAGTCATCCTGTACGACAAGCGCGAATTCACGGGAAAAGTCATCGGTTCCGATCCAAGAACAGACCTTGCCGTCGTCAAAATAAATGCCACCAACCTGCCTACGCTTAATTTCGGAGAATCCTCCAAACTGAAAACCGGTGACGTTGTGCTGGCAATCGGCAATCCTTTCGGGCTGAACCAGACCATTACCATGGGGATCGTGAGCGCCGTGGGGCGATCGAATGTCGGCATTGCCGACCTTGAGGACTTTATTCAGACCGATGCGGCAATCAATCCCGGCAATTCAGGAGGCGCAATGGTAAACGCGCGCGGCGAACTTGTCGGCATCAATACTGCAATTTTTTCGACCAGCGGCGGCTACATGGGAATTGGTTTTGCCATTCCGGCTGATATGGCAAAAACAGTCATGAACAGCATCGTCAAACACGGCAAAGTGATTCGAGGCTGGCTTGGCGTAAGCATCCAGGATCTTACACCGGAACTTGCCAAATCGCTGAACATCTCGGAGACGGCAGGTGCGCTTATATCAGGCGTCGAGAAAGACAGCCCTGCTGCCAAAGCAGGCCTGAAGCGGGGTGATCTCGTCATAGAGCTGGACGGCAAAAAAATCGCCAATTCCACAGGCCTCAGAAATATGGTTTCAGCCATTGCGCCGGGGACAAAAACAGCGGTTAAAATCATCCGAGATGGAAAAGAGCAGTCGATAACGGTAATGCTCGGCGAATACAAGGAAAAAAGAATTGTCAAGAAAACTGAATACAACAATGCTTTAAAAGGGATTACCGTACAGGAACTTACGCCGAGCCTGCGCGACAAGCTGAGGCTTCCCGAAGACTTGAATGGAGTTGTCGTCACGAACATCGGTCAGGACAGCCCCACGCAGGAGTTTCTGCAGATCAACGATGTAATTCAGGAAGTCAACCGCACGCAAATACAGAACGTCCAGAACTATGACCACGTTGTTTCCCAAATAGGCGAGAAAGACTCTGTACTTCTGCTTGTCTACCGGGGAGGCGGTTCGCTGTATTTTACGATTAAGCCATAATTCGTTGCTGGTCACGCAGAGCAGAAGCCCGTGTATACATGATTCTTACCGCAGAAGAAACGGCGGCGATATCAGAAACTCAGCCTCCGTTCTCTCTGCGGTAAGTCATTTTCTCTTTCACCAGTTCAAAGTATGTCTCTCTGCATTTGTCTTCAGCTTCTGCCATCTTCATGAAGGCGTCCCGAAAATCCCTTTCTCCTGCTGAAAACACTCCATGGCCGTAGGCGATGCAGACCCCTGTATCTTTGATGGCAAGAGGAACTGTTTTTGCCAGTCCCCCGGCGCCCGTTTCTCCTGAAACTATGGGAATGCCGCATACTGATCGTTTGCGATTGCACAGACGGTTGCAGTCCTCGATGGTACAGCCTTCTTCACGACAGAGCATCGACAGAATCACACTGAAGCGCGGATGGCCGTGCAGTACAGTGTGATAATTCGTGGAGAGATAAATTCCCCTGTGAGCCGGCAGTTCCGATGACGCGGAAAGACCGGCGGTCGAAGAATTATCGAGGGGAACCGGGTCTATATGGCCTTCAAGCTCGTCGAGAGAAGAAGCAGTTTGGCTTATATAAATAGTCTTTCCGTCAAAATAACTGATGTTTCCAAAAAAGGAATCCACATACCCTTTTTCGACCGTATATCTGCCCACGCGGCAAATTTCCTCAAATACAACCTCCTTCAAGTCCCGCGTGAAATTACTCCCGGAAAGGCCATAATATTTCGTCTCGCCGCCAAAGGGCCCCACGCCGAACTTGAGGTCGCTCAAATCCGGGAGTTTGAGCCAGGACGCCTGAAATTCATTGAATCCCCTGCTTTCATCCGGCAATAAGAAACCATCTATCAGCAGGTCAAGTAAATATTTCACAAACGTAGTATGAAATATCGTGGAGTAGCTGATAAAAGCCTGTTCGACCGTCACACCGCCTGTTGCAACAACGCCGAGGTTTTGGAAAATCATGGCTTTACGGTCTTTCAGACACTGGATGATCATGGGTGCGAATTCGGTTAGAGCTTTCCCTTTCCACTCATGTTCTCTTATAAAAGGAATATCATGAAGAAATATTTTTGTTTCACTGTCTTTTGGCACGAGTTTTTGAGCAGCGGCGTCAGAGCGCTCTACCAGCAGATCAGCAAACGGCAGGGATGTTTTTGCAAAAAGCAGCGCGGTAATGTTCAGTTTATTCAAAACTTCAGTAAAAACGGCTGACCAGTCATCATCCCGGTTCGACACCACTTTATCATCCAGCACATAGAAATGAATACTGTCCGGGACGGCCGTTCTGTCGCGGATAAGTTTTTCAGTATATTTGGCAATATGATCGTACATGGCTGGATGCACACTCCTCGGGAACTTCGACACAATGATCAACCGTTTTATAGCCTTATTCCTGACATAAGTCAAGGTATAGAGACAGATACAGCCTCTTTAGGAGCGGGAAAAACCACATAGATAATGAACGGTTTAACGAATAAAGGCTGCGCTGCTCATTCATATCTCAGTGCGTCAATGGGGTTGAGAAGAGAAGCTTTATACGCGGGATAAAAACCAAAGAAAATACCGATGAGTCCGGAAAAACTGAAGGCCAATAAGATTGAAAGCAAGGATACGACAGTCGGCCAGCCGGAAATGGATGAGAGAATCAATGATGTCGAAATGCCAAGAATTATCCCGATAACTCCGCCTATCAAGGAGAGGGTCAGCGCTTCCACAATAAATTGAAGCCGGATGTCCCAGGTTTTCGCACCAATTGCCATACGGATGCCGATTTCACGGGTTCGCTCGGTGACGGATACGAGCATAATATTCATAATTCCTATTCCCCCTACCAGAAGAGAAACAGAGGCAATCGCGCCAAGCAGCAAGGTCATAACACGAGTAGACTGCTCAGCCGCTTGCATGACCTGCGTAAGATTCCGCACGGTAAAGTCATTGTCCTGTTTCTGGCCGATATGGTGACGCTGGCGAAGAAGTTCATTAATCTGTTTTTCTGCCACTGGCAAGTCATCCGCGCTCTTTGCCTTGACCATGATGATTCTGACCATGCCGGGAAATTGCGACCCGAATAGTTTTTTTTGTGATGTGGTCACCGGTATATAAATAACATCGTCCTGATCCTGGCCTATTGCCGACTGGCCTTTCACCGACAGTACTCCGATCACGGAAAATGGCACATTTTTGATCCTGATCGTCTTGCCGATTGGATTTTCCTCACCGAAAAGATTATCTACTACCGTCTGGCCGAGGAGGGCGACTTTCGTTGCGCTCTTTACATCCTGATCGGTAAACGGCCGGCCTGAAGCCAGGTCCCAATCGCGCACCACCAGCATGCCGGGCGTTGTTCCTGTAATAACGGTAGACCAATTTAAATGCCCAACGATGACCTGTGCGGCCCCGCCAAGAACAGGTCCCACATCCTCAACAGACGGGCATTCCTTCTGAATAGCCTCCGCGTCACTCAGTGAAAGCGTCGGCTGGGTCCCCGACCCCATTCTGACTCCACCCGATGTGGTCGCACCGGGAAGAATGATCAGCAGGTTGCTCCCCATAGTAGATATCTGCTCTGAAATTTTCTGGCTCGCGCCGCTGCCGATGGCGACCATGGCGATAACAGCTCCTACGCCGATGATAATCCCGAGCATCGTGAGGGCAGAGCGCATCTTGTTCACCCATAACGCGCGAAAAGATATTTTAACGGTAGACGGAATATTAATCATAAGAATTCAGTCGTTCTCAAGAACAATTTTATCTGCGTGCAGTTTTTTGTCTGTGGAATCGCAATTCCCGTTTTGCACAACCAGTACTTGCCATATCACCGCGCAACCGGTTCGTCGCTCACCAGATGACCGTCTAAAAACTTGATTATCCTTTTACTATACAGGGCAATATCAGGTTCGTGCGTTACAACAATGACGGTGATATGCGACTCCCGGTTTAATTTAACGAACAAGTTCATGATCTCAATGCTCGTCTTGGTATCGAGATTTCCGGTCGGCTCATCGGCCAAAATAATGGGAGCATCATTTACCAGGGCCCTTGCGATGGCTACCCGCTGTTGTTGGCCGCCGGAAAGCTGGTTCGGATGATGATCCTCCCTGCCTTCGAGCCCGACGCTTTTCAGGGCCGCACGTGCGCGATCGTGGCGTTCTGCCGTCGCGTGACCGTTGTAGAGCATGGGAAGCTCCACATTCTCGATTGCCGAGGTACGCGAGAGCAGATTGAACCCCTGAAAAACAAAGCCGATTTTTTTGTTTCGGATTTCGGCAAGTTCGTCCCGGGAAAGTCCGCCGACATCGGTTCCTTCCAAGATATAATTGCCGACTGTTGGCTGGTCGAGGCAGCCCAGGATATTCATGAACGTTGATTTGCCTGAGCCGGACGGCCCCATAATTGCGACAAATTCTCCTCTATCGATGGTCGTTGATACGGACTTCAGCACTTCCAGATCGATGTCGCCAAGATGGTAGATTTTTCCGATGTCTTTCGCTTCGATAAGTGACATATCAGAACATCCTTGGCGGGCCCGTTGTGGTTGAGGAGGAACTTTTGCCTTTTCGCAGCGATTCAACGATTATCTGCTGCCCTTCTTTCAACTCTCCGGAAACAACTTCGGTATAGTTCCCATCACTGATGCCTGGTGTCACAGAAACGCGTTTTGGTTTAGCATTTTCCAGGACCCACACTGCCGGACCTCTTTTTTCAGAAGTGCCCGTTGCACGCGAAACCACGGCTGTAGTTTTTTCCGTGAATTTGAAGCGCAATGATGCATTGGTGATCCTGAGCACCCCCTGCCGTGTGTTGATGATAATGGAAACATTGGCGGTCATGCCCGGCATGAGTTTGAGGTCTTTGTTGTTGACCTGTATCACCACATCATACGTAACCACGTTCTGAACCGTGATGGGCGCCTGTCTGATTTGCCATACCTTCCCCTTGAATGTCGTATCCGAATATGCGTCGACAGTAAACTCCACGTCTTGCCCGACGGCCACACTGCCGATATCGGATTCCGCCACGTTTGTATCGATCTGCATTTTCGTCAAATCTTCCGCTATGGTAAACAGCGTCGGCGTTTGAAAGCTTGCAGCGACCGTCTGTCCAACGTCCACGTTGCGGGATATCACCACGCCGTTGACCGGGGAAAGTATTCCCGTGTACGCCAGATTTTGTTTGGCATAGTCAAGGGCCGCCTTTGTTTGATTGACCTGCGCTTTGGCAGCGGCCAGCAAAGCACGATTGGTGTCATAGTTTGTCTCTGCCGTGTCCAAATCGCTTCTTGCGATGAGGTTTTTTGAAAAAAGCTCTTTATTACGGTCAAAGGTTCTTTTCGCATCAACCAAAGAAGCTTCCGCTTTTACCACATTTGCCTCAGCGGCAAGCATGTTTGCCTGCGCCTGCTGGACCTGTGATTCGAATGTTGCCGGGTCAATTCTGGCTATAAGCTGTCCTTTCTTTACGCGGGAGTTGTAGTCGACGTACAGGGTTTTTATGGTTCCTGAAACCTGGGTGCCGACCAAAACAGTGGTCACTGCATTGACCGTTCCGGTTGCAGTTACTGTTTGCTGAATATCACCCCTAGTTACCGGATCAGTCCTGAACTCAGGTTCGTTTCCGCGGCTGCTATAAAAAAAAATGGCCGAGCTTATACCAAGAACGATGACAATCAGCGCGATGATAATGATTTTCTTTTTTTTGAGCATAATGTCCTCGTCAATGTCGAATACTGTTTCAAGCACTCATGAAAAAAGCAGACCGGTGGAATCCGCGGCTTCTTATCCCCTGGTACGAAAGATGCCGAAGTCACCAAAACGGCGCTGGAATTTGTCCATATAAATATAAATAACCGGTGTAATGTACAACGTCAGTAATTGAGAGAAAATCAGGCCGCCAACAACTGCCAGACCGAGAGGCCGGCGTGATTCTGCACCAGCCCCGAGACCGAGCGCGATGGGCAGAGTGCCCATCAATGCCGCCATAGTGGTCATCATAATCGGGCGAAACCGTATCAGTGCCCCTTCGCATATTGCTTCCAGAGGGGGTTTTCCTTCTTTTCGTTCCGCTTCCAGCGCGAAATCGATCATCATGATGGCATTTTTTTTGACGATACCGATCAACATAATGACACCGACAAAGCCATAAATGTTTAATTCACAGCCGAATATCAGCAGCGTCAATAATGCACCGACGCCGGCTGCAGGAAGGCCTGAAAGGATTGTAAGGGGATGGATGAAACTTTCGTATAGGATCCCAAGCACGATGTAAATGATAACTACCGCCATAACAAGGAGAAGAAACAGGTTCTGCGTCGATGATTGAAAAGCCTGAGCTGATCCTTGAAAGCTGGTAGAGATCGTGCCGGGGAGCGTTGTTCTGGCGGTTTTTTCAACAGCGGTAACCGCCTGACTGAGTGAAATGCCGGGTCTTAGATTAAACGAAAGGGTTACTGCCGGAAGCTGCCCCAAATGGTTCACGACAAGAGGACCCGATCCCACCGATGGTTTTGCAACGACATTCAGCGGAACGAGTTTTCCGGAAGAGGAGCGTACATACAGCATGGCAAGCACCGAAGGATCTCTTTGATACTCAGGCAGCAACTCCATGATGACTTGATACTGATTGGTTGGGGCCAGGATTGTGGATACCTGGAGAGTACTATAAGCCAGACTGAGCGCTGTTTCGATTTGCTCCGCACTTACCCCCAGCGCAGACGCCTGGTCGCGGTCTATCACGACATTTAATTGAGGGTTTTTCATCTGCAGGTCACTGGTCACATCCTGAAGATCGGGCAGCGCCTTCAGTTTTTCTTCGAGTGCAGTAGCAGCCTTATACAATTCGTCGGTATCAGGCCCTTGGAGCGTATACTGATACTGGCTTTTGGTAAGCATTCCGCCGATTGCAATTGCCGGAGGGACTTGCATGAAGATTTTTAAACCGACAACATGTTCTGTCTTTTTTTTCAGCACCTGGATGATTTCGTCCGCACTCAGTTTTCGTTCAGAGCGGGGTTTTAAGCGCATAATGATACGACCAGTGTTTCCTGCCACAGTGGATCCCGACGCCCCTGTTATAGACAAAAAAGTCTCTACATTCGGATCCTGGGCAATAATATCTGCCATTTCTTTTTGATGTTTTACCATGTCTTCGAATGAGATCCCCTGCTGCGCTTCGGTAAAAGCAAAAATCTGGCCATTATCCTCTGTTGGTAGAAAGCCTTTCGGCATAAATATAAACAAGACAACAGTTGTGCCAAAAAGTGCAGCTGTTAAAGCAAAGACAGCCCGACGATAATTTATGATCCAATGCAGGCTGCGGTCATATGCATCACGCATGGAATCAAAGAAACGCTCCAACGTCATATATAAACGACCATGCCGTTCTGCACCATGTGGACGAAGAAAACGGCTGCACAGCATGGGAGTGAGCGTAAGGGAAACCACACCCGAAACAAGAATGGCCGCACTGATGACCACGGCAAACTCATGGAGCAGCCGTCCAAGGATGCCGCCCATGAACAGCACGGGGATGAACACCGCAACAAGGGACATGGTCATGGACAGAATGGTAAAACCGATTTCTTTTGATCCGGTTAATGCTGCCTGGAGAACAGGTTCTCCCTGTTCCATGTGGCGAACGATATTTTCAAGCATCACTATGGCATCATCGACTACAAACCCGACGGCAAGGATCATTGCTAGAAGCGAAAAATTATCAATCGTGTAGTCGAGCAAGTACATGACCGTAAAAGTCCCGATAATGGACATGGGAAGCGCGAGACTCGGTATGATCGTGGCGGACGCATTACGCAGGAAAAGAAAGATAACCAGGATGACAAGAGCAACGGCAAGCCCGAGGGTAAACTTAACATCTCGGACGGATTCGCGTATTGAAAGGGAACGGTCATAGTGGATGTCCAGATTTACCGATGCTGGCATCTCCTGCCGGAGCTTAGGCAAGAGTTCTTTGATCGAATCCACCACTTCCACCGTATTTGTTCCCGGCTGTCGTTGAATTGCCAAAATGATCGCTCTCGGACTTGTATTCGTAGCGGTCTTGAAAAACCAGCTTGCGACTTTGGCATTTTCCACACCGTCTATGACCCTTCCGAGTTCCTGCAGCCGAACCGGATTTCCGTTACGGTACGTCACGATAAGTGGACGATATGCCTCAGCGCGGGTGAGCTGTCCGGTGGCCTGAATGGTGACCGCCGTGGTAGTTCCTTCAAGGACACCTGTCGGCAGCGTCACGTTCCCGCTGGCAACGGAGTTAGAAACTTCATCAATTCCTATTCCGCGTGAAACAAGTGCCCGTGGATCAAGCTGCGCACGAACCGCATATTTCTGCGAGCCATATACCACAACCTGCGCCACACCATTGATCATGGATATTCGCTGAGCGATCGTGGTTTGTGCATATTCATCCACCGTATACAACGGCAGCGTGGGAGAACTGAGCGCAACATAGAGAACAGGCTGGTCTGCAGGGTTCACTTTTCGATACGATGGAGGGGTCGGCATGTTTGCTGGAAGCAGTTTAGCCGCCTGGGTGATCATAGCCTGCACGTCCTGGCCGGCCGCATCAATATTTCTGCTCAAGTTAAACTGCAGTGTTATTCGCGTGGTCCCCAAGCCGCTTATGGAGGTCATATTGTCCACGCCCGCGATCGTTGAGAACTGTTTTTCCAGCGGCGTAGCAACCGCTGAAGCCATGGTATCCGGACTTGCTCCGGGGAAATTCGCCGTCACCACGATGGTGGGGAAATCCACATTCGGCAAATCATTTACGGGAAGCTGTTGATAGGCCATTATGCCGAACAGAAGAATTGCGGACATGACGAGGGTCGTCATGATTGGTCTGCGTATGAAAGGTTCAGCAATATTCATTGAAGTTTTGTCTTTTCTGCTCCGGGCATGGACGCATGCGACCGTACATTTATTTGGGAGCAGTCTTTTTTGACTGTGCAGTCCCAACGGGCTGTGATACAGGAGCAGCCGGCTGTTCACCCTTTACTTCGACGCGGGTACCGGCAGTCAGTTGAAACTGCCCATCCGTGACTACTTTTTCGCCCTGCTGGACTCCCTGGGCAATCACCGCAAATTCTCCATGCAGACGCGCGACCGTTACCGGTCGATACTCCACCGTGGAATCGGACTTCATGACAAAAACATATTGGCCTTGTTGTCCTGACTGGAGGGCCGCAGCCGGCAGCACAACGGCATTCGATTCGGTCGTCAGCGTCAGCACAACATTCACGAATTGTCCCGGCCAGAGTCTTCTATCCCTGTTTTCAAAAGTTCCTTTTAATTTGATTGTTCCGGTTGTGGTATCCACGGCATTGTCAATAAAGGTGAGTCGGCCCTGGGCCGGACGATTTTCATCTCCAAGAATCAAAGCTTCCACCTTCAGTGATTTTGCAAGCATGTATTTTTTGACGTCGGCAAGATTCTTTTCCGGAACCGAAAAAGTGACATAAATCGGCATTATCTTGTTGATGGTAAGCATCGTAACATCATTTGCCTTAACGATATTTCCCAGGTTGACGAGAACGCTTCCGACCTTGCCGTCAATGGGTGAGCGAATGGTGCAGTAGGCAAGCTGGAGTCGGCTGTTCTCCACATTTGCCCTGTCCGCATCAACGGTGGCAAGCAAAGCGTCGGCATTCGCACGATACTGATCGTATTGATCCCGCGAAACATAATCTTTCTGAACAAGAATCTGGTACCGTTTTGCCTGTTCTTCCGCATTCTTTGCCTGCGCCACATCTTTTGCCAGCTGGGCTTCCGCTTGTTTGAGTGCGGCCTGATACGGCCTTGGATCAATCTGGAACAGGAGCGCCCCCTGCTTCACATCCTGGCCTTCTTTGAAATTAACGCTGATCACTTCACCGCCGATCAAGGCTTTTACTGCAACAGTATTATATGCCTCAACATTTCCGATGGCCCTGATCTGAAGAGGAACCTGCTGGAGACTTACTTGTCCGATTTTAACCGGCACCACCCGCTGCGGAGTCTGTTTTGCCTTGCTGTTGCCGCAGCCTGTAATATAAAAAACAAAGGAAAAAACTGCAGCAAACGTTATGATCGCACTCGAATATCTGTATTTCATGTCTTTTCCTGCCTCTTTTTAGCGTCTCAAATACTGTGCAAAGCAGTTCATTTCCTGCCCGGTGGCGCTGCTAGGAGTAATCCGCCATTACCGTGCACCCATTGCTTTTTCCATACTTGCCTGAGCAATTTTATAGTTATAGAGCGCACCGGTATAATTTGCCTGTGCAGTAATATAGGTTGCAAAGGCATCTGAAACCTCGATAGGGCTTCCTACACCCGCTGCATATCTTCCGTTGGCCAGGTCCAGATTTTCCTTGGCCTGTTTCAGGGCAAGATCGGTCGTCGTGATGCTGGAATCTGCCGCATGTAAATTCAGATAAGCCTGCCGCACATCCAGCAGTATCTGCTGCCGTATTGACTCTTCATTTGCTCGCAAAACATACAGATTGGATTTTGCCTCCGCAACCTGATGGTTCGTCAAAAAACCCGAAAACAACGGAACGCTGACCGCAACACCTGCATTCCAGCCATTGTTGAAGCGATCGGGCAATACTCCGAACCCTCCCCACGTATAACTGGCGTTCGCAGACAAGACCGGATAGTAGCCTGACCGCTGCAGACTGATATTCTCCTCCGCGGCCTGCCTTTTTGATACGATTGATTTGAGATCAGGCCTGTTGTCAAAGGCTTTTGCCGTTGCTTCTTCCAGCGTTATCGCATACGGGGCAAAAAGAAGATTATCCTCAATTGAGTATTCCGGCGGATCAGGGACGCCCATGGCATTGTTCAAATTTACCCACGCTATCTTCAGGGTGTTTTCGGTATTAATAAGGCTGAGTTTTGCATTGCTTAAATCCACTTCTGCCTTGATAACATCGATCTTTGCCTTTGTGCCGACTTCATAAAACCCTTTTGCCTGTTCAAGATGCAGTTCGAATTGTTTGATAATGTCTGCGGCCACATCCCTGTTTCTCTTGGCCTGAAGAACAGCATAGTACGCCTGTTTAACGTTCAGTGTTATAGTATCCTGCGTGGCAGCGAGGTCTGATCGGGATGAATCAAGATTGTACTTGGAGATTTTTACCGAGGACCATGTTTTGCCGAAATCGAACAGGGTTTGGCTGACATCAACACTGCCTGAATACTGATCGTATTCCTGTCTGATGCCGCTTGCCGAGAGCGCCGGATTGGAAGTTATCCTATTATAGGATCCGGACGCACTTACTTGAGGATAATAATTGGCCCGTGCTTCTCCAACCCTGCTGCGGCTAATATCAACAGTATTTACCGCGGCAATAATCGTCGGATTCTTTCCCTGAGCGATCTCGATGCACCGGCTCAACGTTAAGGTTTCTCCTTTGGATATTGGGGCTCCGCTGAGAGGTCCTTGGATGTCCCTTTTTTCCGGCGACGGCATCGGTTTGAACTGGTTTGTCGGGGTTGGTGCGGATGCTGTCTGACCGGCAGTTGGAGAAATTTGAGAAGAACGGGACGGTTCTGTCGTTGTCGGGGTTGATTGTAGTTGCTTTGATGGCTGCAATACCGGTGATGGCATTGGTTGTTCTGTCGGCGTTGCGGTCGACTTGATCTGAGAGAACGGAGTTGTTTCTTCTGCGCAGAGGAAAGAGCCGGGGTACGCAGTGAATACGCAAAGGCCAGTCAATGCGACCATACCTGTCCATTTTTTCAATCTCATCATCTTTTGCATACTGTTCACCTCAACTCTTAGAGCTGCTCCGCGTTCAGGGTGCCATGAAGGAAAATATCGACAAACTCCTGGATGCTTTTATCCATTTTATTTCTGGTAATCTCCTGACCACTGACGAGTTCTTCATTTCGATAATAGGAAAACAGAATGCTGAGAAACATCCGTGCTGCCGTATCAGAGGATATGCCGCGAAATATTCCTTTTTTCTGCAACCGGCCGAAGTATTGTGCAAGCACGGATCTTTGATCCTCAATGAAACGGGTATACACTTCCCGAATCTGGTCCGGATAAAGGATGATCTCGGTGTGCATAATTTTGATCATGGATTTTCTTTTTCTGAGCGTCAGGATAAACTTTGTTGCAATACGGATGAGAGCTTCGTGGCAGGGCAATTCCTCCAGCTCAGGAATCATTTCTTTCAGAGCAGGCAGAAACGTGTAGCTCTTCAGAACTTCTTCGAAGAGCTTTTCCTTCGAGCCAAAATGTCGGAACAGGGTCAGCTCCGTCACTCCGGCTTCCTGGGCGATTTCCCGTGTTGTAGCACCCGGGTACCCTTTTTCGGAAATGAGTTTGAGTGTTGCTTCAAGCAGCCTTTGTTGAGTGTCTTCTTTCATAACTTTTTGTAAGTATGTACTTACATTATATCAGACACGGGAACATGTCAAGAGTTTAAAATAAAACATTATTTTCCGCTTGCACGGGATGCTTCCTTATGGTATTGTATGCACTCTGAATTTATGGCTGTCAAGTACGTTTATGGAGGGATATCAAGTGGCTGGTACGTGTGAAATCTGCGGAAAAGGCAAGCTCAGCGGCAATAAGGTGAGCCATGCAAACAACAGAACCAAAAAGGTGTCGAAACCGAATTTGCAGTCAATAAAGGCAGTTGGGCCGCATGGCGCTCATGTTCGCATGCATGTATGCACCCGTTGCATTCGCTCGGGCAAAGTCAAGAAAGTCAGCTAATCCGCAACAGGCACTGTCTCAAAGAGCATTGTCAGGATTTCTGACTTTTATCCAATCGGCGGGAACTTTATAAAAACGGCAACGGCTGTTCTGTTGTCGTTTTTTCTTTGTTGTCTTTCTTCGAAGAACTATTTTTTCTTTTTAGTATTCGTTTTCCTTGCGCGAGAAGCACAAGATACACAAGTTTCGGCATTTCTCCGTTTTTTTACGGCATTCTTGCTCAGCGTACTACTTCCTGCCGATGTTTTTTTGTCGTACAGAACTTTCACCAGGCAGAGGCCCTGCGGCGGAGCTGTTCGTCCCGCAGCGGTTCGATCACGCGATTCGAGCATGTGTCCGACATCGTCCGGAGAGAATCTTCCCAGTCCGGTCTCAACCAGAGTACCGGCAATGTTTCTCATCATATACTGCAAAAATGCATCCGCCTCAACCGTTATTTCGATGAAAGCGCCTGATTTTTTGACCACTGCTGATCTGATCGTCCGAATGGGTGTTTTTGCATTGCATCCCGATCCTCGAAAAGCCGAGAAATCATGCCTCCCAATCAATTTGACGGCCGCCAGTTTCATTCTTTTTATGTTCAGTTTCCGGTTAACATGCCAGGCGAAATCGCGGTTCAACGCACTCGGCTCACGTCTGTTTAAAATCCTGTACGTATAAATTTTCCCCCGTGCGCTGTAGCGGGCATGAAATTCCGGAGATACCTCTTCGGAAGACAATATGCGGATATCCGTGGGCAGAAAATGGTTCAGGGCCGGGGCCCACGCTTCGGGAGGAATTGTGCTTTCTGTTAAAAAATTTGCTACGTGGCCAAGGCTGTGGACGCCTGCGTCTGTCCTGCCGGAAGAGGTCGTTCTAACATGTTCTTTTGTCAGTGAGTAAATCGCCTGTTCAAGCGTATCCTGAATGGTCGCTTTTCCGGTTCCGATTTGGGACTGCCAACCGTGATAATTCGTACCGTTGTATTCAAGAATCAGCTTGATGTTGCGTAACCGCGTATTCGGAGTGTTCATTGTATTCAGGGATACAAAAGAAATTTACAGACGTCTGCTAAAAAAATCGTATGGTGATTCATGCTCTACTCGCCAAGATATGCTTTCTTAATTCCGGGGTCTTTTGCCAGTATTGCCGCCTGGCCCTGCATGACTATCCTGCCGGTTTCCATTACATATGCCCGATGCGCAAGGCGAAGCGCGGCTTTTGCGTTCTGCTCTACGAGCAAAATCGTCGTTCCCTGTTCATTGATTTCCTTGATGATCTTGAAAATTTTGCTCACGATTATCGGTGCGAGGCCGAGAGACGGTTCGTCAAGAAGAAGAAGCTTGGGCTTCGCCATAAGCGCTCTTCCAATAGCGAGCATCTGCTGCTCTCCTCCGGAGAGGGTCCCTCCGGGCTGTTTATATCTCTCAGACAGCGTTGGAAACATTTCGCATATCTGCTCTAGTTCTTTTGAAAAGTCGTGGTTTTTTTTACCATAGGCACCCATTTCAAGATTTTCCCGGACCGTCATGCGGGGGAAAATATGCCGGCCTTCCGGAACCTGAGAAATTCCCAGTTGCACGATTTCATGAATGGAGCAGCCTGAAAGATCGCGCCCGCAGTATGCAATAGCGCCGGATCGCAGAGGTGTAACACCGGAGATCGACATAAGGGTTGTAGATTTGCCGGCGCCGTTTGCGCCGATCAGCGCGACGATTTCACCTTGGTCAACAGTCAAACTGATTCCTTTGAGCGCTTCAATCATACCGTACGATACGGCGACATCGCGGAGTTCAAGCATGGTGGCTCTCCTTGCCAAGGTATGCCTCGATCACGGCAGTGTTCTGCTGGATATCTTTCGGCACCCCTTCGGCAATCTTCACTCCATGGTCGAGAACAACCACGCGATCGGAGATCCCCATAACGACCTTCATATCATGTTCAATCAGGACAATCGCAACGCCATTGTCGCGAATCCTGCGTATGAGCATCATAAGGTCCAGAGTTTCCTGGGGATTCATCCCGGCTGCAGGTTCGTCCAGAAGAAGCAGATGTGGTTCGGTTCCCAACGCACGGGCAATTTCGAGTCTGCGCTGATCGCCGTAGGAAAGATTTGCGGCCAGGACCCCTTGTTTGTCCTCAAGACCGACAAATCTGAGGATATCGGCAGCGCGGAATCTCATGTCGCGCTCTTCTTTGACAACCTTGTCCGGAAGAAATATCGCGCCAAATACCCCGGCCGTAGTGCGGCAGTGTGCCGCCACCATGACATTCTCTACGCTGGTCATGCCTCCGAACAACCGGATATTCTGAAAGGTGCGGGCAATGCCCATTGCTGTTATTTCGTGCGGTTGCATGCCGGTAATATCACGGTCATGAAAAACAGCCTTTCCCAATGTCGGCTGGTAGATGCCGGTGATGCAGTTGAAAAACGTGGTTTTGCCAGCGCCATTGGGTCCGATAATACTCACGATCCGCTCGCGTTCCAACCGGATATCAATGCCGTCAAGGGCCTTCAGTCCGCCGAAATGTTTCGTCAGATTTTTCGTCTCAAGTAATAGCATGCAAGTCAAAAAACTATACTTTTCTTTTTATGGTTCCCAGCAGCCCCTGGGGTCTGAATATCATCAAGACGACCAGTGCAATGCCGAATGCCAGCATTCGGTAATCCTGAAAATCACGAAATACTTCCGGTATGATGGTCAACAGCACCGCACCCAGGATAACACCCGGTATGCTCCCCATGCCGCCGAGGACCACCATACATAGGATCATGACCGATTCAATGAACGTGAAGCTTTCCGGTGAGACAAAAGCCATCTTTGCCGCAAAAAAAACACCCGCCAACCCGGCCCATGCTGAACCCAGAACAAAAGCCAGCAGTTTCAACCTGTACGTGTCAATGCCCGCGGCTTCTGCCGCGATTTCATCTTCTCGAATAGCGATCCATGCCCTGCCTAAACGTGATATTGCAAGGCGGTGCATGGCAAAAACGGTTATGCAAACCATTACCAGCGCACCGTAATAAAAATCAACCGTTGTTTGGAAAACATATCCAGCGAGAACGGGCCTGCCGATTTGGGAAATGCCATTCGGTCCGCCGGTCACGACGTCCCAATTGTTCAAAACAATGCGGGTAATCTCTCCTAGTCCGAGAGTAACGATGGCAAAATAATCACCGCGCAGACGCAAAATCGGGAGGCCCAGTAGTACGGCAAAACCTGCTGCTGAAAGCGCGCCGGCAGCGAGCCCCGGCCAGAATGACAAGCCGTAAACAGTTGAGAAAATAGCATACGTGTATGCTCCGATGGCGTAAAAAGCCACGTATCCCAGGTTTAAAAGACCGGTTTGCCCGGCAATAAGATTCAGTCCAAGAGCAAGAACGATATATATCCCTGTTAAGGTCATGATATCAAGATAGTAGTTATTTAAGAAAAGAGGCATTAATAACAGCACAGCGATAAGAAATAGTAAGATCCGGGTAGTGCCTGTATATTTGAGAATGCCGATTGATGTGCTTTTGAAAGAAGAGCTGCTCTGAGCAAGGACCTTCCGAAACAGCACCGTTACAGCATCTGTCCTGATCAATCGCCACAGAAGCATGCATACGGCAGCCAGGACTGCGAATTGGACAGCGTTGGAAGCGCCTACCAAAGGCAACGTAAGAATTCCTACCCAGAGAGGAGTCAGCAGATACCCGATACGTTTTGCGGTTTTTTGAAGCAGAAGATTCATAGTGGGTGCAAGTGCTTTGTGGAGCTATCAGCATTTCAAAATATAGCTGCCGATAGCTTATTCTTTTGGCATAAGAAAACCCTCACGGTTTCCGCATGAGGGTTTTGCAAGGAGATAGAGTTTGTATTATTTTTTATGGCACTTGGAACAATCTTTTTGATCTTTCATACCGAACGTCTTTGTCCCGTCATGACAAGCGCCACAATATTTCCCTTCATTCATGTCTTTCATGGTGAAAACTTCGGTGCCTTTTTTGTATTTAAACAGTTTTGGATGGCACTCTGCGCATTTTGTACCTTTTCCGGCATGAATTTTGCCGTCAAAAATCACCTTGCCGGCACCCTTGCCATCATATTCAACGGTTTTTCCAGGGGCTACCGCGAAAACAGGAGCTGCCATGGCAATGAGCATTGCAACGACAAGCACCAACGCTATCTTCATTTTCATCAGTATATTCCTCCTCGTTAAGTATTGATGAAAATTTTATCATGGCCTTTTCCCCAGGTCAATACATTATTTATTGCATTTTTCCTTGCCTGCGTTATTCTCTCTTGACAAGTACTACTGCTTTGATATACTCAAAAATCATGAAGACTGCTTTGCTGCTCATTCTTGCAAGCTTCATACTCCTCCCCTCCTCAGCCGCTATCGCAAAAGAAGACTGCCTTTCCTGCCATGGCCAGCAGGGAATGCCGGGATATGTCAACCTGAAAAAACTCCAACAAACAAAACACGGCAAATTCGCATGCACCGATTGCCATGTCAAAATATCCGGTTATCCGCATGGCAAAGTTTCTTCTGTCAATTGCAATAGTTGCCACGGCACGGGAACCAGGGGAGCACAAACAAAACAGGCTCAAGCATTTAAACTGAGTGTACACGGTAAAGCACTGGAGTCAGGGAACCCCAAAGCGCCAAAATGCCAAACGTGTCATGGTTCTCACTATATTTTTAATTCTTCCGACAAACGATCAACGGCACAAAGAGAAAAAATTCCTGCCCTTTGCTCTCGTTGTCACCCTGCCGAATTTAAGGCGTACAGCTCAAGTATTCATGGAACAGAATTTATCCAGAACAAAAATCCCGGTTCTGCAACCTGTTTTGATTGCCATCAGGAGCATTTCACCCCGAACACACGGGACGAACAATGGAAATTGAACCTAATCAGGACGTGCGGCAATTGTCACAGCAATGAGATTGAAACATACCGTAAAACGTACCATGGCAAAGTGACACAACTAGGCTATACCACCATGGCAAAGTGCTCCGACTGCCACGGATACCACACGATCCAGCAGGTAAAGGCTGCCGGTTCCCAACTGTCCGAACAAAATATTCTTGCAACGTGCCAGAAATGTCATCCTGCCGCCACCACAGGCTTTACCAAATTCTATGCGCATCCGCAAGAACACAATCGGGACAAATATCCCCTGATTTACTATCCCCTTGTGTTTATGACCTTGCTTCTCATCGGGGTATTTGCCTTCTTCTTTACCCATACTCTCTTGTGGATTTATCGTGCTCTCAGAGAGCGGCTTCAAAAGAAGAAAGGAGCGTAAGGTGAGCGATATTAAAAGATTGAATTCCTTTCACCGGCTGCTCCATGTGGCTGTTGTTATCAGTTTTCTGGGGCTTGTCATCTCCGGTATGCCGCTGAAATACGCCTCTGCTCCCTGGGCGCTCTGGCTCATGAAAGCCATGGGAGGTTTCAAAGCCGCCGGCTTGATCCATCGTGTTTGCGCGGTCATAACATTTGGCTATTTTGCCGCCCACATCGGATATATTGTCTATTATTTTGCCGTTGTGAGAAAATTTAAATTCAATTTCCTCGGACCGGATTCCATGGTACCCTGGATAAAGGACTTTTCAGATATCTACCATTCTTTCAGGTGGTTCCTTGGTCTGGGACCGCGGCCGCAGTTCGACCGTTGGACCTACTGGGAAAAATTCGATTATTGGGCTGTCTTTTGGGGCGTCAGCATGATCGGAGTATCAGGGCTTTTTCTCTGGTTTCCGGAGTTTTTTGGACGGTTCTTCCCGGGCTGGACATTTAATATTGCAACGATCGTCCATAGCGACGAGGCGCTGCTCGCGGCAGTATTTATTTTTACAACCCATTTTTTCAACACCCACCTGCGTCCGGAGAAATTTCCCATGGACCCTGTCATCTTTACCGGCAGGCTGCATCTTGAAGAATTACAGCACGAACGTCCTCTCGAATATCAACGTCTCATTGCAGAAAACAGGCTTGATGAGCTGAGAATAAAACCCCAAACCCGGTGGTTAACGATAACGGGATATGCATTTGGATACACTGCATTATCGATTGGGATAATCCTCCTTGTACTGATCGTGATAGGCGTGTTTTACTACTAATTGATTCCCACCGATTTTTGCGGATACCGTTCCTCTTCTCTCCGCATCAGATCTCAGCACAGCTGAAAAAACTCACCCGGCTGCTTAGAACCGGCATGTTACTCCTTGTTGCGCGCCTGCGGAATCCACATCAGACCTTCCCATATAATTGCACAAAAGCAGAGAGACAGTCCTATTATCATCCCAAATATGTTCACAAGCTGCCACTTCATTACAACAAATAATACAATAAATATCGCCGCAAGCTTCGTCCCGTTCAGGATCATGATAAAATGGTTCTGGGGGGCCGGCGGTAAAATCTTTTTCATAAGTTTCCGTTCCACGGCAAAGGCAAGCCAGCGGAAATTCAGCAAGCCAAGCACCCCGCCGAACAGGACACCGGCCGGAATGGACCACCATGACGATTCCCCTGTCTTTAAGAGAGTATAAGCCAGAGCCACAGCAGTCCCTGCGGCTACGGCGATGGAAGTCTTTATCGATATGTTTTTAATGATATTTAACACCGTTTGATGGTGCTGCTGCATTTCATTGTCCACTTTTTTTATCCTCGTCTTTATTGAAACCTTCTACGATTCGCTTTGCATAGTTAAATAGATTTTTAAACCCTGCTATGAGGCCGAACAGAAAAAAAATGATGGTAAACCACGGAGATGTGTTAAACCATTGATCAAGTTTGAACCCGATGTACACGCCGATCACGGTAGCAAATACAATGACCAGGCCAACCGTGCTCAATACAGTAAGAATGCGATAAAGCTTTTTTGTATCTTCATCCATAAGCACCAGATATTCTCGAACCATGCGGTTCTGCTTAGAGACGCTTTAAACTCTTTCTTGCGGCTTCGATGGTTTTCGCAATATCCGTCTTTGTATGCGCAATGGACAGGAACGCGGCCTCAAACTGAGAAGGCGCCATATTCACGCCGTTTTTGAGCATGCCCCGGAAAAAGGAAGCGAATCGCGTTGTGTCGGCTGTTTTAGCGCTCTTGAAATCTGTTACAGCCTGGCCGGTAAAAAATGATGTAAACATGGAGCCAACCCGGTTAAAGCAGGTAGGTATCCCCGTTTCTTTTGCCGCCGCAACCAGACCGTTCTGAAGTTCTTTTGACAATTCTTCGAGTTTGGCATACACGCCGGGTTTTGCAAGAATGGTAAGAGTCTCCAACCCTGCTGTCATGGCCAGCGGGTTTCCCGAAAGAGTGCCGGCTTGATAAATCGGCCCCATCGGTGCAATTTTTTCCATGATCTCCTGTTTGCCGCCGTACGCACCTACAGGAAGCCCCCCGCCGATTATTTTACCAAGGCAGGTGAGATCAGGCTTGATGCCGTAAAGTTTCTGTGCGCCGCCGTAGGAGACCCGAAAACCCGTCATCACTTCGTCAAAGATCAAAACAATGCCGTGCTGATCGCATAACTTGCGCAATCCCAGCAAGAAACCATGCTCTGGCAACACACATCCCATATTTCCTGCAACCGGTTCTACAATAATGCAGGCAATCTGCTCTTCATTGCGCGAAATGATTTCTTTTACCTGCTCAAGATCATTGTATGAGGCCGTTAAGGTAAGTTTTGCCAGGTCCGCCGGAACTCCGGGACTGTCCGGCAGACCGAAGGTGGCCACTCCGCTCCCGGCTTTTACAAGCAGGCTGTCTGCATGGCCGTGATAACAGCCTTCGAATTTCAGGATTTTATCCCTGCCGGTAAAACCTCGCGCCGCTCGAATAGCACTCATCGTTGCCTCAGTGCCCGAACTCACCATCCGTAGCATTGCGATGGACGGGCAAGCACTCTTAACGAGCTTAGCTAGTCTGCTTTCAAGCTCGGTAGGCGCGCCATAACTTGTTCCTTTTTCAATCGCCTTCTTGAGTGCATCAGTCACACGGGGATGAGCATGACCGAGGATCATTGGCCCCCAGGACAGGACATAGTCAATATACGTTTTATTGTCAACGTCATAGATTTTGGATCCTTTTGCTTTCTGAATAAACAAAGGACCTCCGCCGACAGAACGAAACGCCCGCACAGGGCTGTTTACTCCGCCGGGGATAAGCGTGCTTGATTCACGAAATAATTTTTTGGAACGTGCTCCTGACATAGTATCCACCTGTCGTTCAGAGTTACTGCTTTACGCGGGTACCATATAGAAAACGCCTGTGAAAGTCAATGGGAACCTTTTCATGAAACTATATCCGGCAGCAATACTATTACGTTTCTGGATGGGTAAGGAGAAAAGAAGTGATTCCGTCGACATCGTTGATGTCGAATCTGGGGATGGGCAGAGTAAACGGCTTGTCGCTCACAAGCGCAATAAAGCTGGAGTCATTCTGGCAAATCGGTTGTTTACCGGATATGCCCTGCCGGAAAACTTCGATTTTGTTTTTTATCGTCTTTTTGAATCCCTCGTGGATAATAATATCCGCATCCAGGGCCAGTCGATTGATTTCTTCCGGTGTTGGCTCCCGCTCAATTGTTTTTATAAGGGCCAGACGCTCCGGACTTACAAGGATGACTGCATCTGCACCTGCCTGGCTGAACCGCCAGGAATCCTTGCCCGGCTTGTCCAGATCAAAACCTGCAGAAGCATGTTTCACGACCGCAACACGCAACCCTTTTGTTTTGAGACGGGCCACAATTTTTTCGATCAGTGTGGTTTTGCCGCTGTTTGAAGCTGCAGCAACGAACGAGACCGTTTTCAAGGCTCTGTCTCCGTCGGTTTTGTTGTTTCGGATTTCTTTTTTCTGCCAAAGATACGAGCTAAAAGAATCCCCGCCTCGTACAGGATGTAAATCGGAATGGAGATCAATGTCTGATTAAATACATCAGGAGTAGGCGTCAGAATGGCGCCCAGAATAAAGGACGCCAGGAATGCATATTTTCGGTATTTAGCAAGCCAGTTTGGGCTTACAATTCCCATGCGGCTCAGGAGGACTATAACAAGCGGAAGCTCAAATACGAGACCGCTTGCCAGGAGGAACTTCATAACAAAATCAGTATAGTCGCCAAGTCTGATGATGGCAACAAGGTTATCAGTTTTATACGTTAGTAAAAACGGGACGGCAAAGGGCAGTAAAAGGAAAAAGCAAAAGAGAACGCCGATCGCGAAAAAAAGAGTCGAAAAAATGACGAAAACGCCGGCATAGCGACGTTCTTTTGGAAGTAATCCCGGTGCTATGAACATCCATATTTGGTGCATGACAACCGGAAAAGCAAGCATTACCCCTGCAATAAGAGCAATCTTAAGGTGCGTCCAGAACGGTTCAATCAGCGTGGTGTAGTGCAGTTTTTGCTGGACTTCCGCAGGGGTAGCTGAAAGAAACGGGAAGGACGTTATGATCGTCAATTTGACATTCATAGGCCACATAAGCAGCCTTAGCAAGTCTTCCGAAAAGTTAAAACAAATCCCGAACCCTATAAGAACGCCGACAAGCGACCATATAATTCTTTTTCTCAGTTCTGCAAGGTGGCTCCAGAAAGGCATCTGCAATTCATCATCAGACATTCTTCTTGGCCTCCCCTGATTTCTTCTCCTTTGGTTTAGCTGTTGGCTCTTGTTCAATCGGCGGCTTTTCCGGCTCCGGTTGGCTGTGAGCCGTGATGTCAAATTCTTTGAGTTTCTTCAACTCATCGACGCCGGCAGTTTTTTCTACTTCTTTCATCTCAGATCGGACGGTTTCCTGGAAGTCTTCAGATGCTTTTTTAAAATCTGCTATGGCACGACCGATGGATTTGCCGAGATCGGGCAACTTCTTCGGTCCGAAAACGATCAGGGCAATCACAAAAATTACAATTATTTCCGGTAATCCAAGACCGAACATAACTCACCTCAAAATATAGTGCTGGAATTCAAAATATTTGCCATACGGAATCGTTCCGGGTTCCAGTGACAGCTATTGCTCCGGCCTCAGCTCAATGACGGCTCTGATCTCCTGGGCTTTGTTCTGGCGGATTATTTTAAGCGTTACTGCTTTGCCAATATGTCCAAAAGCAACCATTCTCGGCAGCTCAGCTGGAACAAGGATCTTTTTTCCATCAAGTTCAACAATTACATCTCCTCGTTTCAAACCCGCCTTTTCTGCAGGGCCGCCTTTCGTAACGCGGGTGACGACAGCCCCAACGGGTTCCGGTAAACCGAATGCTGCTGCAAGATCAGGAGTGACCGGCTGTGCTTCAACGCCGAGCCAGCCCATATCCGGTCTCCCTTTTGCCTTGATAGAGGGCAAAACTTCCTTCACCATCGTAATCGGGATAGCAAAACCCAAATTTTGTCCGCTGGCGATAATAACAGTATTTATTCCCAATACTTCTCCATTGCTGTTGAAAAGCGGACCCCCACTGTTTCCAGGGTTAATGGCTGCATCGGTCTGGATGAGGTTATCGTATGGCCCAATTCCTATTACGCGTCCTTTTGCCGAAATGATGCCTGAGGTGACTGTATGCGACAGGCCGAAAGGGTTGCCTATGGCAATGACCATGTCTCCCACTTCTGCTGCGTCCGAATTGCCCAGCATGGCGCTTGGAAGTCCGTGTGCTTCAATTTTTATCAAAGCGATATCAATGTCCGGTGATTTTCCTACCAGCTTAGCGTCAAAGATTCTGCCGTCTGCAAGGGAAACTTTGATATCAGTAGCTTTGTCAACGACATGATTGTTCGTTAGAATATAGCCGTCAGCGCTGATGAGAAATCCTGAACCAAGGCTCTGGCGCACCTGGTCCTGCCGGGGACCGTTTCCGAAAAACCGGTGAAAAAACTGGTCCATCTGGGGATCGCCGAATTGAGACTGAGGCCTTGCCTTAATAACCTGTTTTGTCGAAATATTCACAACAGAGGGCATGAGCTTTTTTACGAGAGGGGCCAGGGTGTCGGATGCAGCACGGGCACCCGAGAGAGCGGGAAATGAAAACACAAGAAAGAAGAAAATGGTACATAATTTCAATATGCGCATTGCTAATACCTCATTCATTAGATTGACGTTTATTGATAGCATGGAGCACGGTATTAGTCAAGTAGTTTCACTCTTATAAAGCACGTTGTTTTATCACAATAAAATGCTGGTGAGTTGCTTTGCCTGTGCGCAGAGAGGAAAACGAAATAAGAACTGAAATTAAAACAATATATGTCATTTACTCGCTACTGCAAAAAAAGGAAGGCACCAAATAGTTCGATGCCTTCCTTACAGTGTATGCATTACGATTTTTTTAATCGACTACAGTCGATATGGGCAAGTTTAATGCGACCTTCCTTCTTCAACTTCCTGGATCCATTTCGGAGATTTTTTTCTGGCCCACCAAACCGGCACTGTGCCAGAAATCATGATGCGCATGGTACCAGGGTTTGCAATGGCTCCAAGATACACATGGACCGGGATGAACACGGCAATACCGACAAAGCACGCGTTATGCAGAAAATGCGACAAAATCATCAGCGTCTGGTTTGTCGGGAAAAGCCAGATGACAAAACCCGTGGCAGCAATGCCAAAACCCATGCCAAGCACGCCGAGATAGGCCAGTTTCTGTCCTGTGTTCAGCTTGTGCATCGGAGGAATTGCAACCTTGTGGCTCAGATAACCGCCCGCGACCTTGATCCATGCAATATCATCTTTATCGTACGTGGTGCATTCCTTGAGCCAGGTCGGCATGGTCACGATAAGTGAGATCGTGAAAATAACACCGAGCCAGTTATGGACGTATTTCATGGCGTTAAAGCCGCCAAAAAACACAGCCACCCATTCTATTTGGTAAAGAAAAGCAAACCCGCTGATCGTCAGTAGAATGCAGCTGATGGCCAGCACCCAATGGTTTATTATTACAAAGGGAGGTTCTTTCCTGATGAGGTCCCTATCATTTAGTTTCATTTTTTTCCTCCTTGTCCTTATAAGGATCCTCTGCCTTATGCGGCCCTACCGTTAAATAATGAAGGGCGGAAAGGACAGCCACACCGCCAATTCCAATCCAGGATGCCGGTTTGAGGAATTTATGCCAGAATATGACCATTTCATTGATGGCCGGTTTGTCTTCATAGCCATAAATCTTCGGGGCGTCTTTAAATGCAAAAAGAGCTCCGAGACCTCCGAGGTCGGTCTCTCCATATATCTTTTCGTAACCTGCTTTCCTGGCTTTGGCAATCATGGCATCGCGATCGCCGAAGGCAATTGCGCCGGTGGGACAGGTCTTGGAGCAGGACGGAATAAGCCCGTGCTCCATCCGGTCAGCACACTGCGTACATTTGGCCAGTTTACCGTCTTTGCCATAGCGCGGAACATTAAAAGGACATCCGGCAAGACAGAGGTGGCAACCCACGCATTTGTTCTTGTTGGTCACCACGGCACCGGTCTTGGACCTGGTCAGCGCGCCGGGAGTCGGACATATCTTCATACAGCCCGCTTCCTCGCAGTGCATGCAGCGCTGGCTCACAAAAAGCCACCTCGCCGGATTCTTCTCTGAAGGGATTTCTGCAAACTTGATCTTGTTGAAGTTTACCGCACTCAGATCGGGAGGATTTTCATACGTCCCGTTGTTTTTTGTCTTTTCCGCCGGAAGCTGATTCCATGATTTGCAGGCAATCTGGCACGCGCGGCAGCCTATACATAATTCTGGAGAGACAAGTAACGTCATCTTAGCCATGGTGTCACCCCCTTGCCTTTTCTATATTCACCATGAATGCTTTTGATTCGGGAATCATGGTGTTAGGATCACCGATTGTCGGCGTGAGAATATTGGCACTGTCGCCGCCGCTGCCGTCTGTTGGGAACTGCCATCCGAAGTGCCACGGAATGCCTACTTCGTGCACCGTCTGGTTCATAACCTTGAACGGTTTCCAACGGTCGGTCACAATCGCAATGGCCCAAAGGGTGCCGCGGGCTGAGGTGACGTTCACTTTCTCACCGTTTTTGATGCCTTTTTCTTTGGCCAGTTCCTGGCTCATCTCCACCCACATCTGCGGCTGGGCTTCGAGCAGCCATGAGCAATGGCGCGTCATGAGGCCGGTCTGCCAGTGCTCGGTATTGCGGTATGTGCTGCAGATAATGGGATACCTGAGATCACAGGAGGCAAAAGCGTCTTCCTGCAGGTCGCCTTCCTTGCCGCTGTAGAATATCTTGGTTGTCGGATTAATCCGCTGTTTTTTGGACATCGGATTTTCCTGGATCGGGCATTCGAGCGGTTCATAGTGTTCGGGGAACGGCCCGTCAGCAAGTCCTGCTCCGAATATGGAGCCGACGCCATCCGCCTTCATTATGAACGGCAGCTTGCCCCCTTCGGACAACAAGGGTGCGGCCGGTCCATCGGGAATATCTCCTTCCCACACACCAGCTTTTCCGGTCTGGGGATTGAGCTTCGTTGCATTCCACTTGAGTACGGCGCGCTTGGGATCCCATGGATTTCCCTTGGGGTCCACGGATGCCCGGTTGTAAATGATGCGACGGTTCAGCGGCCAGGCCCACGCCCATTCCGGATAGAGCCCAAGGCCTGTGGGGTCTGTCTTGCCGCGTCTCATCAAATTATTGGTTATTTTGCCGTCTTTCTGGGTAAAGCTTCCACAATAGAGCCAGTTGCCGGATGCTGTTGTTCCGTTGTCCTGAAGGCTGACAAAATTCGGGACTAATTCTCCCTTCTTGCCGACCAGTTTGCCGGCCTTATCATATACGTCCGCCGTGAAGTAGCCGTTTATTTCAAGGGCGATCTTACGCACGTCGATATGGCCGATCTTACCGTCATGTCCGGGCTTGCCGTACGACCAACTCAGGTTCACGATCGGTGCAGGGAATTTTCCGCCTTCCTTCAAATAAAGGTCCTTGACCCGGAAGTAAAGCTCATTAAGAATCTCGGCATCAGGCAGGGACTCTCCGATCGGTTCGATGGCTTTGTATCTCCACTGTGCAAGACGGCCGGAATTGCTGATGCTGCCCTCCTTCTCAATGGAGGAAGCGCAGGGAAGCATGAAGACTTCGGTTTGAATTTCCTTGGGGTTCATGCCCGGTCCTCTCCAGAAAGACCCGGTCTCGTTGTCATAGAGATTGACATTCACCATCCATTTAAGCTTGGAAAGCGCCATTCTCGTCTTGTTGGAGTTTGCCCCTGAGCAGGCGGGGTTCTGGCCCCATGCAAAGAAGCCTTCGAACTTGCCCTTGAACATCTGGTCGAACAGGTTCAACCAGGAGTAATTAGCACCTTCGTCGACCTTGGGCAACCAAGCATAGCCAAAATCATTTTCTTTGGTCGCCTTCTCGCCGTAGATCGCCTTCAGGTAGCTGGCGATATATTTCGGCCTGTTGCCCCACCAATTGACACTTTTTGGTTCTTTGGTCTTTGGTGTGTTCTTGTCATTATACGCCTTAAGGTCTACGAGCGAAGCAGTAGGCGTCGCATTATAGCCGGGAAGAATATGGAAGAGGAGCCCGTAGTCCGTGGAGCCCTGGACATTGGCCTCGCCCCGCATGGCGTTGATGCCGCCGCCTGCCATACCCATGTTGCCGAGCAGCATCTGGATAATGGCCATCGCGCGGATGTTCTGGACGCCCACGGTATGCTGGGTCCAGCCCATGGCGTAGCACTCCGTCGCCACTCTGTTCGGCTTGCCGGTGGAACCCATGATTTTGTACACTTCCAGAAGCTGGTTTTTGGGCGTGCCGGTGATGGCCACGACCTTGTCAATCGTATATCGTGCGTATTGTTTTTTCAGGAGTTGGAACACGCAGTTCGGATTTTTAAGAGAAGGATCCTTCTTCGGAAGACCATTCGCATCCATCTGGAAGTTCCATGTCGCCTTATCGTACTTGCGGGTCTTCTCGTCATAACCGGAAAATACGCCGTCAAGTTCCGCCGTAAGTTTGAAGTCGGGGTTTACGAGGAAGGAAGCGTCCGTATAATTCACGACATAATCTCTGAAATAGAGATTGTTATCGATGATATACTTGATCATCCCGCCCAGGAACGCAATATCCGTCCCGGAGCGAAGCGATGTGTAGAAGTCGGCCTTGGCCGCGGTCTGTGTAAACCGGGGGTCTACGACAACAAGCTTTGCGCCGCGTTGTTCCCTGGCCTTCATGATCCATTTCATTGCGACCGGATGGTTTGCTGCGGGGTTCGAACCCATAACGAGGATAACATCCGCGTTACGAAGGTCAACCCAGTGATTCGTCATTGCACCGCGTCCAAACGACTCTGCCAGAGCCGCTACAGTTGCGGAGTGTCAAATACGGGCCTGATGTTCTATGTAAGTGAGGCCCCAGGAGCGGACAAGTTTCTGAATTATATACAGCTCTTCATTATCAAGGGCCGCGCTGCCGATATGGGCAATGCCTTCAGTCCGGTTGACGACAAAGTCTTTTTCAACCATGACTTCCGTGCCGTCCGGTCTTTTTTCTTTGATTTTATTTTTTGCGGTCGTACGGAACGATTTATCGCGTGAATCTTTAACTTTCCGTGCTATCTGGTTTAAGGCCCAGTCCCATTCCACTTCTTTCCATTCAGTTGCGCCAGGCGCTCGATACTGGGGCTTTCGCAAACGGGTCTCATTGTTAGCCATCTGAAACAACGATGAGCCTTTCGGGCAGAGCGCCCCTTCGTTAATAGGGCTGTCCGGGTCGCCTTCAACGTTGATGACCTTGCCGTCTTTGGTATGGACAAGAATGCTGCATCCGACTGAACAGTAAGGACAGACCGTGGTTGTCTGTTTTGCTTCCTTGATTCTCAGCTCTTGGGCAGCCGCTTCTTCGGGAGAAAGCGTAACACCCACCGTGCTGAGAGCAAGAGTACCCCCTGTCAGCTTCAAGAAGTCTCTTCTTGATACACTCATGTTCAATAATCTCCTTTATATAAAAAAGTAGCTCTACAAAATAGAAAAACAGCTATTACGCAGAACGCCCCCTTTCAAATTTAGTCAAAAAAGATAATCACAACAAACTGTTTTATGCAAAATTTTTTATTTAAACTTGATTTCCATTTCATTGAAAGTAATTTTTGGCGTATTGCGCGATGAAATAAACAATAAATCCAATACTAACCACGCATAATTACTCAATTTACTGATGTTTGTCAATATGTCAATAATGACATAATGCATTGTAAAATAAAAAGAATTTTATGTTTTATACAAGCAATAAATATACCATGTTAAAAAAAACACACTTGTTGACTCTTTTAAGATTAAATCTTTAAAAAAATGAAAAAATACTAAAAATACTCTGACGACAGTATTTTAAGACGGCAAATGAAATTATAAAAAAAATTATAGTTATAATTAATATTATTAAAAACGAACTATAGGAAAAATAAATAACTACTCTCTATGGCGGGAAAACTCGAATGATTGATAGAATGCAGGAGAAAAGTATCGCATTGAAAGACTACGGAGAAGATATCAGGCGTGTTTGATCCGTTCAGGGTGCGTATAGAGCGTTGCACCGCCGTTCCGGACAAAAGCGCAAATCGTAATGCCGCAAGCCGATGCTGTATTCAGGGCAAGCGAAGTCGGCGCTGACACCGCAAGCACTACCTCAATTCCGGCCCTGCTGCATTTTGCCACCATGTCGAAACTGACTCTCCCGGAAAAAACAGCCCCACTCCCCTTGATGGCAGAACCAGTGAGCAGGCCCTGTCCAATTGCCTTGTCCAAGGCATTGTGTCTGCCGATATCCTCAGCAAAGGAGAGCATATTGCCCTTCGCATCAAAGATCAGAATCGCGTGAGTGCCTCCGGTTTGTTTGTGTACCGTCTGTTTACTGTAGAGCAGGTCCATCATACGATTCATGATATTCGTATCTACGCGAAGCGTATTGTCAACAGGGGGAAGAGCGGCTATTTTTTTGTGTATGTCAACCGTGCCGCAAAGTCCGCATGATGAGACAATCATCATATTACGGCGGGAGATACTCGCGTTATCCTGCGCAGTTTTACTAAGTCTGACGCGAATTATATCCGGATTGTCCGCGCATTCAGCGAGTACAGCAATATCGTCAACATGTTGTATTATTCCTTCGGTGAACAGGAAACCCACAACCATGGAGCGCTTGTCTCCAGGGCTGCACAGTGTTGTGTAAGAGTTTAAACCTTCAATATCAATCGTCAGGGGGGCCTCAACCGCCACTTCTGCGAACTCGTCGCGCCACCCACCATCCTGGCCATCAGCGTGGAATCGTTTAACAGAGAATTTTTTCTGCATTATATTCTTCATTTTTAACCTCAAACGAACCGTTTGGAAAGGACCGTGCTCGATTAAAAGCGACAACGCACGGCGTACGCGACTAGGAAGAACCATGCATACTGCTAATCTGAAGGTGGAGCCTCAGAGGGTTTACATTTTTTTACGGGCAAAACTTCGTGGCCGATCTTTTGGAGGAGATCGCGGATTTCCTGATCCAATCTGTCAAACTTGTTAAGCAACAATCGTGCCTCTGCGGTCAGCTGAAGTTCTCGTTTTGGCGGATGGGACTCGACGAGTTTCATGCCCAACCGCTCCTCGGACGCCCTGAGCCTCCCCCATGCTGCGCGGTAAGACATCTTCATGTGCTTTGACGCGGCATGAAGACTGTTGTATTTATCTATTGCTTTCAACAGTTCTCTGCGCCCACCCCCGAAGATGACCTTTCCTTCATTCTCATACCACACTTTGAATCTAATCTCCATATGCAGCCCTTTCAGATTCCGATATGATGGATGCTGCCGCCTGGACAGGAATCACTATTCATTCTGCTGATACAACCATAGCGCAAACTTTTTAATTATCTCATTTTTTGGCTGTGATATGCAAGAAAATAGCTGAATTCGAACAAATGCGGTAAACCGTCGGCAAGTTTAGCAAAGTTTATCGCATAATAAAAAATTCCATTCAAAATGATTGGTTCTGACTCGTTTAAAGCCCAGTTGCCTAATACTGATCGTAAAATGCAAAGAGCACCGTCTATTACGAACGGTGCTCTTTGCTTGCCACAGCATATCGTTACTCAGGATAGTATATTATTTTTTCCCGTCTGAGACTATCAAAGTGCCTTTTTCTTCCATTTCCTTGAGCCACTTGGGATGATGCTTCTTGACCCACGGCCGCGTAACCCAGCCGCTCGTCATTGCTTGCAGCGAACCGGGTGAGCCTATGGTTCCCAGATAGAGGTGCACAAAGAAGAAAGGAAAGATAACCGTGAATCCCAAGACATGGAGGACAAACATCCATCGCACCAGCCAGGTCGGAAACATCAGCGGAAACCACATGATGAATCCTGTTATGACTATGACTGCGCCGAACAAGGCCACAACCAGAAAAAACATCTTCTGTCCGGGGTTGTACTTGCCTACTTCAGGAACTTTCGCGTCCCATAAATAGCCTCCGGCAACCTTCATCCATTCAAAATCCTCTGGCATGGAGAAAGAACCTGCCTCGTGCCACCACATTTTAATTGACATAACAAGGGCCACCGTAAAAACGATACCCGTGAAATTATGAATATACTTGGTGGCGACCATGCCGCCCATAGCACTTGCAATGAAGTTCAATGACTGAAACATCATCGCCATGCCGGAAACACACAGGACCAGACAGGAAATGGCCAGCGTCCAATGGACCTTTCTCTCATATGCGGAGGTAGCTTGAATCAATCCGTTTTTCATGATTAGTTCCCCCCTTCCTTCTTGCCTTCACCATGGTCATCCGGTCTCTTCGGTCCGTGAAGGAGATAATGCAGAATCGCACCCGCCACGACGCCGCCCGTCGCAATAATGCTGAGCGGTTTCAGAATATCCTTCCAAATCGTAATCGGCAGTGGAACTGAAGGGCTCTTCGGCAATGCGTCATACGCTTCCGCTTTTTCATTCAGGACATACAGCACATGCGTGCCGCCCACAAACTTGTCGCCGTACACGTTGGCATCGCCTCCGAGTTCTTTGACACGATCATAGGCTTTTTGGATCATGGCGTCTTTCGGGCCGATGGTCAAGGCTCCTGTAGGACAGGATTTAACACAGGAGGGATGCTGGTCGTCCCGAATTCTAGCCAAGCAAAGGTCACATTTGGTAACTTTGTCTTTTGCCTTGTTGTACTTGGGAACTTCAAAGGGACAGGCGGCCACGCATTCCTTGCAGCCGTTGCAAAGTTGAGTTTTCAACCCAACCGCACCGTATTCAGAATAGTAGAGCGCTTTCGTCGGACATACCTTGACACAGGCCGCATCGGTGCAATGCATGCATCCGTCTTTTCTGAACAGCCAGTTGAATTCACCCTTCTGGTTTACATACTCCTGGAAACGCACCAGCGTCCAGGTGTTCCATTGTAAATTAGGCGGATTTTGGTAGCTGCCCCAGTTCTTGGTGCCCAGTCCGGGCATTTCATTCCACTGTTTACAGGCGACCTGGCAGCCTCTGCAAGCAGTGCATTTTGTCGTGTCTATCAGTTTAACGAGCTCTATGCCTTTCATGTTTTATATTCTCCTATGCCTTCGCCACGTTAACCATAAAGGCCTTGTATTCGGGACAGAAGGTGTTCCCATCACCAACGGTTGGGGTCAGGAAGTTCGTGCTGTCACTGCCATCTTCGGGGAATAACCATCCGTAATTAAAGGGAAGACCCACTTGATGGACGGTTTTTCCCTCCACGGTAAAAGGCTTGAACCGTTTTGTCACCATGGCGACGCACTTCACTTCACCGCGAATGGAGGACACTTTCACCTTTTCGCCATTCTTGATCCCTTTTTCCTTGGCTAGGAGATCTCCAATCTCAACATACAGCTCGGGCTGCATCTCCAGAAGCCATGCCTGCCATCGGGTCAACGCACCTGAACACCAGTGTTCAGTGCAGGAATACGTCGTGCAAACATAGGGGAATTTACTGTCCGCATTGGCCACTTTGTCCAGATCGCTCTTGAAGATTTCTACGACCGGATTGATCAACTGACCGGACAGGGGGTTCTTTGCCAAAGGGCCTTCCAGAGGCTCATAATGCTCAGGGAATGGTCCTTCAGCCATACCGGGCCCGAAGAGAGCGCCGAGTCCATCCGCTTTCATGATGAACGGATATTTACCCTTTTCTTTGTTTGCCTGGGGTGGCCAAGGCCCGTCGGGAACGTCACCCACCCACTTGTCTCCGGTCCATTCCAAAAGTTTTCTTTTGGGATTGTATGGCTTGCCGTTGATATCACAAGAAGCGCGATTGTAAATGATGCGTCGGTTGACCGGCCAAGCATAAGCCCAGTTCGGATATAAACCGAGGCCTGTAGGATCGTCCTTCCCGCGTTTGGCCATTTTGTTCAGGCCTTTTTCATCGAAGCTTCCGGCCATGACCCAGTTACCGCTCGAAGTGGACCCATCGTCTTTGAGCATGCCAAAGCTCGGGAGTGTCTGACCTTTCTTGTATGAGACTCCATCAATGACTGTGTCTTTGAGGAAATATCCGTTGATTTGTTTTGAGATTTTCAGGGCATCATATTTTCCCTTCGCGTCCGTGTAATCCCATTTGAAGTTCAGAATGGGCTCCGGATGCACACCGCCTTCTTTTGCATACAGCGCCTTAATCGCCGCCATGATCTTGATGGTGATCTCTCCCACTGCGAGGCCGTCTCCCGGTGCTTCCGCTGCCTTATACTTCCACTGCACCCAGCGGCCGCTGTTGCTCTGGCTCCCTTCCTTTTCCATAGTGGCCGCTGCAGGAAGCAGGAAGCATTCGGTTTTGACTTTTTTCGGGTCGACACCAGGACCATGCCAGAAGGAGTGAGTCTCGTTATCGAATATATTCTCACCTACGAGCCAATCAAGCTTCTCCAGAGCCTTGCGGACCTTGGTGCTATTAGGGGTACTGACTGCCGGGTCGGTCCCGACAGCGAACAGTCCACTTATCTTTCCTTCATACATTCTGTCGAAAAGATGAAGGATGGAGTAATGCTTTCCGTCGTCGAGCTTGGGCAGCCATGAATACCCGAACCCATTTTCCTTTGTCGCTTTGTTGCCGAAATAGGCTTTGAGGAAGCTCACGAAAAACTTCGGGTAGTTCGAATAGTAATTCGCTGACTGCGGGTCTTTTGTTTTCGGGGTGCATTTTTCCAGGTATTTTTCCAGCGTGTCCTGGGAAGCCGCGGGCATCTTCAGGTAACCTGGCAGCACATTGTAGAGGATGGCGTGATCCGTAGACCCCTGCACGTTCGGTTCACCGCGAAGCGCATTCACGCCGCCGCCGGCAATTCCCATGTTCCCCAGAAGGAGCTGGATCATGGACATGGTCCGTATGATCTGGCTACCCGTGGTATGGTGCGTCCAGCCCAAGGCATAACATTCCGTTCCAGCCTTGTTCGGCACACCGGTAGAGCTGTACTCAGCATAAACCTTCGTTAGATTTTCCTTGCTGACGCCGGTGACACTGGAGACTTTGTCGAGGGTATACCGTGAGTAGTGGTTCTTCATCAGTTGGAACACACATTGGGGATCGCTCAGAGTCATATCGCGTTTAGGCATTCCCTTTTCATTCTTATCGAACACCCAGGTGTCTTTGTTGTATTTCCGTTTTTGTTTGTCGTAGCCGGAGAAAAGGCCGTCCTTGAACGCGAAATCCTTACTGACGATGAAGGAGGCATTCGTGTAGTTGAGAACGTAGTCTTTAAAATATTTGTTCTGGTTGAGAATGTAATGGATCATGCCGCCCAGAAAAGCAATATCTGTTCCGGAGCGCAAGGGTACATGATAATCGCAGCGTGCAGAAGTCCTTGTGTATCGGGGATCGACATGGATGATTTTTGCGCCTCTTTCCTTAGCGCGTAGAATCCATTTGAAAGCGATTGGGTGGTGCTCTGCAGCATTGCTCCCCATAATGAGGATTACATCACTGTTCTTCAGATCTATATAATGATTCGACATCGAACCGCGTCCGAACGACTCTCCCAGAGCCGCTACCGAGGGGCTGTGTCAAACCCGGGCCTGGTGGTCGATATAGACCATGCCCAGGGCCCGTGCCTTGGCTGTCATCAGCCAGCATTCTTCATTATCAACATTGGAGCTGCCGAGGTGGGCAATGGTTTCTGCTCGATTGACCAACTCACCATTGCTGTTTCTGATGACGAAACCTTTGTCGCGAGAATCCTTCACGAGGCGTGCTATCCGATTAATTGCCCAGTCCCAATCCTTCTCTTCCCATTTGTCGCTGTAGGGCGCTCGGTACTGGACTTTCGTGAGCCGGTGCTTATTCGCTTGCGTCAAATCGAAGAAACCTGCACCTTTTGCGCAGAGCGAACCTTCATTGATCGGATGGGCGGGGTCGCCTTCTATATTGAAAATCTTCCCCGTCTGCTTGTCAACGCTGCAGATAAGGCCACATCCCACGGAACAGTAGCAACAGATGGTGCTTACCTGTTTTGCGTTCTTGACTCTGTCCATCTTACTGAGTTCTTCCGCATGAGCTTTCACAGGATTCAGGTTGATACCCAGGGAAGACAGAGCTATTCCCGATCCTATTGAGCCGCTCATGGCCAAGAACCCTCTTCTCGATAACGCCATAGAGCCTCCTTATATTAAAATAATATGTCACTAAAGACATATTAAATTTGTTTTCTTATATGCTTTTCGTGCGAAAGAGTCAAGAAGTTTTTGATAAAAAACGTAATAAAATTAACATGTTATGCTAAAAATAACATATTAATTTTTGTGGGTTCTGCAGGTTGGAAAACTGGCCGTTTATTTATGCTTAGAAAACATTCCACACACTGACGCACATGGGCTGAAAACCTTTTTCCTGCATAATTAAGTCCAGATGGATAAGGCTGATTGCGGAAAGGTCCAGATCACGAACATTAATATCACTGACGCGATTCAAGGTTATCAAATACCGTTTACAGGTTTCGCAAACAAATGCTGCCTCCCGGTCCTTGTCTTCAATAAAGAAATAATCAGTCTCTTGTTGACCTTCGTGCTCACAGCCCGGACATAATAACCGCTCATATTTCCAATCATGGCCGCACGTAGAACAATGGAGCCATTGTTCAGCTATTTTTTCCTTGATCGTCGCAATGGTCGGAAGTGTTCCACAAAAGGGACAATACCCTTTTTCCCATGCAATATCTTGCCAGTCGAATTCACGTTTTCTTTTTTCAAGAACGACTCGCATCATATTTTTCAGCAAAAAAATTATGGATGGCGATCCGATTCCCCAATCCTTGACCCATTGGGTAATGGTTGCTTCACCATTTACCGCATAGTCTTTAAAATAGTCGAACAGGTTGATGTTTCCCTTTTGTATCAAGCTTTCCAGTTTATTCAGGTCTTCACGCAGTCCGAGGAAACCCCGGTGTATCGCGGGTATCATCGCACCGGCAATCTGCTGCCAAGGATCTTCCGGCAAAAACAGCTTTACCTGTTGTATCATAGGCTTCCCTGTCTTTGCTTGTGTCTCATCGATTTTCAGCGCACCCGCGGGTTTCAATTCTAATTCTTCCACAAGACGGACCCGTTCAACAAGGATGGGTCTGAAGGCATTGATAATGTCCTTGGTGTGCGGTTTTTTCTCAATGATGCCATCCACCAGATCTTCCATGACCGACATTTTATTTTCAGCATGATTCATTACAGGACCTCATTTCGCACAATAAAATATGATATCAACTGCATCAGGCAGCAGACCTTTTTTTTCACATATAACATACTTATCTGCTGAAGGTGCATTGCGGGAACCGACATACATCGCATTCCAGACAAAACGCTCCATGACCAAGGTACGCCAAATCCTCGCGGGTAGGAAGTTTGCCTGCAAGTAGTCGGGGCAGCAAAAGATCGAATCCGGTTGTTTTAAAATACAGCGCCCCAGCAGGAACCCCTATCACCTGGATTTGACCGAGTCGCGCCACCAGCGTCATGGCACCCGGCACCACCGGCATTCCGTAGAGCATGTCCGATACTCCCGCATCATGTAATCCTTGTTTTGTTACATCATCGGGATCCACGGAAAGTCCGGAGGTAGTCACCAAGAGGTCAATTCCGCAGGCGCTCAGCTCACCAACGGCCTGGCTGATTGCATTGGAATCGTCCGGTACAATCTTCGTTTGAACGACCTCCCCCTCATAATGCCTGATCTTGCGGCTGATAAGCGGTATAAATTTGTCTTTCACCAACCCTTGGAAAATCTCCGTGCCGATGACCAGTATGCCGACTTTTGCCTTTCGCAAGGGATGAACTTCAAAAAGGGGGTCCCCTTTCAAGAGTTCCAATGCTTTGTGAAAATAATCGTGATGAAGATGCAGCGGAATTGCCTTGACTCCCGCCAGTTTATCACCCTGATTGACCAAGGAATAGCTACGTCGGGAGGCACAGACGACGTCGGGAAGTGTGTTAAAAGAAATCAACCGGTTTTTATCAACAACCAGCAGACCTTTTCTGGCTGCCATCAGATTTACTTTTCCCTCGCGCGGCTTGCTCGAAAAGGAAACGCCTTCACCGGCCATTGCCCCGGCAAACGCAAGGGCCACTTCATCCTCGTGCACCCATTCCGGATTGTGTTGCTGCTCATCCTCAATGTAGACATTCAGTTTTCCCATTTCCTGAAGACGGCCGAGATCGTCAGAAGTAATTGTCTGGCCACGCTGAAAAGCCGCGCCTTTTTCCTGCCCCGGAATGATGCGTGTCATGTCATGCAACAGACGGCGGCCGATTGCTTTTTCCAAAGGCACGGCGGAACACTGGCACTGGCCTTTGTTATTTTTACTTTCTTGAATACGTTTTTCCGAATCTAAATACGCCAGTTCTCCGCTGCACGCCTTACATATTCCCGGAGACACCGCACGATATGCTTCGCCGCAAACAGGACAGATTGTAATAATAGTCTTCTTTTTCTTGCTCAGGTTCCTCTGCTTGACAGTCACTTCACTCATGCTCAGAATAGACGTGCGAGCCTTGCCAATCTCCTCCAGTAAAACATGGATATCCTGCTGCTGTTTCGGCTGCAACTTCAGGAACCAATTCTTGATGTTGGACCACGGGCCGAATTTTTGAATATCAACATATACACGAACACCTTTGCCGCCATATTTCTCGTATAGTGTCAGTGCAAATCTCCCCTGGTTCAGTATCTTGAGCCAGCCATTTCCTATTGTGCAGGGTGTCAACAACTGCAAAGCATCGGGTAAACATGCTTTTGTTTCGCAGATAGCGTCGAAAAACTCGCCTTCCGGTAAATGACGCAGCGCATGATCCACCATAAATCCGCCGATAATCAAGCCCGGCGCTGTATTTCCGTGAAAAGATTTCACCAGATTCAGGTACTCAGCGTAGGAATAACGACCGATTGTTACGTCTCGCACAATAACCTCCAAATCATAGATTCATCATATCGCTTTATAGATGCCGACACCGGGTGATATCACAAATCTTTGTTGAAAGCATATCCTTTATAAAAAAGAAAAGGCTGCTTCCCCGCTTTCATCCCTGATGTTTTGTTGTGGTGCAGCAGAAAGGGCAAGAGCCTGTAATATCCAGTTTTTGTCGATTTTTCCATCGACGAGAGGCACGATATCGTCGGCAAAAAACGAAGCTTCATGCACATCATGGGTAACATACACAATGGGAAGGCCGAGAGATTTCTTCAGCGTTTTCAACTCATCACGGAGCCTGTTTCTGGTCATCATGTCTAGAGCGGAAAAAGGTTCATCGAGAAGAAGCGCCTGAGGCCGTCTTGCCAATGCCTGGCATATGGCGCACCGTTGACGCTCTCCTCCCGATATTTCATACGGTTTGCGATGACGAAGATGCCAGATGCCGAAAAGTTTCAATAAGTCTTCCGCCTCATTCTTGTCAGGTGCGGAAAAAGCCGCATTCGCGTAGACATTCAGGTGTGGAAACAGAATGTATTCCTGAAATACATACCCCAGACGGCGCTTCTGAGGTGGAACAAAAATGGAATGCTCCACATCCAGCCATGTTTCCCCATTATGCACAATTGTTCCTTTGTCCGGCTTCTCAAGACCTGCTATCATTCGAAGTGTGGTTGTCTTTCCACCTCCGGAAGGTCCGATGAGAACAAGCATCTTGTTCTCAGGACAAACAAAGGAAACATGAAGATCAAAATGCGGCATCTTTTTACTGACATCTATCCTAAGCTCCATGGTGTTTGACCTTGTTAAGATAATTGACAAGAAGAAGAAAAATGAAGCTAATCGGCACAAGGCTCAGAGACATCAGCCCGGCTTCCCGATAATTCAACGATTCAACAGCCTCGTATATGGCGATGGAAGCCACTTTCGTTTCTCCCGGGATACTGCCTCCAAGCATAAGAATGACACCGAAGGCTCCCATGCTGTGAATAAAAACAAGAATTGCCGATGCTGCAATTCCGGAAAAGCTGTTCGGTATAATCACTTTGACGAAGGTGGAAAAACGTGAAAGGCCGAGAATGTAGGCGCTTTCGAGAAGGCGGCGGTCTATCTTTTGAAAAGCAGCCTTCATGGGTTGAATCGCAAATGGAAGGCTGTAAATAACAGACGCAATGGCAATCCCTAAAAAAGTAAATAACAGGGGCGAACCCGTCGCTGCCTCCCAGAGACCGCCCACGGTTCCTTTAGGCCCCAGAACTATAAGAAGATAAAATCCCACAACGGTGGGCGGCAAAGCAATCGGCAGGTTAATCAAGGCTTCCAGGAAAGACTTTCCCGGGAAATGAACGTACGCCAGTCAATACGCGAGAGGCATCGTAATAATAATCAGCACAACGGTGCTTACGAATGCAAGTTTGAGCGAAAGATAAAGAGAAAGAAAATCCATATTATTGATATCCGAACGATTTTTTTATAGCATTCACTTCGGAAGAACCGAGAAAATCAACAAACTGCCTCGCTGCAGCGATGTTCTTGGATTGTTTTACAACACAGGCTGCCTGTAAAACCATCGGTGCTTCATGAACTATATGAAAACACCCTTTTTTCCCTTCATCTGAAAATGCAGCTGAAAACGCGCAAAACCCCAGATCCACGCTTTCGGTAGACGCATACTGGAATGATTGAGCAACGTCCTGAGCAAAAACCATTTTAGGCTGAAGAGAGTCCCAAAGCCCTGCCTTCTGCAAGGCCATCATTGACATTGTGCCATAGGGGGCCGTTTTGACATTGGCGATGGAAATTTTCCTGATTTTTTTGTTTCGTACGGCTTCACTCCAGTTTTCAGCCTTGCAAAACTCCTTGTGAACACTCCAGAGAATGACTTGCCCTCTCGCATAGATAAACGGTTTTTCCGATATCCCTGTTTGATACAACAGATTCGGTCTTTCTTCATCCGCTGAAAGAAATACATCGTAGGGAGCTCCGTTAACGACCTGGCTGTAGAGTTTGCCAGTTGAAGCGTACGTTGTTTCAATTTTTACCTTTGTTTTTTTCTCAAAAAGAACCGTTATTTTTTGCATTGGCTGCATAAAATTTGCTGCTACGGCGAGATGCAGTCTTTCCTCTGCTGACAATAGGAACGGAATAAAAACTATACTCAATACGGCAATAACTGTGACAATTCGCTTCATTCTTCGCCTCTAAAACGTGATTTATCTTGAAACAGGAAAGCAATGACGTCATTCTCAATAGAAAATTATTTTCTTTATGTCTATATTGACATAATGGTTGGGCAAAAAAAAAGCCCGTTAAAAATGGCTCAGAAAAATTTGAATTTAGTTTATTTTAATTACGGTTGAAATAAAAGATTGCTTAGATAAATTATCAAAAAAAAGAATACATTTATCATTAATTTATAAGATTAAGCAATAAATATACCATCAGTAAATAGTTTTATTTTTCAATAATATTGTAAAAAAAATATTGCCTCAGATATACATTAATTTTATAATAAAAATTATAAAAAATTTCATTTTTATTCAAAAAAATATTTTATTTCAAGGTATTATAATACTATAACATAAATAATATATTATAATAACTCTTATCGGGGAACTCACTTGGGTAATACCTAAAAAATTTAATCAGATACAAAAAATGCAAAGGGATTTACTATTTATTAATTAAAGGAACAGGGCAAATGTAACGCAATTTCACGGGATAACAGGATATTTAACTACTACATTTTCTCCGCTCAACGCTTCGACAAGAAATGTTTTGAGCTCTTGTTTTTCTTTATTGTTCAGATCGAGCGGTTTTACTGCAGTATTTCCCTTTCCGCCTCCATCGTTAAAAAAATCTATAACTTCATCGATCGTGGAGAGAGTACCATTATGCATGTACGGTGCAGTCTTTGCAATTTCACGTAATGAAGGCGTTCTGAAGGCTCTCCAGTCTTTTGCATCCTTGGTAATAAGATACCGGCCCAAATCCTGGGTCAGATTTTTATAATCATCATAGTGATAAATCTTTGCAACAAAACGTCGTGTGGCCGTGATACGGGGATCATTTTCGTGTTCGGGGTTTTCGGGCACATTCAAGGCGTGGAACTTGTCGTCGGAGAGATGAGCTCCATAATGACAGTCAGCGCACTTCCCTTTGCCGGTAAAAATAGCATACCCTTTCCTGGCTTGTAGGGAAAGTGCCGATTTTTTCCCTCTGAGATAGGCATCGATAGGAGCGTTTTTTGACACAAGTGTCCGTTCAAATGCTGCAATTGCCATGGCAATTCGCTCCCTGGTTATGTCATCGTGAAATGCACGCTGGAACGCGGCCCTATATTCAGGCACTATCCTGATTTTTTCTTCCAGATAATCCAGATTAAGATTCATTTCAAAAGAGGACATCATGGGAAACAGCGCCTGCTCTTCCAGGGTGGCAGCTCGTCCGTCATGAAAGAGGCTTTTAAAAAAAGCGACATTCATCAGTGTCGGAGAATTTCTCCAGTTTTTTGTTGTCGGATAACTGAGAGAAGTTTCCTGTCCATCCGTAAACGCCATATCCGGTATATGACATGTGGCGCAACTCATGGTGCCGTCGCCTGAAAGTCTTCTGTCAAAAAAGAGTGTTTTCCCAAGCTCTATTTTTTCAGCTGTCACGGGGTTGTTTTTTGCATCAGGAACAGACGATAACGGTTCCAAGTCACCCCCAAAAACCGGGGTAACAGCAGCAGAAAAAACAATACACAGCGAGCAGAGAATCAGGCTACTTTTTCTGTGCACGAAGTTCCTCCTCGATGATCTTTTTGAGGTATGAGAAAGGCACATTGCCTACAATCTTGCGGCCATTTATAAAAAACGTAGGCGTGTTGTAAAGATCGAGATCCTGGGCCAGTTTGACGTCCCGGTCAATGGTCGCCATATTTTTATGGGTATTGAGCGCGGAAATAAACCTGTCCACATCAAGCCCAATTTCTTTTGCATATCCTATGAGGTCATTACGGTTCAAGTCCGGAGATTTTTTGAGCAACAGGAGATGCATCTCTCTGAATTTGCCCTGATCAAAGGCCGCCAAAGCCGCCTCGGCTGATATACGGGAATAGTCGCGGTATTTATACGGATAGAATTTTATGACAAGTTTCACGGAGTCTGCATAATCTTTTACAATTTTCTCCACAGCCGGACCGGCCGCAACGCAATGCGGTCACTGGTAGTCGATAAATTCCACAAGGGTAACCGGAGGATTCTGTGGTCCAAATGAAGGAGATCCTTCCAGAGGAATCGCAATACGCTTTACTTCAGCAGAAGCATGATTAAACAGGAAAACGCTCATGCAGATTACGAGACAAAACAGGATTTTTTTCATACAGTCCTTTCTATAAAAATGTAGTCGTTCTCGAATTCCAAGGATGCTGAAATCTGATGCTGTCATGGCAAATTGAAATTTGGTTGTGACTGTAGGGTGATTTGAGAATCAAAGAGAAACACGAACAACAGTTTTTACATTGCCGCGCACATTAAAATCACCGATTACTTCGAGATGACGGGGTTTCAGATTTTTTTTCAATTCGTCAAAAATACTATTTGTCACCCCTTCATGCGATGCGGACTGGTCCCGAAAACTATTCAGGTACAGCTTCAGGCTTTTAAGCTCCACCACCCGTTTGTCCGGAGTATAGGATATGCGTATGGTGGCAAAATCGGGGTAGCCGGACCGTGGACAGAGACAAGTAAATTCAGAAAACGATATATCAATAACATAGTCACGGTCGGGATTCGGATTCGGCCATAATTCGAGTTTTGCCTGTTTTATTGCTTTCGCGCCGTATTTCATTTTTTTATATTACCCGCTTTCCGATACTCTGTAAAGATGGAAGTAGCGCCAGAATAATCATGAAGGCAACATACTGCAAAAAAACTAGTCGAGGAATTTGACTTTCATTTCAAGAGGTTGTTTTTTTGGACCGCTGCCCGCTTCACGGGAAGCATAGCCGACAGGAACCACTGCCATGAACTCCCCAAGAGGCTCTCCAAGATACTGTAACACTTCATCCTTCATGAGAAACATGATGCCAAGCCAAACAGTGGCGAGCCCAAGCGATGTTGCTGCCAGCAAAAGATTCTCCACCGCCGCGGCGGAACTTTGAATTTCCATCGTCCTGAAAAAATCATACGCCATTTCTTTTTCGACTTTGAAAAGTTCTGTTCCATGATTAATCAAATCGCCGGTATTTGCCACTGCAATGACGATTGGCGCGCTGGCAATGCTCCTGGCCGACATCCGGAGAAGGGCCTGAGCAGGTCTCGGAAACCGTAAAGCGCCATGACTGACCAGTTCTGCGAGGCCCTGCTTCTTTTCCCCTCTGAGCACAATAAAGCGCCAGGACTGCTGATTATGGGCAGACGGCGCCTCATTTGCAGCCTGAAGCAGAATGTGAACTTTTTCATCTGATATGTCATCTTTTGTAAAATTCCTGATGCTTCTTCGCTCTTTGATGCTTCGCAGAGTTTCATTTTCCATTAAAAAATCTTTGCGGATATCCATAATGACCTCGATAACAGCAGAGGAAGTATTTTTGTTTTAGAATATCAAATTAAGCTCAGAGAGTCAAATCGCGCGACATACTCTGAACAGAACACCGAGAAACGATCCTGAGGGTAATTTCAGTTGTGTTTTCTGTCTCTTGTGGCTATAATTCAGAAACTAAATCAGATTTTCTAATCAGCTCAGCAAAAAAGGACACTATCATGGTACTTGCCTTCAACTGCATTGCAACCGGCATCGGCAGTCTGCCGCTTTCCGACCCTGACAAGGCTGCCGACCTCTCGCTCCACTATCTGTCCGAGGCGCCTATCTGGCCTCAGCTGCCACAACGTGGTTTTCGCGAGCACATGGGTGGGCAATATAGTGAAACGTTGCCAGGTCTGAAACTGGACGAAGCAAAGCAACGGTTCTTTTTTGATACCAGTCACGACCTTACTCCGGATTTTGAGAAATTTTTTGAGCGATATCTCGAAAAGGACTACGGCTATTTTAAAATTACCGAAGAATATGCAGCAGGATTCTACGGCTTGTTACATGCCTTGAAAAATGGCGTACCCCGCTCCGTACGATTTATTAAAGGACACATTACCGGCCCGCTTACCGCTGGTATGTCCTTTAAAGATGAAACCGGCAAAGATATAATTCATAACGAAATGATTTTTGACGCAATCGTCAAAGGGCTTGCCATGAAGGCGGCATGGCAAATTCAGGAGCTCAAACAATTCAACAAACCCGTCATTATCTTCATCGATGAACCAGCCATGGAATCCCTGGGTTCGGCTTTTTCGGCGGTTTCCACTGAAACGGTGGCTGAAAAGTTGAATGAAATCATCGATGTCATTCACGAAATGGGTGGCATTGCAGGTATCCATTGTTGTGGCAATGCGGATTGGCCGATGCTCTATAACACCCGAATCGATATTGTGAATTTCGACGCTTTCGGATATATGGATAAAGTACTTCTCTATCCGGATGATATCAAAAAATTCTATGATCGCGGCGGATCCTTGGCCTGGGGCATAGTGCCAACTGGCGCCTATACGGGCACTGAAACGGCAGATTCTCTGGTGGCAGAGCTTGAGGCCGGCATGAAGCGGTTGGAAAAAGCAACTATTGACCGGAAGACCATACTCCGGCAATGCCTTATAACTCCTTCATGCGGCATGGGCAGTCTCTCGCCCGAACAGGCCGAAGCAATTCTGAGATTATTGAGAGAAGTTTCAGATACAATGCAAAAAAATGTTTAATCGCGGAGCAATCCGGCCAAAATATCAGATAAAAATGCAGGACACGGATCCACCTGAATGCGGGATTAAAACTGAAAACCTGTATTAATCCACGCTTCAAATAATTAATCCGTGTCCTTTTTTTTGGATTTCCACTCATGGGACGGCGTTTACAATTCTCAATATCCCTTATCATCTCGATCACGCTTCACGCGATGATGCTCGCCCTTGTCTTGTTCATGGCCCATAGTACGCAAAAGGAAGAATCTGTGTTTACGCCGGTCCAAATCGTAAATCTTCCGCAGCAGGATATTAAAAAACTGCCTCCGATCCAGCAGCGTCCCCCTGTTGTTTCAGAAAAGCGGCGGCCTCCGGATGAAGTGCCCATACCCAAAAAATTCGGAACAAGCAATGAAATAAAACTGCCGAAAATGCTCCCACATTCCGGCAAGCCTGACGGTACAGACCAGGGAAAAACAGACACCAGCGGTAAAACAAAATCGAACAAAGAAACCGGTCCGCTTCCTTTCCTGACACAACGGGATATTGACGAGCTTGCGCGCAAAGGGATGCCGGCAAAAAAGCCCGGTGATGAATCAGTAACTCTTGATACTGATGAATTTAAATTCATGTCGTATAACCGCTGGCTCAAAATCAAAGTGGAAAGCGTGCTTCGCTACCCCGAACTCGCTGCGATATCCGGTTATCAGGGTACCTTGTACATTAAGTTCGACATCCTGAAAAACGGATCACTCGGAGATGTTGAACTTCTGAAATCCTCCGGTTACAAAATTCTTGACGATGAAGCACTGCGCTCGATCAGGGATTCTGCGCCCTTTCAGCCCCTTCCGGAAGAATGGAATATGGATCGCTACTCAATTCGCGCAGCCGTCATTTTTTACATGAATGAAGGGTACATACGATAACTTGTCTGCAGTTCCCTGGTTCCGAAAGATTCTCCCCCTGCTCTCTCAGCAATCTGTTGCCGTTCTCTCAGAGGAAACGCAACCTTCGTGACCATTCTCCCTGAGTTACTAAAATCCTCGCACGCGCTTTCTAAATTCCCCTCATCATTATTTTTATTTGATTTTTCAAATCGATTATGATACTTTTCATCACATGATTACGAGTGATATTATTGCCGATTCACAAAAATTTATCATGAACACGTACAGCCGGCAGCCAATCGTGCTTGTGAAGGGCCGGGGTACAAAGGTTTACGATTCCGATGGCAGGGAATATATCGATTTTGTCTCCGGCGTCGCTGTCAACAACCTGGGACACTGTCATCCGCGCATTGTCGTCGCGCTGCAAAAACAGGCGCAGCGGCTCATGCATATCTCCAATCATTTTCACATTGAGCCGCAGGTCAACCTCGCAAAACTGCTCGTTAAAAACTCGTTTGCGGACAAAGTGTTTTTCTGCAATTCAGGCACCGAGGCGATTGAGGCGGCCATCAAACTCGCCCGGAGATATAATAGGGAAATTCTCAAAAAAGACCGGTATGAAATTATAACCATGCAGGGTTCATTTCACGGCCGGACCATGGGCGCGCTCGCTGCCACTGCCCAGGAAAAATTCCACAAAGGATTCGAGCCGGTTCTTCCAGGTTTCCGATATGTGCCTTATAACGATATAGAAGCCGTCGAGCACGCCATAAATGAACACACGTGCGCCATATTGGTAGAACCTCTCCAAGGGGAAGGAGGAGTTATTTTACCGGCCCCTGGATATCTGAAAGCACTTCGAGAACTCTGCGACCAGCACAAAGTCCTGCTCATTCTTGATGAGATCCAAACAGGGATGGGTCGTACAGGCAGGTTTTTTGGATACGAACACGAGGGAATAACGCCGGATATAGCTGCTCTTGCCAAAGGGCTGGCAGGAGGAATGCCGATCGGAGCTCTCCTGGCTACGGATAAAATAGCACAGGCCTTTACTCCCGGTTCGCATGGTTCAACCTTCGGCGGCAATCCGCTTGCCTGCGCTGCCGCCATCGCAACAATTGAAGCGCTTCTTGAAGATAATATCATCATCCAGTCCGTTGAACATCTCGGCGCCTACTTCACGCAGGGCCTGAGAAGCCTCCAGCAAAAACATCCCTTCATAAAAGATGTGCGCGGCAGAGGGCTGCTCATTGGCATGGAGCTCAACTTTGAGGGAAAAGACATCGTTACCGCCTGCCTCAAAGATGGATTGTTAATTAACTGCACTGTAAATACGGTGCTGCGTTTTATTCCACCGCTCATTATCAGCGAAGAAGAAATCGACCAGCTTATCGCTACACTGGGCAAAATTTTTGCTCATCGCTGATACGGCAAGTCTGGTTATCCCTGTATGAGGCGGCACCACCCTGCCGCCGATTCTTTTTTGGAGAGCACAATGAAAAAGGATTTGCTGGCCATTTCCGATCTGACACTCAAAGACGTCGAAACCATATTCAGACGAACGAAAGCAATCAAAAAATTGCTGATGCTCGGCAAAAAACATCAACCTTTGAAGGGCAAGTCTCTCGGCATGATTTTCGAAAAATCCTCTACCAGGACACGGGTATCATTCGAAGTCGGCATGTATCAACTGGGAGGCCAAGCGTTGTTCCTGTCGCCCGATGATTTGCAAATGGGACGTGGTGAGACAATTGCAGACACGGCGCGCACCATTTCCCGCTATCTAGACGGAATTATGATACGGACTTTTGCACAGGAAACTGTTGAAGAACTGGCGTCTTTTGCCGCAATCCCGGTCATAAACGGACTTACTGATCTCCACCATCCCTGTCAGGCACTCGCCGACTTGTTCACCCTGCAGGAAAAAAAAGGAAAACTGAACGGTCTTAAGCTCGCCTTTATCGGGGACGGCAACAATGTGGCGAATTCCCTTCTTCAGGCCTGCGTTAAAACAGGCATGCATTTTTCCATTGCGTCTCCCGCCGGATATGCATTAAACCCCGATATTATCGACGGTGTGCGTGCCGAAGCACTGCAAACCGGATCAACTATTGAAACCACAGCTGTTCCTCTCCAGGCAGTCAAGGATGCCGACGTTGTCTATACCGACGTATGGGCCAGTATGGGACAAGAAGGTGAACGTGCTAAACGTATCAATGATTTCCAGGGATTCCAGGTGAATGCTGACCTCATGAAATCTGCCGGGAAAAACGCTGTCTTCATGCACTGCCTCCCGGCGCACCGCGATGAGGAGGTAACTGCGGAAGTAATAGACGGCCCCTGCTCCGTGATCTTTGATGAAGCTGAAAACCGCATGCATGTGCAAAAGGCAATCATGGAAATACTGATGGGATAAAACGATCCATGCTGATCGAAAACGGTCCGGATGCAAAAAGATATCCGACTGATTCTATCGAGCGGCGTTTTCCGTATAATTGCAATTTCCACCGTCTGTGTTTTTTCGAAATACGTTCCGACAAGGCACCCCATGTGGTTGCCTGTAGGGTGAAACACTCATGAAGCCTTTGATTGGTATTACCATGAACCTGGATGTTCAGTCAACCAGGAGCATGAACATTCTCGATCAGGATTACGGCAAGGCTGTGTATAAAGCAGGAGGAATTCCTGTCCCCCTTCTCGGGATACACGAGTCCATTTCTTCCCTGGCAAAACGGCTGGATGGATTCGTCTTTACCGGCGGAGATGACATTCACCCGCGGTATTACAACGAAAAACAAATTTCAGGAGCGCGGTTAACAATTTCGCCGGATGACCGCACCTGTTTCGAAATCAGTCTTTTCAAAGCGGTGCATAAAATAAAAAAACCGGTTCTGGCCATATGCTGCGGAGAACAGCTGGTAAATGTTGCGCTCGGAGGAACTCTTTTTCAGGATATTACTCTCCAGATTCCCGGAACAATCAGGCATAGCCCAATCCGCTCAGGGAAACCAGTTTTTCATTACGTTGATGTTTTTCCCGGAACACTCCTGCGTCGCATCACCGGGGCATCAAGGATTCTGGTACGCAGTGCGCATCATCAAAGTGTAAAGGTTCTTGGAACACTGTTTAAACCTTCCGCACAAAGCTCTGATGGCGTAATCGAGGCTTTTGAACTAAAAAAAAATGATTTTCTTATAGCGCTGCAGTGGCATCCGGAAAAAACGCCTCATGACCAATATACAAAGAAAATTTTCAAAGCATTCATCAACGCTTCTAAAAGATAGTCGTCAATTTTCAGCAAAATTGACATTCTCTTTTTTTTTATTATCCCTCGCTCTTCTGCTTTGCATACCGGTGACCGGATGCCAAAAAGCCAATGATGGACGATTAAGCAATTACCTTTACCTTCGCCTCAGCAGTAATCCAACTACACTTGATCCGGCACTGATAACTGATGTCCAGGGCGGCGGAATTGCTGCCAAAATTTTTAACGGCCTTGTTCGTTTCAATGAAAATCTTGATATTGTGCCGGATATTGCATTATCATGGAAACTCTCGGATGACCATCGTACCTATACGTTCCGTTTGAGGCGGGATGTCAGTTTCAGCAACGGCAAAAAGGTCACTGCACATGATGTTAAGTACTCATTCGAACGAGTCCTGAACCCGGCCGTAAAGGCGCCCTTGACATGGGTGCTGGACAGGCTCGAAGGTGCGACTGATTTTATATCCGGAAAAGCAAATACCGTATCCGGCATCCAAATTGTAAACGATCATACAATCATTTTAAAGCTTACAGAACCATTCGGCCCGTTCCTGTCTCTCCTCGCCATGGATACGGCATACATTGTTCCCCGTGAAGAAGCGATACGGTTAGGCCAGGATTTCGGAATGCACCCTATCGGCAGCGGTCCCTATGTCCTTGCCGAATGGAAGCACGGCCAGTACCTGCGACTTAAAGCACGGGAAGATTATTTTGAAGGGAAACCAAAACTGAATGGTATCTATTATCGCGTTATTCCGGAGAATCTTACAGCAGTGATGGAGTTTGAAACGGGTCGGCTTGATGTACTGCTCATTCCATCGTCGGAATACCGCCGGTACACAACCGATCCGGCATGGCGCGATCTGGTCCACGGTAGAATCGGACTCAATACCTATTATCTTGGCTTTAACTGCACCCGCCCGCCGTTGAATGATTTACGGGTGAGGCAGGCGGTTAATCTTGCAATCGACCGAAAAAAAATTCTGAATACCATTTTGGAAAAACGCGGCGTGCTGGCAAATGGTCCCATACCGCCGGGGCTGTGGAAGAGCAAAGCATGGTCACGCACACTGCAAGGATATGAATACGATCCACAAAAAGCGTCTGTGTTAATCCATGAAGCAGGAGCAACCGGTAAAACAATAAAGGTTTATATAACGGCTGAAGAACCTGAGGTCCTTGATATTATTGAAGTAATAAGCAGCTATCTCGAAAAAGTCGGTCTGAAGACAAGCATCATCCAACTTGATTGGAGTGCGTTGAAACAGGCAATCAATGAAGGAGAGCCTGATGCATTCTGGCTTTCCTGGTGGGCAGACTATCCGGATCCTGAAGATTTTCTTTTTCCACTTTTCCATTCTGCCAGCATTGGCTCAGGCGGCAATCGCACGCGGTGTATCGATCCGGAACTTGATCGGTTGATAGAGACAGCGCAAAGGACTATCGATGAAAAACAACGCTACACTCTTTACCGTCTGGCTGAAGACCGCGTCATCAAGAATGCGCCTTGGGCTTTTATGTGGCACAAAGCAGATTATTTCGTTGTTCAACCTTGGGTGAAAAATTTCAAGATCTACCCCATATATTCTATTGATAAACGTGTTGATCTTATCATAACCCGATAACAGAACACTCTTGTCAGCAAGTATTCCTCAGGATAAAAACGTCCACGCCCATTTTCCTTGCGTCGGTTCTGAAAGGTTCAAATAATTTAACTGTACCCTTCCTTAATTGTGCGATACAACACCTTTACTCAATCTATTCCCGGCAACCAGCGCAAAATACAATAAAAATGATGCAAAAAACATCATAGCACGTAGAAAAAATACGCACTTATCCCGACGAATCTCATCAAATAATCAGTAACACATTGAAAAATAACAACTGGCACACCTTGTGCTATACATATAGTAGTAAAACATCAAAGGCTAGAGCATTACGTGCGAACACGAAACACCGTTAACTAATATTCTAAAACTGCTGGTTATGGCCATAAGTCTTAGGATCAGGAGGATCAAATGAACACAGCGATACAGACTAAAATAACCGATGAGGTCTTTGTAAACGGATTAAATAACAATACCGGCAATAATGGAAATGGCGACCATAATGTGTCATCCGAATCCATTCAGGTGCTTTCAGCAGAAGGAACGGTGTATCCTCCTTCCGAGGAGTTCAGCAGGAACGCACACATTAAGAGCATAGAGGAATACAACGCATTATATAAATATGCTGCTGAAAAACCGGAAGAATTCTGGTCGAAAATGGCCGAAGAAACTCTCTCTTGGTATAAGAAATGGGACAAAGTACTGGAGTACAACTTCGTCGAGCCGTCTGCTCAGTGGTTTATCGGCGGGAAACTGAACGCTAGCTACAACTGTCTGGACAGACATTTGACGGGAATTAATAAAAATAAGGCTGCGCTTATCTGGGAGTCCGACAACGGCGACTATAAAACATTTACGTACCAACAACTGTATTATGAAGTAAACAGATTTGCCAATGTTCTTAAAAAACACGGTATCGGGAAAGGTGACCGCGTTACTCTATATCTCCCGATGATTCCGGAGCTGACCATCGCAATGCTGGCTTGCGCACGCATCGGCGCGATCCACAACATAGTATTTGCCGGTTTTGCACCTAAATCTCTGAGAGACAGAATTAATCATTGCGAATCAAAACTCGTAATCACTGCCGATGAAGGAATACGGGGCAACAAAAAAGTGCCTTTAAAAGCCAATCTTGATGAAGCGCTCTTAAACTGTCCTGCGGTCAGAGAAGTAATCGTAGTAAGACGGTGTGATGGCGATGTAAATATGATCTCCGGAAGAGATTTCTGGTGGCATCAGGAAATATCTGCAAGAAGCATTGAGAATTATTGCGCACCGGAAATTATGGATGCCGAAGATCCGCTCTTTATCCTCTATACCTCCGGTTCAACAGGAAAACCGAAAGGAGTTCTGCATACAACGGCTGGATATCTCCTTCATGCGACTCTTTCCTTTAAATGGGTTTTCGACTATCATCCGGAAGACATCTATTTCTGTACTGCTGATATCGGTTGGATAACAGGGCATAGCTATATTGTGTATGGACCGCTCGCATGTGGAACAACAAGTGTTATGTATGAAGGCATCCCAACGTATCCAAACCCCGGAAGATATTGGGACATCGTTGAAAAACACAGAGTTAATACTTTTTACACTGCACCTACAGCCATACGGGCTTTAATGAAGGAAGGAGATGGCTGGGTAAAAAACTACGATTTATCATCCTTGCGCATACTCGGCTCTGTTGGAGAACCGATTAACCCTGAAGCATGGGAATGGTATTATGAAAAAATCGGCAAAAGAAAGATACCGATTGTAGACACCTGGTGGCAAACAGAAACAGGCGGTTTTATGATTGCTCCCCTGCCGGGTGCGATGAGCCTTAAGCCCGGATCAGCAAACAAGCCATTTCCGGGAGTCGTACCCAAAGTGCTCAAGGAAGACGGCACACCGGCCGCAGTCAATGAAGGCGGTTATCTTGTAATTGAAAAACCCTGGCCCGGTATGCTCAGAGGCACCTACGGCGATCCAGGAAATAAACGTGTCAAAGATGAATATTTTTCAAGATTCCCTGGGAAATACTTCACCGGAGACGGTGCACGAGTGGACGAAAACGGCGATTTCTGGCTGTTAGGCAGAATCGACGATGTCTTGAGTGTTTCCGGGCACCGCATTGCCACGGCTGAAGTAGAATCCGCTCTGGTAAGCCATCCGTTAGTAGCTGAATCGGCAGTCGTGGGATTCCCTCATGAAATCAAGGGTGAAGGTATTTACGCATACATAGTTCTGAAAGGTGAGAACGAACCGAATCCCACTCTCGTCAAAGATTTGAGAAGTCATGTAAGAGAAATAATCGGTCCGCTTGCAAGCCCGGAGAAGATTCAGTTCGCACCAAGCTTGCCAAAAACACGCAGTGGAAAAATCATGCGGAGAATTCTTCGAAAAGTCGCGTACGGAGAGTTGGAAAATCTCGGTGATATATCAACACTCGCCGACCCAACAATAGTTGATACCATCGTAAAAGGACGGCTGTAACAAATCAGAGGAATCCTTTTCCTGCTTCTGCTGGAAAAGGATTCCTCAATAAACAGTAAAAAAACTAATGCAACAATTTTAACCCTTCACTGCTTAGTATTCCCGCGTTTCTAAAAACGATCTGCTTTTACGATTCATCTACCACATCATTCTCAAATAAAAGCGAACAAGCCCATTTTACACTATAAAACAACAGACTTATCTATGAATAATCATGGGCTGGTGCTGAATATTTAAACGTTTGTATCTAAAGCTTTGTCCTGTCTTCCGCTCTGGTGACTATCCAATAGACAAAACCGATAACCAGAATTGCAGCAATAAGATAATAAATAGACTCTGGCCGTTCATGTTTGAGAGTGGCAATCATGGTTTCCCGAATCATGGTAACCAATGCAACCCCGACAAATATACTGATATGGAATTTCCCGCCCTTGAGGTGAGATATCTCATTATTCATGAGTTCAATCATGAGCCAGAGAAGAAGCATAGAACCCAGTGCCGAAATAATGCCGCGTTCGATGTCACCGGAGAAAAGCTGTTTTACGTCCAGTATGAAAAGCCAAACGACGCCTATGGTAAGGCCTATGAGCGCAATCACGAGTAGAAGATTCGTGGCTTGAGAAAAACGTTCTGAAAAGTTAATAAGCAGGCTCCTGACTTTATACACCGGCGAGTATGCTTTCAGCTCTTCCTCGATATACGAAGCAGTAATTACATCAAGACTGATATCGAGAATTTTTTCAAGAGAAATAATGTTGCTCGTCACCTCTTCTCTTTCTTCATCCGACTGCTGCAAGATTCCAATGCACGAATTTTTGATGAGGTTGAAGGCTCTGTTCATATAATGGCTATCCACACGGTATTTTACATGAACGGCACCGATGCGGATAAGTTTATCATTGTATCTGCTGTCGTATTTGCCTGCAAAAAGGCCCAAGAACCATTCACGAAGAGCCTTGTTGATATGCTGCTTTCGGGTCTCTTCTACAAAAAACTTTGCTGCCCCTTTCGTTCCTCCTATCCAATGGTCAAGTGCTGTCATGACCGTGTCTACATGCTCTTCCATGAGCGGCTTCAATCGTGCCAGCCGTTGCGCATCTTCATCAGTAAAACGATAATTTTGTTTGATTTCTTTAAATGAACGCATTAATCCCCCTAAAATGTGGTAATTATAGCATAAAATTATAAAGTCAGTATTACTCACCTAGCTGACACACAAGGATTGTAGATATTGCACACTACCGGCTTCTTTAAGCTTTTTGTCGCTTAGAGTTTTGGCGTAACAATTTTTGCGTTAAATATAGCGGAGAACAACCTGTTAAATCGACGATTGGGTTTACACTCAAGAATAAAATGACCAGTTAGAAGGCGTGCAGTTTTGCTTCATCTTGCTTCGCGACAACAACGATAACAATCTTGTCCGGGTGAAGATATTTTTTTGCAACACGGAGAATATCGTCTTTCGATATTGAATTGATCAAGGTTTGATATTTTGATGGATAATCAAGCCCTAGATTGTATATTTCAATGGATGCGAGGATACCGGCGATTTTTGCATACGTATCCATTCTCAACGGAAAGCTTCCAGTGAGGTATGCTTTTGCATCAGCAAGTTCTTTCTCTGAGACAGGAGAATTCTGCATCCTATACATTTCCTTGAGTGATTCCTCAATTACAAGATTAGCTGATTCATTCTTTGTTTGAATGGTGATGGCGAAATCACCGGGCTCTTTTTGTGCAGACAGAGCGCTGTGCACATCGTAAGCCAGTCCTTTATTGTCGCGAATGTTGTCCATAAGCCGGGAGGAGAAGCCTCCGCCGCCGAGAATATAATTCATGACCAGAAGAGCATAGTAATCCGGGTCGGTTCTCGTGGTTCCCAAATGTCCGAGAATAATATTTGCTTGGGTAATGTTTTTATCAATTTTTTTTACAACCACTGCATCTATGACCGGAGGTTGGGGATTTTTGCGTGGAGTTTGCTTTTTTATCTGCCACTGTTTAAAAGAATCATTCAGAAGTTTTATAATTTCTCGTTCAGTTACATCACCAACAACGGCAACAATTGTGTTATTTGGGCAGTACTGTGAGGCATGGAACGACAAAAGATCATTTCGCGTAAGTTTTGACAGGTACGCGGCCATGTCATCACCGATAATCCCATACGGATGTCTGCCGAAAACTGTTTTTTCAAATAGTTCCCTTGTAAGGATGGCGGGTTCATCTTTCTGACGTTGTATTTCGGCGAGCATGGATCTAACCTTACGGTCTATTTCTTTTTGCTCAAAAAGCGGATTTATAAGGATATCTGAAAGTAATTCCAGGCCGGTTCGAAGATCTTTTTTTAGGACTCGCAGGCTTGCCGATGAAAAATCGTCACCACCAGCAGTTGTCAGTGAAGCGCCAATGAAATCAATTTTTTCGCTGATTTGGTCTGCAGTGCGATTTTTTGTCCCTTGCATAAGGAGTGAGGCGGTGACAGAGGCAAGCCCAGGTTTGTCATTCGGCGCCGCCGTATTCCCCGCTTTGACCACGACGTTCATTGTTATCATCGGGATATCGTGTTTTTCGGACAGTAAAAGCACCATACCGTTGTTGAGTACTATCCTTTTTCCTACCGGCTCGGCGGGATATGATCTGACCGGTGTCAGCAGCAACAGCGTAAAGAATGCTAAAGAAACTATTTTCGCTTGTTTTTTAATACAGCTCCGCATCATCAACTCCGCTTACAATTTTATTTTTTTATCGGAATAAGAATCCCTACAGTTCTGTCATCTTCGGAAAAATATTTCTTTGCCACACGGAGGATATCCTCCTTGGTTACTGCATTTATGTTATCCAGATATGTATCAAGCAGCTTCCAGCTCGATACGGATTCAAACTGACCAAGAAGCATGGCTTGATTAAAAATTGAATCCTGGCCCATGACAAAAGAAGCCGTTATTTGATTTTTAGCCTTCTGCAATTCGTTATCGGCAACAAGTTCTGTTTTAAATCTGTCAAGTTCAGTGTAAATGCTTTTTTCCACTTCTTCCGGCGTTTTACCCGGCATAACACCGGCAGAGATTGTAAAGATGTTCGGATCCGCGGAGACATCGTCATAATCACAGCCGACATATAGTGCGATCTGTTTTTCATAAACGAGCGCTTTGTATAAACGCGAACTTTTTCCAGACCCCAAAATCCCTTGAAGCACATTTAACGCAAATGAATCTTGATCCCGGATCGTCGGAACTTTATATCCGATAGATATTGCAGGGAGTTCAGTCTGCTTTTTTACGATCAGTCTGCGCTCGCCGATCTGCCTTGGTTCAACCGCAGACACGGCAGGCACATCTTTGCCCTTCGGTATATTGTCGAAATATTTTTCAATTTGCAGGAGCATTTGTGCCGTATTAAAATCCCCTGCTACGACGATCGTCGCATTGTTCGGCACATAATAAATGCTGTAGTAATTAAACAAATCGTCACGGGTAAAGCTCTCAATATCAGCCATCCAGCCGATAACCGGCCACTGGTATGGGTGCGCGCTGAACGCCACCGCCATCATCTGCTCCTGCATTGTTCTGACGGGATCATTTTCGTAACGCATCCGGCGTTCTTCTTTCACTACTGCCCGTTCAGAAAGGAATTCTTTTGCGTCGAGCAGCAGATTCTGCATTCGGTCCGATTCAAGCTCCAATGCTATCCCGATGCGGTCAGCTGAAAAATTTTCAAAATACGCCGTGTAATCGTGCGACGTAAAAGCGTTGTCATTTCCACCGTTTCTTTGGATCGTCTGTGAAAACTGTTTTAAGCCATGGTTTTTCGTGCCTTTAAACATCATATGTTCAAGCATATGCGAAAGTCCCGTTTTCCCGAGACGTTCATTACGGGAACCAACTTTATACCATATCTGAAACGTTACCACTGGAGCCTTATGTTCTTCTTTAAGCAGTACCTTAAGTCCGTTCGGCAGAATTTTTTCAGTAACGTTATCTCCACTTGCGAAAGTCACTGTTGCTGCACACAATATCCACGTGCAAATTACAGCTATTGTTTTGATAACAGTCATGCTCTTGCTCCATCTATTCTCAGTTATGCTTGCAGTGCAGCGTCGCACTTTTACTTTATTCCGGTATGGCCAAACCCACCCGCACCGCGTTTTGTTTCCGGAAGTTTCTCCACACAGGCAAATACTGTTCTCACGAGTTTCGCAAAAACGAGTTGAGCGACACGGTCGCCCCTTTTTACCGTGTAGGCATCATCGCTGAAGTTAAAAAGAATAATACCGATCTCCCCCCGGTAGTCGGCGTCGATAGTACCGGGAGCATTCAGCATGCCGATACCATATTTAAGCGCTAAACCGCTGCGGGGCCTCACCTGGCCTTCAAATCCTTCAGGAATAGCCACTGCAATGCCGGTTGGAATAAGTTTCCACGTTCCGGCTTCGATGACAGTGTCATGACTTACGGCCGCATATAAATCCACACCGGCTGAATGATCTGTTTGATAGTGAGGAACTGGAAGCCCTTTTGAATTTTCGAGTGTGGTAATTTGCACGGTAAGATATTCTGTTTTGTGATCAATCATATGCACCTGACTCCATTAAATTTCCAATAATGTGCCTGGCAAATCGGCTTTAGATAGAGGACCGAGCACGGCAAGCGCTATGTTTTCCGGTGTAAACAACTGCTGCGCCAACCGCTGAATCTGTTCTTTTTTTACGTTTTCAACACCCTCGATGATATCGTCCATGGACAGGTATTTACCATAATAAATTTCCTGTCGGGCAAGACGGGTCATATGACTATTGCTGCTTTCCAGAGACAAAACCAGGTTGCCTTTTATCTGGTTTTTTACCCGTGTTTCTTCTGCAGATGTGATTCCCTCTTCCTTGATTTTTCTCAATTCTTTCAGCACAAGGCGAACCGCTTCCAGGGCATTAGCGGGATCAGTGGCTGCATACACCGTCAGGAGACCTGTGTCGCGGTATGCGGTAAGGTATGAATAGATGGAATATGCCAATGCGTGCTGTTCGCGCACTTCCTGAAACAGGCGGGAGCTCATACTGTTCCCGAGGACGGTGTTAAGCGCTGACAAGACATAACGGTCTTCGTGAGTATAATGCAATCCTTTAGAGCCGACGCAGATCTGTACCTGCTCAAGTTGTTTTTTCTTTACCACCACGCCCGGGGTAAAAAGAGGAGGTACTTCTTTTTTAGGGATGCCCGTGCGAGCAAGTTTTCCGAAGCTGCCGTTGAGCAGTTCCAGAAGCCGCGAGTGGTCAAAATTTCCAGCCGCTGAAATGACGATCTCTCTGGGGTTGTAGTACTGGGTTATATAAGAAATAATGTTTTCATGTTTAAGAGCCTTGATGGTTTCCTTGGTTCCGAGAATTGGTCGGCCCAAAGCGCTGTTTGGCCAGACGGCGTTAGTAAAGATTTCATGAATAAAATCATCCGGAGTGTCCTCGACGCTCTTTATCTCTTCAAGGATAACCTTTCGTTCTTTTTCCATTTCTTTCGGATCGAACCGGGAGCCGAGCAGAATATCTGAAAGGATATCAATGGCAATCGGTAGATGTTCATCCACAACTTTTGCATAGTATGTTGTGGTTTCCTGCGTGGTGAAGGCGTTCAAGGTGCCGCCAAGAGAGTCTATTTCAATTGCTATATCTTTCGCAGTGCGTTTTTCAGTTCCTTTAAAAAATAAATGTTCGATAAAATGAGAGATGCCGCCGATATTCTGAGGCTCATGACGCGAACCTACTTTTACCCAGACGCCGATGGACACCGAGCGTGATTTCGGTAGTGTCTCTGACACCACCCGTATTCCGTTGCAAAGGGTATCTTTTCTGTACATAATCTTGAATTCCTGTCTGGACAAGAAAGGCGCCAGGACACGATAAAACTAAATAAATGTCATACTCGTTTTTCGTATCCTGGTACCTTCACATAAAATTATTTTTCTTTCTGATTTTGAACACCGTGTGTTTGCTGCTGCGCCGCCCGTTCCTGGATGATTTTCAGCGACAAATGGCTTGGAATGTCTTCGTATCCCGAGAATTCCATCGTATACATGGCCCTACCGCTCGTAAGAGAATTCAGTGTAGGCGCATATGTCAACATTTCCGACATCGGAACCATGGCTTTGATCACCTGGCCGTTTGCCTGGGGAACCACGCCCTGAACTTTTCCCCGGCGTGAATTGAGATCGCCGATAACTGCGCCAAGCGTATCATCAGGCGAAACCACTTCGACATTCATGATCGGCTCAAGCAAAACCGGTTTTGCCGCTTCTACGGCCTTCTTGAATCCCATTGATGCTGCAACTTTAAACGCCATTTCTGAGGAATCAACCGTATGGTATGAGCCATCGAACAATTTTACTTTAATATCAACCATCGGATATCCCGCGAGAGAACCTTCCTGCATGGCTTCCACGACGCCTTTCTCAACAGCAGGAATATATTGCCGGGGAATTACACCGCCGACGATCTTGTCCTCAAATACGAATCCGCTGCCTCTCGGCAATGGTTCGATCTCGAGCCAGGCATCACCATACTGCCCGTGACCGCCGGTCTGTTTCTTGTATTTGCCCTGTGCGCTTGCCTTCAATTTGATTGTTTCTTTATAAGGAACCTTCGGAGTTTTCATTTTCACATCTACGCCGAATTTTCTTTTGAGTTTTTCAAGCGTCACTTCAAGGTGCACCTGGCCCATGCCGGAAAGAATCATTTCTTTGGTCTGATCATCAAAGACGAAGCGAAGCGTGGGATCTTCATCCAGCAGTTTATGAATACCGATGCTCACCTTGTCTTCATCACCGCGTGATTTCGGCTCAATGGCAAACGACATGACCGGGTCGATGAATTTTGCAAAATCAAGCAGAATTGGATGAGTTTCTGCACAGAGCGTGTCACCCGTAAGCGTTTCTTTCAGTTTTGCGACCGCACCGATCTGACCGGCCGACAATGTCTGGACGGAAATCTGCTTCTTGCCCTGAATATGAAATAAGGATCCAATTTTTTCTTTCGCCTGTTTTGACGCATTCAGAACCGTTGAGTCGGCTTTCAGCACTCCGGAGAACACCCGGACCAGGGAAAGCTTGCCTGCAAAAGGATCAATAACAGTTTTGAACACCAGAGCGGCAAGCGGTTCTTCAGGAGAAGGTTTTCTTATCGTTTCCTGGTTAGTTTTTGGATCCATGCCCCTGATTGCCACAATTCCAGCGCGTTCTTGAGGAGAGGGAATACACATGATAACCATGTCCATGAGCTGCTGGATGCCCATATTCTTTACCGGCGATCCGCAGACAATAGGCAACAGCCCTCCTCCGAGCGTGCCGTGCTTAATGCCGGCCATAAGATCATCAAGCGAGAGATCGCTTTTTTCCAGATACTTTTCAAGAAGGACGTCATCTGTTTCCGCTATCTGCTCGAGAAGTTTTTTTCGGTACGTTTCTGCATCCTGCCGCATATCTTCCGGAATATCTTTTTCTTCCATTTTGCCGGTGTTGTCATTTGCAAAATAAAACGCTTTCATTTTAATAAGGTCGATCACCCCCCGGAAGTTGTCCTCCAGGCCAATAGGAAGCTGGAGCACCAGAGCGCCTTTGCAGAAAGATTTTTCCATGTCCCCTACTGCACGAAAAAAATCAGCGCGTTCCTTATCCAGCTTGCTTACAAAAGCGATGCGGGGGATTTCATAATCGCAGGCGAATTTGTAAATTTTTTCAGTTTCGGCTTTTACTCCGGAAATGGCAGATATAATCAGAACAGCGCCGTCAGCGGCACGAAGAGTCCCTTTGGTTTCTTCGAGGAAATTAATGTACCCGGGAGTGTCAATAATATTAATCCGCACACCTTTCCAATCTGTAAAACCGACTGCTGCGGTGATGGTAATCTTTCGTGCGATTTCTTCAGGTTCATGCATGAATATTGAATTGTCGTTGTCGACGCTGCCCTGAGTGTCTACGGCACCTCCGGCAAACACCATTGCATCTGAAAGAGAGGTCTTTCCTGCTGCACCATGCGAGAGAATTGCAATGTTACGGACTTCCTTGACATCAGTATTCTTCATAAGACACTCCTTTAGTGTGGGGGATTTTTTATATCTTATGAGCTACCAGATCTCAGACCGAATCTTGCCTCCTTGCTTGATCAGCACGTCAACTACAGCTTCACTGAAAAAATTGGTACGATTGCGGATTTCTTCATCTACCATGGTTTCATAATATTTTTTCCCTTCATTTAACTCTTCCGTCAAGATGTCAAATAAAGTGTCTTTTTCAATACCCTCCTTCACTTTTGCCTGATTATACAGTACAATATCCGACAGAATCGTCCTCGCGAGTCTTTTTGCTTCATCCAGGCTTGTAATTAATCGCATACGACAAACTCCAGCTATGGTCGAAATTCCCGTTCAGAAAGTATTTCACGGATGACCGGTTTATATTGAGGCTTCTTCATTACTTTTTTGGCATACAATCGAATGCTGACAAAGGAAACGATCATACAAACGATCCCTGTGTAAAAAGCCCAACGGTCGGAATGCTCTCCGCCGGATGTATATAAAGACAGGTTTTTGGCTACGATTGCACCGGTTACCAGCGCTGCCAGGGGAACACCATACAGAACAATAGCCATCTGCAAATATGACTGCGGTTTGAGCGCAACCCGCACTTTCTGTCCCGGTACCGCTCTCAGCGGATTTGCAGCCTCCATAAAAGATTTGTTTGCGTCCCGTGGATGGCATATTCCGGCTGCGGCGCAGGATTCGCAGGCGCTCTTTCTCAGAATTTCAACTGTCGCATTCCCGCCTGATATACCGACCACGACGCCTTCTTCTTCAATCACTATATCAGCATCTCCTGGTTAGGCACACCTACAACACGAAAAAATTTTCCGAATTTGAGATTTCGGTACATGTTATTAATTCTTTTTTATATGAAGCAGTTTATATTCGATGCTATCAACAAGAGCCTGCCAGCTGGCTTCGATCACGTTCTCGGAAACGCCAACCGTCCCCCATTTGTTTTTGCCGTCGCCGGATTCTATCAACACCCTGACTTTTGCGGCTGTACCTTCAGCCGCGGTCAGAACCCGTACTTTATAATCCAGCAGTTTGATTGTTTCAAGACCTTTTCCGGGAAAATATTTTGGAAGCACTTTTCTGATAGCTTTGTCTAAAGCATTTACCGGTCCGTTTCCCCATGCGGCGGTATGTTCCACATTTCCGCCGACTTTAACCGTAACAGTGGCTTCACTTTCGGAGTGCGGATCGACCTTTCTTTTTTCCGTAAGGATTCGATAATCAATCCGGTCGAAGATATTGAAAACCGACTCGTAATTTTTGGCGGCACGCAACATCAGCAATTCGAGAGAGGCTTCAGCTCCTTCAAACTCATATCCCTCATTCTCAAGTTCCTTGACTTTTCGCAAAATCTGCAGGAGTTCAGGGCCTTTTTTGGAGAGAGAAAAGCCCAGCTCTTGCGCCTTCTGAAAGATATTGCTCTGTCCCGACATATCAGAGACCAGAATACGCCTTCTGTTTCCGACCTGGACGGGAGACACGTGTTCATATGTTATGGAGCTTTTCGCCACCGCATCGACATGCACTCCGCCCTTATGGGCAAAAGCGCTGTCTCCAACATATGGCTGCCATTTTCTATGCTGCATGTTGGCAAGCTCATCCACGTATCGCGAAACGTCGCGAAGCCGCGCCAAATTTGCATCGGAAATACATGCGATCCCCATCTTCAGTTTAAGATTGGGAATTATGGAACAAAGATTTGCATTACCGCATCGTTCCCCATATCCATTAATAGTCCCTTGCACAAGGGTGGCTCCTTCTTTAACCGCCGCAAGGGTATTGGCAACTGCGAGTTCAGCATCATTATGCGTATGAATGCCAAACGGTACGTTGATCCTGGTTTTTATCTCGTTGATGATTTTTTCTATATCACAGGGCAGTGTACCGCCGTTTGTATCACACAAAACAAGGCAATCTGCACCTGCGTTTTCTGCGGCCAGGATGGTTTCCAACGCATATGCAGGATTTGCTTTATAGCCGTCGAAAAAATGCTCGGCATCAAAAAAAACTTCTTCCATATGCCTTTTCAGAAAAGCGATGGAATCTCTGATCATGGCGGTATTTTCGCCAAGTGTTGTTTTTAGGGCTTTCAGAACGTGTAAATCCCACGCCTTTCCGAAAATAGTTGCAACGGTTGTCCCGGACTCAATCAACGCTTTCATATTTTTATCATTGGAAGCCTTGATTCCTGCCCGGCGTGTTGACCCGAATGCGGCAAGCTTGGCTTGTTTGAGTTTGGCATGGCGCATTTCCGCAAAGAAGACAGCGTCGCGCGGGTTGGAGCCAGGCCAGCCGCCTTCAATGTAATGGACCCCGAACTGATCCAGCTTCATTGCAACGCGCATCTTGTCTTCAGCAGAAAAATTTATATCTTCTGCCTGCGCACCATCACGAAGCGTAATATCATATAACTTGACAGTAGTTTTCATAAAAGAAACTGTGCGATTATTTCGTGTCTAATAATTACGGATTGCTATTGAGAGCAGTCCTGTTTTGCGCTTTATGCTGCCTTATCCATATGGAACGTTTCATGCAATACCCGAACCGCAAGTTCCGTATATTTCGCATCAATTACACAGGATATTTTGATTTCCGAAGTGCTGATCATCATAATATTGATCCCCTCTTTCGCAAGAGCAGAAAACATCTGCGCAGCCACTCCGGAATGGGACCGCATGCCCACGCCGATGATCGAAATTTTTGCGATTTCCTCCTTAAAGCTCACGCCTTTTGCTCCAATCTCGGACACGACTTTCTTCATAACATCCATACATTTTTTGACGTCCGTTCTGGTGACCGTAAAGGACATGTCCGTCAATCCGCCCTCACCGATATTTTGGATAATCATATCAACGACAATGGAATTGTCCGCTATCTCGCCGAAAATTTTCGCAGCAACGCCCGGTTTGTCTGGAACACCGGATACGGTCACCTTCACTTGATTTTTGTCATACGCAACTCCGGACACCACAACATTTTCCATTTCCGAATCCTCCTTTGTCACCAGTGTACCGGGGTTGTCATTGAAGCTGGAAAGCACCCGCACGGGAACGTTATATTTTTTTGCAAACTCTACCGAACGACTCTGAAGCACTTTCGCGCCGGAACTCGCCATTTCAAGCATTTCATCATAAGATATTTTGTTGAGCTTTCTAGCCTGTGGCACCATGTTCGGATCCGTTGTATAGACGCCGTCCACGTCGGTATAAATATCGCAGAAATCAGCTTTTAATGCAGCCGCGATAGCTACTGCGGTCAGGTCTGATCCTCCGCGTCCCAGAGTCGTTACATCAGACTTCTCGTTAATCCCCTGAAATCCCGCCACGACCGCAATGTTATCTTCCTGAATTGCTTTCGTAAGCCGATCCGCATGTATTCTTTCAATTCTCGCTTTGGTATGAATGCTGTCTGAAATGATTCCTGCCTGACGGCCGGTGAACGATTGAGCTTTGTACCCCAATGCCTGTATAGCCATGGCCAGCAAGGCAATCGTCACCCGTTCACCCGTTGACACAAGCATGTCCATTTCACGCGGATCAGGATTATCGTTGACCTGCGCCGCAAGATTAATAAGTTTGTCCGTTTCTCCACTCATGGCCGAAACAACGACCACCACCTGGTGCCCCTGCTCTTTGGCACGTACGACGCGCTTCGCCACATTCTTGATCCGTTCGGGATTTCCCACGGACGTGCCGCCGTATTTTTGGACTATAAGCAATTGTTATCCCCCCTATTTCCTAAAATAAAACTTTTTTGATATTTGTGAGATATCTGCCAGGAAGATCGGTAAGCAAAAAAACTGCACCTCCATCCTTTCAGCGTTATTTTTTCAAAAAATGGTCCATAAGAGTATGCCCTTCTTTAAACACCAGTGCATCCGAACGGTCAGCGATATGTTCATCATACAACACAGGACCATCTTTACGCTCCGACTTACTATCATACAAGACAAAGGGAACCGCTTCATTAGAATGTGTTCTGATTTCTATGGGTGTAGGATGGTCCGGAAGGACTAGAATCCGGTATTCATCAAACTGTTTCATTCCATGCATGATATTTCCGACAAGCAGTTCATCAAAGTCTTCAATTGCCTTGATTTTATTTTTTAAATCTCCGGCGTGTCCTGCTTCGTCGGGGGCTTCAACGTGAACATACGCAATGTCTTTTGTTTTAAGCGCCCAAAGCGCGTGCTCTGCTTTTCCGATGTAATTGGTATCTATCCATCCAGTCGCACCAGGAACATTGATAACTTCAAATCCCGCATAAATGCCAATACCTTTGGTAAGATCAACCGCTGATATCATAGCGCCTTCTAAACCGTATTTTTCTCTGAATGTCGGCATGGCGGGACGTTTTCCCTGTCCCCAGAGCCAGATGCTGTTCGCGATCCGTTTTCCGGTTTCCTGCCTCTTTTTATTAACCGGATGATTCTGGAGAAGGTCTATGGATTCTTCCATAAGAGATTTGATGACGTCGTCTCCTTCACCGCACGGCAAATAATCCTGAATAATTTTGTCCTGAATATCATGAGGAGGCGTACACTCAATCTTGTCTTTACCGCCCTTCCATACCATGAGGTGTCGATAGCTTACCCCGGGATAGAAGCGGATGCGATCGCTGCCAAGCTTATCATCTATTTCTTCAATAAGCAGCCGTGCCTCATCGGTTGTAATATGATCTGCGCTGAAATCTTCCAGGATCACAGAGCGTCCGGAACTTAAAAATGGTGCTTTTGTCCCCGCGATGCGAAGTGTCACAAGATTGCACCGGTATGCAACATCATCGGGATCAAGATTTACCCCGATACTAGCGGCCTCGAGAGGCGATCTGCCACTATAATATTTTCGTGGGTCATAGCCCATGACGCTCAGATTTGCGACATCGCTGCCGGGAGGAAAACCAGTTGGTATCGTATGCACCATGCCGACCGTTCCGATCGTCGCCAGTTTATCAAGGTTTGGCGTCTTTGCCGCCATCAGGCAAGTCATGCCGTTCAAGTCTTTATGGGGCCTGTCCGCCATACCATCCCCAAGCAAAATAATATATTTCATATTTTTTCAAGCAACCTGAGCATTTGCCGCAGACTCTGGTTGCCTATCGGACTCCTTATCTGAGATTAGCGATCCTGCCTGCCGGACATCAGGATGTTATGATGTCGCCTTCAACAGGTTCGACTCGGACCCCTTTCCTTTTGAGGTAAGCAATGCCGTCTTCGAGATTTTTTGCAGTCCCTTCAAGCTCCAATACCACTTCTCCGGTATCTTCGGTCACCCGTGCGCTTCGGATATTCGGCATCACGTCGAATTCCCTGGCCATTGTAAAGATTACCGGTTGTTTTATCAATTCCTGTGGGAAAATCAATTTAATCCTTTTTATAGTCATGCAATCTCCTCTGCTTTTGCAAGGCACATCTTGAAACAAGCATACTACGGTCCTTTTCAAGAGTAATTAGAAATGCCATGCTTCCTCCTGCAATCGCAGGTACGATAGAAACGACATCTCCCTCATGCAGGAGGGTTTCTTCTTTATTCATAAAACGGATGTCTTCGTCGTTCACATAAATATTAACAAACCGTCTGATTTTACCGGTTTCCATTAGACGGTCCTTCATTCCGGGAAAACTCTTCTCAAGGGAATCCACAAGTTCCTGAATATTTTTGGCACTGCATTCCACTTCATGGCTTCCATTCGCGAGTTTTTGCAATGGAGTGGGTATTCTTACTTTTACTGACATCGATCACGCTCCCGGAAATGTCCGAATGCTGCTTGAAACAAGAAAATTAGAGCACGTGTTTGAGAATATCTTCAAACGACTCTATGTCCGGTTTGATTAAAAATGGCTTGGCAAGACTGTTCATGACCGCTTCGGTCGTTTTCAGTCCGTTTCCGGTAATGCAAAGGACCAGTGTTTCATCGTTGTGAATCATACCGGACTCTATCAGTTTTTTTGCGGCAGCAATAGTTACACCACCGGCGGTTTCCGTAAAAATGCCTTCTGTTCGCGCCAGAAGCTTTATCGCATCAATAATCTCCTGATCGGATGCGTCCTCGCCGAAACCGCCTGTGTTTCGCGCAACTTTGGCCGCATAATATCCATCAGCCGGATTCCCGATGGCAAGGGACTTGGCGATGGTCCTTGGTTTTACGGGCTTGATAATCTCATTTCCGTCCTTGATAGCCGCAACGATCGGATTACACCCTTCGGCTTGCGCTGCAAACATTTTTGTTTTTACCGGTGCGACAAAAGCAAGCCTTTCCAGCTCTTTAAAAGATTTCCATATTTTGGTCAGCAGCGACCCCCCGGCACAGGGGACGACAATGCTATGCGGTGTATTCCAGCCGAGCTGCTCCGCGATCTCAAAGCCAAGGGATTTTGATCCTTCGCCGTAGAACGGGCGGATATTGATATTCATAAACGCCCAATGGTGTTTGTTCGCAATTTCAGAACAAAGCCGGTTGACATCGTCATACGTGCCATCAATGCGTACAAGATAAGGATCATAGATCAGAGAATTGATGGTCTTTGAAAGTTCGATGTCGGATGGGGTGAAAATAAAACATTTCATCCCAGCCCGGGCAGACTGAGCCGCAACGGAATTTGCCAGATTGCCGGTCGACGCACACGCGACGGTGTCGAATCCAAACTCCTTGGCCTTGGTAATTGCAACGGCTGCGACACGGTCTTTGAATGAAAGGGTTGGATGATTTACCGAATCGTCTTTTAAAAAGATCTCTTTGACACCCCATTCTTTTGCAAGATTACCGGCATTCACAAGCGGGGTAAATCCGGTATCCACGCCTGTAACAGGCTCCCCTTCGAGCGGCAGTAATTCACGGTAGCGCCACATAGTATGCCGCCGCGACTCAATCTCCCGCTTTGTCATATCAGCTTTAATGGCTTCGTAATCGTACGCAACTTCAAGAGGACCGAAGCAGAAGTCGCATACGTACAGTGGGCCTACCACATATTCCCTGCCGCATTCCATGCATCGCAAGCATTTCACATAACTCATCTGCTATCGTGCCTCTAGAATATTCAGAGGGACCTCGGTGACTGTTCCCTCAACTATATTATATCCTTTAGCCAGAAAAGAGTTTTTGCCGTCTCCTGCAATAATCATATAAACTGCCTCGGGATAGTATGCCAACTCTATATCAACAGGTGACGGATACGCCCGGCTGTCCGTGTGTGAGTGATAAATGCCGACAAGATCCAGACCAGTGTGATATATTTCCCGCAGTACCTTAAACTGCTCCGCCGAATCCATGCGATAAAAATTCGGACTTGCCTCCGCGTTTGTCATGCGATATACGCGTTCGACGTTTCCCGCATGCCCGGCAAGAATTCCACACGCCTCATTGGGGAGTGCGCTGCTGCAATGTGAAAAAATCTTCTGAACATCAGAACTCGAAATAGTCAGCATCCGACAATAAAAACAGTATGATGTTTCCTCTCAAGCAGAAAATACCGGGAAATTTTATATCAGCAACTGACTGCCGTGATTCAGTTACAATGAGCAAACTTGTTCAGAATCAATCAAGTCCGTAATGGTTGGATGATCACCGCACATCACGCATTCTCGATTGCGCGGAATTTTTATTCTTCGAAAGCTCATCTCAAGCGCATTAAAAAGCAGAAGAGCTCCCGCGAGCGGATGGCCGATGCCCAAAATAACCTTAATGACCTCCGCTGCCTGTATCGTTCCAATAATGCCGGGAACCACACCTAAAACTCCGGCTTCCTGGCATGAAGGAACCATTCCAGGCGGTGGAGGGCTTTCGAAAAGGCACCGATAGCAGGGCCCTTCTCCCGGGAAAATGGTCATTACCTGCCCTTCAAAGCGAAAAACCGCCGCACTTACCAGCGGTTTTTTGAGCATAACACATGCATCATTAACAAGATAGCGGGTAGGGAAATTATCGCTCCCATCGACGACAATGTCGTATTCGGAAAAAATGCTTTTAATATTCCGCGCCGTCAACCGTTCCTTCCATGTTGTTATCGCCACATCAGGATTCAGCGTTTCGTAGGTTTCTTTGGCTGAATCGGTTTTGAACATCCCTACTCTTTTCATATTGTGTGCGATCTGTCGCTGAAGATTTGATATCTCCACTCTATCGTCGTCGATGAGGCCGATCATACCGACGCCTGCAGCAGCAAGATAGTAGCCGGCAACAGAACCGAGACCACCTGCACCTACCAGTGCGACCCTAGCCTTCAGGAGCTTTTCCTGTCCCTCGCCGCCGACCTCTGGAAGCAGAATGTGTCTGCTATATCGTAGTATCTGATCTTCTGTAAAATCCATAATTGCAGTTCAAAGTTCTCGCACAAAAGCAATTTCAGAATCTGAGCTTTTACTTTTGTTCCGGTTTTTTCGCTGCTTTTCGGATAAAAATATGCCATTCATCCGCAGCGGTCTGCTCAATTGCGATAATCTGCTGCCCCTCATTTGAAAAATTCCTGGGGATATCCTCCCGAGCCTGGTTATAATCCGTAATGATTTCGAGGACTTCTCCCACGTTCATTTTTTCGAGAGCCAGTTTGGAGCGGACAAACGTATAAGGACAGACCTCTCCTTTTATATCGAGCGTAATATCAGATTTTTGATCACCGATCATGATTCGGCTTTGATGTCGTCAATGCAGTACAATGGATTCGATCCAGCAGCAAAACATCAGCAGCATTCTATCGTGCTATTTCTTCTCATCTTCCACCCGGATTACCATCGTCGGGCCAGCAACACAATCCATATTATTGATCTCTTCAAGAGCAGTGCGCACATCTCGCTCCACGGCTTCGTGACTCATCATCACCAGCGGAACAGCTTCTGCAGATCCTCGGCCTTTTTGAATGACCGATTCGATGCTGATGTTATTCCTGCCGAGCACTCCTGATATCCGCGAGAGGACGCCGGGCTTGTCCATGGCGGTGAAGCGCAGATAATAACAGGATGTGATATCGTCCATTTTGCGTATTGCAAGTGAAGACCGTTCTCTGAAAGCGGCTATCGGCGAACGGTTTGTACATCCTGCCAGGATATCTTTGCTGATGTTAATAACGTCGCTCACCACGGCGCTTCCTGTGGGCATGTCTCCTGCACCTCTGCCGTAAAAAAGAGTGGAACCTACGGCATCTCCCACGACGGAGAGGGCATTATAGACGCCATCAACTGTTGCTATCGGAAAATCCTTCGGGAGCATGGTAGGATGCACTCTCGCTTCGATTTCACCATTTACGGTTTTCGTAATTGCAAGAAGCTTGATTTTATAACCCAGATCGCGCGCGAAATCGATGTCGAGGGGCGTTATTTTCGAAATGCCTTCCGTATAAATGTCTTTAAAAGATACGGGCGTCCCATAAGAAAGCATGGCAAGAATTGCCAATTTGTGAGCCGAATCGATGCCTTCAATATCGAAAGTCGGATCCGCTTCTGCATAACCTTTCGACTGTGCCTCTCTCAGGACTTCGTCGAATTTTCTCCCCTCATTCGTCATTTGAGTCAGAATATAATTGCAGGTACCATTTACAATAGCATAGATAGACTTGATATTATTTGCGGCGAGTCCGTCTTTGAGAGCTGCAAGAATCGGGATGCCGCCTGCCACGGAAGCTTCATACCCGAGCATAGCCCCTGTTTTCTCAGCTGCAGCATACAGTTCTTCTCCATGAACGGCGAGAAGCGCTTTATTTGCAGTAACCACATGCTTATGCTGCTTAATCGCGTCCAGGATAAACTCTTTCGCGGGCTTATAGCCTCCGATAAGCTCTATGACGATATCAATAGTGGGATCCTGTATGACATCATTGGCATCTGCCGTAAGCTTCACCCCGGCAAGATCCAGACCGCGGTCGCGCCGAATGTCAATATCTGCTACTTTGCTGAGGATGACGCGCGCACCGAGTCTGCGTTGAATGATATCCGCATTTTCAATAAGAATACGCGCCGTTCCTGTTCCGACGGTACCCAAACCGATAATGCCAACATTGATTGTTTTCTTGGCTGTCATGACATCTCCGTATGATTTCGGATTATGGGCAGGGAGGCATCCTCATGCTCCATGATCTTTAAAGGGGTCATTTCTGCAACGCCTGTTTTATTCCTTTAGCCGCCTGTCGTATCCGATGCTCATTCTCCACCAGCGCGAAACGTACATATCCCTCGCCGTGCTCACCGAAACCTATGCCGGGAGAAACGGCCACTTTCGCGTCCTTGATAAGAAGCTTTGAAAATTCCAGCGAACCCATTTTTTTGAACGGTTCCGGAATCTCTGCCCAGACAAACATGGTCCCCTTCGGTTTTTCAATGTTCCAGCCGGCTTTACCAAGTCCTTCGATCAGCGCGTCCCTGCGAGACTGATACATAGTGCAAATTTCTTTCACACACTCCTGTGGTCCGTTCAGAGCAATAATTGACGCTATTTGAACAGGTTGGAACATTCCATAATCCAGGTAGCTTTTAATCTTGATCAGTGCGGCCACAATGTCCCTGTTCCCCACGCAAAAGCCCACACGCCAGCCTGCCATGTTGTAGCTTTTGGTCAGGCTGTAGAATTCAACTCCAATGTCTTTTGCGCCCGTTGCCTCCAAAAAACTTGGCGCGCGGTATCCATCGAAATTGAGATCTGCATATGCCAGATCGTGCACCACAATAATATTATTTTCCCGGGCGAAATCGGCAATTTTCTGGAAAAAATCGATATTGACAACCATGGTAGTCGGATTGTTCGGGAAATTGATAATAAGCATTTTGGGGCGGGGCCATGTGTTTTTATATGCTTCCAGCATATCAGCAAAAAAATCTCTGTCTTTCCTGAGTGGAATAGAGCGCACCTCCCCGCCGGCGATGATTACCGCATAGGGATGGATAGGATACGCCGGTGTGGTCGTGAAAACCACATCTCCCGGCTCGATTGTGGCTAATGCGAGATGAGACAACCCTTCCTTGGACCCCATGGTCACTACGGCTTCAGACTCAGGATCGAGGTCGACATTATGGTTTCTTTTGTACCAGTCACATATGGCGGAACGCAGTTTTGTTATGCCTTTGGAAGCCGAGTAGCGATGATTTTTGGGGTTTTGAGCGGCTTCTATGAGCTTATCAACTATATGTTGAGGCGTGCCTTGATCAGGATTTCCCATGCCCAGATCAATAATATCCTCACCCTTTCTGCGTGCATCAATCTTCATGGCATTGACAATAGCAAATACATAGGGTGGTAATCGTTTTATTCTGCCAAACTGCTCGGGCATACGGAATCCCTTCTTTGTCATAAATTTCATCTTCTAACCATTCAATTTAAAACGTAAAATTGATAATAAAACACTGTAGTTTTTTTGTCAATACAAAATACTCGTAGAATTATCGATATGCGCAATTATGCCCGATATATGCGTTCTCAATACACTTTTGGCGCCAAATAAAGAGAAAAGGCTTGATTTTTCAAACAGCCTGTGCTATTTTCAATCTTTAAAAAATGAGTAAGGTCGATTCCCGCTACTACACTGTTCGGGATTACTCCTTGCTCCCTGCAAGTATATTACAGGGGGCTATAACCCATAAGGAGGCAGAAACAATGCCGATTTACGAATCTATTTTTATCATTAACCCCAATCTTTCGGATGATGAAACTGCAGGCATAATCAAAAAAATGCAGGATGTAATCGCTAAACAGGGCGGGGAAATGCTCAAGTTCGAGGATTGGGGCAAAAAGAAGCTTGCCTATGAAATCAGGAAACAGAAGCGCGGGCACTATGCTTTCTTTCAATTTAAGTCTGCGCCGACGGTTGTAAGTGAGTTGGAACGTACGTATAAGCTTACCGATACGATCATTAAATTCCTGACCGTCAAACTTGAGAAAGAATTGCGCACTAAACAACCGCCCAAGCCGAAGAAGAAGGACGCCGCCAAGGCAACAGGAACCGAACAACCTCAAGCGTGAGGCATAGCGGAGACAGTTGTTTTGTAGAAATGCAGGCGAAACAGCAATTGAAGCAATAATAACCGGGACGATGAGGTAATGCCATGACAAGCTACAATAAAGTTATTCTACTTGGGAACCTTACTCGCGATCCGGAAGTACGCTACACCCCCAATGGTATAGCTGTGGCAAGTTTTGCCATTGCTGTCAATCGTAAATATAAGCAGGGTGACGAAACAAAAGATGAAGTCAGCTACATTGACATCGTCGTTTTCGGTAAGCAGGCTGAATCTTGCGGCCAATATATCGGAAAAGGAGACTCTGTTTTGATAGACGGCAGACTTCAACAGCGACGGTGGGAAACTGAAGAAGGTCAAAAACGCAATAAACTTGAAGTGGTAGCGCAATCGGTTAATTTTATGCCAAAACGCTCATCAGCCGGCCAAGGAGGCGGTCACAACCATCCGGAACCCGCTCCCGAACCACCGATTGACGAAGGAGATATTCCCTTTTAACTCTTCCACTCCTGATTCGCACATTTTACCCTTTATTATGAGGAGTACACGATTATGGCAGAATATCCAGCAAGAACAGAGCGTCCCCCTGACTCAAGAAACAGAGACAGAGATAGGGACGGTAAAGGACCGGACAGAAAAAGAAGATTTCAAGTTAGAAAAAAAGTCTGTCGGTTTTGCGTCGACAAGACGCCTTTTATTGACTATAAAGACGTAAAAACATTAAGATTTTTTATTACTGAACGTGGTAAGATTCTGCCCAGACGTATTTCCGGCAATTGCGCAAGGCATCAACGCGAAGTTACGGTAGCTGTACAACGGTGCAGAAACATTTCTTTAATACCGTTCTCCGGAGAAAAATAGTTGTTGAATAAGAGACAGCACTGCATCAGCTGACTGCTTTGAACAAGGGAAGTTCGCGGCTGGAAAGAAAAAACCGCGGGCTTCCCTTTTTTTTGGAGAAAGAACATGAATTTTCGTCCCATATTCATTGCTATAGTTCAGATGGTGGGCCTTTTTTTGTCCGGCATTTTCATCCCTCTGCTCCCATGGCTGTTCACACCGGTCCCCCTCATTCTTATCTATGTGAGAAACAGCAAAATGGAAGGCTTGACCGTACTCGGCATTGCGTGTCTTATTATTTCCCTTCTCGGCGGGTGGTATATACTCTTTTTCTTTCTCTTTATTTTTAATTTGATAGCTATTAGCATTGGAGAAGGTCTATTACGGCAGTGGAAACCAGAGCTCTCCATTGCAGGAAGCGCGCTCCTGTCTGTTCTGGCGATAGGTTCCGTAGCAGGATATTATTTTGTACATATCGGAGAAAGCCCTCTTCCCGTTATTGAACGTTTTATTCTGGAGCAGCGCGATGAAGCAGTTAAATTATACAGCAGCCATGGTTTCAATGAAATAACAGCAGCAATTTCTTCTATTCCGGCCGTATCTTTTCATTATTTTTCATTGATGCTCCCTTGTTTGCTGATCTTGATAGTGGCCACAATAGCAGCATGCTCTTATGCAACAGCAAAAGTCATCATCGTACGAAATCCGGGAGCAGGCCCGAGGATTGAGTCCACTCCCCTTGCCTTATGGTATGCTCCGGACGCGTGGATATGGGGTCTGATCGGCGCCTTGGTCTGCATCATGATGCCAAACGAGTTGGCGAGGTTTCTCCTCGGCTGGAACATTGTTGTTCTCTTTGCAATTGTCTATTTTATACAGGGTGCTGCTCTTGTGGATTATTTCCTGAAGTTGAAACTGCATATACGTCCGTTTGCACGAATACTGATCTATATTGTCGTTCTGGCTTTGCCGCCGCTTATCGCGGGCACAATTGTCTTCGGCATTATTGATGTTTGGGCCGATTTCCGCAAACTCCGGAAACCTGCGATACCGTAATTTTTTTATCTCATCGCAGCAGGACAATATTGCATAAAGGGCATTGCTACTTTCTCTCCCCTCCACGTGCTTTTTCTGATATAATTCAACGGTAAGGAGTTCTCATGCGCTTGCCAAAAGAGCTTATCACCCACATTGCAGATACCATTACCGCGGAACTCGAAAATAAAGAAATGGTCAAGTATGCTGCACCGAAGGCTGCAATTTCCACAACGATTGCTGACGTAATTGCAGATAATATGGTAGCAGAGGACCGGCTCAATAAAGAAGTTGAAAAAATCCTCTCGGCGCATGAAGCTGTAATTGCCAAAGGACAGATGGACTACCGCAAAGTATTTGAACTGACGAAGCAAAAACTCGCTAAAGAACGCGGAATAATTCTCTAATGTGCTTCGGCAACGATCTGACCAGAATACCCCAAGGAAAAATATGCGACTCAGCGAAGACAGGATATCCCATCTTTCCCATTTGATTTTGAACGCTCTGGAGCACAACAAGAACGTAGAGCCGTTTCAGCCGGAAGAAAAGCTGCTGCGTGAAATCAGGCGAATTATTATTTCCGAACTTCAGTTCGAAGACGATGCTGATGCAGCTGCCCGCCGCACTATCCTATCGCTTTCCCGGAAAATCCCTGAAGGCAGCCGTGAATGGGACGTCCTCTATCACAAATACAGGGAAGAGCAACTGGCCAGGAGAAAAAAAGTTTGAACGCTTTTATCATCTCCAGCCTTATATTTTTTATTGTTTGTTCCGGCTTGGGATTATTTCTGCGCCAGGGCCTATCCACCCCCTATCTCAACTACTGGGTCGCAGGGTTCTCATTTCTCGTCTTTACTGTTTCATATCAAGCGCTTTTTTCCAAAAAAAAAATTCAGGGATTTACTTTTTTTGCGCTCGTCATTATCGGATTCAACTTTCTCGTCCAGATTACCGGCGGCATTTCTTCTCCCCTTTTTCCATTTTACGTTCTGCCCGTGATACTTGCGGCATTTTTGCATCGTACCTGGTCGTTTCAAATAACCGCTCTCATCCTTGCTATTGAAGCTCTCAATAGATACCTTTCCGCCAATATTACTATGGATCAGTGGCATTTTTTTGCCGGGTTTTCCGCATCGCTTGCCGGGGTTTCTCTTATGGCCACCTTTTTGGCAGGCCGTATCCAAAACGAAGCAAAAACTGCGCAGAATAATTATCAAAAGCTGATTTCCGATGCACGTGCTGTTGATCCCCTTGCAGGAGGCGCAAATATTGAAGCGCTGACAGAAGAAAAACGACAAGCAAAACATGTCAGCATGGCTCGCGAACGGGAAGGCACATTCAACGCGCTTATCGAGATGATCTCACTGCTTCTCCCCGCCCATACCTATGCGCTTTTTCTGGATGACCGTGCTGATGGAACACTTTCACTCCGGGCAATCCAAAGCCAAAGCCGGTTCATCACCTCATCTGCAGTAGAATACGCAAAAGGAAGCGGACTTGTCGGCATCAGCGCCTTACAGAATCAGACTCAATACATTCAGGATATGGTCCTGTCTTCCAGAAGCCTTGGTTATTATACTCAGGACATTCCTATAAAGTCCTTTCTTTCCTTTCCGATTGCACAGAACAGCCGTGTCGTAGGAGTTCTCGCTCTGGACAGCCTGGAAGTGAATGCGTTCCCTCCTCAAATCCAGGACATTTTATTCAGATTTACTCCTTTTTTCATACAAGTCATTGAAAATATGAAAATCTCGCTTGAGCTGGATATCCGGGCGAAAAACTTTGCCGCTCTCCACGAAATGAGCGCGACGTTAAACGGCAGCCTTGAAATATCCGAAGTCCTGGATAAATTGATACCGCAGCTCAGGCCCGTTGTTCCCTTTGATTTCTGTGCATTTTTATTCTATGAAGAAAAAAACGGCGCCGTAATAATAGCGGCACTCAAAGGATATGATATAAAATTCATCGGCAACCGCTTTCCCCTGGGGCAAAGTGCTATTCTCTCCTTAATGCATAAACAATGGCACGACCACAGCACGGTAAATATCTATCACGATCCCGATCTCGGAGAACGCGGGAGAGAGATCAGCCTTTTCCCCTTCAAAGAACTGCAACAACCCATAAAATCCCTGATCGGCAGGCCGCTTGTAGCAGGCAATAAGTTCATCGGCGCGGTGATTCTCAGTTCACTCAGCTCAAATATTTTCACCGAATATCACCGCAGTTTTGTAGACACATTGTCGAACCAGGTATCCATGGTAATAGACAACAGCCTTCTCCACCGCGATATCAGAGACCTGGCGCGCACGGATGGACTTACCGGCCTCTTGAACCACCGGACATTCATGGAAAAACTGTCCGAGGAATATAAACGCCTCGACCGTGATCCACGCCCCTTTTCCATTCTGCTCGTGGACATTGATTTTTTTAAGAAGGTTAATGATACCTATGGCCACCCTGTCGGCGACATAGCGCTCACCCGCGTGGCCGGAGTCCTCAAAGACGTGGTGCGGGGTTCTGATTTTGTGGCGCGATACGGCGGTGAAGAATTTTCCGTAGGATTGGTAGATACGAAATACGTTGGCGCGCAACAAATGGCCGAAAGAGTCAGAAAAATCGTCGAACGCACGACTATCACCGTCGGCAAGACGGCGTTCAACGTAACGCTCAGCATCGGAGTTGCCTCATACCCGGTTGATACCAATAAATTTGAAGACCTTATCGGCTTTTCAGATCTGGCACTTTATCAAGCGAAACGAACAGGCAGAAATCAAGTCTGTTTATACAAAGATTGCAAAGCCCTTGACGCACAACCGAAAATGGACTCGTAACATTATGCCGTTATGCCGACAACACATTAAAACTGATTCCAGAAAGCCTGTTTGCAACTCAACCTTTTTAAAGAATTGGTGTCAAAATAAACAAATATAACGCGCGTATGGACCAAGATATCGATTTAGTCATCAGAACCGAGGCCGGCGAACGAGATGCCTTCGACGAGTTGGTGAGGAAGTATCAGAAGCCTCTCTATGCGATGTTGTATCGCATGGTAAGCAACCACGAAGATGCATCAGATCTGCTGCAGAAGACCTTCATCAAAGCCTTTACCGGAATCAGGTTGTTCGAGCGGCGGTCTAGTTTCAAAACCTGGCTTTACCAGATAGGGATCAATCTGGCAAAAAACGTTTATCGCGACCGCGCCAGGTTCGAGCAGGTGAATATCGATGATATTGTTATCAAAAGGAATCCACGAACACTAGAAACTCTGATTAAAAATGAAGACAGGCTGCTGCTGAGAAACGCCCTTGGAAAGCTTCCTGAAAAGCAACGTCTGACACTACTGTTCAGGATTCAGGAAGCAAAAAAATTTGAGGAAATTGCTGAACTCATGGACTGTTCAATCGGCACAGCCAAGGCAAATTACCACCATGCAGTACAGAAACTGAAAATACTTATGAAGCATGAACCCGGAGAATTAACCGCCGGGGAAAAATAATGTACTATCCTAAGGATATTTACAATGAAGCGCTGTAATAAGAAAGACATACAGGAAACCCTGCCCGCTTTCCTTGCCCGGGAGCTTAATTCCGAAGACCACCAGAAGGTAGAGAACCATATTGCATCATGTGCAGATTGTTCACGAGAGCTTCTGCTTCTTCGTGCTTTGTCCGAAGAAACCGTGCCCGATCCGGGAGAGGCATTCTGGACTGCGATGCCGGACCGGATTTACCGCGCTGTCCAACAGGAGAAAAAATCCAAAAAATTTTTCGATTTTTCGTGGTTTGTGGAACGCATTACAATGCCCCGCTGGGTCTTCACCTCAGCAACAGCAGGTATCATTCTGATTATTTCAGCTCTTGCGACAACATCGCTCAACACGTACCAGCATGAACGAGAAACATCTCTCCCGCAGGAATACCTGGTCTCTGAAAGTTCTACCGGTGAATATTTCTTCACCTCGGCTGATATCAGCTCGGAACAGGCAGATGCTGTCAACACTTGGGCCACCAAACAACTGGATTCTATCGGCGCGGAAGTGTCTCCTGTCCTTGCAACCAGCACGGACGCTGAAATTTCCGATGAGATTGCGGAGCTCAATATCAACGAAACAGAGCGATTCTCCGATGATATTCTGAAACATTGGAAAGAGGAGGGCTAGACACAATGTTATCGTCAAAAAAAATTCTGGTATTCGCGGTTGCCGCACTGTTCTGCTTGACAACCTCTAATACCTTTGCTCAGCAAAGTTCTTCAAAAAACCAGAATGCTGATATCAGAGGATATGACAATCCATCTAGAACCGGCCCTCAGCTGTCACCGGAAAAACAGGAACAAATCAGAAAAAAAGTGGATACGCTCAGAATCTGGCGGCTTACAGAAACACTGAAACTTGATTCCGAAAGCAGCGCAAAACTTGCTTCAATTCTCAGCTCCCATGACCGGCAGCGAGGCAACCTTTTTCGAGAACGACGCGAAACTATGCGCGCGTTACGAACTGCTGTCACATCCAAAAAGCCAGACGAAGCAAAACTTCAGACCTTGCTCGATCAGCTCGAAACAAACCATCGCTCAACCCAGGAGCTGACGGAGATAGAATGGAAAAGTTTGCAGGGAATTCTTAACACGGAACAGCAAGCACGCTTTGTTATCTTTCAGCAGGATTTCAGACGTGACATTCAAAAAATGATTTCCAGCGCACGAGGAACCGAGCACGGGAAAGGACCTGTTAGCGGACACGCTCAAAACCAATAATCAGAATAATGCTGAGCAAACAGATTACGAACACTTGTAACTTCAAGAAGAAAAGGAGGAGCAACATTTGCTCCTCCTTTTCTTATCATATCACTTCCCTTTCAATCTTCTCTTTCAACCTCATGTTGACAAATGACTTGAGAAAACCGTATAATCACGCTGCTTTATGAAAGGCGGCATTATCAATTGAATAAAATCGTTAAGAAGTATTCTCATTTTCTTGAAAAAACCACGGATCAGCTTACCACTGCGGCAAAAAAACATTCCGTAAAGTGCAAAAAAGGCTGTTATGAATGCTGCGCATCCGGTTTTTTTGATATCACTCTGCTCGATGCGCTCCATCTCCGAGCAAGCTTAAAGCAGGTTCCATCCGCAATAAGAAGCAAAATTATTGCAAAAGCAAACGAGCAGCTCGATGCTCTCGAAAAAAAAGGCGCATTCTCACGCAAGGATCCGCTTCTTAAAACGCTCGCGTCCATCGATTCGATTTCTCGCAGATCAGCCAAAATGAGCTGTCCGGCACTTGATGACAAAGGCGCTTGTTTAATCTATAAACACAGGCCTCATATCTGCCGCCTCTTTGGCCCCACAATCCGCGGCCATCGTCGTGCCGTACGGCTTGAGGGTTGCGGATACTTCAAACGTGATATTCCTGACTCGGATTTTGATATACTCAGCAATTACAAAGAGGAAGATGTTCTGCTCAAGAAAATGTTTACAAAGGCTGGACGCAAACGGGTTCGCGAGGTTGATACTATCATCCCTGCTGCCCTGACCCTGGATATGAAAAAGTGGTTGTGAATCATATTGCAAAGCACTGCACAAGATCTATTGATGGAAATCATTCGCAGAAAAACAGTATGGAAAGGCAGTTTCATGAGCGCAGTGGAGATAACCTACCGCGATGCTCACGGCGCCGTCCGTACATGGGAAGCGCTTGAACGGATAGGTATCTCCGGCATTGTTGTCATGGTGGCTGTGACTCCTGCCGGCAATATCCTGCTCGAAAAACAGTTTAGGCCGCCACTTGGACGTGAAGTCATTGAACTTCCTGCCGGGCTTGTCGAGCCTGGCGAATCAATGGAAGATGCTGCGCGGCGTGAATTAATTGAAGAAACCGGCTGGAGTGCGAAAAAACTTGAATTTTTGGCCGAAGGACCTATTTCTACAGGAGCGTCAACTGAAGCGCTCAGGGCCTACTTATGTACCGATCTTGAACATATAGGAAAAAACGGCGGCGATGACAATGAAATCATTGAAGTTATCGAGGCTCCGCTTGAGCACGCTCTCGCATACCTTAGAAATGAACAGCTTCAGGGAATGCTCGTAGATTTGAAAGTCTTTGGTCTCATTGAATTGGCAAAAAAAACACTCAATAAACAGCATAATTCAGTTTAATAAAAAGCCCGCCTCCCCAACAAGGAAGGCGGGCTTCTGTTGATCTGATTGTAATACACTTCACAGAGTTATCTGTTATCTTCCCCGCACCATTTCATTCAACCGTTTCACTCTCTCCGCAATCGGAGGATGAGTACTGAACAGGTTCATCAAACCGCCGCCTGTGAGAGGATTGACGATAAACATATGTGCCGTGGCAGGTTTCGCATCCGTCATCGGTACAATTTGCGATCCTCTCTCCAGTTTTAGGAGTGCATTTGCAAGTCCACCAGGATTTCCGGCGATTTGCGCGCCACCTTTGTCGGCCTCATATTCGCGCGTACGCGATATTGCCATCTGAACAAGCATCGCAGCAATAGGAGCCACAATCATCATCACGATTCCCACCACCGGGCTTGTGCCCTCTTCATTGTCATCCCGCCGGCCGCCGAAGATCATTGCCCACTGCGCCATCTGAGCAAGCATGCTGATAGCCCCTGCAATGGTCGCCACAATGGTGCCGGTAAGCATATCGCGGTGTTTTATGTGGGCGAGTTCATGAGCAACAACACCGGCAAGCTCTTCCCGGGATAATATCCGCATTATTCCATGCGTGACCGCAACCACTGCATGCTCGGGATTTCTTCCAGTTGCAAAAGCATTTGGCGTCTCTTCCGGAATGATATAGACCTTCGGCATGGGCAAACCGGCCTTCTGGACCAATGTTCGCACTATCGAATACAGTTCTGGAGCTTCCGCTTCACTCACCGGCTGAGCTCCATACATGCGGAGGACAATCTTATCACTAAACCAGTAGGTTCCAAAGTTCATGACCACTGCCATACCAAAAGCAATTATCATGCCGCTTCTGCCGCCAAGAGCACTCCCGACCAGCATCAGCAGTAATGTCATAAAAACCATTAAACCAACTGTTTTTACAGTATTCATAGGAAATAGTTCCCTCCATAAATATTTATCTTTGAGAAGTATTTGATAATAAATTACCACACTTACCCTACTCCGTCAAGTAAATCGGGCAGAACGGATGTTCAGGAATTATAATTACATACGACAGTTTTTGGTTGACAAGAAAATACCACTTTGTTATATTTCATCGTCCAAAGCGTATCATATTTTTTCTACTGCGGGTGTAGCTCAGTTGGTAGAGCACAACCTTGCCAAGGTTGGGGTCACGGGTTCGAGTCCCGCCACCCGCTCCATTTATAAACAAGGGGTTAGCTAACATAGGCTAACTCCTTTTTTGTTTCTAAATGGGCTGACTGTGTCAGTTTTGTGCTAGTTGAGAGGTCGTATACTTCATCCATGACGTGGGCTGCTTTGGTGAGGTGTGTTGGTGCGAGGTGAGCATACTTCATCGTCATCTTCAAATTTTTATGACCTAAGAGCTTCGACAGCGTGGCAATGTCTATTTTACCACTCATCATAGCAAGGCTAGCATAGGTGTGCCTCAGATCATGAAAATGCAAGTCTGTTAGCCCTGCGGTTTTAGCAGCTGTCTTGAAGCTCCGTTTCACATTACCGTAAAAATTTAGAGTTCTTACATTGTGAAATACATACGGTATAAGCTGCCTGTCTTCTCCTTCTCCTGTAAAACGTCTGGGCAATTTATTAAATACTTCTCTGAGCGTCTTATTAATCGGTATTTCTCGCCGCTCCCCATTTTTCGTTTTATCCAGGAGAATAAACCCATGCTCCAAGTCTAAGTTGTCCCATTTAAGACCTAGTATCTCCCCTTTCCTCATTCCTGTATGGAGAGCAGTAATCACTATAGGCTTTAAATGATCGTCACATACACTTACAAGGGCTTGGGCTTCCTTAGCGGACAGATACCGTAGCCTTCCAACTTCTTTCGGTAATTTGACCTTACGTATTTTCTTTAAGATCGTTTCTTCTACCATCTCCCATTCTACGGCTTTTGTGAACATATGCTTCAAGGTGTTCAGGATTCTGTTAGAGCTTGAGTCTTGAAGCGGCCCCGCTTCTATAATCTTACCGTTCTTGTCAGTTTTTGGTTTGCTTAGGCCTTTCTTTTTAAGGTCACTCTGTAGTTGTTCAATCAGGTAAGTGTTAAATCGTCGCAAGGGAAGAGGCCCAAGCTTTACATAAATAGGATTACCAGTCTCACCAGACAACAAAATTAAGCGTTCTTTGAGCCTGTTAATAATATATCCCTTTACTTCTGAAGAGGCTTGCCGACCTTCGATCCAAGCAGAATACTTCTCCGCAAGATCATTGAAGGTATATGTGGCTATCTTCTTTGTCTCTTCCGGCTCCTTACCTTCCCGTATGGCTGCTACCGCTTTAGCTCTTGCGTCTACTGCATCCGACTGCCTGACAGAGAAAGACGATTTTCTAATCATCTTCCCTAAGTGATCTGGATAGCGATACCACCAAACCCCGCCACGCTTATAAACTCCGCGATATTTTGCCATCGGTTCCCTCCTTTCTCGTTTTCATTCCTCGATGCTAAAAACTGTATCCGAAATCTTCTGAATCACTACTACAGGCTCGGTATCCTTGGTAATGATTATCTTCTTCCCTGTACTTACAAGCTCCGATATGATCTGTGCTGCATGGTTTTTCAGGTTGGATACCGTCTCTCTCCGGCCTGTTTCTGTACCAGTTGATTTTTGAAGAAGAGCAACAGGATAACCATTTTTTGTAATTGCTACCTTAAGATTACCGTGCTCTACCTCAGTGACTATCGACGTTGCCCTCCTATCAATGTCTGACACAGTAACAAATTTAACGCCGGTCATCTATTCACCTCCTTTCCGCCTAAAGCAATTATAGGGTATTTTAACCCTATTTTAAAGCTTGTTTTTTTCTTTACCGTAATCTATATTTTGACTATACTTACCTAGGAGGGAATAATATTATGAATATAGTGATATTTACAAAAAACCTATTTCGCCACTGGGTATCTTTCCTTAGTGGTGGAATCGGAATCGTTCTAATTACCATCTATGAGCATATGAGTGAAAAAGCACTCCCTTGGGAAATTTTTAGTTTTATAACCCTTGCCGTGATCATTATCGCTTCCTATTACACATGGCTTGATGAACATAACAAATGGGAAGATGAAAATAAGCGATGCATCAAGCTAGAAGAAGAAGCTAAACCTAAACTGAGACTAGATTACAAGGGCACCATGATTAGACCTGAATACCAAAAAGAGAATGACTTATATCGTCTTGCTGTCATTAATGATAGTAATGTTACCGTGAAAGGGACTCGTGTTGTTTTGGAATCAGTTGAATCACAATCATGGAATGATTTCCTCCCCGATCATAGTTTAAGAGTTATGGAGTATAAAAATTCTACATTCGATATATCCGCTAGATCAACAGTATGGGTAGATGTTATTGAAGGCATACCAATAAACACAGGTTATGCTATCGACCCTATTTTTATACGTCCCGCCCTCACGTATGCAAAAGGTCACCGCCTGATACCTCCGGGCAACCATGTATTAACTGTACGAGCAGAAGGCAGTTGTTTACCATATAAAGCCCAGATTACAGTTAATGTAACAAACGAAAATAAATTTTCAGTATCGAATTTCAAGCCACTCAATTGAGTAGATTGAAGCAAAAGGGATGTAATATGTCTAATAATCTAGACTTATCTAAACTCTCCCAGACTGAGCTACTGCATATGCTTCCACTATATGGCCACATGCATCCCACTTATAAAACAATATTATCAGAGCTCGCCAAAAGAGAAAAAGCAGATAAAATCTCAACAACAACGCAGTTTAGGAAATCAATTTTCTGGAGTAGAATAGCAGCCGGGGCTGCAATCGTTGGAGTGCTATTAACTCTATTACAGCTACTTTTTTCAATTTTCCCGTTCCACTTCTAGTAATTTTCCTCTGTAATATGAATTAGATTAACGCAAATTTTTCTCTTCAAAAAGTTTATCTATATCACTCTTTCTAAATCGAATCAGTCCCTCTTTTTTAAAATGCGGCAACTCATGGATATGATTATAAACCCATTTAGGGGTTGTTTGCAGGTATTTAGCTAAAGCTTCAACAGTATAGATAGTATCCCCTGCTTGATCTTGACTCAACAAGGTAGGGAGCAAGCCTTTTATAACTTCCTGTGTTATCCTTAAAGTTAAGCTATCTATATCTTCCTGTTCTAGCTCTAGCTTCACCTATTCAAATCTCCTTAAACTTCTTATCCTCGTTCCCGTTACTATCATTTAATTATCTTTTTCAATCATCTCGATAATTGCCGGTATTTTATCCATTACCGATTGAATCTCATAAGCCGCCCTGTCCGGGAGTTCAAAACAACTGGCCTTAACCTTCAGAAGATTATTCTGAACTTTTAGTAGACACTGAATATGGTAATCCCATGCGGTACTTTTAAAGGTCATCATTGTAAAGCCCTCACAGCTTCCGGAAATGTTACTCCGTATAGTTTTTGATAAACGGTAATAACATCACCTGTCCATCCACACGAGTAGCAGTAACAAAAGTTATTTCTCGTATCCATAGATGGGCTGTTGTCTGAGTGCTGACCGCTCACACATCGGGCCATCTTATCCCGCCTCACTTCTATTAATGATTCTATAGGATAGGTTCTTGCCCGATCTATCTCTTCACGACTCACCCCGCTGTTATCGGTCTTGGTTGCAGTCATTATCAAACAGGACAACGCATAATCAAATTCACGTAACAGTTTCTTCCGCTGCGCGATAAGGGCCAGTATTGATTTTTCATTTAATTTTTTACCTACTCCTTCTTCCTGAACATTCAGCCGTTCGCGTCTTTCTCTAAGTTCCTGCTCAATATCCTTTATCTGTTCTTCGACTGCCCGCGATCTCATTAACCTACCAGCTGCACCCATCTCAACAATGTGATCTCTTATATTCTCTTGCGTACTCTTGGTCTCTGCTAAACACTCCATCTGTCACCTGCTTTTTGAATAATTGTCCAATACTCGTTAAATTCACCTTCCACTTCCCCACAATTCCCGAATGCCTTGTTCTTCTTTATCTGTATTTTGACCTGATGTCTATTTTTCTCCTCCCTTCCTTTTTTAAGTTGTATTACCGTATGAGCCACGGCTGCCAGTTCACCGGCACCTTTAAGACTTATCACCTCGCTATCATTTTTAGCGCCCTCGTTTGATACCTGCGAGGCTGCAATAATTGTTAGATTATATTCAACCGCCATCTTTTGTATTCTTTGCGCCACATATGACATCCGCTCGTATATACCCTCTTTATTAACCACCAGATTTTGAACGTAATCAATCACCAGTAACTTAGGTTTGTGCTTTTGTATTAATAGCTCTATTTCATCCAAGGTATAGACATCATCGTAAATATGGAGTGGCCAATAAGAGATGTTTTCCATAGCGGCTTCGATTTTCTCTTTATCATCCTCGATATTGCCCAGGAGCATTTTTTTCCTGTGTACCTTCTCCGTTAGGACAGAAACTAAAGAAATTAGCTTCTCCATACGGGAATCCTCGACGCTAATTAGTAGCACCGGGCTGTTTTCTACGCCAGCAGCCCATGCAACGATCTGGGAGACAAGCTGTGATTTACCAGCAGAGGTATAGCCAGAAATAATAATTATGTGCCCCGCAATGTACGCAGGAAGATAATCAATCAACAGCGGTAAGGCTTTTATGAATTTAATGGTGCCATCTTTAATGCCTGACCACCATTTTCTCACCTCTTCGGCAATTGTCCGCACATCGGATGGTCGATATAGCTTGCTTTCACTACCCTTGTCATTATTTTTAATTTCCTCGGCCAGTACGTCCCATTCATCGCTCATAGAAAAATACCCTCTGATTCTTTCCGTGCTTTGCTCTTGAGATAAAGATTAATCGTATCCGCTGATACCGCTGCCGCCAAAGTGGTGTGTTCCTCGGATTTTGGATGTTTCAAGAAAAAATCAATGCACGCTCGAACCTCATTCAATGACATCTCTGCCAGAACATTCTTTACCAGCTTTCCATCTTTCACGGTAATCCTAGGCGCAAAGCCTTTTCTCTCTTGGCATAGGTTGTAAAAGTGATCGACAATCTGTTTGACCCCGGGATTTACTAATTTCCTTTTACTGTCAGGACTAGAAGGCGGTGAGCCTTTAGGCGAAACGCAATCTTTTTTCTTTTGTATAGTTTCTTTTGTGTGCCCCGCCGATGGTAACTTTTTATCCATTTTCGGTAACTCTACTCCCTTTCCTTTTTTTGAGTTACCATTTTCGGTAACTGTTACCTTTTTAGGCAACTTCGTCTTTTTAAGAGTTACCGATTTTGGTAACAGCCATTGTTTATAGTCTTTCTGAAGACCGACCTTGTAACCATCCCGTATCAGTATATTTCTAGTGCAGAGCTCTTTAACAGTCCGGGAGACATGCGGTTTTAATATTCCTGTCATCTTGACAAATTGACTATTTGATATCCAATCCGTTTTCTTTCTATATCCATATGTTTTTCTGACAACAGCCGCGATAATGCGAAATCCATAACCGCTAAGCTTAGTCATGGCGAATGCGTCTAAAATTTCATTTGCTAACCTGGTGTAGCCATCTTTAAGCTGTGGACTGGCGCTATCCTCAACATCTGCTGACGCTGGTGGCTCCTTTTTATCCTCTGAGGCTTCAGGAATAGCCGTTTTATCCTCACCTGCTGGTTTCCAATTCAGGGTAGATATCGACAATGCTTTAATCACCTCTTTGTCTTCAGCATCATCAACATCAAGTATCTTGATTCCCTTTGCAAGACCATAAAGATTATTAGCTACCGTCTTAGCATAATTAGGTTCATCGCCTGGAACAATGAAAACTCCCTTACCGATAAAATAATTGTTAAACTTTTCTTTCCATTCCTTGTCACCATTTAAATCCGTAAAGGCCGTTGTAACAGCAGGGAAACCATTTTTTTTAAGCTGCTCGAAGACTTGATCATCTCCGGAAATAAAAATATTCTCCCGATTACGGACATTTTCAAAATTGATAATAAACTCTTCTATAGGGTAGATTTTCGGTTTTTCAACTAGCATAGCTCATACTCGATCCCGACCGTGTTTTAGGTCATGCATTCTCCCTCTAACCAGCTTGTGAGCGTTTACAAAGTCCAAGGAAGGTACAGATACATTGTTATTGAAATTTACTATCAGGCGGTCTAGATCGGATGAGGCAGGAAATGCAAAAACGACCGTATCTTGTCGCATTTTGAGGATAGGCACTAATCCGCACATATACAGGAAAGTTGAAAGCCAAATATCTTGTGTTTCGAATCTTTTCTTCTCCATCTCAGTCTCCTTCTCTTTTTTTCTATTTCGAATTACGCGATACTATCTATAGCTGAAAACTTGCTTGAGCCATGATTTCCTCCGGTATTTGGCTATGTAAACAGCCTTGCAAATAGGACATCCAACAAACAAAATAAACGAACCTAAACGGCTTCCCTTGATATTAGGGTTTACCCTCGAAGCCATCTCATAAGCAAAAGCCCTGATAAAAGGAGCTATACACTTGGTAAATAATTTACTTCTTTGCATGATCCTTACTAAAGGATCGGCTAATAGTCTGTATCCCCAATAGACTTCCGTAGTAAGACGCGGTTTGATATATTCCCATTCCTGATCTACTATTTCTTTTTCAAGTAATCCCTGTCTTACGAGTTCTGAGCAAAGAACCCAGGCGGCAACACCTACAACTATATCCGCAAGCCATTCCCAAGCCGCTGTAGCAGCTCCGGCTACGGCTTCTCCTGCTGTGGATATGCCACTACCGATAGCAGACCACATACCAGTTCCAGCGGTAACGTCTGTGGCTAACCCACCAGCGGTGTATGTAGTAGGTAATGCTGTACTTAATGCAGGAGTAGAGCTCAGCACACCTTCAGCCCCAATCCCATAGCTTGACAGGGCTGGTAATGCTTGGGTGCTTGCTAATCCCAATCCTGCTGAAGTTGTACCATAAAGAGAACCCACCGCTAATGATGGGGTTTGTAGTGTCGTAGCTGTATCTAAGGCCGTTATCGTAGCATCACCTGCCGCTTTTGTGCCCCATAGACCCGCTTGTTCCCCTAGTCTGTATGTCATGAGGCCCTCCAGCGGTGCCGACACAGCACTACTTACCGCTTGCTGATTACTTTCACGTTCTTTTAGGTCTAATTGTCTCTTAGTAGCTGACTCTTGAAGGGTCTGCTGCCTGACGGCTAGGTCGTAGTTTCTTTGGCTAGATTCTTCTTGTGCTTGAGCCTGGTAATTGGCAGCCACTACGTTTGTTAGTGCTTGCGCAGAAAGTCCTTGAGTCTGCCCCAAAGCCTTCTGCTGAGACTGGGTTCTCATTAAATCCTTGCTCCAATAATATGGATCTGTATACTCTGGCATGATTTCCTCCTGGGCCTTGGTAGCTCATAATTCCAAAAAATCTATTTATGTGAAGGGAGGATAACTGTCACCAACACCAAGAGGACTCCCGTCTCCCGGTCTCCCCCTCCCCCTAGAAAAAACATTTTACAATAAGTTTCAAGTGCACAATTTACTAACACATACCACTTTAACTAATTGATTTAATTGGTCTTTACCCATAGGTCACAACCTTCATTATGTTGTGGTCTACTTCTCCTCTTGAGGCTCTTCCATCATTAGATCACTAGAAAGATGTATCGTTAAAATCTTGTCAACAATCGGATTAATATGGTTAGACTGGTTAACATTGAATACGTTTTGCAAAAAAGTCGGTGTGTGTGCAGGTACGATGCCTAACGATTCAAGTGCTTTCATGGAAGCGCGGTATCCGTGTTCTTTACGCTGATATTGATCACCGGTAAGCTTCCCATCTTTATCAGGAAGAACAGGAGATTCATAATCTTTGATAAGATTTAAAATATTTGTAACTGCCTTCTCAAAGCCTTCTAAGGCAAATCGTTGTCTACAGCTTTCTACGATATCTCGTACACAGTCATCTTTTAGAGTGGTACAGACTGTCTGCCTGGAAACCCCTACCTCCTGCCCTATAGCCCGATAGTTCAGGCCTGCTGCCCTTAGACCGGCTATTTGGATGTCACGAGGTGTCAAAGCCTCTACTTTATTGTCTATGCAATCCTCAGCAGTATGTTTATTCATGTTTACTACGCGCAAGCGCGACAGCTCCCCTCAATGTATCAAACGCGGCCAAATACGACTGCACAGGAACATCTGCATTATGATAGAACTTTTCAACGGCCTGTGTTAAATCACGGCCTTGCAGCTCAATCTTGATGGTTCCGTCTATTTTTATGGGGTGATATGTGAACTTTTGAGTAATGAGGAAGGCTGCTAATTGATTAGACGATGTGATGAATGATTCAATGTTCTTTTTCATTTTCGTATCTCTTTTCAGATTTCAAGATTGCAGAAGTAAAATCCCTTCTACCCTAGGAAATCCGAAAAAAGGTAGGTGTATCTTTTTTCTTTAAATGAAAAAGATTGGTACGGGAGGGTTTATGGTGTTAATCGATTGAATCTAGCAAGCCATTCTTTATAATAGGTACAAGAAACAGGGCACTGGTTGCCATGTTTCGGGCAATCATAAACCTCAAGTGTCGGGGTAACTGCATTCCTCGAATAGTTTGCTCTGTGAATAGCTTTATAGATAAGTCTGATACCTTTTTCTATTTTGTCTTCTCCTTTGATAGATATTCCATATCTGCTTTTTTGTGTTTTAATGCATTCAAGAAGAAAAGATTGCTGTTCTGGTTTCGTTTTCTCGTAAAGTGCAATAAGTCTAAAGCTTAACTTTTCTCTTATATGCATATCATACCAGCGAAGGTAATTCTTAAAAATGTCATCCTTGCTAGTATAAACAAAGTCTAATTCTGCATGGTCGTTTAAGATAATTCCTTTTGACCTCTTTGCTACTGGACGTTTAGCATTTCGTCTTTCCATAAGATTGCGCTTAATTATCTCCCACATGGCCTTCCTCATGAAAGCACTATCATTCAAAGTTATGCAATCAAGGTCTACTTGAATCGTCAATATGGGTGCTTGTGTAGATATAAGCATTTCGCTGGAGAGAACAGGAAACGACGAAAGAGGAAAGCCCTTAACCCTATTGTAAATAAGAAATACTTCTGCTTCCTTAATAACTTCTTTGCCTTTCAAGTCGATTTCTTTAACTTTTATAGGAGAAAGAGGCAAGTCAGGTTTAAATGATTCTACTATTTCAACTCCATTGACATTCGGCTGAGCATATCCAGTAATAATAAGGCTAACATTCCATTTAGCTTCAATGCGATTCTTTAAATCTGTTATTTTATCTTCTGGTGGACATTTATGTTTGATATCGTATGAATCAATAAGTTTTGCAAGTTCAAGAAGCAAAGGGTCTCGATACATCAAATCTTTCTTTTTTTGGAGATAAGAAGAAGGCCTATCCCAATACAAGCTGCCCATTGTTAACGCTTTTAAATCCAATTCTTTTTTCATTTTTCTTTTCCTTGCATTTCTTCAAGCTACTCAAATTATGCCGCGAAGTTGCTCTTTTCGGGAGCTCACCCATTTTTTTTAAACCTATTCTTCCATATATGGTTTAATTAAACGATTCCATTCATTTTTCGAATTACATATTTTATCCAGAATTACGCATTCAATTGGTTTATTATGGTTCAATATTGTAGAAGTACCATATTTTCTGTTTTCATTAATATCGATCAAATCTTCTGTGCGAATAAGTGTTTTTTCTTTTACATTAAATGAAGAATATGCTGTTAACATAAAACATTTATTTACTTTTCTATTATAATGATTTCTGAAATTAACAGTCACATGTGAGCCGTCTTCTTCCTGCCAAGATGATGAATTATAATCTCTTTTAAAAACTTCTTCTGCTCGTTTACTGCATTTTTCTTTCAACTCATAAATCTGCTTTCTATCAAGCTTATGGTCGGCAGTAAAAGACAGATTGGTCATAAACAAAAATATTCCAATAATTAAAAAAATAATTTTCATTTGCCCCTCATATACCCTAAACTATCAATTATATTTTTATGTTTTTTTGTATTTTCCGTACTGATGCTTCAAGAGAAGCGCCTACTCCTACTCGTGAGCACTGAATTACTTCATTTAGACCTGTGTCGCTTGAAAAAGCAATTTGTTCATATCGAACTATTGGTAGCTCTCTATTATCCTTAAATCGTTTATCGGGACCACCCTTCTTATTTACATATTTCCATGTATGACCGACTACGACGGAATCACTGGGTACGCCATCTTCCTCTATAAAATTTTCCGCAGAGATTGTAAATTTTAGATTTGCATACTCCACCGCACCAACTCCACCAGATTCAACAACCAGTAACCGATCCGGAAGGAAAGCTAGCTTTTGTCTTCCAGCAGGAATTAAAGGTACTGGAATATTGGTTTTTAAAAAAGGTAAATCGCCAGATTGTAACGTAATAGATTTGATACTAACCAACTTGTTAGCGCCAGCATGATATTTTTTATCTAGAACTTCTGCTGCGCCCTCTACGTGTTTAATCCGTTGACATTTTGTTATATTAGCAAAAGCATCCAATAAGGATTGGTATGCTTTTTCCAGTTCAGAATCAAATTCATAAAAAATAACTACATTTTTATTTATTTGGTCCCTCCAATGGGCCAAGAGAATACCGACAACTGCAATGAATACTGATAAAGCTAGTGCCCAGGATGGAATTTTTGCATACCATAGCAGCATCACCAAACATCCTACAAAAATTGCCACAATAGGGACAGCTCGAGGTTTTTGGTGTTTCTCATTGATCTCTTTAAGAAGTTTTTCTGATGAGCTACTTGTCATCTGAAATACTGAGGTACTATCTATTTCTTTAAATTCACCCACGGTCGGATCATGCGGTATTGATAAGCTGTTTTGTGGAGGAGAAGTCCTATTTTGATTATCAGGGATCCTAGGTAGGTTTTGTTTTCCTGATGGAGTTAAGGTTTGTCTAAAATAAATACCTCCTCTTCCCATGTGAACATAGTTGCCTTTAGGGCCGGTTCCAAATCGCAAACCTTTGATTCCAGCAGATACACCTATCCCTGATTTGGAAAGATTGAACCTAAAAGGACCAAGACTGATACTTTTTCGGATATAAAAACCCATTTAAGTACCCTCCTTAGATAGAATATCTATATAATGTCCTATTAAATTCCAATCCACAAATGATTAATACGTGGTTTATCAAATAATTTACATTTGCTACGTACTAATTCTTTTAATCTCTTCAAGTAGCTCTATTTTGCTTATTATGCCCTTTTTAACTAGCAAATTGACTATGGCTTCTTGTTGAATTGTGTTGCTCAACAAAAGTTCTTCAAAAGTAACAACTTCTTTCTGGTCGTCCTTGTTTGCCACTTTATCACCAATTAGCCTTCTATTAACTGTTTTTAAATGGATTAAAAATAAGAAAAAATGCTTTGCACTAATCAAAAAATGAGTTGATTAGTGTTTGCTGCGGCGAACTTTGCATAGGTGATTTGCAACAACATCTCCCATACTATCAGGCACAACAGTGGCTTTTGTGTAACTAGAACTAGGGTCAAAATGATAGTTTTTTACTAATTTCCCATTAGTGTCGTACTCAACGCTGGACTCTGCCGCAAGTTCACGATTTAGGCAGTCAATGTGCCATAGTAAAAGTTTATAAGAATAATTCTCATCAAGCAATATTCCACCTGAGTTTAATTGAGTTATTGGCTCTAGACGCAACCATACTTTCAGGTTTTGGTGTTTTTTTTGTACTATGCTTTGCTTATCATAATACCAATCATAATCTTCTACCGAGCCTATGTACTGATATTTATCACCTCTATTTATAGTACGTTTTAAATTAAATGCTGATAAGCAGGGGTATTCTTTGCATCCTTTTATGTTTTTACACATTTTACACGCGGCTTGAAGGTCGCGCAGAGATTCATTTAACAAATTCATATGCTGATACATAGCTGCTCTTGATATCAAAGTATAAAAGTTATTGTCCTTTTTTAAATTAATAGCCTTAGATATATCAGTTATTGCTTTGTTGAATTGCTTCGTCTCTTGATAGCATAAAGCTCTTAATTCATAAAATCTTGCCTGCACATAAGTATTTAAATGTTGATCGTGTATTTTATTAATACTATTACTTAATTCAGCTATCCCTTCTTTATAGCGTCCTATATTACAAAGAATTTCTCCTTTTGCCATAGAACAATCTAGGTTTGTATCTAGGTCATTTTGACTTAATTTAAGGCAAGCATTGTAATCATTTAATGCTTTTAAAGATAGTTTTTTATCTTTTTTAAAATCATCTAATGATCTTTTTAAATAGTATTTATCACCTCTAAAAGAATAGTACTTTGCTCTGTCAGGCTTTAGTAAAATAGCGCGAGTTATTTCTTTAATTGAATCGTCGAACGAATCTGCCGAAAGAGCATTTTGAAAATGTTCTTCTGCTTTATCGATTTCCTCCCATTTAATTTCTGTAGGATTAATAACGCTGGTATTAGTACTATTTGTTTTGAAGTCAGCATCCGGAAGAACATGCGTTGATGTACTTTGAGAAATTGACTCAGAAGCAACCACAAGGGCCGGGATGAAGAGAAATACCAAGACTAGACAACTCTTTTTCATAATGCCCTCCCATTTATCCATTAAAATTATTCTCAATGATTCATGAGTATGGCTTTTAACAGTGATGCACTATGCCCCAATTGGATATACGCCTCTTCTTTGGTCATATTTCTCTTCTCTGTTTTGATTTTCTCCGCAAGCTGACGTGAAATATTTGCTATTCGGGCGATCTCCTTTGCCAAGTCTTCTTCAAAGCTTTCTTTATTCAGCTTAATCTCGTACATATTCTTTTCAATTGACTTGAGATTATCTAAGACTTCGTCATCTACAATGCCGTCATTCGCTGAGTGATGTGATTTATTGAATTGATCATAACGAACATTGTGCAATGGCTGCGATAAATCCCCTATATAATGAACAGCAAAGGCCATATTGTACTCGGCGTATTTACCTGAAGCTTTCTTCTTTCGGTAGTCTCTCAAAGAGGCAATAATAGCCCCGTAAAGGTGTCCCTCATTATCTGTAGGGCTGTTATACGCCTTAACCTGACTAAGAACCGTTTTGTCGGTAATAGTTTCATTTTCATAGTTATTAAAGTAATGGTTCTTTTCCTCTATTGCACCAGCCTTGGTTTTAGTAATATCTGCACCGGCAGCATTGTACCAACATTCGTAACCGGCGACCTCAGCAACTGCTATATGGGTTTTATCGTGCCAAGCGTAGGAGGGAGTGACAAAGAGTGTCACGGTCACGACAAAAGTTAAAATAAATTTATTCATTAGCAACCTTTCTCAGCATATTTAATTGTTCCTTAGAGATATTTTTAAAGTTTTAAAACAATTCCTGTATGAGTCATTTCTCGTATACGAACAAATCCTAATTGCACCGGTGGTACGCCCTCAAGTATAACAGTCACATGATTCCAAGTACCGGGTCTAAGTGGTTTGTTAAAATTAAAATCACGGTTTTTAGCACTTTCATTAATAGGAATTCCCTTTTCGTTTACAGAGCCCCATTCTATCTTTGCTTTAGCACCGTTCACGGTAGCTGTCGTCAAGTTCCCTATACGAAGCGTTATCTTACTTCCGTTAGCATACGGCTTAACGTCATTAAGCTGCACAGTCATACGCCCTAGATCGCATTGTATAACAGAATATCCGCCCGCACCGGGTGTGAGATATGCCGTTGACTCTAGTGATTTAACAAATTCATCCCAAGACCTATCCTGCTTTAACTCAGCAATTGCTGATTTTAATACTTCAATCTCTTTTTCTAGTTTTGTTATTTGCAGCGCTGTGGTTTGGTTCTGTTGCGTACAAGAAAAACACAGGGATGCTAAAAGTAGAAGTAGCTTTATCAACTTTGTCATGCTATTCTCCTTTCGTCATATCCACAAACACTACCCGAAACCTTCTGAAACATTCGCGAAACTACTTTTTCTTATAACCCTTCGATTCCATACACATAACGAAAAAATCATATTCTTTTTTATCTTGTTTTTCTTCGAACTGACTTGCCTTCATCATGCCAACTAATCCACTTCCTCCTGTAGCATATGATCGTTCTGCTTGTTTTGCACAATCATATTTATCTTTATTAAATTGATTAGCATCTGTGCTTCCTTCTTTTGACCAAGAATTTTGTGTTAGTGCTACAAGGCTCGTGGAAGCGTCTGCGTTGACTTGACTTTCGGGCCCATAAGCAACCAGCTTATTATCAATAAATTTCATACCAGAATCTGGCATAGACCCTCGGCATGAATAATAAATAATTTTAGAGTTACTAGATGCACTAACTTTACTTGGTGAACGATCCATAATTTTCACAACCTCTTGCTCTGACATGCCAATTTGCAGAGAATGCATTTGTTTGCAGTTAGCACATGCAGATAAAAACAATAAGAGCGAGCAGTATATAAAAAATATTTTCATTTTTTTGCCTCCTTTTCTTTAGCAGTCCTAAGAAGATAAGGAAAATACCGTTTTAGTTTAAAATTTACTGATGTCAAAATAAGCTGCCGGGTTTAATTTTATATATTTTTGATAGTGTCATTATCTTCTGATAAGATGGGTTTGTTTCACTGCCAGATTCAAGCCTCGATATATAACCCTGCGTTATCTTTCCTCGATAATCAGTAGCAATCTTTCTAGACAGACGCTCTACGTCGCTCATTGATAAGTTTTTCCCCTTTCGTGCTTTTGCTAATTTTTCAGAAAGTTTTGGCATTTATTTCTCCTAATCTATAGTGATATAATATAACTATCCAGCGTGAAGCGTGTCGACTGACACGCCACGCCGGACTAAAGTAAAAGCCTTTTTAGTCCCAGGAATGAAGGGAGTCTGGTTCAAACCAGATGAAGCGCTGGTCTCGGTGCTTTACTAAATGGGCTTTTAGTTTATTAATACGGTCTTCAAAAGTCTACTCTTCCTTATTCGAAAAGTAAAGCCCCCCGGTTGCGCACCCAGGGGGCCGAGTGCCTACAATGTTACTGTCTCTTCTGGTTTACTGTCACCTTCTAGCCAGTGTGGTTTAATCGCCTGGCAAAGATGCTCGTGAATTTCCATTAGAATAAAGCATAAACCTTCCTGTCCGTCTGGATTGTCTATTGTAAAGAAATAATCTCTATCAACATGCTCTCCGCCAGATATTGCATTAAGCAAGAACGCAATTTTTGTACGTGCCTTGACAATTTCATCGGTTGCGTCCAGTAGACTTTTGTTCGCTTCTTTCATTCCATCACCAGTGTCTTTGCTAGTGTCTATTTTCAATAGCTTTTCCATGTTTTTACCCTCCTTTTAGTATTTGGTTGCTAAGCAGGTGTCCCTGCTTTATCTAGTTTATCTAATTCTTTTATCAGTCCAGTATCAATAATGAGCTGAACCGGCTCAAAACGGCTCTGCTTCATAGCTACAATGACACTGATCCGGTTTTCTTTTCCTCTTTGTAGACGGTTGTACCTTATCTCTTCATCGTCTCCGATAGTCTGAAAAAGAATATCGACATCTTCTATATTCAACTTGTAGCGGTTTATTTCTTTGATTAAGCTCTTATGCTTGACACAGCTGCGTTTAACGCTGGATTGAATGGATTTATATAGCTCGGTGGGATTACTGACTTTTAATTTCGTTTTCATTTTCAGTCTCCTTTTCCTTTTCGTTTTCATTTTCAAATAACTTGACAAAATCAGTGAAGTTTCTTATTATTAGCTCTCCGTGACAGTTGGTGTGCTAGTAACTGTGTTAGTAGAGGGGTATAATAAAGGACAAAAGAAGGTAATGCCTTTATCACCTATTGCACACTAAAGGCATGAAAAGACAAGGAAAGGTCAAGGCGGGGAATGGTTAAACGTTATTACGGCTTGTTTGCCAAGGTTGGGGTCACGGGTTCGAGTCCCGCCACCCGCTCCATAGTTCTCGCGAAAAGTTAAAAGGTAAAAGTTTTGGCACGGCCTATACGCGAACTTTTAGCTTTTAACTTTTTTTGTTTTAAGGCGGCGTAGCCAAGTGGCTAAGGCAGAGGTCTGCAAAACCTTCATTCATCGGTTCAAATCCGATCGCCGCCTCCATTTTAATCCAAAATGTAAAGCGATCTCCCTAGTGTCGCTTTGCTAATCGTCACCCCGCAGCAACCCGGTTCAATCTATCTATGCGTCATGCCGATTTTGTTCACCTGCATCTCCACACGGAATACAGCCTTTTAGATGGCGCGATAGGCATCGATAAATTAATTAACAAGGCAGTCGAGCTTAAAATGCCCGCCGTCGCTGTCACAGACCACGGCAATGTATTCTCCGCACTTGATTTTTATCAAAAAGCGCTGAAAGCGGGAATTAAGCCCATCCTCGGTTGTGAAATTTATGTGGCCCCGGGCTCCCGCTTCGACAAAACAGCACCAGCAGGCCAAAATGAAGAGGCCTCCTATCATCTCATTTTGCTCGCCCGAAACAGGCAGGGTTACAAAAACCTCGTCAAACTTGTTACGGCGGCATATCTCGAAGGTTTCTACTACAAGCCACGAATAGACAAAGAGCTGCTTGCCGGTCACAGCGAGGGTCTCATAGGCCTTTCTGCCTGTCTGGGAGGCGAAATCCCCTCTCTTCTGATTCAGAACCGCTATGAAGAAGCGAAGAAGACGGCTCTCCACTACCAAAATATTTTTGGAAAAGAAGATTTCTATCTCGAACTTCAGGACAATGGCATTCCTGAGCAGGAAATAGTGAACCGGGAATTGGTTAAACTGAGCAAGGAAACCGGAATTCCCCTGGTAGCCACAAACGACTGCCATTATCTGGACAAGCAAGACCACAAGGCCCACGACGCATTGCTTTGCATTCAGACCGGCAAGATTGTAAAAGATGCGAACCGACTCAGGTTTTCTTCTGAAACATTTTACATGAAAACGCCGGAAGAAATGAAAAAAGCGTTTTCTCAGTTCCCTGAAGCAATCGCCAATACCATCAAAATCGCCGAACGCTGCAATCTTGAGCTTGAATTGGGCAAATTCCACTTGCCTCATTTTCCCGTGCCGGCAGGCTACACAAAAGAATCTTTTATGGCCGAACTGGCGCGTAAAGGACTTGAGGAACGCTTCGCAGAGATAGCCGCCGTACGCGGATCCGACAGCGTAGACCGCGCTAAATATCAAAAAAGACTGGAGTTCGAAATCCAAACAATTGAGAAGATGGGCTTTGCCGGCTATATGCTCATCGTCTCAGACTTTATTCGGCATGCCAAGGAGCAAGGCATTCCCGTCGGACCCGGCCGAGGATCAGCTGCGGGGAGCCTGGTGGCCTATGCACTCAGGATCACTGACCTTGATCCCCTGCCATATAATCTTCTGTTTGAACGTTTTCTGAACCCCGAACGTATCAGTATGCCTGATATCGACGTGGATTTCTGCCAGGATCGCCGCGATGAAGTCATCAAATATGTAACGGAAAAATACGGTCAGGACCATGTCACCCAGATCATTACGTATGGAACCATGCTGGCCAAAGGGGTCATACGGGACGTAGGACGAGTCCTGGACATTCCTTATTCTGAGTGCGACAAACTTGCCAAACTTGTTCCGAACAAGCTTAATATCACGCTCAAAGAAGCCATGGAACAGGAACCAAAATTCAAGGAAATATCCAGGCAAGATGCACGCATGGCAGAGCTTCTGGATATTGCCCTTAATCTTGAAGGACAAGTACGCCACGCATCAAAACATGCCGCAGGCGTTGTCATCTCTCAGGAACCGCTGACGGAATACCTGCCGCTTTTCAAAACTCCCAAAGATGAAATTACGACCCAGTTCGATATGAACGGTGTCGAGAAAATCGGTCTTGTAAAATTCGATTTCCTCGGTTTGAGAAACCTCACAGTAATCCGCAAAGCCGAAGACCTGATCAATCAACGACAGCAACAGGCCCCCATCGCCGAGACGGAAGCTTTTTCCGTGAGCCGCATTCCTCTTGACGATGCACGAGCCTTTGAACTTCTTGGACGCGGTGATAATCAGGGAATTTTTCAGCTTGAGTCGTCCGGAATGCGCGATATCATTCTCAAAATGAAACCGCAGTGTTTTGAAGACCTCATAGCCCTTGTGGCTCTTTACCGGCCCGGTCCTCTGGGAAGCGGTATGGTGGATGATTTTATAAAACGAAAAAAAGGATCCACCAAGATTGTATATGAGCTTCCCCAGCTCGAATCGATTCTGAAAGATACGTATGGTGTTATTGTTTACCAGGAACAGGTTATGCAGATTTCTAGTATTCTTGCCGGCTATACCCTGGGAGAAGCTGACCTTCTGCGCAGGGCAATGGGGAAAAAGAAGCCGGAGGAAATGGCAAAACAAAAAGAGCGGTTCATGAGCGGAGCGGAAAAAAATAAAATCCCCAAAGGCAAGGCTGAGAAAATTTTCGACCTTATGGCCAAATTCGCAGAATATGGCTTTAACAAATCTCACAGTGCGGCATATGCACTTATTTCGTACCAGACCGCTTTCCTCAAAGCCCACTATCCTGTCGAATATATGGCCGCCCTGCTCACCAGCGAAGTCCAGGACACGGACAAGGTGGTAAAATATATCTACGAAGCCCGTCAAATGGGCATCAATATTCTGCCGCCTGATGTGAACGAAAGCCGCTGGGATTTTACCGTTGTCGAAGCGCATGATCGGGACAATATCGAACCAGGGAGCACCATCGGCACCATCCGTTTCGGCCTCGCAGCTGTAAAGAATGTAGGCATTTCTGCAATTGATGCAATCATAGAAGCTCGGGAGAATAAAGGACCTTTCTCGTCCTTTGCAGATTTCTGCAATAAAGTGGACCAGCGAAGAGTCAACCGTCGCGTAATCGAAGCCTTGATTAAATGCGGCGCTCTGGATGGGACCGGGAGCCGCAGAGCCCAGATGATGGACGGCATTGATATGATGATGAACCACGCGGCAAAGCATCAGGAGCAGGAAGCGATCGGCCAGTTCAGTATTTTTGATACTATTGACACTCACAGAGAAGCGGTTTTACCGGACACCCGCGAATGGAAAGAAAGCCAGCTCCTTGCATATGAAAAAGAAAGTATGGGATTTTATATTTCAGGCCATCCCTTGGCGGCTTTTCAGGATGATATAAAACGCTATACGTCGTCCACCACAGAAACGCTGGAACAGATTCCGGACGGCAAAGAAGTGACAATCTGCGGCATCATTGCAGGATTAAAGCAAAAAGTAACCAAAAAAGGCGACAAGATGGCGATCATGAATCTTGAGGACCTTACCGGCACCGTGGAAGTCATCGTGTTCCCCGAGTTGTATAAAACGGCCAATTCCATGCTGCTTACCGACGCACCGCTTATCATAGCCGGACAGCTTGATAAAAGTGAGCAGGGAAATAAAATCAAGGCTGTACGGATCCATCTCCTGACCGAAGTAAAAAAGAAAGGAACAAAACGGATGGATATCAAACTAAATTCCACCGGACTTACTCAGGATGACCTCCTTAAGGTTAAAAATATCCTTCTGCAATACAAAGGGGATATTCCTGTTTATCTTCGGCTCCAAAATCCATCACGCAAAGAATCACTCATATCTCTGGGACGTGAGATCCGGGTAAATCCGAACGATGAACTTATAGGCGAAATCGAGTCCGTGCTCGGTGCGGGGACTGTATCGTATCACTAGGATACTTCTCTTTCACCTCCCTTCATTCATCTCTTCCCTGCCTGCTGTTTCCCTCATAAATCCGTGTATTATCCACAGAAATACGAATAAAGTGCTATTGTAAAAAAAAAGACTTGTGCTAAATTTAAGATGAATTACTGCTTGAGCATTGACTGCATAAACAATCCGCCAGATGCTTGAGAAGAAGCAAAAGAATTACAAACGTGCGTCTGACGTTTTTGGATGCGAGAGCACTCTTGGTATGAGAAAGCTTTAAAGGAGGTCAAAATATGGGAATGTTCAAAAAAATAAAAAAAATGCAGCCGTCTTATGCACGGCTTGACGCAAGACCTGATGAACGCGCTGTTGAATTCTCATTTTACGCACCGCGTGCGGATAAAGTTTTTCTGGCCGGAGCATTTAATGCATGGAACGCCAGGTCTCTACCCATGAAAAAAGATGCAAGCGGCCTCTGGAAAATTACCATAAATCTGCCGCCAGGACATCACGAGTATAAATATATCGTTGACGGCGTCTGGATCATGGAGCCGTCCTGTTCTGATAAGGTCCCAAATCCCTATGGAACTTACAATAGCGTTGTCGGAGTACAGTAACATCTTTCTCAGAACAGGCAGGTTGCTGTATGTACCGCAGAGCAAAATAGAGAAACCGAGTTCAGAACGTCCAAGTAACAAAAATTAACTTCGATTTTTTTTCTGTGATTTACCGGCTGTACGCACAGCGTTTTTTCTTCGGTGGGGCGTCAGCATGCTGATGACGCTTTCAACCGTTTTCCCGCCAAAATGCAAAAAACCGGAGAAAATCGGCACAAGCCAGTGTTGTGCTTTTATCATGCTGAATAGCATCAAAAAAAACGGAATGCCGCCTCGCAAAGAGAGTTGCGTAATATTTTCCAAACCGATTTTCCGGTCGAGGTCAGCGGCAGATTCACGAAACCTTCTTTTTGCTTCTTCAACCGCACCATCCACAGGGGCACCGGTTCTTCCCTTTGCGGCGGACCGAAATTGCTCTCTGACTTCTTCCCTCTGATTCATCGGGTCCTCCAATGGGCGATGCCAGCAACAATGAGCCCAAGCAACAAAGACACACAGGCCAACACCAGCGCTGCAAACGGCGGAGCAATGTACAAGGAGAGATACTGATACATCCCGACCAGAAAGAACCCTGCGGCTGCAAGCGAGAGCAAAGCAGCAATAAGCAACAAAACCATACACAAGACTACCTGCATCACTGCTCTTCTCAACGTTCTCCCTTCAGCCTCCAAAAGATCAAAAAAAGCGATAATGAAATCTGCCAAGACTTTCATATCAGCTGTTCCTCCCCCGACCGAAAATTTTTGCAAGAATAAAACCAATACCCATTGCAGTGACAACGCTTCTGATAGGATGACGTTCTACTTCCGACACAAGATCTTTGAGCATTTTTTCACTGCGAATTTTCGTTTCTTCAAAAGCCTTCTGGACATCTGACCATCCGAGATGACCGTTTTCTCTATGCGCATCCTGATGTTCATCACTGAAAGTTGCTTCTGTTTTAGCATTTATGTGTTCTTTTACCGTTGTCGCAAGGGCAGCAAAGTCTTCACGCATTCTAGTTAGTTCCTGTGTGAGCAACTCCAAATCCGCAACATGCTTATTTTTTGTCATTGTATACACTCCTTCTCCGCCAGCATTCTACATAATAGTGAATGCCTGATCTAACGAATACAGCTACAAATATAAAACAAAAAAATTCATCGTGCTAATACAATTAGTATACTTTAAAAAATGTTTAAAAATCAAGGTCTTTCATACTTTAACGCAATTATTTTTAGAAAATACCTATCGCACCGATAAAAAAAGTTCAAATTATTACTAATCGGCAAAATCAGCGGTTCCACTCGCTATATGCTAACTATGCACCATATATCTAATCCAACAAACTCATTGACTTTACACGTTTTCTGTGATAAAAAGAACAGCTATTATTTTTTGTCTTGATCAACAAATATTCGGTTTATACATTCGGCATCATGCTGAAAAAAACGTTATACTTCATAAAAATTGACCAGGAGGAGTTATGAGGATACTTGTAATAGTATTAAGTGCACTACTTCTCGTCTGTTTGGGTGGTGCGGCATTTTTCTATGTTTCTTTGTACCAGCCCATGAGCACTGAGTATGCCGGTTTGCAATCCGGAAAATCTGAACTGGAGAAAACCAGGCTGGAGTTGAAAAAATATAAGGACCAGGAAAACAAAGATAAGTCCTGGACAAAACCTATCGCAGAGGCAATCACCTCCGGACTTAATGACGAGATAAAAGCCGGAAATGCGGAAGTTTCCGTTATCGGGAACAAAGTGGTGGTCAATATTGCAGAGCATGCGCTTTATATGCCGGGGTCGAAAACATTCACGAAAGAAAGCCCCCAGCTCCTTCTAAAGCTTGAATCGCTGCTCAAAAACGAAAACCTAAAAGACAAAAATATCTCTATTGGCAATGTGACCCAAGCGGTTTCGGCGCAAGGATCAGGAAAGAAGAAAATACCTGCAAAGGACGCGCGGTTGCTTGCTGCTGACCGGTCGATGGAGTTAATAAAGTATCTCGAAAAAAGAAATGTGAACCAGGATGCCCTTATTGCAACTGCGTATTCATCAAAGCAGGTTGATGCCGGTTTTAAACTGAAAGACCGTAAGGCAATGATAATTATAGAAAACACTTTAACAGCACAACTTGCAGCAAAACAAGTTCCGGAACCCCAATCAAAACAAAGCACGACAGCTTCAGCCGCCTCTTCATCTGCGCAACAACCGCAGTCAAGCCAAACTTCGACGATAAAAGCGACATCTTCTGCACCGTCCACGACAGCACCGGCTTCACAGGTGCAACCGAAACCAACTCCAGCAAAACCTGCCCAGCAGAAGTAAAACAATCTACTCTGATAAAAAAGCCCCGAGAAAAAAATGTCTCGGGGCTTTTTTATTACAGCTCGTACCGCGGCTTAAGGAAAAGATCGATTCTGATCTTAATGCTACTGCTTGCCCATGATCTTCCTAAGATGTTGCAAGTAACTCAATGCACGCTGACGGGCCTCGGGCTCTCTCTCCATCGACAAGTATCTATTTGCATACTGAAAAGCTTTTTCATAATTTTTTATTTTTTCAAGAGCAAGAGCAGCATTCCAGTATCGCTGCGGCACATCCGGATCCTGTTCTAATGCCATCAGGAAAAAACGTGCGGCTTTCTCGTAGTCATGTTTTGCAAGATACACTTGCGCCATGGTATTAAGGGCCTGAGGCATCCCGGGCGAGCCTTCAAGCGCCTGCTGGGCGTATTTTGCCGCTTCATCATAACGGCCCTTTTGCAGCATCACGACTGACAGGTTGTTTAAAAGACTGGGATCATAAGGGGAATCTTTTAATCCCTGCCTCCACGCTGTTACTGCGTCATCATATCGTTCCAATCGGTAGTAAACCACCCCGATCTCGCGATACAAATCGCGGGGAGGAACACTCCCATCATCCTTTAATGCCATCACCGTCTGGAATTCATGCAATGCTTCTGGGTAGTAGCCGGCAGTTGAAAGCGCCTGTCCATAATTCTCATGTGCCCTGCGTTTTTCAGGCGACTGCTTCACAATATCAGCCCAGAGCGTAACATGAGTCAGGTAGATGCCGTTTCTCTTATATGCAAGAAATGTTAATACTCCGATGAGCAGGAGGAATATTGCGGTCACGGCGAGGAGAAAAGAAGGTTTCTGTCTTTGCATGCTTTTTTTCATGATTTATTCTATAACCCAGTCTGCTTTTCTGTCAAGAAAAAACATGATTTAGCAAAGATATTATCCATGACAGGAGAATGAATACGTCATTCTTTCAACCGGGCGAGTACTGTACCGGGATAATAATGCGATAAAATAGAGCGGAAATCCTGGTCCTGCAGTGCCATTTCCTGCGCACCCCACTGGCACAGACCGACGCCGTGTCCTCTGCCTCTGCCTGAAAAAATTATTTCATAACCGGCTATTTCCAGCTCGAAAAAAACACTCGGGATGACTGTATTGCCCAGTGCACCTCGCAATGATTCTCCGGGGACCAGAACGGAGTGATTTGCTGAACGTACTGCAATTGCTTTTACCCGGCCAGCCGGCGTAATATCTCCAATATGTAAGCTGGTAATGCTCTGCAGTCCGTATCCAAGCCGCTTCAAGGCAGTGAGCAGTTTAGACATTTCCACGCGTTTTTCCCATAAGCCATAGGGTGAAATCCTTTGGCATTCACAGTCGACTCCTCTGAGATAGGGTTCATCAATGCCCCAAAGTTCAGCAGCATTTTCAGTATGCCCGCCGCAGCTGGAGTGATAAAATGCCGGTATAATCTGTCCGCGGTACATAAGAACAAGGCCGTCAGTTTCCTGCACTGCTCTTACTGCATTTTTCCGCTCATGAGAACTACCGTTGTATACCTGGCTCATCTCAGAAGCAAGCATATGATAAGGACGATTGCCTGATTCTCTTTTTTGATAGAGTGCATAACTCCGGGAGGCAACGGCCTGGGCTTTGAGGGCTTCAAACTGCCAGTGGGAAGGCACTTCGGCAGAAATAACCCCCTTGAGGTAGTCTTCGATATCAAGTTCATTGACAACAAGAAATCGCCCGTTTTTCTTTTTCCTGACCTCTATCCAACCGCGATAGTTCTTGCCATTTATTTTTACAAAACCATCCAGGGAACAGAGGCGTATCCCTGCGTGGTTTAATGAATTCACAGAAAATGTTATTTTTTTTTGTCGTATTTCCGAATGTTCTCCATCAGCCTTGAAACCGGTGCCGGAGATAAGGGTAACTGACTTTTGATTGTCCGCAATCGCAATGCGTATATTTTCGGCAGATGAAACGGACGATGTTGCAAAAAAAAGAACACATGAGAGAACCAGCAGTTTGTTTCTTACCAAAAAGGGTATAAGTATCATAGTTGAACGGAGTAAATTTAGTTTAACAAAATTTATCTTGTAACAATATCTTTACGCCTAACGCGGCTTTGGAGCATAACGGTCTCGCTCGCTGTATATGCATCCGCAATACTGCTGGCGGTAAAGCCCCATGGCCTTGGATTCTAGAATTCCTTCTCGCCAACCACTCCGAAAATCCTCATAATAAAATTCGACACCGTGTTCCGCTGCCATTTCTTTTCCGAGCGAGGCAATTAAATCGTGTTTCTGATACTTGCTGTACAAAAGCGATGTTGTAAAAGCTGTGACATTTGACTTTTTAGCGGCACGCGCAGCTTCTGCAAGCCTTAATCGATAACAGTGTTCGCATCGGTGCGGCCCCTTACCCGTAATCTGAAGTAAAAAGAAATCAAGGTTATATTCATCCTGATATATCATCTCCAGCCCGAAGCGGACGGCAAATTCCTTAATTGCTTCGAACCGTTTTCTATACTCCTGATAAGGGTGTATATTTGGATTATAAAAAAAACCGGCAACATCAAAACCTTCTTCTTTCAGTCGGGAATATGGATAGATTGCGCAAGGAGCGCAGCACATGTGGAATAATATTTTCATAAAATTGCGGAGAACCTTCGGGAACAATGAAAAACCGGACGATCATTCTGAAATAGAAACCGAACGCCGTCCGCTATCTGCTGTTACAGCAGTCTTTCCTGGGTAGTCGTCGATTTTGTTTTTTTTAAATACTCGTAGGCACGGCGTGTTGCCTGCCTCCCACGGGGAGTGCGGTCCAGAAATCCTTCTTGAATCAAAAAAGGTTCGTACACATCTTCCAGGGTGTCTTTTTCCTCGTTCAAGGCGGCTGCAAGAGTTTCAAGCCCAACCGGACCTCCTTCATATTTGTCAATAATAGTAAGCAGCAAGCGGCGGTCCATGTGGTCAAGTCCTTGTGCATCCACTTCAAGGCGGTCCATCGCTCGTGCCACAAGCTCAGTCGTGATCGTGCCATCATTTTGTACTTGCGCAAAATCTCTAACCCGTCTCAGCAACCTGTTGGCAATGCGCGGCGTACCGCGCGATCGGCCGGCTATTTCCAGCGCGGCACCCGGTTCAATGGGAACCTGCAATAATGCTGCGGAACGCTGCACGATAACACTCAATTCTTCGTGATTATAAAAATTCAGCCTGTCGAGAACGCCAAAACGGTCTCTCAGCGGGGAGGTAAGAAGGCCTGTCCTTGTCGTGGCCCCGACAAGGGTAAAATGAGGCAAATCAAGTTTGATCGAGCGCGCACCCGGTCCTTGACCGATAATAATATCGAGTTGAAAATCTTCCATGGCCGGGTATAAAATTTCTTCGACAACCCGATTCAGCCTGTGAATTTCATCAATAAAAAGAACATCTCTTTCCTGAAGGTTGGTCAAAATGGCGGCAAGATCTCCTGCACGCTCCAGCACAGGACCGGACGTGGTTTTTATGCCGACACCGAGTTCATGTGCGATTATTATTGCAAGCGTGGTCTTGCCAAGACCGGGAGGACCGCAGAACAAAACATGATCAAGAGCCTCCCCTCTTCCTCTCGCCGCATCGATATATATCTTTAAATTTTCTTTGATTCTGTCCTGACCGATGAAGTCTTCAAAACGCACCGGTCTGAGACTTTTATCAAAACGGCCGTCATCATCATTGCTTTGTTCAGGTGTTACAAGTCGTTCTGTCATAGAATAAAATCAACCTTTTGCAGAGTAGTGCGTTGTCTCAGTAACTCACAAATTATCGGATTGTGGGTTTTCCTCACCTTTGCTTTAAAATATTCAGACCTTCTTTGAGGAGTTCTTCCAGCGTAAGAGGAGAATATTTATCGCTGACTTGCCTGAGAGCGTCTTCCGCAACCTGTTTTTTATATCCGAGATTTACGAGTGCTGACACCGCATCTTCCATATCGCCCGACCGGGTCAAATCATCCGACTGAGAAGCGGGCCGTGTCTCATGCAATTTTATCTTGTCTTTCAATTCCAGGACAATACGGGCGGCTGTTTTTTTGCCGATTCCTGAGATAGTACAGAGTCTTGAATCATCTGAATTTTTTATCGCATGCGCAATGTCGTGGACTGAAAAACCGGAGAGAACAGACAATGCGAGTTTGGGCCCGATACCTGACACTTCCAGGAGACAGAGAAACATGTCTTTTTCGGCTTCCGTCAAAAAACCGAAAAGTGACAGTGAATCTTCACGGAGGTGGGTATGAATATGGAGAGTAATTTCCTCGCCGGCTTCAGGAAGGGATGAAAAGGTTGAAAGCGGCAGAGAAACCTGATAGCCGACTCCAGCGACATCTATAATCAGATAATCCTTGGCTTTGCGTTTTAACGTGCCTGTAAGCAAAGCAATCATCTAATCCTGCCTGTGGTTCTAAAAGCACCCGGCCTGTTCGACTGACGCAATGCTGATGGGTTTTTCAGCATTTCTTTAAGCCGGGACGCGTGGATATGGCAGATTGCCGCAGCCAATGCGTCTGCGGCATCCGCAGGATAAGGGATTTTGGGGAGATCCAGCAAAGTTTTCACCATAAGCTGGACTTGTTTTTTTTCTGCTTTTCCATTCCCGACCACCGCCTGTTTAACCTCCAGGGGTGAATACTCGTACACGGGCAGTCCCATGTTCACGGCTGCGAGAAGCGCAATGCCTCTCGAATGGCCAAGTTTGAGGGCTGATTTTATATTTTTGGAAACAAACAAATCTTCGACAACAATCACGTGGGGACGATACTGATCGATGACCTTCGTGAGTTCATCGTAAATTTTTTTGAGCCGTTTAGGAAACGGCTGTTTCGCAGAGGGGCTGATTCCACCGGACGCAACATGAAACAGCTTATGATCTTCTTCCGCAACAACCCCGTATCCGCTCGTGAGCGTACCTGGATCAATCCCCAGAACTTTCATACATCCCCCGTAATGAAACACCAAACAAGGAAAATTTAAGAAAAGCGGCCCTGCCGCAATGAAACTGCGGTCTTTATCTTTGAAGTTTTAGAATGTTATCCGATAGCAAGAACGATTATTACAGATGATGCGCTATTCGGCGTTCATGATTTCATCCGGTATATCAAAATTCGCGTAGACGTTTTGGACATCATCGTTATCTTCGAGTGATTCCATAAGACGCAGCATTTGCTGGGCTTCCTTGCCATCTAGTTTAACGTATGTCTGAGGAACCATAGTGACCTCTGCCACTTCCAGGGCAATACCCGCATCTTCAATCGCTTTTTTCACTTTTTCCAAATCTGCAGGTGGCGTCGTGATTACAAAATTTGCATCCTCAGTCTGCATGTCTTCTGCACCGGCATCAAGTGCCAACGACATCAGATTATCTTCATCAACTTTTGTACGTCCCACCACAATATAACCTTTCTTTTGAAACATCCATGAGACGCAGCCGGCTTCCCCCATATTGCCGCCGGACTTTCCGAAAATATGCCGGATTTCGGAGACGGTTCTGTTTCGGTTATCGGTCATTGATTCTACCAAGACCGCCACCCCTCCCGGCCCATATCCTTCAAAAGTGATTTCTTCATATGACACGCCGGGCAACTCTCCGGTGCCTTTTTGAATCGCGCGCTTGATATTGTCTGCGGGCATGCTCACCGCTTTTGCCTTGGCCACAGCCGTTCTCAGCCGCGGATTTCCATTCGGATCCCCTCCGCCGAGTTTCGCAGCAACGGTTATTTCTTTTGTAATCTTGGTGAATATTTTGCCGCGTTTTGCGTCTATCGCGGCTTTTTTGTGCTTTGTTGTAGCCCATTTCGAATGACCTGACATCGAACCTCCTGAAAAAATATTATGCAGTGATAGTAGTAAATAAAGATGGATGAACGCATACTCATTGCAGACAGCCTTAACGTTCAGTCGCTTGCAGTTCGTGTTCCATATCTTCTTTAAGCTTGGTAAAAATCATTCTTCCTGCCGCGGTCTGAAGGACGCTCGTCACCGCCACATCAATGTTCTTGTTGATATATTTTCTTCCATTCTCAACAACGATCATAGTCCCGTCATCCAGGTAGGCGACACCCTGTCCGGTTTCTTTGCCTTCCTTCAGCACAAACACGCGCATGCTTTCACCCGGGAGGGCTACCGGCTTCACCGCATTCGAAAGATCGTTGATATTCAGCACTTTCACGCCTTGTAATTCAGCAACTTTGTTCAGGTTAAAATCATTCGTAATAACCTTAGCGCCAATTTTCTTTGCAAGAGCAATGAGCTTTGCATCAACTTCGCGTATTTTCGGGAAGTCTTCTTCGACAATACGGACTTCCATATGCGTCATTTTCTGAATTCGATGCAGAATGTCGAGGCCGCGCCTGCCGCGGGCCCGTTTGAGGGGATCCGAGGAGTCGGCGATATGCTGGAGTTCATGCAGAATAAACTGGGGTATGATTATGGTCCCATCCAGAAATTCTGTTTCACATACATCGGCGATCCTGCCGTCGATGATGACGCTTGTGTCCATGATTTTGATATTTTCTTCAGAACCACTTCTGAAGAGCTTTTTAATATTTGATGGGTTAAATCGCTCCCCTTCACGGATGCCGATCGTAATACCGATGTATCCGAAGAAGCTGTTCATGAGAAGAAGAATGAAATTTACGATGCTTCTTTCAAGCGGTACCAGTTTGAGCGGAGCAGCGATAATATTCGCGGACATTAAACCAAGAATAAAACCCAAGATGCCACCGATAATAACTTTTAATGAAACTCTGCGAAACAGAAATTCCGTAAGAATAATCAGAACAGCGACGCCAAACCCGATTATCATCCCTTCTACTTTGCTGACCTGATCGTAAAGCTGTGTGGACACATAATAGCCCAGCAGTGTACCGAGAAAAAGAAATATTACCCGTATAAAGACAAGTCCCATTCCTGCTCACCTCCCTTACTATAAAAGCAGTCAAATTGCGATCAAAAAAAATGATGAAAATTTATTCCTGTTTGACGGGAATAAACAGATCCTGTCCGTTTCGACGAACGAGAAAAAGAACTCTTTCCTTTTTTGTTATCGTGGCTGTTACTTTTTTGTAATCTTCCAGGCTTGCGATATTCTTCTGGTTTATCTGGAGTATTATATCACCCTGTTTTATCCCGGCCTCAAATATCCTGCTGCTAGGGTCGATTTTTACGACGATGACCCCTTTATCATTACCAGAGACTCCGTAGCGGCGGGCAAGCTCCGAGGTGAGTTCGCGGACGGTAATCCCCGAGAACATGCTGTTCGCTGTTTCATCATTCGAATTGCCTGTTCCGTCATCGCGGGATGCCGCATCGCCAAGTTTTTTAGGCAGTTCTGCAATGAGCACATCAACATCGAATTCTTTTTTTGAACGCAACAGTTTCATTTTCACCGTCGTATTCAGCGGTGTCTGCGATACCATATTTCGTAAATGTCCCGTATCTTCAACAACTTTGCCGTTATATTGCAGAATTACATCCCCCTGCCTGATGCCGGCCTTATCTGCCGGGCTCTTCTTCATAACACTGCTTACCAGAGCACCTTTCAAGTCTTTGACGCCGAATTCATCCGCAAGATCCGATGTTACGTCTTGTATACTTACACCCAGCCAGCCGCGAACAACTTTCTTAAATTGTATCAGACTGTCCATTACCTGGCGTGCCATACTGCTCGGTACAGCAAAGCCGATTCCTTGATATCCTCCTGTTCTTGACAAAATAGCGGTGTTGATTCCTATTAGCTCACCACGAACGTTTACCAGTGCGCCGCCGGAATTGCCGGGATTAATCGCAGCGTCAGTCTGTATAAAGTCTTCATAGTCGGCAATGCCCACGTTTGCTCGGCCCACTGCGCTGATGATGCCCATGGTTACCGTTTGGTTTAAGCCAAAGGGGTTCCCGATTGCAAATACAACCTCTCCTACCTTGAGTTTGTTGGAATCACCCCATGGCAGCGGAGAGAGCCCTTTCGCGTCAATTTTTATGACAGAAATATCCGTTTTGGGATCAGCGCCAATCAGTGTTGCCTTATAGCTTTTTTTATTTGAAAGAAGAACCTTTATTTCCTGGGCTTTTGCAATAACATGGTTGTTTGTCACTATGTAGCCGTCCTCTGAGACAATGACACCCGAACCCAGACTTTGTTCTTTATGCTCTTTGGGTGCATTGGAACGAGGTGCCTGATCGCCGAAAAATCTTCGGAAAAAAGGATCGTCAAACAAATCGAACGGGGCTTCTTCACGCGACTTTACCAGCCGTGTCGTGGATATGTTTACGACTGACGGAGTAGCCACTGCTGCAACCTCGGATTGGGCCTCGCTCAGCTGGGTCAGAATTTCTACGGATTTAGATGATATCTGACTTTTGGCAGGAAGCGTGGTCATGATGCCCATACGGGATGATAAAACAAGTCCGATAATGATCCCGAGGAGAAGAACAAAGACAACCGCTATGTAAAATTTCTTTTTATTGCGCATGGAAACAAACAGCCTCCGGATGCAAATCGTTCTCTATGACCAGATGCATGATAAACGGTAAATTAAGCCCCGGTATTTTTTTATAATTTTTTATTGTACCAGAAATAAGAGAGCCTTTTCAAGCTTTTTATTATTGACAAAATGAACGTGGATTCTATAATACAAAATTACCAAAAACGAGAAAATACCCCAGAAAGTGAGCTTGAATTTTGTCCGCAAAACGGCCTTCAAAACAATCGTTCCTTCGCCACATAGAATACTGCGACAAAAAATATGTCTGGCACCCTTTTACGCAGATGCAGGATTGGCAGAAAGAACCGCAAATTATCATCGAAAGCGGCAAAGGAAGCATGCTGACCGACATCAATGGCAAAAAATATATCGACGGAGTATCATCACTTTGGGTCACCGTCCATGGCCACAGAAAAAATGAAATTGATCAAGCCATATCCAAACAGCTTGGAAAAATCGCTCACTCAACATTGCTTGGCTTATCCAACGTCCCCGCGGCACTCCTTGCCAAAAAAATCATAACGAACGCCCCATCGGGCCTTTCCAGGGTCTTTTACTCGGATAGCGGCTCAACCTCCGTGGAAATTGCACTTAAAATCGCATTCCAGTACTGGCAGCAGCATGATCGAAAATTCCGAACAAAAACAAAATTTATTTCGCTCAAAGAAGCATATCACGGGGACACACTCGGATCCGTAAGCGTGGGAGGAATCGACCTATTCCACCAAATATACAAACCGCTTCTTTTCGAATCATATAAAATCGATTCACCGTATTGTTACCGATGTCCATTTGGCGGGAAATATCCTGTTTGCGGCATGAAATGCGTTTCAGCGGCAGAAGCGGTAATCCGTCGCCACAGCCGCGAAACCGCCGCTCTCATTTTGGAACCGCTGGTGCAGGGCGCTGCAGGCATGCTGATGCAACCGCCCGGATACCTGTCTGCGATAAAAAAAATCTGCTCACGATACAACATACTTCTGATTGCTGATGAAGTTGCAACCGGCTTCGGCAGGACCGGCACCATGTTTGCCTGTGACCACGAGAAGGTCGTACCTGACATTATGTGCGTAGCCAAAGGCATCACCGGTGGATATCTTCCGCTTGCGGCAACACTTACAACAGAAGAAATATACAACAAATTTCTCGGAGATTACCGCGAACTTAAGACATTCTTTCACGGCCATACCTATACCGGAAATCCAATCGCGTGCGCTGCTGCAATAGCCAGCATCGACCTTTTCCGAAAAGACAATACGCTCAAGAAGCTGCAAAAGAAAATCGTCTATTTGACCGAGAAGTTAAAGCAGTTTGAAAAGCTGAGTCATGTAGGCGAGGTCCGGCAGAAAGGGTTCATGGTCGGGATTGAGCTTGTTCAGAACAAAAAAACGAAAAAACCTTACCCTCTGGAAGAAAAAATTGGCATTCGCGTTTGCCTTGAATGCCGCAAGAAAGGCCTTATCATAAGGCCCCTGGGAAACGTTATCGTGCTTATGCCACCGCTCTCAATAACGCTGAAAGAACTCGGCTCCTTGATAGACGTCGTATATTCTTCAATTACTCAAATTACCAAACACAGCTGAAATTATTGTTTGCTATTCTCCGATTCCGTCGATTGCATGTCATTAGCTGAGTGGTTTTCTGCTCGTTCTATTAAAACGTCCATTGCTTTAATTGCTTTGGCAGCCTTTTTCCCTTTTTCTTCAGCTTTCTGTTGCGTATTTTCTATTTTATTTCCTATTGAGCTGAAGACTGAGACAACGTCCCCTGCATGGGCATACAGCAAAAAAATCGATATTCCCCAAAGAATAACGATTCTGGTAATAGAAATTACTTTTTTGTTGTCCATGTCGAGCCTCTTCAGAATTACAAATGCAAAGAGTGCGCTTACGATAATAATGGCAGAGATTATTGCCCGCTTGCCAAAAGGAGCCGCTTCTACTTTTTCTGCAATGTTGCTGGTCGATATTTCTGCCTTTTTTGTCTCTGTCTGAGCAGGTGGTTGGCTTGACGGCTTCTTGATTTCTTCTTTATCCTCTCCATTGACTATTTTTGCCGAAGACCTATATTGCTCTGGAACAGACTGCAAATCATCAACAAAATGGATCAAGTCATCCTTATCAGTATATTTATAGATTGCCGCCAATCCATTTGGAGGCAAAGAAATACTAAAAACGACAAGAAGAACAAAAACGAACAATACTTTTAGGTTCATAGCAAGTAATTCCCTCATCTAGATTCCGTAAAAATAACTTATCAAATATTAGAAGTCAACATAAAAATATGAATATATTATTCATACTCACACCGTAGTATTTAATTTTTTTCGTATATTTTACCGTAAACATATGAAATACAATACATATTTAAGATTGAGTCATGTTTAAATATCATCAAATGCGTTTAGTTTAAGCATTGTACGACTGACCATTTCCCACTATATTTTCTTATAGTCATAATCAAACAAGTTACAATCTTAACGATCATAATCCGTGAGTTTCCAAGCAAAAATGCCGGTCCTAAACTGCTGTGAAACAAAAATATCGATAAGGTTCACTTCATTTTTCTTCAATACATCGTGAGCAACGTTTTTTGTGGTTTGCGGTAAAAAAGTATATTTATCTTGACAAAATCGGTGCTCCTCTATATAATTCAAAACTCTGTAGCCTTAGGGGCTGAATGAAATGGCCATCAAAATCAGCGATATACCGCCCGAAGGGCTTACACTGAGCTTTGATCAAAAAATTGATCTTTTTGACACGGGAACAGCATCTGTAGCCGTTACAGCGGTTCTCGTGTTTAAGTCCGGTGGGACCGGAATTTTCAGGGTGACCGGACATGTAACGGCGGCACCGTTGCTTCAATGCAGCCGTTGTTTAAAAAGTTTTACATACTCTATCGATGCCGATGTAAACTTTGAGATTGCACCAGCAAACTCTCTCGGAACCGTTCATGAACATGAGCTCGGAAAGGGAGAGCTTGACATGGAATTTTATGAGGGCAATGAAATAGAGCCTGTTGAATTCCTGCGGGAGCAATTGCTTATCGCCCTGCCGATGGTACCGCTTCATCATCCGGAGTGCAAAGGACTCTGTAGCCGGTGCGGGGCGGACCGTAATGAAAAAGGCTGCAAATGCAGCAATGATTCACCGGAAACGTCTGGCGCGTTTTCCGTTTTAAAAGATTTACTAAAAAAATAGAAGGAGCATCGTACTACTCATGGCCAATCCAAAACACAGAACATCCAAATCCCGCAGAGATAAACGGCGGACCCATAAATATCTCAAGGCGCCGGGTCTTTCAATCTGCCCACAATGCCAAGAAGTGAAGAAGCCTCACCACGCATGTGTTTCATGCGGCACGTACAACGGTCGAGAAGTCATTACAATTCAACAGATATAAATAGTCTGCACATTCACAAGGCAAAGTGACCATCCTTTTCCGCAGTATGGTTCTTTGCCTTTTATATTGAAAGGGCCTGTATGAAAATCGCTGTTGATGCCATGGGAGGAGATAATGCACCTCACGCCATCGTCGCAGGTGCAGTGCAGGCAGCGCGAGCATTCGGCGTCGGCATCATTCTGGTGGGCATTGAACAACTAATCTGTGCAGAGCTCAAAAAATATCCTGATGCGCAATCGCTGCCCATTGAGATACGGAATGCCACGGAAGTTGTGGACATGCTTGATTCTCCGTCAACGGTTTTTCGCAGGAAAAAAGACTCTTCCATCCGCGTGGCAAATCAGCTTGTTAAAAGTGGAGAGGCGGTGGCAGTCATCAGCGCGGGACATACCGGTGCGGCGATGGCCACCTCACTCTTTGTGCTTGGTCCCCTGGAAGGAGTTGAGCGGCCGGCAATCGCCACCTACATGCCGACCATCAAGGGCACATCCATCGTGCTGGACGTGGGTGCTAACGTTGACTGCAAACCGAACCATCTGCTTCAATTTGCCGTCATGGGGGAAGTTTTTGCCAAATACTCATTAAAGAATCTGAACCCCCGGGTCGGGATCCTTTCGATCGGCGAAGAAGAAACCAAAGGCAACGAACTGACAAAAGAAGCTTTCAAACTTCTGACAGAGACATCTCTCAACTTCATCGGGAACGTAGAAGGGCGTGATGTCTTGACCGGCAAAGCGGACGTGGTCGTCTGCGACGGTTTCATCGGCAATGTTGTTCTCAAGGTATCAGAAGCGGTGGCGGAAACCATCACATCAATCATCAGGGAAAATATCGGAAACAACCTGGTCCGGAAACTCGGCTATTTGATGATGAAACCGGCTTTCAACATCCTCAAACGCCGCCTCGATTACGCAGAATACGGCGGAGCGCCGCTTCTGGGCATCAACGGCATCAGCATCATCAGCCACGGACGTTCTTCAGACCGGGCCATTAAGAACGCCATCCGTGTCGCTACCGACTTTGCCAACAGCGAAATAAACAAGCATATCAAGGCAGACATTGAAAAAAACATGAGCTTGGTGAAACCAAAATGATAAAAGCACGCATAACCGGAATTGGATCCTATGCACCCAGGAAGGTCGTCACCAACTATGACCTGGAAAAGATGCTGGATACTTCAGATGACTGGATAACTGAACGCACCGGCATCAAGCAGCGCCATATCGCGGATAAAAGCGAAAACACATCTGATCTCGCCTACGAGGCCTCCCTGAAAGCACTCAAAATGGCGAAATTATCTCCGCAGGAACTGGACATGATCATCATTGCGACAACCTCGCCGGACATGGCCATGCCGAGCTGCGGATGTCTGCTTCAGCATAAACTCGGTGCGAAAAAAGCTGCCGCCTTTGATATTTATGCCGCCTGTTCAGGTTTCATTTACGGCCTATCGATAGCAAGCGCACATATCAAATCAGAAGCATGCAAAAATATTCTTTTGGTCGGCTCTGAGATACTGTCCCGGATCACCGATTGGGAAGACCGGACTACCTGCGTGCTTTTTGGAGACGGCGCGGGTGCTGTTGTGTTGCAGCGATTCGCTGGAAAGCATGGCGTACTCTCTACCCATTTACATTCGGACGGTGCTCTCGGTCATTTGCTTTCCATCCCCGGCGGCGGGACCCTTCATCCGGCATCTCACGATACCGTAGACAAGCGTTTGCACTTCATTAAAATGAAGGGAAATGAGACCTTCAAGGCCGCGGTCCGGGCACTCGGAGAAGTCGCGCAAGAAACATTGGAGCATAATAAATTAAAACATGAGGATATTGATTTCCTTGTCCCCCATCAGGCAAATCTGAGGATTATCCAGGCAATGGCCCAACGACTTAAGATGCCTATGGAAAAAGTAGTACTCACCCTCCCGAAATACGGCAATACGTCTGCTGCTTCAATTCCCATGGCGCTTGATGAAGCGGTCAGAGACGGCAGAATAAAAGACAATCATCTTGTCTTGCTTGAAGCGTTTGGTGGAGGGCTTACGTGGGGATCGGCCTTGATACGATGGTGATATCGCCATACCAACACTAATTTCCCGCCTTTTTTCTTAATTTGAAACTTACTGGAGGACGCCACATGGACTACTTGCTGACAGAAGAACAGATAATGATTCGCGACCTTGCACGCCAGATCGCTGAAGAAAAAATTGTGCCTGTTCGCGCGGAATTGGATGAGCAAAACAAGTTCCCTTGGGACATCATGAAAGCACTTGCGCAGTCGGATCTTTTTGGTTTGTTTATTCCGGAGGAATATGGCGGTCTCGGAAAAAACACCCTCGAGCTCTGCATCGCAGTTGAAGAATTGTCAAAAGCATGCGTTGGGGTTGCGACAAGTTATGCCGCCAATGCACTGGGCACCTACCCTATTCTTCTGTTCGGTTCTGATGCCCAGAAAAAGAAGTATCTTCCTGACATCGCGGCAGGGAAACGGCTCGTTGGATTCGGACTGACTGAAGCCAATGCAGGAAGCGATGCCGGCGGCATACAGACAACCGCAAAACTTGATGGCAATGAATATGTCCTGAACGGCACAAAGCAATGGATCACAAACGGCGGGGAAGCAGAAATCTACTCGGTTATTGCCATTACCGATCGGTCAAAAGGGCACCGCGGCGCGGCGGCGTTCATCGTGGAAAAAGGCACACCGGGATTTTCTTTTGGAAAAAAAGAAAACAAGATGGGCATCCGCGCTTCATCCACCACTGAGCTGATTTTCAACAACTGCCGCATCCCGAAGGAAAACCTGATCGCAAAGGAAGGAATGGGTTTCATCGTTACCATGAAAACGCTTGACAGTTCCAGGACCGGTGTGGGCGCCCAGGGAGTGGGTGTGGCACAAGGCGCCATCAATGAAGCCCTCAAGTTTGCGAAACAACGGGTACAGTTCGGACAACCGGTTGCTTCTTTCCAGGCCGTCCAGCATATGCTTGCAGATATGCAAACACAGACTGAAGCTGCTCGTGCACTTATATATTCCGTGGCACGCTTCATAGACAGCGGCGCAAAAGATATCTCTCGCGCATCAGCAATGGCAAAACTTTTCGCAACGGACACTGCCATGCGGGTGACCACCGATGCTGTACAGGTCATGGGCGGTTCGGGGTATATGAAAGAATATCCGGTCGAAAAAATGATGCGGGATGCAAAAATCCTTCAAATTTATGAAGGCACCAATCAGATCCAAAGAAATGTCATTGCATTGGATATGATCAAGGCGGCTATGAAGCAAAAATAATTCCGGCAGTAACAGCTGATCCGATGACTTTTTATGAATAACAGATATCCTGGTTGCTGCTGAGATATAAAGATGTTTTTTGAAGTTCGGAGAAAGTAAATGAATATAATCGTATTAATCAAACAAGTCCCCGATACGTCAGAAGTAAAAATCAATCGCGAAACGAATACTCTTATTCGGGACGGTGTGCCGAGCATCATCAACCCCTATGATATGTATGCCATTGAAGAGGCTCTTCGACTGCGCGAAAAACATGGCGGAAAAGTAATTGTCCTTTCCATGGGGCCGCCCCAGGCTGCCGAAGCGCTGAAAGAAGCCGTTTCTCTCGGCGTTGATGACGCAGTGCTCCTTTCAGACAGGGCCTTTGCTGGTTCAGACACCTGGGCGACCTCGTATACGCTGTCGAAAGGCATTAAAAAAATCGGTGCCTTTGACCTGGTCATATCCGGCAAACAAGCCATCGACGGAGATACCGCACAGGTGGGGCCTGAAACTGCTGATGTCCTCGGCGTTCCCTTTGTCGCCTTCATCAAGAAGATTGAGTCGATCGAAAACGGCAAAATGCTGGCCGAGCGCATGATGGATGAAGGCTACGATGTCGTGGAGACATCGCTCCCGGCCGTAATCAGCGTCGTCAAAGAAATCAACGAACCCCGCCTGCCGTCGCTAAAAGGTAAAATGAAAGCAAAAAATTTCAAGGTTACCGTCTGGACGGCTAAGGATATTAGTGCTGATGAAAATCTGTGCGGACTTAAAGGTTCTCCGACGAAAGTCGTAAAAATCTTCCCTCCTACCCCTCGTGGCCAACGGGAGGTTCTGAGCGGCACCATTGAACAGCAGGTCGAACAGGTCGCAACTAAATTAAAAGAACAATCGCTGATATAATATTAAGGATGACAGCGCCGTAATATGCTGCCACGGTTCTGCATGTAAAAGGAGTCAACAGTGGGTATAAAAATCATTCTCGATAAATGTACGGGCTGCGAAGTCTGCATATCCAGCTGTCCGTTCAGCGCAATCGAGATGCGTGACGGAAAAGCATTCATCAATGATAATTGTACAATTTGCGGTGCCTGCGTCGACGCTTGTGAGCTCAAAGCCATCGAACGAACTGAAGAAGAACCGGCGGCTGTAGCAGCAGATATTTCTGCTTACAAGGGGGTTTGGGTATTTGCCGAGCAGCATAAATCCTCTATCTCCAGCGTGACGCTCGAACTTCTGGGCGAAGGCAGAAAACTTGCTGACAAAAGAAACGCCAAGCTTACCGCGGTATTTATCGGCCATAACATCGGCGAGAAGGCAAAAGATCTTATCGCTTATGGCGCTGATACCGTATACGTCGCTGACGATCCCGCACTGCAAGATTTCAACGATGATCCATACAGCGCAATACTCACGACATTGGCCAAGCTCCACAAGCCTGAAATTATTCTCGCGGGAGCCACCGCAATCGGTCGTTCCTTTATTCCCAAAGTAGCCTGTGCTCTGCATACCGGACTCACGGCTGACTGCACTTCGCTCGATATTGATCCTGAAAATGGAAATCTGCTGCAGACCCGGCCCGCGTTCGGGGGAAATATCATGGCCACCATCGTCACTCCGCATCATCGGCCGCAAGTGGCAACCGTCCGGCATAAAGTAATGAAAAAAGCAGACCCCGATTCGTCGCGTAAAGGAGAAATCATCCCTGTTTCCTTCAAAGAACAACAATGCCTCCGGACAAGGGTTACCAAAACCATTGAAGACATAACACAAACGGTGAATATCTGTGAAGCCGATATTATCGTATCAGGCGGCCGCGGTCTTTCTGATCCGAAGAATTTTGCCCTTCTCGAAGAACTGGCAAAAACGATAGGCGGCGCTGTGGGCGCTTCACGAGCAGCGGTAGATGAGGGATGGATACCCTACTCGCACCAAGTCGGCCAGACCGGTAAAACCGTTTGCCCCAAGCTGTATATCGCATGCGGTATATCCGGAGCCATTCAACACCTTGCCGGCATGCAATCATCCGATGTAATCGTCGCAATCAACAAAGACCCGCATGCCCCTATCTTTAACGTGGCAACGTATGGTATTGTAGGCGATGTCATGGAAGTCGTGCCGATTATGATCAGGAAATTTAAGGAGCTGAGGGGATAAATTCTTCTTTTTTTTGCATCTGAAATATTCTGCAACCACAGTAATCGGTTTTTAGAGGGGTCAGCAATGAAAATTGCAATTATGTTTCCCGGCCAGGGATCACAGTATCTCGGCATGGCAAAAGAGTTCGTCGAGAATTTCAAAGAAGCAAAAGAAGTCTTTGAGATTGCAAGTACAGTGCTCGGATATGATCTTGAACAACTTTGTTTTCATGGTCCGGTTGAAAAATTAAACCTCACGGAAAATACCCAGCCTGCATTGCTCGCGGCAAGCATTGCTCTGTTACGACCGATCGAGCGGCGCGGACTGCAAGCGACTGCAGCAGCAGGTCACAGCTTGGGAGAATATACCGCCATAACTGCTGCTGAAGGATTTGAATTGGCCGATGCAATTTCACTGGTGCAAAAACGCGGCCGTTTTATGCAGGAGGCCGTCCCGGCAGGCACTGGATTAATGGCCGCCATTCTGGGCATGGAACGGCAGGATCTAGAAAAAACTTGCCTTGAAGCGGCCAAAAATGGTATAGTTGCCCCTGCAAATTACAACTCTCCAGGCCAGATTGTTATCGCCGGCGAAAAAAAAGCCGTGGAAAAAGCTATGGAGCTTGCCAAGGCAGGAGGGGCAAAAAAAGTAATGCCTCTTGCCGTAAGTGTTCCTTCGCACTGCGCATTAATGAAGCAGGCGGGCGAACGTTTGGCACAGGAGCTTGAAAGAGTTAAGATCAACGACCTCCGTATCCCTATTGTAAACAACGCGGATGCACTATTTCTCCGTACAGCTGCAGAACTCAAACATTCTCTTGTCAAACAGATCAGTTTCCCTCTTTACTGGGAAGACTCGATCACCGCTATGGTTGCGGATGGGTATGATACTTTTGTTGAAATCGGACCGGGCAAGGTCCTTTCCGGGCTCGTGAAACGTATTGCCAAAACGGCAAAAGTACTGAACGTTGAAGACCAAAAAAGCATGAGCGATACGCTCAACGTTATCGGTGTTTAAACGCGGAAGGCAGATCGGGAGTATCCATTTTACCCCTCTGCTCTCTCGGGTGCTTCTTTTAACACGGCAGGAAAGTATCACTTTAAGGAGAAACAATGAATCTCACCGGTAAAGCTGCTCTCGTGACCGGCGCAGCGCAGGGCATCGGAAAACAAATTGCACTTGCACTGGCTGCCGATGGAGCTGATGTGGCAGTCTGTGACGTGAATCTGGAAATGGCACAAAAAACCGCTGGGGATATTCAAACTACAGGCAGAAAATCCCTTGCGCTCAAGGCAAATGTAGCTGCTGCAGATGAAGTTGCAGCCATGATCGATCAAGTCATTAAGGAGTTCGGCAAGATTGATCTGCTCATCAATAACGCAGGAATTACCAGAGACGGGCTGATTCTGCGCATGAAAGATGAAGATTGGGATCTTGTACTCAGCATCAACTTGAAAGGTGCTTTTCTGTGCTCCAAAGCAGCCCTGAAACATATGACGAAACAACGAAGCGGCACCATTATCAATATCGCTTCAATTGTGGGGGCTATGGGCAATGCAGGACAGGCTAATTATGTGGCCTCTAAGGCAGGTCTTATCGGTCTTACCAAAACCATTGCAAGGGAATACGCCAATCGTGGAATCACGGCAAACGCTGTTGCACCCGGATTTATTGATACAGCCATGACCCAATCGCTTTCCGACACCGTAAAAGAAGAGCTGGCAAAGCAAATTCCCATGGGCAAGCTCGGCACACCAGAGGATGTCGCAAATGCTGTTCGCTTCCTTGCGTCACCGTTGGCTTCCTACATTACAGGCCAGGTAATTCATGTTAACGGCGGAATGTATATGTAATTAAAATAGTTTTTTCACGATACAAGAAAGAAAAGACCAAAAAGAGAACATCAACCATAGGAGGAAGAAAATGGCAGAGGTAGACGCAAAAGTAAAAAAAATTATTTCCGAGCAGCTCGGAGTACCTGAAGCGGATGTAAAACCCGAGGCATCTTTCGTGAATGACCTCGGGGCTGATTCTCTTGACACCGTGGAACTCGTCATGGCACTCGAAGAGGAATTCGGGATAGAAATTCCTGACGAAGATGCGGAAAAGATCAGCACTGTCCAGAATGCAATCGATTATATTACATCAAAATCAAAATAAGTTTCCTTTCTGAAAAAGAGATGCGGTTGCAGTTATATGCCGCATCTCTTTTTGAAAATCAAAACCCAGAAGAATCCTTCAATACCGCTGTGAAGTGATAATGCTTCTGGCTTTACATAGGATGAGGCAGGAGGTACATTCATTTGATGAGAAGAGTTGTGGTCACCGGCGTTGGGATGGTAACCCCTGTTGGCTTGGACACCGAAAAGTCTTGGGAAGGTCTGATTTCAGGCAAATCGGGAATCGGCCCGATTACTCAATTCGACGACAAAACCATCCCGACACAGATTGCAGGAGAAATACACGGCTTCGATCCAAACGCGTACATTGATGCAAAAGAAATCAAAAAAATGGACCGTTTTATACATCTTGCAATTGCGGCGAGTCAAATGGCTATGGATCAATCCGGTCTTACCGTCACGCAAGAAAATGCCGAACATATAGGCGTCCTGGTGAGTTCCGGAATGGGTGGACTGCCCGCCATAGAAAAATACCACAAAATATATCTTGCGAGCGGCCATCGCAAAATATCCCCTTTTTTCATTCCCATGCTGATTGTTAATCTGGCGTCCGGCCAGATTTCCATCCGCTATGGCATGAAAGGACCAAACTCTTGTGTGGTCACCGCATGCGCAACAGGGACTCACTCCATCGGAGATGCGTTTAAAATCATCCAACGCGGTGATGCTCTTGCCATGATGGCCGGTGGCACGGAATCCTGCATCTGCCCTCTCGGAGTCGGCGGTTTCAACGCCATGAAGGCCCTCTCAACCAGAAACAACGAACCACAACGAGCCAGCCGCCCCTTCGACGCTGAACGCGATGGTTTTGTCATGGGTGAAGGGTCGGGAGTTATGATCCTTGAAGATTTGGAACATGCCCGGAAACGCGGCGCCGTCATTTTGGCAGAAATTGTTGGCTATGGTATGACCGGAGATGCATATCATATGACATCACCCGCCCCGAACGGGGAAGGCGCTGCCCGATGCATGAAAATGGCAATTCATGACGCCCGTGTTACGCCCGGTGAAATGGAATACATTAATGCCCATGGTACTTCCACAAAATTTAACGACGAAAATGAAACGGCCGCTATAAAAACGGTATTTGGCGATCATGCCTATAAAATAGCGGTAAGTTCCACAAAATCCATGACAGGTCATTTGCTCGGCGCAGCCGGAGGTGTGGAGGCAGTAATTTCCGTCTTGGCCCTCAATCGTGGAATACTTCCGCCGACCATTAACCTTGAAAACCCGGATCCCGAGTGCGACCTTGATTATATTCCCGGAAAAGCACGGGAAGCGCAAGTACATGTCGCCATGTCCAACTCCTTCGGATTCGGCGGCACGAATGCCTGCGTGGTGTTCAAGAAATTCAGGCCTTAAAATGCGCGGTTGCGAGGGTATCCAGCAAGAGATATCGTATTTTTTCAAAGATATTGATCTTCTCAAGCGAGCTCTCACGCATAAATCCTACGCTAACGAAAATAAAGCTTCCACCCACAACGAACGGATGGAGTTTCTTGGTGATGCCGTTCTCAATCTCATCGTGAGCGAATACCTCATGATACTCTGCCCCGCTGCACAGGAAGGCGATCTTTCTAAATTTCGAGCAGCTGTTGTAAACGAACAGTCACTTGCAGCAGTCGCACGGAAACTTAATCTCGGAGACTTTCTTCTGCTCGGCAGAGGAGAAGAGCTGACCGGTGGCCGGGAAAAAGGTTCACTCCTCGCAAACAGCCTTGAAGCCCTTACCGCAGCCGTCTATCTTGACGCAGGCATGGAAGCTTGCAAACCGTTCTTTCTCCGGGCCTTCAGTGATATAATAAAAAAAATATCCGTCACTTCAACCATTCTTGACTATAAAACGGCACTCCAGGAACTCTGCCAAATACGGTTGAAGCAACTGCCCGAATACCGTATCGTTTCTGAAATAGGTCCGGAGCACCGGAAACGTTTTGAAGTGGAAATTTTTATTCAAAATGTTTTTTTTGGCCGGGGATCGGGAAAAAGCAAAAAAGAAGCTGAACAGTGCGCGGCCAAAGAAGCCTTTATCAGTTTTTCCGGCGCTGTCCGTTCTGATAAATCAGCAGAAACAGGCAACAAAAACTCTTAAAGCATGAAGCATTCTTTTCGGCTACATGATCATCCCTTTTTTCATACCTCACTCAGGCTGCCGCCATCAATGCATTTTCTGCAACCAGAATAGAATCATTGGCCAGGCAAAGTCAAGCGGCCAAACATCCATACCCGATACAATAAAAAAATATCTCAGCACACGAAAAAAGAACGGCCCTGTATATGTCGCATTTTATGGAGGAAGTTTTACGGCTCTGCCTTGTGAAGATCAAGATGCATATTTGAAGGCTGTCCAGCCATTTATCCATGCCGGTGCGGTGCAGGGAATTTCACTGTCTACCAGGCCGGATTGTATAACCCGATCTGGGGTCAGGTTTCTGCAGCAGCACCATGTTTGCACAATTGAGCTGGGTGTGCAATCCATGGATGACAGCGTTCTTCTCCTTGCAGGACGTGGTCACACTGCCGTTGACACAATAGATTCTGTAAAAATTCTAAAAGAGCTTAACATGAGCATTGGCCTTCAGGTGATGCTTGGCCTGCCGGGCGATTCTCCTGAGCGTTTTTTAAAGACAATAGATTTGATCATCGCGCTAAAACCCGATTTTGTTCGTCTGTACCCTCTTCTTGTGATAAAAGACACCATTCTCGAACAACTTTATAATGACGGGAAATACCGACCCGCCTCCCTTGTGGATGCAGTTCGCATGTGTAAAACAGCTTTGATTAGATTTCAACGGGCAGAAATCAACGTATCTCGGGTGGGAATACAACCTACCGAGGAGTTGGAGGAACCCGGCACGATCGTCGCAGGTCCGTATCATCCCGCGTTCAGACAGCTTGTTGAGTCTTCAATTTTTTTAGATAAGATGCGATCGGCCTTGCAGGAAACGAGAGAAAACAGCGATACAGCAGTATTTTGGGTGGAATCTCATCACGTATCCGCAGCAATCGGACAGCATCGTTCCAATATCGCAACATTAAAAAAAGAGTTCGCTCTCCGCACGGTTCAAATTAAGCAGATAATCAAGTGCAGAAACCAAGATGAAACTATGTTTCACGGTGGCGAAATCAATGCAGAAAAAAAGAACCAAGCGCATTTCATTCTCAAACTGGAAAAAAATTGCTCAGCGCCCGATTAATTCTGTCCGATAATAATCCGATTTTTTAAAAGTGAAACCTCACGTATTTCCCCGCAAACCTTTATCTCTTCTCCAAAAAGGTTCCGCATTGCCACTACGCCGTCTTTCACAACAACACTATTCACTGATTCAAAAAGAAGTTCTTCACGGCCGCACTTTATCACAAATGCATTTAAGTCACACATTATTATTAACCTTTCTTGAAACAAAAAACCGTGTACGCACAATGGTGTCGCTTTTTTCTGGTTTGACGACATCATCCGGAGGATCAACGCAATGATACGCGATGTAATCGCGTATCGGTCATCTGCATTCGGCAAGAAAGGACCGTGTTCCAGAAAATACCGGTTTAGGTCTCTTGTTTGATTTTCTTGTTGTCTTTTTATTTTAGCTGTTGCTCATCGTAGCGTTCGTCTTGTCTTGTCTTGTATTGTATTGTATTGTATTGCTATAGACAGCATGCTTATTTATCGAATGCAAGCAGTTTAACAAAGCCTTGCCAATGAATCTATAACGTCCAATCCAGAGTAAAAGTGCCGTTCGGACGAGAATATTTATGCACGCTGCCATTTAAGCCAGACGGCAAAAAGTTTTTTGATGCCGGGCGTGAGTCGGGTTTTGTAATATGCATCAGCTACTTTTTTAAGCACTTCTGAGCGCGTCGGATACGGGTGAACCGTTTTCCCAATTGCGGCCAACCCCAGCCGATTAGCCATTGCAAAGGAAAGTTCATTAATCATTTCGCCCGCATGACGCGCAACAATCGTTCCACCGAGCAACGTATCACTCCTGCTCTTCAGGTGAACCCGTACGAATCCTTCAGTATCTCCCTCAATTATAGTCCGATCAACATCCGCAAAAGGCACGGTCAACGTGGAAACATCGAAACCCTTCCCTCTCGCTTCTTCTGCTGACATTCCGATATGGGCTATTTCCGGATCCGTGTAAGTGCACCGTGGGATGATTAAAGGATTTCTTTTCCGCCGAGTCATAAACAATGAATTTGAAATCACAATTCGAGCCATTTCTTCCGCAGCGTGAGTGAATTTATAGTCCGAGCAGACATCACCCGCCGCATAAACATTCTGATTCGATGTCTGCAGATAATCACTCACCTGTACGCCTGCTTGCAGGTCATATACTATATTCGCTGCTTCAAGATTGAGCCCTTCCACATTCGGGATTCTGCCGACGCCGACCAATAGTTCATCCGCAAATAACTCGCTTCTTTTGCCGCTCTTAAGAATGGTGAGTGTTTTAATCTTTCCTTTTGTTGTGATTCTTTCAATCTGTGCCAGCAGGTGTATTTTTATGCCATCCCGCGTTAAAGATCGATGGATGAAATGCGAGGCGTCGGTATCTTCCCGCGGAAGGAGGTGTTCGCCATGTTGGATGATTGTCACCTGACTTCCTATGCGAGCGAACCCTTGTGCGAGCTCACATCCTAACGGTCCGCCTCCAATCACTACCAATCTTCTGGGTTTTTCTTTGAGTTGAAACACTGTTTCGTTTGTATGATACCCCGATGTCTCAATTCCGGGAATCGATGGCACTGCAGCGCGGGCACCAGTACAGATCGCGGCTTTTTTAAAGCGAAGCAGCTTCCTATCTACAAGAATGGAATCTGCAGCGGTAAATTTCCCCTCTCCGAAAAAGACATCCACTCCAAAGTTTTTACTGAAGCGCTCTGCAGAATCATGAATACTGATTTTTGCTTTTATACTGTCGACTCTGTTCATGATCCTGCCGAAATGAACAGCGCTGTTTTTAGTGCCAAAGATGCCGAATTTCCCACTCGTTCTCACTTCATAGGCGGCATATGCACTTTTTAAAAAAGCTTTTGAAGGAACGCATCCGCTGTTCAAGCAATCGCCACCGATAAAACGCCGTTCAATGAGCGCCACTTTGGCGCCGAGCCCGGCTGCACCCGCTGCCGTAACAAGGCCTGCCGTACCGGCGCCGATAACAACCAGGTTATATCGTGGCGCAGGTTCCGGATTCTTCCAACCATTCGGATGAATATTTTGATACAAAAACCTTTTTGTGTCAGAATAATGAAGTGATACGGTGCTTTGTTTCATAAAAGCCTCCACTGTCAAGCTTTGTGAACCACTGCGCATCGGTCGTACATTTATCCATCCTGCGTACAATAACTTTATTTATTGACAATAAAAGCCTGTTTCTATAAAATAAAAAAACAGTAGCTATAAAGTTTCAATTGACCTCACTATGCAGACATTCACACTTGACACTCGCACCCTAGCGGTCGTCCTGATAGCTGTTTCTGTACTAATCAGCCTGCTCATGCTCCTGCTTTGGCGAACACGCAAAACCTATTCCGGGTTCGGTTTATGGGCTGCAAGCACTGCACTGCATACGACGGGGTTTTTTTTATTCTCTTTGCGCGACATACTCCCGGACTACGTAACCATTCTGCTTTCGAACCTGCTTCTTCTCGGAGCCACTGTATGCATTTTTGAAGGCATCCGTCGTTTTCACGGAGATCATGCCCAGTGGACGTTCAATATTGCCGCTCTTGCCGTCATAATGGCAATCCTGGCCTATTTTACCTATGTGAACAATCGGCTTGAAACCCGTATTATTATCTATTCGATATTTGCTGCGGCAATGTATTTTCGGTGCGCTTTTGAATTGCTTCTGGGCACTTCCGAAGAACTAAGGTCTACCTCATGGTTTACGAGTACCTTGCTCACGCTTTACGCTCTTATTTTGACTGCTCGTGCCCTGATCAGCCATGTAACCCCGGAAATACATAGTATTTTTATGACCAACGAACTCCAGACAGTTTTTTATCTGTCTTCGCTTCTTCTTGGATTAACATGGACGTTGAGCTTCGTTTTGCTCAACAGCGAGAGAATGGAACTGGAATTAAGAAAGGCACAAGTTGAATTACAGCACTTGGCCCGCACGGATTTTCTGACCGGCGTGTCCAATAATCGTCATTTTTCCGAAGTTTGCGAGAGCGAATTTCAACGCGCGCGACGCCTGAATCACCCCCTGACCGTATGTATGATCGATGTCGATAATTTCAAGCAAATTAACGATCTTCATGGTCATGCAACCGGTGACCAGATTCTGACTACGGTAGCTTCGGTCTGCCGCAAAAACTTGCGCAGCATGGACAGTTTTGGCAGACTGGGGGGCGATGAATTCGCTGCGTTATTGCCCGAAACCGGCCTGGACAGCGGATTAAACATTGCCGAGCGTTTACGGCCATCCGTTGAACAAATTGATTTTCAAATTGCAGCCGCAACGCTGCGCATCACAATTTCTCTCGGCGTTTCCACGCTCCAACCGCAGGACCAGCAAATAGAAACAGTATTAAACCGCGCAGATGCCGCGCTCTATAAAGCAAAGCAGGGCGGACGGAATAGGCTTTGCACCTCTTGAGCTGGCATTCTGGTGAATGGAGCGACTCGCTGTGAACGGCACGCGAAACGGTTCAGAAACATTCATGTTGACTGACTGCCGCAGGCGACAGACAAATTGACATCACACACAATCACTCTATCGTCACACGGTTTCTGCCGGTTTCTTTACTGCGGTACATAAGCCTGTCCACTCTTTTGAAAAGCGTTGATACGGTATCTTCAGGACGGGCAAGCGTGCCTCCAAGAGAAACGGTAACACGAAGATGCGGCACTGACGGCAGATTGGATTGCTGCACGAGGAAACGGCAACGGTTTGCCGTCAGCGCTAGCTCCTCTTTCGTAACGTGAATAATCACGGCAAGGTATTCCTCGCCTCCCCACCGACTTACGATATCAAATGGCCGGACACTGTTCCTCAATGTGTTCCCTACCATAATAAGTACATCGTCGCCTACGTCATGTCCATACACGTCATTGATTGTCTTAAAAAAGTCGATGTCAATGAACAGAACGCCGAATTTCCAGCCATAACGTTCCAGTTCCTCCAAGCGCGCATTCAAGGTGATTTCTGCATATCGTCTGTTTGCGAGGCCGGTAAGTCCGTCAAGGAAAGCAATTCTTTCAAGTTCGGCAAGCCGGTCGATCGCCGTTGCGGCCGGGGTGCTGATGGTAAAGATTTCAATGCCACCGATGATTTCATTATCTGCATCCCGTAAAGGAACAAGGCGCATATTTACCGGTATCCGGTGGCCGTTCTTATGCTGCAAAAACATTTCCGCGTTCTGTTCATGACCGTTTTGAAGGGCTATCAGCACCGGACAGTTTTCTTCACAGAGAGCGTTTCCACTCATGTCCACATGCATGAGAATATCATCCGAGCAGGACTTGCCGAGGACTTCCTGTGCGGTATATCCGGTAATTCGTTCCGCGCCCTTGTTCCAGTATGTTATTTTTCTCTCGCGGTCTACGAAATACACGCCTTCGTACAGGTTGTCAAGAAGCGTTTTATTAATATCCAGTTCCGGTTTCATAAGCGTTAATGATGAACGGCGGCAGCTAATCTTTGCCGGTAGCGTCTTCAAGCGACTGGAGAATCTGCTCGATTTTTTTCTTAATATGTAGTTTTTCTCCATACAAATGCTCGACGTGCTGCGCATCGTTGCGGATACGGAGCAGTTCTTTATCGAGGTCATCGATCCGGTTTTTAAGACGAGCGTTCTGAGCTAGAAGCAGTGTTACCCGCATTTCTATTTCCGAGAACGCCTCTTCATGTTTATTCACTGTTTCCGCCTTCTTTCCGTAGTCATGCAAAAAACAGAAAAAATTCGTCGCTTTCTCATTAAAATTATTGTTTTTTTATCTTTTTTCCACAATAACCGCCCGAATGGAATCCGCAGGCAATACAGGTACCAGCGGTGGAACCTCTGAGGTTTTTCCGTAAATTCTTTTATATTCGAAATAATTTCTCATAACTTTTTTTACATACCCTCTTGTTTCCATATACGGTATCGATTCCACAAATGCGTCTCGGTCATTGCCATTTATGTTTTTTTTGATCCATTGAGAAACGGCGTCAGGGCCGGCATTATATGCAGCCGCAACAAAAAAAGGATCGCCCTTGTATCGTTTCATGAGATGGCTGATATACCATGTTCCTATATTGATGATGGTATCTACTTCATAGAGTTTTTCGCGGTTAAACTTCCGCAATTTGATCTGCTGCGCGACACGCACGCCTGTCGCCGGCATTACCTGCATGAGACCCCGCGCGCCTGCCGGAGATAATGCATCTGTTTTAAATTGACTTTCCTCTTTGATTATCGCGGCGATGAAATACGGATCCTGACCGTATTTGCGTGCATACGAAAGAATGCTGTTCCAATATGCCAGAGGATATGCAAGACGCCAGAGGTCTTCCGGAGTACTGGTATCGGGTGTTTCCAGATACCGCTCGTATTTTTTGATCACGAGAATATGCGACCGGTAGAAATCACCAAGTTCAAAAAAGGCCTTACTCAGACCTATCAGCGCACCGCGTTTTGGCGGGAATTTTTCCTGCAATGACCACAATTCGGCGGAGGCCTCTGTTTTCATATCTACATAAAGCAGATCGAGTGTTTTTTTGAAAGAGGGATCAGCTGTCAGAAGCGAACGCGTTTCCTCCGTCCAGACCGGCGGCGTTTCATCTCCCGCATAGGAATACACAGGTTCATCAGGACATTCATTTTTTTTACATGCAACGAGCTCTTCATCCGGTACAGGTCTTTGTTGTGCCGAGGTGAAATCTTCTAAAAAAGCGATCCGCTCTGCAGCGCGGTAACCGTAAAAGGTATATAATCCTTTATTAAGCACCAACCGATAATAGGTACGCGCACGGGGGAAATCTCCGATTTTTTCAGCCATTTTCCCCTGCCAGTACCGGGCCTGATGCACCAGGAATGAACGCGGATATCGTACCGTCAGTCTTTGAAGACTGCGCGTGGCTTTTTGATAATCACCGACGGCATACCACAACCATGCCTGCCACCAAAGCGCGCTGTCGGCAAACTTGCTTTGTGGATATTTTTTTACCAGCGTTTCGTAATAGGACAAGGATTTGTCGACGTCGCCGGTTTCCCGATTGATATTTCCGAGAAGAAACAGCGCATCATCCGCCCATTCACTTTCTGAGAATCGATCAAGAATTTTTTGGAACGCCTCGCTGCCTTTCTCCCAGTCTCCCAATCTGCTATAGGATTTTCCAAGCCAGTTTAATGCCTCCGGTATGCGTGGATCGTCGGGATATTGTCGAATCAGTTTCTGAAGACTGCCGGTTGCTTCATTTCGTCTTCCTGAATTAAAAGCGGCAATTCCGTTCATAAACAGGACATCCGGTTGGTACTGAGGATTCAATTCAGACAGATCCAACTGTGAGAATGTATCAAATGCCCTGCTGTATTGTTTGGAACGGTACAGGTTTTTCCCCCGGTCATATATATCCTCGGGAGAAAAGCCGGGAACGCTGTTGGTTTTTCTTAACTCCGCAAGCTCATCTTCAATATCCTGTTCAAGAGGAGCGCCTGGATATTTAATCAATACATCCAAATATGTCTTCGTCGCTTCAGGAATACGCGATTGTCCTCGTAATGCTCTTCCTAGTCCTAAGGCCGCCGCAGGAGCAAACTCAGAGCGGGGATTATCGTTTAAAAATTTTTCGAAAGAGTCCTGCGCATAAAGATACGCTTCTGCCTTCAGAAGAGCCTGGGACCGCAGAAATAATGACCGCACCGTTAATAAACTTTTTGTATAACGGTCAAGGATAAGCTGGTAAAGCGTAGCCGCCTTCGTATAGCGTTCCCGAGCATAGTAATATTCAGCGAGGATAAATATCGCATAATCAGCAAGTTCGGGATATTCACTCTGAATGCGGAGCATCACCGCATCAGCATCTTCGGCCTGATCCAGTTGAATAAAAACACGCTCCGTCAAAAAAAGAGCCCGCCCATACCATGGCGTACCGGGGTATTGTTCCTTAACACGCCATAAGATTATTTGTGCGGCAGTGGTATCTCCTGATTTAATGAGTTCAGCAGCTTCTCGCAAATACTTCGCAGGAAGCGGCTCAGCCGTTTCGGGCAAACGGGAAGCACGTCGAGAAAGCGGGTCAGATGGGTCCTGAGAAAGGTTCAGTCCTCCACAGGAAGAGAGGACAAGGAGCGTGAACAGCAGGAAAACTGTCTTTAAGGTTGACATGAATGACCAGTATCGAACAGGATTTAGATACAAAAACCGATATTTATCTATAATAATATAGTCACCTGCCTTCTGTGTCAATAGAACTCACCCAGGCTTTGGAGAAAACGCGTAGGTGAAAGGGAAATTGATGTATATACGTACCACATATTTTATAAGTGTATGATTTTAAAGGAATTAAAGTTTTTTTGACTCAAATGGACAAAAAAGAGGTGCAGATAGAAGCACATCGAATAACGTCCTTGATGCGCTAGCACCTGCACCTTCGCCTCACCTGGTCATATTGATTTATTTTGAAATCAGTCTGCCGCCCGATTTAGCCTGCCATACGACAAGAATCGGACTGGCGACAAATATTGACGAATAAGTCCCGATAATGACACCCATGAGCAGAGCAACGGAAAAGGTGTGAAGCACATCTCCACCGAAAAAAACCAGCGGAACAAGCACAAGCACCACCGTAAGCGATGTAATGACCGTTCTTGATAAAACTTCATTAATACTGTTGTTTACCAGTTTGGGCAAGGGATCGCGTTTACTCCGTTTGAGATTTTCACGAATTCGATCAAAAACCACGACGGTATCAGTCAGGGAATAGCCGGCAAGCGTAAGCAGTGCCGTTACAATAAGCAGGTTTATTTCCAGATTCAATATATAAAATATCCCCAGCACCCCGAGCACATCGTGCATCGTGGCTATGGCAGCAGCAACGCCGAATTTAAATTCAAATCGGAGAGCGATGTAAAAAATAATCGCTATGATCGAAACGGTAATGGCAATGACTGCGTCGCGCTGCAATGCCTTTCCTATCACCGGACCGATTTCCTCAATGCTCACCACTTCGAAAGGATTGCTGCCGAACTCCTTCTTAAACAAGTTCTGGATCTTGTCGGACGTTCCCTCTGATTCTCTGACTCTGATCAGAATCTTGTTTTCTCCTTCCCCAACTTCCTGAATTGTCGCGCCTTCGAAGCCATTTTTTTCCAAAGCGGTACGCGCCTTGTCGATCGGTATCTTTTCCTTGAAAGCAAGCTGTACCGTCGTCCCCCCCACAAAATCGATGCCGAGGTTCGCTTTTCCTCTGCTGATCTGGACCAGGCAGAGAATACCGAGCAATATCAGAAGCCCGGAAACAGCAAAAGAAATGTTTTTCCATCCCATGAAGTCTATATTGGTCTTATGTAAAATTTGGAACATGATTTCCTCCAAAAGTGATCCAGACAACGCAAAAACTCAAAGCGATATGAACCCTACCGACCTTCAAAAGTTATATGCTCAGTTTTTCCAGTTTCCAGCGGCTATTAATGATGTCGAATATTACTTTCGTACCAACAAGCGCAGAGTACAGATTGATCATAATACCGAGACTCAGGGTCACCGCAAACCCTTTTATAGGGCCCGTACCAAACATGAAGAGAACGACCGCGGTAATAAGAGTGGTCACATGTGAGTCGAGAATTGTGAGAAATGCCTTGTCATATCCGGCATCCACTGCCGGACGAGGCTGTTTGCCCAAGCGAATTTCTTCGCGTATGCGTTCAAACATAAGCACGTTCGAGTCAACGCCCATACCGATGGTCAGAATAATGCCCGCTATGCCCGGCAAGGTAAGAGTTGCGCTCAAAAGTGCCATGGCCCCAAGAAGCAATACAAGATTTAATACAATGGCATAGTCGGCAATCAATCCCGACATCCGGTAATAAACCACCATAAAAATAATAACGACCAGGCCGCCTATCAAGGCTGCCCGCGTTCCCATGAGAATGGAATCCTGGCCAAGTGACGGTCCCACCGTTACATTCTGCACGATTTTTACCGGTGCGGGAAGCGACTCACGCAGCACAATGGCAAGTTTTGATGCTTCATCATGAGTAAAATGGCCGGTAATCTGGGCAGTCCCCCCGCCAATCCGGTCTTGAATCCTCGGCGCAGAATGCACGACTCCGTCAAGAATGATGGCCAGAAGTCTGCCGATATTGTCTGCGGTAATACGGTCAAAAATCCGTGCGCCTTCACTGTCAAACGTAATGGATACCGCCGGTTTATTAAATTGGTCAATACCGACTTTTGCTTCTTTCAGGCGGTCACCAGTCAGCAGCGTCTTTGTATAAACGAGAATCGGCTGTTTGACAATCTTGCCGGCATCATTTTCCCGTTCTTCATACAGGATTTCTGTTCCCGCCGGGGGTTTTCCAGCAAGCGCTTTCTGAAGATTGTTCGGATCGGTATCAACCAGCCTGAACTCAAGCCGGCCTGCTGTTTTAATGAAGCTGATTGCCTCCTGAGGGTTTTTTACTCCAGGCAACTGAAGAGCGATCTGATCCTGCTCCTGTTTGTAAATGGCAGGCTCTGCCACACCGTATTTGTCCACACGTCTTCGGGTCCGCTCAAGGGCCTGGTTTACGGCTGACTCCTTGATGCGTCTGACTTCCGCAGGTTTAAGCGCGTACGTCAGTTCCCCTTTGGCCTGGGTTTTAAGGTCCAGAATAGCATAGGTGCCGAGAAGTTTTTCGACTTTTTCGCGGAGCGGCTCCGCAAAAGTTGCCGTTATTCCCTGACCTGCTCTGGCAAAGGTCACCGCAAGCGGCTGCGTCGCCGCCGTCGTTTGAAGGTCTGCAACGATATTATCCACAGAGGATTCCACGGCCTTGTCTGTTTCTACCTGCATGACCAGGTGGCTGCCTCCCCTGAGATCGAGTCCGAGTGCTATCTTGGGCACACTCTTGTGCCACCACTCCGGCAAACTATCCCAAAGCGGTGTAGACGGCAGGAACAGAAACAGCGCAATTAACACCGAAAGGGCAATAAGCGCCAGCCTCCATTGAATACTCTTTTTCATAACTATACGCCTCCCGCGTGCTGCAACCCTAAAATATGCTGTACGAACTTTTTTTCCACAACCTGTTGCTTATTCTTTCTCATCCTCATCCTTTATTACGGAACCGATTGACCCCCTGGTAATCTTCACTTTCACCCCTTCGGCTATTTTTACGGTCAGTGTATTTTCCATAATGTTTTCCACGGTACCGTACATACCGCCTGCCGTAACAATACGATCACCTTTTTTAAGTTCATTTACCATCTTCTTATGTTCTTTCATTCTTTTCTGCTGGGGCCGTATCATAAGAAAATAAAAAATACCGAAAATGAAAAGCATCAAAATAAGACTAGAAAATTGTCCTCCGGCTCCTTGCGCTGCCTGATCTCCTCCGGACGCTCCCATTGCATATGCGGTTTCTACAAACATTGTAATCCCTCCTTTTTGGATTTCGAATATGAGTGCCTGTATGCCAAGCAGGATACTATATTATTTTGCAGATTTGCAACTTTTTACGACAGCAGGTCATAAAACCGACTGGATACGCGAATGAAGGAAATCCTTTTTAAACTCCGTAAAAGTTCCCTTGTCGATGTTCATTCGAATCGTGCGGATCAGATTTATGTAATAAAACAGATTATGAATCGTGCCAAGCCTCAACGCCAGTACTTCGTTCGCATTGAACAAGTGGCGCAAATAAGCCCTGCTGAAATTAGCGCACGTATAGCATCCGCATTGTGGATCAATAGGCTGCTTATCATGTTCGTATTGCGCGTTTTTTATCACAACCTTTCCGAATGATGTGAAAAAGGTGCCGTTGCGTGCGTTCCTCGTCGGCATCACGCAGTCAAACATGTCGATCCCACGATCAACCCCTTCAACAATATCCTCGGGAGTGCCGACACCCATGAGATACCGCGGTCTCTCTTCAGGCAAAGCCGGCACGGAGGCTTCTATCATTTCGTACATCATGGGCTTTGTCTCGCCTACAGACAAGCCTCCCAACGCATAGCCGTCGAAGTCCATATCTACCAGCGCTTCGGCGCACCGTTTCCGAAGGTCAGGAAACATACTGCCCTGGATGATACCAAAAAGCGCCTGATCTTTGTTTGTTTTGGCGGTCTGACAGCGCTTGGCCCAGCGAAGGGTTCGTTCAAGTGACTCCAGAGCATAATCCTTCGTGGCAGGATACGGAGTGCATTCGTCGAAAGCCATGATAATATCGGCACCAAGGGATTCCTGTATTTCTACGGCATATTCCGGGGTGATAATATGTCTGGCTCCGCCGTCAATATGCGATTGAAACGTTACGCCGTCCTCGGTAATTTTTCTGAGGTCAGCCAAGCTAAAAACCTGAAAACCGCCACTGTCTGTTAAAACCGGCCTGTTCCAGGCCATAAACTTCTGAATCCCCCCGAATTCACGGATAAGTTCATGCCCAGGCCTCAAAAACAGATGATAGGTATTTGAAAGTATGATCTCCGCACCGAGAGCAACAAGGTCTTCCGGAGAGAGAGTCTTTACCGTTGCCTGTGTTCCCACAGGCATAAATACCGGCGTACGGACTTCCCCATGAGGCGTTGTAAACCTGCCCAGGCGAGCGGAAGAACCGGGATCTTTTTTTATTAATGTAAAACCAAAAGACATTATTTATTTTTGTGTTGAGGAATGAGGGGCATAATAAAAAATTTTAATGCCGGATCTGTACATTGACAATCAGTCAGATCACATCCTGTCCGGAGCACTGACCCCCAGAATCCCGAGTGCACTCTGTATAACGGTCTTTACCTGTTTCAAAAGAAAGAGTTTTGCTCCGGTACGATCCACATCATCGGTAATGACCCGATGTTTAAAATAGTAATTATGGAGCAGACCGGCAAGGTCCTGCAAATAATACGTCAGCCGGTGAGGTTCATAAGCCTGTGCCGCTTCTTCAACCAGTTCGGGATATTTTGCAAGGGCTTTTATAAGGTGTTGTTCCTCCGACTGGTCCAGGAGGTTTAAATCCGCAGTGCTGCTTTTGGGTATTGAAATTTTTCTCGACTCAGCTTCACGAAACAGGCTTGCCAGCCGCGCATGAGCATATTGAACATAATACACCGGGTTTTCCCTGGACTGTTCTTTTGCAACATCCAGGTCGAAATCCAGATGGCTGTCGGAGCGGCGTGTCAGGAAAATATAGCGCGCCACATCGGCACCGACGTCCTGCACAACATCTCTGAGCGTCACAAACGTTCCGGCACGTTTGGACATGGGAACCGGCTGTCCATGCCGCAAAATGGCCACCAATTGGACAAGAAGGACGTGCAGTGAATCTTTGGGATGGCCGAAAGCCTGAATGACCGCCTGCATACGGGGGATGTAACCATGATGATCGGCTCCCCAAATATTCACAAGTGTTTTATATCCGCGGCCGAGTTTTTGGCGATGATAGGCAATATCCGTGGCAAGATACGTCCATGCCCCGTCCTGCTTTTTTACAACGCGGTCCTTGTCGTCGCCGAACGCCGTGGAACGGAACCACAGCGCCCCGTCCTGCTCATACAGGTTTCTGCTTTCCCGCAATTCTTCGACAGAGGTCTGGACTGACTGATCCTGAAGAAGGTTTGCTTCACTGAACCACGTATCAAAGCGGACCCCGAATGCTTCGAGATCGGTCCTGATATCGGCAAGCATCATCTCTTTGCCGAAAATTCCGAATACATCTCTGCATTCTTCAAAAGGAACGTTCAGATATTTGTTCCCGTGCTGTTGAATAAAGTCGCGGGCAAGCTCTTCCACATAATCGCCGTGGTAACCGTCTTCCGGAAACTGGACCGCATTTCCGCAGGCTTGCTGATACCTCGAATAAATCGACTCGCTGAGAAGCTTTATCTGGCGGCCTGCATCGTTGATATAAAATTCGCGCGTGACATCGTAGCCGACCGCTGCTAGCAAATTCGCGAGGGCGTCCCCCACCGCGGCGCCGCGGCCATGGCCGACATGCAACGGACCCGTGGGATTGGCGCTCACGAACTCCACGAGCACCCGCTCGCCTTTCCCGATGTTTTTGAGTCCGTACGAAGCCCCTTCCGACTCTATTTCAAAGAGCGTCTTTTTCCAACGGTCTTGCTTCAAGAAAAAATTAATAAAACCCGGTCCGGCTATTTCGGTCTTTTCGATAATGCCGGCATCATCCTGGATATTGGCGATGATGATCTCCGCAATCTTCCTCGGGGATTTTGATTCCGGTTTCGCCAGCGTCAGGGCAAGCGTAGTAGCAAGGTCGCCATGATTTTTCTCTCTCGGGGTATCAAGTATAATCGTCGGCGGTGTTTCAAGCTTTAACTCGCCCTTTTTTTGTGCCCGGGTAAGTGCGAGATGCAGAATTTCGTGTATGGTTTGTTTCATTCTTGATCGGTATTTTCTAGCGGTTTCAGGGTAAAAAGTATAGCCTATCTTCAAAAAAAGTCAATAAAATAATCCCTTTACTTGCCAGATTCGGTGTGCTATCTTTAATTAAAGGGCTCAACAAACATGTGGATACAAATGAGCGTAAATACTATTCTCTTTGACAGCAAGAACAGCAGTTATATTATTGTTCTCAAGGATGAAAGCGGAAAGAAGATACTACCAATCTGGATAGGGGCTTCCGAAGGCAATTCCATCGCAATGGCCATGAGCAACGTTAAGGCGTCCCGCCCCTTTACGCATGACCTGATCGTCAACATGTTCGACCGGCTGGAGATTGAAGTTGCCCGGGTCGTCATCAGCGATCTTATCGATAATACATTCTATGCTTCTCTCTACCTTCTCCAAAATAACAAGGAGTATCACATTGACTCCCGACCCAGCGATGCCATTGCCGTTGCAATTCGTATCGGAGCGCCGGTTTTCGTTGAGGAGGACGTGATATCCAAGCAGGACGCCTCAATTGTCGACAGCTGGATGAAAAATCTGGGCGAAAGCGAGGGAGGCGGCACCGAGTATAACGCCTGACTGACACCTGCAAAAAATACCGGTGACACACCGGCAGCGTAAGAACAACTACTCCGTCCATCGCGGCGCCAACTCGTTTTCAATCCCCATGCTGTTCAGCACTCTTCCAACAATAAAATCGATCAAGTCGGAAATTGCCTTCGGATGATGATAGAACGCAGGCATTGCCGGAATAATGTGGCAACCGGCCTCGGCAAGCGTCAACATGTTCTTCAGATGGATTGCTGAAAGCGGTGCTTCCCGCGGCACAAGAATAAGCCTTCTACGCTCCTTCAACATCACATCCGCAGCACGTTCGATAAGATTTGACGAAAAACCGTTCGCAACGGATGCCAGTGTTTTCATGGAGCAGGGAATGACAACCATGGCGTCCACCGGAATAGAACCGCTTGCAATCGGGACATACAGGTTATCTTCATCAAAATACGTGATTTGGCCTTCCTTTGCACCAAAATGATTTCGGAGTTGTTGCTGGATATCGTTCTCCGATCCTCTGAGATGCAGATTCGCCTCCGCAGCAAGAATTGATACTCCCGTTGCAGAAATGGAGACATAAACAGAATGCCCGGCTTGAACCAATACCTGAAGAAGCCGGTAAGCATAGGGAGCGCCTGAAGCGCCTGTTACCGCTACCGTATATGTTGACATGCTTTACCTCATTTCAGAAAACGGACTACTTCGCACGGGAGATATACTGTTCAGAATACCTGTTGTACCTGATTTTGCCGTAATCAAGCTCGCTCTTTTCAACCGGTTTTTTTATTTCGTCGGGATAACCGATGCTTATAATAGACAAAATCTTGAGATGTTCCGGTATTCCCAGCAATTTTTGAATATAGGGTTCCGCCATTTCACCGGCCATACGGGTTCGATTTCTGATCTGCACCCAGCAGTTTCCCAGTCCCAGCGACTGCGCGACCATTTGAACGAGGATAGACGCGATGGAAGAATCTTCTATCCAGACGTCTGATTTCTCGCTGTCTGCGCAGACCACAATCCCCAGGGCCGCATTTTGCAGAAAATGCGCCCCATGCTCCTTGGCATGCGACAGTTTTTTCAACAACTCCTGATCGTCGACCACCACAAATTCGCACGGCTTAACGTTCCGTGATGATGGAGCCCGAAGCAATGCTTCCACGAGGAGATCAACAGAGTCGCTCTCGATGCGCTTTCCGGTGTATTTTCGAATGCTGCGTCGTTTCCGCAAGAAATCAATCATTGGAACCTCCCTTAAAAATGATGAATAGCTTCCCTTCTCAATGCTCTATTGTTCATTTCTGCCGATCCACTTTTGAATTTTCGGCAGCCTGAACTCGGCAAGTTTTTTGATCAATGTTACCGGATCAGTCTCGGATATAATGATACGCCGGTGTTCTGGCCGAACAAAATTTTCTTTTACGGCATGGTCCAGCATGGCAAGCAGGCCGTCATAATATCCTTCGATGTTCAGAATTCCGCACGGTTTGTCGTGGAATCCCAATTGCGTCCATGTGGCAGCCTCGCAGAATTCTTCGAGTGTTCCCAATCCTCCCGGCAACGCTATGACGGCATCGGAAAGATCCGCCATGAGGGCCTTGCGTTCGTGCATCGAGCCTACAATGCGAAGATCGGTCACCCCTCTGTGCGCAACCTCCTTGTCAACCAAAGCCTGCGGGATCACCCCGACCACGGTACCTCCGGCTGCAAGCACCGAATCCGCAAGAATGCCCATAAGCCCGACATTCCCGCCGCCGTACACAAGGGTAATACCCTCTTGCACCATCGCTGCAGCCAATTGAACGGCAGCCTTCCGGTACGCAATTTTCGATCCGTTGTTCGATCCGCAGTAAACACATATGCGATGCAATGATTTACTCATAGGTTATAGTCAGTATTAATTTTGTATGAATCAGATTGCAGATTCCGGTTTTTTAACCGTTAACAGGGCGATCATCACGCTTGCCAGGACGGCAAAACCGGCTCCCATGCCAAAAGCCGCCGCTGTGCCGCAGTTCTGCCAGACCACGCCGAAGAGAAGCGATGCGGGAAGCGCCCCAACGCCAATAACAAGATTATAGAGCCCAAAAGCCGATCCCCGCAGATGCGCAGGCGCAAAATCTGCGACAAGCGCTTTTTCAACGCCTTCGGTCAAGCCGAAATAGATGCCGTATATGGCGAACAGAACCCACGCGTGCCACTGGACGTCCGCAACGGCAAATCCGATATACACCGTCGCATATACAATCCAGCCCGCAATTATAACTTTTTTTCTGCCGATTCGGTCGGATATGATGCCTCCCGGAACTGAGAAACCCATTTTCACAATATGGAGCGCCACCCAAATCGTCGGCAGCAGAGCAACGGGAACTCCGAGATGCTGGGCGCGCAGCAAAAGAAAAACGTCGGAAGAATTCCCCAGAGTGAAAACAAAAAGAATCAGCAGGTATTTCCGATAGTTCGTCGACATTTCCGCCCAGGCGGACTTGAAATTCAGCGCACTCGGAGAAACTGCATGAACACCGTCTGTCTGATGTTCCCGAAGTCCGAAGATGAGCAAAAAAACCGCGAATAACCCGGGAATAAAAGAAAGCAAAAATATGGTCGAAAGATTTTCTTCTTTCGTACCGGTAAGTACGAGAAGCAGTCCCGTCGCCATGAGCGGACCGAGAATAGCGCCGCCATGGTCCATTGCGCGGTGAAAGCTGAAAGCAACGCCGCGGTAGGCGGGGTCTGTGGAGTCGGCAATTATCGCGTCCCGCGGTGAAGTGCGGATGCCCTTTCCTACCCGGTCCATGAACCGAAGCACAAGGACTTGCAGCCATGATGTTGAAAATGCAATCAAGGGGCGAACAACGTTCGCAATCGCATAGCCAGCAACAATCCAGCTCTTTCGCCGCTTAATCCGGTCGGAAAGATATCCTGAATAAAGCTTGATCAGGGAAGCAGTGGCTTCTGCAATTCCTTCGATGACGCCGATGGCCGCGGGTCCCGCTCCCAGCACAACTGAAAGAAAAATCGGCAGGAGCGGATAGATCATTTCAGAAGCGCCGTCATTGAGCAGGCTTACGAATCCGAGGACAATAACATTTCGGGAGAGGCCTTTGCGCCATCCGGACGGGGATGATTTTATCTCGTTCATGGCAAGCTGTGTCTGGTTTTCTTTTCTAAAGCTTGTCAAAGAATAGCTGATTTAAAGCTCTTTTTCAAGCAGCATATCAAAAAAACGTTTTGTTCCGTTACAATGATATTTTCCCCATCACTGCATCCACGGTTATATCCTCCATACATCGGACATTCTCGCACGTTCGTTTAAAGCATGGTGAACATGCTGCTCCCGCGCGAAGAACAATGTTCCCTGCACCATACGGACCGGTCCTCCAGGGTGCCGTCGGACCGAACAGGGCAACTACTTTTGCCCCTGCAGCCGCGGCAAGATGCATGGGGCCCGTATCGGTCGTAATAAATAAATCTGCAAGAGATGCCAATGCCGCAAGCTCCTTTAATGTAGTATCTCCTGTGCAGTTCTGTCCCTGTGCCTTCATCATGGAAAGAATGCTCTCATTGAACGTACGGTCGTCCCTGCTGCCGGTAAAGAGAACCATTGCATTCTTTTCCCGCACCAGCCTGTCCGCGAGTTCGGCGAAGTTTCTTTGCGGCCAGAGCTTTGTTTTCCAGCGAGCGACAGGGTTGATAATTACGAGAGGCCGGTTCTCCGGGTTCAAAGAAGCGATTTTTAGCTTCATTTTTTTCAGTTCTTCCTGAATCGGCAATAAACACGTTGTAGAAGGTTCCCTCGCCCCCAGATACCGGGCCACATCCAGATACCGCTCAAGCGCATGCTTTTCCAAATCATAAGCAGGCAGCCGTTCATTCAAAAACAGATAAGACAGCTCGCGGGTGCGGTCAAATCCGATTTTTCGTTCAGCCCGTGCCAGGAACATGAGCATCCCGCTTTTCAGAAGTCCCTGAAAATCAATGGCAATATCGTAATGCACGCTGCGCAACTCGCGGATAAAACGGATGATCCGTGCAATGCCGCCGTAAAAAGTAAGAGGATTTTTCAGCATGTTCAACCAGGTTTTCCTGCGAGAAATCAGCAGCGTATCAATGAGCGGATGGCCTTCAAGGATTCCCGAGGCGGCCTCTTCGACAAGCCAGGTAATGCTGCTGGCAGGGTAGGTTTTTTTGATTGCTTCGAGTGCAGGCAGCGTTTGAACAACATCGCCGATCGCGGAGAGCTTGACAATAAGAATTTTCATGATAGCACGCAGCAATAATCATAATCCAACCGGCGATGACAGTCAACCGTATTATCGCGAAACAGTCCGGCAGAGGGAAGTTTTTATCGGATACGCCATTTTAGAAAGGCCAGCACGAGCATAAAGCGGCGGCGTGAAACAAATTGACTTGACAATGGAACGGCCTTATCGGTATTATCAGTCACCTATGACCGCACAGAATCCGGATATCAACGACCTTCGCGAAAAAATAATCTCATTAAAAAAGAAGCTGAACGCAGTAATACTCGCCCACAATTATCAGCGTCCCGAAGTGCAGGATATTGCGGATATTACTGGCGACTCTTTTGAGCTTGCACGTGCTGCGGCAAAAACGGATTACGACGTCATTGTGTTTTGCGGCGTTCATTTCATGGCGGAAAGCGCCTTTATTCTTTCACCCGACAAGACCGTATTACTGCCGGAAATCAATGCCGGCTGCCCGATGGCGGACATGGTCAGCACACAAGAGCCGCGCAAGACGCTTCGCGAACTGTACACCGATGTTTTCGGCATTGCCTTCGAATTTGCAGACGAGTTCACCCTTCTGGACATGAAGAAGCAGCACCCAGGCGTGCCGGTTGTCGCTTACATAAATACATCGGCAGCAGTCAAGGCGGAAAGCGACGTCTGCTGCACATCTTCGAATGTTGTAAAAGTCGTTGAGTCGCTCAAAGAAGACACCGTCATCTGCATTCCGGACCGGAACCTTTCCGCCTATGCCGCCAGAAGGACGAACAAAAAAATAATTTCCTGGGACGGGTTCTGCAACGTGCACTATGCATTTTTGGACGTTACAGCCGCACGACATGCCAAAGAAGAGCATCCCGATGCTCTTCTCATCGTTCATCCCGAATGCTCCCCGGAAATCCAGGACATGGCGGACCATATCACCAGTACATCCGGCATGCTGCGCTTTTGCAAAGAATCGCAACAGAGAGAATTTATTATTGCAACCGAAGAAGGAATACTACATCGTCTGAAAAAAGACAACCCAGACAAACACTTCTATGTTGCTTCCCAGAAGATGCACTGTTCCAATATGAAAAAGACGAAACTCACGAGCATAATACGCGCCATGGAAAAGATGGAGCATAGCATCAAAGTGCCCGAAGATATCCGCATTCCCGCAAAACGGGCGCTGGACAGAATGCTGGAAATACCCTGACGAGGGCATAGAAAGATTTCTGATTCCCCGCGGGTTTCATTACCTGAGTATACGCATATGCAGACGGCCATCCTCATACTTCTTGCAGCAGTCCTGTTCATACTGATCTGGCTGATTATTCAATCCCAGAAGAGAAGCGTGGACCCAGCAATAGCACTGATGCAACAGGAAGTGCAGTCGCTCCGCGGTCAACTCTCTGAAGCAATGATCAAAAATCAGGATTCGGTGAACACCCAGCTTTCCCAGATCACGCTCCAGGTCAACGGCCAGCTCAACCAGGTAGCCCAGCAGCTTCAGAAGTCAACCGGCGACCTGAACACAAGACTGGACAATGCGGCGCGCGTGGTACAAGAGGTCAGCAAGGGCCTCGGCAGCCTGAATGAGTCAACGAAACAGGTATTTGAAGTCGGCAAAGACATCGCCAGCCTGCAGGAAATTCTCCGCTCACCGAAACTGCGCGGCGGACTCGGAGAGCTTTTTCTCGGCGACCTCTTGTCCCAAATTTTCCCACCCTCCTACTTTGATCTTCAATACCGCTTTAAGAGCGGCGAAACCGTTGATGCAGTCATAAAGCTCGGCCATAATATCGTCCCGGTGGATGCCAAGTTTCCCCTTGAGAACTTCAGGCGTGTCCTTGAAACAACAACCGAGGATGAACGAAAAACAGCAAGGCGGAAATTCATCGCAGATGTCAAAAAGCACATTGATGCCATCGCCGCCAAGTACATTCTGCCGGATGAAGGCACATTCGATTTTGCGCTTATGTATATCCCGGCCGAAAATGTGTACTACGAACTCATCATCAAAGATGAATCCCTGGACACGGAAAAAGGGCTTTTAAACTACTCTTTTACAAAGCGCGTAATCCCGGTCTCTCCAAACAGTTTTTATGCCTACCTCCAGACCATACTCCTCGGACTCAAGGGAATGCATGTGGAGAAGCAAGCCCAGCAAATTCTGAACAATCTGGCAAGACTTGCCGGTGATTTCGACCGGTTTAAAGCTGATTTCGAACTGGTGGGCAAGCATTTGACCAATATGAAGACAAAGTATGAAGAAGCGGACAGGCGTCTGGAAAGATTCGGTGACCGTTTGCAGTCGCTGAGCGACAGCGTGTCCGATGAGGTAGTTGAAGAAACAAAAAAATTACCGCTCTAGCACGTATAGCACGCCGGTCATCCAAAACCATCCGGGTGGGTGCAGATCGTTACAGTTCGACACGGGTGACGACGCCGTGTAGCTTGTTGTACGGAAGTTTGTAGAATTGAACAATGTTCGGCGTAAGCCGTTTGATGACTGAGAACACCGCCCAGATGAACTTACTCGGCAGTATGTCCTCCACGCCGTAAAAGATGGTCTTTTCCTGTATCCCCTGCTGGCGCAGAATTTCCTCCACGTCCGGAACTTCCATATACCCCAGATGGATCTCAAATGAACGGAGCCCTGGCGCAAGGTCCTCCATGAAAAATGCCCGGATCCCAAACGGTTCATCCTGTCTTATAATCGATACAATAATATTCTCTTCGTAAATAATGTTGTTCTTGAACATCGTATGGATGATGTACGGAGGCATTTCTTTGACGTCCTTGGAAAAGAAAAGCGCCGTGCCGGTGATTTTGTTCATGGTCCAGTAAATCTGGTTGTAGCTCAGCAGAAAAACGTCAATGGGAAGAGGCTGAAGCGCATCATAAAGTTTTCGTTGTCCTGCACGGTAAAGCATGATGAGTGAAAATGGGATGGCGGCGATAATGAGTGACCAGTAGCCGCCGTGAGGAATCTTGGTTGTGGTTGAAAGAAGATAAACCGCGGCTATCAGGGTGACCAGCGCAGACAGCGCCCCTTTTATCAGGTTGCGGCGACGGAAAAAAATCCAGGTCATAAAAATCCCGGTGATCGTCATGGTCCCGGTAACGGCAAGTCCGTAGGCAACGGCCAGATTGCTCGACTGCTGGAACTGAATCATCACAAAAAGCACTGCCAGCAGAAGAAACCAGTTCACCGTCCCGATATAAATCTGAGAATGCCGTTCCTGGGACGTGTAATCCACTTTAAACATCGGAATGATCCGCGTTGCGATCCCCTGATAGACGATCGAAAACATCCCGCTGATCATGGCCTGGGACGCAATGACCGTTGCGATGATGCTCAGGATCAAAAAGGGTATGTAGAACAACGGTGCCTGATAGAAAACCATTTCGAACAGAATATTTTTTGCTTCCGGATGACCGATAAGATAAGCCCCCTGGCCGAAGTAGTTCAGCACCAAGGCGAGAAAAACAAAATGCCATGCACGCAGAATGGGAACGCGGCCCAGATGCCCCATATCAGCGTACAGAGCTTCTCCACCGGTGACGCAAAGAATGACTTCTGAAAGCACGAAAAATCCGATGATTCCGTGATGAAGCAGAAACATCAGAGCGTAGTAAGGATTCGCCGCCTTGAGCACGGAAGGCACCTGCAGAATCGATACGATGCCGGAGGCGGTAAGGGCAAAAAACCACAGCAGCATCAGGGGGCCAAAGGCGTCCGCAACGCGCTCGCTGCCTTTCTTCTGGAATGAAAAGAGCAGGATGGCAATGCTGCCGGCAATAATAATAAGATAGGTCTGCCCCAGTCCCTCGAAACCCTTGATCAGCAGCATACCTTCCACCGCGGAGAGGATACTGATGGCCGGCGTGATGACGCCGTCGCCGACAAACAGCGAAATTCCGACAAAGGAAAGGAGCAGAACAAACGTGACTTTCCGGCCTGATTTAAGCAAGGGCCGGAGCAGTTCGGTAAGAACGACGATGCCCCCTTCTCCACGTTTGCCGAGGCTCATGGCAAGCCAGGCGTATTTCACCGTCACCAGAAGAACAAGCGTCCAAAATATCAGGGACAAGACACCGACGACATTGTCCTCTGTCCGCACGATCGTCGGCAGAAGAAATATGACCGTAAGCGTATAGATCGGGCTGGTGCCGATGTCGCCAAACACCAGGCCGAGTGAATGGACTACGCTTCGTATGGAGGATACCTTGCGGTCGGACATAATGATAAAGATTCTTTCTGTGAGAATTGTAGTAAATTATTCGTTTATGGGCAACACTTTTCTTTAGAAAAAACAGAATAGAACACTGCATTATTCAGACAAAAACAAGCACTGCTTACAATTCTACGCGCGTGACCACGCCATGTAATTTGTTGTAAGGAAGTTTATAGAATTGCACAATATTCGGGGTGACCCGTTTGATAAAAGAAAATACCGCCCAGGTGAATTTACTCGGCAGAATGTCTTCCAATCCGTAAAAGATGGTCTTTTCCTGTATCCCCTGCTGGCGCAGAATTTCCTCCACGTCCGGAACTTCCATATACCCCAGATGGATCTCAAACAAACGAAGCCCGGGGGCAAGGTCCTCCTTGAATGATGCGCTGATCCCGAACGGCTCGTCCAGCTTTATGATTGAAACGATGATGTTTTCTTCATAAATAATGTTGTTCTTGAACATCGTATGGATGATGTACGGAGGCATTTCTTTGACGTCCTTGGAGAAGAAAAGCGCCGTGCCGGTGATTTTGCTCATGGTCCAGTAAATCTGGTTATAGCTCAGCAGAAAAACGTCAAGCGGGAGCGGCCGCAGCGCGTCATAGAGTTTTCGTTGTCCTGCCCGGTAAAGCATAATGAGTAAAAACGGAATGGCTGCGATAATAAGCGACCAATATCCACCGTGCGGGATTTTTAACATATTAGACAAGAAAAATGTCAGGGAAATTATGGCCACAAATATTGAAACGGCAAACCGGAAATGGTTTTTTCTCAGATAGAATATCCAAACCATAAAGATGCCGGTCAATGTCATGGTGCCCGAAACTGCAAGGCCATAAGCGTACGCCAGTTTGCTGGATTCTTTGAACTCCATAATAATGTACAGTACGGCAAGCAGCAAAAACCAGTTCACCACGCCGATGTATATCTGGGAATGACGGTCGCGGGACGTATAGTCAACTCTGAATATGGGCATGATGCGCGTGGTAATCCCCTGATAGACGATCGAAAACATCCCGCTGATCATGGCCTGGGACGCAATAACCGTTGCGATGATGCTCAGGATCAGAAAGGGTATGTAGAACAGCGGCGCCTGATAAAAAACCATTTCGAACAGAATATTTTTGGCTTCTGGATGGCCGATAAGATAAGCTCCCTGGCCGAGATAATTGAATACAAGCGCAAAAAAAACAAAATACCATGCCCTGACAATGGGAACGCGACCCAAATGCCCCATGTCCGCATAGAGCGCTTCTCCTCCTGTGGCGCAAAGGATGACCTCTGAAAGTACAAGGAATCCGAGGACGCCGTGAGAAAATAAAAAACTGAGGGCATAGTATGGATTTACTGCTTTCATCACTGCAGGTACACTGAGAATTGAGGCAATCCCGGACGCCGTCAGGGTAAGGAACCACAGAATCATCAGAGGGCCAAAGGCGCCGGCAATACGCTCTGTTCCTTTTTTTTGAAAAGCAAACAGCAGGATTGCAATGCTTCCTGCAATCACGATGAGGGACGTTTGGCCCATTCCTTCAAACCCTTTGATCAGTAAGATACCTTCTACAGCGGAGAGGATACTGATGGCCGGCGTAATAACCCCATCGCCAATAAGGAGAGAAACTCCGATAAAGGAAAGAAGCGTAAAAAAAGCGGCAGAGTGACCGGATTGGAGGAGTGGGACAAGGATTTCACGGAGCACAATTGTCCCTCCTTCGCCGCGCTTGCCGAGGCTCATGGCGAGCCAGGCATACTGAATGGTAACAAGGAAAATAAGGGTCCAGATAATAAGCGACAAAACGCCGATAACATTGTCCTCAGTCCGCACGATCGTCGGCAAAAGAAAAATAACGGTGAGCGTATAGATCGGGCTGGTGCCGATGTCGCCAAACACCAGGCCGAGTGAATGGAATATTCCCCGTATGGAAGATTGCTTATGGACAGACATGGAAGGAGGAACCTTCGAGGCCCCGAAAGATGATATCCCACCCACAATGGATCAGGCGGAATGTCAGACGGGGTTATGCCTTTTTATCAGCCTCGTGCTCTATGGCAGTGGCTGAATTATCATCTTTAATGGCTTTTTTGAACGCCCGAATGCTCTTCCCAAGGCCTTCACCCAGCTCAGGCAATTTCCCCGGGCCGAAGATGATCAGCACAATCAACAGAATGACAATCAAATGCATCGGTTGCATCAGTCCTTCAAACATTGCTTTCACCCTCCTTGCGAAAGGCGAATCTTACGCCTTATACATTTTCCTGTCAACTGGAAAAAATGCCGATCCGCAGGCCAATTCTTTCCATGATACCCTTACTGATACCCTTTTGTGCTTTATCTCCGGATAAAAATCAGCTATACTAAACTGCAAATTTTATACGTCTAAAATGCACCGGGAGGCAGCGCATGGACATGACGTTGAAAGAACTCTTTCTCAAATCATGGAACACCTATTTTGCCGGTGCGGAGCTGCCTTTTATTTTTTATTACACCGACCAGGAAGATTTCGCCGAGCATGTTCCCGCACCGACGGCGCACCAGTGTATCATCGGGGCTCTGGCGAAAGTGCGAAAAGGAGTTGCTCTCTGTTTTGAGGCAGGCTCCATCGGCTGTATCGGCGGAAAAAAATATCTCGGTTTTTCACACGATTTAATGCCGAATTTTGAATATTTCCTTTCCTGCGGCATCCCCGGCAAATTGGAAGGTGAACGGTATAAAAAAAGCCCCGAACTGGTTAAAGAGTTTTTAAAAAACGCCAAAACATCCGACGCACCTGCAAAATACATTGTTTTTAAACGATTAGATCAGGTAACTGAATCTGACAACCCGGAAGTGGTCATTTTCTTCGCCACCCCTGATGTCCTTTCGGGACTGTTCACGCTGGCAAACTATGACGAAGCGGAACTCAACGGGGTTATTTGTCCCTTTTGTGCGGGATGCGGTTCCATCGTCCAGTATCCGTATCTGGAAAACAAATCGTCCCGCCCGCGGGCTGTACTAGGCATGATGGACATATCTGCACGACCGTATATTCCCAAGGACACCCTGTCCTTTGCCGTGCCGATGAGCAAATTTGTCCGCATGGCCGGCAATATGGACGAAAGCTTCCTTATCACTCATTCATGGGAGAAGGTAAAGAGAAGAATCGGCTGAGAAACGCCCGCAACATAATACAATTTGCACCGACAAATCCTGTCTGCCGACCTATATAACCGAGGCGAATATATGTACAGGAGGATTCATGAACGAATCATGGAAGAAGTATATGAAAATAGGATTGCTACACTTTATGGCGTATCCACAGGTAATCCGGGGAGAAGGGCCAATCTTGGAAACGCTTGAAAAAATAGTTTATGACGAATTTTTCGATGCCGTTGAAATCACTCATATCAAGGACTCATCGGTACGCGAGAAGGCAGGGAAATTGCTGGCAGCCGGCAAGCTGACCGTAGCATACGGCGGACAGCCTGTCTTACTGAGAAACAAACTCAACCTGAACAGCTTTGATCAGGAAGAGCGCCAAAAAGCGTTGGATCGCTGCAAAGCCGCCGTGGACGAGGCATATGAGTTGTCTGCAGTGGGAATCGGCGTTTTGAGCGGCGCGGATCCCGGACCGGATAAACGCGGCGAGGCAACAGAGCTGTTGTTTGATTCACTGGACCAACTCTGTTCGTATGCTGCAGCAAAAGGCACTATGCGGGTTGCGCTCGAAACCTTTGACCGGGAAATTGATAAAAAAGTCGTCATCGGACCGCATAAGGAAGCTGTCGTGCTGTCCGCCCGCCTGCGAAAAAAACATGCAAACTTTGGTCTGATGGTGGATTTAAGCCATTTTCCTCTTCAGTTTGAATCAATTCGCGAAGCGCTTTTGACCGTCAAAGAGCACATCATCCATGCACACATGGGCAACTGCGTGGTTAAAGATAAAAACAATCCGGGATACGGCGACCTGCATCCCCGTTTCGGATTTCCCGGCGGCGAAACGGATGTGGCCGAACTGACGGAGTTTCTGCGGGTGCTGCTCGAAATCGGCTATCTGAACAAGGAAACTCCGCGAATTCTCAGCTTTGAAGTTAAACCGATGCCGGATGAAACGAGTGAGTTGGTCATTGCCAATGCTAAACGGACGTTCCTGCAGGCTTGGGAACACGCGTAATTAATTTTTTCGGAGTGCTACCGTATGACTGATGCAAATAACAGACATCACCGTTCCTTGCTGCAAAGAATTGCCCGCCGCGCTATGATTGAGCGCGGGCTGCTGCCGGATTTCTCCCAGCAGGCGCTTGCAGAATTAGATGCCATTCATCCACCTGAGCTGAAGACAGATGGAACCGTCCGCGATTTGCGGGCTCTTCTCTGGTGTTCTATAGACAATGACGATTCACGCGACCTCGACCAACTCACGGTTGCAGAATCGATTTCTCCTGACAGCGTGAAAATACGTGTTGCCGTTGCAGATGTTGACATCCTGGTCAAAAAAGGCTCTGCTCTGGACGAGCATGCACGCAGGAATACCACGTCAATATACACTGAGGCAAAAATCTTTCCCATGCTGCCTGAAAAACTGTCAACGGACCTTACCTCCCTCAATTATTCTGCAGACCGCTTCGCAGTGGTCATTGAAATGACACTGGACAAAGAGGGGGCCCTCAAAGACTCTGCCGTCTACCCTGCTCTGGTCCGCAACAAAGCAAAGCTCGCCTATAACAGCGTCGCCGCCTGGCTTGACGGCACCGGCCCTGTTCCGCAATCCGTCTCTGACATCCCCGGTCTTGCGGAGAACATCCGGCTCCAGGACCATACGGCGCAGCAGCTGAAAACCCTCAGGCACGCTCACGGAGCTTTGACCCTCGAGACCATCGAAGCGCGCATTGTGTTCGATGACGGCATGCTGCGGGACGTGGAGGCTGAGAAAAAAAACCGCGCCAAAGATATTATTGAAGATTTCATGATCACCGCAAACGGAATAACCGTGCGTTTTCTTGCTTCCCAAAAATTACCCTCCATCAGACGGGTGGTAAAAACACCGAAGCGATGGGACCGCATCAGAGAGCTGGCGGCTGAGCGGCAATGTACCCTGCCGGTCCAACCGGACTCTCAAGCATTGGAAGCTTTCCTGATGGAGGCCAGAAACGCGGACCCGTTAAGGTTCCCGGATCTTTCCCTCTCGATCATAAAGCTTATGGGCCCTGGCGAATATGCAGTCAACCTTCCCAGTGAAAAACCAAACGGTCATTTTGGCCTTGCAGTCAGGGATTATGGACATTCCACTGCCCCGAACCGTCGTTATCCCGACGTCATTACACAACGCCTTCTGAAGTCTGTTTTTTTTGGATCGCCGCTGCCGTACGGCCATGACGAACTCGACGACCTCGTAAAGCACTGCACCGAACAGGAAAATGCAGCAAAAAAAGTCGAACGCCAGGTCAGAAAATCCGCTGCGGCGCTGCTGCTTGAGCATAGAATTGGAGAACGCTTTGACGCCTTCGTCACCGGCGCGGCAGACAAAGGGACCTGGGTTCGTTTGCTGCATCCTCCTATTGAAGGCAGGTTGGCAAGCGGTTTTGAAGGACTTGATGTGGGGCACCGTTTGCGGGTTGAGCTTATCAGCACGGATGTGGAGCGCGGATATATAGATTTTAAGAGAGTGTCGTAATCAGTGCGTGCATATATCGGGATGATGTGGTATATTTCATTCTATTCGAACGCTGCAGCAACATTGCGGTTATGCCATGTGATTATTCCACGCGTGAAGCAATTCAGAAGACATCCGCATACATCACGGTCCCACGCTATTCTGCTTCCGCGGAAAACCATACTAATTCAAAACAGCTGCAGAGAGGGTGAATACTATGCACTATAATGCCTGGTTTCAATGCATCAATCAGCAATGCAAAACAAAGTATCCGCTCAATAAAATCATCTACCGTTGCGAAAAGTGCGGCTCACTCCTGGAAGTCCGGCACGATATGAACGCACTGTCCAAGCGCAGCGCCGATGAATGGAAAAAGCTGTTCGATGACCGTTACAAGTCCACGCAATGGCCCTATGGTTCCGGCGTGTGGGGCAAAAAAGAATGGATACTTCCGCAGATAGCAGACGACAATATTGTCTCATTGTATGAAGGCGGGACCAATCTCTTCTGGGCGGAGCGGTTCGGGAAAATCGTCGGACTCGACAACGTCTGGGTGAAACTGTGCGGCAATTCCCACAGCGGATCATTCAAGGATCTCGGCATGACGGTTCTGGTATCGCAGGTTAAACAGATGATCAGCGAAGGAGCCCCGATCCAGGCCGTGGCCTGTGCATCCACCGGCGACACCTCTGCCGCGCTGGCGGTCTATTGCGCGGCGGCAGGTATCCCCTCGATCGTGCTTCTGCCGAAGGGCAAGATATCCATTGCCCAGCTTGTTCAGCCGATTGCCAATGGCTCCCTGGTACTGTCCCTTGATACTGACTTCGACGGATGCATGCGACTGGTGCAGGAGATCACAAAAGACGAAACACTGTATCTGGCAAATTCCATGAATTCGCTTCGTATTGAAGGCCAGAAAACCGTGGGAATAGAAATCGTGCAGCAGTTCGACTGGAAGGTCCCGGATGTCATCATCATTCCGGGCGGCAATCTGGGCAACGTGTCTGCTCTCGGCAGCGGCCTGCTGATGATGCGTGATCTGGGGCTGATTTCCAAACTGCCGCGCATCGTGGTGGCACAGGCGGAACGCGCCAATCCGCTTTACCGCTCCTATCTCAAGAACTTCGAATCATTCGAACCCATGCAGGCACAAAAAACGCTCGCAAGCGCCATCCAGATCGGTAATCCGGTAAGCATCGAAAAAGCGATCCGCACGCTGAAACAGTTTGACGGGATTGTCATGGACGCCACAGAGCAGGAATTGACGGATGCCGCAGCCCTTGGAGATACCACGGGAATGTTCAACTGCCCGCACACGGGCGTAGCTCTCGCGGCGTTGATAAAGCTGGTCAAATCAGGCAAAATAGACAAGGCAGAACATGTGATTGTCATTTCCACGGCGCACGGTCTCAAGTTCGCAGATTTCAAAGTGTCTTATCACGAGGAAACATTGGGGTTCCCAAGTCGTTACGCAAATAAACCGATCGAAGTGCCTGCCCGCATTGATGCGGTCAAAGAAGCCCTGCAGCAGGCGTTAAAAAAACAGAGGAGAACTTCTGATGTCTAAAAAACCACTGAATTCAAAAAACTGGAAACCGGCAACCCTCGGTGTTCATGGGAAAGACCGGATGCATCATGCCCACTATTCTGTTTCCACCCCTATTGTCCAGACGTCAAACTACTATTTTGAAAGCACGGACAAAGTTTACGAATTCATGAAAGCGAAAAAAGAAGGCAAAGTGATCCGGGAGCACGAATACGGCCGGTACGGCAATCCGACCCAGCAAGCATGTGAACGCAAGCTGGCTGCAATAGAAAACGCTGAGCGGGCCATACTATTCTCCACAGGGATGAGTGCCGTGATCCTGACGCTGCTGACTTATATGCGCCCTGACGGCCACATCATTTTCACGAATGATTGTTACCGCCAGACGCGTGATTTTGCCACGAACACCCTTTCCAGGTTCGGCATCCAGGTTTCCATGGTCGACCCAACTGCAGAAGCTATTGAAAAAGCTATAAAACCAAACACCAATATCATTTTTACGGAGTCGCCGACAAACCCATATTTGCGCGTGCTTGATCTTCCCGCAATCGTCAAAGTCGCTCAAAAGAACAAGATCATGACTATTATCGATGCGACACTGGCAACTCCCTATAATATAAAACCGCTTGAACTCGGCATTGATATCGTAATCCATTCTGCCACCAAGTACCACGGAGGTCATAACGACCTGATGGCCGGCGTCGCTCTCGGCAAATACGAGCTATTAAACGATCTTTACCGAATGCAGAGAATGATCGGCGCAATGCCAGGACCGCTTACCTGTTTTTTGCTGGAACGAGGTCTGAAAACATTCGGCCTTCGCATGGAACACCACAATAAAATAGGTTTGGCGGTAGCGGAGATGCTCGAATCCCACCCAAAAATAGAAAAGGTGTGGTATCCAGGTCTGAAATCCCACCCAGACCACGATATTGCAGTACGGCTCATGAAGGGTTTCGGCAGCATGGTAACTTTTTTGATCCGCGGAGATGATGCAAAAACAAGAAAATTCATCGATTCACTGGAACTTTTTCTGATCACACCGAGCCTTGGCGGCAGTGAAAGTCTCGTAACGCAGATGTCCATGATGTCATTCTTCGACTATCCGGAGGATTTCCGTCAAAACATAGGAATTGTGGACAATCTTGTACGGATTGCGCTCGGATTGGAAGATATTGACGATCTGCTTGCAGATTTGAAGCAGGCGCTTGATACCATATGATCTTTTTCTAAACCTAGCGGGAGCAATTGCCATGAACAAACAGGAAGTACTGAAATTCTTGAATGATAATCCGCTTTGCCATCTTGCGACCGTTGAGGGCAATGTTCCGCGTGTCCGCGGAATGATGATGTATCGCGCGGACGAGAACGGAATCATATTTCATACGGGGAAAATGAAGGATTTGCATAAACAATTGACGAAGAATTCCCAGGTTGAACTTTGTTTTAACAACGGTAAGTTTGAAGGACTTATCCAGATACGGATCAGCGGCACGCTTGAGCTTGTCGAAGACCTGGCATTAAAAAAAGAGATCGTACAAAAGCGTGATTTTCTGAAACCTTGGATCGATAAGGCCGGGTATGATCCTCTGGCTGTTTACCGGATGAAAAACGGCAAGGCCACCGTCTGGACAATGGCGAATAATTTTACACCGAAAGAGTACGTGTCCCTATAAGCAGCGGCTACGCGAAGAAAGCAGGCGTGGCCTGCTTTGGGATTTTTCATCTGCTGAATTACGGATATTCATTTTTTCATCCTGCAATACTCACGCCGATCAGATGTCCGATCAGGAATACCGCCCCTGCTGCGGCGAGACCGAAGATGACTTGCCTCAGTCCGGAATACAGGATAGACCTGCCGGTAAATAACGTAATAGCGGCGCCGATGACAAAGAGCCCGGCAGCACTTAATCCGGCACTCGTCACAACGGCCATTGTTCCGTTCAGGAACAGAAATGGAACAATGGGGATAATGGCGCCTGCGGCAAAAAGAAAGAATGAGGTAATCGCAGCCTCCCACGCCGATCCACCAAGCTCTTCGGGATCAACACCAAGTTCATCACGCGCAAGCGCGTCAAGAGCGGTGTCCGGATCGCTCATAAGTCTGACGGCAATCTGACGCGCGGTTTCCCCGTCCATTCCCCGGGCCTGGTAAATCAAAACCAGTTCCTCGACCTCCTCTTCAGGAGCTTCAGCAATTTCTTCCTTTTCGGTGCTTATCTGGTTTTCATATAATTCCTGCGAACTCCGGACCGATATCCATTCACCAAGCGCCATGGATATGGCTCCGGCAAGCAGACCTGCAAATCCGGTAAGCAGAATAGTGCTGTTGGATAGGGCCGCTCCTGCCACTCCCATAATAAGATTAAAATTGGAGAGCAAGCCGTCGCTTGCCCCGAGCACGGCAGCCCGTAGTGCATTACCGCCCGCGGAACGGTGGCGGCCCTCAAAGCGCGCCAACGCGCTTCCTTCCACGCCGATGCCGGATGTCTTTCCGATCTGCTGAAGCAGCCGCGCATGCGATTGCTCCTCCGGAACCATGTCCTGAGCATCCGGTTGGCTTTTGTAGGATTTCGTCCCGTTTTGCTCCATTGCAGACAGGCTTGGAAGAACCATATTGACGCCGAAACGACGGATCAGCCAAATAAGAACACGCGTACGCATCGGGAGCCGAAAAACCGGGACTTCAACTCCTGCCTTCGTCAGCCTCTGAGCCCATACCGCAGCATGTGTATCCTCGGTTTCTGCGAGTTTCCTATAAACTTCTGCAATCTGGGCATTTTGCTCGTACTCTGCCATGACCCGGTAGAGCGCCGCACTGCTTCGCTCATCTGCTAAATTGGCAAGATACCGTTTACTTTCTTTGCAACCGGCCATGTTTTGTTTCCTCTCTGTGCACAATAATCATTTTATTCAAAAAACGGAGAAAAATCGATCGGCACCCACGCATAAGAGTCACGCCCTTCTCTCCGCACATGTCCGATGCCGGGAAAAGGAAGATGCATACCGCCGACAAGAACTTTGGACTCAGCCGCAATTTTGAATAATGCAAGCCTGGAAGCAATCGCCTGCTTTAAATCGGCATCAAATTCAATGGCTGCCTCAGGCTTCGGAAACTGAACAGCCATACTATGCACCGTATCGCCGATGATAAGAAAGGTTTGTCCGCCGGAGCAGACCTCAAATGCGGTATGACCCGGCGTATGACCCGGGATGGCAATCGCAGTGATGCCGGGTATCTGCAGGTCACTTCCCTCAAATGCCTTCCATTTTCCAAGAGCCACCAGAGGAGCAGCAATATCACGGAGCATTTTAAAGTATGGTTGATATTTCAGCGGCGCCTTTGCTGCAATTGCAGCAGACAACCAGAAGTCGCTTTCCGCCTTGGAGACGTAAACAACCGCGTTCGGAAAAGCCGGCTTTCCATCGGCATCTACAAGGCCCCCGATATGATCGCGGTGCATGTGGGTAATCAAAACAGCATCTACCTGCGCCGGATTGTAGCCGGCTGCTTTCAGGTTTTCAGGCAGATGGCCGAGTGCCGGTCCCAATGCCCCGGCCGTCCCCGCATCCACCAGCACAAGCTTTGAACCGGTATTAATCAGAAACGCCACCACTGATGTCGGCATTCCCGGATAGGAGACGAATCCCCGTTCGAGCAGGTTCCGCACTTCCGAATCGGGAATATTCTTCAGCAACTCAGCATTCAACGTAATAGAGCCGTCAAAAAGGGCCGTAACTTCGAATTGTCCGAGCAGCATGCGGTAAAAACCCGGTGTTTGGACTTTCTTCATGGGAGCCTCTGCACAGGCAGAAGAAACTGCGCCGAACAGGAGTGTGAACGCAAGCAGCAAACGGAGCGATACAGCTTTCAAGGACATTATGATACGTTTCATAAGAATTTCTCCTTTTGCTTTACAGAGGACCTGGCGGGAATATGCAATTGCAGCAATGATACCTTCAACCATTTTACTGCCTGCCGGGAGACTCCGGAGCATCTCCCAGCCTCTCCCACGTTGCTGAATATATAATCCATTCTCCTGATTCTTTTCTGAACGCAACCTCAAAAGCATATACGCCGAGCGATTCCGGCAGAATGGCTGCCGCGGAATCACTTCCTCCCCTGCCCGTCAATACGGCCTGAAAAACTGCTTTTGCAGAAGCTTCATCTGCAATCACATCGAGAGTGGGTATGTATACGGATATCTTCGGATAGCGGTAAAAATATGCAAGCAACAGACCTTTTATGGTTTCGTAGGAATTTCCGCGAGGATCGCTATAATTTTTTGCGATAAAACCTATGATTGTTTTAACATCTTTCTGTTCCACTGCCTGCTGAATGGTCGTTACTGTTTTTCTGATTTTGTCCTGAGGGATTTCCCGATGACAGGAAGCTGCGTACACGGCAAAAGCACAAAGAAGAATGATTATAATAGTTCTTTTCATTCGTCGGCGAGACCAATTGGAGATGCTATTTTTCAATCTTAAATTTCAGAAACCCGGCAAAAAAACCGGCTGCTGCTCCAAGTTTGTACAGATCGTCAGTTGCGATATCTATCGTTAATAAATGGAGTCCATGCACCAGCCAGGGGCCCATAAAAGTAAACGAAATAAGCCAGCAGGTAAAGGCTCCTACAATACAGGCGGTAACGATATTGGAAAAGAGATAAAACATGAATATTGAAGAGGTCGATATCCACATTAGACAGAACTTCGACCATTTGATTCTGGTATCGAACGCACTGCTCCCCGTTTCAATCTGTTTTCCGGTTTTATTCTGTTCTTTGTCCATATTTCACCGCAGCAACTGTTTCTCTCATGCAAACCGGATGCACGAGTCAAAACAGTTCAAAAAGCTCCAGCTGCTACTTTGCAGCAGCAAGCGACCGTCCGAATTCTTTTGCTTTTTTCACCGCTGACTCGTCCTGTTTGAGCGTTCCGGCTTCAGGAGGTACATTTGGGAAAATACAGGAGGCAAACGTGCAACCCAGCATATCCGCCGGATTCTTCAACTGGCTTTCCAAAACGTCAAGATTATTTTCGACCGGCCCTCCTCCGGTGGCAAGAAGTGCCAGCATCTTTCCGGTAAGCGGTGTCCGCATTTCTCCTGAAGAAGAAAATTTGATCAATGAATATAATCTGTCAACCAGTATTTTGATCTGCGCTGTATAACTCCACCAATACAGGGGGGTCGCGAATACGATCACATCGTGTTCAGGAAGCGATGCAACGGCCTTGGTCACTCCATCCTTGATGATGCATTCAAATTTGTCCGATTGCTGGCATTTCTGGCAGCCGGTACAACCCGGCGTTTTAAGCTCCAGTGTCAAGGCATCAATTTCGGTGACCTCTGCTCCTCGTTCCCGTGCCGCATCCATGGCAATTGATGCCATACTTCGTGTATTGCCGTTTTTGCGAGGACTCCCCTGAATAAAAATAATCTTTTTCGGCATGACCTCTCCTTTTGCTTGTCCGGTGCACACTGATATGTGAGTCTGTTCTTATGTCTTAAAGCGTTCTCACCTGCAGAAATACATCGATATGCTGAGAAGCTTATCAAAAGAGCAGGTAATAGTCAAACGGTATGGAACCTTCCTGAAAAGATGTTTGTGATCCGAGCCTTGTATGTTATAATTGGAATAATTCTGCACTAATGTACGCTCTTGCGACTTTCCGCAGAAACCTTTCAGGAGGCGAGTACCATGCAAGAGAGTTTTTCCCGCCCATCGGATAATGATGTTCTTTCATTTCTGCAATCACATGATATTTTCGGACAATTCAGTGTCTCCCTTTTAAAAGATTTACTGCCTGATATCGAATGGATAAACCTCCAAGAAGGAGAGAATCTGTTTCGCATGGGAGATCCGGGGGGGTTCTTCTGTCTTGTCTATACCGGTCGACTGCGCGTCACCCTGGTCGATAAAAAAGGATCAGAAGTCATGGTGGCAACCATCGAGCCGGGAATGCCCGCCGGCGAAATCCAGTTTTTGAGCGGCGGGGTACGGACCGCTACCGTGGACGCCATCCAGAACTCCCTCCTGATGAAATTCTCCAAAGCTGTTTTTGACCGTTTGGCAGACCAGGGACCTGAGGTTTTGCAGAAATTCGCGGAAATCATACGCGGACGGCTGAGGCGCTATCAACTGGTTGCGATACTTCCTGTTTTTTGCGGACCGCTCGATTTAACAATGCTGAATACCATAGAATCGGCAATTGAATGGGTCCATCTTCCTCGCGGCAAAGCTCTTTTTTATCAGGGTGATCATGGCAATGATTTTTTTATTCTTATCAGCGGACGATTGTCCGTGTGCATCAAAGATAAAACAGGCATTGAACGGACAGTGGCCGAAATCAGACGGGGCACCATCGTGGGGGAAATGGCCATGTTTACCGGAGAAAAGCGCACCGCGAGTATTTTTGCCGTGCGGGACAGCGATCTGGTCAGATTTTCCCGGGATGCCTTTGAACGGATTATTGCATCACATCCGGGGATGATGATGCATTTTATTCAGTTCATCATAAAACGCATGCAGGAAATCAGCGCGGTAACCCAGCAGAGAAACAAGCCTCTGAACATCGCCGTGATTCCGGCCGGACCTACTGTGCCCCTCTCCTCGTTTACAAGCCGATTTTCGGACGCACTGTCGAACTTCGGTTCAACGCTCCATATCAGCAGCGACCGGCTGGACCGCCTCTGGGGCATCGAGGGCATGGCGCAGACAACGGAGACGGCTCCCAACAACATCAGGCTTGCCGCCTGGTTGGACGAACAGGAAGCGAAGTATATGAACATCATCTACGAAGCAGATATGACACCGACACCCTGGACAAAACGTTGCCTTCAGCATGCGGACCGCGTCATAACGCTGGGGCAGGCGACAGACTCTCCAAATCCGGGAGAAATAGAAGCAGAATGGCTTTTGCATGACACGGCAGGAGGCAGTGTCCATCGAACGTTGATCCTGCTCCATCCGGACGGCCGCAGAATCCCTTCAAAAACGTGCGCATGGCTGGACAAAAGATGCGTTGACACCCACTACCATATCCGGTGGAATACCGATGCCGACATGGACCGGTTGGCGCGCCTGTTTACGGGGAACGCAATCGGGCTCGTCCTGGGTGGGGGGGGTGCGCGTGGTTTTGCTCATATAGGCGTAATCCGCGCTCTCGCCGAAGCTAACATTCCGATCGACATGATCGGAGGGACCAGTATGGGCTCCATGATCGCCGCTCAATACGCAATGGGACTGGACTGGCGATCCATGATCGACCAGCAAAAAAAAGCGATCGCGCTCAAACCATTCCGCGAGTTTACGATTCCCTTGATTGCCTTGATAAAAAGCAAACGACTGGATTCCGTAATACGCACCATGTGCGGAGACACGCAGATTGAAGACATGTGGCTGAATTATTTCTGCGTATCCAGCAACCTGACGACCGCAGAAATGGTCGTGCACCGGTACGGCCCTCTCGGAAAATCCGTACGCGCAAGCGGCGCGTTACCGGGCATTACAAAACCGGTGCTGGACAAAAACAATCTTCTGGTCGACGGTGCCCTCTTCAACAATGTCCCCGCCGACATCATGAAGGAACTTTGCGGCGGCCGCGTTATCATGGTGGATGTCAGCCCGGATGAAGATCTGAAAGTCCCCGACTGCTACAAAGAGATCCCCTCGGAGGCGGAAATTCTCTGGAGCCGCCTGAGTCCGTTTAAAAAGAAGATCATCCTGCCCGGAATTCTCGATATCATGATGCGCACCATAATGGTCGGCAGCGCCAACAAGGAAATTTACGCCAAAAAGGCCGCGGATTTCAACTTTTGTCCTCCGGTCGGAGGGTTCGGATTATTGGAATTCGAGGCAATCGATAAGATCGTTGAAGCGGGCTACCTCTATGCAAAGGAACGGATTAAAGAGCTGAAAGAAATGGGAACTGCGATATGATCGATTCAGGAATGGACGAGGGATGATCTGCCAGTTGATTCAGTCTTCTTTTTTCTCCGAAACATCCTTCTTACCGTACCCCCTTACTGTTCAGATACGGCCCGTATCGTTTGTCTTCTTCCAGAATATGATTGTTCAGCCAGTTGCTGAGAATCAGCATCACGTCAACGCTGATTTTTGTATTTCCAGCGTCAAAGGCTGACTTGAGTTCCTGCGCCTTGCCGGCAAACGCGGTATGTATCTGTTTGTGCTTTTCGTAGTCCGGATAGCCGTGCTGTTGAAAAAGCTTTTCTTCCATTTCAAAATGATACACCGTATAGTCAACCATTTCCGCCAGCACGGTTTCCAGAACGTCACGGCCCTTTCCGACTTTCATGGCATCAGCCAGGCGGTTGATGAGGCTGATGAGTTTTTTGTGTTGCTCATCAATTTCCTTCACCTGAACGGAATAGTCGTCCTTCCACCGAATGAAATCCATATCAACTCTCCTTTCGTCAGGAGCCCCCGTATTTTTGTGCATGTTGCTCACAGAGCGGTAATATGCCGGAACATCTGTACGGGGTTGACGCGAAATGATATGCGGTAAGTTTATAAAACTTATAATCAGCAGTCAAGTGATTAGATCGGATATGACGAAGAACCAAATAAAAAAAGTCCGTGAATACGTTATTCACGGACTTAACAAAATGGTCGGGGCGAGCCGATTTGAACGGCCGACCACTCGCACCCCAAACGAGTGCGCTACCAGGCTGCGCCACGCCCCGAATCTTTTAATAATTGCACTAGTATGAAGAATCAATTCACGGCAAAAGAATCTGTTGATGCCTGTTCTCTATTTATTTCAAAAGTTCCAGTATTTCCCGCAATTCTTTCTTTGCCGTTTCGATAACAGCACCAAGATCCTGCTCTCCCTTGCTGTGTAACTTCTTTCTGGCACCGGAGATGGTGTAGCCTTCTTTATAAAGCAGCTGTTTGACACGCAGAATCGTATCCAGATCTTTTTGATCGTAAAGACGCTGACCTGATTTTTGCTTGTCCGGCTTGATTTGAGGGAATTCAGACTCCCAGTAGCGGAGCACATGAGGTTCGAGACCGGTAATGCGGCTCACTTCACCGATTCGATAAAAAAGCTTGCTACTCGGCTGTTGGGGCTTCGATGACATGCTCTTTGAATATCATGCTCGGTCTGAAACTGACAACCTTCCTCGGCGTAATCTCGATCTCCTGGCCCGTCTTCGGATTGCGGCCTTTTCGAGATTTTTTGCTCCGGACCACGAAGTTTCCAAATCCGGAAAGCTTCACGGTCTCCCCTTCTTTTAAGACCTGCTTGACCAAATCCAGAATCATCTCAACCAGTTCTTCAGCATCCTGTTTTGGCAACCCGACTTTATCAAATACTTCCGAGATGATATCTGCCTTGGTCATAGTCCCCTCCTCTACGCAGCATAATATAGTGTACAACCTCTTAAAAGTCAAGGCAAAATTGTCTTTTTAAATAAGATTACATCATATCCGAAAAGCATCTGCACAACCCTTTCTCCTCTGCGGCACTAATACTCTCTATTATAAAATCTGCGGTCTTTTCGTTTTGCGATCGCAAAAAAAACATGAATTTATGCTATAGTAGCAAATAAACGTAAAAAAAAGCATACGGCCATAAACACACGCATTCGGAACAAAAACACCTCTTGAAATCAAGATAAATTCAGCAGCACTCACGGCTGCTGCGACTCTGGATAATAAGGAGGAATGACGCTAATGATAAGAAAAACCGTCGTGGTGGTTATGTCCATCGGCCTCGTTTTAAGCACCGTTTTTTTCTTGGCGGCTGTTTCAGCAGCGAAACCGGGACAGGAAAAACCTGCCGCAGTTGAAACGTGCTATAACTGCCATGATACTATAAAACAGTTGCGCAGCATGGGAGCGCATGCAAAGATTAACTGCGTAAACTGCCACACAGGTCTGGCCAAACATGTGGAAAACCCCGGTCCGGAAACAAGACCCGTAACCGATACGTCCTGGAAGGCATGCGGTCAGTGCCACACCAGCCAGTATGCTACATTCCTGAAGCAAGCGTATCACCGCCCGGCACGTGATGAAAAATCACAGCTTACCAACAGAGCCCCCAACCCGTTCTGGGATAAACTGATGGCAGGACACGGGTTTACCAAAGAACATGCCCTAACCAGAAGCCATGTCAATATGCTTATAGATAATTTTGCCGTCGATCGAGCCTTCGGCGGCCGCTTCCAGGGAAAGAACGGCTGGAACTATATCCTGGAAACAGGCAAAGCATGGGACATTCTCAAAGACACGCATCCGGAAATTAAAGAACAGAAAACATTTCTTCCCCAGACCGCTGTCGCTGCAAATCCCGTATGCCTCCAGTGCAAGACCCAGGATCATATTTTGAAATGGTCGTATCTCGGTGAACCAGGCGCCGGAGCAACATGGTCGAGGACATCCAACGTCATCGAACTGGTCAAGGATGTACAGCACGGACTGAATTGCTTCACCTGCCATGATCCGCACGCGGCAAAGCCGAGAATTGTGCGGGACGCGCTGATTCAGGCCCTGACCAGACCCGAGGCGGACACGCTTTGGCACAAAGACCCGAAGAGAACAGGATTTACCGTGATAGATATGGGCATGAGAGGTTTCACCAGAAAAATAGCCTTGCTTGACTCGTACGATTCACGGCTTCTGTGCGGTCAGTGCCATGTTGAATACAACTGTAATCCGGGCTATGATACGAAAAATCCCGATCTCTCGGCATTCACGGTCAAAATGACAGACGGCAGGGCAAACCATATTCCGTACAAGGACGTTTTCGGTCTCTATGATCACTATGTGAATCAGATCAATTTTCTGGATTTCAAGCACGCACTCACGGGAGGGCTTCTCTGGAAGGCCCAGCACCCGGAATCGGAAACGTATTACAACTCAAAGCATGCGCGGTATGGAGCAAGTTGCGACAACTGCCACACCCCGAAAATAAAGGACCGGAAGACAGGCAAGGTTTCTACCTCACATTTTGCAGTCACTCCGAGGGTACAGTTGAAAGATACGTGCCTCTCGGCCAGGTGCCACGCAAACTGGACACCGGAACAAGCAGCATACTCAATCGACTCGATCAAAGCTTTTACAAAAGGCAAATTGCGCAAAGCAGAATTCTGGATTGCTGCCCTCATCGACAAAATTGTGGAAGCTAAAAGAATGGGACTCAATCCCGAGGCCATCAAGCAGGCACAGGACCAGCATCTGAAGGCACACGTCCTCTGGGAATACTGGACAGCGGAAAATTCCGACGGTTTCCATAACCCCGAAATGGCCAGGGAGTCGCTCACCAGATCCGTGGACGAAGCACAAAAGGGCATCAAAATTCTCGCCGATGCAATGGCGCCAAAATAATCCATAAAAAAACCATCTCGAAGCAGTTTTTCAAAGCGGGGCATCTCTGCCCCGCTTTTTTGTTTTTTCTCAATTGTGTTCAGGACTGTTTCCTCTGCTGCACGCTTGACTTTCTTTCCTACTGTGATATTCTCTTACCATGTTGCACGGCCCCGAAGCAGACACATCCTTATGGCCTCTGGCCGTCTATTTCGCAGCGGTCATCATTCTGGTCACCGGCATGATTGCGCTCTCGTTCATTCTGGGGGAACGGCATCGCGAAAAGCAAACGGCGGAGCCATACGAATCCGGCATTCGTTCCACCGGAACCGCACGCATTCGCTTCGATATCAAATTTTACCTGCTTGCAATGTTCTTCGTCGTTTTCGATCTGGAAGCAGTCTTCATCTTTGCCTGGGCAGTATCAATCCGGGAAGCAGGATGGCCCGGCTATATAGAGATGCTCATCTTCATCAGCGTTCTTGCCGCTGCCCTCGTCTATCTTTGGCGTCTCAAAGCACTGGAATGGGGAAAACCCGTGAACTAAGGTTGTTCCCGGTCATGAAAGGACTGTACAGATATGCAGTTGCAACCTGCAGGACCGACAGCAACCGCAGACGGCATGCTGGAAGATGCCGTCCGTAAAAATCTGCTTTTCACGCGACTTCGCGACATGGTGGCGTGGGGAAGAAAGAACTCCATCTGGCCGTTCAACTTCGGACTCTCTTGTTGTTATGTTGAGATGGCGACGAGCCTCACCAGCAAATATGATGTCGCGCGGTTCGGCGCGGAAGTGATCCGTGCCACGCCGCGTGAGGCCGATATGATGATCGTTGCCGGAACGGTATTTATCAAGATGGCGCCGGTCATCAAGCGGCTGTATGAGCAGATGATGGAACCACGCTGGGTCATCTCCATGGGCTCGTGCGCCAATTCCGGAGGAATGTACGATATCTACAGCGTCGTTCAGGGTGTGGACAAGTTCCTGCCGGTGGACGTATATGTGCCGGGTTGCCCTCCCCGTCCTGACGCGTTCATGGAAGGCCTGCTGCTGCTGAACCAAAAGGTCGGCAGGGAGCGGCGTCCTTTAAGCTGGGTCGCCGGTTCACAGGATGTGTTGCGGCCGGAAATGCCGTCCATGCGGGATAGAAAGCGCGAAGAACGGGAAAAAGCAGCAATACTCCGACCGATGGATGAAGTATAACAAAGACGATTACTGCCATGCAAAGGACGTAATAGCTATTAAGAACAGAAATGCCCGGAACCGAAGGCTTTCCTGATTTCCGTTGAAAAGAGCAGCAGCCTTTACTATAATTTCTGCGGCGTTTTCTGAAATTCTTATGCCTGCAAATTCCTCCATTATCCACGATTTGAAATCTGCCTTCAGCCAGTCCCTGCTGGCCGTGCAGGAAACAGAAGACGCAATTCCCACACTCTGGGTCAATCGAGACTCGGCGGCAGCTGTGCTTCGTCATCTTAAAACAGTCATAGAAAATCCCTATCGAACGTTGTATGACCTCACGGCTATTGACGAACGAATGCGTTTAAACCGGCCCGGCCAGCCTCCAGGCGATTTTACCGTCGTGTATCACCTCCTCTCGTATGATAGAAATGAAGACATCAGGATCAAGGTTCCTCTTACACGCGACTCCTGTTCCCTCCCCTCGATCACCGGCCTGTGGGAATCAGCGGACTGGTACGAACGGGAAGTCTGGGACATGTTCGGGATCAGGTTTGAAGGCCATCCGGGCCTCAAAAGAATACTGATGCCCCCGACCTGGCAGGGCCATCCTCTTTGCAAGGACCACCCTGCGCGCGCCACGGAAATGGAACCTTTTCGTCTGCCTGACGAAAAGGAACTGGCGGAACAGACCGCCCTTCAGTTTAAGCCTGAAGATTGGGGCATGCAACACGGAACGGATGGTACGGATTTTCTGTTTTTGAACGTCGGGCCCCAGCATCCCGGAACCCACGGACTTCTCCGCCTGATACTCCAGCTTGACGGCGAGGAAATCATGAACATGGTGCCCGATATCGGCTACCACCATCGCGGCGCGGAAAAAATGGCCGAACGCCAGTCCTGGCACACTTTCATACCCTACACCGACCGTATTGATTACTTCGGCGGCGTCATGAACAACCTCGTCTACTGCCTTGCCGTGGAAAAGCTTGCCGGCATCAAGGTGCCCGATCGGGTAAAGGTCATTCGCGTGATGCTGTCCGAACTTTTCCGCATTGCCAATCACCTTGTGTGGTACGGCACCTTTGCCCAGGATGTAGGTTCACTTTCACCTGTTTTCTACATGTTCACAGACCGAGAACGCATCTTTGACATTATAGAAGCCATCTGCGGCGGCCGCATGCACCCGGCATGGTTCAGAATCGGCGGCGTGGCACATGATCTCCCCAAAAACTGGGACGTCAGTATAAAGTCTTTCCTCAAATACCTGCCACCCCGTTTGAAAGAATACGATGCAATCGTCATGCAGAACAGAATATTCAAGGCGCGCACCATCGGCGTGGGCACATACACCGCCGCAGACGCCATAGAATGGGGTGTAACCGGTCCGGGGCTCCGTGCCTGCGGATTCGACTGGGACTTCCGAAAGAAACGCCCATATTCAGGTTATGACCAGTTTGCATTTGACGTTCCGACGGCGGTCCACGGAGACTGCTATGACCGGGCCGTCGTGCGAATTGAAGAAATACGCCAAAGCCTGCGCATTGTAGAGCAATGCGTGAACAATATGCCGGCAGGGCCTTACAAATCAGATCACCCGCTGACAACACCGCCTTCGAAAGAGCGCACCATGCATGATATCGAAACCCTCATCAACCATTTTTTGAGCGTAAGCTGGGGACCGGTCATACCTCCGGGAGAATCCTTTTTCGGAATAGAAGCGACCAAAGGCAGCAACGGCTATTATTTGATCAGCGATGGGAGCACAACCTCCTACCGGACACGCATCCGCACCCCCTCGTTTGCGCATATGCAGATGGTGCCGAAAATGAGCAAAGGACGGATGATTGCCGACCTCATGGCAATTTTGGGAAGCATCGATTTCATCCTGGCGGACATAGACAGATAACATTTGAACGATACGTCTCCGAGTCACCGTCTTTCCAGCAAGACAGAGATAACCATGTTGAGTAAACAGGAAAAACAGGAAATTATAACGGAGTTGCAACACCTGCCGACAAAGGCATCGGCTTCCCTTGAAGCGCTGAGCATTGTACAGCGTCATCGGGGATGGGTGTCTGATGAATCGATTAAAGATGTTGCCGTGATGCTTGACATGACGACACATGAACTCGATTCAGTGGCTACATTTTACAATTTCATTTTCAGAAAACCCGTGGGCAAACACGTAATCCTCATCTGCGACAGCGTCAGTTGCTGGATCATGGGATATAATCCTCTTCTGGACTCAATAAAAGAAAAGATCGGCATCGGCCTTGGGGAAACGACGCCAAACAAACAGTTCACGCTCCTTCCGGTCGCCTGTTTGGGAGCGTGCGACCGCGCACCGGCAATGATGATTGATGACGATTTGTACGGCCCGGTAACGCCGGCAATGATTGAAGCAATATTGTCGACCTATGAATAACGGGCGGATTTGAACTGCGCTCACTAAAATCCGTCACGATTCTACGCCGTTTTTTGCGCTGCATACCATTATGGAACGACCGCTCACAGAACATATTCGGCCTGACGCTGTACCGCTCTCGCTTCGGGAATACGAATCAACAGGCGGATACCAGGCTGCTCGAAAAGCGCTCACGATGACTCCACAGGAAGTCCAGGCCGTTGTGAAAGCGTCAAACCTGCGAGGACGGGGCGGGGCAGGCTTTCCCACCGGACAGAAATGGAGTTTTGTTCCGATGGGACCGGAGGCACGGCGTCCCAAATACCTTGTCGTGAATGCAGACGAAATGGAGCCAGGCACGTTTAAAGACCGGTTCCTGCTCGAAGGCAATCCCCATCAGGTTATTGAGGGTGCCATTGCGAGCGCCTATGCCATTGAAGCCTCTCAAGTAATCATTTTTGTTCGGTGGGAATACAAGCGTGCAATTCGGCTGCTGCAAAAATCCGTCGCCGAAGCATATGCCCGTAAGTATCTCGGCGAGAGCATCTTCGGTTCCGGCTACAGCCTTGATATGCGCATTCACGCCAGCGCAGGACGATATATTTGCGGTGAAGAAACCGGACTTTTAAATGCGTTGGAAGGAAGACGCGCCACACCCCGCGCAAAACCGCCCTTTCCGCAGGTCGCCGGCCTTTTCGGCAAACCGACAATCGTGAATAACGTGGAAACCGTTTCCTGCATACCGCACATTCTCAAAAACGGAGTCGACTGGTTCAAGTCACTGAGCAAAAGTCCTGACAGCGGGACAAAATTGTTCGGAGCAAGCGGCAGAGTAAAAAGGCCCGGCCTGTGGGAGCTGCCCATGGGCACAACGATCCGCGAAATTCTGGAAGATCATGCAGGCGGCATGCAGGACGGCCATGCCCTCCGGGGGCTGCTTCCCGGCGGCGCTTCAACCAATTTTCTTACCAGCGAACATCTCGACATAATGATGAACTTCGACTCCGTCATGAAAGCAGGAAGCCGGCTCGGCACAGGAACCATGGTCATCCTTGATGACAAAACCTGTCCAGTCGGATTCACGCACAACCTGATCAGCTTTTTTGCCCGAGAATCATGCGGCTGGTGCACGCCGTGCCGCGAAGGGCTGCCGCTGTTCAAAAAAATACTGGAATCTTTCGAAGAAGGCACGGGCAGGGCTGCTGATATGGAAATGCTTGCTGAGCACTGCACCTTGCTTGGGCCGGGAAATACCTTCTGTGCACTGGCGCCCGGCGCGGTTGAACCGCTGCAAAGCGCATTGCAATACTTTCGGGAAGACTTCGAGCGGCATATACACGAACGAGGATGTCCCTGGAAATAATGCATTATTGAACCAACATGATCACTATTTTTATCCATAACAAACCTTACCAGGTCAGGGAAGACCAGAACCTTCTGAACGCCTGTCTCACGCTCGGATTCAACCTTCCCTACTTCTGCTGGCATCCTGCCTTGCACTCCGTGGGCGCCTGTCGTCAATGTGCGGTGAAACTCTTCAAAGATGAAAAAGACACCCGCGGCAAAATTGTCATGTCCTGCATGACGCCGGTCACCGGGGGCATGCGTATTTCCATTGATGACCCTGAAGCAAAAAAATTCCGAAGCTCCGTCATAGAATGGTTCATGCTCAACCATCCGCACGACTGTCCCGTGTGTGATGAAGGTGGCGAATGCCATCTTCAGGACATGACGGTCATGACCGGCCATACCTATCGGAGAACACGGTTCAGGAAGCGAACGCACCGAAACCAGGACCTTGGCCCATTTGTGAACCATGAAATGAACCGTTGCATAGCCTGCTACCGGTGCGTCCGATTCTACCGCGACCATGCCGGCGGCCGGGACCTCACCGCTCTTTCATCGCATGACTCCGTCTATTTCGGACGGCATGAAGACGGCGCACTCGAAAGTGAATTCAGCGGTAATCTGGTTGAAATCTGTCCCACCGGGGTGTTTACCGACAAGACCCTTAAACGCCACTACGCGCGCAAATGGGATTTGCAGACCGCCCCCTCTGTTTGCGTCCACTGCGGCCTCGGCTGCAACACAATGCCCGGGGAGCGGTACGGGACTCTCCGCAGAATTCTGAATCGGTATAATCATGCGGTTAACGGATACTTTCTCTGCGACCGGGGGCGGTTCGGGTATGAATTCGTAAACAGCGTTCATCGCGTCCGCACTCCATTGTATGCCGCCGGTGGACAAGGGGCGCAACCCGTCGACAAAAAAACCGCGCTCGACCATATTGGTGATGTCCTGTCCAGGAGCAAAAACATCATCGGCATAGGGTCGCCCCGCGCATCACTCGAATCAAACTTCGCGCTCTTGTCGCTTGTCGGGAAAAATAATTTTTATTCGGGAATGGCAAAACGGGAGCATCGCCTGGTATCCTTGATTATTGATATCCTCCAGAAAGGATCGGCGCGGTCGCCGTCTCTGCACGAAATAGAAACAGCGGACGCTGTGCTTGTCCTCGGAGAAGACGTTACGAATTCAGCCCCCCTGCTTGATCTGGCGATACGACAGGCCGCACGAAACAAACCAAAAGCATCCCTTAACACTCTGCACATCCCCTCTTGGGATGACGGCGCTCTCCGCACCGTCATGCAGGACGAAACGGGACCGCTCTATCTCGCAACGGCAACCGTCACCAAGCTTGATGATCTTGCAGCAAAAACACTCCATGCCGCTCCGGATGATATTGCGCGCCTTGGATTTGCCGTTGCGCATGAACTGGATGCCGGCAGCCCTTCCGTATCCGGACTGCAGGGCGATGTACTCGCTCTTGCAAAAGAAATAGCGGAAACGCTTAAACAGGCCCGGAAACCGCTCATTATTTCGGGTACAAGCCTCGATAATGAAGAAATAATACAGGCGGCCGCAAACATCGCGGGGGCTTTGTGTAAAACAGGAAGACCTGCTGACCTTTTTTATACGCTTCCCGAATGCAACAGCACGGGAGCATGTTTGCTGGCCGACAGAAGTCTGGAAGAAGCATTAAGCGCCACTCGTTTCAATAAAATTGACGCTGTTTTCATTCTTGAAAACGACCTGTATCAAAGAACGGGTAAAAAAGCTGTTTCCGATTTTCTTGACGGAACCGAACACGTCATTGTTATCGATGGATTTCTGAATCAGACTACATCCAAGGCTGAAGTCCTGTTGCCGGGAGCCACCTGCGCGGAATCAGACGGCACATTTGTAAATAATGAAGGCCGCGCACAGCGCTTTTATCAGGTTTTCAAACCCAGCGAAAATATTCAGGACAGCTGGAAGTGGATTCGTGATATACTGACGGCATCTGAGCGTTTAGGAAGCCTTTCCTGGACCACGCTGGATAATATTGTCCGCGATATGACCGATGTGGTGCCGATATTAACGCCGGTGCGAGCCATTGCACCTCCCGCTGATTTTCGGATAGCAGGGGCAAAAATACCGCGCCAACCTCATCGCTACAGCGGGCGCACCGCGATTATGGCGGACAGAGATGTGCATGAACCAAAACCTCCGGAAGACCCTGATACGCCGCTCTCCTTTTCCATGGAGGGATATGACGGCAGGCCGCCGGCTTCGCTGATCTCCCGATACTGGTCTCCAGGTTGGAATTCGGTCCAGGCGTTGAACAAGTTTCAGCAGGAAGTCGGTGGTATGCTTTGCGGCGGCGATCCGGGCATGCGTTTGATAGAACCTGCCGGTAAATCGGCACCGTACTTCAAAAATGTCCCGGATGCGTTTAAATCGAAACAAGACGCATGGCTGGTATTCCCTTTGCAACACATTTACGGTTCGGAAGAGTTAAGTATGCTCTCCCCGGACATAGCGATGCGTGCTGCTGCACCGTGCTGTTTGTTAAACCCTGCCGATGCTTTACGGATCGGCGTTGTAAAAGATGAAACAGTCGAACTGATCATGGGAGGATCGCCGATGCAACTGACCGTTGCGTTGTCGGACACAGTACCGGCAGGAACTGCCGGGGTGCCCGCGAGGCTGTACGCAACCGCTCAAACGACTGCCGCTTTATATGCCGTCATAGAAAAATTAAAGCCATGACCAATACTGTTCGACATCTCCTCATCCTTTTCACCATACTCTTCGCAGTTCTCACAATAGGAGGAGGACTAATCTGGCTGGAGCGCAGACTTCTCGCGCTGTGGCAGGATCGGTACGGACCGAACCGCGTGGGCCCGCTCGGCCTTCTGCAGGTCCTTGCAGACATGATCAAGGTGTTTACCAAAGAAGACTGGATACCGCCTTTCGCCGACAAACCCGTCTTCATTATTGCACCGGCCGTTATTGTGGTCGTTGTGCTCATGTCCTTTGCGGTCATTCCCTTCACGCCCGTGATGGAAGTCGTAAATCTGAATATAGGCCTGTTGTTTGTTCTGGCAATGTCATCGCTTGGCGTATACAGCGTCGCGCTCGCCGGCTGGGCCTCCGACAGCAAATATTCTCTTCTGGGAGGTCTGCGGGCCTCGGCGCAGATGCTGAGTTATGAAGTATTCATGGGGCTCTCGCTCATGGGCGTCGTGATGCAGGCAGGTTCGTTTAATTTGCGGGAGATTGTTGAAGCTCAGCGGCATCTGTGGTTTATCGTTCCCCAGTTTCTCGGTTTCATCGTGTTCTTCATAGCGGGAATCGCGGAAACCCACCGGCTGCCGTTTGATCTGCCGGAAGCGGAAAGCGAACTGGTGGCGGGATTCCATTCTGAATACTCGGGCATGAAATTCGGCATGTTTTTTGTGGGAGAATATCTCGGCATCACGCTCATTTCGGCCCTCACCGTAACCCTGTTTTTCGGCGGATGGATGGGGCCCCTGCTTCCTCCCATCATATGGTTTGCGATCAAAACATTCGCGTTTATCTGTCTGTTTATTTTGCTGCGTGCGTCGCTTCCCCGTCCCCGATATGACCAACTTATGTCATTCGGCTGGAAAGTGATGCTGCCGGTATCCTTGGTTAATCTGCTGGCGACAGGAGCTTTTATTTTACTGAAAAAATAGCCGTGCAAACCACGGCCGGGAAGAGCGAAAAGGAACAACCATGTTCAGCATACTCAAAACGATCTGGACTGTCTTCAAGACCATGTTCCGGAAGCGGGCGACGATCCAATATCCGGAGGAAAAACCGTACCTTCCTCCCCGCTGGCGCGGACGCATTGTCCTTTCACGCGATCCGGACGGTGAGGAACGCTGCGTTGCCTGTTCGCTCTGCGCCGTGGCATGCCCGGTCGGCTGCATAGCGCTGCAGGCGACCGAAGATGAACACGGAAGACGGTACCCTGAATTTTTCCGGATCAATTTTTCACGCTGCATCTTCTGTGGATACTGTGAAGAAGCGTGCCCGACCTATGCCATTCAGCTCACCACTGACTTCGAAATGGGTGAATATAAGCGCCAAAACCTGGTGTATGAAAAGGAGCATCTGCTGATCAACGGTCCGGGCAAATACCATGGTTATAATTTTTACCGGATTTCCGGATTGGCAGTCAAAGGAAAGGATAAAGGCGAAGCGGAGAACGAGGACAAACCCGTAAACGTGAGGGACCTGCTGCCCTAGAATGTTCTGAAGGAACCAGCATGAATTATCTTTTTTACATATCAGCCGCTGTTGCGGTCATTGCCACGGTCCTGGTCATCGGCAAGAAAAACGCCGTGCATGCCCTCCTGTATCTGATCGTATCGCTGCTGGCCGTTGCACTGGTGTTTTTCTCTCTAGGCGCCCCGTTCGTCGCCATGCTGGAAATACTCATCTATGCGGGCGCCATCATGGTGCTGTTTGTATTCGTCATCATGATGCAGAATCTTGGCAGAGAATCCGCACACCAGGAATCTCAATGGCTGACCGTCCGGATATGGACGGGGCCCTCAATTCTATCCGCTCTTCTTCTCATGGAAATTTTCTACGTCCTGATGGGAAGCAAGGAGCGTCTGGCTACAACACTCATAACGCCGAAACAAATCGGAATAGCACTGCTCGGCCCGTATGTCATCGGCGTGGAACTGGCATCACTGCTGTTATTGGCAGGACTGGTCGGCGCGTATCACCTGGGCAGACCGGACAAACACTAAATGCAACAGTCGTAACCATACGACTTAAACAGCCCGAACCGTCGTCAAAGCGCAGCCGGGTGCAGCGGTATTCCCAACATGTGGAGCAAAAAAAGCATATGATCGCTCATATCCCAATGGAGCACGGCCTTGTTCTTGCCGCAATTTTGTTCGCACTCGGCCTGACAGGCGTGCTGATACGACGCAACATCATCTTCATGCTTATGAGCGTTGAAATCATGCTGAACGCTGCGGGACTCGCATTCGTTGTTGCAGGAGCACGGTGGGGGCAGGCCGATGGCCAGGTTATGTTCATCTTCATTCTGACGCTGGCTGCCGCTGAAGTGTCGGTAGGCCTGGCGCTGGTACTCCAGCTCTATCGGCGCTTCAAAACTCTGGATGTGGACGCGGCAAGCACGATGAAAGGATAACGGATATTTCTGAGGCGATATGCTGCATCTCCTTTACCTGATACCAGCACTGCCGTTTGCCGGTTTTTTCATCCTGGCGCTGCGGGGCCGCCACTTTACGAAAACCGCCATTGCGTCCATCGGCGTGGGATCTGTCGGCCTGTCCGCTGTCGTCTCTGCGCTCGTTGGCCTCGGTTTTCTCCTGACTCCGCAGCAAAACAATGTGTTTACCCAGACACTCTGGCTCTGGATGCAATTTGACGGATACGCCCCTGCAATATCCTTTTCACTCGACCCTCTTTCACTGGTCATGGTGCTCGTGATATCTGTTGTCGGTTTCTTAATCCATCTGTACTCCTCAGAATTCATGCGGGACGAAGAGGGCTACAGCCGGTATTTCGCATACATGAACCTTTTTATCGGCTCCATGCTCGTCCTTGTTCTTGCGGACAATTTTCTTCTCCTCTACCTCGGATGGGAAGGCGTCGGACTCTGCAGCTATCTTTTGATCGGCTTCTGGTACACTGACCCGGCCAATGGTGCAGCCGCCCGGAAAGCGTTCATCGTGACGCGCATTGGCGATACGGCTATGGCGGTCGGCATTTTTCTGTTGTTCACCCATTTCGGTACACTGCATATTCAGGATATGATGCAGTCCGCCCCCAAACAATTACCCCCCGGCTCGGGAACGGCCGTTCTTGCGGCCGCGCTCCTGCTCGGAGGCGCGATCGGAAAATCCGCCCAACTGCCCCTCCAGACATGGCTGCCCGATGCCATGGCAGGCCCGACTCCGGTCAGCGCTTTGATTCATGCCGCGACGATGGTCACCGCCGGCGTGTATCTGATCGCGCGCACCCATGTTTTGTTCGAACTGGCGCCGGTGGTGCTGTCCGCCGTTGCAATCATAGGCGCGGCAACGCTCCTGATTGCGGGGTGCAGTGCACTCGTCCAAAAGGACATCAAGCGCGTTCTTGCATACTCCACAATCAGCCAGATAGGCTATATGTTTCTGGCACTAGGAGTAGGCGCCTGGTCAGCCGCTCTGTTTCACTTCATGACTCATGCATTTTTTAAAGCGCTCCTGTTTCTTGCGGCCGGCGTGCTCATCCTCGCCCAAAACCACGAACATGACATATTCAACATGGGAGGATTACGGAAACTGCTTCCGACCACCTTCCTTATTTTCCTTATCGGCGCGGCATCGCTCTCGGCATTCCCTCTGCTGACTTCCGGTTTTTACAGCAAGGACCTGATTCTCTGGCAGGCATGGTCTTCACCGTTCGGGAGCACCTGGCTCTGGTCAGCGGGCATCATCGGCTCTTTTATTACTTCTCTCTATGCATTCCGCATGGTTTTTATAATTTTCTACGGAGAAACGAAACAGGAAGTTACTCATCTGCCCGGTCTGTGCATGAGAACTCCCCTGATCATTCTCGCGGTCTTGTCAATCACAATCGGTTTTCTTGAAGTGCCATCCGTCATGGGAAACATGACATTTTTTTCGGATTTTTTGCGACCTGTTTTTGGCGGGGCTGCTGCTGTGGAGACCACTCCACGGGGAGAAGGAATACTCCTGTTCGGCGCCTCGCTCGTTTCTCTTGCGGGAATATGTACGGCCATACTGTTCTATCTCATTCGCCCCTGGTATGCAGACACCGTCAACAACACACGACTGTTCGGTGCACTGGCGAAATTCTGGCAGGTCGGTTGGGGGTTTGACGCTCTTTATGAAATACTTGTGGTAAAGCCGTTCCTCTGGGTCACCCGGATCAACAAAAACGATTTCGTCGATTCCTGCTGCACCGGAATCATCAGTCTTCATGCCATGCTGCACGGACTTCTTGCCAGAACGCAAACCGGCGGTCTGCGATGGTACGCAATGGCCGTGGCAACAGGCGCAGTGTTGTTCTTGGGAATAGCAGCAGTCCTGAGATAAATTAGGAAGGGACAGAAACAAAGGCATGCACGTATGATTCTCCTCTGGATCATCATACCGCTGATCGGCGGACTGAGCGGATGGCTTTTGGAAAAGCAGGACCGCAGAGCCCCGTGCTGGATAGCCGTCGGTTCACTTGCCGTCGACGCCCTACTGCTGGCGTATGGATGGTCACAGTCGACCGTCACGGCCTCCGTGAACCGTGGGGCTGCATGGTTGATGGAGTTGCATTATCCCTGGATCCCTCAATTCGGGATCAGTTTGCACCTGGCAGCTGACGGCCTGAGCATCATTTTCATACTGCTCACTCTGCTTCTCGGCATCATCGCCGTCCTCTGCTCCCGGAATGAAATCCGTGACCGTACGGGTTTTTTCCATGTTAACCTGCTCTGCACACTCTCCGGGATTATCGGCGTGTTTACAGCGCTCGACTTGTTTCTTTTTTATTTTTTCTGGGAACTCATGCTCGTGCCGATGTATTTTCTGATCAACATCTGGGGCAATGAGAACAGAGTACCAGCCGCTTTCAAATTTTTCATCTTCACGCAGGCTGGCGGACTGTTCATGCTTGTATCTATTCTTTCCCTTTACTTCATGCATGGAATCGACACCGGGCTGTATACTTTTGACTATTCTCTGCTCCTTGGAACGTCGCTGACGCCGAAAGCAGCGTTCTGGATTATGCTCGGATTTATTGCCGCGTTTGCTGTTAAGCTCCCGGCATTTCCGCTGCATCCCTGGCTCCCCGATGCCTACACGCAGGCGCCGACGGCAGGCAGTGTGGTCCTCGCCGGACTTCTGTCCAAAACCGCAGCGTATGGTCTCCTCCGTTTCGTACTTCCTTTTTTCCCTGAATCAGCCATGCTTATCGCCCCGTGGCTGATGATCATCGCAGTCATCAGCATCATCTACGGCTCAGCGCTCGCATTTGCCCAAACCGACCTCAAGCGCCTCGTGGCCTACACAAGCGTTGCCCATATGGGTTTTGTACTCCTGGGCATTTTTGCTGCGAACCTGACGTCTCTGTCCGGCGTCGTCATCCAGATCGTGGCGCACGGCATCAGCGTTAGTGCGCTTTTTATCATGGCAGGCCTGATTCAGGAGCGCATTAACACCCGTGACCTTGCCCCTCTGGGAGGGTTCTGGAAATCCGCTCCCCGCTTAAGCGGCATCATGCTTATTTTTGCGCTTGCTTCACTCGGTCTGCCGGGATTTGGCAATTTTACGGCTGAATTTCTGATACTCGTCGGCGCCTATCGTGCGAACCCGCTGCTCACCGGTATCGCGGCATTCGGACTCGTCCTTGCTGTCATTTACTCGCTCCGGATCGTCCAGTCCATCCTGCACGGTGAACAAAAGATCAATTCAATCCCTGATCTTACGATGCGTGAAACTGGAATACTCACAATCATGGTCGCAGCAATCCTCTGGCTCGGCCTCTACCCCAGACCTGTTTTGAACATATCGGAACCGGGCCTGCACGTCATACAAAGTCATGTCCAGCAAGACCGTGATGTTCTGTCCCGCGGAGCTGCGCATGAATAAAACCGCCCTGATCACGCTTCTCCCCCTGATTGTTGTGGCGTGCACCGCTGTCGCAGTCATGCTGGTAATCGCTTTTTATCGAAACCATAAAACGACCGCAGGTATGACGATCACGGGCCTGCTCGCAGCCGCCGCACTGGTTCCGGCCATCATGCCGGTGACGCCCCGCAGCATTACCACCCTGCTCGTCGTAGACGCATATGCTCTTTCGTATATGGTCCTGTTTTTTCTTGCCAGTTCCGCTGTTGCAGCGCTTTCCTACACCTATCTGGAGAACCATAATGAACATCGTGAAGAATTTTATTTAATACTGCTCCTTGCAACGCTTGGCGCGGGACTGCTGGCAGCAAGCACACATTTCGCCTCATTTTTCCTCGGCATCGAAATGCTGAGCGTTTCTCTGTATGTGCTTGCGGCCTATCTAAGAAGCAACAATCAGGGCATCGAAGCCGGTGTAAAATACCTGGTTCTGGCCGCTGTATCCTCCGCCTTTATTCTGTTCGGAATGGCGCTTGTCTATGCTGAAATCGGAAGCATGGAGTTTGCCAGAATTGCATCGCGGGCCGCGGTTCCCGGAGTACACAGTCTGACGCTTCTGTCCGGCTTCTGCCTGATTGTCGCCGGTGCGGGTTTTAAGCTCGCGGTGGTGCCTTTTCATCTCTGGACACCTGACGTTTACGAGGGGGCACCGGCGCCGGTCTCGGCTTTTATTGCCACGGTGTCCAAAGGGGCGGTGTTTGCTCTCCTGTTCCGGTATTTTTCCCGTGTCGACATTCATGCGTTCCAATCACTGGTGCTTATTTTCACTATCATCGCAATTGCCTCCATGTTCGCCGGGAACCTGCTCGCCCTTCTTCAGAAAAATATCAAACGCATCCTCGCGTATTCATCCATTTCACACCTTGGCTATCTTCTGGTGACACTCCTGGCAGGCGGCGCCACCGCTGCTGCCGCTGCCGCCTTTTACCTGACCGCCTACTTTATTACCACACTTGGCGCTTTTGGTGTGGTGTCCGTTCTTTCCGATAAAAACAGGGACGCGGACCGCATTGAAGATTATCAGGGACTTGCCTGGCGCAACCCGTTGCTTGGGGGCGTTTTTACTATCATGATGCTTTCGCTGGCGGGAATCCCCCTGACGGCCGGATTCATAGGAAAATTTTACATCGTTGCGGCAGGAGTCGGTTCAACACTCTGGCTCCTCGTGATTATCCTTGTTATAAACAGCGTTATCGGCCTTTTCTACTATCTCCGCATTGTCGCCGCATTGTATGGACAGCCTGCAGAAAAGACCGTATCAGCGCCTGCGCGTTCCCTTCCGGGAACCATCGTGCTCGCCATGCTCTCGTTCCTGCTGGTCTGGTTCGGCATATATCCCGGAACGCTTATTGAGATCATACAAAAGACAATGCAAACTCTACTATAACATCAGCCGGAGAACCCACGGCCACGGGATTCTAAAGTTTCACGGCGAGCATATACTTGTCCGTACGTTCCTTAACTGCCCGCGCTCTGGGCCCTCTGCGGCTGATACGGAGGTTCTGATGAATAATCTCGAAAGTATTGCCAAGCTTGTCCGCTACTACAGCCTCGTCATATCCACTGAAGCAGGATCCGGCCATCCGACCTCCTCCTTATCCGCTGCAGATCTGATGACCGGCCTCATGTTCGGCGGAACATTCAGATATCGGATCCCTGATCCGCTCCACCCCGCCAACGACAGATTAATATTTTCCAAGGGCCATGCCTCCCCTCTTTTTTATTCTCTTTGGGCCGCGGCAGGGTCGGTTTCGGAAAAAGAGCTGCTCAGCTATAGAAAATTCAACAGCCCTCTCGAAGGGCATCCTACTCCCGCGTTTCGCCATACGGAAGCGGCAACCGGATCGCTCGGACAGGGGCTCTCGATCGGCGTCGGAATGGCAATAAACGCCAAATATATCGACAAACTGTTCTATCGGACATATGTCCTTCTGGGAGACAGTGAAATGGCTGAAGGCTCACTCTGGGAAGCGTTGGAGATAGCCTCGTTCTACAAGCTGAATAATCTCATAGGCGTTCTGGACGTAAACCGTCTCGGTCAGCGCGGTGAAACGATGTACGGGCACAACCTGGATGTATACAAAAACAGAGTTGCGTCTTTCGGATGGGAAACCATCGTCATAGACGGCCATGATATGGCCCAGATTTTAACGGCGTTTAAGCAGGCGGCAGGACCTGGCGATAAACCGACCATGATCATCGCAAAAACGCTGAAGGGTAAAGGGATTTCATTCATAGAGGATAAAAACGGATGGCACGGGAAAGCGCTCAAAAAAGAAGAACTGGCACGAGGATTACAGGAACTCGGACCTGTCGATACAACAATACAAGGCCGCATCGAAGAACCGGATGATATCCGGCCTCTTGGACAGAAACCCGGGACCGCCGCCCGTACTTCTTATACCGCTGGCAAATCCGTGGCAACAAGGCACGCTTACGGCACGGCCCTGGAAAGAATATTCCCGGCGTTTCCGGACATGGTGGTGCTTGACGCGGAAGTGAGCAACTCCACGTTTTCAGAAATATTCAAAGCAGCGTATCCTGAGCGGTTCCTGGAAATGTATATTGCTGAACAGAACATGGTCGGCACAGCGCTCGGGCTCTCTATTCGCGGCAAAATACCATTTCTTTCAACATTTGCGGCTTTTCTTACCCGGGCCTTTGACCAGATCAGGATGGCCCAATATTCCCACGCGAACATCAAGTTTTGCGGTTCTCATGCCGGTGTTTCCATAGGCGAAGATGGTTCATCGCAAATGGGCCTTGAGGATATCGCCATGTTCAGGACCATTTTGGAGAGTGTTGTGCTCTATCCTTCGGACGCCGTGTCCACGGAAAAGCTGCTCGAAGAAATGGCAAAACACCGCGGCATTGCATATATGCGGACTACGCGAAAGGAAACACCCATTCTGTACCGGAACACGGATGCATTCGCCATCGGCGGAAGCAAGGTTTTAAGAGCGAATAAGGCCGACGTTGTCACGGTAGTGGCCGCCGGCATCACACTGCATGAAGCTTTGCAGGCCCATGCGACGCTGAAAGAAAAGGGTATTTTCATTCGGGTCATTGATCTCTACAGCATAAAACCCGTTGATACAAAAACGATCAGAAAAGCTGCAAAGGAGACCGGAGCAATCATCACCGTGGAAGACCACTTTGCTGAAGGCGGCATAAGCGAAGCCGTTCGCAGTGCCCTTGCGAAAGAACCCGTTCCCGTATATTCGCTCTGCGTCCGGAAAATGCCGAAAAGCGGAAAACCGGAAGAGCTGCTCGCATTTGAGGAAATCTCCGCCAAAGCGATTATTGCTCAAGTAATGAAAGTGACGAAAAAACGCGGAAAACGCACAAAGAAAAAAACACATCGGGCTAGAAGCTAACCGAATGATCATATGCAGATAGCTGTCATAATTATTTGCGGAACTAGTGTGATTACAAGTTTCTATTTCGTTTTCTCGGGATATTTGGCAGGTGAAGGCATCCCCTGGCTGTTTGCCGCGTTTGGAGTCCTATTCGGCATTCCGCTGCTCGTGCGATGATGACTATTTGGGATCATCTTCAAGAGGCGGCAGCGACCTCATATAAGCAATCATGGCAACCATGTCTTCCGGTGTAAGCCCGCGTGTTGAATTCTGAATCACCTCACTCATGGTTTTATTGGCAACATCTCCATCAGGCATTACTCCCGTGGTCAAATAATCATGCAACTCCTGATCACTCCATCTTTTCAGTCGCGTGGGGGTCAAGTTCGGCACTCTTTTCCCATCCGGAGCCATTCCTCCCGCCAAAAAGCGGCTTATTTTCGGAGCTCCAAGAAAATTACGCGGTGTATGACATTCACCGCAATGGCCTACTGCCTGGACGAGATATGCACCTCTGTTGAGAGCAGGAGAACGGCCGGAATCATTTATAAACGGTCCGGACGTGAAGAACAGTAGTTTCCAGAAACGCACCAAAAAACGCCACTGAAAGAAAAAACCAAGATCATGCGGCCGGTTTCCCTGGTTGTTTGGGGCGAGGGTGCGCAGATACGACCACATGTCCTTTAGATCAGTATCGGTGATTTTCGTGTAAGACGGATACGGAAATGCGGGAAAATATGCAGCGCCGTCCGGACGCATGCCTGATCGCATTGCACGGACGAAATCAGCCTCGCTCCAGCGTCCTATTCCAGCTTCTTTATCCTGCGTGATATTCGGTCCAAAGAAGGTGCCGAAGGGAGTCTTCAGCGCCCGCCCACCCGCGTACGGAATCGCCCCGTCGCGCTCCTCCGTATGACAGCCGATGCAATTGGCTGTTTTTACCAGATATTCACCCCGTTTAATACTTTCCCCTGGTTGCGCGTTTGCGGCTGTCACATCTGACAGCAGGAAGAAGAAAACAATGATAATCAGCACCGGACGTATGGAAATCAAAAGTTCCCCTTTCATAAAAAAACCCCACTGTACCGCGTGGGGTTTTACTACAAAATTGATGATTTTATTGTTTTTGACGGAAATTATCGTGACACGCCCCGCACGTTTTTCCAACCGTACCGATGGCTGTTTTGATAATGGCTTCGTCTTTTCCTCTTCCTTTTGATACCGTGACCAATCTTGCAGCGGCAGCTTGCATATCTTCAGCAGCCTTTTTAAACTTGGCGTTGTCCGAATAAACAGCCGGAAGCGCGCCGGACTTCTCGTTTGCCGTGCTCGGATCAAAACCATCCCAAGGCATCATGGACAACACATGCAGATAGCCTGCATTCCGCGCAACTATTTTTGCGTCATAAGGAATTTTGCCTTGGGCCATACCGGCAAGAGGAGCAAAATATTTTCCCTGCAGTGTCATGGCAGCCTGACGTTGTTTAACCAGCACATCAGGCTTCATTTGGGAAAATGCAGTGAAAGCAAAACCGATAGTTAAAAGCAGTGATAACACTATGATAAATATTTTTTTGTTCATGTGCTCCTCCTTGCTTGAATTTTTTTAAAAAGAATAACTGTCTTTTGCCATGAGTATAGCAAGTTCTGCTGTGTTTTGCCGGGAAGTTCTTATGAAAATATGATACCTTAGGCGTATAAAATAACTGTAGAAGACAATGGTTCTAGAATTTTAGGTAAGAGAAAATTTTTGAAGAAAAAAGAAATGAATATTTCTTTCGGAAAGGTTACGATGGCAGCAATTTCTTGACCATTCCTGCCACCATTTTCGCTATAGCGGGAGATGCTGTCAAGCCGGGCGATTCTATTCCGATCAGATTAATCAGACCCGGCAAGTCTTTGTCCGATTCTTCTCTGATGATAAAATCCCTTACTTTCTCACCCGGCCCCTGTAGTTTTGGCCGGATACCGGACATATCGGGAACAAAAGCGTCTTGGTCAAGGTCTGAAATAATCCGCATTGCTCCCTGAAAAAAACCGTCTTTTTTGCCTGGATCCACCTTGTAATCGAGTGTCCCCGGGACATACTCCGCATCCGGACCGAAGCGAAGGCGTCCACCCAGATCGAGTGTCGCGTGCACTCCGAGTCCTACCAGTTCCTCATGAGGAACCGGATAAATAAGCATGGATACAGGCGACGGTTTGGCATATGAGAAATAAGAGCCCTTACAGTACTTGAGCGTATAATCATGTTTATGAACATCAATGCCCGCAAGCCCGGCTATACAATCTGAATACAAACCGGCGCAGTTTATGATAATGCGAGAGTGGAATTGATAATCGTCCTGCTTTATCCCGGCGATAAAACCATCCTTTACACGGGCCAGACTATTCAACTCGCTGTTGAACGCAAACAGAGTTCCGTTTGCTTCCGCAACAGTATAAAAATGCTTCATCAGAGAATGAGAATCTATAATCCCGGTTTCCGGAGCATACAGCGCCGCCTCGGCAATAATATGCGGTTCCCGCGTGCTGACATCCTGTTTACTCAGCAGGGTCAGGCCCTGAACATTATTTTGTCTTCCTTTCTCAAGGAGATTCGTAAGAATAAGTTCTTCTGATTTGTCGGCGGCAACAATTAATTTCCCAGTTTTTTTATAGGGTATAGAATGACAGGCGCACAGTTCATACAGCAGTTTAGCCCCTTCCACGCACAGTGTTGCTTTCAATGATCCGTGGGGATAATAGATGCCTGAATGGATGACTTCGCTGTTGCGGCTGCTCGTCTCCCGGCCGAAGCTGTCATGTTTCTCAAGAACAATAATATTGTCGTAGAAGGCAGACAGCTCCGCTGCTGTTGCCAAACCCACGACACCTGCGCCGATAATGGTTATATTGACTTCATCCATAGTGGACTCCTGAGTAAAAATATCCTGCCATAAGTATGATGATTTGTCAATGTAAGTAACTGAAGAAATGGACAGCAATTATTTTTCAGATTTCTCTAGTATACGTTTCATTGACTCCACTCATAAATCTGCTAAAATTCAAAAGAGGTGAATTCATGAAGGAATACGATATCGTGATCATCGGTTCGGGCGCAGGTGCAAATCTGATCGAAGACGCTTTGGCACATGGAAAAAGTGTTGCTTTTATAGACCGAGGGCCTTTGGGCGGCACCTGCCTCAACGTGGGTTGCATACCGACGAAACTGCTTGTCTATCCCGCCGACCGCGTTATGGAAGTCCGGGAAGCCGGAAAACTCGGCATTGCCGCTGAAGTCAAAAACATCGATTTTTCCAGTATCATGGAGCGGATGCGACGCACGGTTCATCACAGCCGGAACCACATTGAAGAAGCGCTGAAAGAAGCAGATGATTTCGATTTTTATTTCGGTACTGCCCATTTTACGGGAGATTACACACTCGAAGTCAACAACCAGACGATAAAAGGCAAAACCATTTTTATCGCCACAGGAGCACGGCCTTTCATCCCGCAGATTCAAGGCATAGAAAGCATCGAATATCTTACGAATGAATCCGTGCTTCAGCTTACAGAGCGACCTGAAAGCATGATAATTATCGGAGGCGGCTATATTGCTGTTGAATTTGCCCATTTTTTTGAAGCCATGGGCACGCCGGTAACAATCATCCAGCGCAATAAACATATCGTCCCTGAAGAAGAACCTGAAGTGTCAGCACTGCTCGCGACCGCCCTGTCCAGTCGGGTAAAAATCCATACAGGCATGGAAGCTGTTGAGGTGCGTCAGACCGGAACATATACCACCGTCACTGCCAAAGAACAAGATACCGGCAAGCAAATGGAATTTATGGCGCAGTATGTTTTGATGGCGGCCGGAAGGAAGTCAAATGCAGACGCACTTTTGGTCAAAAATACCGGCGTAGCAACGACCGGGGACGGTTATATTCTTGTTGATGATTTTCTGGAAACCACAAAGAAAAATATATGGGCTTTTGGCGACGCACTTGGGGAAAAAATGTTCCGCCATGCTGCCAATCACGAGGCTGAGCTTGCCTGGGACAACGCCGTGCACGGGAAAAAGTCAAAAATGAATTATCAAACAGTGCCGCATGCGGTTTTTACCTGGCCGGAAATCGCGTCGGTCGGATTGACCGAGGAACAGGCCGCAAAGCTCACGGGAAAGCATGAAATTCTTGTGGGAAAGGCCCTCTACACGGATACGTCACGCGGTGAGGCCATGAGGGAAACCGGGTGTTTTGCCAAAGCTGTTGTACACAGGAAAAGCGGCAAAATTCTCGGATATCACATTATCGGGCCTCAGGCATCCGTTCTGATCCAGGAAGTTGTGAATGTCATGGCCGCAGAAGGCAGCCTCTGGTCAGTCGCCGGAGGAATGCATATCCATCCCGCATTGCCTGAAGTGGTAGTAAAGGCGTTTGCAAAACTGCGTGAACCTGAGTAATAGTGCATCAGCGGACTTGTTCCTTCCGCACAAAAGAAAATTACTTCTCCCGGGGTACATGAACGGCCTGTTCGTGTACATCTTCAGCCGCCTCCATCACAGCTTCGGCAAGGGTCGGATGGGCGTGGATCATGCTCCCGAGCTGTCTGGTCGTAGCGCCCATGCGAATGGCAAGCGCGCCTTCATGAATCAAATCCGTTGCATGGGCGCCGCATATATGCACACCGAGTACAGCATCGGTGACTGCGTCGGATATTATTTTTACCATGCCGGTAATTTCTCCCATGGCATGCGCCTTACCGAGCGCCCGATATTGGAATTTTCCGGTTCGATATGCACTGTTCCTGTTTTGGGCCTCTTTTTCACGAAGTCCGGCGCTGCCGATTTCAGGCATGGTGAAGATTCCCGATGGAACCACGGAGTAGTCCATCGTTTCCTGACCTCCGAGTGCATTCTCTGCGGCAACAAGGCCCTGGTGTGAAGCAACATGTGCGAGAAAAAATTTTCCCGTCACGTCGCCGATTGCATAAACGCCCGGTACGTTCGTTTCCAGTTTCTCATTTACCAATACTTCGCCCCGCGTGCCCCGCAGCACCCCCACATCGTCCAGCCCCAAACCATCGGAGTTCATGGACCGACCGATAGAGACGAGCACCATTTCAGACCTGACAACCTGTCCGTTGCTTAACGTGGTAAGAATCACATCACTTTCTTTTTCACTCTTTTCAACTTTAACGCCGGCAATAAGCTTGATTTTCGTTTTTTTGAATTCGCGTTCGATAATATCCGATATATCCTCATCCTCTGTGGACAAGGCGCGCGGCAGCATTTCGACCAGCGTCACCTCTGCCCCGAAAGTACGATACACAAAAGCGAACTCAGAGCCGATCACGCCGGCGCCCACGATAAGAATGCTTTTGGGGATCTTTTTAAGCCGCACTGCATCGTCGCTTGAGATGATATGTTCGGCGTCAAAAGCTATATGCGGTATCCCCGCAGGGCGTGAACCGGTAGCAATGATAATTTTGTCGGACTTCACATCCATAGTCGTTCCGTCTTTCTGAACAACCCGCACAATATCAGGCGCCAGCAATGCGCCTTTTCCTGTTATCAGATTTATGCCCCAGCTTTTGAACAGACTGTGAATGCCCCGGACCTGTGTCGCCACGATCTTGTCCTTGCGCTCGCGTATGCCGGCGAGATTGTATCCGATCGTACCGGCAACCTCCAGGCCAAAATCAGCTGCATGGCGCATGTGCATGAGTGCTTCCGCTGATGCAATCAGTGCTTTTGTGGGAATACAGCCCTGATTCAGGCAGGTGCCGCCCACTTCAGAATTCTCGACAACGGTAACATGCGCCCCCCGCTGCGCCGCGCGGATTGCAGCCACATATCCGCCCGGTCCCGCGCCTATAATCGTAAGGTGTGTCGGCATGGTCCCTCCCTCCGGAAAATAAAAAGAGGGAGAATAAAAGATCTCCCTCTTCGGCGTTATTCCATTGTTTTCTGTTTTCTCATTCGTCCCGTCGCTTACTTGGCCTCTTCTTCCTGAAGAAACTTTTCGTACTCGGCCTTGCTCAGCAAATCACTGAGCTCCGCAGGGTCTGTCAATTCAAGGACCGCAAGCCAGCCGTTGCCGTAGGGGTCTTCATTGATTAACTCCGGCGTATCGGCGAGGTCCTCATTCACCTCCACGACAGTCCCTGACACGGGGCTGACCAGCGGAGAAGTTGCTTTTGTAGACTCGACTTCTGAAAGTTCCGAATCGGCATCGATCTCCGTGTCGATCTCAGGCAGTTCCACATACACGATATCGCCGAGCTGCTGTTGTGCATAATCTGTGATACCGATTGTCGCTTTATTTCCCTCGACACGCACCCAGGAATGTTCTCTGTGATATTTGACATCATCTGGATTCATAAAAACCTCCACCACGGATGATAATACGGCAAGAATGAAATTGTTTGTAGCCTAAGCGATGGTTTTTGTCAAGAAAAAAAAGAAACGCATATCGACTGATTCTTGTTTCTTTACAAGCAATAAGTGACAATCACGGTTTCTGTTCCGCGTTACCGCACAGCAGGTGATTTGTTTCTTTATCAATTCCGTTTGCGGTTTTGGAATTCCGCAAGATCTGCTGCGGTAAAAATGCGCTTTTTGATACGGCGGTCAAGAAGCGGGGTAAAACAATTCATAACAAGAATCGCGAACAGCACCCCCTCAGGATATCCGCCTTTCAAACGGATCAGTGTAGTAAGAGATCCACAAGCGACACCAAATAAGATTTGGTCTCTGCGCAAGGTGGGAGTTGTCATATAATCAGTGGCCATGAAAAATGCACCGAGCACCAGTCCTCCGGACATCATATGAAAGATCGGGTCACCTGTCATAAGCCCTTCTTTTCCTCCGAATATCCACATAAGAATACCGACCGTAGCAATAAAAGAAACAGGAATATGCCAGGTAATATACCGTTTTGCCATAAGAAATGCGGCGCCCAACAGGAGTGCCACAACTGATGTTTCTCCTATGGATCCCGGCCGGTTGCCGAGGAGCAGATCTATGTATAAGGCTGCTTTGGTGTGGTAGACTTCAAGGAGTCTCCCCATTCCTTCCTGTTTCAGAAGCATCAGAGGCGTTGCCGTCGTTTTTGCGTCCACGATCAACAAAGTGGCTGCAGGTGCGGTAAAGCTGCTCATGAACCCGGGAAAAATGAAGAGCAGGACGGCCCTGCCGAAAAGCGCGGGATTGAACACGGGGCAGCCTTGTATGCTAAGAAGATGCTTTGCGATAATAATGGCAATGCAAGCTCCGGCAACCGGCATATAAAGCGGTACCGTTGAGGGGAGGCACAAGGCAAGCAAAAGGCCAATCAGTACAGCCTTTCCGTCAAAAACTGAAACCGGTTTCCTCAAGCCCCATTGCATTATCACGTCACAAAGCAGAGCTGTCGCAATGCAGATGGAAATCAGCTGGATAGCAGGTATCCCAAAATAGTAAACCGACATGAGCGTTGCCGGGAGCAGCGCTCCGCTGAACGTCCAGGTGATTTTCTGCATGTTCTCTGTGCCGCGTACAGATGGGGAAAACATCCGATTTCTTTTTTTATTTTTTCGCTGTTCGCTGATAATCATGCCCAAGTGTCCCCAGCTACTGTATCATACAAAAATTGCCGGGGAATGATCCTCCGCCTACCAGGAAAGCCAGCAAGCATACAACCACATTGCAATCGACGTTGGATATTGATTATTCAATAAGCCTTGGATATATGAATACCTGATTACCTGTATTATATCAGCACTAAGGCATTACGTAAGAAGGAAAATAGAAACGCGTCCCTTCGCATCGGAACGGTAAATTCGAAAGACAGCAAGCCTTAGAGGATTCTTGGAAAAAAAAGGATCCTGCCTCTGCACTTGCACTTTCAGAGGCAAGGATCCCTTCTTTATAAATATGCCCTTTGCTTCTCCGGCCGAAACATATCCAAATACGCCGGAATAAACGGGCAATGAAAAAATCATGGCACCTGCACTACTTCCTTGACGCTCGGGACTTCCTGCTTTAACATTTTTTCTACACCCATTTTGAGGGTCATCGTTGACATGGGGCAGCTGCCGCAGGCTCCTTTTAGTCTTACTTTGACCACGCCATTGTCTTCGACGCTTACGAGTTCGATATCGCCACCGTCTCGCTGGAGTGCCGGTCTGACTTTTTTAAGAGCTTCAATTACCTGTTCCTTCATGGTGTCTTCATTCTCCTTGTTTTATGGTCTGAAATCATCGTGCCAATGTATGATTATTATACAATATTTTATTCCCGTTTGACAGAATTTTATCAAAAAACAGAAACAGAATATTCACTATATTCCGTTCATTATCGTTGACTTGTTAAAAAGCTTCTGTTATATAACAGGTTACAGGGCTGGACATCATATGACAAATGTTCTTATTATAGGCATAGGAGGATTTCTTGGCGCCATCGCACGATACGGTCTTGCACTGTGGATTGGGCAGCGATGGGGCAGCAATTTTCCTCTCGGCACGTTCGTCATTAATGTAAGCGGCTGTTTTCTTATCGGCCTGCTCATGGCCCTTTTTGCGGACCGTTTTTTGATCAACCCCCAGTGGCGGCTGCTTTTGGTTGTCGGCTTTCTCGGCGCTTATACTACGTTTTCAACCTTTGAATATGAAACAGGAGCACTTCTGAAGGACGGGGAATGGTTTATGGCAATGCTGAATATCACGTTAAGCGTTGTCGTCGGTTTTGTTGCATTGAAACTCGGCGAGATTATCGCAAAAAGCATTTAAAGGGGAAACATGATTATCAGCGGACCCGCAAAAAAGCTTTCGATTTATATCGATGAAAATGAACGACTTCACGGCAAACCTGTTTACAGCATTCTTCTGGATATTTTTTACAAAAATAAATTTGCCGGTGTAAGCATTTTCCGGGGAGTGGCGGGCTATGGCAGTCATGGCGTCGTCCACACGTCAAAAATACTGGAACTCTCCACCACCTTGCCGCTCAAGATAGAAGTCATAGATTCGGAAGATATGATTAACAAAGTACTGCCCCAGATTATGGAGATGCTGAAAAGAGGTCTCGTAGAAATAAGCGATACTACCGTCATCAGATACGGCGAAAAAAATACCAGCTCATAGCATTTCCTCTTTTGCTGCTGACCTTACTGCCCGCTATCCGGAAATGGCCATTACCGCATGAACATACAGACGTTCGATACCCAACTGCTGCTTTTTATAAACAAAGGGACTGAGAACTGGTTCTTCGACATGCTTATGCCTGCGTTGTCCGCGCAGGGATATCTCCTCGTGATCCCCTTTTTGTTCGCAATGATTATAAGGGGCGTCGTGCGAAAAAACAGAACAGGAAGTACCTATCTCGCTCCAGCTCTCTGGACGATCCTGATCGCAGTCTGTGCTCTCTATCTTTCCGGGTGGGTGGAAGATGTTGTGAAATCCGCCGTTTGCCGAACAAGACCATGCCGGTCGATCGATGAAATACGACTGATTGCCGCCTGCCCGAAATCATTTTCCATGCCTTCAGGCCACGCAATCACGTCATTCGCAGTGGCGTTGCCGCTCTTTTATCTTACCAAAGGATATATCTCCCGTGGCTGGCGTCTGTATCCTGTGGCGCTGGCCTCGTTCATTGCTTTTTCGCGTCTGTATCTCGGGGTTCATTATCCTACCGATGTTCTTGCGGGAGCTTTGGCAGGCAGCGGTATAGGATTGGGGCTTTCATACGTATACCGGATAATTGTGAACGGAATACAGGGGAAAACTTATCCAGAGAAGTAAACGCGCACAGTCATGCGGTTGGAGTTCATTCGCGGAGTCTCGTTTGATTCCATGCGCAGGGATCTATTCTTTCCATGCATGGTTGCCGATCAGCGGCACGAACATGCAGGGAATACTCTTCTGCGTGGCAATGCCGTCCGGTGTTCTGATTATTTTTACCAGTTGCTGACCATATCGCTCACCGACCGGAATAACCATTCTTCCGTCCTGTTTGAGCTGTTCTACAAGTGGCGTGGGGACATCAGGCGCGCTGGCTGTGACCATGATAGCGTCAAAGGGGCCCATTTCTTTCCAGCCGTAGGTGCCATCATATACTTTGCTGGCGACCAGTTTATAACCGAGATGGTCGAGGGTCGCCCGCGCTCTGTCAGCAAGCGTTTTAATCCGTTCCACCGTGTAAACTTTACTGCATAACTCCGCAAGGATTGCCGTCTGGTAACCGGAACCTGTCCCGATCTCCAGTACCCGCTCCGGACCTTTCAGTTCCAGCAGTTCGGTCATGAGCGCCACGATATAGGGTTGTGATATCGTCTGGTTCTCACCGAGAGGCAGTGCGTTGTCCGCATACGCCATACCTCGGATGGCTTCCGGTATAAAGAGATGGCGCGGCACCTTGCGCATGGCAGCGAGCACTCTTTCATCCTTGACCCCCCGCGCGATGATCTGCTCCTCCACCATGCGATTGCGTTCTTTTTCAAAATTGTTCACTCAGCATCCCTCCGGGGATTAACCGGCAGGGAAAACAGTGTTTCCATCGACCGCAGTTTATCAAAGGAAGAATAATCCGTAAGATCAAGGTGAAGTGGCGTAATGGAGACCATCTTGTGGTCGATAGCGTCGAAGTCGGTCCCTTCTTTCCGCTCCCAGTCCGGCTCCCCGCCGCCAATCCAGTAATATTTCTTCCCCCGGGGGTCTACACGCTCTACCGTCATTTGCTTATAAATGCGCTTCCCCAGACGGGTGATGCGTACGCCCTGGATATCCGCAAGCGGATAATTCGGGACATTGATGTTCAGCAAAGTTCCGCTATCGAGCCCCTGATTCAATATCCTCGACGCAGCATACATCGCTATTTCTGCGGCGTCTGAAAAGTGAAAGTCTTCGCGCGCAACAAGTGAAATGGAAAATGCGGGAATCCCCAGCAGCGTGGCCTCAATGGCTCCAGCCACAGTCCCGGAATATGTAACGTCATCACCCAGATTTGGCCCCTTGTTGATGCCAGAGACCACAAGTCGAGGTTCCTTCTGCAGCATGCCCTTTACCGCGATATTGACACAGTCAGTCGGAGTGCCGTTCACGCTGTATACGGAATCCTTTATTTCCTCAATCAGAAGAGGCCGATGGAGCGTCATGGAATGGCCGGCGGCGCTCCGTTCGCGGTCCGGAGCAACGATCACCACTTCATCAAGCTCACGAAGCCGCTTGGCAAGAATCTGGATGCCGGGAGAATATACGCCGTCATCATTGGTGACTAGAATCATGGTAATCCTTCAAAAGGGAGCGCAAATAACACATTTTCAATTCTGGCGAATTCTCTGGTTCCACCATTCCTGCCATTTTTGGGGGTCATTGCCGAATTTTTGCCCTGTTATACTGGTGAGAGATTCAAGTGCATACTTCTGAACGAAAGCATCTTCATCCCGTAAGGATTTCATCAGGGGTTCCACTGCTCTGAAATCCTGTAGTTTCCCAAGCGAGACTGCCGATCTTCTCCTCACATACGGATGTTCATCCGTCAAAGCACCGATCAAAGGAATGACGGCCCGAACGTCTTTTAACTCGCCTAATCTCCTTGCCGCTTCCCATCGGACGGAAGGCTCCGGGTTGCGCAGAGATTCGATCGATTTTTCAACCATCAGAACATCCGCCATTTTTATGCCGTTGGTTTGCAAAGAACTGTCCGTGCTCTCCTTCACCTCAGGACCGCCTTTAATGGAACAACCCAGCCTGAAAATTTGCAGTACATTGTTGTGGTTGTATTGGGTTGCATACTGCAGCGCAGTATTGCCTTCATTGTCCTTTGCATTGATGTCGGCGCCTTTTCTTACCAGGGGGCAGATGACATCCCCCTGCCCCTTGCTAGCCGCAAGCATCAGGGCAGTATATCCTTTCAGATTAGCGGCGTGCACGTCTGCACCTTTGTTTAAGAGAAGTTCCACAATGTCTTTTTTATTCAGTTGCGCAGCAAGAATAAGCGCCGTGTTGCCTTCATCGTTTTTTGCATTGACATCAGCCCCTTCATTCAGCAAAAATTCCGCCGTTTTCAAGTGGCCTTCGATCGTTATGCCCACCGGTTCTGCGGGTTTGGCGTTTTTTGATGTTCCCGGTTTACCCGGCATCGAATAATTAGCCAGGGCCAGCAAGGCATCATAGCCTTCCTTGTTTCGTGCCTTTATGGTCGCGCCTTTTTTCACCAATGTTTGCACAATTCCGAAGTCGCCATGCCTCGCTGCAGCTATAAGCGGCGTATTGCCCTCACTGTCCTGTTTATTAACATCTTCACCATTGGCAAGCGCCATCTCGACATCAGCCAGACTGCCGCTTTTTACCGCCTTGTGGATATCTGCACAGGAGGTAAGCCCCAGAAAGCTTCCCAGTATGCAGATAGTGATAAATACTTTTTTCATATGCACTGTCTCCTTTTTCAACAGATAATCAGGCAAGTCTACTTCAGCACGCTTCCGCATAGACAGCCATGCTAGCAGTCAGAAGTCATCCCTGTATTGCCTCTATCAGAATAATGTGGACATCCATCACGTTTGTACCCGTAGGACCGGTAACAACCAAGCCGTCGATCGGTTTAAAAAAATTATAGGAATCGTTATTACTGAGATACGCATCAGGATCAAGCCCTTTCGCGCGGGCATTTGTAATTGTTTCTCCGTTCACAACAGCACCAGCCGCATCCGTTGGTCCGTCCGTCCCGTCAGTGCCGGCGGAAAGAAAAGTAATGCCCTTCACCCCCACAAGCTCCTTTGCTGCAACGAGGGCCATCTCGGTATTTCTACCGCCAAGACCGTTCCCGGTCACCTTGACTGTTGTCTCACCACCTGCAATCAGACAAACTTTTTTCCCCGGCTGACCTGACAATTCGCGGCTAACCTCAAGAGCCTTGCGGACAAGAGAGCGCCCGACATCTGCAGCCTCCCCCTGGAATTCGCAGCCGAGAATAACAGCTTCATATCCGAGAGCCTGGGCCCGTTTCCGGGCGGCCTCTGTGGCCTTGCGATTGCTGCCGATAATGACATTTTCCACGCGGGTGAACGCAGGATGGTCTTGTTTCGGGGTTTCCGGGATAATCCGGCTCAATCCATTGTGAAGCACCTGCATGACGGTCTTCGGAATGCGGTCCTCCAGTCCATATTTCTTGACAACGGCAAGAGCGTCTTCATAGGTTGAGGCATCGGGAGCGGTGGGGCCGGACGCAATGACGTCAAGCGGGTCGCCGATCACATCCGAAAGAATCAGTGAAATGACCCGCGCAGGATAAGCTCTTTCAGCGAGCCGTCCCCCTTTCACGCGGGATATGTGTTTGCGAACGGTATTAAGTTCGAATATATCGGCACCGGCTTTTAAAAGCTGCTGTGTTACCTGCTGCTTCTCTGCGAGGGAAATGCTCTCGGATGGAGCAACCAACAAAGCGGACGCCCCACCGGACAGCAGGCAGAGCACCAGGGTGCGTTCATCTGTCGTTTCAAGCAAATCAAGTATCCGGCGGGCGGCGGACAGGCCATTTTCATCAGGTACGGGATGTCCTGCTTCTAAACAGGCTATGGAGACGGGCAGCACGCCCTTTTCAGCATGTCCGTATTTGGTCAGGACAATGCCTTTTTCGATCCGGTCTCCAAGGTCATCAGTCGCGGCATGCATCATCGGGAAAGCGGCTTTGCCGACGCTGACGGCAAACAGTCTGCTAAAATCCTTCTTTCGACAGAGGGACTCAATGCGGGATATATGGTTATGCACGGCGTCGTATGGATCAACCGCATCAAGCGCAGCCTGAAAGATGTCGAGCGCGTCTTTGCTCATGAAAAGGCTTCCTTTCATTTCAAAAATAACACATATTTGATTACTATAGCATAAATCATGTATTATATTCAACACGTTCTTGAATCTTCACACTGAAGGAGGACAAACAAAGAGCAAACGAAAACAGACGCTGTTTCTGCAGAAAATACCGTCAACCCCGGGAACAAACAGAATTGACAACAGATATAAGACCGGTTAACATAACAAGCAGCCATATAAAAAACGGTTTTTATTATTCAGAAAGATACAAGAGTTTTTGATTATGAAGAAAAAAATTTTTAGTATTATCGTTCTCGCTGTCTGGTTTGCAATGCTCGGTCTTCTTATTGAACGCACCTATCTTCGACCGACCACGGTCATTGCCCTAGACATTATCATGGAAGAAGGAGTTCGTGCAGGAGAAGAATGGTTCGGCATCTATCAGCAGGACAGAAAAATCGGATTTGCATACACCCAAATCAGGCCGGAGGCGGATACCTATCACCTCTATGAGGAATCGGAGCTTACCCTTCTGGTTCTCGGTTCCGTGCAGCAGGTTAAAACCGTTATCAATAGTTATACCACAAAAAACTTCCTTCTCAAATATTTCGACTTTTCCATGGCATCGGGGAATTCATCCATAAAAATCAAAGGGGCGGTGATAGGGAAAAAAATTGTTCTGGACATTGATACCGGCGGAGCAACACGAACGGAACGAATCACTCTGAAGGAACCTCCCTACCTTTCTCCGAATATCAAGCCGGCACTCCTTCTTCTCGGCCTGGAGCCCGGTAAGAAATACCGTTTCCCCCTGTTTAATCCTGCCACCATGAACACCGAAGATGCTTTCATTACGGTCGTGTCAAGCGAACATATCAAGGTGGGAGATAAAGAGCAGACCATCTATAAACTCGCCGAAACCTTCCAGGGCATGGAAACGACGTCCTGGGTTACCCAGGACGGAGAAACCATCAGGGAAGAAAGCCCGCTGGGGTATGTGCTGTTGAAAGAGAATCCACAGGAAGCTAAAAAACTCGACAAAAAAGGGCCGGCCGTAGATATTATCGCTCTGACAAGGATACCTTCTTCCGAAACGATCAAAAATTCTGCCCAAACGAAATATCTGAAGGCAAAATTAGCCGGTGTTTCTCTCAAGGGATTTCAACTGAACGGCGACCGTCAGACGCTCAAAGGCGATACCATTGAAATACACACATCGGACCCAGTTCCCGGCTATCAACTGCCGTATGCAAACCCTGATCTGCGTGAATATCTGCAGGCGAGCCCGCTTATTCAAAGCGACGACCGGAAGATCATCGATCAGAGCAAAAAGATCCTCTCCGGCGAGTCTAATGCATATAAAGCCGCAAAAAAGCTGAATGACTGGGTCTACAACGCACTTGCCAAAAAACCGGTTGTGAGCATCCCCAGCGCGCTGGAAGTCCTTAACCAGCGCGAGGGCGACTGCAATGAACACACGGCGCTGTATACCGCGCTGGCCCGGGCAGCAGGCATTCCTGCCCGCATGACGGCAGGCATCGTGTACCTGGAAGATGGATTTTACTATCATGCATGGCCGGAAGTCTGGGTCGGAGAATGGATGGCAGTTGACCCCACCTTTCATCAGTTTCCTGCAGACGCCACGCATATCCGGTTTGTAAGCGGCAATCTCGACAAACAGTCTGATATTGTAAAGCTGGTGGGGAAACTGACCGTGTCCGTGCTCGAATACCAATAGAAACCATGATCAAACTAAGCAATCTTACGAAAAATTACGGGAAACTGGCCGCGGTTAAGAATGTCAATCTCGAAGTGGCCTCAGGAGAAATTTTTGGTTTTCTCGGGCCGAACGGCGCGGGCAAAACCACGACAATCAAAATGATGGCAGGTCTGCTCCAGCCAACGGACGGCAGTGTTCTTATCTGCGGCCATGACGTCCAGAAAGAACCGCTCCAGGCAAAAGCACTCACCGGATTCATCCCTGACAGGCCGTTTTTGTACGAAAAACTCACCGCAGCAGAGTTCATGCGGTTTATTGCCGAATTGTACGGCATGCATGATCCCAACAACCGAATCAATACGTTGCTTGATTTGTTCAATTTATCCGACTGGCGTGACGAGTTGGTCGAAAATTTTTCTCATGGAATGAAGCAACGACTTGTCATGGCATCGGCCCTTATCCACGACCCTAAAGTGCTGGTCGTCGACGAGCCGATGGTGGGGCTTGACCCGCGAGGCGCGCGGCTCGTAAAAGATATTTTCAAAGACCTTGCGTCAAAAGGCGTGGCCGTATTCATGTCCACCCATACGCTTGAAATTGTGGAGCAGATGTGTACGCGCGTAGCGATTATAAATCAAGGATCGCTCATCGCCGAAGGAAGCGTTGAAGAACTAGGACGCATGGCCCGGATGGAAAACAGCCACCTGGAGCCCATTTTCCTGAGATTAACAGGGGAAGATGAAAGATTATAAACAACGAGATTTCTCAAAGAGTCAGCATAACACCGCAATATTTTTTGTAAAGAATACTGTAAATAAACCGCTGTACCGATGATTGCAAACCGGATTACGGTATCACGAAACAACTATGCTCCTTCTCCTCACCCCACGATATAATGCCATCCGAAATCGCCTGACCCGCCTTGCTCCGGGTGACGGTTTGAAGACAACCGTACTTGTCCTCTTGGGGCTCGGCTTCTGGGTTTTCCTGTATGTCGTCTCGTACAAGGTGCTCATGTACTTCAGAACCATCGAGGGCCTCGGAGACCTGCTCGCCCTCCGTCTGCTCTCCATGATTCTCCTGACATTTTTTTCCATCCTTCTTTTCAGCAATATCGTCGCCTCGCTTTCCACGTATTACCTTTCGGAGGAGTTGAACATCCTGCTTGCGGGCCCAGTCAACATTGACAGCATCTATCGCGCAAAATTCCTTGAAACAATGATAGACTCGTCATGGATGACGCTCATTTACGGCCTGCCGGTGTTTATCGCTTATGGTACGGTGTTTAAGGCTTCACTCGCATATTACCTCGGCCTGGTCCTGATGCTTGTCCCTTTTTTGATGATTCCCGCGGCTATCGGTATTATCGTAACCATGCTTCTCGTCAATGCTTTTCCGGCCCGCAGAGCAAAGGACATTATTGTCCTTCTGGGGCTTCTCTTTTTTGTGGCACTGTACATCCTCTTCAGGATTCTTAAACCGGAAAAACTCGTCGATCCCGACACGTTTCCATCGCTGGTCCAGTATCTGACCGCCCTGCGAACACCGGTTTCCCCTCTTCTTCCGAGCACCTGGGCCACGGAAACGCTCTCTCCGCTTCTGAGGAAGACAGCCGGAGAAGCACTATTCTATCTGCTCATGCTCTGGAGCACCGCCCTTGCCGGAACCGTGATCGGCGAGTGGATCTGCGAAAATATCTATTATACCGGTTGGTCGCGCTCCCAAGAAGGAAAAAAGGCCGCCATTTCCCGCTCACGCACCGTTGATGTTCTTTTTAACGTTATCACGTTCCCGTTTCGAGGAAAAATACGCGCCATCGTGCTGAAGGATATAAAACTTTTCTTCCGGGACACCTCTCAATGGTCTCAGATATTTCTCCTGCTCGCACTCATGATCGTATATATTTACAGCTTCAAGCTGCTGCCTCTGGAACGGGCGGCGATGCCGAGCTTTTTCCTGCAAAATCTGATATCGTTTTTGAACCTGGGAATGGTCGGCTTTGTTACTTCTGCGGTCGCAGTACGGTTCGTATTCCCGGCAGTCAGCCTTGAAGGCGATTCATTCTGGATTATCCGTTCAGCGCCTCTGGCACTTGAAGATTTTCTCTGGGCAAAGTTCTGGAGCAGCCTGCTGCCCCTGCTCGCACTGGCCGAAATTCTGATCGTCCTCTCGAATACGCTTCTGCAAGTTACGCCATTTATGCAGTATCTCGGCATCGCGACTGTTTTTATGATGACATTCGGCATCGTTGCTCTCGGGGTCGGCCTCGGAGCGGTATTCCCCAGATTCAAGCATGAGAATGTTGCACAGATTCCCACCGGCTTTGGAGGAATCGTCTATATGCTGCTGACGATGCTGTTTATCGGGCTGGTAATTGCCTTGGAATCCTGGCCGGTTTACCGCATCTTTACAGCCCAAACCCTTGGCGGACACATTTCTTTTTCCGGATGGGTGACAATCATCCTGTCTTTTGCAGCCGTTCTGGCTGTCAATTGTATGGCCGTATTTTTGCCTATAAAAGCCGGTCTGAAGAGGCTAAAACAGCGAGAAATATAGCCACAAAACCACAATATGTTGTATGCCCTGAAAAAACAAATACTTCACCTTGTTATTTTTCGCTTTACAAACCCATCGGCTTATGATATAAACGCTGTTAACAATATCACTTCGGCACTCACCATCCAGCGCTACTTTGCGATTTTTGTAAAATAGTTTGCCTTCCCCATGGGTTTCTACGGGGGATATTAGGATTTATAGATTATAAATGCTCTTTTTTCACAAAAACCTGGAATGACCGGGTGAAAATTCGCTTGTCTATGTTTTGCCAAGGAGATCTATGCAGCTCAAAACACTTGAAATGATCGGTTTTAAATCCTTTTCTGACAAAACCACCGTAAAGTTCCAGCCGGGAATTACCGCGGTTGTAGGGCCGAACGGATGCGGGAAAAGTAATATTTCCGATGCCATTCGCTGGGTGCTGGGAGAACAAAGCGCAAAACACATCCGCGGCGATAAAATGGAAGATGTCATCTTTAACGGAAGCGAGAGCAGAAAGCCCCTCGGCATGGCTGAGGTCACCCTTACGCTCACGGATGTCGCAGGATCATTGCCGTCGGGTTTCGGGCAGTACAGCGAAATCGAGATCACCCGCAGACTTTTTCGCTCCGGTGAGAGCGAATATCTTATCAATAAAATTCCCTGCCGCCTCAAAGATATCCGCGACCTCATGATGGACGCCGGAGTGGGCGCCAAGATTCATGCAATCATCGAGCAGGGGCGCGTTGATCAGATTCTTTCCTCCAAGCCCCAGGACCGCCGTTTCCTGTTCGAGGAGACAGCAGGCGTCATGAAATACAAGGCCAGGAGGCAGGAAGCACTCTCAAAACTGGAGTCCACCCAGCAGAACCAACTCCGGATAAACGATATTATTACCGAGGTGAAGCGGCAGGTCAATTCACTCGACCGCCAAGCCAAAAAAGCCGAGCGCTATCAGAAATTTCGGGCAGAAATGAAAGATCTGGATCATCGGCTCGCAGCCGTCGAGTATTCCAACCTTGGACAGGACTGGGTCGCAGTGAGCCGGGAATTCAAAAAACTCGAGGATGAAGTTACGGAACTGCATACGGCTCTCAGCAAAATTGAAGCAGCAATGGAAGAATCCCGTGCGGACGCCCTTTCCGCCGAACACGAGCTTACGGCCCTCCAGCATAAAATTCACGAAACCGAGTCGGCACTAAACCGGTCCGAACACCGCGTCGAAATATCGAAGAGCCAGATTGCCTCCCTGAACGAACAGCGCAACCGCGACCTTGCCGACATAACGTACCTGCGGCAGGAGCTATCCCGCATAACCGAGCAAAAAACGCAGCACGGGGATGAAACCCGCGAGTTGGAAGCGGCAATTCAGGAAAAGAGCTCTTTGCTGAATGAAAAAACAGCCTCTCTTGAAATCCTGACACAGGCGCTCAAAGAAAAAGAGCTTCTTCTCGAAGAAACAAGGACTGGCATCCTCAACGCCCTGAATGAATCAGCGGCGGAAAAGGCAAAAATCGCCAATCTCCAATCCCGCCTGACCCAGCTCAGCGAGCAAGACGAACGGGACATCCGGGAAAAACAGGAGATTGCAGCAAAACTGTCCGAGCTGTCTGCGCTCCTCGCTGCGAAAGAGCAGGAACTTGCCACCCTCGCAAGCCGCCGGAACGCAGCCCAGGAAGAGCGCTCAGCACTGCGCGCCCGTCTTGAGGAGTCCATGGGAAGAAAAAAGACCATTGAAGCCGATCTTGGGGCGGCACGCAATGCGCTTGCGGGCCAGAGTTCTCGCCTCCGGTCATTGCTTGAGTTGGAACAAAAACTTGAAGGCTATCAAAAAGGTGTTCGCACTGTCATGTCGGCACAGAAAGAAGCGTCAGCGGAAAACCGATTCGGGCGGATTCACGGTCTGGTTGCCGACATGATCGAAACCGATCCCCAGTACGAACTCGCCATAGAAGCTGTGCTCGGCGACCGCCTTCAGTACGTCGTAGTGGATTCACAAAATGATTCGCTCAAGGCAATCAGCTATCTTAAGGCGCAGGGCGGGGGAAGAAGCACCTTCGTGCCGAAAACACCGCGGGAAATAAAAACCGAACCGTACGTAAAAAACGGCAACGCCGGCGTCATCGGCACTGCCCTGAATATCGTGCGGTATAGCGACAATTACAGCCATGTTGCAGAATATCTCCTGGGCGACGTTGTGGTCGTGGACACCATGGACACGGCCCTTGCCCTTTGGAACAAAAACGGCATCCACAAAACCATCGTGACTCTTGCCGGAGAAATAGTAGACCCCTGGGGCGCTGTAACAGGCGGCACCGTCGAAGCAGGCGGTACCGGGATGCTGACCAAACGGCGCGAGATAAAAGACCTGGAGCATGAAGTCGCGGAGCTCAAAACCGTTACCATCGGTCTCGAATCGGAATTAAAATCCGTCGAAGACGCTATAGAAGCCGACCAAATTCAGGAAACAGACCTTTCTCAGTTGATTCACAGCCTGGAAATAGACGGGGTGAACAAAAATAAAGACTGCTCTGCCGTCAGCGATGAGATCACCAGAACAAACAACCACGCCGCTGCACTCGAAACCGCATCTGCGGAGCGCGACCTGCTGCGTCGTGATTTAAACGCCGGCGTTGAGCAGGCAAGCGAATTGCTTAAAAATCTCGAGACTGGGCACTCGAACGCTCAGGCCAGCATTGAAGCAGTCCAGGTGGAAATAGCCCAGCAGAAAGAATATCTCGAGGCCGCACGCGCCGAAATAACCGACATCAGAATGGGGCTCGCTGCGCTGCAGGAAAAATGCGCTGCCGTTGCCCGCAATCTTTCCTCGCTCGTAAGCACCGAATCAGACATGACCGAGCGCCTTGCCAGGCGTGAAGCCGAGATTGAAGGCATTGCATCAAAAATCCTTGAACATGAATCTTCCATCGGCGAAGCAGAAGTTGCTATCAAGGAGCATATCACAGCGCTTGAAGCACAACGCGGTGTCTACAATGCCAAACAAGAGGCTCATACTGTAAAGACGCAGGCGCTCCAGGCAGCGGAAGAACAGGCACGCCACAGCAGGAATGATATCGAGACCGCCCAGAAGCAGCTCACGGCGTGCGAGGTCAGACGCACTGAACTCCGCATGAAAATTGAGCATCTGAAGGACAGGATATGGACATCCTATCACGTTGAGCTCGAATCCATTGTTCAGGAGCTTGGCCAGTTTGAAATCAACATGGAAGAATCCGCGCTGCGGCTCACCGAGCTGCGGGATAAGATTGATCAAATGGGACCGATCAATGTGGACGCTCTTCAGGAGTATAATGAGCTGAAAGAGCGGTATGACCTTCTTTCGGCGCAGCAGAACGATATCAACGAATCCATCAACAACCTGAAAGCAACCATCGCAAAGCTTGACGGAGAAACCAAAGAGCTTTTCGTCGAGGCGTTTAACGCCATCCAGGAAAAGTTCAAAGAGGTCTTCTCGCTCCTCTTTGAAGGAGGCAAGGCGGAACTCGTCCTGCTCGATGAAACTGATGTTCTTGAGTCCGGTATTGAAATTATCGCGCAGCCGCGAGGGAAGAAATTTCAGGCCATATCTCTCCTGTCCGGCGGCGAACGCGCCCTCACGGCGATTGCCCTGCTCTTCGCAGCCTTCCTGGTCAAACCAAGCCCCTTCTGTATGCTTGATGAAGTGGATGCACCGCTTGACGAAGCCAATGTAACGCGCTTTACCCGGCTTATCCGTGAAATGAGCAACCGCTCACAGTTCATTACCATCACGCATAACAAACGCACCATGGAAATGGCCGATGCGCTCTACGGCATTACGATGGAAGAACCGGGATGCTCGCGGGTGGTTTCCGTCAAGCTACGCGAAGAAGCGCTGGTATAACAACGGGTTGTGCTGCAAACTCGTTTAATGTAGTTTTCTTTCAGCGGTTCTCCTGTTTCCCCGAACGCGCTGATTATTACAGCTTAATTTCTGTTGCTGCTGATTCCAATTATTTAGGACTTCCCTTCTTTTTTTCTCTGTGCTATGCTCCGTCCATGCCCGCACGCATCGCTCTTGCCAGAAAGCGCCGATCACGTTCTGCCTGGTTCGCCGTTCTTTCTTTTGCCATTGTGCTGTCCGCAATATCAGTGCCTGCTTTTGGCGACCAGCCGGGCACAGGAGAAAGCAAACCGGCAACAGACCCTCCCCAAACAGAGTTTAAACGATTTCAACTCGTCTTTGAACCGGATGCCTATTACACCGACCTTGACTTTATAATCGCTCTTACCCAAAAACCTATTCCCGACCTCGGAGAAAAGACTGAAGCAGAAATTTATGGAGCACTGTTCTCCCGAGCGGCTGTTCTTCCGCAATTCATTGTGCTGGAGGCAAGCGTCAATCCGCTGCCATATTTCGGAACATATATCAGGTCCCACTGGAAACGATTTTACCAGGACGCCCAAGTGTCCGATAATTTTAACTGGATCAAAACCATTACCGCTGGATTTGAGGAGCCGTATGCCTTTTCAGTTCTTTTCGGAAATGTTGCTAACTTTGCCGTTCCCGGGCTTCAGGACACCAAGGGACTCGGTTACAGCGGATATCTTATCAGTTACGGCAACTTCCATATAAAAGATAACCGTCTGATTCAGGACGACTGGTGGGAAATTGAGTGGAAAATAAAAGGAGACCGAAAATCACCGGTCAAAAAATTGAATTGGAGCTTTCGCATCGGAGCTAAAGAACATGGCAACCCGAACATTACTGATGTGCTGTATCTTTCGTTCCGGAGAAGCAGGGTTGATTATAAGTCTGAGGGATCATTTCTGCTGAACAACAGCGGGATTGAATATACGTACTCCATGGATCGCCGTACATTCAGCGCCATCCAGCATTATCTTACGGTAGATAAAAAATGGCCGTTTGAAAGCTGGCGGATCGCTCTTGCGCTGGCTGTCGGTTTTGTCTGGGATTCCTCAAAAAAATATACAGGATCGCTTGCAACAGGCAAGGACAACTTCCAATTCATTATCAGGCCGAATATCGAGTTCTAGCCTTGCACAACGCAAAAAAAGGACGCGGCAAGGTGGGGTTTTTGCTATTTTGACTTTTCCTGATCAGAAGGCACAATTTCGTCCCGTTCGACAGAGGACAGGTCAATGCGCCCCACTTCATATCCAGGGAACGTGAACCAATGGGAAGTAGCGGCATCCCGTACTTCCTGCTCTTTTTCCAGTCCGCAAACAAAAGCCCGTATGAAACCATTCTGGCGCACCACCAGTACTTCCTCCGGCATGCCGTTCCCTTTGACGTCCTTTTCCCGGTTCAATTCAGCCTGCAGAGCCTTGTCCAGCGTCGTTCTCACTGTTTTCCCGCTTCTATACACGACATGGTCGCCAAATACCGTTAGAAGCGCCTGTTCCAGCGCACGTTCATAGCAGGGCCGTCCGCCTCCATATCCCAGGGTGGGAATAGAAAATCTGCTTGCACCTTCCCTCCTCAGCGTGAGAGGCTCAGCCATTGCGGCTGTATACTGTTCCTGGGTAAGTATTTTTGCCTGCTGCATATTGAACAGCACGCGTTCCTGCCGGTCTCTGGCTTTTTCCGACCTCTTGTAAGGGTTGAAATAACGGGGATTCGGAAGCATACCGGCTAGAAGGGCAGCCTCGGCAGACGTAATTTCACCGACGTGTTTATCGAAATAGAAACGGCTTGCGGCCTCAACGCCGTAAATATTCTCTCCCCATTCCACCTCGTTCAAATAAATTTCGAGTATCTGGCGTTTCGTCAGCACCTTTTCCGCTTTTGTTGCCAGAACATACTCCCTGATTTTGCGGCTGATTGTTTTTTCTTTGCTCAGGAGAACGTTCTTTATCATCTGCTGAGTAATGGTGCTTCCACCGCGTGCAAACCGCCGCTTTTCGACATCATGGAGCAGTGCATCCCATGTTGCTTTATAGTTCACGCCCTTGTGTGCGAAAAACGTGTCATCCTCGGCAGTAACCACCGCTTGAATAAGAATGCTCGGCACATTTGCAATCGGTACCCACAATCGGAATTTACCGTCATAATAATGGGTCAGAAGATTTCCATCCTTATCAAGCACTTCGGCGGCAGCAGGTGGACGATATCGTTTTAAGGAAGAAACATCAGGAAGGTCGGAAAGCACGTGCATAACCCAGAAGAAAACTGCCGATACAGCAAGAACCAAAGTTCCCAGCCCAATAAACAAAATCTTTTTCATGTTGTGTTTATTCTCTTCTCACGCGTTCAGTAAGAAGTTTAGCTCCTTCAAAAAAATAAGCAGAGAGACGACATCCAGTTCACTGTCCATCGAGAGCAGACTGAATTATTCTGATATTTTCATTTTTTTCCCAGTTTCGCGGACCAATGACTTTGTATCGAACAATGCCTTTGCGGTCTACAATATATGTTTCCGGAAGTTTATAGGTGCCGTAGAGTCCTGAAATTTTCTTGCGGGCATCCAGGAGTACAGGGATTGTTATTTTATTGTTTTTCAGGAAAGCAGGCACGGCATCAGACACACCTTCGTCTACGTTTACGGCGATCAGTTCAAAATCCTTGTTTTGAAAATGACGGTACATCCTGTCAAGAGCAGGCATCTCTTCTACGCATGGTGGACACCAGGTAGCCCAAAAGTGAACCATCACCACCTTCCCCCGCAAGTCAGATAATCCGATCTTGCGACCGTCCAGCAATGTCCCCTGAAATTCGGGAGCCTGATCTCCGGCCACAATTACTTTTTTGACGCCTTGTTTGTCCAGCATAATCATACAGACAATAAAAAGCGCGGCGCCAAGAAGCAGTGCGTACAAAAAAATATTTTTTTTAAAATTTGTTGATTTTCGCATCACAGCGGCTTATTTTGCCCGTACCTTCAGATATTTTTTCGCAGCTATAGTATACGATTTCTGCCTCCTGCTATCAAGAACATTATGGTTCTTCCCGTTGCTTTGAACAACCCGATGCAGCTTGTCCGTGTTTATCTTCATAACCAAAGTATGATATTTCAGGGGAATAAGTATTCGCACGTTGTTCTCAGTACGATTAAAAAAAAGGAAGACATTGCCATGTTATAAAAAAAATTTTTTATTTTGAAAAAAGAAGGTGGTCTGATATAATATTTTGTTATGATTCATGAAATAAAACTGCATGGAAATGCTGCTGAAAATCTTGATTACTTCGTCACCATCACGGGCGCAGATTTAAGCAGCAGGTATTGCTATGAATCCCTTGCAGACGGAGACCGTTTTTTCTCCGGCAGAAACGAATTCATTATATCAACAGGCGGCATCAGTTTTACAGGCACAGGCGGCAGCCTGTGTGAGTATATGTTCGGCGTCGACCTCCCGTTGAAGGACCTCCTGCGGAAGGACGTTTCCAACCGCCTTGTCATGTATGGCGCCTTCTACGACAAAAGCGACAGCATTACCTTTACCAACGATACGGCGGGCCAGGAATCGTTTGATCACGTTTTTCTCACCGGCCATGCGGTTTCAAACTATTTTTTTTTCGTGCATTCCTCCCGAACAGCCGAGATAAAGGAAATCCAACGAGACATCCTCAAGAATATCGGCAAACAGCTCAAGCGAAGCACAATGGTCGGCGCAGCAGACGATACGAAACTGTGCCGGGAAATATTTGACATACTGGACGATCCCCGGGCTCTTGTTTTTCTCTTTCGTCTGCTGAACAAACACAACGAGGAATATTTTAATACTTTTAACAAACTGTATTCTGAACAGAAAATACTTTCAGCGGAAGCATATGCCATTCTGGATGACCTTGCGAACAAATATAAAATCATCCCCTACCAGCAAGAGCGCATTAAAATCGACGGCATGTATAAGCTTCCGGAAAACAAAAAAATTGTCGATGAATACAAAGACATACTCATTGCCGTATCTGAAAAGGGCGAAGTGAATCCTTCCGAACTGGCAAAGCTGTCTCGCCTGCGGACCTTGAGCCTGCGACTCAATATCCCGCATAACTTGTTCGACACGCTCGACGAACTTCTTCTGAAAGATATGCAAATCATTGAGGTTGAAGAGCCTGAATACGTAATGGACACGCGTGCAATTCTGGAAGGATTGTTCTTCAGGGATGACAAAATACGCGGACACCTTTCCCAGGAAGATCTGGTTAAGCTGTTAAAAGCCAAACAAAAATCCACTACATACCGCGATCAGGCCTTCGAGGGACTTCTTCTCGACACCGTCCGCGCCTGCGATGAACACGCGCGAGACTCCAATGACATGTCCGTACTCGAATCAATGAGTTCCATACTCACCTACTTCGACCGTTATGACAGCACCGCAAGCACGATCAACAACCTTGCTTTTATGGAGAACGCAACCCTGAGTGATGACAACATCCGCAGTCTTTCCGGCAATAAAGCCGTATTTGAGGAGATTCACGCGGATCTGTTTCGAGAGCTGTTCATCGATCCTCTTCGAGAAAACCGATACCTCACCCGCTATGGCCGCAAAAAAGTAGAGCGTTTATTCCAGGGACTTTTGCAGATCAAAGCCGGCGATACCACCTATCGGGATATTTCCTCATCGCTCAGCAAAATCAATGAAGACGACAGACTTTATACTACTATCCACCGCTACATCAAGGACCGCTTTAAGAGCATTTACGCGGAGTTGAATTCGAAAGAAGACCAGGAAATTTTCATTCAGGACCTGAACCGGGAAATCCAGGCAAAAGGCATCGTCCAGCGGCCGGTTCCGCACAGCGTTTTTGAGGAAATTATCCTTGATATCCGGAAAGAATCATTCTATCTCAACAATCTGCTTCCTCATATTATTGTCTCCCGGGATAATCGCGTGCGGGAGGATTTTCTGGTAAACAGCGGCCTCGATCGGTTTTACGTCGAGGAGCTTGAAAAAGACTATTTTGGCATGAACAAACTCGATATAAATATACTCGAAGAAATCAGAAAATAGCCATGACATCGATTAAAATACTGGACCGCTATATCTTCAGGGAAATGCTGCCGCCGTTCTTTCTCAGCATGACGGTGCTCCTGCTCGTTCTTTTTCTGAATAAAATTTTCAGGCTTGCGGATCTCGTTATCTCCAAAGGAGCGTCTTTACTGTCCATTATTCAGGTATTTGCATACGTAATCCCCGGTTTTTTGGTTATCACCATCCCGATGTCACTTGTTATTGCCTCACTCACTGCGTTTGCCCGGCTGAGTTCCGACTCGGAAATAACAGCGATGAAAGCGTCCTGCGTCAGCCTGTACAGCATGATCCGTCCGGTGTTCTTTTTTGCATTGATCTGTTTTACCGTGACAATGATTACCTCGCTTGCTCTGGTGCCCGGCGCTGACGCCGCCCTCAAGTCACACCTGTTCAATATGGTCAAGTCCCGGGCAATGGTAGGCGTAGAACCCGGCGTATTCAACAACACCTTTGACGGCGTGGTCATCTATGTAGACAAAATGCAATCACAGGACAGACTTGACGGGATTTTCATCTCTGATGAGCGTTCCTCCAAGGAGCCCTTTGCTGTCGTGGCTCGTCACGGAAAGCTCATCGCAGATCCGCAATCGCTCAATGTCACGCTGGCCATGCAGGAAGGCTCAATTCATATGCAGCCGAAAGACGACCGGACCTATACATTCATGAATTTCGACAGGGGCAATCTCTACCTCGATATCAGCAGTGCACTTCTGCAAAAAGGCACCCCGCAAAGAAATTATCGAGATTTTGGAACAATAGAACTCATCCAGGAAATCGGCCGTTTAAAAAAAGAAAACAAACAGGCTTACCCGGCTGAAACGGAATTGTACAAGCGCGTGACGATTCCCTTCGCCTGCATCATTCTCGGGTTGATCGGCGCCCCGCTGGGGATACGGAAGAGCCGTTCCGGAAAATCCGCCGGTGTCGCAATCGCTCTTTTGGTTTTTCTCGTTTATTATATCATTCTTGGTTCGGCAACCAACCTCGCAGAAACAAACACTGTCCGCCCTTATCTGGCGTTTTTAATACCAAATATCCTCATGGTGCTCGTTGCTCTTCTCTTCGTTCTTAAGAAAGGGCACGATATCAATTTCATGATTATGAATACCTTGGCGATGTGGTATTTTGATATACGAAAACGGATCGTAAAAACCAACAAGTCGCCGCTTGGATAACCAGGCGAGGCATAGCCGCTTCAAATGCCTCCTGTTTAGAAATGGATACCGGTATGACGTTGATCAGCAAATACATTTTTAAAGAATTTATTTCACTGGTTGCAGGTGTGCTACTGTGCATTCTTGTAGTATATCTTTGCGTCGAATTCCTGCAGAAAGCAGACAGACTTATCAAACACCACGCGACGCTTCTGCAGGTCGCACGCTATTTTCTTTACAGCATGCCGGTCATGATTTCCATGTCGCTTCCCATGGCCACACTCATCGGAGCCCTTCTTTCCCTCGGTAATCTTTCAGGACACAGTGAAATCATTGCCATGCGGGCGGGTGGAGTGAGTTTGTTCAAAATTGTATCCCCGCTCCTCGCCGGAGGACTCTTAGTGTCAATTTTTGGTTTTATTAACAATGAATTTATCATGCCGGTTTGCACCTCGCGGGCCACGTATATACGCTCCGTTGAAATTGAAAAAAAGCAGCAGCAGGTCATGTTCCAGCAATCAAAGCTCTGGCTCAGAGGTCCGAACAACAGCATCGCGAACATCGATCTGATATCTCCAAACCGCACGGAAATGCGCGGACTGAATATTTACAAGCTGAACCCTGACTTCTCCATTCATGAGCGGATAACCGCGGAAAGTCTTATCTGGGACCAGGGAGTATGGCGACTGAAAAAAAGCCGTACGACCACCATTACAAACGATAGTGTCCGCACCAGAAATTCAGACAATGAAATTTTCAATATTGTGGACAATCCTGACGATCTGGGAATAATCGTAAAAGATTCCGAGGAAATGAGCTTCGGTGAAATGTGGGACTATGTGAAACGATTGAAATCAAGCGGATACGAGGCTGGCAAATACGAGGTTGAGCTGCACAGCAAGCTTGCGTTTCCGTTTGCAAGTCTACTGGTCATCCTGATTTCAATTCCTTTCTCATTTCATAAGGTCAGATCCGGCGGCACGGCAAAAGGAATCGCTTTTGCCGTTCTTATTGCCTTTGCGTACCTGACGCTGATGGGCATCGGCCAATCGCTCGGCAATTCAGGACACTTGCCGCCGATTCTTGCTGCATGGCTTGCAAATATATTTTTTGCAATTGCCTCAGCTTTTGTTCTCATAAAAATGCAGAGAACCGTTTAACAGATGCGGATGCTGCCTTGCAGGATATAATTATTTATTCTGCATGCCAGCACTACGTTCAGATGATGCTGTCCTCAAGGTTTTTTTGATATGCATAAACTTTTCTTTTCTCAAAATATTCTTGATGCTTTGATCAGTGAAGGGAAAATAAAACTGATCGGCAATGAAATAACCATTATATCCAAGGACAATCCTACCTTTGAATTGGAACCGGCGTTTCGTTTTCTGAAAACAGCGGACGACAGCGCCGATCCCAATAACTTTGTCGGTCAGATCCGACTGGAAAAGGACCTCAGGGCCATCCGCGCTGAAATTTACATGGACTCAATCATCTATAAGGATACAGCGTATATCGTCGAACCGGGATTTTTAGGTGAGAAAAAAGAACTGCTCGACAAGCTGTCCGATACCGATCTCCTGGCCAGGTTTCTTCTTGAAAATCTACTGTAAAAAGGCACTAAACCAAAATTGCCGGCCTAAAGCGTCGAAAGATTCAGTCTCATTTTTCTATACCGTAAACGATGACAAAAAAAATACTCAAAATTATGTTCGGCATTGCACTTGCTCCGTTTTGTATCGGATTTACCTGGCAGTTTGGATCCACCCTTCTAACTGTTCAATATAAATTAAGCACTCCTTATTATTTTTCAGCCGGTTGCCTTGCATATCTGGTTGCTCATATACTTTTTAAGAAACCAATTCTTACGTATGTTGTGGGGCATGAGCTTACCCATGCATTCTTTGCCGTACTTTTCGGCGGATCCGTCAAATCTATCCATGCAAGCAACAGAGGCGGACGCGTTACCATAACGAAATCGAATTTTATTATCACCCTCGCTCCCTACTTCTTTCCGCTTTATACCTTTCTTGCGCTCATCCTGTACTGGCTCGCACGCAGCGCGAATCTTCAAGACGCAGTAATCATTGTACTGGTATTTTTGTCCGGCTCCACGTTCGCTTTTCACCTCGTGCTAACCTTGATCTTCCTCCAAACTGACCAAACAGATATTCATGAATACGGCGTTTTTTTCTCCTACCCGCTTATTTATTTGTTCAATATTTTTTTCTCCGCACTCCTTATTTATGTTTATCTTGCGGAGAATATGGACTACCTCGTTTTTCTTACCGGTGGTATAATAAAAAGTCTCTGGATGCTCTATTGGGTATTCAATACCGTAGTCACCTTAATACGAATGATATAAATGAGCCGAAGATATATTCATCCGTACAATGTCCTTTTTAATGTCCGGGCATAAGGAAAGAGAAAGCCGATGCTTATAGTAGGATTAACCGGCGGCATTGCGAGCGGGAAAAGCCTCGTTGCCAGGATATTCAAAAGACTCGGCACACATCTTATTGATGCCGACCGGATTGTACACGAACTTTTAGAACCCGGTCAACTTGCAAACCAAGAGGTGATAGATTATTTTGGAACCGCCATTCTTCTCCCTGATAAATGCATTGATCGTAGAAAACTAGGAGAGATTGTATTCAATGATCTTGAAAAAAGGGCATGGCTTAATCGCTGTATGCACCCGAAGGTTTTTGACTCCTTTCATGCCCAAGTGTCTCATATACGCGACCGACAGCCCGCAGCGATAATCATCTTTGATGCAGTCCTGCTTATTGAAACAGGTTATTACCGTAATATGGATAAAACGGTCGTCGTATATGCCGAGGAAGAGCAACAGATAGCACGTCTTCTCCTGCGTGACGGGTTTACCCGCTCGCATGCCATAGCCAGAATACGCAGCCAAATGCCTCTTGCGCAAAAAAGGGCATATGCAGATTATGTTATCGACAATACGGGGACGCCGGATTCCACGGAACAACAGGTGGTTCAAATTTACAACAGATTGCTGCAGGATGAAATCAACATTCGAAATAAAGAAGGTTACTGACACATAATCCACATAGGCAGGACGTGCGGTAAACAACAAATGATAAATTTAAAAAAAATTGACCTCTTTAAAAATCTGACCGATAAAGAGCTGAGAGGGCTTCAACCTCACCTCAGCACAACGGAGTTTAGAAAAAAAGAAGACATCTTTTCGGAAGGAGACATGCCGGAATGGTTTTATATTGTGGCGAAGGGAAAAGTTAAAATTACCAAACTTTCGAATGAAGGCAAGGAACTGATCCTCGAAATCATTTCTCCCCAGGATATTTTCGGCGGCGTGGCTGTTTTGCGAAATATTCCCTACCCCGCCAATGCAGTTGCGATGGAAGATACCGAGGTAATCAAAATATCCAGACAAGATCTGGCCCGTCTCATTGATCAGTTTCCAAACTTCATGTATTCCATCACACTTCGGCTTGGCGACCGGATGAAAAATTCCCATGATTCTTTGAAAAATATCGCCCTTGAAAAAGTGGAAGCGCGGATAGCGTCCCTTCTTCTTAAATTGTCAGACAAGGTCGGAGTGAAAACGACCGAAGGAATGTTGATCGACATGCGGCTGACCAAGCAGGACATTGCGGATATGGTCGGTACGACTGTTGAAACTTCAATCAGAACATTCAGCAAATTGAAAAAAGACGGATTGGTAACCGATAGCGATGGGAAATTTATCATAAAAAATGCTGAGCGGCTTGCCGAATTGACTTCTTAACAGTATTTTTTTTGAGCCATCGAAAGTCAGTGGTGTTCTACCGATAGCAGCGAAATCCTTCCTTGATTAACGCGACATCTCACGATCTACCGCATTCCTCTCTGATTAATCTCGGAGATTCTATGTCATAGTGGTTGCAAGCAGGCATTCGGCAATGGTCGGACAAAACAAAAGAACCGGCTCACTTTGTTTCCCGAGCAATCATCTTCCCAGCCAAAGCCACACTATTAGTTTCCAGATATATAGGTAGGGCTATTAATGGACGATTTCCCTTTCAAGATTTCACGATAGTATTGATAACTAAGCGGATTGCCGTCCTTTAAGACTTCGGAACTCACTGTGTCCCCGATGAAAATCGTGTGTGTCCCCAAATCAATTTGCTCCATAACCCTCGCCTCCAGAACAGAAAGGGTATGTTCGATGACCAGAGGGCAACCGGTAGTTCCTTTTTTAAACTGGACTTTGGCAAATTTATTAATGTCCCTGCCGGATCGAAAACCAAATGGACCGAAAAAAGTCAAGGGCGCTGTCTCCTCCAGTACGGATATGGCAAATGCTTTGCTTGCGAGAATATATTCATGAGTCAGATTTTTTTTATTGATGATCACTGCTACTCTTGGCGGATCGGATGTAACCTGAATGGCGGCATTGATAATCTGCCCATTCAAACGATCTGCATTAAAAGAAGAAACGATATACAATCCATAACTCAAATCTTCAAAAACTTTTCGATTTAATTCTGCTTCCATAATCACGTCCTTTCTTGCGCTTATTCTTCTGATGAACGCAAAAAACAGTTTTTCAGAAAAGCATGCAAGACTCGCATTAGAGCTGAAACACTCTCTTCAATCCACAAAGGAAGCATATCTTATATAAGGATAAAAGTCTAATGATTTTCCATCTGAAGGAAAAAGCAGTGGAATTTTGCTCTCTAGACTGGTACACTTGGAACATGAAAAAGGATCTTGCCATCATTCTGGTCAGCGGCGGCATGGACAGCTGCGTTGCAGCGGCAATTGCGCATGAACGATACCGAACGGCCTTTCTGCATATCAATTACGGTCAAAGAACAGAAGCCCGCGAATTGCGCGCGTTTAACGATATTGCGGATTTTTACAAGGCTGAAAAACGGCTCATCGTGAGCATTGAGCATTTAAAAGTAATTGGCGGGTCGGCGCTCACAGACACTAATATTTCCGTTCCGGAGGCAACCATTCAGCATGCTGCGCTGCAAACTCAAAAAAATGCAATCCCGGTGACGTATGTTCCCTTTCGAAACGCACACCTTCTGTCCATCGCGGTATCATGGGCGGAGGTCATCGGTGCCACTGCAATATTCATCGGCGCTGTTGAAGAAGACAGTTCTGGATATCCCGATTGCCGGGAGATATTCTATCAGGCATTCAGTAAAGTCATTGAGACCGGCACCAAACCGGAAACCAAGATTGACATCATTACACCTCTCATCCACATGAAAAAATCGGAAATAGTCACGACAGGCACATCGCTGGGTGCACCGCTGCATCTCACCTGGAGCTGTTACCAAAACAGCGATACGGCGTGTGGGAAATGCGAGAGTTGCGTGTTGCGTTTAAAAGGATTTAAGGAAGCAGGAGTAAAGGACGTGATTTCTTATGAGAACGTTTCTCCATAGGGAATGCGGATCACAGGAAGGACGTCACCACTAAAACAAGCGTCAATGTTACCATAACTACAACAGTTGCCCATGCGATGACGTTAAAGAAGCGTGAATTAACATATTCCCCCATAATATCCCTGTTGTTGATCAACAAAAGCATAAAGATTAGTACGAACGGCAACATGACGCCGTTTACCACCTGCGAGATGAGCATGATAGGCACCAATGGCGCATTGGGAATAAGGATAATCAAGGCCCCTACAGCGATAATCCCGGTGTACAGCCACATAAATTGCGGCGCAGTTTTAAAGTTCTTATCAATTCCGGACTCCCATCCCATGCCTTCACATACATAATAGGCTGTTGCCAACGGCAAGATTGAGGCGGCAAAAAGCGACGCGTTTGCAAGACCGATTGCGAACAGAACCGAGGCGTGAGACCCTGCAAGAGGGGCAAGTGCGACCGCCGCGTCTTTTGCATCGGTTATTTTGATGCCGTTTACAAACATAGTTGCAGCACAGGCAACAATGATGAAAAAGGCTATCACGTCTGTCATAATACAGCCTACAATAACATCCATGCGTGATACACCATAGTTTTCCACCTTAATATTTTTCTCCACGACGGCAGACTGCAAATAAAACTGCATCCAAGGGGCGATGGTCGTACCAACCACGCCGATAAGCATCATGAGATAGGACGGGTTAAAATCGAAGGATGGTTTTACCGTGTTGACCAGAATCTCGCCCCATGGCGGACGGATCAAAAAAGCAGAGACTACATACGTTAAAAAAACGGTGCAGGCAATGAGAAAGATACGTTCTACAAACCGATAGGTACCTTTAACGACAAGGAGCCAGACCGCAAAAGCACCTATTGGCACAGAGATATACTTACTCACACCAAATATTTCCATGGCTGAGGCCCAACCGGCAAATTCGGCAACGGTGTTCCCCATATCCGCGATGAGAAGACTCAGCATGAGAAAAAAGGTAGCTTTCACACCAAAATTTTCTCGGATGAGGTCCGCTAACGTTTTGCCAGTTACTACTCCCATGCGTGCAACCATCTCCTGGACGACGATCAGCGCAACCGTAATAGGTATCAGTGTCCACAAAAGTGAATAACCGAAATGCGCGCCTGCGACCGAATATGTGGCAATGCCTCCGGCATCGTTATCCACATTGGCAGTGATAATACCAGGGCCCAGAACGGAGAGAAAAACAAGTATTTTCTTACGATCAAACACGAAACTCTTCCTCTTCAAGACATACGGTGTTTGTGCTTCTAGGAATGTATTGCAAACAATTACCTTTTTCGTCGTTTCTTGCGGGAGGCCGTCGGCAGGAGGAAATCCAGCACATCATCCACGGTCACAATCCCTTTTAGGACCATGTTTTCATCAACCACCGGAGCAGCAAGAAGATTATACTTGGAAATAAACTCTGCGACATCTTTTTTCTCTGCTTCAAGGGGGAGTGTCTTGGGGGGGGTAATCATAATATCGCCCAAGAGCGTATGCGATGAAGCAAGAATCAGATGTTTGAGCGATAGCACTCCTATAATCTTTTCTTCTTTGTCCAGAACGTAGAGATAGTAAATAGTTTCCACGTCCGGTGCTTCAAGTCGAAGCTCTTTGATTGCCTCTTCTACGGTCATGTCCGGAGGATACGCAAGATACTCGGTGGTCATAAGACCGCCCGCGGTGTCTTCTTCATGCTCCAGAAGCTCCTGCACGTCCTCTGCTTCTTCCTTCTCCATGAGATTAATAAGTTCCTGTGCTTTGGCTTCGGGGAGATCGCCAAGCACATCCGCTGCTTCGTCAGGCGGCATCCGTTCCAAAATGTCTGACGCCCGTTCCTTGGACATATCGTCGATAATATCCACCTGAACGCGCGGTTCCAGCTCATGCAGGGCTTCGGCCGCCGTATCGACATCGAGTGTGCCGAATATAGCTGTCCGCTCCTTCTGGGACACTTCGCTGATGATTTCTGCAAGGTCAGCGGGATGCATGCTGGAGACCTTTTTCCCGGAGACCGTCAAGGTAAGCCGTGCAACTTTCGGTTCGATGGTTTGAACATAATGCCAGGAAATAAGCTTATGCTGCAGTTTATATTTTAAAAAGGCTAGCAGCTGCTCGCCTTTTTTTTCCACACCAAGTCTGCGCAGCAGACCTCTCAGACCGATGTCTGCTGCAACAAGACAGAGTTTACCGTTTACATCTCCGAGTTCCAGATCATTGACCCGTACCAGTTTGGCGCCGTTGATGTCTACTATCTGCTTGTCCAGAAGGTCCCGACAGATCAGAATATCATTTGATGAGGGTGAAGTCGCCGTAAGGTCGTTTGCCCGAAGATTGGCCGTAATAACGCGTTTGCTGAAAAGATTGACGCGGTCCCAGGGAAGAAGGTACAGGTTGGTGCCGGAGGCGACGACAAGGAAGGTAACGGCAGGAAAGGGTTCGCCAATGCCCACAATAATGTCTTTGAGTCTTCCAATTTCCTCTCCGGTCTGATCAAGCACCGGCTTCTTATGAACGTCACTAACGAATATTTCTCCGGCAAAAAAAGGCATGACCAGCTCCAGAAACAGGAGATATGGATATAGTTCAGGTTATACCAGCGGCTTTTGCTGAAGTCAAGAAAAAACCTGTGAAAATAATCAAAATATGTTAAAATGACGACGATTTTTCTGCTGTATACTTGCACACCAGCATTTCTATTACCGATACGTTAAACGAAGGAGGATGTATTCATGGCGGAACAAAGTTTGAAAGACATCAAGCATGATATGTACCTGACGTTGCACAAAGTACGGGAACTCGTAGGCCTTGCAGAAGATGCATTTTCAAAAAATAAACTTTCATCCCTAAGCCAGGCAGATGAACTCGCACAGGAAATCCAGGCGAAAGAAGTGCAGATTATTGCGTCTCTCGCAAAAATGGCGGCAACAAACGAAGAGGCACGGTCTCTGCTGGTTGTCCCCTCACACATCAAATGCATAGCAACCAGCACCATGCGCCTAATTGAAAATATCCGCAAACGGATTAAGGGAAGCGTGTTGTTTACCGATAAGGCCATCACCGAAGCTCAACAATTGTTCGCGAACGTTCAGGACGCTCTCAAAAAAGCAGGTGATGCAGCGGTAACCGGAGAAAAAGCAATCATAGAAAGCGTTATTGCCGTAAGCGATGCAATCGCCCGTATGACCATCGAATTTTCAACCTTGCATGAAGTGCGTCTTGTAAATGCAAAATGCTGCTCATTGGCATCTTCGACGTACCTTGATATGCTTCATGCCTTCGAAGACATGAGCATGCATCTCAAAAGTGCAATGAAAAAGTTCCCGGGAAAATAGAGATGCCTGATTTTCTATCCCTCGTGCCGCATATCAACAACAGTAGCAGAGGCTGGAACAGGGTTGCGGGGCAATGAGGAAACACTCGGGACTCGGGCTGGCGCTCTCCGGTGGGGCCGCACGCGGTATAGCGCATATCGCGGTTTTGGACGTTTTAGAACGTCAAAATATCCCCATTCGCGCGATCGCAGGTACCAGCGTCGGCAGCATGGTCGGCGCCTTGTATGCCGCCGGCATGCCGATTTCTGAAATCAAGCGCATCGCACTCAAAACAAATTGGAACAACCTCCTGAAATTTACTCTTCCCAAAAAAGGGCTAGTGTCCAGCGAAGGAATTTTTCATTTTATGGAGCGGATACTGCCGGTCAAGAAGTTTTCTTCCCTGACTGTTCCTTTTGCCGCCGTCGCTGCTGATCTTCACACCGGAGAGAAAGTCAGCATTACCAGCGGCTCTCTGGCAAAAGCTGTCCAGGCAAGCTGCAGCCTGCCAATTATCTTTACTCCCACGGAAATCAACAAAAAGATGCTAATCGACGGAGGCGTGGCAAGCCTGGTACCGGTCAAAACGGTGCGCGAGGAATTAGGCGTGGACAAAGTCATTGCGGTGAATGTTAATGATAAAGCCCTGGAATTAGAACAGTATGATACGATCTTTACAATTGCCATGCACCTGTCGGCTCTTTGGGCAGCCAAAAACGCACGGGAAGAAGAAAAACTGGCGGACGCCGTTATTCAGGTCAATGCCAAGGGAATTGCCTTGCACGATCTTTCAAAACCGAAAGAACTGCTCCGGCGGGGTAAAAAAGCTGTGGAGGAAAAACTATCGGACATCAAGTCCCTGATTGAAACTTAAAAACCGGGAACTAAGCGCCTCAATGCTGTCCAAGCGCACGGGATCATACTTTATCAACATTTTTTTCCCCGAGGAGACCTGCAGGGCGGATGATCAGGGTAATAATAAGAACAATGAATGCAAAAGCGTCTTTATAGACGCTTGACAAATAACTTGCGCCAAAATTTTCAATAAGTCCCAGCATGAACCCGCCGAGCATTGCCCCGGGAATGCTGCCGATCCCCCCCAGCACGGCGGCAGTAAATGCCTTGACCCCCGCGATATAACCCATGAAAAAATGTACAACGCCGTAGTACAGCGTCACCATAACGCCGCCCACTGCGGCAAGTGCGGAACCGATCATAAAAGTAACAGAAATGATCCGGTTGATATCAATACCGACCAGCCCCGCCATAATGCGGTCCTGGGATGTCGCCCGCATCGCCTTTCCCAACCTTGTTTTCGTAATAAACAGATGGAGGGCTGTCATGATCAGAACGGAAGCGGTCAGAATGAATATTTGTACCGGGGACATGTTCGCGCCGAAAATGTTCATGCCTTCTGAAGGAAGCATGGGAGGAAGGTTTTTATACTCTTTTCCCTGAGCAAGCATTACAACATTCTGAAGAACTATTGAGACGCCAACGGCGTTGATGAGCGGTGCAAGTTTGGCTGCATTCCGGAGAGGACGGTATGCAGCCCGTTCGATCACGGCTCCGTAGGAAGCGCAAAAAAACATGGCGGCAAGGATAGCGATTGCAATCGAAAGCGGCAAACTAAAGGAGGGCAATCCCAGTGCAGTCAGCACACCCAGCATGATAATGCCCACGTACGCACCGAGCATATATACTTCACCATGAGCAAAATTGATGAGCTGGAGAATGCCGTAAACCATGGTGTAACCGAGCGCTATGAGAGCATAGACTGCGCCCAAAGCGAGCCCGTTGATAAGCTGCTGGGTAAACATACTTCAAATACCTTTTGGTTTACTGGAGCTGTTTAAACTGGCCGTTTCTTACCTGCCATACGACATAGGGAGCTGTCGCCACGTCCCCATGCTGATCAAATGATATGGTTCCGAACGCCCCCTGAAACGTCGATTTTGCTATATGCTCGGCGACTTTGGTTCCGTCGGTGGTATTCGCCGCCGCAATTGATTGCAGAAGAATGTTTGCCGCATCATACGCATAGATCGAATAGGGACCGGGTTCACCGTATTTTGTTTTATAATTCTGCAAAAATGACCTGGCCGAAGCAAGCCCCAAGGGTTCCTTTCCAAACGTCACATACGTTCCCTCTGCAGCTTTTCCCGCTATTTGCAGGAACGTCGGATCATAAACACCGTCGCCGGTCAGCATTGGTATGTTCATCCCGATCTCTTTCGCCTGTCGCACGAGTCTGCCTGCCTCAGGATAAACTCCGCCGAAAAAATACAGCTCCGGTTTATTTTCCTTTATCGAAGTAAGCACCGCTTTATAATCGGGGTCTCCCGGTGCGACTCCGCCGTAATAAACGACTTGCACTTTATCGCCAAGGGCCTTTTTAAAAATATCAGCCAAACCGCGTCCGTACGTTGTCTGATCATGGATAACCGCAACTTTCTTCAACTTCAATTTGCCGAGAACAAATTGGGCCGCCACACTGCCCTGCTGTTCATCAGTACCGCAAACGCGGAAGACCGTTTTAAACCCTTGCAGCGTCAGGCGAGGGTTGGTCGTCGCCGGACTGACCATGACGATCTTTGCCGTATGATAAAAAGGAGACGCATTGATGGAACAGTTCGAATTCCAGTGGCCAACAACGGCATCTACCTTCTGGTTTACGAATTTGTTTGCTATGGACACTGCCTGTTTAGGGTCCGCAGCATCGTCTCCCACCACCAGTTCGATCTTTTTGCCGAGAACGCCGCCTTTTGCGTTCCATTCAGATATGGCGAGTTCAACCCCGTTTTTAAGGTCCAAACCCATTTTGCTTTCACTTCCCGTCATGGGTCCTGCTGCGCCGATTTTGACAATATTTTCGTTTTGGCGTGAGCATCCTGCCATCATGCCAAAAAGAATGAGCACTATAAGAGAGATGATTTTTTTCATGAAACGCCTCTGACCTTCCGGCTTCCGGTTCCTGTTTCATGCATGCCATGAATCAGTTCTTCAGCCGCCTGTTTTATATTGGGAGCGGACAGTACTGCCGAAATAACTGCTGCACCGTCAGCACCTGCTTCCACAATTTTTTGAATATTCTGTTGATTAATGCCGCCAATCGCGACAACGGGAATTGAAACGGCCTTTTTCACGGCAGACAGCAGTTCAAGTCCGTGCGCAACAGCCTCTTCCTTTGTCGGCGTTGGGAATACTGCCCCGAATCCAATATAGTCGGCTCCTGCCGCCTCAGCTTCCCGCGCCTGTTCAACAGTATGGGTCGATATCCCGATGATTTTTTTACTCCCCAACAGCTTCCGCGCACAGACGAGGGGAAGATCATCCTGCCCTAAGTGGACGCCATCCGCATCTACCGCGGCCGCGATGTCCGTGTGGTCGTTTACGACGAACAGGGCGCCTGCCGTGCGGGCCAATCGGGCAAGCTGCAAGGATATTTCATAAATCGCTTTTCGCGTTCCTTGTTTATTCCGGTATTGGAAAAAAGTCACGCCAGCAGACAGAGCCTGTTGCATGGCCTGCTCAGGTTCCGTGCGAAGCATGTCCTGATCGATGATGAGGCACAGCCCTGATAATTTATTTGGCGGAAACATTATACCGCTCCATAAATTTGGTGGAAATGTTCCCCTGTTGAAAATCCTGTTCTGCAAGAATCTTCTTGTGCACCGGAATGGTTGTTTTAACACCTTCAACAATGAATTCATCAAGTGCCCGGTTCATCTTAACAATAGCATCCTCTCTGGTCTCAGCATGCACAATCAGCTTTGCGATCAGAGAATCGTAATACGGCGGAATCACATACTGCGTGTACGCCGCCGTGTCGACCCGCACACCCGGTCCGCCAGGAGGATTAAAGGCGGTCACTTTTCCCGGGCACGGTGTAAACTTTTCCGGACATTCTGCGTTAATTCTGCACTCGATGCTGTGCCCTTTTATGCTGACTTGATCTTGTGTGAAAGAAAGAGGCAAGCCGGCGGCAACCCGGATCTGCTCCTTGACGAGGTCGATGCCGGTCACCATTTCGGTCACGGGATGTTCGACTTGTATCCTCGTGTTCATTTCCATAAAATAGAAATTTCTGTTCTCATCCATCAGAAACTCTATGGTGCCTGCGTTGCGGTATTTCACTCTCTTAGCAACGGCAACTGCCATTTCGCCCATCTTTCTTCTCAGGTTTTCATCCACAATGACGGATGGCGCTTCTTCTATCAGTTTCTGGTGCCGGCGCTGAATAGAGCACTCCCGTTCGCCAAGATATACCGCATTCCCTTTTTCGTCAGCCATCAGCTGTATTTCTATATGGCGAGGCTGCAGAATGTATTTTTCAATATACACATCGGCATTGCTGAAAGCGGCCAGCGCTTCGGTCTGGGCCATGATAAAGGCATTCCCGAACTCCGCCTCTTCCATCACCACCCGCATCCCTTTGCCGCCTCCGCCTGCCGCTGCCTTGACGATCACCGGAAAACCGAGTTCACGGGCTATTTCAACAGCGCTGTTTTCCTCCGTCACAATGCCGTCGCTGCCCGGAAGCACGGGGACTCCCGACTTTTTTACCGTTTCGCGCGCTTTGGCTTTGTCCCCCATGAGCTTGATACTTTCAGGGCTCGGACCGATAAACCGAATTCCGGTAGAATTGCAGATTTCCGCAAAACTGGCATTTTCGGCAAGAAAACCGTAGCCGGGGTGGATTGCTTCTGCGTCAGTAATTTCGGCCGCACTAATAATGGCAGGCACGTTAAGGTAGCTGTCCGCACTTTTCGGCGGACCAATGCACACGCTCTCATCGGCAAACCGAACATGGAGTGAATTTGCATCAGCAGTGGAATGCACTGCAACCGTCCTGATGCCCATATCCTTGCAGGCACGTATAATACGGAGTGCGATTTCGCCGCGATTGGCGACTAAAATTTTTTTGAACACGCAATTACTCCTTGAATCGTATTTTCACAGTTCGAGAACAGTACTGCTTTACGCCGGTTCAATCACAAAAAGCGTCTGCCCGTATTCTACGGGTTGGCCGTTTTCTACGGTGATTTGGACAATCTTTCCGGTAGATTCTGATTCGATCTCATTCATAAGCTTCATCGCTTCAATGATGCACAGCACCTGGCCTTTTTTCACAATGTCGCCGGCTTGCACGTAGGGCGGCTTGTCCGGTGCTGATGCGCGGTAGAACGTCCCAACAATGGGCGCTGTCACCACAGTCTGATTTGCTTTGGTCGTTTCTGCCGGTTTTTCTGCCGCCGGCATCGGAGTCTCCGGTTTCATCGGAACAAGAACCGGGGGATATTGATATTCCGCTCGTGGAACGGGTTGATGTAATGTCACCTCACCGCCTTTTCGTAGCTTTACCTTTACTCCGGAACGCTCCACTTCCAGTTCCGAGATGTCGGTGCCCTTCAGCATTTCTATCAGTTCTTTGATTTCTTTCAGGTTCATGACCACTCCTTTTTTTTCATCGTCGGATTGGCGCCGGGCAGAGCTCATTTCTTTACTCGTTCAATAAATGTTCCGGTGCGGGTGTCAATTTTTACGATGTCACCCTCATTCAGATAGAACGGCACCTTGACCACTGCACCTGTCTCAAGGGTGGCTGGCTTCGACCCGCCCGATGCCGTGTCGCCCCGCACCCCAGGTTCTGTTTCGGCAATTGCCAGTTCCACAAACATCGGCACATCAATATTAATAGGGCGATTTTTATAATACAGAACTTTAATTTCCATATTTTCTTTAAGGTAGTTAATGCTGTCGCCGAGCTGCTGTTCGTTCATGGAAACCTGTTCATAGGAGGTTGTATCCATGAAGACGCGGTCTTTGTCCGCCGCATAAAGATACTGCATTGTTTTTTCTTCCAGCTGGGGGACATCAACCTTCTCACCCGAACGATAGGTACGGTCGATCACGTTTCCCGTTCTGAGGCTTTTTATTTTTGTTCTCACAAAAGCCCCGCCTTTGCCGGGTTTCACATGCTGAAACTCCACAATAACATAAGGTTCCCCGTCAATCTCAATTTTTAATCCATTTCTAAATTCTGCAGTAGATACCGGCACGTTCTTGTTCCCTTCCTTTCCTTCTTTCCGTAGTTATGCTGACTTGTAAATAAGAATTAATTTATCTCATGGCCGATGCCCTGTGCTGAGCGGAATCCGGTCCTCACAAGGCACCCCGGTCTGGCATTTTCCGCAGCCGTACCGGGGACGATACCGCGCCAGAACACGATCAAGGTAATCCGAACAAACAGCATGGTCTTTGCCGTGTTCATTGATTGCAAGCGGAGGGCATCTTACTATGCACGCGCCGCATTGAGTGCAGTGTTCATCCTTCGTCTTGTAGAAACGTTTCGTCGGAGAAAGCTCGGCGCTGGCAATAATGCTGCCCAGCCGGCCCGCTGATCCCTGCATGGTAATAAGCGAGCAACTCAGGCTGAGTGTCCCCAGTCCCGCAACATACGCAACATGTCTTTCCGACCAGTTGCTTCTTCGGTTCGTCACCGTAAAGCGTCCGTCCAAGGTCGGTGCCAGGGCTTCATAGTTCTGCTCTAAAAACCATTGAACAAGATATTTTCGCAATGCGACGCTAAATTGCTCGCCTTCAATACGGCCATACAGCCATTCACGGGCCGGTAGATTAGCTGCCCGGTTTGCTTTGCGAATTCGTTCGGTAAAAGGCAAAAAATAAACAATCACTGCCCTGCCGCTTGCCAGCCATTCTTTCGGAGACAGGTGCTGAGGTCCTACAATATCGTCTTTTTTCAGTTCATCGAAGAGACCGTCTTCCGCCGAGGCGACTGACACCAGCGGGTGTTCAAAAATCTTCAGGGAACCAAGCTCCTCTATTACGTTCAGCGGACTGTGCAGACAAAAATCATCCACGATTTTTTGAATAGATTCTAAATCCACGATACTTCCCTCATTGCAGGCAATGCCGCCCCGTATGCGGGGTTAGCACAAATAGCTTTTTACAAATTCTGATCCGGTAACATTATAACCGTGCAAGCCCATCAAGCTCTCTCGGCAACGTGGTTAAGACATTCATGCCCGTATCCGTCACTAGAACCATATCTTCAATTCTTACGCCGCCCCATCCGGGAATGTATACACCTGGCTCGACAGTAAAAACCATATTTTGAGTAACTCGGTCTTGGGACCGGAATGAAATGGTAGGCTCTTCATGAACCATAAGACCTACGCCGTGACCGGTGCCATGGCCAAAATATTTCCCATAACCTGCTTTTTCGATAATATCCCGCGCTCCGTCATCGATACATTTGCAAGTGACGCCGGGACGGATCGCCTTGATTGCGGATGCCTGTGCATGTAAAACCAGGGAATGGATTTCCTGCTGCCTGGCAGACGGTTTTCCCAGACAGAACGTTCTTGTTATATCGCTGAAATACCCGTTCGCTTCTGCTCCGAAATCAATCGTAACCAGATCGCCAGTTTTCAAACGCCGGTTGGTAGTCGACGCGTGCGGCATGGCGCCATTGCGCGCGGATGCCACAATCGTATCGAATGCCGGTTTTCTCGATCCATGCTCTCTCATGATGTGTTCAAGTTTCAGGCCAATTTCACGCTCGGTAATGCCCGGCTTGATATATTTTTTTAGCTCACGAAAAGACTGCTCCGCCCGCTTAACAGCAAGGCGTATATTTGCCAGCTCGTGCTCGTCTTTTTGCTTCCTGAGCGGTCCAACGATATCCCGGCAGCCTTTTAAAGAGACTCCTTGTTTTTTGAGCTTCTTCAGTTGTTCCACCGTAACGGCTGACTCATCAAAACCGATCTTGATCAAGCCTGCGTGGTCCGCTATGTCCCGAAGTGCTGTAAAAAAATCCGTTTTCTGGATATGAACTGCAAATCCCCTGGTCTCAAGGCGGGCCTGAAGTTTATAGCGAAAATCAGTGATCAGAAAAGACCTGTCGGCGGAAATCAGAAGGCTGCCCGCTGAACCGGTGAACCCTGAAAGATAACGGACATCTTCACGGCGAGTCACGAGAAAAGCGTGGAAGTCATAACTTTTCAGCACGCGTTTGAGCCGGGATGTCCGGCCTTGTTCCGGTCTCTGTTTCACTTCTTGCTGCCGTCCTTCGCGAGCCCGGCAGCAGCTCGTACTGCAAGAAGATAGCTCTCCGGTCCGAATCCGGCGATCTGTCCAACGGCGACACCCGAAATGAACGAATGATGACGGAATTTTTCACGCTTATAGATGTTGGAAATATGCGTCTCGATAACCGGGATGTCCAGTGAAGATATGGCATCACGAATCGCAACGCTGGTATGCGTATAGGCAGCCGGATTGATTACGATGGCTTGAAAAACACCCATAGCGTCCTGGATTTTCTGAACCAGTTCTCCCTCATGGTTTGACTGGAAAAAGGACACGTCCACACCCAATTCTCCGGCCAGTGCAGAAATTCTTTTATTGATATCGTCAAGCGTTACAGAGCCGTAAACATCCGGCTCCCGCTTGCCGAGAAGATTCAAATTCGGCCCGTGAAGCACTAATATCTTCATGGCACCCCCACAGAAAATAAAAACTGCCCAAGGCAGTTTGGCACGCAGATGAATGAAAAAAATCCTGCTTAAAACTCTTTGAGCAGTTTCGGAACGGACATCCGAAGAAGGAAACGCCCTTTGCCGAAGTTCCCCTCGGGTTTCAAAATAAGAACAAAAAAGTATTCACTGTTGAGCCTGCGGAGCATAATCATTGCTTTGTCCGCAATAACCGTTACTTCCTTCGTGGACCCCATATCTGATATTTGGGATCCTTTCTCAATTTCTTTCAAAAGCGAAGAATATTCAATAGTCATTGACCGTAAATCCATATCGGAGCTTACGGTATATTCTTCAACCGGGATGCCGTCAAGCCCGACGACAAGAGCGCCAAGCGCCCCTTCCGTACCATTAACTACCTGCCTGATAATGTCGGAAAAGGACATTTATGTCTCCTTCTTGATATTCTTAAGCCAAGCTTCGAGACGATGTATGGTTTCATTTCTGAGAGTCGTCGGCGACTTGGACGCAATATGCTCCAACTCCGACTTTGTTTCTACCGGACTCGGCTGCGGTTCCGGTTGTGACTCCGGCTGCGGTTCAGGCGGCACGTACTCTCTTGCTTCAAAATCAGTGTATGCCGGTTTCGCCTGGGCGAATTCCTGATCAGGGAGTTCAGCAAATGCACTTGGAGACGATGCTTCTCCTGATAAAGGAATATCTTTTGTTTCTAAAACGGGTGGTTCGTCTGATGGTTCAGCGGAGAACGATATTTTCTCAGAACCGGTCGGCGGTTCTTCCTGCGCACTGTATACCTGTGGTTCGGCAAAAATATCCGCCGAGCCTTTTGGTGTTTCTTCCTGTTCAGGAGCGGCAGAAGAGAGGACCATGGCCTTTACCCGATCCAGCTTATCTTTCAGTTTGCTGCTGTTCGGGTTGTCCACCAACATTCGTTCATAGATGTCGATTGCCTTTTCATAAAATCCCTGTGCAATATAAAGCTCTGCCAGGGTATCAGTTGTAAAATCATCGGATTTTTCTGAAGATTCCTCCGCTGGAATTTTCTGGGATACCGGTGGGTTTTGCGCCGGAATGGGTTCTTCCAACACAAAGCTGTCTGATTCTTTTGATGAAGACGAGGTATCTTCCTGCAGTGATTCAGCAAATAAATCAGCTTCCGTAAGAAAGAGTTCATTCGTTGCGTCTTTTTCGTTGGGTTGATCGTGCGATGTTGCGGCAATTTCGGCAAGTTTTTCCGAAGAAGGTTCCTGATTTTCTACGTGCTCTGAAGGCAGATCAAAATCTACGGTCAGCAATTCAAGATCGGATTTTTCCAGATCCTGCATTTTTTCCACAGATTTTTCTTCCTGTTTTTCCACCGCGGATACTGGGGCAAGCACTTCTTCCGAAACGGGTTCTGCTGGACGCATCGGCTCGGCCACATTAGTCGGTTCCGGTTCCGCTGCCGCAGCTGGAGGAGCGACAGGTATTGGAGCCGCCTCAACAGGAGCCTCAGTTTGTACTTGCGCCGTCAGCGGAATCGAAACAGATGCAACTTCTTGCGGCAGTTTTACTTCCTGCCGTTCTTGCGGAGGAGGAGTGGCCGGCTCTGGTTTCGGAGATGAAGCATTCAAGGCGGCCTCAAGTTTTGAAATAAGCGAAGCCACCTCGGTATCGCGTGGATTCAGCGCAAGAACCGATTTATAATGTTTCAGTGCTTCGCTTGAATTGTTCTGACGGGCGCAAATGTCCCCCAGTTTCCGCTGGGCCAGAAGATTGTCAGGAATTACCTTGACGACTTCTTCCAGTTCTTTCTTGGCACCGGCAAGGTCTCCCTGGTCAAGCAAAAGTCTGCCTAAAATTGACCGTGCCGTAATATAGCCGGGATTGTTTTTCAATCCTTCCGTAAGCACATAAATTGCCATCTCCAGATCGCCTGCTTTTTTATATTCCTCTGCAAGAGGTACAAAAAGCTTTGATTTTGGATCCTTCGAGATGCGCTCTGTCAGCTTGACTATTTCGGAAGTCTCTTTCGCCATTTTTTTCTTTTCTTATCAAATTGATACAAAAAATTTTACCAAAATTACAGGTTAAAAGTCAAGGCAATACTTTCTGAGGACGAAAAGAGTTGCAGAAAATAACACTTACAATACAAGATGTTCATGAAAAGAAGGAGAAAACAACCGGGAAAAAAAATAGAACTAAAAAAAATGTGCATTGGATATATTGCAAATAAAAAAACCAATATGGCAATCCGGTTCGGCAGGGAGAAAAATAGCTTGACAATCAGCCCTCCACTCTGCTATTTTAACGACCTGCCGACACATCGAGATCATGCCGAGGTAGCTCAGTTGGTAGAGCAGAGGCCTGAAAAGCCTCGTGTCCGCAGTTCGATTCTGCGCCTCGGCACCATTTTGAACATTCCTGCTCCAAGCTCACGCTCATTTTTATCGAACCACATCTCGTGCAGCCTTCGTAGGCGTTTTATTCCTTCTCAAACAACCCCATTTGGGCAATTTTTTCACCAGGAAACGGGACAGGATATTCTCCATCAAAGCATGCAGCACAGAAGTTTACTCGTTCCGGAACAATTTTTTGGAGACCATCAAGACTGATATAGCCAAGAGAATCAGCGGTGATATATTTTCTGATTTCCTCGATGCTGTGCGAGGAGGCGATAAGTTCCTGGCGCGTAGGAATATCAATTCCATAAAAACACGGATAGCCCACAGGCGGTGAACTGATGCGCATATGGACTTCAGTAGCACCTGCGCTCCTGATCATTTTAATGATTTTTTTGCTTGTGGTGCCGCGCACAATGGAGTCATCCACCACGATCACGCGTTTTCCTTTCAGGGCGTCCTTGACGGGATTCAATTTGATTTTCACGCCAAAATGTCTGATGCTCTGGCGCGGCTCGATAAATGTTCTCCCTACGTAATGATTTCTGATAAGCCCTGTATCGAAGGGTATCCCCGCCTCTTCGGCATAGCCGAGAGCGGCCGGTACGCCCGAATCCGGCACGGGAATCACAACATCCGCGGGAACTGAGGTTTCACGAGCCAGCTGCCGTCCGAATTTTTTTCTGATGGAATACACATTTTGACCGAACACCATGCTGTCGGGACGCGCAAAGTAGATAAATTCGAATATGCAGTGTGAAGGCTGCTTCTGCGGAAACGGAAAAGTGGACTGGATGCCCTTGCTGTTGATTATCACCATCTCTCCCGGTGCGATATCGCGGATATAGTTCGCCTCGATCAGATCAAACGCGCATGTTTCCGATGCGACAACGTAGGCACCGTTCAATTCCCCGATCGAAAGGGGCCTGAACCCGTGCGGATCGCGAACCGCTATCAGCTCATGCGGCGTCAGCATCAGCAAGCTGTATGACCCCTGGACAGGGCCGAGAGCGTCCACAATGCGCTCAGGCAGAGTCGCCATGCGCGACTGGGCAATGAGGTGAACTATCACCTCGCTGTCCATGGTAGACTGGAAAATAGACCCGTATGCTTCAAGTTCATCCTTCAGAATGCCGGCATTAACCAAATTGCCGTTGTGCGCGATCGCAAGACTGCCGAGGGCAAAATTTGCAAGAATGGGCTGAATATTAATGGCGATGCTTTCGCCGGTTGTTGAATATCGGTTGTGTCCGATCGCGGTATGTCCCGGCAGCCTTTTGATGCGGTCTTCATTGAAGATATCTGCGACGAGCCCCATGGCCTTTTCACTATAAAGCCTGCTGCCATCGCTTGAAACAATGCCCGCCGATTCCTGCCCCCGGTGCTGGAGTGCATACAGCCCCAGATACACGAGATTCGCGGCGTCGGGATGGCCGAAAATACCAAATACCCCGCATTCTTCATGAAGCTTGTCAAACATAATCATTCCTCTGTTGTTTTTTGTCAGCCAGAATACCAATCTGTGACGTTCATTTCCGGCTTTTTTTAAAAACTCTCGTAAAGATAAAGTCAATTTTGCGGAGCGTATGCGAAAGGTCAAAGCAATCGTCAATTTCCCGGTCGCTCAGATAGCTGCTGATGTCGCTGTCGCTTTTCAAGCGTTCTTTAAAATCTCCGCCCTGCTTCCATACTTCCATTGCGTTTCTCTGCACGAATGCGTATGCAGTTTCGCGGGAAAGACCCTTGCCTACCAAAGCCAGCATAACGGTCTCGGAATGAAAAAGTCCTTTGGAAATTTTCATATTCCGCTGCATGTTCTCGGGATACACAAAGAGGCGCTCAATCAGATTGCTGAAGCGTATCAGCATATAATCAATCAGAATGGTGCTGTCGGGAATAATGATCCGTTCAACTGACGAATGGCTTATGTCCCGCTCGTGCCACAAAGCGACATTCTCCAGAGCAGCAAAGGCATTGGAACGGATCACTCGCGCGAGGCCTGTAAGATTCTCCGCTGATATCGGGTTCCTTTTGTGAGGCATGGCTGACGAACCCTTTTGCCCCGCTGAAAAAAACTCTTCGGCTTCAAGGACCTCGGTCCGTTGGAGATGACGCAGCTCTACTGAAAATTTCTCGATGGACGACGCAATAAGGGCGAGGGCAGACAGAAACTCCGCATGACGGTCCCGTTGCACCACCTGTGTTGCCGCCGGTTCCGGCTTCAACCCGAGCTTCCTGCAGACATAGGATTCTACAAAAGGATCAATGTTTGCAAACGTTCCCACCGCGCCGGAAACCTTGCCGACGCTGATAACCTCTTTGGCACGCAGCATGCGCTCCAAAGCGCGTCCCATTTCTTCATACCAGAGGGCCATTTTCAGGCCGAATGTGACCGGTTCGGCGTGGATACCGTGCGATCGTCCGATCATGACCGTATGGCGGTATCGTAAAGCCTTTTTTTTGAGCGCCTTTAGCACAATCCGGATGTCGTCAATAATGATATCCGCCGCTCTGCGCATGAGCACGGCCAGAGATGTATCCAGCACGTCAGAAGACGTGAGGCCTAAATGAATAAAGCGGGACTCAGGCCCGACTTTTTCACCAACCGCGGTAAGGAAGGCTATTACATCGTGCTTTACCGTTTGTTCAAGCTCATCAACCCGCTTTACATCAAAGTCCGCCTTTTTTTTAATGGTCGCCAGGGCCTTTGCGGGTATCAATCCCAGCTTGGCATTTGCCTCGCATGCAAGAATTTCCACATCGAGCCATGCTTGATATCTATTCACAGGCTCCCATAGCCCGGCCATTTCGGGTCTGCTGTAACGAGGGATCATCAAGGTCTCCTGTCTTTGTATCTATAATTTTTTTGTCACATTCACGGAGCGACTTCTTCGTACGGGAACCTACATTCTGATTGAGCAAGGGCTTAGCTCTATAATGCTTACAGGAGCAATTGCGCAAGTTTCTCATACGCAGTCGCAGTTGGAGCAAGAAGGGATACATCAAGGGTACGCCCCTGCGCGCCCTGCGTCAATCCCTCGCTCAGGGCGGATAAAACGCTGTCATAGGATACATTGGCCGGCAGGAAGAATTCGAGTGCGGCTTGTGTGACCCCCGTCCCCAGCACGCTGGCTGCCGCAGTCATTGCCACATTGTGCAAGATTGAAGCAGAAAAATCCGCTCTGCGGCCGAGGCCAAGCATAAAAATCTTCTGAACCGGCAATTTCCCCTGTGAGGTAAGCAGCGCAATATCTCCGAGCGAACCGCTCAGTTTTCTGCTAATAATAAGGTTGGAAAGAGAACCGCAAAGCAACCAGTCAAGTTCCCCTGCAAGACCCTTGAGAGGCCTGACGTCTTCAAAGAAACCGACGATGAGGGCTTCTGTTTCAAGTTTCTTTATATCCTGGAATAATACCTTCATCGTTCCGTCACTGCTGCGCGCGCAGACATTTAATGACAAAAAAATCTTCCGGCCGCAGTCGCCGCAAAAAAATTCTACAGCGCTGTTTAGTGTTCGATTTTCCCTTCTTCGAGTTTCCCGGTTTCCCTGGCCACTCTGTCCAGTATCCCGTTGACAAAAGCGCCTGATTCATCAGTCCCGAATTTTTTTGCTATTTCAATGGCTTCATTGATAGTAACACTGGTAGGAATTTCCAGACGATAGAGGATCTCGTACACAGCCATTCTGAGCACATTACGGTCCACAACAGCCATGCGGTCAAGACTCCAGTTTTTTGCACACCGGCGGATCAGTTTGTCGATCGCCGCCACATGTTTGAGTGTTCCTTTTACAATTTCTTCTGCAAATGCCTTAATTTCATCATCGGGATTATATTCAGCCCAGTAATTCTTCAGGATGAATGCCGATGGTTTGTCTTTCCTCATGTCAAGCTGGAATAGTAGTTGGAGCGCATGCTCCCTTGCTTTACGCCTTTTCATACGGTATCGTCTGCTGACTGTCGTTTCATGATTTCGATGCGTTCTATACCAGCTGTTTCATGACATTTGCCATTTCAATGGCGGAAAGTGCGGCATCCCAGCCCTTATTTCCGCTTTTGGTGCCTGCCCGTTCCACCGCCTGTTCGATGGTATCGGTGGTAAGTACTCCGAAAATGACCGGCAGGCTTGTTTCCAGAGAAGCTGCTGCGATCCCCTTGGTCACCTCCGCGCTTACATACTCGAAATGCGGCGTCGCGCCGCGAATAACAGCCCCCAGACAGATGACTGCATTATATTTTTTTGACTGCGCAAGCACTTTCGCGGCAAGCGGTATTTCGTAAGCCCCCGGAACCTTGACGATATCGATGTCTGCTTCAGACGCGCCATGCCGCTGGAGAGCGTCAAGCGCGCCGTCCAGCAGTTTGCTCGTGATGAAATCATTAAAACGGGCGGCAACGATACCGAATTTGAACCCTTGAGCAGTCAGATCACCCTGAATCAATTTTGACATAGTATCCTCCGGGAAATGAGCGACATAGAAATCTGCGACCGCAGACGGAACTTCGTTCCGCTGCCCGGCACTTCATCAAACATTATACTTTTTCCAATAAATGACCAAGCTTGCTCTTTTTTACTTTGAGGTAGCGGATATTCTTCTCGTGCGGATGGATTTCAATGGGAACCCGCCCCACTACGGCCAGACCATACCCTTCAAGACCGATTATTTTCTTCGGATTATTGGTAAGCAGCCGAATTTTCTTGAGGCCGATGTCGCGCAGTATCTGGGCCCCGACACCGTAATCCCTGAGATCCGGTTTAAACCCGAGTGCCAGGTTTGCTTCGACCGTATCCTTGCCTTTGTCCTGAAGTTCATACGCCTTCAGCTTGCCCTCAAGACCGATGCCCCGGCCTTCCTGGCGCATGTACAGAATTACCCCTTTGCCTTCCTGTGCAATTATCTTCATAGCGTTATGCAGCTGATCACCGCAATCGCATCGAAGCGAACCGAATACGTCTCCGGTAAGACATTCGGAATGGACCCTGACAAGCACTTCTTCATCGGGTTTTATGTCACCTTTCACCAGAGCAATATGGTTCAAACGATCAATGTCATTTGCATACAGGATGGCTGTGTAATCCCCCCCGTAGCTGGTAGGTAATTTGGTAACCGCAACCCGGCGGACAAGAGATTCTTTCCGCACACGATAGGCGATGAGGTCTTTGACGGTAATAACTTTGAGGCTGAATTTTTTTGCAAAGTCCAGAAGCTGGGGGACGCGCGCCATCGTTCCGTCATCATTCATTATTTCACAAATTACACCTGCCGGATAGAGGCCTGCAAGCCTAGCGAGATCAACCGATCCCTCCGTCTGGCCTGCACGCTGCAGCACCCCTCCCGGTTTTGCACGAAGCGGAAATACATGACCGGGCCGTGCCAAGTCTTCAGGATTGGCTTTAGGACTTATGGCCGTACGGATTGTCGTTGCCCGATCGGCCGCTGAAATGCCGGTGGTCACGCCTTTTTTTGCTTCAATGGAAATGGTAAAAGCCGTACCGAAAGACGAGGTGTTGTCCGTGGTCATCAGAGGAAGCTGCAGGTGCTCTACACGCTCGGGGGTGAGCGAAAGACAGACAAGCCCGCGTCCGTGTTTAGCCATGAAATTGATGGCTTCCGGGGTTACTGCTTCCGCCGCCATTGTCAAATCGCCCTCGTTCTCGCGGTCTTCGTCATCAACAAGGATCACCATTTTTCCTTTTCGGATGTCCTCGATAGCTTCTTCAACAGTATTGAACTTCATGTATTCACCTCTGAAAGCTGTGCACAAGGCACGCCGTTTCTACACCGGAAGCCGTGCTTTGTATCTTTCTGCGCCTATGCAAAACCGGCTTTTTTCAGCGAGTCCAGATTCAGGCTTCCTTCAGTCTTTCCGGACAGCAGCTTTTCCACATATTTTCCGATTATGTCCGTTTCCAGATTTACACTGTCACCCGCCGCCTTGAAACCAAGCGTCGTGAGCTTCGCCGTATGCGGAATCATGGCAACGGAAAAACCCGATGCATCCACATCAGCAACAGTCAGGCTGATGCCGTCCACGGCAACCGAGCCTTTCTTGATAATATACCGGAGCGCATCCCGCGGCGATTCGATAAAAATACGCCACGAATGTCCTTCCTGACGCCTCTCCCTGATTCTCCCGACGGCATCAACGTGGCCCGTTACCAGATGTCCGCCTAGTCTCCCCGACAACTGAAGCGCCCGTTCAAGGTTCACCTTCTGGCCCACGCGCAGGCTGCCAAGGTTCGACACGTTCAGGGTTTCCTGTGCTACATCAGCCGAAAAATCTGCGTTCCCCTTCTCTACCACCGTGAGGCATACTCCGTTGACGTCAATGCTGTCCCCGATCATCGTGCCGGCAAGCACCGTGGAAGCTGAAATCGTGAGCCGGACACCGCCCGCATCACGCCTGAACATTTTTACTTCACCCATCTCTTCCACCATGCCGGTAAACATCTGTACTATTTTCTCCGCACGAGTGAGCAGCTAAGCATATTCTAGCACAGCCGCACAAGGCATCTTCGAATTGCTGCCTGAGGCAGATCCGACTGCTACACCGTAATCTTATTTTAGAAGCGGCAGCAGAACAATCTCGATTCTGCGGTTTTTAGACTTCCCTTTCTCCGTATCGTTGGAGTCAACAGGCTGATATTCCGCATAGCCGGTTGCAGACAGCAGACGCGGATCAAGATTGCCGTGTTCCTGAAGATACCGCACTACTTCGGTGGCGCGGGCTGTTGAAAGTTCCCAGTTCGTAGGAAACCGTTTTTTAAGCGCGCTCACAATCTGGACATTGTCCGTATGTCCTTCTATCTGTATTCTTTTATCCTGCACGTCCTTCAGGATGCTGACCACTTTATCGAGCACAGCCTTCCCTTCCTTGCTGATTTGTGCGCTGCCGGAAGGAAACAATATCTTGTCCACCATGGTCATGGTCAGGCGGTTCTTCATTTCCGTAATCTGCACCTGGCCTTCCTGAATTTCCTTTTCAAGCTTTTTGGCAAGATTCTGATAGGTCTGGGTTGCCTTTTCCAGCTGTTCCGCCTTCTCCGCCTTTGGAGAAAGTTCCTTTACCCTGGCCTGCAGGGTTTCATTGTCTTTCTTCAGCGTGTCCACATCGCCGGTAAGTTTCTTTACCTGTGCCTGAAGGTTGCTGGTTTGAATCGTCAAATCTTCCACTTCTTTAGCCTTAGCATCGTACTGCTGAAGAGGGACCGTCTTCGCGCATCCAAAGAACAGCAATACAGCAAATAGCGGAAAAATTATCAACTTTTTCATGTTTTCCTCCTGGCGTATGATGTGCTGTGATGAGTCGCAGAATTGGTTTATAATAACTTCAGCGTGGTGTATTGTCAAGAATATTGTAGTTGAAATAAGTACTTATTCGTTTTTGGAATATTCCTGAGGGGGAAAATGCGGCGAGCGCTACTGTTTACGGGTTTCCGGTAGGCAGTAGCGTTCAGGCGGCATGAAAACAGGGTATACAGACGATGTTACCGTTTTTTTCTTTTCCGCGGGACACCATAAGCTTCTCGCCGCAAACTGCACAGCGTACAGAACCGTGTATTTTCGCCTCTTCGGGAGGAAGCGATGTCTCAGGCGTTATGGCCATAATTTCCGCTTCATCTGCCTTGAGAATAGCGTCCGCCTTTTCCAGCAGATATGCTTTTCTCTCAGCTGAAACGTCTTCGCCGGCATCCTGCCGTTTTTTAAGTTCGGCAAAACGCGGATCGTTCTCAAATCCCCGGTAATCCTCGGATATACGAATGCCTTTTCCGGTCTGCCTGTTATAAAACGTATAGACATGCTTGCCGTAATCCCGAAAAAGAAAATTTCCTTTGCCGAACGTGCAACCAGTAATAAACTGGACCGCATCGACCGCGCAGGAATCATTCTCCACGACGGCAACGAGTTCCTCATCCTGCGGCCGCTCTGCGCGAAGTTCCCTGAGCGCGGCCTTTGCCACGCGGTATCCGAGCGCAAGCCCCGGACAGAGATGACCGTGAAACCGTATAACATCAGTCAGATCGTCGTGGTGTTTTTCTTTCATAAAAGAACTCCTCGATGCTGTTGCATACCAGACAGCAGGTGAGTCTGCATGCGGTTTCAGCGAGTAATGAGCCGGTTATGCGCTATACGCAACGTTACTTCAGCAGCACCAGTTTGGCGGCCAGGATTGCCTTTGCCCGCTTGAGGTGCCCCTTGACCTGCTCGCTTTCACTGACCGCAAGATATATCTCTTTCGCAATTTCTTCCTCGCCGGCTTCACTCGCCTTTGCCGCCCATTCCTGATAATGCTCTACATGGCTGTCATCATGGTCGATCCAATGCTCCAGCATGGCCAGCAGCTTGCGGAGCGTTTCCGTCCCCTCCTGAGAATGCTCATGACTGTGTCCATGGCCGTGATTGTGTGAATGTCCCTTATGCATGTCGTCCTTTAAGCCTCCGTTCATGTGAAAGTGTCCGTAATGTCCATGGCGGTGCACATGGGCTTTATCGCCGTGACGATGCGCATGCTCATGAATCAGGTTGACGGCGAGCAGCAATTCATCATTGGCAATTATATCAAAAAACGCCCCGTCTGCGGCCACGGAATGATCTTCGGAAAAAACAATTGCCCGTTCCGCGATATCACCGGCGATGGACAGATCGTGTGTGGCGGATATAATGGTCTTTCCTCGCCTATGCAGTTCGTTCAGAACCTCTATGAGCCAAACCTGTGTCCTGGGATCCAGACCGTTCGTGGGTTCATCGAGAAGCAGCACATCGGGGTCGGTAGCGAGACTGGATGCGATGGCGACCTTTTTTTTCTGCCCGTCCGACAGGGTGTGCGGCGCACGGTCGCGCAGCTCGGCTATGCGAAGCGTTTCAAGAAGATAGTCCACCGTGGATCTGATCTCGGAAAGCGGCAATCCGAGCTGAAGCGGTCCAAATGCTACTTCGTCCCAGACCGTTGAAGAAAACAACTGGACATCGGGGTTTTGAAATACAAACGCCACCCGCTTCCGGAAATCCATCGAAAATGCCTTCTGTTCAAGACTCTCTTCGGTCAGGGGCTTCCCGAAAGCATGAATGGACCCGGAGACCGGAAAGACAAGGCCATCGAGAAGAGACAAAAGTGTGGATTTCCCCGTCCCGTTTGAGCCGAGAATGACGGTACGCTCCCCCTGTTGGAAATCGATGGTCAAATCGTTCAATACTGTTTCGTCATGGGTGTAGGAATATACAACATTGCGCAGACAAAAAGCCTTCATGAGCGAAAGAAACCCCTCTCAAACAAAAGCAATATACCACCAATGCAAATCACTGTCATCAGCCAGATATAATCACGAGCAACGGCCTGAAACCTGTTTACGGACCTGAACTCTCCGTGAAACCCCCGGGAGAGCATTGCGTTGTATACATCGTCGCTCATCGCAAGGGTTTTCCTGAACGTGACACCGATACGTGACGCGGTCCAGCTTCTGTCGGCAGCCGCGGAAAGAGACCGGATGGTCCTGCTTTTTCGTCCCCGGTACATGTCCTGGACCATCCGCAGAAAAACGAAAAGATACCGTTCCGTAAGATTGAGCGTCATAACAAAAACGCGGGGGACAAACAACGCCCGAAATCCGGTAAAAACCTGCGACCATCTGGTTGTAAGCGCAAACAGCATGGCAAAGGAAACCGACGCAGCAACTCGAGAAACAAACGTGATCGCGCCCCAGGCCCCCTGCCGGGTAACCGCTATTTCCTGGGGTATGACATAAGGCCCCCACGTATACGACTGTTTCAGCGTAAACAGAATCCAGAGCGGTTCCCCCGGTGTTATGACATTCAAAAGAGCAGGCAGAACAATCGCCGCGGAGAAAAGAGGGACGAACAACCAGACGCGCTTCTGAAAAAAACCCAGCGGAACCTGTGAACACACAGCGAGCACAAGACTCAAACCGTATGCAATCCAGAGCGATTGCGGTGCGTGAAGCACACTGATCAGAACGAGAATGACGAGAAAACTGACTACTTTGATCCTGACATCAAGCCTCTGGAGGATTCCCCGCTTACGGGCATAGGCCTCGGAAAACAGAGACTGCTCCGCTACGTTCGCGACCGCCAGAAGCGTTTTATCCAGAAACCGGGTTTGTGACACGAAAATCGTCCTTCAGTATATTGTTATTGTTTACTCTTGCTGTTTCTGCTCAACAGCTTTGCGATACCATACATGACGCCGGCTGTACAGGCGATCCCGACGACCCCGGAAAGAATGTATCCGAAACCCTCCAGAACTGGTCCCTTGCTCTGACCCGGCACTGCGTAGTCAGGCAACGGAGCTTTCCATATTTCTGCAAGGAGTTTCATGCCTTCGGGAACAAAACCGGCGATTTTTTCGATTTCGTCCATCCCCCACTCACCCCAGGCTCCTTCTGCACCGAACCATTTCGGCACGATCAATCCGAGCGGAGTAAGCAATATCAAAATACCGATGCCTATCCAGTGTTTTTTCATCGTTTTCATCGCGCGTTACCTTCTCTTCACCTGATGATGCTATTTTCTATCATTTCAGCATTTCGGGGTCATGTTTCTGAAAATATTTTAGCACTAATACCGTGACTAAAGCTTCCACAAAGCCAAAAAGCAGCAGATGTTCGATGGCCATTGCCGGTACTGCGATGCTCAGCGGAAAAGGCGAATACAGAGGTTGCCCGGCAGGAGATCTCTCTAGTATGGGCTGTACGCCGAACTGGATTGCGGTAACAAGTGCAGAAATATTCAGGCTTACATATGCGGCAACCGCAGCAGCGGTCAACCGGCGTCTATTGTTCACATCGGCCCCCCACGCAATCAGGCGATAGATTCCATAGCCCGTGAACACGCCGACAACCGCCATGTTAAAACAATTTGCGCCAATGGCGGTAATGCCTCCATCTCCGAACAGCAGCGCCTGAATAACAAGAGCCACTGAAACAGAAATCATGGCAGCCCAGGGACCAAGCAGAATGGCAATCAGTGTGGCCCCGGTCGCGTGTCCTGTTGTACCGCCGAATACCGGGATATTGAACATCATGATCACAAAACTGAAAGCCGCTCCAAGCGCGAGATACGGCGCCTGTTTTGCTTTTAACGTCTTATTCAATTTCCATGAGGCAACGGCCCAAAAAGGAATGGTCGCGACATACATGGCGCTATAGGTGGCCGGCCCCAAGTAGCCATCGGGGATGTGCATAATGCTTCCTCCTCGGAGATGTCTGTGCTATGGCAATTCAAAATCTGACAGTAATGCCTGCCAGCACCGAGTAATTGGTCTCCGGTTTTGTCAAACCATACTTGACTCCCAGATCAAGATCTACATGTTCCTTGATCGAATAAACAGCACCGGCAAGAATAAAAGCCGGGTCGGTAGTCAACTCTTTTTCCTGGTTTGTCTCCATCCCGATGTCGGCAACCAGTTTTAGGCTTTTAGTCAACGTCCTGACCACAGCCACGGAGGCATGCCAGATGTCGCTCCGTAGGTCCTCAGTGCTTTCATTCCGTTTATAACCAAGATTTGCGTGGAACGCCCAGGGCTCGATTTCTTTTGTTGCTATGAGAAAGGCCGTATACCCGACCTTCCCGGCCCCCAGCCCTTTTTCATGGTCTCCGATCGGAATGATGAGACCCGGTTTTAATGCAAGGCTCAGATTGTCTTTATCGAAAAACCTCCACTTCGTTTCAAACGTTGCATCGGAAAATCCTTTTGCGTTTGTCGTTACAATGCCGTTTTCCCGGACCTTGATCCACATATACGGAACGTTCAGAATCAGATCCACGTTCTCGATAATGCCGTATGTCAGGATCGTATTGCCCAGTGCGGACTTTTCCTCGACACGTACACCGGAAATTGTTTCTTTTTCATAATCGTACTGCCCGTTTTTCTCCAGCTGGAATTTTCCCTTTCCCTGTGTGCCTGTGTCGTCCGTAATGAGCGGATGCATGGCCCACGACGGAGTGGATGCAAACAAAAAAGAACAGAAGAGGACAGATCCAATGACTTTTTTAAAAAACATTATCGATATATCCTTTCAATCGATATTTGCGCATCTGCACATATCCGACGTTCCGGATGTTCATTGATGCATCTTGGCTATATCATTTGTGAATATTTGAACGAGCTAAATGCTACGATTTTTAATTTTGTAGCACTATTTCATAATTCTGTCAAGTCTTATCTTTGTGCGGATGTAAACTTCGAGAAAGAAGAGGAGGAATCGTGTTGTCAAAATAAGGCAACACATAGTTGCGTGAAGGAGGAGTTGGTACGGTTTGTAGTTTGTTTTAACATGTAGCTTGTTAAAATCTGCTTACTGCATCATGTCAATTCCTTGCCCGTCGTTGTCGTCGTCAGTTTACCGTGCTTTACGCCCTTGGTGCCTATCAAACGGTCCGCAATCATTTTTATTTCTTTGCTCTTGCCTTTGACGACAAGGACCTCGAGGCAGTTGTGCGCATCAAGGTGTACATGGAGAGCGGAGATAATCTGATGGAAAGACTTGTGCTGCATGTCCGTAAGCGCGTGGTCAAGTTCACGGGTATGGTGATTATAGACCAGCGTAATCGTGCCGACCGTTTCCTGATCGCCGGACTCCCATTCCTGCTCGACCAGCGTGTCCCGGATCATGTCGCGTATGGCCTCGGACCGCGTTGTGTAGCCTTTTTTCTCGATAAGGTCATCGAATTTCTTTATAAGTTGATTGTCTATGGATACGCCGAAACGGATGAGTTCTGACATACGCCCTCCGAAATATACCTTTTTTACAAAACTAATACAGAAGTGAAATGTTGTCAAGTAGAATAGGCATTTTGGTGAGCAATAAGTTGCGGGAAGAAGCTCAAAGAAACGTCAAGCCAACAAACAAAAAATCATGGGCGCTGTTTCGGGATAAATAACTCAACCTTGTTTCTTCCTCTTTTTTTGGCAAGGTAGAGTGCTTCGTCAGCCTTTTCAATCAAGGTGGCTCCGGAATCCTCCGGGGACAACTCTGCCACTCCAACGCTGATGGTAATGGGTTCCATCGCCGGATAGGGGTGCCGGGCTATGACATCCCGTATCTTGTCCGCAATCACCAGCGCCCCTTCCCGGTCCGTCTCCGGAGAAAGGATAATAAATTCGTCTCCCCCGTACCGCGCAAAAATGTCTATTTTTCTGATAATACCGCAGATGATGGTCGTGGTTGATTTCAGGACGGCATCTCCCGCATTATGCCCGTGCTTATCGTTTATTTTTTTAAAAAAATCAATATCCAGCATAATCAGAGAAAGCGGATGCGAGTGCCGTTTTACTTTTTCTATTTCCAGCATCAACAGTTCAAGGAGTTTCCTTCTGTTATACGTCATCGTCAGCGGGTCCATTTCCGACAACTCCCGCAATTTTTCTTCAGCGCGCTTGCGCTCGGCAATCTCCAGCAAGAGCAATTCATTGGTCCTTGCAAGATCAGCGGTACGTTCCTGGATCCGCATTTCAAGCTCATGGTGGATCTTAAGCAATTCGTCCTGATTCTGCTTGCGTACGGTAATGTCCTCGACGACGCCTTCCGTCATAATGATGTCGCCCTGTTCGTTGAAATGCGCGGTGACGGTCGTCGAACACCAAATGGGTGTACCGTCCTTTTTTTTCATTGCCAGCTCGCGGTCTTTTATAAAGCCCTTGATTTTCAACTCCTCGAGCAGCTTTATTCTGTCTTCCGGTTTCTGGTAGAAATCGCTCATATCCTTCGACAGCAATTCTTCCAGGGAATCGCAGCCGGTAATTCTGACCATCGCAGGATTTCCATGAAGAAATCTGCCTCGCGCAGGCGTATTGCTGTAGATGCCGACCGGTATGTTATTTACAAGACTGCGGTATTTGTTTTCACTTTCAAATATAGACTGTTTTGCTTCCAGAAGATGCAATGAACGATCGGCGAGGTCGGCTATAAAGCGGGCAAGCGACCGGTAAAACACAATACTATAAGCGACTTTTTCTTTCGAAAAAACAGGGATGCGGCTGATTTCTTTGAGATAGGTTTCGAGATCACAGCCGAAATCCGTTGCCTGACGGGCGAAGTATTCACGGTCCGGCACATCTCCTTCGAACCAGAACTGCGAAAGGAACAAGGTTGCCAGGTGATTGCCGGCAACCATAATGGGTATGGCGATATGCCAAAGCCCGTTCTTGCATCGATATTGAAAATATTCTTGTTCTCCCAGATGCTCATCGAGATAATGATCGCTCTCCTGGCAGCGTTGATGGAACATCGGATTAAACCGGTGGATATTTGTGCAGATAGCCGACCAGCCCGCTTTGACCAGAACCGTGCCATCAACAGTATCAATAATCGAAATGGGCAAGCCGGTGGCGCGAAAATTTGAATCAGCGAGCTTCTGTACCATGGACATGTCAAGAAGATCTGAAATCCTGTGCATGCTCATTCCCCGCGTCGTAACAAACGAGTGTCGTTATCGCGCTTAAACCAATAAACTTACGTGAAAATAATTTTATTGGTTTACATATCATAACGCATTCCTCCATCCTGGTCAAGGAGATATATTGTTCACCAACACGCTCCGGCAGTTTGCAGAAAAAGCACAGAGCAAGTAGGCCGACTATTTTTTTAGAGGATAGCTCCTCAAGGATACGGCTGCCTACAACGTGATCCCGGCTGTTGTTGTGATGGTGCCCGCATCGTCAACAATGATGGCTTCTACGCCGAATTTTTTTATAAGCTCCAATCCCTTTTCAGGACCGAGTATAAACGGGATTTTTGCAAGAGGATCGACAAACGATCCGGTCTCTCCGATAAGGGTCACGGAGGTAACTCCGGTCGAAGGCCTTCCCGTGCGAGGGTCGATAATATGATGATAGCGCTTGTTGTCCTTAATGACGAAGCGTTCGTAATCTCCTGATGTTGAGACGCATTTATCGGTCAATCTGAGTATGGTAAGCATTTTCCCCGGGTCACGTGGATGTTGCACCCCTATTTTCCACGGACTACCGTCTTCCCGGAAGCCCAGCGCTCTGATATCGCCTGCAACGGCAATAAGCGCGTTGTGTATACCGCGGCTTTTATAGAGATCAGCCACCCGGTCAGCTCCATACCCTTTCATGCCGCCGAGGTCGATAATCATACCTGTTTTTTTGAGGAAGATCGTGGACGCTTTTTTGTCGATAATTATATTGCGGTAGTTAACAAGAGGGAGTATCGAATTGATTTCATTATTTGACGGTATTTTCCCTTCTTGCATCCTGGACTGCCATAAAACCACCAGGGGGCCTATCGTAATATCGAAAATGCCGCCTGAGAGCTTTGAAACAGCTGTTGCCCGTTCCACGACATCCAGCAACTCCGGTGAGACTCTGACCGGCTTTATCCCGGCATTTCTATTTATTCTGGCTACTTCACTCAACTCCTTAAAGCGTGACAACATGGCATCAAGCCGGCGCAGTTCAGCCATCCCGAGTTCTATGGCTGATTCTCCCTGTTCAGCGTTTCGGGCGACGACCGTAATAGTGATGTCCGTACCCATGATAAATTCTGTTTTTTGGACTGTTTTCTGATCGGCACACGCAGGAAGAAAAACAGACAGAAATAATATTGTGATAATGCTTTTATTCACCCGTATTTTTCCTCTTCTGCATCCGCAAAGAGAACGCAGATCAATCGATTCATATAAAATCGAAGTACAAATATAGGCTATCATCTCGCCCTGTTGGAGTCAACCGAAACGCAAATGCACCGTATTAACAGCGTACCGGGTCTTCAGCCGCTTCCGGTCCTCTTGCTCCGCACCTGTCTTTATGCTATAGTCCAAATATGGCTAAAAAAAGCAGTACAGCGGGAATATTTCTTTTTTCTGAAGACAGGGGAAGGCAGAATACCGTTTTTTTAAATTTATCCTCCGAAAGTCCGGAACAGGGAGCATTATGAACCATCTTCATGAATTTACCGCCGAACCGATGATTGCCTATTTTTCCATGGAAATCGGGATCAAAACCGATATCCCAACATACAGCGGCGGTCTCGGCATCCTTGCAGGAGACACCATTAAATCCGCTGCGGATCTGCAGCTTCCCCTCGTTGCGGTCACGCTGATCACCCGCAAAGGCTACTTCAAACAGGACATCGATGCCGCAGGATGGCAAAAAGAGAGCCCGGTAAGCTGGGATCCGTCAAGCCATATGACATTGCTGCCGCAAAAAGTCAAAGTACAGATAGAAGGTCGTGACGTTTTCATCCAGGCATGGCTCTACCAGGTCATCAGCCCCACCGGCGGCAAGGTCCCCATTCTCTTTCTGGACACCCATCTGCCTGAAAATACCTCGGAGGACCAGACGATTACAGACATCTTGTATGGCGGCGACAGCCTCTATCGCATCAAACAAGAGGTTGTCCTCGGCATGGGCGGAGTGCGCATGCTGACAGCGCTTGAGTTTCAGATCAAGAAATATCATATGAACGAAGGACACGCAAGCTTTCTCGCCCTCGACATCCTCCTCAGGTGCAAGCGCGATATCGAAAGCGTATGGGACGAGCGCTCCTGCTGGGACATCGGCCGGGTGCGCAATCTTTGCGTGTTTACCACGCACACACCGGTAGAGGCGGGACACGACAAATTCCCCTATCCGCTGGTCAGGCAGGTGCTCGGCGACATCATTCCCCTTGAGGTCCTGAAGGACATCGCGGGCAAAGACAGCCTGAATATGACGCTGTTGGCGCTCAATCTGAGCAAATATATAAACGGCGTCGCCAAAAAGCATGGCGAAGTCTCACAGCACATGTTTCCCGGGTACCATATCCACGCCATTACGAACGGCGTCCACTCGTTTACCTGGACATGCGACGAGATGGCGAAACTTTTTGATAAATATATCCCCGGATGGGCGAATGAGCCTGAGTTGTTCGTACGGTCGGGGATTATCCCGGAGTCTGAAATATGGGATGCGCACCAGCGGGCAAAGCAAAAGCTGCTTACCGTTGTGGAGCAGACAACCGGCGTCACCATGGATCCCGGTGTACTCACCATCGGTTTCGCTCGACGGGCCACCGGATACAAACGACCGCATCTGCTCTTCTCGGATATCGAGCGGCTGCTCGCGATCAATAAAAAAGGCAGGATTCAAATAGTGTATGCAGGCAAAGCGCATCCGCACGATGAAAACGGCAAGAGGCTGATTCAAGGCATCTACGGATACCGGGACAGGCTGAAAGGAAAGATCGCCGTCTCATTCCTCCCCGGTTACGATATGGATATCGCGCTTAAACTTGTTTCCGGCGTCGACATATGGCTGAATACGCCGCTCCGTCCGCTCGAAGCCTCAGGCACCAGCGGCATGAAAGCCGCGCACAACGGAGTGTTGAATTTCAGCGTACTGGACGGCTGGTGGATAGAAGGGCATATCGAAGAGTTCACGGGGTGGTCCATCGGCGCAGCGCCGACTGAAACGACGAAGCCGGGCGCGTCGGACGCGGAAGATGCGGCTGATCTTTATGACAAGCTTGAAAACCGGATTATTCCGAAATATTATGCCGAGAATAAAGGCAACTGGATCCGGATGATGAAAAATGCCGTGAGCAAAAACGCATACTACTTCAACAGCCATCGCATGATGCGGCGTTATGTAACGGAAGCATACATCCGCTGATCTTCATCCGCGATTATACTCCTTCAGACTCTTGCGTCACCCTGAGTACTTCTTCCACCGTAGTAATGCCCGCGGCAGCCTTGATCAGCCCTTCCTGGCGCAGGGTTTTGAATCCTGACTGGGCCGCTGCAGCCCTTATGGAAGAACTTGAAGCCTTCGCAATAATGCAATTGCGGATTGTTTCGTTCATAGCCATAAGTTCGAAAACCGCAACTCTGCCCTGATATCCGGTATTCTTGCAGGCTGGGCACCCTTCCCCCCGGAAAAATGTTGCATTACTGTCGGAAACACCAAGGCTCCTGAGCAGATCAGGCGTGGACGCATACGGCTTTCCGCAGTGGCTGCAAATTTTCCGTGCCAGTCGCTGGGCCAGGATCCCGATCACCGATGAAGAAATAAGAAACGGTTCGATCCCCATGTCGATAAGCCTGGTTGTGGCACCGGCCGCGTCATTCGTGTGCAGTGTTGCGAAAACCAGATGTCCGGTCAAAGCCGCATGGATTGCAATTTCCGCTGTTTCCCGGTCCCGTATCTCTCCTACCATGATGATATCGGGATCCTGCCGGAGAATGGAGCGAAGACCGCTTGCAAAGGTAACGCCCGCCTTGGGATTCACCTGCAGCTGATTGACCCCCATAATTTGGTATTCGACCGGGTCTTCAACTGTCACGATATTATTCGCTTTTCGGTCAATAGTATTAATGCTGGCATACAGTGTCGTGGTCTTGCCGCTGCCGGTCGGTCCGGTCACCAGAATCATGCCGTATGGCCTTGCGATAAGCTTGCGGTATTGTTCCAACATCTCCGGCGAAAAATGCAATCCGTCGAGAGTCATGATGATCTGGGACCGGTCAAGGATGCGCATCACAATGGTCTCTCCCTGGATTACCGGAAGGGTAGAAACACGGATGTCCACAGTTGTGTCTCCATCCATACGGAGCGTGCTCCGTTCGCTGAATACCGACGTTACGACCGGTCCCGCTTCGCCGTGCGTTATGCGCACCTGAAAGCGTCCGTCCTGCGGAACCCGCTTTTCCGCAATATCCATGTTTGCAAGAATCTTGATGCGTGACACGATAGGGGAATGCATTTCACGCGGCAATGTCCGCACTTCCGTCAGTATGCCGTCTATACGATACCGGACTTTGATCTGATTCCCCTCCGGATCTATGTGGATGTCGCTGGCATGATCCATCATTGCCTGTGCCAGCAGCATGCTTACGAGCTTGACAACCGGCGCATCTTCTGCCGTGGCACCGGAGATTTCCGTTATTTCTTCGACTGCAGTACCCATTTCTTCAGCGAAGTTCATCGCTGCGGCTTCAATGGTCTGGCTCATGCCGTAATGACGGTCAATTGCCCGTTGAATGTCGCTCCGGGTGGCAACCACCTGTTTGATTTCCCTGCCAGCCGCCTTTTTGATATCATCGAGGCCGAAGATATTCAAGGGATCCGACATGGCGACAACCACAGCGTCCTTGTCCCGGTATAACGGGATGGCAGTAAGCCTTCTTGCCAGATCAGCGGGGATCAGCGTCAAGGTTTCCGGGTCCATAAGCTGCTTGTCGATTTCGACAAAAGGAAGATGGAACTGCCTGCCGAGAAACGTGGCAAGGTTATGTTCGTTGATAAATCCCAGATCAACGAGGATCTCTCCTATCTTCCCGCCTTTTTTTCTCTGTTCTTCCAGCGCGCGCTTCAGCTGATCGTCCTTGATCAGCCCACCGGCAACCAGCATTTCGCCCAGCATCTTTTTCTTTATGCCCGGAATGGCCATGGTTAACTCCTTGGAGCGAAGAACTCTGTATAAGAACGCAGTCCAGCATGGAACTTTCACGTTATTATATCAGAAAACCATCGTTTTCCTTCCATTTTTTTACGTACGGCATCGGCATTTGTGGTATAGTTATCCCATGTCGGATGGTGCAAAGCTCCCTGCCCGCGCCAAACACTGTGCGCACGGGCTTGGCCCGACGTCTTTCACGAACAGGCTGCCATACTGCACACAGAGTGCTTTTTCCATTTTCTGCAGCATCAGAAGCGAATCGCATGGGTGCCAAGGAGAGTTCAACAATTATGAATGAACAGGAAAAGTATATGCTGCTTGTCGTCGATGACGACCCGTACATACTCGAGTCCATTTCAACATTGTTAACTGAATTTGGCTATAAGGTTTATACCTGTCAAAATGCTCACGATGCCATAAAAATGGTACAGGAAATCAAATTTGATCTCGTTCTGACCGATATCAAGATGCCGCAGGTGACCGGCATTGACCTTCTTCAGAATATTCACAACTACAATCCACAGATTCCCGTAATCCTGATGACTGCCTTTGCCGAACTTGACGTTGCAGTCGATGCCATAAAAAAAGGCGCATTCGATTTTATTACAAAACCATACAATCCGGATTACCTCCTTCACTCCCTGGAAAAAGCGGTCAAATACACCCGGTTTATTCAAATGGAAAAGAACTATAAGGACATGCTGGAGGATACAGTCAAGATACGGACTCGTGAACTGGCTGATGCACTGATGATGGTAAAAAATCTGAGCAATGAAGTCATCAGACGGTTGACCTCTGTCGCTGAATATCGCGACACAGATACCGGTGCTCATATCGGAAGGATCGGACTCTACTCAAACAAAATTGCAAAAGCCATGGGACTTCCGGATGACTTTGTTGAAGCTTTGACCTTTGCGAGCCCGATGCACGACCTGGGGAAAATCGGCATACCCGACAATGTTCTCCTGAAACCAGGCCCCCTCTCTTCTGAAGAATTTGAGATCATAAAAAAGCACACTCTTATCGGAGAAAAAATGCTTGCAGGGTCTTCTTTTCCTCAACTCAGACTAGCCGCTTCAGTGGCATTAAATCATCATGAGCGGTGGTGCGGCGACGGATATCCAAGAGGCTTGAAAGGCAACGATATCCCTCTTGAGGGAAGGATTGTCATGCTCGTCGATCAATATGATGCCCTGAGGAGCAGGAGGCCTTACAAACCGGAATTCAGCCATGAAGAAGCGTGCACCATTATTATCAAAGGCGACGGCAGGACAAATCCCGAGCATTTCTGCCCTGAAGTTCTCAAAGCATTCAATGAAGTTGCTCTTGCGTTCGATGAAATATTCAAAAGCCATCAGTTGTAGAGCCAGCCGTCATCTTCCATAGCAGCGCTCGTTGTTCCTGTTTTTCCAACCCCCGTCCGCCTCTTCTCTCTTCGACAATGCTGCTTGCATTCCTGATCATTTTATATTATATTTTTGCATGCATAAAAAAATTAAAACCGTCCAGGAACTCAAACCTGTTCTCGATATTCTCCGGGCTGCCGGACAAAAAATTGTTTTTACAAACGGGTGTTTCGATCTCATCCATACCGGCCACACGCGCTATCTCGCAAAAGCAAAATCGCTTGGGCACATTCTGGTTGTTGCAGTAAACAGCGATGCCTCTGTGCGCATGATCAAGGGAGACAAGCGGCCGATCAATACGGAACAAGACCGCATGGAGACTCTTGCCGCGCTCGAATCCGTCGACTTTGTCGTACTGTTCCATGAACCTGACCCAGGGAAAATTATTTCCGAACTCCTGCCTGATGTTCTGGTAAAGGGGGGGGACTGGCCGATCGAGAAAATCATCGGACGTACTATCGTTGAAGGACGGGGCGGCAAGGTGATCAGCACCGGATATATCGAAGGCGCCTCGACAACAGGGATTATTGAAAAAATTTTGAAGAAATATAAATAATTCTGTCCGCAGTCTCTTCGGGACATTTTTCAATCGAATAATTTCTGAAAGCGTACGAAAAGTTTATTTGTACGGATATTTTCTTCTCTTCTTACTACCTGACAATTTCCCCGTCTTATCATTCCTCTCTGACTGCATCTTTTTCCCATCTTCGAGGCTTTTTTTGTTAGATTCTATAAAATACAACGTATCGTCATCAAATCCGAAATAATGCCCAATCTCATGCCGAACGGTATCAATAACAATCTGTTCTATTTCCTCAGGTGAATGTGCGGCCGCTTCAATCGGATGCTGATAAATCACGATGCGGTCAGGAAGAGCGTTGCCGTAATTCCATTCACGATCGGGAAGCGGAACACCCTGATATAGACCGAAAAGCGAGCCGGATTCTATCTGCATGTCTTTAAGAAGCGCCGGCGAGGGTCTGTCCTCTATCTCAATAGAGATATTTTTGAGCTTGTGCTTAAACCTGGGCGGCAGTTGCCGGAGAGCGTGCCGTACTATTTTTTCAAAAGCGGCTTTGTTCATGATGGCAAAATAGACTGTCCTGGTTCATTGGAAAGAACCAGGACAGGTAGTAGATAATAAGAGTTGATGACTTGGGCTCTGCCGTCTCTTTGCTTTTGTTGCTCCTATTTCTCGATGCTGTAAAAAACTTCCCGGCCCCGATACGCGGCTGCGTCGCCAAGTTCCTGTTCAATCCGAATAAGCTGGTTGTATTTGGCAATCCGATCAGTGCGCGAAAGAGAGCCGGTTTTGATTTGGCCCGCGTTCGTGGCAACCGCTAGGTCGGCAATCGTCGCGTCCTCACTTTCGCCCGAGCGGTGTGATATGACAGCAGTATATCCCGCCCGTTTCGCCATTTCAATGGCATCAAGAGTTTCAGTAAGCGTGCCAATCTGATTCAGTTTGATAAGAATGGAATTTCCGATTCCTTCAGCAATACCCTTGGAAAAGATTGCCGTGTTGGTTACAAAAATATCGTCCCCTACCAGCTGGATTTTCTTTCCAAGACGGTCGGTAAGGAGCTTCCACCCTTTCCAGTCTTTCTCCGACATCCCGTCTTCGATGGAGATGATCGGATATTGCCTGATCCATTCCTCGTAAAACGCTATCATCTCGTCCGAAGTTTTTTTCTTGCCTTCTCCCTGGAGATCGTAAATGCCGTTATCGTAGAATTCGCTGGCGGCGCAGTCCAGCCCCAGAAAAACATCTTGTCCGGGTTTGTAACCTGCTTTTGCGATGGCATCGAGAATTACCTGAACAGCTTCTTCGTTCGATGTAAGATTCGGAGCGAACCCTCCCTCGTCTCCGACGGCGGTATTATAGCCTTTCTTTTTCAGGACGGCTTTCAGGTTATGAAAAACTTCCGCTCCCATGCGGACAGCTTCGGAGCAGGAAGATGCGCCCGCAGGAATAATCATGAATTCCTGGATATCCACATTGTTGTCTGCGTGGGCGCCGCCGTTCAGAACGTTCATCATGGGGACGGGCAGTTCCTTGGCATTCGGACCGCCAAGGTAATGATAAAGCGGCAATCCGGCATCTTCGGCAGCGGCTTTTGCAACTGCAAGCGAAACCGCCAGCATCGCGTTTGCGCCGAGCTTGGACTTATTTTCGGTCCCGTCCATTTCGATCATGGTCCGGTCAATTACAGCCTGTTCTGTTGCATCCATTCCCATAACAGCAGGGCCGATCAGCTCAATAACGTTATTAACCGCTTTCTGCACCCCTTTTCCCAGGTATCGCGCACCTCCATCACGCAGCTCAAGCGCTTCCCGTTCGCCCGTCGATGCGCCGCTCGGCACAATGGCACGGCCCATTACTCCGCTTTCAAGAATCACATCCGCTTCCACCGTTGGGTTTCCCCGTGAATCCAGCACTTCTCGTGCATATACATCAATGATTTCACTCATATGTCCTCCCGATATAATTCGCTTATCAACTGCCGAAGTGTTCAGCCTGAGGGCGGGAAGACAGACCGCCGTAATCCCCGCCTAAATACTCACCCTTCCAAGACAAACCTGCTTCCTGCTTTTATCAATTCATTTGTTTTTTCTTCCAATGAAGATTCAGCATAAAGCAGGACGGCCCTTTCTGCATCCGAAAAACGCAAGAGCAGCCAGCTGTCGTCTTCAAGCATATATTTGGTGCCGTCTGAAGTGGTTTTTTTGCCCTTGACCCGCATTCCGCCGAGTTCCATAAGGGGCAGGCTGAGTTTTCCCGCAAATGCCTTCCAGGTTGTTTCCGGAAGAGGAATCACAACCCGTTCAGCCAGGACAGTGCCCACTTCTTTATACAGCCGCTTGAGCAGTTCTTTTATGGATTTCCTTTCTGTTGCGACCATCTCGGCGACCAGCAAACAAGCAAGGATACCGTCTCGTTCGGGCAGATGATCTTTAATAGTCAAACCTGCGTTTTCCTCGCCCCCAAATATGATTTTCCCCTGCATAAGCAGGTCGCCGATGAAGTGAAAACCGATGCCGGTCTCATACACTTCAATTCCATATTTTTTGGCGACGGCATCAATAAGGTGCGAGGTCGCTATCGACCGCGCTGCGCCGCCTTTCCATCCACGCGTTCTGCATAAGAAATCGAGCAGAAGCGCCAGTATCTGGTTCGGGTTAATATAGGTGCCGTCTCCATCAAGAATTGCGAACTGGTCAGCGACGTCATTCACCGCCAGGCCTATCTCGTATTTTCCTCTCTTCATGTGGTCTGACAGGCTGGCAAGGTTTTTCCCCGAGAGGTCCGTAAGACACCCGCTGAACAGAGGGTCCCGATTTCCGTGGAAAAGCGAGACCGCGCATCCGGCATCCGTTAAAAAAGCATCAAGATAATCTCTCGCGGTGCCGCAGTGGAGGTCGAGAGCTACTTTAAGCTTTGCTTTTTTGAGCAGATCAATATCGATTTTTCTTTTCAGGTCTTCAAGATACGCTTTGCGCAGGTCGACCGTCTCTATTGCGGTTTTTTCCCTGCTTTCGCTGCTCGGAAACGCACCCTGTGCATTTTTTTCTATAAGTACATTGGTTCTTGTTTCGATATCTTTTATCACATCGGAAGGCGCTGGACCTCCCCAGGCTGGTAGAAATTGCAGGCCATGATAATACGGGGGTTGGTGGGGGGCGGAGACGATGATGCTTCCGGCAGTCTTTTTTCGTAAAAGTTCAAAGGTGACCACCGGAGCAGGTGTGTCGCGGTTCGACAGATACACATGGATGCCATTTGCGGCAAGGATTTTCGCGGACTCTTCGGCAAAAAAATCCGACATGAAACGGGTGTCATAACCCACGACCACTCCCCTGTCCTTCATGCCTCGTGAAGCTATATGATCTGCAATCGCCTGGGTGACGGTTTTGACTCGGGCAACGGTAAAATCATCGGCTAGTACCCCGTGCCATCCGGATGCACCGAATTTAATTTTATCGGCCGTCATGTAAAAAAAATATCATAAACAAAACCAGTTTGCAACTTAAAAGGACGCTGCGGACCTATGCAGCATGCGAACCCTGCGTGGTCAGCAGCGGGTATCTATGCCGGCGAAGGCAAGGTCATTCTTTTTGATTGCGTGCTGATAACAGGTCTTGCAGGGCAAGCTCGATATGAGCCAAGGGAAGCTCCTTTTGCTCTTTGGTCTGCATATTCCGCAAAACGGCTTTTCCTTTTTCCATTTCCTGTTCGCCGATAATCAGCGTATAGCCGGCGCCGGATTTGTCCGCTTTCTTCATTTTGCTTTTCAGGCTGGCGTCTGTGTAATCCGTTTCGACCATAATGCCCGACGACCTTAGTTGATAGATAACCGGCAGCACAATTGCCCCTGCCTCCGGTCCTAAAGCGCAGACAAACAGCGCAGGACGCGGAACGGGAATCGTCCTCGTGTCCATAAGCGAAATTGCCCGTTCTACACCAAGTGCAAAGCCGATCCCCGGGCTTGCAGGGCCGCCGATTTCCTGAACAAGGCCGTCATAGCGTCCGCCGGCTGCAACGGTATTCTGGGCTCCCGTGTGCTCCATCACCAGTTCAAAGGTCGTACGGGTGTAATAATCAAGTCCGCGAACCAGGCGTGCATTGATCACGAAAGGGATATTGAGGCTTTTAAGGCCGTCTTCAACGGTGTGGAAATGCTTCTTGCAGGGTTCACAAAGATAATCCAGCATTACCGGCGCGTCCTCGAATTTTCCCGCATCAACCTTGCAGTCAAGCACGCGCAAAGGGTTCGTCTCGTAACGGCGCTGACAATCGCCGCATAATACCGGAAGTTTCGTCTTTAAGTACTGCTTAAGCGCATCTCGATACGCCCCTCTGCAGGCTCCGTCGCCCAAAGAGTTTATCTGGAGGGTCAACCCTTCAATTTTCAATCTGCTGAAAAGCGTATAGAGCATCGAAAGAATTTCTATGTCGACATGGGGATGATCGACTCCGATAGCCTCAACGCCTATTTGATAAAATTGGCGGTATCTGCCTTTTTGAGGACGTTCGTGCCGGAACATGGGTCCCATGTAGTACAGTTTTGCCAGCGGCATATCCGCGTACATCTTATGCTCGATAAACGCACGCACGACTCCCGCGGTGCCTTCCGGCCGAAGAGTTATCTTTTTTCCGTCCCGGTCATCGAAGGTGTACATTTCTTTTTCCACAATGTCCGTTGACGCCCCTATGCTTCTCGCGAACAAGTCGGTATATTCAAAAATCGGTACGCGGATTTCTGAGAATCCAAAATCCTCAAACAGCCTGCGGGCCGTTTCCTCGATGCGCTGCCACGCGGCTATATCTCCCGGCAGAATGTCTTTTACGCCTTTAATTGCCTGAATTGACATACATGCTCCTTTTAGTAGTGCGAATTTCTGATACCTGGTCTTCGATCAAGAATATGTTTCCGTTGCCGCTCTATGGTGCGAGTTCACGGTTTACGGAGAAGCTTCCACGGATTGACCTTGACGTCTTCAGAAGTTTCTTTCAGGTTCGTGGACAGATCTTTGAAATTCTCGATCATGATACCGATATTCTTTCTGTTTTCCCCGATCAGTTTGTCGGTCTTTTCCGTTATTGTTTTGAGATTGTTTGAACTTTCATCAAGCTTCTTTAATATTTCCGGGAGGTTTTTAAGCCCTTGTGCGACCTCTTCCCTGCTTGAAGTCATGACTTTGATGTTCGCAGTTGCCTCCTGCATATTTTGAATCGTGCTCTTCAGCGATTTCGCCATGGCCGGGTCGCCCAGCATGGTATCAAGATTAATGGCGATTTTCCTGAGCCGCGCGATTACGTCAAGCGCAGTTCTTGTAAGGTCCTCCAGTTTCATGGATTCCTCGCCGATAAGGGGGCGGCCCTGCTCCAGAAGATGAGCACTCGGCGAACCTGCCGTCAATTCCACATATTTTCCGCCTACCAGTCCGAGGGTCATGATTCTGGCCCGTGTGTCCGTTTTGATCACCATGTCCTTGAATATGCTTAAGGTAAGTTCAATCTTATCTCCCTGTTCCGGAGCGACGCGTACATTCATAACTTTCCCGACTTTGACGCCGGAAAATCTGACTGGTGCGTCTTTTTCAATGCCATCGCTGTAAAGAAAGAGGACTTTGACGTCCTGCTTTTTTTTGAAAAGGCTCTGAATATCGCTTATCGCGAACACCATGACGGCCAGGATGGTAAAAGAAATCAGGAGAAATATTCCTGCCCGGATTTCACTTCGTCGGTATTCCATAATCAGCTCCCTGCCATTGAACGTTTTTTGCCCGATTTCTTTTCATTCCAGCAGCAGATCTTCACGCAAATCCCGGCTTGAGGCGTGAAAAGATATGGGACCATCCGGAGTCCCGGTTATAAACTGCTGAACGAGAGGGTTTGTACTGGCACGTATTTCCTTCGGCGACCCTTCCGCGAGCACGGTGCCCATGTACAGGATAATAATCTTGTCGGCAATCCGCATAGCTTCTTCCACTGAATGGGTGACCACGATACAGGTGATGCCGAGAAGCCTGTTCAGGTCGGCAATCAGCTTGGTGATGACCGCCGTAACGATCGGGTCAAGCCCTGAGGTCGGTTCATCGAAAAAAACCAGTTCCGGATCCAGTGCAAGAGCGCGTGCAAGTGCGACCCGCTTCAGCATGCCACCGGACAACTGGGACGGCTGCAGGTTTTCGAAATCCCGGAGTCCGACAAGATCCAGTTTCATTTTCACCATAATTTTTATGATTGATTCGTCCAGCGATGTGTGCTCTTTGATCGGAAGCGCGATGTTTTCTCCCACGGTGAGAGAGTGCAGCAGCCCGCCATGCTGAAACAGCATGCCCATTTTCTTTCGAAACGGGTCGAGCTCTCTTCCCGTGAGTTTTGTTAAGTCCTGGTCCTTGAAAAAAACCTCGCCGGCATCCGGCTTCAGCGCTCCGATGAGGATTTTCAGCAGGGTGCTTTTTCCTCCTCCGCTTGTGCCTAATATATAGGTTATCCTTCTCTGTTCCGCGATGAAACTGACATCGTTCAGTATCTTGCGGGCAGCAAATTGTTTCTGAATGCCGTGCAGTCTGATCATAATATATCGGCGTTATCCATAAAATGCGGTTGTCATGACCGTGTCGATCATGATAATCATCAGCATGGAAGACACTACTGAAAGCATTGTCGCTTTTCCGACATCTTCAGCTCCGCCTTCCACGACCAGCCCCCGATAGCATCCCACCATGACGATGACCACGGCAAAAACCGCGGCCTTGATCATCCCGGAATACAGGTCCTTGAAAATCAGCACGTCCAGCGTCGCCCGTACGTACGTATCCGGTCTGATGCCCAGTCTCATTGAACCAAACAGAAAACCGCCGAACACTGCGCTAAAATTCGCGATGAGCGTAAGCGCCGGAAGAGAAAGCAGCAGTGCTATGAACCGCTGAACAACGAGAAAGCGGACGGGATTGATCGCCATGGTTTCAAGCGCTAATATCTCGTCTGAAACCTTCATGGTCCCGATTCGTGCGGTGAAAGCGGCGCCTACTTTTCCGGCTATGATTACCGCCGTCATAAGCGGTCCCACCTCGCGAAACACCGCAATCGCCACAAAACCCGGGATATAGCTGTAACCGGCAATTTCCTTCAGTTGGAATGAAATAAGCACCGTCAACGCAATGCCCAGAAGGACAGCCACCATGAGAATAAGCGCCAGCGACTGTGTTCCAATCTGGTCCACCTGAGCAAGCAGGTTGGCCTGTTTCCGTTTTTTCCGGTCCTTCAGAACAAGGACCGACTGGAGGATGGTCTCGCGAAACAGATACCATAAACCTGAAAGGTCCTGCAAAAAAGTTATAAATGTTCTGCCGATGTAGCCGAATATGTGCTTCACAAATAACTCCGGAACAGAAAAGTGCGTCAGCAAAACCGTTGCATCCTTTGTTGGATTGCTCCGCGGGAGCTTCGAAGAGCATCAGAATTCTGTTTTTATAATAGTATTAGAGTCCCGCCATTGCTTCATCAACCGTCTGATAAATTTCAAACACGCTTCCAAGCCGCGCGAGTTCAAACACGTCTTTTACCGAAGGGCTTAACGCACAGAGTCTGAGCCGTATGTTTTTTTTCCGGCAGTTTTGCATAATCTCAATGAGTGTTGCTATGCCGGAGCTGTCCATGTACCGCACGTGTGACAAGTCAATGAGCAGCGTCTTTATATCGGCAGTAATCCGCTGAAACGTCTCCTGCATGACGGCTCTTACCTTCGTGGAGGTGTTCATGTCCACCTCGCCGCTCAGCTGCAGCAGAAAAAACGGACCGTTTTTTTCGGTAGTAATCTCCAGGTTCATCAGCCGACCTCACGAACAACGTTCCCGATTCAATTTTGTCAACGTCAATACCGTTCCCGATTCCTTGTCCGTATCGTATTCGACGGTATCAAAGACTGACGCTATAAAATGCGTTCCCAGTCCTCCCGGCCGAATGTCATCAAGCTTGCGCGGTGCAATTTTCGATATATCCGGTTTTTTGCCGGAATCTTTCAATTCAATTATAAGCTTTTCCCGCTTGTTGGTGAGCACCAAGGAGATCGTTTTTGTATAATCACCTTCATAGGCATATTTTATGATATTGGAACAGGCCTCATCCACCGCAAGGATAATTTTCCGGGCTTCTGTTTCAGGGAAACCGGCGTCTTCGAGGAACGGTTGCAGCGCGCTTCGTATGATACGCAGGTATTTGGGATGGCTGGGCACAATCAGGGTAACAATCTCTGTCATGAAAGCACTCCGAAGCAAACCAGAGTTATGTCATCGTGCTGAGGACTAAGACCGGTAAATTGCTTTACCTTTCTGGTAATCTCAGCCTGCAATACATCCGGAGCAGCAGCGCTGCGCTGAATAAGCGCAATGAATCGTTCATATCCGAACAGCTCTTTTTGTGCATTCATCGCTTCGGTAATGCCGTCTGTATACAAAACGATGCTGTCTCCGCAGGTCAACGTCACCGTTTCAGGCAAAAGTATCATGCCGGGCAGGATACCGAGAGGAGCGCTGCTTGAGCGCGGAAGTTTCTCAGCCGGTCCCTCGGCTCTTTTAATGACCGGAGGCAGATGCCCGGCGTTCAATATTGTCAGGGCTTTCTGTGCGATATCAAGTTCCAGGTAGAGAAGTGTGGCGAACATACCGCGTCGGCTCCGCTCCACCAGGAGATCATTTAATTTTTCGAGGGCTGAGGCGGACGATTTTTCCGTGAGAAGAAGCGTGCGCAGATCACTTCCCAGCTTTGCCATATACAGTGCGGCAGGCACACCCTTTCCGGAGACATCGCCGATCATGATTCCCATACGGTTCGCATCGAGCTGGATAAAATCGTAGAAATCGCCGCTTACTTCCTGAGCAGGCGTATAATGGGAGCTGAATTGATAGTGGGGAATTTCAGGTGGCTGCTGCGGAAGAAAACTTTCCTGCACGGTACGAGCGAATTCCATGTCTTTGATAAGCCGCTGTTTTTCCATCAGAGCAATGTGCATTTTTGCGTTGTCAATGGCAATAGAAGCCAAACTGCACAAGGCAATGAAGAGCTCAAGATCATCTGAATCGAACGGTTCATTATCAAGACGGTTGATCACCTGCGCAACGCCTGTTATGCGCTCCCTGACCTTGAGAGGAACGGTAATCATGGATTTGGTACGGTAGCCTGTTGCTTCATCATGTCCGCGGTAGAACTGGGGGTGGGTATAAACATCTTCCAATAAAAGCGGTTTCCCCTCCTGTGCCACGCTGCCGGCGATCCCCTGCCCCATCTTGAGCCTGTGCTCCTGTTTTAGTTTCTGCCCCACAGTGCCGAGAGCAACTTCGTACACCAGTTCGTTCGTTTTTTCGTCTATCAGCATGAGACTCGACGCATCGGCGTTCATCACCTGTTTGGAGATGGTCATTACATTTTCAAGGATTTCCTCCAGATTGAGTGATGAGCTGATTATTCCGTTTACGTCAATAAGCGCGGAGAGGCGCAGGATCTTCTGGTTGAGACGGCTGATTTCGCTCTCGTTTAACACCATGAGTAAAAATAGCACAGAGACCAGAGTCGGTCAACCCGAAAATCTGTTTTTGGGGAACAACATAGTATACTGGAGATTTGTCTTGATCAACGCATCTGCTGCAGAACAGGTGCATTACCTATCGCTCAGCGCCCTCAATTTTCTGATTCTTTCCACCACCGGAGGGTGAGAGTAATAGAACTGTGCATACAGGGGATGTGGGTGCAAATTGGAAAGATTTTCCTTCGAAAGTTGAACCAACGCCGAGGCCATGGCTTTCGGATTTCCCGTCAATTCAGCCGCAAATCGGTCCGCCTCCTGCTCGTCGCGCCGTGATAAATAAGAAAACAGCGGAGTAAGAGGAAACATAACCAAAAACCCCAGAAAGCCCACAATAATTACGCGGACATAAAATGAAGCATCAGCGAGATTGAACAGCGCCGGCAACTGCTCCCATGCAAGAAGATAAAATGCCGCCACCAGACTGCAAAAGGCAATTGCTTCGGTCTGGATTAAGCGTTTGATCACGTGTCGTTTTTTCCAGTGGCCCATTTCATGCGCCAGAACTGCAAGGATTTCTTCTTCGGTCATCTGTTCAATCAGGGTGTCGAACAGAACAATCCGTTTGACCTGCCCGATACCGGTAAAGTATGCGTTTGAGTGCCTGCTTCTGCGGGAGGCATCCACCTGAAAGATTTTGCTGACTTTAATCCCTGCCCGTTCCGCGAGAGTCCGTATTTTTTCCTCCAAACCTTCTTTTTTAATAGGTTCAAATTTGAAAAAAAGCGGCTCTATTATGTAAGGAGAAACATACATCATGAAAACACCGAACAGCAGCAAAAAAAGCCAGACCCAAAGCCACCACAGAACCGGACTCCCTTGAATAATGCTGAGGATGACCATGACGACAAAAGCCCCCAGCACAAAAGAAATAATTGCCGATTTGATAAAGTCGGTCAGCCAGATGCGCATGGTCATGGTGTTGAATCCATAGCGTTTTTCAATCTTGAAATTGCTGTAAAGACTGAACGGTATGTCCAACACCGTACCGACAGCCAGAAGAATCAGGACAAAGAGCACCCCTGCTCCTATAAATGATCCGGCGCAGGAAGCAATCCATTGGTCATAGATTTCCAGCAATCCGCCAAAGAGAAAAAGCGCGAGCAAAAAATTATCCGCAAGTGACTCGATTAGTCCTATTCTGTTATTTTCAGCAATATAATCGGAAATTCTGCGAAGAACATCAGGATCTATTTTGCCTTCAAATTCCGGCGGAACCGTATGACCGTGTATTTTAAGATAAGACAAATTCAGATACTTTAGCCAGTACCCGGTGCCGACAACTGCGATAAAAAGCAAAAAGAGTATATATATCATAGGGTCATGATACAGATATTATGACGAGGCGTCAAGAAATATAGAATTTGGCAGGGAAATACCATGAAAAAGACAAGGCGTCCCGATGGCTGCTTCTTAAATCTTTTCCTGATGTATTATCGAGACGCCTTAGATGCTGTGCTGTTTCAATATGCAGTCTCATCTTGCTGTGGATAGGTCCACAGCAACTGCACTCCGGCGCCACCCGTTGATGGCCTCACATACGGCCTATACTTTTGTTAAGGGGGGGATGGAGTATATGCCGCAGATGAATTGCCGCCTCGGCACGTAACGTGCCTCCTAACAGCACAGCTTATGTTTAAAGAATAGCAATAAGAAATTAAAAGTCAATCGATCAAAAGTCTTATTTCCGTCAATTCTTGTTTTTACAAGCCTTATTGCTGAGACAACAAGGCTATAGCCTTTGTTCTGCTTTTAACTTTTAATTTCCGATAAACGCGGTAAAGGTGCGTTTTGACGGTCCGCTCGCTTATACTGCTTCTGCTCGCAATCTCCCGGTTCGAGGCGCCCTGCAACACCATGGTAAGCATTTCCGTTTCTCTGTTTGTAAGGGGAGAAAGTCCAGGCACCTGTACCTGTAGAGTTTCCGGCAAAATCATGGGTTTCGCGATGGCTTTTTCGAGAATTCTGCGTTCGGCCCATATTTCACCTTCATGCACTGCACGGGCAGCTTTCAGTACGATGTCCGGCGAATCGGTATGTTTCACATATCCCCTCATACCCAACCGAATATCGGAGATCAGGCTCTCATCCGATGGCACATCCGTCAAATAAAGCATCACTCTTGTATGCGGTGATTTGGTATGCACTGAGCGAATAAACCGGGAAAAGGTATGTTCTTTCAGAACAACCGGGTTCAGGAACAGAATATCGGGAACAGTTGATAGTTGTTTGACAGCTGTCTCCCGCGTCGTAACCATTGATATAACTTCAATATCGCTTTGTGCGGCGAAGACTGCAGCCATCTCCTGCTGATGAACGGGATCGTTTTCAACCAGCATAATTCGAATCTTATCCATCATTGCCCCACCCTCCAGCATTAGTTTTAGATATGTCAGAAAAAAAGTATTCTGTATATTAGTGTAGAATGGGATATGAAGCTTGTCAAGGTAGGAAAAAAGTATTTTTTTCCGGACAAATAAGCAATTGAATTCCAGTTTGCAAAATAAACAAGATATTTAAGGCAGCTTGATTCCAAAACGAGAAAGCATACGACCCAGAAGTGATAATGGCAAGCCTACAACATTAGTATAACAACCTTCTATTCTATCAACCAGAAGAGCACCTTTTCCCTGAATACCATATGCCCCTGCTTTATCAAGAGGTTCTCCTGTTTTTAGATATGATGTGATTTGTTCCTGCGTTACTGCAAGAAATCGCACTTTTGTGGTGGCGCTTCCAGTTTGCATAGTACCACTGCCTGCGTCCAACACGGCAAGGCCGGTGATTACCGTATGCGTTCTGCCGGAGAGCATGGTGAGCATTCGTTCTGCATCATGGATGTCCAACGGTTTTCCTAGAATTACACTCTTGAGCACTACCACCGTATCAGCAGCAATAATAATACCTGTGTTTCTCCGAGAACTGACTGCTTTTGCCTTGTCGACGGCAACTCGTACAGCATAAGCCGGTGCTTTTTCACCCGACAGAACCCGCTCATCTACGTCTGTTTCGTCTATAGTAAAATTTAGGCCTATCTGATGAAGGAGGTTTTTGCGACGTGGAGATCTGGATGCAAGAATAATGGGAATGTTCATAGAAGTTGACCGTATTTACGAATCAGGGTTTATTCAGTATGGCACCGTTTTGCATCAGAAGTACTTGATCCGCCAGGCGTTCTGCCTGATCACGGTCATGGGTTGACAAGATAACCGTTGTCTTGCCGGCTCGTTTTAAATCAAGAATACTACGTTCTATAATAGCGGTATTCTCTTCATCAATAAACGCAGTTGGTTCATCCAGAAACAGCATATCCGGATCCAGTACCATGGCACGCGCAATGCCAAGCCGCTGCGTTTCTCCACTCGAAAGCGTCAAGGCATTTTGATGTTGCTTATGCGTCAGCCTTACGGCATCGAGAACCACGGATACCAACCTGACACGCTCATTCTTTTCCCTGCCCCGCATCGTCAAACCATAAGCAATATTTTTAAATACTGTCGTATTAAACACCCCTACCCGTGGCAGGACAAGCGTTAATTTGCGTCTCAAAGCAAGATCATGCGGCAGCATATTCCCCGCCGAAGAAAAAACAACGGCACCGTGGTCAGGCGGCTCCAGAAGAGCGCATATCCTGAGCAGTGTCGATTTCCCGCACCCATTCGGGCCCATGAGAGCATACACTCCGCCCGGTTCAAAATTAAACGTGCAATTTTGGAGTATGTTTTTACCGTTATACTTTTTTTGTATATCGGTTATCTTCAGGTTCAGGTCCAGGTCCATTGCTCCGTATCTGCTGCCCCTTTTCTTTGGATCATATGCAGCACGAGATTGATCAACAATGACAGTATCAGAAGAATGATGCCAAGTGCAAGCGCAAGCTCAAAATTCCCCTTGTCCGTTTCCAGAGCGATAGCCGTAGTCATGGCTCTCGTGAGTCCGGCAATATTGCCACCAACAATAAGAATAGCACCGACTTCGGCGATAACTCTTCCGAAGGCCGCTACAACAGCCGTCAGAATTCCGTATCGTGCCTCGGCTATTACTGTCCGTGTTACCTGGGAAGGCGATGCCCCGAGAGTCATGGCAGCCTGGCGGATAAGAGGATCGACACTCACTACAGCGGAACGGGAGAGTGACATAACAATGGGAAATGCAAGAATAGTTTGTGCAACGATCATCGCGCCGGGTGTATAGAGAAGACCAAGAAACCCGAGTGGCCCACTTCGCGAAAGCATGAGATATACAAAAAGGCCGACAACGACCGAGGGGAGGCTCATCAACGTATTCAGGAGGCTGATAAGGATACCTTTTGCGGGAATGCGTTTTAATGCTACTATGGCACCAAGGGGAACACCAAACAACGTTGCAATCAAGAGGGCTAGACCGGATACTTTCAGAGACAAAAAAATGATAGCGAGCAATTCCGGATCAAAATGAAATATCAGATCAAAGGCTTTTGAGAAACCGTCAGCGATCAAATCCATTCACTCACCGAAAATCCTAGAATAGGATTAAAGTACAATATTATATTACGTGATGCATCATAGTTCGTCAAGAATGAAAAATTTATTTTCAATATACTGTTTGGTATTTGCCTACACAACGAGCTAGAGAATACGGGCGCGGCCCGTGCTTAATATTCGGACTTGACATTTTATTTGTCCATTCTCATCCTGAATCGCAACAGTACCAGCGTTTGCTGTCCCCATGGGATTTAAGTGAATTTTCGTCACGTTTGCATGCATGCAGACTTCTTGTGGAAGAACATACCAGCTGCTAACTACTGTGCTCCAATCCGAGCTGGAACTTGCCCGATTTCCTCTCATTATGCGAAATCTTCTATTTGCATTTTCAAATTCTATCCGATGTTCATAATTACTGGCTATAGCTCTGGCTCTTGCTTCTCGGAAAGCAAGGACAATGCTTCGCGCCGATGCATGATATTGTATAGATTTGCGCCACTCGATATACGAAGGCAAAGCAATGCTGCTTAATATTGCTGCAATTATTATAACAACCATAACCTCAATAATTGTAAACCCTTTTTTAAAAAATAATTTTTTAAAAAAATTCGCATATTCAAACATTAGATAGCCTCGCAAAAGAAATTAACGAATAATCAAACCACGCAATCGCTTAATCGATGCTGGTTAAAATATTCGTATTTTAAATTAGTGGATACACGATATATATCAAGAAGTAATAGTGAGATGCAATACCCAGTTATGGGTATTTTTAGGTGATATGCAAAGCATACAATTTTGTTAAACAGTTATTTGCGAAAACGAGGAAGCAGGTAATTATATGGAAAGTTTTATCGAGGACACAATGCCGAGGTAGACTAAAGCAACTGCGGCGCGGAAAGAAGACATATGACAGAATTTTCTGATACTTTATTTATATCATTATGAGCCAGAACGCATTGCGATTCTACCTGTAGTATCTACTTGAATCGTGAATCTGACGGCACCGGTATTGTCTTGAATTTGTATGGTGGAGGAATTAAATCCTAAAGCAAGATTGGCAGTACCATTGGTATTAAATTCAATATTGTTGTTTAATGTATTTGCAGTAACCAAGGTTACGGTAGTCGGTATCGTAGTCCAGTTTTGAATAATATCCTGAGAAGTGGCACCCCAGTTGGCGCTGTTCGCAGCTCTGTCACCCTGCGTCATGCGATATTGTCTGGTGGGGGCAACCTGAAACTCTACTCTGCATTGAAGACTGTTCGTGATAGTCCGGCTTTTGGCTTGTTTGAGTATATTAAAAATGCCGCTTGCGGTTGTGCGGTAGTCAAGACTAGCGCGCCATTGCAAAAAAGGTGGAAGAACAATCGCACTAAGAATAGCCAAAAGGGAAAGCACCACTATTAATTCTATAAGGGTAAGACCGCTGGCTGAGCGTAATAATGTATTGTTTCTCATGAATACCTCTCAGGGAACAGTTAATGTTAGTGAGTATTTTTGAACGGCTTTTAAACCTTGTGTATCCTGTGCTTCAATCTCGACGATATGTGTTCCTGCGTGTTCTTTTTTAATCTGTAGAGTAATCAACCCCGTTCGCGCATCAATAACCATTCCATTTGGTGCAGTACGAAGCGAATAAGTCAAAGTGTCATTATCAGGATCGACGGCAATAGCCTGGTAGGAGTAAATCTCTGCCTTAAAATCCAATGGTGGTGTTGATATAAATCGTGGTGGGCCATTCGGAATTACAACTGGCTTAGATGCAAAAGGGTCACCTTCTTCTTCACTATCTTTAGGGATTACGGTAAGAGCTATTCGATCTCCCCGTTTGTACTTATCTCCAGGCAAAACTGCAGAATTATCGGGTTGATCAACATCGTTGATCGACCACTTATAGAAAAACTGTATAGTATCTCCGTCAGCGTCGTAGCCGACAGGCTCGGCAATAATATCAATACCAGCGTAAAGAATTTCTGGCTTTACAGTCAATGATTTCACGACTGGCGGACTGTTTTTTATTGTTACCGATGCTGACACCGAGGTATTATCCGACGTCACAAGAACAGATATCCGATCCCCTTTCGCAAAACGGTTTCTTGAGTCCAAGTAAGGCGAACTTTCCCCTGCCAAAATCATTCCATTTAATTCCCATTGATAGTTTATCTGGGTTCCTGTTTGAGAAACAGCGAGTGCCTGAAGCGTTGTACCGGCTAACGGTTTTTCTGGCAGCATATTAACGGTTAATGTTTTTAACACAGCTGCTTTTCCTTCTTCTGAAGGAGGAAAATTCGCATGGGATGCGCTGGTTTGTTCTTTCTTGCATGCTGTGTTAGTCACTATGACGGCACTGCAAAGAATAAAAAGTATAATTTTTAGTTTGTTTTGCATTTTTCACTATATGTTACAGCACATAGTCCGACTGTTCTTCAAATTCAGTATGGTCCTGTAGTAAAAGTTTCTCTCTTTTGCGAACGCATACTTGCTATAAATGTTCGGATTTCTGCCTCCAATAAAGTGGCAGCGTCGCACTTGTACCGGAAATTTTCATCGTCTGAAAACTACCGCCAACACCGATCATCAAACTCGTCTGACCTGTCGATGATATGACGACGACACCTCCCGATGGGATGCCGCTTCCGAGAGTAACTACCCGGTCACTTCTGAGCAGATTATAGGTAGTGCCGGTGGCGCGTGCCCACGTATTCGTAGTAGATGTCGTGTCATTTGTTGTATCATAATTAGTCACTGCGGCACCAGTCAAGTAGTCTACAGCATAAGCCCTTGCTGTGCCCAAATTCCCAGTAACACAAGGGTCTGTGCTGGCCGTTGTCAGCGGTGAGTAGGTTGTATACACCGTGACTCCATTATAGAGAACTGAAGGAGCCAGAACCTTTTCGCCGGTATTTTCGTTCAGCCTGATATACCAGCCGTATTTCGTCGAACTCGTCAGTTGACTGATAATAGACTGGGCCTGTGTTGACGTGGTACTTAATCCTTGCAATGTGTCATCAGTGACGTCAACCAGATTCAATTCATTGATGCTTGATGCTGTCGTTTGCCCCCGATCAATAAGGGAGTACATTCTGTCCAGTACTGCAGTATTCAAAGGATGTTCTCTGTCTCCGGTGCCGAAGTATAAGCGCACCGAACCGTCGGTAAGCACAAAAGTTGAAGGTTCATAAAAAATCTTTCGTCCATTCGAAGCGTCCGCTGAACCGTTCGAATAACCAGGATTAGAGCTGAAAATCCTGTTTACCGTCCAGTTTGTTGGAGAAGTGTCTTTTATATTGGCTCTCCACATATTGCCGCCGGCATCTCCGAAATAAAGCCTGTCAATATAATTATCGTAGTTCGTATCAACCGCTTTGATTCGGGCGGGGATAGAGAAAATCATTCTCGTGGGGTCGTCTGCATTTGTGTAACCCCACAATTTTGTGCCGATACCGCTCAAGGAGAGATTCCCGGTTGATGCATTGATCTGACCTATTTCTATCACATAGATTCCTCTTCCTTTGGAATTGAGCGGTGCCGAACTGCCGGAGCTTGTCGTTGCGCCATTGTCGCTCGTGGGCGGAGCCACGCAAGCACCGGTAAAAGTCTGCGTGGAGCCATATCGTCCATCTTCATTGCAATTGTCATAGCCCGCGCCCAAGAATGTCGCAATTTTAATATCGGATCCGTACTTGATTCTTCCAAATGAAATGTCGCTCCAGACCTCTCCCAATTCACTGAAATCCGTGGAAGCAACCGTCGTAAGGCCATTTCTTACCGTGGTATTGCTGATGCTTCCCAGAAAAATTGGATCCAAAGGATTGGTAACATCAAGAGCATAATAATAGCCCTTCGTAGGAGAAGTATCGAGACCACCTCCCCTTCGAAGACCAAAAACAAGAATGACCTTATCTCCATTGGAAGCGTTAACATTGCCTGTCTTGTCTTTATTATATATATAAACGGATGGTGAAAAATCGACAAAGTACGTATGCGCACCGCCCGTCGGCCCCAGATACTGAAGAATCGGCAGCAAATCAGGCGGGATGAATGCCCAGGCCTCGCTGCCGTCGCAGTCCTTGAAAGCATGCAGCATGCCGTCATTCGCTCCGACAAAAATATACGTATTGTTGGCGTTATTCGTGCTGGCACCGCTTACAAAAGTTCCGCTGCAATCCGTTTCATGCGAATACGTATAGGTGTTGTACGATACAATTTGAGGCTTGGAATGAAGAATGTCTCCTAAAATCCACTGTCTTTTCTCAGTAACATTTGTATCAGAGTCTGCATCATAGGTATCCACTCCATGCAGAAAATTAACAAGTTTGTCCCTGCTCGCCGTATCTCCGGAGGTAAATCCAAGCTGTGTTTCCGTTATAATACTTGTCGTGAAGGCATTTGTAGAATGACTTAGCTGTGTATTCGTGCCCAAAAAAGTGTAAATATTTCTGGTCGTCGTTCTGTTCAGCAGCACTTCGCCTATGCCGCCTTCCTCAACAGCGCCGCTGTCAGCTATCGTGCTCCAGTACGATTGAGATGTCGATCTGAAGCTTCCATTTGCGTTACTTCCCAGGGAAGCACTATCCCGGTCGTCAAATCCATCTTTGTTGGCGTCATAATAGTTTGCATAATTGCCGTTTGAATCGAGAATATAATTATTCTCATTAAGAGCGAATTTCTTCAGGTTTCCGCTCCAGAACTTTTCACTCGCGGGTTTGAAAAAACCCATATATACCCTGCTGCCGCTGTATGTTCTGTTTTCAGGGCTCACGGGAACCACCGGAGCAACGAATGACGTATCCACTGAGAATATGTTGCCGATGACTGTCGTCAGCGCCGCGCTCAGTTCTGTTTCACTCCCCGCATTATAATACGCTCCGCGGCCATGATTGGTATCCGCGGTCAGCTTCAAAAGATCAATCGCTTCCTGATCTGCGCCGGTAAGTCCAAAACCTATGGTATAGGTTACAACATTTTGAGTGCCGGTTATATCTGTTCTCAGATCGGTTTCGTACATATATTTCGCAACACCAGCCAGCGAATGATTCATATCGGTTCCGTCGCAGGTAGAATAAACAGACGTGTTACAGGTGCCTCCGTCCCATCTTCCGTATTTGGTATAAACGGGATTCAACGCGGAATTATTATCCGCGTTTGACATGCCGTCGGTAACAAAAATAACATAGTTTTTCTGGCAACCCCATTGAATTGGCGAGGTATAGTTTCCGCTTGCGTCAACACCGATTGAATTGCCAAAAGCGGTTTGGGCTCCCTGGAAATAACGCATTGTTTCATAGAGAGATTCACCCAACGGAGTATTATACAGACTTGTCAGGGTATTTATAGCTGCTACCAGGGCCTGCCTATTCGTTGTTGTCCCGGTATGGATACCATCCATGTCTTTGATTGTGGTAACATAAGTAGCGCCGGAAACCGACGTGCTCAAGAATTGAGAACCTTCGTAGGTATAACTATTTGGGTAGTGGAAGGTCATCAGCCCGAATTTCACGCCTTGAGTACTGTTTATAAGACTGTTGATAACATTTTTTGCAACCTGTACTTTTGATGTCCAGCCGGCAGCCGAACTATGATACCAGTTTACATAATTTCCCGTTACATACGTTCTGGCAGATGAAGTATTGCATGAACCGTCACTATTCAATCTGCTGCCATTGTACGTTCCGTAGGTTTTTAAAAGAGTCTGCGGATCGTACCCGGAGCACGATGTAGTAATATTGTTCACGCTGGAGTTCAGAAATGTCCCACCGGAGGAGCCTCCATCCGTCGTTCTATACACCGCGTTCGTGCTACATGCACGAGGATACTGTCCGCTGCTGTTGGCGCAGTTATTGGTAGACGCATATGTTACTAGCGGATCATATGAACCGGAGGGAACTGTATTCGCCATACTCCCGGAGTCGTCTATGAAAATCAGCACATTCGGCTGGAGAACTGTAGGGGCACCGCCATAAAGCGAGGTATCACCGCAGTATTGGTCCGGAGCAGCCGAGGCAATGCCGAAAAATAGAAATGCCGTGAATAGGGCAACCAATATGGTCAAAAAAGTTTTTTTCATATACTATCTCTCCTCCTGATAATCTTTGTCAGCTACCGAGAAGACTGCTGCCGTGCCTCTTCATAGTTAAGCCTGTTTCCCAGTATCCACTCAGCCGGTTCGTATGTTGACCCGCACGAACCGTCAAGATTTAAATTTCCCTGCCATTTGCCTTCACGCTGCAAACTTGTCATCGCGTCAGCGCATGTCACCTTTTTGAGCGTGTTAAGCATTGGTATGGCCTGCCATGACTGGCTTGTCGGTCTGTTTTTAAATAAAAGGCTTTCCGAGATATAGATACCCGGATAGGTTATTGCAGGATTGTAGGGACCCGTCACGGTTGCTGCCGCATTATTGGTTGTTTCTGCTGCGATAGCTGTCGGAACACAGGAACAAACAATCAACAGTAAAGCAAGAAAGAGTTTTCTTTTCATAACAGCTTCTCCTTTTCTCTTTTCAACAATCGGTTTCGATGTCTATCGGCAGCAGCTTGATTATTTCTGACTCTGTAACATATTCAGCATTGTTAAGCCCTTTGCCTACTACGGTAACCACATAGTGAAAAGCCTTAACATCACTTGGCAGACCCGGAGGCGCCTGACTGACGCAGAGATACTGTATTCTGATTGATGTTTGCCCAAGAGCATTGGCTGGTCGATCCGTTGCCGGTATCGATGCAAATGGTACCAGTGGATTGCTTGGATATACGGATGCAGTAGTACTATCTTTCGCCACCTGGTTTTCAATTAGAGTATTGTTAGGACCATAGGCTTCAGGCATATTAGAATTATAAAAAGCAATATTATCATTCCGATAATTGCCGGCAATGCGCAGTTCCGTTGTGGATGTATTCAGAGCAAGCACTCCGAGCATACCCAGAACAGCAAGCATCACCAACGCTATAATGAGGGCCATGCCGCGCTCATTACCAATTTTGTATTTATTGTTATTCTGCATCGCGCTTGATTCTACATTTTGTTTTCGAGTAGTTTTCACTGCTGTCTGTCTCCTTTTAGAAGAGAAACGCTCTCAAACTATTACTGGGACATATATCTGTTTTGCAGCTTGACAACTGACGTCATGGTGCGGACATGTTCGCCTGTGCCTGTCAGGGACCTTGCGGTTGCGGTCTGGCCGGTGATGTTAACGCGAATTGCCCGTATTGGAGTAAGATCCGTAAGCGGCAAAGCCGTGACCGCATTGGGCACCTCATTCAGATTATCCAGAAGATAGGTAAATTGAAGTCCTGATAGTCCGGAAGCCACAACTTGTGTTACATTGTTTTCGATCCTCAGGAGACACATCGTCTGGTCATTCGGCCCTTTCTGCACGCACTGGTTTGCGCCTACGGCAGTTGCACCGGCAGGCGGACAGCCCGTAGTCGGGCCGAGGCAATAGGTTACTGCTGTAGGAAATGGGGCGGCAATACCTGCTATTTTTACAATAATATCATTTCGCTTATACTCATGGACGGGAGTATTTCCGGACACAAAGGTCAATTCTATGGATTGAGTGGCCCTGTTCTTATTGCTCACCCGGAAAACAGTTCCCCCAACTGCCGTATTTGCATCATATGTCGACTGCCTATGGGCTACTGGATCAATAATTCTTACATAATCAGGATTTGCAGCATCAACATTGAAAAGATCGACTGATTCAGGCGTTGACACCGTGAACGTAAAAACAGAGCCCGCGGTCCAGTTCTGCTTCGAATCAAGTCTGGCAAAAGTGATAGTCGGCGCTGCAATATTCAGAGTCAGAAAATCTGCATGTACTCCTGTCACCCCTGTTATAACATCACGAGTAACAGGTAAAGCAGCTGAGTTTGCAGCATTGCTTAACGCGGTACTAATAGTCTGGGTCGAATTGCCATTTGTAGCAGGATTTATCGTACCTCTTCCGAGAGAACCAGCAGCATTATAAAACTCCGTTAACATAAAACCCGCGTGCCGTACATCTCTGGTTAGGCTGTCCATTGCGACCCGCAGGTTCTGCTGAACATCGGCAACCTCTTCCTGAACGTACGCATGCCGCTGGCTGGAAGTATAGAGAGAATAGAGCGATATCATAACCAGTCCGAGCATAAACGCTACCATCAAAAGCTCAATCAGCGTGAAACCTTTTTGTTTGTCTCGTCTACAGGCAATCATCATAAGCATGTACTCCGTTTTATGCACTCGGTGGCATTTTTCTATAGTTAATCAAGTTAAACGGCACGGGATGTGCAATTCCGGCCGTATCTAACATGAAAATCTGCACCTGAATCCTGGAAATATTTCTGGCGGGGTTATTTGTCGTTATAGTATATGTCGCCTGAAACGTACCCACGCCCGGAACAACATAGTTGGTAGTGGCAACCGGATTCGATTCCCAGTTATACGGTGGAAAGCGATTGTATTGGTATACAAAATTCTGTTGAGCAGGATTTAATGGATTCGGATTAAATTGCTGATAAAAAAGGCTGGGAGGGGATGTAGCTTGCAGATACTGCGAAAGAAGATCATCCATGACCATTTGGCCGACTGCTGTAATCTGTGCATGACGATACGCAAACGCATTGGAATTGATTGCCGTGCCCTGCATGGCGGCTGCAGCAAGAAGACCAATAGTTAATATCACAAGAGCAATAAGAAGCTCGATCAAGGTGAAACCGGACTGTGCTTGCTTCTTGTAGGCCATTTTTTTTATCATACATTACACTCCTCTATTAAACCAAACCCTAATTCTTTATGCAAGAGTATAAGCAATATTTATACCATCATAAATTTTATTATTTTTCAAATAGATATAAGAAATTTAGGTAGTCGTCATCGGCAAATGCTTTCCTAAATATGTAATAAGTTACACAATTTGTAATGTATCCGTCCGATAAAACCATCAGCGATGCACAACACAACAAGTGTTTGTCGATAGGTTGTTCGTATTTTTTCAAAAGGGAAAATATATTAAGAGTTTTAATGTTCAACAATTATGTAAATTGTTGAGTTCGAATCGGAAGGATAGATATGTTTGTTACGGCGTAATTCCTTTGAGATTGTCTGGGAGAGAGGACGAGAGCCACGTCAGATAAAATCTAATTATATGTTGGTTATCAGAAAAGCAATGAGAACGAGATCATGAACTGGTTGAATCAGTCATAAGACAACTAACGATTCACGCTAATGCGTCCGTTTTTTGCTACTGTTACGCTGTACGTCGTAGTTGTCCTAGTATTCACGATAAAAATCGTATTCGCTCCGGTATAATTTGCAGCACCATCTGGTGTAAATTGAATGTTTGTTTCTCCTGCAGGAGTCGCTTCCACCGAGGATGGATACGTTGTCCAATTCGTTAACGCAGGAATAGAGGCTAGTGTAAAATCAGTGTTGCGAGACGTATTGAAAGATGACCTCTTGCCATACCGTCGGTTTGTCGCATCGAATTTGACTTGATATTCAAGATTTGTAGTAATGGCATCACTTCTTGCTTGTCTAAGCATTTCAGCAAATTGACGTGCGGTAGTTCGCGCGTCAAGATTCTCACGCCATTGCCAGATACTCGGTAGCGCTATGGTAATAAGAATGGTAATAATTGAAAGGACAACAAACATCTCTATTAAGGTAAATCCTTTCGGCGATCGTAATCGTATTTGGTCATTTGAGTTCTTCATTATTTGCCCTCAAATCTAATGGCAAGCGTATATTTTTGACTGCTTTTCATGTTGTTTTGCTTTTCGACTACTATTTCGATTTGATGCGATCCTTCAGACTGCGGACCCAATTGCCATGTTATTAATCCTGTGTTATTGTTAATGACCATTCCTGTCGGGGCAGATGCCAAAGAATATCGTATAGAGCCTCCATCAGGATCTTCTGCTATAACCTGATAGGTATACGTTGGACCACCCAAATGCTGGGAAGGATGTGAAACTATCCGCGGCAGCGCATCCGGGATGACCATTGGTTTTGAAATAAATGCCTGCCCTTCTCCATCCAGATCACAAGGGATTACGGTTAAGGACACAGTATCTCCTCGTTTAAACCTGTCACCGGGCAATGTTGGAGAATCTTCCGGCTGATCTTGCCCATTGACTGACCACTTATAATGGAAGGTAACAGTATCGCCATCGGGATCAAAACCTATTGGTTTGACAGTAATATCATTTCCAGCAGAAATACCGGCATTATGAAACGGTACCGATTCAACACGAGGCAGGCTATTAGCTATAACAACCGAAGCGGTACCCACACCGTTATCCGCTCGCACTATCACGGCGATCGTGTCCTTTTTAGTAAATAAGCTTTTAGGAAGCCGATCCGTCATTTCTCCAATAATGTTCAGTCCATTGCGCTGCCATTCATAAGATGCAGTCCCCTGTCCGGAATGCACAACCTGCAAGTCAGTCGTCACGGTAGGTATCTCAGGCAGCACTCTGACCGTTATACTAGGCGGTAGTTGCTCTTGCGAGGTAGTGATTCCATCTTTAGCATTATCGCGTGTCTGGGAAGTAATGCCCCTTCGAGTATTTATTTCTTCCCGAAGACACGAAGGCAACACTATTATTAAGAATAGTATGATTAGAATCTGATATTTTTGTATCTTCCTCATCGTTTACTACATGTGTCATACGAATACGTTAATTAGCACGCCAATAAATATTTAAAACGCGCGAACCCGTGGACAGGTTTGTCGTACAAAGTCCACCGCCACATCCGATTAAGGGTGACTGCCCAGGCACAACAACAACACTGGATGGTATTCCGCTCGACAGCGCCACGTGACGATCAGTCCGCAATAGAACATTACTGGAACCTGAGCTGGTTGCATAGGAATTACTTTTGTAGCTGCTATAGAGAGAGTCGTTAGACGTATCGTAATTATAAACAGAAGCACCGCTCCAATATTTTACCGCATAGGTGTAACCCGTACCGAGATTTCCCGTGCTGCAAGGATCTGAACTGGACGTATCTGTTGTCGGAGCATACGTCGTAAAATAGACCACACCATTATAGACCGTGGGTTGTGCCAACACCTTTTCACCGGGACAGGCCACACCGTTGCAGAGAACCTGCGTTGTTCTATCTCCGCTATTGAGCCTGATATACCAGCCGTAATAATTTGTATTGGTAGAGTCTTCTTTTTCGCTCAGTCTTGCATATTCTGCTGAAACTTGCGTATCGGTCCCGGTCTGGAGGAGATCATCTGTAACATCCACTAATTTCGCTTCTGTTACCGCTGACAACTGTCCTTTGTCGAGGACTTCATAGAAGCGATCAACCACGGCCCTGTTCAACGGATGCTCTCTGTCACCTGTCCCGAAATAAAGTCTCGCCATGGCCTGCGTTTTGCCATTCATCGTTACTGTCGTGCCTGCTATAACAACTGATGGTCTGTAAAATATTTTTCTGCCGTTTGAACCATCAGATGCATAATTCGTGTAGCCGGGATTTGCGCTGAATATCTTGGTGACTTTCCAATTAGCAGTACTGGTATCTGTAAGATCAAATCGCCACATATTGCCGCCTGAGTCCCCCATATAGGCACGATCAACATAGCCATCATAGTTGCTATCTATGAGTGCCATGTCGCTCACCATCGAGAATTCAAGCGCAGGAGATCCGGTCATAGTATAGCCCCATATTTTACTGCCGCTATTTGAAAAATCCGGGACTCCGCTGTTCAGGGTCGCCAATTCAACTAGATAAACAGATCTTCCTTTATAGTTGGTCGATGTAAGACTGCTTACGAGTGCTGATCCTGAACTCGTGATCGGATTACCGCTGCTGTCAACACCGCCGTCCGTGGTTGCCGTCACGGTCACGCACGTACCGGTAAACATCTGTGTGGACCCAAAACGCGAATCCTCATTGCAGTTATCATATCCGCCGCCAATGAACATGGCTTCTTTTACTGATGAACCAACCAGAATTTTAGATAACTTTGCGTCGCTCCATGCTTCGCCCATATCCGTGAATCCCGTCGCGGCATTCGAAATTTTCCACATATATTTTGGCGCGGATGGATCCGTAACGTCAAGTGCATAATAAAAACCAGCTGTTGGGGTCGAGTTCATCACTCCTCCGCCTCTTCTCAGCCCGACAATAAGAATTACTTTATCTCCGGAATCGATAGTTCCATTTTTATTTGCGTCGTAAACATACGATTGGACGCTATTATCCACGAAGTACGTATGGGTCGTATCCCGCAGATATTGAAGCGTGCTCAGCAGATCAGGAGGAATAAAAGCCCATGCCTCGCTGCCGTCACAGTCATTAAAGGCATGAAGCATTCCGTCATTCGATCCAACATAAATTATGGTTTTATTTTTTGTACAATTTGCCTCGTTGGCCGCATCGAATGAATACGATGCATAACTTATTACTTGTGGTTTTGAATGGAGTATATCACCAAGGGACCAGCTCCTTTTATCAGTAGAGCTCCCATTTGAGTTATCATCATATACGTCAAAACCATGGACATAATTAATAAGTTGTTTTACATCAGTTGTCGTTGAGGTTGAAATAATTGAACCGGGCAATCCCAGGATGGTTGCGGTTATATTAGAGTTTGAAACATTAAAAAGATTCGTTGAATTCGTCAAATCAGTACTGCTTCCCAGATATGTATAAATCTTACGGGGAGTACCGGTTATACTGCATGTCGAGCAGCTAATTGCATTGGACCGCGAATACAATAGTGCACCGACACCTCCGGACATCACATCACTTCCATCTGCGGTTGCGCTCCAGAACGATTTTGCAACATTAGGCACCGTAGCTCTGAATCCGCCGTTGCTCGTACCGCTCGGCAGGGCAAGGCCGTCACGATCATCATATCCATCTCCATTTTCGTCAACATATGTTGCCAGGCTGCCGTTGACATCGACAACCTGACTGTAATATGTTGTTGTTGAAGTTGTATATGAGGCAAGGGCATATTTTTTAAGATTTCCGGCCCAATCTGCTCCTGATTCAGGTTTAAAAAAGCCCATGTATACTCGTTCCCCGCTATAAACATTGTTCTGGGGGTTTACCGGGACCACCGGCGCCACAAATGATGTATTCACAGTAAATATTTGTGAAATCACGGATGTCAAGGCTTTGCTCAAAGTTTGTGCGCTTGTCGCCGCGTAATATGCGCCGCGACCGTGTGAACTGTCCGCAGCCAACTGGAGAAGAGCTATTCCTTCAGCTTCATCCGAGCTCGTGGAGCTTAATCCAAATCCGATCGTATACGTGGTTACATTTTGAGTTCCGGTTACACCGGACAGCAGATCATGCTCATACATATACTTAGCGACACCGGCAAGTGAATGATTGATGTTGCTTTTGTAGGCGCTTCCGGCAGTCCCGTCGTAACTGCTGTAGGTGTTATAAATCGTGCTTGTCAGCACAGAACTGCTGTCGGAATTAGACATGCCATCCGTTATAAAAATAACATAGTTTTTCTGACATCCATATTCTATGGGAGTAGTATAAACGCCGCTTGTTATTCCTATTGATGAGCCTGAGAGAGATGCGCCACCCTGAAAATAACGGAGCGCTTCAAAAAGAGACGTACCAAGCGGCGTTCCGCCTTGTGCAGTGAGCGTGTTTAATGTCTGGACCAATGCTTCTCTGTTCGTAACCGTTCCGGTAAATATCGTATCCATATCTTTTACTTCAGATATATAAGTGCCGCTGGACACGGTCGCGCTGACCAATGTCGCCCCTTTATTGGCACCACTGAGATAACGAAATCCCATAAGCCCGAATTTTACCGAGCTTGTAGACATAATAAGAGTTCCAATTACGCTTTGTGCAATCTCGAGTTTGCTCAATGCGTTCGACTGGTTATAGTCATACACCCAGTTGATATAATTCCCAATTTGATATTGAGCGGAACCGCAGTTAGTTGTCTTCTTGCTAGAACCTGATCCTGTTGTTTTCGTACAACAGCTGCCGTCTGAGTTCAGCTTATAACCATTGTAGTAGCCATAGGTAGAAAGACTGCTCTGAGGATTACTGCCAAAACACGACGTCGTGATATTACTGACCGAAGAATTGAAGTAATTATATGAAGCATCATAAACAACAGTAGGATCACAATATCCTATCAAACCACTTGAATCATAGCAGTTAGGAGTTTTGTCAAACGTTGTACTTGAGCTATAGTTGACAGTCGTTGTGGTGCCGGAAGAAGTAGGAGGATCTGCCATACTGCCTGTTGTATCAATAATAATGAGAACATTTGGCTGAAGAACGGTAGGCTGTCCGCCATAAATTGCGCTGTCACCAACAAACTGATCCGGGGTAGCTACTGCATATCTAGGGGAAACCCCTATTGCAAGCGTTAAAACAAGCAACGCGGCAAAAAAGATCTCTTTCTTTAGCATATATTCTCCCTCACAACGACTTCAGAATAATTTTATGAATAGAGTCAATCCATGCTTTAAAGCTTTTTTAGTTGGATTCGAGCTGATTTATCTGTTCGTCAAAATTCAATCTGTTCCCCAAAGCCCAGCTTGACGGTTCATCTGATGATGAGCAGGAACCGTCTTTCAACCTCAAATGCCCTTCCCATATGCCTTCTTTTTGAAGCGCAGCAGTGGTATCGGAGCAGGTAACATATTTTAAACGGTCAAAGCGAGGGATACGACGCCAGTATTTTCCTGCATTGGGTTTAAAAAACAGCAGATCAGATCGATAGTCCCCGGCATATTTTATGGCCGGATTGTACTGGGCACCGACCTGAACGGTAACTCCTTTGGAGCTTTTCTGCTCCGAAGCAAAACCGATATTTACAAATACTCCGATAAGAAAAACTATAGCTGGAATAAAGAAAAGCTTTTTCACGATAAACCTCCATAGCTCAACGGGAGATGACAGTTAATTAATTTGTAGTAGAAACTAACGTCATCTCCTGTATACCATCCTGAATGATAACCTTTGCATTATTGCTAGTGCCAAAAGAATTTATAATATAATAAAGTCCTTTATAGCTGCTCGATTCACCCGTGTTTGCTTCTGTCACGCTACTCCCCGAGGAAGATGCAGCAGGAATATCTACGATTGCTACATACCTCGTATTGCCAGTCGCAGTTTCGCCAGTAGACAAACTCATCTTCCATGCATACTGTGAGCCTGCGCTCTGTGCTGTTTTGAGCGGAACAGGGGTTTTCGCATATTCGAGACCCGATTCCGCATAATACAATGCGAGTTGATAATTCCTTGCATTGCCTGCAATACGCAGATCAGTCGATGAAGTATTCAAGACCCATGCTCCCAAAATAGTAAGCAAAACCAAAACTCCCAGAACTATTATCAGGGCGATGCCGCGTTCATTTCGTAGCCCTATATTTTGAGGAACTGAAAAACTGCTTGGATAATTTTTTTCTTTGTGAGTCACCATATTCTCTCTCTTATGACCTGTTCCTGAAATGAATCACTGATTCCAGCATCCGGATTTTTGGTGTTCCTCCGGAAAGTGCTTTCGTTGATACTGTTTGGCCGAAAAGCCTCACTCTGACTGCTCGTATTTTGCCATAGGAAGACGGGCTGGAATACTCTTGTGTACTGGAATCGCTGTCCATTAAGTAGGAAAATTTAACACTTGCGATATTTTGGGCGACAACCTGGGCACCATTACTGTCACTGCTGTCAATCCTAATAAGACACATCTGATCGGTACCGGCAGGACAGTCCGAGTAATCGGAATGACCTGCAAGAAAATATGTAATCGTGCTTGTAGCAGGATAGGTGGTGCTTCCATCATAGGTGTCAGCCAATTTAATTATTATGTCGCCTACTATAAAGCTGCCGGAAAGAGTTCCTGAAAGAGTTATTGTAGAGTTAGCTGTATCCACGTTTGATACCCTAAAGGCGACATTCGTGCCTCCAGGTTGTGCCTTGTTCTGTTGCCTTATGACGGTAACGGCATTATTGACTAAAAATTTCTGAGTGCCATCTGGAAGATAAACGGAATCCACCGGAATTGGAGCGGAGAGTGCCGTTACCGCTGTCAAAACCGTTGCAATAGACGATCCAAGACCAGTTCCTCCATTCAAGGCAAGTTTATCAGAAGGCACTTGGTATTCTGAAGAAAGATAAGCCGTTGATGATGGTCCAGACTCGTGACTGCTAGTGGTGCTCACGGTATTTCCCGAAGCCAGAAAACCGGCCATCCTGATGTCCCGCGCCATACTGTCCATCGCTATTCTCAGATTCTGCTGGACCTCCACAACTTCATCTTGAATATATGCGCTCCGCTGATGCGTAATGTACAAGGAATAAATAGTCCCTATTATAAGGCCGACCATGACGGTGACCATCAACAGTTCAATGATGGTAAACCCTCGAAGACTTGTTATGGATGCTTTGTTCATTTTATTTCACCAGTTTCAATACCGTATAAGATTTCGAATTACCGGAAGCATTATGAGTCACTGTTACCTTGATGCTTGCCAACGTCGTTTGCGTTGCACTCGTGGCGAGATTATCTGTAATAACCGGCGCCAAGTTGACAGCATACGTTGCGTTATATGTCCCAGCGCCTGTTACGACCATGGTTGAATAGGTAGCCCCTGATACGGTACTGCTAAAAATTCCATCAGAATAAGCATAGGAAGCAATATCTTCAACCGCTTGTTGTGCCAGCATGCTATGCACAGTTTGCTTGTTTGCAACTGAATTGGAATTAATGGCGACACCCTGCATGGCGGCCAAAGCCAACAATCCGATAGCCAGAATCGTTAAAGCTATCAACAGTTCCAGTAAAGTAAAACCACCTTGCTCCTTATTTGAACAGCGTAACGTATTAAGCATATTGCATCAGCCTTTTCTAGTTTTAGCAGAAATGGATACTTATGCAGCCGTTAAAACATGCTGCTAGTTAATGCAACATACATACCAATAATGGTAATGCTATTTTTCAGTTAGATGGACTTGTCTCAGAATAGCCGCGAGGGATAGTAGGTTACCGAATGTGAAATGGATTACATAATGATAGCGCCGGCATATCCGACAACCTGCTCGTAGTCACCGCTCACGTCGCCGGAATTTGCATATTTGATAAGTGACGCGTGTGTCGCGCCGAGGAGTTTCGTTGCAGCAAGCATGGCAACTGCGGGTCCGTATCCGCACATGGTGATGCCGTAATTCTTTACCGTCCGATACAGCCCCTGGGGATCGAGGTCCAGAACGTGCTGGATTGCCTTGAGATCTTTTTCCCGCGCAGATTCAGCACGCTCATAATGGCTCATGTCCGAACTGGCCACAATCAGCACTTCACCAGCCTTCTTGTTTTGTTCTTGTATAGCTTCCGCAATCGCCTTTCCGACTTCCAGGCAGGTGTCGAGTTTTACGTCCAGCATCTGGATCGGCACCATGCTGAAAGAATCCGTGCAAAACTGAATAAAGGGGAGTTGGACTTCAAGGGAGTGCTCGTGCAGATGAGCAAGTGAATCCTCCCGAATGCGTGGTGATTTTGCAAGAATGGAACATGCCAACGGCTGATCGATACTCACTTTTCCGAGGGGTGTTTCCCAGTCCCCTTCGGTCATAATTGACACCGGGGAACCGAGACCGGTATGGTTCGGTCCGATCAATACGACACTATCCGGGATTATAATACTGGAGTACACGGCGCCTGCCACCGGTCCGGAATACATCAGGCCCGCATGAGGGGAGAGTATGCCCAAAACCTTTTTCCGGTCGGCCACCGGGAAAACATAGTTCTGCACCTGTTTCCGCAATGATTCCGAAGTGCCATTATAAAAGCGACCTGCGACTGCCGGCTGACGGAGCATAAGCGCCTCCACGGTGAGGGGAGCGTTATTTATTTGTTTCCTGAATTTTTTCGGCTGTGCCTTTAGAGCGGATTTCGGAATATTTTTGCAGTACTTCTCTAATTCTTGGTTTTTGCGAGATAATTTCGCGCAATTTGTCCTCGGTCACCTCAAGGATGATCGAATCCTCTGCCGTCTCCACGGTAGCGGTGCGCGGCTTACCGGTCAGAAAAGATATTTCACCGAAAAAGTCACCGGGCCGGAGCATGGCAAGATCCACCCGTTCACCGGACATCAGTGTTGTGTAGACCTTGACGGACCCGCCTGCGATAATATAAACGGATTTGCCGGTATCATTCTGCTGTACTATGGGAAATCCTCCGGGAAGCGGATGGACATTCATCACTTTTGTAAACGCATTAAACTCATCCTGCGAAAACCGTGCAAAGAGCGGCAAAACACTGTTATCCGGCTTTTGCACTGTCTTGGCCTCAGTCTCCACCCTGCTTTCCTTCACCGTTTTGTTTGCATGGAGACCTTCGATCCGCTCCTGAGCCTGTTTGTTTCCCGGTTCGAGCCGCAGCGCCAGCTTATACTGGGCAAGGGACTTGACCACAGCTCCGCCTTGTGCATATAAGTCTGCGGCGCGGATATATTCTTTCACGGCATCAGACTTCTGATTAAGCTTTTGATAGGCGTCGCCCATGCGAACCCTGATGATGGGATCAGGATCAAGCGTAAACAGTTTCTCCATTTCCGGAATGGCTGCCTTATAATTGGCTTTGCTCACGTAGTTCTGGATCGCTTCGATCAACTGCGCCTTTTCCGACGCCATATAAGGTATCTCCGTTTCTGGACAAAATTTGAACAGGACAAACAGGCGCTACAAAACTTCTTTCACCTTTTCAAGCGTGCTCTGGAGGCGCATGGTGTGGTAGTTCTGGAGAACTTCCCGTATCCGCGGGCTTTTCTGGATCATATCCAGTATATCCTCCTCAGCGATCTCGAGTATATCCGACTCCTCGGTCGTCTCGACAGTCGCTGTTCTGGGCTTTCCGGTAAGAAACGCGATCTCTCCGAAGAAATCGCTCGGTTGGAGAACGGCAAGATCGACTTTTTTTCCTTGAATGGTCGCATACACCTGGACTCCCCCGCGGGTAAGAACATAAATGGAATTTCCCGCCTCCCCTTCCCGTATAATTTTTTTCCCAGCCGGAACAGTCGAAATAATCATGCGTTTTGTGAATTCATTGAACTCCTGCTGGGTGAAATCTGAGAAAAGCGGAATGACGCTCCGCACCGGCGTCGAAGCACCGGCCTCAACGGGTTCGGTTTTTCGTTCACTGATGGTTTTATTGGAATGCAGTGATTCCATGTGCGATTGGGCCTGTTTATTCGCTGGATCGAGTCGCAGCGCCAGCTTATACAATGCAAGAGCTTTCACTACAAACCCTTTTTCCGCATAGAGATTTGCCGCCCTGACGTACTCTCTTGCAGCTTCCACTTTTTGGTCGAGTTTCTGGCGCGCATCCCCGATGCGCACACGGACGATGGGGTCCGGATCAACAGCAAATAATTTTTCCATTTCTAAAATAGCGGATTTCCAGTCCAGTTTTTGCAGGTATTTCTGGACATTTTCAGATAACACTGCTTTTTCCGAAGCCAAGGGTCCCTCCCAAAAGAAAAATATGCTGTGGTTATAAAACAGTGCAGCGGTGTTTTTAACGTCCTGCAAGGGAAATAAATTTCCGCCTGTTAAAGCTCTCTCTTCTCCGAATTTTCAAACCGTGTAAACCGATTGATAAATGTCAAATCTACCTTGCCGATGGGACCATTTCTTTGTTTGCCGATGATCACTTCTGCCCGGCCTCTCTGGCCACAAAGACATTCCCCATCCGGCGGGCATTCGCATTTATTATAGACCTCGTCCCGATAGATAAATAATATCACATCCGCATCCTGTTCAATGGCTCCGGACTCGCGCAGGTCTGCGAGCAATGGCTTTTTATCCTTGCCGGGACGCGTTTCCACTGAACGGTTCAACTGCGAGAGCGCAATAACCGGAATCTGCAGTTCCTTGGCAAGGGCTTTTAACGAGCGTGAAATGCTTGATATTTCCTGCTCACGGTTGCCTTCATCCCCTCTGCCGCGCATAAGCTGAAGATAATCAACGATAATCAGATCCAGCCCCTGGTCAGCCTTCAGCCTTCGGGCCTTCGCGCGCATTTCAAGCACTGATATCGCGGCCGTATCATCGATGAAAATCGGCGCTTCAGCCAGCCTGCCCGCAGCATTGGACAGGGGGGTCCAATCACGCTGGGACAAATGGCCGGTCCGCAGTTTATGGGCATCCACCCGCGACTCGGATCCCAACAGGCGCAATACCAGCTGCTCTTTGGCCATTTCGAGACTGAATATGCCTACGCTTTTCCCTTTCTCAATAGCCGCATGGGCAGCTATGTTCAGACAAAACGCCGTTTTACCCATGGACGGCCTGCCGGCGACAATAATCAAATCGCTGGGATGCAGCCCCGAGGTACGCTCGTCGAGGTCGACAAAACCGGTCGGAAGACCGGTGACCATTTCCTTCCGCTCATACAGTTTTTCAACAATGGCAAAACTGTGCCCCACGATGTTTTTCATCGAAACAAAAGATTCGCGAATTTTCTTCTGTGCAATTTCAAAAATCGATTTTTCCGCACGGTCGAGAAGTTCATCGATGTTAACGATCGTCCGCGAATCATCGTAGCTTTGGGTTATAATATCCGTTGCGGTGTGGATCAGTTTTCTTAGAACGGCCTTTTCACGCACAATCCGGGCATGGTTTTTGATATTTGCAGCCGTCGGCACCACGCTTACCAGATAGGCAAGATAGGACGCTCCGCCTATTGTTTCAAGCCCGACTTTTCCGCGAAGCGCGTCTGTCAGCGTTATCAGATCGATGGCCTCTCCGGACTCAAACATGTCGATCATGGTCCTGAAAATCCGCCGGTGCGCGTCTTTATAGAAGTCATCGGGCTCAATGAGATCGATAACCTTGTTCATGGAGTCATTTTCTATGAGAATCGCTCCGAGGACCATTTGCTCAGCTTCGAGGTTTTGAGGAGGAAGTTTTTGAAGGGGAACTTCGGTTTGCACAGACATGGGCAACCTCGGACTTTTACCAGAGAAATAAAAAACTAAGGCTGGTGCACGCACCAGCCTGATAGGGTTGTTGTTTTCTGAAGGAAACGAAATATCATCTGAGAAGCGGGCCGGGCTCTACTCCTCTGCGATAACCGAGACTTTAACGTCTGCCGTAATGTCGGTATGCAGTTTAATGGACACCGTAAAATCGCCGAGCCGTTTAATCGGTTCATCGAGCACAACTTTCCGTTTATCGACGGCAATACCCTGTACTTTCATGGCCTCTGCAATATCCATGGACGTGACGGAACCAAACAGTTTTCCCTCTTCTCCCGCTTTGGCGCGAATGGTGACGGAGAGGCCCTTCATCTTATCCGCCTCAGCAGTCGCTTCTTTTTTGATTTTGCGGATGCGGTCCGACACCATCTTTTTTGCATGATTCATGGCATTCAGGTTCTTCGGTGTCGCCTCAATTGCTTTTTTCTTCGGGACCAGATAATTCCTGGCATAACCATCTGCAACCTTCACGAGGTCGCCGATCTTGCCTAATTTTTCAATATCTTCGCGTAATATCACCTGCATTGCTGGGACTGCTCCTTTCGAACGGCGTATGAATGGACGATACTACCAAAACCGAGGCTACCTGTCAACAACGAATTTTTCTACTAATTCTTGACAAGAATAGTTTAATATCCGATAATAGACAAACAATTGAATTGTTTTTGTCCCCTGCCGCGTCATTATGAGCGGCATCACTGTTTTAGAATTCTGACGTTGCGAGGAGCTTGTTTTGCCGCAGGAATATCTGGATTTTGAAAAACCGATTGCTGAATTGGAGAAAAAAATCGAAGAGCTGACCCTTTTCACCTCCAATGGCGGCATTGACCTCGAAGAAGAAATTCTCAAGCTTCAGAAAAAATCCGACCAGCTGCTGACTGAAATCTATTCGCGCCTCACTCCCTGGCAGAAAGTGCAGATTTCACGGCACGCCAACCGCCCCTATACCCTTGACTATATCGAGGCCATGCTTACCGATTTTATAGAAATACACGGCGACCGCGGCTTCGCGGACGATCCTGCCATCGTTTGCGGCATCGCGAAGCTGGACGGCATGCCGGTCGTCATAATCGGCCACCAGAAAGGCAGAACGATCAAGGAACGGGTGATGCGCAATTTCGGCCAGGCAAACCCTGAAGGTTACCGAAAGGCGCTGCGGTTGATGCGGTTTGCCGAAAGATTCAACCGGCCGATCATAACCTTCATCGATACCCAGGGAGCTGCCCCGGGAATCGGTGCTGAAGAGCGGGGACAGGGCGAATCCATTGCTCGAAATCTTGCAGTGATGTCGACGCTTGCCGTGCCTATTATCTCCGCGGTGATTGGTGAAGGGGGAAGCGGCGGCGCGCTTGCTCTGGGCGTTGCTGACCGCGTGCTCATGCTGGAGCATGCCACCTATTCCGTCATATCACCGGAGGGGTGCGCAGCCATTCTGTGGGACAACAGCTCCAAGGCCAGTGAGGCGGCGGAACTTCTGAAAATTACCGCCCCGGACCTTTTCCAAATGAAGGTGATCGACGAAGTCGTGGAGGAGCCCATTGGCGGCGCTCACCGCGATCCGCGCAGAGCTGCAGAGTTGCTGAAAGATGCCATCATCAGAAACCTGATGGATATAAAAAATATTCCGGCTCAGGAGCTCGTACGACTCCGATACGAGAAATACAGAAAATTAGGGCTGTTTGATCAGCTCTAGAACCGCCATTGTTATTCAATGTCCTTCTTGAGAAGTTCAATTGCGTTTTTGAGCTCTTCCATTGCGGACTGAATGTTTGCATATGCTGACAAAAAAAGAAGGAGGCAGTACTCTCCTGACATCGGGGCGATCAGTTCATTCCCCTCTTCGAGCGAAAACAGCACTGCCTGCACATTGCCGAGTTTAAGGCGCTCTGCGATTTCCTTAATATGATCAAGCTGTATTTCCTTCCAGGCACCGGCCAGTTTGATATCTCTGGCCGCCTCCCCAACCTGGGCAATGGCTTCACCATCGCCGTCCAGAAAGATCACGGCCTGGGCACCGTTTACTGATGCAAGAAGATCCTCTAGAATACGGTTAATCAAACACACCTCCACAAATAACGTTTCAGAATCTGCCGGTTATATCAGCCAAACAACCAAAAAAAGAGCAGGGTTATCCCAGAACCAAGCAGGGCGCCTAAAATTACCTCAATCGGCTTGTGGATGCCTGATGACCATCTGCTCCAGCTTACCATGACGGCAAGCAGACACGTAAGAACAATAATGGGAATGCTGCGCGTAAGATAGCACGCAGCCACCCAGATGGAAAACGATACGGCGGCGTGTCCGCTCGGCATTCCCCCTCTGAGCGGTTCTCCTTTTCCCAAAAAGGCCTTGATGATAATAACCAAAATAATAACAACGGAAAGTGCGGAAAATGCAATCAGGTCGTTCGATACTTTGCGCACATGCCAGTTGCCGCCCGCGAAGGCAGCTGTAAGCGCCGGATACAGAATAAGATACGCGAGTGTCAGAGCGCCAACCGATGCAATAAGGACAACGCCGGCGGCAATATCCTTGGCAATCTTGGCCATGGGATGGAATTCTTCCGAAATCATATCAACGGTGACTTCAATGGCAGTATTCAGCATTTCAGCCACCAGCACCAGCACAATAGCCGTGCAGAGCAGGATAAATTCAATCCGGGATATGCTCAGCAACAAGCTGAGCACCAGGGTCGCCAAGGCGGCATAAAAATGATAGCGCATATGCCGCTGGGTCCTGACGGCATAGATGATTCCCTCAATCGCGAGATTGACGCTCTGGAACCAGGTTTTTGGTTTCATATGAGTTTTTTCAGAAGCAGCTGTTCCATCCGCTCCATGCGCCGGGCTTCCCGTGCACTGCGCTCATGGTCATAGCCGAGGAGATGAACCAGACCGTGCACCAGCAAACGCTGAATTTCCACGCTGACCCTCTGTCCGAAAGCCTTTGCCTGCCGGCGGGCAGCGGGCACGGAAATCACAATATCTCCGAGCATTTCCGTCCGGATCGTATTGAACTTCCCTTCCTTGAAAGAAAAGGAGAGGACATCCGTGGTTTTGTCCTTGGCACGATAACGCCGGTTCAGCGTCCGCATGGCCCTGTCGCCGACAAACAGGATGCTCAGTTCCGCATCAGGCAGGCCTATGTTCCGCAGCAGGCTCCTGAATTGTTTCTTTATTCTTGTTGTTGGCGGGCTTTCTTTCTTCAGGTTGCTTTTTATCAGGATGTTCACTTTGCTTTTTTTCTCCAAAAAAATCCACGCCTGGATAATCAATACGGTGGTGGTAAATGCCAGTGAGAACAAAATTGAAGCTCTTGGATATTTCCCGGAGGTCTTTCAAGGTAAGATCGCACATACTCAGCTGATCATCGAGGAAAATTCTGGTGATAATGCTGTTGGTAAGCGTCTGGATGCGTTGTGGCGTCGGCTCTTCAAGGGTTCTTGATGCTGCTTCCACTGCGTCTGAAAGCATCACAATGGCCGCCACCTTTGTCCGGGGCCGCGGTCCGTGATACCGGTATTCTTCCTCGGAGATAAGAGCATACGGCTGGAGCTCTTTTGCCTTCTGGTAAAAATAGGTAATCAACGACGTACCATGGTGCTGCTGGATGATGTCGACGATCGATGATGGCAAACGATGGGCGCGGGCAAGCTCCACACCCTCCTTGACATGGGAAGCAATAATCAGACTGCTCATGGAAGGCATTAGTTTATCGTGTTTATTTTCTGCCGGGCGTTGGTTTTCGATAAAATATTCAGATTTGGGGATTTTCCCGATATCGTGGTAGTAGGCGCCGACACGGGCGAGGATGGGATTTTCGCCAATCGCTTCAGCAGCCGACTCAGCCAGATTTCCGATAAGAATACTGTGATGATACGTGCCCGGACTTTTGAAAACCAATTCCTTCAACAGCGGCTGGTTGGGATCCATAAGTTCAAGCAGCTTGATATCGGTTGCTATATCGAACGCCGACTCAAAAAACGGCAAAGTGACTGAGACGATCATCGTCACCATAACAGCGCCGAGAAATCCCGCAATCAGGTCGTCGACACCACGCGTCATCAGAACGCCGTGGTAGATGTCAATGCAAACAATAACCAGAATATTGACCAATGCCGTAAAAGCTCCCGCCTTCAGCAAGGCCGTTCTTCGCTTGCATCGGATTACTTTGAGTGCTGCTATAATGCTTCCGAGAAAGCAATAGATTCCGATAAACGGCTCTCCCTGGAACGCAATGCCGAGCAGGATGCTGACCACGAAGGAAAAAGCCAGGGCAAGGTGAAAGTCCAGCAGCAGGCTGGTCAGCATTGCTCCCGCAGCGACCGGCAGTGCAAAACCGATTGTCGTAATGTCCAATTGGAGTTTGTCGGCTAGAAGTGAAAAAACAAACCTGAACGCCTGTGTCATGATGAGCGTAAAGATCAGCAGAAAGGCTATCAGGGCCATTTTTCTTGCATCTGAAATGAGAGCGGCGCGATATCGCTTGATATCGCGGTAGAAGAGATAAAAAAGAATAAGGATCAGCGCAACAAGACCTGCATAGGCATGAAGCCTATTGCCGATTCCCTCCCGGCGTGCTATTTCCTCAAGAATCCGTGCCGACCGTTCCGATACCCGGTGGCCGGATTCAACAATGAGGTCCCCTTTATTTACTTTGAAGGAAACCGGAGTCTGATCCTGGCTCAGAAACTCCACGTACAGCGTATAGGGCGCCGTAATGTCCCGGGTCGCCACTTCTCCTTTTTCCAGATGAGGCGTTCTGGGCAGCAAGGCAAACGCCAGCAGCAACGCTGTCACGAGGCCGATGCCTATATTGTAAACTTTTCGCGGCGGCAATGCCGGAGACTCTTCCTTCTCCTGTTCCTGGGATTTCGTCTTTGGCAAAAGCTTCACCTGGGTTTTATCTTTGCTATTCATCTACTGCCTCATATTGCTCGTACGCTTTGATAATCTGTTGAACCAGTTTATGGCGTACGACATCCCTGTTGGTAAAATAGACAAAACGTATACCGCTGATTCCTTCAAGGATTCCCTGGACTTCGATAAGTCCGGAGCTTCTGCCGGCCGGGAGGTCAATTTGAGTAATATCTCCGGTCACCACTGTTTTTGAGTTGAACCCGAGCCGGGTGAGAAACATTTTCATCTGCTCGGATGTGGTATTCTGCGCTTCATCCAGAATAATAAAAGAATCATTCAAGGTGCGGCCGCGCATAAACGCGAGTGGAGCTATTTCTATGTCGCCGCGCTCTATGAGCTTATTGGCTTTCTCCGTCTCAATCATGTCATAAAGCGCGTCATAAAGCGGCCGCAAATACGGATTGACCTTTTCATAGAGATCACCGGGAAGAAAACCGAGTTTCTCGCCTGCTTCTACGGCGGGACGCACCAAAATAATCCTGCTTACCTCGCGCCGGAGCAACGCGGAAACTGCGGTAGCCATGGCAAGATAGGTTTTGCCCGTTCCGGCCGGCCCTATGCCGAAAACAATGTCATGCTGCCTGATTGCTTCAACGTATTTGCGCTGGGCCTCGTTTTTAGGGACAACCGGCCGTTTTCTGCCCGATACCGGTATTGTTTTTTGAAAAAGTTCTTTTAAACCTGCGGATGATTGATTGGAAAAAGCGAGGATCGCGGTGTTCACATCGTCTTTCTGGGTGATAACGCCCTGCGTCAACAGGTCTGCAAGTTGTCTGATAAGATGTTCTACTTTTTCAACAACCTTTTCTTCCCCTTCAATCTGAATCCTGTTCCCTCTGGCATTCAGGACCACTCCAAAGGAGTTCTCTATCAGCCTGAGATTGGCGTCCATATCGCCGTACAGAACCGGGAGATGATGCTCATTTTCGATGGTTACCGTTGCCACATTCGTCTTCATTAAGAAAATAGTAGCACTTAGAAAAATCAAAGTCAATTTGACTTTTAATAGTCTATTCCTTTTTGAGCCGGTATTCCTGAATGAAAGGGGTGTTTAACTGACCGCATTTCCGTCACCATGTCCGCTGCCGAGATGAGGTCAGGATGGGCATCGCGACCGGTCAAAACCAGATGGAGTCTCGGAGGTTTGTTTTCGATGAAATCGAGCAGAGCTTTAATGTCGATCAAACCAAGGTGTACGGCATTATTGATTTCATCCAGAATAAGGACATCGCACGAACCGGAAAGCATCCGTTGGCGTGCAAGTTCAAGTGCCTGTTCCGCTGCCGTGCGGTGTTGGGACAGCAGGTGGTCATTATCGGTCCCGATCACAAATCCCCGTCCTTGCGAACGAAATTCCAGCTCCGGTCCGAGTCGTTCCGCCGCCAATCCCTCACCCGTCGCAGCTGACTCTTTAATAAACTGAATTATGGATACAGACATATGATGGCCAAAAGCACGAAGCGCAATGCCGAGAGCCGCACTTGTTTTTCCCTTGCCGTCACCTGTAAAAACAATTATGAGCCCTTTGCGCACGCCTAACTCCTTGCCGGTTAATTGAAAGCAATGCATAAATAATATCATCATGAGGATAAAAACTCAATACAAGAACGACCATTACAGGCGCAAAAACCGCGCAGTACGCAAATACATTTCGTCAAAAACCGTCAGATGATTTTCTCTTGCTTTGCTTTTTCTAATTTCGGAATGTATAATGCGTAGTATGAGAACAAGAAAATCCCTGCTCCTGTACCTCGTTCTGGCACTCACGGCGATCCTTATCGGTGGGGCAACCGGCTTCGCGATCTTCTCTGTGTGGGACCTTCCTGAAGTACAGGCGCTTGAAGAATATAAACCGAGCATCACCTCGCGGGTCTACTCTGATAACAATAAACTGCTGGCGGAATTTTTTCTCGAAAACCGGACACCTGTCTTGCTGGAAAACGTGCCTGATATGCTGATAAAAGCACTCATCGCGACGGAAGATGCACGGTTTTACAGCCATCATGGGCTGGATTTTCGGGGCATGACACGAGCCATGTTCAGAAATATTCGCGCAGGAAAAGTGCTGGAAGGAGGAAGCACCCTCACCCAGCAACTTGCAAAAGTCCTTTTTCTCACTCCCGAACGAAGTTATACGCGAAAGCTGAAAGAAATGGCCCTCGCGCTCAGAATCGAGCAGCGATACACCAAGCGCGAAATTCTTTCATTATATCTGAATCAGATATACTTCGGCAGCGGAGCCTATGGTATTGAGGCCGCAGCCCAGGTCTATTTCGGAAAATCAGCCAGAGAACTCACCCTCGAAGAATGCGCGCTTCTTGCCGGTCTGCCCCGTTCACCGAAGCACTATTCTCCATTCAAATCACCGGCAAGTGCACTGAGCCGGCGCACCTATGTCCTGAACCGCATGGTTGCAACCGGGGCTATTACCAAAATGGAAGCGGAAGAAGCAAAGAGAACTCCGACCCCGATACAGACACCGGTCAAATCCGGAGGTCCCGCACCTTATTTTGTGGAATACATCAGACAACGGGTCGAAGAACGATTCGGATCAAGCATTCTGTATACCGGCGGCCTTAATATCTACACAACCATAAATGATGAGCTGCAGAAATATGCCGAAGATGCCGTGGCAAGCGGTCTCCGGAAAATCGAAAGCCGTCTCAGAAAACCGTCGAAAGCGCCCCTGCAGGCGGCACTAATAGCCATCGAGCCGTTGACTGGCCGCATCCGGGCCATGGTAGGCGGCCGCGATTATGCGCAGAGCCAGTTTAACCGTTCAGTACAGGCCCTTCGTCAGCCCGGCTCAGCATTTAAACCGGTAATTTTTGCAGCCGCCGTGAACCGGGGGTTTGGCGCTTCCGATATTCTTGATGACGCTCCACTTACCATTAAAATAGACCGGAAAAAAAGCTGGACGCCGGAAAATTTCACCCGGACGTACCAGGGACCGGTTACTTTGAGCAGGGCGATCAGCCAGTCTTTGAATATCCCCACAGTCAGGCTGCTTGAAAAAATCGGCGTTGATGAAACCATTCAATATGCGCAGAAAATCGGCATTACGAGCACACTGGCCCCCTACCTTTCCCTGGCGCTCGGAAGCTCGGACGTAACACTGCTGGAACTCACATCCGCGTATACTGTATTTGCCAACCACGGAATCAGGATTGGCCCGGTTTCCATCCTTACCATCAGCGATAACACCGGCAGAGTACTTTACATTAATGACGCATTGCCCGCACAGGTCATCAGTCCGGAAACAGCGTACCTGATGACAAGCCTGCTTAAGGGCGTCATCACCCGGGGAACCGGATGGCAGGCCCGCGAACTCGGCACACCTGCCGCAGGAAAAACCGGAACAACAAACGATTATCGTGATGCCTGGTTCATCGGCTACACACCGAGCCTTGCTGCAGGCGTTTGGGTAGGCTATGATGATCATTCGAGCATCGGATCGAAGGAAACCGGTGCACGCGCTGCGCTTCCCCTCTGGCTTGAATTCATGAAAAAAACTCAGGCCGGACGCCAGCCGGAAGATTTTCCGGTGCCTGAAGGCATCATCTTTAAGCAAGTGGAACCTAAAACAGGGCTCCTATGCACTGACAGCTGCAAATCTTCCATCCGTGAAGCATTTCTGCCCGGCACGGAACCAAGAAAATATTGTGAAGAACGAGCGGCTGACGATGAAGAGCAGCAGCCACGGGATGAGGCTCCGCAGACTTCAGGCACAAGCACACTAAATAATTGACAACGCTATAAATGTTTGTTACTCTTGATCCGTGCGTTTGTTTCCGAAAAAAATAAATATACCCATTCCACCAAAAATCCTGGATAAACTTGTCCCCTCACGGCTTTTTGCCCGGCTCAATATCGCGAATAAAATGCTCTTGGGTTATATGACTCTCGTGGCGCTGACTGTTTTTGTCGTCGTATATGCTCTCGTGAACCTTGAACGAATCAACAGTTTGAACAGAAGCATCGTCAAGGTTGATATTATGATCAGTGAAACATCCGACCAGATGCTCGATACCCTACTTGCCCAAGATACGTACGAAAAGCGTTATCTGATATTGAAAAGCAAGGATATCCGCTCCCTGTTCGAAAAAAGGGGGGCGGAATTCAGCGCCCAGCTCGCCACACTTAAAAAAAATCCCGACGCAGATGCTACTGCACTCGATATTATCGATAAACTCCACAAACGATATACCCAGCTTTTCTCACAAGAAATGGAATTGCTTCGAAAGAAGAAGATTGAAGAGGCAAATGCAATATCTAACCATGAATTGAAAACGGTGCTGGAAAAGCTCCTCGACAATCTACGCATGCTGTCTGCTGCTGCGCGCACAGAACAGGATGAAAAAATGAAGCAGATACAGGCGATCGGCAATACCGCCTTTCTTACGACAGCAGGTCTCTGCCTCTTCAGCATTATTGCGGGCGCACTGGCCGGGTTTGTAGTGACCCACCATATTTCCTCGTCCATTCATAAACTAAAAGAGGCAACCGTGCATGTCGCAGAGGGCGATTTTGACTACGATCCGAAGATAAAAACGAAAGATGAAATCGGAAGCCTCTCGGAAGCTTTCCTTGCCATGGGGAAGCGGCTCCGGAAACTTGAAGAAATGTATCTGGATGCCAGTCCGCTCACCAGGCTTCCCGGTGGCATTGCCATAGAAAACGTACTTAAGAAACGCATAGAATCAGGCCAGCCACTCGCATTCTGTGTCCTTGATCTCGACAACTTTAAAGCATTCAATGATAGATACGGCTATGCAAACGGAAGTGAAGTAATAAAAGAAACGGCAAGATTGATAGAAACCTCGGTAAAGGCAAAAGGGACCTCCGACGACTTCATCGGTCATGTGGGAGGCGACGATTTCGTGGTCATCACAATACCTGATGTCATGCGTGAAGTAGCAGGAGAAATCATCAGCAGATTCGACAACAGAATTCCTAAGTTCTACGAGCCCGAGGACCAAAAGCGGGGCTATATTCTTGGGAAAACAAGGCAGGGCATCGAAATGCAGTTCCCGATCATGACCATTTCCATCGCCATCGTAACGAATGAACATCGGACCTATTCCGATCCGCTGGAAGCTTCGGAAATTGCCGCCGAGCTGAAGGACTACGCAAAAACGATTCCGAAGAGTGTTTTTGTTGTAGATAAGCGGAGGTCGTAATGAAGCGGGAGTTCCTTGCAATCGCGGTCACATACTTTGTTATAATAACACTTTCATCCTGCGCTGTCCTCTCCGGAACAAGGAGCATATCTGCCGCGGACAATTATTTGAAGAAAAAACAATACTCAAATGCAGCTGTTGCATACCGTGAATTCCTTCAGGAGGCCCCTGACTCGTTCTATGCCTCAGATGCCCGCTATGGACTGGCAATGACCCTCGTGGCCGCCGATAACTCGCAAAAAGACTACGCGCAGGCTTTCCATGAGTTTGAAGCATTTGTCAAACTGTATCCCAACGACAAAAGAAGTGCGGAAGCACAAAACTGGATAGCGGTTTTGAAAGCGCTGAACGACCAGAACAAGAGAATTGAACAATTAAAGAAGCTTGATATCAGGCATGAGGAACGAAGAAGAAAAAACTGAATTTACTGACGCATGCGTTTCTGGAGGGGTGAAAAATAAGGTTCAATTTCAGAAACATTGGTGCTTTTGACCATGCCGTTCTGCGCTATATAGTATGTGCCGCCATAGGGATCCTGAGGCAGTCGCTTCAGGATGTTCCGATCCACCAGATCATCAATTTTCAATGGGTTTTTGCCAAATTTCTTTTTATATGTGACAACGGCTGTTTCCAGAACTAGTATCGAACGCAGGGCCCGTATACGGGTTTCGTATTGCTTTTTTAGTCTGTAGTCACTCGTTTTATCAGCTATTTCTTCAAGGAAGAGAATGGCAGTCTCTGTTCTGTTGCCTTTAAAAGCAAACCGTGATGCCAAACTGCCCAGCCGTGGATCTCCTCCGGGCCGGCGTGAAGCCTCATACAGAAACGTTGCCGCTTTCTCATCTTCTTGCAGGAAAAAAAAACTGTTAAAACCTATATAAAAAGGCAGCATCCAGTCCCAGTCCCGGTAACGGCTTCCCTTTTCAAGAATGCGGTTTGTCTCATCCACCTTTCCTGCGTCCCAGGTAAAAAAAGCGTTTGCAAAATAATAAGGATCAAAAAAATAAGGATCCAGTTCCGTAGCAGTGTCCAGAACCTTTTCCATCCAAACCCATTCCCAGTCCTTTATTCTCGGTTTTTCTTTCCGGTCAAAAGTTCCGCCCATGAAAACCATTGCTTTGAGAAAGAGCACGTCTGATGTAAGCCCCTGGAACTCGAGACTTGCAATTTTTAAAATCGGCGCTGGCAGAACAAAAGCATGTTCATCTCCCTGCGGCAGTTGTTTCATTGCGTCAGCCGCTTTCCCAAGAGAAAAGACATGAAGAATAGCAGCAATAAAAAGAAAAACAGCGATATAAAACCAGCGTTTCACGGGAATTCCTTCTTTCTGAAGAAAAGAGCCGCCAACGTTATTGCCAACACGATATAAACAATACCATACAAGACGGTCCAGACAACATACGATGTTGATACGGGGAGATCATGAGCTGCCTGAAGTTTGATATTGAAAAGTGATAGATTCGGAAAAAGATAATAGGCTGCCTGCACCATTTTTACCGTCACAGAAGAAACTCCGAACCCCAACGTCTGAGAAGAGGACTCCACCAGCGCTTTTACGCCGGTGATTGACTGGCCGATGATATATGTAATAATGGTCAAAACCAACGTAACAAATGATGTCGAGGTGAACGAAGCAAAGAGAAAGGAAACCGCGGAGAGCAAGATGAGCATCAGAATCGTCAAACATACCGAAAGTGCTATCAATGACCAGGAGAAGCGGGTGAAATACTCGGCAATGGATGCTTTCATGAAAATTATTGCCGCCATGGCCAGCACGCTGAGCACGCTCATCGTTACCATAATAAGAAGGGCCATGCCGAAGAATTTCCCAATAATGTACATTGGTCGGGAAATAGGCCGGGAAAGAACAGTATAAATTGTCCGCTTGTCAAGGTCCTTTGCCATAAGGTTGATCCCGACAAAGAGAACAAGAAGCAAACCGGTAAAAGAAATCGTGGAGAGCGCCATGTCCACGGCAACTTTGCCGACTTCTCTTGGGATCATGGTGGCAACCAGTGCAGTTGCGCCAAAAAGCAGAAGCGCGAACAGCGTTATCCCGTAGATTGCCCTGTTTCTGATGCCTTCCTTAAATGTTATGAGTGCGACAGGCCAGAGTGAGTTCATGCTGCCGCACCTCCCGCAGACGCTACTTCCCGCATGAAAACGTCCTCCAGATTTCTATTTTCAGAAAGAAGTTTGGCGAGCGTATCAACCAGCGTAAGTCTGCCATTAATGATGATCCCCGCGCGATCGCTGAACCGCTCAATGTCGTTCAGAATATGAGAAGAAAAAAAGACGGTTTTGCCCTGCTCCTTCAGCTCAAGAATCAGATCGCCCACCATTTTCCTGCCGACAGGATCGAGACCGCTCATGGGTTCGTCGAGTATGATAACCTCCGGGTTATGGATGAGCGCAAGCGCAAGCCCCGCGCGTTGCACCATCCCTTTTGAATAGGTCCTGAGCGGCCTTTTGCGTGCGTTTTGCAAATTCACTTTGCTGATTAGAGCATCCGCGCGTTCTTTGATGCTCTTTGTACCCATACCCGCCGTCCTGCCTCCGAACCAGAGCAATTCTTCCGTGGTAAGATAATCATAAAAATAAGGATTTTCCGGAAGGTAGCCGACCAGTTTCCGGGCGCTTGTATCACGAACATCCCTGCCCCCGATTTCAGCTTTTCCCGTGTCGGAAAAAATTAGATTCATAAGAATCTTGATTGTTGTTGATTTTCCTGCTCCATTCGGGCCGAGAAAACCAAATACTTCTCCCCGCACGATTTCAAGGTCAAGTCCTTCCAAAGCTTTGATTCTTTTTCCAGTAATGCCTTCTTTGAACTCTTTCGATATTCCTTGAATAGCAATCATATGCTGGTATCCATAATTTTTAAGATTTGAGGGATGGAAATACTGTAAGAATAGAATATATAACTACTTTTCAAAATTGAAAAATTATATAGTATGCATTAAACGTTGTCAAGAAAAAGGCCGGGAATGAATCCCGGCCTTCGAAAAGACGGTTGTATCACTTGACTTGATTTTACAAGGATACCCAGCTAAGTTGACCAGTGCCACCAGTGAGTCCATTGCAAGGTGCAACACCAGCTATGCCTGCGAAATCACTCGTGGTCGTGCTTGCAACTGCAGCCGTATTAGCGGCAGCGAGCATTGAGTTACCAACTTGGGCGTTAACCCAATAAACAGGAGTGAAATCCGAGTCCGCGCCAAAGCATCTGTCACCAGCCTGGTTCTTCGATGCAATCGTAAAAGTACCGCCATTAGCGGAAGTGCTGATTACAACACCAACGTTCTGAGAAACACCAATTTGGAAACCAGGAGCGGGTATGGCAGCACTCGGAGCATTTGTAGGGGCGCCAGCAATACCACCTGCAGCGATTGCACCTGTATTATTTGCTGTGTTGGTTAATACAAGACCTACGCCCGGCGCTCCTGCGGCAGCACTGGAAGAATATACCTGCCAGTCAGAGAAGAAAGACTCTTCAGCAGTACGCGCATTGCGCAAGTCTGCAGTAGCAGCCGCGTTGTAACCTTTGATACGATAAGCGCTGAACTGCGGGATGGCGATGGCCGCCAGAATGGCGATGATGGCCACGACAATCAACAACTCGATCAGGGTAAAACCTTTTTTATTCAGCTTCATTCTTTTTCCTCCCATAGAATTAGTTAATAAGATTATCACTGAGTGCTTGGTTAAATTATTGAAGCAAAATTCTTAGGCCTTTATGGGATTTCACCTCCTTTCAATGGCCTCGAAAAAACTGATACAAATATTGCAGAATATATGCCAAATAATTTATATTACTTTTCAATATGTTAAATATGATTTACACGTCAAAATACCTGCGTTTGTCAGTTTGCAGTGACAAAATATGTCAATCTAACCATTCTTGACAGAATGTTTGCCTAATGGTAGCATCATTCATTAATATTATGATAGTTACCTCCTCCGTCATAATTTCTGGTACCAAAATCATACATAACGGCGCTGTGGCTGTTTATACTGGAACCATATTAGCCGTCGGATCATTGTCTGAAATAATTAAAAAATTTCCGGGACACCGGATTCATCACATAAAAAAAACGGTCCTTCTGCCCGGCCTGATTAATCTCCACACACACCTTGAATTGCCTCCTCTTCTGGATATAAAGCAGGCAAAAAAATTTTCCGACTGGATTTTAAATCTCATCATTGCAAAAAGGAATCTGACAAACAAAGATTACTCTTTCGCCGCGCAAGAGAATATTAAATCAATTATCACTTCTGGCACAACCACCGTAGGTGAAATTTGTACGCATGGTGAAAGTCCTTCCCTGCTTAAACAAAGCGGTCTGCGGTCCCTCATCTATCACGAGATCATTGCAATGGACACAAAACACAAAGATCAAAAACTCCGCGCGTTACGGTCAATAAAAAATACCGGTCGGATTCAGCATGGTCTGTCCCCTCATTCGCCATACACTGTCTCAGAACAAGTTCTTAATCACATTAAAAAGACTACAGAGAAACATAAACTGAAACTTTGCATGCATGTGGCAGAGTCGAAGGATGAAATCCGTTTGCTTCAACGAAAGAGAAACAGCTTAGAAAAACTTTACCAATTCGCCAATTGGAACCTTGACTGGGCGCCAACGGGAACATCATCGTTCGAATATCTGAATGATCTCGGAATTTTCTCTCCTGATTTTCTGGCTGTTCATGCCGTTCAAATAGCAGACTCGGACATCAGCTTGATAAGAAGAACAGGAACAGCCGTCGCCCACTGCCCCCGGAGCAATCGGGAACTCCGCGTGGGCAGAATGCCGCTTAAAAAATTTCTGAACGCAGGTATTACCGTGGGGCTCGGCACAGACAGTCTGGCCAGTTCACCAAGCCTGAATCTGTGGGACGAAATGCGGTACGCTTATAAAATCCACAAAAAAGACGGCATAACGCCAAAAACCATTTTCTCGCTCGCGACAAGTGGGGGCGCAAAAGCACTGGGGATGGACAAGGAAATAGGAATTCTTGAGCCGGGGAAAAAGGCGGACCTCATCGCTGTTCCTCTTCCCAAGAAAGACACAGGAGACCTCTATTCCGACTTGCTCAGAGAAACAAAAAGCTGTATTATGAACATCGTCAACGGAAAGATTATCCTTGATGCACGATGAATGATATATAATCCCTGATAACTGCTCGTAATCCTGTTTTTAAACATCGCGATATAGGACATGTCGATAGAACAAATCAAAAAAAAAGTTTTTTCCAATAAACGTCTGACCCGAAAAGACGGGATAGAACTGTTCAAATCAAATGATATCCTTTCACTCGGCCGCATGGCCTCGCATGTTGCTCACAAAAAAAACGGCGACAATGTCTATTTTGTCCGCAACATGCATATCAATCCAACGAACATTTGCGTTAATCGCTGCAAATTCTGTGCATTCAGCAAAACCAAGGGCGAACCCGGCGCGTATGAGATGACTCTGCAGGACATCCTGAACAAGGCGCGCAGCGCACATAAAAAAATACGGGAATTTCATATCGTTTCCGGCCTGCATCCCGATCTCCCCTTCGAGTGGTATCTGGACATGCTCCGTACCCTGAAACGGGAATTCCCCAAAATACACTTAAAAGCCTTTACCGCCGTTGAAATCGATTATCTATCAAGCATATCAGGACTGAATCTTAAAAATACTCTCCAAAAGTTAAAAGAAGCCGGGCTTGGTTCAATGCCCGGAGGCGGGGCGGAAATCTTCGATCCTGCGGTACGCAATACGCTCTGCGCTGAGAAAGTCACCGGAAAACGATGGCTTGAAGTGATAAAAACCGCGCATCGTGCCGGGCTCAAAACCAACGCAACGATGCTGTACGGACATATAGAAACCTATGAACACCGAATCGATCACCTTATCAAGCTCCGCGATCTTCAGGACAGAACCGGCGGTTTCCAGGCATTCATTCCTTTGAGTTTTCAACCCCGGAATTCGGAAATCAAAAAAAGCGTTTACACCACCGGATTCGACGATCTCAAGACCCTCGCAGTTTCCCGACTAATGCTCGACAATTTCGATCATATCAAGGCGTACTGGATTATGCTGGGAGAAAAAATCGCGCAGGTATCGCTCAGCTTCGGTGTTGACGATCTCGATGGAACCGTTGTGGAAGAGCGCATCGCAAAAGCGGCGGGCGGCACAACAGACGGCAGCTTGACCAAGGACGAAATCCTCCACTTGATAAAACAGGCAGACCGCATTCCGGTGGAAAGAGATACGGTCTATAACGTGGTACAGGTCTGGAAATAAGGATGTTATTGTAGCCGCCCATGAACGCAAGCATAAAAAAAATAACAACAAAAATATTACAAGGGAAGCGTCTCACCGCTGACGATGGTTTGCGTCTGCTCACACAGGCCGACCTCCTGACATTGGGAATGGCTGCGAACGGCGTACGGAAACAGCTGCATCCGGAACGGCTGGTGACCTTCATCGTCGACCGGAACATCAACTATACCAATGTGTGTGTGAACAAGTGCGCCTTTTGCGCATTTTACCGGGAACCGGGCAGTCCCGACGCCTATATTCTCTCCGCGGAACAAATTTTCAAAAAAATAGAAGAAACAATCAATCAGGGCGGCACGCAAATTCTCATGCAGGGAGGCGTGCATCCCGATCTCGGAATAGAATACTTTGAGAAGCTGTTTTCATCGATCAAAGACCGGTTTTCAATCCAGATACATTCACTCTCACCTTCGGAAATTTCGTTTATCTCCCAGAAGGAAAATATCGGCATAGCCGATGTCCTCAAACGCTTGCAAGCTGCAGGACTGGATTCGATTCCTGGCGGCGGTGCGGAAATTCTGGTTGACAGAGTTCGGGAAAAAATCAGCCCGAACAAGATCCGCTGGCGGCAATGGGCCGATGTCATGCGGGAAGCCCATAAACTCGGGATGCCCACGTCGGCGACCATGATGTTTGGAAGTCTGGAAACCGAAAAAGATATCGTCGAACACCTGATAAGGCTGCGGGACATTCAGGATGACACGCACGGTTTTACTGCGTTCATTCCCTGGACGTATCAGCCGGGGAACACAAAACTCGGAGGACGGACCGCGACCGCCGTAGAATATTTAAAGGTGCTCGCCCTGTCGCGCATTCTGCTGGACAATTTTGACAATATACAGGCATCATGGGTGACTCAAGGCGCAAAAATAGCGCAGGTCGCTCTTGAATTCGGAGCAAATGATTTCGGCAGTACCATGATTGAGGAAAATGTTGTAGCTGCGGCAGGTATCACCTTCAGAATGACGAGGCAGGAAATCGTGAACTTGATAAAAGATGCCGGCTATGAAGCGGCACATCGCGACACAACATACAATATTTTAAAAAGGGAAAACATTTCGCCGCTATAACTCATTTGAACAAAATTTGTGAAAAATTGCACGCGTGTAGTGCAAGAAAATGCATTTGTTATTTTATGCAACTATTAGGAAACGCGGAAAAACTTTTATTAACTAACAGTTTGTACACTCTTTACACAATTACTGTGAATAACATGTTACTAACCTTGTGGATTCGTCTTTTTTATGTGCAGTCTTTGCAAAGAAAATGCAAATTGCCTAAAAAATAAGCACATAAATATCAATGTTTATAAATAGTTAGATAATTGTAGCGTAATTTTCACGTTCTTCAACACCGGTAATTTTTGCTCTCACAATCCTGCCTATATGCTCTTTTTTCGCATCGTAAATGCTGAGTCTTATGTAATTATCCGTCAATCCAGTCAATAAGCCTGATTTATTCTTCTTGGCCTCAATCACAACGGTTGCTTCCACTCCAACGTGTTTTTTTCTGAAAGATAAGTTTTTTTCATCTGCAAGCTTGCGCAGTTCCCTGTTTCGTACTTTTTTTGTACTCTCCGGCACCTGTCCTTCCATAGTCGCAGCTATGGTTCCCGGACGAGGAGAATAGCTGAAGACGTGCAGATGCGTCAAAGCAGATTGTTCTATCAATAGCATGGTATTCTGAAATTCCAACTTCCCTTCTCCGGGAAAGCCGACCATGACATCGGCGCCCAGAGCTGTTCCGGGAGCTTGCAGGACGATATCATCGAGCAGTTTCTGATACATGCCGGACGTATATTTTCTGTTCATTGACTTCAGAATTGCATCATCTCCGCTTTGGAGCGGTATATGCAGATGTCTGCACAATCCCTTGCCGAGGAACGCAAGCAGTTCATCAGTAATTTCTCCCAGCTCAATGGAACTCAGTCGTATCCGAGATCCGCCCCGTTTCTCCAAAAGTTGCTTAAGCAGTACTATAATGTTCGTCGTTTCAGCAAGATCCAGACCGTATGTCCCGATATGAATTCCGGTTAAAACGATTTCCGGACAGCCTGACTGTATCAGTCGTTCAAATTCGCACATGACCTCCTGCACGGGAACACTGCGCGAAGCTCCCCGAGCGAGAGGGACAACGCAGTATGAACATTGATCGTTACAGCCATCCTGGATCTTCAGAAATCCGCGTGTTCTGCTGCTGGTTGTTTTTATACTATTTGCGTCTGCGCTGTGTGGGCATGAAAGAGAAGAAGCACCGGGAAAAGTCGGAAAAAGATGTGGTATTTTGTTTTTTTCTCTGGCACCGAACACAAAATCAACACCGCCGAGGTTTTTTATTTCCTCCGGCCGAAGCTCGGCATAGCAGCCTGTAACAACAACCTTGGCCCCCCGTTTCCTACGGACAGCGGACCGTATCGCCTGCCTGCACTGATAATCACTCTTTGCCGTCACCGAGCAGGTGTTGATGACATAAACATCAGCATCTGCACTGAACGGAACAATGCTGTCCCCACGCGCTTCGAAATTTCTGCGCAGCAAATCGGTTTCTACCTGATTTATTTTGCAGCCAAGGGTCGTAAACGCTATTCGCATATACGCCCCGAGAGGGAATTCGCGCCTGCCGCAGTAATTTTTGCCTGTACAATTGAGCCCATGAGATCAGCGGCCCCTTCAATATTCACTACTCTGTTTCCTCTTGTTCTGCCGGTCAGTTTTCCGCCTTTTTTGCTGAATCCATCTATCAGAATTTCCTTGGTCGTGTTCACCTGCTGTTGGTTTTTCCCCTGAGTGATTTTTTTCTGCAGCGCAAGTACACGAGACAGTCTTTTCTCTTTTATTGAATCAGGAACCTGATCCGAAAGTTTGAGCGCAGCCGTACCAGGTCTTTTGGAATATTTGAACGCAAAAATGCCGTCAAAACCGGTTTCCTCAAGAAGATCAATCGTCATTGCAAAGTCATGTTCTGATTCTCCGGGAAACCCGACGATGATGTCCGTGGTAAGCGCGATATCCGGCACCGCCTGCCTCAACATGTGCACCTTGTGCAGATAATCTTCTCGTGTGTACCCTCTGTTCATGGCTTTGAGAACGGAGTCTGCTCCGCTCTGAATAGGCAGGTGCAACGACTCGCAAACATGGTCAAGGTCGCGAATAGCGATTATCAGGTCTTCCGAAAGGTCCCGCGGATGAGACGTTACAAACCGTATGCGCTCAATACCGGTTTGATCATTTACCATTCTGAGCAGCGTGGGAAAATCCGCCTTGGTTTCCGATCCCTTGCCATAGGAATTCACATTCTGCCCCAGCAGGGTGACTTCTTTATAACCATTTTGCACAAGATCCCGTATTTCGCTTACAATTTCTTCGGGAGGGCGTGAGCGCTCTCTGCCGCGCAGGTAAGGAACCACGCAATAGGTGCAGAAATTGTCGCAACCGTACATAATCGACACCCAAGCTTTTATTGTATCAGCCCGGGCCGTAGGCAGGTGTTTTAAATGGTACTGGGGATCTCCACTCGTGTCTATCACGGGCTTTGTATACCGTGTCAAATTGTCAATCATACCCGGAAGTTTTGCTATATCCGACGGGCCGAACACCACATTGACATAGGGAGCGCGTGCAAGAATATGTTCGCCTTCCTGCTGCGCAATACAACCTGCAACCGCTATTTTCAGATCCGGCTTTGAATCCTTCAGCTGTTTCAGCCGACCGAGTTCACTGTAGAACTTTTGCTCTGCCTTTTCACGAATGCTGCATGTGTTCAAGATAATCATGTCTGCTTTATCAATTTCAGAAGGCCAAAATCCCTGCGCTTCGAGGACACCCGTCATTCGCTCTGAATCGTGCTCGTTCATCTGGCAACCGAAGGTAATAATGTGAAAATATTTCATGGAGTTATTATAATACGCGCAGAAAGCCAAGACAACAAGTATCTCAGGCAGGATGCGGAATAAACGCGGCTGAAATCGGGGAAGGCGGAAGCAGATACTGTCTTATCCGGTGTCGAATTTATTTATTCACGCTTACTCGGACGACTTCTCCTCTTTTACTGGAAAGAACGGCTCTGGCATTCTGCTTGAATACGAATATCTCAACAAAACCCGAGCTGTTGATAAGAGCGGACGCCTCGCCCGGCGCACTTTCGGCATAGAATTTTTTAAGTCCCTTTATTTCCCGTCCCACAACAGTGACACCAAGAGAAGAAATATCCATTTCTTCGCCCAGAAGCGCCTGCACGCTTTTAAGGGAAATATTCGTGATCATATTGCCGAACCGATCTATATGCACCACATGGCCTTCAATGCTGGTGGGTGAAACTTTCGGAGACGGAACATTGAGCTTCAGGTAATCCGTGATTTCCTCGCCGAAATTACCCGAGGGTATTCCTTTGGAAAGCCATGCTGCAACGGGTGCAAAAACATCCCTGCCGTGAAACGTTTGGCTGGGATTGGGCAAGAAGTAATGCGTTGCGGTAATATGGTGGACCCGGACCCTTTCAGCTTCCTGATAAATCAACGTGAATAATCCATTGTCTGGGCCGACGAAATAATAACTTTCCGTCACCACTATAATAGGTCGTCTGACGCTGCCCACTCCCGGATCTACAACGGCAAGATGCACGGTACCTTTCGGGAAATAATTGTAAGCAGACTTCAGCGTGAACGCGGCTTCCCAGACGTCCTGCGGCGCTATTTCGTGCGACACGTCGATCATCTGGGCTGACGGGTTGATTTTTAAGATGACCCCTTTTAAACTTGCAACAAATGCATCTCTTGCACCGAAATCACTGGTCAGCGTTATAATGGCGGACATAATTCCCTCAAAGACAGCACGTGCAAAACTGGAGAATAATAACAGCCTCCATTCGCTTTGTCAACCCAAAGATAAAAGTCAAATCATTATATTTTGGTTTTAAACTAGGAATCGAATCTATTTCCGGTGAGAAATAAAGATAAGGACATGGTGTAAAAGAAAAGATACGACAAGTGCAGGCGACGCTCCAGGCATTTTACCTCCTGTATCATAAACACTTGTCTGCAATATTTGCGAACTCGTTTGCGCCATGAGACACGATTCCGGCAATTTTGACCCCAGATATCTGTTCTATTGCTCCTGGGCTCAGCTTTTCCGTCAGTCCTGTCTGCTGCTTATCGGCGTAATTTATCACGATTCCCGACACAGATATATTCCTTTCCCTGAGCGCCAGAATAGTAAGCAGTGTATGGTTGATGGTGCCAAGGCCAGGCCGCGCAACGATCAAAGCAGGAATATTCAGCATCTCTGCAAGCTCACGATACGTGTTATCTCCGGATAATGGAACCATGATGCCGCCGGCGCCTTCTATAATAATAAAATCGTGCCGCCGTGATAATATCTGATATGCATGAACAATTCTGTCCAAACTTATTATCTTTCTTTCCAAGGCAGCAGCCATGGACGGGGCGAGTGGTTTGCGAAAACGGTATGGATTCACAAGGGAAAGTGAATCACGAACACCTGCGGCCTTTATAAGCCTGAGCGAATCCCGGGGGACCAAGCCCTTCCCTTGCGCACGGCAGCCGGTTTCTGCGGGTTTCATTACGCCGACATTAATACCACGCCGATGCAGTTCAGCTGCAATGCCTGCGGCTATGTATGTTTTCCCTACTCCCGTATCAGTACCGGTTACGAAAATTCCTCTGACCATTTTGATGTATTCTCCAATTGAAACAAGCTGTGTTTTTTTCAAATGATTCTGCTATCAAGGTTGAACACCTGGCCGGACACATTATTCATCAATGATAGATGATGAATAAATGCGGCGACTTCCCGGGAATCAGACATTCTGCCAAGAGTGTTTTGTCCGAGAATGTTGTCATGAACGGATTTGGAAATGGTATTTCCCATGTCCGTCGCAAGATAACCAGGCAGAACCGCGTTCACTTTGATGTTGAATCTTCCGAGTTCTTTTGCCGAGGCTTTGGTCAAACCAATAAGCGCTGATTTTGAAGCTGAATAGTTTGCCTGGCCTTCCCGCCCCTGCAGTCCCACAATGGAGGAAACGGTAATGATATGGCCTTGACGCCGTTTCATCATAATTTCAGAAACAGACCGGATGCAGTAAAATGCTCCATGCAGATTTGTAGCCATGACGGTGTCCCAATCCTGCTCGGACATTCTGAGCATCAGGCCGTCCTTCGAGACGCCAGCATTGCAAATCAGGACGTCAATTCTTCCCCATCGGGCAATTGTCTCAACGATCAGTTTGTCGACCTGTCGCGGAACTCTTATGTCTGCTCTGGATAAAACAGCCTCTCCGTTGGTGCGGGATGCTGCATCTGCAAGCAAAATAGCTTCTTTTTCATTGTCTAAAAAATTTATTACAACTTTGTCTCCCGCCTCAGCAAATACAAAAGCAATCTCCCTGCCAAGACCGCGCGAGGCCCCCGTAACGATCACAACGCGTTCAGATGACATTTTATAAATGCCCTTCTTGCTTCAGCCTGCGCACCTGGTCTACTGCCATATCGATGTCCTGATCGGAATGTGAAGCCATCAGTGTGGTTCTGATGCGTGCCGTTCCGTCGGGCACTGTCGGCGGCCTGATTGCGGACGCGTACACACCATATTCAAAAAGTTTTTTTGCAGCCTCGGCCGTTTTTGCCGAATCACCGATTATCAAAGGAATGATCGGAGTCTCCGACATGCCCGTATCAATCCCAAGTTCGCGCAAACCTGCAATAAATTTATTGCGATTCTTCCATAACCGTTCGCGATGAATACTTTCGCATTCAATGAGATCAAGCGCTGCTGTCGATGCGGCACATACCGCCGGCGGCAGTGCCGTGCTGTAAATAAAACTCCGTGCACGATTTATGAGAAACTCGATTAAATCGCAGTTTCCGGCAACGTACGCTCCAAAAGACCCAAGAGCTTTGCTCAGCGTCCCCATCTGAATATGCACACGCCCGGCAAGATTAAAGTGCTCCACAGACCCTCTTCCAGTTTTGCCGAGAACTCCTGTCGCGTGTGCGTCGTCAACCATAAGAAGTGCGTTGTATCTTTCGGCAAGGTGTACCAGATCAGGCAAGGGTGCAATATCTCCGTCCATGCTGAAAACACCGTCAGTAACGATCAATCTTCGTCCTGAAGCATGGTGTTTCCGAAAAAGTTCCTCTGCATGATTTACGTCATTGTGCCGGTAAATGAGCACTTGGGCCCTGCTGAGTCTGCAGCCGTCAACGATGCTTGCATGGTTCAAACTGTCACTTAAAATAATATCGTCATCCTGAGCGATAGCCTGAATGATGCCGGTATTTGCGGCATAACCGGAGTTAAAAACAAGCGCCGCATCAGTACCTTTGAAACGGGCGAGCCTGTGCTCAAGTTCATGATGCAGAATACTACTGCCCGATACCAGACGCGAGGAGCCGGAACCGAAGCCATACTGCTTGATAGCCTCTGATGCAGCTTTGCAAAGAGCAGGATGTGCAGCAAGACCGAGATAATCATTGGAGCACAAAAGGAGGGTATCTTTGCCGTTGATGGTAACATGTGGCCCCGGGCAAGATTCGATGGGAGTAAGGCTGCGCAACAAATGGTTTTGTTCAAGTTGGAATAGTTCGGTTTCAAACATTGTTTAATCCGTGCGCTGGTTCATCGTTTTAGAAAAAATTTCAGATGCAAAGTAGGCTTCCGGTTTCACGGCAGGACGGCAGTTGCCGGTCGCATTGATCAGAACCGGTTCATTCTGAAGATAAAAGATCAGTGCACCTCCGTCCAATGTGCGGGAATCCATGAAGAAAACTCTGCCGCCGAGATGGTCACCAGTCTGTTTTAGAACAGGAAAACGAACATATCCTGTTTTCCGGGAAGCAACATAACCGGCAGTGTAGTCAGGCTCATCAGACCAGCACAGCTCTGCAATCATGCCGGGAGCATGCGCCACTTTCGTAGCAAGCGCAAGAGCTTCACGTGTTCGGTGATGAGTTAATCCGATCTCCGCGAGTTTAAACATGATCCTTTTTAAAGCATCTTCGCTCCAGTCAAAGCGGGTAGCTCGGACTCCACGCTCCTGGTCCGGCTCAAGCCTTTCTCCGGTCTCGGCATCCATGATGATTGCACCGCGCATATTATCGCCTGACGGCGACGCGCCACAGCTCAGCCATCGTATTCCTGACTCAGCCGCAGAAGAGGAGATGCCGAGAACTTTCAAAAGATGGACTGCTGCATTTCGCCCCTCAGTCATATCCAGTGCGTCTATCGTTATGACGTCCAGCGATGCAAGCGTTCGCAACAGCACATCCTTGAGATGTTCTATATGGATGACGATTTCATCAGGTGTCTTCGTTCTGTTTTTTGCTCGAGCGACAAGATCCTGAACTACGGAATTCATTTTATCAAGAGTGCATATCCGCTCGGCGCCTGAAATATGCTTGCCGGCAGCATTGGCGTGCATGCGGAGGCTGTAGAGATTAGCCTGGCGCATTGATTTAAACTGCAAGTCCGAGATCATGTATCATTTTAATGTCTTCTTTGGGATCCAGACCGGAAGTCGTCAGATAATTTCCGATCATAAAGCCGTCGGCTCCTGCCGCCAGAATCAATGGATGGAGCTGGCCGAGCGCGCTGCCTCTGCCTCCACATATCCGTATTTCCTTGTCAGGCAAAATAAATCGAAATAATGCAATGGAATGGAGGGCTTCAAGCGCAGGAATAGGGACTTGATGTTCAAGAGGCGTGCCCGCAATCGGCATCAGAAAGTTGATCGGCACGGAATCCACGTCAAGATCCCGCAGGGTGAAGGCCATTTTTATCCGGTCGTCCATGTTCTCGCCCATGCCCAGGATGCCTCCGCTGCAGGTTGAAAGACCAATTGACTGCGCATAATTCAAAACTTCAAGCCGTTCATCAAAAGAATGAGTTGTACAGATACGGGAGAAATACTCCCGCGATGTTTCGATGTTATGATGATACCGGTGAAGACCAGCGTCTTGCAGATAAGCAAGTTGATCTTTTACAAGCGTCCCGAGTGTTGCGCAGGGGGACAATCCAAGGCTTTTCACAAATCGTATTCCTTTTGCGATATTCTCAAGATCTCCATGGGTGTCAATTCCGCGGCCGCTCGTCACTATACAGAATCGTTTGGCGCCGTTTTCTTTGGCGCTTTTGGCGGCTTCTATCATCCGGTCAACAGAGATCAAGGGGAATATCGGTGCTCCTGTCTTATGATGCACAGACTGGGCGCAGTAGGCGCAATTCTCGCTGCATTCTCCGGACTTTGCGTTCACAATGGAGCAGAGATCAACGCTGTTTCCTCGAAAACGTTCACGTATTCTGGTGGAAGCGGCAAGCAAGTCCCAAAGGTCGGTACCTGATATTTTTGAAAGAGCTGTTGCGGTTGAATAATCTATTGCTATATTGCGCAAGACATTTTCAAGAACCTTCAATATTGATGATTTCATTATCATGAGTCTCCCTGAAGAGTTGTACAGCATATGCAATGCATTGTCAACCAATTTCAAGCTACAAAGTTAACAAACATTTACAACGAAAACATACTTTCTTCTGCTTTAACAGTTTCGTTGATTAAAAGACTATGTATAAATGATTTTTTCAGAAAAGAACGAAAAGATAAAAAGAGAGGTTCGGTATAAATACCCGAGCGTCATAATACTAAAAAAGTGTGCTTTTCAGGTGTTTATACAATCATCGATTATCCTGAATGTCTTTTCTTTGCGACCATAAATGCGCTTTAACAAAATAGGGAAGCCCGAGGCTTGCATTAAAAAAGAATGACACAAACAAAAATACAAATGAGAGGGCCAGCGCTTCTTCTTTCGAAACATTGAACTGCGCGAGGGATAGCCAAAAAGCCATTTGAAGAACACCGAGTGCACTGGGAGCTGCGGGTATAAGCATGCCAATATTTACAAATAAGAAGAGTAAAAGTGCGGCTTTATATGTTTCTATGGGGACTGATGAATAAACAAGCATCAAGAGAGACAAATAAATACACATCCAGGATATAAGGCTGAGCAAGAAGAGTGATACTATTTTTTTTATTTCACGTAATTTTTGAAACGGTAAAAGGAAATGAGCAAGAATTTCGGGTAACCTAGGCGAAAAACGGGCAAGCTTATGTTTCATTTTTTCGAGGTTATCAGAGTATTTTATCAGGAGTATCGCTACCAAGATGATAAACAGGCAAATCAGCAATATAACTTTTACAGTTTGGGAGGTTAATCCTTGGATGCCCCAAAAAATGCCGATAATTAAGAGGCAACTCAAGGTAATCATATCCAGGATGCGTTCTATAAAAATTGTTGATAAAGCAAACGTTCGGCCCAGCCCCGTCATTGACGCCAAAAACTGAGCTCTGAAAAATTCACCCGCACGAAACGGCAAAATACCATTTACCATATATCCGACGGCGATTCCACCGAACAGCGTGGAAAAACGTATAGTTTTGTCGTGGAACCGAGTTGTGGTAATACGCCACATCAGGGCCCTGGTACAATATGATAAAAAAATAAAAAAAATACACAAAAAAAGAACGTGAGGTTCGGTTTTTTTTAATGAAGCAATAAAATTGTAAAAATTTGTATTAAAAAAGGCTCCGGTTAAAAGTGCAAGACTTATTATAATTCCTGTTACAATAGCAATAATTTTTTTTTTGACCATGGCATCATACGGACGCATTCTGGATTTTTATAATTTTTTTCGCAATCCCCTTTTCATCTAACCCATACAAAGCGTGTAAGTATTCCCTGCTGCCGATATCAAAAACGTAGGCATCTCCGAATCCCATTTTTTCCAGCACGATATCTGATTTTTGCGCACACAGTATATTGGCAATTATCGAATCAAGGCCTGCTTTATTGGTAAAGCCTTCCTCTATCGTAACAACATATTTATACTTTTTTATGCAATTGTAAAGGATATCTGCGGATAGTGGTTTCACGAGAAAAACGTCTATAAGACCAGGGTTGATGTTTTCTTCAACAAGTGTTTCAATAGCTTTCAATGCGGTACGCGTCATAAAACCTGTCGAGACGATGCAAATATTTTCTCCTTGAACAAGTTCAATAAAGCCGGCTTTTAAATCAATTTTCTTCTGAGGATCATAAATATTGACCGAAGGTTTTCCATCAAAACGCATGTATTTGGGGGTTTTTGTATCAATAGAAAAATCTATGAACTGTTCTGCAAGCACCCAATCGCTCGGTGAAAAAATGGTAATATTCGGTAGAGTGCGCATTATGCTGATATCTTCCAAGCAGTGATGTGTTGGGCCGGACACATCATAGCTGAGTCCGCCGCCGACACCGAACAAATTCACATTTACCTGATGCGTATGGGAGAGAAGCGACAGATTATTTCGAATCTGTTCATAAGCTCTCATTATTAAAAAGGGTGCTATAGCGTATGCATAGACGGTAAAACCTTCCAATGCCAATCCCGCGGCGACATTGATCAAATTTTGCTCAGCAATTCCAACATTAAGAAATCGATCGGGATAGTCTGCTCGTATTTTGTCCAACTTAGGCGATCCAAAATCAGCGGTGAGGAAAAAGAGCGTTCTATCATGCTGCATTCGATTATAAATGCCTTCGATAAAAACGTCCCTCATGGTTTTTTTTGTTGAGTTCATTGCAGTTCCTTAATTGCGGCATCTATGATATCCGGGGAAACATTTTTTACGTGGCAGAGAGAGTCGTTTTCCAGACTCCGGACTCCCTTTCCCTTAACGGTATTTGCAATGAGAACTTTTGGCTTGCCGTCTTTTTTAGCTTTCAACTTTTTCAGTGCGCTGTAAAGCTGCTCCAGATCATGCCCGTCAACCGTCTGTACGTGCCACTTAAAAGCGTTGAATTTTTCTCCGAGTGGTTCAAGATCGAGAATTTTTTCGCAATAATCAAGCATGCTGATTTTGTTGTTATCGACAATCACAATCAAGTTGTCTAGACGCTGTGCATGGGCCAGCATAACAGCTTCCCACATTGATCCTTCATTCAGTTCCCCATCACCGACAAGAACAAATACTGATTCATTTTTGCTCTTAGCCTTAAGTCCTAATGCCATGCCGCACGCGACTCCAAGTCCGTGCCCCAAGGAACCATTGACGCTTTCATATCCCGGAATTATAGGATCAGGAATACCCCCTAAAAAAGTGCCTTCTTTGCATACCCGCTGCAGTTCTTGCTTGTCAAAATATCCTAAATCAGCCAGAATAGGATACAAGGAGATTGAACCGTGTCCTTTGCTGATAACAAATCGGTCTCGAAACTCCCATCGCGGATTGCGAGAATCGAATTGAAGAATATCGCCATAATACAGCGCAACGAAAATTTCTACGGAAGATAATGATGAGGCAATTCGAGCTTCCTGAGCAATTCTATGAATATTCAAGGTCTCTGTCCGGACCCACCGTGCTTTTTCATTCATTGCATGGAGATTAAATAACTGCTTATTCATAGAACATCCTTTTATTGCAAGGTTGATTTTTTAGGTACCATTGATATGTAAGTTTCAAGCCCTCTTTTAATGCAACGTTCGGCCTCCAGCCAAGTTCTAAAAATCTTGAGCTGTCTAAAAGTTTGCGCATTGTTCCGTCTGGCTTACTTACGTCCCAGGTAATTGTTCCTTTAAAACCAATGATAGCGGCAATTATTTCTGCTAATTCGCGAATTGAATAGTCTGTGCCGGTTCCGACATTATAGTGGCTATTCTGCAGTTTAGACGCATTCTGCATTGCGAAAATCGAAGCATCTGCAACATCCTCGTTAAAAATAAACTCACGCCGAGGAGAGCCGCTGCCCCAGAGAGTTATTGCGACATCACCGGCCTGATGGGCATCATGAATTCGTCTGATCAATGCAGATAGTACATGGGAATTATTAACATCAAAATTATCGCATGGCCCGTACATTGAATTCGGCAACAACGCAATGAAGCGATTTGTTTTGTATTGACTATTAAAGGACCGGCAGCCGATTATGCCTGCCGTTTTTGCAATCGCATAAGCCTCACTGGTTGATTCAATTTCACCTTGAAAAAGATAACTTTCTTTTATAGGCTGTTGACTATTCTTAGGATATACACAGGAAGAACCATAAAAAACAAGGTGTCTTATCTTGTACCGTTGAGCAGCTTCGAATACGTTGTTTTGAATTGCAATATTAGTTCTCAAAAACGTTGCAGGATAGGTCTTATTGGCATAAATTCCGCCGGTTAATCCGGCGCAGAGAAAAACATATTCAGGCTCTTCTTGCCTAAACAGAGTATCTACTGCACTCCAATTAGTCAGATCAGCCTCTTCATGACTCCTTATAATAACATTACGATATCCCGAAGCAGTCAATTTTTTGATGAGTGACGAACCGAGAAGGCCCGTATGTCCTGCAACATATATTTTTGCGTCTTTAAACATTGCTGTATTTGCTGTTTGTAAGAATCCGATAGCCTTTTATGAGTTCCTTAATTCCCATTTCAAGAGAATGCTGTGGCTGAAATCCGGTTTTTTCAATTTTTTCATTGGATACGATGTAATCTCTTTTATCCGGGTCTTCACCGATAGGAGCTTCCAAATACACGAAATCCTGAACTTGTTCTTTGATCTTGGCGCACAGTTCTAATTTCGAAACATTTGCATTTGATAATCCAACATTATACGGTTCATTTTTCATGCGGTCAAAATTATCGATGGCATGGAGAAAAGCTCTGGATACATCACGAGTATGGATGTAGTTTCGTTTGAAGTGACCTTCAAAAACAACGACAAAGCGATCCTTAACCGCCCGATAGGTGAAATCATTGACGAGCAGGTCCATTCTCATACGCGGTGCCATCCCAAAAACGGTAGCAAGCCGGAAGCTTATGGCGTTGCCTCTGTCGAGTATAATTTTTTCTGCTTCGACCTTCGTTTTCCCATAGAGGGATATCGGATTGAGGGGTGTTTCTTCAGTACAGTATACACCTTTCTGACCAATACCATAGCCGCTGTTGGTTACCGGCATGAGTATTCTTTGTTCCTTCGAGGCAAGCTTGACCAAGGAAGCTATTGCGTCCTTATTTGTTGTAATTGTCCCTATTTTATCTCTTGCACATAGTGGCGCGCCAACCAAAGCTGCCAAGGGAATTATAAAGTCTTTATTCCAGAGGAGTGATTTTAACAATTCTTCATCCCGCGCGTCACCCCGCATAACGTCAAAATTTATGTTTGTACAGCATTCAAGGAGTGAATTCTGTCCAAACATAAACGTGTCTAAAACCGTTACTGTGTGTCCATTCTTAAGTAACTCGGGAACGAGAATCGATCCAAGATATCCGGCGCCACCGGTAACCAGTATATTAAAAACCATTTTTGTATCTCCTTTATATTCCCTTTAATGTCTTATGCAGGTAATCAATTTTTTCTCTAATATCGTACGGGAAATTACCGACAAAAAAACCATTATAGTGGGCAATGTCCGCATTGGTGGATTTCGTCACGGTATAATCGTAATATTTAATTACATCGTGCCTTAGTATGTTCCCACCGGTAATAATACGATGCTCGATTTCCGCTTCTTTTAATCGCTGAAGGACTTTTTTTCTGTCAATTTTCAAACCAGGATTAATAATCATGGTAAAAGAAAACCAGGAGCTTTCACCTACTTCTTTTTGAATAATGAACCGTTCGTCTTGCTTAAAAAGGTTGAGAAAGTATTTTGCGTTTTTTCTTCTCGTCTTGATAAATCCGGTCAATTTATCAAGCTGTTTACAACCAATGGCGCCGTGCATCTCACCAGGCCGTACATTATAACCCGGAAGTATAAATCGATAGGCTTCGAAGAAGTCGTCATCTCTGCGCTCAAAAATAGGGCTGTCTGCATCCTGGCCCCGGGTCCAGCCGTGATTTCTGATCGATTTTAGAAGATTGAATAATTCCTTATCATCAGTCAGAACGAGACCACCTTCCATTGTCGAAATATGGTGAGAAAAAAATGTGCTGAACGTATTCACCAGGCCAAATGTCCCGGTGAATTTATTATTAAAGCGTGCGCCCATGGATTCGCAATTATCCTCAAAAAGGATAATATTTTTTTCCCGACACAAATTTGTAATTTCATCGAACTGACAGGGATTGCCTAAAATACTTACTGCAACAATCATCTTTGTTTTGTCAGTAATCGCCTTTTTCAGTTCCTGAATATCGATATTTAAGGTATGCAGATCAACATCAACAAACTTGAGTTTAAGTCCGTATTGCTGAAGAGGGTGAAATGTAGTCGACCAAGAAATACAAGGAACAATAACCTCATCTCCGCGCTTAAGCGGATTATCCTTTCGATAGAAAAGCGATGCAAGAGCGATCAGATTTGCTGATGACCCTGAATTGGCCATAACAGCATATTTCATTCCGAAATAACGTGCGAATCTGTCTTCAAATTCCTTGACCTTTTGGCCCATGGTGAACATATTGCTGTTCACAACATCCAGTATCGCACTCTTTTCTTCCTCGTCCCAGGTAGAGCTTGCCAATTCAAACTTCATACTATCTCCCGTTGTTATAGTTGTATGTTGGTTTATAAACAATAATTTCAGAGCCGGTGAAATCAAAATGAAATGGCACGTGCAAATAATCACTCAGGGCGTTTTTTACTCGTTCCTGTTTTTCAGGCTCCACATAGAAAACAATAAAGCCGCCGCCCCCTGCTCCCAGCAATTTACCGCCTATTGCTCCATGCTTTAAAGCCTTATCATATAAATCGTCTATAAAACTGTTTGTAATCTTGCTGGATAATTTTCTTTTCAACAACCATGTTTCGTGCAGCAGCTTTCCAAAATCCTTAAAATCGTCTTTCCCGGATGTAAGGATTTTATAGGCATCATCAACCAGGCTTCTCATGGCTGAAAGCTGCTGCGTATTTTTCTTGGTATTTTGAATCTGTTCGCCGGCAATTTCATGAGCATGTCGTGAGAGACCGGTAAAGAAAAGCATAAACTTTCCTTCAAAGTTGTTCAGCAGCTTTTCTTTCATGATGATTGGTTCAACTATAATTTCACCATTCTGTAAAAACTCAATGGTATTTAATCCTCCGCATGCGGCCCAAACCTGATCCTGCGATCCTACATTTTCTTTGATAAGATTTTGCTCGATGTGGATGGCCTGCTTGTATAAGTCCTCCTTGGTAATCAGCTTGCCGTTGAAAGCATACAAGGTTTTAAGCAAACCAACGGTAAAGGCAGAACTTGAGCCCATGCCTGATCTGGCGGGGATGTCACCATCATGATGAATCTCCAAACCTTGCTGTATATTCAGGTATTTCAATGTTTCTCTGACTGAGGGATGAAGAATTTCGTCTGCATCACAAACCGTCTCAACTTTTGAATAAGCAATGCGGTGACGATGCTTAAAAAATGGCGGCAATTCTCTGCAGGTAAGATAACAATATTTGTCGATCGCGGCTCCCAGCACCATACCTCCATGTTCAAGATACCATGAAGCGTAATCTGTTCCGCCACCAAAAAATGATATTCTATGCGGTGTTCTTGATATAATCATAGTTTTTCCATTTCCATCTATTCATTAATTAACTCTTATTTTGTGGCTCATCAAATCCGATTTTATTTTTTATTATATACAGTGGCCTGTTTTTAACTTGTTCATAAATTCTTCCAATATAAATTCCGTTGAGACCATTTGAAAAGAGGATCATTCCTCCCAGAAGAAGCACTGCTATCATAACACCGGCCCATCCCGGAACAGCCAGCCCCATAAGCCATACGATGAGAACATATATGATAAAGGCAAAAGAGCAAAAGGAAACAAGGATGCCTACGATTACGCTTGCATATAACGGGGCGGCGGAAAATGACGCAATACCACGTATGAACTCTTTAACAGGGCCAGAACCAAAAAGCGAAAAATGCGTCTTCCCAGCGTATCTGGCTTCGCGCACATAATACACTGTCTCTTGTTTAAAACCAATCCACCGCACCAATCCCCGCATAAATGGGTCTGTCTCCTGTATCTGAAGCAACTCATCAACAACTCTCCGCGAAAGCAGTTTGAAGTCTCCCATATTAGGCGGCAAATTAATATCCGACACAAAGTTGATTACTTGATAGGCTTTTTTCGTCAGCCACATCTTGAAAGGATTTTCTCCCAATCGCTTTGTTCGCACCGTGTTGACCACATCTGCACCGGCTTTCCATTTTTCGACCAGCTGCGGTATTACTTCAGGCGGATCCTGCAAATCCGTGTCCATATAAACAATAGCATCACCTTTGGCATGCCGTAGTCCTGCGATAACGCAGGGATGGACGCCAAATCGTTTTGACATATTAATCAGTTTAATGCTGGAGTCAATAGTCTGATGTTTTTGAATAATATCCGCAGATTTATCCGTGGAATCATCGTTTACAAAAATAATTTCCGAGTCTAACCCGGTTTTTTTTGCAGACTCCTTGACGCGTCTGATCAATTCATCTAATACTTTTTCTTCGTTCCTGAATGAAAAAACGACAGACAATAACATTTTATACTATCCTTTCCCGTCCAATCCGGACCAGATCAATCTGGGCTTTTTTATAATCTTCAGGGATTCCAATATCGACAAAATATCCTTCACTGATAAACGCAGACGGCGTAAAAGTATATACTATTTTAGCCAAAAAGTCAGCTTCAAAGGAAAACTGGCCGCTGTATTGCTCAAGAAAGTTTAAAATTGACTTGTTCATGATATAGATTCCACCGTTGATATAACCGAATTTTTTATATGCTTTTTCTTCGAACGTTACAATTCTGTCTTTTTCTAAAACAATTGTTCCGTATCTGTCAAAATCATGCATGGGTTTAACAGCGATAGACAGGCTAGTGTTCTGTTTCTGATGAAAGCTGTACATGGCGTTGAGGTCGATATCAAAAAAAGTATCTCCGTTCAATACGACAGCTTCATTCCCTTGAATATGGCCTAGAGATTCCCGTATGGCCCCACCGGTACCCAGAGGGGTGTCCTCTGTCACATACTCGATTGTTGTATGATTATACTGTGTTTTGAGAAAATTTTTAATGATTTCGTGTTTGTACCCCACGGAGAGTAACACTTTGTTGAATCCTTGCCGTGACAAAAAGTCGACCAGATACGCCAAAAATGGCTTCCCCTGAATGTCCGCCATGGGTTTTGGAACATCCTTTACAAGGCTTTGCAGTCTGGTTCCAAATCCTCCAGCTAAAATGATTGCGTCCAAGTGATCCCCTATTAACGGCTTATAATATGTACTGCAGCATGGTAAATATCCGGGATGACAAATGTAGGATTTACTAATGAACGTTGCTCCTTGCCATATCCTGTCAACACCAGATAAGTGTCCAATCCTAATGCCGTCCCCGCTTCGATATCGCTTTTTTTATCACCAACCAAAGCGAGTTCATCGACTTCATAATGCTGCTCGCCAATAATATTTCTCAATAAAAAGGTTTTGGGCTTCCTGCACTGACAACGAATCGCATACTGCGGTATAATGCCCTCCGGATGATGCGGACAATAAAGAACGCGTTCAATTTTGATACTGTTTTTGCTGAAGCAATCAAGCATATAATCCGTCAGGCGATGAAAATCAGCTTCAGTGAATAATCCTTTTGCAATGCCAGCCTGATTTGTAACAATATAGATCTTTATTCCGGCTTTTGTCAGGAGTTGGAGCGCTTCTTCTGCGCCAGGGATAAGCTCAAAATCTTCTACTTTATGAACATATCCTTTTTCGACATTAATCGTGCCATCACGATCTATGAATACAGCCTTTTTAGTCAATTGCTTCTGCCTCGGTTATTTCACAAAGAATATGCTCGATGAGCAAGTGCATTTCCTGGATACGGGGTGTATCTGACGAAGGCGTTGTAATCACAATATCACAGATTTTACTAACATCATTTTTCCTGTTGCCAGTAAGGAGAATCGTTTTCAAGCCGTTTTTCTTTGCAGTACGAAAAGCCTGAAGAACGTTCGATGAAGTCCCGCTTGTGCTTATTCCGAGAAGGATATCGCCGTGTTTACCCAATCCAATAATCTGCCTGCTAAAAACCTCCTCATAAGAATAATCGTTTGATATGGACGTCAAAACCGATGTATCGGTAGATAATGCAATCGCAGACATTGGGGCTCTGTCTTTATAAAAACGGCAGAGAAATTCCCCTGCGATATGTTGTGCGTCGGCAGCACTACCTCCATTGCCGCAGATGAGAAGCTTATTACTTTTTTTTATGGCTTGAACAATCGATTGCGCGGCTTCTGAAATCGCCTGGAGGCACTGCTCATCTTTCAGAAGTTTTGAAAAATTTTCAATAGATTCCTGGATTCTTTTATGTATTACATCATTATCTTTAGCTATCATTCAAAAGCATGGCGCTGTCTTCGCAGCCATATCCTCCTGTTTTTATGAATATTACCAGTTCAATCGGTAAATTCTCATTTGAAAATTGTTTGCATAAAATATACTGTTCGATGATTGTGTAAACCACCAGTTATCAACGCTGAACATAACTGCCTGCACTTCCGCATCCGCAATTATATTTTTTTGTTTATTACTCATGATATCTTTAAATTGTCGATTTTCTTCAACAAGTGGAGAAAGAAGAAAACCGGACGAAAGCATCCCGGGAATTATTCTATATTCTTTGACAATACTGTTTTTAAGCTTAACCGTAATCTTAACCTCTGGTAATTTGTAGATAAAATTTATCAATTTTCCCGCGGTGGTCTGTTTCATGTCTATCTCTGCCCATATCAAGGCGTTTCCCGAGTCGGTTAAATCGATCCAGCGGCCGAAAGGTATATCAAAATGACCTATTTTTTTGACAGCATACTTCTTTGGAACATTCATACGACTAAGCAGCAAATAATCACCTGCATTCCGCTCAAATGCATAACGTGTCCAGAGTTCCCGCCATGAAATACCATCATCGATTGAAGGATATCTATGGTCAATCGTCTCTACTTTAAATAATATTTTTTCCGGTGCACTGCTGCCTCTGAGATATTCAGCGTCCTTTAATGCTAAAAAAGACGAATAAGCGCCATGACTTATGGCAACAGGGCGTGGCTTATATTGTAATTCGAGCGCCGTAACAATGGCAATGTTGTCCGGATACAAATCTACCGTCCCATTTATCGACGGGAGACCGGATACCAGTCGGATAGCTTCTTTTTCTGCATACAACGATTCCGTGTAAGTCTGCGTCCCCTTCTTTACCAGATGTACAACATCCATAACATTATAAGGTATCGCAGCAGACTGCTTCATTTGGGCAAGCGTTGGAATTCTATTTCTGGATGGGCCAATATAGTGTATTAAGATAAAAATGGTAAAAATTATGAACACACCGAGATATGCGCGAAAAAGTATTTTCGGAAGATTGTTTTTAAAGAAATCGTTCCAAAGGGCCAAAATAATGTAGAGGAAAAAAAATAGCATGTAAAATGCTTCGAGCGCATGACCGTCGTGGCGAACAAAGGAGTGTTTAAATATCAAAAAAATAAAAGCGGCAAATAGCGTGAAAGGCAATAAATTAAACGGTATACGATACGGCTGTAATTTTAAACACAAGAGGGTCAGGAGAACGCAAGCGAGAAGGATATACAAGAGAATCTCACAGAGCAAATTCGCACGTACGGGTGCGCCGTATGACATGGCTTCGGTGTAGCCGCTCATCAACTGCAGTGAAGATAGAAAATAATCGGGAATGTTGAGCAGCTGCTGACCTGCGGCATACCACAAAGCGAGAAATGATACTAAAAAAATGGTCGCAATGATCGGAAACTTTTTTTTGTCAAAGATATCTGTGATGGTTATAAAAAAAATACAAACAACCGCCAGAAACAGCAGGCTGACCTTGATAAGCGCAATCAATGCGGATGCTACTGCAAGCAGCATAGTGGTAATAGAGACGGTATCTGCATCAACGAAATAATAGTTAACCACGAGGAGCACAAGAAATGACTGGAGGAAGGCGTCTGTCAGATATTTCATGTTTACTGACGGAAGAAAAGCGCCAAGTTGAAAAACAAACAGGAGGCTGCATAAAAAAGTCCCCATTAAAACAACAAAACGACTGTCCCTGGCATTTCGGATGAGTGACCAGGCGCCGGTTATAAATGCAAGATAAAGAAATACCTGTCCGGCTATCATCCAATGGTAAGATGTAGGATGATATTTTGCGTATTTTATAAAACCAAGAGGGCCGTAGGCGAAAATGATGTCCTTGCCGAATTGCACGTCGTGCTGAAACCAGTACGACAAAGCGAAGGCTGTAGAGGTGTCAATTCGAACTAAATGCAACTCTTCCGGCGTTGACGGATAAAAGAAAGCCGGCTTCCAAGCCACAAAATCAAATATGGCTACTACTGCGAGAAGAATAAACAGCATATAGTAAAGCCAGTTGTTCATATTTTTTTTGCAAGGACTCAAATTTATGATCTTTACCACCTTGTGTTACCACCTTTAACGCGTATCTCTGTTTTTTCGTAAAATATACTACTGGAAGCAAAATACGAAATTTTTTTATAGCTCTAACTTTTCGAGAAATGCTTATATTTTATCTCGGTATTCCCATAGAAATCGGCCTGCCCCGCACGTGCCAAAAAAGAAGATAGGCAAACATGACCAAACGTTTCCTCAACCGTTTGAATGCAAAGAGTGTTACGACGTTTAAGAGGATATAGAGTAAAAATTGATACGCGTTTTGGAGAACCCCCAGAAACAGGAGCCCGTACCGTGCCGGAATGGAAAGTTCGCAACTTTTTTCAAAAAAAAGATATCGAGACCGCCAGGACTCAACTCTTGCCCGCAAATTGATATTTTTCATACTCTGTCCACCGAGATGGTATATTTCGACCTCGGGAAGATAACATACGAGCCACCCCGACTTTTTCATTCTAAAGCACCAGTCTACTTCCTCATAGAGAAAAAAATAATCTTCATCAAGCATGCCGACTTCATTGATGGCGGCCTTTCTCGCCATCATGCATGCTCCGACAATGAAATCAACGGGTACAAATCCACTGACATCTTTTTTTTTCTGTGTGAATACTTGGCTGTATTTTTCAGGAAAAAAGACATGAATGAGTTTTTTACTCGCAAATTCTGTCAATAGTGTCGGGAAATTGCCGGTGGAGTTCTGTTTTGATCCATCTTCGTTCAGAAGCTGCAAGCCGCACATTCCCACGCGAGGATGGTGTTCCAGAAAATCAAACGCCTGTTCCAGAGAGGCTTGCTTCAGTATCGTATCGCTATTCAGAAGAACCGCATACTTGCCCGACATTTTTCTTATGGCAAGGTTGTTTGCCTTCGCGAAACCAAGGTTTATTTTGCTGGCAATAAGTTTGACGCGAGGGTAGCGTTCAGATACAGCCTCAAGGCTCCCGTCTGCACTCCCATTATCCACCACAAAAATTTCATAGGAGAGATGGTGTACTGTGCTGTAAATAGATGTGATGCAATTCAGTAAAAGCTGTTTCGTATTCCAATTAATGATAATAATAGAAAGATCAATGTTATTTCTTGTCATAGTAAATTTATACCAGGAATTGCCAGTATCTCGAGAAATTCATGTCGAAGTCTCCGGTAAATTCATTACGCATTTTAACCAGAGGACAATGATTTTTTAAGCATTAGCAATCGTTATTAGGCAAGATAATCATCAGCCTCTCACAGTAGCAGTACTGCTAAAATTATCTTTTATCTCTTCCGCGGCTGCATTGTACTTTTGAAAAATTTAACTATTTTGAATACTGGGTAGAACATAATAAATTTAAAAAAATTATAATGTCTTTTAATTTTTAGAAAAGCGTTGTGCAGCGTAATTTGCTTCTTTTTGTATTGTTTCCATACAGAATAAGCGGGGACATAAAGCATATACTCTCTTTTTATGCGGGATAAATTAACATAGGGTTTGTTTGCGTAATCTTCAAGTAGTTGAAACGCCTCGTCAGAGAGAACACCCTGTGCAATGTTTGTCCGGGTCTGCTGATTTGGATGACTTCTGAATGAACACAACGGTTCATCTATGTAAGCAAAGTTCCCCTGTTCTAAAAGATAAAACCACATTTCAAGGTCAACGGCCTGACGGTACCGTCCATCAAAGCCGCGCATTGCATCTTTCTTTCTGAACATTACAACGGAAGGTTCTCCGATTTTATTCTTTTGTTCCAGCAGACAATCCTGAATGATATCCGTGCCGACATAGCGATCATTTCCTCTATACTCTGACAAGACTTGTCTAATGTCAGAGCGGTCGTTAATCATATTTCTCGCAGTCGCGACAAGCGCTATCTCTTTATCCGCCTCTAGGACCGCAACCATTTTTTCCAATGCTCGCGGCGAGGCCAGCAGGTCGTCACTTAAAAGATACTTAATATAATTTCCGTCGGCGCGTTGTAAACACAAATTTAAATTGTTAACCATTCCGATATTTCGGTCATTAATACAAAACCGGATTCTTGCATCTTTTTCAGCGTATTGTCGAATGATATCTGCGGAATTATCGGTTGAACAATTGTCAATGATGATGAATTCAAAATCAGTATAACTTTGTTTAAGCACTGACTCTACCGCCTCAGCAACGTATTGAGCAAAATTATAATTCGGCATGCAGATGCTAATATTTGGTTTCATTGATTTCCAGAACGGTCAAGCCAACTCATAGCGCGATTTAGAATTGTTAATTTTACTCCCTGATCGCTTTTACCTCTCTTTTTGAAATACCGCGGTATAAGCGCTGCCCAAACCATTGATTCGTTCTATGGGCGAAGCAACCACACTGATAAGCCTTCCCACGGAGCGCAATCTTTTCCTGATGAAGCCGCGACTGCCCATATTTGCAAAAGAATCTTTCCACCCAACAGCATTTAACAGCAATCCGCCATCATCGGACGTTGTGGATAATATGATCTTGAGGCTTAGAAATTGAGCCTTCTCCCGGAGAAGGGATAGAGGAACCAATGAAAGATGACGGGGCGCGTCTATATGCGTCCAGAAACGTCCAAGAGTCTTAAACTGTATTGCGTCGGGATTTGGTGTTGCGATGACCAAAATACTCCCCGGCAGCAATTTGCCCGCAAGCGTTTCAAGCGTTTTCCATGGATTTGGCAGATGTTCGAGGACATGCCACAATACAATCACATCATAGGGCTTGGCATTACGAAGACTCTCCGCAGGATTATCGCTATTTATCGCCTTTATTCCGACGACATCCTGCAAAAAATTGCAGCAGCTTTTGTCACGTTCTAATACTTCTACCTCAAAACCGGCCTGTTTAGCCAGCAATGCAAACTTGCCATAAGAAGGACCTATTTCAAGTAATCTGCCTTTAGAAACAAACTGCTGGATAATCTTAATTTTGTACCGGTCCTGTTCTGCCTCTTTTTCCAGTTGTTCGTATGATCGAGGCACTGGATAATACTCAGCAGTATAATACCTGCCCAATTCCTCTGGAATCGGTGATAGGAAAATCAGCCTGCAGGATGGACAGAAATTGTAATTAAATTGTTCCTGAGATATTTTTCTATTGTAGTCCATAGTGCGTAAATAGAGTTGGGACTCTTTTTGGCAGAGCGGGCAGAAAACTTCCATAACAATCCTTTCCGAGGTATTCCTTGAATAGTGTCAACGTGCAGGGCTGGAACTGATGTCCTTTGATAATAGAATATCTTTAATTGTCTGCAAAAGAGGTAGCGCAAAAATAATTTTAGAAGCCGCGTTTGATGGCGGTTTGAAAATCACTACCGGCTATCAATTTGAAAATACCGGTTACTTGTGTTTTTCTTTTAAATATCTCACCAGCGCATCACGCCAGGACGGGAGCGTTATTCCCAAGGCTCTGGCATTTGTATTTTTCAAAACAGAGTAAAGAGGCCGTCTCATCGTCCCGCTCATTCCCTGTCTGTCAACCGGCTTGACCTCGACACGAATATTCATGATCTCGTAAATAGTTTTAGTAAATTCATGCCAACTGCATTCTCCTTCATTAACAAGATGATAAATTCCAGACTGGGCCCGAGGATGCTCGATTAGGCGCAATACAGCCCTGCTGAGATCATCCGTATACGTTGGGCAAACTATTTGTTCACATCCCATTTCGAGAGATGATTGCCCCCTTGCCTCCTGAATTCGTTTATCGACAAAATTACCTCCCTTGGAACGCGCCCCGGATATGCCGTAGAGTCCACAGGTTCTGATAATAGTGGTGATATCATGCGCTGCCGCAAGTGCGGCATACTCCCCTGCAACTCGTGAAATACCATACACTTGCAAGGGGGCGGGCTGGTCTGTTTCTTGATAAGGAAATCGTTTTTCGCCACCAAAGACATAATCCGAACTGAAAGTTACGAATCGAGCGCTCATTTTTTTGCAGACAAGTGCAATATCCCTGACAGCAATGCAGTTTACGCGAAAAGCTTTTTCATACTCAGTTTCACAGAGCGGAACATTATGAAATGCCGCAGTGTTTATTACCACTGAGGGTTTATATGTCTTTACTGCTTTCTCAATTTCATCTTTCGATTCAATATTCAGCATGGACCGTTCAGGTGCATGAATTTCATGGCTTGTACCATTTTTCAGTATATCACCGCCAAGCTGTCCGGTCTTACCAATAAGAAGAATCTTCATATTGAGGTCTTTGAAAAAAGAGGATATCTCAGGTCTTTTTCAGACATAATAGGGTTGTTAAGTGGCCAAGTGATACCGAAAGCCGGATCATCCCATCTTACGCCCGCAGCATAATCCGGGGCATAGGTCTCAAACATCTGGTAAAAAACTTCAGAATTGTCTTCCGCCGTTTGAAAACCGTGGGCAAATCCTTCCGGTATGTAAAGTGCCTTGCAATTTTGTGCCGTCAAATCAAATGCCGCCCATTTGCAGTATGTTACTGATTGAGGTCGCAGATCAATGATAACATCATATATCGCACCACGGGTACAGCGTACAAGTTTTGCCTCTGCTTTCGGCGGTATTTGAAAGTGCATGCCGCGCAAGGTACTCTTTTTTTTGTTAAAAGAGACATTGCATTGCGCAATATTCGTTTTCAGCCCGTGGGAAGAAAATTCTTTCCGGCAAAAACTTCGTGAGAAAAAACCTCTTTCGTCTTCAACAGGCTCCATATCGATAAGATAAGAACCGTTCAGGATTGTCTCTGTGAAAATCATGACACAATCCTGACATCGGGAATGGGCAGAATAAATTTGCCACCCTTTGAGCGGTATTCTTTCTGCTGTTCAAAAATTTCTTCAGCAAAATTCCATGCTAGTAATAATACAAAATCCGGCATGTCCTGAACAAGTTTATCCGGATGAAATACCCGCAGATGAGCGCCCGGTGTAAAAAGATTCTGCTTGTAAGGGCTTTTATCAACAGTGTATTCAACAAGATTCCGCGTAATGCCGCAATAATTGAGCAAGGTATTTCCCTTGGCCGGCGCTCCGTAGGCGGCGATTCTTTTTCCCGATGCTTTGATCTTTTTTAACAGGTCAATCAAGTCTGTTTTAATCCTTGATGTCCGTTTTGCAAAATTGATATAAGTTTCCCTTTGATCAAGCTTCTTTTCAAACTCTGACTGTATCAATTTTGGTGCGTTCGAGGCGACTTCATGCTTTCCTTTGTTCCCGATAAAATAAATAAGAGATCCCCCGTGGATGGTTACTCTTTCGGCGTCAAAAATTTCCATCCCATAAAGATTGAACAGGTAGGACATGGCACGCATTGACAGGTATGAATAGTGTTCGTGATAAACCGTGTCAAATTCTGTCTTTTCGATAAAGTCAATAAGATAAGGAGCTTCGATTGCAATCACGCCATGGTCATCTAAAAGATTTTTTAGGCCTTTCACAAATCCATGAATTTCCGGAACATGAGCAAACACATGGCGGGCGAGGATAACATCGGCCGGACCATACTTATTTTTTATCTGACACGATGTTGTCTCGTTGAAGAAATCATTGACTGTTTCGATGCCCGATTTTTCAGCCACCGCTGCGATGTTCTTGGCAGGCTCTACGCCAAGAGTCTTGACACCGGTTTTTTTGAAATACCGCAACACAGTTCCGTCATTGCTGGCAATCTCAATAACTCGAGAATCGCCCGTAAGACCAAAACGCCTCTGAAAACTTTTCGCTAGGTAGTCGGCATGTTTATGAACCAGATCCGACGTGGCGGAAAAATATATATACTCTTTAAAAAGCGCATCGGGCGCCACTACATGGCCGATTTGCACCAAACCGCATTGTTCGCAAAAATGTACATCCAAGGGATAGGTGGGCTCTCCTCCAGACGCTAATTCCTGATCAGTAAGAAAGCTGTTTGCCAAGGCGATGGTTCCAAGCTCAAGAAACTTGAAAATATTTTCTTTCCTGCAAAATCTGCAATTCATGCAGCATCCTCTTGTGTAAGATATTTTTCAATTTGTTTTAAACAAATGCTTTTAATATCGCGATGATTTCGATATTCTTGTGTCCAGTCGAGAATGCTGCTTATCGTTGTTTCCAAATTCCACTTGGGATGCCAGTCCAGTTCATTCATAGCCTGGGAGCAGTCGAGCTTCAGGTAGTGAGCTTCATGGGGGTGCGCAGCGGCGTCAATCGTATAGGAAGCTCCCTCACCCCATGCCACACACAACTGCTTAACCAGCCATTCGACCGGCTTCGCATCGGCATCATCAGGACCAAAGTTCCAGGGTTTTGCGTAGCGCGGTCCATCTTCACACATTTTTTTTGCCAGCATGAGATATCCGTTCAGTGGCTCGAGCACATGCTGCCATGGACGAATCGCCTGTGGGTTTCTGATCAGAATTTTTTCTTTTTTCAAAAGAGCCCTGATGCAATCGGGCACCAATCTGTCCGTGGCCCAGTCACCACCGCCGATGACATTTCCGGCTCTGGCCGACGCGATCGTCACACCGTGTGACGCATAGTCTTTTGGGTTGAAATATGAGTTTCGGTAGGCCGACGTTACCAGTTCCGAACAGGCCTTGCTGTTTGAATAGGGATCGTATCCCCCAAGCGGTTCGTTCTCCCTGTAACCCCACACCCATTCTTTATTCTCATAACATTTATCTGTTGTTACATTCAGTACTGCTCTTACGGTATCACACTGGCGCACGGATTCGAACAAATTCACCGTACCCATGACATTGACGGAATACGTCTCTGCCGGTATTTTATAGGAATCACGTACGAGCGGCTGCGCCGCCATATGGATGACAATCTCAGGACGGACGGCAAGCATCGTTTTTGTTAGTGCAGCATTGTCCCTCACATCGGCGATTGTTGAGAAAACGAGTTTTTTGATGTCTGCAAGCTCGAACAGACTTGGATCCGTTGGCGGATTCAGGGCATAACCGTTGACTTCCGCGCCAAGCGCGGACAGCCACAGACAAAGCCAGGAACCCTTAAAACCGGTATGCCCGGTAATAAAAACGCGCTTGTCTTTAAAAAAACCTTCGAAAGAATTTTCCAAATTTCCGTGTTTTTTTATATTATCTTTCATTGATATGCCTGTTATGAAACCACTTTTAATTCCAAAAGTGAACTTTGCCTACCGCACTTTAACAAAAGTACAGAAACAGCGTCGTCATAAGAACTATTGTGACATCTGATCGGTTATCTTAACGAGAATCACCATACCTTCCACGGTGCATTGCCAGACTTCCAAAGATTTTCGAGTTGATTCTTGTCCCTGAGCGTATCCATGGGTTGCCAAAATCCATTATGTTTATATGCCATCAACTGATGGTCTTTTACCAGATTCTCCAGTGGTTCGCGCTCCCAAATAGTTTCATCGGATTTTATGTAGTCGATCACGTGCGGCTCGAGCATAAAGAAACCACCATTGATCCAGGAACCGTCTCCTTTTGGTTTTTCCTGAAAAGAGACCACTGCGCTGTTTCCATCTATGTTCATCGCCCCGAATCTTCCAGAAGGCTGAACCGATGTCATCGTCGCATACCTGTTGTGTTTTTTATGAAATGAAAACAAATCCTGAATATTCACATTTCCAACACCGTCGCCGTATGTCATCATAAAGGTTTCTTTGCCAACATAGTCGGCAACCCGTTTTAATCTGCCACCCGTCATCGTTTCTTCGCCCGTGTCCACGAGCGTTACTTTCCACGGTTCGGCGTATTGTTGATGCACCTGCATGGAGTTTTTGCACATGTCAAACGTGATGTCGCTCATATGCAAAAAATAATTGGAAAAATACTCTTTTATCATGTAGCCTTTGAAACCGAGACAGATAACAAACTCATTAAAACCAAAGTGTGAATATATTTTCATGATATGCCAGAGAATCGGTTTACCGCCAATTTCAACCATGGGTTTGGGTCGAACGACTGTTTCTTCGCTAATCCTTGTACCAAGTCCTCCTGCTAAAATTACAACTTTCATAGTACCACCTCTGGCGGATTGGTTACCCGCATGCAGTGTTGTCGATATCTGCATCAACGATGTCAAATGTTCAAAATGGCAGATTACATTTTTTTTAAATAATTGTAAAGTCTATAATATAAACCCGACAGCCTCTGGAATCTTCCTGGATATTAGACCGGTTTTTTGTTCTGACAACTACCAGGAAGAAGGGAATTGTACACGTCTACAAGTTGTTTTCCAAACTGTGCTGTAGAAAACTCCCGTTTCGCAAGTTCTCTGCACCGATCCGATAGGACTTTATAGGATCGGCTGTCATGCCGGAGAGTCAGCAATTGCTTCGCTAAAGTCGATACACTGAAAGTCGGGCTATAAAGGAATCCGGTACCATATTCTTCAATCAATTCAGCCCCTCCCTCGCCTTCTCTCGCAATAATGGGAGTTCCTGCCGCCATTCCCTCCAGCAGCACCATCCCAAAAGCCTCATGAACAGAAGGAAGAAGCGTAAAATGGCTCAAGGAAAGCAATTCCGGCAGGTCTGACGTCCAGCCGGTAAAAAAAACATTTTTCCCCAGCCCGCTGATGTTAATTTTAGCGATGAGAGAATCATAATAATCACCCTGAAGCGGATCTCCAGCAATAATCAAGAGCGGAGTCTCTCCTCTTTTTTTGCATTCTTCCACGAGTTCAATGGACACCCCATGGCTTTTTTGAGGTATGACGCTCGATATGTGGATGAAAACAATGCTGTATTGTTCGGTATTAAGCTTCTGTTTCCAATCTTTCTGTTTTTCAGGAACAGGACTTGAATACCGTTCTACATCAATTCCAGGCCGGATTACTCTTATTTTTTGTGTCTGCACGCCATGCTTAAGCAACAGGCCTTTTTGTGTATTCGACACAGTGACGACTCTATCTGCAAAACGATACCCAATATGATACCTTCGTACATTCATGGTGCTGATAACTGGACGCCCTGTCAGCTTCGAAAGAATCAATCCGAAATAATCAGCCCTGTCAAGCGCTGTATGTATAATATGGATATTGTTCTGCTTTACAAGCCGGCGTAAAAACAGAAGGTCGTTTATTCCCTTCATTGGAGTGCTGTAATATTGCAAACCCAACGCCCGTACCCCATCAGGAATATATCCTATATCACCGCGTCCTACAATAATCAGGGAGTGTTTCATCTGGTGCAACGCCATCACCTGCTCGAGAAAAACTCTCTGAGCTCCATATTTATCATTTTTTGAAATGATCAGAAGAATATTCATAGAAAATATGCACACCCGGTGATACGAACTTGGTTTTTATTTCTTTTCGACGTGTTTAAAAAAACGGTAATAATCATTTATCATGCGTTCCTTCTTGAATCGTTCCGCCACCCAACGGGGTCCGGCAGCTGCCATATTCTTCCGTAAGGTATCATCGGTCAAAATTCTGACTAACGCTTCGGACATCTCTGCCGGACCGCCGTCCACCAAGAGACCTGCAGGGCAATCCTTCAGGGAATCTCTGATTCCGCCGGCGTTCACCGAAACAACCGGAGTTCCCATTGCAAGGGTTTCCAGTACCCAGATCCCGAACCCTTCATTCCGATGAGTGCTGACCGCCACATCGACATCTGCATAGAATTGCATCATATCGTCTTTTGACAGTCTTCCCACCCATAATATCGCGTCTGCCACCCCAAGTTCATCTGCCTTACGTTTGAACATTGCTACTTCTTTGGAATCAGACTTTTCACCAACCAAGGCAAATAATGTGCCTGGTAAGGTTCGTCTGATGATCGCCAGGGAGTCCAAGAATTCTATCTGGTTTTTCCATAGGTCGCCGACTGTCGCGATAATTTTGACGTTTCGTTCTAGATTGAAACGATCTCTCAACCATCCTCGAGTAATGTGAATTTGTGAAAATTTATTGACATCAATTCCATAGTAAAGAATGGCAAGTATTTGTGAAATCGCTGGTGCAAAATGCCTCAATTTTTCAGCAATATATCGTGAGATAGTCGTGACAGCATCCATTCGTTGGAGAAGAAAACGCGACTTCAAAAATTCCGGCACCTGCACCGTGTAAATCAGGGCCGGGTTCCGGAACGATGCATGCGCCGCAGCCCATGACTGCAGAATATCGTGCCCCCGCTGGATGCTTATAATGGTATAATCGTTTTTCCGAATAATCCGGGAGATCCTCACGATTGACAGAAGGGCAGCAAGACCCGAACGGTCGACCGTGTGGACGGCAACCTTTGATTTTAAAAACATTTCGGTCAAGGGGGTGTTCGGACGGCAAATAAGCCCGACGGTTGCTCCTGCTTCAATGAGCCCTGGCAGAAGATCCCGTAAAAACTCTTCGCCCCCGCCTCTTCCCCTAGAATTATTCACAAAAAGGATCTTCATCGTTTAGCCTTCAATATGTCTCCGGTTCGAATGTTCCCACGCTTTTGCGTATTTGGTAAAGACATAATACGCGTGGAATATATTGAGGATCAATCCATGTTTTCCATCAAGAAATCCGAATCTGAAAATATACTTATGAACGAATGTGAAAAACGGTCGGAAAACAATGTTCATCCAACTCTGCCTGAAAAAACCGATCCCTTTTGTTTCCATAACTTCCACGGCCAGAGTTGAGTATTTGTTCATTGACGATACATATGATGCGAGATCGGGATAGGCATAATGCAGTATCGCGTGGCGCGTGGTGCCGAGACGACCTTGAATCCGCATTGCCTCATGCACGGCACGTTCTTCAAAACAACCTTTTCCAGTCCGAAAAAGTCTTAAATTGTAATCAGGGTACCAGCCTCCGTGTTTGATTTCTTTTCCGAGAAAAAAAGTTCTCCTCGGAATCCGGTAGCCGTCACAGGAGTTTGTTTCGGAAATAAGTGAACGTATTTCATCCGCCAGTGCGGGCTCTACCGGTTCGTCAGCATCCAGGCTCAACACCCAGTCACCGGTTGCTTTTCCAATGGCGAAATTTTTTTGTTCCGCAAAGCCAAGCCATTCTTGATGAAAAACACTATCTGTGTACTCACGGCAGATCGAAATCGTTTTGTCGGAACTGCCGGAGTCGACGATAATGATTTCGTCTGACCAGGCAACGCTTTCGAGGGTGCGCTTGATGTTCCGCTCTTCGTTTAGCGTGATAATGACAACTGATATTTTCTGACGCATAGCAATCCTTCTGGAGAATCTGGATTGTGAACGCCCCGTCTGATTACTTACGAGGCAATCAAATCCCGGATATCATGGCCGCGCAGATGAGAGCCGGTTTATGCACGCCTGCAGTGTCTCGTCCACGGTAATTGTTTCCACACATGCAGGCCTCTTTCTGGGAGAGGGTGCACATTCAGTGAAAAATTTTTGCCTGCAGGGTGAGCACGGAAATTTTTTATACAATAACGTGGCTTGCGAACTCCAGGGGCCAAATTTGCCAGGAGACTGCGGACCAAAAATCGCCACAAGCGGCGCTCCCGCCGCGGCCGCCAGATGCATGATACCGCTGTCGTTGCCGACAAAAAGTGAAGCTTTCCTCAACAGGGAAGCGGTCTGCAGAATGGAAAGTTTTCCCACCAGACTGACAGTCTGCTTCGAAAAAAGATGTGCTGCGCTTCGAAACGCCTCGGTGTCTTTGTTTCCGCCAAGAACCACGGGAGAGTAGCCGTACTCGGAAAGACGTACGCCAAGCTCTGCAAAATTCTGCAGCGGCCATCCCCGTTCAACGACCGCGGAAAACGGATGGAGCGCTACGATGGGTCTGCCTGCTTCAATCCCTGCCTCTGATAAAAGCTGATCAACCGCAGCGTCATCTTCCGGCCGGGTCCAGAGTTCGAGGTAATCATCCATAACCGGTACGGCGTCAGCCCGTAAAACCGACAAAAAATTTTCTACTTCGTGAATGTCATTACGATACGGGACCTTAATGGTTAAAAGGATTCCCCTGCCTTCCGTGTCGAACCCGATTCGTTTCGGCGCCCCGCTCAACAATGCCAGGATCGCGCTGGAAAGAGACCGTTTTAGCACATAGACCGTGTCAAACTGTTTTGCACGCAATCTTTTTACAAACTGCACTTTGGAAAAAAAAGAACGATGAGTCCCTTTGCTGTCAGCGTGAATCGTTACCGGGTCCCAGTAAATCAATTCATCTACATAGGGATTGTTTTTCACCACATCGGACGACAGAGGCGCCACCATCCACGCAATGTACGCGTTAGGTTTTGCTCTGCGTAAATTTCGAAGAAATGGAATTGTGAGGAGCGTATCTCCGATAAAGCGATATCGCATCACAAGAATTTTTTCAGGCGTTTGTCCCATCATGTATTATTCAATGTGTGGCGCAGTATCCATTCAACTGCTTCCGATATATCCCGGGAAATAAAATCAGGTTCTGCCACCGTAGAAGGCCTGTCATTATTCTGTTCATCGGATCCGAAACCGGTTCTCACCAGAACAGTATGAGCACCTGCTCGCTGGCCCATTTCGATATCACTCCACTTGTCTCCCACCATATACGATGTGTTGACGTTGATATGAAGGTCCCGTGCCGCCCGGTCTATCATCCCTGTTTTCGGCTTCCGGCAGTCACAGTCGATCGTGTACGAGGTATTCCCTATCGTAGGATGGTGCGGACAGTAATAGATTCCGTCGATACGGGCATCTTCTGCACGAAGCATTGCTAAAAAAAGTCTGTGTGTTTCCAAAATAAACGGTTCGGTAAAATGACCGCGGGCAACTCCCGCCTGGTTTGTAACCACGACGACTTTAAAACCGGCCTCATTTAACTTTCTGATTGCTGCAGCGGCGCCGGGAATCAGCCGAAGTTTATTCAGGTCGGTGATGTACCCCACTTCCTCATTAATAGTTCCATCTCTGTCGAGAAAAACGGCTTTATTCATATGACATACCCTTGTTCTGTGAAGCGTATGCGTTGAGCCTGTGCTCTGACTGCTGTCAGACGTGCGCGAGAATGAATGCGTTCCACTCTTCCCGCTCATGCACTGATAATTCTATACTGAGTGCATATACTCCCTGGGGTTTGAGCGGTTTCAGTCGCACAGCGTCTTTTTCAGTGGTAATAATAATATCGGCATTCTCAGCAATTGCTTTTTTATAGCACACCGCAAGGTCGGATTTTTCGTACACATAGTGATCCGGATAGATGCTTTCAGCAACGACAGATGCATCCAGCGATTTCAGGAGAGCGGCCAAGGACGCCGGTCGCGCAATACCCGCAAGCATAAGCACTCTGGCGCCCTGCAGGAAGGATAAGGGTTGCCGCTCGCCACTGCAGCAGTCTATTACATCAATCGGGAGAAACTGAGAAGAAAAAATCCGGGCTTTTGTCAGTTGTGCGATGATTTTTTTTAACCGTTCCACATCCTCGGTTCGCTCGCCCTTGGTAATCAACACGGCATGGGCGCGGCTGAGGGCGGACACTGGTTCCCGCAATATCCCGGCAGGAAACAGCCTGCCATTTCCGAAAGGATTTTCAGCGTCAACAAGCACTATGTCAAGTGTTCTTTTCAGTCGTATATGCTGATATCCGTCGTCCAGTATCAGCACATCCGGATCGAACAGGTGCACCGCGTTCAGAGCGGCGTGGTACTTGCTTTTCCCCACAACGACGGGAGCACCCCGCAGCTTTGAGCCGATAAGAACAGGTTCATCCCCGCCGGTCTGCGCATCCACAAGAACCGTCCGTCCGTCGGATACAACCAAGGCATCGCCTTCACTTGTTCTGCCGTAGCCCCTGCTAATGACCGCAGGGCGTTTTCCTTTCTGAAGGAGGAGCGTACCAATGCCGATAACGGTCGGAGTTTTCCCGGTGCCTCCAAGGGTAATGTTGCCGACGGAGATGACCGGAAGAGAAAGTTCTTTGGATTGATAAAACCGCAACGAGTAGAGCGCACGCCGCATGCGGATGGCTATGCCGTATCCCCGGGACAGTGCGCACAGCACAGGATCCCAGAAACAAGATGCAGCTCTTCCGTACATCAGATCTTCAAAATAGGATTTATTGAGCAACAAGGAACCTGCCGATTGCGTCAATGGTTTTTTTCGCCGCACCTGAGTTTGCTTCGATTACCTGAAATGCCTGTTCTCCCATGCGCGCTGCCAGTTCTTTATCAGATAACAGTTTTTCGAATTGAGAAAAGAGGTCCCATTTATCCCGTACCATGACACCTCCGCCCGCTGACAGCAATGCTTCTGATATTTCCTTGAAGTTGAACATATAACGGCTGAAGACCACGGGTTTTTTCATTGCTGCGGGTTCGAGAAGGTTATGCCCTCCTACCTTGACGAGACTTCCACCCACAAAGGCAATGTCGCAAATCGAGTAAAAGGCTCTCAGTTCACCGATTGTGTCAAGCAGCAGAACATCTTTAATCGTCCCTCTTAATTCGGTTCTGCGCTGGCATTCGTAGCCAGCCTTGCTGATGAGTCCTGCAACTTCATCAAACCGTTCAGGATGACGCGGAGCCAGAATGAGCAGCAGCCCTGGATATTTTGTCCTGAGCTGTGTAAAAATTTCCAGCAGTATTTCTTCTTCTCCCCGGTGTGTACTGCCCGCGGTGATGACCTTTTTCCCCGGCGGAATGAGCGCGGGCAGAGATTGGGGCATTGATATTTTCTGGTCAAATTTGAGATTTCCGGTCACAATAACCTTTTCGGGGGCGGCCCCTATTTCTTTGATCCGCAGTGCATCTGCATCGGATTGCATGCAAAAGAGGTCCACATTCTCGAAAACAAGACGGAAAAATGATCTGAAGCGCAGATAGTTTCTGTGGGACTTCAGGGAAATCCTGCCGTTTATCACGGCTGAAGGTATTCCCGCCTTTTTCAGTTCCCGGAAAAAATTGGGCCAGAGTTCTGTTTCGGCAACCAGTACCACCTGAGGGTTGATGCCGCGAATAACATGACGTACGACCCATGGATAGTCAAACGGAAAGAAAAAAACAGCATCCGCCTCGGGAACCCGGCGCCGGGCGGTATAGTTTCCCGTGACCGTCACCGTCGAAAGAATCAACGCACGCCCCGGGTATTTCTTCTTAAGCTCTCTGATGAGCGGATGGGCTGCCATTACTTCTCCCACAGAAACGGCGTGCACCCAGATAGGGCGCGTTCCTCTGGTGACTCTGAGGACGCCCTTTCGCAGTCTGCCGAATTTCTGGGTGATTCCACCCCGGTATTTCGGAACCGTGATCAGCTTGAAAAGGATCAGCGGAAAGAGCAATATCGTCGCAATAATCAGAAATAAATTATAAATGATGTACATAACATGCTCCATACATCCAGGATTTCAATATACAGGAAGCAGCATTTTCAGCTTTGAAGCCTCCATAAATATTTCGTGCTTAAATACCGGAACTATATATACGTTTTACTCTTCTGTCTTCGGTTGCAATTCGTCCCTAAACTGCTGTTCATACAGGTTTTTGTATTCGCCGTCCCGTGCGAGCAAATCCTGGTGTTTTCCCTGTTCAACAATGCGGCCGTCTTTGAGCACAATAATCCGGTCCGCATTAAGAATCGTTGATAACCGATGGGCTATCACAAAACTGGTCCTTCCCTTCATCAATACATCGAGCGCTTTCTGCACTTCACGCTCTGACTCCGTATCGAGAGAAGACGTTGCTTCGTCCAGGATGAGAATCGGAGCATTCTTCAGGAGTGCACGCGCGATAGAAACTCGCTGGCGTTGCCCTCCGGAAAGCTTTATTCCCGATTCGCCGATAACAGTGTCGTATCCTTTTGGGAGGCACTGTATGAATCCATCCGCATGAGCTGCATGTGCGGCGGCAACCACTTTAGAGAAAGGCATCTCCGGATTACCATAAGAAATATTTTCCTTCACTGAATCATTAAACAGAAACGTTTGCTGTGTGACGATTGCCATCAAAGAGCGAAGCGACTTTATCGTGACATTGCGAATATCCCGGCCATCAATAAGAATTGCCCCGTCAGAAACATCGTAAAAACGGGGAATAAGGTTTACAAATGTGGTTTTTCCTCCGCCGCTCTTGCCCACAATTGCAATTGTTTCACCAGCTTTGACTGTGAAGTTTATTCCTTTCAGCACAAAGGCATCTTCATACTTGAATGAAAGGTCCCTGAATTCAATTGTCTTGAAATCACGTGGCGCAGTTCCTGCGTCGTTCCGATCTGTGATTTCCGATTTCGTGTCCAAAACATCAAAAATGCGCTTCGCTGCAGCCACACCATCCTGTACGATATTATTGACATTATTCAAATCTTTCACAGGCCGATACATTAAATACAAGGCCGTTAAGAAAGAAAAAAATTCTCCCACGGTCAACCTGCCCTGGCTGATCCATATACCGCCCACGAGGATCACCAGCGCGATGCTTGTCATATTGATTGTTTCCATCATGGGAGACGATAGTGCGCTGGTCTTGATACCTCGCATAAGCGAATTAAAAAGGGCTTTGTTTCTCTGGGCGAACCTTTTGTTTTCATATGCCTCCATGCCGAACGCTTTTACAATCCGCATGCCTGCAATGGTTTCATGGAGATGCATGGTGATCTCGCCGTATTGCTCCTGCATCTGCGTGCTTACCCGCCTGAACCGTCTGCTGAATTTCGAAAAGACGACACCAAGCAAGGGAAGGGCCAGCACCGAAAGCGCGGCAAGTTTCCAATCCGTATAAATAATATAACCGCTCAATGCCACGATTGTGACCACACCCTGCACCACGCTGGACGGCGCCCTGGTCAGCGACCCCTGGACAAGGTTCACATCATTGATAATCCGGGAGATTAGGATTCCGGTCGGGGTTCGCGTGTAAAAAGAAAAAGACAGTGAAGTCAAATGGGAATAGACTTGATCTCGTATGTCATTTACGATCCGCTGGCCAATATAACCGAGCAGATAGTCTCGGACATATGCAGCTGCCCCCTTTAAAACAACGATAAGGATAATCGCCAGCGGCAGAAGATACAAAAAAAACAAATTATTCTTAATATCCAGGAAAACCCTGTCCACGACCGGTTTCACGATATAAGCTTCCGCCGCTGTCAGGATACCTGTAAGAACCATAAAAACCATCGCCCAGACAAGACGCATCTTGTAAGGCTTCAAATAGGTCAGCAGCCGTTTATAAATTTCCCAAATCATATTCAGTTAATGCCCTTCAGAAAATCCAGTACGATAGAAGCGACACGTATGCTTGCACCTGTTTCCCCAAGCTGCGCATGAACTCCTGCAAGCTTGTTCTGTATCTGCTTATAATATTCCGGATTGCCCATGATTTCCGTCATGGCTGCTGCTATTTTTTCAGGCGTTGCGTCGTGTTGAACCAGTTCAGGCACTATCTTTTCCCCTGCGACAATATTCACCAATCCTATCTGTTTGACATCGATGAGCAGTCTGCCTATGTGATAGGACAGGGAGGAAAGGCGGTAAACAATGACCATCGGTACGCCCATAAGTCCGGTTTCAAGGGTTGCCGTCCCGGACGTTACCATGGCAGCATCCGAGGCGCGAAGGACATCGTATACCCGGCCATCAATGAGTTTTACGACAATTCCACTCTTGTTCGTAATCGTACGGATAAAGTTTTCTGAAAGTGTGGGCGCAACCGGTAAAACAAATTGAATATCCGGAAAACGTTTTTGCAGAATTTTTCCTGCTGCCAGCATATCAGGAAGAAGATAGGTGATTTCCTTCGTCCTGCTTCCCGGCAACAGTGCTACGGTCTTCTTTTCCGGATCAAGGCCGAGTTGTTTTCGCGCATCGATCCGGCTCAGGGGGGATTGCACGATATCAGTCAGAGGATGCCCGACATACCGCACATCCACACCGGCAGTTTTATAAATCTCCACCTCAAAGGGAAAGACCACGATCATGGCCTTGACCAAAGCGGCAATCGTCTTGATACGGCCTTTGCGCCACGCCCATACCTGGGGGCTTATATAATACAGGATCGGAATGCCCAATTTCCGTGCGGCCTTGCCGAGCCTGATGTTAAAATCCGGAAAATCTATGAGAACTAGAAGATCGGGGCGTTCCTGTTTCAAAAAACTTTTTAATCTGTTCAAAACCCTGAGTATGGCGCTCAGATGCGTCAGCACTTCCACAGCACCTACAACGGAAATTTCAGAGGCATCCGCAAACATTTGGACACCGGCATCCCGCATGTGTTTGCTGCCGACACCGTACAGGGCGATGGACGGATCAAGCTTTCGAAGTTCACGCGCGAGGTTTGCGCCGTGCAAGTCGCCCGACGCCTCTCCCGACATAATCATGACTTTTTTCATGCCGGTCTTCTGATTGTCATCTCTTGCTAGAGCGCTCTTTTCACCGCTTCGGACACTTGTTTGACCTGCGCCTCGGTAAGCTCGGGATACATGGGAAGCGACAGCACTTCATGCGAGACCTGTTCGGTCATCGGCAGGCTTCCAGGGGCCATTCCCAGGTTTTTGTACGCGGATTGAAGATGGAGCGGGACAGGATAGTAGATCATGGATGAGGTGATTTTTTCATCATCCAGTTTTTTCTTTACTGCATCCCGGTTCTTGATCTTAATGGTATACTGGTGGAAAACATGCTTCGATTCATTCATTTCGGATGGAATCTGAATACCGTTTCCTGAAAGATACGTGCCGTACAAATGAGCATTATTTCTGCGTTTTGTGTTGAATTCTTCAATATGTTTGAATTTGATGCGTAGAATAGCGGCCTGCATCTCATCAAGCCTGCTGTTATATCCGATTTCATCATGGTAATATCGGACATGGCTTCCGTGGTTTCGCAGACTCAGCAGATGTTCTGCCAGCTTTGCATCATCAGTGATCACCATGCCGCCATCACCGTAGCCGCCGAGGTTCTTGCTCGGGAAGAAACTGAAACAGCCGAATTCTCCAAAAGTACCGGTCTTTTTTCCACGATAGTCCGCTCCAAAAGATTGTGCGCAGTCCTCAATAACCTTGAGACCGTGTTTTTTGGCAACCTGCATCAAACCATCCATGTCCACCGGCTGTCCGTACAGATGCACCGGAAGTATGGCCTTCGTCTTTTTGGTAATAGCCGCTTCAATTTTTGAGACATCCATATTAAAGGTGGCGGGATCGATATCTATAAACACCGGTACGGCGCCAAGATACGATACCGCTTCAGCAGTTGCGATAAACGTGAAGGCCGTGGTAATTACCTCATCGCCCTGCTGTATTCCCGCAGCACGAAGCGCAAGATGGAGCGCGTCTGTTCCCGAGGCCACGGATACGGCATGCTTCACCCCGTGGTACCTGGCCACCTCCTCTTCGAGGGCTTTTCCGTGGGGGCCGAGGATGAATTGCGTGCTTTGCATAACACCCAGAACGGCCGCATTGATTTCCTCTTTTAACGCTTCATATTGTATTTTCAAGTCAACCATAGGTACTGTCATAATAATAAAGCTCCTCTCTACGGCACCGGAACAAGACCGGTAATGCCTTTTTCAATATTTTCGGTAATCAGCCGCGCGAGCGTCAGAGCTCTTTTCCCTTCGATGCCTGACACCAGCGGGCGCGTATTGGTTTGGATACTGGCGATGAAAGCCTTGATTTCTTCATTGAGCGTATCGCGCCGTTCCAGGGAGATATCCTGCGATATCAGCTCCGGAACAGCATTGCCTCCTCTGCGCGATACTATCGCTTTTTGTGTCTGGTAGTCGGCAAAAAGAACTTTGTCTTCATCGAATGCCCGCAGAACACGTTTTTTTTCATCCGATACCCTGCTGGCAACAACGTCGGCAATGCATCCGTTTCGAAAGACAATACGGGCTGACGCCGCGTCAATCTCTCTGGTAATGACTGATGCACCTACAGCGCTGACTTTCTCCGGTTCTGATTCTGAAAGGTCCGAGACAATGTCAAGATCATGGATCATGAGATCCAGCACCACATTGACATCCGTACAGCGGACTGTAAAAGGGGCCATGCGCTCTGAGGTCAGGTAGCGCGGAGTACCCAGCATCTTCTTTATTGCGATGACGGCAGGATTGAACCGTTCTATGTGACCGATTTGCAAAATCACACCTTGACGGGCAGCAAGACTGTTGAGCTCATCAGCCTGCTCGGAAGTCACACACATCGGTTTTTCGAGAAGAACATGGATGCTCTGTTCCAAAAATTGCTTCGCGACCCCGTAGTGCAGGGTTGTCGGGACGACGATATTCACCGCATCTACTTTCCCGAGCAAATCCGACGGCAAGGAAAAAGCACGGGTCTGCAGCTTGTTTGCTATCTGGACGGCACGGGCACCATCCGCATCAACAACGCCGACAAGCTCCGCATCCGGGATGCCAGCATATTTTTCAGCATGGAACTGTCCCAGATAGCCCACGCCGATCACGCCGACTTTGATTTTTTTCATATGTTTTCACCTATGTCCTGTATTGCTATAACGGCAATACCCGCCCGGTCAGCATCGCGCACGACGGCTTCCCGATCGATAATAATGGTTTTTCCCGCCTCAATGGCAAGACAGGATGCCTTGACCTGCTCCATGCTTTTAATAGTCTGCGTGCCGATAGCAGGGAGGTCGAACCGCAAATCCTGGTTGGGTTTGCAGACTTTGACCACAACTGCCCCTTTCTTGCACAAAAGCCCCCCCCGGCGGATGGTTTCGTCTGTCCCCTCAATCGCCTCCACGGCGAGCACGGCCTGGTCTTTCACAAGCACCGTCTGGCCGATATCAAGTCTGCCGACCTCTTTTGCTATCTGCCAGCCGAAGTCGATGTCCTTATGTTCGTCCTTTGACGGTTTTCTTTTTGTCAAAACACCGGGCGCAGCCAGGATACTGTCAAGATACTGGGTTGATTCCCTCACCGTAATGCCTTCAGATTCCAGCTCAGCGGCAACAGCCCGTAAAATGGAATCGTCTTTTTTATGAATCATTTTGGTAAGGAAGGCTATGCCCCGCAAATCGGGCATGGCTCCTGAAAAGAGGTGCGTCTTTTTGATGCCGCCGGCCATCATCACGTCGCTTACCTGCTGTTCTTTAAAAATGGAAATGATCTTGCCGAGCTGGCCGACCTTGATCCAGAAAATGCCGTCCACCCACTGCGAAAGCTCAGGCGATGTTTCGCCTTCATGCGCCACCGCGATGACCTGCATTCCTTTTTGCTTTGCCGCCTGCGCAAAAATGATCGGGAACCTGCCGTTCCCTGCGATTAGACCTATCTTCATAAGCTGTTTATCGTGTTATTCCTCGTCGAGTTCCGCGGATAAAATTGAGCAGATGCCGAACTTCTTTTGCATCCGGAATTTCCGCCGACGTTTTTTTGATTGATTCCTCGAGCGTCAATCCCGATCGGAAAATGAGTTTGTATGCTTTTTTAATATTGCTGATTGCCTCTTCTCCAAATCCCCTCCGTTTGAGTCCGATCAAATTCAAGCCGTATAACGTCGCATGGTTTCCTGCTGCGCTGACATAGGGAGGAATATCAAGGGATACCGCAGACCCTCCGCCGATCATGCAATAGGACCCGATCCTCACAAATTGGTGCACGCACACAATACCGCCGATAATGGCATAATCTTCAATGACAATATGGCCGCCGAGTGCCACGGAGTTTGCCATAATGATATTACTTCCCAGTTTGCAGTCATGCGCAACATGCGAATAGGCCATGAGAAAATTTTTGTTGCCAATCACCGTTTTTCGATCCTCTTTGGTGGTGGCCCGATGTATCGTGGCGCATTCTCTGATGATATTATCATCGCCGATGATGAGGGATGTTTCTTCTTCTTTGTAGCCGATGTCCTGCGGTGGCATGCCAACACTCGAAAATGGATAAATATGGTTTCTCTCGCCGATGGTGGTCCACCCTTCAATCACCACATGCGCCGCAATTTTTGTATCTTTGCCGATCGTCACGTGCTCGCCAATCGACGAATAAGGGCCTATTTCCACTCCCTCGGCCAGTTTTGCATTCGGATGTACTAATGCCGTCGGATGTATGTTCACAATCTGCTCCTCTAATTTTATTTGTCTACGATCATAGCCATCATTTCAGCTTCTGCTACTACTGCGCCGTCAACTTTCGCAACTGCCTTCAGTCCGGTTATATTGCCGCGATGCTTGATGATGTCGAGTTCAAATCGGACCTGATCCCCCGGCACAACAGGCTTGCGGAACTTTGCCTTGTCAATGCTCATAAAATAAATCACTTTGTTCTGGACATCATGTTCCGGTTGGGATTTCAAAGCAAGAACCCCTCCCGTCTGTGCCATGGCCTCAAGGAGCAGCACTCCCGGCATGATGGGATGACCGGGGAAGTGTCCCTGAAAGAACGGCTCGTTGATCGTTACGTTCTTCAACCCTACAATTCGTTTGCCTTTTTCAAATTCCAATATCCGGTCGACAAGAAGAAAAGGATACCGGTGAGGAAGAGTTTTGATAATCTCATTAATGTCAAACATAAGGCGGTCCTCCTCTCTATTTATGCTCTGCTACCTGTTGTTTTAACTCAAGCACCTGTTTTTCAAGATCCATAATATGCCTTCTGAGCTCTGGCAATTTCGGCAGAACAGAGTACACCTTAGCCCACTCTTTATGCGGCAAGGCGGGGCTTCCTGCCGCTATTTGACCTGCCTTGATGTCTCTCATAATACCCGACTTGGCGCCGACCATGGCGCGGTCGCCGATCGTGATATGGTCAGCCAGTCCGACCTGACCAGCCAGAACAACATAATTGCCGATCGTGCAGCTCCCGGCAATCCCGACCTGGGACATGAGGAAACAGTGCTCCCCAATGGTAACGTTATGGGCAATCTGCACCAGATTGTCGATTTTGGTCCCCTGTTTGATCAGGGTGTTGCCCAGCGTCGCGCGATCTACCGTCGTATTGGCGCCAATTTCCACGTCATCTTCAACAACCACTCCGCCTACTTGCGGTATTTTGTGATGTTTCCCGCCATCCGTAACAAATCCGAATCCGTCGCTGCCGATTGTCGCTCCCGCATGGATAATTACCCGTTTGCCGATGCGGGTACCTTCCCGTATGACCGCATTCGGATAGACAATACAGTCGTCATCTATTATTGATCCCTGTCCCACGTAAACACCGGGGTAGAGAGTCACCCGATTGCCGATTCGCACGTCATCTGCAACCACCACGAACGGATGCAGCGTCGCTTCCGAACCGATAACGACATTCTGGCCAACTACCGCCTGTTTGCTTATACCAAGCGACTGATGCGGTTTGACGTAAAATATTTCAAGCACCCGGGCAAAAGCCAGCCGCGGATTTTTAACGCGCAGTACCGCAAAAGGGAATTTCGGTGCGTCCAAAGGCACAAGAACAGCCGAGGCACGCACTTGATCCAGTTGTTTGAAGTTTTTTCCTTCAAAAAAAGTAATATGCCCTGTTCCTGCTTCAAGGAGGCCGATCGCACCAGTAATTTCTACTTCTCCTGCACCGTCCAGTTGAGCGCCAAGTTTGTCAGCCAGATCTTTAAGTTTCATCGTTACAATCCCCTTTGCTGCAAGGATTCACCCCTCTGTTATTTTCCCGGCTCTCTTTTGTTCATTTCAGCAACAATCTTTTCTGTAAGATCCAGTTCATCCTCTGCATATAAGACTGATGGAACTTCTGACTTTGACATGATATTAATGCCCTTTGTCAGCACCAGCGATACCTTTTCCTTTTTGGCTACCGCTTTAATAATTTCCTGCATCTTTTGGCTGAACTCAGTTGACAATTCCTCATTCTTTTTCCCTATTTCCGCCCCGAATTCATCGCGTTTTTTCTGGAATTCGTTGATTTTGCGGTTGATCACCTCTTCTTTGCTTTTCTGTGCCTTTTCGTTCAGCAGTTTTGCCTGTTTTTGCTTGCCGTATTCTTCCTGCAGTTTTTGTATTTCCGCGGCATCCGTGTCCAAAATTTTCTTGCGGCTTTCATAATATTCCCGTACAATACCCTGATATTTTTTGCCCAGACTGGTCTTCTCAAAAACAGCCTGAGTGTCAACATACGCCGTCTTTCCGTCTCCTGCCATGGCACCCGTCGTCAGCATCAGAACCATGGCGCACGCCACTGCTACTTTTTTCATTGTGATACCTCCCTGAATAGTTACAATCATTACTACCTTGCCGATCAGTACATTATCGAAGATACTCCCTTGGTAAGCCCGTCATCTAGGAACAAACGCTGCTAGAACTGTGAACCAATCGAAAAATCAAACGAACTCAATTTGTCTGTTGAATTTTTCTTTAACGGGAAACCGAATTCGAACTTAAGCGGACCGAACGGTGAAAGCCAGTAAATACCGAATCCATAAGAATGTGCCAAATCCTCTATTTTAAAGGACCTGAACGGTTCTATGCCAAAAGCCCTTCCAATGTCATAGAATACAAGACCTTTTAGCCTCGCGGCCGGATACAACGGGAAATTGTATTCAAAATTAAAAATAAGCTCTTTAGTTCCGCCGAGCCGATTACCGGTATCATCAATGGGGCCTGCGCCTCCATATTGGAAGCCACGGACACTGCCGGGACCGCCCACAAAAAACCGCTCGGTTAACGGTACAGGCTTATCAATGAGTGATTCCATATATCCGAACCTGCCGCGGACCATAAAAACGGTGTCCCAAAACAGTGGATAGTACCAGGCGGAATCGATTACCGTTTTATAGAAATTTGGATCCCCCCCGAGCGGACCGCCTGCATATTGGACGAAGAAACTGTTTCTTGAACCTGTTTTGGGATCGAGATAATAATCCCTCGAATCTCTGGAGATGCTCCATGTTACCGAACTCGTCATAATCGTGGCACTGTTGGGGTCTCCATCCCCATAGTCATTAATGAGAGTTTTAATATCGTTCGGGGGAGTGTCAGAGTTTTCTGTTGATAAAGTATATTTTGTACTATCCAGTCCGTATTTGAGCGAAGTAGAAACATATTCTCCGAAGGTTTTTCCGATTGACAGCCCAAAACCCTTTGATTTGGCGTTATAACCGTCATACTCTGTGGTCTGCGAGTAAAGATCAACTCTGCCGGAGATTTGTTTGTCAAAAAGATAGGGCTCAACAAAGCTAAACATATATTGATTGGTCGTCCCAGCCATGGCAACCTGTGCTTTGATCTTGAGAAGCTGGCCGCGACCGAAAAGATTGCCCTGCGTGAACTCGATCATGCCCATCATTTTATCGACCGAACTGTAACCTCCGCCGACGCTTATCATGCCGGTTGATTTTTCCTTGACCTTGACGTTCAGATCCATGATCGAATCTTGTCTGCGCTCAGGGACGATGTCGACGCTTTCGAAAAAGTTAAGGTTGTTGATCCGGTCATAGCTTCTCTTAAGTGCTTTTTTGCTGTAAAGATCTCCTTCGTCAAGACGTATTTCCCGCCGGATGACCTTGTCGCGGGTCTTTGGGTTGCCGGTAATTTCAATCCTGCCGATTCGTACTTCCCCGCCTTCTTGAATTTCCATCGTGAGCGCGACCGTTTTTCTAGCGGAATCAATGTTAAACTGCGGGATAACACTGGCAAACGGACGGGCAATTCCGTCGTAGCGATCCATAACTCTGCTAACATCATGCCGAAGCAAGTCTCTGCTGAATACATCACCGGGTTTCAGTTTGACCTCTTTCGTGAGTTCACTGCTCGAAATTATGGAATTCCCTTTGAATGTTACTGAACCAACACGGAATTGGTCGCCTTCCTTAACATTGAAGCGCAAAACAAGCTTGTTTTTCTTTTTCTTGTCTTTGAACTCAATGACCGGGTCATCCACCTGCACCTGGATATAGCCCTTGTTGAAGTAAAGGTTCTTAATGGTTTCAACATCTTCCTTGAGCTCGTCCGTCCTTAATGCGCCGCTGTGTCCAAAAAAAGAAAATATCCACCATTCCTGGTTCTTTAAAGCGTCTTTTATCTCTTTTGATGTCAGTGCAGTGTTTCCTGTAATAACGACATCAGATAATTTTACCTTTTTGCCTTCTTCTATATAAAATGTAACGTTTCTGTCGCCGTTGCGAAGCTCGGTAACTACGGGCACCACGACGGCTTCATAAAAGCCCTTGTCCTGGTACTTGAGCCGCAGTTTCTCGGCATTTTCATTAATCAACTGCTGGTTGTACGCCGTCCTCGGCAATAAGGTGATGCCTTCCTTCAGGGTTTCCAGCGACACCTCATCGTTGCCCTCATAGATTATTTCCCGGATGAGCGGTTTCTCTTTTAGCGAGAAGATAATTTTGAGGCCGCTTTCAAAACCCTCGGTTTTTACCTGGACATCCTCGAAATGACCAAGTTGATAGAGTGCCTTGATGTCTTCCTTGATAAGGGAGGGAGAAAAAAAATCGCCTTCTTTCGATCTGAGCTTTGCGAGGATTGTCGCCGTTTCAATTCTCTTGTTTCCCTGAATCTCAATCAGCGTAATTTTTGTGTCTTGCGCCGCACAGGGAAACACAATTGCTGCGATAAACAGCATGAGCCATGCTCCCACGGCCATGAGGTTTTTATGCACGATTACAGCGACCTCCGATTTTCTCGTTAAGAACGAAATACTATAGCATGGCGTAGTGCGGGTGTAAACAAAAATTTATGCCGAAAGCCGCGCCAGAGCCTCGTCAGATAATAAAAATCCGCGGTCTGTCAGCCGCAAATACCCATTCGCTCGGAAGACCAATCCTGCGGCTTCCAGTGCGGTTATATTTTTCTCCAGCTGTTTTAAAGAATCCGTTCCGAACTCCAGCTGGACGCGGCAAAGATCCACTCCTTGTGCAGTCCTGAGTCCAAGCAGCAAATATTCCCTCGCTGCAGCATCAATACCGACGGCCTCCTCGCGCGCGATTATTGAACAGCCGTTCCGCAAACGAAGGATATATTCATCGATGTCTGCAATATTCTCATATCGTCTTTCACCGATAAACGAAGCGGAACCCGGCCCGATCCCCAGATACTCGCCGCGATTCCAGTAGTTCAGGTTATGCCTGCACGCAAATCCGGGAAAGGAAAAATTTGAAATTTCATAGCGATGATAGCCTGTTTGCTGTAGTTTTTGGACGGTCAATTCATACATACCTGCAACAGTTTCTTCGTCAGGCAGAGCGAGAGTGCCCGCTTGAATGAGCTGCATAAATTGTGATCCTTCATCGATGGAAAGGCTGTATGCCGAAATATGTTCAGGGTGAAGCGCTGTTGCTGTATCGATTGTTTTTTTCCATTCTGTCGTGCTCTGCTCCGGTACGCCAAAGATCAGATCGATGCCGATATTTTTAAATCCCGTTGTTCGCGCAAGTGTAATGGCATCCACGGCCTGTTGTACGCTGTGGGGCCGCCCAAGCGTTTGCAGCGTCCGGTCAGAAAACGACTGAACTCCCAGACTCAGCCTGTTCACTCCTTGACGAACGAGGGATGCAAGACTATCGGCTGTAACAGAGTTCGGGTTTGCCTCGATAGTGAACTCCGGAATATCGTCGAGCATGAAGTTTTTCTTTACAAGATCTACCACTCGTTTTAATTGTTCAACCGACAATACGGTCGGTGTGCCGCCGCCGATGTAAATCGTCCCGACCCGTCTGCCAACAAATTTTTTCCGGCACTGCTCCACTTCGATGCGCAGAGCATCGATAAATTCATCAGCTTTCTTCGGCAAATAAAGTGTTGAATAAAAGCCACAGTACAAACACTTTCCGACACAAAAAGGAATATGAATATAGAGAGATAACATATTGTTTTTTTGAATATGGCAATTTATACAAAAAAATATTTTCAGTATTTATGCAATACTGATGCCAACGCATCATCTACTACCGATGCAGGACCGTTATGGTGGAGCAGAATGCTGCTTCTCCACGTTTAATCCGCTTATCAGGCTTCTGTTCTGGAAGGAATTGTAATGATGAGCGCGGACTCGTCGCAGTCCGGGAATTTGGCGCAATGCAGACAATCGGTCCAAATCTTGTGAGGGAGTTCTTTTTTATCTATGTCTTGAAAACCAAGCTTTTTAAAAAAAACATCCTGATAGGTCAGGGCGAATACTCGTTCCACCTGCAGGTCAGCAGCTTCAGCAAGGCAATGCTGCACCAGTTCGGCTCCTATGCCTTGTTGTACTCTGTCCGGTCTGACTGCGAGTGATCGGATTTCAGCAAGCCCGTCCCAACTTATGTGGAGCGCACACACGCCAACAAGAGAGCCGGCATCTTCATATACCTGGAAGTCCCGCAGGTATTCATATAACTCATTCAATGACCGGGGCAGCATCTGGCCTGAAGTCGCATATTGGTTGACCAGCGACTGTATTGCCTTGACATCGGTTGTTTTTGCCTTCCGAATCATAAAAAAAACTACTCTGTTATGAGAATAAAGTCAATAAAAAACCTGCACTGCCCCGACGGATACCCCACCTGCGGTAACGGCTCGTTCCGCCGACCTGCAACGGCTGTAATCTCTCCGCTTACGAAACGACTCCTTTGACAAATATGCGAAAAAAAAATATACTGCAGTTTATGACAATTCGCGTGGTTATAACCGGGATCGGAGCAGTAACCCCGCTCGGAAACGATGTTCGGACGCTTTGGACGTCAATCAAAAACGGCCAATCAGGCATAGGACGTATTACAAAATTCGATGTTTCCGCATTTCCCTGCCGCATCGCAGGAGAAGTAAAAAACTTCGATCCTCTCCAATGCATGACCGCCAAGGACGCCCAGAAGACGGACCCGTACATTCAGTACGCACTCGCCTCTGCTTTAATGGCAATGCAGGACGCACGCATTTCGATCGGTTCTCGTTCCGCGCATCGTATCGGCGTTTTGGTGGGATCAGGACGGGGAGGAGTGACCACCGCTGAAAAAAACATGCGGGCTCTTTCGAATGGAGGGCCCAGGATGGTTTCTCCTTTCTACGCTCCCATGTCGCTGGTAAACATGGCGTCCGGATACGTTTCCATGAAAATCGGTGCGAAAGGCCCCTGCTTTTCCATATCGACCGCCTGTGCAGCCGGTACCCACGCTCTCGGTGAGGCCATGAAAATTATTCAACGCGGCGATGCGGATATGATGCTTGCAGGCGGTGCTGAAGCACCAATTACTCCGCTGATACTAGCCGGTTTTTGCCAGGCCCGGGCTCTCTCGCGAAGAAACAGCGACCCTGCGGGCGCCAGCCGCCCTTTTGAGCGTGACCGCGACGGGTTCGTGCTTGCCGAGGGGGCCGGAGTGCTTCTTCTCGAAAATCTGGAGCATGCGGTCAAACGCGGCGCTAAAATCCATGCCGAACTTGCGGGCTATGGACTGACGGCTGACGCATATCACTATACAAAACCCGATCCAAGCGGCGACGGCCCGGCGCGTGCCATGCAGCTCGCACTTTCTGACGCTGCTGTGGCACCGGAAGAAGTCGATTATATTAACGCGCACGGCACCTCTACGAAGCCAAACGATAGAATCGAAACGATTGCCATAAAAAAAGTCTTCGATGCGCATGCACGCTGGCTTGCGGTAAGTTCATCCAAGTCCATGCTCGGCCATATGCTCGGCGCCGGAGGTGCGGTTGAAGCTATCATCAGCATTCTCGCTATTTCTGAAGGCATCATTCCACCCACAATAAACTTTCATCATACCGATCCCGAGTGCGATCTGGACTATGTGCCAAATACCATGCGTGTACAAGATATTAAGACCGCGCTCTCTAATTCTCTCGGTTTCGGAGGAACAAATGCTTCGCTCATTTTCAAACACTTCCCCTAGGAAAAGCTGACAGCGCCTTGCATCGATCGTTGTTGGCACAAAAAAACCGCCGCACCCGTTCCGGATACGGCGGTCACGAAATCATAGATCCCTTTTGTTGCTAACAGCTGCAGGAAGCCGGCGGCATGCCGGTCAACGTAAAACCACGCTCCTCCTGAAAATCAAGTTTCGTATTCATCAGCATGTTGTTTGCTTCTTCTCCCAAATATAACTTTAGCCCCTGCTCTTCAAGCAGAATATCGCCCTTCTGGGCATCCTTGGCTATGTCCATAGCCAACGACGGCCTTCAACCGCCGGGAACCGTATAAATTCTTATTCCATCGCCCGGCGTCCCGTCTTTCTCAACAACTTCTTTTAGCTTGCGAATCGCATTGTCCGTAAAACTTACCACGTTTGCCTCCTGTCTGAATATCTGAATAATTGTTCACGCCTCATTCGTTTATATTAACAGGATATGCAAACATATGCAACTATTTTTATGCGTCTAAAAGCAGCGGAATCAGACTGTTAAATAACATTGAGAGATGTTTTGCAGATCATTGTTATAAATTTAGGACGGGTGAACAATATCTTGTGAAGTGAGTACCAGGATTTTTGACTAAACCAACGTTATAGGAGAGCCTACCCTTTGCCCATCTTTTTCTTCATAATTCTGCTTCTGGCAGCTGTTCTGACAGCCTCCGGCACGTTGCGGCTCTTTTCGAGGATTCCGAGATCCCGGTCAGTCAGTCTGTTCACAAAAGGCATAGAGATGCCCACCGGTGTCTTTGGGTTATTCACCAGGGCGGCGGCAACGGAATATCTCTTGGACCACTCGGAATTTGTACCGATCTTGCGTATAACATCTTCGCTTAAGTTCGTGGATTTTGAAAAGAATTCGATTTCTCCTATGGTAATCCGGGGGTTGTCAAGAACCGACATCGCAATTATTTTGCTCGACTCTCGAATCAGCAGGCCGCGCGCTTCTTTGGCTCCTGTCAGTGCGAGTTTAATTTTCTGAGGAGCACTCATTTTCAATATGATCTGCTGAATATTAAGCTTCTTTCTTCCGCTCTGCCCTTCTGCTCCTGAAGCCTCGGCATCCGCAAATAAGACATCCATGACGCGGGTCTCCGAGATAAAGGCTTTGATCTCCTCTGAACCTGTCAGCGCGATAAAGGCAAGACTCGTTTCGGAAAGGTTGGGACAACGAACAAGGTCGCGCAGAACATCGTCACTGTCGTAATATACGTGGGCAATTCGTTCCAGAATATGGTCGGGTGTGCGCACATCAAGAATAATGCTGCGGAGCGCAAGAGGAGAGCAGTGTTCTATATCAAGAGGGAGTTGCCGTTTGTGCTTTTTTGCAAAAATGACCTTCCACTTGATCAATTCATCCATCTGTTTCTCCCCGTTTAAGCATTCTGTGAGATATCGCGCAGCATAAGCTTCGTCGTTGCCAACAGTCGTTTCAAAAAAACCGTTCCGAACAAAGTCGTAAAGATTATACTGAAGGGTTTGTCAGGTTGTCAAGCGAGCGCGCTAGGTTCGTAGTAAATCATGAATTGGCCTGATAACCGGCTTCTCCAACCGCTTCGATGAGCTTTTCGACACCCACCCTGGCCTCATCATATGAAACCTGTGCCTCTGCCTTCTGAAGATCAACCTGTGCATCAGTAACGCCGGGTATCGCCTTGAGCGCTTTGCTTACTCTCATTACACAATGAGCACAGCTCATTCCCGATATTCTTAGAGTTGTTTCAGCCATAAGGAACTCCTTCATCCTACGAACACAATTCACTGCACAATGCAAGTACAGTGTTGCATAAGCAAATATTACTATAGTATGATGTGTGTTTTTGAGCAAGTAAAAAGTTGCTGATTCATGGTAAATATATGCTCTCTCTATTCAGCCGTTTTCGTGCATGCCGAGCAAATCCGCGCTTTTATTTATTATCCTCCTCAACCGCTTTTTTGAGCATCGGCAGAATGCCGGGGATGGCGGAGGTGACCCTGCTCCAGTTCGGGATAAGCGGCATTGCCAGCGGGTTTTCCATGTAGCGTTGCGCTCCCAGGGCAATGGCTTTTGCGAACACGTCAACCGCTTTTGCCTCTTCATGTCTGTCGAACAGGAGTCCGTTTATAGCCGCATCAGCCTCATATTTTCCGATCGTATCTTCCGCATACCGCATATAGGAAACTGAAAGAGATTTGAAGAAGCCGTCGGAAAAAGTTACTCCTTCCGAAGCCAGCGTCCTGAATATGGATTTGCAAATATCAACAGTCATTTTCATAAGACCTTTTTCCGGATCTTCTGCAGAAAGGTCCTGATGCTTATGTTCATACGTAGCAGCTATGTCCACCTGGCAAATCCGACGCGGCGAATAGTTGCGGTGCACTTCTGCGAGAGAACCGACTTCCAGCCCCCAGTCCCAGGGAATTCTGTTCACGCGGGCCATGTCCGTGATCATGCAAAATTCACCCGACAACGGATAGCGGAAACTGTCCAGAAAGCTGAGAAACGGATGTGCGCCATGCAGTGCCTGGAGAGACCGGATAAGTGGTGTTATGAGAAGTCTGGTCACCCGTCCGTGCATTCTGTCCGATACTCTGCTGTAGAAACCCTTGCAAAATACATAATCAAGGTTCGGGTTTGCCACCGGATAGCACAGCCGCGCCAGCATTTCGCGGCTGTAGGTCAAAATATCACAATCATGAAGTGCAATAATGTCCGAACGGCCGCAGGCAAGTACATACCCGTACGCCAGCCAGACTGATCGGCCCTTTCCGCGCTGTCCCGCATCAAGTTTATTCCGAGCGAGCGTATCATAGATCTCACTGATCCGTTTACCATCGTTGTAAACAATATTAACCTCAGTGGAAATGGGCGACATAAAAGATTTTGCACGAAGAAATTCTTTTTCCGTGGCTTTGTCAATCACGAGAACTATTTCTGCTAGATATTTTACTTTGGAGAGTTCTTCGATTATCTTCGGCATTGCCGGACCTTCGAATTCGGAATAAAGGGCAGGAAGCACCAGGGCTATCGGGCGCATCTGTGAATATGCTTTCAGCTCCTGTTCCAGGCGCTCCAGAGACGGTTTCCCTAAATTATGCAGCGTGGTAATTACCCCTGTCTGATAAAAATCCGACATGCTCTCTCCTTAAATATGCTCCATATCCTTTTTTTCATCGGTTGTCTGGGTTGTCTTATGTTCTATGATTTTCTTCGCGGCGTCGATTCCTCCCACGCCGAAGGCAATTGCCAGCGCCAGAACAATCCCTCCAAAAATGATGGAGAACGCTGAAATAACGATCCCCGGTGCGACCTGGAGCTGTTCCAGTGCCATTGCGATAAACAACACAATCAATAACAGACGAGCCGCTTCCGCAAGCAGTTTGGCAAAATGATAGCCCCGGTTGACCGCCGAGATTAAAAGCGCCCTGCCGATAAAGCCCGTTATGATATAGCCTGCAATGACAATCAGCACGGCTGACAGCACCCGGGGAATATACAGAACAAATTGCGCTACAAGATTGTCAATAGCCTGAATTTTCAGAGCGCTGAGCCCCGCCATGAACGCCACGATAATCAAAAGCCAGTAAAAAAACGAGCCGATTGCCGACGACGGCTTGGACCACAGGTCCCCTTTCCGCATAACCGTGGTAAAACCCATTCTATCGCTCCAGACGTCAAAGTTAATCGCTTTCAGCAGTTTCAGCAGAATGGCCTTCAACAGGCGGGCAACCAGAATGCCAATCGCAATAATGATCAGCATTGCGAGCAGATTCGGGAAAAAATGTGCAAAGTCCGTATAAATACCTTTGAGCGGTTCAAGAATTAAATTAAGGAAATCCTGCATGGCACACCTCCGTGTCAATTATTGCCAGTTGTGTATCAAGTGATCCTTGTTCTTTTCAAATTCCACGCACAAATTTTCAACCTGCCCCTCGGCATCGCACTGCTCCATGGCCTCTGTTTCCATCACAAAAGATGCTGTTTTACCCAGATACAGCGGTGTTAACGACTTGAGCAGATGCTCGCGAGGAAGCTTCTTCTTATGATAGGCAAGAGCATAGTCATACACAATACGCGTCCAGAGAGAAAGAGGAAATCTGAATTCCCGCTCAGACATGCTGCCAAGCTGCTCGATTTGTCCAAAATCACCGGCTCCGAGAATATCGATCCATATATCACGCAAATCCTTGATCCCTTTCTGAAAAATAGTCATCATCCTTGAAACGTTGACCGGCACGTGCTCCAGACCCACCGTATACTGGAACCCAAAGGTAGGGACAGAAACTGAACCGCTCACCGTTTTCCATATGTCAGGATATGCTTCCATCAGATCGAAAGCGGCCCCTACTACCTGATAGAGCATCGCGCTCAAATCAGCTCCGGGGTCCTTGGTATCATGGATCTTTGCACCCAGAAAAGCCTGGGCTATTTTGAAATCATTGGCTATCGCAGTAGTCGTCATCCAGATATCGATCCCGAATCTGGCTACATCCGTCTGCCAAACATCTTTGGAAAGGAAAAAACGCCCCACGCTGCTTGAAAATCCAAAATCACCTCCAATAGGCTGGCGAACGCGCTTTCCATACAGCGCCCGCGTGAGAGGATACACAATACTGTTCGTAATTGTTCCGTCGTATTTGTGCCGGTGATAGAAAGGAGCGACAAAATCAAACCCATCGTGCAGCACCGGCTTCAGAAGGAGTTCAATCCATTCCGGAGTAATGCTCCTGAGATCCGAATCCACCACGGCGCAGGCCTTGACGGCAAGTGCGTCCGCGATCTCAAAAATCATGCGAAACGCGCTGCCTTTACCGGGGATTCCTGAATAAGGGGCGGCCAGCTTAAAGAGAGGCGCCGTACGATGATGAAGAAGTATGGATTGGAAATCCTCGATTACGGTTTCCCGCACGATGGACATCGTGTTGTCCGTCGAACCGCCGTCTGAATTCACCAAGACTGCTTTGCAGTCTGGAAAATATTTTACAAGACCTGCCTGAATGGCTTTGACCACATGCCCGATGGTCCGCGCATTATTAAAGCTCGGGATGCCGACAAGAATGTCAGCTGTTCGTATCCGGTCCAACTGATCACGGACCTCTTTCCGCATGGGAATAGTTTCCATAAGGCTGCCCCGCCACCCGTATATCTTCATTTTAATAATAGCAAAGAAAGAGTCGTTTCTCTCTCAAATCTTCTCTGCCGTGCCGCCTCTTCTCTTGCGGGAATACTTAGCAGATCGCGTTCTTGCCGACGGTTTTATCACAATGCTGCATACCTGCCTCTGTTATTGCAGTAGTTTCAGTATGGCCTCATTCCATCCTCGGGGGCCGATTTCGTTCGTTCGATAAAGCCCCGGTATGTTTACCCTAGGGTCATGGGTGCCGTTTGTGTTTTTGATCAGCACCGGCCGGTCAACCAAACGGAGAAAGGAGAGATCATTCAGGCTGTTTCCCAGCCCTATAGTGGCAACTGTTTCGATTTTTTGAGCATAGAGATTCCTGAGTTCGATTACCGCCCTCCCCTTATGATAATCGCCCATCATATGAAACAGTCTTCCCTGAGTCCATCTGAAACCGGATGCCTCAATAGCATGCAGGAAACGTTCATTCACCCCATCCGGAAATATAAAAGGTTCTTCATAGTCCCGTTGCAGCGCGAGCATTGCCTCATCCTTCGTCAATCCTGTCAGCGACGACACCTCTTCTGCAGTCATATCACCGAAGCCCCGTACCGACACTCCAAGGCTCGTTCGAAGCTGCGTAAACTGTTTCCTGATCTCCTTATATGGTATGCCAAAGGATATGACCTGGTAGCCACCCCGCGTTTCCCCATTTATAAAAAATGGAAAATACCTATTGGGAATAAATATTCCTGCACCGTTTTCAGCAATAAACGGGTGTCGATTGTCCAGCTTATTCCGATAGGTCTCTAGCTCTGTGCGGGTCTTGCTTGAGCACAAAATAAGCGGGATATTTCTTTTCCGAAGCAGCGACAGGGCCGGCAAAGCATCCTCGAAAGAGTATGCATCGGAATCAAGCAGGGAGCCGTCAAGATCTGTAAAAATTACTATAGTTGACATTTTTCACTTCGCGAAGCGTACTATGCAGTCCACGGTTCTTGCCAACGGGCTGTCTAAAAAGTCAGGCAACTTGCCGGGCAAAGGGTAAGCCATCAAAATAAAAAAGGCCGGCATAAGCGCTTTTCGTGCACTTTTACCAGCCCTCTCTCCCGAAACCCTCCGATACTCGAAGTCTAACGGGCGCGTCAGTCCGCCTTGCAGATCCCAATTATTTTTAGTATACGTCGGATTCTATTCCCTGTCAATCAACAGGAGAAGATATCCAGCAGACTGCAGCTCCCAAAAGCGGGCAACAAACAGGCACTTGAGTAGGTTGTTTTTACTCTGGAAAAGGAGTAATATAATAATATTATTGAGATCAATATGTCAGATAATGCTCTTCTTAAAAAAGATAAGATTTCTATTAATCGAAAGTTCATGTTCACCCTCGTTGCGGGTGTTTTTGCACTCGGCATCTTCCTCGGATCAGCGCTCAGCATGTTTTCTCCTCTCCCCGCAGGCAAAAGCGAAGCAGTATCGGGGCGCGCAGAAGGGACCTTCAAATTTATCAAAGCATCTATTGAATCGAAGACACCCGATGGAACTTCTCAGAACAAGGAATTGAAACCCTTTAAATACAAGATAAACACACTGATCGAAACCGCGCTTAACAATCATGATGCCGCCACGGTTTCTGTTTCCTTTCGGGACATGAACACAGGAAACCGGTTCAGCATCGGAGGAAATGAAAAATTTTTGTCAGAAAGCCAGTGGAAACTGCCGCTGATGATCGCATATTTCAAATGGGCAGAATCAAACCCGCTGGTTTTGCGCAAAACCATAACCTACACCGGCAAGGAAGGCACTATTGACCGTGACTCCCCTTTCCCGACAAAAGAGATCGAACCGGGAAACTCCTATACGGTGAATGACCTTATTTACCGGATGATTGCCAATAATGATGCAGCCGCATACACCCTTCTGCAGAAGAATCTTCCGTCCACCCGGTTTGAAAAAATCCTTAAAGATTTGGACGTCGAGTATGACCCGAACAAAAAGGAAGACTCTTTGTCATTAAACTCATTCGCCGCATTCTACCGGGTATTGTTCAATGCTTCTTACCTTTCGGAGGATATGTCTGAAAAAGCCCTCCGATATCTTTCCCAGTCCTCCTTTCGCGACGGCATGGCTTCGGGCATCCCCCAGAATATCAGCATCGCCTGCAAGCACGGGGGACGGCTGATCACTGTCATGACGGACGACAAGGAGCAAAAGTTCTATCAGATATATGAATTCGGAATTGTTTATCATCCGAACCGTCCCTTTCTTCTCGGCATCATGGTACGCGGTAACAATGTTGACGCCATAATAAAAATCATCCGGGACATTACTCATCTTACGTACAATGAGATTGATCAGCAGGTATAAAACCCGCAACCTGCATATATAAAAAATGCATTATCGACTGCCTTTTTTTCAGTCCGTTCTTGAATTGTTGGCTATCATCCTGTTGTTTTTCGATTTTACTATGCATTAAACCTTTTTGGAGAAGCCGTGTCTTATTCAGTGAACGAAACGTTTGGCTGATAAAAAAATATCCGCAGATTTGGTAAGGCCGGTTGGGTTTATCCCCCATGCCGATGTGTCAGAGGTTCTGATTATACTTGACATTGAGGCATGAATTTGATAAAGTGCAGCATATTCTCACAGGGAAAGGAGGTGAATAGAATGAAAAAGATCGTTGCTCTTTTGACGGCAATGGCGTTTGCTCTTTCCGTCGGCGTAGTATTCGCAGCAGAGCCAGCATCAAAGACCACCACCACGGCTCCCGCGAAGAAGGAAGTAAAGAAAGAGAAGAAGGCAAAGAAGGCCGCAAAGAAGGAAAAGAAGGAAGCAAAGTCGGCCCCCACTGGCACGGCAAAGAAGTAGTTTTACCATACCGCTAATTCATTATTCAGAGAGCGGAAAGAATGTATTCTTGAATGAAACACATAAAGCAGGCGGAATTTCCCGCCTGCTTTTTTTATGCCTGGCATTGCCGTCATTCCATCTTTAGTATAACTTCCGCAGACAGATTGCTTTTAATCCCATATCAGAAGCAACCGGTGTGTCAGCGCAATCTCCCGGACCAGTTCCTTAATGCTTCCCGGCCCCTGTGTTACCGCACTTGGACAGAATTCACCTACTTCCTCTGCAAAAGACCTGAGGTTTTTGGGCAGCGTTTTAAACTCGATTTCGATTCGGTCGTTGTCCGCGCCAATAATGTCGAACGAAGATATTTTTTTCCACTCCTTGAGGCGATCGATTATATCCTGATTGGAAATCTCGTCCTCGTCACCGTCGGTATTCATGATCCTCAGTATTTCGTATTGATCCGTCCCTTTAATAATGCCGATTTTATCCATCTTAAGCCCCTGGTTCATTTCCACGATAAAAGGCATATAGTGGAGTGGTGCCAATTTTTTGCGAAGCAGGATAAGGGCCTGATCTGCCTTCTCTCTTTGCACCGGCACCATAATGCCGGCCGCTTTAATTTGATAGCCATTCTCGTCATAGCCGATCAAACGGTGTATATGAACATGTTCCTGCACAACATCTTTTACAATAAGAAGAACTCGACGGTCAAACTGAAGACTCCTGGCAAGTTCTTCAGCATGAGGTGGAAGCAGTACATGGCTGACGGTATTACCCGTTAGTATGCTCTGCTGTCGGTTCTTTTTTAGATTACCATTTGAGGTACTGAGCGTGCTGTCGGTCGGCTTGGTTTTAATACCGGCATCCGTCTTGGCTGGAAGACTGGTTGTCGCGGTACTCGTAGGGCCGCTCGAAGCGGTGTTGGAGGCTTTCGAAATCGTTTCACTCCCTGCCCCCATAATCAGGAGCGCTCCTCCTGCCAAAGCGAGCGTCGGAAGCAACTGCCGGCAGATATATATCATACCTTCTGCTCCTCTCCACGAGACAACTGCGACGGTATTGGTCACACCGTATAATAATCAGGCCATATTTTAACACAGGGAATTGATTAAAAACAACAAAAGATAATATAGTAGCGGAAAAGACGAAGTAGCAGTTACAGAGCAATCCGTCAAAATACCCTGGCCTACATTGAGAACTGTTCCGAAGCACCTGTTATTTAAAAAGGTTGCCCTTGACATCGTCGCGTATGCGATGAGTTCAGGCTTTCCTTGAAGGGCAGATATCAAACAGAACGCACGTATCATGTTTTGGCTTTTTTGCCTGGCAGATGTTCCTGCCATGAAAAATCAAAAGATGCGACAGGTTGTCCCATTCTTCTCGGGGTGTAACCGGCATTAAATCCTTTTCGATTTTTACCGGATCGTTGTGTTTCGTCAGCCCCAGCCGGTTTGTTAGGCGTCTTACATGGGTGTCTACGGCTATCCCTTCATTGATGCCGAACGCCCGCGATAATACGATATTCGCTGTTTTTCGGGCGACACCGGGCAGCGTAATGAGATCTTCCATGGTATTCGGAACCGTTCCTCCGAATGCTTTGATGATCATTTTTGCCGCATTGTTGATGTTTTTGGCCTTATTGCGATAAAAATTCACCGATGCAACATCTTTTTCAAGTGTTTGAGGTTTTGCATCTGCAAAATCCTGTATGCTCCGGTACTTTTTAAACAAAGTCTCCGTCACTTTGTTGACCTGAATATCCGTGGTCTGGGCAGAGAGGATGGTCGCGACAAGCAGTTCAAAGGGTGAAGTAAAGCGAAGTACGGTCTGAGGCGTACCGGCGTACTCTTTATGAAGTCTTTTTAAAATTTCAGTTACGGTTTTTCGGTGATCCATAGGGGATTGTCCTTTCTCGTTTATTCTTTGCATCTTTTCGGCGTTGCAGCACAACCGGTATCAACGATAAAATGGCCAGCATTACAAAGGCAAAAACAACGTTGAATGATAAAATTTCCACAGGTGATTGGACCGTTCCCAGCTGTTTTCCGGCAAAGGCATAAAGAGCGCTTGCAGGGATGATCCCAAGCGAAGTTGTCCAGATAAAAGTCTTCAGGGGAATTTTTGTAAGTCCTGAAAGAAAGTTTACAAGAAAAAACGGGAACAGCGGAACCAGCCGAAGAGCAAGAAGGTATTTTGCACCGTTTTTTATTATCTCTTCATTGAATGCGCCCAACTGCACCTGATATCTTTTCTGCAAATGTGTCCCGAGCAGATACCTCGCCGACAGAAAGGCGAGTGCTGAACCCGCAGTCGCCCCTATGTTTACATAAACTGTGGCCGCAGCCGTACCGAACAGAAACCCGGCCGCAATTGTCATAATTTCCGCACCGGGAACAGACAGTCCTACTGCAAAAATATAAACCGCTATAAAAACAACAACGGAAAGCCCGTAGTGATCCTGAACGCAGAGCAGCAGGGTTTCCCGGTGTCGGACAAGATTTTCAAAAGTCAGAACGTCGCCAGCCGGAGAGCAGCGCAAAACGGTAATCGTGCCTATCAATACCGCCACAAGCAGGAGTTGAACTTTCAGCCGGTGCATGCGCTTGTTTGCTCCTTAATTCTCTCTGGCTCCTGCAACGCCGGAGTCGATCCGTTTGCGTGCCTGCCGCCGTATTCTCCGTCACACGGATTTATCAACTGGTCCCTCTTTCTCCAAAAGTCGGGTGGCAAATAGATACTGCAGGGTTTTCGATTGAGATAAGCCGACATTTTTATTTCGCTCAAAAAAAGCCCGGAGATCCTCCAAGGTGTCAATGTCGTTCCAGCGAGGGACAAGATGGAACCGATACAAGGCGTTTTGCAAAACAGCCAGCGTGCCGGAAAGAACCCTGTGTGTACCCCATGGCATTCCACGAAAGACGTCCGGCAAAAAAGTCTTTCTTTTAAAACCAATGAGGTAATAACCTCCATCCGTTGCCGGACCGATAACCGCATCGTTCAATTTCAGAGAAGAGAAGGCCTCATGAATGATCGCAGCAGGCAAATCCGGGATATCGGTTCCAATAAGTACGGCGCTCGAAAAACCTTCCGCAAAGATGCGTGCAAAAGCATTCTCCATTTTTGCGCCCAAATCATCTCCCTGCTGCGGCATGAGATAGTGCTGATGGGGAAGCGAGTCTGACAGGGCTGTTTTTCCTTCCGGAGGAAAAAAGAAAACTCTTACTGCATAACCTGTTTGCTCGACAGTAGTCAGAATATCAAAAATAAAATGCTTATATAAGTCAAGAGCTGCCTCGTCGCCGATGAGTCCTGCCAGACGTGTTTTCACCTTCCCTCTGATCGGCGCTTTCATGAACAAAAGAACCACCTGTTTTTCAGGCATGAATAATCCAAGGCCTCCTTGATCATATTGCATCACCGCGTATCGAATTCACATCACGGATTCGAACCGACAACCACCTGCGCAAAATCGTCAATCCGAATCCATTTTGCAAAGGCATCCCTGATCTGTTCGGCCGTTATCTTCACATATTGTTCCGCGGAACGGACAGGTTCATTGAGCGGCAAATCCTCAACCGAACGGGAAAGCAGGCCTTCGCCAATTGTATCCACACTGGATTCCGAAAGCGGTATCCGGTGGATGAGCAGTATCTTGGCGCGCTCCAGTTCCTCTGGGGTAACTGCTGTTGTCTGCAGTTTCTTCAAATTCTGGTCCACCAGAATCCTGGCTCTTGAAACATTCTGTGGATCACAGGCAAAGAACACGCCAAACAGGGCGCGGGATTGTTTTGCTTCAAGGAAGGATTCTACCGTGTAAACAAGTCCGGTTTTCTCGCGTAAATCCCGGTACAACCTCGTCGCATAAAATGCACCCGATAAAACATGATTGCCCAGTTGCAGCTTATAATAATCGGGGTGCGTCCGGGATATGCCTATTATCTCTGCTAGGGTGACTTGGTCTTGAACCCTGCTTGCATCATGCACCGCAATGGCAGATGACTTATTCAGCGGGACCTGCGGCAATGCTGTGTCCGGTTTCGGTCCCTGTGCATTCCACGATCCGAAATATTTTTCAACCACAGTCTTTGTTTCTCCGGGTGTAACTTTGCCGACGACAACAATGGTCGTCATGTCGGGTCGAAATGCTTTTGCATAGTAAGAAACGACATCTTTTAACGAAAGAGCGCGCACAGTTTCAGGGGACGCTTTGCGAAGCACGGGGTCTCCTTGGGGATACAAGGCTTCTTGAAGGGCGCGTTGTGTGAGATAAGCCGGACTCAGCAGCTGGCCCTGCACTTTATTCAGTATTTCAGCCTGGACTACCGGGAAAAAGTCTGTCGGCAATGCAGGGTGCAGCAGATTGTCGGCAAGCAGCTTCATGCCGCGTTCAAATTTATCAGACAAGACCCTGAGTGAGAAGTGCGTCCCCGCGGCAATGTCCGCGCCGATTTCGTCCTGCGCTTTCACAAATGCAATACGATCGAGGGATGTCGTTCCATAGGAGAAAAGGCTTTCCAGAACTTCAGATATCCCTTCCTTGCCTTCGGGTTCTTCAAGATCAGCATGATTCCTGATCTGCCCGAACACGCTTACTGTCGAGCTTACGTTCTCCGGCTGCACAATGAGACGAATCCCGTTAGGCAGAGTAAAGACTTCAGGGTTTATTCGTGATGTTGGAATGGAAGGAATTTTCGCTGATTTTTTTGCCCAGGAAGGAAGTTCCACCGGCATTGTTTCCTTCGGCGAAAAAGACTCCTTATCACCGAACTTTTTTACAGTAATCGGCCGCCCGGAAGGCCGTGGCGTGAGCACGGCCGTAACTGCCGTGTCATTTACCAGATATTCCTTCAGAACGCGGTTTACATCGTCAAGCGTCACTTTCTTTATTGCAGCGATATCGTCTTCAGGAGAGGACCGGCCTTCCACGGCAAGCGCTTGGGACCATGCCGACGCGAGTCCTTCGATGGAATTTTGCAGGAATTCGGCTTCGGCTATTTCATGGCGTTTTGACGACTCAACTAAATCCGGAGGGACTCCATTTTTACGGTATTCCGCAACAATATTTTTAATAGCAGCAACAAGAGCGGTTCCGTCCCCCTCATACGGAAAAGCCGCGGTTGCATAACCATATGATGCGTGGGGAAAAGATTCACCGTTGAATTCGGTGAAAAGCGCCTTTCCAGCCGGCACCAGTGCTGAGAGATTGCTCCTGCGATTTTCGAGCACGTCAGCAAGAATTTGGCCGGCGGCAAAGTCAGGGCTGTCAAAACCCGGCAGCCGGTATGCTACAATAGCAAGACCGTAAGGCAAATCAGTCTCTAAAGCAATGGCGGCAGGTTTAAGAGGATGAAGCCGTATAGCAGGCCTTGGCGGCGCCGGCCGCGAAGGGATCGGTTCAAAAAGACCGCGGATCTTTGCAAGAGTTTCTTTCGGGTCCACGTCTCCTGCGACAACAAGTATTGCATTATTCGGCCCGTACCACTGGTTATAAAATGTCTTGAGCATGGAACCTGTTGTCTTCTGAAAAGACGGGCGCGTTCCCAAGGCATCGTGTGCATAGGGAGTGCCGTCAAACATCGACGAAAGAAGCTGAGTGAAAAAAACGTATTCCGGATTCGAAATATCCTGCGCTACTTCCTGTTCCAGCGCTCCCCGCTCCTCCTCCCAGAGGTCTTGCGTGTCCAGTACGTCACGCATGCGCACTGCCTCCACCGTAAGCGCCACGTCGAGATTGTCCTTCGGGACCGTAAACAAATACTGGGTGATTGTCTGCTGAGTAACAGCATTAAAATTGCCGCCCATCAAGGCCATGATATGCGCGAGTTGGGCCGCGGACAATCCCGGACTTCCGCGGAACATCATGTGCTCCTGAGCATGTGCCATGCCGGGAAATCCATCAGGAGCCTCATTCGAGCCGACAAGATAATTTACCTGAGTCGCGACAACCGGCGCCAGAGTATTTTGCACAATGACCACCCTCAACCCGTTCGAAAGCGTCGCACGAAGTACCTTGCCATCCTCTGCAGCCTGGACTGAAGCAGCAAAAAAATAAACTAATAAAACAAGAAATATAAAAAAACGACTCGCGCTAGCCATAGAACTCCCGTTATTGCAAGCGACATCCTGCCTCTTTGTATGAAACAAGTATAGCAACATATTCTACCGCTGAGTTGACCTCTTTACGGAAACGGATTCTAAAACGCAGTATTAAATAAGAAAAGAGGGGCAATAATAAACACCCCTCTTTCAGTTAAATGAAATATACGCGCAAATGGAACCGTTTTCTGGTCACCTGCGGCTAAAACCAGTTTTGACTAATGCTTGCGGATCTCTTTTGCCATGCGTCCCGCGACCTCTTCTGCAGCCTGTTTCGGGTCTGAACCCTGGCGCTCGAAATCCCTGAGCTTTGCAACTATATTTCCGCTTTGATCGCGAAGCACTAATTCCATGCCGATACCGGCCTGCATCTGGTGGCCTCCCGCAAAAGGTATCCATGCCTTGCCGGGGCTGAACGTCTGGACCTCGGTAATGCACAAGTCCGCAGTAAGCGTTCCCTTCGTTCCTTTCATGTCAGCAAAATAATCCTCAAATATATTCTTTACTGAATCCGCGAACGACCTGCTGTGCATATCCGACTTGTTTTCTATACTTTTTACTTTTACAGTATAGCCAGCCAGGCTTTCGTTGGATTTAAACCAAACCCAGTTTATATTGTCCCCTTTCACCATGTCCGAATAGTCTGTGATAATCCCGCGATGAAAATCCTTGTCTTTATATTCATCATCATTCACCAGCCTGTCTGCAGATCGGGGAAGTGCTGATGCAGGAAACAATATTGCCAATACGAACAAGAGGCTGATGCACCGTGCAAGCTTTTTGAACCACTCTTTGTCATGGATAGCTGTTTTTGAACCGTCAATTGCCATAATGTTCTCCTTTCCCTCTAAAATGGATATGGTTTTCTGTTCATCATTTAAGCAGTGTCGCATACTTTTAGGCAAGAACATTAAACCCTTTTTTTACAAGAAAGTCAATATAACCTTGTGTTTCAGCACAGCCGGAGAAAACATAGCTATAAAAAATGTATGGACTTTTTCTGTTCCGCAGAGTTATAGTTTAGCATAAATAAATTTGTTTTATCCTCTCAATAAGGACGTCTGGATTGTCACTACGAAGCTTTACATATTTTCTGCCAGTTCTTCTCGCCCTGACTGTCGCGGGTGCCTTCCAGCCTCTCGCTTTTGCCGCGCAGTCAAGCAATCCTGCGGACGTCTTTGCAATACCGGCGGCAGAGAAAACCTGGATTGTTGGCGATACAGGCGGCTTGGCAGGATACTACAAGATGGACTATTTCGAAAATGTTTTTGCTGCTCCGAAGCTCGAAAATGCGGTTTTTGACCTCCCGAAAGGGCATGATATCGAGAAGCAGGACGCCATTCAGGAAAAAGATTCCACAAAGGTCAGCTGGAACATTTTACCGATGCTCAACAGACATACAACTTCTCCGGTAACTCTTGATACGCTTTTCCCGGTAGTGCTTACCATGCCAATCGGGGTTACATTTCAACTTCGATATTGATCAACATGCCGACCATAGCGGCCAGAATGAACTATGGACTTGACCTTGCGACTTTCAGTGGCTGCAAACTCCGGACTGTACCGCCCTGTCGGCATCTCCCTGACTTTTTTCGCAGGCATCCCTCAAATCATCCCTTCTCAACCTCTGTGCACGAGCAGTCCTCTCTGTTCCAGACGTTTTGCAGCCGCGTGCCACTGGGACCCGGTAGGCGGCTTGCATTTCCGCAAGGGATACCGGAAGCCAAGCTCTTTCCACTTATGCATGCCGAGACAATGATATGGGATCAATTCGATAGCGGGAATGTTGTCCAGTTCCAGGGCATACGCAGCAAGACGCTCAAGCTCTTCCGGTGAATCATTGATGCCCGGCAGTAAAACCCGCCGGATAACCAGGCGGCCCGGAACCTGGGCAGCGCGTTTACCAAAATTTAGAACCGGCGCTAATGGTTTTCCGGTAATCCGACGATGCAGCTTTTCTTCGCTGGCTTTAATGTCCAACAAAACCATGTCGCTTACAGCCAATAATGATCGTTGTTTCCCCAGCGCACAGCTGCCGTTCGTATCCAGCACCGTGCTCAGCCCCAGTTCATGGGCGACTTTAAAAAGCGCTTCCACAAACGCAGCCTGCAAACAGGGCTCGCCGCCGGAAACCGTAACCCCGCCGTGCGGCCGCAGATACGGCAACAATGTGGTCAACCGTTCCCGGACCTCTTCAATCGTCATGCGCTGGGAGCCTTTTTGAGACCAAGTATCCGGATTTTGGCAGAACTGGCATCGGAAATTGCAGCCCGCCAGAAAAAAAACACACCGTAAACCCGGTCCGTCCCTGGTCCCCATGGTTTCCACGGAATGTACACGGCCAATAATTGGTTTCATCGTTATATACTCACTTCAGCGAAATTCCGTTCCTGCAAACGCAGCCACCGTATTGTGCGCACAGCTAAAGCATATCATGAAACGTCCGGCGCAGTATTTCTTCCTGGTGCTCACGCGACAACCGCGTGAAATGCACCGCATATCCGGAAACACGAATCGTAAGCTGAGGATAGTTTTCAGGATGCTTCATGGCGTCTTTCAGCAATGCACGGTCGAGGACGTTCACATTGATATGATGCCCGCCTTTGGTGAAGTACCCGTCCAGGATGTCGATCAAATTCGCTTTCTGCTCTGACAAATCAGATCCCAGCGCCTGCGGCACAATCGAAAACGTATTGGAAATGCCGTCTTGGGCGGCATAATACGGTAATTTCGCAACGGCATTCAGGCTTGCCAGCACTCCATTACGCTCTCTGCCGTACATGGGATTGGCACCCGGTGCAAACGGTTCTCCTGCCGCCCGGCCGTCCGGTGTGGCCCCGGTTTTTTTGCCATACAACACATTGCTGGTAATGGTCAAAATGGAAAGCGTCGGCGTGGCCCTGCGGTAAACCGCATGTTTCCGCAGCTCCGTAATAAACGTGATAATCAGGTCCCGTGCCCTGTTGTCGGCCCGTTCATCATCGTTGCCGAACGCAGGATACTCGCCCTGCATTTTGAAACTCTCCGTCAGCCCCCGTGCATCCCGCACCGGATGTACTTTTGCATAGCGGATCGCGCACAAGGAGTCAACCACCACTGAAAAACCGGCAATGCCGAAGGCCATGAGCCGCTCCACGTCCGTGTCCAGCAAAGCCATCTGCGCGCTCTCATAGTAGTATTTATCGTGGGACCAGTGGATAACGTTCATGGTTTTCACGTACTGTTCCGCCAGCCAGGACAGCACAGAAATGAAATTGGCATGCACCTGGTCGTAATCCAGATGATACCCTTTCAGCTTCGGCACATTCGGCACGACAATTTCGCCGCGTATTTCGTCCCTCCCCTCATTCAGCGCCAGCAGCAGCGCCTTGGCCAGATTGCACCGGGCTCCGAAAAACTGCATCTGGCTTCCGGCCTTGAGAAGAGATACGCAGCAGGAGATGCCGTAATCATCTCCGGCTATGGGGCGCATTAAATCATCATTTTCAAATTGGAGCGCGCTGGTCTGTATCGAGATTTCCGCCACAAATTTTTTCCACGGTTCAGGCAGTCTGGGAGAATACAGTATGGTCAGATTCGGCTCGGGCGCGGGCCCCAGGTTGCGAAGGGTCTGCAAAAAGCGGTAGTCCGTTTTTGTGACTTTGCAACGGCCGTCGTTGGCCATGCCTCCGAGTACCACCGTGATCCAGACAGGGTCGCCGGCAAAAATCTGGTCATATTCAGGCGGCCTGAGCTGTCGGATCATGCGCAGTTTAATGGTAAAATCGTCGATCAATTCCTGGGCCTGTATTTCATTGAGGAGCCCTGCTTTAATGTCCCTTTCCAGATAACAATCAAAGAATGCGGACACGCCGCCCATGGACATGGCTGCTCCATCCGATTCCTTGGCAGCGGCAAGATATGCCAGATATGTCCCTTGAATGGCTTCCCGTGCGGTTTCCGCGGGTCGGTGCAGATCCACACCGTATTTTCCACCCAGTTCCAACATTTGTTCCAGAGCAAGAATCTGGTCAGCCACTTCCTCCCGCTGACGGATGGATTTTGTTTCCATGGCACCGTCGATTTTTGCAAGATCTTTCTGTTTTTCCGCAATAAGATGGTCCAATCCATAGAGCGCAACCCGCCGGTAATCACCGATGATCCTTCCCCGTGCATAAGTGTCCGGCAGGCCGGTAATGATGCCAAGCTTCCGCAGCTGTTTCATTTTTGCAGTATAGATTGAAAAGACCGCCTCGTTGTGAGATTTGCGGAAATGGCTGTATATATCTACAATTTTTGGATTTAATTTTTTGTTATATGCACTGCACGCTTTTTCCACAAGCCGGATGCCGCCCACCGGTTTAACAGCCCGTTTCAGGGGTGCGTCGGTCTGCAGCCCCGCAATAAGCTCTTTTTTGCGGTCGATATAGCCGGGGGCATGCGAAAGGATTCCTCCCGGGACATCAACGTCAATATCCAGCACTCCTCCCCTTCTGCGCTCCTCCGCCATCAAAGAACGGACTTTTTCCCAGATGTTCAGGGTCCGTTTTGTGGGTTTTTGAAGAAATTCAGGGCCTCCCTCATAGGGCGTATAATTGCGATAGATAAAATCCTGCAGGTCAGTTTTCAAAGACCAGCGACCGCGTTTAAACGGTTGTCGTTTTGCCATATTGTATTCTCCTTTTTCTCAACCCAGCATACCGTATATTTTCCCAGGATATACAAATAAAAAACGCCTGGCCCCCCCCAACAGATAGTGTCAGGTTGCCCAGGCGTTCGGCTGTTTTTCAGAAGAACCGTGCTCCCTTGTGGTTTATTCCACTTACGCCAGTTACACGGTACCTATTATTTAACAAATATTATGCAGGCTGTCAAGTTGTTTGTTCGAGAAAATGGCAGTAATTTCTTTGCATCAAAAAATTACATCCAGGATGCGCAGCGGATCTTTGCCGTTCTTTACGGCAATGTCCTGAATAGTCTGATCAGCGTTTTCAATGTGAATCCCTTTTACGCTCAGAAGGTTCATTGCTTCATCCGGTTTATGGCTGGCAATCTGTGCAACTGCAGACAAAGGAGCTTGCGTTAAGCTTGTAGATATCCTTTTTAGAGGATGCTCCCTCTGCTGGTTTCCGAACGGCACCATGGAAACGCAGATGAGTACCAGGAAAAATATCAGGATGCTCTTCCCAAGGGGTCTAGAAGCATATTTTAGCAAAACATGCCGGTTTGCAATCAGATGAAATAGTGCACCAATGACCAGCAGCCAGCTCAACCATTCATGTACCGGTTTTATTAAGCCGAGCTGCATTTTAAAAAACAACATTATTCCGGTAATCGCAGATAACGCAAAAGCACCCATAGTAACTGGTGTTGCCCATTCTTTTAAACTGATTTCGCTTTTCATATCCATTTATTCCTCTTTCTTATCCTTCCGGTTCTGGAAATGTGTTCGACCTTTCCAGAGCAGTTAATGAATTGTACTGGCTGATTTAGCTGAGAACAGGGGAAGATAGGAAAAAACAAGGTTATTGCAGTTGGGTTCTCTGATTAATATAAAAACAATTGCATCATAGAACGAGGGCTTTTTTCTACCCGGCAAACACGCGCCTGTCAAAGAATGGACCGGATTCTGCCTGACCGTTTATGGATAATGACCTGATCGAGCAAGACGCCGTTGCGATCTTTTATATCAGCCTTGAAAAATTTATGCTGATCCACGATCGTTCCGACAACAACATCCTGGTCTTTAAAAAACTCCTCCAGCCGTTTACGGGCGTCTTCAAGCGTTGTAACCGGCGTTCGCGCCCCATACCATCCCCAGCGCGGCCCTTCACAGTATCCACCATACGGCTGGTGGCTGCCCCGATCACGGAAATGCTGCTCTTGTGCCCATGCAGATGATAAAAAACCACCGCCCGAAATCGCAGCCAGTACAAGGAGCATTATTATGCTTTTTAAATTATTCATAGTGTTGACCACGTATTGCTGAGAAACATGCTCAGAGGATTCTGATGAATCCTCTGAGCAACTTTAGTATACATTTTTACTAAAAACAAGGACAGGCACCCGCTCCACGACCGCCCATCATGCCCCGTCCCATGTGGCCGCGGCCATATCCATGGCCCCACGCCGGCAGACCGTTTTTTTCGGCCGCTTTCTGGATCGTTGCCTGGATGTCGATCATCTGTTTCCGGAGATCGGTTATGCGCGCGGTATCCGGAGTCTGCTTTGCGTACTCGTTGGCAATCTCGGCCCGCTTGGTGATAAGCTCGTCACGCAGACTCAGCGTCTCTTTCTGGAACTTTTTCAGATTCTCGATATTGACGGTTCCGTTGGCACCGCCGTAACCTGCGCCATAGGCGCAACCCGCGCCCGGTCCCAAGCCGCCGCCCGCCTGCGCAAATGCGATACCCGCAGTAATGAGAGCCACAGCCGCTACAGCCGTTATCAGCATCGTCTTCTTCATAATCATTCACCTCCTTTCCTCTCTGATCTTGCTTACACTCTATCAGAGAATTATGAAGAGGCGGCGAAGGGATTATGAAGAATTGTGAATCCTCCTCAGCCCGGAAAATAAACCGAAAAAACTGTACCCATGCCGAAGGTGCTCTTGACCTCTATTCTTCCTCCATGCGCATCCACAAGCTCCCGAACAATTGCAAGGCCAAGACCAAGACCGCCGGCTGCGCCCCGGTAAAAACGCTCAAAGATAAACGGCATCTCATCTTCCCTGATTCCCACGCCGGTGTCTTTGACTTCCAGAAGCGTTTCCGCTTCTTGCTGGACTGCGGAAAGGGTAATCGCGCCTTTCTTTTCGATGGACTTGATTGAATTGCTCAGGAGATTGATTACGATCTGGCTTGCGCGGTCCGGGTCTACGTCCGCGGTTGTCGCCTCATCGCACACCAGTGCAACGGCGATTTCTTTGCCGGCAATCTGCGTCCTGAAGCGTTCCAGAATAGTTTCCAGAAACGGCTTCAGCGCGACCTGCCTTTTTTTGAGCGTAAGCGCGCTCGCCTGGGCCTGGGCCAATTCTTCCATGCCATCTATCATTTTTTTGAGCCTGTTCGTTTCTTCGTGCAACGACTGAAGCTGCTGGTTGTTCGCAGGGATAAGTCCGTCCATCATTCCCTCAATCTCTCCCTGCATTGCCGTGAGAGGGGTCCGCAATTCGTGGGTAATATTCGAGATCAGTTTTTTTCTGAGCGACTCCTGGGTTTCCAACGTATGCGCCATGCGGTTGAATGAATCTGCAAGCCTGCCCAGCTCATCGCGGTTCCGTACCGCAACACGCCGTGAAAGGTCTCCTTCACTTATCCCTGCAGCAACAGATGCCAGTGTTTTAAGGGGGCGCGTAAGCTTCTGCGAAAAAATGATGCTCAAAAATACGGCAAACCCTCCCACGATGCCGAGGGCGATCACGAGAAAGGTGTTCGAACGCTTGATGAAAACAGGTTCGCGTTTTGGTTGCAACGGCCTGACTTCAAGCGTTCCGATCTCCTTACCTCCTGAGAACAATGGATAGGGAAGGAACGGTCCTTCTGTTTCTTGAGACCTGAGAGCTGAAACTTCCTGCACCTTTTGCCTGGCCGCAGGCGGAAGCGCGCGAAGCGCACGTGCGGTATCCATAACGACATCGCCGTTTCTGTCCAGAAGCCGTGTCTCAAAACCCAGCTTGAGGGCCCAGACCATATTTCGCTGCACGGCATCCGGCGGCCATGCCCCCCGGGTTTGATAGGCTGATTCAAGGTCGGCAGTAAGGGAATACACATTGTCTTCCTGCTCACCATCCAGGTACGAGCGAAAATCCCGGACCATCAGCTCCCGGAGGAGCAGAGCGGAAGACAGCGCAATGAACGCCACCGAGAGCAGCAGCAAAAGGAATTTTATCCAGAGGCTCTTAAGCATCCCGTCTCCCGATAAATTTGTACCCCACGCCATATACCGTCAGGATGAATAGCGGGTTCTTCGGATCATCCTCGATCTTCTGGCGGATATTTTTTATGTGGGCATCAATGCTCCGTTCATAACCTTCGAACTGGTATCCGAGCGCTTTTTCCACCAGTTCGTCACGCGTGAACACTTTTCCCGGCGTCGAAGCAAGGGTGAACAGCACTTTGAATTCCGTGGGAGTCAGATCTATGTTCTCCCCCTGCTTTTTTACTTCATAGCGATGGCCATCGAGAGTCAGCATGCCCTGTTCAAAACAAACTGCACCGGCATCACACAAATCATCAGAGTGCGTCCGTTTTAAAACTGCTTTCACGCGCACAACCAGCTCACGGGGGCTGAATGGTTTTACCACGTAATCATCAGCGCCAAGGGAGAACCCGGCGATGCGGTCGTCTTCCGATGATTTCGCCGTAAGCATGATCACAGGAATATCGTCAAGAACCTTCAATTCCTGGATCACCTGTTCACCACCCATATCCGGCAGCATCAAGTCCAGAACCGCGAGAAGCGGCTTTTCCTTTGCCGCAGCCGCAATCGCGTCTTTTCCGTTGGCAACGTGCACAACGCGGTATCCCGCCTCTTCGAGATATACCTTAACGATGCGGGCAATCTTCTTGTCGTCCTCCACAATCAGCACCGGACGAATCATAGTCTCATACCTCGCGCGTTCGTAGAATGATCGTTCATGCTGCAAAATACAAAATCGTTCCGTCTAAAACAGGTATCCCAACTGAAGCGTCAGAAAATTCTCCCCAAGATTTGAGGTTTTTGTCCACCCGAATATTCCTTTTCCATTCGAAAAGTGATTATAGCCGAGCGCAAGATCAAAATCGCCCAGTTTCATACCAAGGGCGAATCGGAAGGCGAATTGAAGGCGCGTCCCGAGATTGTCGGTGGTTCTCCTGAGGTATGCCCCGCCTCCTTCAAAATCAGCATGTATTTTTTCAGTCATGTTCCATCTGAACCCTTTCGTCAGAATGATGGCGGAATTGTGGTTGTCTCCGTTCCACTCTGCTGCGGCCAGATCATAGTAGCTGTCCAAGCCTAAAAACGGGGTAACATACTTCTGATATCGCAGAAAAGCAGCCTGGCTGCCGCTCGATTCATAAACCCCAAATCCGCCTTCAAGTACGATCTCATCAGCAGATGCGGGAGCGGGGACGCAGAAACTTAGGATGGAAAAAATCACAAGCCAGGATCTCACGATAGACTCTCCATAATGGTGCCCTGAATGTTTTCAGACGTCTGAATGCATTATTTTTGTCCGCTGACCAGCACGGTATCGTTCAAAATTTTTGTTCCGATCTTTATAAAACCGGCGCCTTTAAGCCAGCTCTTCAACTCCTGTGGAGAATAGCTTCTGCCGGATGGTGTATTGACGAGCATGTTGACTGAGAAAAGAGCTCCTGCAATCGGATGAGCCCTGTTCTTCTCCAGAAGAAATTCCTGTATTGCGATTTTTCCTTTTGGATTCAGCGATGCATGTGACTTTTTTATAAGAGTGCGGCTTTGTTCAGGCGATAAGGAATGTAGAATCTGGCTGATAAACACAAGATCATAACCACTGCCGATATCATCCGCAAGGAAATCACCGGTCCGGAACGCAATATTCCCCTGTTTCTTCTCACCAAGCATCTTTCGGGCAATTTGTATCGTCTCCGGAAGATCGAAAAGGGCAACCTCAATCCCCTGTCTGGCCAGTTCTCCGCTGTACGTTCCCGGCCCACCGCCCAGATCAAGAACCTTTGTTACTCCCCGCAAATCAATATTCCTTATAACATCATGCACGCGCAGTACAGCGTTGTTATGCATTGCCTTTATGAAAGGCTCATTATCGCTGATTGCCGGACGGTTCGGAAGTCCTGTTTTGACGACTCTGTCGAGATCAGACCAGTTTTTCCATAGAAAATCAGCGTGGCGCAGCATGTCCCCCTGATACCAGGGGCTGTCTTTCAGAAGAAATTGTTTCGCTGTCGAAGTGTTTCGATACCGGGCACCTGTTTTTTTGAGCAATCCCAGTGCTGCAACCGCATCAAGCAGTATCTCCGCGGCCCGCGGGTCAATTCCCGCGACACGGGCAATTTCGCCTGCGGTCTTTGGGGATTTGAGGTGTTCAAATATGGCATAATTATTTGCGGTCAGAATAACGCGCGACGCGCGGAACCCGCCCCACAGTTTTGCGAAATCCTGCGCCTGATTTATGACATGTTTGCCCATAGAGCCGATTGTCCTTTCTTTCAATTCATCAGATAAAAAAGGCTGTATGAGTTATCATATCGTAATATCAGGCGGAAAGTCAATTATCCGCAGCATAAAAGAGTCAGAAATACAAAAATGAGGAGGGATTATTTTTGTTAATGGGGCGACGGTATAATGCCGTCTTCATGAGAAAGACGATAGTCTCATAGAAATGCAAAAGAACAGGGAGGGCAATATCTATTTCATAAAGAAACAGATCGCTGTGCCCTCCCTGAAAAAAATTCGGAAAAATAAAACCGTTTTAATCGCAGGAGCCGAGATACTCACCTCGCATCGAACTAGTTAATTCATCTCTCCTGTCGTTACCAACATATGTTGTCCTTGTAATAATAGAGCCTTCGAACTTTGTGCCTTCTTCATAGGTAACTTTGCCCTCGGTCTCCACAGCTTCACACTGACCACGCCAGGAAACGGTGTTGCCCTCTACCTTTACATCATATATTTTGCAGCCAGACTTCACCTTTTGCGGAACAATCGTCTTCTTGACCATGCAATACGTGTAACGAACCGGCATGCCTCTCGGAGTACCGGGTACTGCTGCAATAAGAGTTATCCCCCACAAGCCTTCCCGCATATCAGGCGTGGCAGGCGCTTTCGCTTTCGACGCCGCTGATGCCGTGGATGCAAAGGAACACAGTCCAAGCAACATAATGAAAACCATAAATCTTTTAAACATGTCAATCTCCTTTAAATAAAAATTACAAGGTTGTACTTATTTATACTAACTCCATGGTTCGATTTCATTCTGATTGGTTTAGCTCGACTAGCTTTTTTAGTGAGTTAATACCTGGCACGGGGAAGAAAATCATTTCAGGAAAGAAGAAGAATATGATAATAATGGCAGCTCTGCACCTAACTCTGATTGTGTTTTGGTTTCCCGCAGATTTATTTCTGTTTTCCCAGTCCCTTTGGTTGTTCCCTGATATTTCTATGTTTCACGCCGTTTCTTTTCCTACTCGGCGCGGCTATAATAACATCCGCACGCCAATAAGTCAACTCAGCGATTGTCGCAACCAGCAGGATTACTATCCACAAAAGGCTCTATGCTCATCCATCCACAGACCCGTAACTGCGTTACTCCTAAAACGCTATTCCATAAATTGCATATTAGTCTTAGCATGACGACTATTCCGAATTTTGAATATTAGTCATTTAAAATAAGCTTTTAAATTCAGTCAGATGCAATAAATTCTTTCTTAAATTCATTGATCAATCAGCTAATCTGTGCTACCGTATTTCGAAACACTAATAGCTTGTTGGTATGAGAATTGGAGTTCAGAATGGCTAACAGCTGGGAAGTTGTCGATACAATAAGTCCAGTGTTTTCTGATTGGGGATTTAAGAACTGGGATCTGTGCCTTGCAAAACATGGGATGATTGCTGTCCCACGGAGTTTTTGGATTACGATACGTGCAGGAGCAACGCACCGTTCCTGGTCATCTGACGCAACAGCTCAGGGGCCGCGAATTTTGGAGGATAAAGATTGCACGACATGGCGTCGATATCCCATCCAAGATATAGAATCGATTATTGTTCAAAGGCGCTTGATTTCTGCAAGCGAGATCAGAATCAAAAAACGTGGTCAAGAAGAACACATATATGGCGGCTTTGATTTTCGGGAAATCATGAGATCGCGAATAATCTTAAGCCAGCTCTACCCCGAGCTTTACACTGAAAAGGGTCGCTGGCCAAAAAAGTGGTACTGACCAATCCGAGAAATACCAACAAGCGGGTCGAGGGAGTCGCGAAAAGCACGCTCTTCACCGCGTGTTACTATCTTATAAGAATCTTGCAACTCTATCAAACAGTATTAATAAACTTCCCGAAACTTTTTATCTCGATAATTTCAGATATTCATGGAATTCAGCTATAGACACTGTTGCTGAAAACTTATTAAAAATCTCTTCGATTACCAAGGTTTACTCTCTGTTCATGTAATTCCACAACCTGTCTGCGCGTTTTTATTTGTTCTACTGGTATCTTTCTGCTTTGAGAATAATGCTTTTTGTTGTATATTACTGTCTCACATTGGGCAGGTAATTGCCTCCCGAAAGATTTCCAGAAAAAGGAGATTGGAAGAATGAAAAAAAATATGCTGAAGGTTTTTTCTTTGCTCCTGGTAATGCTGTTTTTGTGTGGTGTGACCTTTGAATACGATGCATATGCACGGGCAGGCGGAGGAAGGTCCTCCGGCAGCAGCGGGTCAAGAAGCTATTCCCCGCCAAGCCGTTCGACTTCCAATCCGGCCACTCCAAGCCAGCCGTCAACAGCACCGGCGCCTGCACAGCCTGCAGGCGGAGGCTTTTTAAGAAGCATGGGTGGAGGACTGCTTGGTGGAATGCTCGGTGGAATGCTGCTCGGCAGCCTGTTCGGCTTCGGCGGCATGGGCGGAAGCGGCTTTGGTCTTTTGGAAATACTCCTGCTGGGCGCTCTCGGGTATTTTGTTTTCACGATGATTATGAGGAAAAAAAGAGAATCCGCCCTTGCGTATCAGGGAAGTGGTTCGCACCCGAATGTTCCTGCGGAAGAATCCCCATCGTACGGCAGAGGCGTTCAGATGCAGGCAGCCGCAATCCCAACAACTATGGAAGGAATGGCGTATGTCCGCCAGATGGACCCTTCCTTTGACGAAACCCGTTTCAAAGACACGGCGATGGACATCTTCTTTAAGATTCAGGGCGCCTGGGGGAACAGGGATCTTTCGGCTGTAAACAATCTGCTGACGACTGAAATGAAAGATCTCTTTCAGCAGGATATTTCCGGTTTGCTGCAAGGAAAGAAAATCAACCGTCTTGAGAACATTGCGGTGCGAAAAACGGAAATTATTGAAGTTTGGCAGGAATCGGGGCAGGATTACATCAGAGTCATTTTTACTGCCAATCTCCTTGATTACACTATTGATGAAACAACAGGTGCTGTCGTCGCCGGAAGTAAAACGGAGCCGGTAAAATTTGAGGAATGCTGGACCTTTACCCGGCTAGTGGGAGACAATCCCTGGAAACTTTCAGCGATAAATCAAGTCTAGACGCTGTCGTGCAGTATATCAAACAAAAAGGGGGGCGATTCGCCCCCCTTTTTGTTTATAAAAGAACTACACCTGCTGTTATGAAAGAATATAACGTATGCAGTGTTTATAAGCTCGTGTCTGTATAAGCCAAGCCGGCAGTTTGGTTCAAATAAGGCTCCCGCTGCTTTCTCTCATATAAATCCAGTAATGACTTCGTGTCGATTCCAAGGGTATCAGCATATATCTTCAAATAGCCCCTGTCATATACCTTTGGAATAACATGAAACTTTCCTTCCTCCATTGACTTGATGTAATACCCGCTGATTCTGGTCATGCGGGTAATGTCATTAATATCAAAACCACGGACAATTCTGTTTTCCCGAAGTATATTGCCTATTTCGCGCATTATTGCCCTCCAACTTCACCGTTAAAGTTATCCCATGGATGGCGCGCACGGAAGAGTTGTCCAGCTACGGCACAGTCGCGCTGACACCGCACGGCAAAAACATATTGCCAGGCAGCATGATCTTTATAGTATTAAATTAAATTGCTGATTGTTAGACGCGTGTTGAAAAGATACACGGTGCACTTCGGTAAAGCACAAAATCTGATGCCAGATATTGGAAAACCTAAAGGCCTGTCGTGTCAAATGAAAAGCACTGCATTTACTGATGGTTCCTGATTGTATAGGGAATTAATACGTATTGTCAAGCAGATAATTCAATATTTTGGCTGCCAACCAATTGAGAAACTCAGATAAGAGCAGGCAGGGGGAAAGAAAAAACATAGATAAAACAGATAGTTCAATAAAAAAGCGGCGCTATCCGTTGACTACTGCCTCAATTTCGGTTTTTGTTCCAGGCTCGATGTCCGTAAACTTTATTCCGTACAGGAAACTATCAGGCTCTCTTTCAGGCTGGACAACCCTCATGATTTCACCATATCCGCTGACATGCGTTCCATTCGGCAGGAAAAATGAGAAAAAGGTCCCCGCACCTTTTGAAAGAGGCTCTCTTGTCCGGATAAGCATTCCGCTCGTACTGATATTTTCAGTCCAGAACGGCTGAGGCTTGTTTTGGAATCTGCCTTCTATGGCCACGGCAAGAACGGCGCGATACGATTTTCTTGGAGCGACATTCAAAAACTGCTGCACTTTCAGTTCCAGAAGCGTTGCATCAACCGGCATGGTAAAGACCGCATTCGCGCAGCACCGTTTGCATCGCTCCCGGTGGGCGAGCGTGTCCCTGCAGATGAGGATAGTGGAAACATCGCGCAGGTCGCTGCTGTTCCGAATATGATAAAAAAGATCCTCTGTCGACATCTGTCCGGGCTGCTCGAGTTGGGTAATAATAAGGTCGGTTTTTTCGGCCCGATGAATGCTCAATACATCATCGTTCGTAGCCGCGGTGAACACTTGAATATCCGAACGGATTCGAAACGCGTTTCTCTCTGGAAACAAACTTGCCAGACCTTCTGCGATCAATATTTTTCTCATAGTATGATGCACCTCGTATGCGTCATCATAGCCATCGTCAAAGACTGAGGCACTATGCTCAAAACGCCGCGATGGGCGCGATCAGAAGTCTTTTCTACACACCGTTTTAGTCCCTTATTTGCTCCACAACCACAGCGGTGCCGTAACACAAAACTTCCGAGACACCCTGCATCACATCGGTTGCATCGTACCGTATGCCGATTACAGCATTTGCTCCCAATTCCTGGGCATGTTTGACCATCATGGCAAACGCGTCTTCTCTGGTTTTTTCGCACAAACCCGTGAACAAAGAGATATTGCCGCCGATTAATGTCTGCAAAGAAGCTCCGATAGTGCCGAAAATTGATCGCGACCGGACCGTAATGCCCCTGACCAACCCCAGATTCTTTATAATGCGGTAGCCGTCCAGGGTAAATGCGGTTGTCGTCATTGTGTGAAGCATGATGCGACCTCCAGCCGGGAAGGTTTAGTGTTTATAAGACGGAAAGCAACCAGTCCGTTTACTCAAGATATGATACTATATCACAAATGGGGTACTTGAAACAAGATCATGAAAGTCCTCACAGGCCACCTTGACATGCCCCCCTAAAATGTTATACTTTCAAAAATTACGTCTTTCCATCCGCACGTTCCGTACAGAAAACACCGCAAGCAAGGAGGAAGATCATGAAAAACAGAGAAGAATACATCGACAAACTGGCTGCCCAACTTAAAGAATGGTCTGCCAAAATCGATGAGCTGGAAGTCAAGGCCCATACTGCAAAAGAGGATGTTAAAATCAAGTATAGCGAACAGATCAAGGAACTCAAGGAACAGCGGGATGCAGCCATGCACAAGCTGCAGGAATTGACAGAAACAAGCAGCGAAGCATGGGACATCATGAAGGCAGGCGCGGAAACTGCCTGGTCGGACCTGAAAAAAGCGATAAACGAGGCGAAACAAAAATTTCAAAAACCCGAATAACACCGTCTCCGCTTAAATACATAAGCACCCCTGTCGAATTTTATAGACAGAGAGACCGCACAAAAGGAATTGGAGAAAACAGTATGATCGTTCAAAAAATAGACCGCCCTGCAAAATCGGTTGTCGATGGTTTTAGGAAATTGCTCGCGTACGACTCAATAACATGCTCTATCTCCGACTGCATGGGCAGGTTTAACACCATGACATCCGATATGAAACCGCTCTTTGAGGGCATCCGGCTGGTAGGCACCGCGATAACCGTAAAAACGCTGGCATCGGATTTGGCCGCTGCATTCAAAGCCATCGACCTCTGCGAGCCGGGCGATATCGTCGTCATCGACTCCCACGGTTCGGTGAACACCGCTTTCTGGGGTGAGAACATGACGATGTCGGCAATCAACAGAGGAGCAATTGCAGCAATAATCGACGGCGCCTGCCGCGACGTAGAGGAAATCAGAAAGCTCAAATTTCCCGTTGTCTGTAAAGGCATTGTTCCCAACGTTGGATCCATTTCGGGATATGGCCAGGTCAACGTTTTAATACAATGTGCCGGCGCGGCAGTGAACCCGGGAGATATAATCGTTGTTGACGCAAATGGAGTAGTTGTGGTCCCGAAACAGGAGTCTGAAGCGGTCCTGGAAAAAGCGAAACACCTCCTGGATACCGAGCATATTATCCAGGAAAAAATCAAGGCAGGGGCCACGATCGGCGAACTGATAAACGTTGATGAAGTATTTAAAAGCGTATTTGCCTATCAGAATAAAGCAGTGAAAAACAACGGCTGATTTCTTATAAAATAACTTCCCTAAAGCACCCTGCGTTCGTCATTGCAGCTTTGCCGTCTATATTATCCTGAAACAGAGGCATGCTGATTCACTGCTGATGTTTCAAGACCGGCTGCCCTGCAATGATGACCTGCCGCACAGGAGGATGTGATGGCTAAAAAGTTGCCGAAAAACTGGACTATCATTATTACTATTGCCGGAGTACTCATCCTTGTTGCCGGAGCGCGAGAATTCCTCTCGTTTGTGGCGGACTGGCAGTTTTTCGGGGAAACAGGGTACCAAGCTGTTTTTGCGAAGACGCTCCTCACCAAGGTGCTGTGCGGGCTTGCCTTCGGCGTGTTTGTCTTCCTTGTGGTTTTGATTAATCTTTTTATCGCCGGAAAACGAGCGTTCCCGCTCAGCGGCATGAGCCCTCTGCTGGAAAGCGTGCCGCAACTGCAGCAACTCGATCTCAACCGGCTTATCGGAGGCTTGTCGTTTCTTGTTGCGCTCCTTGCGTTTCTGCTTGCTTTTCCCGTCGGCACACGATACTGGGAGCAAACACTGCTCTTTCTCAACAGTGCTCCTGCAGGACTTGCCGATCCCCTTTTTGGGAAAGACATCTCCTTTTTCCTGTTTCAGTATCCTTTTCTCGATGCCATAAACACGCTGACACGCAGCATACTCATAATCACGACTGCCCTTACCGCTGCCATTTATGTAGTCCGGGGCGGCGTCGTGCTGCTGGGCCGGTTTTTCTCCGTTGATCCATTCGTAAAGCGCCACCTCGGCGTCCTCGTATCGCTGTTTCTGCTTAGCCTCGCAATAACCTTCTCCCTCGACCGGTATGGCCTGATGAATACCGAACATGGCGTCCTGTATGGGGCTTCTTACACCGACGTGCACGCGCGTCTCGTGACGCTTTCGGCCCTGGCCGCTCTCGCTGTCGCCGCCGCCGTGGTTGTTTCTTTTTTTGCCACACACCGGTCCCTTGCCGTGCCGCTCCTGGCGATCGTCGTGCTTGCGGGCGCGTACGTACTCGGACTGAAATTATATCCTACGCTGGTCCAGAACTTCAAGGTCTCTCCGAATGAAAGCGTGCTCGAGCAGCCGTTTCTTGCCAATCATATCCGCTTCACCCGCCTTGGCTATGGCCTTGAAAATATGGAATTGCACCCGTTCACCGCAAGTAAACAACTGACCATAACAGACATACGGCGCAATATCTCCACAATTCAAAACATCAGGCTCTGGGATGAAGAACCTCTCTTGAAGACATACAGTCAGTTGCAACAAATACGCACGTATTACCATTTTAACGATGTGGATAATGACCGCTACACCGTGAACGGTAATTATGTTCAGGTGATGCTGTCGCCAAGGGAGCTGTCCTACGCGGACCTGCCGGGCAAATCCTGGATCAACGAACGGCTCGTCTTTACGCATGGTTTCGGGATTGCCATGGGACCGGTAAGCGGCATCACCAAAGAAGGGCTTCCGGAATTCCTTGTCAAGGACATCCCTCCCGTTACGAGTTCCGGTCCGAAAGTGACGCGTCCGGAAATCTATTATGGAGAAAGCCCGAATGACTATGTGATCGTAAACACGAAAACAAAGGAATTCAACTATCCAACGGCCACGGAGAGCGTTTACACCGAGTATGCAGGGCGCGGAGGCGTGCGGCTGTCGTCAACCCTGATGCGGCTTCTCTATGCAGCCTATTTCGGCAATTTCAAAATCGTTCTTTCAAGCGATATAACAAACGAAAGCAAAATACTGTACTACCGCACGATCCTGAACCGGGTGTCTGCCATTGCACCATTCCTGTCCTATGATCCAGACCCGTACATGGTCGTGGGTGACGACGGCAGGCTGTTCTGGATTATCGACGCGTATACGCAGAGCGGCAGCCTTCCGTATTCAAAACCGGTCAGAAGAGGAACCAATTATATCCGGAACTCCGTCAAGGTGGTTGTGGATGCCTATGACGGCAGCGTTGCTTTTTATATCGTGGACCCACAGGACATCCTGATAAAAACGTATTCCTCCGTGTTTCCGACCCTGTTCCGTCCGCTTGGCGACATGCCGCCTGACGTAAGACGCCACATACGGTATCCCCGCGCTCTGCTCAGCATTCAGGCAAGGATATTCTCGACCTTCCACATGACCGATCCTACGGTGTTCTATAACAAGGAGGATCTTTGGGAAATTCCGGCCTACCGCCAGAAAACCATGGACCCCTATTATCTCATCACAAAGCTTCCCAGGGGAAAGTCGGAAGAGTTTATTCTCCTGCTGCCCTTTACTCCGGCGAAACGGGACAACCTCGCTGCGTGGATGGCGGCCCGATGCGATGGTGATAACTATGGCAAGGTCATCGTGTATACATTCCCGCGCGACCGGCTGGTTTTCGGGCCGCGCCAGATCGACGCCCGCATCGACCAGGACGCATATATCTCGCAGCAACTCACACTTTGGGGCCAGCGCGGCTCCGGTGTAATCCGGGGGAGTCTCCTGATCATCCCCATTGAAGACTCGCTCGTCTATGTCCAGCCGTTGTTCCTGGTTGCCACGGATAAAGGAGGGCTGCCCGAACTCCGCAGAGTCATTGTTGCGTACGGCAACGACGTCGTGATGGAAGATACTCTTGAGGCATCCGTTCAACGGCTGTTCACCGGGTCACTACCGAGTCTACGGATGATCGAAAAAGGGACTCCTGCCGCCGCACTAAAGCCCAGGGAACTGGGAGCCAGAGCCATGGAGCAGCTGCGCAAGGCAAAGGAATCACTCCGCAGGGAGGATTGGGCAGGATATGGAAAACATCTGAAGGAACTGGAGGAAACACTTCGGGATATGGCAAAATAACTTTGCCGGGATCAACTCATGAAGGAAAATAAACAGGTTGAAGTAGACCTAAATCGCTGCACCGGATGCGGAATTTGCATCAAAGTCTGTCCGAGGCAGGCGCTTTCGCTGGTAAATGGAAAGGCCGCAAAAAACGAAAATGATTCTTTTGCATGCGGCCATTGCGAGGCTGCCTGTCCTCAGCATGCCATACACATTCCCGTGCTCAGTGATGAAATGGGAACATATCAGACGTTCACCGCTGACGGCCGCTGGCTCCCGTTTGGTAAGTTCAACACTGCTGACTTGCAGCGGTTTATGGCATCACGGCGATCCTGCCGCAATTACACGGACCAGCCGGTGGACAGACCGGCTCTCGAAGATCTTGTCAAGATCGGGGTCACCGCGCCCTCTGGAACCAACAGCCAAAAATGGACATTCACCATAGTACCGAACAGAAAGGGCGTCATCGCCTTTGCACGCAGCATCGGTGATTATTTTAAAGCATTGAATGCCCAGGCGGCAAACCCCGTTCTTCGCACCATTCTCAAACTGATTGGAAAGTCTGAACTCGCAACATACTACCGGGACCACTATGAAACCGTCCGAAAGGCGCTTGAGGAATGGGAGCAGGACGGCAAGGACAGGCTTTTTCATGGTGCGACAGCGGCCATTATCGTGGGCTCAAAACCCGGCGCAAGCTGCCCCGGAGAAGACGCACTTCTGGCCTCGCAGAATATTCTGCTGGCCGCACACAGCATGGGGCTTGGCTCCTGCCTGATCGGGTTTGCCGTTGCCGCCATGAAAAATGACCCGGCCATTCAACGGTCACTCGGCATCCCCGCGAACGAAACCATATATTCGGTCATTGCTCTCGGCCATCCCGACGAGACCTATCACAGCGTTATCCGCCGGAAAAAGGTAGATCTTCGGTATTTTGCATAAAACCGTCTTTTATCTCTTATGATCGCAACTGAGAATGAGCGTAATTCACCTGCTTCCTAGCGCTCTCTGATAAGCCTCTTCGGAAAAGCCGTGGATCCCCTTCCCATTGATGATTGCAAATGGAACCCCTCTCCGACTGTCTAGTTCGTTCTTTCTGCGGGCGGCGTCCCTGTCTTTTTCAATGTCATATATAATGACAGGAATTTTGCGCGTTTGGAAAAAATGTATCGCTCTCCGGCAGTACGGGCACCAGTCTGTCACATACAGCTCGACTTTGGCTGTGCTCTCTTCTGCCAGCATGAACGGCCTGTCCGGAAAACCGCCCGGCGAAGCGGAAATATTTCCCTGCATTGCCACAAGAAAAATCACGACAGACAATATCTTTTTCATTTTCACATCCTTTTTTCCTTACGGCGATACCCTGTAAAAAGCGTCTCAGCGTGCCTCTGCTTTTGCCATGAGACGGCTTCTGACAAAGTCTATATGTCCTCGCAGGACGTAGAACTGTTCAGCAAAGGAAACCGGTACTTTCATGGCATTGACCGCCTGCTCAATACGGTCAAGCCGCTCAACCAGCTCTTTTTGTTTTTCAAGATTTATATTCGAGAGCAAGTCTTTCTCCAGAGCGAGCAATGCTCGATACCAGCGGTAAATGCCGAGGTTGATCCTCCATCGATAGATTGCGGGAATAATCTTTAATCCCGGAATCAGCAGTACTACCATCGGTACGAATATCAGAAGAAACCGGTTGGCCAAACTTGCCAATTGAAATGGAAGATAGCGGTAAAGGAGGGTCTTCCCTGATTTATAGAATCTGCTTGCGTCCTCGCTTATCCGATACTCGTGTTCAAGCGGGGCTGGGAATTCGCCCTGGCGCCTGAGCAGGGTCGCGCTGCCATGTATCTCCCGTGCGGCCTCCAGCAGCAAATCCGACAAGGCGGGATGCAGATCATTCCGCGCAATAATCTCCGCCGTAGGACCGATCAGATAGACGTCCTGGCTGGGAATATTTTTTCCAAAATCGATGGACCCTTTTGGAAGTTCCAGTTTGCTCAGATAGTTGATGCGACGAACATATCCATCCGCCTGGGTAAAGCTATATAAATGGATCGTCGGCGTGTGCATGAGCGTGCGCATGACCTGGGTCGAGGCGGAATCTCCCATCATGAACACGACATCGACCGTGCCCGCGAGCAGGGCCTTTGCTGCGTCATCTGAATCGTCTTCATTCATCGCGGTGCCTTCACCGGGTTTTATGCCGTTCAGGTCGAGCAGTGCCAATGCCAAAGTTCGCGTTCCACTGCCTTCGGGACCGATGGCCAGCCGTTTCCCCTTCAACTGTGACAGCAGCTCTATCGGCCTGGGACTGCGGTAAAAAATCATAAGCGGCTCGTAAAATACGCTCCCGAGCGACACCAGTTTGTCGATAGTTTCCCCCTTGGCAACTCCTCCCTGGACAAACCCAATATCAACCTTGAACTTCGGATCAATCAATCTCTTCAGGTTCTCCTGCGAACCCTCAGAAGGAATAATGTTCAATTTTACACCGTTGCGCGCCAGTATCTTGGCATATCGGGCGGCGTTTCTTTGGAACGTACTTCCGTCCGGGCCGCTCGTGATCGTAAGAGTACGGGGAGGGGCTGAGTAAAAGAACCAGAAAACAGCTCCAAATACAACACAGCATACAAACACTATAGTGGTTATTGTTACCGCACGGCCAAGTCCGAAAAAATCTGCAAACATCATCTGTATGCGCGAAAATCCTTCTTTGACTGCTGCTTTCATATGCGTACCTCTCTTCTAGCAGAACAATATAGGCTGTTATCGACCACTATGCGGCAAGGTGCGTTAATCACTGCCAAAACAGTGTGAAAATCCGGTACACCTGCCGCTCTAGGGTATGTAGTCCTGTCGTATCGGGGAAAACACCTCTACCGCAGTGGAGTTCTCATGGGCAACTGCATTATGGTCCACGTTGCCGGGAATGCTCCAGCTGTCACCCGGCACAACATCATATGTTTCCTCACCAATTGTCAGACGTATCCTGCCGGACACAAGGTATCCTGTCTGTTCATGAGGATGGCTATGCCTTGGCAGAACCGCCCCTTTTTCAAGTCTGAATTCGGCAAGAAGTGTTTTTTCGCCATACGCGAGAGTCTTGAAGGTTATTTTTTCAAGAGGTGCTTTATATCCGCTACCATCATTTTTTTTGAACATTATAGTCTCCTTGGATTCAGCTGGCGTCATGATTATATAGAAATCATTGAAAAATGACAATCCGGATGGCTCACAGGATTATGGTTGGTGAAAACTGCATTTAAAAAAATCGATTTTGCCGCCAGGTCAACGAAGAATGGATTACAAGGATCAATGCCGCAATGAGTGTTTTCTCGACAGGCTGAAAAAGCTGCTCATGAATGGAGAACGGTACAATGCATCGAAGTACAGCGACAGACGGGAGATTTGATTCGAATCTACCATCAGTCGCGGTTGCCGGCAGCCAGTTCTCTCCCCAAACACCACGCTTTCTTTCTCACAGATTCTCCCGGTTTTTGATGTTGTTTTGATGCCGCCAGTCCTATGGAAATCACGCCAACCACTCTGGCGCCAAGAAGCCTTGCAACTTTCTTAAAATGGCTTACAAGCTGCGTTCCCAGACGTGCGACAAATGCAGGCGCTGCAGATGAAGTGACTACTACGGCTCGCTTTTGTTTTCCTGCGATTCGTGGCTTCGGTGCCGCCATTCCCCAGGGCCAGTAGGCAAGGCAGACCAGCCGTTCAATAAATCGTTTCATCACCGCCGTGACAGTCCAGAAATTCACTGGTGAACAGAGCACAATCACATCTGAACGCTCTATTTCCACAAGAATGCCGGTCATATCATCTTGAAAAATGCAGATACCGCGCGTTTCCCCGACCTGCTGCGTGCAGGTTCGGCAGTTTGTGCAAAATTCGATATGCTTATCAAGCAAATAAATCTTCGCTGTATCTGCACCAGCTTCACGGGCTGCGGCAAGCATTTCATCGATGGTAGCGTCTATCATGCCGCCTTTGCGATAGCTGCCTATGATGGCCAGGAGTTTAATTGGCGTGTTCATAGTGCTGTTTGATGTTTTTCTTAGTACAGGATCACAACGGTTTTATTTTCTTTCATACACCGTGATGAATTGACCGCTGCCAACAGCATTGCCGACTGCTAAGTATTTCCCTCCGGAGCTGAATGCGGCACAAGTAAGGCTGCAATCCGCATCCATGGTTTTCATCTGTTTGCCTGTTCCGGTATTCCAGAAAATAACATTACAACCGCTACCTGCCACATAGGAAGGTCTGAAAAACGGTCCCAGAAAGATCCGGCAGCTTCCCGACACCAGGATGTCAGTCTGCGGCAAATATTCCAACGCACAAATCCTGTCTGAGTGTCCGGAGAGCCGCTGAATAGCTTTTCCCGAAGTTGCATCCCAGACCATTACAACGTTGTCTGATCCTCCTGATGCAAGATATTTCCCGTCCGGGCTGTAGACGATCTTTTCGACCGTACCAGCATGTCCCGGCAACATTTTAATTTTTTCGCCCGTACTTGAGTTCCAGATAATTACGCTGTTATCTCTGCCGCCGGTCGCCACCTGTGTTCCATCAGGACTGAACGCTATCGCTTTTACATCTCCCGTATGACCAACCAGGTCTTTACGCAACTGATTTTTCTGTACATCCCAAAGCATTGCCTTTTCCCTGCCACATGCTATTGCAAGAAGACTGCCGTCCTGATTAAAGGAGAGAGACTCTATATCGCTGTAAGCTTTCATTTTGTTCACTGTTTTCCAGGTGGCGGCGTCCAGGAAATACACCATATTCCGTCTGTCTCCTGATGCAAGTAGTTTCCCATCAGGAGAAAACGCCAGTGCCGTAACACGATCGTTATTTGCATCAAGCAACTTGATTATTTTCCATGTTGCAACGTCCCAAATGACAACTTTCTTATCAGATGTTCCAATTGCCATTATTTTTCCATCCGGACTGAAAGCAGCAGACAAGACTTCCCCGGCATAACCGAGCAGTAGCTCTTTTTTCTCGTAATTCAGTGATGGCAATGATTTCGTTTCAGAAAACACCGATGTGGAAAAGGACAGGCAGGTGAAGATGATTATACACACAAACAGTTTCTTCATAGGTCCTCCGTCTCTTCGATTTTCTTATACACCGTGATATTATATGTACTGTTGGAGAAAGGTACAACAAGAATTTAAAATTTATTAGAGCCAACTTATACGAAGCTACGACGCATAGTACAGAAATAATCATTGAATAAAAGAAATAGAAAAACAGCATATCAACGACAATGAAAACAATATTTCCTGAAGTACTATTGTTGGCCGGGGTGCACGTTCGTGAAGGTTGTCCATTTACAAAATATTTCGTCACTGATTTTCAAAATTTTCCACTCAGTGCATTTTTTATCTTCTCCGCACTCTGCCGCAGCTTTGCGCGTTCGTCGGCGGTCATGTCCGGTTCCAGAATGCGCTTTACTCCGTAGCGGTGGAGGACGCTCGGCAGCGACAGGGTTACGCCGTATTCTTTGTTATAAGACCCCACGGGAATCACCGCATGTTCATCGTTCAGAATTATTTCCGCGATCCGGGCGCACGTCATTCCAATCCCGTACTGGCTGGCGTTATTCCCCTCGATAATGCTGATATTGGCATACCGGACCTCATTTTCCACCTCAGCATAAAACGCTTCCGGCGAAGCATCGCATTGGTCCAGCAGTTCGCAAAAAGGCGCTCCGCTCACGCGAGCCGACGACCAGAGAAAAACCTGTGATGTCCCGTGCTCTCCCACGACATAGGCATCGATGCACGCGGCACTCACGGAGAGTTTTCTGGCAAGATGCACCCGAAACCGAAGGCTGTCCAGATAGGTGCCGGTGCTGACCACCCGGTCATGTCCTGCGAGGTTCCTCGCAATGTCCGCCAGAGGGTCAGGAGGATCGGTCACAACCATGATGACGGCATCCGGGGCGGCCTTCACAACCTTAGGTACGATTTCCTTATAGACCTCCGTGTTCGTACCCAGCAATCGCAGCCGTCCTGCGGGATCATTGCGGTCAACAGCACCCCCCGTTTTTTCATTGACGCCCGCGGTAATCATGACCAGGGCTGAACCTGACAAATCTGAGTAATCACCATCACGCACGTCCAGGGTAGGAGAAAGCGGCAGACCGTACCGCATGTCCGTTGCCACTGCTTTCGCGCGGGACCTGATTTTGTCCACCAAAACGATTTCCCGGGCGCATCCCCGCATAATGGCTGATAATGTGCAAGCTGCACCAACGGCACCGGTCCCGATAATTCCGATTTTCATTATAATTCCTCCAAATAGAAGTCTTTGATACAGCACATGACAAAAAGTGCTTTTGTTAAGCATAGCACAAGTATCGGTTTTGTGAAGGAAACAATAAAAAACGAATGGAGCACTAGGAGAGTACAATACGTCAGGCATTCCGTGCCTGGAATGACTCTGAGAGAAAAATTCGGAAAGATATCTTTCCCTGAGGAAGCAGAATCGACAGCAGCCTCAGGGAAAGGAATATTTCTGCTTAATGCGATGCAGTGTGATGTTTTGCATTCTCCAGCATAAGTTTCGCCATTGTTTTAGCGAAAGACGCCGGTTCTTTTACCTTGGAGCCTTCGAGCAGAAGTGACTGATTGTACAACAGGTCTATGTATTCTTTCAGGAGCTGATCATTGCCGCCTTTTTCCAGCAGCGCATTCATGGCCTCAAAGACCTGATGGGTCGGATTGACTTCCAGGATCCTTTTTGTAACCGGGATGTCCTGCCCCATGGACTTCAGCAACTTTTCCATCTGGGGATCCAGTCCTCCTTCATCAGCCACCAGACAGCACGCAGAGTCCGTAAGCCTGCTGGACAGCCGCACATCCTTCACTTCATCCTTGAGCTGTTCTTTGATCAGCGTGAGCAGTTTTTCGAGTTTCTGCTTCGATTGTTCCTTATCCTGGCCTGCCGTTTTGTCGAGAACAATGTCGCCTTTCACGACGGACTTGATTTTCTTGCCCTTGTATTCCTGCAGGCCCGCCATGATAATATCATCGATATCATCCGTCAACACAAGGACTTCATACCCTTTTTCCTGAAATGCTTCGAGATACGGAGACTGCAATACATTTTCATCAGGTTTGCCGAGAATATAATAAATGTCAGACTGCGCGATAGGCATGTTCTTCACATAGTCTTCCAGTGTGGTAAATTTATCAATCGCCGTTTTGGTTGACCGGAATAGAAGCAGGTCGGCAATCTGTTCCCTTCTCGAAAAGTCAAAATGGATGCCTTCTTTCAAGACTCTGCCGAATTCCTGGTGGAATTTCACGTAGGAGTCATAGTCGCTTTTTTTCATGTCCGCCAGGGTATCAAGCACTTTTTTGGTAATGTTTTTCTTGATGACCTCGATCTGCTTGTTGGATTGAAGAATTTCACGGGATACATTCAGGGGAAGATCTGAAGAGTCAACCACCCCTTTTAAGAACCGCAAATAGGCGGGAATCAGCTGTTCGCAATGGTCCATGATCTGGACACGTTTTACGTACAGGATAGGACCGATCTTGTAGTCCTGGTACAGGATACCATAAGGGGCCTTCGAAGGAATATAAAGGAGGGCGGTAAATTCCGATGTTCCCTCCGCCCGGTAATGGATGACCTTTGCAGGTTCTCCCATGTCGTGTGAAACATGCCGATAGAAGTTGCCGTACTCTTCCGCCGTCACCTCTGCTTGGTCCCGGAGCCAGATGGCTTTTTGCGAATTGAGTGTTTCTTCTTCCGTTGTTTTGATTTTTTTGTTTTTGTCCTGGGGATCTTCTTTCTCATGTACAACATCCATTACAATCGGATATTCGATGTAATCGGAGTATTTTCTGATAATTGACCGGATTTCCCATTCGTCCAGGTACTTTTTTTCTTCCTGTTTGAGATGCAGGATCACGTCAGATCCTGCCTGCTCTTTTTCCGTCTCATCGATGGTATAGGACCCATCGGCAGTGGATTCCCAGGTAACGGCTTTGGTCGTTTTTTCAGTGGCTTTTCGCGTAATAACCGTTACCTTGTCTGCGATCATGAAAGCGGAGTAAAATCCGACACCAAACTGGCCGATAAGCTCCGGCCTGTCTTTCACGGCCTTGTCCTGCAATGCACGCAGGAAATCCTTGGTGCCTGAATGCGCGATCGTCCCGAGTTCAGCGATGACCTCGTCATGCGTCATGCCGATGCCGTTGTCCCGGATCGTCAGCGTTCCGGCTGTTTTGTCGGCAATCAGTTTGATTTTGCCTTCGCCGGTATTGCTGAGAATCTCCTTGTTCGTCAGAGCTTCATAACGCGCTTTGTCGATGGCATCGGACGCGTTGGAAATAAGTTCCCGCAGAAAAATTTCCTTATGGGAATAGAGCGAATGGATCATCAGATTCAACAGTTCTTTTACTTCAGTTTTGAATTCTATTTTTTCCGCAGTCATGCAAATACCTCGTTCTTTGGGCTCCGTACAGCGCAAGAGCCTCCCTGCTCTGTACGTTGTTATAGTGTATAAAATATCGCCTATATATACCAATTCAATTTTTCTTTGTCAAGACTAAGGGAGAGGTACCGCAAAAGTGAGCGATGTATTAGGATGTATTAATTGGTCGCCAGCAGTCGCAGGGTAATAAAAAAAGGCGCCGCCCGCAAAAGCGGCACCTTTGCAGTTGATCATCACATGCAGGAAAGAACTTTTTCTCCCATGGTAGAAGTTCCGATGAGTTTCTTCGGATCATCTGCTTTTGATAAAAGATCTCCCGTCCGGTAACCGGACTGTAAGACGCTGTTTACCGCGGTTTCAATGGATTTCGCTCCCTTTTCCGCCCCGAGATGACGAAGCATCATGGCTCCCGTAAGGATTCGGCCAAGCGGGTTTGCCTTATCCTGTCCGGCCAGTGTCGGGGCTGTTCCGGCCCCGCTTTCGAACATCGCGGCTCCGGTGTCAGGATTGACGGCGGAGCTGCACATCATCCCCATGCTTCCGAGGGCTGAGGCGGCGCCATCCGAAAGAATATCTCCATGCTCGTTTCCACAGGCGATAACGCCGTGAAGTTTTGCGGGCGTAAAAAGAAGTGCATTTGCCGAATCAACAAGCTGGTGAATGAGTGTGACATCAGGGAATTCTTCCTTGCCGATGCGGGTGGCGATTTTTCTCCAGAAATCATACCGCGCCATGACATTCGATTTGTCAATGGAAATCAGCGGCAGGTTGAGCTTTCGCGCATAGGAAAAAGCAGCGCGCAGGTATTTTTCTATCGTGCTTCTGCGGAAATAAGCGACATCCGACACGATCTCTTCCTTGCCTGTCACCGTTTTTTTCAGCTTTATTCCGAATTTATCGGCAATATCAGCCGGAATGTCGTTGATAAAGTCCTGATTTCCAAAATAACTGTCCTCCAGCAGATAGCGTATCCATATCTGCTGGATGCCCTCATCCGGTATCATTTCGGGTTTCACGTTGGCCAGCGAAGCAAGCGACTTATAATATATCATGGGACGAAAATTCAACAGCAACCCCATGGCGCTCCGAATTGCAAGCAATGCGCGGGCCTCAGGTCTCATCTCAGGCTTCTCTGCGCCGATCGTGGTGTCGAATTTCGGATCTCCCACTCCCCCGAAAAATATGGTGCCGATCTCCACTGCTCTCTTGAAGAACTGCGGGGGCAATGTGTCTCCATATTTTTCATAGGCATTCCACCCCATAGGGGTTTCCTCGAAAATAATGTCCATCCCGTCCATTTTTGCGGCTTTGACGACGATTTTACACGCCACTGCCATCATATCCGGCCCTGCCCCGTCACCAGTGACAAGGGCAATTCTTTTCTCTGACACGTGTTCCTCCTCTAAATATATATGCTGATTTTCACTTTTGGGCCGCGGCCTTGTATGCCTCAATGACCCTTTGCACCTTTTTTGAAGGTTCTCCAATCGTTATAAGCCCAAGCGGTCTGTTGACGGTTCCGGATTTAATAATCTTCACTTTGTTCATATCAACAAATCCTTTGCCTATCCCGCCAATACCGCCCGGTGTGTTGGCAATCGCGTCATTCATTTTATTTATATTATCGAGAACCACGGCATTTTGTACGTATTCTGAACCGCTGAGCACCGCCTGTTTAATAAAACCCCGTGTCGCGCTCGTGAGCGAATCCGTAACAACGACGATGGGAAGGTCTTTTCCCCCCACTTCCTGCCAATTTTTTATTTTCCCGGTATGAATATCCTTGATCTGTTCCAGCGTCAGGCCGACAACGGTGTTTGATGAATTGACAATAAAGGCAATTTCATCGCTTTTCAGTAGATGCATTTTTAGTTTGGCGATGTCAACTTCTTTGCCGGCCGTTTTTGCGGCCTGGACAGTGGTTTCCAGAGATGCCGAAGACATGGAGGCATCACATCTGCCCTCAACAAGATCAATCAATCCCTTGCCCGCGTTATTTACCACAACAATAAGCTTGTCACCGGTCGCTTTTTCTACCGTGCTTTTAAGGGGGGTAACAACCCGGTCCGCTACAGTGGCTGCGCCGTTTAAGCGCACCTCATCCGCCGTGGCTATGCTTAAACCGAAAAACATGACTATCATTGAAGACACAAAAAAACAAAAAAATGCACTTTTCCTCATGACCGACCTCCTTAGTTGATTATCGTGAACTTCTTTGTAGTGACTAGTATACCATGTTATTTGTATACATTGATAAAATTTAAGGTACCACACAATGGATTTTGCTGGATGGATACTGGAGGAGGGATTTCTACATAAAAAACCAACCATGTTCATATCTTAAAATATTTGAGGACCCTGCTGCAAAAAAGACATTGCTCGGTCCTCGGACCAATAGGTTTTATTTTTATTAAATTGTACGAAACCAACATGCCCGCCATGCTCCGGCATTTCCAAAAAAACAGTGGTGCTGGCTGACGCCTGTTTAACGGGATAACAGTCTCCCGCAAGAAAGGGATCATTTGAGGCATTCACAATAAGAGTGGGAATTTTAATCCCCGGTATGTATTGCGCACTGCTGCATGTATGCCAGTAATCTTCAGCATCTTTAAAGCCATGAATAGGAGCCGTATAGCGGTCATCGAAGTCTTTGAAGGTTTTTATCTGATTGTAGCCGTCATCATGAATCTGGTCAGGAAATCTTTTCATTTTTGCCTTGATTTTTTCGTGCAGGGAAGCCAGAAAATTTTCCATATAAAGTCTGTTTTCCAATCTTGTCAGTTTCCGGGCGCTTGCTTCCAGGTCGCAGGGCGCGGAAAAAACCACGGATTTCCGCACTCTTCTGTCAAGATCGTTTCCTTTGCAGCCCAAATACACCAGCGTCAGATTGCCGCCGAGGCTGTAACCGATAAGCGCAAGCGTGTCGTACCGGTTGGTTTGCAATATATGCCGGACGACACAGTCCAGATCATCAATGGAGCCGTTATGATACATTCGCAGCTGCCGGTTGATCTCACCTGAACACCCCCGATAATTCCAGGCTGCAGCATCCCATCCGTTGCGGTTCAGCATGTTTGCCATGCCGACCACGTAGGGCCGGTGCGAGTTCCCCTCCAGACCGTGCGAGAGAACAGCGAGTTTTCTGCTCCCGACACAGGCCCAGTCGATGTCCAGAAAATCATTGTCCAGCGTTTCGATGCGTTCACGTTGATAGAAATTTCCGTTTAATCTTCTCATCAGAGACGGGAAAATTGTCTGAAGATGTCCATTCCAGAACAGAAACGGTGCACAGTAAGATGAAGTTGGGATAATCGGCATGATTGCTATTATAGCATGATGAGGCCGGATAGCCTACTGGGAGTGTAAAACACCCGTCCATCTCCGGCGAGAACCGGAGATTTTTTTTCGCAGAAAAAAACAGGATATAATTAATCCCTATTTGACAGTCTGATCAAGTGGTGATTAAATTATAGTAGACAGGCAAAGCGCCGGAAGCATCAAAGCATGAGAACGTAAATGTTTTGTCTTCCGCGAATGCGCCCATCAGATACGAGAAGGAGGGCTCACTATGAAAATACTAGTTACCGGATGCACCGGGAAAACAGGTTATCACGTTATGCGGGGTCTGGCAGGACAAGGTGTGAATGTTCGATGCATGACGCGCAATCGTTCTGCGGCGAGGGCCCTGGGCCTGCCATGCGGGACGCGGGAGTATGTTGCTGATTTCGGCAAACCCGTAACCATAGAAGACGCCATGAGTAGAGTGGATGCCGTCTTTCTGCTGGTGCCAGCTGGTTTGAATGAAACCAAGCAGGGTGTAGGCGTAATTGATGCAGCAAAAAATGCACATGTTCAGAAAATTGTGTATTTGTCAGTCTACATGCCGGAGGGATCGGATGCAATACCACACTTCAGCAGCAAAATTCCGATCGAAAATGCAGTAGTAAAATCAGGGGTACCCTATACAATATTGAGACCGAACAATTTTTTCCAAAACGACACACTGCTGCATGAACCGATCATGCGTGCTGGCATATATCCGATACCGCTTGGTGCGATAGGACTGAATCGTGTTGATGTTCGCGATGTCGCCGATTGCGCGGTGCATGCGCTCATGAAGTCTGATTACGACGGCAAAACCTACAATATTCATGGACCGGACAGGCTTACGGGCAAAGATATTGCCCTGCTTTACAGCAACTATGGAGGGAAGGAAATACGGTACAACGGGAATGATTTGGATATATGGGAGTTGTCGGTCAAAAATGTACTTCCCGGTTGGCAGATAAGCAATCTCCGCACAATGTATCAATATTTTCAGACTCACGGAATGGCGGCCGACCCGTCCTATCTTGAGACCCAGAAAAAACTTCTCGGGCATGCCCCCCATACGTTTCAGGATTTCGTGAAAGAAATTATGGGTGCCTGGAAGACCTCTTTGACGCATGCTGCTTGACTCGCGGCGAAGCAAACCAACAGCCGGCGCGAAGCTGTGCCACTTCGTTCAAAAATGAAACGCCATGCGTAGCAAAAAAGTACGAGCTTCCACCGGCTGAATATTTTTTACAAACATTCTTGACAACCAACTTGACACGTATGCTATAATTGTTTCAAAGAATCGCAACAACGAAACACTTGAAAGGAGTACACACCATGAGTTCACAGTATGCAAAATTTATCAATCGGCGAACATTCACGCGTCTGTTCGTAATGGTTGCCGCGACGTTTTTTGTTTTCAGCCTTGCTTCTAATGCGTCTGCTGCGGGGCTTAAAACAAGGCTAGCAGATAGATCTGAAGTACAGGGGACCTTCACCCTCATGTTGTATGGAGGCGTTAGTGCCAGTGATCCCGAAAATGTCGCTATTCTGAAACCGGAGAGCGATGGGCACGCTTTTGAGATTGCAGCGCGCGGCATTGACTACAAGGTCGTTAAGGGCCTTTCAGCAGAAGCGGCATTGGCCGAAGCTGAGAAGTTTCTCGGGAGCAATATTGATTCCGAACAAACACAGTTGGTGAAAATTATGAGTGCTGACGGAGCGATCCTTGGATTCGAGGTAAAATCGTTATATGATCCCTTGAGATTCGGCACACCGGATGTTGTTGATACACATTACACGCTCAAGGGCAACACAGTGCGTGCATGGATAAACATTGATCCGGAAGTTGGTATGGCGCTTAATAGCGGCGGTTAAAACAGCATTAAAATGACCACGGCATATGATTGAGCAGCACAAGAGAGCACTTTATTGCGCCGTTTCAATCATATGCTTTTTTTTGATAAATGATACAGGCATCCTTCTCTGTTTGCGAAAATACCGGCTAAAGTCGCAAGCAGTAACTTTTGAGGAGCACAGGCAACACCCTGAGTGCTATTTCCCCACCATAATACTGCTTGATTTGATAAGCGCGGTTACCGAATCACCGTCTTTTAACCCGAGATCGTCAACAGCATCTACCGTAATGGCAGCAGTCAGAATATTCCCTCCGCCGATATCGATTTTAACCAATGCCATAACAGCTCCCTTTTTGACGTTCACAACTTTCCCCTTGATCTGGTTTCGCGTGCTCAGTTTCATGGGATTTCCTCCTTTTCTGCTTTTCTTGATATAAGTATACCTTAATTTAGCAGACCCAGGAGTGAATAACCGGGCAATTGTCCAGAGATATAACTACAGTCAAGATTTAAAAAAATGCATACTATTTGGACGATACAAGAGAGGGCGTTGTATGGAATGCTGGGAAATGCCTGAAAACCCTTCTCCCGCCTTATATTTGGCGGGAGAAGGAAAGCATGGCTGCGTGGTTATTTCGCGTTCGGCATAAAAAGCTGGTTTCCCATCTTGTCTTTGAAGGAAGCAATCACGTCCTGTCCATCTTTCGATATGAGCCAATCGACAAACGCCATCGCTTCCTTGAACTTTATATGCTTGTGCTTGTCCGGGTTCACCGCCATGACGCCGTATTGATTGAATAGAACGGGATCTCCTTCAAGAACGATAATCATGTCCAGTCTGTCCTTGTCTTTTGTGGCCAGCCAGGTACCTCTGTCCGTCAGTGTGTATGCGCGTTTTTCATTTGCAATTCTCTGCGTTCTTTCCATCCCCTGCCCTGCTTCCAAATACCATTTTTGGCCTGCCGGAACTATAGCAGCTGATTTCCAGATGGACAGTTCTTTTGTATGGGTGCCGGATTTATCTCCCCGCGAGACAAAAAACGAGCCGGAATTTGCAATTTTTTTAAATGCATCACTGACTGATTTTATATTTTTGATCTTCTGCGGATCATCCGCCGGGCCGATGACCACAAAATCATTGTACATTACATCATGACGATTGACGAAATACCCGTCCTGAACCGCCTTGAGTTCAAGGTCCTTTGCATGCACAAAAACCACATCAGCATCTCCCCGTTTTCCTATCTCAATGGAAGCGCCGGTGCCTACGGCAACAACATCAACTTTAATACCCGTTTTTTTCTCGAATACCGGCAGGATGTAGTCAAACAGGCCGGAATTTTGCGTGCTTGTTGTTGACGCACAACGTATCCGTATTTCCGCAGAGGCTGTTGCAGCAGTCCCCATACACATGAGAACCAATATAAAAACAGTAAACGCCCATTTTTTGCTCAGTTTCATAGCAATCCTCCTTGATTATCGTAAGCTAATCATCGTATTTTTTAGCATATGCAGCATCGTTATACTGCCCTTCTCCGAATAATTCCTTTCCAAAATCACGAATAATCATCTGGCCCTGCTCTGAGGCCACGAATCTAATAAATTTGGCTGCGGTCTCCGCCCCGGCAGACTGCCCAGCCGGTACTGAGAGGGCGTGGTAGGTGTTTACAAGAAACTTGTCCCCCCGGAAAAGAATCGTGAGGTTCCGCAGGTTCTTCTTTTCCGCAACCCAGGTACTGCTGTCGGTCATGAAATACCCTTTTTCCAGATCCGCCCGATTCAAGGTTGCAGTCATAAAATCCTTCGTGACTATATACCAGGAGCCGGATGGGGCAATACCCGCTTTTTTCCAGACGTCCATTTCCTTCTTGTGCGTGCCTGAATTATCTCCCCGTGAGAAAAATTTTGTCTGTGACTTTGCTATGCGGGCATAGGCTTCGACCGCATTCTTTGCAGAGGCGATCTTTGCCGTGTCCGACTTACAACCGACGATAAAAAATTCATTCGATCCTATCAGCGTCCGGTTTGCACCCCAGCCTTCTGCAAGAGCCTTCTTTTCCATATCAGGCGCATGGACCATGATCATGTCCACCTTTTTTCCCTTCAGGAGCTGCAATGATTCGCCGGACCCTGCTTTTACCCAGCAGAGTGCAGCATTGGACTGTTTGCCGAACGTCTCGCCCAGAATCTTCAGCAAGCCGAGTTCTCCGGGGCTGCCCGTGGCAAGGGAAAACCTGTTGGCTCCCGTTCCATAGACTTCCGCACATGCTGCATCCGCACGTGCAAGGGAAATTCCCGAGAGCAGAATACAAACCGTCAGTGCCATGAGAAACAGTATTTTTTTTTGCATGGGAAAAATCCTCCCCGGTTAAATTGTCGCTTTTAGCAGCAGATTTTATAGCGAATAGACCCTTATTGCTATGCTTTACGATTTTTTTTAAGAATAGAGAAGAAAGAAAAGAAAGTCAAGCTTCAATCTTTTAACATTGGAAAATCACGCTCTGAAGGCCCCGAAAAAATGTATCGGAATTCTTTTCCTCTATTATTTTGCCGGTTCTTGACATCGCCATAAAAAATGGATAAAATCCTAAAACTTTCAGTAAATCTCTAATCTCATGAGGTGTTGCCGTGAATCAAAAACCTATGACAGCAAATTTCCTGCGTGGCGTTCCGGCAGAAGAAGCGCTATCCCATCTTCTGCCCATGGTATCCGAAGGATACGAAAAAGTCTGGAAGCGTTACGGCATCGAAGTGCTCCAATATGGACATTTTTCAGGGTTCCGTCAGCTGAGGGAGATTCTCGGCAACATGCACAGTGTCGATCCGTCGAGAGTCATTGTCGGCAATGGCGGAATGGAGGTCATTTCCCTTTTTTTCAAAGCTCTGCCGAGAGAAAGCGTCATCCTGATTGAAGAAACGACGTATGATCGGGTCATCTTCGATGCATTGCAGTACGGTCATAAACTGGTCGGAATCAAAATGACCGCTGAAGGATTGGATATCGACGATTTAAAAGCTCAAGCGAAGAACGTATCCGCCGCCGCTTTCTACGGCATCCCCTACCATCATAATCCTACAGGCATTACCTATACCGCGGAAAACCGCGCGGCCGTGGAAGAATTGTGCAAAAAACACGGTATGCTGTGTGCATGGGATATTTGCTATGAAGCCCTGCGCTACGATACAAACAAGAACGACCCGGTGTATGTTTCAGAAGAAGGGCCTGTTCTTATGAATTCATTCACAAAAACCATTTCCCCCGGCACGAAGTGCGGCTATCTGGTTCTTCCAAAAAATAAATTGGACCACATGGAAAAAATCGTAAGTAATACCCGGTTGAATCCTAACCTGCCGACCCAGGCGTTCATAGCTGATTTTATGGAAACAGGCAAGTATGCCGCCTATCTTGAATACTTGCTCGGTCTCTACAAACCCAAAATGGACGCGCTGAATATTTCTCTGCAGACTCATTTCCCCGGTGCTTATTCCACGAAGCTTGCGGGGGGGTTTTTTGCCACAATCAGTCTGCAAAAAATAACCCGTGATAAGGAAAAAAACTTTCTGAATGCAGCCAAAGAGGCAGGTGTCAACATCGCCGAAGGCTGGGGTACCGTTGCGCCTAATTTGCTGGAAGAAAAACGAAAGGCCGGTTTGTGGATTCGACTGACCTTTCCTGCCTGCAAAACCGAGCAGTTGACCTGGGGAATAAAAACATTAAAGGACGTAGTGGATAACTTTTAAGCTGACGACGGATTTCTAGTTTTTCCCAATGTTGTTCAGTATCTCCAGCATCTGGCCGTGTATCTTGCCGTTGCTCGCCAGAATCTCTTCCTCATGCAAGCTGAAGCTGCTGCCGGAAAAATTAGAGATGACACCGCCAGCTTCCCGAACAATAACACTTCCGGCAGCTACGTCCCAGGGTTTCAGTTTTAGCTCCCAAAATCCATCAAATCGTCCGCATGCCACCGAACAGAGATCCAGCGCAGCGGAGCCATCCCGACGTACTTCCTGAGATGCCATAAGGAGTTCGCGAAAGTATTTTAAATTATTTTTTTCACTCGTCTTACGATCATAGGGAAAGCCTGTGGCAAGAAGACTCAAAAGAAGCCTGTCCACGCTTGAAACTTTGATCAGCCTTCCATTTAACTCGGCCCCGCGCCCCTTTTGCGCAGAAAACAATTCATCCCGCATAGGATCGTAAACCACACCGAGAATGACCTCTCCCTCTCGTTGAAGCGCGATCGACACGGAGAAACAGGGATATCCATGAGCATAATTCGTTGTGCCATCCAGGGGGTCAATAATCCAGGTGAACGCCGATCCGTTCTGAATGTTCGTTTCTTCCTCGGCAATTATGCCGTGATCCGGGAAAAAAGAATGGAGGATTTCCACTACAGCCCGCTCTGAACGCATATCCATCTCGGTCACCAGATTAATCTCTCCTTTATGAATAATCTGACGCGTCCCAGCGATGTTGTCTTTCAGAATTTTTCCTGCGCTGTAAGCTGCATTCCGCGCAACAGTCATGAAATCACTCATTCGATATCCTCACCATTTTAAAAAATGCCATAATCGCAAACGTAAAACTGTACTTTAGACAGCTACCAAGTGCATTCGGTTCACATACGACGATATTCATGTGTCATGGAACAGCACACGCAACATATTTTTTTAGAGAAATAGCCCTGAAATAATACCACATTTCCCCCAAATCTCAAAAAAACAGGGTAGGGCGTTTAAGCCCTACCCTGTTTTCAACTGTAATATCCAACAGTATTATAATTTTATACGTTAGCTGCACAAAAAAGATTTTTAAATCACTGGATAATCTTATCCATCTCGACACCGAGGTAATCCGCCAGTAATTTTACGGTTCGGGGCTTCATCGTAACTCCCTGCAACGTTCTCGAAACCGTTACCTTGTGCATACCTAGTTTATCTGCAATATCCGTATAGCTCAAGCCTCTTTCCAGGCGTTTTTTTTCAAGAATTTCAATCTTATACATATACTTTCCTCCCCCCCAATATAAGTTACCCGGTCCGGAATCTTTAAGCACAATCACGAACAATTATGCTTAATGTAATAATATAGCATAACTTGCACCTTAATGTGTAAAAAAAGAAAAAATAAACAATCTGCATCTTTTTGTTGACAAGATACCAAAAGAGCGGTATAAATCGAATCAATATGATACTCGCCGAAAAACTCAAAAAGCTAAGAATCAAGCATAAATTGTCCATGAGCGAAGTGGCGCGTTTGTCCGAGCACGCAACAGACAACCGGGGCAGGATTACCCAAGGCTATATCTCCCGCCTGGAGTCTGGCAAAGAGACAAATCCAAGCCTGATGAAGCTCCTGACATTATGCAAGATTTACAAAATTGAGCCGAACGGACTCTTTGTAAAAAGCAGCAAAAAAAAGGCCTAATTTTCATTCCGCCGTTATTTGGTTGGAAAATTAGGTTTTTTTGCTGACCGTAAGGTCAAAACTATCCGAATACCGAGCTATTGGATGAGAAGCTCCGCTATGTGCACCATATTTAATGCTGCACCTCTGCGAACGTCGTCCAACGAAAACCACAGGTTCATTCCGTTTGGAATTGTTTCATCTTCCCTGATCCTGCCTATATAAACCTCTTTTTTCCCTATAACATCAATCGGCATGGGATAGATATTTCTTTTCAAATCATCATATACGACAACACCAGCCGCAGCAGACAAAATTGAACGTATCTCATTTGCCGTCGTTTTGCTTTCTAATTCGATATTTACCGATCCGGAAAGTCCGCGAAAAACCGGCACCCGCACCGCCGTCGCCGTCACCTGCAGGGAATCATCCTCCATGATCTTCGCGGTTTCATTCATAACGTCTCTCTCTTCCGAGGTATAACCGCTTTCCAGTTCAGCGCCAACCTGTGGAATGCAGTTAAATGCTATCTGATGCGGATAGGCGTTTTTTTTAATTTCACGGAAATTCAGGAGTGCCACGGTCTGGCCGGCAAGTTCATCGACTGCTTTTCTCCCTGCTCCTGACACAGATTGAAGCGTAGTCATGACTATTCTCTTTATTTTTGATACTTGATGGATCGGCTTTATTACTGTTGCCAGACCGACAGCAGAGCAGCTCGGACTGGCAATAATTCCGGCATGAGCGGCCACGGCATGGGCGTTTACTTCCGGCACGATAAGCGGCACAGTCGGTTCCAAACGAAATGCGTTCGAGCAATCAATCACCACAGCGCCTGACTGCACGGCAACGGGAGCAAACTCGACGCTGCATAAATCACCTGCCGCGAAAAAAACGATGTCCACACCGGCAAAAGAAGTCTTGGTCAATCTTTTGACCGACCGTCCTTCTCCGCGGAATTCAATTTTTTCCCCTTCCGATCGCTCCGAGGCAAGGAACACCAGCTCACTTACAGGAAAAGTGCTTTCTTCAAGGACTTCTGTTATCTCCCTGCCAACTTCGCCGGTGGCGCCCACAATGGCAACGACATACTGATGTTTCTTTTTCAGCATAATTCCAGCCCCTCAAAATAAAGCAGCATATTGGCGCAGAAAACCCATCTCTTTGGTACCTGCGCCCAAGTTTGCCGCAACTTACTCTTACATTATTTCTATTTTTCCACAAGAATACGGAGCATGCGGCGCAATGGCTCCGCCGCACCCCAGAGAAGTTGGTCTCCGCAGGTAAAAGCAGACAGGTATTGTGGCCCCATGTTCATTTTTCGCAAACGACCGACAGGCACGGCAAGGGTGCCGGACACGACGGCAGGAGTGAGTTCACGAATGGTCGCCTCGCGCTGATTCGGAACCACCGCCACCCACTGGTTGCTCTTTATAATCATGTCCGAAATCTCATCCAGAGGAATGTCCTTCTTGAGCTTTATGGTAAGCGCCTGGCTGTGGCAACGCATGGCACCGATGCGCACACAGAGACCGTCAACAGGAACCGGATTATCCTCCCGTCCGAGAATCTTGTTCGTTTCCGCCTGCCCTTTCCATTCTTCCCTGCTCTGTCCGTTTTCTAATTGTTTATCAATCCAGGGGATGAGCGATCCTGCAAGCGGAACTCCGAAATATTTTTTGGGAAAATTCCCGTCCCGAAGAGCATCGGTAACATGCCGGTCGATATCAAGGATCGCTGAAGCCGGATCATGCAACAGGTTTTTTGCCGCCCCGTAAACCGTGCCCATCTGTTCAAGCAGTTCGCGCATATTGTTGGCACCCGCACCGGATGCTGCCTGGTACGTCATAGCACTCATCCATTCCACCACTCCCTGCTGGTACAGCCCTCCCAGCGCCATAAGCATGAGCGACACCGTGCAGTTTCCACCGATATAGTTTCGGATGCCTTTTGCCAAACCGTTTTGAATCACCGCAAGATTGACAGGATCAAGAATGATAATTGCATCTTTTTCCATACGCAGCGCGGACGCGGCGTCGATCCAAAACCCCTTCCATCCTGCCGCACGCAGTTTTGGAAATATGTCTGTAGTATAATCACCGCCCTGGCAGGACACGAGGGCGTCCATTGCCGCAAGCGCTTCAATATTCTTTGCGTCGTGAAGTGCCGGAATATCCTTCCCAACATTCGGCCCCTTCCCTCCGACATTTGACGTTGTAAAAAAAACCGGTTCAATAAGCTCAAAGTCTTTTTCTGCGAGCATACGGCTCATAAGCACAGAACCGACCATTCCTCGCCATCCGATAAAACCAACCCGCATCATTTTTCCGCTCCTCTTGCTCTGGTGATTTTCAGCAATCATCTTTTTGGAATATACAATATCCCAATCATCGTTGCAACTATTTTCCATTTTTTTATCCATACTCTATAAAAAAGCTGCTGTGAGAGCAAACTGCGCCGCAAACCGACATAACTATGGGGCCTTGATAATAAATATGGACTTCTCAATGCATTTTCTCTGTTTTTTTCGACAGCAAAACATGGTATGATACGGTCAATAAAATTTCGTTTTAACACAATTTTCGTGGAGCAGAAAACCCGGGAGAAAACCAGTTAAACATGATCCAGCTTTTGATTCAACTCATGGAGCGGCTTGGGATATTTGCCATCGTGTTCATTTTACTCATGCGCTTTGACGTGGTAAAAAAGCTCCTGACGGGAAAAGCTTCCCGCTATGAAAAACTGTTTCTCTCCGTCATTTTTGGTTTATTCGGGATAGCGGGAACCTATCTGGGGGTGCCGGTACAAAATGCCATTGCGAACTCCAGGATTGTCGGTGTCGCACTGGGAGGAATCCTGGGGGGGCCTCTTGTGGGTTTTGCGGCAGGGGTTATTGCCGGAGGCCATCGGTATCTGACTGATATCGGCGGCTTCACCGCGTTCTCCTGCGGCATTGCAACGGTTGTGGTGGGCCTTATCGGCGGCGTTCTGTATCAAAAACTCAAAAAAAAATCCTTTGATCCTTTGGCGGCCCTGCTCACGGGCTGTGTCGTAGAAGCCGTAGAAATGATCATTATTCTTCTCTTCTCACGTCCGTTCGAGGCCGCGGTAAACCTCGTGCATGTCATGGGGTTCCCCATGATAATCGTAAATTCCATCGGTCTGGCTTTGTTTATTGAACTGATCTCCACCGTTTCCCGCGAACAGGAGCGGGTTGCCGCCTTCCAGGCACAGACTGCACTCAAGATCGCCCTCAAGACGCTGCCGTTTCTGCGAGGAGGGCTGAACCAATCATCGGCTTCAGAGACGGCACGGATTATTCTGGAGATGTCGGACCTCGACGCGGTTTCGATCACCGATGAATCGACAATTCTTACGCACAAAGGCATCGGCGAAGACCATCACAAACCACATGAACCGTTGTTGACCGCCTCAGCAAAATATGCAATTTTAGAAGATAAAATACGCATTTCTTCCCGCAAGGAAGAAATAGGATGCCGGAACAGCGATTGCAAACTCAGTTCATCGATCATCGTCCCGCTGAGACGAAGCGGAAAAACCGTCGGCGCACTGAAGCTTTATCGCGTCAAGGAAAACGGCATCAGTTCCCTCGATATAGAGCTGGCAAACGGCCTCGCCCATCTTTTTTCAAACCAGCTTGAACTGGCCGAAATCGACAACCAGCGCAAACTGTTGAACGATGCGGAAATCAGGGCCCTGCAGGCACAAATCAATCCACATTTCCTGTTTAATGCGATCAACACGATCATCAGCTATACGCGGACAAGCCCGCAAACGGCAACGGATCTGCTCGTAAAGCTCGCCAACTTTTTCAGGAGCAATATCAACCCCGGAACGGAGAATGTGCCGCTCGCCCGGGAAATCGAACATTGCGAGGCCTATATCGGAATCGAGAAGGCCCGCTTCGAGGACAGGATCAAGGTCAAGTATGATATCGCCCCTGACGTACTGGATTGCAAACTCCCTCCCCTCACGCTGCAGCCGCTGGTCGAGAACGCGCTGAAACACGGTATTCTTCAAAAAGAAGACGCCGGAGAAATCATTATCGGAGCATACCGCGAAAACCGATCTGTACGAATCTATGTCCGCGACAACGGCGTGGGCATGTCACAGGAATTGCTCAGCACCCTTTTTTCTGAAAAACCTGCAAGTTCGAAGAGAAACGGCGCCGGCATTGCGCTCAAAAACGTAACAATGCGGCTGGCGGCGCTCTACGGAACAGAACACATGCTCACCATTCAAAGCAAGCCGATGAAAGGAACAACCGTATCGTTCACCATTCCAGTTTAAGGAGCGGTCATGAATGTCTTTATCATTGATGATGAATCTCCTGCAAGACGGGAACTAAAATATCTGCTCGGTCAAATCGACGATGTGGCAGTGGTCGGGGAAGCATCTGCCGGCGCGGCGGGTCTGAAGGGCGTTCGCGAAACCAGACCGGACGTGGTTTTTTTGGATATTCAAATGCCGGGACTTGACGGTCTGGAAGTATCCCGCATCCTGTCTGAATCACCCCACAAGCCTCTTCTCATCTTCGCCACGGCATTCCAGGAGTATGCTGTCGAAGCGTTTGAGGTGGAGGCATTTGATTATATTCTGAAACCGTTCTCCGCCGAACGCGTCGGCAAATCCATCGCAAAAGCAAAAAAGTTTTTGGCGCAGGTTCCTTTGAAGGCCATCGACCTGCTCAGAAACCAGGGGCACAAAAGCGAACCGGCGTCCGAGTCGACAAAACGGATACTGCTTTTCAAAGGTGAAAAAATCATTCCCACCTCACCTGACAAAATCCTGTTTATCCGGTGCCAAAACGGGGAGCCATTCGCCTACACCAGTGAAAAAAAATACAAGATGAAGTCCCCCATGCATGAACTGGAGCAAAAACTCCTTCCCTACGGTTTTGTCAGGACCCACCGGAGTTTTCTGGTGAACATCAACCATGTCCTGGAAGTGACACCCTGGTTCAACGGCAGTTATAAGCTGACCATGGACGACAAGGAAAGGACAGAAGCACTTGTCAGCAGATATAACGTAAAAGACCTTAAACAATACTTCGAAATCTGATAGACACAGTATATCGGCTTGCCGCAGTGAAACGACTGCCGCGCCTACAACTGCCACGTTTGTCAATCCGGCATCACAGACGTCACACGCTTTTCTTTCTGCATCCTAAAAACACATTCTGTATTTTTTATTGCTTTTTGTCTTGATTTAATATAAACTGTTTTCATGAAGAAACTGGTGCATCCAACAGCGCCGGAAACTGAACCCCGATACACCAACCACTCACGGCTCAAAGCTTACCGCAATATACGTTCCAAAACATCGTTTGTCATTTTTTATTTTTTTATCCTGTTTTTCTTATACGTTATAGGCTGCAAACAAACTTAATTTTTAAATTCCAAATCTACGAAGGGAGGATTTTTTATGAATGCATTGACGTTAGTTTTTGTTGCGCTGTGCCTTTTTGCCATCGCCTACAGATTCTACGGCTTGTTCATCGCGAACAAAGTCCTGGGACTGAGGCAGGACCGTCCAACACCATCCATATCATGTGCGGACGGAGTTGATTATGTGAAAACCAATAAGTTCGTTCTGTTCGGCCATCATTTTGCAGCCATCGCCGCGGCCGGGCCGCTTCTCGGCCCGGTGCTTGCAGCACAATTCGGCTATCTGCCGGGCGCCCTCTGGATCCTTATCGGATGCGTGCTGGCAGGGTCGGTCCATGATATGGTGGTGCTTTTTGCCTCTGTCAGGCACAAAGGCAGAAGCCTCTCGAAAATTGCGGAAAGCGAAGTAGGTAAAGCCTGCGGTGCTGCCGCTTCGGTCGCCTTCCTCTTTATCCTGCTTCTGACCCTTGCCGGACTTTCTCTCGCGGTCGTGAACGCAATGTTCGAAAGCGCCTGGGGAACCTTTACCGTGTTTGCCACCATGCCGATTGCGCTCATGATGGGACTCTGGATGTATAAAATACGGCCCGGCGACATCAAGGGTGGAAGCACCATGGGTGTTATACTTCTTTTCCTCGCGATTCTTGCCGGTCCGTATGTTGCGGCAGACCCCACCCTGTCATCAATATTTACTCTTTCAAAGAAACAGATTTCACTCATCATCCCGGCCTATGGATTTATCGCTTCGGTGCTCCCAGTCTGGATGCTCCTCTGTCCAAGAGACTATCTTTCAACGTATTTGAAGATAGGAACAGTCGCTGCGCTTATCATGGGTATATTTGTCGTGCATCCTGATTTTCAGATGCCCGCATTGACCCAGTTTATAAACGGCGGCGGTCCGGTCCTTTCGGGGCCTGTTTTCCCGTTTGTCTTCATTACAATCGCCTGCGGCGCATTGTCCGGATTCCATGCCATTATCGGATCGGGAACGACACCCAAAATGATCGGGAACGAACGAGACGTTCTCTTCATCGGCTACGGAGCGATGCTCACCGAGGGAGTCGTTGCCATCATGGCGCTGATAGCGGCTTGCGTGCTTGTTCCTGCAGATTATTTTGCGATCAATTCTGCTCCCGCAGCGTTTGAAAAGCTCGGCGTGGCTGTTGTCAATCTCCCGGAACTTGCAACCGAAGTAGGAGAGAAAATCCAGGGAAGACCAGGCGGCGCCGTCTCTCTGGCCGTCGGTATGGCATATATTTTCTCTTCGATTCCTTTCATGAAACATCTCATGGCCTACTGGTACCATTTCGCCATCATGTTTGAGGCCGTGTTCATCCTGACTGCCGTTGATACCGGCACGAGAGTCGGCAGGTTCTGCTCCAGGAAATGATCGGCAAAGTTGCCCCGAAATTTCTTGAACGGAGATGGTGGCCCGGCATTATCATAACGAGCGCACTCTTCACGGGTACATGGGGTTATCTCGTCTATACCGGTGAAATATCGACAATCTGGCCTCTGTTCGGTATGAGCAACCAGTTGCTCGCATCAAGCGCGCTGATAATCGGGACAACCATGATCATCAGGCTGGGGAAGGCAAAATACGCGTGGATCACCGCAATACCCGGCATCTTCATGGCTTTTGTGACCATGTATGCGGGTTACCTGCTCACCTTTAAAAACTATATCCCCACGGGGAAATACTTGCTCGCCGCGCTGTCCATCATCATTATGGTATTGATGGTAATCGTTTTTGTAACAACCATGAGACGCTGGTATGAACTGCTCCAGATCAAAGAACGGGTACAGGATATTTGGGGTGAATCGGTCGTTGCTCCGATTGAAGGTGAGGCATGTTTAATTCCGGTTGATCCTACGAAGAGCATGCAGGCAAAGACTGCCGAGGAAAAATGGATGGGATAGTTTACTGTTGACTGTTTCCCGTTACCTGAGAGCCTGTCCGGCCTGGTCCGGACGGGCTCTTTTTATTTTGCAGACAAACGCCGGAATCTTGAAAACCGGTAACAACAAAAAGGCTGTCGAACATCCACCTGATGGTTTGCAGTTCAACAGCCTCCGTATTGTGCTTTTATATTGTGATCTTATTTGCTTTTCGACGTCTTAATGCATTCTACCGTCTGTTGTGCAATTTCTAGCTCTTCGTTAGTCGGAATAACCATAACCGTGACCTTCGAGGAATCCGGAGAAATGATCCGCTCCTGTCGCGACTGAGCGGCATTTTTATTTCCATCAATTGCCACTCCGATATTTTCGAGATCGGCACAGCACTGTCTTCTGATATTGACCGCATTTTCGCCGATGCCACCGGTGAAGACGAGGCCATCAACCCTGCCGAGCGCTGCAGAATACGAACCGATATATTTTTTGATCCGATAACAGAACATATCGATCGCAAGCTTTGCATTGTGATTGCCGCTCTGGGCAAGGCGTTCGACTTCGCGCATGTCGTTGGTTCCGCAGATGCCTTTCAGGCCGCTCTGTTTGTTCAGGACCGCATCCAGCAGTTCGTAGGACAACCCCAGTGACTTCCCAAGAAACGGGATAATCGCGGGATCGAGGTCTCCGCAGCGTGTTCCCATGACAAGACCCTCCAGCGGCGTCAACCCCATAGAAGTGTCAACGCACTGTCCGTTTCTGATGGCGGAGGCGCTGGAACCATTTCCGAGATGGAGCGTGATGAGATTGCAGGAACCGATCGGTTTCTTCAGCAGCAACGCGGCCTGCTTTGAAACATACTGGTGAGAAGTGCCGTGAAAACCATAGCGCCGCACCTTCAACTCCTTGTAATAGCTGTACGGAATTGCATAATGGTATGCATAAGGCGGCATGGTCTGGCCGAAGGCGGTGTCAAAAATCGCAACTTGCGGGATATCCGGAGTCATCTCCAGCATAAATTCGATGCCCATCAGATTGGCAGGATTGTGCAGGGGCCCCAGAGGGATCATTTGGCGGATGACTTCAACAACCTTGCTGTTGATGAGAGTCGGCTTCCAGAATGCCTCGCCCCCGTGCAGCACGCGGTGTCCGATGCCGAACAGATCGTTGATATCGTGAATAATGCCAAGTTTCATGGTAATATCAAAAATCAATTTCAGGCCAGCGCTGTGGTCCGCAAAATGGCTTTCTTCAACGTTTTCCTGCGGCTCATTGTTGCTGTCGTGCCATTTATATTTAAGCCGGCCCGTCGGCTCGCCGATCTGCTCCACCAGGCCTGAGGTGAGCACAACCTTTGCTTCCATGTCAAAAAGCTGATATTTAATGGAAGAACTGCCTGCATTCAAGACAAGTACTTTCATTACGACCTGCTCCTTTGCGTATCTCCGGTTGTCTGAGCCTGTATGGCTGTAATAGCAACGGTATTGAGTATATCTGCTACCGTGCAACCTCTGCTGAGATCATTTACCGGTTTGTTCAAACCCTGCAGCACCGGACCGACAGCGACTGCATTGGCAGAACGCTGCACCGCTTTGTATGTGTTATTTCCGGTGTTCAAGTCGGGGAAAATGAATACCGTCGCCTTTCCGGCAATTTCACTGTTCGGAAGCTTGATCTTTGCAACTTCCGGATCAATAGCCGCATCAAATTGGAGCGGCCCTTCAATTTTGAAGTCAGGACGGGCTTCCTTTGCTATTAATGTCGCTTCCTTGACTTTATTGACCTCATCACCCTTTCCGGATTCCCCGCTCGAATACGAAAGCATCGCAATACGCGGTTCGATTCCGAACGCGACTGCGGTCTCAGCGGAACTGATAGCGATATCGGCAAGCTGTTTGGCATCCGGATTGGGATTCACCGCACAGTCGCCGAACACAAGCACGCGGTCCGCAAGACACATGAAAAAGACGCTTGAGACGAGTGAAATCCCCGGCTTTGTTTTAACGAACTCCAGAGACGGCCGGATCGTATGCTGGGTTGTGTTCACCGACCCGGAAACCATGCCGTCCGCCTGCCCTTCGTACACCATCATGGTGCCGAAGTAGCTCGGGTCCGCCATGGCATCATACGCGGACGCCTTCGTTGCCCCTTTCTGTTTTCTGAGCTCATAGTAGATTTCGGCGTATTTTTGATGCAATTCTGAAGTCGCCGGATCGATGATATTCACCTGATCAAGCTTAAGACCAAGCTCGGCGATTTTTTGTTTGATTTTCTTCTCATTCCCGAGCAGCGTGAGATCAACGACCTGACGAAGCAGCAGGAGTTCTGCGGCCTGCAGAATGCGGGGCTCCGAACCTTCCGGCAGGACGATGTGCCGTTTTACGGACTTCGCCCGCTGAATAATATCATATTCAAACATGAGCGGAGTCACGCGCTGCGAACTGGACACGGCAAGACGCTCCCTAAGTTCTTGGACCTTGACTCCCGACTCGAAAATACCGAGGGCGGTCTCCATCTTGCGCTTGTTCTCGGGGACCAATGCCCCTTCCATATCCCGCACTTTCACCGCAACGCTGAACGTGTCGGTGTTTACCGAAAGAATGGGAAGCGACGTCTTGAAACCTTCTATCAGTTGCTGCACTTTCGGGGCAGGAATGACTCCGCAGGTGAGAATGATCCCGGCCATGCGCGGATAGGTACTGGATGCATCTGCGAGCAGACTCCCGAGCAGAATGTCGGGACGGTCACCGGGTGTAATGACCAGCGTGCCCTCTTTAATATAGCCAAGAAAATTGGAAAGCTCCATGGCCGCAACCTTGTAGTCGCCTACCGCCCGTATGGCGCAGTCCTGTTTGCCGTTTAAAAACGTTGCATTGAGCGACTTTGCGATTTCACAAACCGTGGGATTCCAGAGTACCGCGTTATCGGCAAGAGCGTATACCGGAATATCTCTCGGAACAATATTTTTCAAGCGGACCGGAGCGTCCACCACCAGATCGGCCGGGACCCGGTTGACAATAATGGCAAGAACGTCGCACTTCCTTCTTTCCAGGCCGTCGACAATTGCGGCAAGCGCCTCACTCATCTCCACCAGAGACCGGCCGTATCCGCGCATAACAGGCACCAGCAGGCAGCCGAGGTTGTTCGCCACATCCACATTAAAATCAAATTCAAGAGGGGTCGATCCGCCTTCGAAAGACGGGCCTTCGCACAAAACAACGTCGTACTTTGTCTCCAGCGCCCGGTATTTTTCCATGATGCGCGTAAGCAGCTGATCATGCTGATTTGTGGCCATCAGTGTGCTGGCTGTCTCATGCGTGACTCCATACATGCTTTCCAGGGAAGTCCAGAGTTTATAACGGCTGGAAATGAGATGAATGGTGGAATCTTCTTCGGGATTCGCGGACAGCACCGGTTTAAAAAACCCCACTTTCTGGGCCTGGTGCATGAGGAGTTCCATCATCCCGAGAACAACAATAGATTTATAGCTCGATGGTTCTGCGCTCGCTACATAAATACCTTTTGCCATATCAATCTCCCTCCTGAAATCGGTTGAGCTTGTATCGTTTCTGGATTGCTCCGGCTCAATATTCAGCAATGCAGCCAGGGGAATTGCAGGCAGCGCAATTCCCCGCGAGGAACAACAACGCAGGCAGCATATGGAGCATCAAACTGATGCATGCTCCGAAACGTCCCTCTGTTTCCTGCTTTGTTTCTGATCGCGATTCGTTCCCTTTCGGACGAAACGCTGGAAAGTTATCCCTGACGGGTGAACACGTGCGGGTAAAACAGGCACCGATTGTTGCAAGATGAATATGACTGGAAATCACTCAACTGAAGGGGATATGGGCGGCGTGCAAAAATCTCCGGCGCAGAAAGGCCGCCGCCTGCAATACTGATACACCTCTCGGCACCAAACTTCACCTTCCAATAGTCCGTTGTGCTGAAACCTGCTTCTGCATCTCCATCAATGCAGAACTCAGTCAAGTTTTGCTTTTTTCTTCGTATACGCCATGAGCCCGCCGGCTGCAACCAACTCCTGCATGAACACCGGCACCGGCGTAGCGGTAAATTCCCTGTTCGTGGTCAGATTGCGGATCACGCCGTTGTCGGCGTCAACTTCTATTTCGTCGCCCTCTCCGATACCATCCACCGCTTCCGTGCTTTCAAAAATAGGCAGCCCCATGTTGAATGAATTCCGGTAAAAAATCCGGGCAAAACTTTTCGCGACAACACAGGATACGTTTGCCGCTTTTATTGCGATCGGCGCGTGTTCACGGGAAGACCCGCATCCGAAATTTTTATCCGCAACAATAATGTCTCCCGGCTTCATTTTTTCGGCAAAGTCGGGATGCACTGAATCTTCCATGCAGTGTACGGCCAGTTCCTTCGGATCTGAAGTATTCAGATAGCGTGCAGGGATAATAGCGTCCGTATCGACATCTGAGCCGAATTTCCATGCTTTGCCAGTAAATTTCATGCAATCCTCTTTTATTCCGTATTTTATGCGCGGAAGTGTTTACCGCAGTTCTTCAGGTCTTCCAATTCTGCCCAACACGGCAGAAGCTGCCGCGATTGCGGGGTTGGAAAGGTATACTTCGCTTTTTGTGTGCCCCATCCTGCCTACAAAATTCCGGTTCGATGTACTGATAGCGCGCTCCCCGGCAGCCAGAACACCCATATGACCGCCAAGGCAGGGGCCGCACGTCGGCGTGCTGTAGGCCGCGCCCGCATCAATGAATATGTCCACGAGACCTTCCTTGATGGACTGTTTATACACTGCCTGTGTCGCCGGAATCACAATCATGCGGACATAGGGATGGACTTTATGCCCTTTAATGACTTTTGCCGCCTCCCTGATGTCCTCAATTCTTCCGTTTGTACAGGACCCGATCATGGCCTGGTCGATATTGACCGAGGCCAATTCGCTCACGGGCTTTACATTCTCCGGCAGATGAGGGCAGGCAATCTGCGGTTCCATGCCGCTCAGATCATATTCGCGTACGTCGATATAGTTCGCCTTCCGGTCGCTTTTGTAAAACTTATATTTACGCTTCGCGCGCTTGGCCACATATTTTTCCGTGATTTCATCCGGTTCGACAATCCCATTCTTGGCACCAGCCTCAATGGCCATATTGCACATGGTCAGACGGCCCGCCATGGAAAGCTTTCTGATAGATTCTCCGGTAAACTCCATCGCGCGATACCGCGCACCATCAACCCCGACATCGCCGATAGTGCGAAGGATTAAGTCTTTGCCGCCCACCCACTTGCCGGGCTTGCCTTTATAAACAAACTTCATGCTTTCAGGAACCCTGAACCAGGATTCGCCCGTAATCATCGCAGCGGCCAGGTCGGTGCTCCCAACGCCTGTGGAAAAAGCCCCGAGTCCGCCGTAGGTGCAGGTATGACTGTCGGCACCGATCATTGCATCGCCCGGGACGACGAGCCCCTGTTCCGGCAGGAGCGCGTGCTCAACACCCATTTTCCCCACATCGAAAAAGAGCGAAAGATTATATTCACGGGCGAACTGTCGGATCATATTGCACTGCTCTGCGGATGCGATGTCCTTGTTCGGCGTAAAGTGGTCGCAAATGAATGCAATCCTTCCCGGATCAAACACTTTCCTAGCACCGGAAGCGCGGAACTCCTTGATTGCAATCGGCGCAGTAATGTCATTTCCAAGCACCAGATCCAGTTTTGCGTTGATCAATTCGCCGGGAACAACTTCTTTTTTGCCGCAATGCGCGGCTAGAATTTTTTCAGTAATTGTCATCATAATATAAAAATATACAATATCCATCACTTTGTTGCAACAGTTTTTTATTCGGTACTTAAAGCATTCAGGCAGAAATCAGCGAAAAATATGGCACGAAGAATGGACAAGATGAATCAGAAATATATATTTCTTCTCCCTCCCCAAAAAAAGAAACCCGGGTTCTAGGCTTCCCAGGCTTCTTAGCGGTATCGCAGGATTTTAAATGTGCAGCAGGCAGGCGCCAACCGCATATGCAGCATTAAAAACCGAGATTCTCACCGACAATAACAACATGATAATCAGTCAGCGGCGGCTTCTTTCTGATAATCGTGGTGATATTGCAAATTCTGGTCGGTCCCTGGCAATGCATGCAGACGCCGGTTTGCGTACAGGGATTGGGCTTGTTGATCCGCTTGTTGTTAATCGGCGCTGCATAGAGCTCGATTCTCTCTTCGGCTGCCGCAACATCACGGACGATCTTATTGATTCCGGCGACGACGATCACCTTTTTCGGCCCGAAAATCATGGCGGCAACCCGATTGCCGACACCGTCGACATTGACCAATTTACCGTCGAGTGTTACCGCATTGCTGCCGGAAAGAAACACATCGCAGGACAGCTGTTTGTGGCGGTAATCCAGAACCTGTTCAGGAGTGAGGCCCGGCTTATTATGGTTATATACCGTGTGACCGCGTTTTTCCAGCAGGTCACCCAAAGCAAGATCAGCGGTCGTGGTCCACGACCCTCCCATGCCCACTGCTGCTCCTTCCGGAATGGCGGCAAGGACACGTTCCACCGCTTCGCTGCGCGTTTTTGCGTAGACTGCCTTAAAGTTGTTTTTCACCAGCGCATCAACAGCCTTCGCTCCGAGAGCATCTACATGCCAGGTTTGTGCTTCATTCATATTCATTTCCCCCTTTTAGAAATCCTTCTTACCGTATCATAACCGCAGAAAAAACCACTTAGGCTTATCGCTTGCGTAAGAATAAATTCCGAGCAACGACTTAACCATCCCGCCGGATCATGGCTTCTTTTACTTTGATAAGTCCCGTGATGGTCTCGTTCACAGGAACCTTAATCGCTTTCTCATGCGCAAGTTTGACAATGGCGCCGTTTAATGCATCTATTTCGAGCCGTTTGCCTGCCTGGACGTCATAGTACATCGAAGGAAAGTGTTGGATTGTTGGAGGAAGCAGGCGGGAATAAAAATGCTCGTAATACGCCTGCGGGGAGGACCATCGCAAGACGATGCCGTGCGCGCGGGCGACCTGAAATATCTCGTTGATGATCTGGTCCATAATCCAGCGTGTTTCTGGATGTGCGACAAGCTTACCATAATTGCACTCCAGTATTGCTCCCAGAGGATTCAATGCCGAGTTGTAAATGATTTTGTCCCAGAGAGCGGCATACACATCTGTAGCATGCACGGCAGGGATGCCGGCGGCAGAGATCGCGGCGGTGATTCCGCTGACCCGTTCCTGAGGCACCGCATTGTGCGGCTGGCCTATCTGCACCTTATCAGCAAGTACCGTGACTTCCGCCAGGCCGGGTGAGCTCAGTTTCGCGCCGAAATAGACGCCGGCAAGGAGCGCGTGTTCTCTGCCGATTGTTTCAGACACGAGTTCATAGTTGCCATATCCATTTTGTGCCGTGATAACAACCGTCGAGTCTCGTATGAGCGGTTTCAGCTGCCTGATTACAGATTCCGTATCATATGATTTTACCGTCAAGAAAATGAAATCAAAAGCAACTGGCTGCAGAGGAGCCGTAGAGTTGTAAAGACCGTCAAGCTGCGCCTCGTGTTCTCCCCAAATGCCGGTGACCTGGAGTTTCCGCTGTCTGAAGTCTGCGAGTTGTTTTTCACGGGTGAGGGCAAAAATTCTGTGCCCGGCGTTTTTCAGAAGTGTCGCGAAAACCGTTCCGATAGCGCCAAGACCCACGATGAGAATGGTATAGGATGGTGAAAAATGCATAGGGCCATAAGGAACTCAATTCAGGTTCGCTTGAATTATAACACGATTTTTCAGGACCGCCCGGTTTTTCTTAAAAAAAGTAAGCCGGGGTTCTGATGCTTTTACATTTTTTCTCCCTTTCGTATCGTCCAGAAATCATCCGAAAGATTTCTGTCTGCGAGATACGCATAGGGCATTGTAAAGTAGCCCTTCACTCCCCATCGTATGCCCCAGGAATTTCGCACGATAAATCTCTTGACAGCGTCATCGTATCCGACAGCCATGACTGCATGCCCTCCGACGACCCGTTCGTCCGGATGCGGCATATCTACAACACCGCTCAGTGCAATTTCATCCGTTTCGAAACTTTCATACACGGTAAATCCAAAAACAAAAGGAAAACCCTCGGCAAGGCAGGAACGCATTTCCTCAAGGGTAAGTATTCGGTGATACGAAGTGATTTGATGATTTTCTGCATCTGTATAGCAGCCCGCACCGGGCTTGGCGGCGAACTTTTCCGGAACATATGGCCACAGTTTCTCACGACAAACACCCTGTTTCGCCAGGGTTTTAATTCCATCCCGAAGCATCGCTCCTGCATCCGACCGCACGGAATGCTCGATGACCCGCTCGTTATAATAGAGGAAAAGTCTGCTCAAATCCGCATACCGAACCTGATTTTGTATTTCGAGAAATTCAAGCGCCCCCACAAGAGCCTGAGCGGTGCAACTCCCCAAGCTGCCCTGGTCCTCCACCTTGGAACAAAAAGAACGCAAATCAACTCGCAACGGAAGTGCCGGCGGTACAGGCCGCATTGCACTGTAGAGATAGTCACGATGGTCAGGCAGGTCAGGCACCCATCCGTAAGCATTCGTGGTTTTCCTTTTTTTTCCCGAAACTTTCTTTTTATTATATGCATTCCGCATAAATATACCTCCTGTTTAGTCTATATGGCTGTAACTCTATAAAAATCACCTAATAACGTCAATCGCCATATATGGGTATTTTTGGGGTATAAACAACAGGAGGTGAGAAACCGTAATCGTCGAGTGGAGTCCCCTCCGGCACTTTGATAAACGCGACCTCCCGCGACTTACTGCATTCCTCCCCTGGCAGGAGCCAGGGGATTCCATGTCGCAGGGATTGAGTGCCTTCACTTCCGGCAGATATCGGGAGTGCCCGCCACAGGAATTGACTGTGCATCGTGCTATACTAATTTATAGTATTACCCGAAAATTATGCTGAATGAATCGGTCATTATACGATGCAAGTCCTGCAAAACACTGAATCGCGTGCCGATTAATAAGTTGCAGGCTCAACCCGTCTGCGGACAATGCAAAACCTTGCTTGACGTGCCTCGCGATCCCATTCATGTAACCTCTGCAAGTTATGACCAGCAGGTGCATGACTGGCCGGAGTTTTTGCTGGCGGAATTCTGGGCAAAATGGTGCGGCTACTGCCGAATGATGGAGCCGTTTATAACAGAACTCGCGAAAAAACGCGCCGGACGCCTCAAAATCATTAAAATCGATGTGGACGCGGAACCGGATCTTTCCCGCCGATTTACCATTAAAGCAACGCCAACATTCATACTCTACCACAACGGCGTCCAGATCAACCGTTTCGACGGTGCTCCCCGCCAGAATATTGTGCTTGAAGACTGGTTGGATCAAAATCTGTTCCGATCATTCTCAAAATAATCATCATGAGTGTGATCCCTTTCTGATTCTCTGACACAATGAACCTTAGCAAACAAGCGACCTGCTTGCAGCAGGTGGGCTTTTCTTTTTAACCAGCAGGCCGCACCCGGCCATTATAAGCTTGAACCACTTTAAAAATTCGGGTATAGTTTTGAATTAAATCAGGCAACCTATCCTGGGTTGCGCTCTACCTCTAATCAAAAAATATGACCTCCAGCACAGTCAAAAAAACCATACCGATCAGCATCGTGCTTATTTTCTTTCTTTTATGGATCACACCCGGCCTCGTGGGACGCGATCTCTGGAAAGCCGATGAACCGTACAGCTTCGGCATGGTGAACCATATCGTCAAAACAGGCGACTGGGTCGTTCCCACCCTTGCGGGAGAACCATTCATGGAAAAACCGCCGCTTTTATATATCACGGCGGCAGGCTTCGTCCGGCTATTCTCTCCCAGCCTGGCCCCCCACGACGCTTCCCGGCTTGCCACTGCTTTTTACATGCTCCTGTGTGCGCTCTTTCTGGGCCTTGCCGCGCGGGAACTTCTGGGGAAAGGTTTCTTCGGAATCACCATAATCATTCTGATCGGGAGCGCAGGCCTGCAGGAAACCGCACATAAACTGATCACGGACATTGCCATGCTTGCGGGCATTTCCATTGCCCTGTACGGTTTTGCCGTGAGCAGACGGAAATCCGCATGGGGGGGAATTCTGATCGGAACGGGAGCGGGCATCGGCTTTATGTCCAAGGGACTGCTCGCACCCGGCATGCTCGGCATTGTTGCGCTTGTTCTACCGGTTGTTTTCGACACATGGCGCACAAAAAGCTATGCTCAGGCATTGGGCATCGCCCTTGCCGCTTCACTCCCCTGGTTTATAACGTGGCCGCTGGCATTATATCTGCGTTCACCGGAACTGTTTCATGAGTGGTTCTGGACGCAGAACATCGGCCGGTTCCTGACCAACTCTCTTGTGGGACAAAGGCATTCACCGGCGTATTATCTGACCCAACTCCCCTATTTCGCGCTGCCCAGCCTGCCTCTTGCGCTCTGGGCTGTCTGGAGCAACCGGCGTTCCTGGCGTGAGCACGCAGGAGTACAGCTTTCACTCACCGCGTTCCTGGTAATGCTTATTGTTCTCAGTTTCGCGTCCAGCATACGGGACATCTACGCGCTCCCCATGTTGCTGCCTCTGGCGCTGCTCGCCGCGGCAGGCACGGCTTCTGTTTCTCCTCGCATGGAAAAAGTGCTCACATGGGCCGTTCTCTGCTTATTCGGGGCAGCCACCTGCCTGCTCTGGGCCGGGTGGATCTCGATGCTCAGCGGTTTTCCCCCTTCTTTTGCCAATCGTCTCTATTCGCAGCAGCCTGACTACGTACCTGTGTTTATCGGACTGCATTTCATTGTTGCCTGTCTGTATACCGCACTCTGGCTGTTTGTTGCCGCGCGTTCGTTGCGATACAATCATTCCTATCTTGCCGCCTGGACCTCAGGAATCGTGCTGGTCTGGGGACTGCTCATGACCCTCTGGCTTCCCTGGTTTGAATCCGGATCAGGATACCGCGCAATGTTCACATCGCTCAAGGAGAAAATCCCGCCGCACTGCCAATCCATTATGTCCTGGGGGCTCGGCGAGTCGGAACGCGCTCTTCTTGAATACTATGCCGGAGTGATTCCCCGTCGGATTGAACGAAACGGCGTCTCTGACTGTGATCTCGTGCTGGCAGTAAGCGGCCGCACAAAGGTGGAACCGCCGATCGGCCCCGAATGGCAGGTTGTATGGGAGCAAAAACGCCCGGCAAAGCCGGGCAGTCGCACAAAAGAAATGTACACTCTGTTGCAGCGGGAAATTGATAATAATAAGGGGGAAAATGGCTTGAGAAAATGAATCTGACCGGACTTCAAGGATTTTGCTGAAGTTTGTGCAGGTGGCTCTGAGCGGTCTTCTTCATTTCAGGATACTGTTGCGCGAGCGCCTCGAACTTGACGCGTGCCTGGTCCCGTTCTCCCAGTTCCGCATAGGCCAAACCAGCATAATAAAGCGCGTCCTTTTCAACGGACGACGCAGGGTAGGATTTCAATATCTTTTCACATCTGCCTGCTGCCGCCTTGTAAGCGTCCTTCTTGTAATAAAACTTCGCAACGTAAAACTCATGCTGCGCAAGGCGGTCAAGACAGTTTGCAATATAGGTGTCCGCGTCCTCCGAGTAGCTGCTCCGTGGATATTTTTCCTTCAGCTTGCGCAGTTCCCTGATCACAATCTGGTTGAGCACCGGATCACGGTCAATGCTGGTCAATTCCCTGTAGCTGCACATGGCAATCTGGAACTGGGCGTACGCAGCGTCCTTGTGCACGGGATGATAATTGAGAAAAGCCTGATATTCGACCTGCGCCTCGCTGTAATTTTTTTCCCCGAAATAGGTATCCGCGATCCTGAGCATCAACACGGGATCATAGGTTCTGTCCGGTGATTTTTCCTGGATTGCCTGGTACTCTTTGCGCGCGTCTTCAAATTCTCCACTCTGCATGTTTTCTTCGCCCTTGCTGAACGTGGCTGCAGCATTGAAAGGCGGTTCTTTCGGAGCGCATCCGGCAAAAAGCGCCAGCAATATTATTATAATGAATAGTTTTTTCATAGAGGTCATGGCGAGGGGAAAATCCTGCTCAAGCCGTTGCACTATATCACAATTGTTTCCGGGCTGTCAATGAGAATGCCCGATTTTCACGCATCCCTCACGGTCCTCATTCTAACGAAAATACATGAGGCCCTCCTCCCGCGTTACATTGTAGTCTATTTCCATTGCTCAATCCTCATTTCTGATCCCAATAAAATTTTTTTTGGACAGCTTTCGGATTTACCTGAGACATCATCAGTATCTTCCACATTTACAAAGAAGACCAAAGGACGTATGTTTTAATCAACAGTGAAATAACAAATGCTGGAGCACACACCGGTCAACAACAAAAAACGCATATTCGACCGGCAAGGAGGACACTAGTATGATGGTACTGTATGTTCAAATGATGCTGATGATTGCGCGATTTCTCGGATTGGTCGCAGGAGGCTGCCTTGTCGCCGGCTTGCTTGTTGCAATTTTCAACCATTACTCGCTTCACGAATCAGTTACTCAGCTTGTAGCTTATTTACAAACTGCGTATAATACACTGTAATTCAAAAAGATGCGATACGGACTTCACCTGCTTTTCCGCAATTTTGATCACGCGCAAGTATCATTAAATACGATTTGTATCATGTACAAACTACGTCTTGGGCCTTGCTGATGCCGATCAACTTATGATGTCTCTGCTCTACTATAAAGCAGTTATGGGACACCGAGATTCGCTGCTCACTTCATTGCTTTTTGCTAACAAGAAGTGCTTTTAAAAGCATTTCAACCGTAGGAACATTGCCGAGCCTGCCAGACTCGTCACGGTATGTTCTTCAGGAAAATCCCGGCGCTGCACCCGGGGCAATGTCTTTGCCGTCTATCAAGACCGTTGGAGAACCGGCCAGTTTTAATTCGGCGGCTTCTTCATCGCCTATTTGATAATAATACATCTCCGCTTTAATACCGGACATGTTAAGCGCCTGTTCGATATTTGCTTTTAGCTCTTCAAGAGAAGAGCAACCTTGTGATAGGTAACATTCAATCTTCATTTATTCCACCAAAATAAGTGCAAAGTAATTCCAACCACCGTATGTTTCTTTTTTAGTGTCTATTTCAAAACCGTTGTTTCTTGCTGTCTTAAAAACATCAATGCCGCAGGCTTCCATAAGAGGCCGGATTCTCATGTTTTGCTGTTCCATATTTTGAGACTCACCCGGAGTCTCTTTATCGCCGGAGGGTCAGGTCGATCCGCTTCCGCCGCCGCTTGAAAGCGCCGTTAAAGCAAATGCCTTATAGTAGCCCTGATGGTAAGCTTCTCCTTCAAGCCGAACTGCAATTTCTGTGAGTGCTTTTCCCTTGGATCCCTTAAGGAGCACGGCCGTGCTGTATTCTCTCATAAGTTTCTTCGTACTTTCAGCATCAGGAGCATTGGGTGGATGGCAGCCATCCTTTTCATAGAGTGCGCATCCGTACTGGCACTTCCACCGGGCCCACTCCTCTACCACAACCGAATCAGTGGAGATTATTTTTGCATTATCCGCGCCTAACTCCAAAGCTCGTTTTAATAACTCTTTCATCTTGCTATCTGTTGAAGCCACTTTTCTTATGATTAGTGAGACAGGTACTTTACTCATGTTCAAGGCTGCTCTTGTGGGTTCTACAGTTACAGCAAAATACGGACACTGTCCTTCTCGGCAGCCATGGGGATGTTTGCTTGAGTAAGTGCAGGTCGCTTTCTCTTTAGGCGAAGGCAGGATGATATTTAAACTATCCTTCAAAAGCGATACCGAAACCTCCAGGGCACCCCGCACATATGCTTTGCAGCAGCTTGGGCCGGTAAGGTCGGTGATAACGCGTGATACACGCGTTACAGCCTCCATGGTGATCTGCTGCTCTTGGGTGGTGCCGCATTTTGAGCCGGTAAGAACTGAAAAGCAAGCCCCAATGGCTGGAGCGATGCCGCATACGCCTGAAAGACCGCAGTACCCGCCATGAGCTTGTTTCTCGGTGCGTTTGAAGACCTCATCCATATCGTTGTTTGTGATGCTCCGCGAACCCTCATTTTTTATCGCGGCCATGAGCGCACCGCTCGCGATGTAGGCATGCTGGCACCCGAGCATGGGAAGCCCTGGATAGCTCATCATCAATTCCGCAATCTCAAATGGGTCTTTAGAGTTTGACATATGCGAAATATCTTGAATAATCTCCATTGCGCCCCGGTTGTGGCAATGGTCGCAGATATAGTGACCGTTGGGGCACATGATATGGCCGCCCTCGATCTTTCCGCAATATGAACATGTTATATGCCTTGTCTGGTCAAGGTATTCCAGGGATGAGCCACAAACCATGCAGTGCTCGGTATTAGACTGCTTCTGCTCTACGTCATTTGTACAAGTGCTCTGCTGCCGACCGGCATCAGTATCGGGGGGTCAGCAGGAAGCACCGCCGCTTTTCTTTTTAAGATCGTCTGTCATGGTAAACTCCTTTGTCTTCTACAGCAGGGAATAAAATATCAGGACAAGGCAGAGAATAGAAGCTCCTTACAAAAGCCTGATCCCCATGGGCTTGTCTTTTCGCGGTCCCTGTACGCCCGGTAAAAGGCGAATGCAAGGAGCACAACCGCTACCGCCAGAAACAGCCAACGGTATTTATCTATCCAAACTGCCGGGGTGAAGCCTCCCAACCCAAAACCGGCTAGGACTGTAACAAGTTGTCAGCAAAACGTATAGGCCAGCGCTGATGTAATAGCTCCAGTATTCAGTATTTTATTGTCCATGCTCCCTTCTATCTCGGATCTGTGCATCAGGTACCCGATGCCTGAAGGTTGATTTTGCCCTCACGGGCTAGCCTGCTTAATATAAATATGGCACTTTCGCGTTCAAGCCTGAAATGCTTTGAAACCTCGTCTGGATCTACCGTATCTTTCTCCGAAAGAAATTCTATGATTTCTCGTTCGATTTCTCCTAACCAGTCGTTGAAAAGCCCCCGTAGCTCAGGTGTAGAATAGGTGGCAAGTTCATAAGAATGGCTGATGGCCGAAATAACCTCTTTACTCATCTCCACAGGATTCACGCCGGAATCCGTGCATTCCTGTATTCAGCGCTCAACCATATCGATGACTTGACCTGAATTTTTTCTTCCTGTCAGAATCGCTTGAAATACTTCTTTTTTATCAGTTTCGTTCAGGTCTTTAAGTAGGGTGGCAATAAGGTTATTGAGTATTTCTTTTTTGTGAACGGGGCTTACCTGCGACAACATGTCGCCGATTTTATCCTTTTCCATTTATTTGCCTCCGCCCTGTGCGTTCTTTAATTCCCTGATTTCTTCCTTAAGTTCCTGTATCTCTTTTTTCAGTTCAAGTATGCCGTCATCATCCCGCCGTTCTCGCTTGCCGCAGAAGCCGTTCCCGCTGCCGAAAAAACGGCTGACGATGAAAAGAATGATCAGCAGGAAAATAATCCCGAATATCGGCATGATCCACCAGCCGTACATCGGCCCCCATCCTGGACCCGGTCCGTTCCACCACATAGTTACCTCCTTCTCCTGTCAGAGCCCCGCCCGTTGGTTGCCACCTGTATCTTCGATCCTATTAAATCTATGGAAGAAACCGTGCGCGTGAGTTCACCCAGAATATCCATGAGTGACGGCTCTGTGAGGCTGTAATAAATAAATGGCCCACTGCGGTCTGTTTTGACTATTGAGGCATTTCGGAGCGCTTTCAAGTGAAAGGATACCAAGGTTTGAGACAAGTCTGTAGTATTAATGATTTCGGTCACCGATCGAGAGCTTTTGCCGATCGACATAACGATAGTGAGTCGGTTCGGGTCGCCTAGCACTTTGAATATTTTTGCCAGTTTTTCTATTTTAGATGTCATAACATTAGCCTTCACTTATATGAGTTATTACTAATATGATAAAGCGAGAAGGCCTTTTTGTCAAGAGCATTCTGCGTATCATCTGTGCATATTTCAAGCAGAATTGAGAAGCCTTTACAGAGAAACGCAGCTGCAGAATCAATGGCGACAAGTCGCATGCGATGCTGCAGAGCTGAAGGATTGATACTGCAGCCCGACGGTTAATAAAACACCCACGACGGTGCCTGCGATATTTTTTTTACACCTCTTCTCCATCCACCTATGCTACTTCATAATTGTATACTAGGATCAATCGTTCCAAGTGTCGACAACAGGAAGAAAATTATATTTTAAAGAATATATAATAATATACATACTACCGATAAGACATTAAGCTAATACCAGCCAACTTGATCGGCTTCAGTGCAGATTCATCAGTATCCACATCCCGTCGCAGGTTTGATACAATAATAATAAAAGTCAAGATTATGGTTTTATAGATTTAAGGTGCTGATGATAAAAACAGCTACAAATATTCAGAACTTTCCGGGGCTTTCCGAGACGGAAGCCGGGATAAGACTTGCCAGAGACGGGCATAACGAGCTTCCTGCGTCCAAACAGAAAAGCACCGCCACAATAGCCTTCGAGGTCATAAAGGAACCCATGTTTTTGCTTCTGATTTCCGGGGGCGGCATTTACCTGCTACTCGGGGATGTTGTCGAAGCTCTTCTGCTGCTCTGCTTCGTGTTTCTGGTCATAGGCATAACACTGTATCAGGAACGCAAGACCGAGCGCGCTCTTGAGGCATTGCGGGACCTCGCAAGCCCCCGTGCCCTCGTCATCAGAGACGGAGCCCCGAAACGGATACCGGGCCGTGACGTGGTGCGGGGCGATATCATCGTTCTGGCAGAGGGAGACCGCGTGCCTGCCGACGCAATCGTTCTTTCCTGCGTCAATCTCTTCGTGGATGAGTCATTGCTTACCGGCGAATCAATCCCGGTAAGAAAAACACCCGCGGAAAGCTCTACTGCAATGTCCCGCCCGGGCGGTGATTGCCTGCCGTGCGTATTTTCCGGAACACTGGTTGTGCAGGGCTTCGGCGTCGCGGAAAGCAAAGCGATCGGCGAGGACACGGAGATAGGAAAAATAGGCACGTCTCTCAACACCATCGTGCACGAGCGGACGCGTCTGCAGAAAGAAACCGCGAAGCTGGTCCGGAATCTTGCGCTCATCGGACTGGCACTTTTTGTTCTTGTTGTTGTCGCCTACGGTCTCACACGCGGCAACTGGTTGAACGGGCTGCTTGCCGGAATAACCCTCGCCATGGCAATGCTTCCGGAGGAGTTTCCGGTAGTACTGACCATTTTCCTTGCTCTCGGCGCGTGGCGGATATCGCAAAAAAGAGTTCTGACGCGGCGTGTTCCGGCGGTGGAAACGCTCGGTTCCGCAACTGTTCTCTGTGTTGATAAAACCGGCACGCTTACGCTGAACCGGATGTCCGTAAAAAAAGTATTTTCTGGAAACACGTTCTATGATCTGGCGTACGATGCCGAAACAATCAATGAAAATATCCATGAGCTCGTCGAATTCAGTATTCTCGCGAGCCAGGCGGCTCCGTTCGACCCGATGGAAATGGCCCTGCGTGAACTCGGAAACAGGACGCTTGCCGATACCGGCCATCTTCACGACGATTGGGTCCTGGTGGAGGAATATCCCCTCTCCCCAGAACTGCTGGCCATGTCCCGCGTCTGGAAATCACCTGACAGCAAGGACTTCATTATTGCCGCAAAGGGGTCTCCCGAAGCCATTGCCGACATCTGTCATCTGGACGAAACCCTGAAAGAGCAGATTACCCGCGCCATCGACACAATGGCGGTCGAAGGGCTCAGGGTCATCGGTATAGCACGGTCTGTTTTCTCAAAAGGTTCGCTTCCGGCTGGGCAGCATGACTTTGTTTTTGATTTCATGGGGCTGATAGGTCTGGCGGATCCTGTCCGGCCGGGTGTGACGGAGGCCGTCAAGGAGTGCTCCGAGGCCGGGATACGAGTCGTGATGATAACCGGAGACTATCCGGTCACGGCACAGAATATCGCCGCGGAAGTCGGGCTGAAGAACCGCGCCGAGGTCATCACGGGTCCAGAAATTGAGAAGATGAGCGCGGCGGAGCTCCGGCAAAAGATCGGCAACGTTGATATTTTTGCGAGAGTTGCTCCTGAACAGAAGCTGTTCATCGTCAACGCATTGAAGGCAAACGGCGAGGTCGTGGCCATGACCGGCGACGGCGTGAATGACGCGGCGGCGCTCAAGGCGGCCCATATCGGAATCGCGATGGGTGGACGGGGGACGGACGTTGCCCGCGAGGCTTCGGCAATCGTGCTGCTGGATGACGATTTCACGTCGATCGTTCAGGCTGTCAGAATGGGCAGAAGGATATTCGACAATCTCAAAAAAGCCATGGTGTATATTTTTGCCGTCCACGTACCGATAGCCGGGATGTCGCTGCTGCCGGTACTGCTCCACTGGCCGCTGGTGCTGCTGCCGGTGCATATCGTATTTCTTGAATTGATCATCGATCCGGCCTGCTCAATCGTATTCGAAGCGGAGACGGAGGAGTCGGACATCATGAAGCGTCCGCCCCGCAGTCTCGGGGTTCCGCTCTTCGGCCACAGCATGATTGCGTTCAGTCTGCTGCAAGGGGCCGCTGTACTGCTCGTTGTTTTCCTGGTATATGTTACAGCGCTGTATCGCAATCAAGGTGAATCTGAAGCGAGGACCCTCTGCTTTACGACGCTCATCATAGCGAATCTCGGACTGATCCTGACAAACAGATCATGGACCCGCAGCATCCTCAGGACATTCCGGTATCCCAATCCCGCGCTTTGGATGGTCCTGGGCGGAGCGGTTCTGTTTCTGGGCATTGTGCTCTACACCCCGTTCATGCACACACTCTTCCAGTTCAATACGCTGCATGGAATAGACCTCGCGCTCTGCTTCTCCGCCGGAATTGTAAGCATAGTATGGTTTGAGATAATAAAACTCCGTAAAGCATCAAGGGTGGCGTCCTGATGATGTCTTTTGTTTAGTTGACAATGTTCTGTACTCGAAAAGAGCAGATATGTGTCCGCTTTATAGATATTTCCCATCAAGTTCTTTTGTTTTTTACAGCAGTGTTTGTTTGTCGCCGGGCACTACGCAGGCAATCTGTATCTGATATGTTTAGCGGTGGGATATGTTCGCAGTTCTGGAACACTGTATGCGATTTTGAATGTTCAGGATATTTTTTTGTTTATTGCTTGGCTAAATTGCTATTGAGATTAAGATGTTATTCTATAAATTTTCGCACAATCTCGGCAAGCTGTTCCGGTTTAAATGGCTTCACGATCCATCCGTTTGCTCCAGCATTCTTCCCTTCTATCTTCTTTTTTTCCTGTGCTTCCGTTGTCAGCATGACTATCGGTGTAAACTTGTAAGGTCCCATTCCCCGCACGTGCCTGATTAGTTCGTTCCCATCCATTTCCGGCATATTCAGATCGGTGATAATCATATCGACCGGCGTGTCTGCCAGTTTTGCAAGAGCCTTTTTCCCATGCTCAGCAACAAGAACATCATATCCTGCATCTTTAAGCGTAAACGCCACCAACTCTCTTATAGATGCGGAATCATCGACAATTAATAATTTTTTTGGCATGCGTTTCCTCCTGATTGCCATGCATCCAAAATATTAAACGTATCGTATGCACTCGCCCTTCATTGCTATTCATTTTCTGTTGTCGCTTTTAGCACTCGCAACCATCCAAATCCGCTACGTCCAACCCATATATCGACATATTATTCTAAACTTTAACGAATAGGCTTAACGAGCTTTCGCTTGCCCGTGATAATTAATTTTGCAATCACTGACATGTGCATGCAAAGTTTTTTATTAATCATGAATAAGATAACATATGTGCGATTAATTTGCGAATTTTAATATTCCAATTTTATACGACTTTTTACACACTCAACCTCACCTTTTTGCGCAATTATGCATTTTTATGAAATAATCTGCATAAATTATTAACAAAACGAATACTTTCTTCTGAACGACCATAATGTTTTTTTCTTGGCGAGCTCTATAAAAAATCAGTTGACGTCATATCAGATGACAACGGGACACAAACAGAAAGCAAAAAAACATGGCAGACCACAGAAGGGATTATATTCTTCATAAAGACATCGTATTAATTTCAAAGCCCTTTTCCCCTCTCGCGCTGGTCGGCAAAATCCGAGAAGTGCTTGACGATAAGATGGGCGTTTCAAAGACAAGATGATGTTGATGCGATTAAAGGGTTGGGTGTGCGGTAAAATGAATGATGCTGTTTAATGGGCGTGTTTAGGTCATGAAAATAATAAAATGCATGTTCCCGTATGCTGTTCTTGAAATCCTCCCGGTTGTTTCTTGCTGCTTTTTACAGTAATTTGTCCAGTCTTCTAAAATACGGAAAAAATAAAAACCCGAAAGATTCTATTCAAAACGATTTTTGTCCTTTCCGAACTCCGGATGATAGGGCCCTGCGGGCAGGCCATGCGGAGGGAGAAATGCTGTATTGTTGGCCTCTCGAGCCAGAGGCCTGTAGTCCGTAATTAGTGCATGGACAACTGAAGATACCAGCATTCCGATCAAACCTCCTCCGCCACTGTTCGGTTGTTTAATAATGCTCCGATTGCCCCGCCACAAAATCATGCCGGTGCGGGTGTCCTTCAGTACATAGTCCGCCGCCACCACGATGGATGAGGATATTACAATATACTTTGTGCTCCAGTCTTTAATGGTTATCAGCAGCACTGCATCTGCTCCAAACAGTTCCAGAAAACGCTGGGGTGGCATCTGATGGATGTGTCCTGCTTCGCTCAAACCCAGATCGCGCAGCAGCATTTCCGTCAAGTAGATGGGAAAAACATAATAGCCTCGTTCCGCCAACGGCATGGTAAGTGATGGGGTAAAAACAGCCGGCGCAGTAATTTCCGGCGAGTCATTGGCAACTGGCACCACCACGATAGACCGCGGCTGATGAGCGTAGAAGGCCGCAAGATCGGGTTTTGTCGATAAAGCACAACCGGACAATAAAATCAGCGGAACAGCCAAGAGAAATATTATCTTTTTCATGGCTTGTTTTCTCCCGCTGATGATGTTTTAGAAGAATCCTGCGCCGTTTTCTGTTTAATGCGGTTAATCAGTTTGTCCATCAAAAGGGCAGACTCTGGAAAAGTCTTTTTTTCTTTTTCAAAAAATGCAATTGCACCACCGGTATCACCCCGGCGATACAGGAGAAAACCATAATCAGCATAAATCCCGGGCGGCACCTTATTCCCTGTGTTGTATTCGGTCATTTGCTCGCGCAGAAGTTGTTCGGCTCGATTCGGATTTTCTTTCTCATAGCGCTGCTCCAGACTTTCGTTGTAATCACCCCAATAATATAAAGTCGGCGCACAACCGGCCAAAAGAAGGACTCCAGCGAGCAGGCAGAAACGGATCACCGGAGCCGTACTCAAAATCTGTCGGCGCAAGACCAGACAACACTTTTTCACGATATGCCTCCGTATGCAGCATTATTTAAGGGAAGAGCGGCGAGCATCCAGCGTCTTAACGACATTATTCATAAGATTTACAATGGCGGCATCGATGGCTTTCCCTTCCAGGGTTGAGTCAAAACCGGTCGTTCCTCCAAAACCAAGGGTTGAACTGCTGCTGATGGTGGCATCACCGCTCCCCTCCTGGCTGTAAAATAATTCTCCTGTTTTCGGGTCAACCATCCTCAACACCACGCGTGCACGGGCGCGTTGCGTCTTTTCCTTGCCCAGCAGCCAGATTCCTCCGGTGGTTTCCCGGCCCAGTTCAACAACGGAACCAAGAATCAATGCATCCACGCCTTTCAGGTTTCGCTTAAACTGCTCTTCGTTTTTTCCCATCAGAGAAGCCTCGGAACGCAGTTTACTGATATCCGGTCGTTCCACTACATTAAATCGTTGCGTTTCCAGCAGGTGCCGGACCAGCATATCTGAAGCCTGTTTGCCGATTCGGTCGCCGGATTCGTCGGTGAACAACCCGCTTCCATAGACTGATTCATTGGTGAACCTGCCGATGCCAATTGTCATGCGCTCCGCAGCCGGCAAAGGCGCTGCGACTACTTGCGGTCCTTTGTCTTCGACATTTTCATGAATAGTTCGGCTAACGCAGGCACTTGTCAATAGTATAGTGCTGAAAATAAACAAAATAAATGCAGTATGGATGGTTTTGATCTTCATAAGATACCCCCTAAATTTTCATTAAATTGCAGTCTTGCAACATTTGAACTGAATACAAGCCAAAGATACTTGCTTAAAAAGATTAGGTAATAATTTTCATTTAAACAATTTACTGCTTGGATATTTTAGTGTTGTCGCACACCACATGACCATCGTAGGGGGTGTAGATGCTCACCACATAGTATGTGGTAGCTCCGTGAACCAATCCTTGAAGGAAGGTCTGTCGTGTAGTGATTCCTGTGATATGTTCAGCACCACCACACGTTTGTGCCGCGTTAATAATTCTTTCGTCAGGCGCTAATCCATTTACAAAGTAATGCAGCCAATCTGAATTCTCATAGTCAGGAAGTTTTTCTATCTGCTCAAGAGTCACCTTAGTTGGATTCTTATCTCCTTGAACGTTCAAGTAAACGGTTCGATAACAACCGGAGATGGATAGCATGACGATAAGCACTAGAATTATTTTTCTCATAGCGTTCCCTCCTTTAATTGCCTTACAACTGGCTTATTCTCAAGGCGTTTTTCAGGAAGGCAGTAATACCATACAGACCTTGGAGTAGCTATACCAAGGGATATAAAACTTATAAAACCATCACGAAACGTCGTTTGTTCTTTAATTGCTGCGGTTCCAGATGGGCATTTCAAGGACACATCAATATCGCGGGTCGGGAACAATCCTTCAACAAAAAACCAGTTCGTATCCTCGACTACCTTTTCATGCGGAACACTCTCTACTTCAAATTTTATGGTATGACAGGCCTGCAAAGATGTTATGAATAAACAAAAGACTATCGTGAACAGAATTTTGCACCTTCTCTCTTGCCACATGTTTATGCTCCTTCCATAGTATTGTCCGGTTTTCACTTTTTGATAAGGCTTGGAATCTACATGCATCATTCGCTGTTTTCTACGGCTGAAAAGAGATCACAAATACTCACGGGAGAGTGCATTAAATCGTCGTAGGAATTTGTATTAAAGGATTCTATTCGCATAGAGATTATCGAAAAATGGCAAATATTACAAGAAAAAAAACTAAGCACATTCGTACAATAAAATGCATTTTGATACATTCTAAATTATTAATATTTAATTCAGAACAAATTTACTAATTGAACAGACATTGAGTTATAGAAATGACTTTATAAGAGAAAAGCAAAAAGAAATTGTCCGGGAGATAGGAAAAAGATGGGTTATAATTTGGTGCCGAAGGGGGGACTCGAACCCCCACGGGATTGCTCCCACTGCGCCCTGAACGCAGCGCGTCTACCAGTTCCACCACTTCGGCACGCGTGAGTTGACATAATAAAGAGAAAGCCGGAAATTGTCAAGGATGTTTTTCCAGTGGCCGGTCTCTCTCGCGTGAATCGAGAGAAATAGTCACCGGCCCGTCATTCACCAGATAAACGGCCATAGTGGCTGCAAATTCCCCTGTCCGGACATCCGCTCCCGCCGCTTGTAATTTATTCACAAATGCTTCATACATGTTCCGCGCGCGCTCCGGCAGTTCCGCGGCATCGAATGACGGACGATTGCCCTTGATCGTGGAAGCGGCCAGGGTAAATTGAGAAACAACGAGCACGGCTCCTTTGATATCCATGACCGAGAGGTTCATCTTTCCCTGCTCGTCCTCGAATATTCTGAGCTGCAGAACTTTTTTTGCAAGATAATCCAGGTCGCGGTCCGAGTCACCCTTTACCGCGCAGAAAAAAACCAGCAGTCCCTGCCCTATTTCACCGATCACCCTGCCGCCAACCGAAACTTGCGCGGACGACACTCTTTGGAGCAGTACTTTCATATGGACATATTCTTAGCATGTTCCCCGTGCAGCGTCAATGGATTTTCATACTATCTGCTTGCAAAGCAAGGCGATCCGGATTAATATCCCGGTACGGCACAAAGCATATTGCCGACGCCCCAATCATAAACCATATGCATACCAATCGTATTGACCTTAAAGGCTGCACTCCTGACGAAATCGAGCAGTACTGCACGCAAAATCTGTCCCAAAAACCCGGTCAGGGAACCCGCGTAGCAATTCAGTTGTTCCGGAAGAAGATTGAAGAAATAGAAGGCATGGCGGATTTGAATCTGCCCTTTCGGGGACAGTTGACGCGACATTGTACAATATCGTCACTTACCGTCCAAGACCAGATCGTTTCATCGGACGGCACCCGAAAACTTCTGTATGCACTGGATGACGGCAACACCGTGGAAGGGGTCATTATTCCCGGTACCGGAGACCGGGTCACACTCTGTGTTTCAACACAGGTAGGCTGCTCATCCGGCTGTACTTTCTGCCTTACCGGCTCCGGTGGCCTGACAAGAAACCTGACCGTGGCTGAAATGGTGAACCAGGTCTTCGCGGCCCAAAAACTTTCCAACCTTCCCCTGACCAACATTGTGCTCATGGGGACCGGAGAGCCGCTCAGCAACTACCAGGCAGTGAAGTCATTTATCAGAATACTCATTGACCGGGACGGAATGGGCTACTCTCCCAAAAAGGTCACCCTCTCCACGTGCGGGCTCGCGCCCGCGATAGAACGCATGCCCGGTGAAATTGACGCGAGCCTTGCCGTCTCATTGAATGCGGCAACGGACGAAATACGGGACAGCATCATGCCCATCAACAGAACGTATCCCCTTGCCCGCCTGATGGCTGCGCTTCGCTCTTACAGCGAGCGCACGGGCAACACCGTCACAATCGAGTACGTCCTTTTCAAAGGAATCAATGATTCGGACAGAGACGCGATCAGGCTTATGAAACTTCTGAGCGGAATACCCTGCATGATCAACATCCTCATGTTCAACCCGTTTCCAGGCGCTGCGTTCGAGCGGCCCGACGAAAGCCGCGTCTACGCCTTCCGCAACTTTTTGCTCAATCATGGTTTCGTGGCCGTGGTCAGAAGCAGCCGCGGCCGGGACATCCATGCGGCCTGTGGTCAGCTCAGGGCAATGCCACGGTCCGGGTAAACTCCCCACTCTTTTTCCAGCGTATAAAACAGCCAAGCCTGCGGATTCACGTACGCCCTTGCCCGCCGGTCTTTGATTTCATCGTCATGAGCAGCGCAAGAGCGATAAAGAGCGTTGCGGCCGAGAGCATATACGCGATGGAATATGTCCCGGTCAGGTCAACTGCCCAGCCGGCCGCCAGAGGGCCAAGAAGACCGGCAAAACCCCAGGCTGTAAACACCAGGCCATAATTGCCGCCGAGATGTTTCAGGCCGTAGTAATCCGCAGTCGCGAGCGGAAACAGCGCAAAAGACGCGCCGTAGCAGATACCGGTCACTACCGTCCCGAGCACGAGGAGGGCCGGAGTCGTGTAGCTTTCGAAAGAAATCAGGTTGGCAGCCTGCAGCAAGAACACGACCATCAGTATTTTCGGCCGTCCATACGTGTCGGAAACATAGCCCGAGATCAACCTGCCGATCGTGTTCAACACGGCGAACACGATAATGAGATAGAACCCGTTTTCCCAGAACGCCTGCGTCTGCGCAATCGTGGCAATATGTCCGATGATCATCAAACCCGCTGAAGCGGTAAAAAAATACATAAGCCACAGCTTGTAAAACACTTCCGTTCTGATCATTCCTCGCCAGTCAACTTCCCGTGCAGCGGCGGCTGATGCTCCGTGTGCTGCTGCATCGCTGCTTCCGTATTGCAGCTGATGGTCCGGGGGAGGATTCGTTAAAAACTGCGCCATCACCGTAATAACCAGAGAGACCCCGATTCCCAGCACCAAAAAGGCGTGGGCAATGCCGTAGAGACCTACCAGCCAGTTGACAAGAGGAGAGAAATAGGCCGAAGCCAATGCCGAGCCGCTGACTACAATGCCGGTAATCAAGCCTTTTTTCCCGGGAGGAAACCATTTGACGCTTGCGGGCATTGTCGTAGAAAAAGCAAGGCTGTAACCGATTCCGGTCAGTCCGTAAGCACATCCCATAAGCAACGGCGTTGTGGTGAAACTGCAGGAGATCAATCCTATTCCGACGATGATCCCCCCCAGTGTGGCCACTTTCCGCGGTCCCACTTTGTCCTGCATTCTTCCTGCAAAAACCATAACAAGCGAAAAAATGGTCGCGTAAACCGTATACGGCAATGACGCCTGCACGTTTGTCCAATGCCAGTCATTGACCAGTGCTTTTTTAAAGACGCTCCAGGAATAGTTGACCCCGAGGGTCAGATTGATGCAGATTGCCGTTGCAAAAACCACCCATGCGCGATATTCGATTTTTCCGTTGTTTTCCCGCACTGCACGCACCTTTTCTCATTCATTAATTCTGAATTTTACGCTTGTCACTATCATACCCTTGTTCTGGGAAGCGGACTTCGGATCAGCCGATTTGAAAACATCTCATGGATATGGAGGCGTTTTGAAATCCTTCGTGGATGAAGGTAAGCGGTTCATTTTTGTCCTGAAGTGCGATCGCATAAATCATCGGAAGATAATGATCCAGACTCGGAACGGCAAGCTCCGAAGCTTTTCCCAGATTCCGGTAGTTGATCAAATCATGATGATTTCCGGCAAGGAGGTTTGCCTTCACCTGTTCGTCGAATTCCTGCGCCCACGGAAACGGCTCCGCGTCCATATCACCAAAATCAATCAACGAGAGGTTGTGCACGATATTACCGCTCCCGATTATCAGCACACCCGTTTCGCGAAGCGTCCTGAGTTCTTTCGCGAGTTCGTAGTGATACCGGATCGGTTTTGGATGCCATTCATTGTAGGTATAATCAAGGCTCATCTCGAACACGGGAATATCCGCCGCCGGATACATATGTTTCAGCACAGCCCATGCCGCATGGTCAAGTCCCCAGCCCCCATCACAGACGACCGGTGCAGCCCGAGCCGATTCCGCAACAAACCGCGCATCAGCAGGAGAGCCGGAGCAAAGGTAGCGCATCTGGTAAAGCTCTTCCGGAAACCCGTAAAAATCATGGATCGTCCGGGGACGGTCCGTGCATGCCACGAAACTTCCTTGCGTAAGCCAGTGTGCTGAGACAACCAGAATCGCCCGGGGCCGCGGAATGCGCTTCCCCAGTGAGACAAGACGTCTGGTATAGCTGTTCGTCAGAATAATATTCATCGGCGAACCATGCCCGATAAAGAGTACCGGCATTTTCATACCCATTCCGTTCGCTCCTTTTGGGGAACCTGTTATATATACGATATCCTACTTCGCGGCATAAATCAAGAAGTGGAGTCCTCTTCTGACAGGAGCGGAAGATTCTCTCTCGCAGGGATTGACGGATATTTCAGGTGTACTTGACAGTAAAAAAACAGCATGTTACTGTACTTTTATGGATTAGGAACAGTATGGCACCGATAATCGAAACACACAACCTCACAAAAATCTATCCCGGCGTCCGGGCCGTGGACGGCGTGACCCTCTCCATCATGCAAGGCATCTGCTTTGGACTGCTGGGCCCGAACGGAGCCGGCAAAACAACGCTCATTGAGATAATCGAGGGCATTAAACCGGCGGATTCCGGATTTACACTCTACAAAGGCGCGCCTGCAGGCCAAACATTCCGCAAGGAAGCCGGAATCCAGTTTCAGGTGACCTCGCTCCAGGAATTTCTGACTGTCAAAGAAACGCTGAAACTGTTCAGAGAACTGTACCCCCATTCCATGCCTCTGGAAGAAATCATCCGGCTTTGCAGTCTTGATGAGTTTCTTGACCGCGACACGCGCAAGCTTTCGGGCGGACAGCGCCAGCGGCTGCTTATGGCCCTCGCGCTGATCAACGACCCGGAAGTGCTTTTCCTCGATGAACCCACGACCGGACTCGACCCGCAGTCCCGCCGGAATTTCTGGGACTTGATCAATCTTATCAAGTCACGTAATAAAACCATTGTTCTTACAACGCACTATATGGAGGAAGCATATACGCTCTGCGACGAAATCGCCTTCATGGACAAGGGAAAAATCATTGCACAGGGGACACCGGAACAGTTGCTGAAAGAGCACTTCGGCGATGTTGTGCTGCAGATCCCGGAGGAAGATCTGACCGGCAACAATGGTTGGATGGAATTTCGCGCTTCAAACCAGCCCGGCTGGCGGGAGATACAAACACACGATATCGACGGCACGATCAGAAAGCTGCTGGACAACGGGGTTTCACTGTCTCGCATGAACATGCGGTCATGGAGCCTGGAAGACTTGTTTATTGCGCTCACCGGCAAACAGCTGCGGAGCTGAGCACATCGGAAAACAGAAATTATGAAACGTTTTTTGGCCATCCTGCATGCCAGGAACATGGAGTTTATCAGAGACAAGTCGTCGTTCGGCTGGAATATCTTTTTTCCGCTTCTGCTTGTTCTCGGGTTTGCCGTCGTCTTTTCCGGAGAACCCAAGCCGATGTTCAAGGTCGGCGTCATGGGCGATATCGCCGCCCTGCAACCGGCAGAAACCGTTTTTTTCGAGATGAAGTACGTTCAGTTCATTCCGGTTGAAGATCCGGACAAGGCCGTCGATAAGGTTGAACATTTTCAGCTCGACATGCTGATCGATCTGCGTTCCGGAAAGCGTTACTGGATCAATGAAAACGCACCGAACGGATACGTACTAGAACGCCTGCTCAAAGGATCCGCGAATACGGATTATGAACGGCTGACGGTCCAGGGGCGCGAGATCCGATACGTAGACTGGGTTGTTCCGGGCATCCTTGCCATGAACATGATGTTCAGCTGTCTTTTCGGAGTAGGATATGTGATCGTACGGTACCGCAAGAATGGATTTTTAAAACGCCTGAAAGCAACTCCGCTCCGGCCGTTTGAGTTCCTGCTTGCCCAGATGATGTCGCGGCTGCTCCTGATCCAGACGATTACCGTAGCTGTCTATGTCGGCTGTGATTATTTCATTCATTTCCAGATGCGTGGTTCGTATGTGAACCTGTTTCTCGTCTCCGTCATCGGAGCAATCTGCCTGATATCGCTCGGGCTGCTCGTTGCCGCCCGGTTGTCAAGTGAAGAGTTGGCAGGCGGCATACTGAACCTTCTTACCTGGCCCATGATGCTGCTTTCAGGCGTCTGGTTTTCGCTCGAAGGCACAAATCCTCTTATCCAGAAAATCGCCCAGTTTCTGCCGCTCACCCACGTTGTTGACGGCGCCCGCGCGATCATGACCGAAGGGGCCGGCTTTACGGACATTGCGCCTCACCTGGTGGTTCTTGTGATCATGACGGCAATTTTCCTTTCCATTGGCTCCATGATTTTCCGATGGGAATAGCGGATCCGGCAAAGCGCAGATTATCGTAAAAAACGGAAGCCATACGCTTACGCTCCAAGTTGCCGTACAGTTAAAGCCATAAATATTTTTCGAAGTCGCCGTAAAGCTAAAACTGACAAGACACGACTGTGAACCGCCTGATTACCTCTGCAGCTGATGGCCAATGAAAATTTGAATTTATATTTTTTACTTTATTTATTTTTGCAGGTGGAGTAGTATATTAGTATTATTTCTGGGAGTAAAAAGAAGACTGGGGGTAAGCACTTTTCTTTTCCGGTTGGTGTTGCGTTATCCACCAGAGTAGTGAAAGAACAACATGTCTGCTTTTTTTTCTTCAAGCCTTCGCGCCCGCCTCTTGATATTGGTCATTCTTGCAATTATTCCGACCCTCGGTCTTCTGGTATACACCGCCTCGGAGCAGCGAAACCAAAAAGAGATAGAGATACGCGCTGAAACAATGCGGACGGCAAAACTGGCCGCCAATAATATCGAACAGCTTTTAGAAGGCGCCCACCAGATTCTTGAAGTCCTCTCGGAGCTGCCCGCCGTCCAGAACCATGATGCTGCCTCGTGCAACGCTTATTTCGCCGATTTCAAAAAGAAATTGCCCATGTACGGCAATATAGCGGCGATAGACCTCAAAGGTGACATCTTTTGCAGCGCCACTCCCCTCAAAAAAAAGGTAAATGTCTCTGATCGGCTTTATTTTCAAACCGCGGTTCAAAAAAAGCAATTGACGCTCGGCGAGTATCAACTGTCGAGGATCGATAATAGGCCGACAATTCTATTAGCGTCGCCGGTACTTGATAAAACGCACGTTCTGAAAGCCGTTGTATATGTCGCCATTGACCTCGCTTGGTTCAAGGAACAATTGAATAAAATAAAGCTGCCTGACCAGTCCACTCTGACCATCGTGGACCACAGTGGAACTCTCCTCTACCGCTATCCTGACCCCGATGCCTGGATGGGAAAAAGCGTTGCCCGGTATAGCCTCGCTCAGGCGATCCTTATGCAGAACGAGGGCATTAGCGTGGACAGGGGTGTGGACGATATGTGGCGGATCTATGCGTTCACTCCGGTGCAGGGAACGGACAACGGTATGCATGTTGTGTTCGGCACCTCCCGCGCCGCGGCGTTTTTCAAGATTAATCAGACCCTGATGAAAAGCCTTCTGACGCTGTTGGTTATAGCCGGGCTGACCCTTGCCCTCGCGTGGATCGGGGGGAGCTATTTCATCCTGCGCCGCATGAAAGTACTCACAAAAGCCACTGAAGATCTTTCGCAGGGGAATCTGGGTGTCCGGGTGAACGTGGCCGGACATCATGACGAAATAAGCCAGCTGGGCGACAGTTTTAACGGAATGGCGGAGGCACTTGAACGCCAGAACGAAGAGCGCAAAAAATCGGAAAAAAACTACCGGACACTCTTCGAAGAATCGAAAGACGCAATATTCATCAGCACTCCGCAAGGAAGGTATCTTGATGTAAACCCGGCGGCTATAGACCTGCTTGGCTATGCCTCGAAGGAAGAAATGCTGCGCCTGGACATCAATACCGATATCTTCGTAAATCCCGAAGACAGAAAAGCCTATATGCAAGTCCTCGAAGAAAGAGGCTTTGTCAAGGATTATGAATTGGAATTCAAGAGGAAAGACGGGAAAAAGCTGACGGTCCTTTCCACGGTCACCGCGCTGCGGAACGACGAAGGCGTTATCATTGCATATCGCGGGATAAACCATGACATCACCGAACGCAAAAGACTTGAGCAGCAGCTCAAGCAGGCGCAAAAAATGGAGGCGGTCGGCCAGCTTGCCGGCGGCATCGCGCACGATTTCAATAATGTTCTGTCGGCAATACTGGGATATGGAGAACTTCTCAAGAGAAAAATCGGCACTGATGCGACAGCCAGGGAATATGCAGAACAGATACTGACGGCCGGCGGCAGGGCTGCCGAAGTCACCCGGAGCCTCCTGGCCTTCAGCAGGAAGCAGGTAATGAATCCCACATTGCTGAACATTAATGATCTTATCCTGAAATTCAAGAAACTGCTTTCCCGGATCATCGGTGAAGACATTGAAATGACCACCGACCTTGCGGACAAAGAAATCATCACCCTGGCCGACGCCAGCCAGATGGAGCAGGTGCTCATGAATCTGGCGACCAATGCACGGGACGCCATGCCGCAGGGAGGGCAACTTAACTTCCGTACCAAACTGGTGGAACTGGACCAGGCCTTCATCCGCGCTCACGGCACCGGTAAGCCGGGGATCTACGCGTTGATTTCAGTATGCGATACCGGAACGGGTATGACAAAGGAAACGCTGGAAAAAGTCTTCGACCCGTTTTTCACGACCAAGGAACCGGGAAAAGGAACCGGCCTGGGACTTGCCATGGTATACGGCATCATAAAGCAGCATGAAGGATACATAACCTTCTACAGCGAGCCTGGAAACGGCACCTGCGTTCATATATATCTTCCGGTGGCGCACTCGGAAAAAAACGCTTCCCGCGAAACAGAGACAGAGGCGGCTCTGCCCGTGGGTGGAACGGAAACCATTCTCGTGGCGGAAGATGACGAAAAAGTAAGCAAGCTTACGGAGATTATACTCAGCCAGCAGGGGTATACCGTCATCACCGCACGCGACGGGGAAGACGCGATACAAAAATTCAGCGATCACAAAGAAGCCATCAATCTGGTAATTCTTGATGTAATCATGCCTAAAAAAAGCGGCAGGGAAGCTTACGAAGCAATCAGAAAAATCAGACCGGACATCAAAATCATTTTTTCGAGCGGATATACAGCACAGATGCTGGTCCAGGGTGGAACAATCCCCGAGAAAACAACCTTGATCAACAAGCCCGTGCCGCCGAAGGTCCTGCTGTCAAAAATACGAACTGTTCTGGATTCCTGAATCGCAAATGATGCATCGCGCTGATATCCGGAGCAAAGGACCGGGGAAATAATCGATGGCCTTTTGCGTGGTCATGGATGTCGTTTCCCCCACATCTCTTCCAGCAGCCGCTTGTTGATGTCCAGCGCCGCGACCGCTCCTTCTCCGGCAGCAATAATGACCTGATCATGGCCGGTATTGAGCGGCCCCACGATGTAAAGGCCGCCCAATGATGACTCATACGCGCTGTTCGTGACGTATTTAAACCGAACAGCGTCCTTCTGCAAATTAAGTCCTGCCAGATAATCATCGTTCAGCCTGAAGCCGAAATGAGACATGATGGCTTCGCAGGGGATGCGTTCTCCGTCCTCAAGCTCCAGTGCCTCGATCGCGCTCCCGCCGATGATGCGCACGGGTTTTTTCAGAATCAGCGCAACACCTTCGTCGCGCAGCACCTCTGCAAATGACTGCACAAGGTTGAATTGATAGGGAATGAAGGTGACATTACTGGTGAATATCCGTTTTACAATAAGCGCGAGGCTGTAGGCATGGAGCGAACTGCCGATGACGATGGTCTTTTTATTCCTGGTTTTGTATCCATCGCAATCAATGCAGGTGAAATAGCTTGTCCCCAGAAACCGATGCACATTTTCGATGGGTGGGAGAATGTCGTACACGCCGGACGCTGCTATGATGAATTTCGAGCGAAATACCGTTCTTTCGGTGAGTACGGTGAATACTTCATCCTTCTTCACCGTCGTTACGCGCACGCGCTCAACCTGCACATTGAACTGTTTTGCCTGCTCAATTCCAAGCTCTATGATCTCCCGTCCCGCGATTTCCGGATGAGTCAGAACGTTTTCAATGTGCTGCGCGTGCCAGGTCCTTCCTCCGCCCCGGTCCAGGACAAGGACGTCCCTGTTGTAGCGACCCAGATAGATAGCCGCCTGCAGGCCGCCGGGGCCTGCGCCGATAATGATGCAATCATGGACGCGGTTGGTGTTTTCTGTTTTTTTCTGGTCGTCGCCGGATTTCATAAGAACATTGGAAAGGACCGCACTGAACATCCCGCTTCGGGATGCCGGTGCTTGCGGACTACACGCTGCTCATGCCATGTAATCAGTGTAGCATCGCATACCGTGGTCGTCAAGGAGAGGACATCGTACCCGTGCGGACCCTGCTGAGGAAGGACCTGGTTCTTTCGTGACGAGGGTTCAGAAAAATTTCTTCCGGTGTGCCTGCATCAATGATGTCGCCGTCGTCAAAAACGATGATGCGGTCCGCGATTTCTTGGGCAAAGCTCATTTCATGCGTGGCGATAAGCGTGGTCATGTTGTCCCGGCACACAAGGTCCTTGACGACTGCAAGAACCTCCCCCACCATCTCCGGATCCAGTGATGCCGTGGGCTCGTCAAAAAGCATTGCCTGCGGCTTCATGGCAAGGGCGCGTGCGATGGCCACGCGCTGCTGCTCTCCGCCGGAAAGAGTTTCCGGCATGCTCCCCGCTTTTTTCTCCAGATTGACTCTGTGCAGAAATACAAGCGCTTCCGCTTCGGCTGTTGCCCGGTCAATGCCATGCACATTCACGGGCGCTTCTATAATATTCTCCATCACCGTCAGATGAGGGAAAAGGTTAAACTGCTGAAATACCATCCCCACTTTCAATCTGACCTGCCTGATGGCTTCGCGGTCTCTTCGAGACGGCGCCGACCGGTTGATGGAATGCAGGGCTATCGAGTCGATGTCGATTTCGCCCTGGTCAAAGGTTTCAAGCCCGTTGATGCACCGCAAAAACGTGCTCTTGCCGCTGCCTGAAGGGCCGATCAGAACGACAACCTCTCCGCGGGAAATATCGAGGCTGATCCCTTTAAACAGCCGATGCTCTCCGAATGACTTGTGAAGGTTGCTGACGGTAATCATACGTATCTTCTTGTGCGATGGATTAAGCCCATTCTGTGCTTGTACACATGCTCTTTTTTAACGCTTGCCTTTTAATTTCCGCTCCAGTCTTCTCGCGAGGAGTGACAACGGATAGCTCATACCGAAATACAAAATTGCAACGATGACGCCAAGCTCAAAATAACGAAGCGTCGTGGCCGCAAGGATGCCGTATGTTTTGGTCAGCTCCACCATGGCAATGACCGAGACAATGGAGGAATCCTTAAACAGGGCGATGAAATCATTCGTTACCCCAGGCAGACTGACCCTGAAAGCCTGGGGGAAAATTATTTTTCTCAATGCAAGAGATTGGTCCATACCGAGCGAGAGAGCGGCCTCCATCTGGCCCCGCGGTACGGCATCCATGCCCGCACGGTAAACTTCGGCTTCATAGGCCGCGTAGTTCATTCCGAGACCGATGACGGCAGCGGCAAGCGGCGACAGCGTGATGCCGACATTCGGCAGGCCGTAGTACAGGATAAAGAGCTGTATGAGAAGCGGCGTACCGCGGTAAATTTCCACATAGGCAGTTGCGGCAATTCCAGCAGGCCGTGGTCCGTATCCCCGGGCCACGGCAAGCATAGCACCGAAGAGCATTGCAAGCGCCATGGACGCAGCAGAAATCAGGACGGTAATTGCGGCTCCTTTCAGGAGCGAAGGGAAAAACGTATACAGCGGAGTGTTCGTACTCTCGGAGCGAAACTGCCGCCCCGCATCGGTTGTCGCCATATTGTAGGAGGAAAGTTTTGATTGTGCCTTGTCCCACAGGCCCCACTTTTCATAGATCCGCTTCAATTCACCGGTGCGAAGCAGCCGGTCAATGACCCTGTCAACAACGTCTTTAAGATCCCTGTCTTGTTTCCGGATTGCGATGCCGTAAAATCCCTCCCCTTCCGGAGGACCGGCGTATTTGAGCCGTGCATCCGGTTTTCCATAATAAACCGTGATGGGAGTATCAAGAAAAACAGCGTCCAGTCTTCCGAGGGCAAGATCTTCATAGGGCCAGGCCGCCGAATAGGAGCGGACGTCCACGTTGCCGATCTGTTTCAACATATCATGGGCGACAGCACCCGCAAGGGTGCCTACCTTCTTTCCCGGCAGGTCCTGAATGCTTCTGATGTTTTGCTCTTCATTCCGGACCATCAGTTGGAGCGTAAAAACATAGTATGGTCTGGAGAAAAGGACTCTTTTTTCCCTTTCTGGAATGATCTCCAGGCCATTCATCGCCAGATCGTAATCCCCGCGTTCAAGCGCCGGAATCAGGCTGTCCCATGCCGTTTGAACGAGTTGCGCCCTGACGCCCAGTTCTTTTGCCACTGCTTCCGCAATATCGAGTTCAAACCCGATGAGTCTTGAGGGGGCCTTCGGGTCCGGAAACACATAGGGCGCACCGCCCTCGGAGTCCGATCCCCAGAGCAGCACGCCGCGCGATTTAATTTCATCTACGGTTGACTTGGCCGCTGCAAGGGAGGCGCTGAACAAAAACAAAACAAGTGAAAGTATGGTTGAAAGGAAATAAGAAAAGAGCCCGTATTTCGGCATGCATGAACCTTATCATTGACGGCGAAACCTGTCAAGGGTGTCTCCCCGATCGGGGTTCCGTTCGGGATCTTTGAAGCGTGTGCAGCGTTCTCAGTCTGCTGGATCGGATTTGGGAAATTTCGCGTATTTGCAATCCAGAACCAGAACATCGGAACGGATGTATTGAACCGAATGCTAGACTACCAGCATCGCCTCTTTGATTGCTTGTGCCCTCTCCCTGCCCGCAAGACGCTCCACAAGGGCAAGACTGAAATGCAGCGCCGTGCCGGGTCCTCTGCTGGTCAGAATGTTTCCGTCCGTGACCACGGTTTTTTCCTCATAGAGGGCGCCGTGTACCCTGTCCCGGCAGGAAGGATATGAAGTGGCATGCTTCCCCTGCAGTACTCCTGCATCGGCAAGAACCATGGGGGCGGCGCAGATTGCGCCGATCAGCTTGCCCTTCCGCGAGAAGTCCCTGATCAGGTCTGCCACACGGCCATCCGCGTTCATATTGTCCGTTCCCGGCTGTCCTCCCGGCAGGACCAGCATATCAAAGTCATCGGACTGTACCGCATCAATCAGGGCATCGGAGAGTACGCGCACCTTCCGGCTGCCGGTAATCGGGCCGTCGTGCAGGCCCGCCATGACTGTTTCGATCCCGGCCCGCCGCAGAACATCCACGATGGCCATCGCTTCAACTTCTTCAAATCCATCCGCAAGAATCATCGCAACTTTTGGCATACGTACCTCCTGTCCGCCGGCCCATGCACCAGAATATTCCGGCATGACAACAGAGCACTAGAGTGTCGACCGCCGCAGCGACCCATGGATTAATCAAGTATCACATACTGTTTGAAAGCATTCGGGAAGCAGCCCTCGACCCCGACTGGAGATAGAGCGAAACCGCGCCGACGATAAGAAACAAGACCATCCAGTCCCAGTTGTAATGCAAATAGGCGGGAACCGAAATGACCAGAAGGGTCATGGCCGTAATAGAAGTGAACGGCTCGAACCGAAACAGCATTCCTGCAAATGTTGCGAGCAGAAAGATGGTTTGCAGCTTCGTGATATCGATGCTCCAATCCGAGATTTTTGGAATTCCCTGCCATTGGACCGTATAATCGGGAATAAAGGAAGAATACCACGAAGGGTCTGCAGGAGGCGGACTTTTCGTGATCACCGGCAGTTTGAGCCAGTCAAACGGAAACGTCACCCCGCCTCCGATCAGAAATTTAAAAAAAAGGCACAGCAGGAGAAAATTCAGCGCGACCTGCGGCCAGCGCCAGTATCCACGCGCCATGCGCAGAAAACCGCGATGATACAAGAGAAGAAGCAGCAAACCGCTGAACAGAAACTGATACAGATGCTGCGGATATCCCACCGCCAAATAGCCCAGAAAAACGGATATCACCGAGAGCGCAAAAAGCAGCGCCGGATGCAGCATGGGAACTTCCACGGCAGTCTGACTCGACTCCATGCGGGCAAGCTGTTTTTCAACTTTTTGGAGACGGTCTTCGAGATCGTTTTTCTGCATGGCATCATCCATTGTGCTCTCCTCTACCTGCGCTAATGCATTTCACCGACCAGATTCAGGCCGACTACTCCCAGAATAATCAGCCCTATTGAGGCTATTTTTATTGCATGCACGGGCTCCTTAAACCAGATGGCGCCGATGACGGCGATCAATGCGGTCCCCAGACCGGACCACACTGCGTAGGCAACACTCACGTTGATTTTTTTGAGAACAAACGTCAGAAAGACAAAGCTGAGAGCGTAAAAAACAAACATCAAGATGGACGGCAGGATTTTGGTAAAACCTTGCGACAGCTTCATGCACGTAGTTCCCGATACTTCAAAAATAATGGCCCAGAACAGATAAAACCATCCCATCGTTTTTCTCCTTCCGGAAAGAACCTGTGTGCCGTACAGCAACCGCAAAAACTGCGTGTTCCGCAAACAGGAAGGGCGGCTTACGCCGCCCTTATTCTGTGTTCAAGCTCTGTTATTTCGTCACCGTACCGCCTATGCCCTTTTCTTTCAGTTTCGCGTGGGCCGCAGAAAGACGCGCAATCGGAACGCGGTAGGGAGAACAACTGACATAGGTAAGGCCGAGACAGTGGCACTGTTCAACACTCGCCGGATCGCCGCCATGCTCTCCGCAGATGCCGACTTTCAGGTTCGGGCGTGTGGAGCGACCCTTCTCGATTCCCATCTTGACGAGCTGCCCCACTCCCTTGTCGTCCATGGTCCGGAAAGGATCTTTCTCCAGAATGCCGTTGTCAAGGTAATAGTTGATAAACTTGCCTGCATCGTCGCGGCTGAAGCCGAACGTGGTCTGGGTCAGATCATTGGTTCCGAAGGAGAAAAACTCGGCCTCCCTCGCTATCTCATCGGCAATAAGTGCAGCGCGGGGAAGCTCAATCATGGTCCCGATGGTATACTCCACCTGAACGCCCTTCTTCTGCATCACTTCCTGCGCTATGGCATCGATAATAGACTTCTGGTTCGAAAGTTCCAGACTGATTCCGACAAGAGGGACCATGATTTCCGGCTTCACCTGCTTCCCGCGCTTGGCGACATCGCACGCGGCTTCGATGATGGCGCGCGTCTGCATGCGGGTGATCTCGGCATATATGATGCCAAGCCTGCATCCGCGCAAACCAAGCATGGGGTTGAATTCGTGCAGCTCTTCCACACGCCGGAGAATCTTTTCTTTTTTCGCTATAACCGCCTTGGGGGTTTTTTTCGCCTTCATCACGGCGACTTCAACCATAAGCTCTTCCCGGCTGGGCAGAAATTCATGCAGCGGCGGGTCCAGAAGACGGATGGTAACCGGCAGGCCGTCCATGGTTTCGAAGAGGCCCTTGAAATCCGAACGCTGCATGGGAAGAAGCTTGACAAGCGCGTCCTCGCGGTCTTCCACCGTGCTGGACATGATCATCTGCTGCACAATGGGGATCCGGTCTTCCGCAAAAAACATATGCTCGGTACGGCACAGTCCGATGCCTTCAGCGCCGAATTTTTTTGCCGTTTTGGCATCACGCGGCGTATCCGCATTGGCCCGGACTCCCAGGGCACGGAACTCATCGGCCCATTTCATGAGTGTGGAGAAATCACCGCTCACTGCCGGGTCGACTGTGGCCACCTTCCCGAGCATGACCCTGCCCGTGCCTCCGTCCACGGTAATATATTCTCCCGCTTTTACGGTCAGGCGTCCGATGGTAAACTTTTGGTTTTTGAGATCGACCCGAATGGACTCGCAGCCCGATACGCAGGGTTTTCCCATGCCCCGCGCGACGACCGCAGCGTGAGAGGTCATGCCGCCACGGGCGGTCAGAATTCCTTTTGCCGCATCCATGCCGTGAATGTCATCCGGCGTGGTTTCGGGGCGGACAAGGATTACTTTGTTGGTCAATGACTGTTTTACCGCTTCATCGGCGGTGAATACCACTATTCCGGATGCAGCTCCGGGCGATGCCGGAAGCCCCCTGGCAATGACCTTGATTCTCGCCTTGGAGTCGATAATGGGGTGCAGAAGCTGGTCCAGAGACGCGGGCTCGACACGCAGCACGGCTTCCTCCCTGGAAATGAGCCCTTCAGACACCATGTCCACGGCAATCTTGACCGCCGCGGAAGCGGTGCGCTTTCCGGTCCGGGTCTGGAGCATATACAAAACGCCTTCCTGGACGGTGAATTCGAAGTCCTGGACATCGCGGTAATGCTGCTCAAGCCTCCCGGTTATCCCGCGCAGCTGCTGGTATACCTGCGGCATTTCTTTTTCGAGGTCCGTGATGGGATGCGGGGTGCGGATACCCGCCACAACGTCTTCACCCTGGGCATTGGTAAGATACTCCCCGTAGAATTCCTTGGCGCCGGTTGAAGGGTTCCGGGTGAAGCCGACACCGGTTGCCGAATTGTCTCCCATGTTGCCGAAAACCATCGCCTGGATGTTCACCGCCGTGCCGAGGTTGCCGGGAATATCGTTCAGCTTCCGGTAGGTGATGGCGCGGGGATTGTTCCAGGAACCGAACACCGCGTCGCGTGCCATGGCAAGCTGCTCCCACGGATCCTGAGGAAAATCACGTTTCGCGACCTGCCGCACTTTGGCTTTAAACTTGTCTACAAGTCCGGCAAGGTCTTCGGCAGTCAAAGCAAGATCAAGCTTCACCTTCTTTTTTTTCTTTACGTCGTTAATAATATGTTCAAAAACTTCCTTCTCGATGTTCATGACCACGTTGCCGAACATCTGAATAAAACGCCGGTAGGCGTCCCAGGCAAACCGCTCGTTGTTCGACAGCCGGATGAGTCCCTGGACGGTTGTGTCGTTCAGTCCGAGGTTCAAAACCGTGTCCATCATGCCGGGCATGGAGAACTTAGACCCCGACCGCACCGAAACCAGCAAAGGGCGGTCCGGGTCGGCAAATCGGTAGCTGCCGCCCAGCGCGTCTTCCATCTTGCGCATGTACTCGCGCATCGCATCATCCAGACCGTCAGGGACGCGTTTGCCAAGATCATAGAACAGGTTGCAAACTTCGGTGGTAATGGTAAAACCGGGAGGAACCGGCACGCCGGCATTCGTCATCTCAGCGAGGCCGGCGCCCTTGCCGCCGAGCAGGTCTTTCATCCCGCCTGATCCGTCCGCCTTGCCGCTGCCAAAGAAGTAAATATATTTTTTCTCCATACCCATAGAGCGATCCTCCCTTGAAAAAAACTGTTTAAACACTTTTACAATATCCATAACGCGCGCTCCGCAAAGAGGTGCTTATGCTTTTTCTTCGGTGCTCAAAACCAGTCGTGAAAAATCGGCAATCTGCGAAAAAAGACCGGTAATCGCGGCAAGAAGCGCGAGCCGGTTCGCCTTCACATCCGGGTCCTTGTCCATTACCATGACTGTTTCAAAAAATGCATCAACCGGTTTCCGGAGCGACGCGATATCGGCAAGAGCTCCCCGGAAATCAAGCGCCGCCGTTTTCTTTCTGACAAGGCCTTCAATCTCGGTATAGGCCGCAAACAGCCCCTTCTCGGCGTCCAGTTTCAGAAGACTCTTCTTCACCGCGCCCTCAAATTCTTTCGGCAGAATATTGCCCGCCCGCTTCAGCGCGGTAACAAGAGGCTGATAATCCTCCGACGTCCTGAGCGCGTCAAGCGCTTTCACCTTTTCCCGCGCGATCAATGGATCATCGAATTCCACGGACAGCGCCGCATCCACCACATCCGAGCGAAGTCCCTCGGAGGCAAGCATTCCGGCAAGCCGCTGCGCAAAGAACGAGAGGACTTCGGTTTTTACTTTCAGTGTATCACTTTTTCCCAGACCGTATGTCTTGCATGCCTCCGCAATCAGGGCATCGAGCGACAACCGCTGGCCCTGCTCGAACAGCATGTTCAGAATGGCGACGGACTGTCTGCGGAGGCCGTACGGATCCTCTGATCCGCTCGGAATGAGCCCGACCGAAAAACAGCCGGCGATCGTGTCGATCCGGTCTGCGATCCCCACGCACATGCCTTCCCGTGTCGCGGGCAGGGTATCGCCGGCGAACCGGGGCAGATAATGTTCAAGGACCGCGTCCGCGGTCTTCGGATCTTCTCCGGAAAGGAGCGCGTACTGCCTGCCCATGACGCCCTGGAGTTTGGGGAACTCTCCCACCACTCCGGTGATCAAGTCCGCCTTGCAGAGGGTAGCGGCGCGTTCCGAAATTGAGGCGTCGGCATTCAAAAGGCCGGCAAGATGCACTGCCATTTTCTTTACCCGTTCGGTTTTGTCAAACAGCGATCCGAGTTTTTCCTGATAGGTGACTTTTTTGAGCCCCTCTACCCTGCTTTCGAGCGGCTGTTTTATATCATGGTCGAAAAAGTATGCGGCATCCGAAAGCCGTGCGGCAAGCACACGCTCATTTCCCGCCTGGATGACGTCCATGTCCTGGGCGCGGGTGTTGCTGATGGTGATAAAGTACGGCAGGAGCGCGCCATCGTTCGCTGAAACCACGCTGAAATACCGCTGATGCTCGCGCATGGCGGTGATCAGTATTTCCTTGGGGATACGGAGGTATTCCTTGTCAATGGTCCCCAGCACAGCCACCGGATATTCCACAAGATTCGCCGTTTCCTCGACCAGGCCCGGATCGTCCAGCACCACGCCGTTTTTTGCTTTCGCGAGCTCCTGCGTCTGCTTTATGATCCGCTGTTTGCGGACTTCGGGGTCGACGGTGATATAATTCGGTTCCGTCTGGGAAAGATACGATTTGAAATCCTTGACCAGGAATGCGCCGGGACTCATAAACCGGTGGCCGCGCGAAAGATTGCTGCTTTTGATGCCGTTCAGTTCGAAATCGATAACCGCCCCTCCCCACACGGCAAGGAGCCAGTGAATGGGCCGCGCAAACCGAATGTCCTTGTCCATCCAGCGCATGGTTTTCTGGAACGGGATCGACAGGATGTAGCCGGGCAGCATTTGTTTGAGCCAGTCAGCCGTATCACCACCCCGCTCGTCCACCTTTGCCACAAGGTATTCACCCTTGTCCGTGGCCTTGATGGTAAGAGCGTCCACGCTCACTTTGTTCTTTTCAGCAAAAACCAGGGCGGCTTTGGTGGGCTTGCCTCCGGCATCGTATGCGACTTTTTTGGGAGGCCCGATCACTTCCTTTGAAATGTCTGCCTGGCTTTCGGCCAGTTCGGGGGCATGCAGAGCAAGACGGCGGGGAGTGGCATAGGCCTTGATCTCTCCGAACGAGGCGATTCTGCCGGAGGCGAGAAGCGCGACGAACAGCTCCTGCATTTTCTCAATTGCCGGATTCAGAAACCGGGAGGGAATTTCTTCGGTACCAATCTCTAATACAAATTCTTTTGACAAAGACAACTCCTGACAACCAGAAATAGTAACGGCGGACAACCGCAAAAAACGATGTGCCCATTACAGCAAAGAATAATTATTTTTTCAGCATCGGAAAGCCCTTTTCCTCGCGGTTCGCGAGATATGCATGGGCGCAGGCCCTCGCCAGTTTGCGCACGCGCGCGATGTAGCCCGTGCGCTCGGTCACGCTGATGGCTCCTGCCGCGTCAAGAAGGTTGAAGGTATGCGAACACTTGAGGCAGTAGTCGTATGCCGGAAGAACAACGCCCGCCTTCACCAGACGGTCGCATTCCTTTTCGTACGATTCGAACTGATGGAACAGCATTTCTTTGTCCGAAAGCTCGAAATTGTACTTCGAAAACTGGACTTCGGTTTCATGGTGCACATCGCCGTACTTTACATTTTTGGTCCACGCGAGATCGTAGACGTTGTTCACTCCCTGGAGATACATGGCAATGCGCTCCACGCCGTACGTCAACTCGGCCGTAATCGGCTTCAGGTCAATGCCGCCGACCTGCTGGAAATAGGTAAACTGCGTGATTTCCATGCCGTCGAGCCAGACCTCCCAGCCGAGCCCCCACGCTCCGAGCGTCGGCGATTCCCAGTCGTCTTCCACAAAACGTATATCATGCTTCAGCGGATTGATGCCCAGCTGCACAAGACTCTCAAGGTAGATTTCTTGCACATTTTCGGGATGGGGTTTCAGAACAACCTGGAACTGATAGTAGTGCTGCAGACGGTTCGGATTTTCACCGTAGCGGCCGTCCGTCGGTCTGCGGGACGGCTGGACGTATGCCGCGCTCCACGGCTCGGGCCCCAGGACCCGAAGAAAGGTTGCGGGATGAAATGTTCCTGCTCCGACCTCAGTATCGTACGGCTGCTGAATAACGCAGCCCTTTGAGGCCCAGAAATTTTGCAAAGTCAGTATAAGCTCTTGAAATGTCAACAATAACTCCTGTAATGAATTTTAAAAACAGATAGTTATTATACGTAAAACACCTTTCTTGTCAAGGAAATATCCCTTTTGCTGCTCTTCAGTCGGTGCAAACAACCAAAAAGTTAGTGCATAAATTAAACGGATAGAATATTGAGTAGAATTTATGTCGTAGTGTATTTATCAATTGTACAATATTAATGAAGATACTACAGTAGCGTGTTATCCTGTTAAGGAAATTTCAATTTACGAATATGCTTCAGTATGATAGACTTTTAGCGTTGTGTTGCATGATACAGTCGTGGTAGAGCACAGCGAAACCCGACATACGATCTAGAAAGGAATGATAAATGAAACCACGTGTCAGCATGATTACACTCGGTGTTACAGATATGGAAAGGTCAGTTCGGTTCTACGAAAAAGGACTTGGCCTTCCTCGTATGCCTTTTGAAGGAGGCGCCGCTTTCTTCACGTTGAACGGGTCATGGCTGTCACTGTATCCTTGGGATGCGCTTGCTGAAGATGCTATGGTTGCTCCTAGCGGAAATGGTTTTCGAGGGATTACCTTAGCACACGTTGTATCGAGCAAAGAGGAAGTCGTGAAGGTTCTAGATCAAGCTGTGCGATCTGGCGGAAAAATTGTCAAACCGGCCCAAACCGTATTTTGGGGAGGCTACTCGGGATACTTCGCCGATCCCGATGGACATCTATGGGAAGTAGCCTGGAACCCTCATTTTTGGCCCGGGCCGAAAGACGACAATGCATAATCACCGTATAAACTGGATCGACAAGATAAGTCAGCAGGTCGGGTAGTAGAGCGCAGCGAACCCCGATATAATAGCGCTGAACGAAATAAACCAAAATATCAACAAACGACTCGAAGCCAACGCACAATGACGTGCGACTCATACCCCCATTCGATGGTACGCTTCTATGAAATTAACTGATCTGGGATTTGACCAATGGTTTGACGCACATTCCGCAGAGTTCCGACGAGAGGGATGCAGCTTTGCCCGCGTAACCGCGGTTGACCGCGGCTCATATCTCATAAAGAACGAATCCGGAGAAGTTCCGGCTGAACTGACAGGAAAGCTTTCTTATCAAATTGAAAGTTCCGTAGAACTGCCGTGTGTCGGAGATTGGGTGACGGCAAACTATTACAACAATGACACGGCAGCTCTTATCCACCTGGTGCTTCCGCGAAAAACGTTCCTGCGGCGCAAGACCGCTGGTGAAAACGTCGATGTCCAGATGATTGCCGCCAATATAGACACCGCTTTTATTGTTCAATCATGCCATTTTGATTTCAACCCGCGCCGTTTGGACCGGTATCTTGTAATGGCGGCCGATGGACATGTTGAACCGGTTGTCATACTCACCAAAACGGATTTGATATCCCTCGATGAATTGGAACAGAAGATCGAAATCATCAGCTCTGCCACCAAAGCCAGAGTAATCGCTCTGAGCAATGTCACCGGTACCGGCTTTGATGAGTTTCAACAGACTCTCTCCTCGGGAAACACGTACTGTCTGCTTGGTTCCTCGGGAGTCGGGAAGACGACTCTCATCAACCGCCTTATCGGCCGGGAAACTTTCGAAACAAAAGCTGTCAGCGCCACGGGAGAAGGCACCCATACTACTTCCCGACGGCACCTTCTTGTTCTGAACCAGGGCGCGATGTTGATTGATACGCCCGGCATGAGGGAACTGGGCATTGTTGGTGCAACCGATGGGGTCAACATGGGTTTCGAAGAATTTCTCGGTCTTTCCGCGCAGTGCCGTTATACGGATTGCATCCATGAACACGAGCCGGGTTGCGCGGTCCGCGCCGCGGTCGAGAATGGTGACTTGTCCGAGGATCGTTATGCAAACTATATCAAGCTCAAAAAAGAGTCGGAATTTCACGGGATGTCATATCTGGACAAACGAAAAAAGGACAAAGCCTTTGGCCGGTTCATTAAATCAGTAAAAAAGCAGAAGAATTAATACAGAAATTTCAAAAACCATTAAGATCAAGGGACCGGCACGCATTGTTGACGACCGGCGTTGAAAACTGCTAATATGATATCATATGTAATTGGGACAGATACTCCCATTTCAGACTCCAATACCAAGGAGATAGAGTGATTAAATATCGGATTCTTCCGGAATACAAGCTCGTCGTATTTTGCAGCTGGGGAGTAACTCCTGTGGAAGACGTCATGGAAATGAGCAAACGCCTGAGAATCGATCCTGATTTTGTTCCAAGTTATGATGGAATTTTTGATAATACCCGGCTTGAACATCACTATACCAGTGAAGAGATGCGCATGTTAGCCGAACGAAGAATGGAGAAAAATCCATCTAACGGCAGGCTGGCGGTTATTTCACCGGATGATGTCGTTTTTGGAATGAGTCGCATGCATCAGCTGATAAGCGAAGACAATTCCCCTGTTCAAATAAATGTGTTCCGTGACGCGGAGTCGGCTTTGAAATGGCTCAATAAAACAGGCATTGATATTGAAAGCATATTGAAAGAGATCAGGGAAGAGGCGTAAACAAAGGTTTTTTTACATCAGAACGCGCTAAACATAAGCCGCAACAGTCTCCGTGCATCGTGAATGCTGACAGCGAAATTTCCTAAACAATAATTCGCATTCCACGCAAACCTGCCAGAAAAATCCACAGCAACCGTTACGAAGAAAGAAATTACCGTTTTGCGTCATTTCATTTTTTAAACTTCGAACAAATAAGGTGCGGGACAATACCGCGCTTAACGCGCTTGATCCGGTTCTTATTTCCTGGATCCTGCCGCGGGTGCGATGGCTGAAAAGGGAATGTCTAGAATTCTATAATCACGATAGTCCTTGAAGTCGTAGTGCCACCATTCTTCCGGGTAGGGGAAGAAGTATCCTTCCCGCTTCATGGCTGTTCGCAATAAATCCCGGCGTGTGCGTTGCTCAACGGTCCCGCCTGTGTAAGTAACGAATGCGCGCTCAGTCATTTCATCATAGTCGCTTGGCATTTCAACTTCGCGGCCGGTACGGAGATCATACAGCCCCACATCCACTGAGCATCCCCGGTTGTGCACGGATCCGATAGAAGGATCTGCGACGAAAATCCGTTTAGCAGGCGGCGTGATGTCCCAAAACAATTTAGTAACTGACCAGGGTCGATAGGCATCATGAATCACCAATCCATAACCTTGCGCTTTTAGCCATCGGTGGGCGGAAGCAAGCGCTTCCGCTGCAGGCCGTTGAAGAAACGCGCGCGGCTCGGAATATACCGCCCTGCCGAAAAAATTGTTGTCCGTGGCGTAACGGATATCGAGGTGGATTGTCGAATCGAGCCTGGTTAGTTCTATCAGGTCGTTATGTTTGCAAGGATCACAACCAATCGGAGGACTTGTTTGTGCTTGCTCTGTAGCATGCGCGGCAGAAATCATAAACAAAAAAAACGCGATCAAAAAGCAAAAGTTTTGTTTTCCTTTTGACCCACGACTTATCTGATTCATTTTGCCTCCCCATCTTTTTAACCATGTACATCAACTAAACAATACTGTATTGCGTCACGCAGGTTCATGCGATTTTTTTCCATAGACCCGTGCATAAGCTTTGCAAAACGGGCAAACCCTGTCTTCAACCTCTTTCACAAAGTGAAATGCCACTCCTGACTGTTTTTTTCTGGCGTGTTTACATACGGGACACGCGTTGCGGCAGAAGTTAGCCATTTTCCGATCTCGTTCTGTGATATTCATTTTCGGTCACCCTTATCTTAGCAGAATATAACAGCATATGGAGCATAATCTATCCTGTCACTAATATAAAAAAGTAGCTTATTAGTCTCTAAATTTACCCTTTTCTAATATCTGAAGCGTTTTCGCATCCTGCTCTCCGTTAAAATACTTATCAATGGCCTGCGCAAATACCGCGTGGGAAGGAGCTGCATGCGCAAACAATGTCATGCATGATTTGAATTTCATATCGTCAGGGTAGCCGAAAATCTGCGAAATAGACCGCCCCTTAACGGCAAGCACCAACTCAGCACATTCCACCAGCTGCTTACCCAGAACCGGATGCTCCAGATATTGCCGAGCTTCCTCAACGCTTTTGATGGTGTAATATTTTGAAGTTGCGCTCTGGGCCAGTCCGTCAATTTGCGGAAAGATATACCACATCCAGTGAGACTGCTTCTGGCCCTCTCGCAACTCCTCAAGAACAACATCATAAATTTTTTCCTGAGCGATTATGAAGCGGTTTAACTGAAACGGGTCTCAGGACTGATTGTATCGTTTTTTCTCATCACACCTGCCTTCCATAAACAGTTCTGACTGAGGATGCCAATCGCACCTAACGCACCGATCAATGCAAGATATGCCCCAGTAGGCTCGGCTCTACGGTTAGAGGTCAATATCGCAAAAAATGTTTTCAATACTTTTACTTGTAATACCAAACTGGAACCCTGAAATATTTTCATCCCTGTGATATCCGTCACTGGAATCAAATAGATGTAGGGGTAGAATATGATCATGGTTTTGCTTCTAATACTTTACGTGCGATGAGGACGGCTCATGGATGTGATTAACGGTTGGCATAAAATAGCACTTATTATCATATTTTCTACGGTTTTTCATTTATCTTCTATTCCGGCCATCGAGGCATCATCGGATCAATCAGGGGCCGATTTTCCAAAAACATCGCAGTCAGAGCCGCAGACACCGACCGATGACCATATGAGTGAGCCAAAACAAATTTTAATTATATCGAATAACAAAACTGCAACGGTCGCTATGCTGAAGAAAAACACCGAAGAAGTAAGGCATCTCTCTGATTTGGGAAAATCCATTTCGGAAAGCTTGAGCATAGGTCCGCTCATGGGCAGGCAGTTAAATTCGCCGATAGTTATTAACACATATGTCGGCGTCGTATTAAGATACAAGTTCTAGAAATCACGATACCCTGGACACCTTTATTACTCGTCCGCTTATGGTACCGAATTTTGGGACGCCTCTCTGAAGAAACCACGCAACAAACTCACGTCATACTATGCCCGGGCATATTTGCTCAGAAAGTCGAGAAACGAACTCAGCTCCTGTTTGAACTGGTCTGAATCTTTCCGGAACTCCAAACCAAGCGAGTGAAATTCCGTCTCCTCCTTCAGCTGTTTCATGTCGCAGGCCACTTTGAATTCCTTGTCGCGCGCCAGAAACGTGATCGCATACGAAACATCAGGGGAAAGCTTCAACCCCTCCCTTGCCGGCACTACCACCCTGCAGCCGCCTTCGCTGATATCAAGCATTGTCGCGTCAGGAGAGACTACAGCGCCCGAAGCGTCATGCAAGATGGCGGGAAGATAGATTTTTATTCTCGGTGAGACTCTCAGTTTCACACACTCTATATTTGCGGGATACTTGATGAACATAAGAGGAAATGGATAGTGCTGGATATGAATGACTTCGGCTATGCAACCGTATGCGTTCCCTTCTTTCAGAAAACGCATTTTAATAGTGTCGTTGCTCTTGACACCCGCCTGATCCCCTTGCGCGGTGACCGGCGTTGTCATCAGAAATGCGCCTTCCTCCCATCCAAGCAGTTTGGCAGGCACATAGCTCTTGTAGAAGAGCTCGATTGAAAACGTTAATCCGACTTCCCACGTTGTGTTTCCCAATGATAGTGTCTCCTCGGCTGAAAAAACTTATAAATTTTACCATATTAATACCCTGTGGTTCTAGCAAAAAAAGGCTGAAAGTATTCCCGTCAATAAATATTTTGATCAGGACAACAATCAGCCAAAAAAGTTTAAATCTATATTTAGAACGTGATCCCAAACCCTGCGGAAGCGTCTATGCCGTGTCTGTAACCGTTAGGTGCGTTTTTTGCCAGATAGAACAGATCCAAACCAAACGTAAGCCTCTTATAGATGCGCCATTCAAAACCGGGACCCACCGCGCCGCCATATACGGCTCGATAGGTATGTCCCGTCGGATTACCCCAATCATACGTCGAAACTCTGCCAAAATAAGCGGAAAATCGCGGACTGATCCATCCGTCATTTTTAAAAGGGTAGAACATCGCGCCTACGGCAAAACCCGGCGATTCATGTTTCCAAACGCCGAGTCCGGCGGAAGCGGACACATATTTATTGAAGCGATATTCACCATTCACACCCCAGCCGCCATAGGGAATACCGCCACCGACGCCGATTCTAAACTGATTCGCTCCAAATGATGCATTACTTTCTTCAGCAAAAGCGGGAACAGCCAGGAACACAACCAAACTGAAAGCGATAACTGATAAAAAATATTTCATATTCCACCCCCCCCCCCGTTGAATTTATTCATGCTACTTTATATATACTGTCAAGCGCTGTCAAGAAGGATAAGGTATTTTTAAAAAGCAAAAAATTCTTATATTACAGAATATTTTTCTAGACAGAAACCGAAGGACACCCTGCCGTGTGAGTAGAACAGTTCTGATGGGACTTATATTACAAGGTTTCAGAAACTAAACTGATACATCAATTGAAGTCAGCACTCAGTCATGTTTCTGTTTTGTGAATGCTGGGGATTTGCTGAAGAAATGGGTTGTTCGTTTCAAGCCACTCCTTGGCATTTTTTTTCTCGGAATTGGAAAACCGGGAAATACGCTCTGATCGTTTGTCCAAATAAAGCGTCATGGCTAAAGCCCGCATACGGTCAGCAGCGATTTTCGTGTATTTCGCCTCGAATGCATACGCCCATGAATCCATCGACCTGATTTTTTGATATGCGCGTGACAATTCAAGAAGCAGTTCCCGATACGTTTCAACATCCGTGTCATTATAAAGCCATTCGCATGTTTCCATTAGCTGATACCATGCGGGCATAAACCGCTTCCCGTTTGCGTTCAACAGGTGGTTGCGAGCCGATTTAAGGTTTTTGATTGACTCGTTGTATTCTTTTTTGCTTCCCGTCAAAAAAGCCATGGCAAGATAATAATCAAAATCGTCATTTAGTTCTTTTTTATATTTAGCCAGATATGGTTCCACTTCCGCTGAAGCTCCGCTCTTCGCGCCGCTCCACGCAAGATACGGGATCGCATAACTGAACATATCCTTTCTTATCCAAGTATTCAGGAATCTCTCCTTGAGCGCTGCATAGGCGTCTGAAAAGCGGCGTTTTTTCAGATATGCATAACCTTCCGAAAAAGGCATGGCTGGTTCTCCAAATTTTTGTGCAAGATTCTTTTTTAACGCGACGGAATAGTCAGGTTCAGGGTTTTGCTGATTCATTTTCTGGACAGCAGGGGATTGTTGCTGCTGCTTTGATTGCTCGATCGAGTTCTTGTGTTCCTGCAGCAGGTTTGAAAGATTCGTACCGGGGGTTCGATCGAGCGCGTGAATGAGAAAAATAAACTCGTAGGCATCGTGTGACGCCTGTACACTTGCCGGCTGTTCGTTCAGCCAGCGGAGTTGCTCAGCCGACGTTTTGCCTTCGATTCTATGGCCGATCAGAACCGGACTCCACGCAAGATTATTATTTGAACGGCTTTGTGTTTGAGAGAATACAGACCATGCTTCATTATGAAATCCCATAACATGCAGCAATTCGGCGTACCAGTAGTAATTTCTTGGCTGATTGTAGCGTTTCGCAGTTTTTAAATAAATTTGAGCCGCCTTCTGATAATCACTCTCCATAAGAGCCAAAGAAGCCTCGCTGATCATTCCCGCTCCAGAACCGGTTTGGTAGCCTGCGGACAGAAGAAACAGTGGTTTGGCCTCTTCCGGCGCACCGGTCCACCAAAGGTCGCTTCCGATGTGATAGGCATGATTGGATAGGGCAACAGTATCGGTATTTTGATCAACTTTTCCACTTTTTGGAGCTGCAAATAAAGGATACCTCAGTGCTGCTTTTGATGCGGCCCTGTAGTCACCTGAGCGTATTAGCAAAGAGCTCAGGCCTTGATAAGGGCTCCAGTCATTTGGCTGAAGAAGAATAGCTTCTTCAAAAAGCGTTCTCGCCTGGTTCACGTTTCCGGCGTCCTCCGCCAGTTTCGCGTAAAAATATATTCTGCTGGAGTTGCCCAGAAACCGTTGATTGTTTTTCTTCAGCAGGTTATCAGCTTCTTCATCCATTCGTATCTCTTTCAGTTTCTTATGGTAATCAGCCAGTTTTGAAAAATCGGTCTGTGTATAAAGAAGAGCGAGCTCCTTATTGATAAGTTCATTTCGGTCGAAGCTCGTTATGATTAGGTTGTCGCGCTGCGTATGTTCACGTGACCCTGCGTACTTCCTGTCCGCCAGTGTTTTGGGGTCATTTGAAAATTTCCAATATGACCGGCGGGGGAAATCTGCATCGTAAGAACTGTTCGGAAAACAGCTTTGTGAAGCAATCCATGTCTGCCCCTGTGACCAGAAGCAGGCGTCACGTTGCAGTTGTGCCGCTTCTTTCTGTAAATTCTCCTTGGCCTGCCCCTGCCTGGCATACGCCATACTATACAGCGCAAGCGCTTTTTGGTGTGCCATTTCGGGATGCCCCTGGTAGATCATTTTATAGCTGTCAATCAAAGCTATAATCTCTTCATTCAGGGCTTGCATCCGCCGCAGTCTTATTATTTTTAGAAGATTGGATTCTCCGACTGCAACCATTAAATCAAGGATGTCCCGTTGTACAACCGAAGTTGATTCATGCGCAAGAAGAAATTCAGGCTGGGTCTCCATCAAGCGGTGGTAATGATTATAAACTGAAAAAACGATGTCATCATCGTACTCCCGGAGTTCTCCGGTTGCAATTTTGGTCTTGAGAATGTCCCGTGCGGTAAAGTCTTTAATCGAGAATAAACTATCCAGTTCATGTTTTGTTTCCAGATTGGACTGCACGATCCATCCGTCTCGATGCTGAAGACGCCGAGTTAGTATCTTTTCCCATCCAGGGTATGTCTTAACAACAGATTCTTTGTCCAATATCGGTGCTTGGTCAGGGCTGTAGGACCAGTACAGATCTGACAGCTCAATCTGGGCTATAAGTCCGGCCAAAGGATCATGAATGTCTTTCATTCCCTGTTTGAGCGACAGGATATCCCCGTTCAGCACCGCTAAAAAAGCACGTTCTTCGGCATTGTTTGGACTGCCTAGAGCGGCGACTGCAGCCGGACGCCGGTACAGATAGAATAATGCGCGCGCCTTGAGAACTTTAAACGCAGATGATTGCGGAGCCAGTTCCCGCAGGGCGGTCAATGACCGCGCAAAAAGCTGTTCCTTGGCGATAGATTGTTCCGGATGCAACATGCCGAGCAATTGAAGATAGTATGCGCGAATTAACGGTGATTGATAATCTGCCGACAGCTTCAGGATGTCCGGAGGCAAGGTGACGGTGGGTTCTTCGGAGATAATTTTTTTCGTTCTTTTGAGGGCTTTTTGTGGCAAAAGGCGCTCGGTCACATCATGTAGTATGCTTTCAAACGCTTCCGCCGGAGTACGCTCATCAGAGATTAGGATATCGCGCCATTCATATTTTACGATTTTTGTCGCGGGAGAAAAGTATTCCCCGTTGTTTCTTGTCTGGACGAGGAGTGTTACAGACATTCGTTGATTTAAATTGTGCCCGACATAGCCCCGTATGATTTGTTTAACATCAAGTTTATTGGCCAGTTGGAAAATATCATAATCATTATATGTGCGGGCGCCTTCACCCAAAGTCCGCGTAACCAGCGTAGGGCTGGGTGTTTTGTAATCCGTCAATGACACAATAGCCTGATCCAGGTACCTTGTCATCAAGGAGCGATCAACGCGGTCAATTGCGTAACCGTTGACTTGAAACGGAACAATCAGTATATCGTAGGATTTTTTCAGTAGAATAGCTTCATTCAATTTTTTTTCGGAATCCTGCCAGGTTGATTGCGACGATTTTTCCCGATAGCGGGCCATCGTAAGATCGCCTGTGACACCGTTCTTTGGAGCATTAGCTTTGTGGTCTTCCAAATGAACTTTTTCTGGAAGTGAGGAAAGACGGCCGCCGAGAAAACCAAAATTACCCTGCCATGACTCAAGCAGTCTCAAGCTTTTGACATTGATTTGCCAATATAATGGCCTGTTATTCGTAAAGCGGAATTGAAAAACATCGGCGTTCACGTGTCGTACTTCAGAGGCGTCTTTGCCGGATATAATCGCATCTTCGAATAATACCTCCACGGAAGAATCATTTGGATCAAGAACCATCTGTGGTGATTCCATCTTTAGTGATATCAGGAGAGAATGCCCCCAACCCGGATCATTTTTCTGAAGTTCCTTAAGGATATTGTTTTCTGAAAAATTTCGTTTTGTTTCTGTTCCGTTTATCGGTGCTGCGTTCGGAGGCCAGCTTTTTTTTGACATGTCGTTCGGAGCGATTACGACAATGTTTTGTAAAAGCGTTGTTTCGCTTCCCTGCTTTTTTAAATCAGTCCCTTTCACACGCCACACTTTTTTCTGGACACGATCAATCTTCCAGAAAAAGTTCTTCCAGCTTTTATGGCTAAGCTGATACTGGTCGGGAGTAAGCGTTTGCATTTCCCACTCATGAGTTGGATAGAATCCGCGAAAATAACTCCCGCCAAACGTAAAAATAGTGGATTTAGAATCACTTCCCTCATATATATTTACCTGTGCGGCATCAAGATCAACAACCAGTTTTTCGGCTTCTTCGCTCCATGCTTCCTGTACGGAAAAACAGCCTGTAGAAAGTAATAGAAAAAGAAAAATAAATCTGCTTGCTTGAATAATGCCTTTTGGGAAAATTTGTTTAGAAGCTTTTATCAGCATCACGGCCTTGTTCATGATTCTCCTCCTGCCATGAGAGTTAACAGACTAGAAATCGGTTTTTATTGCAACATCGTATAGAACCGTCTGACTGATATCAAAGGGTGTCAGTTGAGAAGAACGCTTAAAGGCGAAATTGGCAACTAGAATGACATTGTTCGACGGTGTACTCCACACGCGCTAGGTATCATCGGCTATTCCGATGCGGGCTGGTAAATAATTTGTGACCGGAGATCCTTGAAAATTTTTTCAGCGTACAGCCGGAATCCGTTCACATCTTGCGGAGTGCAGACGGGTCCCGGGGTCCTGTCTTCCAGTTTGCGAACGACTGTAATTTTTTTGCCTTCCTGTCGATAAGTTGAATCATACCGTTCTTCGCCATTGTCAAAATGCACATCCTTGGGAAGAGTAAGGATTTTGACGTTTTTCGGAAAAACAAAAACATATTCCTCGGAGGAAATACCACCGAAACAAATGCTGTCTATAGTCTGTTTCGGGGTACTAAGTATGGCCGTGGCATAGGTGAGCGGTAAAACATGCGAAAAAATGGGCGTAATAAGAAAGCCGCCCGGCCCGGGCATGTTTGCTATGTTCGTGATATGGTATTTGGCGCCATAGATATATCGGTCTGATAAGTCCTGAAAATCTCCCTTGATCAGAGTGCCGGTTCCGGTAAACCCGCTTCGTGCAATAATACTCCGCACTATATAATCCTCCATGTTCGGCTCCACGTGAGCCATATATGCTTTCATACCACTCGATAATATGCCCGTTTCCTCGTTGACTGTCTCGCCGTCCGCGGAACCGTCCTCGTGAATGTGTATGATCATTTTCATGGTTGACGTATTTATTTTGAAGTTGGAAGACGGTGTCTTGTGAATACCGGTGAAATCGGCCGTATGGACTGCGGGTTTTCCAGATTCATGCATGGGTAATAATCCGAAAGGAATATGCTTGGAGGTGGCGTCTGCATAAAGATCAAGGCTGGGAATATAATTTATAACATGATTAAGAACATGCATTGAGGGAACTTCGGGCAGCTTGAAGCTTGATCCGGCATTTATCAGAACCTGCGTACTTTCTATACCTTTGGCAGCAAGAAGCGCCTGCAATAACACCGCATGGTCTTTGCAGTCACCCAGTTTGTTGTCAAGAATCATGTCAGTGTCATGCGGCACAATAGAACCGGTCCCAATGCAATTCCCTGCATAGTTGATATTTTTTGAAACCCAGGTATAAAGCGCTTTTGCCTGTTCCCGCTGACTCTTCATACCGTGTGTGATTGCTTCGGCTAAGACTCGGATTCTGTCCGTTACGACAGCCTTTGGTCTGGCCCGTTTTTCATATGCTGCCGCAACAGCGCCATAATCTTTAAATGAAGAGACGATAACTCGGGGCCCATAATCTATCGGATCAACTGACCCATATTCAGGAGTTGCGATTTCGTTGTTTCTATAAGTCCAGACCCACTGCATTCTGCCATTTTCATCTTTTGTGCGTCCCCCCTGGACACCGGCGGAAAAAACTTGCAGCTTGAGGGTATTTACGGGAGCGGTTACCTTGACCCGGACGTCATCATAGACTATGAACTTCGAATATGTTTGGGTTATAGAAAAGTGCCCTGGGAAATATGCCTGTTTCTGGATAATTTTGTATGAGTAACCCACTTTATCTCCAGCAGCGACATCAGGGAAAATGATAACTTTCGTTTTTATATCACTATACATCGGACCACCTCCGGCATAAGCCTCACGTTCCTTAATATTTGCCGGTGGGACGTCAATACGGCGACCGTCTTTTTTAAGCGTATAAGCAGAAAGCAGGACAGCCTCCTCCAGACTCTCGCTGTAGCTGATATTTGCCTGGTTGGATGATTTTACGCCCTCTTCTGTAAGTATGCCAATAATGATGTCATGTGTTTCGGTATGGGTTCCATCGGCGTTGACGTCATAATTGCCATGATATCTTTCATATTTATAATTGCCGGCGTAAGGGACAACCTTGCCGCTTTCTGCCTGAGCACTCGTTGAAATGAGAACTGCCGCCAACACTGTTGCAATAATTGTTTTCATATCCATTTTCTCCAATCAAATTGTTTCCCTGTTTGTGCAAATTGCAGCACGTTCTCTCTTCACAGCAAAGCTGCTAATTTTAGTTTTATTGCAGATCAGTATATTCAGGAACTTTGTCTTTACACACGTGTTCACAGCAAATAATTTCTATATTCCTAAACATACCGCTTTTTTTTCAGCACATAGACTGTTAGCAAGTAAAACAACGTTGTAAGAATCAGCGAATAGCTAATATTCAGCAGCAAGATGCTCCAGTCTCCGTCGGAACCCCTAAGGCTTGAATAAACCTGATGTGTCTTCTCTGCATAAGGACTGAAGGTGGGAAGAATCATATATATAGTATCCACAAGCACCTTGAGAAATTTCAACAACGGAATGAAAGCATTCGCGCTGGCCGCTTTAATTCCGCTGGCAATCAGAATCTTGAGCCAGTAAAACAAACTTTCATGAAAAACAAAGAGGAACATAAGAGCAAGAACTGGATGGAAAATAACTGAAAGAAAAGTAACATACGCAATGATGCTCACGGTCTGAAAAAACTCGTTGAGGGTAATGTAAAAAATTCCCAGGGGAAATGGCATCTTCCAGACGGAAGCAAGAACAGACGCGATCAGGATCGATCCACAATAGAGCAGGAATGCAAGGAACGCTGCAGAAAGGAAGCTTGATAAAAGCCATATTTCTGGAAGGCAGGGTTTGGTGAAAACCATTTTTATTGAACGGTCTTTAATATGCTGAGAGACCATCAGCAGGCCGATCCCGGCGGCAATGCACATCGCCAGCTGGTTTACATGCGTGAACACCATGTTTAGCTGCTCTAGGTGCTGTGTTTGTGATGAGAAGAACAATGCGGGCAGCGCGGTAAGTCCAAGGACAAGTGTGACAAAAATCGACGCGGCTATTAAGAGTTTATTCCGCCGATAAAAAATAAGATTTGTACTCATATTTGCCAAAAGCTGTTGATACACGTCAAGCGCCTCCTTTTAAAATATTGAAAAAGGAATACTCAAGCGACATCTTTTTAAGCGAACATTCATACAGCTTGTGTCCTGAACCATCCACCAGCTGTACAAAGTCTTTCAATCTTTCTGCCGGAATCTCACCTTTAATAGTAGTAGGAGACTTGACTATAATATTTACATAGTCCGGAACGGGATCCAGTTGATCAAATTCGACTTGATAGGTCTCGAGGCCCATGCCACGCAAACGGTTCATCTCGTCCTGTGCTATGACTTTTCCCTGATTCATGATGGCCGCCCTGTTGCAGATCATTTCAATTTCGGAAAGCACATGTGAATTAAAGACAATCGTTGTTCCTTTTTTATTCATTTCACTAAGGATGGCCCTCAACTCCTTGACCGCGATGGGATCCAGTCCCCGCGTCGGTTCATCAAGGAAAATAAGTTCTGGTTCGTTGAGAAGGCATTGAGCGATGCCGACCTTCTGTTTCATACCTTTGGAGCACTTCGAAAGCCTCAGATCTCGAAACTCGGCCATGCCGACGCGTTCAAGCACCATGCGCACACGCCTGCTGTCCAGACCATTTCCATAAAGCCGCACATAATACGTAACTGCTTCTTCTACGGTAAGGTAGAGATGATAGTGAGGCTCTTCCGGCAGGTATGCTATCCTACCAAACAGGTCGGAACCGAGCTCAGGTTGTCTACCAAGGACCGATATGACACCATTGTTCGGGCGGATAAGGCCGAGGAAACAATACATGGCTGTTGATTTGCCCGCACCGTTGGGCCCGAGAAGGGCAAAGATATCTCCTTCTTGGACGGAAAGGGAGAAGTCGTCCAGGGCTTTTATTTTTTTTCTGAAAGCACCCCTGTTAAAATTCACCAAAACGTTTTCGGCATGTAGTATCATTTCATGCAAAACTCCTGATTAAGGGATTTGATGAGATCGGCATCTGTCATGCTTGAGATGTCGCGTTTCTTAAGTTGCTCTTTGATATCTTTTGCCGTCGAACAGGTACAGTCCATGACGGTATGGGAACATCCGCAGGGGCAGCGCATTTTTTCAACTATGGTTTTTGCCCGGCCGGTGATCGACGGTTCAGTTGATTCCTCATTCGCCCTCGGCGTGGTCTCTGTCGCATTTTTTTTCTTCTCTGCTTCCAACTTTACCAAAAAACCTTCCTTCGTAATACCTGCGCCGGCTTTTATTGTTTCCATGCCTGTTTTCAGCGGTTCGTCAAAAGCGATGTCGGCATTCTTGATCTGTCCAACTTCATAAATATGGACAACGCCGTCCGCGCCGATGAATATAGTGGTAGGAAAGGACCTGACTGAAAATAGTTTCTGCAACCTGTTCTTCTTATCAATTGCGACAGGGTATGTTATGGAGAAATCACGAATAAAGCTGCTGACTGCGTTTTCTGATTCATTCGCGTTGATACCGATGAAAACTACCGGGTCTTTTCTGTGCATTTCATAGAAACGGACAAGTTCGTGCATTTCTTCTTTGCACGGATTACACCACGTTGCAAAAAAATTAAGGATAACTACTTTTTTGCCTACATGCTCCGAAAAAATGAATTTTTCGTTATTCAGGCAATCAATAGTAAAGTCAGGTGCAGGTTTTCCCCGCCACTGAAGTGGTTGATTCATAAACTCAAACATTTTTGCCTCGTCGTCTGCAGGCTGTTTCTTTGCTGACATGTTAAATAGAACAGCTATCACAGCAAGGAACATCGAAAGGAATATCAGAGATCTATTGTTCAATGACTCCCCTCCTTAAATTTCGGATTTACAGAATCTGTATTCTAAATTATGGTGGCATGACCAAAAACCATTAAATTTTAGCATTTCAAAAAAATATTTGCAAGCAAAACCTATACAAAAACGAATTTAAGTATGTACAAATTAATGCATTTTGTAACATTCAAACAGGCTACGGCATTCTTTTGCCATTAAAGATTATTAACATCTGATATTTTTTTACCTGAAAATGACCTTGACGAGAGGACTTACTTGATCATATAGTATTTTGTTAGCGCATCATATAGCGTAAATCATGCGTTAATCTGCTCATGAAGAGAATCATTTGTTTTCGGCTTTCTTCAACCTGTTTATCGGAGGTTGCCGCCTAATGAATACCAAACACTCCCGACTGATCTTTATTCGTTTTCTGATATCTGCTGCTCTGGTTGTCGGCATCTGTTTCCTCTCCGGTTGCAGCTATATGAACTTTGCCGCGAGAAAAGCTCATTGGGGAATCACCTTCAAAGGAATGCCGAGTATGTCTACCCTGAACAATCTTGCGCCAGAAGATTCGCTGGTTGTGGCTGGACAGATCATCAAACCCCGTAACCGTCAAGAACCGCTGCTGCTTCTTGCCGTCAGCAATCAATACCGGAAAAACGAAATTGTTGCTGCAATACAAATTCAGCAATCGAACGAGCTCTACATGGTTTTTCTTCCCAAGGGGAACTATGATCTTTATATTCTTGCGGATTTGAACAAGAGCCTGGATTTCGAGACGGAGGAGGTTGTGGGCAGGGCCTCCGTTCATGTTGATCCTGCGCAATCCATCTCCGGGGCAGTGCTCGAAGGGCCTTCAATCACGCTGGACATGGAACATCCGGGCCGGGCAGGTTTTCATGTACGGGAGATGGTCAAGCCGTCAAGCTACGTGTATACATCGCTGGATGATGATTTCTTCGACCCTAGTCACGGCAAAACAGGCCTCTATTATCCAACGGAATTGATTTACCATATCCAGGGATTTGTTTTCGGACTTGAAGAGTATGATCCGCGCAAAACTACTGTTCTGTTTGTCCACGGCGTGGCCGGTACGCCGCGGGACTGGAAATTTTTAGCAGCGGGACTTGATCGCAGCCGGTATCAACCTTTTTTCTTCTACTATCCCTCCGGCCTCCAGCTTGACAAGCTGGGCACTCTGCTCGCAGAAACATTGAATTATATCGGAAGCAACAATTCCATCAGACACCCGCGGAAGATCATACTGGTGGCCCACAGTATGGGAGGGCTTGTCGCAGTGTCCGCAATCAACAAGCTTGCCCAAAACGGCGTTCCTTCGTACCTCAAAATGTTCTGCTCTTTTTCCACCCCGTACGGCGGCAGCGATATCGCGCAGGAATGGGCTGGAAAGGCGCCGGCCAAAATACCGGTGTGGCTCGATGTCCGGTCCCAGAGCGATTTCGTTCAGGCATTAACCGGCAAGCCGCTTCCCGGCCAACTGCCCTTCTATCTTTTTTTCTCGTACAAGACCCCGTCAACCGTCAAACAACCTGAAAACAGCGACGGCGCTGTCAGCATTCGTTCTCAGCTTGAGTTGGGGTTCCAGACCAGCGCTACGCGGGTGGTCGGTTTCAATGAAACCCATATGGGAATCCTGAACAGCGAACCAGCCCGCGCAATATTTCTCAAGACGCTCGAGGAAGGGATGAAGGCGAACAATAATGCCGACAGCAAGCAGTGAGTTCCACGGCGCTTAGGTTGTGATTTCTGGCGTCGTGATTTTTTGGGTACGGATCTGATTCAGCATACAAAGCGGCTGCTTATAAATAATGTGGATGCAGAATCTTATAGTGAAAGACGCACCTGAAACCGTAAAAGATTTCAAGTGCGTCCAGGAACTGGGGAGGCATCAACCGCCTAATATCTTCATGAGGAACACCGCAAGAACAACCATGCAGGCACCCCCTATGCGTGTTGATATCTGCGCAAATGGCATAAGGCCCATTCTGTCAGCCGCAGAAAGTATTGCAACATCACCAGTGCCTCCCAGTCCGCTATGACATCCTGTGACTATCGATGACTCGACAGGATACATCTTCATGATTTTACCGACAAACCAGCCTGAAGTCATCATAGCCGTCACTGTCGACAGACATATCAATAAATACCCTGGAGTAAGCGCTTTTAGCAGGTCGTTCCACGATACATAAATTACTCCGAGCCCTGCAAGTATTATAAAAGTAAAACTTGAGGTAAAAAATTTGTATACATGATATGCGCCCTGTTCCATTCTTGGAGGCATAATATCAAGGATTTTTACAAGTGCCGCAACAAGAATCATGATAATCGGTCCGGGAATTCCGAAAAACAGTTTCGTCGTAAGTCCTCCAAAAATAAAAAAAACACATGCGATCAGAATACCGACCCCCATAAGTGCGAATTCAACCGGTTTTTCCGACATTTTTTTCTCTTCAGCCAGCAATTCGCTATCTGCACCGGTCTTTACGAGGATTCCCTTGCCATTATACTCAGGTTTTTTCTCACCGATCCACTTCAGCAATCCGGCACCGACCACTGCACATACATTGCCAAGCATGGCAGCTGGGATCAACTGAGAGATAAACTCTGCTTGAGGCTTTCCGAGAAGCTCGGAATACGCTATCGACAAGGGAAGAACGCCTTCACCGACACCTCCTCCAATAATCGGAATGACAATAAAGAAAAATGTTTTTTTCAATTCATAACCGAAAACCAGTCCAACGAGACAACCTACTGTTATAGCCGCAATTGTCCCAACCAGGAGCGGTATGAACATTCTTGAAAATCCCTGGATCAGGACCTTCCTATTCATACCAAGTATGCTGCCTACGACAACTATTGCAATATAGAGATACAGGAAGTTTGTGCCTTTTATAAGCGTCGTCGTAGCTCTTACAACATCATCATTCAGCAAGTTGTATCCGACCAGGGCCGAGGGTACAAAAACGCACATGATTGCAGGGCCGCCGATGTTTCGCAATATCGGAACACGTGTTCCGATATCCCACAATAATCCTCCTATTACCAGCGTAATAGCAAAGCCGCCGACCAGATCGCTCGGCAGTTTCTTCGTATACGCTGCAGTAATTGCAATCACAGCCAGTATTATGAACAGCGGTATCGGTATCAATCCGATCTTGTAATCCGTGATTTTCAGAAAGAACCCGGATTTTGCTTTGTTAAGAATAATCTCGCCATTCCCCATGAACTCCCCCTTTTTATTGGTTTATGAAGCCTCATTCTCGAAGGTTTTATTCCGAAGCAGATTCCATCTGTTTTTTGACCATGGGTTTTATTCCGTCATGAGACAATATTTCCATAACATAGGCCGAGAGCGGTTCAGCCTTGGCAGAAGAATGAGTGGTTTCATTCTTGATAACCCCTTTTGCTATATCTACGCTTATCACGTCTCCGTTTCTGACAGCCTGACTGATCCCAAGACATACGATTAACGGTATTCCGAGGTTTATCGCATTTCGATAGAATATGCGCCCGAATGATTCCGCTATAACTACCCCGACACCGATAGCCTTCAGTGTCACGACAGCGTGCTCGCGGCTTGATCCGCAACCGAAATTGCTTGCCGCCACAATTACATCTCCGGTTTTAAACTGGCTCACAAAATTCGGATCAGATCCTTGCATCGCATGCTTACCTACGTCCTGCGGATCTGTAAGATCAAGAAACTGACCGGGATATATTTCATCGGTCGAAATATTATCTCCGAATACGAAAGCTCTTCCCTTGACAATAGTATTCATATTTGATTTTCCTTAATCCATATAACGTGACGGATCTGCTATTCGGCCTTCAAGAGCCGAAGCTGCTACTGCGGCAGGTGAAGCTAAAAATATTTCACCCTTGTTGTGTCCCATACGTCCCGGGAAATTTCTGCTTGATGACGTGATGCACTTCTCTCCTGATGCAATCATCCCCTGATGTGTGCCAAGACACGCGGCGCATCCTGGCGTTACAAAAGTAGCTCCGGATTCGATGAGCGTCTGGATATAGCCTTTTTCGATCGCGTCCATAAAAACCTTTTTTGATGCAGGAACGACAATAAGACGGGTCCGGGGATTTATCTTCTTTCCGTACAGTATACGCGCAGCGATAGCGAGATCTTCCACTCGACCGCCTGTGCAAGTTCCGAGAAATGCCTGATTGATAGGGGTTCCAAGGTGTTCTGCCAGGTCCGATACGTTATCGACGCTGTGCGGTGCTGCAACCTGCGGTTTAAGTCGCGTAACATCGTAATTGAACTCGACAGCGTATCGATAATCCGGATCCGTGGTTGGTATTTCGTAACTTTTCTTAACTTTGTCTCTCAAAAAATCCAGGGTAATTTCATCAGGCTGAATATAACTGGTTTTGGCGCCCATTTCGATCGTCATATTGCACAGGACCATGCGCTCCGATACACTCAATTTCTTGAGCAATGGGCCTGTAAACTCAATCGCCTTGTATACACCATAATCTGCGCCAAGATCCCCGATTATGTGGAGAATAATATCTTTTGCGAAGACTCCTTTGGAAAGTTCGCCAGTCAGATCTATTCTGATTATCTCCGGAACACGGAACCACAGCTTTCCCGTTGCCATAATTATCGCTAGATCGGTGGCGCCCACCCCGGTTCCGAACGCGCCGAAAGCTCCGTGTGTGGTCGTGTGGGAATCTGTTACAACAATGATCTCTCCCGGATACGACATCCCCTTGTCGGCAAGCACCTGATGACAGACACCCTGGTCGATATCCATCAGATGTGTTATGCCCTGGTCCCAGCAGAATTCTCTGAACTGTTTTTGATTATCCGCCTGCATGATCGTTGAAGGGGGGGCATAGTGATCAAGAAACATCACTATTTTTTCGGGATATGATACATTCTTACCTCCAACCTCAAAAAAAGACTTTATTGTCTGAAGATAAAGATCGTTGATCCCCGCAAGATCAATACTGCAATTTATTATTTCTCCGGTTGCGACCCAATTCATGCCCGCAGCGCGCGCAAGGATTTTTTCTAGAGCGTGCATAAACCCTTCTCTCCTCGGACAGGTCCGCTAAAACCTGTCCTTTCGTACCGGCTGTTTAAATTTCAGGTAAGGGAATCGCAACATCCGTGCCAGAACTGTAGAAGAGATTAGATATGAAATAATGTATGATTTTATACGGTGAACAGGGAAAGGTTCGGCAATATTAACTGCCTGAGAAACATATTCTACGCAATTAACCTGCCGGAATTACAATATATCAGAATAGAGTATTTGCCGAAGATCATAGTACAGGAACAACAGTGTTACAAAAATTATCAGCCATATTACATAATGTAACACCCGCACTCAATTTTATCTGTCTTGAAGTATGCGCCACAGGTGTGTTCGGCTGATGCCTAGTTTTTTTGCTGCCAGTGTCTGGTTGCCCTTGCATTCAGAAAGAATTTGCAGAATATGCTTCTTTTTCACAGCCTCCATTGATTCGGCATCTGCTTCGTCGCTATTTTGGAGATTCTCGCAGATCAGCTCATCAACGTCGGCAGATGATATCGAACTATCATTCATTGCGATAAGCCTTTCTATGATATTTTCAAGTTCGCGGATATTTCCCGGCCAGTGATAGTCATACAGTCTGTTGAGTGCATCATCTGTTACAGTTAAGGTCTTATTATATCTTGTAGATTTTTTTTTCAGCAAATGGCGACTTAGTAATTTTATATCATCACCCCTCTCATTGAGGGTCGGAATCATCAGATTGAGGATATTGAGCCGGTAATACAGATCGACCCTGAACCGATTGTCCCTGACTTCCTTAAGAAGATTTCTGTTAGTCGCAGCTATGATCCTGACATCGACAGGTATTATTTTATTCGATCCCAAGGGACGGATCTCTTTCTCCTGCAAGACCCGTAAAAGACGGCTTTGAAGCTCCAGGGGAACCTCTCCAATCTCATCAAGAAATATGGTACCGCAATGGGCTTCGACAAACAGCCCCTGTTTGCCGACCTTTCTCGCGCCGGTGAAGGCTCCTTCCTCGTATCCAAAAAGTTCACTTTCGATCAGATCACGCGGAATTGTCGAGCAGTTTACCGCAACGAAAGGCCCTTTCCGCCTGCTGCTGGCCAGATGAACCCCCTGCGCAAACATCTCTTTTCCGGTGCCGCTCTTACCCTCAATTAATATGGTGCTGTCCATCGCGGCATATCTTTTTGCTTTCTCTTTCATTTTTACAATAGCGTCGCTCTCCCCTAGAATATCGTTTAAACTGTATTTGGCGATATGTCCTTTGTTCAGGAGCTTTGCCCGTATCTGCCGTTCATACTCCTGTATTATCGTAACGTCTTCAAATGTAGCAACTGCGCCGCCTGTATTACCCTTGATCATAACTGGACCTTTGTTGACCATAACCTGCATCCTCCCGATACGATGCAACTGGCCGAGCTCGGGAACATTGCTTGCCATCACGCCTGACAGGTCAATTTCGGGCATGACGTCCTTAATCGATTTTCCGATCGCCTCTTCACAGGAAAGCCCCGTCATCTTTTCGGCAGAGTTGTTGAATGTCACTATTCTGCTGCTGCTATCAACAGAAATCACGCCCTGGGTTATATAATGCAGAATCGATTTGGCCTGCTCGGTTTTTTGTTTTTCCTTGCGGGCAATTTCGATCATTTTTCTGGCTTCTTTTATTCCGCATTCGATTGCACCTGCACTCGTTTCCAGGAACACAGTATTAATACTGTGTTTTCGCGCAATCTTTTCGGCAGCCGTACCGCCGAGAAGAGCATCAATGCGGGCTCCCGATCCGATTATACTGCTGATATAGGCTTCCCCATCTTCCTCACTTTGTATTAGATACGAATGAATATTTATATCCAAAATCGATTCAAGGTTTTCGACTCCGCGTATAATATTGTCAAAACCGAGCACATACACATCTCTTCCGTACCGTTTTGCATTATAGATGGCAGAAATCATATCATATGGCGAAACCGGCATCTCCACAACGGGCATGTTCGGAAAGTTCTCTATAATCATCTTTGCAGTCCCGCCCCTTGATATTATGGCTTCAACACCTTCGATCTCTGCACGTTTGACTATTTCGATTGAATCCTTTAGAAGACCGAATTCGACGTCAACATCGTCATAATGTGCCGATACCGTTTTTGCAACACATTCTATCTTTTCGTGCGGGACTATTATCAAAATTGGCTTCATATTTTTACCTTTTTCTATAGAGGAACAGCTTCCTGAGAATAGACTTATTCAATCTTACATTCATCGTCCAGCAACGTTGCAAGCGAGGCAGCGTGATTTCAAATAATTGAACCATTAAAACCCTTGCAAGCAATGTTCCACTTCTCCTATACACGCGATGGCCGCCGGGCGTCCACTGGAAATGCTGCTCAGCCGGCATCATGAATCTGACTGGGGGGCTTCCTCCTTCATTCCCACCCCGTACGAGCCGTGCCCTCAGCTCAAAGGCTTTTTGACAATCCAGGGGAAATAGCTCTCTGTGCCGCACGGTCTTTTTATCGGCGTTAAACCGGCCCGCGCAATATTTCTCAAAACGCTCGAGGAAGGGATGAAGGCGAACAATAATACCGACAGCAAATAACAGCCACTCACAGCGCGTCATAAGGCTGTCTATTTAAGAGCGAAGTTGGAGCATTGTCGTATTCTAGCTCTTTCGAGCTATGATCTGGAACGCGTCCGATTCATTGCCGTTCATGGTGCTGACTCTTATATTCTCCTGCCATAAAACGTCAAAGTACAACAATAACCTTTGCATATGCTTCATGTCATGATGCCGGACCACGGCATCCTCAGTGCGAAACACGCCGAATCCGCCGAACTCTTTTTCGAATTCCTGATATCGCTTCAGGTTTCTCGCATCAGTCTGCAAAGGATAGTCGCTGACAAACAGAATGCCGCCGGGCCTTAACAATCTGCATATTTCCTCGATAGCGCGCTCCTGCCCCCTGTCCGACGGTATGCAGGTCAGGACAGCCATTAAAAGGCAGGCGTCAAACGAATTATCATCGAATCCGGTGGATATTCCGTCGAACGTGCGGAGATCCAGGCTTTTGAACAGACGCTGGCCGCGCCTTACCATTTCTCCGGAAATATCAATTCCAACTACGTTGCGGTATCCAGCGTCGGATAATTCGGAGCATGTTCGTCCATAGCCGCATCCATAATCTAGTATTTTGGCCGAGGACGGTAAAAGATCATGCAATATTGAAAGCGGGATGGGGTGGGTAAATGTTTTGGATGCGGCAACGCGATCCCAGTAAGCTGTCTGGATGTCAAGATCGTTCATTTTTTTGCCGTATTAATCCTTCATTTTAAGCCGCTGCGCGATATCGGTTTCCTGAATGCAGTGCAAAATATCCAGAAAATTTACCTGAAAACTTCCCGGTCCGGTGGAGCGCTCAGCAGCCATTTCTCCGGCAATGCCCATGACCGCCATGGCATGCGCAGCAGCCCTGAGCGGAGAAGGATTGATCGCTGCAAATGCTCCGGTTACGGCGCTGGCCGTACAGCCCATGCCGGTGACCTTCGCCATCATCGGATGTCCATTCTCGACCAATATCATGGAATCACCTTCAACAATCATGTCCACCGGACCGCTCATCGACACAACACATCCTGCGGAGCGGGACAAAACCCGGGCATCGTCTGCGACTTCCTCAGGCGAGTGCTGGCTGTCCACTCCTCTGGTTCCCCGGTCCGCGCGAAGCAGAGATCGGATTTCTGAAGCATTGCCCCGGATGATCGTGGGGCGGAGTTGCTGCATCAGTCTTTGGGCGGTGGCGGTACGGAACTGCGTGGCGCCGCAGCCGACCGGATCCAAAATGATCGGAATCTTGCGCACACGGGCTTCCTGTCCGGCTCTGATCATTGCCTCGACCCATGGCGCACTCAGGGTCCCTATATTAATGACCAGCGCCCGGGCAATGCTGACCATCTCGGTGACTTCCTCAATGGCATGGGCCATCACAGGAGACGCGCCGATGGCCAACAGTGCGTTAGCCGTGCTGTTCATGACCACATAATTGGTGATATTATGCACCAGCGGTGATTCGGTGCGGATACGTTGGATGTCCTGATAGATCATTTTCCTCTCCTTAACACATTGTCATGTGGCGATTCCGTTCACTTAAGGCCCGCTCTCCGCTCATAGAACTTCTGAACGATCGGAAACCGTTTTTGCACCAAGGGAGAATCCATAGGTCTAAAAATCCGGGTGGGACCCGATTTTTCCGTTACATGTATTTCGTACGGCTGCTTCAACACCTGCGTCAGGTGATAGAACATCACGAAGTCTGCAAAATCCTCGGCCCAGCTCGTGCTCCCGTAAAGCGAAACAAACGGCGTTTCTGAAAGCTGTTTGTAGTTTTGAGGCGCATCTCTGATGCTGGTTTTCGGTCCACCATCCGCCCCATAAAACGACAGACTATTGCGGGCATTGAAATCGTAAGAAGCCCGGGGAGTGTGCATGTCGATCCAGACGTCTTCCGTAAAAGGCGTCCGGATTTTTTTGATCTGCTTTATGATTTTTATCTGTTTTTCGGGATACGGCGTGTACAATTCAGCATAGTCGACGGCATGCGTCGATTCGTGGACCAGCGAGTATAGAAAACCGGTATATTGCGTGCCGCAGTTGATCTTTATCTGCGCAGCAGGGTCATCTGCGATAAAGCTGGAGTTCTCGCGAAAAGTCATCCACGTGGAGAGGTCCGTTCTGAGTGCCGCCGGATTAAACAGCATGACGACGTAAACGTTCCCCCGGTCGTCCAGAACATAATCGGTGACACCGCTCCCGAGGAGGTTTTCGATAAAATAGACCGCTACCAGCCGCTGTTGCAGAACGTCTTTGAAATGGCGCGGCAGTTTGGAAAGGTAACCGTCGATCATCCCCTTCTCGGCATCGGTCGGTGTGTAGGAAGCATAGTCAGTTGCCTTGTCCGTCTGGCTCCAGAAGGCTACGACGAAATCCGGGGCCGGTTTTATCCGCGCCGGAAGCGGTGACGACGGATCAAAATGATACGACTGGAGCTTCTTCGCCGGTGTTTCATCAATCAGGCGCAGCAGATTCGCGCGCGATTGAGACTGGCAGGCCGTCAGGGAAAACAGCATAGCGGCGGCAATAAAATATCTGCAAAGGTTAGGCATTCCGTCTCCTGCTCCTGGCCATGAAAACGCCGAACTGTATGTTCGGCACGCACCGCTTCATCCGATCTTTTCCGATCTTTCAGAATCGACTTGCTCAGCGTTTCCCGACAAGCGCAACGCCGCATAAAAGAAGACAGCAACCAAGAACACGCTTGAAGTCAAGAGGTGCGCCCTTGAAACCGAATGCGCCGAAATGATCGAGGAGTAAGCCGGTTATCAGTTGTGCGGCAATCGTGGCCGCCATTGCAGCCGCGGTTCCGATGCGCGGAACAATCGTAATCGTGGCCGAGACAAATATCGCCCCGAGAATTCCACCCGTCCATTCCCACCAAGCGGTTTCGCCCAGGCCCTTTGTGTTCAGCCTGCCGCTGGTTGCCAGCAGGACCATCAGCAATGCGAGCGTTCCTACTGCAAAGGAGATAAAAGCGCTTTCCACGATTCCGACTTTCTCTGCCAGCCGTGCGTTAATGGACGGCTGTATCGCGACTGTCGTACCCGCGCAAAACATCAGTATCAGTAAAATTAGATCAGACATGCAACCTCCAACTTCGCATCTGCATACCCGTTCTCACTATAGGAACGATTATGCTGATGCAGACAAATTCATAATATAGTCCCGCCGCAAACGCTTTACAGTAGAAAACGCTAGGGTTTCGCCCGTTCGTACTGGACAGGCCACCGGATGTCCGCTCCCAGCTCGCGCGCGGCATGCAGCGGCCAATACGGATCCCGAAGCATTTCACGTGCCAGAACAACCGCATCGGCTTCGCCGCAGACCAGTATCTGCTCCGCCTGCTGCGCGTTCACAATCAATCCCACTGCCGCTGTGGGAATTCCCGATTCGCGCCGAATCGCGGCTGAAAAAGGAACCTGGTAGCCGGGCCCCGCGGGGATCATGGCATCGGGAACAAGGCCGCCGCTGGAGCAGTCGATAAGATCGATGCCTGCCTCGCGCAGCTTCCGGCAGAATGCTATGGACTGTTCCAGGTCCCATCCCTGTTCCTTCCAGTCCGTGGCGGAAATGCGCACAAAAACCGGAAGAGTATCAGGCCAGACCCTACGCACCGCTTCCGCGACTTTGAGCGGAACTTTCGTGCGGTTCTCAAAGCTTCCTCCGTATTCGTCCTGCCGTTGGTTGGTAAGCGGCGACAGGAATTCATGCAGCAGGTAGCCGTGCGCCATATGAATTTCTGCGACCTTGAAACCGGCCCGCAGCGCTCTTTCAGCACCGGCGGCAAAAAGCTTGATCACCTGTTCAATCTCTGCTGCAGATAGTTCATGGGGCAGCGGCTGGCCCTTTTCGAAGGGAAGAGGGCTGGGCGCAACCGGCTGCCAGCTCTCATCGCGTCCGGCCACGGGGTGCCTGCCTTTCCAGGGGACTGCTGTTGATGCCTTCCTGCCTGCATGGGCAAGCTGGATGGCCGGAACAGAACCCTGGGATTCGATGAACGCGGTGATCCTTTGAAAGGCGCTGACCTGCGCATCGTTCCATATCCCGGTGTCGCTCGCGGATATCCGGCCCTCCGGAACAACCGCGGTTGCTTCCGCAATTATCAACCCCGCCCCGCCCACCGCCCTGCTGCCCAGATGCACAAGGTGCCAGTCGTTCGGAACGCCGTCTGCGCAGGAGTATTGGCACATCGGGGAAACAAAAATCCGGTTTCGGAACTCCACGCTGCGGAGGGTAAACGGTTCAAATATTTTTCTCGTCATTTCATTTCCTCCTTATGAAAAACAAACAGAACCCTTTATCTGGATCTCGCCTTACTTTTACTTTCTGGTCTTCTCATTCTGCGGATTGATGCCGGACAAATGATGTTTTTCACTATTGTAGCATACACCCGAAAAGAAGATACAGGGTGAACATCACGAGAAAAAACTCTGTACTTGCGTTTTTAGTTTCGCGGCTCAACGCCTCTTTTCATCGAATGCACCACCGGAGATGCTTGGAAACATTCTTGGGACGCGCTTCATGTATCGTGCATATTCTTCACCGAAAATTGTGAGAAATCTTCGTTCCTCGATGAACATGCCGAACAGAAAATAGGCATCCGCAAGAATAGTAACCGCAAGGCTGTTAACCGTGATACGCGGGTCAATGGTAAAAAAAATGATCCCGGCCAGATACAGAGGATGGCGCACAAGCCCATACACGCCGGTCGTAATCAGCTCTTGCTGCGTCAGGCCGTCGATGTCTCCTGATGTTTCATGCCGGGTGGCAAATCTCCACGCTTGTTTAATGCCGAGAAACTCCCAACCGTCCAGATGCCTGAACGCAGACAGCGCAGCAACAACCGCTCCTCCCCGGATGCCCTGCATGAGCCACGCGGCCCACTCCGGCGCCGTCCACAGTTCCCGGTCGGGGAGCCGGGAGATGAGTGAGAACGCCGCGGCTGCAGTCACAACGCTGACCACGGTATAGAGCAACCGATAGAATGCCTGCATGAAAATTTTTCCGGCACGTTTTTCGCAAGCGCGCTTAAACACCGGCGCTGTTGTAATGCTGTGAATGAACGCGAATGAAAAAAAGATGAGGAACAGGGTGAGCATAAAAGTTGGGCGCTCTGTCAGGCCGTTACGCTCCCGCTAGCAGTTTACCAGCCGCCTGCTGTATCTCATCCATCCGGTCATACGCTGCAATGCGTACGTCTGCATCCCTGAACAAATCCAGCAGATACGGGCTGTCGAAGGAGATTACGGCGGTCTTTGCTTTTACTGATCGCGCCGCCTTGAGAATCTGTATGGCCCGACCGCGCAGTTTCTCGGTAAGTCCGGAATGGCCTTTTGATGCGGAAATCTTTGAGTAAATCGCAATAACAACCGATTCGGCGGCATTGATGCTGTCGAGCACCAAAGACTCGGGCATGTCAGACCCGGGGGTCAGCGTCATGATGGACAAAAATTTGAACTGTTCTCTCATCGCATGGATGAAGACGTCTCCTGATTCGGGAACATTGTCGTCATCGAGAATAAAACAAGCCGTTCCTCCATCGCGATTCAGAGGAAGTGCTTTCTTGTTTCCGGACACAATGCGGACCGCTTTGCGGCTCATGTCGCGCGCGATCCTGCGGTGCTTTTGGACGTCTATCCGGCCGATTTCCGGTTCCGTTTTCTCGAACAGCCCTAATGCTGTCTTCGCGGCAAGAATGCGTTCAACGGATTCGCTGATTCGCTGTCGGGTCAACCTCCCCTGCTCCACAGCCGAAACAACCGCACTGATGGTCTCGATTGCATCCACCGGATGAAGCAGTATGTCCATCCCTGCTTCCACGGAGCGCACGGCAATTTCCTCCTGGGAATAGCTGCCGGCCAGCGCCCCCATATCAAGAGCATCGGAAACGACCAGACCGTCAAATTCCATCCCTTCCCGAAGCAGAGCAGTTACGATTTTTTTCGAAAATGTCGTCGGCTTTTCCGGTTCAAGAGCGGGCACCAGCAGGTGCGCCACCATGACCATGCCGACGCCGTCTTTTACCGCCTGCCGAAACGGCGGCAATTCAATGCGGTTCAACCGGGGTTTGCCTGCATGGATCACCGGCAGCACAGTATGCGAATCCTGATCGGTGTCTCCATGGCCGGGAAAATGTTTGGCGCAGGCCAGGACCGCCAAACGGCCTTTCCGCAACGGCTTCTGAAGACGGTCGATATAGCGGGAAGCATACCATTCAACGACGTCCGGTTCATCGCCGAAAGCCCGCGTGCAGATTATCGGATTGGCAGGATTGTTGTTCACATCCACAACCGGAGAAAAAACCACATGAATGCCCGCGGCGCGCGTCTCGTTCCTTACCGCGTCAAGCATCCTGTCAAGCAGATCGAGGTCGCGTTTCGATCTCCGGTTAATGGCGGACGCGACCGCGCGCTGGTTGGGAAACCGTGTCCCGCCCGCAAGCTGCTGTCCAAGGCCGCGTTCTATGTCAGAGGCAATCAGAAGCGGTATCCCGGCAAAAGCCTGTATTTCCCGAAGATGACGGGAAGTCTGTTCAAGGATTCCTCCGAATAGAATGAAACCTCCGATGCCGTCCTGAATAAGGTCCTGGATTCTTGAGAGATAGCGGGGATCATCAAGCTTCGCACCATCAAGGCGAGGCATAACCATTTGAGCGACTTGCTGCCTAAGCGTCAGATTATTCATGGACCTATTTTCTCTTTTTCATTGCGGCATTGCAAGCTTTTATTTCACCGTTCATGCAAACCGCTGTTCCCTTTTGTTGCAGAGCATATTTTCCCTCTTCACTCTTCTCCGCTGACATGATATACTGATTGAAATTTTAGAATATTCTTTCGGAGGCGGGAAAAACTCGTGGAAGCGGTAAAGCTGGAAGGCGACACATACAGCACAAAAATCCATCCCGTGTCATTTTTTATCAAAAAAATGCCGTCCTTTGTTTTCTATCTGGACGTCATTTCCGTCGTCATGCGCGCAAGCAGAAAGGCAAAGCGCAATCGCTATGACACCGCGGAATGGTGCAATAGCAGCATTGAGGTGCTGCGCGCCTTGGAACGGGTCGGCGTTCAGCTCGAAGTGACCGGCATGGACTTTTTTAAAAAGCTTGACGGCCCCTGCGTGTTCATCGGCAACCACATGAGCACGTTCGAAACCTTCGTCCTGCCGACAATCATCGCCCCGTTCAGAGAGACAACGTTTGTCGTCAAGCAGGACCTTATCGAGTATCCGGTGTTCAAGTACGTCATGCGGGCACGGAACCCCGTTACGGTAGGCAGGTCAAACCCCCGCGATGATTTAAAGGCCGTTCTGGAGGGAGGCACGGAGAGGTTGCACGCGGGAACTTCCATCATCATTTTTCCGCAAACCACACGCACGACGGTATTTGACCCCGATCAGTTCAACACCATTGGAGTCAAGCTTGCGAAAAAGGCGGACGTGCCGGTGGTACCCATTGCTCTCAAAACTGATGCATGGGGCACCGGCAGCTATCTAAAAGACTACGGCTGGATAGACCCGGCAAAAAAAGCCCACATCGCGTTCGGAGAACCGTTGCGGATCAAGGACCGCGGGGCCGAGGAACATCAAAAGATCATTGAGTTTATCACCGGCAAGCTGCGCGAATGGGGAGGCGATTCATCGGCAAAAGGTTAACCGTGATTGGTAATGCACTGCTTACACAAAAGTGCCCATCCGGTTTTCATCTCTCCTAAATGTTCCACCAACAATTGCCTGCAAAAACCGTCTCTATGATTCCAGCATCACTTCACCGAAAGCAATTCGACCTCAAAAATCAAAACAGCGTTCGGGCCGATAGGACCTCCCGGAGTTCCTCGCTCGCCGTACGCAAGGTCCGCTGGAATGACGAGTTGCCATTTTGAACCTTCCTTCATAAGCTGCAGCGCCTGGACCCACCCCTTGATCACGCGATTAACCGGAAAAACTGCGGGTTGACCGCGCTTGTAAGAGCTGTCAAATTCCGTCCCGTCAATAAGGCTGCCTTTGTAATGCACGGTAACCTGGTCAGTTATCTTGGGAACTTTTCCTTTCCCCGCCGTAATTATCTTGTACTGCAAACCGCTTGCAAGAACCTTTACACCTTTTTTCTTTTTATTCTCGGCAAGGAACGCCATTCCGTCTTTTTTATTTTTTTCAGCGATTGTGTTTTGTGATTTGCTCTGCTGGTTTTTTTCAGGCGCTTCCGCCGCAAAAGCGAAAGTTGCCGCAAAGACAACGCAAAACAGTATTATCAATCTTAATTTCATAGTATCTCCTTTTTATTTCGAATCATTATCTACAAAAGAACATCCAACAGCGTAAAAACAAAAATGGTGACGCTGATGTATCCGTTCATATTGAAAAAAGCCATATTCAGCTTGGAGAGGTCATGTTCCTTCACCAGAGCATGTTCATACAAAATGAGGCAGAAGGCAAGAGCAACTCCTGTTATATAGGAGCCGTCGAGGGGCACTAAAAAAGCAAGCCAGAACAATGCCGCAATAGTGACTGCATGTGACGTCCTCGATATCAGGAGAGACCGCCGCACGCCGAACTGTTGGGGGATGGAATGCAACCCGGCTTTTCGATCAAACTCCATGTCCTGAAGCGCATAGAGGACATCAAACCCCAGAAGCCAGAACAGGACGGCCGTGCCGAGCACAATCGCCGGTATTTCAATCCTTCCCGTAACCGCAATCCAGGCACCCAGTGGGGCACCGGCAATGGCAAGTCCCAGAAAAGCATGCGACAAAAATGTGAATCGTTTTGTGTAAGAATAAAAGAATACCGTACCGAGCGCGACTGGTGAAAGATAAAAGGCAAGCGGGTTCAGCTGGTAGGCGGCAAAAATGAGCACTGTCGAAGAAACAGCGGTAAAAACGACCACCTGCGAAGGAGAAACAAGTCCCAGAGGCAGCGCCCTGGTCTTTGTCCGTGGATTTTCGGCGTCGAATTTCCGGTCTGCCCAGCGGTTGAATCCCATGGCTGCGGAACGCGCCCCGACCATAGCCATGCTAATCCAGAGAATCTGCCATCCCGACGGCAAGCCTTTTGCCGCCATCAGCGCTGCAGTAAAGGCGAACGGCAATGCAAAAACAGTATGCTCGAATTTGATCATTTCAAGAATGATCTTGATTTTTTTAATCATAGGAAACTGCACGGAAAGAAATATGCCGACACGTCGGCATTAAACAGTAAAAATGATCCTCGGCGAAAATTTGCCGATGTCCAGCAGCCGTACCAGGAATATTCTTATTTCTGAGTCTGCTTCTTTCCCCACTCCTCGATTTTTTTCATGATTTCCGGCATTGCCTGACGCGTCGCTTCGATTCCTGCCTGCATACACCGCTTTTTCTGAGTAAAATCGAGCATTCCCACGTCGCCTATTTGCGGACTGATTAGTATGTCCGCGTTTTTCTTTTTATATTGCACATTTTGGTTGAACATAATGTTAACGGACTGAAGCAGTACGTCAATAGGATTGGTTATATTAAAATTAGTCACATTTTCGCTGATGTCGACAGCAATAATAATGTCCGCGCCCTTTTCCCGGGCAACTGCGATGGGGATATTGTCAATGAGACCGCCGTCCACCAGCAGGCGGCCCTGATAATCCACCGGCGTGAAGACACCAGGAATGGCGCTGCTTGCATGAACAGCCTTGGCCACCGAACCGCGGTCGAGAACAACGCGCGTTCCCCGATTCAGGTCCGTAGCCACGGCGGCAAACGGAAGTTTGAGGTTTTCGATATTCGGTACGGAAACCTTCTTCTTTAAAAACTCTTCCAGCTTGTCCCCTTTTGCAAGCCCCATTCCGGTAAAAGCCGACAGAATCGCATAATCAAATACATCATCTTTTTCCAGGGCGAACGCCGTCCATTCGAGTTCAAAGCTGTTCAGATCGTTCGCGTAAATCGCGCCGATAAGGCTGCCGACGCTCGTCCCCACAATCATATCGATTGGAATCTTTTCATGTTCAAGCTGGCGGATCACCCCCACATGCGCAAAGCCGCGGGCTGCCCCTCCGCCGAGCACCAGGGCTATTTTCGGTTTTATTATCTCCGGCGCAGCCGGCCCCTGTGTCGATGCGCAGGAAGAAAAAAACGCAGCAGCAATCAGGAAAAACAACAGGGGTATTTTCTTCATACGCACTTCCTTTCCATTGCATTTTTGCATTGGTTTACGGTTGTCATTGCCCGGGTTCTTCTTTCAGCAAAGATTCCACATCGTCCCGGAGTTTTTTTGCAATTTCATCGCTGTCCATACTCCCGGGGTACAGTGGTTTGCCGAAAGACACGTTGATTTTTACCGGTCTGGGAAATCTCTTGCCGGATGAAAGCATTTCATATGTACCCCTGATGGCGACCGGAACAACGGGGATCTGCAGTTCACCTGCAAGAATCCCGACGCCTTTCTTGAATTCCTTAATGCTGCCGTCCCGAGAGCGGCTGCCTTCGGGGAACACACACAGAATGCTACCCCGCCTGAGCATGTACGCGGACAACTGCATCGCGCTGTGAAGCCGCGTTTCCATGTCGACAGGGACCACGTGAATCATCCTGGCAATCCGTGACGAAAGCGCCCCGCTGAAATACTCAGTGGCGCCGAGAAAGAACGCCTGCGAAGTAATTTTCCACGGCAGGCCCGCGATAACGGCCGGAGCATCCATAAGGCTCAGATGGTTCGGGGCGATGATGTACGGCCCGCGCACCGGCAGATGATCCAGCCCCTGCACGGAAAGGCGCCCGTACACCTTGAACGCGAAAGTAAGCGTCTGCTTGATCAGAAACATCAGCGTGTTGCGAAATATTCCCCGCTCCAGCGGAAGAGACGTCCTGAGTTCGGGAGGCGGTTCCTGGGAAAGGATATCGCTCCACGACTTGTGCACCCGTTCACCGGTGTATACCGGCCCCGCAGCAAGGAGTTCTCTGAGTTGGAGCACAGCGTCTTTCACCGTAAAAACCTCCGACCCGAACGAATCGGGCAGGCTCAAGGCGAATGACTCTTCGATGCTCACCACCAGTTCCACACGGCTGAGCGAATCAAGCCCCAAATCCAGCTCCAGGTTGTCATCAGGCACGATGGTTTTCTTGGCGGAAAACGGCTCCAGGCAGGCGATCAGTTTTTGCGCCACCGGATCCTTCAAAAGGTCGCCGTCGGTTTCACGTGCGGTTTTCTCGACACGCTCTCCTCCCTGCTGATACAGGTCTTTTATCTTGCTTCGTCGCAGTTTTCCAAGACGCGTTGCGGGCAGAGGGTCTTTGAATATCTTCAGCCCCGTTATGTGCTGGTATAAGGGAAGATTTTTCGACAGGTCCGCAATCTCGAAGGCGATCGTTTCGCGGGAATTGGACAAGTTCATTTTTCTGAGATAGTCAAAATCGGGAACAACGGCCGCTTCAAGACCTCGTTCCCCCTGCAGAAGGCAGATTTCCTTGATGGCCGGGATTTGTTTATAGAACTTCTCAAGCTCTTCCGGAAATATTTTTTTGCCGGTCGGCAGCACGATCATTTCTTTGGACCTGCCCGTGATGAAGAAAAAACCCTCCTGATCCTGATAGGCAAGGTCGCCGGTGTAGAACCAGCCGTCCTTCAGCACGTCGGCCGTCTCCTGCGGTTTTTTATAATACCCCAGCATCACGTTCGGACCGCGCACCGTGATCTCTCCCTGCCCCTGCTCATCAGGATTTGATAGTTTCACTTCCACGCCCGGGATTGCAATGCCGATGGATCCCGGCTTTCTGAGATTAAACGTGCAGAGCGGCGATGTTTCCGTAAGTCCGTACCCTTCAACAATCCAGAAGCCGATATTGGTCATGTCAGTGTATATGTCCGGTTCGAGCCGTGCGCCTCCGCAGGCTGAAAGTTTAAATTGAGGGCCGAATTTTGAATGCACTGCCTTGAAAAGGATTTTGCCGAAATTGCCCCCCGTGGTCCTGCGCACCAGGCTGTTGAACCCGAGAAGAAGTCTGACCAGAAGACGCAGCGGCAGCGGTTTTTTCTGGATCTCATCAAAGATGGCCCGGCGCAGTCCTGCAAACAGCTGAGGCACGCCGACCAGCACGCTGACGCCGGTTTCCTGTATACAGGAAAGAATCTCCGGTCCTTTCAGGCTGTTTAAGATGGTGACGCATCCCCCGAGGCTCAGAGGGAGCAGAACACATGCCATGGCGGCATACGTATGGTGCAGGGGAAGGATGCAGAGAAAATTATCGCGATGGTCGAAGAGGTTGAGTTTGAGGATGCTTTCCAGATTGGAGGCAAGGTTGCTTTGCGAAAGCATCACCCCTTTGGGATCACCCGTTGTCCCCGATGTATACAAAAGCGCGGCAAGGGAGTTTCCCGGAGGTCCGGGGGAAAGCATGGCGTCAGCGTGGGCGGACGCCATGTCGGCAAACACGTGCCCGTCTCCCGGATCCAGCGCGATGATCATTCCGGAAAAACCACGGGGAAGCTTCTGCCTGCACGCCGCCGAGATAAAGATCGCTTTTGCCTCCGCGCTTTCGAGCAGAAGCGCGACCTCTCTCTCCGTAAGCTGCGCATCAAGCGGTACGATCACCGCCCCCAGGGAAACGACAGCAAGATACGCTGCCAACCATTCCGGTCTGTTCTCCGACAAGACAGCGACACGGTCTCCCTTGTTAATCCCGTTTTCAGAAAGCGCCTGTGCAAGGGAAGCAATCATCCGCAGAAAACGTTGATAGGTGTACTGTTCAACGCGTTGGCCTTCCTTGAAACGAACAGCAACATTGTCCGGAAAGGACCGTGCGGCTTCCTGAAACCTGGTCAGAATCATCGTATACCTCTCGCCCTGTGCGGTGAACGCTATTTGAGAATAGTATATGCTGCGTACGGAGGGGATAACTACCGGCATTCATGACAGACGCTGCTGTCTGGTGATTTTTTTAAATGTCCGCGCCGGATCGGTGTATCATCGCGCTTGTGCTTCCTTAATTTAAAGCTTTCAAATCGCGCTTCTGCTGTTCATGAATCGTCCCGGCATCTTGTTTCTGGTTTTGATGGATCTTTTTTACGTCATTTTTCTGGTTCTGGTGCACCTTTTTTATATCATGCTTCTGGTTCTGATGAATCTTTTTGGCGTCATGCTTCTGGTTTTGATGGACTTTTTTTACGTCGTTTTTCTGGTTCTGGTGCACCTTCTTTATATCATGCTTCTGGTTCTGATGAATGGTATTGACATCATGTTTTGCTTTATCTCCGACACTCTCCGCAGAAGCTACCAGAGGAACAGCCAGAAAAAATAATCCCAGGAAAAAACCCGGAAAACTCATATTTCCCTCCTCATATTGCAGTACGCAACAAAATACCCTGTAAACGCGAAATTGTCAAGACGGGGAAACGCACCGAAGGTATCTTATCTTCTTGACTCTTCAGTTCTATTTGCATACACTTGACACTGCGGTGCGCCTGCCGGTACGAAAGGATGAATATCTTGCAAACGCTTGCCTTCATAGGTGACTCGCTGACACAGTGGTTCGGATGGGACAGACGTTTCCCGGAATACAACGTGCTTAATCTCGGCATTTCCGGAGAGCGGGTTGAAGAACTGCGGACCCGGATGCCTGATATCTATGACGAGGTTCTTCATCCGGGTTTCATCTTTCTTATGACCGGCATCAACAACATCGGCGAAGGAGATTATCGCTTTTTTGACGACTACAGGGAGATAATCCGGAATCTCACCACGCACTATAAGAGTGCAAAAACGGTTGTGCAAAGCATCCTGCCGACTACGCTCGAATGGATAGAGAACAAACGGATACAGGATTGCAACCGCAGGATACGCGAAATGGCCGGCGAGTTCAGTGCTGAATATCTTGACGTGTATCAGGCCTTTGTTGACGCGAAGGGGGCTCCGAACGAACGATATCTGCAGGAAGACGGAGTCCATGTAAGCAGCAGCGGATATGAAGCATGGTCGATTGAAGTGGAACATTTTTTACGAACAGGAGCATCACGATGAAAAATCAGGAGCTAAAACCGACAAGCGGCCTTGTCCAGGCCGCCTTGGCGCTTGAGGATGAGCTTCGACAGATTGTATCCATTGCCACTGAAGCGCAGCGGCTGCCTCTCGATTCACAACACAATTTAGAGATTACGGCGGGGAAGTTATCGGAACTCGGAACGGTGGACCAGAGGCTTCAGCCTTTGGTGAATGCCCTCATGGAAGCCGTAAAAACAATCGTGAACACGCAGCAGGCCCAGGCCATGGCGATCAAAGACCGGGCGGATGAACTGCGGCGCCGCCGAGAGGTGTTTCAGAAACTGCTGACGAGCTACGGTTCACTCGTCCAGACGGCCCAAGGACTGCACGGGCTCATCATGGCATTTGCAGACACACGCCGGAATGACGGAGCGGCGTCCGTGGAAAATGCGCCCTCTCTCTACGTCGTACAGCAGGCGATGACGGACCTTATCGAGAGTGCCGGCCAAGTGTCACTCGCGGCAAACGAGGAAAACTTCAAAGATGTGGCGCGCCAGGTAGACTCAATTCGCCAGCAGCTCCTCGGCGCTCGCAAGAGCTTGAATCTTCTTTCCTCTGCGCAAACCAGAAAGCATAGTATCCATTAGCAAACGGTTTTCAGGGGAACCGGTTCCTGTTCCCGTGCAGTTAAACAGCACAGTCCTGCACGGCGGAACCGTGTGCAGGATTTCAGCCTGATCGAAATATTGGACCATATGACCGACATACTAGCGTTATTATTTCTGCTCATCGGCCTGGAGCTGGTTTTGGGGGTAGACAATATTCTCGTCATCACCATCTTTGTGGGGAGGTTGCCTGAATCACAAAGGAGCAAGGCGAGAATCATCGGGCTCACCATGGCCCTGTTTGCAAGGATCCTCTTGCTCTTCATCCTGCTCACCCTGTCAAATCTGACACAACCGTTTTTTTCCAGCGTTTCAGTCCGCGATGTTATTTTGCTGTCGGGCGGATTGTTTCTGCTCTGGAAGGCGGTAACGGAAATACACCATACCATAGAGTTAATGGATAGTCAGCCATCCGGAATCGTCAGCGGATCCAAAAAGTTTCGCGGCGTTATTGTCCAGATCATCCTGCTGGACATCGTTTTTTCCATTGATTCAGTCATTACCGCAATAGGACTGACCGATGAAATATGGGTAATCATCACCGCCGTCGTTGTCTCCTTTCTTGCCATTCTCGCATTCGCAAGACCAATCGGAGACTTTATCCTTCAGCGTCCTTCGCTGAAAATACTGGCCCTTTCCTTTCTGATCACCATCGGAGTCACCATATTTCTGGAAGGCATGCATCAGCACGTTCCGAAAGCGTATATTTATCTGCCCATGGGATTTGCTCTTTTCGTAGAGCTGCTGCAGCTGCGATACCGGCATAACAAAAGAAAGAAATATTTGCACGGCGATCAAAATCAAAATTCCGCAGAGGATTGACGGACATGAGAGAAAGAACGGATGCAGAAAAATGAAACGGCTTCTCTTGTTAGGAGATTCTCTGACCCAGCGATTTGACTGGCAAAAACGGTTTCCGGAGTACCGCGTAACCAACCTCGGCATCTCCAGTGAACGCGTTGAGGCACTGCTCGCGCGCATCCCCCGGGTTCAGGCTGAATCAGAAATCCCCGATTATATTTTTCTCATGACCGGCATCAACAATATCGGTGAAGGGCACTATGATTTTCTCGGAACCTATCAGGAAACCGTGCATGCCGTTACAGCGGGTTTCCGCTCTTCAAAAACAGTCGTGCAGAGCATTCTGCCCACCACACTGACGTGGATAGACAATAACCGCATTCACGCCATCAATCTCCGGATTCGTGAATGTGCGCTGAAATACGGCGCTGCGTATCTTGACGTCTGCAGCCTTTTTGTAGACCAACAGGGAAAAACAATTTCTGAATATTTTCTGGAAGACGGTTCGCATTTGAGCAGCAAAGGATACGCGGTGTGGTCGGACAGGATGGAACTGTTCTTAAAGCAGTAAACCGTCCCGGCTGCGGGACATCATAAATGGAGAGAACTATATGAACGTGCACGTTTTGCAGCACGTTGCGTTTGAAGACATCGGCAGTATGGATCCCTGGCTGGAATCACGAAGCGCAAAAATACAATATACCCGTTTTTTTGATGGCCAAACACTCCCACGGTTGGACAACCTTGATCTCATCATCGCCATGGGCGGTCCGATGAGCGTTAATGATGAATCCATCCTGACGTGGCTCAGGCCTGAAAAGCAGTTTTTGCGCGATGCGGTAAAACACGGTATACCACTGCTCGGTGTCTGCCTCGGAGCGCAGCTTATCGCCAGCGCGCTCGGATCGCGCGTGTATCAGAATCCGCAAAAGGAAATAGGCTGGTTCCCGATAGAGGCAGTGACTACTGGAGGAGAAGCATTTCTGTTTCCTAAAAAATGCACGGTGTTTCACTGGCACGGCGAAACCTTTGATCTACCTCCTCGTGCCGTGCGTCTTGCAAGGAGTGCTGTTTGCGAAAACCAGGCGTTTCAGATCGGGAAACACGTTATTGGCCTACAATTCCATCTTGAAACGACCCCGGAAACCGCCGCAGACATTCTGAATAACTGCAAGGGGGAACTCCTGCCCGGTCCTTTCGTGCAGTCCGAGCAGGAATTGCGTAGCGTAGCCAATGCGGCGTATGATCGGGTTAATGCTCTGATGGGTCAGGTGCTTTCTTACCTTACCGGCCGATAGCGTTTTCCCGCCATACAAAAAAAGGAGGTGAGCATATGCCCACCTCCGGAAGATGAAAAACAATTCTCAGCAAAACTCCTCCACCAGCATTCTATTGTCATAACAGTATCGACGGGTAGGCAGCTTTTATTTTTCCTTTGCAACTTGAAAATTCGCAAGCTGCTCAAGCGCCAGCACAAGCGCCGAATGGTCGAGATCGACCCCGTCATGCGCGGAAACGCAATTGTACAATTCCTGGGCGATTGCAGTCGCAGGAAGCGAAAGCCCCAGGCTGCGTGCCGACTGCAGTGCGTTGTTCAGGTCCTTCTGCTGCAGTCTGATCCGGAATCCCGGCTGAAAGTTCCGCTTGATCATGCGGTCGCCGTGCAGTTCCAGAATACGGCTCTGAGCAAATCCGCCGAGAAGCGCTTCGCGGACTTTGGCCGGATCGGCCCCTGCTTTTGCAGCAAAAAGCAGCGCTTCGCTGATGGTTTGGATCGTGCCCGCAACAACTATCTGGTTTGCCACTTTGCACGTCTGGCCGTCTCCATTGCCGCCCACATGCGTGATCTTTTTCCCCATAAGATCAAGAATCGGCTTCACGTTATCGAATACATCTTTGCTGCCGCCCACCATGATCGAAAGCGTTGCCTGCTCCGCGCCGACCTGTCCGCCGGAAACCGGGGCATCAAGCATGCTGACCCCCTGTTTGGCGAGGCGCTGGGCGAACTCCTTTGTCGCGATCGGTGAAATCGAGCTCATGTCAACGACGATAGCCCCTTGCTTCAGACCTTCAGCCAGACCGTCTTTGCCGAAAAGCACAATTTCAACATCAGGGGTGTCCGGAACCATGGTGATGATGATATCGGATTTTACCGCGACTTCCTTGCAGGAGTTGCACACGACCGCCCCTTTTTTTGCCAGTTCCTGCATCGGCTCCGGAACGATATTGTAAACATTGACCGTATGTCCTCCGGCCAAAAGATGACCAGCCATCGGTTTTCCCATAATACCAAGCCCTACAAATCCAAGTACTGCCATAGTAGTTCCTCCTTATCATTACCTTTAAAATTGAGCATTATTGCTGCATCCGGCATTCACATCGCACGGAACAAAAAATTCAGTCTGAGAAATGATCGCTTCCGGACCCCTTGTGCATACTCAGGAGCGATAGGCGTTCATCCAGGACAACCCTTCAGCTGTTTTCCCCGCAGGGACATATTCACAACCGATCCATCCCTTGTAGCCCATTTCGTCGATAAACCGGAAGAGATTTGCATAATTGATTTCTCCGGTACCGGGTTCATGACGGCCCGGAACATCCGCAATTTGGATATGGGCAATATGCTTCAGATTCTCGCGTATCGTTGTTGTCAGGTTTCCCTCCATGATCTGCATATGGTAAACGTCGTACTGCATATAAATATTGGGGTGGCTGACATCAGTGATCAGCGAGAGTGCGTCCGCGGTCGTGACCAGATGAAAACCGGGGATGTCTCGATTATTCAACATTTCCACGAGGAGACGGATATTACGCTTCTCAAGCTCTTGTGCGGCAAAACGCAGATTGTCCACAAGCGTCTTCCGTACGGTTTCCGGTTTGGCGCCCTGCGGTGTCTTTCCGGCAAGGCAGTTCAATTGGGTACAACCCAAAGCCTGTGCGTATTCAATTGCGCGGCCGACACCTGCTTCGAATTCGGACTCCCTGCCGGGGATACAGGCGATACCGCGTTCACCACCGTCCCAGTTGCCTGCAGGCATATTATGCAACACCTGCACAAGATTGTTGCTTTTCAGCCGTTCAACCAGCTGGTCTTTTTCCCATGCATAGGGGAACAGAAACTCAACTCCCTTAAATCCATGCTGGGACGCCAGACGAAAGCGGTCAAGGAACGGCACGTCCGCGAAAAGCATTGTAAGATTGGCATTAAACTTCGGCATTTCAGAATCCTCCCTAACGATAATTTTTTACATCCGACGTTTCTTTTTACACTTGCGAATAGAAAAGATGTTGTTCAAAGTCTCATCAGTATCGGCTATTATTTCCCACCTGCTTTGCGCTGCGCCGTCAATATCGCCTTGTTATGACAGTCAGACTGAATACATCGGTCGAAGTGCGGCTTATAACATCGCGGTCTCGCCACAGGGAGGGAAAAGCATTCACCTTTTCCGAATCATTCCTTCAACAGCTATTACGAGTATGACTTTTGTAACAAACACATTATAACCGTTAGGCTCAAATTTCCGTAAACGATGCACACAGCTATGGATGAAGACAGAACGATAGCATATTGTTTTCTAATTGTATCATACGAATTCGGCAAAATATCAGTTTAATTTCAAAGCTTTTTATATATTCGTTTATTCATTTCAGTGCAACAAAGCCGTCCTAGCTGAGGTTAATAGCAGTATTTTTTATTTTCTTTTATGCACATTGCATGCCATTATTTATTTTTCATACTGTTACGCATTATAAAAACAAAAACAAGCAGATAATGTGCATATTATCTGCTTGTAGTGCTGTTTTTTACAACAGTTAACATCTTAATAGAAAGCTATTCGCAGAAGCGATCGACCGTGGTCCTGTCAACCCCCAATCTTCTCGCAGTTTTACTCTTGTTCCAGTTTTCTTCTTTCAATACGTGCGTGATAATGCGCCGTTTTATGTCCTGAAATGAACCCGAGAACAAATCTTTATCCTGGTTTAAGCCACCGGCTTCATCTGCATGCGCAGCAAGAAGTTCATCGACGATCAGGCGTACGGTCGGGAGATGGATGGCCTTTTTCTCTGCCGAAAGCACAATGCGCTCCATGACATTTTCGAGTTCTCGGACATTGCCGGGCCATGCATAGTTGCCGAACATACGCATGACCTCGACCGGCAGCTTTTTAATATTCCGTTTGTGTTCATGGTTGAATCGCTCAAAAAAATGGGCCGCGAGTAGAGGAATATCATTATGCCGCTCCCGGAGAGGGATAATCGAAAGATTCAGCACATTCAGCCGGTAATAGAGGTCCTTGCGGAACTGGCCGGACTGCACCTGCTTTCTGAGATCGGTGTTGGTGGCCGCGATGACCCGGATATCAACCGGGATAAGCGCGTCGGAGCCGAGACGCATGACCTGGCGCTCAGCGAGAACCCGAAGCAACCGGGATTGCAGAACCTTGTCCATGTCGCCTATTTCGTCCAGAAAGATCGTTCCCGTATGCGCCAGTTCAAACAGACCGATTTTGCCGACTTTTTTCGCCCCGGTGAACGCACCTTCCACATATCCGAACAACTCGCTTTCCAGAAGATGATGCGGCAACGCCGCGCAATTGACCGCTACGAAGGGGCCGCGCGAGCGGGGGCTCTGGGTATGAATACTTTGCGCAAATAGTTCCTTGCCGGTCCCGCTCTCTCCCTGGATGAGCACCGTGGCTCCGGTTTCAGAATATCCCTTTGCGATTTCGACAAGCCGTTTCATATGGGGATCGACTGTCAGAATATCATCAAAAGTGTAGGTGGCCACAAGGCCTTTTCCATACAGGGTCTGACGGATTGTCCGTTCCGCGTCCTGAATCTGCGTCGCTTCCTGGAACGTTGCCACGACGCCTTTCACTTCTCCATCGACGTGAATGGGGATCCGATTGGTGAGAATATGGCCGCTCGCCGCCTTCTGCATCTGGCCGACTTCGGCTTTTCCGGATTTCAAGACCTCGTCAATGCGCGTATTCTTGATCAGGGATGTGATATGGCGTCCGATGACCTGGTTCTGCCGTATATCGAAGGTCTTTTTGGCGGCCGGGTTCAAAACGGTGATGTTGCCGTGCTCATCGGTAGCGATAATACCGTCGTGTACAAAATTAAGGATGGCCTGCAGCCGTTGGGCAGCCTTCTGCTCCTCCTCACGCACTTTAACGATGCGCGCCGCCTCTTCCACCGCCGGGATGATGGATTCCCTACCGGACACGATCACCCGCATATCTATGCCCGGAAAGTCAAGTTTCGTCTGCACGTTGATGTCGCCGATGATCGTGTTCACGCCGTCTTCCTTGATCATGCGCTCGACCTGTGCGCGTACATCCTTCCAGTCGGTCACGGGTCCGTTCAAACCGAGGATGATCTCTTCCCGTATGGGGATGCCGAGAATCTTGGCCGCCGTGCGGCAGCCGAGCACGACATTTTGATACCCGAGGATTGCCACGGTCCTGTTCTGGCCGGACAGAGGATAAATAACACGCAGGATATCATAGCCAGTGACCGGAATTTCCATCACCGCAACTTTTACGTGCTGCTGGATCAGGGAGGCCGTCCCTCCCCGGCTGATAATAACCTGGGCGCCTTTTTTCTCGGCTTCCAGCGCCTGCCGGACCCCTTCCTCCAGATTTCCGACCACAACGTCAAAAGGAAGGCTTTGCTCCTTCTTGACTTCATTGGCCAGCGCGGCAAGTTCCGGATAGCAGGCGACAAAACAAATTTTATTTTTCATACTGAGCCATTCCTTCCGGGAAAGATTTTCAAACGGAAACTTTTCTTCGGCCTGCCGGTGATAATACGAACAGACCGTATATCTGAAGCCAGCAGGCGAATGTCTTTGAAATTATATACTTGAAATTCCCTGCACCTGTCAACAGGATTTTACTATTCACTTGAAATAACAAGAAAGTTCTGTTACATTCGCGACAAAAGCTGATAAACTGAAAAAAATCGATATGATTGCTGGTTGCCGGAAGCAAGATCGGTACCGGTTGCCGGTTGTTGGCATAATCAGTCTTTAGCATTATATTTTACGAAAGGGGTTTATTGAAAATGGATGTCATAGTAGATGTTTGTATCGTCCCGATCGGCGTGGGAGTTTCGCTGTCCTCATACGTTGCAGCGTGCGAAAAAATACTTGCCGAGGCTAGCCTGAAAACTTCTCTGCATGCCTATGGGACGAATGTAGAAGGAGAATGGGACGCGGTTTTTGCCGCCATCAAGCGCTGCCATGAAGCTGTGCATCAAATGGGGGCACCCCGCATATCCACGGTGATAAAACTGGGATCACGGTCTGACCGGGCACAAACCATGGAAGACAAGATCAAAAGCGTAAAAGGAAAGCTGAACACCGCATCAGGCACGTAAACGTTCGCTCCTGAAACAGCCAAACGGGCCGGCAGCTTTCACTGCCGGCCCGTTATCGATTTCTAGGAACTGTTTTAATCATCAACTCCTGACGATCCGATACCCACCAGCCGCGGATTCGTCACCAGGTACTCACCAGGCTCGCCAGATCATTCGTAACCATCTGATCTTCACTCGGGGCGAGACCGCTGACACCGGCAGCTCCGACTACTTTCCCTTCCTTGTTTTTCAGCAGACTGCCGCCCGGTAGCGCGGTAAGAAGCGGATCGCAAAAATACCGGATATCGGTGTTGTCCTTGCGAAGTCTTTCCTGAAAGGCGTCCGTGGATACTCCCATCCGGATGGCGGTGTGGGCCTTGCACTGGGCTATCTGGATGCTTCTGACCGGCCCGCCATCCATGCGGATGAAACCGAGTAAAAAACCGTTTGCATCGCAAATTGAGACGCAGGCGGGGCGTTGAAAATCCCTGGCAATTTTTTCAACTCCGCGATCCAGCAATACTTTGACCTTTTCCAATGTCAGTGTTTCCATAATTCAACATCTCCTTTCAGTGACTGTAGTAACCGGCTTCGCCGTCTGTTTCTCCTAAGAGAGCATGGCCGGTGAAAGCATCCACGCAACGATCCACCTGCCGTCGCTCAGCCGCTCGAAGCAGGCAATTCCTCCGGTCTTGAAATCGGCAGCCAGCTTATCCTTGTCCCCGCACAACAACAGACCGGCAAGCCTTGCCAGGTACGGAAGATGTCCCACGAGCATAATGTTTTCACGCATCCCGGAAATGCGCCCGGCCCATATGGCGGGATCGTCCATCGGCGCAAGATTGTCGGCTTCAATTATGCCTTTAAGCGGTTTTACATAATCGTTGAAAATCTGCGCGGTCTGCTGGGCCCGTTTTCTGCCGCTGTGATAAATAACGTCGGGTTTTATGTCCCGGTCGTGAACGTACAGCGCCGTCAGCGAAACATCTCGGAAGCCTTTATCCGTCAGGCCCCGCGCAGGATCTTCTGTCTCCGGTTTCGCCTCGCCATGCCGCACTAAATAAAGAAACATGTATTTTACCTCGTTCGTCCGCTTGCAGTTTCCCCTGTCGCCCCGGGTTTTTTCGGTGGTTACTATTTTACAAGCTTTGCCTGAAGCGTGATGGCAACACTGGACAATGCCACGGAAACCGGACATCCTTTTTTGGCCATCTCGGCTTTTTCTTTGAAGGTGTTTTCATCGATTCCCGGAATCTTCCCTTCTGTTTCAAGCGCAATGGAAGTGATTTTAAACCCATCTCCTGATTTGTCAATCGAAACCCGTGCACTAGTGTGAATGCTGTCTGCCGTATACCCGGCCTGTTCCAATATCATTGAAAGAGCCATACTGAAACAGCCTGCATGAGCGGCCCCTATTAACTCTTCTGGATTCGTACCGGGGTCTTTTTCGAAACGTGACCCGAACGAATATTTGCCTTCAAAAACACCGCTTCCCAGTTTCACACTCCCTTTTCCTTTTTTGAGATTTCCTTCCCAGCGCGCTTCAGCACTCCGTACTGGCATGATACGTATCCTCCTGCATCAATAGATTTGGTTCACCGGAATCTTCATGAACACCTTCCTATTGTAGCACGACCCGGTCCGCTTCGCCGCCCGGACAGAAAAAATAACAATCATGCAAAACTATCGTTGTTCGTGATTATTTGTACCAGGCAACAAGCCGCTCCGGTGAAACGCCCAGCGCGAAAAGCACTTGCAAAGCCATGTTGCGGACCGTGCAGTACAGAATGCCTTCCTCTTCCCATCTCCGTGGAGAAGTCCGCACTTTTTCGGGAATGATGTTGATGCGATCCCCCCGCTTTTTTATTCGGGACATGATTTCCACATCCTCCATCAGGGGAATGTCCCGGTAGCCGCCGATCGCACTAAAATATTCCTTTCTGAGAAAAATAGCCTGGTCACCAAAGGGAATTCTGGTCACTCGTGTGCGAAAAAACACATACCGTTCGGTGATCCTGAAAATACAGCGCCTGGTGTCCAATCCCAGATCAAAAGCGCCCCCCACAACGAGCTGGTCGCGCATCGTTCCGGAAATATGAGTAAAGGCATTTTCAGGGAGCCGGGTATCGGCATGCAAAAAAAGCAGGATGGTGCCTGAAGCAAGCGCCGCGCCGTGGTTCATTTGGCGCGCGCGGCCCTTGGATGAGGTAGCTTTGAGCACGCCATTATCCTGGACAGCATTGATCGTGCTTCCGCCGGGGTCGCCATCAACCACGATAATCTCGGCAATACCGGTGACGTCAAGGGTGCGAATATGTCCGATCAATTCGTTGATTGCGGCGGACTCATTCAAAACAGGCACGATGATGGAAAAAAACGGGGCCATACGCCGTCAATGCTCCCTGGCATTCCAAAGCGACCGGATAGACTCTATTCTTTTCCGGTTCACGCCGAAATCCGATTTCCCAAGTCGCGACGCGGAACGAATATGAATCGTATTCGACGACTCGTCAAAAAAGAATTCCACATCGTCCACAAACCGCCAGACCGCGCTGGTAAACTCCGCGTGGATATACGTGCCGGTGTCGGTTATAATCTCGGTCCTTTTCATGCCCCAAATTATTTTTTTTAATTTATCATGCGCGGCAGACGCAGACAGGGGCGCATACATCAGCGGACTGATCGCATGCTCTCTGTCAAGGCTCTGGCTCGAAACACAGTTCGGCGAAGATGGACAGGGCGACAGCCGTCCGTCTTTGACGCCGAGCGTTGCGGGCCGAACGCCCGAACATCCGGATGAACCGAGTGTAATGATAAAACAGATACACAATGTGTAAACCCTTTTCTTTATCATGAAGATATCCCTGTTCATAAAACTCCCGTTTATGATTATACCTTAAAACATCGCACAACGGAATTTCGGCTTGATTTACTGATGCAACAAGAAAACAGCTTTTCTCAATCTCCCCGCCCCTGCGTACCGTTTAACCCGGAAAGACCTGAAATTAAAAAAACACCTTGACCTGTCTATTGCTTTATAGTTTATGCTACACTGCTGATGCAGGAGGTGATCATGTATACCATCGGCAAATTGTCGAAAAAATTCGGCCTTTCCCGCAGCACCCTGCTTTACTATGATTCGCTCGGACTGTTCTCTCCCTCGGGAAGAAGCAGCTCGAATTACCGGGCCTACACCGAAAAAGACTGCGCCCGTCTTGAACAAATATGCACGTACCGCAGGGCGGGACTGCCGCTCAAAGACATCGACAGGGTCATAAAAACCAATGGCGGAAAAGGCGTCGTTTATCTCCTTAAAAAGCGGCTTGAAGACTTAAACAACGAAATCCGTGCTTTGCGCAATCAGCAGCATTTTATTGTCACTCTTTTAAAGAACAATCGCGCAATTGCCAGGGCGGGGTTCATGGACAAAAAACGCTGGATACAATTGCTGCAGAACTCCGGACTGGATGAAACGGCACGAAGCAAATGGCATACGGAATTTGAACGGCTCGCCCCGGAAGCCCATCAGGACTTTCTTGAGTCGCTCGGTATTCCAGCAGCAGAAATCATCCTCATCAGAAAGCAATCGCGGACGGAGCGGCAAATATGATAAAAGTATACATAGCTTATTCGCGTTACGAAAGGAGACTGCATGGAAGACAAGATCAGGAGGTTTAAAAATGCGGTGCGTTTTATGACCGCCGATCACCGGCGAGTGCATCATTTTACAGTCAGAGAACTTCCCCGTACAGGAAAGCCTCTCCCGCCCGATGTTATCGCGCAAAAGCTGAATATGCCCCGCGACCGGGTCGCATTCCTTCTTGAGGACATGGAAAAGCGCATGACGTTCCTGTTCAGAAATCCTGAAGGATCGGTGACATGGGCATATCCGGTAACAATAGAGAAAACGCCCCATCATCTGACCTTCAGCACCGGCGAGCAGGTATACGCGGCCTGAGCAGTGGATGCGTTTGCCACGCCCTTCGTGCAAGGGCGATTACGAAATGAACAGCTTACGGTCACGGTCCACACTGAATGCGCACACTGCAAAAAGCCGATGGAACTGACGATAGACAGTGAGCTTAATTATTCAGCCGCTGGAAAAGGGTGCGAACCCGTGGTCTATGCGCCTGACCTGGACCTCTTTACGCTCCCGGAAAAGAACATTATTAAGGCGTTCTGAAAAAGAACAATCTTCTTCTGGTCAGAAGAACACACAAAAGAACACCGGGAAATAAACCACGGCACTCCGGGGAATTATGTGGTCGGGGAACAAATACAGGCAGGAACAAGGTTGTTCCAGAGTATATTGTTCGGTTTTGAATAAAAAAAGAATTAAACACACTGTGGGAGTACCGGGTCGAGGATGTCGAATACAATTTAAAATGCCGGAGAGCCCGCGGAACAGGCACGGACTCCCCGGCATAAACGACTTCAGCTGCCGGTTCTAAAAACTGCCGTTCCGAAAATTTCACTTATGATCATCGGTGCTCCGCCCTCCCCGCTGCTCGTTCTTGTGATCTTGAGGATGCACTGCGTGAAATTCACCTGATGAAAAATCACCATTATAATTAATCACCGCCCAAACTGTATGCGTGTGCGGATCCACGCCATACGTGCCGAGTTCATAGCCGGATTGCCACGGACCGTATATAAACTTTTTTGCACCACCGTAATTCTTATCCACTGCGTTGGTCCAGTTGCCATAGGCGTCTTTTGTGACCAAACCGAACCCACCTCGCTTTAAATCCTTATGGTCCACATCGGCATGTTCATAGCTCAAGGAAAGCGCAAACACGTCCGTCTGGTCGCTTCCCAAACTACCTGCCATGCCCCAGAGCGTAAACGCACCATTGTTCGTACCCTGCGTTTTCGGAGACCATCCGGTGCTGACAATTTTGGTCAAAGACCGTCCATCATATGCTTTTGCCGTACTGTTGTTCATACCTTCAAGGATTGCACCGTTCGTACCATGATGATGGTCTCGAACAGAAGCATACGAAGCGCCTTGCGGAATTAAGAAATCTTTGCCGTTCAGGCTGTAACCAAAGCTTTCCCTCTTGGTAAATGTATAGGGTATTACATCGTTCGTCTGGTCGCAATCGCCGCTGCAACCATTAGGCGAAGAATAGTAATCCACCGTCACCCGCGGCCCATCTACGGTCACAATATAGTAGCCGACGGTAAAAAGTTCCTGCGCCACCACAGTCTCTCGCCGAAATCCGAATGCAGGAAGATTATACGTTTCGTCGTTTGAGGGAATCAACGGTATATAGAACTTGTAGCTGTTTGAAGAGGCGGTAATATTCTGCACCACCGATGTGCGGTCCGGACTTTCAACGATCGCACGATTGTGCATGTGGTCGTGGCCGTTTATATACAACCGTACTCCGTTGTTGAACAGGCTGCTTAGAAAAGTATTCTGTTCGGCGGGCTTGGCTGCAGGAGTGCTGTTGGTGCTGCTTCCATTGCATTTGCCGGGTTCTGTAAAAAGAATGTCTTTGTGGTTTTCCGTAATCATGCCTTTATGACTGAAAACAAAGGCGTGGGCGTCAGATTCTCTGGCTGCAAGAGTATTCGATATCCAGGGCTGCTGATTTTCGATCAGATTGCATGCAATGTTCGGGATGGTGAATCCGTCGAGCAGCAGAAAAAGCGCATTATTGTAATCAAAGGAGTAGCTCAGTCCGGCATAATTCTGATCGATGTCCAGGGGGCTGGTAAAGTTTGAGCCGGTAATAAACGCAGTGTTGGTATTGGCCGGCGGCGCACCGTAATACGCAGTCGTGACGAAGGCATCTGACGGAGTCTGGTTATTCATGCCGGTCCGGGTTTGAGGAAAAACTCGCCTGAATTCTTCTGCAACAGCCGCAGACGTCTCGTGGTTTCCACGCAAAGGATAAAAGCCTATGCCAGCGTTGTACAGCGCCTGTCTGAAGGTGGCTGTGGTGTCCATTTCCATATTATTGCCGTTTTCCGTCAGGTCACCGACCTGAATCACGAACTTGACCCCATGCTTGATGAATTCCTGATTAAGATGGTTGATTACCCCGATGGCAACATTGTTTGGATTCTTGCCGTCAGGAGATGTTTTCCACTGGGTGTCGGCCATGATGCCGAACTTCCATGGCTTCTGAAAACCAAATTCCTGATCGTGAGCAAAGCTTGTCCCTGTTAAAGCGGCCGCAACGGCAATTGCCAGCAAAGTGGCCAGTATGTTTTTACGGGAAACAAGGATATTCATGAACGGCACTCCTTTCGATAAGAGCGTATAATTTATCTCAGCTCACAACAAATTGTTAAAGTAACCAGATTATTCTTGTTGAATCACCCCCGATCTATCAATATTGTTCACCTCAGTGTTTTACGACAATAATCATTTTGTACGAAATGTTGCCAGGGATTCGTTACGCCCGGATTACGAGTATGTTAAGATTGGATTAATTTTACAGGAATAATCAGACGGGCTTACAATTGAAGGTTTTGCTACAAAAGCATTACGGGTAGAGTTGTAGCTGAAGGTCAAAACAGGGATAATGTTCCGTTGATCGCGAAAAAATCAATTCGTATGTTGCAAATGCTTCAGACGCTCTCTGGTACTACGGGTGACGAAAATAGGCACAAAGTCTTTGATTGTCGCATTCCTGAATTTTTCTAATATCTCTTCATACGATTTTTTAACATCTTCTACAGGAAGCCCCAGTTCCTGCGCTAGTTTCATAATTGTGTCTTCCCGTTTGTTTTTTTCTTTTTCATTTGACAGCACAGACGTACTGTTTACACTGATTTCACTCATGGTAAACACTCCCTCTCATGAATCCTTCCCGCGTAAAAAACTGTCCTGAGACAACAGCGCACTCAGGAGCATCTTCGTAATACTTTGGCCAGAAACAACGGGCAGCGGTCGAAGTCTTCCGAACTGCAGTAACTATCCATGGTGCGATCCGTGATCGGAACCGACATTACCGATGCGGAACAATAATCCTTGTTGATGGGAACATAGGGACATCCTGAAGAATAATCATCGATGAAAATCTGCTCTATTCCCGGAGCCAACCGGCGAATGTGCATAAGTGCCTCCTGTTTGGTTGAATCATAGCAGCAAATTGTTACAATATTATTACAATTATTTTTTTAGCGGCTATGCCGGTTAAGTTCATTTTCCGGAAAAATCACCTTCACGCATTTCTGTACAGTCAGGATTTTTAAACCGCCTCGTCATGTCAGCAAGATATCGATCTGATGATTTTAGGAATTTGTTCACTGCCGTTTTACCGAACAGTCCTATAGCAGCATACTGAAACTCCAATCGTATTAAATATCTGAAAATATGTTTCCAGGTATAAAAGCGTCCCATTGCCCTGAACGTTTCAGTCTGCAGAATCGAATGAGAAAGCAATAAAGGAGTAAAGACCACATGATGGGAATCGTATTTGCTCCAGTCTTTGTGCATCAGTCTCCCGCTTTTTTCCATGTCGGCATAAAATGTCGTTCCCGGAAGCGGTGTGAGAATCATGAACTGCACCGTGTCAATGCCGAGATCGGTCGCAAAAGCAGCCGTATCCCGAATCGTGCCGACATCATCGGTATCAGCGCCGAAAACAAACATACCGTGAATATGGATGCCGTGACTCTGAACAGATCGAATGCATGAAACAATGTCCTGTTTATTCTGTTTTTTATTGTATGCCGCAAGCGTGCGCGGATTTATGGATTCGAACCCTATAAACAGCGTATAGCATCCCGACTCTGCCATCAAACGCAGAAGTTCCTCGTCCTTTGCAACGTCCACCCTTACTTGCGCCGACCATGAAGTCTTGATCTCCTCTGCAATCATCCCCTGCAGGATTGCTTTCGTCCTTTCCGGATGCGCAGCAAAATTGTCGTCCACAATGAACTTCGTCGCCTGGGACACTGATGACGCATGACGCAGTTCACTCAGGGACCCCTCAACGGATTTAAAACGATATTTTCGGCCGAACATATTGATGACGGAGCAGAAACTGCAAGCGAACGGGCAGCCCCGCGATGTGGAGACAGGGTACGGCGTGTTCGTGTTCCAGCCATGGACGAGTGAAAAATCGGGAATCGGAAGATCATCAAGATTTTGTATGAACTCGCCGGAAGGGTTGTGAATATTTCTTCCCTCATTGTCTTTATAGGAAAGGCCGCTAATATGCCCCAATCCTGAAGTGCCAGTTTCCAGACACTCAAGCAGCTCTCCGAGAGATTGCTCCCCTTCACCCCGTATAACAAAATCTGCATGATCCAGCGCTTCGTCAGGGAGAAACGTGGCATGCGCGCCGCCCATGACCACGGGAATGCCGATATTCCGCAGACGTTTTCCCAGGGCGTACGCTTTGTTTGCCGTGGACGTGATCGTGGATATGCAGACAACGTCCGAGTTTTCAATGTACGACCAGTCAGGCTCGGCAATGTCTTCGATGAAAACTCTAACCTCATAGCCTCGCTCTTTGAGAATCGTTGCCAGCAGCACCGCTCCAAGCCGGGGTATAGGATATTTCCTGAAGATATGGAGGCCGGGCGCGCCCGGCTCAATGAATGAAATCGTTTTGATGCGAATACCGCCGTATTTATTTTTCACGCAGCATCTCCAATCAATTTGGACTAATCAAGCTGGTTGCTGGTTAAATGACAATATACAGAAATGTAACAGGTATGGATTACACGAGCATTACTGTTGGGTTACAGTTCGGTTACATCAGGCAACGGGAAGATGACTCCCTGCAGAAAAGATGCTCCGCGAAGAGGAGGCAAACGCGGCAGTGGATTGAGAAGTGCATAAAGGAGATGTCGTGAAGGAATACAGCTAATCGCTTTGTTCTTTATAATAATACGGAAATGCCGGCAAGAATTTATCCTTGCCGGCTGATACTTTACTGTATAGCAAAAAGCTTTCTGTTAAACGACCCCACGTACACGGTTCCATCCGCTCCTATGGCGGGAGAAGAATAGGCCATGGTTAGTATATCATACCTCCAGTTGAGGCTGCCGTCGGACCTGATCGCATACAGATAGGGAGAGGAGGAGGCGACGTATACCGTCCCGTCCGCGCCGATAGCGGGAGAAGAAATAACCGAGCCTCCCGTATTGTAGCTCCACTTGAGACTGCCGTCGGACTTGATCGCATACAGATTGTAGTCATCCGAACCCACATATACGGTCCCATCCGACCCTATGGCAGGGGAAGAATAAACAGGACCGGCCGCGGTATACCTCCACTTAAGGCTGCCGTCCGGGTTAAACGCATAAAGGTTTCGATCACACGACCCCACGTACACGGTCCCATCCGGGGCTATCGCCGCTGAAGACTCTACCCAGTGTCCGGTGGTATAGGTCCATTTGAGGGTGCCATCAGGCTTGATCGCATACACCTTGGCGTCATCCGATCCCACATATACGGTCCCATCCGGGGCTATGGCAGGAGTAGAAAAGACGGTGCCTCCTGTCGTATAGCTCCACTTGAGGGTACCATCTGCTCTGAGGGCGTACAGTTTGCCGTCCCACGACCCCACATACACCATTCCATCCGGTCCGATGGCAGGAGAAGAAACTCGTCCGCCTATCGTATAGCTCCACTTGAGGGTACCATCTGCTCTGAGGGCGTACAGTTTGCCGTCCCACGATCCCGTGTACACGGTCCCGTCCGCGCCGATTGCAGGAGAAGATGAGACGAAGTCCCCCGTAAGATAGCTCCATTTGAGGCCGCCGGTGGACGTGAACGCATACAGTCTGTTGTCATACGACCCCACATACACGGTACCATCCGCAGCTATTGCCGGAGAAGACCAGACGATATAGTCTCCTGTCGTGTAGCTCCACTTAAGATGGCCTGTTGCGTTCGATGTGACCGGGCTGAGGCCAGTGGCCTGCGCATCGCGGTGGAATTTCGGCCACGGGTTGTTGCTGGTAACGGTCATAGTGGTGCTCAGGGACGCGGTATCGGTTGCCGCGCTCACCAGCAGGTTGACCGTGTAATTCCCCGGTATGCCCGGCGATGTCCAGGTTATGCTGTTCGATGTGCCGGCCGTGATGCCGCTCACACTCCACTGGTAGCTCGGTGTCACGCCGGATGCGACGGAAACCGATGCGGTAAATGTTGCCGAACTTACGACAGGTTGGGGAGTGACCGTGATGCTGCTGATCAAAACCGCTGCTGTCTTGCCTTCATTGTTCCCGCTGCATGCCGCTATGAAAACAATGGACAAAAAAACTGTTAGTAAAAAATGCAATCGTCTATTTTTCATTTTTATCTGCCCTTTATCTTGCAATGTAATTTTTGTAGTATATCAGTATTCTCAAAAATGACAAGATGAACACCCGGACGGTAAAGACTCATGTCGCCTGCAAGCGCGGGTATTAAACGAGTAACCGCCTTCTCATGGATGCTGCGGCCGGCCTATTCATAGGCGCCCACCGTAACAACGGAAACGGGATCACTCCCTGTTCCAACCCCCGATGGCGTCATGGGCGTGAGCGCACCACCTGCGCCGATCGTGTACTGCGAAACAGTGCCGGTGCCTTTATTCGCCGTGTATGCATACTTGCCCGAAGGATCGACCGTGACGGCATAGGTCCACGCACCCGCCGCGATGGTTCCGATCAGGGTAAGCGCGCCGTCGGCGCCAATGGTATACTGTGAAACATTAGAACCGGTCATATTTGCAACATAGACATACTTTCCGGATGGATCCACCGTGACGCCATAGGGCCTCGTCCCCGCAGTGATGCTCGACGGCGTCATGGCCGTGAGCGCTCCGTTGCTGTCGATAGTATACTGGGAAACCGTGTTGCTGTTTGAATTCGCCACATAGGCGTATTTTCCTGAGGGGTCGACGGCAATAAATTTGGGAACTGCTTCTGTTGCAATGGTCGGTGTGCCCATGGCTGTGAGCGTACCGTTGGAGCCGATGGTATACTGCGAGACGGTATAGGCGCTTTGATTCGTTACATAGGCGTATTTGCCTGACGGATGTACCGCAATAAAATACGGAGCATACGACGAGAAGCCTGACGGGGTCATGGGCGTCAGAGCGCCGTCAACGCCGATGGTATACTGCGAAATAGTGTAGTAATTCGCCACGTAGGCATACCTGCCCGTCGGGTCGACCGTAACTGCGACGGGGTATGTCCCCGCCGCGACGCTTGGCGGCGTCATAGGCGTAAGCGAACCATCGGCACCGATCGTATACTGCGAAACAGTGTTGTCCATGGTATTCGCCACGTAAACGTACCTGCCGAACGGGTCGGTTGTGACGAATTCGGGGGACGACCCTGCCGCAATGCTCGCCGGCGTCAAGGCCGTAAACGAACCGCTTGCGGCGATTGCATACTGCGAAACGCTGTTGCCGTTGGTATTCGCCACATAGGCGTACTTGGGCGTGGCCGCGTGCGTTGTCGTACCGCGGCTGATTACAATGCCTGTCGGCGAGGACTGCGCCACTGCCGTTGCCGGTGTATTGGACGAGAGTGTGCCATTGGTGCCGATAATATACTGCGAGACGGTGTTATTGTCGCCATTCGCAGTATAGGCATATTTCCCCGACGGGTCGACAACGGCAGCATAAGGGCCCGTTCCTGCGGCGATACTGGGTGATGTCATAGCCGTAAGCCCACCACCGGCGCCGATTGTATACTGCGAGACTGTGTTGGCAAGATAGTTTGCCACATAGACATACTTGCCGGACGGATCGATGGTGACGGAGTAGGGATTTGTTCCCGACGGAATACTCGACGGCGTCATAGCCGTGAGCGCGCCGTTGGTGCCGATCGTGTACTGCGAAACGGTGCTGGCGCCAAAATTTGCGACATAAACATATTTGCCTGTGGGATCAACCGTGACGGAATAGGGGTTCGCCCCTGCAGGGACGCTCGACGGTATCATGGCCGTGAGCGCGCCGTTGACGCCGATCGTATACTGCGAAACGGTACCGTCGGCGCAATTCGTAACATAGACATACTTGCCGGAGGGATCGACCGTGACGGAATAAGGCCCCATCCCTGCCGAGACGCTCGGCGGCGTCATGGCCGCAAGCACCCCATTAGCGTCAATCGTATACTGCGTAACGGTATTGGAAGCATAGTTCGCTGCATAGATATATTTGCCGGAAGGGTCAATTGCGACGGAATTCGGACCCGACCCTGCTGCGACCTTGCCGATGTATTTCATCCTGCCGGTCGCCGAATCGATCGCATACGTTGAGATGGTATTATCGAGGTAGTTCGCTACGTAGGCAAAGCGTGGATAGTAGTTTGTTACTGGGGCCGTGCCGGCGGCTCCGCTGCCGCTGCTGCTGCAACCGATTGATGACAGCCCCATGATCACGACTATCATGCAGGCGAATACCTCGTTGACGATCTCTTTCATATGTTCCCCTTCTATTTTATATCCCGTTCTCAGGCTTACGTTCTTCTCAGGCTCCGTACCGCCCGGGGGCTGACGTGACACTTGCCCGCAAAAACGTCAGCCACCGCAGCCAGCAGCACCTCCGGCTGTTCCCGCTTCGAAACGTACCCGGCAGCCCCGGCGTCAAATGCCCTGTCAATGGTGTTTTCGTCTTCATGCATGGAGTACACAAGCACGGGGATGCTTCGATTGCGCAGCTCCGCGATGCACGCAAACCCGTTCTCTTCACCGAGGGAGATGTCGAGCAGGGCCAGATCTGCCGCTGACGTCTTAATACGCTCCAAAGTTTCAGCAGTGCCATCGGCCTCACCGCAGACGATGTGGCCCTCTTGTTCAAACAGCAGCTGCAACCCCTGCCGCACCGCCGGATGATCGTCGATGAGAAAAATGCGCGCTGCCTTATCATTGCTCATATTTTGCATAGAACTCGTTTCTGCCGGCACTCTCCCTCACGACACCGAGAGACCCGGAGATGGAACTAAGTTGTTCCTGCTCGATAATAATGGAACGAACAAATAATTTATCGTCCGGCGCGGACCGGCCAGACGGAACGCGAGTCGGTTTCTTTATACGTGTAGTATATGTTGCCGGACCACATACTGACGTACCACGCGATCGTGAGAGAGCAGGTTGGGCAGATCGTGGTTGAGGACCAATAGTAAGCATTTCGCGCATTACTGAAACCCTGCGTGTTCAGCCAGCTCGACATGCTGTCCCGTTCATAGTTGACAAGGCTTTCCAGTTCGTCCAGGTTCGGCAGACGCCAGTCGTTATGGCCGAGGTAGTTTCCGGCATTCAGGCATGCCACATAATCCAGCGCGCCCTGCCAGAGTTTATAGCTTCCGGTGCAGCTGCCGAACGTTGGAATTCCCGCATCGCCCGCCCACATGAGCCCTGTAAGATTATCAGTGACGACCGTGCCCGCGAAGGTGCCGGTGCCGCTGCTCGCAACGGTAAATCTCGGATTCGGCCATGCCGCCCCCTTCCGCAATGCGCCGTCATCCGTCGGTCCGGTGCCGTAGGATATGAGCTGGCCGGTCGCGGCCACTTCGGCCGTGGCAACATCCTGTCCGGTACGCACGGCCAAGACGCGGTAGGAGGCTGTTTTGGTGTCGGCGGATGTGCTGCCATTGTACATGCTGACATACCACGCCATGGACGTACCACCCGCATTCGTAGTGGACGCCCAGTAGGTGGTGGGGATTACATTGATGAAACCCTGGGTATTGAGCCAGGTTGCCGTATTGTCCTGACCGTAATTAACAAGACTTCTGAGCTCCCTGATATTCGGCAGCCGCCAGTCGTTATGGCCGAGATAATTGCCGGCATTCAGGCAGGTCATACGATCCAATGCAGCCTGCCAGGTTTTCGCGCCCCCGGTGCAGCTGCTGAACGCCGGAGTTCCCGCGTCTGCTTCCCACATCAGCCCGGTAAGGCTGTCAGTGACAACCGTGCCGGTGCCGCTGCTGACAGCTGCAAACCTGGGACTCGGCCAGACTACACCCTTTTGCAATCCACCATCATCAGTTGAGTCAGTGGTATAAGAAATAATCTGCCCTGTTTGAGGGAGGGCAATCCCATTCATAGTATTGTTACTGCTGCCGCTTCCGCCACCGCAACCGGCCAGCAACAATACACTGCATAGTGCTGCTGATGCAAAAAATATGAAAAAACTCTTTGCCATAGCAATTTTCTCCTCATGTATAAACAACGGAATTGTAAAGGGATGGTTAACAATACAGCCTGAGACATTCATCCTGCAAAAAACTGCGCTGTAATAGTAGATGAAAATATGAAACTTGTATGCACGGAGAATTACGGTTTCTTTGTACGGGAAATTACGGACAGGGAAAAAGAAAGAAGACGAGAGCGTATTTTAAAAGAGATAACTATTTCTTCTGTATGGCGTAGCGCCTGAGCTCTTTCATGCCGTCCAACTCGAGTTTTTCGATAATTCTGGTGCAGTAGGTCTCCACCGTGCGCACGCCGATTGCGAGGGCATCGGCTATTTCCGCATTTGACTCGCCCCGGCCGAGCCGATGCAGGATCTGCTTTTCTCGTTCACTCAGCGTGGATTCCCGACCTGCTTCGGGCGAAGCAAGGACCCTCTTCGCAAGACTCTGGGCCGTTGCCGGACTGATGTGTCGCTTTCCTCCCAGAACATCGCCAAGCGCCACAAGCAGCACCTCCGGCTGTTCCCGCTTTGAAACATATCCATCTGCTCCTGCGGCGAAGGCCTTGTCAATCGTGGCGGCATCTTCATGCATGGAATATACCAGTACATTGATGCCTCGCTTGCGCAGCTCCGCAATGCACGCAAGCCCGTTCTCTTCTCCAAGGGAAATATCGAGCAAAGCCAGATCAGCGCGCGAGGACTGTATGCGTGCCATTGCCTCAGCGCTGCTGCCTGCCTCGCCGCAGACAACGTAGCCTTCCTGTTCCAGCAACAGCTTCACTCCCTGCCGCACCGCGGGATGATCGTCAATCATGAAAATGCGCTTCGTTTTTTTCAGCCTAGCGTTCTTCATTTCACCTCACCTCACCATCACCCTTCCCCATTATACAAGGCACAACGCAGCTGACCAGGGTTCCTCCGTCGTCCGCATCGGCAATTGTCAATCCGCCGCCGATCATCCTCGCCCGATGATACATGATGCTGATACCAAGTCCTCCCCGCGTCGCTGCTGCGGCACTCCTGCCTATGCCGTTATCCTGAATTGCGAGGGTAATCTGTTTTCTGTCCGCACAATCGAAATTGATCGTGATTCTCTCCGGCCGGGCATGCTTTACCGCGTTCGTGATTGCCTCCTGCGCTATCCGGTACAGCTGGATGACGGCAGTGTTTTTACATTTTTCGCAGCCCTGCTTCTGGCTGAGTTCAATGGCAATGCCGCTCGACTCGGACAGTCGCCGGGCAAGCTTCTCCAGTGACGGACTGGTCCCCTGGGGATCATGCTCCACGGGCCACAAACCGCGTGACAGATCATATGCCTGATTGACCGATTCCTCCAGCAGTGATGAGACAGAAGACAGTTCTGCGGTTTTCTTATCTGCGCCTGCAAGCTTCCGCGTCAGTACAGAAAACTGCAGCCTGGCACCGGTCAGTTTCTGGCACAATCCGTCATGAAGTTCGCGGCTGATCCGGCGGCGTTCTTCTTCGCTCGTGCTTATGATCTCCCGTTCTAACCTCGTCCGCTCTACAATCTCCCGTTCCAGAATTACATTCTTGTCCCCCAGTTCTCCTGACAGCTGTTCTACCGAGGAGAAGGCGCGTGAAAATCGCCGGGACAACGCACACGCCTGAAGCAGAATAAAGCCGAGCATACCTACTTCCATAAGGTATACCGACCGGATCACCTGAAGGTCATAAAGCATGTCGTTGATGGAAACGAGCCCCAAGCCAAGAAATCCCAACAGAATATAGAATGCACTTTCCCGCTCTCTTCGTATTGCCACACCCAGCATGATCACCATGTAGCATATCAGGGCCATGCAGAAAATGTAATAAAGATATATGAAAGAAGTAAACATCATGGTCGATGCGAGCAGCCCGAGGACCAGATAAACTGAGGCCGCAAACCATGTCACCTGCTGCACCCGAAAAGAGAACTCCAGAGGATACAGGGATCTTACGAATCCATAAATAACGGGAACCGAAATTACGACGCAGATCATATCAATGCGGTTTAACAGCCACGCGGGAATATCTCCGATAAGCACACGCACCGGCCAGCCGTTCGCATTGTTGGTCAGGGAGAACACCATCCAGAGCAGGCAATACATGCCGAAATAGAGCGGCGCCGTGTTCTTTGCGCGGAAAATGTACAAAAAAATATGATACACGCCCATAACCATGAGACTGCCGATGCTGATCAGCGTCAGAGAGCGCTCTTTCATCCAGTGCGCAGCCAGTTTGTCCGGATGTCCGAGAAGCAGCGGGGATATAACACCCCCCTCACGATCATGGAAGTTGGATATCTGCAGCACCAGTTCGATCGGTCGGTTTTCGGTCCGCAATTTGACTTGTTGAAAGGATTGTATCGGAATTTCTTCCGCTGCATTTTTACCGATTACGCCATTTTCAAGAAGCAATTTGCCGTTCGCCCATAGTTTATAAGCGGAATTTATCAAGCCGATGTGCAATGCCAAGTCGTGCCTGGCAGGACCCGGCAAGACACGGAGCCGGAACGTTGCAAACCCGGCTCCACCCAACTTCTTCCCCGTAAGCTCGAATCCATTCCAGGAACCGGGAAGCGTGAGAAACCCCGTAACCGCCGGAGCCTGAGGGCCGCGAAAATCCTTCGGTGCGAGCAGGCGATCCCAGTAAAATTGCCATTCACCGTCGAGTCGCACGGGAGCGGAGTGCGTCATATCCGCTGCGGAAAGGTTGACCACGCCCTGACGCGCAAGGGGCGCAGCATCATTCTTGCCGCTGCATCCCCAGAGGAGGAGAATCAGCAGGATCAGCAGAACAGGTACTCCGCTTTTAGTTTTTTTTATGCCCATACGATGCGACAATCCGGAAACCGACAGGAAATCGGGCCTAAGATCAAATATTTTGATGATTATTATGGATATCCTGCCGCTTGTCAAGGATGTTTGAATGGGTTGTCAAAGCATTTTAAAATCAGGCGTGAATAGGATACTAAGCAGAAATTTCGCTAAACTACCGTCCATTCCATAAATATCTCTTGACGGTGAATGTGCAACGCTATATGATCCATTCTATATTCTCTGCAGCAATGGCGGACACGAACATTTCCGGAAGGAGGCGCACATGCATCGGTACGGCAAGATTGCGGTAGTTGTTTCACTCTGCATAGTGGCATTCTGCGGTATAGCAATCGGGGAAGACCTGAAAAACGACCAGACGGCGCCGTTTCTCTGTTCGCAGGCGGAAGCCGAAGCTTCTTCCCAAGGTACCTATCTCCTGGCAGCCAATCCCTGCGGCAGCAATCTGAACTGCGGTTTTAATACCGGATGCGCCCCCGGCAAATATTACTGCTGCCCACGGACCGCGCCGAACCTGAACCTTTGCAACTGCAGCTGCTATGCAAAAAAAAACTACGATACAACTAAGTCAGGCGGCTGCAACGTCTGGCACAACTGCAAATAGTTCCCTACTCTGACGATCCAAAGAATGCGGCGCTGAGGGGTCGCCTTCTCGCATATCTCACGCCGCTCCGACGAGTATAATACACCTGTTTTTTACGCCGCTTTTTTCAGGATAGTAGACTTAGCCAAAAGTTCGGCAAGGCGGTCCATGGTCTCGACCACTCCCTCCTGCATTCCCGCTTTGAGCATCTCGTCACGGTCCTTGGCAGACTGGTAAACAGACCTGCTTGTCATTCTGGTTTTGTCATCCATATCTTCTTCGAAGCTTACAGTTTCCAGCGCCGTATGGTCGGGCATGCCTTCGAATTCAAACGTATAAACAAGCCGTTCAGGCTGGCGGACCGTATGATACACACCGCGGAACGCGTACTCATTGCCGTACGCATCACGATTGATGAATCGCCAAACGCCTCCCTCCCGCACATCCATGCTGTCCACAATGGTTGAGAAGCGTTTCGGGCCCCACCACTCGGAAATAAGCCATGGATCTGTATATGCTTTAAACACAACCATTCTCGGCGCGTCGAAAGTCCGGGTAAAGATAATTTCTTGCTTGTCCGGTTCCGCTATAATGGTTGTCTGGTTGTGTTCTGACGCAAGGCTCTCAGCCAGTTTGTCGAAAGATCCGTTCCACCCGTCTGCCGCCAATTCTTTCATCTGTCCTGACGGAAGGCCGGCATGCCTCAACGTCATCTTTGTGTTCCCGTCGAAATCCTCAAACGTCACCGTTACCTGCAATTCCTCAGGCCAGTCTCCGGTCATCCCATAGTGCGAAGCCGCGACCACATTGCCCTTTTCATCTGCAAAATTGTCCGTATAGATAATCCGCTCATCCGGAACAATCTCAAGATACACGCCGGTGCTCCAGAAATCCCGTCCTTCAGGCGACCGCATGCATGCGAGATATCTACCGCCGACCCGGAAATCTATGCTGGCGTGCGGAGCCGTAAACAGTTTCGGTCCCCACCAGCGCTGAAAACGCTCCGGTTCGGACCAAGCTTTCCATACGTGGTCGCACGGAGCGTCAAAAAAACGCGTGATAATCAAATCATCTTTATTTTTTATTGCTGCCGGCATGCTGCACCTCCTCGAAAGACCTTCTGCTTCGTTTTTTGTGCCCTGCACCCAACCACCGGACATAAAAAAGGATAATTATAGTCTTTTTTAAAGGATACCACCCTACTTGGGCGGCGTCAACCAAGCGCTTATGCTGAAATCGTGTTGCCCCTGAATTTACGACAAAGGTTTCAAGGAACAGGCAGAAGCATTCTGTTTCCGCGTTTTATTCGTGTAATTTCCCTCAGTGCTATAATAAGAATACGCGGACGATGCTGAATGCACTAAGAAATGGCATCGCATCATAATGAAACCGGTTTTGTATTCAGTGTACGATGTTCCGCGAACATGATCAAGCAAAGGAGGCAGTTATGGCTACCGTTATGACAAAAACAAACCCTGTCAACTGGTTCGAAATCCCGGTAAAGGATCTGGGAAGAGCCAAAACATTCTACGAAAGGGTGTTTGATAAAAAACTGACCCAGGAAAATATGGAAGAACTGAATATAGCCTTTTTCCCCATGGAACAGGGCGTTCCGGGAGCGGGCGGAATGCTCGTCAAAGGGAAGATTTACAAGCCGTCAGGCGAAGGAATCGTCATCTACTTCAGTGTTGACGACATCGAGGAGACCCTGCGAAGAATCAACGCCAACGGGGGAAGCACCGTGATTCCGAAAAAAAGTATCGGGCAATATGGGTTCATTGCGCATTTCGAAGACACGGAAGGAAACCATCTGGCATTGCATTCGATGAAATAAGAAAGGCGAGAACAGCACTATGAATGAAACAATGCAGAAGACCCTCAGACTGATCAATAATGCCCAGACCGTGCCGGACGCAGAGGGCCCCTGCGAAGTGACAAACCAGGGGAAATCCGACGTAGAACTTCTCGATGCCTATTCACGGGCGGTCATAACCGTGGTGGATACGGTGGGGCCGGCGGTTGTGAGCATTTCCGCCGGCCGTCTGCCGAAAAACAACGAACCTGAGCAAACAGGGTCCGGTTCAGGCGTCATTATCGCTCCCGACGGCTATATCCTTACCAATGACCATGTGGTCCATGCATCACGGCAATTGACAATTTCACTGACCGACGGCACCACCCATGCCGCGGCACTCGTCGGCACTGATCCGGCCACTGATCTAGCCGTAATCAGGGCTGAAGCGGCCAAATTGCCGTTTGCCGCACTGGGCGAATCAGCATCTCTGCAAGTCGGCCAGTTGATAATCGCTATCGGGAATCCATTCGGTTTTCAATCGACCGTTTCCACGGGAGTGGTAAGCGCTCTCGGCAGGGCGTTACGCAGCCGGGACGGTCGGCTCATTGAGAACATCATCCAGCACACGGCGCCGCTGAACCCGGGCAATTCCGGCGGGCCGCTGGTGGATTCTAGGGGCAGAATTGCGGGCATCAATACTGCAATCATCATGGGAGCGCAGGGTATCGGCTTTTCCATCCCCTCTGATACGGCAAAATGGGTCGTTTCACAACTGCTCACACACGGACGGGTGCGCAGAGGCTATCTGGGAATCAGTGCGCAGCAGCGGCCCCTCGGCCGCAGAATGGTACGTTTTCATAATTTGACGCAGGAAAATTCGGTGGAAGTCATTTCTGTAATGCCGGACAGCCCTGCTGAGCAGTCAGGGCTGCGAAAGGGCGATCTTATCGTGGGCATCAATGGGCACAGGGTAACAAGCGTGGACCATATCCACCGGTTTTTGTCCGAATGGCCCATCGGTAAAACAGTAGCAATAACTATTTTGCGTGATCAGGACCGTCTGGAACTCGATGCCACGCCGAAGGAAGCGGCTTTGCCATGACGACCTGCGGTTTGAAATATTATTTCAAAACCGAATCAGAACCGTTATCGCTCAATGGCATTTCAAATGCTAATTAGAACGATTCATGGCTTGAGTGCAAAAACACGTATTTCTGCCTGACTGTTGAGACTGCCGGGTATTGCAACATAAAGGAGGTCCTCTTTCGGAACAAAAAGAGAGGTGCGTGCACCGCGTCCGGTTGGATACTCTGGAGAAGAGTATTCGGACAGCGGCCGTGGGATGAACAGGGTGAGATCTTTTATTTCTTATCCACGCTCCATTTGACACCGCCGCGGCAGGCAATCAGGAGAAATATGAAACAATAGAGTACGGCCAGTTCACCTTTGTTTATCGCCGGAAAAAACTGGGCTCCCATTTGAAATTTCCAGTGGAATTGAAGGTATGCCACGACCATTTCCCCGCTTGCCAGAAAAGCGGCCCAGCGGGTCTGAAAGCCGAGCAATATCAACAGGCCGCAGACCAACTCGATGACTCCACCGGTCCAGAGCTGCGACCCGATAGCAGGGTGGAACTCGGAAAGTATACCTAGAACTTTCTGCACACCATGAAATGAGAACATAAACCCCGCCATGATTCGCAGCAGGGCGTACGCGGAGTCGGAATATTTCGAAAGCCAATTCATGCCAAATTCTCCATGCAGTTCGCTATATTTTTATCATATATGATGCCAGAGCATCGGAAGTACTTGCATCCAAAGCAGTATGATCATTGTAGCACAAATTTCTGCCGATGTCGGCATCCGAAAAAAAACCGCCTCCAGGGATTGCCTAGCCATCCAGTATCACGCGCACGTTCCTGAGCAGATCGTTCGGTGATATCGGCTTCTGGATAAAAAGTGCCTGATTCTCCGGAAAATCGATATGATCGAAACTATCTTCTATATAGCCGCTCAGGAAAATAACTTTCATCCCGGGGGACAGCCGGTATATCTCATTATATGCTTCTTCGCCGCCTTTATTGGGCATGATGCAGTCAAGGATGACCAGTTTTATTTCATCCCGATGCTGTAAAAAGTTCCGCACGGCATCCTCTCCGTCAACTGCACCTATCACAGTGTAGCCATGCTGTTCCAGCAGTGTTTTCGAGAGTGACCTGAGTGACGCATCGTCTTCCGCAACCAATATCATTTCTGCCCCGCCCCTGACATTCCCGAAATCCTTTTCCGGCAGTCCCTCAGAGGCCTGTGCGGTCAACGGCAGGTATATCTTGAATACGGTTCCTATTCCGGGTTCGCTGTAAACGGATATGAATCCGTTGTGCTGTTTTACGATCCCATGCACCACCGACAAGCCGAGTCCGGTGCCCTTTCCTGCTTCCTTCATGGTAAAAAACGGTTCAAAGACGCGTGAGCGGATTTCAGCATCCATACCGCAGCCGGTGTCGGACACGGTAAGAAGGACATATTCTCCCGGACTCCCGCTGCCGTGCATTTCGATATATTTTTCGTCCATAACAACCCGCTCCGTGGCAATAATGAGCCTGCCGCCTTTCGGCATGGCATCGCGCGCGTTTGTCGCCAGGTTGATCAATATCTGCTCTATCTGGCTTGTGTCAGCTAAAATCACGAGGTCTTTCTGGGAGAGGTCCAATAGGATGGCGATATCCTCCCGGACCAGCCTATGCAGCATCTTTTCGAGATTCCTGATGACCATATTCAGGCTAACGGGTTTCTTGTTCAGCGCCTGTTTCCTGCTGAATGCTAGAATCTGTTGTGTCAGGTCCGCGCCGCGTTGGCCCGCAGCCATAATCTGGTCGACATAGTGTTGCAGGCTGTCGGACTTGTCCAGCTTCATCTGAAGCATGCCGGCAAAACCCACAACAGCACTCAGAACATTGTTGAAATCGTGAGCAATGCCGCTTGCAAGCTGCCCGATTCCTTCAAGTTTTTGGGATTGTCGCAATTCATTTTCCATTTTTTTCCGATCGGTAATGTCGCGGAACATCATGACCGCCCCGCTCGTTATACCTGCTTCGATTATCGCCGTGCAGGTAAATTCTATTGGAAATGTCGAGCCATGCGCTTTGAAGTAGGTTTCTTCTCCAAAACGGGAAAGCCCGTCGTCAAGGGTCTTGCAGAGAGGGCAGTCATGCCAGGGATATTCTGCACCGTTGCTGCGATGAGCGTGGAAAATTTCATGGCTCCTCAAGCCGATCAATTCATTTTTTGGTATGCTGACCAGAATCGCCGCCGCCTGGTTTGCAAACGTTATTTTCCCTGCCCGATCAACTCCAAATATGCCGTCTCCTGCTGTCTCCAGAAGCAGCTCAAGCTGGCGCTGATAGAGCGCTTTTTCCTGTTCAGCTTTTTTCCGATCGTTAATAACATCAAATACCGCCACAAAGTGCTCCCGCTTCGGACTGTATACTGATACCCAAAGCCACATGTCCAGGGCTTTCAGGAAATACTCGAACCGTTCCGGTGTTCCGGTCATCGCCACCCGGCCATACATCTCAAGCAATTGAGGATCGGCCTCACGAATGCCGGGAATGACATCGCTGATCCGTTTTCCGACAACATCCGTGAGACCGGTTAGAACTTCGAATGCGTGATTGACTCTCAGATAGATGAAATCCACTGCTTTTTCGTTTTCGAAAAGCATGCGGCAATACGCAAAACCGTTCAGCATGTTCTCAAACAGTGAACGGTACATGGTTTCGCTGTCAAACAGGGCTTGTTCCGTTATCAGTTTTTCGAGCGTTATACCAACATAGTTTACGCGGTCTTCAAGCGTCGATATCATCGCAGTGTTAAAACGCCCTTTTCTCCGGTCGTTGAGTTGAAGCAGTCCCATGATCTCGCCGGCGGCACGTATCGGTATCAATGCCACTGACTCATATCCCCTGCTGTTGCAGCGGTTTCTTGTCTTTCCCTGTCGGTCTTGCTCCGACGTAGAAGCCAGCAATTCCGTAGTGTTGCTGCTCCAAAAACTGCCGCGCTGGCTGAAGAACGGCCTGGCAGGGTCGAAACGACCGCGCAAAATATTGCCGCACATGCAATCAAGCGCAGAGCCTCCCGTGCTGTCGCGTATCAGTCCGCCGTTCTCGTCGTATGAACAAAGGCTGTTTTCCAGCAGTATAAAATCGTCGGGAAAACCCTGGGTTTCATAATATGGGAAATCATCTCCCTGCCGCAGCCGCACACCGACCGCAGTGCACCCTGTTGTCTTTTTGAAATGCTTAACAAGGTTTCCTATCAAATCCTTTATAGTAGCGGACTCATTACACAAGCGCAGCAATTCCAAGGCGTTCTCTTTTTCCCGGTCAGCCTCCTTTAAATCGGTAATGTCCCGTGATATCCCGAACAAACCAGCAATATTGCCGAAATGATCAAACACCGGCCCTTTGGTCGCCAGAAAAACCTTTTCTTTTCTGTTGATCGTGGTGAGACACTCTTCACGGGTCTGTGTCTTGCCGCTCTCCATAATTGATCTGTCCAGTTCCTTCAATCGGGCAGCAGCCTCGCCCGAAAAAATCGCATTGTCGTCGCGCCCTATTATCTCGGCAGCAGGTTTTCCGACAAGCCGCGCAGCACCTTCATTAAAAAGCTGATACCGCCCTGTCGCATCTTTGATATACACGGCGTCGGGAGTCCCGGTGACAATAGCCTCAAGATGGCGACTCATCGCCTTTGCCCGCCTGAAAGCGCGGCGAGTTGCTTCGCTCAGAAAACTGATGATGACGCCATTTGCAATCAGCATTCCCCATTGGAACCGGTCATAGACCACTGCTATATAAAAGCTGTGTGAAGGAGACATAAAATATGCCGCGCCGAGGGCCGACACGGCGGTGGAGACAAGACCGGGGCCTGCTCCTCCCAGAAGTGCGCTGAGGACGATCGGTAGCACGAAGAGTATCAGGAGGGGTCTATCACCAAACGAGACGGTTATTTCTGCACGCACCAACAGCATTGCCCCAGTCAATAAAACAGCAAATGCATAAAAGATCCAGCGCGGCATGTGCTCCGTTGTTTCCGATATAGCTGAAAAAGTATCGAACGGCATTGCGTCAATGGGTTCGGGACCGGGCTGTGATATGCCGTTCTTGCCCGGTACACTATCCAAGGCAAAATACAAGAGTACTGCGGTTGCCAGAATAAATGCCAGACCTTTTACCGTTGCCAACCAGATAATCGAGGAAATATCAACGAACATTGACAGAAGCTGATCGGAAAGAAGTATCCACAGCGCGGCAATGACCGCATAGCCGATGGTTATGCGGAGAATGTATCGTTTGCGTACAGTATCCATTCTTGATGTAACCTCATCTGAAATCAGAGTCTCAGGGATCGGTGTTTTTAACCATCTCTAGACAATTAAATCATGGATGACTGAACAATGTTCGCATGACACTTAGCATAACCGCAGCAAGAGAACAACAATAAACTTTTCGGGTATGCATATTTTATTAAAGATTACCAAAGGGATGAGCATATTGTCAAATTTTTACGCAACTTTGCAACAATCTGTTGCGTAAGCTTTTTTTCGTATTTAAGGAAGAACGCGTATAATCAATAACATGGGTTCGAAAAAAATAATGAAACTGTTTTCTGTACAAACGCTGATGTCCTGATCTGCTGTCTATTGGAAAAACTCATTGTCTTTGCGAAGGAGAAAGAAGGAACCGAGGAGCAATGCGAGAGTCAGGAGCAAGTGAATATAGAAAAGAAAGTCTAATCCGCTGTTTGCAATCCCAGCAACAGAGCCCTCCCCCTCCAGTCGTGGAGGTCGCGTCTGGAGGGGGTTTTACTTAATTAATAGGTTCTTCGTAAAAGGAGCACACGCACGATTTTTCTTGAAATGCGCCTTTTTTGGTTTCCATTCTATTTTTTATTACTTCATACCGGCCGGCACGGTCATTCCGAGAGTTTCCATGGCTTTGACGAGCTTCTCTTTTACCGACGTCCCCATTTTAATAGCGTCAGCAACTTTTCCGGTCTTATATGTCTCTTTTGCCTTGGTCCATTCGTCCTTGGCGGAAGCAAGAGCGGATTTTACCTGAGTGAATGCCTCAGCTGAAATGCTCGCGGGAAGTTTTTTAGACTGGGAAAGAATGTCCACTCTGCTCTGAAGGGATTCCAGCATTTTAGGAATGCCGGTGTCTAAAGCCGTCCATTTTGCGGTCATTTCCGCAGATTCCTTGCTTGCGGTGCAGGCAAATAACATAATGGCGCATACGCAGAGAACAGCTATCAAAACGACTATTTTCTTATTCATAATATTTTCCTTTCGTTAAAGTATTTGTTTTGCCGTCGGAGAAACTCAGCCGGATGCCAGGGGATGCTTACACGATATTTTATGGAATCCGCAGTTTTTGTCCAATTTGGATCACATCGGGGTTTTTGAGAATATCGGCGTTCGCTTCAAATATTTTTTTGTACAGTTTACCGTCGCCATAATAGTTTTCGGCAATTTTCCAGAGGGTGTCGCCTTTTTTGACTATATAATACTGCGTAGCATCAAACTGGTCTTCAGCCACTCTTTCCACCTCCTTTCTCTTCTCATCATAATTTGCGGTGCATAGGAAACTGTTTTAATTTTAAGCACCATGGAGACTGTGAGTCAATGGGACTAAAGTTGCAATTATTCTCCATTAGCGTTTCTAAAAAAGCTGATAGAAAGTACTTCATCATAAAACATTGCCATCACGCAGGATTCGCTAAAATAATCCGGAAAAACTCATGAAAGAATCGTTTCATTCTGGAAAGACAGACAGGACACAATATTCTAATAATGCGCTCAAGCCGAAATAGAACTTGGAGCATACTTTCCTCTTATTGACTCCCGAGCCTCGTCTGATATCATTAAATCAACAACAAAGAAAGCAAAGTAGCTACTACGCGGAAAACGCGTTCCACTTTGAGAAAGAAGGCACATTATGTATTCGCGTGTACATGCTAGGCTGTTCCGGCTTGTGCTTGCAGCACTGACGCTTTGTCTGTTTTCAGGCATTGTCAATGCCGGGCCAAAAGCCTATGTTGGTAATTTTAAGGACAATACAGTGAGCGTGATCGATACGACCACACGTGCGGTTGTCACAACAATACCGGTCCCTGCCGGCCCTCACGGCATGGCCATTACTCCGGACGGGCGATGGGTTTATGTAAGCAGCGATGGATCTTCGATCGTCAGCGTCATCGACACATCCGCTGATCGTGTTATGAAAACCATTGAGGTCGGGAAATCACCGCACGGCGTCACCCTCGTACCGGGGAAAGAGCTGCTGTTGGTAGCCGTAAACGGTGAAGACAAAATCGCTTTTGTCGACACTGCGAAACAATCAGTCATTGCCACGGTAAATGTCGGTAAGCCGCATACCATCGGAGTAAGCCCTGACGGCAAAACTGCGTATGTATCCTCGCAGGCACCGGGTCATTTCTCCCTGGCGGTCCTCGACCTGTCAAAACGCGCCCTTGTCCGCTCTATTCCGCTTGATAAGACACCGCGTGATCTGGAATACGGCTACGACGGCAAAGCAATTTTTTTTACCGAAGCAGGCATCAATGCAATTGAAATACTCAATCCGGCTTCAAACAAGATCGTCAAAGAGATACCAACCGGAGTATCCCCGCATTACGTAAACCATCTTCGCAATACAATGTTCGGCATGGCAATCGTACAGGGACCGGGAGAGTTGTTCTTATTTGATGCAATGACGAACAAATACGTTCGCAGCATCAAAGTCGGCGAACAGCCGCACTGGTTGGCGGTATCCGGCGACGGCAAAACCGCATATGTGACAAATGAAGGATCGGATACGCTCTCCATTGTCAATATCGCCGGAGGCACGAGTACAACGGTAGCGGTCGGACAGCAACCGCGCAAAGTCGTCGTGCAGCCGCGTGCAGCCGGTGCAATGGTTTCTATTGAAAACTTCGCATTTGCACCGCCGGTCGTCATCATTGTTCCCGGTGAAACTGTCACATGGAAAAACAATGACGGCGGTCCGCACACGGTCGCATTCACTGACGGCACGCCCGGTTCCGGCTCGCTCTTTCCCGGAAAAATGTTCAGCCGGACTTTCGACCGCAAAGGGAGTTATGATTACTTCTGTTCGATCCATGAATATATGACGGGTCGAGTGGAAGTGCGATAACGGCAAGGCGTCGTGTACAGAACATGCGGTCAACATGGCTAAAAAATCTTTGTGAACATTTGTGCAAAACAAGGTTCATTTTCCCGCATTATCGTTCACGGCGCCCTGTTTTCCTGCTTGTGTTTTTGTACAATGAGGTATAATAATTTTTGTTGATCAAAGCCTAATATTGTTTCCTTTCACAGATGCGTTTTGTTATTGTTCTGCCAGGTGCGATCTGCCTTGTCTTGATTAATTCTCGCAACCTCACGAAAAAAGCATGGTCTTGGCCCCCTCCAAAGGTGTATGATAAAAATAGGCGAAATAATATCACCGGCCCGAAAGCTTACCGATAATAAAAAATCATGGTGAATTGCTGCAAAAAAAAATTGTTCCTCGAGATGGTTTTCCTGCTGTGTGTTGGAGGTACATTCTTCTTTTCGCAGGGACAGGAGATATCTGCCGTGAATAAGAACACTAAAAATACGGGATATTTCGATGATCCGCTCCACAAGCCTCGTATCGACTCCCTTGTTCCCGCGAAATTAGAAATGGCGACGTTCGCTCTGGGTTGATTCTGGGGACCCGACTCCCGGTTCGGGGGTCTTCCCGGTGTAATTCGAACACGCGTGGGATACGCGGGCGGGAACAAGGAAAACCCGACCTATTACTCCCTCGGTGATCATAGTGAAACGATCGAAATCGATTATGATCCTACGAGAATAACCTATAAGCAGCTGCTGGATGTGTTCTGGACAAACCACGATCCTGCAAGTCCCGCCTGGTCCCGCCAATATGCATCGGTTATTTTCTATCATGACGAGAATCAAAAACGCATCGCAGAAGAATCAAAGGCAAAAACCGCCGGTCGGCTGCGCACCCGGCTGGCAACAGAGATTGTCCCGTATGACGGTTTCAACCTGGCAGAGGATTACCACCAAAAATACGATCTACGACGTTTTCCCCAGTTTCTGGAAGAGTTTCAAAAAATCTATCCTGCGACGCATGAGTTCCTGCAATCAACGGCAGTCACACGCGTAAACGGCTATCTCGGCGGTCAGGGAACATATGAAGAACTAGTGATAGAAATCGGCATGCTTGGCCTCTCCCCGGCACGGCAGGAGGAACTCAAGGACATCGTGCTTCGGCATCACAACTCTGCATTCTGTCCTATTCCCTGATAAGAGCTAATCAGGACTGCGTGAAGCAACCGGAAGTGCGGTGCCTGAATACCAAAAATGAGTCATGCCCCAATATCCTATTTCACCGTAGTAAGTCAGAAAAGTCTTCAGCCTTTATCCGGCGAGATACAAAATTCTTTCTGCCTGATGCTTGAGAAGTGCGCTTGATTCTATTTTCCTATCATACTATAATATCTTCATCTGAGGCACGATATGGCCGGATGCCTCCGGGCTAGTGGAGTCCCTCCGGCAGGAGCCTGAGGCTCCCTCGATAGACACGACCTCCCGCGACTTAGTGCATTCCTCCCCGACGTGAGCTGGGGGATTCCATGTCGCAGGGATTGAAATTTGTGCTTTCTGAATTAACATTTTGCAATTCCGAAGGGATACCGAGCACCATGGCACTTACCGGAGAATTAGAAAACCTGCCTATAGCAGACGTCATCCAGTTGGTTCACACAACACGGAAGTCGGGCATTTTTTTTGTTAAGGGGAATAAAGGGGAAAGCAAGCTCGTTTTCAGCAATGGATATATTGTCGGCGCAAATCACACCAGCGACAGAATCCGGATCGGGACCGTCCTGGTAAAAGCAGGCGTGATAACAATTGACGATCTCAAGCAGGCAATAGCCGCTTCGAACGACAATCCCGGCAACCGAAAACCGCTTATGGTCACCCTCATGCAAATGGGCAAGCTCAAGCGGGAAGATGCTCTCCGCGGACTCAGGAAACTGGTAGAGATGACCATCATTGAACTGATGAGCTGGACCAAAGGCACCTTTACGTTCGATACCGATACGTTCGTGTTCTCCTCCGAAGGCGGTGCGGCTTTCAGCGGCACGGAGCAGGATGTGGGAATTGATGCACAGATGGCTTTGATGGATGCGCTTCGTGTCTTTGACGAGCGAGAACGTGACCGGGCGAACGGAAAAGAGGTCCCCTCCTTTGAATCGCTTTATGCCGATGTTCTGCCGGAGGAAACCGGCGGGGGGACAAAAGGAGAACACGCATTCATTACCGCGGACGATCTCGGACTTGCCAATCTTGATCAACTTGAAAAAAAGATGCCGCGTCCCGTTACAGAAATGAAAACCTTCGATCCGGTCGAGATTCACCGCCAAAATATAAAGGAAATGCTCGCGGGTTTTCCTTTTGAAGAGCAGGAAAAAATCGTTTCTTTTTTAAAAAAATCCATGGATCACACAGCCACGCCGGATGCTGCGGCGCAGCAGGCGGGCAAAACTGTCGTTCTATTCAGCAATGATAAGCTGATTATGCATTCCATTATGACCATCTGCAAAGAAGATGGAATACCCGTATTCACAACCGACGATGAGACGGATCTCGAGCGAATTATTTCGGACTGTCTCGCCGCCCTGAGAGCGCCTGTGGTCGTTTTTGACTCCCCCTCCAAATCCGATGGCGGTTTTCCCGAAGAGAAAATCATCAGCCTTCGGAATCGGGTGCGGGGAAAACATCCGGCTGTCCCTTTCCTTCAGTTCGCCTCTCTACAGGAGCACAGCTTCATCCTTCAGTCATATAACGACGGTGCCAGAGCCGTTTTCCCGAAACCACTGAAAGAAGTACGGAAAGAAACGTATGTCCAGGACACAATAGCCTTTCTCGGCACATTCAAGTCATATATCAAAGAATTACAGCACAGATCCGATGCCGTTGGACAACATCTGAAGGCGTTGAAGGACAACATTAAATCGCTTCGCGAAATCACCAACCCTTCGGATGCGGCGCTGGTGATTCTCGCGGCTGTTTCTGAAATGTTCGAACGCGCAGTCACGTTCATTGTGCATCCTTCGGAACTTGCAGGTGAACGGGCCATAGGACTGAGCACCGAAAAAAGCATGGGGCCTACGCCCGCAGAGAGGCTCAAAATATCACTTGCAAAACCTTCGATTTTCCGGAACGCGCTCGAAAAAGGAGCGGCATTTTATGGGGAAAGCAGCGATGAGTCTCTCAAAGGACTTTTCCAAGAAATCGGCGCCCCTCTGAGTCCGGCTGTTGTCCTGCTGCCCTTGATAAGCAATCGAAAAGTCATTGCGGTTGTATACGGTGATTTCGGGAAGAAAGAAGCAGCCCCTGTGCAGCTTGATATACTCGAGATACTTGCGCAGCAGGTCGGCATTGTTCTGGAATATACGCTGTATCGCAGACAGACTATGAAAACGTCTCAAAAAACATAGAGAGCGGGCAGCAAACCGGTTGGTTTAAACCTACAAGAAAACGCGGAGGTACAAGAACGCCATGAATAATGAAATACTGAATCAGATCCTTCACATTGCCTTCGATAAAAAAGTCTCGGACATCCATTTTGAGGTCGATAACCCCCCGATGTTCCGGGTGCGCGGCTACATCATTCGCGCCAAACTCGCGAACCTGACGAAGCAGGACACTGAGTTTGTCGCTAACGCAGTCCTGGCCCAACACAACCGGAAACTGCCGGATGACTTGAGGGAATTTGATACCGCCTATACCCTGGCTGACGTCGGACGCTTCCGCGTGAGCATCTTCCGGCAGCGCGGCAATATCGGCGTCGTCATGCGGGTCATCCCCCACCAGATAAGTACTTTCGAACAGTTGAATCTTCCCCCGGTCCTCGGCAAGATTGCGCAGGTCCCGAACGGCCTGGTGCTCGTCACCGGACCGACCGGCAACGGCAAGTCAACGACGCTCGCGTCGATGATAAAGTATGTCAATGATAATTTCGACTATAACATCATTACCATTGAGGACCCGATCGAATTCCTGTTCACGTCGAGCAAAAGCTGTATCATTCAGCGAGAAGTAGGTATCGACACGGAAAGCTTCAGCGTTGCCCTCCGGTCCGCGATGCGCATGAATCCGGACGTCATCATGGTCGGAGAAATGCGCGACCTCGAAACCATAGACGCCTGTGTCAAGGCCGCCGAGACAGGACATCTGGTTTTTTCTACGCTTCATACTCATAACACCGCTTCTTCCATCAACCGCATCGTTGGTTATTTCCCGCCCGAGGCGCAGGAGAATGTCAGGCAACGGCTGGCGGAGAGTCTTATCGCCGTCATATCCATGAGACTTATCCGGGGGAAAACAGAGGATACCGTCCTGCCTGTCCTCGAAGTAATGTACGCGACCCCTACCATCAAGGCGTGCATCCGGGACAATAAACTTGACGAGATTGAGCAGTACATCGAGAAAGGGCGCGACGAATACCACATGCAGACAATGGACCAGCACCTCATTCAACTCTGCAGGGCGGAGCTCATAACTCTCGATGAGGCAAAACGCGTCTCCCGTTCAAAAGACCTTGAACGGAAGCTGATGTACAGTTAAGAGACGTATTATCGTAAGAGATTATGAGGTTTGAGAGATTTTTGAGATGATATGAATAGCCGGGCGGCAGAGAACGGCACTTTCAGAAATCAACGCGCGAGCTCTTGCAGAAAAAATTTATCTTTAAAGACGCCTCTCAACGGTTCGGTTCTTCATAGGCGCAGGAATAGCACTGCCAGATATTTTGATACTCAAGCAGGTTGAACGGCCCCCCGCACAGGGGGCATTTTTTTTGGTATTTCGTGTCCTGCTTTGCTTGGGCTGCCCCTGCCTCGACCGTCTGTTCGCCGCTTTTTCCCGTACCGGCGGCAACGTTCTGCTGAGATCCCATCTGCGGGACTGCCTGTGCGGAAGATGCGGCCGGTTGTGCTGCCGGGGCGTCAACAGTTAATTCCGACACCTTTTTGTTGAAAGCGCTTACCTCCGCCACTATACTCGCAAAAAGCTCCCGCACTGTTTTCTCTGCTAATGCCATGTCCTTTTCCCGCACCGACATGGCGGACCGCAATGCTTTTTCCTCGCTTTCGAGCTGCTTTATTCTTTCCCGCAGCTGGGTCATTTCGCCATCAAGCTGCTGCGACCTGGCTTCCATGCCTTTCAGCTCATCACGCCAGGCATGCTGGGTCGGCACCAACCCTTTCTCGAGTATTTTCAGTTCATCAAGCTGTCCGCTGATGGCTTTCTTGATTTCCTGGGGGGGTAGTTTCAAGGTTGTGGACAATGCCTTGAGTGCGGCAAGATATCGCTGCTGTTCATCAGGAATGATCTCACGGAACGACTCCAGCAGTCCGAGAAATTTCCCGAATACTGTATTCTCACTTTGAATTACTTTTCTTATCTCTTCGCCGAGATGTTGAACCTGTGCTGACAACTCTTTTCCGTTCGTCGGTTTCGCAAAAAGCTGGGTAACAATGCGGGCAAGATCTTCGCTCATGCAGTTCTCCACAATGCTGTTCTGGGCCGTATCTTGAAACTAAATATATTATACCCTTGATTTGTCTTCGAGAAAAGAACAATTACCGATTATGGCCGGGCACCGGATTGGCGGTTCGAAGCTGGAAGTCCTGCTTTTAGGTTACAGAATCAGGCTTAAAGTGGCATCGATAAATATAATGATAAAGCGTGAATGGTCGGAATATTTCCAGTGCTGCAGAACAGTGCTTTTTCCTGCGGCAACATCCGAGGCCAAAACTTTCTGCTCATGTCGGCATCAAGAATAGCAATTTGCTCAGATAAGTGTATATACGCCTCACAAATGACTCTTGTGAATAGCGGGCCTTGAGTCCATAATAATCCTACTGAGAAACCTTATACGACTCCAATTCTTCTGTACGACGTTCATTTAACATGCCGCTTGAGAAATAACTTTCTTCTATCGACTTAACGTAAATTTTCGTTTCCGGTACATACCAATAGACACGGTATAATCGTCCTACCGTTGTTCTTTGCACATTTTTCTGTGCCTGCATAATTATGGTTGCCCCGTCTTGCGTGGTTTCCGCACTGCTTCTCATACCTTGCGAAGGAGCAAGTTCTGACTTCCAGTTCCCAGAAGCTTCAATTTTTACCGCTTTAAATTTACCCGCCGGGACCACGACTTCTTCCCATCCGACCACGTCATATTTTAAAGTAGTAACCTGGCTTTTTACAGCATTACTGGGACGATCCTCCTTGTATTCCAGCTTCCATGATTTTCCAGGTGCAAGAGGAAAATTTAAAGGCTGGCTTACAATCTTCTCTTCACCATTGATGCTTCTAAACCTGCTGAAGTCGGATCCTATCAATGCTTCCATAGGTCCTTGATTAGATTTTCGCTCTTTTCTCGATAAGAGGATGTTTTCTTTAGAAACACGCATTACAGATACTTCATAATGTCGCTCAAACCATTGTGCGGGTGTATTCCGCGCTTGATTCGCAGATTTTTCCACTATGTATTGGTAGCTCCATGTATCCCCCGCTTTCACATCTGGTTTCTCAATCGTTTCAGCCATAGTAGCCGACGAGGCAAACAAAATACAGAAGAACGCAAGGATAAACTTACACATTTTCTTCCCTCCAAAGACATATTTTTCTCAAAATATGAAAACAATAAAGAACTTATCACATTATCAGCAAGGAATGATTAAATTTTATTTCCCTTCTGTCGTAGTACTTCTTTGCGCCGCGATCTTCTGGACATCCTCAATCCACGGTTCATATTTTTTCCCATACCGGAGTGTAACAATATACGCAGGCGGTTGTTGCTGGCTGTAATAATGGTACGGCGTAAAAGTACCATGTTCCTTCCCTTTTTTCTCAGTAAGAATCCGATCCAAATCTCCCCGCTTTTCGAGAGGAACATTGATTTCCTCGATCAGTATTGCATTGATCACTCCGTTCAGACGATCGATTGCGGGTTTGGCGCCGTCCGTATTTTTCAGCTGATAAGAAAGACTCACTTTGGCAGGCGTGATGATAAAGCGCGATCGATCGGGATATTTCCGACGCAGCAGGAAAGCGTTGTTTCCCACGTCCACAACAAACAGCCGCGACTTTGCTATAAGCGAGCTCTGGTATTCTTTTTTAAAATCCTCCAGATTTTTCTTGGTTTCTTCACCTCTCGCCACATCTTCTTCCATTTCCTCTATGCGCTGTTCATGATCATTCTGCCATTCCTGCCAGGTTTTTCCCTCGTATTCGAGAACTGCGAACGTTTTTCGCGGAAGCATTTTTTTGTAGTACAGCTCGGCGTTTTCGCTGGAGAGCAGCCGCGAGCAATTGAAGCCAAGGGCCTCAAGTTTGGCTTGGTCGAACCAGGAAATGTGATGTGTGCGGTATCGTTCGCCTTTTGCAGTCATCCCCGCATCATACACCTGCCAATTGAGCCGCAGTGAGAGCCCCGTATTTTCCTTCCTGGAAGGACTCCATGAATAATGGACCGGGAGTTCCCGCTCCGTCAGACTCACTTCCGATTCAAATTCCGAAGACCGGTTGTATGCTGCATTCGCAAGTATCAGGGCGTTGACCGCCGCAAGCAGGAGTATCGCCGTTATAAGACCATATCGTTTCATGGCAGCACCTCACGGGTTCTTGCCCGGAGCCGCTTGAGAACCAGAAGCAACAGGAGCGCGACAAGTCCGATCACGAGAAAGAAGAGATACTTCGGCATCCAGTTCCACCACCAATCATAAAACTTCGTGTACAGAAATATGGCGAAAAAGGTGCTGCCGAGGTTGGTCACGCCGGGCCAGTGCTGCTTGATTCCGAGCCAGATGGCGAGGCCCGCCGCAAGGAAGCCGATGATCTGATAAAGATGCTCGACCGATTTCGACGGAATGTCCAGGTAACTGATGCTGCCCCAGTTCGCCAGGATAAAGACGGCAATAAAAACAGTCAAAAGACCAAATAATCGATAGAGCGGCGGGAAATCGCGGAACGATCGATGGGGAATGAAGGAGATAAAAAACAGGACAAGCCCCGCAACAATAAAATTTTCCGGCCGTTCGCCGAAGCCAAGCCAATAGCACCCGCTCCAGGTCCCGACTGTTGCCGAGAGATAACCGGTGAGAGAGATGATACCCGCCACGAGCAAGATGCGCAGACCATAGGTATATGCGAGGATGAAGGCAAAAATAGCCCAAATAAGAAAAGCATTTTGAGTGGGTGTGATGTTGAATATTTGGCCAAGCATGCTCAGATTCAGCACAAAGGCTGCAAAGGCCACCAGGCCGATAATGGCCGAGAAGTACAGGGTCTTTTCTTTCCGCGCCGCCACTTCTATTCCGACCGAAAGCAGGATAGGACCGGCCACAAGAACACAAACCTGCATTGGAACGGAAAACAACCCCCAGAACCGGTAAAAGAAGAAAAAAACCGCTGCCGAAATTGCCGCAGCGCCCAGAAAGGAAATAATACGCATACCCCAGGACATCTGTTTCTGCATTTTGGTGGTGTCCACATCGAACTGGTTTGCAAGCTGCTGCAACAGGCCTTCATGGTAGGACTCCACCTTCCTACGGTCTTCGTCGGACAGATGTAATACGTTTTCCTGTTCGAGTTGAACAAGTTCCCGCTGGAAACCGTTGATTTGGTCCACTCTCATCTGTGCGTCGTCTTTGTGGTCTGGAACCGTTTTGTTTTGCGTTGGTGAATCTTTCATGCTGGTATCCCGTTGCAATGACGTTTTTATAAAAAAGCCTGCTGTTTACGGCTTTTGCCGATTAATGAATGCTGGTTTGACAAAATCACACTGCGTGATAGAGCAAAATATCGTGGAGGCTGCGTTGATTATATGGATATACGAGAAGTTGTCAAGTGCTTTGCAAAAACGGCACTATGTCTGTTGTTGATGCAATATGTAAACGGTATGAACATGTTAAACACTTTTTAATTTCTCTCCGCCCCTCTTTGCCCATCCGGTGCTATACTTGAAACCATACTACTATGGAGAAATTCAAATTACAGGAGGAAGTATATGAAGGTCTTGATTCCGTTTTATTCGATGTATGGCCACATTTATCGCATGGCCGAAGCAGTCGCCGCTGGCGTGAAGGAAGCGCCGGGTGCCGAGCCGGTTTTGCGCAGGGTGCCCGAGACGCTCACGCCGGAAATTCTGAAGGCAATGGGAGCGATTGAAGCCCAGAAGGCTTTTGCCCATATCCCGGTCTGCACGGTGGATGAGCTGGCGGCTGCAGACGCTATTATTTTCGGTGCGCCGACGAGGTTCGGAAACATGTGCGGACAGATGCGCCAGTTTCTCGATGCCACGGGACAGCTCTGGGCAACGGGAAAACTGGTCGGCAAGGTCGGCAGCGTGTTCACGAGTTCGGCCACCCAGCACGGCGGCCAGGAATCAACTATCCTGAGTTTCCACACAACGCTGCTGCATCAGGGAATGATTATTGTAGGTCTGCCGTATGCGTTCCAGGGACAGATGAGGATCGACGAGATCACCGGCTGCTCGCCGTATGGCGCGTCGACCATCGCGGGCGGAAAAGGCGAACGACTGCCGAGCGAAAATGAGCTTGCAGCCGCGCGCTATCAGGGCAGGCATGTTGCCATGATCGCCGCAAAACTCCTGAAGTAACGGACAGGAAGCGGCTGCCGGTCTTTCTCTAAAAAGCAGTCAGAGACCACGATGAGGAAGTGGAGTTTTTACACTTCCTTTTTCTTTGCCCGCAGAGTCACACGAATAACATCTCCCCGCTCCCACAGCCGCATGGGCGGCCCCCACAGACCCGCGCCGCGGGACACGATGACCGTCATGCCGTCCACGTCATATCTGCCCGCGAGCAGCGGGTATATTGTCCTGACGAAATATCCGAACGGCCAGACCTGGCCTCCATGGGTATGACCGCAGAGCATAAGACCAGCGCCGGCGCTAGCTGCGCGGTCTGCATGCCAGGGCGTGTGCGAAAGAAGGATGGTCGCGCCGGAGGAGGGCGGCGCGAGCGCTCTGGTAACAAGGTCAACCTTCGACCCGGTGCGGCGATTGAACGTCAAATCGTCCACGCCTGCCAGCACCAGACCCGGTAAGAGTACGGCCTTCTCATTTCTGAGCAGGGTGATGCCGGCGTCCTGAAACAGGGGACCGATGTCATTATTCTCGCCGTGAAACTCATGGTTGCCCAGCACCGCCCAGACTCCCATCGGGGCTTTTAATTTCGACAACTCCGTAATGAACGCTTTCGGCGGCAGATCATGTCCTTCAAAAATATCGCCAAGCAGAACAATGATGTCGGGCCGCTCCGCCAGAACCTGGGAAACCCGTTCTTTGATCCATTGTTCTTTCCGCAGGGAGCCGAGATGCATGTCGGACACTCCGACGATAACCGTGCCGTCTAGTTTGGGATGAAGCCCCGGCAGGGGCACTTCATAGTTCTCGACCACGGGCTGGCGGGTTCCTTGGACCAAGGCGACGATTGAAAGCGCGATGCCGATCGCGATTGCAGCCCCCCGCATCCATCGCGCAACCTGGGGCATGAGCATGCCGAAGCCAGTGATTGCATCCACTGCCAGCATCGGCACCGAGATCAGGAACACGACAACCATCCAGACCATGCCTGCCGTTTCCAGCAGTATTGCGAAAAGACCGGGATTATTATGGCCGTAGAGTCGGCCTGCGACAAACAGGGCCCAGAGTACCACTCCCGCGACGACAAACGCTTTGCCGGTTACGCGCTGCCTGATGGACGGAACCGTGCTGACGCGCCATAAGACATAGACGTGTATGACTGTAACCGCAGATAACAGGATAATGCCGAATATGAACATTGCAACTCCCTGGAGTTAAGAGAGTCAGGATCGTGGAGCGTGCATATTACAACTCTCTATTTTAAAACACAAGGGTTGCTGCATAGGGCAGAAGAGTGTAAGCGGTCATGCAACCGAGGTCGGGTCCCAACAGCAGCGGAAGCCGTCATGAAGACGGTCGAGTATTGCCATCTCTTCGCTGGTGAGTTCGAAGCTGAAAACGTCTGCGTTCTCAGCGATTCTGTCAGCATGTTTGGATTTTGGAATGACGGCCACTTCGTGCTGGACAGCCCACCGAAGCATGATCTGGGCGTTTGTGCGGCCGTGCTTTTTTGCAATGGCTGTTATTCGGGGATCATTCAGCCGGTGGCCCTCGGTAAGCGGGGCGTATGCGGTGAGCTGTATCCCCTGCCTCCGGCAGAATTCGAGCAGGTCGCGCTGATACAGAAACGGGCTGAATTCGACCTGATTGACCGCAGGCACGATCGACGATTGGTTGAGCAGTTCCTGCAGGTGGCGTTCCGTGTAATTGCTCACCCCGATTGCGCGGGCTCTTCCGTTTTTCAGTATCTTTTCGAGCGCTCGCCAGCTTTCCTTCCGCAGGCTCGTGACCGGAAAATGGATCAAATAAAGATCAAGGTAGTCCAGATTCAGCCGCCTGAGTGATGCATCAAAAGCCCGCAGCGCGGAATCGTAACCGTGGTCGCTGTTCCAGAGTTTGGTGGTGACAAAAATTTCTTCCCGAGGGACAGCGCTGTCACGGACCGCCTTGCCTATATCTTCTTCATTGCCGTAGTAGCTCGCGGTATCGATATGGCGGTAACCGATTTCAAGGGCCGTTGATACTGCCTGGTACGACTCCCTGCCGGAACGTATCTGATAAACTCCCAGACCGAGAACGGGCATGCAGACGCCATTGTTCAGCTGCGTGGCTGATTGCAGAGTGAGTGTCATGGATTGCCTTCCTTTATTTCCCCACCGAACATCTCGACAATCCGGTTCACCAAAACAGGCAGCGACGGGTCCCGTGCTCCCATGACAAGGACACAGTCCCCCGGACGCGCGTCGGCCTTCAATTTATGCAGCAGCTCATCGCGGTCTCTTGCCGCGTGCGCTTTAAACGGCACAGGGCCGAGACCGGCGATAATGTCTCCTGATGAAATATTTTTCTGCGCGGTGCCGCCGGCATAATAGATCGGCAGAAGACAGAGCGATTCATCCCGCCGGAAAGCGGTCCGGAAGATGGCAATATATTCGTCCTTCAGAAACCGGGTCGGGCCGAACCCATGCGGCTGGTACACGGCTATGATGCGGTCGGAAAGCCCGCGCGCCGCGCGAACAACGGCGGCAATTTTTGCCGGATTGTGCGCGAAGTCATCGACCACGCATACGTTCTGCCTGGTTCTGATCACGGAGAAACGCCGGGCGACTCCTGCATAATTTTTGACTGCCCCGGCAAGGAGGTTCTGGTCGCATCCGAAATGTTCGCAGACGCACAGCGCGGCGCGCAGATTTTCGAGATTATGCTCGCCGGGAAGCGGCAGATGAAATTCAACGCTGTCTTTGACAAGCTTGACCGAGTCCGGCAGAAGCTGCTCCCGGTCCGGCCGCCATGAGGCTGAACCGTTTCTTCCGAACCGGCTTGCCGCGGAAAGGGAGGCAAGAATCGGATCGTCGGCGTTCAGCGCTGTCCAGGAAGACTGCGCAGCCAGCGTTTCGAAAAGCGTTTTAATCTCCTCGACTGTTTTATGGTCCTTTGAAATATTCAGCAGAACTGCGGCCTCGGGCCGGTATTTTACCAGCGACCCGTCGCTCTCGTCCGCCTCAACCACCAGAAGGTCGGAACCTCCGCTCCAGGCGTTTCCGATGAGTCCTTCTTTCTCAAGCCTGCGCAGGGCGGCGCCGCTTATCAGGGAAGGCGATTTTTCGCACGCGGTCAGGAATTCGAATATCATTGCCGTCACGGTGGACTTTCCGCTTGTGCCTGCCACGGCAATGGTCTTATTCGTCGCAATGATCGCAGCAAGCAGGTCGGAGCGGTGGACAATCGGAACATTCAGTTTGCGCGCCACGGCAATGTCAGGATTCGACTCTTCTATCGCGGTCGAAACACAGACAACATCCGTGTCTGCTCCGACACCCGATCCGTCCTGAGGGGCGATGATGCATCCCAGCCCTTCGAGAGATCGCCGGATAAACGCGGTGTCTTCACTTGTATGGAACCGGTCGGAGCCGGAGACCGCGATGCCCTGGAAGCGAAGATACTGCGCGAGCGCACTCATGCCGCTGCCGAAAATACCGGTGAAATGAATGTTTCTGCATGCATGGCCGTTAACAAAGAGAGGCGGCGGATCGATATACACAAGCGTGTTTTGCGGAATCGCGTCGAACAGTCTGATAACGTCCAGGTTCCGCATGCACACGCACCCGTGCGACAAGGGAGTGCCGATCAGGTCCTCCCGGCCTGTGCCGTGGATATAGATGTAGCGTTCGTAGGAATCGACCCCTGCGCCCTTGTTGATCCCTTCTTCAAGGCCTTCGAGCCTGAGAATGCGGCTCAGGATAAGATTGTCCCCGTTCTTGCTGTGGTCCCAGTCTTCGCTCGTGTCCTCACGGTCCCTGAAAACGCGGCCCGCAGGCGCGTCGTCCCCGAACTTTTCCTTTATCCGATGAAGGCCGAGCGGCGTTTTGAGCGAGTTTTCCCGGTTGCCATTGCCGAAGCGGGATGTGGAACAGTCGTATTGCTCGACAACAGAGCCGCCGTTGCAGACCAGAAGCTTTTGCGTCTCGATGGATACAATGAGATAAAGCTCCTGAGGTCCGGCCAGGCGTTTTTGCAATTGTTTGTAAATACGCTGTGATACAGGTTCCATAATGAAAAGAAGTATCTCGTTTTGCGATGAGACCGGGAAGCCGGATGTAATTACGGCAGCAGGCATTCGGCGCTTCCGGTGTGACAGAGTAAAAGAATTGCCCGCGAATGTCAACTATTTCGATAAAGTCCTTCCATGTGGGGTCGTGCACCATACAAGGATCAAAAACAGATTATTGCATTGACAAAACCCGCTCTGGCGTGGTATAAAACCAATCCTTACAGAGGTCACGGCTTCTTGCCGCTGCGACAGGAAAAACTCCCTGCCTTCTCGCCTCGCTCAGTGGTACAATAAGAAAGAGAGAACCGATTTATCATGGTAAAACGGACCGATTTACGAAATATCGCAATCATCGCCCATGTCGACCACGGCAAAACCACGCTCGTGGACGCGCTGCTGCGCCAGAGCGGAACATTCCGCGACAACGAGCGCGTGCAGGAGCGGGTCATGGACAACATCGACCTCGAACGTGAGCGCGGCATCACGATCATGGCGAAAAACACGGCAGTCACGTACAACGGCGTAAAAATCAATATCGTGGACACGCCGGGCCATGCCGACTTCGGCGGAGAAGTCGAGCGGACCCTGAAAATGGTAGACGGCGTGCTGCTGCTTGTGGACGCCTCGGAAGGCCCCCTTCCCCAGACGCGGTTCGTGCTCAAAAAAGCCCTGGAGCTCGGCCTGCCTCCCATCCTCGTGATCAACAAGATCGACCGGCCTGATGCGCGAATTACCGAAGTCGTGAATGAAGTCTACGACTTGTTCATCGACCTCGACGCTACGGACGACCAGCTTGACTTTCCCATCGTATACACCATTGCACGCGACGGCATTGCCAAGCTGAAAATGGAAGAGGATGGAAGAGACCTCCAGCCCCTGTTCGATCTTATCGTTAAAATCATTCCTGTCCCGGAAGGCGACGAAAATTCTCCCCTCCAGCTCCTGGTCGCGAACATCGATTACAACGACTATGTGGGCAGGCTGGCAATCGGAAGGATATTCTCCGGCACCGCGAAAGTTGCGGAAATCATCGGCGTCGTGAACCAGGCCGGCGAGACGGTGAAAACAAAAATCACCTCCCTGTACGAATTCCAGGGCCTCAAAAGAAAAGACACCGACCGGGCCACGGTTGGCGATATTGTTGCCCTGGCAGGCGTCGAAGGCGTCAATATCGGTGATACTATCACGGACCCGGAGAACCCGAAGCCGTTGCCGCGCATAGCCGTGGACGAACCGACGATTTCGATGATGTTTTCCATCAACAATTCGCCCTTCGCTGGCAAGGAAGGAAAGTTTGTCACGTCACGCCACCTGAAGGAGCGGCTTGAGAAGGAACTGCTGTACAACGTCGCGATCAGGGTGGAGCCCCAGGAAGCGACCGACAGTTTCAAGGTCATGGGACGCGGGGAACTGCAGCTCGCCATCCTGATCGAGATGATGCGCCGTGAAGGCTATGAGCTTTCGGTGTCCCAGCCCGAGACCATAACAAAGCAGCAGGACGGCAGCACGTACGAACCCATGGAAAACCTGGTCATTGACTGCCCCGAGGAATTCATCGGCGTGGTCACCCAGAAACTCGGCAGCCGCAGGGGCCGCATGACCAAGATGGCGAACAACGGCCACGGCAGGGTGCGGCTCGAATTCCGCATTCCCGCCCGCGGACTCATCGGTTTCCGGTCTGAGTTTCTGACTGATACGCGCGGCACCGGTCTATTGAACCACATCTTTGACGGCTACGACCTGTGGCAGGGGCCAATCGCGAAGCGCACCACCGGCGCACTCGTTGCCGACCGTCCGGGGAAAACCACGACCTATGCACTGTTCCATCTGCAGCCCCGCGGGGAGCTTTTCCTGAAGGAAGGCACCCCTGTGTATGAAGGCATGATTATCGGCGAGAACTCCCGTGAGAACGACATCGATGTAAACGTGGTCAAGGAAAAGAAACTGACCAATATGCGCGCTTCCGGCGCCGACGAGGCGCTGCGGCTGGTCCCTCCCCGCCAGCTTTCACTTGAGCAGGCGCTGGAATTCATCAAGGACGATGAGCTGGTGGAAGTGACCCCGCAGAACATACGGCTTCGCAAAAGAATTCTTGAATCCAACAAACGTCCGAAAAACAGGGAGCGGATAGACTGATCCGCTCCACTGCTCCTGCCTCTTGATTCTCCCGTGCAAAGAACTTGGTTGCTCTCCGCAGTCCGTATTTTTTCGGGAACAAATTTCCTTTTCTCTTGTCCAATCCGGTAAAGCATGCAGCGACACGGTCGTTGTCCTGCAGCATACAGAGACTCGGAGAGGAGAAAACAATGAAAAAAATACTGTTTGCAGCACTGGTCATGATTATGACGGCAGTACCGGCCCTGTCCATGGGCAAGCAACCGTCAAAGGAAGCGGTCGGCATCGAAATCGTGTCGGACGCGGGGTCCGTATTTCAAACCATACCGCACGATGACTTTTGGAAGGGCGGAACGCATGTCTTCAAAAAATATCTGGAAGCGCGCAAAGGAGAACAGTACGGCATTATCATCCGCAATAAAACCTCGGAACGCATCGGAGTCGTCATTGCCGTGGACGGCAGGAACATCATCAGCGGCAAGCAATCGAATCTCGGCGCCAATGAAAACATGTACATCGTGAATGCCGGGGAAACAGCGCAGTACAACGGCTGGCGCACCAGCCGGGAACAGGTCCACCGGTTCTATTTCACGGACACTGCCGACTCCTACACGGTCAGAACCTTCGCGGATTCCTCGGCCATGGGCGTGATCGCCGCGGCTATCTACAAGGAAAAAATACAACCACAAGTCTTTCAGGAGGAACAACGTGAGAAATCAGCCGCGGGAGCGCCATCGGCAAAAAAATCAATGAATGCGGACCGCGCCCTCGCTGAGGAGAGTGCGGGCACCGGCTTCGGCGACGCACAGTACTCGCCGGTGATCACGGTACAGTTCGACCCGGAGCGCACACCCATGCAAAAAACTATTGTCAAATATGAATGGCGGGACGTGCTGTGCAGAAAAGGCATCGTGCAGTGCGGACAAAAGTTCGGGAATCGTCTTTGGGATGAAAACAGGTACGCGCCCTATCCTCCGGGATACTCAAAAAACTGATGAGAATGAAACGGGCAGGCGGGACATCAATCCGCCCGCCCGTATGCGCGTCACGGCACGGCAACACAATGAGCATTGCAGTCTGAATTTTTAAACGGCGAACAGCTCTTCCTGCACCATATGCAGTTTTACGATCCGGGGACGGACATCATCCGCGAAATGAAACAGAACAGCCACCTGCACCATTTTTTTCAGCTTATCGAGCGTCTCAGCATGCGTGCTGAGTGAGTGGCCGATAGCTTGCGCTTCGTATCCGCCTTCTACGGAGTGCTCTACAACAAAGGTTATTTCGTCGCTCATGCCGAAGCCTCCTATACGCCTTTTGTTGTGGGCATGCTGAGCTGGGCATTGTGCTTCTGCAGTGCCTCAACCATCTGCGCCACTTTATGCTCTGTAAGGAAACCGTTCTCCACAAAATACTGCCCGATCTTTTTCTGCTGCTTGCGCTGAAATGCAAGCAAGGTCCTGACTTTGAATGAATTCAGGAATTGCAGGTGTACTGCGCGTTCTCCAAACAGACGCGGCTGTCCATGGAACGACAGAATGCTCTTAATCTGCACATCGCTCAGCCAGTTCCACTGCTTGGCGATAGCCCCGATAGACGGCCGCTGCTGCTTCTGCCATGCCAGCGCCTTGATCAACACCGCATAGGGAATACACCCCCGATAATAAAGGTATCCGCCGATTTCCAGCCGTCGCGGCGGGACTGTTTCCGCGGCACACCAATCGGTACTGTACGACGGCCTGCTCACTGTCTGAAACGCTGCGCCTGTAGGGAGACGTTTCTGGCGCTTTTCGTAAAATTTTACAAGGGTGTCATAGGCCGACCGCACTCCCATAAACAGGTCCGACTGCTGTTTTCGTACATAGTCTTCTCCGCCGGAGTGCAGATCGGGGTGAGTCTCGAAGGCTTTTTTACGGAAAGCGGATTTCAGGTCATCATGCCCAAGGGCATGGACAAAATCACGGGTAATGCTGGCTTCGCGGCCAAACAGTGTTTTGCATGCATTCACAATGTCCGCATCGAAATATTCAAGCATAACCAGATTATCCTCGATAAGCTTTTGAAAATACAGCCAAGAATACCATAATAAAACAGGATCGGCAATACTTTTGAATCAGACGGCAAAAATAAATGCAATAATCCAAAAGTTTTATGGTGCCCTGCAGCAGTTTCTGTTAATCTTTTCGGATGATTTCAGAATAAATTTAGGAGCCGTGAGATTCTTTGTCACTGGGATTGAATGGACGGGAGGCCGCTTAAAGCTGTTTTTTGCAAGCAATAACACCGTTGCTTTTGCACCGGCAAAAGCAACGGCAAGTCACAGAAACCGATTACAGAGAGATCAGAAGAGTATGCGTTTTTCCGGTGTCTCTCTCGATGATCTGCAGTCTGAGTTGCTTCGCTGTCTTTGCTTCGCCCGGGAAAAAGATGAACCCGTACGACAGATCATTGGGCATAATGGACCTTACCTGAAGAGACTTCTGCTGCAAGTCTTCCATCACGGCATGACGCGCTTCATCGGCGTTGCCGTATCCTTTTGCTCCCCCGATAATGCCACCGCCCACGCCGCCGACCACCGCGCCCTTGCCTATCGCCTCACCGATGTTATGCCCTGTCAGAACGCCGACCGCAAGTCCGATTGCTGCGCCGGCGGCTGCACCGAGAAAACTTGAGTATGCGGACTCTTTGAATGTTTCGTGGGTCTGCGTGAAACGGGTGGCGCGTTCATATGCGTAGTTTCTTGCAAGAATCGGCCAGAGGTTGCTGTTCTTGTCTTCGAGAAATGTTTGCGTTGCATTGATTTCGATCGGATGCGTCCCGCGATTGTCGATGACAATTTCTACGGGAATCATGCCAGCGCTGATGATATCGAACCCGAAATTTTCCTTGGCCTCCCCGGCTTCGGTGTATGCCCGCGCCGCGATTGTCGCCCCGGCAAGGACCTGGGAATTAGGATATGCTGAAGGCGGTTTGAACGGCAGCGGTTTGGCCACATATCTGGTCTCGCAGGACGTGAGCACGAAAACCGCGATTACCGCCATGAGTATATAAACATGTTTTTTCATCTGTTCCTCCCTGGAAGAGCATTCCCCTTATTATCATTATAACACGATGTTACAGTCATATTTCAAATCCTGCCCACCGGCGCGAGGTAAATCGTGAATTCATCTTCCCCGTCCACACCCAGCAGTTCGTCCATGAGCCCTTGATTGTATGCCGCAACCGCGCAGGTCCCCGCGTTGATCGCCGCACACGAAAGATAAAGGTTCTGGCACACGTGGCCTGCATCCAGCGCGATGACTTTATGGGCCGCATTGTCATATCGCCACTCCATGCGGTACGGCACCGCCGTCCAGACAAACGTCACCGCCGCTTTTCCGACGAAGGGCTGGTGCAGGGCGGCGGCTGTTATTTTAATCGGCAGGTCCTGGTCCAAGGACACCGTCAGAAGCTGATGTTCCAGCGGAAGGTAGCGATAGATTCCCGTCTCCAGCCCCGTCACGTTCTGCACGCACAGATAGGTTTCGAGCGCATGGCGGCAGCCTGCCGAAGGCACGGTACGGAAGGCCGTAAACACGCCTGCTCTCTCCCGGACACCCTGCGTCGCCCAGAGCAGAAAAGACACTTCTTCCAGAGAAAGAGGATCGAGAGTGAACTGCCGATGGCTTTTACGGTTTTTGATTGCAGACACAAGGCCGACGTCTCGTATTTTTTTCCACTCTCCCGGGTGAGTGAGATGTATGCGGCTATCGCGCGGATCGAACGGTTTTTCCACGGGAGGGGGCGGTATTCCCCTGCTCTGGTCGGTCCGGCTGAAATCAATGGCAAGCCGGACGCTGTCCTTGAGAAAATAACGGTACTGTTCCCGGGGTATATTCATAAACCTCCTTCGCTATCTTCCGGTAATACGCTGCGTTTTTTTAAGCTTTGGACATGTGCAGCCGAAGATGAAATATATTCCGAGACGGAAAAGCGGACTCTGGTAGAAAGATCATCGTACTGTGTTTCTATAGTTTTTTATAAGCGGAACATCAGCTTCCGCCCAGTCAAGTTCAAAAAGCCGCTCCGCAGGCAGCCAGACCACGGCTTTGTGTTCATGCAGGGTTATTTCTCCGTCTGAGATCCTGCAAATAAACGGATGCAGAGTGACGGAAAATGTCGGGTAGTGATGAGTCAGCGGAGAAAGAGAACGGCACACGGAAATATTGATTCCCAGTTCTTCCAGAAGCTCCCGTTTGAGACATTCTTCAGGAAGTTCCCCGTTCCTCATCTTTCCTCCGGGGAACTCCCATTTCAGGGGAAGGCTCATGGATTCGCTGCGCTGCGCGCAGAGTATTCTATCGTTTTGTTCGATAATTGCACATGCTACTTGCAGTATGGTCATAATAAAAAATCGACCCGGCATTCCATCCGTGCGGGGTTCATCTCGTTCCGGCGATATACGCCGCGACAAAATGATGCAATTAGTTCAATTGCCCCTCACGCGGAAAATCACCGAACTGATTTTCTCGATGCGGACCGTGGCATCAAAAAAGTCCCTGCCGGTAATTTTTGAAAGATGCACGAGGTGCTCCCCCACTTTGGTCACAAATCCTTCCAGGCTCTCGCCGGTTTCCAGCCGGACCGTCACCCGTTTGTTCAGATTTTCATTCAGAATATCTTTGATTACCGCTTCCGATTTCATTTCATATTTCGGTTCGGCGGACAATGCAGCAGTTGGCGCCGTCAACATGCAGCACAGAACAATCAACGCAACAAGCAGAGCATATTTTCTCATAATAAGCCTCCCTGGTACCGCAGGTGTAGTGTGATTAGGATGTCAGCGCACGAATCAGCACACAGCGCAAAATGATCGGGAAAAGATAATATAAAACGCTACCAATGTAAAGAAATGCAAGCGATTTCCCGCTTGTACCCAGCGCTAACGAGTGCGATAGCGCGAGTGCAGGGCACGAATTGCCGCATTCCTCCCCTGGCGAGAGTCGAGAACTTCCGTGTCGCAGGGATTGAACTACAGGAAAAACCATAGTGCATGAAAAACTGTGTTTCGTGTTTCCCTACAAGGCAAGCCCTTTTATCTGCCAGAGCACTCCTTCCCGAATTTTCGCGGGCGGTTCCGGCTCCTGCAGCTGTTCTCCATCTTCAAAGACTGTCATCAGCATTTCCTTGAAGATACCTCCGCAGGGACACGGTTTTTCTTTGCCGGTGCTTTTTGGCACGATCTTTCGGAGTCCACACTGGCCGCACACCAGCATGCTTTTACTGCCTGACCATTTTCCCCGTTTCGCCGCCGGCTTGCCGTCTATCTCCACGATATCCATGGAGAAATCAATGACAGGTGCGTTGCTGATGGACGTGCCGATGCCATACCCGTGCACAACGGGATTCAGGACAGGAATGTCCTCCTCGGTGATACCGCCGCTGACATAAAACTTAACATGGCCAAATCCATGCAGGTCAAGTTCCCATCTCGCTTCTTCAAGTATCCGGTAAAAATTCCCCCGTCTCGACGCGGGTGTGTCGAACCGAACGGCGTACAATTTGTCACCGAGCGCCCTGGCCACATTCAGCACTTCGAATTTTTCGTCCTGGAAAGTATCGATAAGCGCAACGCGCTTGAGTTTTGGATCAAGAACCTCGTCATAGGCTTTGATTGCCTCCACGGTGGAACCCATGCATAAGATGAGCGCGTGCGGCATGGTCCCCATGGGATTTTCGCCGATGGCCTCGCCTGACTTTACCACAGACACGCCGTCGCATCCGCCCACGAATGCGTTTCGTTCTATCATGGGTGCCAGAATCGGGTGCATTCTGCGCGCACCGAAGCTCATGACAAGACGATCCTGGGCGAGCTTTCTCATTCTGGCGGCTTGCGTCGCTACGCCCGATGCCTGGCAGAAAAAACCGAGAAGCGCGGTTTCATACACGCAGAAATCCTGATAGCGTCCTTCAATCTCCAGGACCGGTTCGTAAGGATAAAAAACCGTCCCTTCCTGCATGGCCCTGACTTTTATCCGGAGGTGCTTCATCAGATTCATGGCTTCATCAACTCCGGTAAACAATGCCCACGGCCAATTGTTCGGCAGACTTTTGGCGATAAATTCCGCCTTCACCACGGGATTTATTTTTTTTGCCTTCAGAACGGCAAGCGTTCGCTCGAAGTAAACATCCGTTATTCTGCCGTCAAGTATATCTTTTGGTTCAGCGGTCTGGAACATGGAACCTCCTGCCTACTATGCATTGCAGCACAAAAAAACACGGCAAAACTGAGACTGCAACACGTGTCTTCATTACGGCCGGAACGCATAATGCTAGTTCTCCCTTACGCAATTTCCCGGGACACCGTCCTAGGCGGCTTTTATATCTGCTGCATTTGTCCCCGATTTCACAAGAGCCGCTTTGAGAACATTCTTCATGATCCGGAGCGCGGCATCGTGATCTTCTTTTGCGAGCCCTGCCACGCCATCTTCAACAATAGTAATAGTATATCCTCTCTGAACAGCGTCTGCCGTTGTAAACAGGACGCAAATATTCGTCACGCAACCCGTGATCCGCAGGGAATCCACATGCAGTTTTTTCAGCACTTCATCCAGCCTTGTGCCGAAAAAAGCGGAATAAGAGTCTTTCAGAATCGTAATATCGCTCGGCGCGGGCTTCAGCTCTGCGACGACTTCCGCGCCTCTCGTACCCTGCACCGCATGCTCCGGCCAGCCGAATCGCGTGAATTCCTTGTCATTCCGGACATGGTTGTCGCACAGATACAGGATAGGCATCCCGGCGGTCCTGGCCCGGTCGATTTCACGCCTGAGCACCGGGATCATCATGCGCGCGTCCGGGACTTCCAGCGGTGCGCCTGGGCGGACAAAATCATTCAGCATATCAATAATCAGCAAGGCTTCATTTTTCATGTCGAACACCTCCTTGCCGTACCTCTCCTGTTATTATTTTAACAAGTGTAAGGTCCTTTTTCAAGGAACCGGCTGGCCTATCGCCGAAAGAATTCGCTTTTGTGCAGCTTTTTGTTTTTACTTACTGTTTCGCTTCCACCGATTATACAAAACATGGCGGGGAAAAAATAGTGGAGTAAAATGCCTGCATCTGGATGACAGAAAAAAATAAAGGAAAAAGGACACTCTGCCGATAAGATTATGCGGAGCAGTTATTCCCATATCGTCTTTTAAAAGAAAAAGCAGGTACCGCCTCACTTTCTGCTGCGGCAGACCTAAAATAACCGGGCTGTACGCACCTCGTTATGACGGCACAGGAGGAAAGTACGTTTCTGTACCTGCAAAACATGAAGAAACATCTTATTTTCAAGGAAACTCTATGCATCGCAGACAGGGCAAGCGCCGCCTGAAAGTTAATGTTTGACACAATTTTTGTTTTTGCTATAATCGAAAAAGAAGAGATGAAAGGCAGATTGCAATGAACAAAACCGCATTATCACAGGAAAAAGATGGGTTTTCCGAGGGAATCCCCGAAGATGTGCTTGAGGACGAGATCACCGAGGAAACCGCCGAAGAAGACGAAGAGCAGGATGCTGCGACAGCGGAAAGCAAGGAAGCCGTAGAGGAAGTCGCCGCCGGCGCGGACCTTATTGATACCTACCTGAAATCCGCAGGCAAGTTCTCCATGCTCAAGATCGATGAAGAGCAGGAGTACGTTCGTCAACTCGAGGAAGGAAAAGCAGTTCTCAAGGAAATCGCGCTCAGTTCTCCGCTTGCCATTCCCCGCGTGCTTGCTCTCGGCGAAAACATAAAACAGGGACTGGTAAAGGCCCAGGACGTTCTCCGCTACCCCGGCGAATGGAAGGATGCATATGAAGCAGACTTCATGCGTCTGTACAACCGGCTCAAACGGCAGGTAGCGAAACGCGATATGGAACGCTCCTACGCCACGGTCAAGCAAATGAGCCTCTCCTTCCGCGAAATCGAAAAAATGCTCAAAAAGCTTGTGTTCATAAGCAAGCAGGTGGAACGCGGCATCACCACGGAAATGGTGAAACTCGGACTTGATGAACCTGCCGTGCGTGAGATGGCCCGGCAAATCGAGCAGGAGGAGATAAAAGTCAAGTTTGCAAAGGATGAACTGGTCACTGCCAACCTGAGACTTGTGGTGTCCATAGCAAAGAAATATGTGAACCGGGGCTTGACGCTCCTCGATCTGATCCAGGAAGGCAACATCGGGCTCATGAAAGCGGCCGACCGGTACGAGTCCGGAAAAGGGACCAAATTCAGCACCTATTCCACATGGTGGATCAGGCAGCGGATCACCCGCGCGATCCTGGACCAGGCGCGCACCATCCGATTGCCGGTGCACCTGATCGAGGAAAGCACCCGCATCAGCAGGATTTTCACCAAATTTATGCGCGAGAAAGGCAGGGAACCTTCTCCCGAGGAAGTATCAAAAATCATGGGGCTGTCCCCTGCGCGGGTAAACGAAATTCTGCGCGCGATCCAGGAGCCGGTATCACTGGAGACGCCGATTCTTTCCGAGGAAAAAGAGCTGAAAGATGTGATCATCGACGAAAAATCGGCTTCTCCGTTCAAGGTCCTTGAAAATCGGGAAGTTACAGGAAGGATTGAGGAGGTCCTCTCGTCGCTTACCGAGCGGGAAGAAAAAATCATCCGAATGCGGTTCGGCATCGGGGTAGGCAGTGAGCACACGCTGGAAGAAGTCGGGAAATATTTCAATCTTACCCGGGAGAGGATCAGGCAGATCGAGATTAAAGCGCTCAAAAAACTGCGTCATCCCGTGAGAAGCAAGCTTCTCAGGGAATACGTATAGCGGAGAAGCCAAAAGTCGGAAGCAGAAAAAGCTGTTCTCTACAGGGAACGGCTTTTTTTATGCCATGATACCATCGTGAACGGAAACGGATTCAGGCATCAGATGTAGTGCAGTGTTTTCAATTTCTGCAGAACAAGAAGGGCGTTTCCCTCAGGTGGGCTCTGTCCGTCCAGCACTACTTCCGTGCTGCCGGGTTGCTCATAGGCTGTTTGCAGGCCCGGTACAGCGCTGTTTTTTCCAGCTGCCGCATCCCGGTATATCCCTTTTGGATCCCGTTCCACGCATACAGTAAGCGGGCATCGTACAAAAACTTCTATAAATTTCGGGATCTGTGATCGTGCATAATCGCGATACAATCGTTTGTTCGCGGTAGCGTCGTACACAACAGGAATCCCCTGCCTGACAATCAGGGAACCGATCTGGGCAAGCTTGGTATAGAACCAGTCGCGCTCCTCTTCACGGTAGGTCGGCTCAGGCGTAAGGATGCGTCTCATCTCATCCGACTCAAGCACGACTGCATGAATCCCTGACCTTTCCAGCTCCTTCATGACTTCCCGGGTTATCGAGGTTTTTCCTGACGCGGGGAGGCCTGTTATCCATACTGCGAAAGCCGGCACAGCGTTCATACAAGGTACCTGTCCATGTCCTGAGGATCAAAGCGATCAGACGTGAGTACATTCCTTATAAAATTAAAAAGAAACCTGCGCACGCCGTCCGGAAGATGTGGATACCAGCCGGGACTCGCAATCACCAATCCGCGCCAGGCATAAAACGGAGCGACGACCTCGCATATCTCATGGTCTTGTGATTTATCAAGATAGTTCTTCCAGAAAAGATCAAACATTTTTCTCAAGGGACCTTCGAACGTTCCTGAACGTACCAGTGAGGAAAAAAGATAATTAATGGAGAGGCTCGTCACGTCGTCCGCGGGGTCGCCCCATTCTCCGCGGGAACGGTCGAGGACCGTAAAATCCACATCTTCCCTGAACAGAATGTTCCAGGGATGGAAATCTCCATGAACGCGGCTAAGGCGATGGGTACGATGTTTGATGCGCCAGCGCCAGTCCACGCAGGCCAGTTCGACCGTACGAAGAAGCGATTGATCAATGAATTCAAACATTTGCGGATAGTTATCGATCAGGCCCATGATGCACTCTCCGTGCCCCAGAAGTTCCCGTATGCGTCTCGTGTAAAGCCCGGGAGTGCCGTTTTTTAGGCTATGAATTTCCGCGAGGTAATCCGAAAGCGCAAGCACTCTTTTGCAGTCCTGCTCTGAGGCGATATTTGTGCGTCCGATGCGGTCGAGATCCTTACAATATATCTCTCCTTCGGCGAATTCGGTGAGGAGAAAAAACTCCTGGGCGCGGCCTGTGGAGATGATTTCTCCGGAAGGCAGAAATGCGCCGCAGTCAAGAGACCGGACGTGGCGGGGAAGGTTGTTAAACGCGGAGTGCTCCCACAGAATGGACTGGGCCCTGTCCGAGAAATGATCGTGTCCGTATGACGATGGTTCCATGGTTTCGAGTACGGCTTTTTTTCGTTCGCCGGACACTTCATATTCCAGAAAGAGCGGAAAACCATATCCGAATGTTTTGAGATCACCCGGAGTTGCCTGCCCTCCTTTTGCCGTCATGGAAAGCAGATGCACGGATTTTGCATAATAGGATTCTAAATATTTCTCCACTGCCTTGATGCCAATCTGCGGCATACGGGCCTCGTTGAAGAAGATAGAATGCAAGACGGAACGTTCGATAATTATTATTGTATCACGGTTCTCAGGTATTATAAGGACTATGGAAAAGGTATGTGCCGGGATGGACGGAGAGCGGGGTTTTCACTGCACTGGGTGATTTTTAAGCGTCCGTGCCGAGCCGCCGAAGCCGGGTATCATTGATCGGCAGCGGTTCTCCAGGGTTGAAGATCTCATTGCCGTACTGGATGTTATAGGTGCGCCCGGGAATGTGCTTACTGTATGTAATAATAAGCCGCCCTACTGTCTGCTTTAAATCCTGAGATGGTTCGCCGCTCAGCAAGGCCACGGGCCCGGGGAAACCGTGCGGAGTAAAGAGATGATAACCATTCGGGGCAAGCGACATCAGCAGATTATTTTCGTTGTTGTCCCGGCCGAGGACGATCTTTACACCCGTGTCCATGCGATAGTGGCGCCCCACGGTCAGCAGACGGATATCGCTTTCGGCGACCTCCTGTTTGTCGGCGAAAAGATCGCGCAATTTGTCGGAAAAATTTTTGTCGGTGAGAAGACACCCGCCGGCAGGCGTGGCAAACCCCCGGATTCCATATCGTTCGGCAAGCTGGAGTTGCACGCTCCGTGACCGGCCGCTGATTCCGAGAAGCTTTTCGCGGCTAATGATGCCCTGATGTTCGGCTTTTGTCGGGGGAAGAAGCGTGGCGGAAAGAGGACGGAGCACCATGCCCCGCATGTCCGCGTCACGTTCAATGATATGCAGGGCGTCGCGGCGCTGGGACATGGGCCTCTGCCCCAGAACCTCTCCGGTTATAACAAAGGGCGCATCCAGCTCTTGCATGACTTCCTTGGCCTTTTTCAGCATGAATATCTTGCAGTCGATGCAGGGGTTCACATTTTTACCGTACCCGTGCATCGGGCTCCGAATAAGATCAACATAATCCTGCCCCATCGTAATAATGCGGAGGTCAAGCCCGATTGCCTTCGAGACGCGAACAGCATGGGTTTCAGTTTCATTGCCGAAGCTTTTCGAAAAAACCGACGTACAATAAAGTCCGGTTACCGAAAACCCCTGCTCCATGACGACCTTTGCCGCAAGAATGCTGTCCAAGCCGCCGGAAATAAGAGCAACTGCATTCACGATGCACACCCCTCCCGAAAGTCAAATAACCGGAATATTATAAATCTCCGGTCATCGTTTTGGCAAGAGCGAATATGATTTATTTGCATTTATTTTTCAGCAGATCACTTCTTGATATAGGAATATTCGCAACTCGATACGGAATAAAAAGCCAAGCACATCCGGGGTTGGACCGAAATCAGCTTGACCGGTCCCGTAAACTGATCTATAGTTTTGCTGGATTACGCAGGACAGACCATGGTTTTTCTGTGAAGGAGGTAATCATTGAGACAGGCGAAAAAGGAAATCAAAACAAAGGAAACCATGATTGCCTTGCTGAATACCTGCCCTGTCGGCAGATTAGGGACCACAGGTAGAGACGGTTATCCTAGGATAAAGCCGCTTAACTTCGCGTATCAGGATGAAAAAATCTTCTTCCACAGCGCCCGCGCCGGAGAAAAAATAGATGACATCAATCGAAATAATCACGTATGTTTCGAGGTGGATCTGCCCATCGCGCTCGTCAGGAGCAACGGGAGCCCCTGCAAGGCCCACTACCTTTACCAAAGCGTGATCATCAGAGGCAAAGCACATATCGTTCATGACGAATCTGAGAGGATATACGCGCTCACGCAACTCATGCAAAAATACCAGTCGGATGGTTTCTGCGCAGAGTTTCCTGAAGACAAACTGCAGCTCACGGAAGTCATCAGAATTGATATCGAGGAAATGGTTGGAAAGGAAGACCTGGGCGTGGAGTTGTTCGGAAACCGGGCGCTGGATGCCTTGCACGATAAAGCACAACTTCCGATTGTTCTTCAGAGAGAGTAGCTCGGTTAATTTTTTGTCACATCTCTTCCAAATAAAAAAGTTTAAAAACCCAGAGACCTGAACTTATAACCGGACCAGAATCGACAAAGCTGCTGTACCTGTCGTAAAACTGCAGTTAACATCCTCCGCAACTTTCTTCCTCACTATCATATTCTCAACGAAGAGAATTCCTTATAAAGTGCAGAAACAATGCTCGCTGAGCATAAGTTACTTTTTTGCGGTACTTGACGTTAAAAAAATTCTTTTTTTGATATACTAATTAGAAATTACAGCAATTGCTGCAGTTTAATCACGACACGAATCAATCTTTTCTTCAATAAGAGGCTCAGGTATAAATCTCCAGGGCTTTTCGCATACTAAAGGAGCAACTGCCGGAAAAGTATTTACCGAATAAGGAGGCTAGACATGTCCATCCATTGGAAATGGCTCATCCTTTCAATTCCTCTCAGCATAAACTTCTTTCTTATTTCAACGGCCCACCCAGAAACAAATCAGTCGGATATAGATATGGTATTTATCAAAGGGGGATGTTTTGAAATGGGCGATATATCCGGAGAGGGCGACGCAAATGAAAAACCGACCCATGAAACATGCGTTGGTGATTTTTATATCGGGAGATATGAAATTACCAACGCTCAATTCAAGAAATTCAAGCCGGAACACAACAGCGGAAAATACGAGAATTTGACACTGAACGGAGAGCAGCAGCCTGTTGTTAATGTCTCCTGGGAAGATGCTGTTGTTTTTGCAAAATGGCTGTCGAAAAAAACAGGTCTTGCATACCGGCTTCCTACGGAAGCTGAATGGGAATATGCTGCACGGGCAGGCACGAAGACCAGCAGGTTCTGGGGCAATAACTCCGATGATGCCTGCGCATTCGCGAATGTAGCGGACCTGACGGCAAAAAAACGCTGGCCCCGGTGGACCGTCCACGTTTGCGATGACGGCTACGCCGTCTCGGCCCCTGTAGGCAGCTTTAAACCGAACGGCTACGGCATTTACGACATGCTCGGCAATGTATGGGAATGGTGTGAAGATGTTTACAACAGCGGAGCATACACGAGGCTTTCCAAAAACAATCCCGTGTATGAAGGATCCGGTGAATACCGGGTAATGCGCGGCGGTGGCTGGAGCAACGGACCTCTCGGAGTACGGAGCTCTCATCGTGTAGGGCTCAGCCCCGCATTCGGTCATCCAGCGCTCGGCTTTCGCCTGGTCATGGTAAAACAGTAAGAAGACGACTTTTTATTTTTGATTACGTTCCTGAGGAGGCATTCCATGGGGGACAAACGTATTTTTCTGTTCTTGTTTTTTTCTGGATTGTTGCTCTCGCTTAGCCTGGCACTCAGTAATACCATGACGGTATCTGCCGCCTCTGCCGTTATTCTTGCTCAAACCGGTGCTGCTGCCCCTAAAACCGCAATAGCGGACAATCAGAAAGAATACATTGGAGCTGCAACCTGCAAGGGATGTCATGAAAACCAGTATGCAAGTTACGCCAGAACAATCCACGCAAAGAAAGATGTACAGGGGCCGGAGTACAAGGAAGCCTGCGAAACCTGCCATGGCCCTGGTGCAAAACATGTGGAAAAAGGCGGCGGACGCGGAGTGGATATATTCGACTTCGGCAGGAAAACGGACCCGCAGGCAAAATCTGCTAAATGCCTGTCCTGCCATGAAGAGACAAAAAACCTGGCGTCCTGGAATATGAGCAGGCACAAAAATGAAAATGTGCCATGCAATGATTGTCATACGGTACACGGACGCAATCCGAAATACCTCAAAGCTGACCAGGCAACTCTGTGCTTCGAATGCCATAAAGACGTTAGGGCACAATCGTTCAGACAATCGCATCATCCTATCAAAGAAGGCAAAATTATGTGCTCGAGTTGTCACAATACGCATGGAGACTTCGGTGAAAAAATGGTAAAGGCTGATTCTGTAAATGAACTTTGCTACAAGTGTCATGCGGAAAAAAGAGGCCCCTTTATGTGGGAGCATCCGCCCGTGGAGGAGAACTGCCTGAATTGTCATACGCCTCACGGCAGCAACCATTCAAAACTGCTGACATCCAGAACGCCTCAGCTCTGCCAGAGTTGCCATGAGTGGACCCAGCACCCGAGTACGCCGTACACGTCATTTGAAACATTTTCCGGAGCGGCAACCAGCGGAAAAAACAGGCTGATTGCACGAAGCTGCCTGAACTGTCATTCGACGATCCACGGCAGCAATGGTCCTTCTGCACGGGGACTGCATTTTGTGAGATAGGGGGAACGCGCCATGAAGTCAAAACGAATTCTTTTGACGTTGGGGATGATCTTTCTGCAGGCCTTCCCCGCTTTAGCAGCAGACGGCACATTTGAAGGAGAAATGAATGCCACCGGCGTCGTTGCAAACGAATCCGGGGACAAGGCGAAGTTCAATGAGTACCGCGACATCAGAAAAAACGACCTGTACGGGGGCTTCCGTCTGAAGTTTGATTCTGATGACTTCTTTTTACAAGGTACGGCTTCAGATATCGGCTATAACACACAGCACTACCGGATTGATGGCGGTATGTACGGAAAATTCAAATTTTACATGGATTATGATGAAATCCCCCACAATTTCACCTTCGATGCAAAAACTTTTTATACCGGTGTAGGAGGCAACAACCTGACATTCTCAGCTTTGCCAACAGCTGACACATCCGGATGGACGCACTTTGACTACCGTATTAAGAGAAAAACCAGTGAAGGCGGCCTTACCATCCAATTACCAAAACCGTTCTATTTCAGTATTTCAGCCTCTCGTGAGGAAAGGACCGGCACAATACCCACCTCAGCCGCCGGTACGACTCCAGGCGGAATTGCCATTGAGCTCCCCCAGCCCGTGGATTATACAACGGACATGGTTCGCGCGGAAATCGGATATGCAACCAAGCCTTTTTTTGCATCCTTGAGCGGCGAATACAGCACATTTGACAATGCAAATCATGTATTATTTTTCAACAATCCTGTCGGGCCGCAACCAAACGGTGATGCCATGAATCTCCCGCCAGGCAACCAATATTACAAAATCGCCTTCCGGGGAGGTGCCCAATTACCGTTCAACAGCAAACTGAATGTAAATTTTGCCATATCCAGAGCTACATCAGAGGCGGATCTTTTTTCTTCATACGTATCTACCGCCGTACAGGCAATTACCCTGAGCAGCGCGCTGTTCCACGGTCAGGTAGATACCCAGAATTACCAGGCTATGCTGACCTCGAACCCGGTATCTTTTCTTACAGCAAATATTTATTACAAGTACTATGAGCGGCACAATGCATCAGACCAGATAACAACAACGGACCCCGGGTTCGCAGGAGGCCTTCCGTTCACAAACCAGCTGTTTAGCTATCACAAAAACACCGCCGGTATCAATTTGGGAATAAAGCTCCCCTCGCAGTTCCATCTGCAAACAGCCTATCGTTACGTTATAACCGACCGAATGCGTGGAGATATTCCGGAGACAAGAGACAATTGCTATACGACCGAACTCAAATGGCGGGGGTCAGACCTGATAATCCCCAAAGTCGGCTATGAACATCTCGAGCGAAATGCCGATCACGGGATACTCAATAAAATGTATGCTGCTGATCAAACCACGGAAAACGCCATTGCGGCATTTATCAGCAGATTCGATGCAACGGAGCAGTCCAGAGATATATACAAAGCCTCTCTTGATATCTATCCTCTGGACAAACTCGATATAAATCTCGGGTATAAGTATAAGTTTGCGGCCTATCAAGACACGATGCTGGGTCTCAGAAGACGCACTAGTCATGTGGCAAATGTGGATGCCGGCTATACCATAGGCGCCATTATTCAAGTGAATGCCTATGTTGACTACGAAAACACCAGGTCCTATCAATTTCAGAGAAGGTTTGCAGCTGCGGCAGGAGCGGACCCCAACGGAGCGACACAGGATGCCAACAATTACAACTGGGACGCGAGAATCAAGGACGGGACTTTTTCGTACGGGGTGAGCGCCGAGGTTCTTCTCGTGCCTAAAAAGCTCACCCTGCAGGTCCAATACAATAATACAAAATCCAATGGAAGTGTTGACCTGACCTATTTGAATGCTGCAGCGCTTGCGGCAGGCACACCCGCCGGGACGCGCACAAACGACAACATAGATCTGGGCGCTTGGGATGACTATACGCTGAGATCTATCATGGTAAAATTAAAATATACTCCCTGGAAGCCGCTGACCATGGTTTTGGGATATGCTTATGAAAGTTATACGTATAACGATGCTTCCTGGGATGGCTATGTAAACGTACCGGCAACAACCGGCACCAATGGCGCATTTCTAACAGGCGCATATGCAAATCCAAACTATCATGCAAACGTTGTGTTTCTTTCCGCAGCGTACAAATTTTAATCCTGAAGCGGGCAACTTCTGCTGCGGAGCAGCATAGTGTATCGGACAGGGAACCAGCATCGTTGCCGGTTAGGTTCGTTTGCCACAAAAAAATAGGCCCTCCGGATCTGCCGAAGGGCCTTACGTGTTTTGACCTGCAAGAAAAAAAATTACTTCTTTACGGGTGCTGCCGGTGTTGCTGCAGGTGCTGTTGCTGTTGCGGTCGAGGTAACGGTGGACGTTACTGCCGACTTCGTTGCTGGAGCAGGAGCCTGCTGCTGGCAACCCACTAACGCAAAAACCGCAACAACTGCAAGAGCTGCTATGATTGCAGAAATCTTCTTCATTATTTTCCCCCCTTTCTTCCTAAGATTTGGATATAACAACAGTGCGCTTGCGATACGATAAATATAAAAAAAGCGCACTTCGTACTTTTATACTGCACCGGCAAAAAGGTTTTCACCAAGTACTTTTTGCATCAATTGATGAAAAACCAAGCGCTTTACAACTGCGAATTTTACAAATTATAATACCTTTTCTGAAAAAATCAAGTAAATTTAGCATGAAATTGTTCATTTGTTTGTTCCGCCAAAGGAAAGTTGTTTTTTGTGTTTTTCGCTCCATAATGCCCGGCGCAAACATCAAAATGAGTGGCGATGTCATTGCAGGAGCGGCTATCCGGAAGTACCGATTGATCCAGACAAGAGACGTATTGCACTTGATATTTTGCTCATTCCACGGTAATCTATCTCAGAAATCCACAGTTTTTTCCGGGGAGGCACGGCATGAGTGAGAAAAAGGAATTGAAACGAATCTGTGTTTATGGAGTCGGCGGAGTCGGAGGCTATTTTGGGGGGCTCATCGCAAACAAAATCGCTGAACAAAATGACAAAGACCATGAAATTTATTTTCTCGGCAGAGGCACGCATCTGCAGGAAATCAGGAAAAACGGATTGATCCTGAATACGCATGACCGCTCGGGACTGGTATGTAAACCGACCGGAGCAGTGGAACATTTCAACGAGCTGCCGCCAATCGATCTTATTTTCCTCGCTGTGAAAAGCTACGACCTCGACGAGACTGTCAAAACCATCGCTCCGCATGTAAAAGCTGACACCATGATCATCCCGATGCTGAACGGTGTGGACATTCATCAGCGGATCAGGAAAATACTGACTGCCGGAATCGTGTTTCCGGCATGCGTCTACGTGTTTTCGAATATTGTGAAACCAGGCACCGTCACGCAGAAAGGGCCTGTCGGTACGATTATATTCGGGAAGGATCCCGCACATCCGGATATTGTCCCCCAGAACATTATTGACCTCTTTAAGAACGCAAACATCAGTTGCAAATGGACTGATAATGCTTTTCCTGCAATCTGGAAAAAATATCTTTTTATAGCTCCTTTTGCGCTGGTAACCGGCCGGTACGGGGCGACCTTCGGCAAGATAATGGAAACGCCTGAATATAAGGACAAAGTCAGCGGTGTTATGAATGAACTGATCGCAATAGCACGGTTTGAAGGCGTGGAGTTCCGCGAGTCTACTATCGAGGAAAATCTTGACAAGGCACTCACCTTTCCCTACGAATCAAAGTCTTCCTACCAGCGCGACCTGGAACAGGCTGGAAAGAAGAACGAGGGAGACTTGTTCGGTGAAACAATTCTTCGGCTGGGCAAAAAATACGGCGTGAAAACACCTGTTACAGAGGAACTCTATACTGCTATTCAAAAAAACTCATAAAAACGGCCTCTGTTTTCCGGACAGGGCGCATCCGTTCCTCCTGGTGTCCGATTTCGAGTGTGGCTTCTGCTTTGTACTGCTTCATAAACACTCCGGTCATCCATATCGCCAATCCGGTGCTCAGAGAAATCAAAACTGCGCCCCAGAAAGGGCCGAGAAAGCTTCCGGTTTTACAAAGCAGCCGCTCAAAAAAACAGAGGGTGTTGCCATATTGTATACGCATTATCTCCTGCTCCTTCACATGATCCAATATATTCGTAGCCACGATTGAACGCATAAAGTTAAATGCAATACGGAGCAAAAAAACTTATCAAAAGAACTGGGAGAACTGTTTGACGGCCAAGAAAAATAAGAATGCAAGCATGCAATCAGAAATTTCGATTGTACGATGTCCTGATTATGGGCGCGAAAAAACCCTGTCTGCTGTCCGGCAGGCGGTGGACCTGCTCGGTGGCATGCAGGCGTTCATAAAACCAGGGGAACGGGTGCTTCTCAAGCCGAATCTCCTGAAAGCCAACCGCCCTGAGGAAGCAGTCACCACGCATCCAGAAATTGTACGGGCTGTCATTTCTCTTGTCCGCGAAGCGGAAGGCATCGTTATGGTGGGAGACAGCCCCGGTTTTGGCGATCTCAAGAAAGTCTGCGAAAAATCCGGGATCATGGATGTACTTCGTGAAGAGAACGCCGCGCTTGCGGATTTCGATGAAACAATCACCGTCAAAAATACAGGTCGTTTTCAACGGTTCGAAGTTTCGCGAAGTGCTTATGAAGCAGATGCCATCATCAACCTGCCAAAGTTCAAGACGCACGGGATGACAACGATAACCGGCGCTGTCAAGAATCTTTTCGGCTGTGTTCCGGGAAAGCGCAAAGTACAATGGCATTTCAATGCAGGCATAAATCACGATTTTTTCATGCAGATGATTGTAGAGCTGTACGCCCTGCTCAAGCCGCGTCTTTCGATCATGGACGCTGTGATCGGCATGGAAGGAAATGGCCCAGGCAGCGGCGACCCCAGGCTGGTAGGCGTTGTGCTCGCCGGTCAAGACGCGGTCGCCCTGGACGTGGTGTCCGCGCTGGTAGCGGGAATTGATCCGAAAAGCTTGCCCGTCATACGGACCGCTGCCGCATCAGGCGTCGGACAAACGGATCTTGACCAGATCATGATACGAGGTGAGTCCCCTGCGCGCGTGGCAATTAAGAACTTCCGTCTCCCGCAGGCAATGCACACTGAATGGCCTCTCCCGGAGTGGCTCCGGCGCACACTCAAAAAAGCTTTCACCACGAAACCGGTAATCAATCACGGTCGATGTCCCCAATGCGGCATTTGCCAGGCCCACTGCCCCCAGGAAGCAATCAGCATGGCAGGAAAAAGACTGGAAATACGGTATCGCGACTGTATTCGTTGCTTTTGCTGCCAGGAGTTCTGCCCTCGCGGCGCTATTACCGTCGGGAAAGGGTGGGCTCTCAAGATGATAAAGTAGTGTTCCCCCTTCTCTGTAAATCTCCCTTCTTGAGCTACTGACCACTGCTCGTCCTCAGCGATTCCCGTCATTTTTTTCAGAACATGCTATACTTGGGACGATATTCAATGATATGTTCAGAACAGGATTTTTATCGTGTTCCTGAAGGCAACTGCACAGCGTGCAACGCAGGAATATCGGGCGAGGTGAACATATGCACAATCGTCTCGACGGGACGTATCAGCAATTCCACAAGGAACTGGCATCCTTTATCCCCGCTTCACGATGTTTTACCGACCCTTTGCGCACTCTTGCGTTCGGGACCAATGCCAGCTTTTATCGCCTCATCCCTAAAATAGTAGTTAGAGTCCTGACTATAGATGAAGTATTGAGGATTTTGGGCATCGCAAACAAGCTGCGCGTGCCGGTAACCTTCCGTACCGCCGGAACCAGCCTGTCCGGGCAAGCGGTCTCCGATTCGGTGCTTTTAGTCCTCGCAGGAGCATGGCGAGACTACCGGATTCTTGAGCATGGCGAGAAAATCGCGCTTGAACCCGGCATCATCGGCGCTGAAGCAAATGCACTGCTTCAGCCCTTCGGCAGAAAAATCGGACCCGACCCTTCCTCGATCAATGCCTGCATGATCGGCGGCATTGCAGCAAACAACTCCAGCGGCATGTGCTGCGGAACGGCGCAAACCGCCTATAAAACAGTGGAGCATATAAAAATGCTGTTCTCCGACGGCAGCATGCTTGATACGGCGGCCCCCTCCTCTTGCTCGGCATTTCTCGAAACCCATAAAGATTTGGTGCAGGAAATCGAATGCATTCGTGATGAAATACAGGCTGATCCTCAACTTCGTCAGCGCATTATCGATAAATATAAAATCAAGAACACAACCGGCTACAGCATGAACGCCTTCGTCGATTTCAGCAACCCCATCGACATTATAATGCATCTGGTGATAGGATCGGAAGGCACGCTCGCTTTTATCGCAGGACTGACCCTGAAGACGGTCATCGAGCACCCCTATAAGGCAAGCAGTCTTATTATCTTCCCCAGCGTGGAGTCGGCCTGCACCGGAACCATCATTCTTCGCAAGAGCGGCCTGGCATACGCAGTGGAGCTCATGGACTATGCCTCGTTGATATCCGTGGCCGACAAGGAAGGTGTTCCTGCATATTTAAAAACACTTGATCCTGGCACAGCCGCACTGCTGGTGGAAACGCGGGCGGGTGACAAAAACTCACTTGGCCTGCAAATAGACCGCATTATAAACGCGCTGCAGCCGGTTCAGACCAAATTCCCCATCGTCTTCACGGATGTGAGCCGGGAATATGACCAATTGTGGAACATCCGGAAAGGCCTCATCCCGTCTGCGGGTGCGGCACACAAGCTCGGGACGGCCTTGATTCTCGAGGATATTGCCTTTCCGATCGATTCTCTCGCAAAGGGAACCATTGAGCTGCAAGGTATCATGCAAAAGTACAAATATAAAGAAGGCATTATTTTCGGCCACGCGCTCGAAGGCAACCTGCATTTTATCCTGACTCCGGATTTCAGTTCTCCGGAAGAGGTTGAACGCTACCGAAAGTTCATGGAAGAAGTCAACCACATGGTTGTCAAAAAATATGACGGATCGCTCAAAGCCGAGCACGGCACCGGACGCAACATGGCCCCGTTTGTGGAATTCGAGTGGGGCAGCAAAGCGTATGAGTTGATGAAACGCATTAAAAAAGCATTCGATCCCCATAATCTCCTGAATCCGGGCGCCGTCATCAATGACAATCCACGGGCGTATATTGAAAACTTAAAACCGTTGCCGGCCACCCATGAACTGGTGGACAAATGCATCGAATGCGGCTTCTGCGAGCCGCACTGTCCGTCGCGCAATCTTTCCACCACGCCGCGCCAGCGCATTACCGTGTCCCGTGAAATATCCCGGTTGACCGCTTCTCACGAAGATCCCGAGCGTCTTGCAGAGCTGAAGCAGCTGTATTCCTATCTGGGCGAACAAACTTGCGCTGCTGACGGCATGTGCGCCACGGCCTGCCCGGTGGAGATCAACACCGGTGACTTTACGGAGTTTCTTCGATCTGAGCAAAACACCTCGCTGAGCAAAAGCATTGCCCGCCGGGTTGCGGATCATTACGCCTTGGTCGTCGGTATGCTGCGGTCCGGACTGAAGGCAACGCACGCGATACACACTATTCTCGGGACAACACTCATGGGGGGAATCGCGTCGGCTGTACGCGTGCTGTCCGGCAACAGAATTCCGCTCTGGACCAGCTGGATGCCGACCGGAGCGCCGAAGCGATCATTCGAAACAGTTCGCAAGGGATCACCGAATAAAGTGGTCTATTTCCCAAGTTGCATTGCCCGAACCATGGGCCCAGCACAAAAAGATACCGACCCGCGGGCAGTCTATGAAGCAATGCTTTCTGTTCTTGACAAGGCCGGTTTTGACGTCATTTTTCCGAAAAACATTGAGAACCTTTGCTGCGGGACCCCTTTTGAAAGCAAAGGGTTCTTCGAACAGGCAGACCGGAAAAGTACAGAACTCGAACAGGCGCTTCTTGAAGCAAACGAGGGAGGGAAATATCCCATCCTCTGCGACACCAGTACATGCCTCTACCGCATGCGTCGTACATTCCATCCGGCCACAACATTGTATGAACCTGTGGAGTTTATTGTGACTTTTCTGATGGATAAGCTGGACTTCGTGAAGCAGCACGAAACGATCGCGCTGCATGTCCCCTGCTCTTCACTCAAAATGGGGCAATTGGAAAAGTTTAAAATCCTCGGGCAGGCATGTGCCGATACCGTGGTCATCCCTGCCCGGGTCGGATGCTGCGGGTTTGCAGGTGACCGGGGTTTCAACTATCCGGAGCTCAACGCGAGCGCCCTTGCGGACCTGAAACCGTCACTGCCGCCGTTTACTGCAGGAGGCTATTCAAACAACAGGACGTGCGAAATCGGCCTCTCCGTCCACAGCGGCATCAGCTACCAGTCGATTGCGTATCTTGTGGACCGTTGTACATCCAAAAAGAAATAGCACGAACTGCAAAGCAATTTTATCAGTTATTTGTCCGGACTCTCCAGCGTACCATTGAACTCTTCGAGTGCCTGTTCGTCTTCCTCATTGACTTCGTATATCCGTTCTTCTCCTGGCTTATTCGGTTCCTCGCCCCGCTCCCAAAGCTCCCGGTAAATAAATGGCTTGATGGTCACCGGAACAGACGGATCGGCATAGACTTCACGCAGATCTCCAACTTTCAACACACCGAGAAATCTGACAGAGAGCGAAAGCGGTGTATGTTCATTATGAATGAGAGCACGTTTGATAAGGGAGCGGCTTGACCAGTTTGGGTGCTCAGCTATCGCCTTGATGGTTCCCGGCTTCGTACTGTGCCGGCTGATTGCCTTATAAAGCTGGGATTCCTGAAGATAAGGGCTGTCGAGACAGAGTTTGACCACATCGGGATAACCTTCCTGAATAAGCCTGAGAAGCACTTCTCCGGACACGATTTTGGAAAGTGTCTTCTTGACGCCAAGCGCCATAGAAGGGATTTTTTCCATAATAATGGACTCAATCTTATGCCGGAAAACAAGAGGGAGGAAGCGGTTGCGCGTTAATTCAGCAAGATCGAACAGGCGGAGGTACCGCGCAATCGTCAGTGAGGTAGAAAGCGGGGTTTTGGGGTTTTTGGCGATCGCCAGCCGAATCGGATAATTTTCAATCCATCGCGGGTCTTTGGCAATCGATTCAAAAATGTCGCCCGGCAGATTTTTTCTGCTTGCGATGACAAGAATATCATCTTCTGACAGGTGTCTATTTTGGATCAATACCCTGATGACAGCCGGAGAGATATCGTGAAGGAATTCGGCAATCCCTTCCCTGCGGGCCGATCGTGCCTGTTCGATCCGTCTTTCTTCGGAATCAGCCATGGCGTATTATACGGTTTTTCAAACCTATTGACAAATCATACTGTTTTTTGTATTTTGATAATTAAGCATTACACAAACTGAGCGCACCCATGGTCTTCGGAACACCAAGAGCTGTTTTTCTTTTGCCTCGAGGTTGCAATGGAACGAACGCTCCTTCTGAACGCAACATTTGAACCGTTAAAGATCATTTCATGGCAACGGGCGATTACCCTGCTCACCCAGGGCAAAGTAGAAGTAATTGACTCGTATGACCGGGACATCCGGGGTGTGTCCATCACCTTCAAGCTACCCTCCATTCTTCGTCTGCTGAAACTCGTAAAGATCAAACGCGCGAAAAGAGAAGTCCGCTTCTCACGGGCCAATATCTACCAGCGGGATAAATATACCTGTCAATACTGCGGCATCAAATATCCGGCCGAGGATCTCACGTTCGACCACGTTCTGCCGCAGGTTCAGGGAGGGGAAGCGACATGGGAAAACATCGTTACCGCCTGTCTTGCCTGCAATAACAGGAAAGGAGGACGGACACCGCAGGAAGCGCGCATGCGTCTGATCAGACAACCGTTAAAGCCGCGGTGGATGCCGGTGGTCACCCTTACCATCGGAATAAAAAATGCTCCGCTGAGCTGGCATGACTACCTCTACTGGAACGTAGAATTGAACAAGGATGGATGAGCAGCGCCTTTGCCTAGATACACATCTTGTTCAGCCAAGAACGTGCATCGTGTTCCGATTTATTACTGAATGGAGTAGTCAAGATCCTTTGGCCTATCTGATATTACCGAGTGTTTTGCCTAAGTCCTGGATGTTGAGCTTTCTATTTATGATATACTGCTGCTGAATCATGGTCCTTTCTCCTATCATGACTACTGCATATCAGCAATATCTGGCAGGATGACTTCTGAACATCCTGCTTTTTTCGTCTTATCCATCTCCACTTCAGCCATTTCACCTTTTTTTCTTGTCAATTTTTCAGTTTGATGCTATATTTTTTTTGATATGTTTAAAAGGAGGTCCTCACGATGAAAAAACTTTGCCTGTTTCTTTTTATTGCCTCCATCTCCCTGTGTGTATTCACCGGACCGGCAGACGCATTTTCGATCACCCAGAATGAATTTATAACCGCGCAGAGCCTCGACCAGGGCATGACCCAGGTTGGCGTTTTTTTCTCCCTGGACAGGCAGTATAACAGTTTTTACCCGGCAGTCCGCCATGGACTCGGGGCGCTGTTCGAAGTAGGAGCAAAATTCGGTGCAGTCACCAATGTCCGGCCGGACGATAAAGTCGGAGCCCTTGCCGGTGTGGATCTGAAATATCAATTAATTAAAGAAACACCCGGGATTCCACTGGCCCTGGCGGCGGATTTAGGCTTTGATTCACTAATTATCAGCAGAAGAAATGTAAGCGAAATAAAGTTCTCCACCATTTTCAGCAAAAGTTTCCTCCTCACGGAAAGAGGTTATAAATTCACCCCGTACGGAGGGCTCCAAGTATCTTCACTCTTTGGTTCCTTCCTTTCTGATGACCAGACGAATATAAACGTTTTTGCCGGCCTCGAATGGAAAATAACACAGAAATTCATGGCCATGCTTGAAGTAAAAACAGGGAGAACCACGGTAGGCGGAACGGGAATCCGATTCGAATTTTAAATTGCCTCTTCAGATTTACGAAAACGTGTAAATAACCATCTTTAACCAGCACATATCGTTTACCATACTGTGATACGATAATTTTTTTTATGCCTATTCCTCTTTCTGGAGACATTCAAACCGTTCCGCTGCCCATTATCTTGGAGGAACTGCGCCAAGGTCAGGCAACGGGGACGTTGACAATCCGCAATGGCGATACAGTAAAGTCCATCTACATGAAATCCGGTAAAATAGTCTTTGCCGCGTCAACGGATTCCAACGACAGACTTGGTGAAGTTCTAGTTAAAAGCAACAAACTCAGCATTGGAAACCTTGAACACGCCGTACAGTTGCTTAAAAAAAGCGCCGGTCTTAAAAAATTGGGAGCCATTCTTGTGGAAAACGGTTTTGTCACTCCCAAAGATCTTTTTACCGGCCTCAAAATGCAGGTGCGGGATATTATTTACAGTCTTTTTTTGTGGAGTGACGGAGAATACCGCTTTGAGAAACATCTGCCGCCGGATGTTATCCAGCTCCAAATCAACATGCAGGAACTCCTGACGGAGATAATCCAAAAAATAAAACAACAGGCATAGCAACACCCATGCTATACATGGCTTTTCGCGCGGACTGCAAGCTTGATTTGCTTTTTCTCTTGTCCTTTCCCGCACGTACTTATATAATTCTTTTACAGTATACGTTGACATGACCGGAGTGTTTCGTGAAAACCTTGGAGTTTGCCTCGTTCCCTGAAATTGCGGAACGAACGGCTGCACGATATGATAGAAAGGAAGATGTTATCCTTCTTGCCATGCTCGGTCAGGATTACCTGATTACCCATACCAATATCGTTCTCCATGGACAACAGGCACCGGAAAATCATGCTGGGGTGATTCTTGACTACTTATTTTCATCCGGGACGGAACTGGAGATCACTCCCTGGCGTGCAGTCGGAACTTTAGGATTTCAGACTCCGTCTGAATTCAGAAAAAAAGTGGAGTTGCCGATTGCGCCGTACACGCCGGAAATCATATCCCGTGCAGGCACGCTTCTGCCTATGCTGGATGCAGAAATCTCAGGAGGCATCAGCCGGTGCGACATGGCAATAAACGTGCGGCTCCTGCCGAAGATATATCTGCATGCGGAGTTCTGCCAGGAAACATCAGATTTTCCGGCCGAAGCATGGATTCTGTTTTCACACAACGCGCATGAATTTCTGAGTCAGCAAAACCTGCAGATTCTTGCGGAATTATTTAAAGAACGGCTTCTGAGCCTGATCAGAATTTATTAATGACCCACGAAATTGAATACTCCGATATATGACGAATTTTCCGACTGTTAAAAATCCGCTTGTTCTCGCACTGGATGTCGATGACGCTTCTGAAGCGCTGACGATCGTGCACGAACTGAAGGACGTCGTGGGCACGTTCAAGATCGGTCATCAGCTTTTCACGGCCTACGGATCTGACATCGTCAGAAAGACCATCAGCACAGGCGGCAGGGTCTTTCTCGATCTCAAATACCATGATATTCCTAATACCGTTGCGAAGGCTTCTGAGGAAGCGGTGAAACTGGGGGTCAGCATTTTCAATGTTCATGCGTTAGGCGGATTCGATATGATGAAGGCCGCTGCGCAATCGGCAAAAGAAGCTGCTCAGAAATGGAGCAAACCGCTGCCTCTTGTTCTTGCCGTCACAATCCTTACCAGTATGGATGAAAAAAGCCTGAAAAGAGAGCTTAAAATAACGCGATCTCTCCAGAGGGAGGTAGCGCACCTGGCGCGCATGGCCCAGCGTGCCGGAATGGACGGCGTCGTGGCCTCACCGCAGGAAATTAAACTGCTACGCAGATCCATCCCGGGTGATTTTGTTGTTCTCACTCCGGGTGTACGGCCTGCATGGGCCGCCCTGGATGACCAAAAGAGAGTCATGTCTCCGGGTGAAGCCTGTGCTGCCGGTGCTGATTATATTGTAGTAGGAAGGCCGGTATTGAAAGCTCCCAACCGACGCGAAGCAGTCACAAAAATACTCGATGAAATTGAATTAAAAGCAAAACCACGGAAATAAAACGAGAGGGGCGCGACGGCTGAACCGCTTTGATTGTTCTCCTGCATCGTCCCAAACTTCTCCATCAATCATAAAAGGAGCCTGCTTGTCCATGACATCAGACGAAGTATTGGAAATTTACAAAAAAACCGGAGCGCTTCTGACTGGCCATTTTCTTCTTTCATCGGGGCTTCACAGCGACCGCTATCTCCAGAGTGCACTTGTTCTGCAGCAACCGGATCTTGCTACAAAGCTCTGCGCAGCCCTCGCAAAAAATTTTGCCGACATGAAAATTGACCTGGTCATCGCACCGGCCCTTGGCGGAGTTTTTGTATCACACGAAACCGCACGTGCGCTTGGTGTACGAGCGTTGTTCGCCGAGCGGGTAAACGGCGAACTGGTCCTCCGCCGCGGTTTTTCAATCAAACCGGGAGAACGGGTGCTTGTCGTGGAAGACGTCATTACAACCGGTAAATCCACTAAGGAAACGATCAATGTCGCTGCAAAAGCAGGCGGGGTAGTTGTTGCGGCAGGTTCGCTTGTAGATCGCTCTAATGGGAAAGCGGATATCGGCGTGCCGTACAAATCGCTGGTAACGCTTGATGTACCGACCTATACCGCCGAGACCTGTCCCTTGTGCAAGTCAGGAAGCGTTCCAGTCAAACCGGGAAGCCGCGGATTGAAGTAACGCATACTGCAGCAGGTGTATGCGCTTTCCTCGCTTCCCATCCAATCAACGATGCCAAACATGTATACAGTACTGTTTGATGAACAGGCAGTCAAAAAGCGCGTTGGTGAAATCGCCTCCCAAATTTCGCGTGACTATGCAGACAGGGAATTGGTCTTAATTTCTATCCTCAAGGCCGCGTTCATTTTCACAGCGGATCTTATGCGCAGAGTCACAGTCCCTTCGGCAGTTGAATTCGTACAAGCGTCAAGCTACGGCGATTGCGCCGTATCAACCGGAGTGGTAACCGTCAACCGGGATCGCAAGATTGCCGTCGAGGATAAACACATACTTCTTGTCGATACCATTGTCGACACCGGGGCAACACTTCACTGCTTGATTGAAAAATTCAAGGATCAAAGACCGGCAAGTATAGCCACGGCGGCCCTCCTGGACAAGAAAGTCCGCCGCACCTCGGACGTTGCAATCACCTACCGGGGATTTGAAATACCCGATGTTTTTGTTGTTGGATACGGAATGGACTTCTCCGGACGATATCGGAACCTGCCCTACATCGCCGAATTGACCCTGCCCGCGCACAGTATTCCTTCCTGACCGGCAAGCACCGCAAAGCCTACAGCAGAGCAAAAAACAGATGCCATTCTCCATGCAAAAAAAGAGTCCTGTGTGAATCAACCACACAGGACTCTTAAAAACCGTGTTTCTATGCCGCTCTGTCCTATTTACCGTTGAGCGCCATCTGAAGCAGCTGAACCGGATGCATCACTTTTACTTTCTGTTCCGGATCAAGATGGTTGGAAATAGTCAGATTGCATCCAGGACAGCTGGTTGCCAATACCTGGGCTTTTGTGCTGTGAATATTTGCAACCTTTCTGGTCGTAATCTTGTTGGAAGTTTCTGCATTTTCCACCTGGAATGAACCACCGCCGCCGCAACAATCGCCGGCACCGGGCATTTCCACGTATTCGACACCGGGGATGGCCTTCAGGACATTCCTCGGTTGAGCGGTGATTTTCTGACCGTTCACGAGGTGGCAAGGATCATGGTAGGTAACTCTGACTTTCTTGCCATTCGATTTTATCGCAGGAATCCAATCCTTGTGCTCGTCGATGAAAACACTTATGTCCTTCACCTTCTTGCCGAGCAGTTCTGCAGCCTTAAATTCTTCCTCGGTGACATTCTCACCAAGCTCCCGCAGGTCGCGAAGCAGGTGGGAATATTCTTTTTTCAGGCCGTCACTGCAGGTCGCGCAATCGCATACCACGGCATCTACGTCTTCGCGTGCAAATACCTTCAGGGTCTCGCGGATGCTTTGGAGAGAAGCTTCTCGGTCGCCGGACATAAAGATCGGCATTCCGCAACAGGTCTGATTTTTTGGCGTAATGACTTCAACACCCATTTTCTTGAGCACGTCTACAACAGCCAAGCCGATGTCCCCGAACAGATAATTGGTGGCGCAGCCGTGGAAATAAAGCACCTTGGCTTTTGCCTTTCCTTCCGGCTTTACTACTTCCGGAACCATATCGGAAAACGGCTTGTCATTCATAGCGGGAATTCGCGCAACATTCAAAGCACCCGCATTCAAATGAGACTCGATCCATGGGCCTCCGAACATCTTCCGCGCCCATTTTCCAAACCAGGCCGCTTTTGACATCATCCACGGATGGGCGAGCATCTGGAACATGGCCTTCTTTTTCCAGTCAAGGCCGTAGCGCTGCACCGCGCGCCAGCGGACACCGGCATACAGATGGTCGCCGTGAACGCCGCTCGGGCAGTTTGCAACGCATCCGCCGCACAGCAGGCAGGTGGAGAAGAAGGCGTTTTTCACCTCTTCCGAGAGTTCCAGTTTCCCTTCGGAAAGCTGACGGGAAAGCTGGACTTTTCCGCGTGGCGTTGCCGCTTCTACCAGCAACTCCTTGTAGACAGGGCAGTGGGCCATGCACAAACCGCACTTAATGCAGTGATAAATATTTTCTTTTGTATTGTCTGCAAAAACCGTTTTTTCTTTCATAATAGTCGACCCCTTTATCAGCTGCTGCACAGGGAGAGCCACTCTAGCAGTGCTGCTCCCTGCAGCTTATGCTTAAATGCCCCCCACAAACCGGCCCGGGCTTAAAACACCATTCGGATCCAAATTTTCCTTCAAGCGGCGCATAATGATCTGATCATCGCGCTGCTGACCCCACGCGCTGATTTTTTCCTTGATTTCCCGCGGACTGGAGTCAACCATGAGGTTCCCCTCACATTTTGCCGCTTCTGCCGTCATCTTGCCGATGAGATCCGCAATACCGCTCTTGTCGGCCTTTTCAAAGATGTAGGTATACAGAATGCCGTTACCCGCATGCAGAACAAATGCAGCGCTGACTCCTGCGGCCTGTGCCAGCTTTTCGTAAACCCCCAGAAGTTCAGTGTGCTTGGAAATAAGGAAATTGGACTTGAGAACGATAGGCGTAGCGAACTCTTTTGCCATGTCGTCCGAGAAATCACGGAGCCGGACCCAGAACTTCTGATCATCCGCACCCTTCAGGACTTTCGTGGCGGTGGCTCCTTCTTTCTTCGAGAAGTCGGCAATGTCGGTTGCCTGCCGTTCCACCGCTTCTGCAACGCCTTCAAGGCTGAAGGCTAAAAGATATTTCGCTTTTTCTCCCAGACGCTCTGCAGCTTTCGCGCTGATCAATTCAATCGCGGAAGGCAGCAGAACTGAGTGAATTACTTTCTTAATAACAGCATTTGCAGCAGTCAAGCTTTCAAGAGAAACGAGGAGCGTGGCGGATGCTTCCGGCAGCGGCAGGAGCTTCGTAGTAATCTGCGTAATGATGCCTAGGCTGCCCCACGATCCGATCATCAGCTTGGTCATGTCGTATCCGGACACATTTTTCAGCACTTTTCCGCCGAACGAGTTGATGGCTCCTTCCGGGGAAACAACCTTGACGCCAAGCAGCATGTCTCTGCAGGTTCCATAGATGTAGCGCCTCGGACCGCTCGCGTTGGTTGCAATAATGCCGCCAATGGTCGCCTTGTCCGTGTGTGCCGGGTCGAGGGCCATAAAATTACCCTTCCCTCCATTCCCCAGTTTCTTCTGCACTTCAGCCAACGTCATTCCTGCTTCCACGGACAAGCTCATGTTTGCAACATCATACTCCAGAACTTTATTGAGCCGCAACAGGGAGAGCACGATATCCACTTTTTTCGGAACTCCGCCTGCAGCCATCTTGGTGCCGTTACCGCGAGGTACAACCGACAACTTTTCTGTATTTGCATAAACCACTACTTTGGAAATTTCTTCCGCACTCCCCGGACTTACCACGGCCTTCGGGATCAAACCGTCAACAGCATAAGCTTTAAGCTGATCCGGATTTGATATCACATTGGCTTCTCCGACGATTCCCTTAAGTGCGGATACTAACTGATCTGAATTAGACATACCCGGCTTTCCTTTCTCCGCACTTACGCTGCGGCTTTTTGTGACTCGGGAAGACATTTTCCCGGATTATATCTGTCGACGGGGTCAAAGGCCACTTTGACCTTTTTCATCGTATCAATGTCCTTGTCGCTGAACACAAAGGACATGCCTTCGAGTTTCTCAACGCCGATTCCGTGCTCACCGCTGATGGTTCCGCCGAGATCCGCGCAGACCTTCATGATCTCAGTTGCAGCAAGCTGCACCCGGCGCAGTTCATCCTTATCTCTCTCATCAAAAAGAACCAGCGGATGCAGATTGCCGTCTCCTGCATGGAACACGTTCGCAATCGGCAATTTGTATTTTTCACCAATGGCGATGACCCGATCCAGTGTCTCCGGCAGTTTCGGCCTGGGCACCGTACCGTCATTCACCAGGTAATTGGGACGCAGTTTACCGACGGCGCCAAATGCACCCTTTCGGGCCGCCCACAGCTTCATCCGCTCCGCCTCATCCTTTGCGGCGCGAATTTCACGCACATTGTGTTTTTTGCAGATATTCTGGATGCGTTCCCAGAGCCGATCCATACCGTCCTTCAAACCATCAATTTCAATCAGCAGAACGGCAGCGGCGTCTTTCGGCAACCCTGCGTTATAAGCGTCTTCTACCGCATTGATCGTAAGATTGTCCATCATCTCGAGCGTGGCAGGAATGATGCCCTCGGAGATGATATCGGCCACCGTGTCGCTTCCTTCTTTAACCTTGTTATAGATGCACATCATCGTCTTTACTGCTTCCGCCTTCGGCACGATGCGAAGAACGAGCTTCGTGATGATACCGAGTGTTCCTTCTGATCCGTTCAGAATACCTGGCAGATCAAAACCCGGATTGTCCAGAGACTTGCCGCCGAACTGAATCACCTGGCCGTCAAACAGAACCAGTTCGCCTCCCAGGACATGGTTGCTCGTAACGCCATATTTAAGGCAGTGCGGCCCTCCGGCGTTTTCTCCAACGTTTCCTCCCAGCGTCGAAGCTTTTTCGCTGGATGGATCCGGATGGTACAGGTAGCCATGCTTTCCCAGGACATTCTTGATATCCAGGGTGATAGCGCCCGACTGCACCACGATACGCTGATTTTCAAGATCAAGATCAAGGACCTTGTTCATCCGCGTTGTGACAAGGGCAATTCCGCCCTGCAGGCAGACGGTGCCTCCCGTCAGGTTTGTACCTGCTCCCCGGGTGTAGACGCGAATATTATTGCCGTTTGCGAACTTTACAATCTTCACCACTTCTTCCGTGGTTGTTGGCAGGACAATCGCGTCCGGGTCTGACCGGAGCAGATAGGCATCATACTCATAGAGCTTACGCCACATGTCCGATGCGAGCACCTTCTCTTTACCGATCAACCGATTTAACTCATTGACGATCTGTTCTCTTTCCATTATTGGACTCCTTTCGGTGTGCTATGTACTAATTAAGAATTGACTTAACCACTCCATTCGATAATGACCGTTCTACTCCAAGTAAAACACATTAAAGAATAATGGCGGACAGCAACTACGTGGTGAAAACAGGCGCGGAAATACTGATGGCTTGAATCTCATAATGGGATTATCACGAATACTTCTTGCCCAAAAATGATACATCTTTGTAACACTTTAAGCTACAACTTTGAAACACAGCTGTCAAGAAGAAAATCCGGAATACTGCTTGTCAAAGTGCATATCGAAGCATAACCCCGTATTTAGGATTATGCCGGTTTATCAACTGTCTATATCTTTCAGTCCAAATATAAAGCAAGGAGTGTGCCAAGCCTTTTATTTTTTTTATCACCTGTTCTTATCAATAGTTAGACATGCCAATAAAAAGTCCCGTAGCGTGGGAACATATAATCAAAATTATAAGTGCTTAATGCACAAGTTGATTATTATAAATTTACAACATGTTAATAAAAATATAACAATAATTATAAATCATAACTTTTAATATAAATGACGAGCGAGTCTGACCAAAAACCAAAATTAATGGGTACTGACATATTTCCGGGTGCATCTACGTTGCCCATCAGTTGTATACTATATAGTAGTGTTGCATGAAGGAGGTGATTTAACAATGGTAAAAAAAATTTTACTGGAAACCCTATTTCTTCTGCCGCTCTTGCTTACTCAGGCGAATGCAAGCGGCGGTTTGCGTCTCGAAAAAGCCACTTTTGCTGGCGGTTGCTTCTGGTGCATGGTACCGCCGTTCGAAAAACTGGATGGCGTCCGGGAGGTAATTTCAGGCTATACCGGCGGTCAAACAATCAACCCAACATATGAGGAAGTAATTTCTGAAACAACGGGACATATGGAGGCTATTGAGGTTATTTATGATCCTGCCAAAGTGACCTATGAAAAACTGCTTGATGTGTTCTGGCATCAGATTGACCCTACCGATGCGGGCGGACAGTTTGTTGACCGGGGACCATCGTACAAGTCTGCCATTTTCTACCACACTGACGCGCAAAAAAGGCTCGCAGAAGAGTCAAAGAAGAAACTTGCCAAATCAGGACGTTTTGTGAAACCAATCGTGACCGAGATAAAGCCAGCTGTTCCTTTCTACAAGGCGGAAGATTACCATCAGGACTACTGGAAAAAAAATCCGGTACGGTACAAATTCTACCGATATAATTCCGGCCGCGATCAGTATCTGCAACTGGTCTGGGGGAAAGATGCGGCACTAAACACCCAACAACCGAAACAAGACGGAACATACAGCAAACCAACAAAAGAAGCGCTGAAACAGCGCCTGACTCCTCTCCAATTTAAGGTAACCCAGGAAGAAGGAACTGAGCCCGCATTCAGGAATGAATACTGGGACAATCATAAACCCGGCATCTATGTCGATATCGTCTCCGGGGAACCTCTGTTCAGTTCCCTCGATAAATACGATTCCGGAACTGGCTGGCCGAGCTTTACAAAACCCCTGGAGCCGGGAAATATCGTAGAGAAGGAAGACCGGAGCTGGTTTATGGCGCGGACAGAAGTCAGAAGCAGACACGGCGATTCACACCTGGGCCATGTATTTAAGGACGGACCGCCTCCCACGGGGTTGCGCTACTGCATGAATTCGGCCGCGCTCAGGTTTATTCCTCGCGAGGATTTAGCAAAAACCGGATATGGAAAATATGAAAAACTATTTCTGAAGTAGGCAGTTTGCAAGACTCCACTGTTCAGTCTTGCTGTAGAGGAGACAAGGACCAGGCAACATAACGCTGTGGCAGGAAGCGGTTAGACCTGCCACATAGTTGCCTCAAAATCCTCGGTAGGCACTTTGAACTGAATATATCCGCGGTAGGGCCATTTTTCAACTTCGGAGCCGGTCCTTTCAACCGTGATAAAGAGCTGCACCTCGTCATTGGCCCGCAGACCTATGAGGTCAAAGGGTACGGCAAGTTCGATGATATCCTTCGCGGCAACGGTATGGATGTCTGCAAGTTGTTTGCGGTCACCGTTTTCACCACGGAAAAGGGCTGCGTTCACCTGCCGCTCCTGAGGAACGATGCGCACTTCCACATCAAGACCGCGAGGATTTAAAAAATTGATGAAAAAAGCCAAATCTGAGACTTTAGCATCATTAAGATTTCCGCCGGGATCAAGCCGGATAAACATATTTTTCAGATCGAAGCCATAATAAATATGCGTGATAATGGAGGCCCCCCGGTGCATGGCCCCCCCTCCCTGGCTCACGTCATAACAACCCGCCGGCAGCCATTCGAAATAATTCGTGACTTGTCCGTCAATAGCAGGAGAAATCAAAGCCGTCAGTTCGACCGTCGGGAGCGCCTGCCGGTCTTCACGAAGTATGGGTATCCGAAGATCGTCCGGAATATCAAGGCCTATGGTGCGATACACATTCATCAAGTGCGTTCTGAACAAAAGATCAAACTCTGCATCATTTTCAGAAAAATGATCGTCGCCATACCACCAGCACCAGTCACTCCCTTCGGCAATGTATATCTCTTCCCATGCCTGGGCCAGCTTAGACGAATCACCGTTTCCGGACGCATAGTCCGTCAGCGCCCGGCGCGTCTGCGCAAGCAGATCCCAGGCCCGGTTGTCCTCTTCATGCCCGATCCAGATCCGATAATTTGCATTAATCCACGAGCCGGCATGAAGCCGTTCAATGCCCGCCTGAGCGGAGTTTTCCCTCAGATATTCTCCTACCGTCACGCACCGAAGCCCCTGCTCTTTGCTCAGGCGCTCATAGAGATACAGGAAGAAATCTCTTCCGTCGTTTTGATAATATTCCCAGGCGTTTTCTCCGTCCAGGATGATGGAAACCAAGTGCGGACCGTGTGACAGCCCCTGCCGTATGCGATGGAGCCGGTCAATAAGATCATTTGCCGCATTTTTATAATCCCATTTGGAATACACGAAACCTACAAGGTCGGAAAGCGTATGGTCACGGAATACGATGGAAACATTTTTTCCCCCTTTGCCCGCCAGATACGGTTTATAGAGGGCTTCGGGGTTTTTCAATACTCCCGAAAAATCTCGATCAAGATGGATGCCGAGCGACCGGGCGAGCACTCCTTCATCCGTGCCAATCCATTTGATTCCGGCATCAGCAAGCAATGGAATAATGTCTTCGGCAACTGATCCTTCTGCAGGCCACATGCCGGCCGGCCGCAATCCAAAAAGTTTTTCATGATAGGCAATGGCGCGTTCAACCTGGATTTTTGCGTCCTCCGGGTGTGCAAAGCGCTCCGCGGGGAGGTGGATATCGGGAACGGCAACCCTCGCAAGATCAGTATCATACAGCAAGGGCAGAATGGGATGATAAAACGGGGTGGTGGTAAGCTCGATGCTGCCTATTTCTGCAAGGCGCCTGTACTCAGGAATGATAAGCGCCATGACGTCTCTCTGTTTCTGTACAAGAAGCTGCTTTTCTTTTTCGGTAAATCCGGCACCTTTTTGCACCAATTCCTTCAAAAAAGGATCGTTTTGTTTAAAGAGCGGATCAAACCAGGTCAGGTTGAACCAGACCTGCAAATCGAGATAATCCTGCGTGCTGAAATACCGCATGGCATTCTGGAGGTCGTTGTCGGCAACACTGTAGCCTCTGCGGTCGAGCAGCTGCCAATACGACCGGTAAGGCTTAATCATGGTGTCCCAGTTCGCCATAAAGGAATTCTTAAGCAGGAATTGTTTATCTTCGGGGTCCAGGTCTGCCGCCGGTTTGAGCGTCAGGTCGAGAAACTTGTCCGTGGCTCCATTCTCAACATAATCGAGAATCTGCTTGAGAAGTGAAGGAACAAGATTGAATGTCTGGTGGACCTGGGGAAAATCGGCAAGGAGTGCCGGCATGTCATAATAATCTTTCGTTCCATGCAGCCGCACCCAGGGAAGGATGTAAGACCCTGTAATGTCATCCTTGTAATAGGGCTGGTGCATGTGCCAGATAAATGCTATGGAAAGTGGATGGTCTGACATGGACGTGGCGAAGCAGGGGCACCTCCGCCCCCTGGGTCCCTACGGCATGCTGCGATCAAACTGCCTGGGTCATTTCTGCAGTTCACTACGGCACAAAGCAATGATTCGGTTTCTGTAAAGTACTTCAGTCTTTCTGTTCGCTGTAATAGTACACTATCTCCCCTGGGCGTGCAAGGCCCAATTTGTCACGCGCGATGCGTTCGATGTAGAGAGGATCGTTTTTCAGGGAATAGACATGTTTTCTGAGTTTTGCATTGTCTCGCTTCAGGAGCGCAATTTCGTCTGTCAAGGCATTGCACTGCATTTTCATACGGTAGTATTTTATAAGCCCCATCTCCCCGAAAATGCACGACGATATGAGGTAAGCAGTAAGAAGAATGCCGAGCGCAATAAGCAATTTCTTCCGTCCGTCGGTCCGGGAACCTCGATCAATTTTTATATAATTCCGCTTACGCATAGGAATCGACGTTCTTCGGCTGCCTTCCGGTCGCGGGAAAAGCAGAGACTGGTCATATATCTGCCCGTACGGGGAAAGCTTGCAGTAATAATACCGGAATTTATGCAAAACTACAGCAGAAAACTTCGCGTTTGCATATGGTAAAAAAACAAAACCACGAAGACCAGCTTCGTGGTAAAGACTCAATACTGAGGACATGGCCTTTGTACCATTGCCCCGTCTCGGTTATTATTTTTTTGTGGTCTTCTTTGCCTTTTTTGCCGGAGCCTTTTTTTTAGCCGCCATGGTATGAAATCACCCCCTTTCATCCTGAGAATAGTTGAAAGATGGAATTATGACCAGTCAGTCCGAAAAAAGGACTCTTTTATAGTGCACTCTTATTTCGTTGATAGTGTTTCCGGTAAATGCGCCGGAGGCATGTCTCAGTGCCTCCGGCGGTCCCTCATCGGGGACTACATTATGAAAACTACTTTTTCTTAGCTTTCTTCTTGGCCTTCTTCTTGGCTTTCTTCTTGGCTGCCATTGTTGTCCACCCCCTTTCGGCATACCGCGTTCGTGAACTAAGCGGCCTTATCTTGAAACAAGCTGAGGAACATCATTCAGCAGTGATAACTGAGAATATTTCTCGCGGATTCTTGCATTGACCAGCGCGGTGAATTCCTCCGCATCTTTAATGGCCTGCCCCGCCTCATACCGGGAGATAATCCTGCCCGCATCTTCAATAAAGCTTTGGTATTTTCTGCGCATCCGGTCAAATTTGTTCGTGAGGCTCTTGAACTGTTCACCAAGAATAACGCCTGCCGCCGTCACCACGGTCTTCTGAGCGTCCCTTCCCCGAACAACCTTTGGCCTGTATCCTTCGGACAGGATCAGCGCTCGCGCTGAACGAGCCATAGCCTGATACGCGGCTACAAAGGCCCATTCTTCATCTTTCCCGTACAGCAATCTGCTTGTTTCGAGATCACGGTCCACTCTCGTTACCAGCGCAATAATCTCCGAAACCTCGGCAGCCCGTTCTTCAACGATTCCCGTTTCCTTCAGCTGGCTATAATTCATCTTCTTTGCCCACCAGGAATATTTTCTTCCCTTTCAGGATTTCCCTGACGAACGGATCCTTTGTCTCTTTGCGTTTTCGATATTCCTGCTCATCAAAAACAAGATAATCGATATCCCGCTTCAGCTTCTCTTCCAGGCCCATAACCATGTCGTTCAATTCCGTGATGTTCGCTTGGCCGACAACCATAAGGTTTATATTGCTGTCTTCCTTTTCTGCTCCCTTGGCGTAGGACCCGTAAATAAATGCGGCCTTGACGCCTTTCAGCCGGGAAAGCGACGCCTTCATGGCCCCCTGCACTCCCGTTGTTTTAAAAACCAACCCCTTCATTTCGGAAAAAACAGGAGAGCTCTTATTCGCGAAGTAGTATTTTTGAACACCCCGCTTCTCCCGCGCAAGAAGTCCCAGCTTGACCAGATTGTCCAGCTCCCTCTTGATCCCTGCCGCATCTTTGCCGATATGGCGGGCTATTTCCCGCAGGTAGAAGCGATCATCCGGATTGTTAAAGAACAGGCCTAAAAGCTCCGCTCTAGTCGAAGAGAAGAGTTTTGTCAGCACGTTACGTTCACCTCGTGGACAAATATACAACAAAAGTGTATATTTTGTCAACAAGAAAAATTAAAAAATTATATTTCAGCATGTTAGACAATTTATCAACAAAATAATCAACATACAGCAAAAAAAAGCCAAGCAAAATAAAGTTTTTTCTGGTTATAAGTATTTTTTTGTTTATGTCGCCTGCTAATGCTCCGCCAAAAAACCAGCAAGCACGGCCGTGCGTTGGAAGGGGAAATGCTTCCTTTGCCGGGGAAAATGCAAAAAAACTCGCCAAAAACGACACTTTCTTGAATAATTTATTTACGAATATAGCTGCATTCTGCAGGAAAAATAAAATCGGGAACGACTCTTCAGCGTTATTTCGTGGTGTCACGACACAGACGCTGATGCCGATAAGTCAATCCGCCCCGTATTCACGAAAACATATGAGAAGAACCTGCGTAATTTTTGTTTTGCTCTCCTCGTGAGCTATGGTATACTGCTGAAAATATTTTGTTGACAAATTGTCTTCAGCGGTAATCGGAGCAGTATGAATTTTGCAGAACTTGATGTGCCTTATGCTGTGAAACAAGGCATTGAACACGCGGGCTTCACGGTATGTACTCCTGTGCAGGAAGCAGTGATCCCGAGAGCCATACGGGGGGAAGATGTTGCCGCGCAGGCTCAAACGGGAACAGGAAAAACCGCCGCTTTTCTCATCTCACTGTTTACCCGCATGGTAAAGAATCCGGCTATCGACTCTTCATCCTCTCCTCAGGCACTCATTATTGCTCCGACACGGGAACTCGCCGACCAGATATATCACGAAGCAGAGCGATTAGGGAAATTTACCGGCTTCCGCTGTCTTGCGGTCTATGGAGGAATCGATTACCGGAAGCAAATGGACGCCCTTCAAAAAGGAATAGATATCCTCATCGGCACTCCGGGCCGGCTCATCGATTACTATAAACAGCGCATATACAGTTTGAAAAAAACCCGGTATCTCATCATCGACGAAGCGGACCGCATGTTCGACATGGGATTCATCGATGATTTGCGGTATTTGATCAAAAAGCTTCCGCCCTACACGAAACGCCAGTCCATGCTTTTCTCCGCCACCCTCTCCTATCGTGTCATGGAGCTTGCGTACGAGCATATGAATCTTCCGGAAAAAATATCAATCACACCGGAAAAAGTCACCGTTGAACAAGTAGTCCAGGTCCTGTACCACGTCGGCAAACATGAAAAACTCTCCCTGCTGCTCGGGATCCTCCGGAAGGAGAACCCGTCACGCACTCTGATTTTCGTGAATACCCGCCGCGCAGCCGATATGGTCGTGGAACGCCTGAACCGCAATTCCTGGAAAGCGCAAGCCATTACCGGCACCATAGAACAAAAGAAGCGGCTGCGCATACTCGCCGACTTTAAGGAAGGAAAACTCCCCATCCTCGTTGCAACGGATGTTGCAAGCCGCGGCATCCATGTGGAGGGGGTGACGCATGTAATCAATTATGATCTTCCGCAGGACGCCGAGGATTACGTGCACCGGATCGGCCGGACCGGACGAGCCGGCGCAAGCGGCAAGGCGGTGAGTCTGGCGGATGAAGAGTATGTCTACTCACTTGAAGAAATCGAAAAATATATCGGGCAGAAAATTCCGGTAGAATGGGCTGATGAAACCATGTATGCGCAGGAAATCAGACGTTCACCTGAAGAAAAGCATCGCCCGGAAGCACGGCAACATCCTTCCCGGTCCGCTCCAAAACGAGGTCGTTTTCATACCAAGAAAACTGCTCGTTGACAAGCCGGCCTGCACCCTTCATACATGATGCAGAAACCAAGCTTCTTATTTTGCAATTATGATCGATGGAGAAAAAGGCAGGAGTTCAGGAAATACTCCGGGCAGGGAACTCCCCCGCCCGGGTAGCAGTTATTTTACTTGTGACATTTTTTACAGTTCACCTTGTCTTTTACGCTAAATGCTTTCTGGCCGGAATGGCATGCTCCGCAGGATTGCCCTTTTTCCATTTCCTGCATCGTTGCTTTCTTCGCTCGTCCACCCGTGATTGAAAATAATTTGTAGTGGCAGTCACTGCACTTCATGCCTTTTCTTGTGTGAAAGTCATGACTGAATACAACCGTGTCTGATCCCGGCGGGCGATACGTGACATCATCTCCCCCGACTTTACACCATGCAAGCGACGGCATAGACAGCGCAATAATCAATCCAAGTCCCAGCAGTGTTCTCATGCCTTCCCCTCCTCGTCAAATTATGAACCTTTCTGATAAAAGCGGTGCTATTATACCAAAGAACTCACAGGAAACGAAGCACAATTTAAGAGAGATTTTGATCAGCAAAAAACCCGGACGCATATTGCATATTCTCAGGAAGATGGCGCGTGTCAAGAGAACGGGAGTAAATAGGCTGCAGCCATGTATTAGGCACTAAGAAAATGAGTTTTTATTCGCTTCCGATACCATTGTTAAAAGTATGTTGCTTCGGGTGTATTTGCCCTTCGATAGCGCATGGTTATGTATAAGAGTTCACAGCATCATGTATTCGTTGGGCTTCACAAAGAACGTTCAGCCCAACCTACCTACTTTGCAAATGGTTATTAATATAATCCGGCCACCGCATTAAAAGCATATGATATTCATGAAGTATTCATTCTTTATGTCACGCGAGTATTAATTAGATATTCATTAAAACAACCTATCTGGGGTATAAATCAAGGCTTGTTAATGTTCACGTAAATATCACTTATACAGCCTTCATCATCGAACTCTAGACTTGAACCAAATGATAGATAAATTCCATTTTTTTCTAATGTCGCACCTGCAGACATTTGATCAGCTTCGTCGTACTTCCAGCCAGCCCTTTGCAAGGACTTTATGTCACTAGAGCTTATAATACTACGGCTTAACGTCGCATACTTTTTAGAATGTTTTGAACTCGACATTCTATAAGTAAATGGTGGCAAGTGATAATTGTATTTTTCCCCATCATCAAGTGTATGGGAATCATTGTCCATTGGATGGAAAAGGCATTTCCAGAAATATGGCACTATCTCTGCACATTGCTTTTTCATGTGCGTATCAACCCATACGAACTTATGTGTTCCATCCGTATTTAGAAATTCCTGTTTAAAGCTCAATTTATTATTTTTATACAGTGCAACTTTATAAAATGTTTTATGCACATCAATGAAAACAAAAGGCCCAATTAAAGTGTGAGCTAAAAAAGATAAAACAATATAATAGGCAATAAAAATTATTATTAAAACTATCGATATCCTTTTAAATACCATTTTGTAAATCACTAGAGCACCCTTTTATAATGCAGCTGACAAATAAATTTAGAATCTCGGTCAGAATGTCTAAACCTCATCAATACTGGTTGAAAGTAGTGTAGGTTGGGCTGAATATTGTGAAGCCCAACCTATCTACTGGAAATTGTTAGAACTTATAATGGTCGATTTTTTGATATCAGCATTGGCATAATTAATGATTGGACCAGACGGATCAGATTTGTAGCATATATGAGACTGATCGACAGAGTTTCGAGCCACATCAATTTGAATAGAGAATTACAGATAAAGAATAAGATGATTACTATAGTTGCTGTAAGGATGAGTTCTCTTAAAGACATATGTTGATCACTAATGTTTGATTCATTAAGACATCCCATTCTGAACATAAATACTAAAGCGATACCGTTAAGAATATTTAAAATTGGAAATATGATTAACAATCCATTCGATGTAATAAGAGCATACGCGCCCGCCATTACACCGCTAAATGCATTTAATAGCACAGCAAAAAAAGCATGCAGGACTTTTCAAAAGATGTTTTAGGGCGATTAACAAAAGCATGATAAATAGATAAGACAAACCCGGCAAAGAAAACCAAAATAGCTAGAATTATTCTAGGGTCAAAGTCTCTTGGAGATATATATTCAAATTGTAAGTCTTTATTGCCTAATAGAACGCCAGCCAGCAGAAGAAGTGCAAAAGTTAAACTCATGGCAAAAAGTGCGATTTCATCGTATTGCGGTATTATATATTTCAGGAAACTCGATGATGCTTTGTTTTTCATAAATGGGCACTCGTTTTAAAGAGTAATGTACTCAGTATGAAACTGCGCATTCTTTTTCGTGCCAACAAGTGCGACGAACAGGGAAAATTATTTCATATAGGAATATATCATATGCGCCATGATATTAGCAAACATTTTGCGCGGAACATTATTTATGCTTGATTTCAAACCAGATGCAGAACGAGGCAACACATACAAGAAAGGTTCCTTGACAGAACGGCCAAATTATCATATCTTCTACGGAGCCGCGCTCCATCTTAATCAGAAGAGAGGAAACCCGTTTATGAGACAATGTCTGGTTTGTTTGGGATTAATGCTGACTTTGGTATGCGGACCCGCGTTTGCGGGTGAAATAAAGGACATCGTGCTGCGGGATGGCAGCGTCATCTCCGGAGAAGTCATTTCTTTAAACAAGGGCATTTACACGATCAAATCCGACATTCTCGGCACCATTACCATTGAAGAATCGAGAATACAAGCTATTCAAAACAAGACCTCGCCGGAGGGAAATCTCTCGTTGTCGAAGAACAACAGCACGACCGGGGAGATTCAATCGTTCCAGACAAAAATGATGAATGATAAAGAAATTATGAATTTGATCCAGTCGCTGCAGAACGATCCGGAGTTCAAAAAACTTTTGGAAGATCCGGCCACCATGAAGGCAGTGCAGTCCGGTGATGTTGCCGCACTTACGGCAAATCCGCAATTCATGAAACTGCTGAGCAATCCCACTGTGCAGGAGATCCAGAAAAAGGCCAAGTAGCGCCCCGGGCATACAATCAGAATGCTCCGCCGATTGCGGGGCGTCCATGCCAGGACCTCTTGACAGTATTCCGCATTACAGGTAGTATCATCAAAAAATCTGAAGGATACCCCATGGCCATCACCTATAAAGACGCCGGCGTCGATATCGATGCCGGTGACCTCTTCGTTCAGAAGATAAAACCATACGTCAAATCCACGTTCAGACCGGAAGTCCTGACGCACATCGGCGGATTCGGAGGGCTCTTTGCTCTCAAAAAGTACAAAAATCCGGTCCTGGTGTCCGGGACAGACGGCGTCGGCACCAAGCTGAAAATCGCCTTTCTGATGAACAAACATGACACCATAGGCATCGATCTCGTGGCAATGTGTGTGAATGATATCATCGTGCAGGGCGCGGAACCGCTTTTTTTCCTTGACTATTTCGCCACCGGGAAGCTCAAACCGCTGGAACACGCGGATATTGTCAAGGGCATTGCGGCCGGATGCAAGCAGGCGGGATGCGCGCTCATCGGCGGAGAAACTGCGGAAATGCCGGCTTTTTATGCAGAGAACGAATACGATCTGGCGGGATTTGCCGTCGGAGTGGTGGAGAAAAAAAATATTATCGACGGTTCAAGGATCAAGCCGGGCATGGCTCTGATCGGGCTCGCCTCTTCAGGGCTTCACAGCAACGGCTACTCGCTCGTGCGCAAAGTCCTGCTGGAAGCTTCGAAGCATGCGGTGACCGACGTCCTGCCTGAATTAGGGGCGCCCCTGGGAGAAGTGCTTCTTACCCCGACCAGAATCTATGCGAAAACGATCCTGACGCTTCTAAAAGAATTCGATATATACGGCATGGCGCACATCACCGGCGGCGGCATCACGGAAAACACCCCGCGCATGCTTCCCAAGGGCACTGCCGCCCTTATCCGCAAAGGGACATGGACGATACCCGCTGTTTTCTCCCTCATTCAGCGAAGCGCCGGTGTCGATGACGAAGAAATGTACCGCGATTTCAATATGGGCATCGGAATGGTACTTGCCGTGCCGCAGAAACAGGCAGCGGCCGTTATCAAAAGAGCGAGACAACTTCGCGAAAAGGCGTTTCTGATCGGCGAGGTTATAAAAGGCAAGCAGACCGTACAATATCGATATGAGAAGTAGCTGCATCCCCGGTTTCCGCTTCCGCTTCAACCGGATTATTCCTGCATGAGGTATGCATCATGAAAAAAACAAGGATCGGCGTCCTCGTCTCAGGCCGTGGCTCGAATCTACAAGCCATTCTTGACAATATCCGGCAAGGAAAGCTTTCCGTTGAACTTGCGGTTGTCATCAGCGACCAGAAAGATGCTTTCGCGCTGGAACGAGCGCGGAACGCCGATATTCCGGCAGTCCATGTCAGTCCAAGCGGATATAAGGACAAACGGGAAGCTTATGACGCATTGCTGGTGTCGCACTTGCAGCAATACAACGTTGATCTGGTGTGCCTCGCAGGATTCATGCGCATTATCACCCCGGTGCTGATCAAAGCATACCCGAACCGCATTCTGAACATCCACCCTTCACTTCTTCCGGCCTTTCCGGGACTGCACGTGCAGAAAAAAGCCCTGGAGCACGGCGTGAAATTTTCCGGCTGTACCGTGCATTTTGTGGATGAAGGCATGGACACAGGCCCTGTTATTATCCAGGCTGTGGTGCCGATTCTGGATGATGATACGGAAGACACCCTTGCCGAGCGCATCCTCAAGCAGGAGCATACAATATACTCCCGGGCCATCCAGCTTTTTGCAGAAGGACGATTGATGGTTAAGGGAAGACGTGTGGTTGTCACCGGCAGCGCGACTTCACCTGACAGGTTCCTGATGAACCCCTAGAAAAAGCCTGCTGAAAAGTACGGCGGCGCATCATTCAAGCATACTGTCCTGCAACATATCCGGAAGCCCATGCCCAGTGCAGATTGTACCCTCCAAGCAGGCCGGTTACATCTACAACTTCCCCCACAAAGAAAAGTCCGGATACGCTCTTTGCCTCCATGGTTTTTGAAGAAAGAGCGTCCGTGTCCACCCCGCCGGCAGTCACCTCGGCAGTTTCATAGCCTTCGGTCCCCTTGGGGAGAACCCGCCATGCGTGAAGCTCCGTCGCAATGGCCTTTAATTCCTTATCCGATGTTTGATTGAGAGGCTTGTCGATTCTCCTGATATCGCACCAGGCCTGCGCAAACCGTTTGGGGAAATATGCTGCAAGCAGGTTGTGTATTTGCATCTTGCTGCCCCGTTGACCGGAAAAAACATTCAGAATATCCGTCTCAGGCAGCAGGTCAATCGTTATCGAATCGCCGGTCGTCCAGAAAAGCGAAGCTTGGAGCGCGGCCGGTCCCGACAATCCCCGATGAGTAAAGAGGATATTACCACGCAACTGCCGGGAACCACAGGATACGTTTGCGTTTAGAGAGATTCCTGCCAATTTCCGGAACTCTTTTCGTTCCCGTTCCGCAAACACGAATGGAACCAGCGCGGGTCTCTGGGGCACGATCCTCAGACCGAATTGCCGGGCGACATCATAGCCAAAGCCGGTTGCCCCCAGATGCGAATACGATAGTCCTCCCGTTGCGATCACGAGCGAATCAGAGGAAAATGCGCCCTGCGTTGTTGTAATGACAAAGTTTGTCTGCTTTACAATGTCCAGAACTCTGCACCCGAGACGAAGCTCCGCGTGGACTTTTTCGCATTCTTTTTCCAGCATGGCGATGATGTCCCGTGAACTTTTAACGCAGAATATCTGGTTTTTTTCTTTTGCGCAGTAGGGAATGCGGTATTTCTCCACCCGGGAGAGAAAATCTCGCGGAGTGAATTGTGCGAGGGCCGACTTGCAAAAATGCGGATTGTGGGAAAAATAATGATCAGACGAGACATCGGTATTGGTAAAGTTGCAGCGCCCCCCGCCGGAGATGCGGATTTTGGATCCGGTGGTTTCCGCATGGTCCAACACAAGCACCGAGCGGCCGCGTTTTCCGCATTCAACGGCGCATAAAAGGCCAGACGCTCCGGCTCCGATAATAATAACGTCCCGTTTCAAAAAAATCCCTTTATGTACTGTCACGATTTCAGAAAGTTTCCACTGGAGAGGGAGATGCAACGGTATCAATGATGTCCGATTCCACTTCATGGACCCAGGCAATAATACCGTATTTGGAAGCTTCATCCAATTCTTCGAACCGCACGACAACAAAGTGTTTGGAATACATTTTTTTCGCGTGATGCACTACTGCCCTGAGCTTCAGGCCATGAAAGCACTTGTGGTCGATCTCCATGCAAAGTCGGGTAGCGGCAGGAATCGGAGCGGCGACCTCCAGAAGACACCCCGAGGGGCTGATGTTCTTTGCGACCGCACGCTGCATCTCATTCGGAAGATCGGCGGGATAGTATACGACGGGTGTTTCCGTTGTCTGCCGCATGTATTTTCTGGTGGAACCTTTTACGTCAGTGACGTTGTATACCTCCAGCAGTTTGTCCTTTCCTTTTACCATGACAGGTTCAAGTTTTGTTACGGTGGCCAGGTCTCCTACCAGATCGGCAATGACCTTGCTGATGACGATCTGGCCGGGCAGCGCTATACTGCATAATCGCGCAGCGACATTCACATTGTCCCCGATCACCGTGTAGTCCATCTGTTCTTCAGACCCCATATTCCCCATCACGACTTCACCGCTGTTCAATCCGATTCCGATCTGTAGCTGCTTCTGGCCGGTTTTTGCGCGCGCCCAATTCAGGGATTCACAGTAGCGCTGGATTTCAACGGCCGATCTCACGGCATTGATTTCGGCCCCCTGCCCTTCAAAAATGGCCATCACTTCATCGCCGATAAACTTGTCGACGACACCGCCCCACTGCCTGATCACTTTTCCCTGCAGGTTCAGATAAATGTTTAAAAGCTTTACCACTTCCTCCGGTCTCATGCGCTCCGAAAGGGCGGTGAACCCACGAACATCGGAAAAAAGCGCAGTCACATGCTTTTTTCTTCCTCCCAGTTTCAAGTGAGATATGTCGCGGTTTTTCTTAATGCTTCTCACGGTTGAACGGGAAAGGTATTTTTCCATATGCAGTTTTTCCCGCAGGCCGAGAATCATCTGATTGAACACTTCGGTGAGCCGTCCGATTTCATCCCGGTACGGGGCCGCCACCTGCCGGCTCAGGTCGCCCATCGCCACCCGGCGCATGCCTTCCTCAAGCGTGCAGATGGATTTTGTCAGGATTCTGGCCAGGCCGAATGAAAGCAGGAGACCGGCCCCGATAAAACCGATGGATATCCAGAAAAATATGATTTTTTGCTTTCTGATGGCCGCGTGCAGGGCCTCTTCCGAAAGCCCGATTCTGGCAATGCCGATCTTTATGTTCTTTGGCTTGAATACGATCGGATACGTTGCATCCAGCACCGGCCGTCCCTCATGGATAGTTTCCTGGAACAGGAGGTCTTCAGCACTCATGGCCGCCTTGTCCGCTTTTCCCACCAGCATTTTTCCCTTCATCTCAAGTACGCTGTGTATAAAAACGGCCCCTTGCGGGTCCACAACCATCGCATAGACCACACCGGATTTTTTCTGGATTTCCGCTATGGTGGAATAAACATGCAGCTCCTGTTTTGTCAGGATTCCTTCCTTGCCGGCGGACGCAAGCTGCTGAACAAGCACTTCAGCCCGGTTCTGCATCTCCTGGCGGAGGATTGCGGTCTGGCGGGTAAACGTCACATAGCCGAGCGAAAAAACAGTCAGCGCAAGAAGAATGGTTATCGTGGCCGCTATTTTGTAGCGGATACTGATTGAGGAGAGGAATCTGAAGAGAAAGGTCCGTTTGATATAGCCGTTGAACAGCTGATCGCAGGTTTCAGCAAAACCGAGAACGACCAGGTCAAAGAAATGTTTTGATTTCCTTTTCGGAATATGTTGTTTTGGCTGCTGATCCATATTCGGTGCGCTGCTACGCTTTTTTGCGGCGTATTTCGGTCATTGTTTTTTTTCGATTTCTTTCAGGGTTTTCAGCATCCGGTTGACTTTTTTTACATAGACACGCGCCCTGTCGGCGAGCTGTGTTTTGGGCCCCAGTTTGATGACCTGCAACCAGGCATGTTTTGCTTCCAAAAAGTTTTCATCTGCATAAAATTGCAGCCCCTGGTTGTAGTAATCCTGGATCAGGGCCATGTCGACGGTTTCGAGAGCAGGAGGTGGCAACGATGGAGTCTTATTCGCCGTTTTCTGGTGGCAGGCAGCCAATATGCAGACTGCTGCAAGACAGAAAAGAAGAAGCCGAAAAAAAATAGTATACCCCTTGATCAGAGACATTAATCTTCACCATACCGACTGATTGTTACAACTGGCCAGGGGGATCCGGCCAGCACCGCACATACTAAAAACAACGTGATAACTTTATACACATACTAAACCAATAATTTAATATGTCAATACAAAAATTTATGTGAAAAGCATCTGGTGAGTTTTTTCCGTAAAAATAATAACTATTTGAAGCATCCTTTCCTGCATAGTTTTGTGGTGTTACGACTTCAATCTTTTACTGTGAAGTAAAAATACCGATGCTCCACGGCGCAAAAACGCCTTCTCCCCAGCCATCCACGGCAATAAGCCACCGGCCATCCGCGAGCCAGGGATCATAATGGTGCATCCCTCCGGCGTTCCAGCCGGCGCCGCTGCCGCGCAAAAGGGGACTTTCTTTCTGTTCATATTCTTCATACGACGTCTTGCTAAGATGATTTATCCGGAAGGCCCGTACGGAAACGCCATACGCTGTTTCCGTTGATTCCTGCGCAATTCTGATTATATCCCCCTGCCACACAAATGACCGACCACCGCAACGGGACAGTGCCCGGCCGCTTCTGATCGGACTCATGGGATGTTCAGTCCAGCCGGCCAGCGGATCGTCCGCATAATAAAGATAAAGATTAAATTGTGAATCAGAAACAAACATCCACCACAGCCCATGATAGTAAACCACCGACGGGTCCAGAAGGCCTTTCAGCTGGAATGTGGCAACAGGCTCCCAGCCGTAAGGAAAGTTCCGCGCCTTGTATATGATGACACTACCCGATCGCCTGGCCTCAGGTATCATATAAAAATTGCCCTTAACTGAAAAAATCTGAGGATACGATAAATGCCAGGTTGCGGTCAGGACAATCCTGTCGTATGTCCAGCGAGTCCCGTCAAGGCTCGTGGCATGGCCTATCACCCCCCGGTCTATGCCGGACCTGAAAATTTCAAAGAACATATGCCACGTATTGCCATCAAAGTAAAGAAAGGGGTCGGCAACAAACTGGGCATCAGGAACGTCAATGATATCGCGGGCAGTAAGGACAGGGTTCAGCGTGTCAACCGCGGGCACGGGATGAAACGGCGAAGGCAGGTTCCAATCCGGAATTACTTTGACCGACCGGATGTCTTCATGGTTATACGGCTCAATTGCGCAAGCGTGTAAAAGCAAGACAGTTGTCAGAAGAAAAACCGGTCTTACAATTTTTTTCACGAGCGCCTTTCCTCCTTCCGATGGACATAGTCGACCAGCTCCAGTGCCGTTTCAAACTTTCCAAAAGGGGGCACGAGATAGTAGCCGCCGACGGATTCAAACGTGGTATCAATGAATTCCTTCGCAATCCTGATCCCTTCCCGGATTCCCGCCTCTTTTTCCAGTCCTTTCATCCGGGCTCGTATTTCCGTGGGAATCGAGATCCCCGGCACCTCGTTGTGAAGATATTCCGCATTGCGTTCGCTGATCAGCGGCAAAACACCAGGCAGAACCGGGATGCCGCAGTCACGAACCAGATTATTCGCGGTGAAGAGCAATTCCGGATCATAAACCGGCTGGGTCTGTGCGAAAACTGCGCCGTTTGCCACCTTTTTACGCAACCGTTCTGCCTGCGCTGCAATGTTCTTCGCGTTGGGATTAAACGCCGCGCCGATGGTGAACCTGGTCCCGGCGCCGATAGAACCGCCGATGGCGTTGATCCCCCGGTTCATGTCCGCCAGCAGTTTGATTAAGGTGAATGAATGCAGGTCAAAAACAGATTTTGCCCCCGCATGATCGCCCATGCTGGCAGGATCGCCTGTGACGGCAAGGATCGAACGGATTCCGAGCAAACTGGCCCCCATTAAATCGGACTGCATGCCGATCAGATTGCGGTCCCGTCCGGTGATATGAATGATAACTTCTATTCCCATCTGCTGCTGGATGATGCTTCCCAATGCGATATTGCCCATCCGCGGACGCGCCAGGGGATTTTCAGCAATATTAATAGCGTCAACTCCTGCCTCTTTGAGGCGGCGGCTTCCCTCCAGAATGCGTCCGCAGTCCATGCCCTTTGGGGGATCGAGTTCAACGGTAATGACTTTCCGGCATCCCCAGGCATCCAGAAACGACGACGTTCCGCGTCGTGCAGACGGTACGGATTCAGCCACGGGAGCAGTTGCTCTGCTTGAACGCTCGGCAGGCTTCCTTCCTGTAAGAGACCGGGAAATTGCCGCGATGTGTTCGGGCGTGGTGCCGCAACAGCCGCCGATCAGGTTTGCTCCTTCTTCGGCCATTTCCTTCGCCATGACCGCGAAATAATCTGGAGTTGCCCGGTAAATATAGCGGCCGTCGTGATACTCCGGAAAACCGCTGTTGGCATACGCTGCAATCGGTTTCTCCGTCAGGGCGGCAAGCCTGCGCACGACCATAACGAGTTCCCGGGGGCCTGCGCCGCAGTTGGCGCCGACCATGTCTACGAGAGACTGCTCCATTGCTTCGCAGAATTTTTCCACGGTGGTCCCGTCTCCGCTGCGCCCCCCTTCCTGAAAAGCCATCATTGCACAGACAGGCAGGCCCGTTTGTCGGGCGGCGTTGACGGCGGCCCGAAGCTGCGATAGCGATGTGAAGGTTTCGAGCAGAAGGAAATCGACACCGCCTGCTGCCAAAGCCTTGCACTGGGTGTGAAAGAATTGCAGCATTTCTTCTGTGCTTGGCTCCCGCTCTTCCCCTCTGGTTCGGGCAAGCGGCCCCACAGATCCCGCCACCAGAATGTTACGGCCGCGGTTTGCGGCATCGCGCGCGATACGCGCACCGGCAATATTGATTTCCGTCAAGTTGTTTCCAAGACCTATGGGGTCCAGCTTGGTGATGTTCGCGCCGAAGGTGTTCGTCTCGATCACCTGGGCCCCCGCGGCAACATACTCAATGGCCAGTTCCAGCACCAGGTCAGGTCTGGTGATGTTTAAATGCTCAAAGTTCCTGTCAAGGTTGATTCCTTTCGCATAAAACATCGTACCTGCGGCACCGTCGCCGGTCAGCAATTCCTGTTTTAGTCGTTCCACTATGTTCATGTTTTTTCGTTTCTCCGTAAGAATATTCAAGAACTAATCAGAAAAACCGGCTCTCTAAAGAGAAGCGTCATTTCCTCACCTCACAAAAAAAGTATGAAGCAATGCCTTTCTCCTGGCAGATCGCATCAGGCATGGTTTCTGAGCATAAGTTCAAGAGGGTGAGGCTTAAGATAATGCTGACGCAGAAGATAGGACTCATTAAATTTGTTCGCGTAATGCTTCAGCAGCGTGATCGGGACAAGCAACGGCAGAAACCCTTCTCGATAGTGCATGATGAGTTCATTCAGCTCTTTTTTTTCATCGGATGACAGCAGTTGCTTAAAATATCCCGCCAAATGCTGCAGCACATTTGTATGCTTTCGGACGGTTGCACAAAGACGCAACCCTTCCATAAGGGCAGCACAATACCGTTCCTCCAGCACCGGTCGTGGATATTGTTTTGAACGGGAAACGATCGCGCCAAGTTTGCGCAGATGAACAGTACTGTGGGACATAACAAGCAGTTTATGGTCCGTATGGAAGGCAACCAGCGAACCTGCTGATACGCCCTCCCGCAAGAGCTCCTGCCACCGATGAAAAACAAAGACCCGTTCAATAAAATTCTCCCGTATACCCGGGTCCTGTAATCGTCCCTCATCCTCCACGGGTATAAGGGGGAAACGCTCCCTGAACATTTTTGCAAAAATCCCGGCACTTTTTCCGGCTACTTTTCCGGAGCGGCCGTATACTGTTACTCCCTGCATTCCAGAACTGGGGGAGCGGCTTTTAAAAACAAATCCGCAGAGATTCCGGCTCCTCGGTCCGGCCAGTTTTTTCTCTGTCCAGCGGTTCATGCGGTCCGTATGATCGACGCCGCTGCTTTTGGTGACCAGACGGGGAGACTTCGGATTACCCTGCAGGTGCATCGCTTCTCTCGGCACGGATAGTCCTGATTCCACTTCCGGGCAAACCGGGACCCATTCCACAAATTGTCCGAGCGTGTCACGGAGATAATGATCGAGCTTGTGTCCGCCGTCGTACCGGACTTTTTCCCCCAGGAGGCAGGCACTGATTCCAACGGAAATTTTTTTCGTCATACGCTCCCAAAAGAAAAGCGCGAAGTCTTCAAAGATTGGATATTCTTTGTGTTCTTCGCGCCTCCGCAGTTGATTATAATCGTTTCCGCAGCCGGTTGTCGCTTCTTAATCCATCCTGTAGTTCGGAGCCTCTTTTGTTATTACCACATCGTGCACGTGAGACTCCCGCAGACCCGCACTGGTTATTTTAATGAACTGCGCGCGGGTTTTAAGGGCTTTCAGGGTTTCGCACCCGCTGTAGCCCATGCCGGCCTTCACGCCGCCCATCAGCTGATGCACGCTGGCTGCCAGCGTCCCCTTGTACGGAACGCGGCCTTCGACGCCTTCGGGAACGAGTTTTGCTTTTTCCTCTTCATGGGACTGGAAATAACGGTCCTTGCTGCCCCGTTCCATGGCGCCGATGGACCCCATGCCGCGGTACACTTTGTAGCTTCTGCCCTGGAAGAGAATGGATTCTCCGGGACTCTCTTCCGTCCCTGCGAACAGGCTGCCTACCATAACGCAGGACGCACCGGCTGCAAGGGCCTTGGTGATGTCTCCGGAAAATTTAATGCCGCCGTCCGCGATAAGAGGAATGCCCGCCTTGTCCGTTTCCTTGTAACAATCCAGTATCGCGGTAATCTGCGGAACGCCGGCACCGGACACCACCCGCGTCGTACAGATCGACCCGGGTCCGATACCGACCTTTACGGCATCAGCGCCCGCCTTGATAAGATCCTTGGCCGCTTCCGCGGTGGCGATATTTCCTGCCACCAGATCGAGTTCGGGAAATCGTTTTTTAATCGCCTTTACGGCGTCCAGCACACCCTGCGAGTGCCCGTGCGCGGAATCAACCACCACCACGTCCACACCCGCCTTCATGAGTTCAGCCACACGCTCGGAATAATCGCCGACACCGACAGCCGCGCCGACCCGCAATCTCCCGTGCTTGTCCTTGCAGGCGTTAGGATACTTTATCTTTTTTTCGATGTCTTTGATGGTAATAAGACCGCGCAAGCTGAAGTCTTTGTCAACGATCAGGAGTTTTTCAATTTTGTACTTTTGAAGGATCTTCATGGCCTTGTCCAGCGATGTGCCGAGCGGTGCCGTAATCAGACGGTCTTTGGTCATGACTTCGGATACCTTCAGGTTGAGCCGTGTTTCAAAACGGAGATCGCGGTTGGTAAGGATTCCGACGAGTTTGTGCCCCTTGGTCACCGGCACACCCGATATTCTGTATTTCTTCATGAGATCCAGTGCATCCGAGATCCTGGCATCAGGTGAAATGGTAATGGGATCAATGATCATCCCGCTCTCGGACTTCTTGACTTTGTCAATTTCCTCCGACTGGGCCTCAATGGGAAGTGCTTTGTGAACAAATCCGAGTCCGCCCTCCTGGGCCAGAGCAATGGCAAGCTTCGCTTCCGTCACGGTGTCCATGGCCGCGCTCACAAGCGGAATATTCAGAGCTATTTTTTTTGTCAGCAGAGTGCGGACGTCCACATCTCTGGGCAAAATATCGGATTTTGCTGGCAGAAGCAGCACATCATCAAAGGTTAATCCTTCACGTATCGGACCGGCAACCATGTAATTCTCCTTCCAAAATTTTGCTGTCAACGGTGTCCGGGACAGACGTCGTCTTCCGCAAGAAGCGCTTCTATTCCCGCTGGGCGGAAACCGCTCTGCCTCAGTCCCGTGTTCCAAAAAATCAGCATGATATTGTCTTACTTTACCACACCCGACGTAAAACCTCAAGAACGAGGAGGTTTTTACAAACCGGAATCGCCGTTTAAAAACGGGTTTCCCTCGCGTTCGGCTCCTATTGTTGATGAAGGACCGTGCCCTGAAAGAACAACCGTATCATCCGGAAGAGTCAGCAAATGTGTCCTAATTGAACGGATCAGGGTGTTAAAATCACCGCCCGGAAAATCAGTCCTGCCTATGGAACCGGCAAACAAGGCATCACCGGTAAACACGACTCCGTTGCCCTGGAGGGATATTCCTCCCTGCGAATGGCCGGGAGTATGGAGAACTTTGAACGAGAGCTCTCCGACGGTAACATCATCTCCGTGCTTTACATATCTGTCGGCCGGAGGTGAGGCATTGGACCTCATTCCGAACATGCTGCCCTGATTTGCGGCATTTTCAAGCAGCCTCTTGTCGTCCTGGTGTATCAGAATCTCGGCTTTCGTGGCATCTTTAAGGGCTTTGTTGGCCCCCACATGGTCAAAGTGTGCATGAGTAAGAACAATGTATTTCACATTGAGCTTCTTGTCTTTTACAACCGCAAGGATGTCCTCCGCGTCATCACCCGGATCGATGATTATTGTGTCTCTGGTCTTTTCGTCCGCCACAATATAGCAGTTCACCTGCAGCGGCCCCACACTCAATTGCGTAAGAACCATGTTTCACAACCTTTCGTAGGAAAAATAGAACCTGAATTGCGGCGGCACACCATCTTCCGTCGTATTTCGTTGCCGCCGTCTCGTATTATTTCTCTGATAATTCCAATGCCAGCAGCTTTTTTTTCATGGGCAAGCCGCTGCCGAAACCGCCAAGTTCGCCCGTTGACCGGAGAACGCGATGGCAGGGGATTATAATCGGGACAGGGTTTGCGCCGAGCGCCTGTCCTACTGCCCGCATGGATTTTGGATTTCCGATTTTTTTTGCCACCCAGCCATAGGAGCGTGTCTCGCCATACGGGATGTCCGCCGTTGCTCCCCAAACCGCCCGCTGGAAGGGCGTATAATAACGCGTATCGACCGGAATATCAAATAAAATGCACTTTCCGGTGAAGTATGCCCGGAGAAAAAGAATTGTTTCCTTCAGGAGAGCCGGGTCGCACGATTCGGGCAATCCATTCTGTGCAGAATGCTGCTTATGGCGGGAGCGAGGCAACTTTACTCGTCGCATTTCCTCTTCAGCAGTTTTTTTGTCCTTTTTCGGCAGAATAACCCGGCACACTCCCCGGCTTGATACTTTCACTCCCGCCCAGCCGAACGGTGTTTTAAAAAAAGCGTGATTGCAATCATGCGGCATGTTCCGGTCCTCGCGGTCTAGCTTTTTGTCCTCGTTTTTCTTTTTACAATATCCCACATGAATCTCAGTTCTTCGCTGCGCAACAACCACATGGCCGCAACATAGAAGAGGAAACACAAGGACATTCCGCCGAAAAGCAGCGCTGCCTTCAGCAGGGTGTTGCCGCCTGTTTGCCACACCGGCTGTTTGCTGATCATCCAGCCGATCAGCCCCATCGCGGCAGACACAGGAATGATCTTCAGCAATGACTTGAATATTCTCGTCCCATCCATGCGGCCGATCTTTTTCCTGAGCAGCAGCGTAAGCATCGTAATGTTGACCATTGCCGAAAGCGATGTAGCAAGCGCCAAACCTCCGTGCTGCAGCGGTGTCCAGAAGACAAAAACCGCGCTCAAGAGGATATTCGTAAACAGGGCAACAACTGCGATGGCGACCGGCGTCCGGGTGTCTTGAAGCGCATAAAACGCCTGTGCGACGATCCGTACACCTGCAAAGGCCCAGAGACCTACCGCATAATACAGAATGGCAACGGCCGTCCCCTGCGTGGATATCCGGTCGAATTGGCCATGTTCAAGCAACAGCTGCACAATCGGCACGCGGAGCGTGATAAGACCGGCCATGGCCGGAAACATCACGAAAAACACAAGCCGCAGGCCGAGGGAAAGAGTCTCGCGGAAGTTTTCGGTCTCACTCCTGGCGGCCTGCGCAGACATGGTTGGCAGCACGGCCGTGGCGAGGGCAATACCGAAAATACCCAGAGGGAAATGAATGAATCTCATTCCGTAGAAGAGGTACGCAATGCTCCCGGTCGCCAAAAACGAGGCAAATATTGTGCCGATAAGAATATTGAACTGATTAACCGAGGAGCTGAAAAACACCGGCGCCGCAAGCCTCGTAATGGTACTGACGCCGTGGTGCGAGGGCTCAAACTGCGGCCGGATCATCATTCCCTGTTTCCGCAACCCCGGGATTTGGACCAGAAATTGACAGAGACCGCCGAGCACGACACCGACGGCAACACCGAAAATCGGCTCTGACAGAAACCGGAGGCTTAAAACCACCGCAGTAATGGTCATGATATTCAGAAGAACGGGTGAAATCGCAGGCGCAAAGAAAGAGCGAAGCGAATTGAGCATGCCCATGGCGAGCGCCGCAAGCCCGATGAATAAAAGATACGGGAACATGATCCTCGTAAGCGTAACGCCAAGAAGGTATTTGTCCTGTTCCGCCTTGTATGCCCAGCCGCCGGCAATCACTTTGACCACATAGGGAGCAAAAATAATGCCCAGGACGGTCAGAATAAGAAGAATCAAAAGCAGACGCGCGAACATGGCGTTTGCCAGGCGAAGTGCGCTCTCCCGTGACTCCTTGGTAAGCGTTTCCGTAAAAACAGGGATAAAAGCGGCGGACATCGAGCCTTCTGCAAGCAGTTCCCGCAGAAGGTTCGGGATACGGTACGCCACATAGAATGCATCGGCGGCAATACCAGTGCCGAAAGCCCAGGACATAACCATGTCGCGGACATATCCCAGTACGCGGGATGCCAGGGTGGCAGTCCCGATGACCCCTGCGGCTTTGGCAACCTTTACCTGTTCCGACATGCTGTTCTACCTCTGACAAGTCAAAAATAAGTGGTAACTTTACCAGAAAACACCCGGTAAGAAAAGGTTTTTTTTCTTGACACCCAACCGTTCTTTATGTTAAAAGACATATCTGTTTTTAAATTTAAGGAGGCCTACGAAGTGGCAACGCACAAATCAGCAATCAAAAGGCAGAAACAGGCAGAAAAAAAGCACCTTATCAATAATTCCGTGAAATCCGCGCTCAAGACCCTTGCAAAGAAGGTCGAGCAGGCAGTTGAATCAAAAAACGCGGAAGCAGCAAAAGACGCCATGGTCAAAGCCATGAAAGCGTATGATAAGGCCGCATCCCAGGGGATTCTGCATAAAAGCACCGCCTCCCGGAAGATATCCCGCCTATCAACCAAGGTCAGCAAGATTACCGCGGCCTAGTAGCATACCTGCACTCATGAACAGATTAGAGGTGGAGAAGGCTTGCGCAACACGATAGTCTTTGAACGTACCCTCTTATCCTCTAATCTCCGGTGTTTCAACTCCTCGACACTACGCTCTGCTCTCCGCACAGCTTCAAAATCAACCGTTCAAGCACCAGCCGATTGTTCAAACTGCCTGACTTGAGCGCCTTGTCCGCCGTCAGAAGGATGTCGAACACCGCACGCAGTTCCTCCATGCTGAAATGCCGCATCTGTTCCTGAAAAGAAAATGATTGATGGAAAATAATCTGCAGCTTTTTCTTGATTTCCTCGTAGCTGATCCCGGAGGCCTCGAGGGCTTTGGCGCGCATAAGCCTTCGAAAGTTCCACGCAATTGCGCCAAGCAGCCCCACCGGCTGCTCCCCTTCCTGAATCAACCGCGAAAGGATCAAGAAAGCCTTTTCCCTGTTTTTCTGCCCTAATGCTGTTGCCAGATCAAACGTGCTGTATTCCCGGAAATCTCCCACGACCGTTTTGACGTCATCAACGGTAATTGTCTTTTTCTCTTTTATAAAAATTTCTACTTTTTCGAGCTCATTTTTTATCTTCTGGAGATCATTGCCGGTTATTTGCGAGAGATACTGGCCCGCATCGCGTTCTAACGATAATTTGCGCGCTGATGCCCAATCGTTGATCCAGACGATAATTTCCCGGTCCAGGAGAGGGAAAAATCTTGTTACCGCTCCATGGGTCTCCACGGCATTGAGCACGGGTTTTTTCTCATACCGGGCCTGATTAGACACCAGCACGAGGCAGGTACTTGGTGAAGGATTATTAAGATACGGTATCAGTTCTTCAAGGTCAGCCGCCTTGAAGGCGTCAATTTCCTTTGCAATAACAAGTCGTTTTTCAGTCAAAAAAGGAAGGGTCTGGGCTAGGGCTACCAGTTCGGAAGCAGAGGTGTCGCGGCAATAGATCAGAGAAAAGTTAAAATCTCTAACATCAGGATTGACGACGCGCCTGACAAGCAGGTCAAGCGCCTCCTGGATAAGAAATTCTTCTTCACCAAAAAACAAGTACAGCGGAAGGATGCTGCCCTGTTTAAGACTGCGCATTAAGTCAACGTATTTAGTCATGGTAGGTTAATCGTGTTCACGATGCAAAAAATTAAAAGCCCTCCAGTACTTTGCTCCGAATGGTTGAAGCAATGTCTTTGCTTGCGTTTCGCAGAGCTCCTTCCTTTGCGATCTTTGTGGCTGCGATGTCCCCCAGAGTCACCGGATAGGAAGAGATAAAGAGCAGATTGAGATTCTTTTCTGTCAGCAATATTTTTCTTGTTTTCGTGTCTTCGAGCGTCAGGTTCAGCGTAACGCCGAGATTATACGTCTGAACATAGGAATTGGCAGTGTAGGCAGTGGGGGTCATGTCAAATTTAGTTATTCGGCAGCGCAGGATAAGATCCGCATCATCGGGAACAACCACCTTCAGTCTGCCGTCCGCAAGGAACTCTTCCACCGTGGCCTGGGTCAGCAGCGTATCCAGGTATGGTTCATTTGTCCCGTTCTGAAACACCGGAATGGCAATGGTTCTCGCCTGTTCCGGCACAACGCCTCCCACCGGCGTCAATCGGTAGCCGCAGGCCGACATAATCATAAACAGCGTCAGTAAAACAGCCGTGATTTTGGTTCTTGAATGTTTCTGCATGTGCTTCATCTCCGGAATAAAAAAGTTTCAGAATTCGGAAAAAGCCGCCCCGCACGGCAACATCTTTTCGGTGCAGTTACTTCCCGCTCAGATTGCAGTAGTTGCTTCTATACGACAATATTCACCAGCTTCCCCTGGACTACAATGACTTTTTTCGGCGTCTTGCCCGCCATAAACTCCCTTACTTTCTGATCTGCCAGGGCTGCTGATTCGATGTCCTGCGTTGAAGCTCCTGCAGGCAGTGTAAGTTTGCTTCTTACCTTGCCGTTTACCTGCACGACAACGGTAATCTCCGACGCAATAATTGCCTCGTGGTCATACTCCGGCCAAGGGGTATTTGCAACGCCTCCTTTATTTCCGAGCGCCTCCCAGATCTCCTCGGCAAAATGGGGAGCAAACGGCGCCATGAGCAGTGTCAATGCCTGGACGGCTGACCTCAGCACGGTCACCTGTTTGGGGTCCAGGTTCCCGGCCGCCGTATAATCATACATTTCATTCACCATTTCCATCATGGCCGCGATAGCCGTGTTGAAATGGAACTCGCGTTCTATGTCTTCCGTGACTTTTTTGATCGTGAGATGGGTTTTGCGGTAAAGCCGGTCGCCCCGGGCTTCGGGACCCGCTGGTTTCGCATGCTGGAGCGCCGCACTGTGCTTGTGAATTATAGCCCAAACGCGATGCAGAAAACGGTATGCACCTTCCACTCCCTGGTCGCTCCAGTCAAGGTCGCGTTCAGGCGGAGCGGCAAAGAGCGAAAAGAGCCGGGCCGTGTCCGCGCCGTATTTAGAAAGAATAAAATCCGGATCAACGACATTCCCTTTGGACTTGCTCATCTTGGCCCCGTCCTTGATGACCATGCCCTGGGTAAGCAAGTTCTGGAACGGTTCGTCGCCGTCGTAAAGACCAAGATCGCGAATCACTTTGGTGAAAAATCTGGCATACAGAAGGTGCAGCACCGCATGTTCAATGCCCCCGATGTACTGGTCCACATTCATCCAGTAGCCGGCTGCCTTTTTATCGAACGGAGCCGTGCCCGCCTGGGGAGAGCAATAGCGGAGAAAATACCATGACGAATCAACAAACGTGTCCATGGTGTCCGTCTCGCGGTGAGCCGTGCCGCCGCATGCTGGACAGGTTGTTTCCCTGAAGGATTTTGACTCGGCAAGAGGCGACCTTCCCTTCCCGGTCAGTTCCACATCAACCGGCAATCTCACCGGAAGGCCTTTTTCCGGCACGGGAACCGCGCCGCAGGTATCGCAGTAAATAATCGGTATGGGGGTCCCCCAGTAGCGCTGCCGTGAAATGCCCCAGTCGCGGAGCCGCCAGTTCACCGTGCGTTTGCCGAGTTTTGCTTCCTGCACATAATCCGCAATCTTCGACTGCGCATCCGTATTCGGAAGCCCGTCGAATTTGCCTGAATTAACCAGAGTGCCGTCAAGAATATAAGCTTCCTGCATGGTCTCCGGCATCAGGTTTTTCCCGGAATTCTGGATCACGATACGAACAGGCAAACCATACTTCTTTGCAAAATCGAAGTCGCGCTGGTCATGGGCCGGCACGGACATGATCGCACCGGTTCCATACTCCATAAGCACAAAATTGCCCACCCAGACCGGGATCCTGTCGTTGTTCAGCGGGTTGATCGCATAGGCTCCGGTAAACACACCTTCTTTTGCCCGTTTCTCGTCAGTGCGAGCAGCCTTGTCTTCACGCAGCACACGCTGCACGAAAGCATGGACGCTCTCGGCCTCCTGCCTGCCTTTGATGAGGGACTCAAGCATGGGGTGCTCGGGCGCAATACTCATGAACGTAACCCCGAACAGCGTGTCCGGACGAGTTGTAAAAATCTTCAGGCGCTCTCCGGTTCCCTCAACCGGGAAATCGACTTCGACGCCCGTGGATTTTCCGATCCAGTTTTTCTGCATTGTCAACACGCGCTCCGGCCAGCCGGAGAGTTTGTCGCAGCAGGAGAGAAGCTCTTCTGCATACGCGGTAATCTTGAAAAACCATTGTTCGAGTTCCTTATGGGCGACGACGGAACTGCAGCGCCAACACAGGCCGTCCTCCACCTGTTCGTTCGCAAGAACGGTTGCACAGGCAGGACACCAGTTTACATAGGACCGTTTCTTATAGGCCAAACCGCGTTCGTACATTTTAATAAAGAACCACTGGTTCCAGCGGTAGTAGTCTTCCAGGCAGGTCGTCACCTCCCGGTCCCAGTCATAGGAGAGGCCGAGCCGCTTGAGCTGCTTGTCCCGCATAAAGGCAATGTTTTCAAGGGTCCACTTCGAAGGGTGGATGCCGTGCTGTATAGCGGCATTTTCGGCAGGCAGGCCGAAGGAGTCCCATCCCATGGGGTGCAGCACATTAAACCCTTGCATCCGCTTATAGCGCGATACGACGTCACCAATGGCGTAATTCCGGACATGCCCCATATGAATCCTGCCCGAAGGATACGGAAACATCTCAAGACAGTAGTATTTCTTCTTCGAGGCATCCTCGGATACCTTGAATGTTTTCGACTCCTGCCATGTGCGCTGCCATCGTTCTTCTATTTTTTTAAAATCATAGCGTTCGTCCAAAAAAACCTCCGGTGAAACCTGCGGGTACTGCATGCGCAGGATATTATTGCTTTATCTGCTGCTTGATAAAATGCTCTATGATAACCAGGGATTTTGTAGCTGCATTTTGAAACAGCACTCCATACAGCTGTTTCCCCGACGGGCCCGTGTCCGCGCGGGTGACAAGTCCTTCCATCTGGACTTCACTATGCGCAATGTTGAATACACACGCCAGCCGGTCCCCTTTTTGCAATGGCAAATCAGTTTCGATCAGAATGCCGGAAATACTGATGTTCTGGCTGACGGCGGCAAAGGCGGCTTTCTTTCCGCGGCTCTTCACCGCCACATGCAAAGGCACCCGCAGGTCCTTCCGTTGCGGTATTACCAGCAATTCCGATATTTTAAAAAAAAGCTGGGCCGCTTCCACCGGTTTCCCTATCACTGCATTGGCCCCTGCTTCACGCCACTGCGCCGAGAGATCATCCGCCTTGTCGCTGGCCACTATAATGGAAACATTTCTAAGCGTCGGGTCGTTCCGTATTGCGGCACAAAGATTGACGGCGCCCATAATCGGCAGGGTGGCATCGGTAATAATAAGATCCGCCTTGCGGAGGCCGTGGATATTCAGGATCTCTTCAGAAGTTCGCGCTGGATACGTGGTAATGGTTCCCCGTCCGAAAATCGTAGAGGGCGCGCCAAGGACGTGCAGAATGTTCCGGGCAATTACAATTTTTTTCATACTACGGAGCTCCGCATGATTCCGGAATATCAGCTTTTCCTCTATGCAGCGCAGGGAGCTGCGTCGCAGCCGGGTCACCTGTTTTCTTTTTGCATCTCATTCCGGGTAATCATTCTCTGATCCATCCAGGATAGGCATCTGCCTTGCGGGCCTCCTCGGGGAGGTCTACATCCAGCTTGCGTTTGGTTTGCGCTATGCTGTGTTCAAGTTTTAACTTTTTCTTCTCAAGGCTTGTGCGGTTCTTCTTCTTTTTAAGACTTCCTTCCGTCGGCGTGCTCTGGTCATCCAGCTGTTTCTGCACAAAATCGTACTCGCTCTGCTGGTCGCGCAGCTTTGTGCGGAGTTTTTCCGCTTTCTTTTTCCAATATTCCTCGCCCCGGCCATATTTATCTTTATGCTGTTTTGATGAGTTGCGCAGTTTCCCGGTCTCGGCTGGCGTACTTTCGGACATATTCACTCTGCCGGCATCGGGTTTGACCTGTGTCGCGCTGCTGCGGTATTCCGGCGGTACTTGCTTCAAGTCATTCGTGAAAAATTCCCGGCCGTCTCTGTCCACGTATCGATAGAAGTCCGCCCAGACGGATGACAGAGAAAACAACACAATGCATACGACTATTGATGCAATTTTGTGCACGCGCCCTCCTAGGAGAATCTGGCAGAAAATAGCATAAATACAACCTCTTCGCAAGGTTTTTTCTTGAACTGATACGCTTGGCCATGCTATAGTGCAACTGTTACTCGTACAAATTTCCTTCGTTTTGAGTAATGATTCCTTTTCTTTTCAAAAATTTTTTTGAATATATTTTTTTATGCACTGTTTTGAATTCGGAGTTCTCACATACATATGCCAAGTCCGATTGTTGCCATAGTTGGCCGACCAAATGTCGGAAAATCGACGCTGTTCAACCGTATTATCGGCAGAGAACTCGCTATCGTTGAAGATATGCCCGGCGTTACGCGCGATCGCAATTACGCAGAGGCGAAGTGGGAGCATAAACGTTTTCTTCTTGTGGATACCGGCGGTTTTGAACCGAAAAGCGATGATCCCATGTATTCGAAAATGCGGGATCAAACCACGCTCGCCGTAGAGGAAGCTGATATCATCATCTTTCTTATGGACTGCCGCCAGGGCCTTCTCCCTGCCGACGTGGAAGTAGCGCAGCGCCTCCGGGCATCGGGCAAACCAGTTATCTACGCGGTGAATAAAGTGGATGGCGAACGACATGAAGCACTCATACCGGATTTTTATCGTCTCGGCACAGAGGCACTCTTCACCGTGTCAGCCCAACATGGACAGGGTTTTTCGGACCTTATGGACGAACTTTCCCGTTTTCTGCCGGAGCCCGTTTTAAATCCGGAAAAGCAGGAAGCTGAACCGCTGCCGAGAATAGCGATTATTGGACGGCCGAATGTAGGAAAATCTTCTTTCGTAAACGCTCTCCTTGGTGCAGACCGGATGATTGTGAGTCCTGCGGCTGGGACCACCCGGGACGCCATCGATACCGTTTACCAATACTATGGTAAAAAATATATCCTCGTCGACACAGCGGGAATCAGGAGCCGGGGCAAAATCAGTCAGGGTGTGGAAAAATACAGCGTCATGCGCGCCATGAAAAGCATCAGTAGAGCGGACGTGGCGCTCGTACTCATTGATTCAGTGGAAGGCATTACCGAGCAGGACGAACGCATTGTCGGCCTGGCCCATGAAGCAGGAAAGGGCATTATCATCGTTCTGAACAAATGGGACTTGCTAACGGACAAGGAAGAACGGTACAAACAGTTTATCGCCGCTGTTCAGCAGCGGCTCAAATTTGCGGATTATGCTCCGGTGCTCACCATATCCGCAGTCACCCGCCAGCGTGTTACAAAAGTCTTTGCAGAAATAGACAAGGTGATGGAGGAAACGCGCCGCAGGGTTCCGACATCCGAGCTGAACAAAATTTTCGAGAAACTCGTCGCTGGGCATGAACCGCCGCTTTACCGCGGCAAGCGCGTTAAATACTACTATATCACGCAAGTCGGCATCAAACCGCCTACTTTTATTGTCTTTGCAAATTATCCGCTCGGAGTCCACTTTTCCTATATCCGCTACATCGAAAATGGACTCCGTCAGTCATTTGGGTTCTTCGGGACTCCTGTCCGCGTTTTTGCAAAAAGAAGGCGGGAAGAACAACCCCGCAAACCTCGTAAAAAAACTGCCCGATAAATACTTATGTATGCTGAAATGGTTGTCCGGCCAAAGGAAATTCTGGAAAGATGCATGAGCTGAATATATCGGAGTGTGATTTGGCCCTATGTTTCCGAACGTTTATCCCGTTCGCCTCTTGTCCACAACAAACACGCTTGACGGAATGGTTTTTGCGTAATCTTTCAGCTCAGCGGCCACTGTTGAAGCTTCGAGCGTGTTCACAAAAGTACGTTGCTCATTTGTTACCGCAGCAATAGAAACACTGAGAAGAGGAAAATCCATTTCCTGTCCCTGTCTGTTTTTCCCCCGGATAGTGCCACGCTCCCTATCCTTCAGATCGTAAAAACCGGGAGCGCGCTCATCGAACACCCTGATGATTTCGGAGCAAACGGATTTCATAGCGGCAGGAGTGGTGATCACCACGAAATCATCTCCGTCGATGTGCCCTACAAAATCATTCGGTGATCCTTTTGTTTTCGAGGCGGTTTCAACAATTCTTGCGGTTTCTTTGATTACCTCGTTTCCCCGGGCATATCCATAGTGATCGTTAAAAACTTTAAAATTATCCAGGTCAAGCACGCAGAACGCCACTGGCACTCCTGATGCCAGCCGGCTGTTCATGACGCTTTCCACGGCGACACCACCGGGCAGACGGGTTAGCGGACTGGCGTCCAGATACATTTCCTCCAGTTTTTTAAGGCGCTTTCCCATGTCGAGAAAAGCCCGGGCCAGGTCACCTATTTCGTCCTCCGCTTTGACGCCCGGATCGTACTGGAAATTGCCCTCGGCAATCTGCGTGGTGGCTTTGTGAAGTTTATTGATTGAAATATAAATATTACGCGTTATAAGAAGACCGAACAGCGTGCCGAGGAGAACGCTCAAAAGGCAAAGTACCATGGTGGTATAGTACGTCGTGGTCCCCACATCGCTGATTCGGTTCATCATGACATCGCGGGACGTTTGAGCCTCAAGGGACATGCTGCGAAGCACCTTTACCAATTCCTCAAAAGTACCTTTCAGCTTTGTGTCAGATAGCAACCTAGCCTCTTGCATATTGTGAGACTGTGACAGCCTGACCTCATTAGTGAAAAAATTGTTATATTGGGCATGCAGCTTGTCTATTTTCTCAAGAGGAAATCCCGCGGTATCCGGCAGTTTCTTAAGACGACTTGAAAGATTTTTAAATTCATCGGCACGCTCCCAGAAGAGAGCATTGATGCTTTTTTCCCGAAGAATCAGGTACCGCTTTTCATACGTATCCTGGTCGCTAAAAACATCCAACATTTTGTCTGAAATTTCATAGACAGGCACATAACCCTTAACAATTACCTTGTTTAAATGATTCAGGCGATACAAGCTCATGAGAACGTAAACCACCACTCCAATGGTCAACGCCACAAGAGTGAAGTATCCTAAAAGCATTTTTCCGGTAAGATTCAGTTTCGATAAAAGATTGTGAGGGGTAAGAAACTCAAGTATGAGTTGAAGGACAGAAGGTCTCATATTCGCAGGGTGCCGCGCTCATCAACGCATTACTAGGCTGATTATGTCACTGTAACTATAAATCTTTGAACATATTACTTCTGTTTTTTAATAAACCTGTTAAAAAATTGGCAGGACATTTGTGCCCTGCCAATTTTTATATTTGTAAATCCCATATTGTTTATAGCTGCGGGTAACTTACAAGTAGTCCCTTACGTTACAGAAGCTGCTGTTTTAAGTTCTGCAGGCGTCGCAGCGCCTGAAGACACATCAATAAAAAACTCCGTGCCCGTTGTAGTCGCGTCTACCAAAAATTCAATTGCAACGACTCCATTATCGTCAGATTTCATAGTGATATCGGAAAACGGAGAGAGAACAGCATCAGGGCAAAAGCCAGAATTCAGCGAAAATGGTGCTACTTGTGTATTAATTGGTCCGGTATGTATTTGAACAGTAATACCGCTTGCTGCTTTGCCCGAAGCATCAGTGATTAGGAAACTCACCGGTTGATAGCACGACGGTGAAAGGCCTACACTGGGAGCACCTAGGGTAGAATTAAGTGCTTTTATTGTATACCCCTGTGTCGCCGTATTACTTCCTCCACCACATCCATAGATAGCAAATATGGACAATCCTAAAACTATTAAACCAAAAAAAATTTGTAATTTTCTTTGAATTTCTTTTTTTAGCATGCTCACCTCACTATCATGATATTTTCTTAAGTTATCCTATGGCAATAAATAATAGATGCCTAGTCAGTAGGTTTAAAGTTATTTCACGTTTACGCTTTATATTTCTTGCTTAACATATGCTAAATCACTTCCTGCTTCACAAGCCGTGGTGTGATGAAAATCAGCAGCTCACCTCTCTTGTCAGTCGTGGTCGTGTTTTTAAAAAGCCAGCTAAGTCCAGGAATATTGCCTAAAAAGGGAACTCTGCTGTCAGTTACTGAACGCTCGAGAGTTAGAATACCGCCGATTACTGCTGTTTCACCATCGGCAAGCAAAATTTCAGTGGTTGCTTCGTTTTTCCGTATAGAAGGCTGGCCTGTTGCACCAAGAACGGAAGTATCAGGAGCATTTTTAGTTGCCTGAATTTTTAAAAATATCTTATTATCCGGCGTCGCGTGAGGTGTAACTGTAAGCATCAGTTTGGCGTCGATAAACTGCACCTGGGTACCGGAAGACGACGTAGTCGAGTACGGAATAGAAAGCCCCTGCTCTATCTTTGCCTCTTTGTTGTCCAAGGCGCTGACTTTCGGCTGAGAAATAATCTTGCCTTCACCGGTCGATTCCAAGGCGGATAGAACGAGATCAAGGTTGTATGCCTTGTTGAGCGAACTCAAAGCAAAGGCAATGGCTCCACCGCTTCCTGACCCAACTGCCGCGGGCATATTAACAAGCCAGTTGCCATTTCCGGATTGTGTTGAGCCGAGAAGGCTTGATCCACCGACAGAAGCGCTGGAAAGGCCGGAAATAGGATTTCCTGTTGCGGCACTGGCTGAAGCGGATCCGCCCCACTGAACACCCAATTGTCTTGTAAAGTTCAAGGACGCTTCTACGATTCTCGCTTCAATCATTATCTGCGCAATTGGTTTATCAAGAACTTTTACGAGAGACACTACATCCTCGACATTTTTCGCAATATCCTTTACGATAATCGTGTTTGTTCTTGCATCAACCACTGTTTCACCCCGAGGTGACAACGACTTCTTGATAGTAGTTTCAATAGTTGCAGCCGTGGCATAATTTATAGGAACAATTCGAGTTATTAAATCCTCCGCTTTCTTCTTTGCTTCTTTTGCTTTTAGTTCATCCTCTGCTTGCTTCGTTAGAGCCCCTGTTGTTCCTATACGCAAAATTTTATCTTCCAGTACGTAGCCAAGTCCGTTCATTTTGAGAATGATTTCCATTGCCTGGTCCCAGGGAACATTGACCATTCGGACGGTGACCTTGCCCTTTACATCGGGCGCAAGAATAATATTCAGGTTTGCAACCTCGGCAAACAGGCGCATAACGTTTATCAGGTCGGCGTCCTGAAGGTCGAGAGAAATTTTTCTGCCGGTATATTTGCTTTCACCAATGAGGACTGATTTGTCAGCCTCGCCAAGGATTGCCTTTTTCTCAGCTACAGCACGTTCTTTTTTAGCAGCCGGTGCCGCAGGCGCAATTGGTTCTTCGGACACAGGTGCTGCTTCTTTTTCAGATACTAGTGTTGATTTTTCCTGGACAGCCGGCTGACTTGTCCCCAATGTGTCTTTCTCAGTCGTTGGTGCAGCCTGTTGCTCGGCCGCTGCAACTTTTTCCTGTGGCTTTACTGTCGAAGCAGTATTCATAGCTATAATAAGCGATTTGCCTTCGTTCGTAGCCGTATAATCCGTCGGTTTTTTCAGGTCAAGCACCACACTTACCTTATCTGGGTGTTGTCCGATGCGCACCTTGTCCAGACCGCCTTTCCTTACAGGAATAACATACGGTCTTGCTTTGTTTTTGGCACCCGGGATATTGACCACCACCCTGTTGCCGTCCAGCTTCAGAATTTTTGCTTTTATTGCTCCGTTACCCGTAATGACCACTTTAGCCCCATCTTTGCCGGCCATTGCATTTACCGATGAAATAATTGTCGCGGCAGGCAGTTCAGGCTGGGGTGTTTCCAATTTTTCTTCAGTTTTCAGCGCATCATTCTCCTTCGTCGCAACGGGAGGAGTAACCTCAGTCGCAGGCTTTATTTCTGCAGCTGGTTTTGCCGATTCGTCAGCCTTTGCGACTTCCACAACAAGCTTGCCGTCCTGCTGATTTATCTTTGTGTCAACCGGTTGAGAAAGCCCAATTTCAAAACGCGCAATATTGTCTTTTTGGCTTGGAGTAATCTCGGTAACAGCTCCAGTCATAACGTTTATCTTGTCCTTGAGTGTTCCCAAATCCGCGTTTGCAATATCCACTACCAGCCTGAGAGGCTCAGTAAGCTGGAAAGATGTATATTGATGGAGCGGAGCGGTCCCTTCAAACAGAATTTCTGTTTTGCCATTTACATCACGGGGCTCGATTTTATTGATGACCGCAAGGGTTTCCTGTGGTTGTGTTACGGGGGCTTTTTTCGAACACCCCGCGAATGTTACTGCAATGAGGGAGACGAGGATGATCAACCATCCCGTTTTCAGCTGTTGAGCAAGCTTCATTGCATTCCCTCCTCTGTTTTACGAAGCTGAATAGTGATCTGCTTCCGTTCTGTTGCTCCCATTACATTTTTGAATTTTTCTTCAATCACAATGGTGTCTTTGGTTATCGCCTTTACCACGCCCTTGTTGGATCCAATCGTTGTTCCCACACGAACAAAATAACCTTTTCCATCCGGCCCTTCAACCATGGCATTATATCCAAATCCGCCCCAGACGATTCCTGATAATTTGAACTCGGACAGTGTATAGCGTTCCAGCGGAGGGCGAGCGCTCGCTCTTTCCTTGGTCATCGCCTTGGACACAAGAGGAGAAAAGGGGTCACGTCTTCCAGCTGAAGCATAGGAGAAAACGGGCTGTTCCACGTTTTTCATCACCGTGCTAGTCGGCTGTGTCACAGGCTGTTGCGCCGTCTTTCGTGCAGCGGGGGCAGGCTGCACAGAGCCTTTTTCTGAATCAGAACAGGCCGTCAGCATCATCGTTATCGCCCCCAGTGCCAGGACCAGGGAAATGCCGATTATGCTACCTGACTTTTTTCGCTGCTGTAGGTGCTGTTTCAACTTTTTTCTCCACTGCCGAAAATGTCATTGCCGTACAGTTGATTTCGACGGAAATCGAGCCGTCATTATTCTGCTTTGCACTTCCCATCTTAATATTCAAGATATTCACAATACGGCTCAATTTACTAATGCGGTCAAAGAATGTTGCTGTATTGTGATATCCTCCGACCAAAGTTATCGTTACAGGAATCTCCTTATACAACCCGCTTGCATGGTCTCTTGCCTTCTCAGGTCTCCACAATTTTAGAACAAGACCTGATTGATTGACTTTTTCTTGGATCTGTCTGAGTAATCCGGAAACTTCTGACTCGGGAGGAAGCTGTTCAGTCAGAATTTTCAACTGCAACTGCAATTCCTTGACCTCAGCCCTTAGCTTGTCCAGGTTCCTTATCTTCTCATCATTCTGCTGAATATGGCTCTGCAGTTCAATAAGTGACTTTTTCAACTGGTCAATCTGGGTATTCATGGGAATTATAAACTGCCAGATATCGAGAATCACAAGCACGACAATAAGCGCTACAAACGCGATAATCCTCGTTTTTGGAGGTATTTTTTGAATTTTATCCACAAAAGGAGATGCCATCACAACCCCTTATATGCAAACTGGAGTTTGTATTTGTAAACATCAATTCCTTCAACTTTTACCTGGCTTGTTTCGAGCAGAGCCACCCCCGTTAATAGGGAGGACGCCTTTAAATTATCAATAAAATGAACAACCTCATTATTGCCGAATGCCTGTCCTTCAATACTAATATTATTGTTGCTTTCCGTAAGAGCCGTTATATTTACACCCAGAGGAAGCGCTTTGCTGACTTCGTCGAGAAGACGCACCGGACCAGCCTGGTTTTTCTTAAGCTGCTGTACGACATTAATTTTTTCCTGCACCCTGTCCCGTTCCGCCTCAACATTTTTCACTTCCTTGAGCATGTTGTCCTGCTCTCTAAGCCGCGCCTCAGCGGAAGCTTTCTGCTTCGTCAAAACGTCAATCGTATCAGTCTGATATTTCCAATAATAGCCCAATCCACCTACGACGCCTGCGAGAATCAGGACAGCGAAAACCACCTGTTTCTGCAGATCGGTTACTTTTTTGGGAGGCTTTTTCTTGCTGGGCAGAAGATTTATCTTTATCATCTGTCTCCCGGCCTCCTGATCGCAAGCCCGACTGCCACTGCCGACAGGGGGGCGGATTCTGCGAGAAGCGCAGGGTCAAATCGTTTTGTATCGACTTTGATGTTTTTAAAAGGATTAACCACTTCCACAGGGATCTCAAGCCGTTCCGAAAGAACTGATGTGAAATTCCCGATGCGTGCGCATCCTCCCGAAACCAGCACGCGCGACACCCTGTCACTTCCGGTCGTGGAGCGGAAAAATTCAAAGGATCGCTGCGTTTCGGTAACGATGTCGTCTGTTACGGACGACATCACTCCCGCGATCTGCTCCGCATCCGCACCTTCAATCGTTTCGCCTCTCTTTACCCGCTCTGCATCTTCATACGTCAGGCCGAAATCCCGCTGGAGTGCCTCTGTATACCGGTTGCCCCCCACGGAAATATCACGGGTGAAAATTGAAGCGCCGTCTTTCAGAATATTAATATTCATCACCGATGCGCCGATGTTGAGCAGAGCGGTGATTCCCGGTTCAAGTTCGTAGTTGAGTTCGTACATATTTGCCAGGGCAAAAGCATCAACATCCATAACGACAGGCTCAAGACCCGCTTCCTTCACGAGGTTTACATAATCGTTAATCTTGTCCTTTTTGACCGCAACCAGAAGGACATCAGCCTGGCCTGCAGCCCCACCGGGCCCCAACTTCTGGAAATCCACGTTCACATCATCGATTGAAAACGGGATATACTGTTCCGCCTCCCACCGAATGGACTCGGCAAGCTCCTCATCGGTCATATCGGCAACCGAAACGCGTTTGATAATTACGGAACTGCCCGAGACCGAAATCACAGCCTCCTTGGTGGTCACCTTCTGCTCGGCAAGAAGCTGTCTGATTGCCTCAACCACACGGCCGGCATCCATGACCGCCCCCTCCACGATTACCTCGGGCGGCAACGAAACCATGCCGAATTTCTGCAGCTGGTAACTCTTGTTGGTCCCCTTCAATTTTACCAGCTTGATGAACGTCGATCCTATATCAAGTGCAATCGGTTCTATTTTTTTTGATAAAAACATCACAACTCCGCGAGTGCTTTTCCGTGTGCCGAATTAATCCGCTTTTTTGTTCTTCATGATCTTTTCGATGTCTTTTAAATTGTCCTCGTTGTATACTCTCCAGCCCCGCCAATCGCGCGCCACACCCGTCAAAAGCCCTTCACTTTCCCAGCGAAACAGCGTGGCCCGGGAAATATCAAACCGGTTGCAGATTTCATTAGTTTTATAGCTTTTCGGAGTTTTGCGCGTAGCCATGGTGCCCTCATTACATATACTATGGTTAATAGTTATTATAAGTATACTAACTATAATATACAAAAAGGCACGGATGTCAAGTAAATTTTACAATTTTTTTTTGGAAAGCGCTGTGATGCAAATCACAGCGGAGAGCGGCAGTCTGGTCAGGCCACGTAAAAAAGAATCACACAATAATGGCATGCGCTGCCGACGAGGACAAAGAGGTGGAATATCTCATGACCATAGGACATTTTTTTGTCCAACATATAGAAGAGAAGCCCAGCAGTATAAAAAAGACCTCCCGCAACCAGCCAGATAAGGGCTGCTCCGGGCAAGGCATCCATAAGCGGACGAAACGCCACAACGACGAGCCAGCCCATCAGCAGATAAATAGCAATAGAGAGAACGCGCCTCCCCTTGCCTGCGAGAACATCCTGAACAATGCCGACCAGCGCGAGCCCCCAAACGATTCCGAAGAGCGACCACCCCCAGGCACCCCGCAGGGTGACAAGCGTGAAGGGGGTATAACTGCCCGCGATTAGCAGATAAATTGCGCTGTGGTCCATTTTCTGGAAGATTTTTTTGGTCGTCCCCCGCGTGCTGTGGTACAGCGTGGAAAAAAAATACAACAACACGAGTGCGGTCCCGTAAATGCTGAAGCTGACGATTTTCCAGGGATCACCTTGCCGTCCGGCACAGGCAATCAACACGACAAGACCGGCAACCGCAAGGACTGCCCCGATTAAATGCGTAATGCTGTTCATGCGCTCGCCTTGATACATCCGGTTATCCCTGCCTCTTCAAGTGACTTACATTTTTTCAGATAATTACACGGAAAAAAAATCGCTGTTGCTTTGGATTATACTCTATAAAGACAGAAAAACCACAAAAAATCAACTACCATTGATATTGCGGTGGCAACAGACCAATACAGCCGAGAACAAGTCATCATATGAGTTCCCGATTGTTTTCAACGGGTTGTTTGACATACCTTCCTGCGCTTGATACAATAAATTGAGCGCCGTCTTATCGGAAAAGGAGCGAATCTCTATGAATATTCTGGCAATGATTCTGGCAGGCGGAAAAGGAGAAAGGCTCCACCCTCTTACCATGCACCGGGCAAAACCGGCGGTTCCTTTCGGCGGTATCTACAGGATCATCGACTTCAGCCTTTCCAACTGCATTAATTCCGGAATCAGAAGAATTGCCGTACTTCCTCAATACAAATCCTTGTCACTGGACAAGCATATACGGACCGCCTGGAACCTGTTCTCCGGAGACTTGAATGAATATGTCATTTCCATTCCACCCCAGCAACGGGTCGGAGAAAAATGGTATCAGGGAACGGCCGATGCCATTTATCAGAACATCTACATGATCGAAAAGGATGACCCGGAATATTTGCTTGTGCTGGCAGGCGATCACATTTACAAGATGGATTATTCTGAAATGCTCCAGTTCCACAATGACAAGCGTGCGGACGCCACCGTGGCGGCCATTGAAATTCCGAAATCGGCAGCCGCGGCGTTCGGCGTCATTGAAATAGATGAGGACTGCCGCATTGTCGGTTTCGAAGAAAAACCCCGGGAACCGAAACATATTCCGGGCCGTCCTGATATGGCATTTGCGTCCATGGGCATTTACCTCTTCAATACAAAAACAGTGCTCGAGCACCTGAAGTTCGACGCCCTTCAGGACACGGCCCATGACTTCGGCAAAAACATCATTCCGCAAATGATGAAAACATCACGCGTCTACACATACAATTTCAAAGATGAGAACAAGAAAGAGGCGAAATACTGGCGGGACGTCGGAACCATCGATGCTTACTGGGAAGCAAACATGGATCTGGTGAGCGTGGACCCGCTGTTGAATCTTTATGACAATGCTTGGCCCATCCGCACCTACCAAGCGCAGAATCCTCCCGTGAAATTCGTGTTTGCGCAGGAAAAGAAAGGGGGGCGGCTCGGCATGGCCCTCGACTCCATCGTGTCGCACGGGAGCATCATAAGCGGCGGTCGCGTGCAGAACTCGGTACTGTCGCCGAACGTACGCATCAACAGCTATGCCGAAGTGCATGATTCCATTCTCATGGAAAACGTGGATATCGGCAGACACTGCGTAATCCGACGCGCCATCATCGACAAGGATGTCACGATCCCCTCGTGTTCCCGGATCGGCTGCAACATTGCCGAAGACCGAAAGCACTACTTTGTCACGCCTTCCGGCATAGTAGTGATTCCGAAGGGAACGGAAATATCAGCGGAGATAACCACCGGACCGGGGGAATGCCCGGAGGAATGAAGAATACCCGACTCCGGGACTCCGTTTATTCCTCCTTGTAAAGACCTTCAAACGAACTTTCGTCAATCACCCGCTCCGTGCCGCAAACAGGACATGCCAGTTTTATGGTCGGCTGCAGCGTTACTTCATCATATGCGTCTTCATCCAGCTGCTCTCTGAGAATCAACCCGCTGAACTTTCTGTAGGTCATCGTGCTGTAAATATGATGGCAGGACGGATTGCTGCAGAAAATGTTCGCGCACTGAAGTTCTTCCTCGTTGTTTTTTGGCGATACAAACAATCCGAAGCTGCTGGCTTTCGGTATCTGGGAGGGTTTGGGTATGGGAACCGTCTTTTCGCCCTCGATCACGGAAAGACATATCTCATATCTGCCGCGCGGTTTCCCCTTGATGTAGTTTCCGATCTTCAACGTCGGCGCATAGGGAGACGTCGATTTGAGAATGCCGTACCACGTCCCTCCCGGCTCGTTTGTCAACAGCTGCACAAGCACCCGTCCGCCCAGTTGAGCGCGGTGGTCCGTGCTCTTCCATGATTCCAGGTCAAACAGCATATATGCCCAGAAGTGATCATGAGGCAGCGGCTGCGGCCGCTTTTCCGGGGCAATCAGGCCGAGAATCTGCTCATCGGTATACGTTGCAGTTTTTTTGCAAGCCGGGCACGGCAGCCGCAAAACATATTTATGGTTGTATTGCAGCCGGTATTCCACAAGAGCGCGTGCGGTATTTGCGCTGATCGCTTGAGGAAATCCTTTGCAGCCGGGAGTATTGCAGTGGAGATACGGTTCAGACATTGTCATCTTTCATCGCTGATACACAATCAGAGGCAAAAACGGCTATTCCTTTATTTGCACAATCCCTTCCAACGGTTTTCTGTTTCCGGCAGGGGGATTTTCATCAGGCACGCCGACCGGCAGGAGCGCCACGATAGACCGTTCCTTTCCGTAGCCGAGCAGCTTTTCGAATGCCTCTTGCGCAACAAGCGGCCCCGTCATCCAGCAGGAACCGTATCCAAGAGCATGGATGGCAAGAAGCATGTTCTGAACCGCGGCAGAGACGCTCTGCAGTCCGGGCAGGGGTCTGAGCCGCATGATATTCGCCGGAGTGTAGCCCATCTTTCCGAGCACGGTGTCGGTTCCGGCGTCGTGCGGCTCCATGAACACAGCAATCACAAGCGGCGCGTTTTCAAAAAACGTGTAAAACGTGTTTCTATATGCCGCCAGCCGCGCACGCTGTTTTTCGCTTTCCGCAAAAGGCAGCATTGAATCAACCATCGTTCGCACCGCCTCGGCCATCCTGCCGAGCAATGCGCGGTCTTTGATGACCAGAAAGCTCCACGGCTGGGAGTTGTTCGCGCTTGGTGCGTGTCTCCCCGCGTCGAGGATTTTCATGATGTCTTCGTCCGACACCGGGATCTGTTTAAACCGGCGGATGCTTCTCCTGCCCTGCAGTGCGTCAAAAAGTTCCATGATATTTCCCAGCGGCTCCGCGCGGTCTATGCCAGCTCGGCGATCCTTCTGATAAGTTTTTCGCTGTCCTTCCAGCCGAGGCACGGGTCGGTAATGGATTTTCCATACACGTTCTCAGTCGCTTTTTGCGCCCCCTCATCGATGAAGCTTTCGATCATGAATCCTTTTACCGCTTTTCTGAGAATTTCAGAATGCATCCGGCTTTGCATCACTTCCTTGGCAATGCGCGGCTGCTCCTTGTACTGTTTGTTCGAATTCGCGTGGTTCGTGTCCACAATAATCGCAGGATTCGAAAAATTCCGTTTTGCATAGCCCTTTGCCACCATAATCAGATCTTCAAAATGATAGTTCGGAATGCTCTGGCCAAACTGGTTCACTGCTCCCCTGAGAATGCAATGAGTAAGCGGGTTGCCCGACGTTTTCACTTCCCACCCCGTGTAGACGAATGTGTGTGGGGCCTGTGACGCATGAACCGCATTGAACATCACTTCGATATCGCCGCTTGTGGGGTTCTTCATGCCCACGGGAATTTCCAGGCCGCTGCAGGTGAGCCGGTGCTGCTGGTTCTCCACCGAGCGCGCTCCGATGGCAACATAGCTGAGCAGGTCTTCAAGATACGCGTAGTTGTTGGGATAAAGCATCTCGTCCGCCGCCGCAAGATGGGATTCCCTGAGCGCGCGGATATGCATTGTCCTGATTGCGGTGATCCCTTCGACGATGTTCGGCTCTCTCCGAGGGTCCGGCTGGTGCGCCATGCCTTTGTATCCGACGCCGGTCGTGCGCGGTTTGTTCGTATATATCCGGGGAATGAGGATCAGTTTGTCTCGCACCTCGTCCTGCATCTTCGCAAGCCGGCCGATATAATCACACACCGCGTCTTCGTCATGGGCAGAACACGGGCCGATGATCAGCAGCAACTTGTTTACGGCGCCGGTAAGGACACCGAAAATTTCCCTGTCCCGCGCAGCTTTGATTTTTTTCAAATCCGCGGGCAGCGGTAATTTCGCCAGGATTTCTTTTGCTTTTGGAATTTGTCGTACGTACTCAAAACTCATATGCGGTTAACCCGACCTCCGTTCAGTCACAAAGCGCCGGCAGAGGGTGCTTCGCCGGTGTAAATTTGATTATAAGAACCGCTCAGAGGTTAGTCAAGACAAAAAGCGCCGTTCCTTCTCCGGAATCGAATCGGCTACGGCACGGAACTAAAAAATCTCTGGCCTTTTTTAACGCAATATTGTATATAAACTGTGCCATGGCTAAAAAATCACCCACAAAGCGAAAGACCTTCGGCAAAAAAAACAGGGCGGAACGCTACATCATCGCAGGAATTATTGTTGCAGTAATAGCCATCGCACTGATCCTCTGGGGCCCGCTGCGCAGCAGCCGCGTCACGGAAGAGAAAAAAGCGGCCGTGCAAGCACAAAAGCAGGAACCTTCCCAGAAAAAAACTGAAAAACAATCTAAGAAGGAACTCAAAAAACCTGAGAAACCTGCTGAGATCACTTCACCCAAACCGCAGATAAAAACAAAAGCTGCGTCTGAAAAATCAGTTGAAGCCGCTATACCCAAACCACAAGTGAAAACAAAAACTACACTAGTCGCGATCGTCATTGACGATCTTGGGCAGGACATGAAGCAGGCGCAGGACATTGTGGTTTTGCGCGCCAAAGTCACCATGGCAATCATGCCCGGACTGACGCATTCAAAGAAAATAGCCGACCTTGCCGCGCAAAATGGACGAGAAGTTCTGCTGCATCTGCCCATGGAATACCGAGGCAAAAACGGAAAACCGGCGCCCGGAATGCTGCGCTCCGACATGACCCCCATGGAGTTTCTGAACACGCTCAGCAGCGATCTGGGGTCCGTGCCGGGCGCAATCGGCGTGAACAACCACGAAGGTTCATCGCTTACGGAAAACAAAGAAGCAATGAAATTTCTCATGGCGGAATTGAAGGCCCGCAACCTTTTCTTTCTCGACAGCCTGATAAGCGCCGGAAGCGTCGCCTACGCCACGGCGAAGGAATTCGGCCTGAAGACCGCAAAACGAGATGTCTTCCTCGACAACGAGGGGGATAATTCCGCCTACATACGGAAGCAATTTGAGGAATTGACCGACGTTGCAAAAAAACACGGCAAAGCAATCGGGATAGGCCATCCTCACCCGGCGACAATCAACGAACTGCGGAAGTGGCTTGCCGAAGCCGGAAATCACGGCATCGAAGTCGTGCCGGTATCAAGAATAGTCAATTGATGCGGAATCCAGAATGCAGTCTCAGACTCCGGTGTCCTGAATCGAGTATTTCATGCTCACCCTCGGAATAGAAACTTCCTGCGATGAAACAGCGGCCGCCGTCCTCCGCGATGAAAGCGTCCTGTCGAACATTGTTTCCTCGCAAATCTCCATTCATAAGAAATACGGCGGCGTAGTCCCCGAGCTTGCTTCACGCGAGCACCTCAAAAATCTGATGCCTGTCATCCGCGAGGCGCTTGCCGCAGCAAACGTCTCTCTCGGTGAAATCGGGCTCGTTGCTGTCACGCATGCGCCGGGACTCATCGGCGCGCTGCTCGTGGGTGTGTCTGCTGCGAAAGCCATTGCCTATGCTCAGGGAATTCCGCTGATCGGTGTCCATCACGGCGAAGGCCACATCCTTGCGGCCCACATAGAATATCCGAAAATCGGTTATCCCTACCTTGCTCTGCTTGTTTCAGGCGGCCACACAGCCATCTACCATGTAAAGCAATTGGGCGACTACCGCATGCTCGGCCAGACAAGAGACGATGCCGCGGGTGAGGCCTATGACAAAGTCGCAAAGCTCCTGAACCTCGAATATCCCGGAGGTCCGGTGCTCGACCGTCTGGCAAGAGAGGGAAATCCGCAGGCAATACAGTTCCCGCGCGGCCACCTCGAAGGGTATGACTTCAGTTTCAGCGGCCTTAAAACAGCCGTCCGAAACCATATCGCCTTGTTTATGAGCAAAGACCACGGCATAGATCCGCGTCTGCACATCAATGACGTTGCCGCAAGTTTTCAGACCGCGGTGGTAGACACGCTGGTCAGCAAAACCATGCAGGCCGTCCGGGAAACCGGAGTGGACAAGATCGTAGTTGCGGGCGGCGTGGCCGCAAACAGCCTGCTCAGAAGCAGAATGAAAGAAGAATCGATGAAGCAGAAGGCAACGTTGTACCTTCCCGGCATGAGTTTGTGCGTTGACAATGCGGCCATGATCGCGCTGGCGGGATATCTTCGCTTCAAGCGCGGAGAATCCTCCCCTCTTGACCTGAACCCCAAAGCCGGCATGCCCTTGTAATATTCCGGGATCCGGACATCCGTTTCTCTGTGCTGCACTTTTTGGGAAAAAAATAACTTGCTATTTTCAAATAACCGTGTATTATGCACGCCGACTGTTTAACAATGCGGCAGGATTTGACTGAAGTACATTTACGCGTCACCATCTTCCTGCCCTTCATAATCATCGATCTCTGACCCCCCTTGCTTTCAGCTCCCACTCTGAAATTGCGGCAGTACATATGGTTGGCGAACGATGCTGTTATGCCGGTCATATTTGTGCTGGCGCCGTCTACGTTTCAGGAACACACGGGTGTTTCTGCGGTCCGCACGCAAACCTTTTACCGGATTCACGGTACAGGACGTATCACGCCCAAACCGTGAAATCAAAGGAGTAGTATGTCTTTTTCAAATTTGCAGCTCGCAGCACCGATTTTAAAAGCAGTAAACCTCTGCGGTTACACCACGCCGACCCCGGTCCAGGCACAAGCCATTCCGGAGGCGCTGGCAGGGCACGACCTGATCGCCACCGCGCAGACAGGAACCGGCAAAACCGCCGCGTTCGTGCTTCCCTCGCTTCAGCGCCTGTCCAAATTTTCTACAGCACCAAAAAAATCTAAGGGACCCCGCGTGCTGGTACTCACGCCAACCCGCGAACTGGCGAACCAGGTCACTGATGCGGTCAAGACTTATGGCAGATTCATGCGCATCCGAAGCGGCGCCATTCTCGGCGGTATGCCCTATTTCGAGCAGCAGCGGCTGCTATCACAGCCCGTGGATCTGATCGTGGCAACTCCCGGCCGTCTCATCGACCATATGGAAAGCGGCAGAATTGATTTTTCACGTCTTGAAATTCTGATACTCGACGAAGCCGACCGCATGCTCGATATGGGATTCAGCGAGGCCGTAGACACCATCGCGGCGGCGACTCCGGCCACCCGCCAGACGCTCATGTTCACGGCGACCATGGATGCCGTCATGGAAAAACTCGCACGACGGCTTCTGAAAGAACCGGTGCGGATCGAAATCGCCGGAAAGAAAACCACGCTTGAAACAATCGAACAGCGCCTTCACGCCGCGGACGACATGCAGCACAAAAACAAACTGCTAAAGCATCTGATTTCTGACGACAGCATGACCAAGGCCATCATCTTTTCGGGAACCAAGCGAAACGCAGACCAGCTTGCACGCGAGCTGTCCGCACAGGGGCACGCTTCAGCGGCGCTCCACGGCGATATGAGCCAGAACGCGCGCAACCGCACCATTATGAACATGCGCCGAGGCAGGGTGCGTCTGCTCGTGGCAACTGACGTGGCCGCGCGCGGCCTCGATGTGTCGGGAATCACGCACGTAATCAACTATGACCTGCCCAAAAATGCCGAGGACTATGTGCACCGCATCGGCCGCACAGGCCGGGCCGGAGCAACCGGCATAGCCATCTCCTTCGCTTCACACAAAGAGATCGATTTCCTGCGCCAGATTGAACGTTTTATCGGCCAGTCAATCCCCCAACAGGTAATCCCCGGTCTGGAACCCGCACGGCCGCTGCGCCGCCCCACCACGGCAAACACAACGAAATCGTCAAGACCATCCTCCAATAAACGTTGGCAGGGAGCAACAAGCGGCAAAAAATACGGCCAGCACACTTCCGCTCGGTCACCCTTTAACGCGAAACCTGCCGGAAAAAGGAACCAGAGCACTGGATTCGCTCAAAAGGAACATTGGGACGGGAAGAAGAACAGCGGCAAACCGGCCAGATTCAACGAAGCAGGCTCGAATCGTCGCTCACGGTGGGCATAACTCCACTACTATAGAATAAATTACATGGCGCCTCAGACATGAGGCGCTTTTTTTATTTCTACATGCTGCGAATTTTTCTTTAAGCCTTTGCTAATTGGCAACGGCACAAAATAAATCTTCTTCTGGCACTCATAAAAAAATGTTATAAAATGCAATTTAATGCACGAATACTTTCGTATTTTCTTCTTGCAATGCCTTTCTTTTTTCTATAGTCTACCGAAAAGCTTCCCTTTGTAACTTATCGTTTTACCCCTTACACAACAACTACTTCTGAAGTGCAGGCTATTGCCAAGGAGATCATAAGTGCGTAGGTTGGGCAAAAGGGTAAACTTGCCCAACATCTTTCAATTACAGATGCGTTGGGCTTTACATGAAACGTACAGCCCAACCTACGTTACTTATCATTTTACCCCTTATATAACAACAGCTTCTGAAGCGCAGGTTATTACCAAGGAGATCATATGAAAATAAATCGAACAATTTTTGTGTGGATATTCATTGCCGCTCTTTGGACTATTACCGGATGTGGCGGGGCTGCAAATAGTGATACGACAAAACCATATGTTGTATCGACCGTTCCTGCAAATGGTTCAACGGGCGTAGCACGGAATACCCAGCAAATTCAAATAGTGTTCAGTGAAGCGATGACAGGAGCGGTAAGTGTCAACACATCAGGGGGTTGGGCTTTATCGAACACTACCCCCGTTCAATGGTCAAGCGACAAGACAACTTTATTCCTTTCAAGAGACAATTCCAGTTCTGATTTATCGCCAAACACACCAATTACTTTTACATTGAATCCTGCAAATAGGAATTTTAGTTTTACTGACTTATCCGGAAATATGCTGGACACCTATACGTTTTCTTTTACGACTGGAAACTAAATACTTTTACATCATTATATCTATGAAAACAACCTGATTCCAATATGCTTGCACAAAATATTGTCCAGGAGGAAGGCAAAATGAAAAGTCTGTTCAGAATTTCCACAGGAATTATTTTGGTCGGCATTTTCAGTCTCGTACTAAACGGTTGCGGAGGAGGCGGAAATAGCACGGGAGGAACTGCCCTCCCTTCTGTTAATGCCGCAATATTCAGTTTTCCTGTGGGTGGGGCTCCAGCTAATTTCAAGAACGCAATGGCTTCGGTGCAAGATGCTGCCGGTACCAACATAACTACCGCTACGGTGGTCATGAATGGAGTAACTTTAACGTACGATAATTCCCGCCAGGAATATGAAGGAAATGTCACCGTTCCCTTTGGAGGAGTTGTTAATGTCAGCGTGACATTCGGAGGCGTCACCTATACTGCTTCAGGCACTCAATTTATCTCCTATCCAACAATATCCTTATCTACAGGAACAACATGGAATACAAACACCACATATCCTGTAACCTGGTCAGGCGGAACGCCAACCGCAAATGCAATTTACGCTCTGGGAGTACTAGACGCGACTGATCCCAACGGTCCGCTCGTTTGGCCCTCAAATAACGGCCTCCGCGCGATTTCCATGGGAACGACAGTTTATTATGTTTCTAACTTAACAGCGGGGAATCGTCTGGTGCTCGTATGTATTGTTTCAGCCGCACCCATGTCCAATGCCGACAGTTCGTCCGGTTTGCTCATCTTTGGTTGCAACTATGCTTCAATCACTGTTAACTGAATGTGTATGAATAGTTAAAAGCTGAACAGATCGACTAGTTATTATAAAGGTTGAAACTTCTCTTGCGACAGCTACCCATTCCGCTCATGTCGTCCACTTAGATAATCGGTTAAGTAGAATAAAATGAAACCTATGTCTCTTTTATGTCTTATCGTCGCTCATAATTCTGAGTGCCGATACTATAACCAAATCTGTCGGGTTTTGCTCTGCTCTAACTCAAGGAGGCATCACAGTGAAGTCACAAACTTTTTTTGTTTGCTTATTAGCTATGGTTATCATGGCGTGCGCAGGAATTGGCATCCCAGATTCTTCAGATCCATATAAAAAAATACAATACTCATACTACGCAATGGATCAGGGAAGATATACTCCTGCAGAAAGGCTGATTCTTGGTGCCATTGAAATATTTAAACAACGCGACGACAAAGCTGGATTGGCAGAAGCGTATGCTACGTATGGCAATTATCATAAATTTGCCTTTAACAAAGGGAAATTGACAAAAGCGCCAAACTTGCGTGAATCGGAAAAATATTTTTTAAAAGCTATTGAATTATTCACAGAGCTTGGCAATAAAAATGGCATTGCGAAATGCCATATGGGCCTTGGCGATGCCTTAAATGATATCGATAAAAAATCATCATGCCAACATTATGATTTGGCAATTCAATACTATGATGAGAACGGCGAAAAATTTTATATTAATCCTCATTTTAAAAACTTTCCGGAAATGGTAAGAGCGTTCAAGAAAAAATACTGCGTTGGAATAGAATAATGCTAATATTATCACACTCGGCGGTTCCTGCGTAATTATTTCCAGGAGAAGCCAATCACATAAAAAAAGCCCCGAATCGCTTCGGGGCTTTTGGAATTGTTGTACGTGATATTTTTTTCAGTCAGGATTAGGAGACTTTGGCAACGTTCGCGGCCTGAAGTCCTTTGGGGCCCTTCACAACTTCGAAGGTCACCTTGTCGCCCTCATTGAGAGACTTGAATCCATCTCCCGTGATTGCTGAAAAGTGAACAAATACGTCCTCACCATTTTCCTGCGTGATGAACCCAAACCCCTTGCTGTTGTTGAACCACTTCACTACACCATTTGCCATTCTGTTTCTCCTCTGCATCTGAATGAAATTGTCCGGGACATATCCGCGGATATAAAAGAATACCTTTTTCCATACACCATGTCAAGCTGATAATTTAAAAAAAACCAATAATTATATTCAGGCATGACAATTGCTGGTACTGTGAAAAAAAATAAAAACGCGGTACCGGTGCATCATGAAAAAGTGCCTTTATGGATAATCAACATTCCCGTACTGAAACTTATCTTGTTGTTTTTATTATTGTTTTTTCTTCAAAAAATTCTGATGCTGCGGCGGTTCCAGCTTTTCCTTCAGGTTTCTGCACCAACGCCACGCCGCGTGTTTTCATTTCCACATCTTTAGGCTGTGTTTTTATCTGATATACGCCGCCTCGCGTCTGGGTACTGATTTCACCGAGGGGCGACGTGCTCGCGTATACAACAACATTCTCACTGCCAAAAGGCGGGCCGACTTCCAGATCGAACTTGTCATCACCGGAAGGCAATTCATAAATAGTGCCGCCGTGGAAATAAGTGCTGCTTCTATAGGGATTCGGCAGAAGCTGGACCAATTCTCCTCCCGCGTCCTTATACAGAATTCGCGCGTAGAACGGTTTATTGCCTCTCAGAAAAACTTTTATTTTTTCTCCGCTTTTGTATTCCTTCTTGTCCGTCCATACTTTTATGTTCAGCGGAGCGGAAGGATCGTCCGCCACGGCGGAGCTCTTGGAAAGTCGGGCCATCGATTTTTCATCCGGCAGCACTTCCGCCTTGATCTTTGTTTTGCAGCAATCGCCGGACACCGGGTCCTTGTACCAGGATTTTTCCAGTTCCTGAATAATCCTGACTGAGGCGTTCGCATACGCGGACACAAAGTCCTTTTCGGTAATGAAATTTTTCACCGTGGTCTCGCTCGAGACATACGTAGAGGCGTACTCCACCGCCTTTTTCTTTGCCGCGGTCAGTGCCGCTTCTTCAGTCTGCTTCCGGGACTTGTCGTCTCCCATGCACGCCGTTCCTTCCGCTTCGGTAATCGTGGACTGAACCGCATGCAGACCGGATGCCGACAAAATAAGGAACAGGAACGCAATAAAAAATTTATTCATGCTTGTCCTCCTGGATCATTGAAACAGAACGTCGCATCGGCAGGAATGCTGATGCAATCGCCTCGCATTATCGTTCTCCGTGCAAAATAAAGGCGGACCAGAAATAGGGTTCCGGATATTTGGATTTTATCACACTGCGGGCATTTTTCAAGGCTTCAGCTTTGGTCCCGCCCGCTTTAAGGCCGCCGTAAAATGCTTCCATATATTCGACAGTCTGGCGGGACGCGACCTCCCACAAACTCACGATCACACTGCGGGTTCCGGCATGCAAAAACGCCCTTGCAAAACTGGTCACCCCTTCTCCCTCCATGATTTTGCCCTTTCCGGTCATGCATGCCGACAAAACCACCATGTCCGCGTCAAGCCCGAGATCCAGCACGTTGCTCAACGTCAGGAATCCGTTATCCTTGCCTTCGTTTTCCACCTGCCCCAGAATCAGAAACGGCTCTGTTATTCCCTGCACTTTCCCCGGCAGATCGGCGTGCGTGGCAAAATGGAGATAGCGGTATTGCTTCAAAGGAGCTTTTTTCACGTTGCCCTTGGTGGCTGCCATGTTCAAAAGAATATCAGGCGGCAATGGCGGCACGCTATAGAGACCGGCAATTGCCCTTACTTCGTCCTCTGTCTCCGGGAGCGGATTAAACACAATCTCTTCCCACCCGTCGGAAGAAGATGCTGTGACGTTTTTCGGTACAACGGTAACTGCTCTGTATGCATAATCGCCTTGCGCCAGAGATGCCGGTGTTGGCTGGGCTTTTCCTTGTTTATACGCTATGTAGCGGGGATCCTGTTTGCTGAAAACGGGGTTGCCAATAGCGAACAGCGGTTTTACCGCTCCGGAAGGGCTCCTCATCCGCCCGAGTGCGAGGGCGGATGCCGACTGGGAATAGGTGATGGCGTAGCGGTCTCCAACATACACACTGTCCGTATAATTTTTGCCGGTTTCCATGACCAGGGCTTCAAACGGCAACAGGCCAAGGATGCCGTCCGGCACAATAACGACCGTATCAGCGGTCTTCACGTCAGCGGCCACCGGCGCGAACAAAACATCATACAATTCTTTTGCCAGGGTCATGGAAAATCCTCTCCCTTGTTCCGCTCCGACGGCCTCCATAAACCGCCCGATCCGCTCTGTTAACTGCTCGGTACTCATTGATATTCTGGTAATTCGTTGTATGCCGCCTTTTCTTACCGTAAAAATATAACCGCCGTCTTCATGAAGTGCATATTCGATCAGGATTTCCTGGTCCTTGAGTGGCAGTTCGTTTGCCGGGTCCGGATTTGGATAATTGAGCGCCGCATATTTCGGGTAGGCTGTTCTGACCATTGCAATATGGGAGTCGATTTCGCGTTTCAGGTTTTCTTTTTCCTTCTGGAGACGCCTGACGGCGGCCTCGCCTTTTTGGTACTCCGCTTCCCACCGTTTTTCGATTTCCTCCCAGGCGGTGAAGAGCGACTTTTCCCGGTTCTTTATTTCAACCGGCAGCTCCGAATTATCCTGCTTTCTCGCGGCAGCCGCCATTGTTTCGAGAAGAGTTCTTGCCCTCGTCAGTTCCGCAACGGAGAAGGCGCCCGACGCCAAATCCTTTCCGTAGGATGCGAACTGCGCATCGGATCGTTCACCGCTCATTGACCGTTCCGCAAGCACTGCCGAAAGCAGGCGGTGAGGACGCAGCCGGCCGATATACCCCCCTCCCGCAAAAAAGCTCTTCTGCTCACCTGCCCTCAGCCGCATCTCTTCCGACAGGGAAACCGCCTGCTCCAGTGCCTGCGCTGCTTCCCGATACCGGAGCCTGCCTTTCAATGCCGCGCCATAATGCGTGTAATATTCGAGAGAATAGGCGCTGTTTGACCGCCAGGTCGGCTTTCTGCCGGGATCCTCCAGCAGCGCCAGCGCCGCATCATATTGTTTCCGGATAAGATAGAGTTCCTCCAGGCCAGGATGCACCAGTCTGATCTTCGGAATCTTCGCCTGCAACGCCTTTCTCTCGAGGAATACCTCCTCCGCTTCACGGTATTTTTTCTGCCGCAGGTAAACCGCTCCGATATTGTTCAACCGGAGCGTAATATCATGCACCATGTTCAATTGTCTGCTGATCCTGAGCGCTTCCTGGAGATGAGACAGAGCCTGTTCATATTGCCCGCTGCGGAACTGCTCCATGCCGATGTTATTGTACACAATCGCTGCCCTCTGCGGCCTGTTCAACTGTTTTTCGATCGCCAGCGCCTGCTGATAATAGGAAAGGGCTTCGTCCGATTTACCGAGCGATGCATAGGTGTGGCCGATGTTGTTCAGGATGGTCGCGATCTCGGGGCGATTATCCGTTTCCCTGCTGACGGCAAGGGACTCTCGGTATGCCGCGAGAGCCCTGTCGTACCGGCCGAGGGCTTGATACAGTGCCCCCATGTTGGTCAGGGTTATTGAGAGATCGGCCCTCATATTCTGTTTTTTCTGGATTGCCAGCGCCTGTTCGTAATAGGAAAATGCCTTCTCGTATTCAAGAAGATCGACGTACGCATCACCGATGTTCCTAAGGGTCAATGCGATCTCCTTCTGATCGGCCAGTTGCCTGTTTATCCTGAGCGCCTCTTCATGGAGCGGCAACGGTTTGTCATACTGCCCGAGGCGCGCGTATACATTGCCGATCAGGTTAAGATTGCCCGCAATGCCCGGCAAGCTCTTTAGCTCCCGGTTCAGCCTGAGGGACTCATTGAACAGGGACAGCGCCTGCTCATACCGCCCCAGGGACTGCAAAGTCTTGGCCGTATTAAACAGTACGATGGCCGTGCTTTCCTTGTTGTTCAGCTCCCTGAACATCCTGAGAGACTCTTCAAAAAGCTGCATTGCCTTGTCGTATTGGTGAAGGTCGGAACTGTAGATTGATGCCGCATTGAACAGGTTCGTCGCAATAAGGTCCTTGTGATTGATTTGTCGCGCGGTGTTGACGGCATCTTCATAATACGAAAGCGCTTTTCTGAAATCACCCAGTGCCTCATATACCTCACCGAGGCCGTTCAGGTTGGATGCAATGCCTTCTCGGTTGTTGCTCTGCCGGCAGAGTGCAAGGGATTGCTCGTAATACGTACGCGCCTCCTGGTGCTTCTGGGCCGCAAATGCCTTTTCCCCGAGTTCCCAAAGCCGCTCGGCCTCGTCCTTGCTCTGCGAAAAGGACGTCTCGCTCCAAAGCAGGATTGCGATAGTACAAACAAAAATAAGCAGCGCCTTATTCTGCGTTCGGCTCATAGTTTTCTCCCTGGTCGAGAATGGCACCAGCATCCTACCTAGTCTGGGCATATGCACCTGAACCCAGTACAAGAAAAAGAACAAGACATGGAACGACAGGCACGGCTGGTTGATCGTCTGGCTCCATTCATGACTCTATCTCGCGCGCCCGATAGCGCATGCCGGTAATCGGCTCGAAATATTTTTCTATAAATCCTTTTCTGTTGATGCAGCACGAAGGAGATTTGCGCATGATCGTTCCCTGCTCCGCCAGGGCGTCGAGCGGGCATCCGCCGTGGCAGATGTTCCAGAACCGGCAGCCGCCGCAGTCCACTCCTATCAAGACCTCGGCTCGCTTCAGGAGTGACTGTTTTCGCGGATCGGCCATGATTTCACTAAGGGACCGCTCATGGATCGATCCGTTGTCCATCAGTCCCCAGTCGGCGGAACGGCCGCACTGCGAGACCGCGCCACTCGGCCCGACATTAAAATGTGTCTCTCCGCATTTTCCTGAATAGGTGCAGATCAGGGTCTCGTCCCCCTCAAGGATGTTCTGCTTCAGGGAGTAAAACGGCTCGACACCGGAGAACCGGTTGTGATTTTCCCACCAGTACGGAAACAGCGCTCCGAGAAAATCGGCGAACTCTTCCGCAGTAATGGCCAGGTCCACAGGGTTTGTTTTGTAGAACGTCACCGGATTGAACATAACAGACCCTGCCGGATTGATGTTCGTAAGCAGGCGGAAAATCTCCAGAGGATTTTGGAGTGATTGCTTCGTCACCACATAGATGACGCCCCACGTGAAGCCTTCCTCTTCCAGGAGGGCGAGCGCATCCAGAAACCGCCTGTTATACTCCCTTGTGTCTGGCGTTTTTCCGGGCCCCCTGATGCCGGGACGGGGATCGTAACTGGTGCCGAATGAGGTGATCCCCATTTTTCGGAACACATCCGTGAATTTTCGCGAGAACAGCGTAAGATTGCTCTGCATCTCATGCGTGATCTGTCCGCAGGTGTCGGCGCAGTGTTTCTGCTGCAGTTCCAGAGCGCGGTAAAAATAGTCAGGCCCCAAAGTCAGCGGTTCTCCACCATGCCAGATGATCTTCAGGTGGTCCTCAGGTCGTTCCGACAGATAAGCGTTGACACGGACAAAAAACCGTTCGAGCGTTTCAGCGGGCATAATGGTGGGGCCCAGGTGGTTTTTGCGCACCACGGCGCAGTACGCGCATCGTGAATTGCATTCTTCGGTCGCTTTGAAAATTACCGTCGTCACGTCAAACCTCTTTTAGTCACGGTCACTGGGTCTGCTTTTTTTGCTCCAGCGCTACCAGCAGCTCGCGGCAGAACTCCCTGCAGCCATCGACAGGCTTTCCGTCGCGCATAAAATTCCCCAAGCAGACCTTCCATCCTTCGCACCGTGTGCATGGATGGTCCTCCAGAAAAAAACGCTTCCGAACATTCGTCCGCTCCGCGTATTCCGGGCAATCCATTGGATTTTTCAGCTTCGCAATATCATCGGCTATGAATATTCCCTGTGCGAGTTCATCCTTCGAAAGTGCCACGCGCCCCCGTGCATCGACGTGCAGATATCCGCGCGGATTATCAAAACAGACGGAGCCCCAGTCCGCGTATTGTTTCGCTTCATAGTTGCCGCGGATATGCGCAAACGGTTCCAGAGGGGCATGCGCGACAGATCCAAAAACCGCGTAGGTCATAAGGTCCGCCAGGGAGTCCCAGTTTGGAGCCTTGTCTTGTGAGAAGGCAAGGCAGGAAGTGATCCCCAGTGAAGACAGGATCCGGCAGGAAGTAAGATTTTCATCACGTTCAGCCGGGAGATAAATATGGGCCTTTAGTTTTCGGATCTGCTCCAGTTTTTCCCCCAATTTGCGGAACTTTCCCATTTCTGGGAAAAAAAGAGCGAGAGGAATACCGAGCCATTCATCCTGAAACTTGAAAGCATCCATCGCCTCCCGTGATTCGACGATAACATTCAGCAGGTTGTTGCGTGTTGAGGCCTTTGACGCGGCCGCTGCCTGTATGATCTCTGACGGACCGGAAACACGGACGACAATTCCATACCCTTTCAGCCGCTGTAAAAGGTTCTGGTCATATGGACAAACAATGTTTGGAAAATTCATTCGTTATTTTTCCTGCTTAAACCGTGGTCTTTTCAACAAACCGGTGCATGATATTACAGAGCCCGCCTCCGGAACAACGCTGTTCATCCCGGTGAGGACACGCGCCGCATTCCGCGTACATTCCGGGAATTTCTTTTCTTACTTTGTTATGCAGGTTCTGGTAATAATCGATGACTTCCTTGAATGTGGTAAATTCAAAGATCGACCGTTTATGGAACCGGGAAAGCGGAAAGCAATTGTAAACATCCAGGTTCGGAGTGATGTCAATGGTGGGGCCGCACTCGAAATACACATGCCTCGTACGGCGGTAAATCCATCCAAGTTGCTCGTCGCTGAACGCACAGAGAGGAAAACCGCAGTCGAGGCTGGGGCGTACCCGCAATTGCTCGATTTCTTTTTTAAAAGAATAGAGGCGGTCAACAACCTGTTTATGCTGGTTTACATCGATAAACTGGTTATCATGACCCGGAGTCGGGCTGGCAATGCCGAGTCGAAGCTGGCGCTGCAGGCCATAGCGGGACATGTTTTCAAAAATGAATTTCAGATCAAAGTCAGTCCGGTAGATGGTGAATCCCGGAATGGTCCACGGTCCCATCAGGGAGAGAAACGCGCTGATCCGCGCCTGCTCTTTTTCCGGCGCCGGTGTTTGCTCCGGGTCGTTCAGATTACAGACAAAATTGAGACGGTCCACGGGCAGCGGAGTGATAAACTGTTTCAGCTCTTCCAGCCTCTCCTGCGAGAGAATGCCGCTGGTGAATGTGGTTATATGAAAACCGCGCTCAAGAAGATACAGAAGGAAATCCACATAAGCGGGATGAAGGGTCGGCTCTCCTCCCAGAAGAGAGATGTGTTTTTCCGAGGAAAGGGCCAGAAAATCAGCAAGATAAATCAGATTTTCCCAGGACATTACATCTCCGGGATTTGCTTCTTTCATCTCGCTTTTTGCAAAACAGTAGGGGCAGGAACGGACACACGTAGTAGTAAGAAGAAGATTTGCCATTCGATCAGGGATGCATCCAACTATCTACACTTGTTAGCGTAATCTCCGTAATTCCGGTAATTTATATAGTCGCGATAATTTGTATAATTGGCATAGTTCAGGTAGAGCCCTTTGCCGACATTATAGTAGTTCGCATAGTTGGCCACGTTATAATAATTCCCGTAGGCCGCGTAGTCGCTGTAGTTTGCATAGTTGCAGTAATTGGAATTTTGCGCAAACTGCTTGTTGCCGGCCTCACTTTCACGTTGTGTAAAAAGAAAAGGGATCGTGCAGGCGCCTGCTACGGCAATAGTCTTGGCGATGTTTTTTATGGCTTCCCGCCGGTTGATTTTTTTTGTTTCAATATCTGCATCCTGTTTTTGAATAGATTTTTCCGGCTTTTCGATTTTGTCATTCATAACAAACCTCTTATCGTCAAATAAAGCAATAAGCCTTAATTGACAATTTTAATTGTTTATGACAAATAATATTACTTATTATTTATTGTAACACAAAAATGCATTTTGTCAAGAGCAAGCTGATGCCGGATTACTCTGCTGTCGTAGATTTACGTTATACAAAAAACAACTTGAAGAACATTTCACTGAATCGTCTGCATTTTAAGGAGAAACTTCCAGACTGTACACCGGATTGTCTTTTCCGAAGTTGATAATCAACGGAATCTGTCCATGTCCGGTCCTTTTCGATATCCCTGTTGTCGTGATTGAAAATATAAATCCTAACGTCAAAACAAATGAATATTACATTTTGCAATCATCTTCGAATTCATTTTTATTTTAACCAGCCATTAATGAAAACAGTGTTTGCAGACAGGTCGGGTTCCCTTCATCCCCTCCTTGATTTCTGATACGATTTCGCCTGGTGCATGAACGCTTCAAGTCGGGTAATGGTCTGTGAGTCGCCCTGGCCTTCGTATGCAATGTTCAGGAGAGGAATATTATTGTGCTCCTCCTGCACGCGTTTCAGCACCGCGCTCGCGATCGTGCCCGGCATGCAGGTAAACGGCATCACATTCACAATTCCCGAGACGCCGCGGTTTATATAATCGATTGCCTTGCCCACGGACAGCACGGCTTCGCCTTCAAAGGAATGATGAATATAGGGACGCGCCGTTCGGAGTGTCTGGTTGATGCTTGGTTCATGCAGACTGCGCAGATTTCCGTTGAATGCGTTCAGAAAGCGTCGTTCGTCTTTGTGCTGGACCCGCCCTGTCAAATACGCTTTGAGCAGCGCCTTCCAGGACCGGTTCATCGTCGCCGACACCTTTGCAGTGGCGGTCAGATACAGCAGCCACTCCGACATCGGCGCCACCCAGGCTTCACCGCCGAGCATTTCAATCTGCCGCACCACGTCTTCGTTGCTGAACCGGTTTGAACGGATATAGATCTCCCCCACGACGCCGATCACGGGTTTGGTGCGATCCGAAATCCTGATGCCGGAGAAGTCTTCATAGGCCTCCCGCAGTACCGGTAGAAGGTCCGTCCGCTTCTCGATCGCGTCGAGCACCCTTTGAAGCGCTGTTTGATATACTGCGTCAGACCGGCCGGGATGCTTTTCATACGGACGGTATTCCCACAGCGCCTTCTGAAGCATGTCCACCGCAAAGACCCCCCGCCATCCCATAAGAACAAAGTCTTTGTCAAGTATGCGCACGTCTTTATGCATTGACTCGTCCTGCATGGGTGAAATAATCTCTACACGCTCCAAGCCGATCCGATCGAGCACCTGCCGCTGATAACGGTGGTACTGGCCGAAGCGGCACGGGCCTTTTCCTGTGGGCATAAAGAAAGCGGTCCTTTCCGGATTAAAATCCGGCCTGCGGGTAGCCTTGATCATGTCCCCGGTCGTGAGAGTGAGTGGATAGCACTCGCGGCCCGAGCTGAATTCTCTCCCGACCCTCACGGTCTCCTCGTCAGACTCGGGCAACACCTCGGCTTCTACACCGCACGCGCGAAAAGCAGATGCAAGCACAAAAGCATGATCGGTCATGTATGGAAAAAACACTTTTTTTGTATGAAGCGTTCCATTGTCTTTTTTGGATACGCTGAAAGGAACACGGGCCTTGTCATTTCGTGAGTTCTTCAGGCTGTCCAGAAACGCCTCGATTCTCGTGATTGCTCCGGCATCTGCGCTGTGTTCGTCAATTTCAAGCTGCAGAAACGGTTTATCGCCCATTTCGCTTTGAAAGAAATGGGTAATGAACGAATCCGGTCCGCACCCGAAGTTCGTAATATATACGGGATAGAGATTGGGATGCTCCCGGATGAATCGTGCAGCGGCCAAAATCTTTCGTCCCGATCTCCAGTACATGTTTTCATAGCCCGAAAGATCCACATGATGGAGCGGCAGAAAATCCATGGGAATGGCTTGTACGCCCAGATCGCGTACCTTGGAAGGAAGACCCAGATTCGTTCCCGGATCGCACGTATTGTAGTTTCGACCGACAAGCACAAGCACTTTTTCTTCAGGCTTGACACGGGAGAGGGCATCGTGGCCATGCTTCTCCACTGCATGCGAAAAATCCTTTTGCGCACGCTGGGCGCGCTGCCGGGCTTTTACTATCGCAGATTTTCCCGCTCCAAGCATTGCTCCCAACTCTTGCATGCTTTTGTTGAAATGCCGCTCGTCCTGAAGATGCAGAATAGGCTCGATCGTCTTTGTGCTCCCGAAGCGGATGGAAGTCCGGGCGATATACGGCAATGCCTGCGCATAAGGGCAGGCCTGTTCATTCTTTGACTGGTCCTGTGAAGGCGGGAAACGGATGAAGCTTGGCAGAAACAAGATGTCAACCTGCTTATCCAGAAGATCCTGGATGTGACCAAGCGCAACTTTTGCGGGGAAGCAGGTTTCTGCCACCGTGGCTTCCAGAGCGCGGCTGATGAGGGTGCGGTTGGTGCGTTCGGACAGAACCACACGGTATCCCAGTTCGCTGAAAAAAACCTGCCAGAAAGGAATATAATCGTTCACATAGAGCATGCGGGGGATGCCGATGCTCGGCGCATTGTCCGGAGCAGCTGGGCTTGGCGAAGTTGAGAGAAGCAGTTTCTCACGCAGACCGAACAGATCAACCACAGCGCCTTCGGAGGATGCCTTTTTCTTCACATCGTATTTTTCGCACCGGCTTCCATAAAAAAGAGGTTTCTCTCCATCAAAGCTCACCCGCCGGACATCGCAACGGTTCGAACATTCGGCGCATTCGAATGTCGTGACTGTGTACGCGCGCTTGCTCAGATCAAAACCCTTGAAGGCACTTTTTTCAGAACGTTCGCGCATGGCAAGAATGGCCGCGCCGATGGCGCCCGTGACTTCGTGATGCGGCGGCACGGTAATATGCTTGCCGGTTATTTTCTCAAAAGCGGCGATCACCGCTTTGTTTGCGGCGACACCGCCCTGGAAAAATATGCGGTCCCCGACGCGCCTGCCGGCGACCACTTTATTAAGATAGTTATACGCTATGGAGTACGCAAGTCCGGAGGTCACTTCTTGCACGTCTGCGCCGGTATTCATGGCATGCACCAGGTCCGACTCGATGAACACGGTGCAGCGTTCTCCGAACCGGCACGGCGATGCGGCCTGAAACGCTTGGCTCTCAAACTCCTGTTTGATGCGGATGCCGAGCCGCTCTGCCTGCTCTTCTAGAAAAGACCCCGTGCCCGCAGCGCAGGCTTTGTTCATTTCAAAGTCAACGACAGTCCCCTCCCGCAGACTGATGTATTTCGAGTCCTGGCCGCCGATCTCAAAGATCGTGTCCACCAGCGGGTCGATGGAAGCCGCTGCCGTGGCCTGTGCCGTTATTTCGTTCCGGACGACATCCGCACCGATCATGTCCCCGGTCAGATATCTTCCCGATCCCGTGGTTCCTGCCCCGACAATTCTCACCCGGGTTCCTACTTCGGCCCCTATTTCGGCCAGCCCCTGTTTGACCGCCTCTATTGGCCTTCCCGCTGTCGGCAGATACCGTTTGGACAGCACACGCATACTGCCATCGATAACAACGACATTTGTGGAAACAGACCCTACATCCACGCCGAGGTATGCGTCTATCCGTGCGTCCGCATCAGGCGCAGTATCCTGGTCCGGATTCGGCATAATGCCGCATGGCCGTATCAGCGGGCTCATGCCGCTTGCGTTGTTGTTTTTTTCATGCTCTGCGAGAAACCGGGAAAGAGCGGCCACGCCTTGATATACAATCTTCTGTTCCGGCCGGTAAGGCTGCCGCATCAGCATGAGCGCCACACCGATTGCACCAGATGTGTTGAAATGCTCCGGTGCAATCAGGTCCTGCTCGGACAAGGCAAGTATGTCGCAAAAAGCCCGCCGCATTCCAAGGTTTGCGGCGACGCCGCCGAGAAACAGGATCGGAGTGGAAATTTTTTTGCCCCGCCCCACAGTTGCCTTGAAATTCCTGGCCATGGCATAGCACAAACCCGCTACGATATCGTAGTCCGGCGTTGCAATCTGCTGAAGATGAATCATGTCGCTTTTTGCAAACACACTGCACCGGCCAGCCACGCGCGGGGGGGTTTTGGATTGGAGGGCAATAGTGCTGAACTCTTCTATGGTAAGGTGGAGACGGGAAGCCTGCTGGTCAAGGAACGAACCGGTACCCGCTGCGCAGGCGGCGTTCATGGCAAAATCTTCGATGTTGACGTCCGGAGAGTTTTTTTTGCGGGTAAGAATGATCAGTTTGGCGTCCTCGCCACCCATCTCAATGACACTGCGGGCATCCGGATGGAAGTGTCCGACAAACGCTGACTGCGACAGAATTTCATTAATAAAGACGGCGCCGAGAACGCCAGCGACCTGCTTGCCGCCGCTGCCCGTGATTCCGGCTGCGAAGATGCTGTCCTCCGGAAACCGTGCGGAAAGGGCCCTGAGTTCACTTTCCAGCGACCGAAGCGGATCTCCCTTGATTCTGGTATAAGCCTCGAAGCATACGGCTTTTTCCGCGTCGAGGAGGACGGTTTTGACCGTTATGGACCCGACATCAATTCCCAAGAAAAGGGTTTTTCGCATGGGTTTTTCCTCAGCAACTTCTCTGTACGGTATTATTCGTGTGTGGAAAAAAGCAGCGTGTTCTCAGGAATGCAACTTCGTATATTGTTAATCAGAATCCCGATAAAAAACAAGCGGCAGGCAGTTGCACGCTCTATCAGTTGCCTCCCCCCGGGCCAAGCATGCAGCCGACATCGGCGGGGGAATGCATATCCATTAGGATTATAGAATATTATAATAAGAACATTTCAATTAGTCAACCTGCCAGCACTCTTTTAAATAACCCGTTATGGATATGCCATACCCGGTTCCCGGAAATATAAACCAGCTATTTACTTTCTCAAAGAATATGAGATAATACGCCGGATAAAAATCGTTATGCGAACTTGTCTTGAAAGGGATTTCCTCATGCATGAGAAGCACATGATCAAATATTTCGCGCCGGGATGGTTCGCCGTTATCATGGGCACGGGCGGTCTCGGCAATATTTTATTCCTGTGGAAGGACAGCATTTCATGGCTGCAGTATGCCGGCACCGCCCTGGCGGCCCTGGCCCTGACGCTCTACTTTCTTGCTCTTGTTCCCTGGCTGATTCGATGGTTTAAATATTTCGAGTATGTCCGCCGGGACCTGCATCACCCGATAGCGACAAATTTTTTCGTCACCATGCCAGTCGCCACCACCATTATCGGAACGAACATCCATGTAATCTGGAGCCAGTACCTGATCCAGTATGCGGTGTTTGTCCTCACCTTTATTGCCTGGATTGCAGCAATCATCGGCGTGATGTTCTTTACCTTCTACACCACATTCCGTCTTATGAGCAAAGACGTTGCACCTGAACCGGAAACGATGAATTTTTCCTGGATCATGGCCCCCATTGCTAACATGGCGATATTGTTGAATGGAAATCCCGTGCTGGAACTTGCCCATAAATACCAGCCTGACTGGAGCATGTCCATATTTATTGCCAATACGGCATTTCTCGGCATCGGTTTTTTTCTGTTTGTCTTCATCAGCGCGATAATATTCGTACGGCTTGTATACCATCCTCTTCCACCTGCTGAAACAACTCCGTCGTTCGGAATTTTTCTGAGCGCGGTCGGGCTCGCGGTCAGCGCCATCATCGACTCGGCGAAAAACGCCCAGACCATGGGGCTGCTGGGCGACATAAACACTTCTCTACTGAGCGCCGCGGTAATTTGGGGTTTTGGAATATGGATTGTCGGCATCATCGTCATTATTTGCATTCATCAGCTGCGGAGAGGCGGGATTCCTTTTAATCTGGGATGGTGGGCCTTTATCTTTCCTCTGGCCGCCTATACCATCTGCAGCCAGAAAATCGCGTCGTACTATCTGTCTCCTCTCACGGTGTTTTACGCCGTATTTCTCACCGTGCTGCTGTCCGCGTTGTGGCTATACACGTTTATGAGCACAATAAAAGGCGTGACTACCAGTGCGCTCTTTATGGGAAAACCTATTGCCGGTTCGACGAAGCATCCGAACACATAATGATAGAACCGGGTGCTTCGCAAACGCAGCATGCACCTTGTACATGCCTATCTGCTCAATCACATTTATTCATCCGAAGTTTCCTCAGCGATTCCATCTTCTGTTTCCGGCCACATTCAACACGAAGAAAACCCTGACATAAACACTAATTTGGAAGATTAGGCAAAGATTCTGCAATAACAAGTCTTGTCAAATAAGCTAAACTGTTTATTATATATTTATAAAACTTCAAAAGAACTAATAAGTATAATTTTAGCGATTATACTTTATCGTAAGTTCAAAGCACCTGTGACACGGAAATAATGCCTAGAACTGCGGATCGCATTCAAGTAAAGACAGGAGGTGACTTCTATATCACTGGCCCGCCAGCCATGAAAACAACTCGATCCACCTAGGTTGCATATAAAACGTCATACAAAACCGTTAATCATGCACTAAAGAGGAGGTCGTTATGGAAAAGAAAATGATAGTTGTTAAGTCAAGCGAAATGCCGTGGGAAGAGAAATACCAGGAAGCCTTAAAAAAAACCATGTACGTAAAATGGCTGCTTAAAGAAGGGCAGGAGCCCGATACGGGCATGATCATTCGCATGGTTCGTTATCCCGCAGGTTTTACCAATAAATGGCATTATCACAACTGTGCTCATGGCATGTTTGTCTTGGAAGGGACTCTGGTTACTCACGCTGATAAACTCGGGCCTGGCAGCTTCGTCTGGTTCCCTGAAGGTATGCGCATGGAACACGGGGCCACGGCCGAAACTGAAGTTGTTGCCCTGTTTATCACCAATAAGCCGTTTGATATCCATTATGAAAACAAGTAGGATGGCAGCGAGGTTATAAGCACCGCATACGCGCTGCGGGTAGATGCAATGGGTTACTGCTTATGCGGTAACCCATTTTTTAATAAGCACATCTTTAATACTCTGAGGTACAACCTAAGAAAGGAAAAGGAAAGAATTTTACTCCGGAAGCACAGCGTATCAATCCCCCGTTATTCTCATTCTTTTTGCTTCAACGATGGGGCTGCTGCCGAAGAAACGTCTGAATTCCCGGGAAAATTGTGAAACACTTTCATATCCGACGCTCGTCGCCGCAGAGCTTGCAGTAACCCCATCCTGGACCATCAACATGCGTGCCTTATGGAGCCTGATGGTTTTAAGGTACTGTAGCGGTGTGGTTGCAGTAACGGATTTGAAATTATCGTGAAAGCTGGATTTGCTCATGTTTGCTTCCCGGGCCAAAAATCCCATGTCAATTTTTTTGTGATATTCATTATGGATCTTCTTGAGAACCTTTGCGATCTGACTGAAGCAGCTATGGCGGATTGCAAGTGCGCGCAGGGCATCTCCCATCTTTCCGCGCAGTACCCAGTATATTATTTCCCGTACAATCTGCGGCCCCAGAATGTGGCTGTGAGCGGGGCGACTAAGACACTCCAATAGCCGAAGTGTTGCATTGGCAAGTTCCGAGGTAAGAGGTGTGGCATAGATCCCCCGCGGCACCGGTTTATTCGGCACAGGATAATCGCCCATTTGAGCCAACAATTCACCAAGCAAGGTAAGATCTATGCTAATTGATACCGCAAGCAGGGGTTCTTCGGGGCTGGCAATTGTTTCGCACTCAAACGGCAAGGGAAGAGTGAGGACAAAGTAATTGTACGAATCATATGCATAAACTTCATCACCTAAATAGCCGCATTTGCGCCCCTGTCCGACAATAACAATACAAGGTTCATGGGTTCTCGGACGCCGGAGTATATGCCTGGTTGCCCGCAAAAATTTAACATCCTTGAGAACAGAATCAGTAAAGCCTTCAGCTGTTGCCAGTGCATCCAGCAATTGCACCATTCGTGTTTTTTCTGGCAGTTCCTGTTTTTTTAACATAGTCATGACTCCTGTATAAACGCATCCTTGGCTTGAACACCAGATAATTTAAAACATTATACCAAGTTGCAAAGCTTAATTTCACCATTATAATGCCTTTCGCGGAGGATTAGGCAAAAATGACGGAAATTTCTTCATCTTGACAAGGAAAAAGAATTACTGCATACTTCTCCCATATAATAATGGCCATATAGATCAGAAGGAAACCATGGTGCATCATCTCTTAGCAGGCTACCCTGTCGTTGTGGAATTCCCCATAGCCTGGGGCGACATGGATGCCTTTCAACACGTAAATAACGTAGTATACTTCCGCTATTTCGAAAACGCCCGCATTGTCTATGCCCAAAAAGTAGGTTTGCATGAATATCGAACGCAAACGGGCATCGGCCCCATACTCGGTTCGGTGAACTGTACATTCAAACTGCCGCTCACGTATCCTGATACAGTCTCCGTGGGTGCAAAGGTCACCCGCATCGAGGAAGACAGGGTTACCATGAAGCATGTGGTCGTGAGCCACCGCCACCAACGGATCGCCGCTGAAGGAGACGGGGTGATTGTCATGTACAATTATCATAAAGGGGAAAAAACAGCCATACCGGATGCCCTTCGCCAACGGCTTCTTGCTCTTGAAGGTCAATAATCTATACACACTCTGCAGCGCCGTTGCAGTAATCGGTACTATGACACCATGAACAATAAAAACATTCTCATCGTAGATGACGAGCCGGATCTTGTTGAACTGGTTTCGTACAACCTCAAAAAAGCGGGCTTTTCGGTCACGTCGGCTGCAGACAGCGAAGACGCTCTGCTGCAGATCAAAAAAAACGACTTTCATCTCATCGTGCTTGACCTTATGCTTCCCGGCATCCAGGGTTTAGAGCTCTGCCGCATCCTCAGACAGAACCAAAAAACAGAGCACCTTCCCATCATCATGCTTACGGCAAAAGGAGATGAAACGGATAAAATCCGCGGGTTGGAAACCGGTGCGGACGATTATATAACAAAGCCCTTCAGCCCCAAGGAGCTTATAGCCCGTATTAACGCCGTTCTCAGAAGGACCGGCAAAAAGACGACACCGGAAAAAGTGATCCGCCTCGGAGACCTCAGCATCGACATGGAACGATACAGCGTGCAGAAGCGTGAAGCCCCTGTTCACCTCAGCGCCACGGAATTCAAGCTTCTGGTGTATCTGGTGGAAAGAAGGGGCAGGGTGTTCAGCCGCGACCAACTGCTTGATGCAGTATGGAAAGACGAAACATTTGTTGAGCCCAGGACCGTCGACGTGCACATCAGACGCTTGAGGACCCAGATAGAAGACGATCCCGCGGATCCCGTGTATATAAAAACGCGAAGAGGCGTGGGCTACTATGTTGAATAAAACCGGCCGGCCGAGCCTTTTCAAACGCATATTTGTCCTGTACGCACTTATTATGCTTCTGGCGGTCATATCTGTGCAATTATACATTGCCGATACCGTCAGGGAACGGCATATCAACGACCTAAAGGAAAACCTTCTGGTGCAGGCGGCCCTGATCGCGCGGACCGTTTCTTTCACACCCAAAGCAACCCTTGATGAAGTCTGCAAAGAACTCAAAACAGAAAGCGGCGCACGCATAACCATTGTCAACCTCGACGGAAAAGTGCTCGGCGATTCCGATATGGCCTCGTCCATGATGGAGAATCACGGCCTCCGGCAGGAAATACAACAGGCGCAGATGACCGGCACGGGCATGGCAATACGGATTAGCGATACCGTAAAACGCGATTTTCTCTACGTGGCCAGGCAAATCACACACCAGAATAACCCGACGGGCTACATCAGACTGAGCGTTCCCCTGCACAAGGTGGATGAAGCAATCAATGCTCTCAAAATGCAGATACTCGCCGTTGTTCTTTTCGTTCTGCTGGTGGCTGGCATGTTTTCAGCGTGGCAAATCGAACGCATCCGTAAGCTGACCGGACAGATCCGTGATTTTTCCGGCCGAGTCGCACGGGGCGAAGTCGGCAAAAAGCTGTTTCTGGGAAGCTCCGGAGAATTCGCCGAGATTGCCGAAAGTCTGAATACCATGTCTGTCGAATTAAAAAAGAACATCCACCAGATCGAAGAGGAAAACGACCGGCTTGCCGCAATTCTGACCAGTATTCCTGATGCGCTGCTCATCAGTGATGCGAAAGAAATCATCAGATTTTCGAGCGCGACCTCCAGGCTTTTTTTCGGCGATGTTCCTCCGGAAGGAAAGCAATTCGTTGAAGTGGTGCGGAGCAGAGAGTTTCTGCAGCTTCTGGATGAGGTCCGGCATGGACAGACGGCAGGTATGACAGAACTTACACTCGATCATCCTCAGGAGCGCTACTGCATCGTACGGGTGTCTCCGCTTCAGTACCGCGGCGAAAATGCGCTTTCCGGCTTCATCGCCATATTCCATGACATCACGCAGTTAAAAAAGCTCGAACAGGTAAGGAAGGATTTTGTCGCAAACATTTCCCATGAAATAAAAACGCCGATCACCGCCATTCACGGCTTTGCAGAGACCCTTCTGGAAGGCGCCATAAGCGACAGAGAGCATGCCGAACGATTCATTCAGACCATCAAGGCCAACAGCCAGCGGATCAACAGCCTCGTGGACGATCTTATGACCATATCCAAAATTGAACTAGGGGTGACGAAAGTTGAAAAATCACCGGTCATTTTTGACGACGCTGCGGAGGCCGTACTGGCAGTGCTCAAGGACAAGGCCGCACAAAAAGGCCTCTACCTGAAAACTGCCATTATGCAGAATCTTGGAACAATTGAGGCAGACCGGGACAGATTGATCCAGATACTGACCAACCTTGTGGACAATGCGGTCAAGTTTACGGAAATAGGCGGAGTGACGCTTGGTGCGTCCGAGGAAAATGGAAGAACTTACTTCTTTGTGGAAGACACCGGAATCGGGATCCCGCCAAAACACCTTTCGCGGCTGGGCGAGCGGTTCTACCGGGTGGATGCCGGACGTTCACGGAACATGGGAGGAACCGGACTCGGCCTGGCGATAGTAAAGCATTTAGTAAAGGCCCACGGATGGGATCTCCAGATTGAAAGCACTCCCGGAACAGGGACCCGGATCAGGATTTTCATTACATAAGCCCGTCTTTTTTTACCGGACTCTTTTCTTCACTGCATATATTCCTCAAACAGCCACGTCGACAAATACCGTTCGCCTGTATCAGGCAGAATAACAACAATCAGTTTTCCAAAATTTTCAGGCCGTTTTGCCACTTCGAGCGCGGCCCACAGCGCCGCGCCGGACGATATCCCGACCAAAAGGCCTTCCTCTCTCGCGGCTCTCCGGGCAAATATTCCTGCGTTCTCATTTGAAACCTGGATGATCTCGTCAAGAAGATCCATTTGCAGAATATCGGGGACAAACCCCGCGCCGATCCCCTGTATTTTGTGCGGTCCGGGCTTGCCACCTGAAAGAACGGGAGAATCCTTCGGTTCGACGGCTATTGCCTTAAAAGAAGGTTTCTTCTGCTTCAGGACCTGGGCAGTGCCGGTGATGGTCCCCCCGGTCCCGACGCCTGCCACGAGAACGTCTACTTTTCCATCCGTGTCGTTCCATATTTCCAGGGCGGTGGTCCTTCTGTGCGCATCCACATTTGCCGAGTTCTTGAATTGCTGTGGTATGAATGTCCCCTTATGCTCTCTTGACAGTTGCTCCGCCTTTTCAATGGCCCCTTTCATGCCCTTGGCGCCTTCCGTGAGGACCACCTCCGCCCCGAGAATTTTCAGAAGAGCCCTCCGTTCTTTGCTCATGGTATCAGGCATGGTCAGGATCAACCGGTAGCCTTTGACGGCGCAAACATACGCCAATGCGATGCCGGTATTGCCGCTTGTAGGTTCGATGATCACCGAGTCTCTGCCGATCACCCCTGCTTCTTCAGCCGCTTCGATCATCGCGAGGCCGATGCGGTCTTTCACGCTTGCGAGCGGGTTGTTTTTTTCGACTTTAGCCACCACCTCGGCTTGCAAGCCCTGTGCAAGCTTATTGATTCTCACCAGAGGAGTGTTCCCGATGGTTTTTGTTACATCTGAATAAATTTTCGGCATACTCTATCCTTTCAAAAACCCGCCTCACCGCGTCATTCAGCAGCGTTTCCCCCGATCACTTACATCGGAGCAAGAGGCGACATCGATCTGATCCGCTCAACAATGGCAGGCAGGGTATTCAGAACGTATTCAACTTCTTCATCTGTGCTTTGAGACCCCAGCGAAAACCGCAGGGAGCCGCGGCATATTTCCGGAGCAATCCCCATGGACAAAAGGACATGAGAAGGATCTCCGGTTCCGGACTGGCATGCTGACCCTGATGAAACCGCTACTCCTTTCATATCCAGGTCAAGAATCAGAGATTCCGCCTCAATGAACGGGAAAGACAGGTTCAGGGTATTCGGCAACCGGTGCACGGGATGGCCGTTCAGTTTTGTGTGCGGTATTGTCTGCAGCAATCCCTTCTCCAGCCTGTCCCGTAAGGTCTTCATCTTTTGAATGATCTGTTCTCTGCTGCCTGTCGCCAGCTGCGCTGCCCGTGCAAGGCCGGCAATCCCGGCTATATTTTCGGTCCCGGCCCGGCGGTTTCCTTCCTGATGTCCACCGTACACAAGAGGCGGAATCTGGACTCCCTCCCGGATATACAGAGCGCCGACTCCTTTCGGCCCGTGTATCTTATGGGCGGAGAGGGACAACAGGTCAACGCCAAGCGAATCCACGCTAACAGGAACCTTGCAGAAACTCTGCACGGCATCAGTGTGAAACAGGATGCCGCGGGCTTTTACAATCTTTGCGATTTCTGAAATCGGATTGATCGTCCCGACCTCATTGTTGGCATGCATAATGGAAACGAGTATCGTGTCGCTCCGGAGAGCCGTGGCCACGGCTTCAGCGCTCACAAGCCCCGATTCATCAGGTTTTACGTAGGTCACTTCAAAACCATGCTCTTCGAGATATTTGCAGGTATTCAGAATGGCATGGTGCTCCACCGTTGAAGTGACGATATGCTTCCCTTTCTGCGCATGCGCGCGGGCAACTCCCCGGAGTGCCATATTGTCTGCTTCCGATCCGGATCCGGTAAAGCAGATGCAGTCCGGCCGGTTCGCGCCCAGGATGCCGGCAAGAGTTTCCCGTGAGCTCTCCAGTGATTTCTTTGCTTCCCGCCCCAGCGAATAGACGGATGACGCATTGCCGTATTTGTCCTTGAAAAAAGGCAGCATGGCGTCCAGAACTTCGGGAGCCAGCGGGGAAGTCGCATTGTTGTCGAAATAAACCTTCATGAATTCATTCCTCCTGAAAAAGTAAATACCTGATGTAAAAAAATATTATACCGTATGTATTTTTATTTTTCCAGAAGGGTTTTCCGGTGCCGCACTGGTTCTCCCGGAGAAGAAAACAGCATTATCTTCAAAATCCTCCGCATCAGATCGTAATAACAAACAGTCCTGTTTGTGCGAACAAATTCGGTAACCATCGTATCGTCCTGTTTTTGCTGATAAAGGCAGACGTGGTAATTTTTATGTTCCTCCTTCTACAGTATGCGATAAAGTCCGAAATGCTTAGGAAGTGCAGATTCGGGGTTTCATGCCATTCGTACGGCAGCGACAGGGTGACCGGCGATCTCCCTTTGAAAAATATATGCGATCTCGACGCTATATGGGCAAAATTCGGAAAACCGATGATTACTTCCTTGCCGACCCGCAGCGCTTCGGTAAGAACCCGATCAGGGTAAGCGACCTGCTGCAGGCTTTCGTTCAGGATAATGTAGTCGAACGTTTTGTCACCATACTCGACCAAACCGACATCAAGATCGCCGTGAAAAACGCTCAATCCTCTCGCCACGCATTTGTATATCGCCTTGCTGTCTTTCTCGATGCCCTGGGCCTTCGCATTCTTTTCCTGAACCAGAAGAGAAAGCAACGCGCCGTCACCGCACCCGAGGTCCAGGACCGAAGACCCCGGGCGAACCAGATCGAGGATTATCTGATGGTTCAAGGATACCGGTTCGTCGACATCGAAAACTACAATACCGTTTTCCCGGTTGACGCCTTCCAGGTAATGTTTGATAAGATGCGTTTCTTCTTCCGTCTCTATCAAAAAAGCATCATGCCCGTAGTTGGAATCAACAACACAGAATGTGGCATCCACGCCGGCCGCCTTGCACGCTTTCACAAGAGCTTCGGACTGATAGCAGGGATACAGCCAGTCCGATTTAAAGGAAATCACCAGCACTTTTGCCTTTACACGCGCAAATGCATCGGGAAGTCTTTTACCGCGTGCAACGTCGAAACGGTCCATGGCCTTCGTAATGAACAGATAGGTGTTGGCATCAAATTGCTCGATAAAGCTGTGTCCCCGATAGTGCAGATATCCCTCTACCTCGAAATCTGCTGTAAATTTGAACGACTCTCGATTCTCCCGGAATCGTCTGCCGAATTTCTCCTGCATGGAGAGATCGCTCATATACGTGATATGTCCGAGCATCCGGGCCACGGACAAGCCCCTGCCCGGCGCAGTAGCGTCGTAATAATTTCCATCTTTCCAGTTTATGTCAGCCATAATGGACTGCCTGCCCACTTCATTGAAGGCAATTTGCTGAGGTGAATGCCGTGCGGCAGTTGATATCGGAATTGCACTCCGAACCCGTTCGTGATGGGAGACCATCCATTCCAGAACCTGCATTCCGCCCATGGAACCACCTGCCACGCACAGGAGCTTGCCGATGCCGAGATGATCCACAAGCTTCACTTGCGCATTAACCATGTCTCCGATCGTGATAACGGGAAAATCCAACCCATACGGCTTTGCGGTGAGTGGATTCACCGATGATGGTCCGGTGGACCCTTTGCATCCGCCGATCACATTCGAACAGATAACGAAATACCTGTTCGTATCGAAGGCTTTCCCCGGACCGATCATGTCGTCCCACCAGCCGTTTTTTCCCGTTTCTTTGCTTATACCGGCAGCATGCGCATCTCCCGTCAGGGCGTGGCAAATGAGAATCGCATTGTCCCTGCGTTGATTCAAGTTTCCATATGTTTCATACGCAAGAGTTATTGGAGACAGTTCTTCTCCATTCTCAAGTTTCAAGGATGAAAAGGTAATGAACTGAGTCCCGGATTCCATGATATCCTGTTTTTCTTGAAGGACAACAGCCTGCGATTGTTCAAGGTTCATAGCTTATACTTTCTGCAGAGCCTGGTCCACGTCATCGATGATGTCCTGGACGTCCTCAATGCCGACGGAGAAACGGATATAATCCTCGGTCACGCCCGTTGCTTTCTGTTCCTCCGGCGTAAGCTGCTGATGGGTTGTTGATGCAGGATGGATAACCAGCGATTTTACGTCGCCGATATTCGCCAGATGCGAAAGAAGCTTGACCGAGTTGATGAATTTTTTCCCTGCTTCCAATCCGCCCCGGATACCAAAGCCAAGAATGGGCCCATACCCGTTTTTAAGATATTTTTTTGCCAGCCCATGGCTCTGGTGTTCAGACAGACCGGGGTAATTCACCCAGGAAACCTTCGGGTGCTTTTGTAAATACCGGGCGACAGCAAGTGCGTTTTCCGAATGCTTTCTTACCCGAAGAGGAAGCGTTTCCATCCCCTGAAGCAGCAGGAAGGAGTTGAACGGACTGAGTGCAGGTCCCAGGTCCCGTAAGAGCTGCACGCGCACCTTGATGATAAATGCGACGTTCCCGAGGCCGGGAAAGTTGCCGAAAACATCCCAGAACTTAAGACCATGGTAGCTGGGGTCGGGTTCGGTAAATTCAGGAAATTTTCCGTTGTTCCACTTGAAGTTTCCCGAATCCACGATCACGCCGCCGAGGGTCGTCCCATGCCCTCCGATGTATTTTGTTGCGGAAAGCGTCAGAATGTCCGCTCCATAATCAATGGGTCTTACGAGACCGACGCCTACCGTATTGTCCACAACAAGCGGAATCCCTGCTTCATGCGCAATCCTCGATATCGCTTCAAAATCAGGAATATCCAGCTTCGGGTTTCCGATGGTCTCGGCATATATTGCTCTCGTTTTAGCTGTAATGGCTTTCTTGAATTCCTCAGGTTTTGCAGAGTCCACAAACTTCGTGGTGCGTCCCAATTTGGAAAAGGTATAATGCAGCTGTTGATAGGTTCCGCCATACAGGTTGTTCGCGGCAACTATTTCATCGCCCACCTGGGTCACAGCAAGCAGCGCCAGTGTCTGGGCTGCCTGTCCTGATGCCACCGCAAGCGCTCCGACGCCGCCTTCAATAGCAGCCACTCTTTTTTCAAACACGTCGGTCGTAGGGTTCATAAGCCGTGTGTAAATATTCCCAAATTCCTTGAGTGCGAACAGATTGGCCGCATGTTCCGTATTTTTGAATACATATGATGTGGTTTGGTAAATAGGAACAGCCCGCGCCCCGGTTGCCGGATCCGGTGCCTCTTGCCCTGCGTGTATTGCCAGCGTATCAAATCTTTTTCCAGCCATGCTGTCCTCCTTCTGCTCCGGTAAACCGGAAATAATTTTTTTTATATTTTCGAGTCATCGAACGCTTTACCCAAATATAGCAACACGCATGCCAGCAGAACTACTCGAAAAAAAAGGACAAAGACGAACCACACGAGAAGCAGTTGATTATTTTTTATATATATTGTATATTTTTTATATAGACGAGGGAGGTGGAAAACCGCATGCAAAAAATTCTGGCTGTAAGCGAAGACACTGAAAATTTTGCGAGAAAACTGTCTGATGTTCTTCCGAAAGGTTACAAGCTCGCGCGGTCACAACAATCAAACATCTCATTGACCCCTGATATATCGTGCATTTTTTTTGACCTGGATACCATCGGGGCACACCATATCAAGGAGTATGCAAACAAACTATTCGTTATTGCTACAACAGCCCAGGAAAAAACCACCCCAGTCATGGAAGCCGCCACATGGGGTGCCTATGAGATTTTGCAGCTGCCGTTTAAAAAAGAACGCATAGCCGAACTTCTGGAACAATTGTCCGAGCTGAAAAAAGAACTGGAAAACCCAATAACAATCGCGAAGGACACCCTTGCTCCTGCAGCCACGTGCGTAATCGTCGGCCAATCATCACTGGTAATGAGTCTTTGCGAGAAAGTCGCCCGCGTTGCGCAGGTAGAGGTCCCCGTACTGATCACCGGAGAAACCGGCACCGGCAAGGAACTTGTGGCTGAAGCCATTGCCCAGCTTTCCTCCCGGTTCGGCAAGCCGTTCGTTGTAATTAATGCAGCCGCCGTGCCCGACACTCTGCTTGAGTCGGAATTGTTCGGCCATGAAAAGGGTGCATTCACCGGTGCAGTTGCAACAAAAGAAGGCATGTTGAAAACCGCAGACGCAGGATGTGTATTCTTCGATGAAGTCGGAGAGCTGCCGCTGTCGCTGCAGGGGAAATTGCTCCGCTTTCTCCAGACCCAGACTTTTTATCCGGTGGGAAGCACACGGGAAGTCCACGTGAATGTGCGCGTGATTTCCGCTACCAACAGGAATCTGACCGCCATGGTACGGGAGGGAAAATTCCGCGAAGACCTCTATCATCGTTTGCGTGTTGCCTCGATCCACGTCCCACCACTCCGGGACCGGAAAAAAGACATTGCCTCGCTGGTTCAGTGTCTTTTTTACCGGCACTCCCACACAGCACAAAAACCGATCAAGGGGGTCACCAGAACATTCCTAAGAAAACTGCTCGACTATGACTGGCCGGGAAATATCCGCGAATTGGAAAATACAATCCGATCCGCCATTGCACTGTGCAAAACTGATTTTCTCACGACCCACGAAATCAGGGATCTGGGGGCCTATGTCATTCCAAAACAGCAACCGGATTTCTCCGGTATCATTCCAGAATCGTTTATCAGCTCGTTAAAAGAAGCACTCGACAAAAAAGAGCGGAATATCTATGAAAAAATCCATCATGAATTGGATACGCTTCTCTTTGAGTATGTTTTGTCATATACGAGGGAGAATCAGTCTGAAGCAGCACGTCTGCTCGGCATTAATCGTTTGACCCTCAGGAAAAAACTCGGCTTGCAGAAATAGATCCTCCAAGCGGCCTCTGAACAATAATCATGTCGTTTGGCCTGCCACGTTGAAAACATCCTGTATTGGGAAGGGATCACTATTTATTGGCGAGAAGAATGTTTTTGCAGCAGGAGTGTCACACTTGGTAGGCTTCTTTAACAAATGCAGAAAAACGTTCATCCGTAATTTTGACAAAAAAAGCATTTGCATCGCGTCCGATGCGGTTGATGTGATATATTCCGTCATTTCTCGCGATGCGCCCTAGAAAAGGGATTTTTTCACCCTTTTTTTCCAAAAAAAGTTCCACGGGGGCACCCAGCGGAAGCTGAAGCTTTGCGCCTCCGATCTTTACACCGCCCTGGGAAAAATCAATCGTGTAGACCTGCTTGAGGTCATTGCCTGTTTTCACCCCTGCGGCAAGCTCCCTTTTTGCTCGTCCGCCGTTTCTCTTATTAATTCCATAAAGAGCCATACCGGTATCCCTCTTTAAATTAAGTAGTGTGTATCTCCGTTAATTCTTATCGTATGTATTTATATTGTACACCTCATCCTGCTCCGTCATGCTCATAGATTTCTTCCCGGGTTTTAAAATGACAAACATCGCACTGTCTCTTGCATGACCTCATCATAAAGTCTTAGGCTTAAACTATAAATAAATTCATAGAAGATGTCAACTGTTTTCTGTCGAGATGTGCACTATCATCGCACATTATGGTCCCAGATCAAAAAAACGTGCATAAACTGCCAAAAAATGCTATATTATTTTTCCAACTAGGTGCCTTATGCTTTCGTCCACTGGTGACATACAATACATGACCCTGCCCTGGCTTATTCTGGAACTCCGGAAAGGCCGGAAGACAGGGACCGTCTTTTTTGAGCATGAGACACGAGTAGTCAAAATTTTTTTCAGACAGGGCGAAATAATATTCGTTTCATCTAATACTGACGATGATTCAGTGGCAGAATACCTGTTGAGCTCAGGAAAGATAACCAAGGACCACCTTGACAAGGCTTCAAAAACAAAGGCAAAAAATGGGAAGAAGATCGGCTCCATCCTGTTTGAAATGGGAATTCTTACCCCCCAGGAACTGGTTGCCCAAACAAAGTTGCAGGCAAAACGGAACATCCTGAATCTTTTTTCCTGGCGGGAGGGCCGGTACCGCTATGAGGATGGTGTCCTGGCCGGCGCCGAAATTGTCCCTTTCCAAATGAACACCGCAGAGCTTATCTTGGAAGGAATCCGCAGCCTCGATTGGCAGAATATTCGCGCTTCACTTCCTTCGATGAACACCATTATCAGAAAAGCCTCTGACCCTTCCCCCTCTTTTCAGGCTTCTGATCTCGATCCCACAGAGCGCACAATCCTTTCGCTCATTGACGGAAAATCCAGCATCCAGGATCTTTGCAATGCATCCAACCTCGGCGATTTGAAAACGCTCAGCGCATTATACATACTTCTTGCCCTCAAACTGGCGGAGAAGGGCGCAGTAAAAGATCAGGACGAGAGAGAATTTCTGTTTCGTGACGAGCAGCGATCTTCTGATGATACAGCACCTGATGTTGTCGTAACGGAAACAACGGTCAACAAAGAGCTGCTCCAGAACGCATATGACAGCCTTGATATTCAAAATTACTACGAAGTGCTCGGGGTGGGGCACAGTGCGACACCACAGGAAATCAGAAAAGCGTATTATACCCTGTCCAAGCTTTACCACCCTGATCGATACACCGATCCTCAGTATGCAGACATACAGCAGAAAATGAAAACGCTGTTTGAAAGCATTAATGAAGCATACCACATACTCCGGATCAAGGAAAAACGCGACCAGTACAATCTTGATCTTGCCAGTGGAATCAAAAAGTATGGTCAGGAAACCAGACAGCCGATGGACTTGGAGGAAATCAACAAAACTGCCGCCATCGCCCAGTTTGCCGAGGGGATGAAGCAGTTTCGGGTGCAGAATTTTTGGGGAGCTGAAGAGGCGTTCCGGGGGGCAGTGCGTCTTGATCCGTCAAAAGCTGAATATCTTTATTACCAGGCCCTCTCTCTTGCACACATGCCGCGCAGACGCCACGAAGCTGAAGAATTTTTCGTCAAAGCCATTAAACTGGCGCCATCCCATATTGATTACTACCTGGAGTTGGGAAACTTTTACATGAAGGACGGGCTTAAACCGAAAGCATTGGTAGTGTATCAAAATGCCTTAAAACGTGACCCAAAGTCTGAAAAAATCAAACTGGCCATCAAAGCCGCCGGCAAATAAACTAAACATCCTCAACCATATTCCCCAGAAAAACACCTTTTATCGGCTCTGTTACGTTTCTTCGCATACCTCTGTCGTTTTTTCTCTGTCGGGTTGGCATTTATATCGAGCGATGTATTTCTCCTGCAAGAATTCCCGCTGCAATCAGCACCGCCTTTCCGCAACGATTAAGCCATCGATATATTTCTTTATTTTGAATTTTTCCCCGCAGATATCCGGAAAAAGATGCATACAGCGCCGCATTCAGTGCTGCAAGCGTTAAAAATGTTCCTCCCAATATTACAATTTGGAGAGACACGTCTGACGCAGGGGTTATAAACTGCGGGAGAAAAGCCATAAAAAAGACGATGCTTTTCGGGTTCAGTGCCGTTACAGTAAACAAGGCGCCAACCAGATTCTTTCTGGAAACCATATTCATTGAAGCACTTGCTCCCCTATTCTCAGGATTGATACGCCAAAGTCTGTAGCCGAGGAATATTAAATATATGGCCCCCAGTAGTTTTATACCGAAATAAAGTCTTGCTGAGGCCGCAAAAACAGCGCCGAGCCCGAGCAAAGAGAGCGTCAGAGCAGTAAAATCACCGAGAACTACACCAATCATGAGCGGTACGACTGCCTTGCGTCCCTGTGTCAGGGCATGACTGATTACCGCAATGACCGTTGGACCGGGCACTATCAGTATTATGCCTGCTGCAACTGCAAAAGCCGTCCATGTCTGAAATGTCATGCGCTTTCCTTGATCCAATGCCTGAACTATATCAGAAAATAATTATTGATTGCAGAATTTGTGCTTCGGTGAGATCGTCAGCGAGGAAAAAAACTGAGAGAATGATCCTACATGTTTCACGAGATTCCGGCTTTCTTTAGCTCATTTAACACGAGTTCTATGGCCTTTGGGACGGCTGCCTTTACCTCATCGCTTAATTCCAGCGACCAGGTGGAAACGCTTTTAGGCTGAACCGCAATAATAATCGTTTCCGGCCTTTTCCCCGTGAGTTCTGTCATCTGCAGAACATCAGTCAGACTAAGCTGGTGCAGAGAAGACATCTGGCCCGACTTGAACTGCAGGTCATCCGGCGAAAATTTGAACAGCGAACCGGGGATATCGCCGGCTTCAACAGCGTCCACGACAATCAGGAGATCGGTTTCATGAAGTACGGGAATCAACTGGTGGCTGACTACGCCCGCATCAAGCAGTTTTACCGTATCGGGAAAGGTGTGACTTTTGAGGGCATTGACAACGTGAACACCGAAGCCATCGTCGGTAAGCAACAGGTTGCCGACACCGAGAATCAAAATATTTCGGGGAGGCATGTTCATGCCTCCCCGCATCTGTTCATTGTTCATCAGAGTCCATAGTGTATTAATGTTTTTTCAGTTTATACCCAGTGAAGATCGACATGAATGTTCCATCTTTATTCACAAAGTTGATCATAATACTCATGTAGACGTGGATCACCATGAAGATGATAAAGTACCACATCGTAATAATGTGCCACATCCTCGTGTAGGACTCGCCGCCGAGAAGCGTTATGACCCACCGGAATCCGGTCTCTGCCGGAATGATCCCGAATACATTGCCATGGTAAATGGCAAACCCGGTCAGTGCGGAAAAGATTATCATCGCGCCCGTAAAAAGGTACGAGAGCGCCTGCAAGGGATTGTATTTTCTGTAGTCTTTGTGTGATCCCTTGATGAACAGATAGTATCCGGCTATGTCTGGAATATTTTTGATGGCCTGAATGACATTGAAATCCTTCCAGTCCGCATCAAACGTGGAACGAAATGCCAGATACACCCTAACCACAAGACCCAGAACAAAAGCATAGGCTGCAACAAAGTGGAAAAACCGCATCCAGGCCATAATGAAACTGTCCGGTCCACCGGATATAAACGGCCATTGGATGTACAAACCGGTGAAAATAAGCACCACCATGGCGACGACCCTGACCCAGTGGTCAATGATATATGCGCGATTCCATTCCTTGATCATGTTTTTTTCCATATCGTCCCCCTTTAGCTGACCTTAAAGGCCATGATCCGGTTCGACTCGGGATGGATCACATGCACGGTGCAGGCAAGACAAGGATCGAACGAGTGGACCACCCGGAGAATCTCGAGCGGCTTCTCGGGGTTTGCAACCCTGGTGCCCACAAGAGCTTCCTCGACCGGGCCGCGTACCCCATTATCATCACGGGGAGAGCAGTACCATGTCGACGGAACCACTGCCTGATAATTTTTTATTTTCTTTCCTTCGATATCAATCCAGTGCCCGAGGGCGCCGCGCGGTGCTTCCCAAAGGCCGACTCCCCGTGCCTTATCAGGAATTTTGTAGTCATTGTACACTGCGGTATTTCCTTTCGATATATTTTCAATCATATCGATGCCCCACTGGTACATATTGTCCGCTACGATCTTTGCTTCCAGGGCCCTCGTTGCAATTCTCCCGAGAACGCTCATCAGAACCTGCGGTTTTCCGGCTTGTCCGAGTTTTGCCAGTACATCGTCAACGGTCTTCTTCACCGTGTGGTTGCCGCCAGCATATGCTACAAGGATGCGCGCAAGGGCTCCTGCCTCCATGGGTCTATTGTTTAGGCGTGGCGCCTTGGACCAGCTGTATTTTTTGTTTGCATCATATCCCGTGAACTCCGGTTCGGTCGCGCCGACGCTGGGGTTCAACGGCTTGCCGTTCTTATACCATCCGCGGGTCACGTGCTCGGTAACATCCTCCGGCTTTGCCTCATGAATTTTCGGGAAGTCCTTGGCAAGCAGCACACCTCTGGGGAAGAGTCGTTTCTTAGGATCAAAAGATGCATCTTCGAAAACGCCCCATGACAGGAAGTTGGCAGGTCCTTTTCCAATTGCCGCATGATCCAGATAATACGGTGCAATTGCGAGCACATCGGGGATAAACGTATTGTCAATCCAGTCCTGAAGCTCTTTCACGCGGAACAGGTAGTTCTTCAGGTCGTCAACGCTCGGCACATGATTGGAGCCGCCCGGAGGGCTCGTCATGGTCATAGGCATTCTCCCGCCGAACAGAGCGCTGACCTGCGCGGCCTTTGCCTGCATTTCAAGCCCTTCGAGATAGTGTGCAACTGCAAGCAGGTTGAGATCAGGCGGCAGTTTGTATGCGGGATGTCCCCAATATGCGTTTGCAAAGGGCCCCAACTGACCTGAGTCAACATATGCCTTCAGTTTCTTCTGCACTTTTTTAAGCGAAGCTTCGCGGGGCTGCGCCTTGAGTGCCGATACAATGTCAACATAATCAAGGGCATTCAGATGATAGAACCACAGAATGTGCGAGTGCACAAACTGGGCGCCTTCAACGATATTTCTGATAATCCGTCCATTGTCAGGCGGTTTTACCTTGAAGGCATCGTCCATGCTCATGGTAGAGGCATGCCCGTGAGAGGTCGGACAGACACCGCAGATGCGTTGAACAATATGCCAGGCGTCTCGGGGATCTCTGCCCTGCAGGATAATTTCAAAACCTCGGAACATTGTGCCGGACATCCATGCGTCTTTTACTTTTCCACCTTCGATTTCGACATCAACCTTCAGGTGTCCCTCAATTCTGGTAAGTGGATCAACAGTAATCCTGGCCATTATTTTTCACCTCCGTCATGTCCTTTGGTCCTGCCTGAAGCTTTTGTTGCAACGGCATGTATTGCGATACCTGCGGCAGTTGCAACTGCTGCAACCGCGCCCAACTTGTCGGCGCCTGCTTCAACGCCGCCCAGGCCAGGTATCTTGACACCCGGAAGCGGTTCATAGAATCCAGCAAACTTATCCGCCCAGCCGCGTTCCGCGCAGCCGATACAGGGAGCTCCCGCCTTGACGCACCAGCTCGTATGGCCGTTGTCCTGAATCTTGGGGCATGCCGAATAAACCATGGGGCCTTTGCAGCCGACTTTATAAAGGCAATATTGGAGCGCCTCTTCCTTCGTGCCGAACTTTTCCACAAATCTTCCGGCGTCAAAATGCGCGCGGCGTTCGCAATTATCATGAATGGTCTGACCATAGTACATGGTAGGTCTGCCCAGGCTGTCAAGCTCGGGAAGTTTCTTCAGAAGAAGATAATTGACGACCACACCGACAAGATACTCGGGATTCTGCGCGCAACGATCAAGGTTGATAAGCGGTTTCTTAATGCCGAGCTTTTCAAGAGCAGCACCGGTGCCGATGTATTGGCCTGGATTCGGTTTGGCTGCAGGCACTCCTCCATCGGTAGCGCAGCTGCCCACCGCAACCACAGCTATGGCCGGTCCGGCCATTTCCTTCAGAACATCAAACATCTCTTTTCCACCCATTGTGCCATATCCTTTTTTCGTCGGCACTCCGCCTTCAACGATCAGGATATAACCTCCCGCCTTTCTGTTCTGCTCGAGCACTTCCTCGACCTGGTGACCGGCCGCAGCCATGATGGTCTCGTTGTAATTCACGCTCAGCACATCCAGAATGACATCTGCTGCAGTCGGATAGGATGCTTTGACAAAAGCCTCGGTGCATCCCGAACAGGACCCGAAGTTAAGCCATATGACAGGCGGTCTTTTCGCAGCTTTCTCCAAGGCTGCTGCAATATGAGGTGCATGCAATTCGGAAAGGCCGATAAGAGCCGCGGTTGCGCCGCAGAATTTCAAAAAATCTCTTCGTTTGATTCCACGGAATTCAAGAGCTTCAAGAAACTGATTACTGACTTCGTCTTTCTTTCCCATACCTTCCTCCTTCAAAAATAAACGCCGGTGTCTTAAGTAAAAATAATGCAGAGCAAATGAACGGTCATTATCTATTCACCTCTGCTGCATAAAAAAAATTTTAGTATTTTTAGCATCAAGAAATATATTTGTCAAATAGGTAAAACTAATCATTTCTCTTCAGATAAATACATTTATCAAATAGCTAAAATAATTATATACTAATAATAACAAAAAAAAGAACTTTACTAATAAACTTTTTGAGCAAGAAATATGCCAATGGCTTAATAGCTTGATTCATTAGTATTATAAAGTATTCAACCGTTTTTAGTGCTTTAATGTCGCTATAAAATAGATTATAGCAGCCCGCTCCTGCTATGAACAATTCATTAATTTACAATTAATTGCGGTTCATATTACAAATCTTATATTTATAATATGAATTATACGAATACTCCAATAATAATCATATTGAGGGGAATGCATGCAACTAAAATGTTTGTCGTAAAAGAGATATTAATTTTTGATATTTTTAAGGGAGGAAGATACGTGGATGTAACTATTTGGAAGTACAAATCACAACAACCAGAGACAAGAAAAAACTTTCTTGTCTCTGGTTGTTGTGCGGCTTGCAGTTTTGAGCAGATAATTTACAGATATCGGAGCAGTCCTGCTGAAAGGTAAAAATTTATTTTTTTTTGCTTTTGTCCTGGTCTCCCGATGTGAACAAGGTGCCCAGATCTATCATGCCGCCGCCGGTTTTCGCAGGTCCCTTTTCCTGGCCTGTTCCTGGTGAAGTTTTTCCGCCCGGCATGCTGGTCGGCAGGGGTCTGGGAGCATCCGTACTTTTTTTGATAAATCCCTGCTGTTCCAACTCCTGAAGCATTGCAGTAACGTCTCCGAGCGCTACAGCCTGGGTCACATAGGAGCCGATAGTTTTTGTGCCGTCAATCATGATCAGGAGCGAGCGTAATGCCTGAGACAATTTGTACTTTCTGTTCTGTATCTCCTCGGAAGCTTTATCGGTCTTAACATATATGTCCTGCCGATCCATGTTCTCCTCCCCCACTTTGAATACACACCTCGTTACACGTGGCAACGAATGGAAATATTACGTACTGGATTAGGAATACTGTCTGTTGAAGCTCGCATCCTGAGTGTTTTTAATATGGTCTTGCCGCTGAATGATCTCCTTGCCGAAAACATTTGTCCGGAGACCGGACTGCGGACCGTGGTCCGATTTTAGCACCTAACAAAAGTAGTAATCAGGCAGCAGATCTCGACCGAGAGCCTGCCGCACTGATTGCCGAAATAATCAAAATAATCGTTATCCCGAGAGTGACCGACAAATAGATGATCCCTTCCGTCTGCGACGCTGATGCAGCGGCTGCTGTTGCGGCCGGCGCAGCAACGGCGGCTTTCTCATACACGGGAATCATCCAGGTAAGGACGTATGCCTGAAGATACACAAAAACACCAATCAAAGCGGTCAGAATGATCGAGTGCTTGATCGTCAAATGCAGAATATCCGCTTCCCGTCCTACCAAGTGCGTCGCGGCTGTTGCAACAGAAAGCGACTGCGGAGAAATCATTTTTCCGCATACCCCGCCCGATGCATTGGCTGCAACGGTGACCACAGGGTCCACACCGATTGCCCGGGCGGTAACTTCCTGCAGTTTTCCGAACAGCGCATTGGATGACGTGTCAGACCCAGTCATGAACACTCCCAGCCATCCCAGGAACGCGGCGAAGAACGGAAAGAAAATTCCTGTTTGGGCGAACGCATAACCAAGAGTAACCGCCATTCCCGAGAAGTTCATGATATAGGCGAAACCGAGAATGGACGCAATAGTAACCATGGTCCACAGGAGTCTTGCAATGGTTTCCTTGGCAACGCTCACAACAGTTTCCATGGACGCGCCCATCACGGGGATAGAAAAAATGGCCGCAAACAGCATAGCGGTGCCAGCCGCGCTCAGAATATTGAAATTGTAAACTGCCGCCATCGGAACACCGCCCCGAATAACCGCATTATGGAGCATGGGGATTTCTAATTTCACCATGCCGAAGGAATCAAGAACCGATCTGATTGGTCCGATACCCCAGGCGGCCACAAAAACCGACATTATGATAAACGGAGCCCATGCTTTAAATACTTGCCCCCCTGAATACTTCAGTTCCTCTCTGCTGACTGCATCAGGCTCGTGTTCAAAAGTCCAGACTTCCTCCGGATGCCACCTATGCAGGAAGACCGTAAGACAGACGATCGAAACAAGGGCGGCGGCGATGTCGGTAAGCTGCGGGCCGATAAAATTGGAAACATACCATTGGGTTATTGCGAATGAACCGCCGCACACCAGGCAGGCAGGCCAGACAACCATTCCTTTTTTCCAGCCTGACATGAGCACGACAATATAGAAGGGAATAATGAGACTTAAAAACGGCAGCGTGCGTCCCACCAACTGGCTGAGGGCCGTCAGGTCAACGCCGGAAACCTGGCTGGCAACCGTGACAGGGATACCGATGACGCCGAATGCCACCGGGGCGGTATTTGCAAGAAGACAGATGGCGGCTGCATATAGTGGTTCAAAGCCGAGTCCAATCAGCATTGCGCCGGTAATCGCGACAGGCGTTCCGAATCCCGAGGCTCCTTCAATGAAGGCCCCGAATGAAAAAGCGATCAACAGCGCCTGCATGCGGCGGTCGGCCGTAACCGCAGCAAGAGAGTTTCTGATGATTTCAAATTGACCAGTCCTGATGGAGAGGCTCAACAGGAAAATTGCAGTGACCACGATCCATCCCACCGGCCAGAGTCCGAAGAGGCTCCCGAAGAAGGTGGATGCCATTGCGAGCTCCACCGGCATTCCGTAGCCAAAGATGGCGACAAGAATAGCAATGATGGTTCCACTGATGGCAGCCCAGTGCCCTTTCATACGTACATAGGCCAACGCCCAGAACAGGTAGAGAATAGGTATTGCCGCCAAAAGTGCGGACAGGCCAATATTATCGAAAGGATCGGTTACCATCTTCCACTGCATATTGTTTCCCCTCCTGCTTGTCGTAATCGTTTGTTTGCGTCGCCCTCAGCCCTAAGAAAGCACGTACCATAAAACGGTGCAATGATTGATGGCAGATAAAAACAGGCAATATTTTTAAAGTCTAAACCAATAAAAATTTTCTAAAGTTCATTTTAGCATACAACTTTATAAAAAAACAACAAAAAAAACAGTATTTCTATGTTTTTAAAATGTCCTATGGCCGGTCTAAATTGCCGCTCAAAAGCAATAATACATCGTTGCCAGCATGAAGTTCTGTCGTTGTTTCTCTGTCACAGAATGTTTTTTCTGTTCAAAAAATCCTTTTCCATTACCTTCTGGATAGCCTGTCTAACATCAGGATCGCGTATTCCCTGGAGACAGGCTTCAATCTGTGCGGCATCCTCCCGGCTGAGGCTGCCGCTTTTTGATAATTTTTCTTGAGATACCGGTGGTGAAGTAATTTCACCTAATTTCAAAATAATACTTTGTATCGTGTCCTTGCCAAGGTTCTTATTCACTTGTTCAATAATTTCCTGTTTGAGCAGTGAAAGCTGCTGCATCCAGGCAGGGCTGTCCACAATAAGCGTGAGCCTTTTCCCCCGTATCAGGTGGGGTTGTGCATGCCGCGCAATCACTGTGCCTACCATCTGTCCCCATTTTTCGATGATGCGATATTCATGCAGACGGCCGCCAAGACCACGGGCACGCAGAATTTTCCCGAGCGTTACTGAAAGCTTGTCTATTTTACCTGCCATACCGTTTCATCATAACATACCAAGAGTCTTTTTGACAACACCATACAGGACGGATATAATACGAACAGAGTAGGGCATTCAATATTTTCACAAAAATGCGGCTGTTGCACTGCCGGCAATATGAGGAGAATGTATGCCAGAGCTACGTAAAGACCCCATTACCGGTCGCTGGGTAATCATCTCATCCGAACGCGGTAAACGGCCCACGGATTTTCACGACCAGCGCGGAAAAAAAACCGGCGGATTCTGCCCCTTCGACGCGGGGAATGAACGCACGACGCCGAACGAGGTCCTTGCCTATCGGGATTCCGGCCAGCCAAACGGGCCTGGATGGAGGCTTCGCGTCGTACCGAACAAATTCCCGGCGCTCCAGGTTGAAGGCGATTTAAACAGACAGGGAGAGGGCATCTTCGACAAGATGAACGGCATCGGCGCTCACGAGGTAATCATCGAAAGCCCCGACCATGATGCTACGCTGGCATCCCTGCCGCAGCAGGCTGTCCAGGACATGTTCCGCGCCTACCGCGACCGCATGGAGGACCTGAAGCGAGACAAGCGCTTTCAGTATACCCTCATTTTCAAAAATGAAGGACTTCTGGCGGGCGCCACACTTGAACACACGCACTCTCAACTCATCGCCCTTCCTATTATCCCGATCCAGGTGCAGGACGAAATCGACGGAAGCAAGCGGCACTATGATATGAAAGAACGCTGCATTTTCTGCGATATCATCCGGCAGGAAATGCAAACAGGCACGCGAATGGTATCGGAGACGCAACGTTTTGTCGCGCTCGCGCCGTATGCGCCCCGGTTTCCATTTGAGACCTGGATACTTCCGAAAAACCACGTCTCCTGTTTTTCCTATTCATCCAACGAAGACTTTCACGATCTAGCGGGGATGCTCCAGGACATTCTGCGAAGAAACGACCGGGCTCTTTCGAATCCCCCTTACAACTATGTAGTCCACACATCCCCCTTCAGGGATGAGCGCAATGATTACTACCACTGGCATATCGAAATCATGCCCAAACTTACAAACGTTGCCGGTTTTGAATGGGGATCGGGCTTTTATATAAACCCCACGCCACCCGAGGACACTGCCAAGTTCCTGCGGGAAATCAAGCTATGAAAATTCTTTTTGCCGCATCAGAAGTTGCTCCTTTTGCTAAAACCGGCGGCCTCGCTGATGTTGCCGGAAGCCTTCCGATAGCGCTTGCATCTCTCGGCCACGATGTTCGCGTCGTGATGCCGCGCTACCGCCAGGTAAACCCTGCGGCCTTCGGGCTCCGGCATATTGCGGAATTTTCCGTGCCGCTCGGTGCGTGGAAGGAGCGCTGCGACGTTTTTCAAGGAACCCTTGGGAAAAACGTTATCGTCTATTTTATCGGGAAGGATATTTTCTATGATCGTCCGGAACTCTACGGCACGACAAACGCCGATTACCCGGACAATGCCGAACGATTCATCTTTTTTTCCCGCGCGATACCGGAGCTCTGCCGCAATCTGAACTTCACCCCCCACGTCATTCACTGCAATGACTGGCAGACCGCCCTCGCACCGCTTTACCTGAAAAAAATTTATCAGAACAACAAGGAATTGCGCCGTGCAAAATCGATCTTCACAGTGCACAACCTGGGATATCAGGGACTTTTCCCCAAAGAAGACTTGCGCCTGACCGGTTTTGGATGGGACCTCTTTACTCACGAGGGCATAGAATTCTGGGATAAAATCAATTTCCTCAAGGCGGGCCTTGTGTATTCTGACATTATCACGACGGTCAGTGAAACCTATAGCCGTGAAATTCAGACAGCCGAATACGGCTATGGGCTTGAAGGCGTGCTGACGAAGCGATCGGCGGATCTTTACGGAATTATAAACGGAATTGATTATCTTGTTTATGATCCGGCTCACGATCGTACTCTTCCTAAAACATTCAGTCCGATACGACTTTCCGGAAAGCACTATTGCAAGCAGACGCTGCAAGCTGCAGTCGGCCTTCCTGAATCCAATGTCCCCAGTCTCGGCATGGTCACGCGTCTCGTTGATCAGAAGGGCCTTGATATTCTCGTCGGTGCTCTTCCGGAAATCATGACGCTCGATATACAAATGACCATCCTCGGAACCGGTGACAAAAAATATCACGACCTCCTGACGGAGGCCGCCGGCCGTTACCAGAACCGGATGCGAATCATACTGCAGTACAACGACCAGATGGCAAAAAATATTTATGCAGGATGCGACATGTTCCTTATGCCGTCCCGGTATGAACCGTGCGGCCTCGGACAAATGATCGCACTGCGCTACGGCACCGTTCCGATTGTCCGCAAAACGGGCGGATTAGCAGACACCATTGCAGCATATAATCCAAAAACAGGGTTGGGGACCGGCTTGTTGTTTGAAGAATATTCCGCCTCCGCTCTTGCGCGCTGTCTTCAGCATGCCAACACCCTGTATCAGGAACGGAAAGCGTGGAAACGCCTGATGCAGAACGGCATGAAGCAGGATTTTTCCTGGGAGCACTCGGCCCGGGAGTATGTAAAAATATACCGGAAAGCATTAAAAAAATCTGATTGATATCCCTGCTATGGAAACAATAGAAAAAATAGAACTGAGCATCCTGAGCGATATAAGCCGGATATCGAACTCTGCCGATGATCTTCCCAGGAAACTCCAGCGGATTGTCGAGGTTGTAGCGCAGGGAATGAACAAGGACGGCGCCTCCATATTTTTGGTTGACCGCACGGGCAAAACATTAACGCTCGCGGCTGCAACCGGTCTGAACCAGGAAGCCGTGGGTAAAATTACATTCCCTATCGGCGTCGGCATCGCGGGATGGGTGGCGGAACAGCGAGTACCTCTGGCCCTTGAAGACCCTTTTTCCGACACCCGATTCTCCTATGTTCCCATATCGGGAATTGAGAAATTTAAATCTCTTGCCGCTGCCCCGATTCTGGATGAAGACCGTTGCCTTGGGGTTATTTTTGCGCTCTCTGCACCTTCGTGGAGCCCCGCCATATCCGACATCACCCTTCTCACCACCACGGCAAACCAGTTGGCAGGCGTGATCAGAAGCACGCAACTTTTTCAAAATGTGCAGGACCGCTTGACCGAACTCGCCACTATTTACCGGATCAGCATGGCGCTCACATCCACTCTTGATCTTGACCAGATACTTTCTCTCGTTGCAAAAAACAGTACGGAATCGATCCGCGCCCAGGGTTGCACCATCAGACTCGTGAATCTTCCGGAAATACCACCGCATAAGATGTTCTCATCCTACAGCATTATTGGAGATGCTGTAGCAATGTTTGACGCCAAAATAGGCAGCACCGTTGCTGAACGGGTCGTGCGGGAAAAAACATCTGTTCTGATCCCGGACGCGGTCAAAGATGTTTCATTGCCGGATACAACCGGTTTAAACGAACTGTCCGTCATCAGTGTACCGCTTTTGTTCCGGGACAAGGTACTCGGGGTCATCACGCTCTATCACAAACAGGAGGGACGTTCCTTTCAGGAAGCCGACCTTCAATTTCTGACCACTGTTGCAGCCGGAGCCGCCACGGCAGTCGAAAATGCCGTCATGTATGAACGCATGGAAATCCTAGCCATCGAAGCCCGGACCCGGGCACAGGAGCTTTCCATCCTTTACGATATCGGCACGGCCATGAGCACGACGCTGAATCTGGACCGTCTTCTCAGAATTATTCTGACCGCGGCCACAATGGGCGGCAGCGGCCTTGGCTTCAATCGAGCGCTCCTGCTCCTCACAAACGAGCGCACCAACACCCTTCAGGGGATGATGGGCATCGGGCCGACAACGTGGGAAGAGGCTGGCCGCGACTGGAGCGAAGTAACGACCAAACATAAAAACCTTCTGGAATGGATTCAAACTGGGGAACTTTTCGAGCACCGGGAATCAGCGCTCAACACCCTGGCGAGAAGCATCCGCGTTCCGCTGGCGCCTGAAGAAGGCGTTCTGGCGCTTACCACGCTCAATAAACGGCCGTATAATATTGTTGATGCGGGTTCAAATCCCATCGTACCAAAAGAACTCAGAGAAACGCTCCAGGCGGAAAGTTTTGCAACCGTTCCACTCGTGGCAAAAGACAGGGTCATCGGCGTCATGCTGGTGGACAATATGTTTAACAGGCGCCCCATCACCGACGGTGACATCCGCTTTTTCACCTTGTTTGCTCATCAGGCGGCACTTGCCATCGAAAATGCCATTATTCACACCAATCTCGAAACGATGAATAAAGATATGCGGACCCTGCACGAGCAACTCGTCCAGTCTGAAAAAATGGCGGCCCTCGGCGCCATGATCGCAGAAATTACGCATGAGATCAGAAATCCTCTTGTTTCCATCGGCGGATTTACCAGACGACTTGCCCAAAAGCTGCAACAGGGCGAAGATAAAAAATATATCGATATTATTCTCAGTGAAGTAGCTCGTCTTGAAGGGATCATTCACGATAATCTGTCCTATATCAAGGAAGCATCCCTCCAGTCATCCGAAGCAAACATCAACGATATTATCCGTGACATTCTCATGTTGTACGAACTGGAATTTGCGCAACGCCGTATCCACGTCATCCACGATCTTTCCTTTTCGCTGCCCTGTCTGACGATAGACACTCAGCAGATGAAACAGGCGCTGATCAATGTCATAAAAAATGCGATAGAAGCCATGGAGCATGGCGGCACGCTTTCCGTTAAAACCTTCTTCGTGCAGGAAACCGGAGAAGCCGCCATCGAAATTGCGGATACCGGGCCCGGGATTTCCGCAAAAGTCATGCATAATATTTTTAATCCATACTATTCCACGAAACCCCGCGGCACGGGGCTCGGCCTGCCGATCACGAACAGAATTATAAAAGCCCATAAAGGGCGGATCGAAATGCGCAACAACGAACCAGGGGGAGCGGTCTTTACATTCAAGTTGCCGTGTTCTGTGCAGCAAAAAGCGTAATATCCATTGCGATGAGACCCAAGGAGGGACCATGAAAAAAATTCTTGTTATCGATGACGAAGAAAACATCAGAGAACTCTACAAAGTGGAATTTGAAGAAATGGGCCTCGCCGTAACAACCGTCTCGAACGGCGCCCAGGCGCTCGAAAAAATGGCATCCGAAAAGTTTGACATCGTCACGCTTGACATGCGCATGCCTGACATGGACGGCATTGAAACGCTGCGCAGGATGAAGGAAAAGGACCCCAACCTTCCCATCATTATCTGCACTGCGTATGAAGAATATAAACAGGACTTCGGCAGCTGGAGTTCAGACGCCTATATTGTGAAATCCGCCGATACAACGCAACTTCGCGAGACGGTGCAGAAGCTGCTCAAATGAACGAACAGGCGGAAATCCTTATTGAGAAGCTTGTGTATGGCGGCAGCGGTTTGGGTCGTCTCCAAACAGGCCAAGCGGTTTTTGTCCCGGGCGTTCTGCCGGGCGAGCGCGTAACTATTGCCGTCCGCAGAAAAAGAAAAGGGATCTTTGAGGCGGACCTCCTGAACGTTCTCACTCCGTCGAAAGACAGGATCTTACAACCGCATACAGCAGAAGAACGGTACACCGGTGCGACCTGGCCGCATATCGCATATCCCGCCCAGCTGCAGTTTAAACAGAACATCCTCCTGGACAGCCTCAAGAGAATCGGGGGCATGGAGCCGAGGCAGCCACGTTCCATTCTCCCCTCACCACGCACCGAACACTACCGTCTGCGCACCCAGTTCAACGTACGAACCGTGGATGGAAAACAGCAGATCGGTTTTTTCCGGCAGGGAACATACAATCTGATCGAAGTCAAAAACGCCTTTCTCATCCATCCGATTATTAATAAAACCCTGGATGCCGTCCGATCTCTGTCGTTTCAACTTCCAGCGCTCAGGGAAATCCATATTAATGCAACACCTGAAGAAAAGGTTCACATTCTTTTGTTCAGCGACGAAGAGTCTTTTTCACTTCCTGAAGCATTCTTTGCCGATCTTGTCAAGATAGCGCCCCAAGTGATCGGCATAACCGGCTTTGCCCGGAAGAAAAAAGCGTTTGTGCACGGTGAAAACCGCCTTATGCTTGAACTTGAAGGACTGACGTTTCACGCCACGGAAGGGAACTTTTTTCAGGTCAACTGGGAACAGAACATCAATATGGTCCGGACGGTCATGGAGTTCGCCGCGCTGTCCGGAAGCGAAACGGTGCTCGATCTCTATTGCGGCATCGGGAATTTCGCGCTGCCAATCGCCCAAAAGGCCGGGTCCGTAATCGGCATTGAATCAGGCTACTCCGCTATAGAGGATGCTGCCGCAAACGCCGAATTAAACGGTCTTAAAAATACTGAGTTCATCGCTGACGATATGCAAAAAGGGCTTAAAATGCTGCTCCAGAGGAAAATGAAGACTGATGTCATCGTGCTTGACCCGCCCCGTGCCGGTGCAACGCTAAAAACGCTCGAACGCATCCTTGCGTTTGTGCCGCAAAAGATCATCTATGTATCGTGCAATCCATCCACGCTCGCGCGCGATCTAAAATACTTCCATCTTTTCGGTTTCAGGCTCAACCGTCTTCAGCCTGTTGACATGTTTCCCTATACCTATCATATCGAATGCGTTGCAGAGATGATACGAGAGCGGTAGGTCAAAAAGCAGCAATCGGCCACAGGAAATGTGCCGGACTGCGGCTTATGAAATAGAAAATACCGCTTTCATGCATTATCTGCACAAGACATCAAACTTCTTTTACTCTGACAACCACTGTTGTGATATTGTCCACACCGCCCCGATCATTCGCAGCAGCCAGCAGCTCTTGCACAACCGTATCCTGCGATGCAGAGAGAATATGTTGTATCTCTGAATCCTCAAGCATTTCCGTCAGTCCGTCCGTGCAAAGCAGAATCAGGTCATCCCGCTGCAGTGCATGCTTCGTAATATCGGCCCGAATCATGTCGTCTATTCCCAACGCCCGCGTGATCACATGGCGATACGGGCTCAGTTTTGCCTCTTGAGGTGTCAGCAGACCGGACGCTACACGCTCCGCCACAAAGGAGTGATCCGCAGTCAACTGATTCAGCGTCCCTGACCGGAAGAGATACGCCCGGCTGTCGCCGATGTTTGCGATAAAGAGGTGATTCCTTCTGAAGAACGCAACGGTGAGCGTCGTCCCCATGCCTGAAAGGGCGGGATGCTGAAAACTGTTCCTGAGGATTTTCTGATTTGCTAGAGTAATTACTTGCTGCAACAAGGACAACTGTGGATCAGCATCACTAATGGCGGTCGATGGAGGAACTGTACTCTCGTTTCGAAGGATGTTTGCTATCGTCTCTTCAACCGTTTCAACGGCAATACGGCTTGCCACTTCGCCGCCTGCATTACCGCCGATTCCGTCTGCGACAGCATAGAGAAGCAGCCCGTCATTCTGCAGGTAAGCATCTTCATTGTTGCTTCTTCTTTTGCCCTGATCAGTGCCGCTAAAGGAAACGACGTTCATGAAGCCTCCCGAAGGTTCTTAGCACCTACATCCAAGGCTGGTTGAACAATGTCATTTATATGGCTTGCAACCGGTTTCGGCGTGCACAAGCTTTGAATAATTCTATGAATATGCACTGCCTTTTGTCATCGCAATATGTACATAATGATAGGGCAATCTCAAAAGAACGTCAAGGCAAAACGATCCTGCATATAAGCATGAATTGCATGCCCGATTAAACAGCCGGAGAACAATCCTGTTTTACGAACCCCGCAGCTTCCGCAGATATGCATAGCAAAGGCAATATGCCACGTGACGAAACAGCATAAAGGGAACATGCTTTGATACATGTCATATTTGTATTCATAATATTCCTTAAGTTTTCGGTTGGAATGCCGATAAAATGATCACGAAGCGGAGTTGTGCTGAGTATGCATTAAATAATGCACAAGATAACAAATAGTTGCGCTGTTATCACCACGAGAAAAATTCCGGCCCCCCTTCCGGCGCCGTAAAAAAAGTGAGGAGTGTATAATGAATAAAATTGGGAAAATGACCTTTGCTAAGAGGCTGGCCTTCACCACCATCTTAAGCTGCGTGCTGGTGGCCGTACTGCTCTGCTGCATAGCAGCCTATCAGAGCTATTCGGGAGCGAAGGACAGCATCGCGGAACTGAGAAAGAACCTGTTTGCCGACTACGACGCTCTTGCCAAATCGGAGGTTGAAACCGCGGTTTCGATGCTCCAGAACATTCATGATCGCCAGGAAAAGGGTGAGCTGAAAGCGGAGCAGGCCAAAACCCTTGCCGCGAATGTGCTGCGGGGGCTCCGGTTCGGGAAGGAAGGGTATTTCTGGGCTGACACGATTGAAGGCGTGAACGTGGTTCTGCTCGGCAAAAAGGATTTTGAGGGGAAGAGCAGGATCAACCTGCAGGATAAAAAGGGAAAATACTTTGTGAAGGAATTCATAGAGAGCGGCAGAAAAGAAGGTGGTGGATTCATTGACTATTATTTCACCAAGATGGGGAGCGACATCCCGATTTTAAAGCGCGGTTACACCCTTGAATTCAAGCCCTGGGGATGGGTTGTGGGCACCGGCAATTACGTGGATGACCTGGAAGCCATTATCGCGAAAGAGGAGAAGAAACAGGCTGCCGATACCAGAAGAGTAATTACTGTTCTCCTTCTTTCCGCCCTGATTGCCGCACTGGTGGCGGTCGGCGCGGCGTCGATGACCTTCAGAAAGACCATGGCGCAGCTTGGCGGGGAGCCGGATGAGCTTGCGAACATTGCCGGTAAAATCGCCGACGGAGACCTGACGGTGCGATTTGACAATGGAAAGGTGCATACCGGCGTGTATGCACAGATGCAGCGCATGACCGAAAGCCTCAAGAATCTGGTAGGAGAGATCAAGACCGCTTCAGCCAGCGTGGCATCAGGAAGCGAAGAACTGAGTGCGAACGCCGAAGAAATCACCAAGACCATGCGCGACCAGAGCAACCGGGCGACCCAGATTGCCACTTCAGCCGAGGAAATGTCCCAGACGATTGTGGATGTTGCGAAAAACTCTTCGGAGATTTCCACGTCAGCAGCCAATACCTCCGGAATTGCAAAGAAAGGCGCAAACATTGTGGGCCAGTCGGTTGAGGAGACAAAGGCCATTTCGGAAACCGTGGCTAAATCCACTGCGGTGGTGCAGACTTTGGGCGACCGCTCCAAGCAGATCGGTAAAATCGTCAGTGTTATCAATGATATAGCCGATCAGACCAACCTGCTTGCCCTGAATGCTGCCATTGAGGCTGCCCGTGCCGGAGAGCAGGGCCGCGGGTTTGCCGTTGTTGCCGATGAAGTCAGGAAGCTTGCGGAGCGCACCGCCAATGCCACGTCGGAAATCAGCCAGATGATCGGGGCGATCCAGGGAGAAGTCGATTCCACGGTTGCGACCATGGCGACCACCAATGAAAAGGTGGAGGTCGGTCTGAAGTTTTCTACGGAGGCCGGTACGCAGCTCGAATCGATTGTTACGAGCGTAAATACGCTCCAGAACATGGTGCAGCAGATTGCGTCGTCCACGGAAGAGATGTCGGCGACTTCGGAGATGATTTCGGGTGACATTCAGGCTGTGGCGAACGGCGCCAAACAGATATCCGGAGGGTCCGAGCAGATTGCCCAGGCCTCGTCCGAACTTGCACGACTCGCCGGACAGCTCAAAAGCACCGTCGACCACTTTAAAGTCTAATGCAACTCGGTCGTGTTGATGTGAAAGCAACCCGGGATAATAAAAAGCACGGTTCTGATATAAAAAAAACTTGACGTCTTAAGCCGAGAAAATTATAGTAGAGCAATGATTAAGGCTGGAGACATCGTAATTAAGAATCTTCTTGATGCATTTGTTACGGGTGAAATCAAGCCCGGGGATAAGCTGCCCTCTCTGGAGAATCTGGCAAAAAAGAGCGGAACGAGTGTTCTTTCTGTGCGCGAGGCGGTGCAAAATCTCGCAACCCTCGGCATACTGGAAATTTGTCATGGAAAAGGCGTGTTCGCAACGCATGGCGCACCGATTATAGAGGAGCTTCTGGAAGCAAGAAGGACTTTAGAATCCTACTTCGCCATGATGGCCGCTCAAAATTGCACGGCAGAAACTCTTTCTGAAATTGAATCACTGTTAAAAGACATGGACCGGAGTGTCGCGGAAGGTGATATAGAATCATTTAGTGAAAAAGATGTGGAATTTCATTATGCGATAGCGAAGGCTGCAGGAAACCGCATTCTTTTTAAAACTTTGAGCAATATAAGGAATCTGCTGCAATATCAGCTTTTTATCGTCAACAGAATTCCGACCATTGTCGATCGTTCAGCAGTGCGACACTGGGAAATTTTTAAAGCCATCCGGAAACAGGAACCGGAAAGAGCAAGGACTTGGATGTGGCAGCATATCACCGAGACAATTGACATCTGGAAGCAAGACGTCGCGCCGCTTCAGCTCAAAAAAGAAGAACTCTGCACAGCGGGAAAATCATAATTATTTTTCCCGGCAATTTTTTCATCCCTTTCGGCTTCAGGAGACGTTCCGAACTCTCTGCGTATTCTGCAATTCTAATTCTTTGTAATGACCTGATGCAGGATATTTCTTAATTCCTCAATGCCATATGGCTTTGGTGCAATCGCGCAGAAACCGTACTTCTTATATTCTGACAATACCGGATCGTTGGAATAACCGCTCGAGGCAATTATCTTCGACGAACAATCCAGCGCTTGCAATCGGGATGCAGCCTCCTTTCCGCCCATGCCACCGGGGATGGTTAAATCCATGATAATTGCGTCATAACTCTCACCGCGTTTCATCGCATCGGTTGCCAGAAAAATTGCTTCCGCACCATTTTTAGCAACGGTAACGTCGTATCCCAGGTACCGCAGCATCCCTCCGCCGACGTCTCTGATAATTTCCTCGTCGTCCATCAGCAGTATTTTCCCGTGTCCTTTTGTCTGGGATCGCTGTTCCTTCTTTTTTGTCACCGCACCCTCGTGCAATGCAGGCAAATAAAGAAAAAACGTCGTCCCGGTGCCGACTGTTGACTGCAGGGCGATATGTCCACCGTGCCTTTTCATGATGGAATAACTTGTGGTCAGTCCGAGTCCGGAGCCTTTCTCCTTTGTGGTAAAATAGGGGTCGAAAATTTTTCCCAAATATTCTTCCGGTATTCCAATCCCCTGGTCCTGAATGCTTATTTTTACGTAGTTTCCATCTTGTAGCGGAAGCCCGTGAGGGTTGTCAGATGTACTGGTGATTGCAATACGCTCAGCCTGTATGTGAATCACACCACCCTGCGGCATGGACTGCTGCGCATTGATAACGAGATTGTGAATAACCCGGCTGATCTGACCTTCATCAATCTCGATGGCCGGAAGATCATCAGGAATATGAAAATCGCACCGGATATTGGAACCGGTTATGACAAAATTTGCGGAATCACGGAGAAGATCGTTGATGGACGACGCTTTTTTAACCGGCGCTCCACCTCTCGAAAATGTCAGTAGTTGCTGCGTAAGGGTTTGCGCCCGTATTGAAGCCTTTTCTGCGTTGTCCAGACAGGAGAAAACAACGCCCCCCTGCTCCGTTTTCATCCTTGCCAGGGAAATATTGCCTAGAATTGCGGTGAGAATATTGTTAAAATCATGCGCAATGCCGCCGGCCAGGATGCCGAGCGATTCCAGTTTGGACGTTTTGGCAATCTCTTCTTCAATCTTTTTATGCTCCGTGATATCTTCCATGACGCCATCAATCCAGCGCTTGCTGCCGAATGCATCATACTGAATTGCCGCCGTGCAGGATACGATGATGGGTGTTCCATCTTGTTTCCGCAGGTACAATTCCTTGTCTTTTACAAAGCCTTTTTGATCTATTTCCTGCAGGAAAGCATTTCGTGCCTCTTTGTCTTTATAAAAATCAAGAACACAGCACCCTATCAAATCTTCTGCAAAAGCAGCGCCAAAAATTTTTACCATGGCGTTATTTACTTGTATAAAATGTCCGTATACATCCGGACTGCTCCTGTATATGCCCGCGTTGATATTCTCAACAAGCGTTCTGTATTCCTCCTCGCTTTGTCTCAGGGCCAGTTCCGCTTTTTTTCTGGCGGTAATGTTCCGTACGATGGCAATGATCTGGTCCTCAATGAGAGGCAGAAGCCTTGCCTCATAAAAACATTCCCGGTCCTGTATCGGCAATGAATATTCAAAGCTTTGTATTGCTTTTGTATCCTGAACTTTCCGGATGCACTCCAGGAACTTGCTTCCGACATGCGCAGGAGGAACATCCTGAATACGCTTTCCGATTAGTTTTTCAGGATAGAAGTATAAATCATTTACTCTCCCCGCTTTGTAATCAATAACTCTTCCATCGTGATCAAATCTGAAAAGCAGATCAGGAAGAGCTTCAAAAATGGCCCGCATTTCGGAATTGGCCTCGATCAGCTCCTGAGAACTGAGTTCGAGGGCACGTTCAAGGAGTGCACGGTCTTCATCGAATTCCCGATAGGCATTGTTGATTGCATTAATAAACGGCTCCCACTCCTGTGGAACAGGGTACGTACTATTGAAAAATTTTTTGAGCTGTCGTTTCAGGAGACTGTGCATCTGATTCATGATCCGCGCTCCGTAAACGTTGTAATCGTCATGGTCTGATTATGCAATTCACAACTCCCGCTTGAAGTGAATGGTGAGATTTCGCCATAGGAATAAAAACCCGTAAGCACCGTATTGTCCCCAAAAACATCCCGCACACCTTCCACTTCTTCTTCTGTCCTTTGTTTTAAGATCATCTTTCTGCCGAAGCAGCTGATGAGTATCGCAAGATCCGGCGGTGCAGATCCCACGGCACCGTAGCAGCTTTTGGCCGCATTGATAGAGCCGTCTATCAGCCGGTCGAAATTCGCCTTCATAAAACGCGCATAGGCCCCTTCCGGGACGTCACCAGGGAAAATCATGCTCTGGTCTTCTTCATTTATGGAAAGTACAGTCCTGACAACCCCGGTTTCTCTGCTTCCCGGCGTACGAAGGCTAAGGGGGAAAAGAAGAGCTGATCCCGGAAGCCCTTTCGCATGTTCCCCAAGATATTTTTTGTAAAGTTCGAGCGCGGACCGGCCGTCCAGTTCATACAAAATATTTCCCTGCGAGCGGGTAATCAGCCGCTCAGGTCCAAAAGGGTCCCAACCTCCCCGGGAACTGTACCCGACCTGCAGATTGCTTCCGTACAGTCCGATGGCGGCAATTGTTCCTGTTTCCGGATCTCCATCACAGAATACGAGTGTTTTCTTGAAGCGGTCGCCGTCGCCGGCCAGTCCTCCGGTAACGGTTATATCTTTTGGGAGGTGCTGCGTAAGACCCCGGACAAGATCACTGCCGTTTATGTTCAATCCATCCGATAAAACGAATAGATGAACCAGTCCGTCTTTTGCTAGTGCGTGAGAAAGTCTTTCTCCGGCTTGAAATGCATTTTCTACTTCTTTCAGAGTAATCCGCGCTCTTTCAATCCGCGTGGCTTCAAAGGTTATCGCAGTTGCTACCACTGAATCATCATATACCTGCGTTCCCTGTATTTCTCCTGCGGTTGAACACCCTAAAATGTGAGCGTTCGGATAGAGGCTTCGCATCTTCTGATAGAAGAACCGTTCTTCTAAAACGGGTTTTGACCCAAAAACAAGAGCAAGTTGGGCAGACGTATTGAGGGGGCCGTCTGCAGAGGACATAAGGCTATTACCGCTCTTCCATATATTCTGTGCTACCTTCATTACCAGATTATACTTTCCTGAGATTCGTGTGTTTTTGTAATAAAAAAGTTAGTCTTATATATTACACAAAATTATGGCCTCTAGCAACAAAAAATTGCACAATACTGCATTGCATTACAGCGCGAAAAAACTATTTTTTCTATCTAAACAGCAGTATACAAACATCGTTTTAACAAAAATGTCATCATGGGATATTGAAAAAGATGTTCTGAAAGAAAGGAAAGGCGCCGAGTATTGAGACAGGCAGCATCGCGGGGAAAACAACTGCATCTGAAGAGAGTATGCAGTTTATGGAGATGGTATAAACATAGGAACCACGTACGGTCCTTCGGGAATTACGGCTATACGGTTATCACGATGGCGCGCAACACTATCCATGATCGCGGCCACCGGAGACGGAATCAGGGAAACCCCGGTAATGGACCGTTCTTCCTTTGTTAACCCCTCGGTATACAAATAAATATTTGCCCTCTTCATGGCCTTGACCTGCATTTCCGTCTGCCATTCATCAACCGCTGCGTACCGTTTCTCCAAAATTTCATCAAGAAATTTGTCTGGTCCCTGATTCACAAGACACAACTGGGCCTCTGCGTATTCAGGCGATCCGACGCCTTCTGAACATGCGGAAACAATGATAATATCTCCGCCGGGCTCCAGAATATCAACGGGGCCCACCATTCCTTTGACTGTCTGATAGTATGTTTTATCGAGGGGATAGCCTGCAGAGCTGGTCAAAACTGTCTTAAACCTGCGATGGACCGGAATAATTGCATACGGTCGTACAAAAGATACGGCCTCTAGATGACTTTGTTCGATCTCTCCAAAGTTCACAAAAGACATTTTTTTGTCTTCGTCAATGACGGTATTGATGGCGAAACACTTTCCTACCATCCGCACAATTTCCATCTGCGTCTCGTGCAGCGGATTTCCCTCTAAGACACAGCTTGCGGATTTGGAATCCTCAAGAATCTTTGCGCAGTGAAAGGACCGGATCGTCTTTTCATAAGCAACGCCGGGGGCCACGATCTTTCTTCCTCCGGAATATCCTGCCATGAAATGCGGTTCCACAAGCCCGATGACAATGCGAAGTTCTGCTTTCAGAAACCGGCGGTCGAGCCTTGTTTCGATGCCGGTCGTGGTCGTTCCGATATATTCGTGGTCCTCACTATTGCGGGCGTAGTGGTTCGCGACAGAGACGGTATTCATGACCCAGTCGCTTCCCACCAGTTCACGAAGTTCATCGCCTTCGCTCGGCCGATGAAGGCCCGTTGCAACAAGGATCGAGATCGACTGGGGGTTCATCCCCGCCGCAATCAGCTCTTTTACCAGGGGAGGAAGAATGTGTTTGTTCGGCACCGGCCGCGTAATATCGCAGATTAAAATACAGGCGCTGCGGGAGCCTGCTGCCTCCTCGCGGAGTGTCTTGCATTGTACGGGATTTGCAAAAGCGGACAGGACGGCATTCTCGGGGTCTTGCAAAACAGGCATTACTTGCTTCTGGATAACAGTCGGCTCTAGAGTATCAGGAAGATCAAGAGACAATCCTGTTTTCCCATATTTCATGATGAAATTCATACCTGATTCACTCAATCAGAACGGACTACATGCCAAGATAGGCCTGCCGCACGAGATCGCTTTGCAGGAGTTCCTGGCTTTTTCCTTCCATCACAATGTGTCCTGTTTGGAGAACATAGGCGCGGTGGGAAATCTCCAGAGCTTCGAAAACATTCTGCTCGACGAGCAGGATCGTGACACCCCGGGCATTGATTTCCTTGACAATCCGGAATATTTCCGAAACCAGTTTTGGGCTGAGTCCCAGAGAAGGCTCATCCAGCACAAGCAGCGACGGGTTGGACATAAGACCCCGTCCGATGGCAAGCTGCTGCTGCTCACCGCCGCTGAAGGTTTGGGAGCGTTGCGCTTGTCTTTCCTTCAGAATGGGAAATAACTCGAAGACCGTCTGCAGGTTTTTTTCAATTTCCGACTTGGATGAAATCGCGTACGCACCCATCAAGAGATTATCCAGCACGGACAATCTTCCAAAGAGCCTTCTCCCTTCGGGAATCATGGAAATGCCCAGCTTTACGATATCGAAGGGAGCCGTCTTGTGAATCGGTATGTTTTTGAAAGTAATTTCACCCTTTTGAGGATGCAAAAGACCGGAGATGGCCTTAACGATGGTCGATTTCCCGGCACCGTTTGAACCGATAAGGCTCACGATCTCCCCGTCATTGATCTTAAATGAGGCATCCTGGACAGCCAGGAGACCCTTATAACCAACGGATATATTATTGAGAGACAGCACGGTATTTTTCCCCTAAATAAGCTTGAATAACTTCAGGATTGGAGACCACTTCCTTCGGTGCTCCTTCCATGATCTTTTTGCCGGAATTCAGAACGACGACTCGGTCTGATATTTTCATTACGGCTTCCATCACGTGTTCCACAACAACCAGCGTCACCCCGCTGTCACGCACTTTTTTGATCAGATCGATGATCTGGTTCAGCTCTACCTTGGTGAGGCCTGCCATGGATTCATCAAGCATCAGCAGTCGCGGTTGGGTGGCCAATGCCATGGAGACCTCAAGCCGCTTCTTATCCGCGATGGTAAGTGATGGTGCCAGATAGTCTTTTTTCTCAAGCAATCCCGTAAAAGCGAGAATTTCTTCTGCCTTTTCCCTGGCCGGTTTGACCCGGTTATAGCGTAACAATGCTCCTGTTGTTACGTTTTCAAGGACGGTCATATCGCTGATTACCTGTACAATCTGGAAGGTGCGCGCTATTCCCAGTTTACAGATTTTATCGGCCCCCATGCGGCTGATTTCCTTGCCGTAAAACGTTACACTACCGCTGGTCGGTTTGTAAAATCCGGTGACGCAGTTAAACAGCGTGGATTTGCCCGCGCCGTTCGGTCCGATGATGCTGACAATTTCTCCTTCGGCCACGGAGAAGCTTACATCGTTGTTGGCCGCAAGGCCGCCGAACCACATCGACAGCCCTTTGACGTCTAAGCATAGCGCTTTGTTCATTTTGTTTTCCTGCCTATCCTAGAAAGAAAACCCCAGACTCCCGCGGGTTGGTACATCGAAATGAGCATGATGAGAAAACCGTATATCAGCATATCCACGCCGGTCCCTTTATGGCCGAGCATGGTACGCGTATATTCTGCGATGGGGATCAAGACAGCCGCGCCAATCACCGGCCCCATAATGCTGCCCGCGCCGCCGAGCATGGTAATCAAAACGATCTGCACCGATATTGCCATAAGCATGACGCTCTCGGGATCGATGTAAAGTATGTATTGTGCGTAAAACGTTCCCGCTACCGCACTCAGAAATGCGCTTATCATGATAGCGATCAACCGGTAGCGGACGACATCCACACCCAGGACCTCCGCGACATCATGGCTTTCCTTGATAGCCCGGAAATAGTAGCCCATTTTTGAGGTGGCGACAAAATAGCAAACGATCAGTGAGATAATGAGAAAAGCCAGTGCAATATAATAGTAAGGAAGCTTCGAAGTGTGGAACATAAAGTTGGTAAGAGACTCATCCACCATAGGCAGGGATAGCCCTTCTGCGGCGCCTACCAGTTTCCAGTTATTGAATACAACCCTTACAATTTCAGCAAAGGCAATAGTCGCGATAGCAAAATAGTGGCCGCGAAGGTTGGAGCAGGGATATCCGATTGCCGCAGCAACCAGTGCAGCAACCACTCCGCCGACTACGAGCCCTATCCAGGGATTAACCCCGAAGGTCATTGAGAGGAAGGACGAAGTATAGGCTCCTATTCCAAAAAAAGCCGCCTGCCCGAATGAAAACATCCCTGCATAGCCGCCCATGATATTCCAGCCGATTCCGAGCATGCCGAACAGGAACACGAGGATCATGACATGTATCGGAAATGTCGCCTGGACAACCAGCGGAAAGGCTAGCAGTAATAGGAGAATAATGACTCCTGGCACAATCTGTCGAGCTGTTAAACGAAACATACGTTACCACCCCATAAGACCTTGCGGTCTTATCCACATTGTAATAAGATAGATCATAAACACAATAGCGTATTTGTACGCTGGATCGAAAAAGAACCCTCCCAGCGTCTGAACCAGACCTACCAGTATCCCGGCAATGAATGCCCCCCCGATACTGCCGAAACCGCCCAGTGCAACGATGCAAAACGCGAGAGTTCCGAACTGCCCTCCCACCTGCGGGTAGATGTAATAATATGTGGAAAGAAACGCACCGGCAACACCCACGAGCGCCAACCCGAGTCCGAAGGAAATCGAGTTAATACGTTCCGTGTTGATTCCCATGAGCAAAGCCGCCTCGCGGTCCATTTCCGTTGCCAGAATTGCCTTTCCCATTTTCGTCTTCTTCAAAAAAAGATAAACGCAGAAAGAAGTAACGATGCTCCCGATGGCGGAAACGGTTTTCGGAACACTGAAGTCGATATCCCCGAGAGTCCATGTTCCCTGAAGAATCGTCGCGGGCAGAAGCCGGAAATCCGGGGTCCAGAAATAAACAGCCAGATTCGCGACAAAAATACTCACTCCGAAGGTGACAACCACCTGCGCCAGCATGGGGCCTTTCATTACTTTGCTCACAATAAATCGATAAATGCCTACCCCAAGCAAAAACATGAGCAGAAAACATATCGGAATAGAAAAAATGGGATCGATTGCATACAAAGTAAAGAGCCAGAAAGAGGAGAACATCCCGACCATAAGGAAGTCGCCATGGGCAAAATTCACGATATTCATGACGCCCCAGACAAGAGTCAGCCCGATGGCTATCAGCGCATACATGAATCCGATCAGTAAACCGTTTATAAGTTGCTGCAATAATTCATTAGACATATATCAACCTCATCTGCGGTCCGGCAGCAGGAGGATATCCGTCCTGCTGCCGACCACAAGGAACATTCTACTTTCTGCCTTTCCATGCCGGGAAAGGCCATACAACTTGCTTGGCCGCCGCATCAAACGGCCATACCGTCACATATTCCTGATTCAGAATCTGCACCAGTGTTCCCTGTGCGTAAATATTCTGGTGTGACTGGGGGTCAAATTTTATTCCCTTCCAGGGATAGATGATCTGCTTGCCGGGGATATTGGTCGCAAGGAGCGCATTTACCACGGCTTCTGCTTCCGTTGTCTTAGCCCGGTTGATGGCTTCTGCAAGGACAAAGGGTGCCATGAAGCTTCTGGCAGCATTTTCGCTCATATCTATGCCGTATTTCTTTTTAAACAATTGGTTGACCTGGGCAACAAGTTTCTTCTTTTTTGCAAGATCAAGGGCGAAGGTGGATCTTACCATAATATTATTCCCGTCTGCCTTGATTGCCGGAAGATAACCCGGTTCGATATAACCCGCCATCGTCAGGATGCCTTTCGGTTGGAACCCTCTTTCCTTAAAGGTCTTGGTAAACAGAATGGCATCGGTAATATAGGAAGCATGCAGTAAAACGTCCGGGTTGCTGCTCATCAGTCTGCCGACCTCGCTCGTCACGTCAGTCGCGTTCGCAGCATAGGTCACGTCGGCAACGACCTTGTATCCATACTGCTCAGCATACTTTTTCTCGGCCTTGCCCACATTGGCGCCGAACTCTGTGTTCTCATAAAGCAGGGCAATGGTTTTAACTTTTTGTCCGGTTTTCTTTTCGAGGTCTTTCAGGAATTGGAATTGGTCATGAGCAAAAATCGCATCATGAGGGCTTACCCTGAAGAAATACTTAAACCCTCTTTCCGTCAAGGTAGGAGAAGAGGAATCCGAGCAAACATACGGAATCTTCAGCCTTTCTGTTACCTGGCTGGCTGTCTTTGTCACGGAACTCTGGTAAGCGCCGATTATACCGACAACCTTTTCCTGGGTAATAAGACGTTCGGTCTCAGACATGCCGTTTTTGGGGTCGCCCTTGGTGTCGGCATAAACAATTTCGATCTTTGCACCGCCAAGATTCGGTAGACCTTCGCTTTTTGCCAGGGGGAGGTCAAGATCATACTTGCCATTAATGATATCTACTGCTAGATCAACACCCCTCTTATTGTCCAGACCTGTTGAGGCAATATTGCCGGTTAAAGGATAAACAGCACCAATTTTGATGACTTTCTGCTGTGCCTGTGCAGACACCGAGAAACCAAGAAGCAGCACCAGTGATACAACACTCAAGAATACTTTTATAAAACCCTTTTGTGCCATCTCAACTTTCCTCCTTCTCTCTATTTTTAAACACAATAAATCTGTCATAAGATATCTTATCTGTTGCGGTAAAATACTATGATAAAATGACAACCCTGTCAAGCCCTTTTTCGGCATGCATAAATAATATTTTTAAACATTTTTATGCTTATAATAATATACATCATCCTGGAATATTCTGCTTTAAAGAAGTAGACAAATATTAATCCACTTAACGATATCGCCATCTGCATTCAGAACAAACCGTTGATGTCTGCTTATCTATTTCGTTACTTCCTTGTCATGCCGCTTTTTCGATATATTAATTTCATAATTATTATTTTATCGTGAGCAAATTGACAGGATTTGCGGCAAGTGCTATAAAAATAACAGGCTCATAAACACAGAAAAATGCCTTATGATACCAAAGATTCAAATAATTCGACTCCGAGGTGGCACATGAAAAAGTCGTTTGAACGTTTACTCATAACTTTTGCTGTTTTGTGTTTAATACCCGCAGGAACATATGCCCAGCCGATGCAGCCTGCTGAGATAAAACCTCCGATAGCCCAACCCCTGGTGCGTGAAGGAGATCTTGCACTCAAGCTGGTTGAAGCGCTTAATCTCCCAACAGCGGCAAATGAAACCGAAGCCGAAAACAGGCTGGCAGACGTAGGCATTGCCCCCAGAAACGGATGGATTGCAGATTACCCGGTTACACCCGACATCATCGGAGAGTTGAGGCAATCTGTTGTAGACGCTGCAGATGCAAATCGGCTGGATATCGGAAAAGACGAGGCATTGCGGGGATTCCAGAAAGTTACAACAGGACTAAGCCTTGCAGTAAAACAAGGAACGCCTCCTGGGCAAACTGCTCAGACAAGCCCGCACTATGACAATTCTGAAGGAACTACCGTGGTGAATAACTACTATGCTGAACAGGGCCCGCCAATAGTAACCTACTACGCTCCGCCGCCGGATTATTTCTATCTTTATACGTGGATTCCCTATCCTTTCTGGTGGTGGGATTTCTGGTTTCCCGGATATTTTATTCTGGTTGATTTTCACAGAGTCGTCCATGTACACGGGCGGGTGGAAATCATTTCAAACCACTTCGTTGATCGTCGCGCAAACAGGGTCTTCAGAATAGATCCGATTAAAAGGTTCAATGGACGAACGTATGGCGGAATAGGCGTACCGCAGAAGTCAAAGCGCTTTATCATCACCGGTGCTCGTGGAGGCAGCAATGCAGTTTTTCGAGGTTTCCGGGAACGTGAATTGACAGGCAGAGATAAAACGTTCACCCCTGTTCCTGAAAGTAGCAGGCAGGGCGGTCCGTCTGGCGGTATGAGCAGAGAAGGGAAAACATTTACTCCGGCTCCCGGCGGAGGCCGTGAAGGTGGATTCCCGGGCGGAGGAAGAGAGGGCAGCAGTCCGCACGGAGGCGGACGGTCGGAGCGAAGATAACTTCGCAGGAGCAGGCGCAGAGAGCAAACATTGGCCCAGCACAGCATCCGGCATTTTGGTGGAATTTTTGGATTTAAAAACCTTTTCCATTGGAGGTCCAAACATGGACTTTGCGAGACTTAAAAATCAACTCATCGCAAAAGTAATTACTCGGTTCCCATCGCTGGCGAAAAAATTCATAGACGCTTACGATCCATTGACTTCGCTTGATATCCCCTGGACTCCCGTTATAAAAAGCCTTAAAAGTTCAAAAATAGCTATTGTAACGACGTCCGGTGTACAGCATATTGACCAGGAACCTTTCAATATGTCAGACCATGATGGAGACCCTTCCTACAGAGCCCTCGATGCAAGGAGACCCCTTTCCAGTCTCAAGATCACGCACGATTATTATGACCACGCTGATGCCGACAAAGACATCAACATCGTGTTTCCACTTGAACGATTGAAAGAATTCGAGCAGGAAGGGCTCATTGGCCGAATAGCAGACACTCACTATGGTTTTATGGGTCATATCACCGGCCGCCACATCCAGACTCTGACAAGGACGAGCGCACCTGAAATAGCTCAAAAACTAAAGGCGGACAGCGTGGATGTTGTTCTGTTGACTCCCGCCTGAGGCATTTGTAATCAGTCCGTCGGACTGATACAGCGGGTGATAGAAAAAGCCGGCATCCCGACGATAGGCATCTCGATTGTCCGTAAATATTCCGAAGCAGTCAAGCCTCCGCGAACCGTTTTTGTCAGATGGCCTTTCGGACATCCGCTCGGTGAGCCGTTCAAGCCTGCACAACATCGCGTCATTCTTGCTGAAGCTTTCCGCGCGTTGCACGAGATACGTAATCCGGGCGCCATCATAGATTTACCGTACCGGTGGCGCCGGGAAAACTATGCGGAAAAAGACATCAACAAGATCCTTCCTTGAGGTATGAATAATTACACGACGCGTCAATACATGTCCGCTGGGACCAGAGTTTCCGGTCAATTTGAAACAGACTCTTGCCGATATTTACGATTCTGAACAGGCCAGAAAGTATCGTTCAGGCAGTGCTGCATGCAGGTCCTGCACTATGCACCCGGTATGTGGAGGGTGCTTAGCCAGTGCATACAGCCATAATCTGAATATCTTTGAAGACAGAGATCCCTACTGTTTTATAAACAATCAGTGTCCTTGAGACCATCAAGCAGCAGGTGCACCGACCATATCTGCAGGTAGAATACCCCTTATGCAATGAGCAATACTTTTGCGCCCCGGATTTTTCGTTGTTTTAGTTCACGCAACGCAATATTTGCATCCTCAAGCCGGTACTCCTGAATTTCCGGTTTGATTGGAATTGCCGCAGCCAGTTTCAAAAATTCTTCTACGTCTTTTCGCGTGATATTTGCCACGCTTTTGATTTCCTTTTCCATCCAGAGATCGCGCTGGTAATTGAGAGCAAGCAGGGCGTCTTTGTCAGTTTCCTCCTTGCGGATTGCATTGATGACCAGCCTGCCGCCGGGTTCGAGATTCTTCAGCGCCGCAACAACCGGTCGCCACGCGGGTGTCGTGTCTATGATCGCTTTCAGCTTTTCCGGGGTCTCTTCTTCCGGGCTGCCCGCCCAGACCGCTCCGAGTTCTTTAGCAAATTGCTGTTCTGCCTCGGTCCGGGAAAAAACATACACGCTGGTGTTCGAAAATTCATGCTGTATCATTTTAAGAACCAGATGGCCGGAAGCGCCAAAACCGGTCAGCCCGATCTTTTCTCCATCACGGATTCCTGTCAGATTCAAAGACCGGTACCCTACTGCACCAGCACACAGCAGCGGTGCGGCTTGTGAGTCCGAAAAACCTTCAGGTATTGCGTACGCATAGCGCTCCGGAACGGTAGTATACTCTGCATATCCGCCGCAAGCGTCCCTGCCGGTGGCCTTAAAATCACGGCAAAGGTTTTCCCGTCCTTCGAGGCAGAATTTGCATGTTCCACAGGCTGAATGTATCCAGGCAATTCCCACCCGTTCCCCGTTCTTAAACCTGCGCGCTCCTGCTCCCGATTCCTGGACGCGTCCGACAATCTGGTGGCCGAGTATCATCGGCAGTACAGCGGGCGGAGTCCGACCTTCAATTTCATCCAGCTCGGTGTGACATACCCCGCAGGCTGAAACTTTTAACAGAATCTCGTTTTTCCGGGGGGACGGAACAGGCATATGGACAAATTCGAGAGGACCATTGTTTTCAAAAGTAGAAGAGAGTTTTTTCAAAACCATTGCCTTCATGAATGAGCTCCCTTGAATTTTATTTCGTGTCTGGTGATGCTAAAAAAAAGGAAGGCGTTTATTGTGGCAAAATAATGCGCTCGGCAAAAATCAAACACAGAAAGGAAAGGTGCCATCATCGAAAAAAAACACGCGGGAAGCCGGAAGGTCGTCGTACCTTGTTATTCCTGAACCAGATCGCCGTATTCCCGGGGACGGCGCTTCTTCAGAAAGCCCCAGGTCTCGGCCGCCGCGTCGCGATCCGCAAGGTCGATGTCCGCAATCACGATCGCATCTTTGCTGCCGGCGAGCTCCGAGGTCATTTCTCCCCAGGGGTTCACGCAGAAGCTTCTGCCGTAAAAGGAGATGCCTTCTTCCTTCCCTACCCGATTGACCCGGAAAATGAACGTATTGTTGGCAAAAGCATTCGCGCAGATGGCCCGTTCCCACAGGGTATGCGTGCTTACCGACGCAGCGGTGGGCGCAAAAATAAAATCAGCGCCCTTCAATGCAAGAATGCGGGTGCCTTCGGGAAACAGGTTGTCCCAGCAGAGCTGGACCCCGATTCTGCCCTGGGAGGTTGCAAAAACCGGGAACCCCATGTCGCCGGGGGAAAAATAGAACTGCTCCCGGTAGAGAGAGAGATTGGGGATATGCAGCTTCCGGTATGTCCCCAGAAGCGCGCCTGAATCAAAAACTGCCGCGCTGTTATAGTACTTGTTTTCAGAATATTCAAAAAAAGGAACGATCAAAACAGCGTTTTTTTCTTTCGAAAATGCACGAAACGGCGTCAGGGTTTCGCATGCGGCATGACGCGCCCAGGATATGCAGGAGGGGTCTTCCGTCCGTGGAAACCATGCGGTTAGAAACAACTCGGGGTAGCAGATGGTCCTGGCGTTCTTTTCGATTGCCACCTCGGCCATTTCCAACGCGCGTTCGATATTTCGGTCCACATCGGGACCGGCGCTGACTTGTATACCGGCGATTTTCATAGGAAAATGAGTAGTCTCCGGAATTATTATAGCGATTATGCCGCGAAAAGCAAATTATTTTGCTGAAAACCCCTTGACTTTTTCATATAATTGTATATATATATGTTAATGCGTCTTGCCTCCGATATATTCAAGCTCCTCGCGGATACGTCGCGGATGCGGATTCTGCTGCTCCTTTCCCAGAAAGAACTCTGCGTCTGCCAGATCATGGGTGCGCTCGGCATGATCCAACCGCTTGTTTCCAGGAACCTTTCCCTTCTTTACAAGGCCGGATTCCTCGATGACCGCAGAGAGGGGAAAATGACGTTTTACCGCATCAAGAAAAAACTTCCCCGCCTGCAGGCGCGATTGCTCGCGCTCCTGCGCGAGGAACTTCAGAATAGCGACGTCTTTAAAAACGACTTGCAGTCTCTTGGTGAATGCACTGAATTTCAGAAAAAAACGGGAAAATGCGACATGGAAACGTTTCTCGCGTACATGCAAAAAAAACAACGGAGTAGAAAAAAATGACCCTTGCAGAGTTCAGACAAAAAAGAAAAAACTTTCAACATTACACCTGGTTCGGCCTGCCCCTCGTTGTTATCGGCGGTTGGTTCTATCCCAAACTAGGATTTCTGCTGCTGGGATGCATGGCGGGGGCACTCGGTATTGCCGCGTATCGCGGGCGGGCATGGTGCGACTGGATGTGTCCGCGGGGAAGTTTTTACGATCTCTTCCTTGACCGGTTGAGCAGCAAGCGCACGATACCGCCCTTTTTCCGTTCAACCGGTGCCCGCATCGCGGTCATTGCCCTGCTCTTTTCAGTGCTCGGCATGCAAATCTTTTTTGCCTGGCCGCATGTTGACAACATAGGGAGGGCATTCGTCATAATTCTCACGGTAACAACCACAGTCGGAATTGTTCTCGGTATCGCCATACATCCCCGGACGTGGTGCCATATATGCCCCATGGGGACCATTGCAAACTGGCTTTCAGATGGAAAGGAGCCGCTCAGAATACAGGCAAGCTGTATTTCCTGCAAGGCTTGCGATAAAACCTGTCCAATGCAGCTTGCGCCCTCATCAGACAGGGAGTTTGGCGTAGTTCGTGACAACGACTGCATCAAATGCGGAACCTGCGTGGTGGCCTGCCCGAAACAGGCCCTGTCATTCGACGACAAAAGAACCGGCTCCAGGTAAAAAGCAGGACGGCTCTTACCCTGGCGCAATCCACCCCCGGCGAACACCGTCCGTCACGATTTCTTGTAAATACTCCCAGAGAGCGGGAGTGATGCTCCGCACCGGCCCGATCCGCGACTGGATCTGGCTCTCTTTTATGCCATGTTCTTTCCAGATAACGCCGCCGGCATGGTAGTTGTTCAGAACGCTCTGAAGCCGGTCAAGAGCCGCGGCAAACCTCGCTTCGGGAGACTTCATTTCCTCAAAGTCCTCCCAGAGGGATCGAATCTCAAGATACTGGTCTTCCGGCAGCAGGTGAAAAATTCGCTCTGCGGCTTTGCGCTCACGCTCGGCTTTGCCCACATTGGCAGCAGCATCGTATGCGTATGCGTCCCCTGCATCAATTTCAACAACATCGTGGATGAGACACATCTTTACCGCCCGCAGCACGTCCATTTTCTCTGTTGCATATTCCGCCATCCATGACGCGTAAACAGCCATATGCCAGGAGTGTTCGGCGTCATTCTCCAGGCGGGAATGATCGGTAAGCCTGGTATGACGAACGATACGTTTAAGCTTGTCCAGTTCCACCATAAATCGAAGTTGTTTTTCTAAACGGACCCGAGGCATTATCAACTCCATAATCGGCACACCCTATTTTTTTTTGCTTTTTTTCGCTGGCAATTTCACCGGTGAATTCTCCGGTGATTTCTTTTGCTGGAGCAGTCTATAACACATGATTATGCCCGAAACCGCCGCGGTCAACAGCCATGCCGTGGCTATCGTTATGCGAAAGCCCTGAAAAAAAACGTAGCAGACAAATAAAGCGGTGATCCATGGCAGCGCCCCCGCGATGTACAACTGACCGATGGGAGGCAGCAAAAAACTGAGAATAAACCCAATCCAGATATTGTTCGGATATTTTTTTTTAAGGAAAAAAGTCAACCAGATTGCGGCCCCTATCAGCACAACCAGCAGAATAATCGCGATAGACTCCATGGCTCCCATCCCAAACATGCCTTGCCTCCCCGTCATAGTAAATAATGAGAATTCAAATAGGTTCCGTGTAAAAAGCATAGCGGCTATTATGCATCTTCGGCAACAAGTCTATCAGTATTTTAAAACAGATTCTACATAATATTTTCGTATCAGACATAAAAGTCCGCAAGTCGGCAAAACCCTCCGCCCGCCCTGCAGGGCTCAAGAAGCTCAACTCATGAAGACGTCCGTGCATATTGTTGAGAAGAAGATTTGCCTGCAACAGGCAGGTTATTTTTCCAGGCAATTCAATTTGTAAACACGTGTGAGATACTTGGAACCCGATGGATGCATCTCGTGACACAGGACGCTGCCGCGCTCATACGCGGATATTGACGAGCATTCCGTTGGAAGAGTCCGTTGGAGTGAAGGATTGGTCAGGTGAAAAGGTCGTGATAGTGGTCCCCCCAGACACATAAATTCTGCCGCACTCAGGACATACGGCGGTATGTATCTGTACGATTGAGGTCGCTTTCATACCGGCGCTCTCTGCTTTTAATGCATTGTGCTGAACATGCTCCTGCTCATGGGCGCGCACAGCACTCGCGGCAAGTTCAGGGGCTACCGACGTCGGCGTCTGAAACGAAACGGAAGGATCATTTGACCGATCCTTGTACTTTCTCGACGCTCAGGTTTTGCACTCGTTCGGGCCTATGGCTGCGGTTTTTTCTGAATCCGCGGAGGCCTGAACAGCCATAGTATCTGCGGGGGAAGCTGACTTGTTCCTGGCAACAGCATCGGTCTGAAAGTAGGAAAACAGGCTAGCAGGTGGTCCGATCGGCGATATCATCGTCACCTCCATAATAAGACACCGGTGGTCGAAATCTATGCACACATGCCGGTGTCCAGGTGAGATTCGTACCCAAAGTTGAAAGAACGTCGGCGAAAAGCTCCGCAGTTATCTTAGCTGCATTTTCTTCGGTTTCTTTAGCTCCGTTTGTAAATAAAATCAAGGAAGCCTGCCGTTTTTTACTGCGTCTTGTTTCTTTTTACATTCCTTCGTCGGCCCCGGACAGTCTTTTTCACAAGGAGAACACGGAGCATCGCAGGTGAAACACATGCAGTCCGAAGCTGCCACCGTAATCCATTGACCATCCTTGTAGATTTGGCACTGCTCTAGCGGTATAAACATGTCACACCCCCAGGCTCAGGCGGATCGGATATCAGATCAGATGCAATCCAAAAAGTTCGTATCGTAATGTTATTTAATTATACAACAAAGGCATCCTATAATCTACAAGTATTTATGGCTTTACACATAAAAGATTGGCAATGGTCTACCCTGTGCGACATCGAACGTTTTAGTTACCACTGAACGCCAACGCCGGAACCTGTAATAGGAATAATACAGAGAGGTCCCTTTTCATAAAAGAATCCTTATCTTATTCCCCGCTGCGCACAATATATGATGATTTACGGAGGTTAGTAAGACCAAGAAATGAAACCAGACGCTCTGTAAAGCCCCGCAAACAAAAAATGCGGCCTCCGAACATGGGGACCGCATTGAAAAGTCAATGTCATAAAACGATCATCTTACTATCAGTTCATTTTCCGTGGCACTTTTTGTACTTCAGACCACTCCCGCAGGGGCAGGGGTCGTTTCTGCCGACTTTTTGGCCTGCATGGACAGGCTGGGCCGGTTGCGGGGCTGCGTCGCCGGAACCGACAAAGCTCAGTTTCTCCATCTGACGCCGCTGGCGCCGTTCGATTTCCTGGCTCTGTTCTTTTGCAGCAGCCTTGATGCGGAAGAGGTTCTCCACCGTAGATTCCACGATGCGCAGCTTCATTTCTTCGAACATCTCGAAGCCCTCTTTTTTATATTCTATCAGGGGGTCTTTCTGGCCATAGCCCCTCAGCCCGATCCCCTCTTTTAAATGGTCCATGGCAAGGAGGTGGTCTTTCCACTGCTGATCCACTGCCTGGAGCATAAAGACTTTCTCTAAATGCCGCATCAACTCGGTGCCGATCTGCTGCTCTTTGGCGTCATAACTCTGTTTGACCGCCTCCCAAAGTTTTTCGTATAATTCGCCGCGCTCCATAGATTGCGGGTCTATATCCGTCATACGATAGGAAAACTTGGCTGCGAGCGCGTCCCGCAGGCCCGTGATATCCCACGTCTCCGGGTAGGCGTCTTCGGGGCAGTAGAATCCGAGCATGCCTTCGAGCATGTCTTCTGCAAGTCCGAGAACTTCTTCCTTAAGATCTTCACCACCGAGAATCTGGCGCCGTTGTTCATAGATGACTTTACGCTGCTGGTTCATCACGTCGTCGTATTCAAGAATATGTTTTCGTATCTCGAAGTTGTGGTTCTCCACCTTCTTTTGATTATTTTCAATGGTACGGGACACCATGCCATGCTCAATAGGAACGTCTTCCTCCATGCCGAGCCGGCTCATAAGTCCCTTGATCCGGTCGGCCCCGAAGATACGGAGCAGATCGTCTTCAAGAGAAAGGTAGAATCGCGATGACCCGGGGTCTCCCTGACGGCCGGACCGTCCGCGCAACTGGTTGTCGATGCGCCGCGCCTCATGCCGCTCAGTACCCAGAATATGAAGGCCACCCGCGACTTTTACTTTCTCTTTTTCTGCAGCACACTGGTCTTTCAGCGAAGAAAGCGTTGCGTTCCATTCTTCCGCGGTATATTCCTTGCCTTTCAGCATTTGGCGCGCAAGCCCTTCGGGATTGCCGCCGAGAATGATGTCCGTTCCGCGGCCCGCCATGTTTGTCGCAATGGTAACGGCACCATATCGGCCTGCCTGCGCCACAATCTCGGCTTCCATCTCATGATATTTGGCATTCAGCACCGTATGTTTGATGCCCTTTTTCTTGAGCATCGCGGAAAGTATCTCGGACTTGGAGATGGTGATCGTGCCAACCAGCATGGGCTGGCCGTTTTTATGCCGCTCCTCGATCTCGTTGATGGCCGCGTTGAACTTTCCTGTCTCGCTCTTGTATATAAAGTCGGGATTGTCCGCCCGAATCATCGGCATGTTGGTGGGAATCACCAGCACGTCGAGGTTGTAAATCTTTGCAAACTCCGCGGACTCCGTCTCCGCAGTGCCTGTCATTCCAGCAAGCTTGTTATACAACCGGAAGTAATTCTGGAACGTAATCGATGCCAATGTCTGGTTCTCATTCTCGATCTTGACATTTTCCTTGGCTTCGATGGCCTGATGGAGGCCGTCGCTCCAGCGCCTGCCGGGCATGAGTCTGCCGGTAAACTCATCAACAATCAGGACCTGGTCATCCTTGACGACGTAATCCACGTCGCGGTGAAACAGCGCGTGCGCTTTCAGCGCCTGGTGTACATGGTGCACGAGTTCCACGTTTGCCGGATCATACAGATTCCCCGCACCGATCATGCGCTCTACCTTAATATTGCCGTCTTCGGTCAGCGCCACGGTCTTGGTTTTTTCTTCAATCGTGTAGTCGGTATCTTTTTTAAGGCTCGGAATAATGCGGTTTATTTTATAATATTTGTCGGTTGAATCTTCCGCCGGACCGGAAATGATGAGCGGGGTCCGGGCTTCGTCAATCAGGATGGAATCCACTTCGTCGACAATGGCAAAGTTCAATTCGCGCTGGACATAATCCTTGAGGTCAAATTTCATATTGTCGCGCAGATAATCAAAACCGAATTCGTTGTTGGTGCCGTAGGTCACATCAGACCCATAGGCCTGCTGGCGTTCTTCGTCTTCAAGTCCGTGGACGATCACCCCCACGGAGAGGCCGAGGAACTGGTAAACGGGCCCCATCCACTGTGCATCGCGCCGGGCGAGATAATCATTCACGGTAACCACATGCACCCCTTTGCCCGTCAGGCTGTTCAGGTAGACAGGAAGAGTGGCGACAAGCGTCTTGCCTTCACCGGTTTTCATCTCGGCGATTTTGCCTTCATGCAGCACAATGCCGCCCACAAGCTGAGAGTCAAAATGGCGCATACCGAGCGTCCGCCTCGAAACCTCACGCACCGCGGCAAATGCTTCGGGAAGAAGATCCGTGAGCGTTTCTCCCTGCTGCAGCCGTTTCTTGTATTCATCGGTCTTGCCCCGCAAGTCCGCATCAGTCAGACGTGAAAATTCAGAATCGAGAGCATTGATCTTCTCAACGTACGCTTGAATTCGTTTCAGTTCTCTATCATTCTGCGTGCCAAATACTTTTTTTAGAATACCGCCTATCATCTATTTTCTCTCCATATAACACTTGTGACATTATCAGCATTTTGATATTATCATTTTTACCGGGGAATTCAAGCAAATAATCGTTGTCTATTCGTACGAAAAAGGTCATTGCTTACCTTGTGTTTACGTTTCGATTGATGCTGTTCATACCGGGAATTCCAGATTAAAAACGACCTTCTATTTGGCTATTTGTTGCTTGACAAATGTACCCGGTAAGTGTAAAAAGTCTCCATGAAAAATATTTTGACTGACAAGGCGATATACGAAATGCAGGCCGAGCTCTGCAAAACCCTCACGAATCCCAAGAGAATAGAAATATTAAGCGTCCTGAAGCACCATGAGAAAACGGTCACAGAGCTGGTGGAAGCGCTCGGAGCATCAAAGGCAAATGTCTCTCAGCATCTTGCTGTTATGCGGCACAAAGGTATTTTGACCACACGGCGGGAAGGGGTGAATATCTTTTATCGGGTTGCCAACGTAAAAGTCATTGATGCGTGCACCCTGATGAAGGAAGTACTTTTTGAACAGCATGCCGCAAAGAGAAAAGTTGTTGCAGGCGTCTGACGAACAAGACAACTAATGTTTTCTGTTTGGTATCTGTTGACAGCAAAAGCTTAGGCCAAGCGCACAAAAAACCCCGAAGAGCGAAAGAATCTTCGGGGTTTAAATTATGTACGCAGGTAACCGGGCCACAGTTCCCATAAAGTATAGGCATATCGTCGGGAAAAACGATCAGGATGCCTTTAATACATTTGATGCTTGAGGGCCTTTCTCGCCCTGGATTACTTCAAATTCAACCGCCTGCCCTTCCGAAAGTGTTTTGTATCCATCTCCCTGAATTGCCGAGAAGTGCACAAACACATCGCGTCCACCTCCATCCGGTTCGATAAACCCATATCCTTTTGACTCATTGAACCACTTCACTTTCCCTGTAGACATAATGCCAACCCCCTCCTTGCCAGTTTCCGAAGGCAATGACCCGTGTTTTGCCACTCCTGCGGAATCGATATAGTTAAGGGATAAGCGTATAGTTCTTGATTACGCTCTATCCCCGGCTACTGTTAAGAGTTTATGCAATCATGAATAGCGGTGATAATCTGAAGAGGATGGATGTTCGATTCTGTACTTCTTAATTCATATATTTTACAGGATTTACCGGCAAACCATTCAAGCGGACCTCATAGTGGAGATGCGGCCCCGTGCTGGAACCCGTGTCCCCTACATAACAAATAACATCTCCACGCTTGACCCGCTGTCCTTCTTTGACATGCAAACGTGAGTTATGGGCATATACTGTTTTAATACCATACCCGTGACTGATCTCAACCACATTTCCATAACCGCTGGTAAAACCGGCCTTCATCACAACGCCATCCGCGGGCGCCATGACCGGCGTTCCCGTCTGGGCGGCAATATCAATGCCTTCGTGGAATTTAAGTATTCCGCTGAACGGCGAGGTTCTGCTGCCAAAAGGAGACGTTACCCAACCGCGCACCGGCCATATGGATGGCGTGGATGCATATAATGAGCGTTTATCTTCGAAATATTCGATGAGCATCTGGAGGCTTGTTTCCTGTTTTGCAGCGGCACCCTTGAGCTGCGTCAACTCCTGGTGCATTTCCTTAAGCGCTTCTTCCTGCTTTTTTTCGCCAAGTGAAGCCAGGTTGTGCAAACCAAGTTCATCAGGGCCTCCAATACCCAGCACCTGCTGAGCTTTGTCCCTCGGGCCCAGGCTTACGGCTCGGCGAAGTTTTGTGTCCAAATCTCTGAGCAAGAACATCTGTCGTTTGTAATCCAGCATGTTGAGCGCAAAACCCTGCACCTGCGCCTTTTGCTGCATTAACTCTTCACGAACAGTCTGCAGTTCCCACACTTTATCTTTTACATCATTGTACTCGTAAATAAGGTAGCTTGAAAACACCAAGACGCCCAGAAAAGAAAGAACCACGCTCTTAAGAACAGATTTGGATATGCTGAGTGTACGCACCCGCTTGTTCGGGCCGGGCAGGAACATAAAGGTAAAATATTCTTTTTTCTTATTATTTCTTGGCTTTCTTGCGATCATCAATCCTCCAAAAAACGCAAATAACCAATTAAAGCTATCATAAACAGCTGGTAAATGTCAATATTTTCTTACTTTCTACCTACTATCCGCACTGATATCCCACAACACATTGTATGTTTTGTTTTAAAGTATCAATATATAGAATAACCAAAAAAAATATAATAAACAAACAATTTTTTTTGCAAAAAACTGTCATCTATCTGGCTGTTATAATATTCTTTTCGGTACACGCGAAGAGAACTTTAGCGGTTCCTGATAGGGGTGACTGGAAGCCTCAACTCCGCTTTCACGGTTTCGTTGATTCGTTCAGCCATGTTAGATATTCCTCGGACCCACTGACAATGGGAAGGGCAATCACTTCAGGCACTGTATAAGAGTGGAGGGACTTCACCCGCGCGGCAAGCTGCTCCATAAGAGGTCGTCTGCTTTTCACGAGGAGAAGGGTCTCCTGTTCATCCTGCATTGTTCCTTTCCAGATAAACAGGGAGCGCACCGCGGGTACAATATTAACGCACGCGGCAAGACGTTCATGGACGAGGGTTGTCCCGATTTGTGCGGCTTCTTCTTGATTCGCAGCAGTAATCAGTACGACAACTTCATGAGACACAGACTTCCCCTCCTTCGCTACCTCTTATCTGGCAAAACCGCCGCCAAGACCTTTGAGGTCCAGCATCGCCGTAAAACGAGACTCGCCCGGAGAATGAACAAATGCGGCAGTAATTCCCCAGCATTGAGCACTGTAACGCACCCGGTATTCTATCTGGTTTGTAATATTATTCACCAAATCCTGAGAGTAGTTTGCCGCAAAATTCCATTTACCGAATTTTAATTCGCCTCCGAGAATAAGATATTCTCCGGAAGTTGCCAGTGGCAGCGACCGTGAGTGTTGGTACGAAAGATTGAGTTTAACAGAATCCGTCGTAAAGCTGGCAGTTTCAGTATGCGATGCATGGCCGAGATCGGGATAATAACTTCCAGTTCCTGAGAAGGAAAAAAACTTGGGGGCATTGATATACAAGTCGCCCTGAAAAACCGAGGGATGGCTTGTTGTGTCCATGGCAGTCAGGTTGTAGCCCTGCGACAGTTTAAAGACAAGCAGGTCAAAATTAGTGATATTCGAATTTTCTTTAGTTTCCTTGTAGTGTGCCGTAACGCGGTTGATCAATGAAACTGTTACCGTATTCGCAGACACCACTGAATCAACAGCATCAAAACGCGGGATATCTGACGTCTTGGTATGGGGAATGTATGTGTACGACACGGTCGGTTCTATCGAGTGCTTCAGTTTTCCGATTCCTTCTTCCCGATCGCTGCCGTAGATGCGCGAAATACGGGCGTTCGCATCTACACCGGCATATAGATAGGAGCGGTTTGTTGCCGTGTCGGTTGAAGCATTCGGATCCTTTCGATCATACAGTGTTGCCCGCGCTCCCACCCGGGGCATGAGGCTCAGGCCGTTGCTTCCAAATACCGCGGCAAAATTCGGATTTAAATCCAGCCGCCGCAAGCCGTCCCCCTCCTGCCTCACAAAATTGACCGCCGACCCATCGAAGTTGAAATAGAGAGGCCCGAACAGCGGCTCCGCAAACATTGTATACCGGATCTCCGGCAGTTTCTGAATCGTGTTGCGATTGGACTGTGTAAGGTCCGTAGAGTACTGGCCTAAGAGGTACAGTATCGAGGTGTTCCATCGCTCCGTGAAAAAAACATTCGAGTCAAGGTAGGGCCTGGACTTTTTTTCCAGCTGTTTATCAAGATCGTAGTAATAATGCTGATCACTCACAAGGTTAACATCGAGGCTTCCTGAAAAGTCCTCCGTAAATTCTTCGCGGTGTTTCAGCAGAAGTTCCCATCGTGATTCATTTGTCTCATGTCCAAACCGTGCATCGCGGATTTCGCTTGTACGAAACATGTTCCAAAATTTTCCGTAAATCTGGCCGGATGATTCTATGGAATTCATATATCGGAATTCTAGGCCCGTACCGTGCCCTGTGTTAGCCCGGTAATCAGAATAGACCGTCATATCCTTGTAGTCTGATATCGCCCAGAAAAACGCATTTTGAATACTGAAACCGTCAAGACTGCTGTTGCCGACCATGGGGACCAGAAATCCGGTCTGCCTTTTTACCGGGAAGAGAAAGTAGGGGGTATAAAACATCGGCAGCCCCAACATGTTAAAAGATACGCCCTTTGCGGTGGCGTACCGGTCCATGTCGACATCAAGCTCGCTCGCCTTCAGATACCATTCGTTTTCATCGCAGGTCGTGATTGCGCCTTTTTCTACATGATAAACGGTTTCCGACCGCCGCTCTATCACGTCTCCCTTTACGTGAAGATTCTCTTTCTGTTTGAAAATCTCACCTTTGTACATGACGCCGGACCGCGTATTAATATTCACTTGCAGGCTGTCGGCCCGGGTGGAGTCTCCTTTATCCTGCAGGAACACCTTGCCTTCGGCCATGGCTTCGCCTGTTTTATTGTTCAATACTACTTTGTCTGCTTCAAGCCGCATGCCCTCGTACTCGATTTTAACATGCCCTGCAGCGGTGTAGACATCCGCGATACGATCATAATCAAGCTTGTCGGCGGTTATCGCGACAGGACCTGCCTTTGAAAATTCCTGACTTACAGCAAGCCGGGGGAGACAAAACAGTCCGGCGAGCACAAGCAAAAAAAGAATGCCGAAGGGTATGTTTTTCATATTAGTGATCAGCATCTCGATGTTTTTTCTATTCATCATGGATCCGTTTTTTCAGCCCTTCAATCCCGCCAGCGCACCCGATCGGTTTGCGCCGGAAACACCGGCAGGAAAAAGAGCCCGCGCTTCTCCCACCACATAGAGCGAACCGGTAATAAGCACGAGATCGCCGGGCGAAGCACTATGCATTGCCTTCTTAATCGCACACTGAATGCTGTCCGTTCTCTCGACAGAATTATGCAGTTTTTTTATTTCTTGTTCAAGCTGCTCCGGATCCAACGCCCGTGCGTACTGAGGCCTGGTCGCCACCACGTGGTCCGCCAAAGGAACAATTTCCGTGACCATGCTCCGGTAGTCTTTATCGCCAAGAACGCCGATAACCAGAATAATCCGTTGAAAGGATCCTTTTATCTGTCGGACCGTTTCCGCGAGTTTTTTTGCCGATGCCGGATTGTGTGCACCGTCCAGGTAGACTGCCGGGTGTGTTCCTACCCGCTCCATTCTTCCTTCCCAGCGCGCCTGTTCGAGTCCGCGACGCACGGCAGCCTCATCGATCAGCATGCCTGCATTTTGAAGGCGCTCGATCGTCCGGACAGCGAGGCACGCGTTTTCCACTTGATATGCGCCAAGCATGCCGATACGCAGACCTCGGTAAAAAGTGCCCTCCCCCTGGTAGTCAAAAACCTGTGGAGGACCCGGTTCGGTATTTTTGGGTTTGAAATCAACCCATAACCGATGGACCGGAGCCTGCTTCGCTGCCGCCGTACTTTCTATGACATCAATTGCTTCAGTCTGAACCGCGCCCGTGACCACGGGGATACCGGTCTTTATTATGCCCGCTTTTTCCTGCGCGATCAGTCCCAGCGTCGTTCCGAGAAATTCCTGGTGTTCCAGATCGATGTTCGTAATCACCGACACCAGCGGGGTAATGACATTCGTGGCGTCAAGCCGTCCCCCCATCCCCACTTCAATCACGCCGATATCAATTTTTTGCTCAGCAAAATATGCGAAAGCAAGGGCAGTCGTCACTTCAAAAAACGTGGGGTTCAGCCCGTATGTGTTTTCTCCCGACTCTCCAAGATTGCCGAGGCTCCTTACGTGCTGCGTCAGCCTTATCACTGCGTCCTCGGATATCGGAACATTGTTGACCCTTATCCGTTCGGTAAAATCAATCAGATGCGGCGAAGTATAAAGCCCCACGCGGTAACCAGCCGCACCCAGAATGCTTGCCAGAAATGCAGCCGTTGACCCTTTGCCGTTCGTTCCGGCGACATGCACGGAAATAAATTTCCGGTGAGGATCTCCCAGGACATCCATGAGCTTCTGGCTGTTTGATAATGAAAGCTTTATTCCGTGCTTTTGAAGATCATACAGATACTTGACTGTTTTCTGGTACGACGATTCAGAGGCCATTTCGACCAGGATCCTTTTCATTCCACGACGTGCGGCAGGCTGCCGTATGCTAACGCTCTGCAGGTTGAGTGCCGGTCCCGGCAGATGGAGCAGCGCTGCCTGTCTCTGCAGGTTTTGAATGCTGCCGTTCAGAGGGCCTTGCTTCTTCCGGAGTTTTCGGCACCACCGTCAGTTTCATGATAAAAGGAACCGCCTGTGCTCTGGAGAATGTTTCGAACTGCTTACGGTTATAGCTGACTTTCCCAATCGACTGAATATGTTTGAAAAAAGCGAGCAATTCCTTGTCAGCAAGGCTGCCGGAAATTTCCCGGACCGTATCGGTAAACTTGAACTTCCTAAGCTGGTCATGCGACCGCATAATATCATTGATGTGCCGTATCGCCGCTTTGTCATCAGTCACTGCCAACGTAATAAGCAACGGCTCGGTCGCCGGCGGTGCCGGATGAGCAGGTGGAGACACTGTTGCAGGAGCGGTTGCAGGCGGTACGGTGGAAGAGGATGCCGGGGCGGAAGAGGTCGGGGCCGTCTTGGCAATATTTTCAAGCTCCACATCCAGTTGTCGCGGTTTGCTGAAAAAATAATACACCGTCAGTCCAATTACGATTATGCCAAAAATCCAAAGCGGCCGATACAGAATCAATTTCAATCTCGACAGGCCGGCCACCCCTTCTTTTATAATCTGCAGGATTCCTTCAGGAGGCGTAACATCCTTTAAAAATCTTCTGGTTTCTTCAGCTCTTTTCAGTGCTTCATATTGAGAATGACAGACGATGCAAGACTGCAGATGGCGCTCAATCTTGATCCGCTCGAATTTAAACAAATGGCCCCGCAGATATTTGGGAAGGACCTTTTTGACATGTGCACATTCAGTTTCCATACTGCTCCACCTCGTACAAGCCACGGCATGAAAGCCGGACGCGACAATACATCCGGGGGCCGCACATTCATTAACAAATTTTATAGCAAAATACACTTAACAACATTTGATCTTTGATTGCATCTCAAATTCACTCAGTTTTACCTGCTCCGCTTGCAAAAGTGCAACATCAAGGAACCGCTTCCCTATCTTTTCAAACCGCACAGGAGTATCCGTTACATAAAATTTTCGCACCCCTTCAGCCTGCGATTTCCATCCCAGCCGTTCGAAAACCGATACAACTTCTTTGGCCGTTTCCGAGGCGGAATCGATCAGTTTGATCTCCGGTCCCACCGCCTTGCCGATCACTGATTTGAGCAATGGATAATGCGTGCAGCCCAGCACAAGAGTATCAATGCCCGTGCCGCGCAGCGGGGAAAGATACTTTTGGGCCACGAGCTCAGCAACATCATTGTCCGTCCAACCTTCTTCCGCCAGCTGGACGAACAGCGGGCATGCAAGGCTGTGCACCTCAATATCAGGTGCAAGGCGCTTTATCGCTTTTTCATAGGCGCCGCTGCTGATGGTGGCCTCGGTTCCGATCACGCCAACTCTCCGGGAAGCGGTCGCAGCCACCGCGGCTCGCGCCCCCGGCTCCAGAACACCGACAACGGGGAGCGGAAACTCTTTCTGCACCGCGTCAAGGCTGACGGCTGATGCCGTATTGCAGGCAACCACAAGCATCTTGATATCCAGCGACAGCAGAAACCGGGTATTCTGGAAGCTGTAGCGAGTCACCGTCTCGGCCGACCGTATGCCGTACGGCACGCGTGCCGTATCCCCCAGATAAATAATATTCTGATCCGGAAGCTTCGCTACAACCTCTTTGAGTACGGTCAGTCCGCCAACACCCGAGTCAAATATTCCGATTGCTTTTTGCATGATAAACCGAACACTTTCTACCGTAACCGGTGCTGTGAAAACAGCAGCCGCGATTTCAACCGACAACCACGAAGCTATTACTCTTTTTCGGAAGAGCTACTGTCTCTACTCGAGTTCTCTGCTTTTGCGGCAGAAAGCCCTCCTTCACCTCATTGTCTTATCAAATCAGTTCGTTTTGCGAACTTTACCGATAGATCCACGTGTCCGGCAATCGTTCGCACTTCTTTTCCGTCCAGAAGAAACAGAACTTGTTTGATTTCTTCAAAATTCAGGGTCAGCGTGTCCACTATGGCGTACAGCGCAAGAATCTCCTCCCCTACTGACGCCGTAATTTCTTTCTGCGAATTAGGCACGAGATCAACGTATGCCGTGCCGGACGCATCGAGATAAAGTTCCTGGAGCCGTACGTCTTTCAGTACGGAGACCAGTGACGCTCGTTGATCAGCCAGCAGCGCCGCAAGGGCATCGCGCGCCTGCGTCTGCGTATCCGGTTGCCGTTTTACCGCAGCCGAGCCCGTTGAGAGCAAACCATTGACGGGATAATAGAGCGTCACGGTAAAGGGGACATCGCGCCGGAGCATCTGTGCGGAAAATGACTGATCCTGTAGAACCGGGCGCGGGGCCGGCCCTACTGCTGACGAAGCATTCATGCGCCATCCGAGATATGCGCCCACGCTTATGGCCGCAGCGATGACCAAAATTCCTCCGATAAACAACTGGCGGTTGCTGGCGCTTCTATTTGCCCTGTCTGACATAGCGCTCAATCCCCTCCGCAATGGCTTCGGCGGCTTTTTGTCCATCCTGCATCATACTGCATTCGACCAGAACCGCCGCCGCATCCGCGGCCTTGAGTACTGCAAGCGGTGCCTGAACGGGCTCTGCGGTGTCCTTGCCTACAAGTTGTGTTGCAATGCTCCGGCCCAGCATTCCGCTTTCGCGTACGTGAGCCGCCTGCTGCCTGCCCCACAGCATTTGCTGCTGTTCGCTTCCGATTTCAAACCCGAGAAAATCGCCACCCCCGGGTTTGATTGCTTGCACCGGCGTATCATCAAAAAAATCCTGCAGGTAGACCTGCGCAGCCGCGCTTGTTGTGCCGTGAATACTGATGAAGAACTGGGCCTCTGAGGCGTTTGAGGCAACCACCCGTTCTTCCAGCGAGAGCAACTGGTCTTTTTCCCTGGTCAGCAGCACCCTAAACCGCGGGTTTCTGCTGAGATTTTTTTTGACTGCCAACGCCACATTCAGCGTGAAGTTTTTTTCCATACTCTGTGCCGTAAGTATGCCTGTTTCTCTGCCGCCATGCCCCGGATCGAGCACAACGGTAATCATTTTTTTCCCCTGAACTGATGATGAAACAGGGGAAGCGGGTGCGGCTCCCCGTGCGATATCCAGCACAATCCTGTCGGGAGAATGCAGAACAAAGTCCTTGATCTCTCCCGCCGCAGAATCAAGACGCACAATAATCGTGTTCCTGCCCGCGTCCTGCACCGACTCCAATCCGCGCACCACGCCGTCCTTGATGACCGGCAGATGCGACTGTATCTCCAGAGGCATGTTATAGGCGGCAAACATGAGGCCTTTGCCGTCTGCGGTCTTATTCAGCACATAGGGTGACGCGGACTCCACTTCGAGGACAATCCGCGTGAATGCGGAATAGGAAAAATACCGCACATTTTTTACAACCAATCCTTTTTCAGCTGACAACGCATCAGCAGTCGTTACCAGCATGAAAAGAATAAAAAGCCTGATCACTGTCCGCATACCGCCGGTTATACTAACACAAGAGACTGATTAGTGCAAGAAAAAGGCGGGAAAATCACAAAAAAATCAGGCAGTACCGGTTGAATTTGCATTCTCATTTCCGCCATGTTAATCTACAGGCCCATGAACGCGTTGAAGGTATTCGGCACGACAGGTTTGATCAGCAGGGCCATGCGAGAGGCCTACGAACACCGGCCCCAGCAGGCCGCCATGGCGGAGGCCGTGGAGCACGCCCTTGATCGAAAAACGCATTTGATCGTTGAAGCAGGCACCGGCGTGGGCAAGAGCCTCGCCTATCTCGCCCCTCTGATCCACTGGGTGCGGCACGAGGGCTGCCGGGCCGTGGTTGCCACGTATACGAAGGCGCTCCAGCAGCAGCTTGTAGATAAGGACCTGCCCTTTCTCAGGAAAGTGCTGGGAGACTTTCGCTTCAGTCTCTGCGTGGGAGGTGAAAACTACCTTTGCCTCCGCCGATTTGACCATCTGCGTATGGGCGATCTGTATGAGCAGTCCGAACTGGACGGGTTGAACCGCCTCTTTGCGTGGTCCACCCGAACGCGGACCGGACTGAGAAGCGAGCTTGAATTCGAGCCTGCCGCCGGCCTCTGGGCAAAAGCATGCCGGCAGGCAGACCTCTGTTTTGGGAAAGAGTGCGGTTTTTTCAGGGATTGCTATTACCAGAAAGCCAGGGCATCTGAACAGCAGGCGCAAATTCTTGTGGCCAATCATCATCTCTTTTTTGCCGATATGGCGACAGGCGGCAATATTCTTCCTTACTATAAAGCGGTCATCTTCGATGAGGCGCACCAGTTAGAGGATGTTGCAACCGACTACCTTGGTGTGGAAGTCACCAATTATTCGGTGCGCTATCTTCTTGATTCCCTTCTCAGCTACCGTACGCGCAAAGGACTGCTGACCCGACTCACCGCGCAGGACAGCGAACTGCAGCATCTGAGGGGCATGGTGGACGGACTCAGGATTGTCGCGGACAATTTCTTTTTCAACCTGCACCCGCTTTTGCGTGAGGAGCCATATCTTAGAATAAAAACGACAAACATCGTGCCGGATATCTTGAGCGGCCCGCTGCTTGAAATGAGTGATGCATTGCTGAACCTCTCGGCGGAGACTCAGGAAGAGGAGCTTGAAATCAAGGCATTTGCCGCACGAGCACAAACGATGGCCACGGCAGTACGGATAAATCTCGCGCACAGCGCGGAAGGGCTCGTTTATTGGGCAGAACGGGAAAACAGCCGGTACCGGCTCGTTGCATCACCCATTGATATCGCAGAATCATTGAGGGAACAACTCTTCGAGAAAACAGACACCATAGTGCTTACCTCGGCGACACTCTCCGCCGGCGGCACGTTCACGTATATCAAGAACCGTCTGGGCCTCGATGCTCCGCAGGAGCTCAGGCTTGACTCCCCTTTCGATTTCGAGAATCAGGCATTGCTGTATATTGCATCCGGGCTTGCGGATCAACAGGAAGAAGGATTTCAGGAAAGGTTTGAAGCAGAGCTGACATCCGTCCTGTCCATAACAAAGGGAAGAACACTGGTGCTTTTTACCAGCTATGGCCAACTGCGAAAAAGCGCGGACGCATTGCGAAAGAAACTGCCGGGGCTGGGTTTTCTCTGCCAGGGAGAAATGCCTGCGTACCGGCTGATTGAACAGTTCAAACAGGCTTCCGACGCCGTACTCATGGGCACCGCGTCATTCTGGCAGGGGATTGACATCCCGGGCGATTCACTCCAGTGCGTGGTAATTGCAAAACTGCCGTTCGCCGTGCCCGACGAGCCGATTGTCGAGGCGAGAATGGAGCGGCTGAAAAACCCCTTTTTTGAATATCAAGTGCCCCAGGCCACCCTCCTGTTCCGCCAGGGCTTCGGCAGGCTCATACGTACCAAAAATGATTGGGGGGCGGTCGTAGTGCTCGATTCCCGGATCATGACAAAAAACTACGGCAAGTGGTTTTTAAAATCCATCCCAACGTGCAGCATCACGGACGACCGGGAAAATCTCAGGAGTTTTCTGAACCGGCTAAAAAAATAACGGCGGTCACAAGATTATTTCAAAAAACCTCTTCAGCAACGCTGCCGCGTACGGCATGACTTCATAAACATAAAAATATGAATGGCGATATCTCGGGAAGGCTATCCAGGAATACTTATGAAGTGAAGTGCCTGATCATCCGTTGCTCAGTGTTTCAGGGTCGGAAGCCACGCGGCAAGACGATCGCAGCCTGTTTTCAGCTTTTGCACGTCCGTTGCATAGGAAAATCGCACATGGTTCCCCGCCCCGAATGAGCCGAAATCGTATCCCGGCGTAAGTGCAACTTTTGCCTCCCGCAATGCGCGATCGGCAAATTCTCGGCTGTCGATGCCCCAGTGCTCAATCCCTGCATAGATATAGAACGCTCCTTCAGGGTCCACCGGAATCCGGAAACCGAGTTTTTTCAGCGCCGGGAGCAGAAAATCTCTTCGTTCTTTATAGAATTTTCGCATGGAGTCAACTTCTGCGGTGGACTCAAATGCCTTTACCGCGGCATGCTGCGACAGGGTGGGCGGTGAAATAAATACGTTTTGCGCCACCGTCTGAATGGGCCGCACCAGTTCTTCCGGCACGACCATCCAGCCGAGTCTCCAGCCGGTCATGGCAAATACCTTCGAAAATCCGTCCACCACGATAATACGGTCGGACAGCGCAAGAGCGGTGCGTATTTCCCCCCTATAAGAGAGCCCTCGATAAATTTCGTCGACGATAAAAATTCCGCGGTTCTCCGCAAGGGTTCGCTCCAGGGACATCATGGTATCCCCGCGATATACCGTGCCGGTCGGGTTTACCGGGTTCGAAATGATCAGTAAATCCGGGATGCCTCCTGACTCGAGGTCAGTGCGGGTAAGTTCAAATTGTGTTTTTGCGGATACCGGAATGGTGCGCACTGCTGCATCGAAAAGTGCGGCGAAATTTTTATAACAGGGGTAACCGGGATCAGACAGGGCGAGGGTCATCCCCCGCTCCAAAAGGACGGAAAAAAGCAGGAGGAACGCTCCTGAAGTGCCATTGGTGATAATAATCCTCTCGGGAGAAATTCGTACGCCGTCGTTTTCCCGGTAATGGTCGGCAATCAATTTTCTCAGTTCCGGAATGCCGAGGCTGTGCGTGTAAAAAGTCCGATCCTCCCGGATTGCCGCAACGGCAGCTTCCTTGACCGCTTCAGGCGTCGGGAAATCCGGCTCGCCGATTTCCAGATGTACAATATGCTCGCCCCGGGCTTCCATGGCCCGGGCCTGCTCCAGCAGTTCCATCACGTAAAACGGCGTCATTTTTTTAGACCGAGCAGTAGTTTTCATCAAGATATCCTGTCAGCTGCTGCATGAACTTTGCAGCATTGCCGAGCCTGAGAATTTTATGCGGAAGCTTTTACGAACCGCTCGACCGCACGAAAGGCGGTCGGCGAAGCCGCTCTCATACCGAGAGAGTACAACAAGTAAACGTCAATTGCAAGAAGATCGGCAGTGGAGCCCCCTCCGGCGGGAGCCAGGGGATCCCCTGTCGTAGGGATTGAACTGTTTGAAAAACAAACCGGACGGTAAAAAAATGATGCAGTTTGTATTTCGCGTATTGTCCGGCAGCACGAAAATACAGGGCGTCCGTCACAGACAGAGCAGCGCGTTGCAACCTGCGCCGGACATACCCGATCGCCATGACCATCACGTTGCCGCTGTACTGCTCTCCAAAAAGTCCTTGCAACTGCTCGAAAAACAAACTATAATTCATAATCCAGTTTGCTGTGCGCAAGCCCGGCCGCCCAACTATGTCGATGGAAAAAATACAGGAACTCAGAAAAAAAATCAACGAGCTTGATGATCGGCTGATTGATCTTCTCAACGAACGCGCAAAAATCGTTGTCGAGGTAGGCAACATCAAGAAAACGGAAAAGCTCGATTTTCACTCCCCTTCACGGGAGAGGGAAATTCTTGAACGGTTGGCCGCACGCAACACAGGGCCGTTTCCGCAGGACACCCTGCGGGCCGTCTATCGCGAAATACTTTCGTCATCGCTTTCCCTTGAACGGCCGCTCAGGGTCGCGTACCTTGGTCCGCGCGCCACGTTCACGCACATGGCGGGCATGCAGCAGTTCGGCCTTGCGGCGCAATATGTGCCTGTGGAAAACATCCGTGATGTATTCACCGAGGTGGAGCGCGGCCGCGCCGACTACGGTGTGGTGCCTGTGGAAAACTCCACGGAAGGCGTGGTGAACTACACGCTCGACATGTTCATTGATTCAGACCTTCAGATATACGCGGAAATCATGCTTGAGGTGTCTCAAAATCTTATGAACAAATCGGGCAGAATAGAAGACATCAAGAAAATTTACACCCATCCACAGGTACCAGGGCAATGCAGACAGTGGATAGAAAAAAATCTGTCCGGCATTCCGATCATGGACGCGTCAAGCACGGCCAGAGCGGCGGAAATCGCAAAAGACGACCCCGCGGCAGGCGCCATTGCGAGCGAAATGGCGGCCGCGCTCTACGGATTGCAGATAGCGGCAAGAAAAATTGAAGATAATCCGAACAATTTCACACGCTTCCTTGTTATTGCCGCCAAGTCCCCGAGCAAAACAGGAAGAGACAAAACTTCCATTATGTTTTCCATTAAAGACAGAGTGGGAGCGCTGTATGCCATGCTTACCCCGTTTGCAGAAATGGGGATCAACCTGACCAGGCTCGATGCCCGCCCATCCGGCAGAAAAGTCTGGGATTATGTGTTCTTTCTGGACATGGTGGGACACATAGAAGATGAGCCGGTGGCAAAAGCCATCGATACATTAAAAAATGACTGCCTGTTTCTGAAGGTTCTGGGATCCTACCCTAAGAGCCAGTGACCGGTTTCAGTATGGATTTCAGAACGCGGCCGCGTGCCGTAATTTGAGCACTGGAATCCCGATATTTCATTCAATGATTATTGTTTCGGACAACATCAAAAACATCACCCCCTATGTTCCCGGAAAACCGCTTGAAGAACTCGAACGGGAGCTTGGCATAACAGGGAGCATCAAACTTGCCTCAAACGAAAATCCGCTGGGCCCATCGCCAAAAGCAGTGGCTGCCGTCAAAAAGGCCCTGGAAGGACTGAATCGTTATCCTGACGGAAGCGGTTACTATCTGTCCCAGGCGTTGTCCAAAAAATTCAATGTGGACATTTCCCAGATCATTCTGGGCAACGGTTCGAATGAACTGATCGAATTGGCAATCCGCACGTTCGTGCAGCCGGGGGATGAAGTGATTTCGGCAGAACAGTCCTTCGTCGTGTACCGGATGGTCACCCAGGCCGTCGGCGGAACGAATATCATCGTTCCGATGAAAGACGACCGGCACGATCTGGACGCCATGGCCGACAGAATTACCGATAAAACAAAACTTATTTTCGTTGCAAATCCCAACAATCCCACAGGCACCATGAACACACAAGCAGAGATGGACCGGCTAATGAACCGCGTGCCTGACCATGTGATTGTTGCTACGGACGAGGCATATTTTGAATATGCCACTCATGCCGATTATCCGGACTCTCTCGATTATCTGAAATCGGGGAAAAATGTGCTTGCGCTCCGAACCTTTTCGAAAATTTACGGCCTTGCAGGGCTCCGCATCGGATACGGGCTCACGACAGCATCGATTGCAGGGTTCATGAACAAGGTCCGTCAGCCCTTCAATACCAATACGCTCGGGCAAATCGGCGCTCTGGCCGCCCTCTCTGACCGAAAACACGTGGAGAGATCCATCGCCAGCAACAACGAAGGCAAACAATTTCTGTACCAGTCGTTTACGCAGATGGGTGTTCCGTTCATAAAAACCGAGACGAATTTTATTATGTTTGAAACATCATTTGATGCCAAAGAATTGTATGAACGGCTCCTGAAAACGGGCGTTATCATCCGTCCCATGGGCGGGAAAAGGCTCAGGGTCACAATCGGCTTGCCGGAAGAAAACAAGCGGTTCGTTGACGAGTTGAAAAAAATTGTTCAAGCATAAACAACAGAGAACCATTATCGCAATACAGAGCGGCTCAACAGCCCTCAAAGACGCGGCATACCTGCCTGATGTTTATGACTGCATAATTCCCAGCGGTTCCTTTACTCCGCAAGCACATTCTCTCTCAAGGATGAAGAAAGGCAGCCATGATTATTGTTCTCCGGCCTGACGCAACAGAGGAACAGGCCAGTCATATTGTCAAAAAATTAAAAGGCCTCGGCCTGCAGGCCCATGTTTCCAAAGGCACCGAGCGAACGGTCATCGGCGCCATCGGCGACGAAGCCGTACTGCGTTCGCTTCCCCTCGAAGCCATCCCCGGCGTGGAAAAAGTACATTCCATTTTGAAGCCGTATAAACTCGCCAGCAGAGAGTTCCGCAAAGAGAATACCATCATCACAGTCTCCAACATGGAGATCGGCGGCAAAAAAATCGCCGTCATGGCGGGGCCCTGCGCCGTGGAGAACCTGACCCTTCTTATTGAAACGGCGAAAGAGGTCAAAGCGGCGGGAGCCAGTTTTATCCGCGGAGGAGCGTTTAAACCCCGCACTTCACCGTATACCTTTCAGGGGCTCGGTGAAGAAGGGCTTAAATATCTTGCGAACGCACGGGAGAGGACGGGACTTCCGGTGGTGACCGAAGTTATGGACCCCCGGGATATGGATGCCATTGTAAAGTATGCAGACATTGTGCAGATAGGCGCCCGGAACATGCAAAACTTCAGGCTCTTGAAGGAAGTGGGATCGTATCACAAACCGGTCGTGCTGAAACGCGGCATTTCCGCGACAATCAAGGAATGGCTCATGTCCGCTGAATACATTATGGCAGGCGGGAACCATGATGTAATCCTCTGCGAACGGGGAATCCGGACCTATGAAACGGCGACGCGAAACACCCTTGATCTTTCTGCTGTGCCGGTGCTGAAGCAGCTTACTCACCTGCCGGTCATTGTTGATCCCAGCCACGCAGTCGGCAAGTGGGACCTCGTGGCCCCCATGGCGAAAGCGGCAGTTGCCGCCGGCGCGGACGGGCTTATCATAGAGGTGCATCCGAACCCGGAAGAAGCCCTCTCGGACGGAGAACAGTCCCTGAAGCCAAAAATGTTCAAGCAGCTCATGGACGAACTGAAGCCAATAGCCCAGGCAGTCGGACGAGAAATATAAAATCATGAAGCTTTTTTTTCATAACGTCACCATCATCGGCGTCGGACTGATCGGCGGTTCGCTGGCCAAGGTTTTAAAGACAAAAAAACTTGCAGGCCGGATAACCGGCACGGGCAGGAGCAAACAATCGCTTGAACTGGCATTGAAGCTCGGCGTGATTGACCATGCGGAACCGGACGCGAAACGCGCAGTCGAAGATGCGGACCTTGTTGTCCTTGCGTCTCCGGTGGGAGTATTTGAACCAATCATGCGCGATATTGCGCCCCACCTCAAGAACGGGGCAATTCTCACGGATGTGGGAAGTGTAAAAGGCTCACTGGCAACAACTATTGAAGATCGTACGCCTCCGGGCGTCCATTTTGTCCCGGGCCACCCAATTGCCGGCAAGGAAAAATTCGGGGTGGCAGAAGCGACGGAGTCCCTGTTTCAAGGGACCAAGTGCATCCTCACGCCGACCCAAAAAACAAACAAACAGGCAATAGCCGTCCTCACGGAGCTGTGGACAATGGCCGGAGCAAAAGTCCTCACCATGACCCCTGACATGCACGACAAAATATTCGCCGCCGTCAGCCATATGCCTCATGTAGCGGCCTTCGCGATGATGTCCGCCGTGTCGGAGCTGAATACCGGGGCAGAGCGGTATATCAATTTCTCAGGAGCCGGGTTTCGCGACTTTACCCGTATTGCAGCAAGCTCGCCGGAAATGTGGAAGGACATCTGCCTCCTCAACCGCGACAACATCATCCAGATGATGGACCGCTACCTGGCCGCATTGAACAGATTCAGGGAAGATTTAGTAAGCGGCGATCAGCAAAAACTTGAAGCGCATTTTTCTGCCGCAAGCCAGGCCAGGCGGGGATTGGAATAGATGACCGACCTCACGATAAAACCCTCCCGCGGCCTGCACGGGGAAATTATACTTCCGGGAGATAAATCCATATCTCATCGTGCAGTACTCTGTTCCGCTCTTGCTGAAGGGTCCACAACCATCAACGGGTTCCTTACCGGGGAAGATACCCAAAACACAGCGAGAGCGGTCCAGCAGATGGGCATTGGGATAACCGGCCTCGGCACCGATCGCCTTGTCGTGCACGGGAAAGGATTGGATGGCCTTTCCGAACCGGCCGGAGTACTCAACCTCGGAAACTCGGGAACCGGCATGAGGCTCCTGGCAGGCGTCCTCGCGGGGCAGGACTTCTTCTCAATCCTGACCGGGGATCAATACCTTGTGAAGAGGCCCATGGGCAGAATTATCGATCCGCTCAGAATGATGGGGGTCCAGGTAGACGGCCGTTCAGAAGGAAAACTCGCTCCGTTTTCGATCAGAGGTGGAAGACGCCTGATAAACGCTATTGATTACATCAGCCCGATAGCGAGTGCACAGGTCAAATCAGCCCTCTTGTTTGCGGGATTGTACGCTGATGGAGAAACATCCGTCAGCGAGCCGTCGAAATCCCGGGACCATACCGAGCGAATGCTCAGATTCTTCGGCGTCGAGATCAAAGAGCAAGGGCTGTGCGTGAGTGTCCGGGGAAGACAAAAGCTCCAGGGAAAAAAACAGATCGACATCCCTTCGGACATATCATCAGCCGCATTTTTTCTGGTAGCAGCATCCATTGTGCCGGATTCGGACCTCCTGATCCTGAACGTGGGAGTGAACCCGACCCGCACCGGCATTATCGATATTTTGACTGCCATGGGAGGAGATATCACGCTTTTAAACCAGCGTGAGCAGGCAGGCGAACCCGTGGCGGATATCCGTGTCAAATATAAAAAACTGCACGCTGTCCGGATAGCCGGAGACCTGGTTCCGCGGTCCATTGACGAAATCCCTATCGTGGCAGTAGCTGCCGCCTATGCCGAAGGAGCAACCGTGATACAGGACGCGGCGGAACTGCGGGTCAAGGAATCCGACCGGGTGGCAACCATGGCGGAAGAACTCCGCAAGATGGGCGTGCGCGTTATGGAACGGCCGGACGGCATGGAAATCATGGGACAGAAATCCCTGAGCGGAGCTGCCTGCGAAAGTCATGGCGACCATCGCATCGCCATGTCCATGGCAGTGGCAGGTCTCGCCGCAACAGGAGACACGGTTGTTCACAATTGCGGCTGGATCGGAACATCTTTTCCGGGTTTTGAGCAGTTGTTGCAAAAGGCCGCCTACTAAATAAAGATAGTACGCTCTGAATAATTCAATGTGCGGCAGACAATTTTTGCGCCACGATCTTTTACGGCAGTTATGTATCTCTGAACATGAAAAAAAACGGTTTAGTAGTTGCTATTGACGGTCCTTCCGGTGCGGGAAAGAGCACCGCTGCCCGGCTTCTCGCGCAACGTTTGGGCTACCTTTATATTGACACCGGAGCCATGTACCGCGCCATCGGGTGGAAAGCCCGGCAGGAGAACATAGATACTGCCGATGAGAACAAACTCGCGGACTTATGCACCCGAAGCATCATTACGATTAAAAAAGACAACAACGATCCCCGGATTTACGTGAATGGAATCGATGTGAGCGGAGAAATCCGCACGCCGGAAATGGGAATGATTGCTTCAGCGGTCTCAAAATCGCCGGCGGTGAGGGCTTTGCTGCTCACCGTCCAAAGAGAACTGGGCAGAAACGGCGGCGTCGTTATGGATGGTCGGGACATCGGAACGGTGGTCTTTCCTGATGCTGACGTAAAATTTTTTCTGGACGCAAGCGCGGAGGCGCGGGGGAAACGCCGCTACCTCGAACTGAAGGCAAAAGGCCTGGACGTGGACTGTGCCCGGATTACCAGAGAAATTCAGGAACGCGACAAGCAGGACTGCGGCCGGGATATAGCACCATTGAAAAAATCCGACGATGCACTGTTGATCGATTCCACTGCGCTCAGCATTGATGCGACAATCGAAACAATGTTGTCTGTGATAAGACGCGCAGAGCGCGCACCATAAACGCCCGGCAAAAAGCCGAGGGTTCCAATATTTATTTTCTGACTCAGGCGTATACCACGAGGTGAGCATGGAAGTTTATCTTGCTGATAAAGCAGGCCTGTGCTTCGGCGTGAAGCGGGCAATTAATACGGCATTTGAGGCTGCCGCCAAGGGCAAAGTATATTGTTTGGGACCATTAATCCACAATCCCCAGGAGGTCGAGCGGCTGCGGCAGGCAGGAGTACAGCTGGTCGAAGACTTTTCTTCTCTCACGCAGGGCGATTCCCTTATCATCCGTTCGCACGGCGTACCGCCGGGAGTGTTGGATGAAATCCGCAAAAAAGGGCTGCGCATCATAGACCTGACCTGTCCGTTCGTAAGCAAGGCGCAACGGGATGCCGAAGCGCTCCATAAAGACGGATACCAGGTCGTCATCGTCGGCGAAAAAAAACATCCCGAAGTGCAAAGCATCCGGGGGTACGCGGGTGATAACGCGGTTGTCGTGGAAACAGCTGACGACGTGGAAGAAATCCACTTCAAAAACCGGCTGGGAATCGTCGCTCAAACGACGCAATCATATAGCAATTTTTCAAAAATTGTGTTAAAATTACTCCGTCTTTCCAAGGAATTAAAGGTTTTTAACACAATCTGCGATTCAACGCAGGAACGACAGGACGCTGCCCGCGTTCTTGCCGGCAAGGTTGATGTCATGCTGGTGGTCGGCGGACGCAACAGCGCCAATACCAGCAGGCTGGTCTCCGTCTGCCAGCAGGAAGGCAAGCCGACATATCACATCGAAGTAGCCGATGAAATTGAGACGCCGTGGTTTAACGGCGTGACCAAAGTTGGTGTTACTGCAGGGGCCTCCACTCCCGACTGGGTGGTGGAAGGCGTCCTGGAAAAATTACGAAGCGGGAAGATGGGCGGTTAGCTTTTTGCCGGCCGCATATTATCAGGAGGGAAGAGATTTTAATGAACACTGCGCGCGATCACTTCGAGCATGAAGACGCTTCACAAACGGAACAGAACGAGACCGAATTTGAGAAACTTTACAATCAGTCACTGAAAAGCTTCAAAGCAGGAACGGTGGTGCGTGGGCGCGTGCTGCAGGTCCAATCCGGCGTCGTGATGCTGGATCTCGGATACAAATCGGACGGCATCATTCCCGCAGAGCAATTTACCGAAGAGGAACTCAAGAATCTCAAACCCGGCGACGAGCTCGAAGTGTTGATTGAAACTGCGGAAGATTTTCGCGGCAATCTGTTGTTGTCCCGGGAAAAAGCCAAAAAATTGCAGATTTGGGACACGATCAACCGCGCTTATCAAACCGGAACACCCATCGTAGGGAAAATAGTCGCGGCAATCAAGGGAGGCCTGACGGTGGACATCGGCGGAGTAATGGCATTCCTGCCTGGTTCGCAAATCGATGTGAAACCGGTTCAGAATTTTAATCAGCTGCTTGGCCAGGCCATGGAAATGAAAATTCTCAAAATGAACTCCGGGCGGGGGAATATCGTCCTCTCCCGCAGGGCGCTGCTTGAGGCCGATCAGATCGCCCGCAAAGAGGAACGACTTGCTTCTCTGGCTGAAGGGCAGATTGTGCACGGAGTCATCAAGAACATAACCGAGTACGGTGCTTTTGTCGACCTCGGCGGCATCGATGGATTGCTCCATATTACGGACATGTCCTGGGGAAGGATCAACCACCCTTCAGAGTTGTTTACGGTCGGCGCGCCGGTAGACGTGGTGGTGCTGAAATACGACCGTGAAAAGCAAAAAGTATCTCTGGGACTCAAGCAGAAAACACAGGATCCCTGGCTCACGGTCGCACAGAAATACCCGGTGGGAAGCAAGGTCGCGAGCAAAGTGGTAAGTCTGGCTGAGTATGGCGCATTCATTGAACTGGAAACCGGCGTTGAAGGGCTTATTCATGTCTCCGAAATGTCCTGGACGCAAAAGATAAAGCATCCTTCCAAAGTGGTCTCCGTCGGCGATACCGTTGAGGCCCAGGTGCTCTCGGTAGATCCGGCCAATAAACGCATTTCGCTCGGGATAAAACAAGTGACGCCGAATCCTTGGCATAACCTCGGAGACCGCTACCCTGTCGGTTCGGAAATTGAGGGGAAAATCAGAACGTTGACTGATTTCGGAGCATTCATCGGCGTGGAAGAAGGCATAGACGGTCTCATTCATATTTCCGATTTGTCCTGGACAAAACATATAAAGCACCCGTCCGAGGTCCTCAAAAAAGGCCAGAAAACAAAGGCAGTCGTGCTGTCCATCGACCCCCAGAAAGAGCGCATCTCCTTGGGGATCAAACAGTTGAATCCCGACCCGTGGGAAAAAGCCTTGCTTGAACGGTACAAGGTGGGCAGCGATGAAAAAGTCAAGGTGACCAAGAAGGCTGATTTCGGCATGTTCGTTGAGCTTGAGTTCGGCATCGAAGGGCTGATACCAGCGTCGGAAATTCCGAAGGAAAGCGGCGATGTCAAGGAAGGCGATGAAGTGACCGCACGCGTTGTCAAAGTGGATAGAAGTGACAGGAGAATAGCGCTTTCCATTAAATCATACCTGAAGGGCTATGACAGAACAACGCTTCGGGAATATATGAGCCAACAGCCAAAACCTGATACCACGCTGGGCGCGTTGATGAAAGAACGGGGCTAGGCCGTCATGAAAAGAAATCCTCTCGTCATTGTGCTGGTGACAGCAGTAATACTCGGCGTCATTTTTTTTATTATGATGTCCTTAACGTCATTCTTCGCCGGAAACAAAAAAACGAAGAAGACGCTGCCGATGGTGGGATCAGGCAAGATAGCACTCGTCAAGGTTGAAGGAGTGCTCATGGCGTCCGCGCCTGTTGTGGACGAACTGAATGATTATGCAGAAGATCCTTCAATAAAAGCCATCATCCTCCGCATCGACACCCCTGGCGGAGGGGTAGTAGTCTCACAGGAAATTTATAATGCCGTGCAAAACGCCAAAAAAGAAGGAAAGAAAGTCATCGTATCCATGGGCACTGTTGCAGCTTCAGGGGGCTACTATGTGGCTGCTGCGGCCGATAAAATTGTTGCCAATCCCGGCACCCTTACCGGAAGCATCGGGGTCATCATGCAGTTTGCTGTAATCGAGAAACTGCTGGACAAAATCGGCGTAAAGGGAAACGTCATCAAAGCCGGCGAGTATAAAGACGTCGGCTCCCCCTTCCGCGATATGGCTCCACAGGAACGAAAACTTCTTCAAACGGTGATCGACGACGTCCATAACCAGTTTATAGAGGCCGTTGTCAAAGGCCGCAACGAGGCCCTTGCAGAAGGCCGCAAACTGTCGATAGACGAAGTCAGGGCCGTTGCGGACGGCCGCATCCTGACCGGAAGGCAAGCGTATGACCTCAGGCTTGTGGATGAATTAGGGGACCTGGCGGACAGCATCCGTATAGCCGGAGCCCTTGCAGGGATCAAAGGAAAACCGCAGATAATTGAAAAAAAGAAAAAGATACCTTTCTTCGAATACTTAAAGGAAGAAAGCGCAACGTGGATAGCGGAGGTGCTTGCACAGGGCCTCAACAGAAATACGGTGTCATTACAGTATCTTTACCGATAATAATCGTAAGGTGAAGGGGGTATTGCATGACAAAGGCGGATTTGGTAGATAAGATAGCGGAAAAGAAGCCTGGGCTCACCAGGAAACAGGTCGAAATCGTTGTAAACACCGTCCTTGATGGAATCAAGGACGCGCTCTCGCGGGAAGACAAAGTAGAAATCCGCGGTTTTGGGAGTTTCCGTATACGGCATCGCCGCGCAAAGGAAGGAAGAAATCCCAAGACCGGTGAAACCGTATCGGTGCCGCCCAAAAAAGTCCCTTTCTTCAAAGCGGGCAAAGAGATGCGGGAAATGGTGGATGGAAAAGTTTCCTAATCTGAGCGTTCAATAATCTCCATCTATTGTCTTTTTATACTGGTCTTGTGACATCCTAAGCCACGAGGAAGCGCTGGCATACGCCCCCCTGCCTGTTCTGTATGCCCCAGCGCATGTCTTGGTGGCTTTTTTTATTGCACGCGTCACCCGGCAAAACCGCTGTATTTTACACATGCGGAAATCGTAACACGATCTTGGGCGGTCAAACAGCTTCTCCTAAGGAATGGAACCAGATAAAAAAAAACACCGAGGAACAGCGTATGGCTCCTGAATATTTCGACCTACTGGACGACACCGGCAAAAAAACCGGCCGGGTTATCACGCGCGATGAAGCGCACAGAACGGGCGCCTGGCACGGAGCCTTTCACTGCCTGATCATCTACCGGCAAAACGGTGTTGCCACGGCACTTTTTCAGAGGCGTTCATCCGAAAAAAAAGTCGCCCCGGGAAAACTTGATGTGAGCGTGGGCGGGCATTATGTATCAGGAGAGGAAGCACGAACGGCAGGCCTCCGTGAAATCCGGGAAGAACTGGGTCTCGACGTACGGTTTGAACAGCTTGTCCCCGTTGGACCAAGAGTGTGTGTATACGGTTTCACGCCCGGAGTACGCGAATATGAATTCCAAGATGTTTTTTTGCTGCCCTATCCGCTGAATGTACAGGATTTGATCTTGCAAAAGGAAGAGGTTGATGGTGTGTTCGTGCTGGATATCGATTCCGGAATCAGGCTGTTCTCGGGAAAAGAGCCGCATGTTACCGGAATGTTCTTTCGGGGAGAGGGTTCCCCTGCCGAACCATTGCGGGCATCAAGTTCTGATTTCGTTTCCTGTCTCGACAATTACTATCTGAGAATCCTTCTCCTGGCCCGCAAATACCTTAGTGGCGAGCGTGAGTTACTGGTCATATAAGAAACCGCTGATATTGTATTCTGCAAGCGAAGACAAGCCCGCACCGGTCACGTCCTGGACTTTTCTTCATCAAGCTGCATACCGGTTTTTCCCTTCTCCCGCTCAAACTGGAGCATCACAATTTGCTTGATCGCCTCCTGCTCACCGACCGCATCAATGTCGATCCCCAGTCTCTTGGCTTCTTCCTCGAAAAGCTCCCGGGGATATGTGGATGCTATGGGAAGATCCTCAAAGTCTATAATCTGCTTCATTTCATCTTGGACTTCGGCATAGCTTTCTTTAAATGCAGCTGTGACCTGCGCTATTTCACGAATAATGCCTGTTAAAAAAGATCTGTCTGGTAATTCCATATTAACGCTCCTAGATTTACTTCCTATATCTCCCGTATGAAGCTTTTCTTACCTAAAAATCTGACCGTTCCGGCCAAATGGCCGGAACGGTCGCAAATTATGATTATTTTACTGCTCGCTTCTTAAACGGGAAACCATCAAAAAATTCTCCATGCGCAACAATCAGGATCAGCACCATGACAGTCCAGCAGAGGCTTGTATCGTTGTCCTGGCCTATTCCCTGAACGGTTCCGAGAAACGTAGGTCCCAGAAGATAGTACAGCTTGGCAATGATCAAGCCACCCACAACCGCAATTGCAGTTCTGACCACGGCCCGCACCGGCAAGCTTAATTTCGAAGGCCAGTTGTCAAAATAGTAATACAAGATGACAGCGGCCGTCTGCATGAACATGGCCATTTCCGCAACATGGTTCCATCTCCATGCCGGCTGCTCCGTGGTGTTTCCTCCCAGGAACGCTTCCCCTCCGAAATACCAATTCATGATCGAGTTTGCGGCGAACATGATGAGTATTCCGCCCGCAATGACTGAAATCATCATAACGGCTCCCCTTAGCCATACGGACTTAATGAGGGAAAAAGGCCGGTCTTCCCACAGCATCTTCGTCCAGTAAAGAAGGACGAGTGCAGGCACAATCCAGCCGAAATGGAACAAGCTGCTTTGGGTCATGGCCCAATCGGACCACCACGGCTGTGCTGCCATAAATATCTGGGGAGGATAGAACTGATACGCGATATGGGGATAGAAAAGCACCGAGAAGGCAAGAATCGCAAGGAACATCCCCATAAGCCAGGCTGAAAACGATTTGACCACCGAAGTGTTCTGCTGCCATGGTGAGAAGTTGAAACTTCTTACCCACAGGATCGTGAAGAAAATAATGCAGGTGTTCATCATAATCTGTGCGTAGCAGCCATTCTCGATTGCAGTCTGCGAATATTGTCCCAATCCGCCGCTCACAATCAGCTGGGGGCCGCTGAAAAACACCGGGCCGAAGCGTCCGACAACGTTGTAATATATGCCGAACATGACCACGATTGCAGCCCCAACATACACCGCGAGAAGAATTATACCCTTAATGATCGGATTTCCCTCACGGATAAAACTTCTGCTGAACGGCCAGAAATCGAACACATCAACACCCCAGTGTATAACCATGAGAATGGTAATAACAAGGGCAAGCCCGACATTGGGCGTGTAAAGACTTACCGGGCCTGCCGGAGAAAAGAGTCCATACCATATTGCTTCGGACAGTAAAAGCAGTAAGGCAAGGTTCAACAAGCCCCCCAGTGGTTGCGGCAAGATGGCTCCTGCTTTTTTCTCGCTGAGCCCTGTTGCTTCCGCTGAATTAATAGCCATAGTGCAATGACCTCCTCGTGCCGTATTCAGTGCCTGTTAGAAAACGACCACGTCTCCGTTGCGGAGGTAGACATTTTCCTTTGCTCCCGGCCCTGTAGTGGGCACTCTCTTATATTGCGTGTATTTTTGCGAACCGAGGACAATCGGCAGTCCCAGCTCCCGTGCGCGTGTTGCCCAAACCCAACCGCTGCAGTGATTGCATCCGATTTTCGTCATGTTCATTTTTTTCAAGCCGAAAATGATATCGTCAAACTTCGGGTCCCAGTTTTCAAATGCTGCGATATGCATCCCGCCGTAGGAACCATACGGCTTTGCTCCCTCGATATTGCGCACGGCCCAATGCATCAGGTTAAGGATGCCTGCATGGCAGCATCCGGTCACCGCCACGATTCCCTTGCCTTGTACGTTGAAGTAGAGGTTTTGCTCGCCGCGCACCCTGTTCATAATCGGCAAATCAAACATCTTGACCGCAACGCCGGGGTAGAGTTTCAGGAGTTTGTCGGGCCCCAGTACGATGCGTTCGCCCGTATGCGGAATATTATTTTCCACTTTGGCGATGTCGTTTTTATATTTGCCTTCCAGCAGCGCTTTCCCTTCCGGATAAAACGTATTGGGAATGACCAGCGGTATGTTCTGCCATCTTTTCAACGTAGACTTTATGCCCCAGTAATGATCATGGTGCTCATGGGTAATCACCATGATGTCGATTTTCTTTTTCTGCAGCAGGGCATCCACCCCGGATTTCTGGAACACATAGTCGCACCATTCCTGGGTCCAGTTGGTGTCCATGAGAATGGTGTGTTTTGAACCGTCAAGCTGTTCCACCTCGATAAGGGCGCTGTATCCTCCAATGTTGCTTTGTGTCCAGGGGTGGGCATAACTGGAGACCATGGCGCCGCCGGTATCCTTAATATCCTGAAGCATTCTTGCAGAATCAAACCAGGCGGTTTCGGAAACACAGGTTACTTTGACCGATTTGCATTGCCCGATATCTTCTTTTTTCCCAACAGCCCAGGCTTGCTTCGCGCTGCCGCCCATTCCCAACTCCGTGGCCGCAAGGGAAGCTCCGGATGCAGCCAGTGTCTTCAAAAAATCTCTACGATCCATATGTTCCTCCTTCCCGCAGTTTGTGCAAACAGCCGCTCAGTTGAAACTGATCTCGTATTTGTAAATCGTTATGTTTTTCCTCCCTTGTTTATCAAGGGTAACGGCGCCGTTTACTTTGATGTTCTGCTCGACCAGCTTCAAAAGCTCGTCGCCGACAGGGTTATGCACAACAAAAAGTTCATCCCCGTCCGTGGTGAGAAGAGATACTTCAGTTACTTCTCCTTTTTCGTTCCAAGCTGCACCATAAACCGATGCTTTTACGGTAATATCATTTTCAGAATATCCATAAGCACTGGTGAAGAGGGACAACAACATGCAGACAGCCAGCACCATCATTGCCGAGTTCCGCTTTTGTCGCATTTTAACCTCCTTTACCATTCAGGTGTTATTGTGCACAGTATGACACGAGACCATATTGACCGGCATTTGTCCCGCCTGTAACTATGCAGCGGGGTTGATCGCCCATTCCCTGACAGACTAGAAAACAATAACGTCTCCGTTTCTGAGATACACGTTTTCCTTGGCCCCCGGCCCGGTGGTCGGCAATCTCTTGTATTCCTTGTATTTCTGTGTGCCTAACACGATGGGAAGACCCAATTCGCGCGCGCGCTGGGCCCATACCCATCCCGTGCAATGGTTGCAACCGAGCTTTGTAAGGTTCATTTTTTTCAGCCCGTGGATGATGTCGTCAAACTTGGGATCCCAGTTTTCGAATGCCGCGATATGGAACCCGCCGTAACTTCCATACGGCTTGTATCCTTCAATATTTCTGGCGGCATAGTTTACGAGATTCATAATGCCCATGTGGCAGCAGCCGGTCACGGTAGCGACTCCCTTGTCTTTGATGTTGAAGATAAGAGCCTGCTCTCCGCGCGTTCTGAGCATAATCGGAATATCAAACATTTTGACCGCTACGCCGGGATACATCTTATAAAGCTTGCTGCCGCTCACCTCGACGAGTTCTCCTCTGTGCGGAATATTATTTGAAGCTTTCGACTTGTCGTTTTTGTACTTGCCGGCTAGCATCAACTTCCCTTCCGGATAGAACGTGTTCGGAATGACCATCGGAATTTTGTCATACCGTTTAAGGGTTGACGTAAGCCCAAAGAAATGGTCTTCATGTTCATGGCTCATGACCAGGACATCTACTTTCTTCTTCTGGAGCAGGCTGGACAGGCCCGACTTCTCAAGGACATAATCGGTCCAGGCTACACTCCAGCCGGTATCCAGCTGGATAATGTGCTTCGTGCCGTCAAGCTGTTCGACTTCTATAAGCGCCACATAACCGCCAAGATTGCTCTGGGTCCACGGTATTTCATAGTGCGAGACCATGGCGCCGCCCGCGTCCTTGATGTCCTGGAGCATCCGCGGTGAATCGAACCAGCTTGTTTCCGAAACGCAGGTGACTTTCACCGATTTGCACATTCCGATATCTTCACGCTTTGCATCGGCCCAGGCATTCTTCCCGTCCACGCCCAGTCCTGTAGCCGCGAGTGCCGCTCCGGATGCGGCCATCGCTTTCAGAAAATCTCTTCGTTCCATAAGCCCTCCTTAAATTTCCGCGTTTTTACTGTCTTATCAGTTGAACAAAATTTCATATTTGTAGATGGTTATATTTTTTCGACCCTGCTTATCAACAAGCACCGCCCCGTTTGCCTTGATATTCTGATCAACTTGTTTTAAAAGCTCATCTCCGACTGCATTATGCACCACAAACAATTCATCACCTTCGACGGTGAGCAGGGATACGCTCGTCACATCTCCGGTTGCGTTCCAGGCTGCACCATAAACCGTTGCCTTGACGGTTATGTCGTTTTCTGAATATCCATATGCAATACTAAAAACTGAAAGAAGCATGCATGCGCATACGGCGAGTACAACGGCATGACGTTTCCTCATGCTATCACCTCCTTTCGATTAATCTGGCATATTTCCTTTGTCTCTATCCCTCTATCTCGCCTCCGCAACCGAGACCATTTCAGCTTCAGCGTTTTATTCTAAAATTTGACGCTCCTCGCGTTCTGTCAGACTATTTTTTCCATCAGATGGTGGTCATCCCAAGGAAGCGGGTCCAGTCTGTCCGATGGATTGCGGCGCAATTCAGACTGGATTATGGTCCGTTTCACATCAGCGGATGGCATAGGTGCGGCTGTATAGCCATCTGACAGAAACACTGTTCCTTCTAATTCCCGCACGGATTTACTTTCAACTGTGTACTGATGGATGCGTGACCAGCTTGCAACCAGCCTCCGGTACAACAACTGGGAGATAGTAAATCCTGGATAATCCTTATCCGCCTGCCCCTTTTTAAGTTCCGCGAGGGTGCCGCCTGCGTCATCACGCAGCGTAAAATCACTCTGCATGATTGTTTTCCAGCTTGTCTGGCTTTCCAAACGAATCACACTGCCGGACCGCTCGTTAAATGCGATCTGCACGTCACCGGTATAAAAAAAACCGGCAGGTATGACGTCATGAAAGGCAATATCGGGTGCACCCGTATTTTTTGACGAGTGAATTTTATGGCCATGGCCGGGATGCAGTCCCTGGCAAGGGCAATCACAGACCCCGTACGACGGAAGGGAGTGGAACATATCGCTGGTTCTGCAAAGTTTTTCAAGCGTTGAGAGGTTATCAAAGGACGATTCTGTTTCTGCGGGATAATACTTGAGGGAAAACGCCGCCAGCCAATCATAGCCTTTTGCGGATTTTGACCCCTGGAGTTCCATTTTATAAACTCCGGGACAGCCATCAAACCAGAGGTACCAGTAGGGTCGGTCCTGGTCCCACATATGGCTTACATGATTCAGGCCTATTTGTTTTTTTGCTTGTTCGTCGGCCAGCGTGGCCAGCCACACATGATTTACAAGGCCAATTGTTTCGACTATCTTGTCTTCTCCGACCTCCATATAGGACTTTTCCCCTCCTGTCGCACACCAGCCAGCATGCTGCTCCCGAAATATCGTTATTATCGCGTCGCAGGCACTTTTCGAGTTTCTCTCATCGTAACAGGAATGCTCCCTGCTTTATGCTGCTCAACGAATTCCCGCGGTGTGCTTCCCGTATACCGCTTGAACGTCCTGCAGAAATGGCTGTGATCATAAAATCCTGCGTTCAGGGCCACATCGGACAGCGTCGTGTCCAGATTTGTAAGGAGTTTTTTGGCGGCTTCTACGCGGACGTGTGTTAAATATTGATGCGGTGACATGCCATACGTGGCGGTGAAAATCCTGCTGAGATGGTACGGTGTCAACCCGGTGAGTTGAGCAAGATCACCGAGCGATATCTCGCGAGCGTAGTTCTCCTGGACGTATTCTTTCGCCAGGCGCACAGATGCCGTGAACGACAGCGTTTTTTCGGGCAGGGTCTCGCTCCAGGTCGTATGTCGCATGACAAGCCGGGACAGAATGCCGTTAATTTTCGACTCGACTGTAAGTCGTGATGCATTGGAGTCAAGAAGTGATAATAATGATGTTATTTCTGAAAAAAGAAACCGGTCAGTGGCAACTAATTTGCTAAAAGATATTGTTTGCGGAGCGGATTTGAGGTTGATCTCACGGGCTATTTGCAAAAAAATGCGTTCCGGAAAACCGATAATCTGCAAATTGAGATCATCGTCATCACATTCGTGCGGCTCGTCGACATTCAGAAGGAATATCTGCCCAGGGCTAAGATCCGCGGAAGAGCCCCGGTATCGCATCCGCCGTACGCCCTTTTGAATAATCCCGATATACAGTTTTTCGTGAACATGCTTCGAAAAATAATTTGTGATGTCTTTTGCCTGAATCAGTTTCATGCACTGATCGTTCGGTTGTTCATACGATATATCCCTGTCCTGCCAGTTCGCAGGCATAATCTCGCGAAGAGCCTCTTCTGGAAAGCTTGTTTTTCTCTTCCTGCAAACATTTTGTATTGAACTCATAACATCACACTCCTCAAGAAAACCGCAAAATCAAAACGAGAAGGGCAGGCGGCACAATGAGGCAAAATGCTTCTTTCGGGGTATGCACGTGCTCGGCCGGCAAAAAATGCGTACAAACAAACAGAGAGCGACATTCTGCACAAAAGCATGCAGGCGGCTCTTTTTGCTGCTTCCGATGCCGATAATACTGTTGAAATTATAGAAACAAATCAGATTGTTGTCTTGTAAAATCTTGCTGTCTGAAAACCGTTGAAGTGTATTGTTATCATTAAGAAAGAGACTGATGTTGGGTGCTTGTTTCCCAGGATGGATAGTTAGAAGATACCACAGGAAATTATGGATAGCAAGTGAGGTTTCGTTCTAATAGGGGAGTGAAACGATGACGATTGTTTCACTCCCCGGCAATATGTATTCACCGCATATGTTTCCGGTATTCCCTGCTTCAGGCTATTTGTAGAACACAGGTATACCTTGATATGTCGGCAGGCCTTTCCGCTGCTGGTCCTTGATAAACGTATGGGATCTCACGAAAAGATTATCAGCGGTCTTGCCGAGGCCGGGCATGTATTTGTCCACGGTATATGAAGCATCGTGGCAGGCCGTACAGCTGTTTGACGCCTCAACCATCGGTTTTTTCTTGGTCGCGTGAGGGGAATGGCAGGAAAGACACCCCATCCCCGCGCTCTTGTAGTGCTTCGACTGGATGAACCCCTGGTATTCCTGATGGTGTTTTGCCTCTTCATATACCCCGTTCTTTTTTGAAATTTCGTCCACGATGAAAAGCCCCTTGAGGTCGCCGGTATACTCCTTATCAAAAGGATTTCCGGGCTGCACCCCCGGAATGATCACCTGTTCAGGATACCATGTGGTCCAGTCATCCGACGGTTTGAAACTTCCACCAACCTTTGGTGCGGGAAAATCTTCCCGGGGGTTCCCCTGGGCCGTCTTGTACATGTCGTTCTCAAGACGAATATGGCAGTACCCGCACACGCGGGACTGTTCAGCTGGTGACTTGCCGGCAAAATTCCAGATGTCTTTTTTCGATCCTGTTTTTACATGTTTCGCCCCGGGGCCATGGCACGCCTCGCACCCTATGCTCGTTTCAACCCATGACGTCTTCTGGGTCTTTGGACTAGCGGTATCATACTCGGTAATGCGGTATCCGGTCGTATGGCAGGTTGCGCAGGTGGTGTTCCAGTCGTTCTTCTGACCGTAATTTTCCCATTTTCCCGACATCCGGTTGAACTGCTTGTCAAGGAACTGATAGCCGCCGGTTTCTTCATTCGAAACCAGATATCGCTGCTTCCATTTTGAGCCGATTGTGAACTTCACATCGGTTCTCGTAAACTTCTTGCCTGTTGCATTGCCTTTCGTTGGACCGGGGTTAAAACCGTCTGTTTCCCATTTTTCAGCCGCATCCTTCAGCAGCCGCTGGTCCTGTTTTCCAATGAGTTTGCTGTGATAGGTAAGTTTCCATGTGTCGGAAGGAATTTTATGGCATTTCTGGCATGTTATGGACCCCACATAATCGCTTTTTGACACTGCCTTCATGACTTCTGATTGGGCTGTATTGACCAGAAAACAGGACAAACCAGCAATCATAATGAATAACACTAGGTACACCCGTTTCATAACGTCCCTCCTTTCGTTGGATAGAACTCCTCTTCCGCAGCAACCTCTCCGTCATTTAATAATTACAATCTTCGTGTTTATTCTTATTGAATAGTATAGCGTACAAAGTTGTCACGGTGCTGTTTTCTATTGCTTTATCCTTGACTATTGCCGTCAGTGAGATACACTTAAAACAATACTAAACCTAAAGAATTATAGGCAGGCGGAGGATTCTGCTCTTTCCTGCCTGAACCGTGCTACAGCCCTGGCTCCAAAATTCCTCGTCAGCACGATGCCCGTTCGGTTATCAGATTAATGTTACGATCATCCGGCTACCAGGCGTACCCGCATTACTCTATTCTGCACGAATGGGAAGGAGTTCTCCGTGAAAACAGCCTATGATGTCATTATAATCGGTTCCGGACCGTCCGGAATTTTCGCCGCTCTTGAACTCGTTAAAAATTCAAACCTCAGTATTCTCATGATAGAAAAAGGCGGTGATATCCAGACCCGGGCGTGTCCTATGGTCGAATCCGAAACTCCCTGCGCACAATGCGATCAATGCAGCATCCTATGCGGCTGGGGAGGAGCCGGCGCATACAGCGACGGGAAACTCACCCTCACTTCCGAATTCGGGGGATGGCTGCGCGACTATCTTTCAGTTGAAGATCTGACGATTTTCATTGACTACGTGGATTCCATTTACTGCTCATTCGGCGTATACGGTGCAATCCACGGAGAAGACGATGACGCATTTGCGCGTCTCAAGAAAAAATCCGCCGGTTACGATCTCCATCTCATACCAGCGCGTATCCGACATATTGGTACGGACCTTTGCAAGGAGGTTTTGCGGAACATCCGGGGCTATCTTGAAGGACGGATCGACATGCTCTTCAGCATGCCGGTGCAGCACGTCACGCACGACAACGGTGCCGTCACCGGAGTCATAACGCTGGACGGACGAAAATTCTCCGCGCCCATCGTGATAGCGGCGGCGGGCAGGGAGGGTTCAACGTGGCTTTCTGAAGAGGCAAAACGACTGAAGCTTTCGCTCCAGAAAAACCCGGTGGACATCGGCGTCCGGGTGGAACTTCCGGCGCGCATTATGACGGATATTACTGATGTGGCGTATGAGGGCAAGTTTATTTACACGACCAAGCGGTTCAGCGACAGGGTGCGCACATTCTGCATGAACCCGTACGGAGAAGTGGTAAAGGAATACAGCGAGGGCATTTACAGCGTGAACGGCCACAGCTACAAAAACCGCAAAACGGAGAACACCAACTTTGCGCTGCTGGTGAGCACGGACTTTACCAAGCCGTTCAACGATCCCATATCCTACGGCAAATATATTGCCGGCCTTGCCCAGCTTCTGGGAGGCGGAGTGATTGTGCAGCGGCTTGGCGACCTGAAGATGGGAAGGCGCTCGACGCCGGAGCGGATTGCGGACGGATCGGTGCGGCCGTCGCTTGACGATGCCACCCCCGGCGATATCAGTTTCGCACTTCCCTACCGGCATCTGCACAATATTATGGAAATGCTCGAAGCGCTCGACAATGTCGCACCGGGCGTGAATTCAGGAGACACCCTGCTCTACTGCGTGGAAGTCAAGTTTTACTCCACAAAGCTTAAACTCACGCCCTCCCTGGAGACGGAAGTGAACAATCTTTTTGCCGTGGGAGACGGCGCCGGCGTGTCGCGGGGACTGATTCAGGCTTCCATCTCCGGAGTAGTTGCGGCAAGAGAAGTGTTGAAAAGAAAGACGTAACTGCTCACGCGCGATGCTCCGTATCGCGATGCGCTAGTGCGGGGGAAAAAGCCGGCATGCAAACGGCAATATACTCGGCGCCCTCCGGAGAAGGCGTACTGTACTGGACCCACTCGCCGCGGGGAGCTATGATGGCTTCTCCCGATCTGACTTCGTATGTCCCGGTCCTTGTGCTGACCCTGAGCATTCCGCGCAACACAAGAGTATATTCATCGAATTCAGGGGTCTGCCCCTGCTCAATCCAGCCTTCCGGGCTTTTCATGCGCGCCACGCTCAGGGCTGAAGTCCGCGAGTTTACCGTTCCGATGAATTCCTCGATCTGCTTCGGCTTATTGCCCTCTGCCTGAAGAACGGTCGGTTTTTTTACTATGGTTACCATACTGATGGTATCCTTTCAGAGCCGGATTCTGATAAACAGTGGCATGACTGCTTTTACCCTGTACAGAGAAGTATTACACTGCATCCGCAGGTGCATTCTTCAGAGAGCAGGCGGCACTATGATCCGCTGCAGTTCCGGCTGCCATGTTCCCGTCTTGTGATTATATGTTTTAACTAGTACCTTGTCCGGATACAAATAGATTGAATTGGTCCAGATCCCTGCTCTGTTCATATCCGTGTTGTGGATGTTCGTGATGCGTTTTTCATACACATTGACCGGGGCAGCGAAACTTTCTTCTCTTGGAGACGTATGCGTATGTCCGGAAATCCAGAGAAACACCTGGGGATTTTCCATCAGGATGGAGCGAAGAGCTTCCGAAGGCTGGGCAAAAAATGGCGGAGTATTGATATGATTGTTGTAATTTCGCAGCGTGTCCTTGAGCGGGGCATGGAAAAATATTATCGTCGGTGTTTTCTTGTTCTGCAACAATTCCATGCCCAGCCATTTCAATTCCCGTTCAGACATTTCCGCAAGGTTGTCCGAGAGCAGATGATCCGTGGAGAGAAAAATCAGGAGATAACCGCCCATTCTTCTACTGTAGAAATCTTCCTGCAAACCGAATGTTTCACGAAACGCATGCAGCTTTGCTTTCCGGGTATCGGGAGCGGCTTTTAATCGTTTTCCTTTCGGCCCGGTGTTACTTTCATAAATATAGTCATGATTCCCGGCGATGGGGCATACCGGTTTGCGCAGATTTGCAAAAAAATCCTTTACAGCGGCATACTCATTGTCGGTTCCGGCGCTTTCATTAAGATCACCAACGGGAATAACGATATCCACATCCGTCCAGGAGTTGATGGTCTCAATGACGTGTTCTTTTGACTCCCTGTATTTCCCCGGCAGATGCGGGTCGCCAAGAACAACAAGGTGATAATATGCCCGTTCTGCGGCCCAAGTAGTATATTCCGCATCAGAGAGAATGCAACTATATGCTGCAAGGAAAGCCAGCAGAACTGACTTTACAATTCTATTCATGCCTGTCTCGCCTCATCATGCTGAGTAGGTTAGAAGATGGTTCGTCCGGCATTGTCGACAGACTGAGGATTATCAAGACCGTGACACAATTATTTCAGAATGAAATCAGTCCTGCTGTCTTTGACCCCTTCTTTTTTTTCGGGCGCAATGGCTTTGGCTTCTACAATGAAAATACGTTCCATTTCGGTCTTTTTCGACTGCACGAGATAGTCTCTGATCGCCCGTGCCCTCTCTCCGGCCAGCGCTTTGAGATCATCATCACTGACCTTTGTGTTGGTGATAATAAGCTTCTCCATCTCAGGCGCCGGTAAATCCTTTGCCAAGCCGATGATATTGCGGGGCTTGGGGAATTTCTCTTCCCTATATACCCGCTTCAGGTATTCCGGATATTCCTGAGGCGTCACTGTTACCGACTCAAGTGAAACTGCTTCGCCGGCTTTTTGGGATAGGTCCTTTACCTTTTGCGCTTTCACTTTTCGCAGCATAAGATTTTGCTTCAGGCCTTCACGGTCCTTATCGAGATCAGCATGTCCCACAACGTCCATCTTGAGTGCCGGCCGATCATAGAGAGCCTTGCTCAGAATATCCAGTTTCTTTTTTGTCGCGTCCGTAAGATCGGCTGATCCGAGCGTAAATTCTGCGAAACCGAGCTGTTCTCCGCCTCCAAAGGCCGCACCCAGCAGGGCAAAGGGCGAGGTGGCGGCCTTCTCAAGAAGGTTCATCAGAACTTTCAACACGATCCGCCCTATGCTGAACTTCGGATCATTCAACTCACCTGAGACGGGAATATCAAGCGCGATTTCTCCATTGCGGTTTTTCAGAAGGGACACTGCGAGTTTAACCGGCAGTTTCGTCGCGTCAGGACTTGAAACCGGGTCGCCGAAAGTGAACTGGTCGATGAAAATATTGTTTTTGGAATCAAGCTTGTTTTTTTCGACCAGGTATTCAAGGTGAAATGAAAGCTTCCCTTTCTGAATTCCATACCCTGCATACTTTCCGGCATACGGACTGACCTGGGTGAGGTCCATGTCCTTAAAATCCGCTTTCAGATCCACAAAGAGGTCCTTTCCAAGCGGGTTAAGTTTGCCGAGAATTTCAAGCGGCGCATAGCGGTCATACTTGCCCCTGAGCTCTATTTCGCCCAATTTGCCTTCTTCAGAGGTAAGCCCGGAAATCCGTCCGCCGATTTCGAGCAGGTTTGAACTGAACCGCGGTTTTATGCTCTCATCAGTGAAATTGATGGTGCCGCCCTGGACCGTAATCTTATCAATTCGGATTTTGCGTTCCCCTTCAGATTTTTTCTGTTCGTCCGGCGCTGAGGCCGGTTGAATAGTCTGCGGAGGTGCGGCAGCCTCCGGAGCCGTTGCGGTCGGCGTGCTGAAGATTTCCTGCAGATTTACGGTCTTGTTCGCATTAATGATGATACGTGAATAAAAATTCGACAGCGCAATTTCCCGGATATGAACAAACAACGGCAGGGCACGGATATCCATTTCACCGATATACAAGGACTCCCATTTGAGCAGATCCTCCGCGTTTGCCTGATCGAGCAAAGACAGCTTGTTGATCCAGAGTTTTCCCTTAAACGCGGTATTCACCTCCTCCTTCTGATTCTGGGCCGCAGACAGAGTGCCATGTAGGTTCAGTGAGCCGCCGGCAAGGATGACCCGTGCCCGCTCGGCCAGAAACGGCTGCACCGGTTTCAGAGGAACCCCCTTGATGCTTACAGTAAGATCCGTTGCAAGAGGTTTCAATTTGACATCACCGCCGATCGAGACGGTCCCTTTGCGGTCCACCCGCATGGAAAACGCGACGCTGCCCTTGTTGTCTTTCTCGTCAGTGGAAAGGTTCTGTGTTTTCAGGGTTATTTCGTCCATCGTCAGGGCAAATGGATTCCTCAGACTGCTGTCCGCGGTCTTCACAGTATAATCCGCAACAACAAGGGATTTGAGCAGCACCGACCACGAAGGAGCGGACCCGGCTTTCTTTGTCTCCGGAGACGGCGCGGTGCGCGTAGTGTCAACAATCGAATCGAAGTTCATCCGGCCGTCTGCACTGCGGGAAACAACCAGAAAACCTTTCTCGGTTGCAATGGAGCCGACTTCGATCTTTCTCGATTGCAGGTCAAGCGAAATATCACGTACGCTCAGCAGCGGGATGTTCAGGAAATCACCCGGAATCTTTTTAATGACAGCTCTTAGGCCTCGTAACGTTGTTTCGCCCTGGAGAATGAGTGTAGGCAGGCGGTCTTTATACTGCCGGTAAATGATTTTAATCGCAATATCAAGCCTGCCTGACGGCACGCTCACCTTGACTTCTGCGGGGACATAGGCCAGGTAATACGGAATGTCTATGTCCTTCAGAAGCATATCAAAAGAGGTTTCCCGCGAGTCGGAAAATACTTTTGACGCTCCCTTGAGATCAAGCGGAGTCCCGTTAATCACGGCGCTCAGTGAGGGTTGTACGTATGCCTCCACATAGGAAGGAAGGTTTGAGATAAAGGGAATGCCGAGGTTTACTTGGGTAATCTCATGCCTCGTTCGGGCGGGATGGTCGTCGAATTCCAGAGCACCGTCGAGGACCTGAATGTTGCTGAATGAATAAAAGAACGGTTTTTGCGGTTTGTCTTTTGGTTCATTTTTGCTCTTGGCCTGAATCCGTTCCACGATATCCGTAAAGTTGTAAGTATTTGCGCTCGTCCTGACCAGATGGATGCGGGGTTTCTCAAGTTTTACCTCTTTGACGACAGGGCCTCCTCTGAAAACGGACATCATCTGGATGTTGACGTACAGTTTTGCAAAGGATACGAAAGGCGTGGTGCCGTCTTCCTCCTTGATCTCAAAGTCCTTGATGGTGACGCCGAGGGAGTAGGGATTCAAGCTTACCGAGCCGATACTCACCGTGCGCCCGAGCTGTTCACTCAGGATATCCACGGCCACCCGCTTCACATAGGGCGGCAGAATAAAAAAACCGGTAATCGAAAAGAGGAAAAGAAAAATAAAAATGATAATGCCGAGGTTTCTTGCTTTGCGGGTTTTCGAAAAATCGCGCAGTCGGTCTGAGATTAAACGGATTTTTGAAAGAACTGTTTGCCGGTTGAATTGCACACCGCACCTCCCTGAGGAATGTTCAATTTGCAAAGAACGATAGCTTACAGTTTTGAACAGATGGTAATTTTATTTGACGGTTCCATTCACCGGGAAAAGCTCTGAGAACGTTTCTCGTGCAGCTCCGCTTTGCTGCTTATTTGCAGGCAACCGCCTTAAAAAAAGTATAGCAGAATGTCCCCTCCGGCCCGGCCGCCTTATAAAGATCCCGGATGCCATTGTCCCAGATTTCTTTTTTGATCAATCCGGCGCTCAAAGCCTGTTCTTGAACCCCCTTCACCATGGCAATATAGGTGTTTTTCGTGAAACCTTCGACCACCTTAGGCCTGCTCGCATCAGCATAGACCATCCGCGGCGAAACAGCGACGTTTCGGAACCTCGCGCTCTGCAAAAGAGGGAACAGCTCCCGGCCGATAAGGGCATTACCGCCCGCCGCTTTTTGCAAATCAATCAGGCATTGGATCGTCCGCCACGCGTCCCTGCTGGGGGGATAAAAAAGCGTCGATTCATGATCGCCTTCTATAACGGTGATGGTGCCGCCCGGGCGCAGTTTTGTCCCGAGCCTGCGAAGTGCATCCAGGGGATTGTTGAGATGTTCCAGTACGAAGCAGAGAAAGAGATGATCAAAGCTTTCGTCAGGAAAAGGCAGGTTGAAGATATCCGCCTTGCGGAAAACAACGTTTTTGCAGCCGGCGCCGGACGCCTTGCTTTGCGCGGCATTCAGGGAGGCCTGTGAAATGTCTATGGAAGTAAACCGTGTTTCCGGGTTGTTTGCCGCCAGCACGACAGTCTGGGCCCCGACTCCGCACCCTGCCTCCAGCACTGAGCAGCCTGCAGAATACCGCGTGTCGTGGTGCAGCAGTTCAGTCAATACGTCGGCCTGGTCTAGCAGCCTTTCATTTTCCCGGGATGAATAACCATGAACATATTTGTGCTCGTCCATGCCGTATGCCCTTTGTGTTTACTCTGCAGTCACAAAAAGAAATGCGAAGAATAGTGCGGAATCCGCTGGTTGGGAAATTGGACGGTGTCGTTTTTACGGGGACCAGGCAGGTGAAGTGTAGTTTGCATCGTTCGGAGTGATCCGCTCTATGTCCGTGCCGTCCGCATTCATCGTATAAATGTTGTATTTTCCTTCTCGATTGGAGCTGAAGACAATCTGCCTCCCGGAAGGAGACCAGGATGGATTCTCGTCGTTTCCCCGTCCGCTGGTAAGCAGCCGGAAACCCGAGCCGTCCGTGTTCACCGTGGCGACTTTGAACACGCCATTCACCATGGAGGAAAACACGATTCTGTCCCCCCGGGGAGACCAGTGGGGAGAGGCATTGTAGGAACCTTCAAAGGTAATACGCCGGACATCGGTACCGTCCGAACCCATAATATAGAGCTGGGGTGTGCCGCCTCGTCCGGACGTAAATACAATTTCTCTTCCGTTTGGCGACCATGCGGGCGAAACATTGTCAAAAGCTCCGTAGGTAAGTCTTTCCGAATCAGTGCCGCTGATGTCTATGGTGTAAATTTCCGCGGTGCCGTCCTTGCTCAGCGCCAGTGCAAGCCGTTTTCCTCCCGGAGCCCACGCAGGTGATATGTTCAGACCGTCGTTTCCCGACAATTTCCAGCGCTTGCCCGTGTCCATGGCCAGCGCATACAGATCGGGGTTCCTGTCACGGTACGAAACATACGCTAGTATGTTTCCATCAGGACTCCACGCCGGAGAAAGGCAGATTGACCGGTCCGCGGTTAAACGCATCGTATTCTGGCCATCGTAATCCATCAGGTACAATTCCTTGTTGCCGGTTTTATCCGACACATAGGCAATGCGCGTACGGGCAATTCCCTTTTCCCCGGTATACCGGGCAACAATCTCATCAGCAAACGCGTGGACACTCCGGCGGAACGTATCGTCGCTTCCGAAATAGTCCTTGTTCGACATCCGCACCCCTGATGCAGCATCGAACAGCTTGCCGGTCAGCATGATTTTTTTGTCTTTTTTGTGCAACGATCCCCAGACAACGCCGGTGAGGCCGAAAATTCCAGCGCGTTTAATAATGTCCTGCTTGGGCTCCGTGGGCAACGAATAGGACAGATCGAGCTTGGCCGGATCCATGATTTCAAATATCTGGGAGCGCCGAAGGTCCGCCTGGAGAATTTCAAGAGCAAGGGCGCGGAGTTTCGGATCCCCCATGTCATCATGGATGTCCAGCACGACAATGGGTATCTTTTTTATTTCCCCCTGGATCACTCCGAGATAGTATTGGGAATGAACAGCGGTGGGAACCGCTGAAAGCATGCAAAGAATTATAAGGAAAAGAATACGTTTCATAGTTTTTTTTTAATGCCGGTTATCCGGCTGTTGTCAGTATTATTGTTTCTGGACCAAATCCACGCTGAAATCCAGGGAATATCTTGGAAAATCTTCGGGCAAAGGCGGGAACGGGTTCGATGCGCGTATTGCCCTGATCGCCGCCTGTTTGAATTCAAACGTCCCCTTGGAGTGGTCAGCATCAATATTTACATCAGTCACCCATCCCGATCGGTTGACGGTAAACAGAATCCGGGCCTTCGCGTCCTTCACGTCCGGTGTCGGTTTCCAGTTCAGCTCTATTCGACCGCGAAGGAGTCCAAGGTACCAGGAAAATTTATCGTCCATCTGCGGCGCCGACACCATGACAGAAGCGGCTGGTGCCGCCTGCTCCTTGCGTGTTTCGGCTTCCGCAGGTTTTGGCTGCTCTCGAAGAGGCTCTTTCTTCTGCAATGAGAAGTCCGGCAAGGCGCTTTTGCTGGGTTTCGTTTTTTTCGCTTTCGGCGCCGACTTTGTTTTTTTCTGTGGTTCCTGTTTTGGAGGTTCCGGCGGAGTTTCCTCCGGCGACACCTGGGGAACATCCATCGGTTGCCCGACAAGCATCACCTGATAGGACAGCGGTATAAGTATCTTCGGAGTCGCCTTACTATACAGGAAGACCGCGGCGAGTGCAACCACCACATGGAAAAAAAAGGAAAGGGCGAGCGCCAGCGTCAGTTTTCCGCCTGACTGGCCGGTTCTCTTCCTTGAGTACCACTTCATTTTCGAGTCTCGCCCCCGGGTGCAGTATCAGTCACCATGCCAAGCCGGTCAATCCCGGCCTGCTTTACAATGTCCATCACCTGCACGACGGCGCCATACGGCGCGTCCTTATCGGCGCGGAGATAAACATTAATCTGCGGTTTGGAATGGCGAATGGCCTCGAGCACGCCCTTGAGCCGGGAAATGCCTACCCGCTCTTTTTCAACAAAAATTTCCTGCGCGCGCGTAACGGTAAGCACGATGCGGTCTTCCGGCTTGACCGTGTTTGACTCCGACTTCGGCAGATTGACGTCCAGTCCTCTGCTCATCATGGGAGACACAATCATATAAAAAAACAGCACGGTAAGCAAAACGTCAATAAGCGGCACGAGATTGATGTCACGAATGATACTTCTCTCTCTGCGCTCGAAGCTCATGACCGCCCCCTCAGGACGTGCCGTTCAACAAAACTCAGAAACTCCATGGAAAAGGAATCGCAGCGGATGGCAATGTCCCTGATTTTGTCGGAAAAATAGTTGTACGCTATGACCGCCGGGATGGCGACAAACAATCCGGAAATGGTATTGATCAGCGCGGCGGCCAGCCCCGGAGCGAGCGCGCCGATGTCGCCGGCTCCCTTGAGCCCGATGCCGTAGAACGCGTCCATGATGCCCCAAACCGTTCCGAAGAGGCCCAAAAGCGGACCGACCGTGCCTGTCGTGCCGAGGAACGCAAGGTAGCGCTCCATATATGCTATTTCATCCTGCGTGGTAATTTTGAGCAGCCGTTCTATTTCCGTCGAAATCAGCGGAATTTCTTCCTCGGCGGCTTTTCCGCCCGGCAGTGTTTTTACGATGGCTTCCGCCTCCCGGTGTCCTTCGACAAAGAGTGTTGCGAGCGGACTGAATTTCTTGGCGTCCGCGTGTATCAACAGCTCTTCAATTTTTTTGGTTTTGCGGAACGCGGCCAGGAAATTATGAGACTCCTTCTCCGCTCTTCGAAGGAACTGATACTTGAGCAGGATCATGGCCCAGGAAACGATGGAAAATCCCATCAAAATGATTACGATCCCCTTCCCAACCCAGCCAGTCTCCTGGAAAAGACCGAGTACACCTGTGCCTAATGCGGGCACTGCACTGATTGCAAGCATTGTAGAGCCTCCATACCATTCATGATAAATTCAAGCAACGCGCGATACGATCATATCACTGCGTTACCGTTGTCAATTTGTACCGACGATGTTCCCCATTTCAGACACATCATATCCGCCCATTGCAATAAGATGGCTGCGGAATCCGGCATCCCTGCGGATGATTTCCATCAACGCCTGCAGCAGCGGCGTCTCGTAGAATTCCTGGGGAATCGCAAAGTCATATCGTTCCTGCGCAACCGGAATAAAATCCAGGCCGAGCGCCTGAGCAGCCGAAAGTACCGCGAGTCCCGTGTCTGCCGCGCCGGAAGCCACGGCAGCCCCTACAGCCATGTGCGTAAACTCCTCGTGATCATACCCTTTTATGCTTCCCGGGTCAATCTGCAATTTTTTCAGATGCATGTCGGTAAGCAGTCGGGTTCCCGCCCCGGCCTGCCGGTTTGCGAATACGACATCATTTCTCACCAGATCCTCAAATCCGCGGATTTGTTTGGGGTTTCCCTTTTGCACGAGAAGCCCCTGGGTCCGGTAAGCAAGATTGACCAGCACGATGCGTTTGTTCGGAACAAGCCTCCTGACATAGCTGACGTTATACTCATGCGTTTCTTCATCAAGAAGATGCGTGCCTGCCAAATGGGCTTCACCCCGCTTGAGCGCCAGAAGCCCTCCCATGCTGCCGACATGGGCAGATGAGAGCGAAAGCTGGGGATGTTTTTTCTTTAAAAAGTTGCCGAGCACGTCGAGCGCGGTATCGTGCGAACCGATGCATACGATGGTGTTCCGGATTTCGTGCGCTGGACGCAAAAGTTCCACCTCCGCTTCATGCCCCGCTCCAAATCCTTCCAACTGTGCCGGAACGCGAAGAACACCGTCGGCGCGCACGAGCGACATAAGCGCGCCAGCGCCCCTCGCCACGGGTGTCGCGATCAACTTCCCCGAGACATCTCCAATTTTTACGCGTATGAATTCTTCCTGCCCGAGCGAGGAAGCGACTTGCCTGCTGAGCGTGGCGACAACCGTTTCAGGAGAGGAAGGAATGAGTCCTTGCAGTGCGAAAATCAGCGGTTTTACGAAAATATCGAAGGTGAGCGCCGCCGATACCGGATATCCGGGAATGCCGATCACCGGCTTTCCCCTGACAATTCCGAGAATAACGGGTTTGCCGGGTTTTATGGAAACACCGTGCACCAGTACTTCGCCGATTTCCGCGATTACGTCCGCGGTAAAATCTTCCCTGCCGGCGGATGATCCCGCGTTCACAATCACCATGTCCGATTCTGAAACCGCGCGCAGAATGCTTTCCGTGAGAAGCTTCGCGTCGTCCTTGATGATTGCCATGCGGATTGCCTGCGCGCCGCATGCGCAAGCAGTCGCCGAAAGCATGGTTGAATTGAAGTCAATGATATCGCCTTTTTTCAAATCACTTCCCGGTTCCACCAGTTCGGTACCGGTGGGAAGAATCGAAACAACCGGTTTTCTGCGCACCATGACGGACGTGTGGCCGCTGGCCAGCATGGCCGCCATGTCAACGGGGCGGATCCGGTAATTCTCGGGAATGATCAGTTCCGTTGCGACGATATCTTCTCCGACCAGCCGGACATGCTGCCATGGTGTTGCCGAATGGAGAATCTCAATTTCCGCTTCCGATATTTTCTCCACATCCTCGATCATGATCACCGCATCGAAACCGTCCGGCATCGGGTCGCCGGTATCGATAAAAAACGCCTGCTCGGGTACGCGCAATCGTTTGGGCCTGGTTTCCGTTGCCCCGTGCGTGTCAGAAAATCTGACCGCGACGCCGTCCATGGCCGCGGAATGATAAAACGGGGACGACACCCGTGCAATCACCGCTTCCGACGTGATGCGGTCCAGCGACTCTGCGACGGGAATACGTTCACCTGGCAGCGGCCCGCCGATGCCGGCAGCCGCAAGTGCCTCGCGGTATTTTCGAATCGCATCATTAAGCGGTTCGTTATCGAGATATCGTTGTTGTTTGAACATTACGTTTTGTTCGCCTTGAGATGAGAAAACAACTGTTGGAAATAATGACTCCGGAAAATGCGCCGTTCGTCGTGCGTGTCTGCGGCATACTCAAAACAGCCTTACGTCCACTTCTTCGTTTTTCTCTATTCCGATTTTATTCAGCGGCACCACCACCGTACCAACAGCTTTCACCAGCGTCGTGATAAGCCCCGACGCGCCGAAGATAGGCCGCGCCCACAGGCCGTCGCTTTTTTCCTCCAGCGATACCGGAATATGTTCTTCCCGGCCTGGTTTGGATGAGATGCTGCGCGCAAGACGTGCTTTGACGGTGCGGTACGAAGTTATTTCAAGCGTCGCCTGGGGGGCCAATCCGGCCAGCCTGGCAAGAACCGGCCGCACAAATAATTCAAAACAAATGATGACTGCAACCGGGTTCCCCGGCAGACCGAACACCGGAATGAGCTTTGATTTCTTCTTGCTGCCGATCAGGCCGATGATGAGCGGTTTGCCGGGTTTTACGGCCACTCCATGCACCAGGACACCCGGCTGACCGATGTCGTTGATCACTTTTGCCGTGATGTCCGCGGCGCCCGCGGAACTGCCGCCGGTCAGCAAAATAAGCGCAGAATCATCAATCGCGTCTTCGAGACTCTTCCGAAGACGGTCATAATCATCCGGAATAATGCCTTTTTTGACCGGGAGCCCTCCGGCATCAGCAGTGAGCCCCTCCAGACTGTAGGAATTGCTGTCCCGGATCCGTCCGAGCGACGGAGTGGCGTCAACAGGAATAAGTTCATTCCCCGTCGTGATAATCGCAGTTTTTGGCCGTTCAAAAACACTGACACGGGCAATGCCCAGGCTCGCCAGAGCGGACATGTCCTGCGGCCTCACCCGGTGTCCGCGAGACAGCACCCGGTCTCCCTTTCGAATGTCATCACCGATCTGGATCGTGTTTTCCAGCGGGGCCACGGGCTTCACCACTTCAATGGTCGCCGGGTCCAGCGGATGAGTGAACTCGAACATGACTACGGCATCCGAGCCGTCCGGCAATGAACCGCCCGTTGCAATCTTCATGGCCTCTCCCTTTGAGAGGGCGCGGTCCGGAATCGTTCCCATCACACTCTCACCGACCACGGTGAGATATACAGCGCGGCCTTCTGTCGCCCCGAATGTATCCGCGCTTTTGACTGCAAAACCATCCATGGTGGACCGGTTGAATTCAGGCAGGTTCTCCGGTGAGACAATATCCCCGGCGAGAACCCTGTTCAGGGCCGCACTGATAGATATCATTTCCGTATCGAGGGCGGGCAAGGGAAACTGCTCTTCCAGTTTTTTCAGCGCGTCTTCCCGTGTGATCACGCTGGAACGTCCAAGCATATCTTTTACCGTCATGGATACACCATCTTTTTCATCAACCCCACGCTTTGAAGCAGCCCCGCGGTCCGTGAAGTCTGACCGGGCTATGGTTGCGACTGTCTGGCTTTTATTTTTCTGATATAAGCGGCAGCGCGCATGCCCGCCATCGCGCCCTCGCCTGCCGCGCACACAATCTGCATCCCGCCGTACGTGCAATCACCGGCCGCGTACACGCCCTCAATGTTCATGCGCTGGTTCCGGTCAACAAGAAGACCGCCGCGGTCGTCAATGTGTCCTCCGGCGTTCTGTATGAGCGAGGATATCGGCGTGGAGCCCATGGCAATAAAGACCCCGTCGAGGGGCAGCACTTTCTCTGCGCCTGCCTGGGCGATCCTGAGACCGGTCACCACTTCATTTCCGGCGATTTCTTTTATGTCTGATACAGGATGGAACTCTACATTTGCCTTTGCTTTGAGCCGGTCCAGCAGCGTCGTAACCATCGTGACCTCTTTATGAGGGACCAGGTTAACCCGTGCGGCAAGCTCCGCAAGATGCAGGGCTTCTTCCGCGGCTTCGTCATCCGCTCCCACCACGGCAACGGTGCGGCCGCGGAAAAATGCGCCGTCGCAGGTGGCACAGTACGATACTCCCTTGCCGAGAAACTCCTTGGCCCCGGGGACTTCCAGCTTTTTGCGCGCGACACCGATGGCGATGATCACAACCGGCGCTTCATAGACCTCCTCACGCGTGTGCACCCGCTTTACTTCGCTTTTGAGCTCCAGGTTCACCACTTCCACCGGATAGACAATCGTTGCTCCGAATTTTTCAGCCTGCTTTGCCATGTTCTGTGTAAGATCCATGCCGTTAATGGTCTCGTAGCCGGGATAATTTTCAATATGCGCGATTTTCGCCGTATACCCGCCGACGAAATCCTTTTCAAGCACTACGCATTTTTGTCCGGCCCTGCCCAGGTAAAGCGCCGCGGTAAGCCCTGCCGGTCCTGATCCGATAATTATTGCGTCGTATGCTTGAGCCATGAGTTATTCCTCCTTAGAATGGACGTGTATTTTATCCGACAGATGCAGACAAGTCAACCGTGGAAAGAAACAACCGGCAGGAACTGTCGGCACATGCATTGTTTGAGTGTGACAAAAGTCAGGAATACACTATTTGCATTATAACAGATTGGCGCTCATTAAAGAATAACGCTCATCTTGCAAGAGAAAACACATTTGTGTATTATTCTATGGATTGGGCATTCCGATATCTCCGCAGGAGGAAACATGACACGGGAAAAAGTTATTGAAGCAATTCAGGCCGCTGTGATGAACAACCGGCTGAGCTGTGAAAAAGCGCATGAACTCTCAGCAGCACTCAATGTCCCGCTGAAAGAGATAGGCGCAATCTGCAATGATTTAAAAATAAAAATTATGGCTTGCAAGCTGGGATGTTTCTAGGCGGAAAAAAAGCGGATCACTGTTTATCACCGCATGCGTCCGACTGCTCGCCGGGCATAGTCAAAGACTGGCAGTAGCTGGTAACACGGTTCTTGCCCAGCGCCTTGGAGCGGTACAGGGCAACGTCGGACTCATGGATCACGTCGGAAGTAGTCTTGGTGCTGTCCTGGTCCTTCGTTGACACGCCGAGGCTCACCGTCACCCGTTCATAGGGGTGCAACACTTTTAACGTAAAAGGATACTCTTCAACCGACTGCCGCACCCGCTCGGCAACCGCCATGGCCTCGTTGATGTCCGTCTCCGCGAGCAGTACGGAAAATTCTTCACCGCCGTACCGGAAACAGGTGTCGGTGCTGCCCGTCCTGACGGCGGCCTTCAAAAGCGGCCCTATCTGCGCTATCAATCTGCTTCCTTCCAAATGACCGTAGCGGTCGTTGATCCGTTTGAAATCGTCAATATCAATCATGATAAAGGAAAACTCGCTTCCCGTTCTCACCTGTCTCTTGACTTCTTCCTCAAGTTTTTCCAGAAGCACGCGGTAATTAAGCAGTCCCGTCAATTCATCGATGCGTGAAAGTTCAAGAGCCTTTTTGAAAAGTTCGGCTTTCTCAAGCCCGGTAGAAATGAGGTGCGACAGCGTCCGCAGAAGGTCGAAATCCTTCACCTGAAAGGCCGAGGTTTTTCTGTGGCTGAAACCCATCATGCCTTCAATGCGGTTCTCATTTTTCAGCGGGATTCCGATATAGCTGCCCTGCTCCTTTTTTTCATCGGGATGGTGAAGATAGCTGTCGAAAAGCGCGGTGTCCTCCAGAAAGATCGGTTCGCCGCTCGTCGCGATCATCCCGGGCGCGCCATTATCAAAATAAACGGTTTCGTGTATTTTGGGCTGGAGCTGTGGATTGTGGAAATAGATGGCTTCCAGGCCGGTCATGTCCTTTTTTACTATATAGGCGGAAGCATCTTCAAAGGCAACTGACTTCCCGATGGAAACCATGATTTTGGAAATCAGTTCTAAAGGCTCTAATTCCGAAGCGATTATTTTGCCTACTTCGTAAAAGAGATGGGTTTCGGTAAGCTTTTGATAAAAAAGAGTTTTAAAATCGTGAGTTGCGTCTTTGCGCTCACTCTTTTTTGCTTTTGTTTTTGCGGTTTTTGTTTTTGCAGTTTTCGGTTTGGCTTTTGGCATCTGGACCTGCGCGCAGCGTAGGAAATTTACCTGCAAACAAATATACTGTACTATACCATAATTTTCTTTTTTTAACCAGAAAGAATTTTCTGCCAGTCAGAGCCAAACTCGATCAGGAGGATAACAGTAAATAAAGGGCTCTATGCTCGCCTTAACTGCGGTTCACTTAAAAAAGCTATTCCATAAACTGCATATTAGTCAACCTAATATAACATGACGACAATTTGAATATTAGTCGTTTTACAATATCTTATAAATTCAGTCTGATACGTCAAATTCTTTCTTAAATTCATTGACCATTATTCCAACTCTATGCTATATTTTCCGAAGAACTAATATCTGGTTATTTCTGAAAAGGCGATATGCGAACAATTAAATTCCTCATTCCAATCCTCTTATTGGTCGGCATCAACAGTTTTGTATATGCTGATGATGCCTGCGAAAAGCTTATCCCCACCTCCCTTCGTGAAGCATTGCGAAAGAAGTTCCCCGACTACCGCATAGCGAAAGCAACTGATCAACTATACGACGATCCTAAATGGAATACAGATTACAAGGAAGGTCAATGCTTAACAGTCGCGAGCGCGGACTTTGACGGGGATAATAAAAAGGATTTTGCGCTCTTTCTTGTGCACAAGAATACGAAGACTCCGAAACTAATCGCGGCTCTTTCACGAGAAAAACAATGGTCGCTCGCAGAGCTGCCAATCTGGAATGAACATATACAAGGTTGTTATGTTGAGACTGCAAAGCCAGGCACATACGAGCACACAATGTCTTACGACTACAAGCAATTACATGCCAATCAAAGAGAAAGATTGACGGCAATAAATACGAGCATTGTCGCTGGCCTTGTCGAATCTACGGGTGTCGTGTATGTTTATGAAAAAGGTCAGTGGCTTTATGTCTGGGCATCCGATTAAGTAACAAATAACCTGCGCCTCGACAGCGACGCGCCAAAGGCGGCGCGTCAGGCGCGCGTTACTATTTCAGAAGTATCTCCCAACCCTATCAAACAGTACTGACAAATTCAGCGAAGTTTTCCCATCAAATCAAACCAAAAAAGGCAGCCGCGTTTTAACTACGGCTGCCCTGATGTTTCGTACATGGTGCGCTACCCTTCCATAACTATTTAGACGTGCCTACTGCCTGCTTTTCCGTTCTGAATGCCAGCTTCCTGCCGCTGCGGTCGACAATGACCTTCGCGCCCTCCCGCACTTCGCCGGAAAGTATCTTTGAAGCAAGCGGATTCAGCACATCCCGCTGGACCACCCGCTTGAGCGGCCGCGCTCCAAAGACCAGATCGAACCCTTCCTCCGCCAGCAGCTCTTTCGCGCCGTCGGTCAACTCAATCTCGATCTTCTTGTCGGCAAGGCGTTTCTGCACCAGCCCGACCTGAATCGTGACGATTTTTTTCAACGTCTCAGCGTCCAGCGGATGGAAGATAATGGTGTCATCGATCCGGTTCAGGAACTCAGGCCGGAAGTGCTGGCGCATTGCTTCTGTGACCCTTCGCTGCATTTCTTCTTCATTGTTCTGAAGCTCCTGGATAAACTGGCTGCCGATGTTCGATGTCATGATCACGACCGTGTTTTTGAAGTCCACGGTCCTGCCGTGTCCGTCCGTGAGTCTCCCGTCATCGAGAACTTGCAGCAGGACATTGAAAACTTCCGGATGCGCCTTTTCTATCTCATCGAACAGAACAACGGAGTAGGGTTTCCTGCGCACCGCTTCCGTGAGCTGCCCGCCCTCATCATACCCTACATATCCGGGAGGCGCTCCGATCAGCCGCGCGACCGTGTGGCGCTCCTGGTATTCGGACATGTCGATACGGATCATTGCCTGCTCATCATCGAACAGAAATTCCGCCAGCGCCCGGGCCAGTTCCGTTTTTCCGACTCCGGTCGGTCCCATAAATATGAAACTCCCGATGGGCCTGTTGGGGTCCTGTATTCCCGCGCGCGCCCGGCGCACCGCGTCGGATACCGCGGTGATGGCTTCATCCTGGCCTATTACCCGCATGCGGAGCCGGTCTTCCATCTCCAGCAGCTTCTGCGTTTCGCCTTCAAGCATCCTGGACACCGGAATGCCAGTCCATTTGGAAACAATTTCCGCCACGTCTTCATCATCAACTTCTTCTTTCAGCATTTTCTGCTGCGACTGTATTTCCGCCAGTTTCGCCGACTCGGCTTCCTGCTGTCGTTGCAGTTCGAGAAGCTTTCCATAGCGGAGTTCCGCCGCCCGGCCCAGATTGCCTTCACGCTCCGCCTTGTCCGCGTCGATCTTCGCGTGTTCGATCTGTTCCTTGACGTTCCGGATCTTCTGGATCGCGGATTTTTCGGATTGCCATTGGGTTTTCAGGCCGTTTCTCTTTCCGCAAAGTTCCTGGATGTCGTGCTCGATTTTCGCAAGCCGGTCGCGTGAACCAGGATCCTGTTCTTTCTTGACCGCCTCCCGTTCAATTTCCAGCTGGGTGATTCTGCGCTCCACTTCGTCAAGTTCCGTCGGCATGCTGTCGATTTCCATGCGGAGCCGTGAAGCAGCCTCATCAATCAAGTCGATTGCCTTGTCCGGCAAAAATCGGTCGGCGATGTACCGATGGGAAAGGATCGCGGCGCTCACCAGCGCGGAGTCCTTGATTTTGACGCCGTGATGCACTTCATAGCGTTCTTTTAAACCGCGCAGAATGGAAATCGTGTCTTCGACCGACGGCTGGCGCACAACCACCGGCTGGAACCGCCGCTCCAATGCAGGGTCTTTTTCAATATACTTGCGGTATTCGTTCAACGTGGTTGCCCCCACGCAGCGCAGTTCGCCTCGAGCGAGCGCGGGTTTCAGCATGTTCGAAGCATCCATTGATCCCTCGGCGGCGCCTGCCCCCACCACGGTATGCAGTTCATCAATAAACAGGATCACTTCCCCGCCTGCCTCGGTCACTTCTTTGAGCACAGCCTTGAGCCGGTCTTCGAATTCACCCCGGTATTTGGCGCCCGCGATAAGCGCGCCCATGTCGAGCGCGACCACCCGTTTGTTTTTCAGTCCTTCTGGCACGTCGCCGTTCACGATCCTCTGCGCCAAACCTTCCGCAATCGCGGTCTTGCCCACGCCGGGTTCTCCAATAAGCACCGGATTGTTCTTGGTCCTCCGGGAAAGCACCTGCACCACCCGCCGGATTTCTTCGTCCCTTCCGATCACCGGATCGAGTTTGCTGCGCCGCGCCAGATCAGTCAGATCTCTGCCGTACCGGGTCAATGCCTGATATTTGTCCTCTGGATTCTGGTCGGTCACGCGCTGGCTGCCGCGGATGTCCACCAGAGCGGTGAATATTTTGTCCTTCATCACACCGTGACGGCTTAAAATGTCGCGGGCCGGCCCGTCGCCGTCCGCCGCGGCGATCAGAAGATGCTCGGTGCTGATATACTCATCTTTGAGCCGCTCCGCCTCCTGCTCTGCCTTATCAAACAGTTTTCCGAGACGCGGCGAAAGATAGGTCTGCACCAGACCTTCGACCTTCGGCAGCCTCTGCAGGGCCCCTTCGAGATCAGCCTTGATCTTTCCCGGGTCAGAGCCGAGCTTTTTCAGCAGCGGCAGCACAACACCGTCCGTCTGCTCTATGAGCGCGAGCAGAAGATGCTCCACGTCCACCTGCTGGTGATGACGCTTGCCCGCCTCTTCCTGGGCAGCCTGGGCCGCCTCCTGGGCCTTCACGGTAAGTCTGTCAAATCGTGCCATAATTACCTCCACCGTATATCTGATTCATGATGCATGATACGCCATGCGGAATTTTTCCCGGCATCGCTTATTCTTCCCTGCGTACCCGTATTCTCTTCACCGGCACCAGGGCGTTTTTTATCTCTTCTCTCCGTCGAATCTCCTGCGCGAGTTCATCGCGCAGTCTTTCCACTGTTGCTTGCATTTCCTGCTGCATCTGCTCCATCTTCTCCCGCATCGAAAGAATCACTTCTACGCCCGCCAGGTTTACGCCGAGTTCCCGCGTAAGCCGCATAATCATCTCGAGTTTCTCCACGTCCTCCTCGGAGTAAAGGCGGGTATTGCCCATGCTGCGCTTGGGTTTGATAAAACCCTCCCGCTCATACAGCCTGAGCGTCTGGGGATGAATTCCGAGCATTTCCGACACAACACTGATCATAAACAATCTATGTTCTCGTGTGACCATACGTTACCTCACCGCGCATCGCAGAGTAAATGTACACTCAACATCATGTCCTTTTCCGAAAACCCCTGAACGTCACATTTTGCCGGGGATTTGCCGGATGCAATTTTTCAAGCTCGCGGATAAGCTCCTTGCCCCGGTCGGATAACCCCATGGGAGTGACCACCTTAACCGTTACGTAATGGTCACCGACACCCCCGCCACCAAGATGCGGAACTCCTTTGCCTTTGAGCTTCAGCTGCTGTCCTGTTTGGGTTCCCGGCGGTATCGTCAAAGCCACGATCCCGTCTATCGTCGGAATTTCAACCTTTGCTCCCAAAGCGGCCTCCGGTACCGTGATGCTGGCTTCCGAATACAAGTTGTCTCCCTTGCGCTCGAAGTACGAATGCGGCCGTACCTTCGTCACGATGTAAACGTCTCCTGCAGGGCCGCCCCCTTCACCGGGCTCTCCCATGCCCGCAACCCTGATTTTGGAACCATTATCAACACCCGCAGGGATTTTCACGTTGATTTTGTCCAGTTTTGGAACAATCCCCTTGCCGTCGCAGCTCCTGCACGGGTTTGGGTTGATTGTTCCGGTGCCGCGGCAGGTCGGGCATGGCTGCGCGAAATGCATGAATCCTCTGCCCTGTGAAACACTGCCCGACCCCATGCATGTGGGACAGGTGCGCGGAGAACTGCCGGGCTGTGCGCCGCTGCCCCCGCACGCAGAACAGGTTACATCCCGGCGCAGATCAACCTGCATGGTTCTTCCGAAAATTGCATCTTCCAAATCGACTTCGACTGCGTAGGTTATGTCCTCGCCTTTTTGCGGTCCCCGCGGCCTCGTTGCCCTCTCTCCGAATATGCTCCCGAATATGTCCTCGAACCCACGGCCGGAAAACGTTCCACCCTGCTGACCAAATCCTTCAAAACCCGCACCGGGTCCATGACCGGAACCATACCCTGCCCCCTGGCCGAATCCCTGTTCAAATGCCATATGCCCGAATTGATCATACTGTTGCCTTTTTTTCTGATCAGACAGCACTTCATAGGCCTCATTCAATTCCTTGAATTTTTGCTCCGATCCTTTGTCACCAGGATTAATATCGGGGTGATATTTCCGGGCAAGTTTTCTGAACGCTTTCTTGATTTCTGCTTCGGAAGCACCTTTTTTTATCCCTAATACATCGTAATAATCTCTTTTAGCAGTGGAAGCCATCTGATCACCTGTTTGTAATTAAATTTACTATTATCAACATTATAAAATATGAGTTCAATATTGTCAAGTTTATGCCTTTATTTTCTTTTTATGCATATATAATACATAAATCCCACTTCATTGCTAAATTTAGTGCAAAAATAGACAGAAAATAACACAAATAAGTGCAAATATTCCTATTAAGCTGCAAACCAATACCACTTTATGTAATTACAAAAAAATGATCATTAATTCTAAATAATTTGCCTTTACCGGCAGCAATAACTCCTTGATATTTATGCGCACACCAACTATAATCAAGATACTTTAATCAGGCATTATTACACAATATTTAAAATGATTTTTGATTTCTTAAAAAAACACCATATTATTCTTTCAGAGGCACTTTCCTCGTTCAGGAAAAACCGGGGCCTGACTGCTGCCTCTTCCCTCGCTTTTTCAGCCTCGCTGGCAATTATCCCTGTTCTTTTTCTGCTTACGGCCATTTTTGGCGCTTCGATTGGATCCTCTGAGCAGGCACTGGCAAAAACGCAGGAACTGCTCAAACAAATAATTCCGACGTACAGCCAGGATATTATTCACGAGGTCCGTTTTATCACTGACAACATGGGCACCATAGGCATCCTCAACGCACTGGTGCTGCTCTGGAGCGTCACACCGCTTGTGGCGGATATGAGAATATCGCTGGGGGCGATCTTTAAGAAAAAGCCGAACCGGCCCTATCTTCTGGAAAAACTGTTTGATGTTGCGATCAGCATCCTGTTTCTTATCGGATTGTCGGCAATAGCGGTAATTGGCGTTGTATTTACCCTGATTGAAAAACAGAACCTTATGTATGTGCCTTTGGGATATCTTGAAGGCCTTATACCCTTTTTCCTGATTATAGTCCTGGTTTTCCTGCTCTATTTTGCCTTTTCCGATAAAGCGCAAAAGCTGCATCTGCTCGTCGGGGCGTTGGTAACCGCGTTCCTCTGGTTTACCATGACGCCTGCCTTTCACCTCTTCCTGACGTATAACCCGGGATATGGTTTTGCTTTCGGGTCCTTTAAATCCATTTTTGTGGTCCTTATCTGGATTTACTACTCGTTGGTTGTGTTTCTCTTCGGAGCGGAGATTGCCGCAAGCCTCGGTCGGGACGAAGCGGTGTTTATCAAAAAACTGATTGAAGGGGAGAAAAATGTCCCGACAGGAGTTATCGGCAAATACGTCCTCCGGTACGATCAGGGAGACATTATTTACCACCAGGGAGACGCGGGGAATACGATGTTCGGCGTGCTGAAGGGGAAAGTGGATCTCCGCAAGGACGACAAAATCATTGGGACCATTCTGCCGGGCAAATGTTTCGGCGCTCTTTCATTTCTCATGTCGGTTCCGCGCGTGGCGACATGCGTGGCCGCAGAAGATACGGAACTGGTCGTTATCAACGCTGAAAACATCGACAAAATGATGGATGAATATCCGGAATTCGTCATTGAAATTCTGAAAGAGATTGCACTTCGATTGCGAGAAGCGAGCAAAAAGGCGGTTTAAAACACTCAGCAAACGAGGCCCCGGTTTATTCCTGCATACCTCACTCACTCTGCAGGGGCAATACAGGAGGATCTATGCCTGGTCCACTCTCCCGCGAGCAATTGGAAGCCATCAATGCCTACTGGCGCGCAGCAAACTATCTGTCCGTTGGCCAAATCTATCTGTACGACAATCCGCTGCTTAAGAATCCGCTGAAATTGGACCATATCAAGCCGAGGCTGCTCGGCCACTGGGGCACCACACCCGGACTTAATTTCATTTATGCTCATCTCAACCGCATAATCAAATCACGGGATCTCAATGTTATCTATATCGCCGGACCCGGGCATGGCGGCCCCGGTCTCGTGGCAAATACATACCTCGAAGGAACCTATAGCGAACTCTATCCGAACATCTCTCAGGACACAGAAGGGATGAAAAGACTTTTTAAACAATTTTCCTTTCCCGGCGGCATTCCCAGTCATGCCGCGCCGGAGACCCCGGGCTCCATCCATGAGGGCGGAGAACTCGGCTATGCCGTATCCCATGCATTCGGCGCTGTTTTCGACAATCCCAATCTCATTGCCGCCTGCGTGGTGGGCGACGGCGAAGCGGAAACAGGCCCTCTCGCCGCGGCCTGGCATTCCAACAAATTCCTGAATCCGCGCCGTGACGGGGCAGTACTGCCCATTCTGCATCTCAATGGATATAAAATCGCGAACCCTGCCGTATTGGCACGCATCAGCGGCGAAGAGCTGGAGAGTTTGTTCATCGGCTACGGCTACAAACCGTATTTCGTGGAAGGATCCGACCCGAATGCCATGCATCAGGCAATGGCTGAAACCCTGGACACTGTAGCTGATGAGATAAAGACTATCCAAACAGAATCTCGTTTCCACAATGTGATTAAACGTCCCCGCTGGCCCATGATCATCCTTCGCACGCCCAAAGGGTGGACGGGTCCCGGTGAGGTGGACGGCCTCAAGACGGAAGGCTTCTGGCGCTCGCACCAGGTTCCTTTTGCAGAAATGGCGGCAAAACCGGAGCATATCAAACTTCTCGAAGCATGGATGAAGTCCTATAAACCGGAAGAGCTTTTCGACGAAAACGGCAGGCTCTTTTCCCACCTCGCCGATCTGCCGCCCAAAGGCAACCGGCGCATGGGCGCAAACCCGCATGCCAATGGCGGCATTCTTCTCAAAGACTTGAAAATCCCCGACTTCAGGGATTATGCCGTTACCATGACTGCAAATGGAAAGGTTATCGGCGAGGCGACAAAAGTCCTGGGGAACTTTCTGCGCGACATCATGAAGCTGAACGCGGATGAACGAAACTTCCGGATCATGGGTCCGGATGAAACCTCCTCGAACCGGCTTGACGCCGTCTTCGAAGCAACAGACCGGGCATGGATGGAAAAAACAATCCCCGAGGATGTCCATCTTTCTCCGGATGGCCGCGTCATGGAGATCCTGAGTGAACACACGTGCCAGGGCTGGCTCGAAGGATATTTGCTCACGGGACGCCACGGATTTTTTTCCTGTTACGAGGCGTTCATCCATATTATCGACTCCATGTTCAACCAGCATGCGAAGTGGCTCAAAGTCACCAGCAGGGAAATACTCTGGAGAAGGCCCATCGCATCTCTCAACTATCTGCTCACGTCCCATGTCTGGCAGCAGGACCACAATGGTTTCAGCCATCAGGACCCCGGGTTCATCGATCATGTAGTGAATAAAAAATCCGATATCGTGCGGGTCTACTTCCCGCCGGACGCAAATACCCTCCTCATCGTGGCCGACCAGTGCTTGCGCAGCAGAAACAAGGTGAATGTCATTGTCGCGGGAAAGGCTCCCCAGCCGCAGTGGCTCGATATGGCTGCCGCGATCAAGCATTGCTCGGACGGAATAGGAATCTGGGAGTGGGCGAGCAACGACAAGGGCAGTGAGCCGGATGTCGTAATGGCGTGCGCCGGCGATGTGCCTACCCTGGAGACTCTGGCAGCAGTCCAGCTGATCCGCGAGTACGCGCCTGATCTGAAAGTGCGCGTGATTAATGTGGTGGACCTTATGACTCTCCAGCCCGCGGAAGAGCATCCTCACGGACTTTCGGACCGTGAATTCGACATCCTCTTTACAAAAGACAAACCGGTCATTTTTGCCTATCACGGCTATCCCTGGCTGATCCACCGTTTGACATACCGGCGCACAAACCATCTGAATATTCATGTGCGCGGATACAAGGAAGAAGGGACGACCACAACGCCGTTTGACATGGTCGTGCGCAACGATCTTGACCGCTTCCATCTCGTTTCCGATGTAATCGACCGGGTCCCGAGCCTTGCAGATATAGCCGCGTACACAAAACAAGCAGTCAGCGAGAAACTGGTGGAGCACCGGGAGTACATCAACCGGTATGGACAGGACCTGCCGGAAATCAGGGAATGGAAATGGGCGCCGGCCGGGCCGCAGCAGAATTCTTTGACAGACTGACCACGGTGGATTATAATTGCCTCTCTTGCAGCAGAACACAACAACTACTGGATCAGAAAGGAGATCGGGAATGACAAAGCACTTATATGAAGAATTGGGGCTGGTAAATACGAGAGAGATGTTCAAAAAGGCGATGTCCGGACAGTATGCCGTACCAGCATACAATTTCAATAATATGGAACAGCTGCAGGCAATCATCGGTGGATGCGCGGAAAGCAATTCTCCGGTCATTCTGCAGGTATCGAGCGGGGCCAGAAAATATGCGAACCAGACCCTTCTCCGCTATATGGCACAGGGCGCCGTCGCAATGTGCCGAAAAGACCTCACGAGCAATATTCCCATTGCCTTGCATCTCGATCATGGCGATACCTTTGAGCTCTGCAAATCATGCATTGAATACGGTTTTTCGTCCGTCATGATCGACGGTTCCCACCATCCGTATGAAAAAAATGTCGAATTGACCCGCCAGGTGGTGGAATACGCACACCAGCATGACGTCACCGTGGAAGGCGAACTCGGCGTGCTGGCGGGCATTGAAGATGATGTGAAAGCCGAAAAATCGAATTATACCGATCCGAACGAAGTCGAGGATTTCGTGAAAAAAACCGGTGTTGATTCGCTGGCAATTTCGATCGGGACGTCCCACGGCGCTTACAAATTCAAAGTAAAACCGGGCGAATCCGTCCCGCCGTTGCGCTTCGATATTCTTGAGAAAATCGAGAAGCGGCTTCCGGGCTTTCCCATTGTTCTGCACGGGGCATCATCGGTCGTTCAGGAATATGTGTCGATAATAAACAAATTCGGCGGTAAAATGGAAAACGCGGTCGGGGTTCCGGAAGACCAGCTGCGCAAGGCCGCCAAATCCGCTGTTTGCAAAATAAACATAGACAGCGACGGTCGCCTCGTTGTAACCGCCATTATCAGAAAAATGCTCGCGGAAAACCCCGCGGAGTTCGACCCGCGCAAATATCTGGGACCCGCGCGCGAGGAATTGAAAAAACTTATTATTGCCAAAAATACCACGGTTCTCGGCTCAGCAGGCAAAGCGTAAAAGCTGTTCTCAAAACGCCGGTTTATGCAGGCTGAAGTCTTCAAAAAGGCCTTCCCCGACCAATGCGGAAGGCCTTTTTGTGCGAAACGGCAATTTGCATAATGAGGAGATTGAAGGATGCAACCATGATGACGTTCAAATTTTACATCAAAACAAAAGTGCTGTTCGGCAAAAATGCGGTCAAAAATCACAGTACTGAGCTGCTTCCCTATGGGAAAAAGGCTTTTATCGTCACCGGAAAAACTTCCGCGCGATCCTCGGGTGCTTTAAACGACATCGAGGCAAGCTTACAACAGCTCCAGATAGAATACCGAATTTATGACCGTGTGGAAAACAACCCTTCTCTGGAAACCGCTGCGGAAGCAGGATCCCTGGCCCGCGATTTTCACGCAGACTTTATCATCGGGATCGGAGGCGGTTCTCCGGTTGACGCAGCAAAAGCAGTCGCGGTTCTTGCCGTCAACAGCATGGAACCTTCAGTTTTATTTCAAAACGCATTCACAACCAAACCCTTGCCTGTCATCGCTGTTCCGACGACCGCCGGCACGGGAAGCGAGGTCACCCAGTATTCGATTCTCACCAGAAACGATTTACAGACAAAACAGAGTTTCGGCAATGATGAAACCTTTCCGGCGATTGCGTTCATTGATCCGCGATATACGGAGAACCTGTCCCGTGAAGTAACGATACATACGGCGGTGGACGCGTTTAGCCATGCTGTCGAAGGATATCTCTGCAAAAGAAGCATGCCGGTAAGCGATGCACTTGCTGTTGAAGCCATACAGGTGTTTGCTGAATGCCTGAAACCGCTGTTGAGTTTCAGGATCACGGAAGACATCAGGGAAAAACTGCTGTACATGTCACTGCTGGGCGGCATGGTAATAGCCCATACCGGCACGACAATAGTCCACGGCCTGGGATACTCGCTGACTTTTTTTAAAAATATTCCGCACGGAAAAGCCAACGGCCTTCTCATGGAAGAGTATTTTAACTATAATTACGAAGTTGCCGGAGGAAAAATCGACGCAATCATCGGGCTGCTTGGATTAAACAGCATTGCGGAATTCGGCGAATATATGCGGCTTCTCCTGCAGGATCGGGTCGTTCTTACGGACGAGGAAGCATCCCTCTATTCCTCCCGGACCATGAAACAACGCAGCACGCTCAATAATACCAGAGCTGTTACCGAGGAAGACCTGAAAAAAATTTTGATACAAGCATGCGGGAAGATCTGAAGCTGTCGCGTTTTCAGCCCGGAACCGCGGTTTACACTCGCCAGTTCGGCCCCTTCAACCAAACACGCTTACCGCACCGCTTCAATACGCAAACTAACCCTCGGCCATCTCTCGGCGGTTTTCTGTTTCTTCTTTATTCCGGCAGGCAAAGGTGGTAATATAATGAAATCGTTCACCTCCACAAGCGGCAATCTGCCTGCCGTGGAACTCAGTGTCTTCACTGATGACCATGTTTTTTGAAAGGACGGAAACAAACAACGATACGGGATGACTGTCATGATCCAGCGCGTGGATCGTGATTTATGATTGTTTTCATCCGGTTTTTCCGCGATTGTTATTTTATCATGGAGTTTAAAATTGACCTGCATGTGCACTCAAAATACAGCGAAGACAATGATGCCGACCCGGAAGAGACTGTTCATCACGCCATTCAACGCGGGCTTCAGGGAATCGCCTTTACCGAGCACTATTTCTATTCCGCATCCGAATTTGTCGAAAAACTGAAATTCAAATACAGAAACAGCATCAGGATTTTTCGCGGGGTGGAATTTTCCGCGGAAGAAGGGCACTGCCTTGTCTTCGGCGCCGACACCGACAAACTCTCCACGCAGAGAGCCCCCCTGCAGGACATCATCCATGTGGTGACGGAAGCGGGAGGGGTCGTAATTCCCTCACACCCGTACCGGCCGGGAACCAGCATCGGCGATCTTGTGCACGATGTCCCCGGCATCGCAGCGCTGGAGGGATGTAACGGCGTGAATATGCCTGCCATGAACACCCGGGCCATTGCGGCGGCAAAAGCGCGGAACGTCCCGTATACCGGCGGCTCCGATGCCCATGAACCCCAGGACGTCGGATGTTGTTTTACAAGATTTGATGCGGAAATAACTTACGAAAACTTCATTGAAATGCTGAAAGCGGGCAACTACCGGGGTGTGGACACACGGAAGGCGTCAAACATGCCTGAAAAGAGTTTTCTGACATTCTAACGCTTGCTCCCCTTCTTCTGAAAAATATTTTCTTCCCTGCTGATAATATGCAGATGGATCTTTTCGTCCCTGCATGCCAATTCCTGAAACAATGTTTGAACAGTCCGGGCATCCAGAGCCTCGTCCGCTGCAACTACCAGCCGGAACCTGTTCAACTTCCGTACATCACGGTCTTCCTTGCCAACGGCTACAAGCGCCGTGAACTCTGATTGGGAGAAGCCTTCCGCACCCGCCTCCACCACATAGATAAGCAGCCGGTCAGCAATGACAAGCATGGCATCCAATACAATGCCTGTCGCTAGCCGCACAGCATACCTGCAATCAATGGCTTGAAATACTTCCTCAGGACATCCGCAGCCGAGCGTGTTTCTGACAAAACGTTTTATTTCAGCATGTTCAGATACAGTCATTGGAATATGATACCTGGAGGCAGGCAAAGCACGTGTTGAAGAAATCAGCACCCAATATGGAAATGCGCCAAAAGCGTCTGAATGCCCCATGCCATGCCGATGCAAAGGGGAAGAGTAAGAACCCAAGCCATCACTATCTTGCCGGCAATGCCCCAGCGTACGGCAGACAGCCGTTTGGTTGCGCCGACGCCCAGGATGGCCGATGAAATCACATGCGTGGTGCTCACCGGCAGTCCGAAATGACTCGCCGTAATAATGATTGCCGTGGAAGAAGTTTCAGCGGCGAAACCGTGGATCGGCTCAAGTTTGAGCATCTTAACGCCGATAGTCTTTATGATCTTCCAGCCGCCGAAAAGCACGCCGGCTCCCATGGCAAGCGCGCAGATTATGATAACCCATTTCGGCACATCTACCGTCTGAATGACGCCTCCGCTGACAAGGGCCATGGTGATGATCCCCATGGCCTTCTGAGCATCATTCGAGCCGTGACCGAACGCCATGCAGGCAGATGAAATAATTTGGAATCTGCCGAAGTACTTGCTGATCGTCCCAGGCGAAAGAGTGCCAAACAGGGACAGAACCAGTTTCATGAAGAGATAGCCGACGACGAGTCCAAATACCGGGGAAACAAGCAGCGAGGCAAAGATTTTCAGAATCCCGGTCAGATTAAGGATGCTGGCGCCTCCGTAGGCCAGGGAACCGCCGATGAGCCCGCCGACAAGCGCATGAGACGAACTCACCGGCAAGCCGAAGAAAAGCGTTATGAGGTTCCAGAGGATTGCAGACAGCAGCGCTGCTACCAGCACGGTATCCGTGATGGCTGTCGGGTCAACAATTCCCGATCCGATGGTTTTCGCAACGGCGGTCGTTAAAAAGGCGCCGAGAATTTCCATGCATGCGGCTATGGCGACCGCAGCGGCGGGAGAAAGCACTTTTGTCGAAACGACAGTGGCAATGGCGTTGGCAGCATCGTGCCATCCGTTTGCGATATCGAAAACCACCGCCAGGATAATAATAAGAATCAGAAATTCATGCATATTTAAGGACTATGGATTCAAGAACATTGGCAACATCTTCCGAACGGTCAGCTCCTTCTTCGAGCAGCTGATAGATGTCTTTCCATTTGATGACATACATGGGGTCATTCTGTTCGTTCAGCAGTTTGCCGAGAGCGTCCCGGTATATGCGGTCGATCCGGTTTTCAAGCCGGTTGATCTCAATGCAGTATTCCTGGACGCGGTCATACTGCTTTGCCCGAAGCTCCCGAATTGCTTTCTTAAGAGTCCCCGCAACTGTTTGCATATCCTCTGCCATCAAAAGGATCTCAGGGGTGGGTTTTTCAATTTTAAACACTACCATCCGGTCTACCACTGCCCAGACGTGGTCCATAATATCGTCAATCCTCGAAGCAAGGGCATGGATGTCTTCTCTGTCGATCGGAGTGAGAAACGTCTTATTCAGATTTTTGAAAATATCATGAGTGAGCATGTCCCCTTCCTGCTCGAACTCATAAATTTTCTTCGACGACGCGACAAATTCATCACGGTCGAAGCTGCGCAGCATATCGACAAACAGATCAGCCGCGCTTGAAACATTCTCAAGCGCACGGTCGAACATCTCATAAAAATCTATATTTTTCGGGAAGAGGGCCATGGGGGTAAATTACACTCCTTGAGTAGAGGATAATAACAGCTAAGAGGAGTTGCACCACCGCCGGTTTTTTCTGAAAATCGAGCGCGATTAAAATAGCACAAGCGTGGATTTTTTGCAACTAATAACTCTTTAGGAATTGCGCCGGTGGAAAGAGACAGGAAACAAAAGGCGGTGATTTTCACCGCCTGGTTTTTCGCTTCTGTATCGCTGCCGTATTAAGCAATCTTTGTTTCTTTAAAGCATTTATCGCATAGCCACATCATGCCGCGAACCTTGCCTGTCGTGGTCATCATCTTTGCCGCCTGCATGGGCTTTCCGCAGCACTGAGGTATATTCAAGTTTACCACGGCTTTTTTGGTTGCTGCTTTCGCAGTTTTGCTCATTTCTGCCATTTTGCTTCACCTCCTGATCCTGATGCAAACTTGTGCATTTTAACCATAAACAAAGAAATGTCAAGGATATTTTGCAGGTTCATACAACATCCGGTTAATGAACCCCCTCCGGCAGAAGCCGTGGCTCCCTTGATAAAAACAGCCTCCTGCCGGTACCCAGCGTTAACGAGTGCGATAGCGCGCGAGCGCAGGGCACGCCTTGCTGCATTCCGCCCCCAACAGGAGGCGGGGAATTCCCTGCCGTACGGATTAAATCTTGAAAAAATCAGACTGTATCCTCTTCTGTAAACGGCTCCAGTTCGATTTTTCCCGTTTTCCCCACGCCGTACGGTCAAGAAAGTCTATTCGTTCCAGCACGCAGTCATTCCAACGCACGGTATTCATGCCGTTTTTCTCCATTCGCACTGTTACTGCTCCATCAATATCCGTTCTGCCTATCTCGGCCCCGTACGCAGCATACCGCTCTAAAACCTCCGGTGAAGGATGCCGGTAGCGGTTTCCTCTGCCGACGGTCATCATTGCAAGATGGGGCCGTGTCGCGGATATGAAAAGCTCGCTGCTTGAACTTTTGCTGCCATGATGCGGCACTTTCAGCAGGTCGCACTTTATACCAGGAGCTTTTTCAGCCAGTTCCTGCTCGGCATCGCTGCCGATATCTCCGGGAAACAGAGAAATACGATTATCGAAAACCATTTTGACCACGAGGGAACGACTGTTTTCCGCGGCATACGCCTGGCGGTCGCGTGATATAAATGTTCCGGCAGGGTGGAGTACAAAAAGTTCTGCTTCGCCGATTGCTGCTGGTTGTTCTTCAGCAGAAACAGTCCTTCTGGGGATATTCTTCTCTGCGATGATTTGCCTGAATTCCTTGTATCCCGGCAGGTCTGTGTCCCGTTCACTTTCCCACACTTGCAGCACGCGAAATTTCTTTAGGATGTATCGAAGTCCGTTCATATGGTCCGGATGAGGGTGAGAAAGGATCAGAAGATCGATGGTGCTGACCCCCTTGTTCCAGAGATACGGCGCAACAATGCGGCGTCCGATGTCAAATCGGTTGTCATAGGTGCCGCCGCCGTCGATCAGAATGTTTTTCCCGGAACGCAGCCGGATAAGCGCGCAGTCACCCTGTCCTACATCAGGAAAACTAACCTCTGCAGCCCTGACCGGCATGGAAAAAACCGCAAGAGGAACGACTAGGAAACAACCGGAGATGACCGCGCCCAGCACAGCGCTCCTCGGGACCCGGGTAGTGCTTTCAAAAGGTTTGAAGCGGGCGCGCAGACCGGCTCTGACGGCACTAGCGACAAAAAACAGAAAAAGAAAGTAAAAAAACAACCACACCGCATCCGGGGCAGGCGGATGCATTTCCGCAAAGGACAATCGGCCGAAAAAGTCTACAACCGCAACAAAAGCGTTCCCGAAAAATTGATTGACGCCAGCCAGAGGCAGATATCCCGTAAAAAGCGACAACACCGCCGAAAACAAGCCCAGCGGCACGACAAGCAGGCCTGCGAAAGGAATCACGGCCAGATTTGATATAATGCCTGCAAAAGAAAACTGATTAAAGTAGTGGGCGACAAGCGGTCCCGTCGCAAGACTTGTCGTAAGAGAAATCATAATGACCATGGCAATGCTGTTTCTGATTTTTCGTAGTACTCCCTCCTGTCTGATTTCCAAGTCGTTCCAGAGCGTAACGACATAGCCGATAGCAAGCACGGAAAAATACGACAGCTGAAATGAAATATCAAAAATTGCCTGAGGACTTGCGATCAAAATCAGAAGTGCCGCGATTGCCAGCGAATTCATGAGCGCGTCGTCCCGGTCGAGGATCAGCGCCAGGAGTCCCGCCGTAATCATAATGAGAGAACGGATTGTGGCCACTTCACAGCCGGCAAGCAGCGTATAAAATGCAACACAGGGAAGGGTGAGCCAGGCCGCCGCTTTTTTGGGATCAAGATGCAGGGTCAGGCGGTTATAATACCGCTCAGGCATAAGAAAAATAATTCCCCGCAGGAAACCGATACAGAGGACGGCAAGCATTCCCAAATGCGACCCTGAGATGGAAATAATGTGCGTTGCTCCCGCCGCCATGAAACTGTCCCGCATCTCGTCCGTGAGCAATCCCTCTTCTCCTATGATCATGGCCTGAAGAATCGCGGAACCGGCCCCCGTGGTTGATGCGAGAAACGACCGGCGTATGTGCTCGCGCCAGTCCTGAACCGTCCTGATAAAACCTTTTCCCGTTCCGGCAATCTCAACCATGGTGAAATCTTTGACGCTGACAAGAGTGTAAATCCCGCTTCGCGCAAGATATGCCGGATAATCAAATCCACCCGGATTGCCGGAACCCCCGGGCCGCAGCAGCTTCCCTTTGATTCGGATGGAATCCCCATAGCCGACACCTGCGGCTTCCGCCCGCACGCTTACCCGCACGTCTCCGGACACGGGGTCGCCATCTATTGTCGAAAGTTTCAGGACAAAACCGGTCCTGTCCTGACCACGGTCAAGAGGAGAAGCGATAGTACCGGCGATTTCGTGCATCTTGTTATCGTACGCGAAAACACGTGTATAGTGATTTGGAGGGAGCCAGGTTGACGAAAACAGATATGCAGCCATGCCGATGATGCCTGGAATTGCCGAAAGCCAAAAGAGGCGGGGCGATATTTTGCCGAACAATGCGGCAATACCGGATGTCAGAATACAAAGCGCTATCAAGATGCCGGCTGCATATGGAAAGTAAAGAAATCCGTGGCCGGCAAGAAGGCCCCCAATATACGCGAGGGTGATCAGGATAACGGGTTTTTTCATGGGCAGCGGGAGTTTGAACAGGCGATGCAGAGAAACATCAACACGTGGTGATGACGTGCTGCGGCATCAACGCAGCAATATGCGTCATGATTTCGTTCACTTGTTATCCCAGTTTTTGTCTGATGAGTTCGGCCAAGTCCTCGGCAAAAGCTTTTATCTCCTGCTGGTCCTCGCCTTCGAGCATGACACGGACTTTGGGCTCGGTGCCTGAGTACCGCACAAGGAGGCGGCCGGTGCCGTCAAGTTTTTTCTCGATCTCAGACATCCGTTTTGCAATTTCCGGGATCGATGTAAGATCCTTGCGCTCTTTGACTTTCACATTGACAAGCGTCTGCGGATAGTTTTTCATGCAGGCTGCCAGTTCGGACAGTGGCTTGCCGGTCTGCTTCATGATCGCCAGTACCTGCAGCGCCGAAATGAGGCCGTCCCCCGTGGTGTTATTATCCAGGAAAATAATATGTCCTGACTGTTCCCCTCCCAGATTATATCCGCCCTCCAGCATTTTTTCCATAACATACCGGTCGCCGACTGCGGCGCGCACCAGTTTGCCGCCCACCTTCTTCATGGCCAGCTCCAGACCGAGGTTGCTCATGACCGTGGCGACAAGAGTTTTTTGCTTCAGCCTGCCTTCCTGCATCATTTGCATGGCGCAGATTGCCATGATGGCGTCGCCGTCAACCACGGTGCCCTGTTCGTTGCTGAGAATGACCCGGTCCGCGTCGCCGTCAAAAGCTATGCCGATCTGGGCCTGGCTTGCCACCACGGTGCGGCACACGACTTCGGGGTAGAGAGAACCGCAGCCTTGATTAATGTTAATGCCGTTGGGTTTATCATACAGCGAAATGACGTCCGCTCCGAGTTCAAAGAGAATGCGCGGGGCGATCTTGTATGCGGCGCCGTTAGCGGAGTCAACGACCACCCGGAGCCCGGACAGGTCCATTCCGCGAGGAATGGATGATTTTACAAATTCATTGTATCTGCCGATGGCATCGTCGATCCGGTAGGCTTTTCCGATCTCGGCGGCAGTAGGCCGGATGGAATCGATCGCGCCGGAAAAAATCAGGTCCTCCATCTTTTTTTCAATTCCGTCGGGCAGCTTGAAACCGTCACGGCCGAAGAACTTGATGCCGTTGTCCTCATAGGGATTGTGTGACGCTGAAATGACCACTCCTGCATCGGCCCGCAGGCTGCGGGTGAGAAATGCGATACCCGGCGTGGGGACCGGCCCCACAAGCAGCACGTCCATGCCCATGGAGCAAAGGCCGGCAGTCAGTCCGCTTTCGATCATGTATCCGGAGAGTCTTGTGTCCTTTCCGATAACGATGCTGTGCCTGCGGGGAGAATCCCGAAACACATGTGCGGCGGCCCTTCCGATCCGCATGGCCATTTCCGACGTCATGGGTTCTTTATTTGCCACACCCCGAACTCCATCAGTTCCGAAAAGCGTTCTCATTTTTTTATCCTTTCAATGGTGATGACGACAGCGATACGTTGCTCGACAATTCTGAGTGATTGCCCCTGGTAATCGATTTTAGGATCCACAACGAGGCTTTCTTTCGCGTCCTGAATATCGATGGGCATGGTTTGAAGCCTGTTAAACGGCGACAGCGCGCTGACCGGTCCCTCGACCGTTATCTGCGCGGGTTCCACCTTCAGGCCCGTGATATAATATCCGGGCGCCGGAGCCCCGTGCAGAATCGGCCGGAGCCTGAAGACCTTCCGCATGAGCGGCTCAAGCTTCACTTTGACATCTGAGGGTGTAATATAGGTAACCGCCACTCCTGACGGCCGTCTGATATCGTCCGGCGATATGCGGACGGTATTTTCCCCGGCTTTCGCCATAGACAAGTCGAGCACGCCGCTCACTTTCTTGCCGGTGGTAATGTCCCGGAGAGACCGTTCCTGCCCCAGCAAGCGCACGTCAATGTAGCCTGTTACATTCCCCACGACCGCCATATTCTGAGGGGTATTCCTCAGTTCCAGGGGAACCGCAAGCGTTATTTCCGTTTTTCCTTTTGAGGTGACGTAAAACCAAAGCGCCACCGCCAGGAAGAGCGACAGCAGTTTGATATGCCAATTGTCATACAGAATGTTCCGAAGGTTCATGGTCTGGTCACCGGACTTTTTTCTTGACGAAAATATCAGATATTGTTTTCCTGAGCGTGAGAACATCTGCATTATGCTCAATCGCTCCGTTTTTCACCACCGATATTTCTCCCGTTTCCTCGGAGACAACAACCACGACGGCATCACTCTCCTCCGTGAGGCCGACTGCCGCGCGGTGTCGCGTGCCAAGGGTCTTCGACAGGTTCGAGGAAAGTGTGAGGGGCAGAAAACAACCGGCTGCTACGATTCTTCCATTCCGGATAATGGCAGCTCCGTCGTGGATCGGGGAATAGGGAAGGAAAATGCTGACGAGGACTTCTTTCGAAACTTTTGCATCGAGTTCCGTCCCCATTTCAACAATAGTCGAAAGGTCCGCGTCCCGTTCGAGCACGATAAGGGCACCGATCCGCTTGTTTGCCATGGAAACCGCCGCCTTGACCGTCTCTTCGATGAACTTTGAGCTCTCCACAACGGACAGCGAGCGGACCAGATGTCGCCGGCCTACCCTGACCAGCGTATTCCTGATTTCCGGTGCGAACAGAATTACGACCGCAAGCACAATCTGGGACCAAAAGCTGTGAATGAGCCAGTCGAGCGTATAGAACTCAAGCAGCGCCGAAGCAACCAGGACGAGCATGATGAGCCCGATTCCGATGAGCATCTGAAAAGCGCGCGTTCCCTTGATAACGAGAAAAAGGCGGTAAAAAAGATAATAAACGCAAATGATATCCAGCGTGTCGTTGAACCAGCGGTAGTGCGTCAGGGCTTCTCGTATGTCGGCGATATTGATCATGCGTTTTAGTTAATGTCCGGTGGCGAAGCCGGCATGCGCCGCCTTCACGACAGCATCCGTCATGCGCGCCACCTGCACCATGCGCGCTACATCATGGATCCGTACGATATGGGCCCCGCGCTCAATTCCCAGCGCCACCGTTGCAGCGGTCCCGTCAACCCGCTGTTCCGGCACGGGAATATCCAGAACGGCACCGATAAATTTTTTTCTTGACGTTCCGAGCACGATGGGTTTTCCCAGGCCGCGGAACTCATCAAGCCGGTTTAACAGCGTCAGATTATGTTCAAGCGTCTTTCCGAACCCGATTCCGGGATCGATAAGTATCTGCCCGCTGCCGACACCGGCATGTTCGGCCATTTTAATTCCTTCTTCAAGATAAGCCATGACATCAGCCACTACGTCCCCGTAGACGGGAGCTTGTTGCATGGCGCGCGGAGTGCCTTTTATGTGCTGAATAATTACCGGAACGCCATAATCAGCCGCCACTTTTGCCATGTCGGGTGAAAAACGAAGGCCGCTGATGTCATTTACGATGGAAGCTCCTGCCTCAAGCGCTTTCCGCGCCACCGCGGATTTGTACGTATCGATGGAAAGCGGGACCGGCAGCTCCGCAGACAGCTGCTGAATGACCGGAACGACCCTGGAAAGTTCCACCTCTTCCGATACGGAATCGGCACCAGGCCGGGTGGACTCTCCTCCGATATCAATGATATCGGCTCCGGCAGCCGCCAACTCACGCGCATGTGCCAGCGCACTGTCGATGTCGGCATACAGCCCTCCGTCGGAAAAGGAGTCCGGAGTCACATTCAGTATCCCCATGATGTGTGTGCGGCTGCCGAGATTAAGAACCGTTCCTCTGCAGTTGATCGTATAATCCGAACGGAGGTAATTGTCAAGCAGCGTAACTATTCTTTTGCCAAGGTCGGAGAAATGACCTCCGAAGGAGTCGATAATTTTTGCCCCGCGCTTTAGTTCGTGGATTGTGCCGGACAGGAAGGCCTGCTCTGTTGCAGACGGACGGCAATCGGCTGAACATTCCGGAAAACAGGACGGGACGGGTTCAAACCCCGCCCCGCTGGTTGATGATCGGACTGTTTTATACAGAAGTATGACCTGTTCGGATGTCAGGCCGCTCACCGTAATGGTAAGCGACCCGCGGCTGGAAATCCGGAGGACAGGCTCCATCCAAGACTCCCCTACACAGCCGCAGGCTGCGCATTGATTATCGCATCGATATCAGCCGCATCGAGCGTCTCTTTTTCAAGCAATGCCTTGGTAAGGTTGTGCAAGACTTCTACGCGCTCCTGGATCAGAGACTTTGCCCGCTCGTAATTTTCCATGACGATGCGCTTGACTTCCCGGTCAATTTCTATGGCGGTCTGCTCGCTGTAATCACGGTGCTGCGCTATCTCGCGACCCAGGAAAATATGCTCTTCCTTCTTGCCGTACGACAAAGGCCCCAACGTATCGCTCATACCCCACTCGCAGACCATTTTGCGGGCCAGTATCGTCGCGCGGTCGAGATCATTGCCGGCGCCGGTGGTCATATGCTGGAGCGCAATCTCTTCCGCAGCCCTGCCGCCCAGAAGGATGGCGATATTATTCAGCAGGTGTTCACGATCATAGGAGTAGCGGTCGGCCGTGGGAAGTTGGAGCGTAACACCCAATGCCATGCCGCGCGGGATAATGGACACTTTATGCACGGGATCAGTGCCGGGAATAAGCTTTGCGACCATGGTATGTCCCGCTTCATGATAGGCCGTATTTTTCTTTTCTTCATCGCTGATTATCATGGTCCTGCGTTCGAGACCCATGAGAATCTTATCTTTTGCCCGGTCGAAATCGTCGTTCTCCACCTGCGTTTTCGACAGCCTTCCGGCAAGAAGCGCCGCTTCATTCACCAGATTGGCCAGTTCCGCACCGGACAGTCCGGGGGTTCCGCGGGCGATGGCCTCAAGATCAACGTCCGGAGCAAGTTTGATTTTCTGCGTATGCACCTTGAGCACGCCGATTCTGCCGTTCAAATCGGGGCGAGGAATCACCACCTGGCGGTCAAACCTGCCCGGTCTGAGAAGCGCCGGATCGAGCACATCGGGGCGGTTCGTGGCAGCAACCAGAATGACGCCGTCGTTGCTTTCAAAACCGTCCATTTCGACAAGAAGCTGGTTCAGAGTCTGCTCACGCTCGTCATGTCCGCCGCCTAGACCTGCACCGCGGTGCCTGCCGACGGCATCAATTTCGTCGATAAAGATTATGCAGGGTGCATTCTTCTTTCCCTGCTCGAAAAGATCGCGCACACGCGAAGCACCGACACCGACAAACATTTCAACAAAATCGGAACCGCTGATCGAAAGAAACGGCACCCCGGCTTCACCGGCAATGGCGCGCGCAAGCAGTGTCTTGCCCGTGCCGGGAGGGCCGACCAAAAGCACGCCTTTCGGGATTTTGCCGCCGAGTTTTTGAAATTTCTGCGGGTCTTTCAGAATTTCTATGATTTCCTGGACTTCAACCTTTGCCTCATCCATGCCTGCGACTTCACTGAAGGTGACCTTCTTCGCGCTCTCATTCAGCAGCTTTGCCTTGCTCTTCCCGAAGGAAAGCGCTTTGTTTCCACCCATTTGCATGTTTCGCATGATAAAAAAGAACCACAGGGCCATGAGGATTAACGGCCCCCACACAACCAAAAAACTGGTCCATGCCGATTCCTTCATCGGCTCGGCTTTAATCGTCACGCCCTTGGCACGCAAGTCTTTCACAAGGTCGGGATATTCCGGAAGATTGGTCATGAACGTTTTGCCGTTCTTTAGCGTTCCGTACATTTCCAGCCCTTTGATCGTTACGTCGTTTACCTCGCCAGTGGCAATCTTGTCCATGGCCTCGCTGAAACGGATAACCTGCGAAGACTGGTTGATCGTCGTGGCAAAATTAAAGATAAACACCGACAGCAAGACCAGCAAGAGAACCAAGGCAATATTCTTATACGATGCACCCACTGATGAAAACCTCCCATACCAGCAATAGGGCCATTTGAAAACCGGGGATCGGAGCGTCCAAGCTGCCGGAAACTCAGCGTTTTCAACTGCGGCCCGATACTTCTAGAAAGATAATAGTAACATATTCACGGATTTGTGACAACAGTTTATCTGGTTTTTTCTCTTACCGTTCATCCATCGGAAGCACCGCTATATAGGGAAGATTGCGGTAGCGGTCTTTATAATCAAGCCCATAACCGACAACATACTTGTTCGGAATACGAAAGCCTACATAGTCTGCTTCGATGGGAACCGAACGGCGTTCAGCCTTGTCCAGCAGCACGCATACTTTAAGCGATTCCGGCTTCCGCTCCAAAAGCATCTGTTTCAGATAATTAAGCGTGACCCCGGAGTCCATAATATCCTCCACAAGCAGGACATGCTTGCCCGCGATGTCTTCCTTCATATCGCACAGCATCCGGACCGGGTTTCCATCCGCGCCTTTGGATGAGCTGGTGCAGTGGATAAAATCCATCCTGACCGATATCCTGAGCGACCGGAGCAAATCAGACATGAAAAACAGCGCCCCCTTCAGCACGCCGACGACAAGCAAATCCTTGTCAGCGTAGTCCGCGGATATCCGTGATCCTATTTCCTGGTTTTTTCGCTGAATTTCTTCCCGTGTGAACAGCGGTTTGCCAAAATCGATGCCAACCATACAATCCTCCCCATAAAAAACGTTCGAAACGGGCATGCAGGACGCCGCTCTTACCGTTTCCTGCTCATCGAATGAATACCGACCAGCGCCTTTCGCTTTGCACCTGCTCCCGGCAGGAACCGTGCGTCCGTCCTAAAACCCACCACCCATACGATATCCTCTCCCGATACGAGGAGGGGTACCATGTTCCGCTTTCGGCGCGGAACCTTTTCATCTGTAAAATAATCCTGGAGTTTTTTACTTCTGCCGCCCATGCCTGACGGATAAAATCGGTCTCCGCTCAGTCTGGACCTGAGAACCAAAGGTTTCTGTATTTTATCATAATCAAACTCTGCCTGCCAGAGATAATTTTTGAGCGTAAAATCTTCATCCGGTGATTCGGCAATTGCGGTTTCGGCCTGCAGCCCAAGCTCCGGAATCCGGGTGACTCCCGGCAACGTAAGGATGCGGGAAAAAACCTGCGCGTCGGTTCCCCGGGACAGGATAAATGCTTCATATTCCCGCTCAAGCCTGACATTGCTGGGAAGTTGCAGGACCCTGCCGCTCCGGGCTGTCTCCATGAAGGCGACGGCTTCATCAATCTGCACAGACGACAGCCCCCCGTTCTGCCGGGTCAACCCGGAGATATCCTCGTCGACCATTTGTACTGTTTGCAAAAAAAGTCTGCGTTTAAAGGCCTGCGGCAATGCGTTAAACGAGTCCCTCTCAAGAACAACACCGTATGGCTCCTGCCGCAGAATGCCTCCTGAGCGCTCCGCAAGACATGCTTCCATGGCTTCGTTTTCGTCCCGAAGCAGCTCCGCTTCCGTTGAAAGAGTTTCCACAACCCGGGGATTAAACTGCCTGAGCAGGGGCAGCAGGTCCCGCCTGATCCGGTTCCGCATATACACAGACTGTGCATTGGAAGGATCGGTCGCGAATTCAAGGCCGTGTTCTCGTATGTATGCCATCACTTCGCCGCGGGTGACGTCAATTAGGGGACGGATTATATTATCCCTCACTGGAGGGATTGCCGAGAGCCCGGAAACACCGGCGCCGCGCAGCAGCCGCATAAGAAACGTTTCAGCCTGGTCGTCTGCAGTATGGCCCGTGGCAATGCGGGTTGCGTCGGCTGTTTTTGCGACGTTCTGCAAAAAATCGTACCGCACCGTTCGCGCCCCTTCCTGCGACGACAGCCCGCGCTCCCGGCAAAACGCAGGAACATCAATCTTTTCAACGACTGCAGGAACACCAAGTTTCTTTGCAAGTCCGGCAACAAACAAAGCCTCGTCGGCTGATTCCCGGCCGCGGAACATATGATCAAGGTGTGCGATATGCAGGGTAAGAGCGAATTCCTTCGATAGCGACCACAATGCGTTCAGGAGACAGACCGAATCAGGCCCTCCTGAGACGGCAACGACAACGCGGTCTCCGGGCTTCAGCATGCTGAAGCGTTGGATCGTTTGTTTGACTTTTGTTGTAAGCATACGACAGGGGAAAATGGTTCTGCGAGGGGAAGAATGGTGGCGGTGCAGGGACTCGAACCCCGGACACAGGGATTATGATTCCCCTGCTCTACCAGCTGAGCTACACCGCCCCGAGAAAAAATCAGAGGCATACGATACTGTATCACGGCCCTTTTGTCAAGAAAAACATGCTTGCTCGAATGCCGCGGACATGTTAAACCCGCCCTGATATATTTTATTCCTTAAAGCGGGTTTCCTCTTTCTGGATGCGCTCCATCTCCTCCTTGCGTGTCTTGCAGTCAATGCAGTATCTGGCCAGCGGGTTGACCTCAAGCCGTTTAATATCAATTTCCTGGCCACACTCCTCGCACAGACCGTAGGATTTATTCTGAAGCTTCCGGAAAGCGTCGGCGATGTCCTTGTATTGCTCGTATTTCATTTCCAGGAGGGAGTAGTCGATGCCCTGGTCCATGTCCAGAGCAGACTGGTCGGCACTGTCCATGGCCGAGTCAATCTTCTGTCCGGTTTCCCGGGACAGTTTGCGTCCCATCTGGCTTTCCAGGCCTGCCACCACTTCATTTCTTTTTTTAAACAACAACTTTTTAAGCAATTCATGCCGCTTCTGCGTGGCGGCGGATACTCGCGTCTGCGGTGCTGCCTTCGGTGAGGATGGTCTGCCGCTTTTGCGCGCCGGTTTCACTGCTGTTTTTTTTGCCGCGGCCTTCCGCAGCGGTTTTATGCTTGTCTTTTTAACCGGTTTTTTCGACGCACTGGAGCGTCCAGCCTTGACAGCTTTTTTCTTTGTTGCTTTCTTTGACGACTTTACCGCCATCTGTCTTCTCCTCCTGAATGGAAGTGAGCATCACCAAGAATATTATAGTTATCTATTAAAGCATATTCAAGCCAATTTGTCTGCATAGAAAATGATTTTTTATGTGAGAATACGGGAGCATGGTTTTTCTCAATCGCCCGGGGAAAAGGCCGCTGGAAAAAAGAAACAAAAATTTTGCAGCAGCCGGCAATGAATGTGTTATTATGGGTAATTAACCGGATCTGCAGGAGGAAACTACATGAAAAAATATCTTGTTTTTTTCTGGATATGCCTTTTTGCCGCAGCCTGTTCTCCGAGCACAGTAACAAAACACTTCAAAGTCATTGCAGACCCGCCGGACTCGGTCATCAGGGTCGTTTTGGGTTCCGACCAGAAAGAGCAGAAATTCAGTTCGCCTGCCGTGATTGCCGTGGATGTGGCGACAGAATCCGCGCGGGCAAGCAGAGAAATCCTGGAAGTAAGCAAAGACAGGTACAAGCCGGTGACCATAGCGCTTCGCCATATCAATGAAGGCGATACGATCAGGATCAAGCTTGAGAAAAAACTTGCCTATCTGTTGAAATACCGCCTCCTGGCGCCGGCCCCGTCGGAAGACCTGTCATTCCAGGACAAAATGATTTCAATTTCCCTTATCGTCGGCGAAACTTCGTTCCAGGCGGGGATTAAAAATCTTTCCGACCATCCCCTGAAAATTCTTTGGGAGCGAAGCGAATACACGGACATTCACGCGCGGCGTTTCCGGCTTATGAATTCCGGCGTCCGGTATCAGGACAGGAACAACCCTGTTCCTGACCAGACCGTGCTGCCGGGGAAATCCATCCAGGAGGCTATAACCCCGATAGAGCATGTGTCCGTGTCTTCCAAAACGGGGCAGTATGAAGTAAAGCCTCTGCTCGGCCAAGAGGGATTCAGCGCGTCCGACTTGAAGGGGAAAACCGTCAATCTCTTTATTCCCATCGAGATCAACCGGGCGATCATTCCCTACAATCTGAAAATACAGATTGTCGACGATGATAGGCAAAAATAACACCTCCCTTTTTGGGTCACTCTTGAGAGGCTCCCGCATATGAAAGAGCACTGTCCCGGAAGCAGGGAAATCCGCCAACCCTGGCCTGAAGAAATTCGATGCAGGAAATGCGGTGCAGCGCTGGAGATTTGGAGTGATGAAACGGAAACCCTCTGCAAGGAGTGCGGTGCATTACATGCAAGACCCCTGGGACCGTCGTGCGCAGAGTGGTGTGCCTCTGCCAGGGAATGTCTTGGCGCCGATGTGGTCGATAAAATCAAAAAATCCGCAAAGCGTTGAATCACCCAACACCTTCCAGTGCATGCCACCGGCACCCGGTCAAAAAACACAGGCAACAACATCAGAAATCAGAGAGGAGCAATAATGACCGACACCGTGAAAACAAAACTGAAAAAAGGAGAACAGCTTCTGGGAACAATGGTTGTTCTCTTCGATCATCCGGAAATCGCGAAAATCATCAAAGTCTGCGGTTTCGACTATTTTATTATTGACTGCGAACACGGCTCATTTGATTACACCACCGTCGCCAGGATACTTACCGTGGCGCGTGAGTCCGGCATCTGCGGGATGGTGCGCATTCCCGAACTTCGACGCGAGGCCGTGCAGAAATACCTGGACATGGGGGCAGGCGGACTGCTGCTGCCCAATGTCGAAACAGCAGAACAGGCCCGATTGTTCGTGGACCTGGCCAAATATGCTCCGCTGGGCAACAGAGGAGTGCAGCTGCTTCGGGGACACAGCGGATTTGAGAAAATTGCCGATCCCGTGGAGTATATGAAAAAAGCAAATGACGAAACCATATTGATGGTACAGATTGAGTCACCCGTCGGCGTGCAGAATATCGATGCTCTCCTCGCGGTTGACGGGATCGATGCCGCTTTCATCGGTCCCAATGATTTGAGCCAGAGCATGGGCATCATGGGCCGGTTTGAGCATCCTGATTTTGTCGCGGCCCTGGACAAGATTATTGCCGCCGCCAAAAAGAAGCAAAAGTTCTCCGGCGCGCACTTCCAGACCGCGAACGCCCTCATGCCGTGGATCGCGAAAGGAATGACCCTGAACCTCTGGGCAAACGAAACACTCCTGATGATGAATGCGGCGAAGGACGGTATCGCTTCAATAAAAAAATAGTTTCCACCGGCCTCGGCAGACGCCCAGCGGCGCCCTGCTACTTGACTTTCGAGCGCATTGAATGATATTATCCAACCCTGTCTTACCCAATAAAAAACGAGGGAAATCAGGTGAAATCAAATAAAAAAACGCATTCCTGCGGGGAATTGGCAAAAAAAGATGTCGGTACTACCGTAACGCTGATGGGCTGGGTGCATACCAGACGGGACCACGGAGGGCTTATCTTCATAGACCTTCGCGATCGCGGTGGCATCACCCAGGTTGTTTTTAATCCTGAAACGTCAAAAGAGGCCCACGAACTGGCGGGCAGCATCCGGAGCGAATACGTGCTTGCAGTCACCGGCAAGGTCTCTCCCCGGCCGGGTAACACCGTAAATCCCAAGCTCCCAACCGGAGAAATTGAAGTGCTGGCCGACCATCTCCAGATTATGAACCAGGCAAAAACTCCCCCCTTCATGATCGAAGACGAAACCGATGTAGCTGAGAACCTGAGGCTCAAATACCGTTACCTCGACCTGAGGAGGCCAAGCCTCCAGAAAGTGCTGCTCACCCGGCACAAAATAGCACAGACCGTGCGTCGTTTTTTGGACAACCACGGTTTCGTTGATGTAGAAACGCCGTTTTTGACCAAAAGCACTCCGGAAGGAGCACGCGACTATCTGGTTCCGAGCAGGGTGAACCCGGGCATGTTCTTCGCGCTTCCGCAGTCACCGCAGCTCTTCAAACAGATTCTCATGGTGGCGGGGTTCGAACGTTATTATCAAATCGTAAAATGCTTCCGCGATGAAGATCTGCGCGCTGACCGGCAGCCTGAGTTTACCCAGATTGATATTGAGCTGTCTTTCGTTGAAGAAGACGATGTCATGTCCTTGATGGAGCAGATGCTTGCCGCCGTTGTGAAAGAAGTGAAAGGGGTGGATATTCCCCTGCCGTTTCCGCGGCTCACCTATCAGGACGCCATGGACCGCTACGGCTCTGACAAGCCGGACACGCGGTTCGGCCTTGAACTCAAGGACGTCTCCGATATCGCGAAATCCTCGGACTTCAAAGTCTTTGTGCAGGCGCTCGAACTCGGCGGCCAGGTAAAAGGTTTTGCCGCGCCTGGCATGGCAGGGCTGTCGAGAAAGGATGTCGACGACCTCACCAACGAGGCGAAAATATTCGGGGCAAAGGGGCTTGCCTGGATCAAGGTAACCGATGCGGGCTTCGAATCGCCGATTGCCAAGTTCTTTAAAGAGGGGCAGATCAAATCCATTGCCGACAGGCTGGATGCGAAACCAGGCGACCTCATGATGTTCATCGCGGACAGCCCCAAGATCACGGCGGACACGCTCGGCTATCTGCGGCTGCTCATGGGCAGACGCCTGAAGCTGATCGACGAAAACAAGATGAATTTCCTTTGGGTGACGGATTTCCCTCTCGTGGAGTGGAACGTTGACGAAAAACGCTACGACGCCATGCACCATCCCTTTACCGCGCCGAAAAACGAAGATCTCGGGCTGTTGAAAACCGATCCTCTCAAAGTCAGGGCGCGGGCGTATGATATTGTGCTGAACGGCTCCGAGATCGGCGGCGGCAGCATCCGCATCCACCGGTCAGAAGTGCAGACGCAGATGTTCGGCCTGCTGAATATTTCCGAGGAAGACGCGCGCAAAAAATTCGGCTTTCTGCTCGAAGCGCTGGAATTCGGCGCTCCGCCGCACGGCGGTATCGCTTTCGGTCTGGACCGCATTACCGCGCTCCTGACAGGCGCAGCATCCATCCGCGACGTAATCGCCTTCCCCAAGACCCAGAAGGCGATCTGCCTCATGACCGAGGCCCCGTCGCGCGTGTCCCCGGCACAGCTGCATGAACTCTCCATCAAGCTGGACGTTGTGGAATAACGCATGACATCCATGCGGCATGAGAGGTAAAATGATTTTTCCCATTCCGAAAAAAGCCGGCACCGTTCTCCTGCTTTTTCTGCTGCTCACAGCCGTCTTTTCAACATCCGGTTGCGCCAGCTGGTTCAATGTGAAAAACCTGGCAACGGACTCTCTTGAGGAAGGTTTTTCGTCGGTTGTGCTGGCACGGGTTAAAATAATAGATAAAACCAACCTCCTGACAAACAGTCATGTGCAACTCCACTTTCTGAGCAAGAAGGACTCCGAGCAGCGGTTCGACTGGATTTACAGTACAAACAAGGAAGAAAACGTCCGATGGATCAAACAAGATTCCTATTCCTCCTATGAAACTCTTCTCGTCGGTCAGGCGAGGCCTTCAGACTATCAAATCGTGAACTGCCATATTTTTCAGGGAAGTTATGCCGTCAATGCAAATATGGAAACAAAGCCCCTGCGGTTTTCTCTGAAACCGGGCGAAATACTCCATCTCGGCACCCTTGAAGTCGTGATCAATGCGATTACGTTCGAGGGACGCAGGGTACGCTACAACTATTCCTACAGTGCATATACTGACGCGACTGTGCAGTCCTCGGATGTCCAGCTGTTCCGAGCGCTCTACCCGCAGCTTGCACAAAGATTCAACAACACATTCAACGCGGTTTCCTGGAAATAGCAGCGGCCTGCGCCGCTTACGTCAGAAACAAGCGCTATGGAGATTGGCAAGAAATCCAATATTATTTTAATCGGCATGCCGGGAGCGGGAAAAAGCACGGTGGGCGTCATCCTGGCAAAAATGACCGCTCGAAATTTTACGGACACGGACGTGCTGATTCAACTGGCGGAAGGCAGGCCCCTTCAAAACATTGTCGATCAAGACGGCCACATGGCATTGCGCAAAATCGAGGAGACCGTGCTTCTCGGCCTGCGATGCGACAACCATGTCATTGCCACCGGTGGAAGCGCGGTGTACAGTCCGGCAGCCATGGAGCACTTGCGATCGCTCGGTGTGCTTGTGTTCCTCCATGTTGATCTGCCCACACTGGAATCAAGAATCCATAATTTCAGCACCCGGGGCCTGGCAAAAAGAAGCGACCAAAGCCTTGAGGATCTGTTTCACGAGCGGTTCGCCCTTTACAAAAAATATGCGAACATCACCATCCCGTGCGCTGGACTCTCGCAGGAAGAGGTCTGCGAACGGATTATCCGCTCCCTATAGGAAAAAACCGTGAAGAAAATCGTCGTTTTCGTTCTGGGTCCCGACCGGCCGGGCATCATTGCTGCTGTTTCAAGGACGCTCTTTGAGCAGCGCTGCAATCTCGAAGATGTGAGTCAGACAATTCTCCAGACGGAATTCGTCGGGATTTTCATCGCTTCGATGCAGGATACCGCAGATGAAAGTTCCATTCTTGCCGCACTGCGTGGCCGGATCGAACCCCTGGGGCTTTTTGTTCACCTGCGGCCTTTGCAAGAAGAGTCGGCGGCCCCGCAACCCGCCGGCTCCCCTTTCGTCATCACCACCATCGGGCCGGACAGGCCGGGTCTCATGACAGGCGTTACCGAAATGCTCGCCCGTTACAACGTCAACATCACGAACCTCAAAGCCGTGTTCCGGAGCGGCCAGAAGCAGCAGTCCTACGTCATGATTTATGAAGTCGATATTCCGTCCTCCGTGGACCTGCACGCTTTTAGAACCGCCCTGTATGGCCAGGCAAAGGAACTGGGGCTGGACATCAGCCTGCAACACCGGGACATTTTCGAACAACTGAATCGAGTGTAAACCATGCTGACAGACCGTGAAATAATCGCCACTCTCGAAATGCTCAAAAACGAAAACCTCGATGTGCGCACCGTAACGCTCGGCGTCAGCCTGTTTGACTGCGCGAGCCACGATGCAGACCGCTTTATCGCCAATGCCGGGCAAAAAATCGCCCGCCTGGCGGGAAATCTCGTTGATGTTTGCGATGAAGTCGGTCTGAGATATGGCATCCCGGTTGTGAATAAAAGGATTGCCGTAAGCCCCATCGCGGTTGCCGCCTGCGGTTTTTCACCGGAAGAAATGTGCAGGATTGCAACGGCCCTGGATGACACGGCATGCAGGCTCAAGATTGATTTCATCGGCGGATTCAGCGCGCTGGTTGAAAAAGGCTTTACCAAGGGAGATCTCGCGCTCATCGAAGCGATCCCCGACGCGCTTGCGAAAACATCGCGCGTCTGCTCGTCCGTCAATGTGGCGTCGACGCATGCGGGCATCAACATGGACGCCGTGGCTCTCATGGGGAAAACCATCAAACGCACTGCCGAAATCACGGCAGACCGCGACGGCATCGGCTGCGCGAAACTTGTCGTTTTCGCAAATATTCCCCAGGACGTTCCCTTCATGGCGGGAGCGTACCTCGGCGTCGGCGAACCCGACGCAGTGATTAACGTGGGCGTCAGCGGACCGGGTGTCGTAAAAAAAGCGATCGACAGGGCGCGCGAAGCAGACCCCCATCTCGACCTCGGCCGCCTTTCCGAAACCATCAAACGCACGGCATTCAAGGTGACCCGCGTCGGCGAACTCATCGGCAGGCAGGTCGCGGACAAACTCGGCATTCCTTTCGGCGTGGCCGACCTTTCCCTTGCCCCCACGCCCAATGTCGGCGACAGCGTGGGAGAAATCTTCCAGAGTCTTGGCCTCAAAAGCATCGGCAATCCGGGTTCGACCGCCGTTCTGGCCATGCTGAACGATGCGGTGAAAAAAGGCGGCATCTTTGCCAGTTCGTACGTCGGAGGATTGAGCGGGGCATTTATTCCCGTAAGCGAAGATTTGAACATCGCCGAAGCGGCAAGAAAGGGCCATCTTACCATTGAGAAGCTGGAGGCAATGACCAGCGTCTGCTCCGTGGGGCTCGATATGGTGGCCATCCCGGGCGACACGTCCGCCGCGACCATCGCGGGCATCATCGCGGACGAGATGGCCATCGGCGTCATCAACAGCAAGGCGACGGCAGCACGCCTGATTCCCGTTCCCGGCAAAAAGGCGGGAGACAAGGCATCCTTCGGCGGCCTGCTGGGCGAAGCTACTATTATCAACATCCCGAATGACGGCGGCTCGGAGGGATTCATTTCTCTCGGCGGTAGGATTCCCGCACCGGTGCAGAGTTTTAAGAATTGAGCCGGTGTTTTTTACTCGACAGGATTATTTTCCATGACAATTTCCAACAGAGAAGAAGCGCATGAGTTGCTGGTCAGCAGGCTCAACAAGAACGCCACTGACACGCGCTGGTTCTCCGTTCTGAAAGAACGCACGGTTGAGAAACCGTTCGGGTGGGTCTTTTTTTATGAAGTAATAGTGTCGTGCGGCGGAAGCGTCTCGTCGGGGCCAGCGCGAAAAGTCCGGCTGGCAATTATAAACAAATTCTCCAGCCAGGTGATCGGCAATTCATCAGACCAGCCAGCCGAGAGTATTGTTCAAACATATGAAAAACTGCTTGCCGAGCGCAAGAGCATTGCCAAGGACTGGTGCTTGACATTAAATCCAAAAGACACAAAAAGTACCGCATTAAAAACCCTGGCTGAAAAAGCAGCACAAGCGGGATTCTATGAAATCTCCTGAAAATTGATCGAAAGCCGGATGCATCTATGATACAATTCGGCAACTGATTGCAGAAAGGAAACCCATGTCATCCAATGCAATCTTTATCGGGGTGAATGCACATGTTGCCGCGGTTGACAAATCGCTCGGACGTGTTTTGTGGAAAACGAAGCTGAAGGGCGGGCTTGCGGGCGGCGACCGTTTTGTGACGCTGCTGGTCGAAGACAATAGGATATACGCGCATACCGGCGGCGAACTGTTTTGCCTCGACGTCGCTACCGGCAAGATTCTCTGGAACAACAAGCTTGAGGGTCTTGGCTACGATGTTGCAAACCTTGCCGCTGAAAACGGACTGAGCAGTAGCGTCCCGGTGGCCGAGTATTACCGCAAAAGCCAGCAGGAAGACACCGGTTCCTGAAGCTGAAACAAACGATTCTTCGCCTGTCGTTTATAAACATCCGTCTCGAACACCATACAATTACCCTCTGCGAGGTGATAACCGTGCCACGACCCCTCAGTGATCAGGAGCGCTGTGATCTAGATAACCGGGTAGCTGAAACGGAAAAACGGACAGGCGCACAGATTGTGCTCGCGGTCATCGAACGCAGCGATACATATGCCGAACTGCCCTGGAAAGCCTTTGCGCTGGGAGCATCCGTAATAGGACTTTTCATTACCATTCTGGAACTGGTTCGACCTTCCTGGAATACAGGCCATGCCGTGCTGCTTGCCGTCGTCACTACGCTCATGGCCGGCGCTGTCTGCGCTCTGTTGTGTGTTGCCGTTCCGTGGTTTGCCCGATTCTTCCTTGACGCCCACCACGCAGAAATGGAAGTGCGGCAGCATGCTCAATCCCTCTTCCTTTCCCATGAATTATTTGGCACGAGTCGCCGCACGGGAATTCTGTTGCTGATCAGCCTTTTTGAACGGCAGGTTGTCGTGCAGCCTGACACGGGACTGGCTGAGCGCCTGGACCGGACTGCTCTGGAAGAAATCGTTTCCCGCATGACAGCTGTTCTTGCCTCCGGCCAGGTCGCCCGCGCACTGAATGAAGGTCTGAACAGCCTGCAGGAACATCTGCACGCAGCGCCATCCGGCACACTTGCCAAGAATGAACTTCCCGACGAAATCATCGAGGAGGAGAGGCCATGAAATTCATTTTCCGCGTTCTGTTTTCTGCCCTCATACTCCTGATGACGAGTGATGCTTCAGCGGTGGACGTCCCCTACCTTACGGGACGCGTTACCGACAACGCTGAAATATTGAGTACCGACATGCGCCGCTCTCTGACCGAACGCCTCAAAGCGCACGAAGACCGGACAACCAACCAGATCGCCGTACTGACAATCCCGGCACTTGACGGCGAGAGCATTGAGAATTACGCCGATGAAGTCTTCAAGTCATGGAAACTGGGTAAAAAAGGAAAAGATAACGGTGTTCTGATCATTGTCGCGCCAAAGGACCGCCGCATGCGCATTGAGGTGGGCTATGGACTGGAAGGCGTGCTGACCGACTCACTCGCGGGCAGCATTATCCGAAATGCCATGACACCCCGGTTTAAAAACGGGGACTATGACGGCGGCATTGAAGCGGGAGTGCAATCCATCATCACGGTCCTTGAAGGAGGCGCGCTGTCCGGCAGCGCCCAAAACACAGGCCGCGGCGAAAAGCAATCATCGTCGGGCTTCAGCATCGACACCCCTGACCTTCCGATGACGGAACGGATTCTCATCGGCGCCTTCATTTTCGGCATCATCGGCCTGTTCACCGTAATCGGCGTCCTGACGCCCGGCGTCGGCTGGTTTCTCTATTTCTTTCTTATCCCCTTCTGGGCCATGTTTCCCATCATGGTCGTCGGCACAACAGGAGCGCTGTATCTGCTCGTGACCTACGTGGTGCTCTTTCCGATTGCGAAGTTACTGGTTAAGAAAACTGAATGGTATAGCAAAGCGCAGAAAGACCTCCTTACCAAGGGACGCGCATCGATCGGCGGTTTCACGTTCACGTCCGGCGGTTCCGGCAGTTCCTGGAGTTCAGGGAGCTCCGGAGGCTCCGGTTTTTCAGGAAGCGGCGGTTCATCGGGCGGCGGAGGCTCTTCAGGAAGCTGGTAGTTCATTATTGAAAAAATACGCGCGCTGCCTATATTTACAATAGACGTTTAGTATGGAAACCCGGATCGAAAAGCACGCTGTGTTTTGGACGCAAACTCCCGCTCTCTCTTGTGCAGAGGATAAACATTCATCATTCACTGAAACTAAAAGGAGGAATAACAGATGAAAAAGTTGCTGGGTTGTTTAATCGCACTCTCGTTCATGCTGTGCAGCACCGGGCAGGCCGCATTCGCTGCTGAAAAACTCATGGTTTATACGTCCATGAAAGAAAGCCTTATTGGGAAACTCCGTGATGCATTCGTAAAGAAATATCCTGACATTACGTTTGATTATTATTCAGCCGGTGCCGGCAAACTCATGGCAAAGATCGCTGCTGAACGCCAATCAGGAAAGATGACCGTGGACGTCCTGTGGCACAGCGAAGTGCCGGATTTTTATCAGCTCAAAAAGGAAGGCATGCTTGAAAAATATTCTTCTCCCGAAGCCAAAAACGTCAAAAGCACCGTGAAAGATCCTGAAGGTTATTTCACTCCTGCCCGGCTCGGCACCCTCGGGATTTCCTACAATACAAAAAAAGTGAGCGCTGCTCCTAAATCATGGCAGGATCTGCTGGACCCGCGTTTTAAAGGCGGATTCGGCATTGCGAATCCCGCCCTCTCCGGAACGGCGTTCATGAGCATCGCCATGATCGTCAACACCATGGGATGGGATTACATTCATAAGTTGAAGGAAAACGGCGCAAAAGTAGGACAGGGATCCGGACAGGTGGTTGATGATACGGCATCGGGAGACCTTAAAGCCGCACTAGGTGTTGATTATATCGTCACGGATAAGATGGAAAAAGGTGCAAACATCGGCTTCGCTTACCCGAAGGAAATGCTCGTCATTCCGAGCCCTGTCGCCATTATCAAAGGCACCCCTAATCAGCAGGCAGCGAGAAAATTCATCGACTTTCTCCTCTCGAAGGAAGGCCAGACCATTGTCGCGGCATCCGGAACCCTTCCCATTCGGTCCGATGTGCCGATATTAAAGAAATACGGACTTCCTCCAACGGATCAGGCGGTAAAACGCGCGATGAAGCTCGATTATCTCAAAACGATGGAAGAAAAAGAAGCCATCATTAAGAAATTCGACTCCATTATGCGGGCAAAGTAATATCACCTTTGCCTGCCACCCCAACGATCAAAGAGCGCCGGATTCACGTTGTTGTGTGGAGTCCCCTCCGGCAGGAGCCGGAGGCTCCCTCGATAGACACGACCTCCCGCGACTTACTGCATTCCTCCCCCGACGAGAGTCGGGGGATTCTCTGTCGCAGGGATTGATGTGAAACATTCTCGCGCTGCAAACATTTTTTTTATCAGGCCAGGCAGCCCAATAGACTGTCCGGTCTGGACAGAGGATCCTTATGGCCGATGTACGACTGCTCAATGTTACAAAATCATATGGAAAACACATGGTAGTGAAGAACTTGAACATCACCATCAAGGATGGCGAGTGTTTCACGTTTCTCGGTCCATCCGGATGCGGGAAAACAGTCGTCCTGCGAATGATCGCAGGATTCGAGCAGCCGGACAGCGGTGAAATATGGATCGGCGATACCCTGGTTTCCAGCCCTGCTCAAAAAATCCATCTCCAGCCGGAAAAACGCCGTATCGGAGTCGTGTTTCAGGATTATGCGGTATGGCCCCATAAAACCGTGTACGAAAATGTGATATATCCGCTCCTCATCCAGAGGATACCGAAGGAAGAGGCGGATGACCGTACCCTGAAAACAATCGCCATGGTGAATCTCAACACCCTGGAGCAGCGCCTCCCTTACCAGCTTTCCGGCGGCCAGCAGCAGCGCGTCGCACTGGCGCGCGCCCTCGTATCGCGGCCTGAAATCATGCTCCTTGATGAACCGCTTTCCAACCTTGATGCAAACCTCCGGGAGGAAATGCGGTTCGAGATAAAAGGGCTGCAAAAAAATACCGATGTGACCATCCTCTACGTGACGCATGACCAGGAAGTGGCTCTCGCCATATCCGATCGCGTCGCCATTATGGATAAAACCGGAGTCATCCGTCAGATCGGGACCCCGGATGAGATTTTTGAACGTCCCACGGACAGCTTTGTCTTCAGGTTCATGGGTGTTTCCAACTTTATCCCGGTGGAGAGCCGGAACGGGCAAGTCTGCATTCAGGGAAGCGATGCTTCCCTTGGCTTTGTTCCACCCTCCGCAAACAACGACATGCTGCGCTCCGAGGGAATGGTCGCGGCATGCCGCCCTCACGATATCAGGATTGGAAGGAATGCCGCCGGCCTGCAGGGAACGCTGAAGCGCGCGGTCTATCTTGGGCCGCAAATTGACTATCGTGTCCTTGTGGGAGATGTAGAAATACGCGTCCAACAAGACATTCAGGAAGCCCTTGCTCAAAAAAACATGTTTAAGGAAGGCGACATCGTCAGCCTGAAATTTCTCGATATAAAATGGTTCTCCCAAAAGGAAGTCGCGGCCGGAGAGGTGGTTGCGTGATGATAAAACGGTATCTGAAGTCCATGAGCATCGCCCAAATCCTTCTTGCACTTTCCGTGCTGGTACTGGTCGTGGTGGTGGCAATACCGGTGCTCCTCATTTTCTGGACGGCGCTTTTTGTCGATGGTCAGTTTAATGTAAACGATATTGTGAAAGTGTTGGGTGAACCGGACACGTACGAAGCGCTCAAAAACTCGGTTGTAATAGCCGCAGGAGTAACCTGCTGCTGCACCGTCATCGGGGTCTTTTTTGCCTGGCTCGTATCCCGCACCGACCTGCCGTTTAAAAACACCATGAAGCTGCTGTTTCTGGTTCCCTTCATGATGCCGTCGTTCATCGGCGCTCTTGCGTGGAAAATGCTGCTTTCACCGCGCTCCGGATATGTAAACAAATTTCTCTCGGGGATATTCGGCCTTGACGAGTCACTGTTCAATATTTACAGTCTTGCAGGAATTATTGCCGTGGAGACCATGTATCTCTTTCCTTTTGTTTTTATCCAGGTTTCCGGCGCGCTGGAACGAATGGACCCCACCCTTGAAGAATCCGCCCGCATTTCAGGCGCCGGTCTTGTTACCATCACCCGCAAAATAACCCTTCCCCTCATGCTGCCCAGCATTGCCGCGGGAGCGCTTCTTGTGGCACTCTACTCCCTGGCACATTTCGGAGTTCCGGCAATCCTCGGCACCGAGTCGGGAATTTACAACATCCCTACAAAAATTTACGAACGCCTGCACCAGAGCGGCGGCAGTTTTGCCGCCATACGAACCGGCACAATCCTCGCGTCCATCCTCGTAATGTCTGCGGGCCTTATTCTGTATGCGCAAAATTTCGTCCTGAAGGCCGGTCGCTTTCAGGTAATCGCCGGAAAGAGCATGCGCCCGGTACTGCTGAAACTCCGGGGTTTGAAAGTTCCTCTCTTGATTTTCAGCATTCTCTATCTTCTGATCACGGTCATTCTTCCCACAGTCACCATTTTCATGGTCGGCACGCTTAGAACCTACGGACTCGAATTTACTCCCGAGAACATGACGCTCGACAACCTCAAATATATCCTGTTCAGCTGGAAAATGACAAAGGACGCCATTTTCAACAGTTTCTTTCTTTCACTGGGCGCGGCATTTGTGACCATGATCGTGGGAACACTTATTTCATACGTAATCGTCAAAATGAAAGTCCGTGGAAAACACATCCTCGAATTTCTGGGCGTCCTGCCGTTTTCCGTACCGGGAACCGTCATTGCATTGGGGGTAATCCTGATGTGGAGCGGAAAATTCGGTATTAATTTGTACAACACGGCCTGGATCATTTTCGTCGCCTACATCGCACGGTACATGGCATTTTCACTCAAATCGAACTCCGCAGCGCTGGAACAGGTCCATGATTCGCTCGAAGAAGCCGCGCGCTCCTGCGGTGCAACACACTGGCAGGCGCTTAAGGACATCGTTATTCCGCTCATCAAACCCGGCATGGCCGCCGCTTTTTTCCTCATTTTTCTGCCAGCCCTGCACGAATTAACGACATCTGTTCTGCTGTACGGTCCGACCACGAGGACCATCGGCGTGGCGATTTATACGCTGAATGAAGACGGTGAGACAGTGTATGCGGCGACGCTCGCATCGGTGGCTCTCTTTATTACCATAGCCGGGCAACTGGTGATCAAGCGGTTGACCCGGACCAAGACAGAGGGGGTGGTTTAGCCGTGTCCTTTGTAAAACTCCAGAGTGTAACGAAGCGCTTCGGCGCGGTCACCGCCGTCAACAACCTGACCATCGACATAGAAAAGGGAGAATGCTTCTCCATGCTGGGGCCTTCCGGCTGCGGTAAAACAACAACCCTCAGAATGGTGGCAGGCTTCGAGGACCTTGACGAAGGAGAAATTTCCATCGGAGGAAAGCTTTTTTCCTCAAGCTATAAGAAGTATTATCTGCCGCCGGAGCAGAGGAACTTCGGCATGGTATTCCAGGCATTTGCCGTTTGGCCCCATCTGGATGTTTTCAACAATGTGGCATTCCCGCTCCAGATCAGAAAATTGCCGCGCAACGAAATTGCGGAACGCACGAAAAATGCGATCCTGTACACCGGACTTGCCAGGTATGAAACAGCGTACCCGAACGAGCTGTCAAGCGGCCAGAAACAGCGGATTGCACTGGCCCGGGCCATTGCAATCAATCCTGATGTAATGCTGCTGGACGAACCTTTGTCAAACCTGGATCCGAAATTGCGAGAAGAAATGCGGTTTGAAATCAAGGACCTGCAACGCAAGTTCGGCTTCACCATCATATTCGTCACTCATGACCAATCGGAAGCCATGGCGCTTTCAGACAGAATTATGGTCATGCGGGACGGTGTTCTTCAGCAGATGGACACGCCTCTGAACGTTTACACAAAACCGACGAACCGGTTTATCTTCAGCTTTATCGGGCTCTCGAACTTTCTGCCGGTCATCATTAAAAACGGCGCCGCTTACATTGCCGGCGCTGAGGAGTCGGGATGCGTCAGCAAAAATCTTCCGTCGGATAGTACGTCCGAAAGAATGGTTCTTGCCTGCAGGCCTTCGGAAATCGACATCCGTAAACAAGGCGGCGTTCAAGCCATTATTAAGAGAAAAGTTTATCTGGGAGACATCATTGACTACAGGGTCATGATCTGCGATACCGAAGTGCGGATCCAAAAAAATAGAAGAAGCGCGGACTTTGCCGAAGGTGAAACTTGCTGCCTTACATTCAACCACCTGTTCTGGTATCCACAAGAATAGCCAGCGTGCGGTGCTTGAATAGCTTGCTGAAATTATTCTTTCGCCGGCGCGGCGGCCGCAAGCTGGTTTTTTCCCATAAAGTCATTATCTTCCATAACCTTCCTTTTTCCCGCAGGATTCGTTATAATAAATCATCTTAAATCATTCCGCTCTTCCCATTTTATTTTAGCTGTACGGAGCACAGCGTTTATCAATCGTTACCGACTTTCCCAATGTAACGGACGGTTACAAACGGGATGGAACGCTCCGCGGATGAGATGCTCCTGCAGTATCACGGCCGTGCTCATCTGTTTTTTTATGGAGATAAGACATTTTGTTTAAAAACCTCTCCTATAGAAGCAAGTTGCTAGTATGGCTTATGCTCATTCTCGTCGCAGAGTTTCTTGCACTCAGCGCGGGAGCGCACTGGTACATCAGCAACCTCATCGAGCGGGAATTAACGACAAGCATGCTGGCCACAACCAGCAAAACCGCTGAAAGCATCAATCTGTGGTTCAAGACCCTGCTGATCGAGCCTGAGACCATTGCCTCAACTCCGGCGGCAAAAGCTATAAACCGGAATTTCGCTGCGCTGGACATTCAAAATATCAACCGTCACAAAATTCTTCATGGAAAGCATCCCGATATCTTTCAGGACATTTATGCGGTCAACCGTCAAGGGGAATATCATACGGTACGACAAACCGGCAATACCTATGCCATTTCTGTCGGCCGGATCGCGGACCGTCCTTATTTCAAATCTATTATGTCAGGAGGGGCGGCACAGATTACTCCGCCTCTTGTATCCAGGACCACCGGCATACCGACAATATTTCTTGTTGCGCCGATTCAAGATGAGCACGATCGGCCCCAAGGAATGATCGGCGCGGGAATTTCTCTGGAATACGTACAGAAGCTTGCGGAGAACCTGAAAGTATATCCAACGGGTTACAGCATGGTTGTAGATAGTGACGGCCTGCTTATTTATCATCCCGACAGTAATTTCTCGATGAAAAAAAATTTGAACGATTTTAAGGAACCTTCTGTACGCGAACTGGCACAACACATGACGTCAGGCGCATCAGGCATGCACCGCTACACGCTGCAGGGACGAAAAAACGTAGCTTTCTACCAGCCAATACCGATCACCGGATGGTCCGTGGCAACCGTTGTGCCGGAAAAAGAATTTTTTTCCCCTGCTTCGCGCATGGTCAGATCGCTGCTGGTCATAATGCTGGCCATTCTCATCGCGGCATGCGCTGCCATTGTCCTGACATCCAGACGCCTGACCCGCCCGCTGCATGACTTGACCGAACACGTCCGGGAAATTGCAGCAGGAAATTTGAGAGTAGAGGCCCTGAAGGTGCAATCACAGGATGAATTCGGACAACTTGCAACAAACTTCAATGACATGGCCATCCAATTGGCACAGCGGGAAGCCATCATCCGCAACACGGAGGCGCAATACCGCAGTATTTTCGAAAACGCCATCGAAGGAATCTATCAGGCAACACCCGCAGGGCATCTATTAAGCGCCAATCCGGCAATCGCCAACATACTCGGCTATGATTCACCGGAAGAATTTACTACGGCAATAACCGATATCAAGCAGCAGCTCTATGTTCATCCGGCGGAACGGGATATGTTTCTCGCTTCGCTTCTTAAACAAGGAATAGTAACGGGATTTGAGACCCAGTTTTTCCGTAAAGACGGGAAAAAAGTCTGGGTTTCCATCAACGCCCGCCTGGTGCGCGATCCTGCCGGTGATCCTCTCTTCGTAGAAGGTTTTCTTTCCGACATCACGGACCGGAAAAACGCGGAAGAAGCACTCCAGCGCATAAACGAGGAACTGGAAAGCAGGGTCAAAGACCGTACCCTTCAGCTGCAAATCGAAATCGTGGAGCACCGGCAGGCTGAAGAGGAAAAAACCGCTCTGCGGGAGCAGCTTCTCCATGCGCAGAAAATGGAAGCCATCGGCACGCTTGCCGGCGGTTTGGCACACGACTTCAACAACATCCTTCTGATCCTTATGGGCTACTGCACGTTATTGCAGAATGAAATGGGCCAGGAGGACCCGCTGAAAAAACACGTTGACCAGATAGCCGCCGCTTCCGAACGCGCCGCAAACCTCACCCGGAGCCTTCTTGCCTTCAGCAGAAAGCAGCTGCTGGAGCTGAAACCGTGCCAGGTCAATGAAATCGTGCAAAGCATGGAAAAACTCCTGCAAAGGCTTCTCGGTGAAGACATCGGGTTGAAACTGCTGCTGACGGAAGAAGACCCGGCCATCACTGCAGACCGCATCCAGATGGGCCAAGTATTGCTGAACCTGGCCGTTAACGCACGCGACGCCATGCCCCAAGGTGGAACGCTCACGATTGAGACCCGTCGCGCGGCAATGGACAACGTTTTTTCGCAGACCCACGGTGTCCCTGAAAACGGGACTTATGTCGTTATTGTTGTCTCGGATACCGGTTGCGGGATGACCGAAGCTGAAAAACAAAAAATATTCGAACCATTTTTTACGACAAAAGAGGTCGGGAAAGGGGTCGGGCTCGGGCTTTCGATTGTGCATGGCATCGTCAGTCAGCACAAGGGATTCACCGCTGTCTCAAGCGAACCGGGAAAAGGAACCTCGGTTTATATCTATCTGCCGGCCATATAGCCGGACACGAAAGCGGCAGTGCTCCAAACCCGCCTGAGAAAGAGCACTGAACCGGGAAACCATCCTCATTGCCGAAGAACACAGGGATTTGCTGCTGTTCATGCAATATGCTCTATAAAGCATCATCGTAAGCTGCACCTCACCTGTTATTTTCGATAGTATGTCATAGCATCGGAAAGATGCGACTCGATGTTTTTGATCCGCGTCGCATCTGCGGGGTGGGTGCTGAGCAATTCAACCGGCGCCCCGCCCTTTTTTGACGCTGCCATTCTCTTCCAAAACTCAATCGCGCTGTGCGGATCATACCCCGCCATGGCCATGAAAATCAAACCCAGCTGGTCGGCTTCCGACTCATGCAGTCTGCTATAGGGAAGCAGGGCTCCGACCTGGACACCGACGCCATAGGCTGCCAAGAACAGATCATTTGTCTCTCTCGGCTGCTGCGAAAGCGCGACAGAAAGCGCGAGGCCGCCCATCTGCGCAACAAGCCCCTGGCTCATTCGCTCGTCCCCATGGCTGGCAACGGCATGAGAAATTTCATGTCCTAAAACCACGGCAAGCCCCGTCTCATCGCGTGTAACCGGCAGGATGCCGGTATAGACAACGACCTTCCCGCCAGGCATGCACCACGCATTGACTTCCTTGTCCTCGACAAGGTTGAACTCCCATTGATATCCTTTGAGCCGTTCCGACATGCCGTGTCCTGAAAAATAGCGTTCCACCGCACTCTGTATCCGCTGCCCCACCCGCCGAACCATGCGAGCGTCATCAGTGTCTCTCACTACCTTGTGTTTCCCCATAAACTCCTTGTAGGAAGCAAAGCTCATCGAAAGCACTGTGTCACCGGGAAGCAGGCTGAGCTGCTGTCTGCCGGTAATCGGCACGGTCTGGCAGGAAAGCATACAGCAAAGAAAAAGCACCACAAGAAAAAATCTTTTGTTCATACAGTCCTCTTGTTCAATGGCAATTTATCATTTCCCTGCCCGCGTCAGGGGAGAAGTTGTTGTAACAACAGGTTAATTTAGTATAGCAAAATATTATATTACGAGATACAATAGAAACAATAATACATTGGTACCGGGGGATGGCATTTGTGGGATCGGTTCTGGACGTAAGAAAGGATCATGCCCGAAATGCACATCGCAGGGAAGACATACGGAAGCGCGCAGATAGTGCTTCTGACGGTTTTTCTCACGTTATCCCCCTTTGCCTCCAACGCCCAGGAAACTATACGGATTGGAGGTACGGGTAGCGCACTTGGTGCGATGAAATCAATCGCAAAAACCTTTGAAAAATCAAATCCTTCAATAAAAATCATCTTCATGCCCAGCATCGGCAGCAGCGGTGCGGTCAGGGCTGTTGCAAAAGGTTCGCTGGATATCGGATTAATGGCAAAACCGTTGATAAATGATGAATTAACGCTCGGTCTTGTGCCGATAGAGTACGCAAAATCGCCTTTTGTTCCTGTTATTCATAATAAAATGCATATTAACAATGTGACAAACAGAGACGTTGAATCAATTTATAAAGGCACGCTCAAAACATGGAAAAACGGAGAGCGTGTCCGTCTGGTCCTGCGTCCTGCGGCCGACGCCGACACCGGCCTGATTAGAAAAATGACTCCGGAGATGAACAGTCTTGTAGATGCCGCGCTGCAGCGAGAGGGAATGCTGCTCGCAAAAACCGACCAGGATAATTTGAGTATAATTGAAAAAACGCCGGGCGCATTCGGGTTTTCCACGCTGACCCAGATTGTCACTGAAAAGCGTAAAATACGCATTCTCTCCTTGAACGGCGTTCGGCCAGACCTCAAAACACTCGCCAGCGGTTCTTATCCCTTTTCAAAAACATTCTCTCTCATAACTGTCAAACAACCGCCCCGCCCGGTCAAAATCTTTTGTGACTTTATTCGTTCTGGTGACGGCCGCACCATTCTTGTGAAAACAGGCAATATTCCTCTTTTAGCAGAGGCTGCAAAATAACTATGCTGCTGGTCAGAAACATAACCCGGATCATTTCGTGGCTCGCGGGCAGTATTATTTCATTGATTGTGCTTATCATTCCGTTCGGGTATTTTCTCCTCTCCTATCAATACCTATCGGGAAGCATCGAAACAGAGGCCGAAATCAGTGCCCGGATAATAACCCAGTTCATTACCCAGAACCCCGCCATGTGGGAGGTTGAACATGTGCGCCTGGAGGAATACCTCGCCCCACGCTCAAAAAACGAGCCGACCGAAATCAAGCGCGTTTTTACGGCAAGGAACGAACTTGTTGTCGAGACAAAAGAAGCATTGCATCCTCCCGTGATAAAAAAAACCCGTGAGCTTTTCGACTCAGGCACGGTCGTCGGCAGAATAGAAATATCCCGCTCTTACCTTCCCCTCATCTTAAAAACCTGTCTGCTGATAATGCTGATGCTGCCGCTCGGAATTTTTGCACTTTTTGTCCTGCACAGGCTCCCGATCCAGGCCTTGCGACGGAACGAAGACGCCGTCAAACAAGAACGGGACACTGCCCAAAAATACCTCGATGTAGCGGGTGTGATGCTCGTCGCCCTCGACGCTGATGAGCGCGTCACTATGATCAACAGAAGGGGACGCGAAATTATCGGTTGTGACGAGCAAAAAATCCTCCACAAAAACTGGTTTCAAAACTTTGTGCCGGAAACAAACCGGGAGGAATCACGCAATGTGTTTTTAATGCTGCAAAAGGGGATCCTCGGCCAGTTCAAGCACATGGAAAGCCCGGTGCTGGCCGCGAACGGCAACCAACACATGATTGCATGGCACCACCTGGTCTTAAGGGATGCGGAGGGAACTTTTTCCGGGATACTGAGCTCCGGGGAAGATGTCACCGACCGCATGCATCTGGAGACCCAGCTCCGCAGCGCACAGAAGATGGAAGCAATAGGGGTACTTGCCGGCGGCATAGCCCACGATTTCAACAACATTCTTACGGCAATCATCGGGTACGCAACAATACTCCAGATGCAGGTTCCAAAAAATGACCCGCTGCTGCACAATGTCGAACATATTCTTGCATCATCGGAACGGGCCGTTCACCTGATCAAAAGTCTTCTCGCCTACAGCAGAAGACAGATTGTCGAACCCCGGCTGGTCAAGGTCAATGATATCGTACGCACCGTGAAAAAAATCTTTCCCTCTCTCTTGAGAGAAGACATAGAGCTGCGCACCACGCTGTCAGACGAGCCGCTGACGATTAATGCGGACCCGGGCCAAATTGAACAGATTTTAATGAACCTGCTCACCAATGCGCGCGATGCAATGCCGGAGGGCGGAAAACTGTTCATCGAGACCGGAAAGATCGACCTTGATGAAGGATTTTATTACGCACACGGCTACGGGACGCCTGGCAGTTATGCACTGATCATCGTTTCGGACACCGGCATGGGGATGTCCCGCGAAACGACGGAAAAAATTTTTGATCCTTTTTTTACTACAAAGGAAGTCGGGAAGGGCACCGGTCTGGGGCTTGCGATGGTGTACGGCATCATCAAACAGCACAAAGGCTACATCAATGTGTATAGTGAACCGGGCAGAGGCGCAACCTTTAAAATTTACATCCCCCTTGTCCCCGTCCAGGCCCTCGACGCGACAAAAAGCGAATCTCCCCCGCAGACCGGCGGCGGAACGGAAACAATCCTGATTGCAGAAGACGATGAAGCGGTCCGCAGAATGACAACGGCAGTCCTGGAAGATGCGGGCTATACCATTGTAGAAGCTCGGGACGGGGAGGAAGCAGTAAGAGAATTCTCGGAATCCAGGAAGCCGGTTCACCTGGTCATTCTTGATGTGATTATGCCGAAAAAAAATGGGAAGGCCGTGTACGATGAGATACGGAGGCTGAGGCCTGACGTCAAGGTCCTGTTCACAAGCGGGTATACGGCCGACGTCCTTGAAACGCAGGCGCTGGTTGGCCTCGACGTCCGCTTTCTTCAAAAACCGGCTTCTCCGCGCGTATTGCTGAAAACGGTGCGGGAAACACTGGATGCCGCGTGACGTGCGGGCAGCGCTAATTCTTCATCAGGGATTCCGGTTTGATGCCCACAACGACGGCGCCCCAATGCCTGCCGTTCACATAGATGGGCATCGAGAGGTCGGTGATAATTTCACCGGTATCGCGCTGGTAGGTCTGGAATAAAAACGGCTGGGTGTTCGTCGACCGTCTCTTCTCTGTCTCATTGGAGAAGTACATTTTCCGGTGCCTGCTGTACTGCAGATCCTTTTCGTAATCGCCCGTCATCTCCTTCGAAAGATGGCTGTGGTGGGTTCCGATATAGCCGTTGACATCGGTCAGAATGCAATAGACGCTTCCTGAAATTTTCTGCAGCGCTTTGTCAAAGTGCGACTGGAGTTCTGTGTCGACAAAGCTGTTATACGCCGTTGTATATTTCTGCGGGTTGGTGTTCGGTACCGGTTTATAATTCGCATCCAAGACATTGATCCCTTTTTTGTATGCGGCTTCGAGTTTGCTTTCATACAGGCTTCTGTAGCCCTTGACCTTCAAAAATGCTTCTTCGAAACTGTCCCTCCCGAGCCTGAATTTGGTCACATTTTCAAGCATCGTTTCGGTGATTTTATTCAAGCCGTTGGAAAAGACTGAAGACCCTTCGAGACTATTCGCAACAGAGCGGCTTAAGGCATGAATATCCTCGACCTGTCTGGTGATTTCGCCGTTGGTCTGCGACAATTCTTCAATCGCTGACGCAATCCTGTTCAGCTGCATGCTGTTGTTTTCAAAATCCTTGACCATGCGCGTGAAATCTCCCGATGTTTTTGCCACGATTTCCTTTGTCGTCAGCATGTGCTCATTGATTTCGCTCGATTCGTTCAACGTCACCTGCACCCGTTCAAGCATCGTGTTTATGTTGACGGAAATTTCCTCTGTTGCTCCGTTGACCCGTTCCGCCAATTTGCGCACTTCATCGGCAACAACGGCAAAACCACGGCCCTGCTCCCCTGCCCGTGCGGCCTCAATGGCCGCATTCAGTGCGAGAAGGTTTGTCTGATCGGAGATGCCTTTGATAAGCAGAACGATGTCCTTTATTTTTTCCGAATTCTTGTTTAATTCAACGACCGTCATTCCGAATCCGGAAAGTTTTTTCGTCATGTCCCCGATTTTCGCATTGACTTCATCCAATTCCTTCAGAGAAGCGGTAGCTGTTTTCAGGTGCTCCGTCGTTGAAGTTGAAATAGTCACCGCATTCTGAGAAACCTCGTTGATCGCCGCATTGACGTCCTTGCTGGTCGTAAGAATTACGTTGGCAAATTCTCCCTGTTTTTGCGCATCAGCTGAGGAATCCTTGAATCCTTTTGAGACTTTTGTCGATTCGAGAGCGATCTTGAGCGCAGTTTGGCGTGTCGTGCTTAAAATTACTCGGATTTTTTTAATAAACGCGTTGTATGCTTCCGACAAATCGCGGATTTCATCATGAGTCATCAAAGGAAGATCCTTTGATATGTCTTCCTCGGTGAATGTTCTGGAAATGCCGGTAATGGGCCGGACCATGGAAAACTTTAACAGGGAAATCGTCACAATCAGAAGCACGACCGAGATCACAAGAAGACAGGCCGACAGTATCGATATAAGGTTCAGCTTGGCCTGCAAACCTGCTGAGACAGCCTCGTCGATTTTAACGGCAACCATGAAATCCCGCACCGATGCGATGCCCCACCAGCAAAGTCCGAAGAGAAGGATCGTCATGATAAAAAACGACAGGATGTTGCCGACGATTTTTTTTACCAGAGAGTTGAAAAAATGCGCTTCCAAGTAATTATAGACATTCTTAAATAGCTCCATGATTACCCTTTCTCATTCTGAGTCCGGCTTATATGTTCGTGAGCGAAAACGTCAAATTTATTTATATTACAGAGTATTCTACAATCTGAATACAAGATTCACCAATCTAAAATTTGCGCAATTAGTTGCTTATTGTTTCGGTAAGTTCCACCCGAAACTTTAGTTCTTTTTCACGTAAACGATACGGTGCAGGAGTAGAGTCTCCTCCGGCAGGAATCAGATTTTTCCGCGACTTCCTGCATTCCTCTACCGGCTAAACCCTGTCGCAGGGATTGAACCATGCAGGAAGGGGCTGCTGCATACAATAATTTTATCAACAGGGAACAACGAGACGGTTTCAAAAGAATGACGGCCGGTGAGGATAATTACGGGCAAGAAGGCAGAACTGTCGACCAATATGGTTGATGCCGCATAGCAGTGTTTTTTTCAGGCAGTCTTTTTCAGTCGGCATTTTTCCGGCTGGCCGGTGCCATCGGTATCGTCCAAAGCGGTTTCCAGACTGGAATCGGAACTTTGTTTATAATATTGCTGCAAAACACTTCCCATCCAAATTCAGCACTCGCATGCGCGAGGGTCTTGTGACGTGACTTCCACTCGGCATATTGTACACTGCGTTTTTCAGCCGGCGCAGGGTCTCCTACTTTTATGCCGTCATATTTTACGGCGTTACTATATTCTTTGATTAAATTGTCCGTCAGACCGGCAATAATTTTTCCCGATGCTTTGCTGCGGCAACGGTTGAATTCCTTGAAGAAGGCAGGGTCCGCTTTCCGCCCCAGAAGAATTGCCGCTAATTCCATCACCCGCTTATCGGCGCTGCCCGCTTTTTTGCGTTCTGCTTTCAGGCAGTTTGCCATAAGCAGCGCGGCAATCCATGCTCCTCGCACATCCGAGGGAACATTCTTCCCGCGGGCCTGCCTGCCGCCGGGCAACTCCGGAAGCCGTCCTGTTTTTTCCATTGCCGACCTGATGTTCGGGGCCAACGCATCCACAAGCAGTTCGGCTATGCCAGGATTCATCCGGTGTTGAGCATTCCCCCAGGTAAGCCAGCCGTAAAGATAGTCCAGTGTCTCCTTAACTATTTTGTCGGGATCGTGCATCCTGAAATAGGAGCCGGATATCACTGCAAGAAAGAGCAGCGGCTCAGGTTCAAATGATTGTTTTTCTGCCGTCAACAGCCAATCTCCCAGCTGTTTTTGGGCGGTCCGGGGAAAAACCTCTTTTATATAGCAATACAGACTCTGACAATGGGACTGGCCCTCAGAGGAGGGACAGGTCGGATCAGCAGGTCCTTTTCGTTTACCTTCTGCCATTGGTTTTTTTTTCATGGAAACCCTTTCCGGATATGGACTTCGCTTTTTTTGCACCGACGTGCGAATCGTGAATAATGACTTTTTAATACGGTATTGTAGCGAAGAACATTTGCGAAGGCAATGTTTTTGATGAAATAATGCGGAGACGGACGGGGAGTCTTGCGGATGGGATTCATATCGGAGCAGCAGGGAAACAGGCACCAGGGACGCGATTCATGCCGCACAAAAAATGCCAATCTCCCGTTCTCTGAAGAGCCGGTTTTCCTCTCCCGGCAATTGCCGGGAGAGGAAAAAACTTTACTTTTCTTTTACCTGCGTCGTCAGGAAAATCTGCAACGACATCTGGTTTATCTGGTCCTGCAATTCCTCGATTTCATCGAGATGACCGTCTTCGTCGTTCAGAATCTGCTGCAACATGTCCCGTGTCGCATGGTCGCGGACTTCTCCGGCAAGCACGATGGCGTCATTATACGCTTTGATGGCGCCTTCCTCGGCTGCATGATCGTTCGCGAGCTGCTTCGGAACGACATCGCCGATCGCTATTTTTTTCAAATTGGTGACCGTGGGTATTCCTTCAAGGAAAAGAATGCGCCCGATCAGGCTTTCCGCGTGTTTCATTTCGACAATCGCCCGTTTTTCAAAATGTTTATGGAGCTTTTCATAACCCCAGTTCGCGCACATCTCAGAATGCACCATGTACTGATTGATTGCCGTCAACTCGTCTGCAAGAAGCGAGTTGAGTGTTTCGATTAGCTTTTCGTTACCTTTCATTCCGTTCTCCTTTCGATTTTTGTTCTGTTATATTCAAGCCTGTTTTCTGTATTGTTCGCATATTCCGTGGAATTGAATAGTGTGGCCTGAAATAGAGTGAGTGGAAATTTTCTGTGCTTCTCTCGTAATCACCTCCTTGACGGGCATCGGAAAATCACTGACGGCACCGCAGCTGCTGCAGATAAAATGATAATGAACATCTCTTATGGCGTCGTAGTGTTCAGTACCGCCGCCATATGCCCTGCCTGTTATTTTTCCTTCTTCTACGAGGATGTGGATATTTCTGTAAACAGTACCCAAGCTTATGGACGGTGCGACTTTTTTCAGGGCGCCATACAGCCATTGCGCCGTAGGGTGCGATCTGCTCATCTTGATGAGCTCAAAAATTTTCTGACGCTGCTTGCTGTACCGTCTGATAGGGAACATATCAGTAATTATTCTTAAGATTAGTAGGTGGTTTGTTGTTTGTCAAGTTGCCGGAATAAAAAAGTTGCACCAATTTTTCAATTCTTTGTCCTTGTATTTCGTATTTGCTGCCGCAAGGCATCCAAAAACCAGGAATTATCTGTAATAAATGGTTTCTGTTTTAATACGTCGGTTTTCGTGCGTTTTTTTAGATAATACTTTTTTGCGCAACCGATGATCAATTTGACATACCCTGTATCCGGCAGTATAGTTAAACTAGAAAATACACAGGAGGTGAACACACGTGAGGATTTTGCAGTTTAAAAATGCAGTATGGCCGTCAGGGTATTGAAGGGCATCACCGGCCCAAAACCGCGAAAGCGTGGTAAAGTAAAGGCTCCGATGCCTAGGCCTAAAATTCACATTGGAAGGAGGGATTTCTATGAAAAGCCTGACACGGTGGGATCCTTTCCGGACGATGAAACGGTGGGATCCGTTTGATGAGCTTCGCTCGATGCAGCACGAGATGGACCGGTTGTTTGACCGGATGCTCGGATCACGGGCAATTGCCGAACATCCGATGCTCTGGATGCCTTCAGTGGAAAGCTACACCAAGGACAATCAGCTCGTGTTTAAAGCTGAGCTGCCGGGTGTGGACCCGAAGGACCTGGACGTCAGCATCACTGACCGGGAACTGATCATCAGGGGAGAACGGAAGGCTGAGAAGGACACCCGGGAAGAAAACTACATCCATCGGGAGATCAACTACGGCTCATTTGAACGGCGTTTTGCCCTGCCCGAGGGCATAAAAACCGATGATCTGAAGGCCAAATTCTCGAACGGGATCCTTGAGATCACGGTGCCTGCACCGGCGATGTCCGCGGCCCGGAAGGTTCATATTGAGGCTGCAAAGGAAGAGAAGAAGCAGATCGCGTCCGAATCAAAGAAGGCCGCATAGAAAGAACGTTCTGGAGCAGGCCAATTTTACGGTCTGCTCTTTTTTTGTATATCTATCTTGTAGGACTTCTATCTCTCCTGCTTGCCGTACTGGATACTGACTTCGTAATCTATGCTGGCATGTCCTCTGGGATAATTCGTGCCGCGGCAAAAAATCTTACCCTTGCACGATCTCTTGCGATGTTCGACCAAATCAGCAACCACAGGACCGAGATTGAATCCCCCATCTGTACATCCATACTCCGTGCATTTCAGATTGAAATCAGCATAGTCACGGGGGGTGAAGTTGAGCGTGCGTTTCATGAGCACCGTGTTCTGCCCGCTTTTATAATACGTCATATGAAATTCGATGCCCGTGATCCCTGCGTGACGCTCTGAGATAAGACCAGCGGCGACCAGGGCGGCTTTTTCGATGCCCAATTTCTCCTTATACGATATTTTTGCTCGCATGATACTCCTTTCTTCCTGGGGACCTCTGCAAAAAAAACAGGCCCTGAATACACAGGGCCTGCAATACTGCAAAAGATCAATTAAAGCTTTATAACATTTGCTGCCTTGGGGCCTTTCGGCGAGTCAACGACATCGAACTGCACTTGTTGACCTTCGGACAATGATTTGAAACCACTGTCCTGTATGTCGCCAAAATGAACGAACACGTCGCCGCCTTTTTCACGGGTAATGAATCCAAACCCTTTGGAATCATTGAACCACTTTACTGAACCTGTCTCCATGATGAGCTACCTCCTCTAGTGAATTGAAGCGACGGAAAAGGACAAAAAAAAGCCGCAAAGTCTATCTGTCTTTGCGGTTTCCCTACAAGAACATCCGGAACTTCTGCGTATAACATCTCACTTCTGCCCTTGAATGTCAAGAATTATTATTTCATCCTTATGGCCGATGGCGCAAGTGTATATTGGCCCTATCCCTGCATGCTTCATCAGTACCGTTTACGGTTAAAGTCCGCTCTTTTTCCTGCTAGGGTGTCTCCCCGAGCTTCAGTCCGCCCCGTTCCAGCGCATCATCCACTGCACGCATGATCACTCTGCTGCTGTTCGTAGCCCCGGTCACCGCGTCCACGTCTGCCGACTGTTTGTCGATGATTCTCTGGGGAATCACCGGCACGGCCTTCCTGCCAATCCACGACGCCCAGTAACGCACCACGGTAATATCGATGATCCTGCCTTCCCGCATCGTCACCCGCACTTCCGCCTTGTTCGGCCAGTTGCTGGCGCTTCCCGCGTAGACTCCGTCGGGAAGCGTGCTGATATCCCTCCGCTCTTTTCTGAGCGGCGCCATGGCACAGGTGGTGATCAGCAATACGCAGACGATCAAACAGAAAATGATCAACGGCTTGAACATGCGACTCTGGTCAGACTTCTTGTTATTCTTCCCACCTGATCGCCTGGACCGGGCAGCTGTCAATTGCCTCCTGGCAATTGCAGGTTGCGCACTGGTCCGGTCCGATTACGGTGGACTTGTCGTTCACTATCTCGAACACCTTGGGGCACACTTCCGCGCAGTGGCCGCAGCCTATGCACAGGTCTTCATCTACAACCGGTCGTTTTGCCATGGACAGCCTCCTGATAAAACAGCGTTATGGATTTATGCAAGCAGGTGATTGCTGAAATGCCGCGCACCGGAAAAGCTTCTGGAAATACGATAGTATAGAATTTACAAAAAATCAAGGATCGTGCGTTTTTTTAAATGGCCTGCATTCGCTCCCAGCTTCTGTTTTCTCTTGCCACTGAAGCGTTTGCGATATGTTTTCCGCCTATACAATCATTTCTTATTACTTGACATATCATTTCCCCTCGGCTTAATATATTATTTTTGTGCGGAAATCCAGCCCGGAAAAGAGGCAGTAATGAATACTCGTTTGCTTATGATAGGCAATGAAGCCATTGCCAGGGGGCTTGTGGAGAACGGCTGTTCCATGGCCCTTTCCTACCCCGGCACGCCTGCGTCGGAAATTCTTCCCGCTGTTGTCTCGTGGCGTGACAAACTTTCCCTGAACATTCATGTCCGCTGGACTCTGAACGAGAAGACTGCGCTGGAAACCGCTTATGCCGGCAGCATTGCTGGTCTTCGCACCGCGGTCAGCATGAAGCAGGTGGGGCTTAATGTCGCGTCCGATCCTTTTATGAGCGCGGCATACATGGGCGTGAAAGGCGGATTTATCGTCATCAGCGCGGACGATCCGGGCCCTCACTCTTCCCAAACCGAGCAGGACAGCCGTTTGATGGCCTTGTTCGCAAAAGTACCGGTCCTGGATCCCTGCAATCCTGAGCAGGCACGGGATTTTGTCGCCCTGGCCTATGAGCTTTCAGAGACCTATGAAGTCCCGGTCATGCTCAGGCCGACCACGAGGGTCTGCCACGGCGGACAGGACGTCGAGCTGAAAGACATCAACGACATGCGTCGCACCGCTTACCTCAAGCGGGATCCGGCCAGATGGGCCGCAACACCAAAATTCCGCTATACCCTGCATAAAAAACTGAACGAAAAATTGTCCGGGATTGCGGCCTATGCGCCAACAGCTCCGCGTCTTTTGAATCCGGGAGTCAATGCGTCAAAAGCCATCGTGGCCTCAGGTGTTGCATATGCCCATGCCAGCGAGATCGTGGCGAACCTGGGGATTACGGACAGTATTGCCGTATGGCAGGTTGTGCAACCCTTTCCGCTCCATACGGCATTTATCGAAAACCTGCTGAACACGTACGATGAAGTTCTGATCATTGAAGAGAACGCGCCGGTCATCGAGATGCAGATCGCGGACCGGCATCTGGTAAAAGGACGGCTCAACGGCCGGATACCTCAGGCGGGCGAATTACTGCCCGAAATAATCGAGGACGCAATAAACCGTTTTCATGGGTCGCCGCAAAAATCCGCACCGGCCGCATCTGACGCAGGTGGAAAAAGACCGTGTCTCTGCGCAGGTTGCCCTCATCGCGCCAGCTTTTTTGCGATTAAAAAAACTTTCCCTGAAGCCATTTATACCAGCGACATAGGATGTTATACGCTCGGGCTGAACCTCGGCGCTATCGACACCGTTCTCTGCATGGGCGCGTCGATCAGCCAGGCGTCCGGTTTTTATCAGGCGTTCAGACAGAGCGGCATTCATAAAGACGTTGTGGCCACGATCGGAGACTCGACCTTTTTCCATTCCGGGGTGCCGCCGCTCATGGACGCAGTGACCCAGGATGCGCGTTTTGTGCTGGTGGTCCTCGATAATGCAACGACCGCCATGACCGGAAACCAGCCCACGCCCGCCGCAGGCGTGGACGCCTGTGGCGACCAGATGCCGAAACTTTCTATCGAAGACATTGTCAAAGGCTGCGGCATCCGATTCTGCCGCGTCGGCAATCCTTATGACCTGCCTGCATTTGTTGAAATCCTGAAGGAAGCGGATTCTTTCACAAGGAATAACGGCGTTGCCGTCGTGATCGCCCGTTATCCCTGTCTCGTGAACAAAGAAAGCGATGATGCAAGGCGCAAACGCATACGCGTGTACATATCTGATTCGTGCGACGGCTGCGCCTATTGCATCAAACAGTTCGAATGCCCTGCCATAGAGTACGATACAGCCGGGAAACGGGCCGTCATCAATGACGGAGCATGCGCAGGGTGCGGGGTTTGTATTCATGCGTGTCCCAAAGGCGCAATAAAACGCGGGGAGGATTAATGGCGGGTTCGGAAAAATACCAGATCGTTTTAAGCGGAGTAGGCGGTCAGGGTATCCTGTTTATTACACGGTTGCTTGCCGAAACAGCTGTTTACCGGGGGCAGAGAATATTGACAGCGGAAACGCACGGTATGGCGCAGCGCGGGGGCATAGTTGTTTCACACCTTAAGATAGGCGATTTTACGAGTCCTCTTGTGAAGCCGGGCATGGCGGACATCCTGATTCTGCTCAAGCAAGGTAATCTGGCCATTCACGGCCCCTATCTGAAGCCGGGAGGCATCATCATTACCAATGCTTCATCAGCCATTGCGGCCGCCGAATCGCACTGGATGGACGCGGATGCGGCCGCCCGTGAAATCGGACAGAACCGGGCAGCAAACCTTATTCTCACAGGGTTTGCCGTTTCCCGCCTCACGCGAAACGGCAGAACATTCTTCTGCAACGCTGATGACATCAGAGCAGTCTTAAAACAGAAACTATCCGGACGCGATAAGCTTCTCGCTGCATCTCTTTCAGCGTTTGAGCATGGCGTCCGCTGCGGCGAAAGGACAATTAGCAATCCATGAGTGGCTCTTTAAAAAGGTTTCCATCAAAAGCTGATACACCGGCGGGACTTCGTGAGCACCAGCTGAAGGGGCTGCAATGGACGGTCTCCCGTGCATATTCCCGCTCGGATTTCTATCGCGACCGCATGAAAGCAGCAGATGTCCGGCCCGAAGATATCCGTACGCTCGAAGATATCGGAAAACTGCCTTTTACCAGTGCGGATGATCTGAGAAATGATTATCCATTTCCGCTCCGGGCCGCTGATTTCAGTGAGATTGTGAGAATACACTCCTCCTCCGGCACAACCGGAAAACGGAAGGTTCTCTGCTATACGCAGAAGGACATTGACGATTGGGCGTACATGTTCGGCAGGTGCTATGAAATGGCCGGCGTGACGCAGGAGGACCGTATACAGATATGCGTCGGCTACGGCCTCTGGACCGCCGGGGTCGGCTTTCAGAACGGATGCGAACGGTTCGGCGCTCTCGCCATTCCCATCGGTCCCGGCAATATGGAAATGCAGTGCACTTTTCTGGTCGATATGCAGACTACGGTCGTTTGCTCAACTGCATCAATGGCGCTTCTCCTCGCGGAAGAAGTTCATCGTCTTGGTCTGCGGGAAAAAATCCGACTCAGAAAAGTGATCCTGGGAGCGGAGCGTGCAAGCGACAGCATGATCAGGACCATCAAGGACCTGCTGGGCATCGAAGAAGTGTATGACATCACCGGCCTCACCGAGCTGTACGGTCCGGGGACCGGTTTGAGCTGCACGTATAACACCGGGATTCATTACTGGGCGGATTTTTATATTCTGGAAATACTGAACCCGGAAACCCTGCACCCGGTAGCGCCGGGTGAAATCGGCGAAATGGTCTTCACCACCCTCTGCAAAGAAGGATCACCGCTTATCCGCTACCGTTCACGCGACCTGACCAGACTGCTCAACGACGATTGCCCTTGTGGATGCGGCCTGCCGCGGCACGACAAGATACTCGGCAGGTCGGATGACATGTTTATCCTGAGGGGTGTAAATGTGTATCCAGGGCAGATTGATGAGATATTGTCCGGCATCAACGGAACAGGCAGCGAATATCAGATTCACCTTGAACGGCGCGACGACGGGAAAGATTACATGACGATCAAAGTGGAGCGCGGCGCCAACGGTCACGAAATCACCGACAAGACCTTGTCCGAGGCTATTGCCAGAAAATTGAAACACATTCTTATGGTTTCGAGCGCGGTTGAGATTGCGCCTTACGGCAGTTTGCCGAGGTCGGGAAAAAAGACAAAGCGCATCTTTGATGCGCGGTCATACTAAAAACGTGACAGGAGAGACATCCTGCGCAAGCAGCTCATCGAGAAGGCATTCAGAAAGCATCTGATGCGCATAATCGTATGTTCTTCAGATTGAGCAAACAGCAGCCATGAAAAAAGCCAATACCTGGCTCAACCGGCATATTTTCCAGTCCGTTTTATTTATCCTTGTGTGCGGATATTTTTTCCCACTCACGCCGACTCCGTTTCTCAAAAATATTATTATTGCGCTGTTCACCTGCATGACATTCTTCACATCGCTCGGGATCAGTCTTCGTGAGTTTTTCACCATCTCCCGCAATCCGAAAATCCCCTTGTATATTCTGTGCGTTGTGCATGTTGCGACCCCCCTTACCGCCTGGATAATAGGCCTTCTTTTTTTCTCCGATCACCACCTGATCCGGATCGGGTATCTGATCAGCGCCGCGATACCGGTGGGCGTCACCTCTGTCGTGTGGACCTCCATCGTGAAAGGAAACGTCCCGGTTTCGCTGGTCACGGTCACGCTGGACACCATGATCGCTCCGGTCCTGCTGCCGGTGTTCATCTTTTTTATCGCCGGGGTCTCCGTCAGCATCGATTATACCGCCATGATCATTGATTTGCTGATCATGGTCACCCTGCCGAGCCTGCTCGGGATGCTGGCTCATGATTTATCAAAAGGAAAAACTGCACCTTTTGCCGAAGGTGCCGGCGGCATTCTGTCCCGTTTTTCCCTTTTCGGCATCATCTTCCTGAATGCTGCGTTTGTTTCCACCTCGATTATATGGAGTTTTTTTATCGTAAGGATTTTACTTGTTACCGGCCTTATCGTGGCCATTGGCTATTTTGTGGGATACACGGCGGGGAAAATAATCCGGACCGACCATCCGACAACTCTTTCGATCATCTACAATGCCGGCATGAGAAACATCGCGATGGGTCTTGTCATTGCCACCAGCTACTTTCCCCCGGAGACGGCCATCCCCATCGCGCTTGCCATGCTTTTTCAGCAGCCGTTCGCCGCCCTGACGGCAAAAATATATGCATGGAAGTTTCCGGATTATGCAAAAACCTCCTGCCAGAGCTGATCGGGCTCATCTGCTATTCGCGGGGAGGCTTTGTTTTAGAATCAGCAATAATTCCTTCAACTTTTGAGATTTCAAACGGATACAATGTGTTCGGCACGTTCCCTTTGCCCAGTGCCGTGTTTACGATATATCGCGCACAAGACTCAAAATTATTTCTGCAATATTTGTCTTTCATGACTATTACTATATCCGGCAGCAAAGTCATTTGATCTTTAAAAAAAATACACGCACTTATCATCGGGCAATCTCCCATCCTCCCCCCCCTCAAGGAGCAGGCGAAACTGCTCCCTGCCTGTCGGCTTAATCAGCAGAATTACTGCAGCTTTCCCCAATCGGGATGTCAATTCCAGACATGCTTTACTTTCTATAATTATAGTAGATGCTGACGCGTTTTATGTGGATATTGTTATGGAAATCGAGGCAACCTATCGGGCATATATTTCCCATACTATATTGTTCCCTAATCCGTTAGCAGTGGTGTAGTTTGTGAATGTCGTACCGCCGTTCGTAGAAATGGATAATCCGCCGGTAGTTGCCGCGTATATAGTTGACCCGGACACAAAGACACTCTCCACGACATTGCTTCCCAACCCGTTTGCGGTGGTATAGTTGGTGAATGTCGTGCCGTCGTTCGTGGAAATAGACAGCCCGCCGTACGTTGCCGCATAAACGGAGGAACCGGACACAAAAACGCCATGTACCAAATTACTGCCCAATCCAGTTGTGTGATTGGTAAACGTTGTGCTGCCGCTGGCTGCAATGGACAGCCCGGCGTCAGTCGCCGCGTAAATGGTGGAACCAGAGATATAAACGTCATAAACATAATTACTTCCCAGACCGCTTGTTGTTGTATAGTTGGTAAACGACATGCCGCCATTGGTCGAGATGGATAAACCTTCATCAGTCGCCGCGTAAACAGCTGCCCCAGACACAAAAACACTTTGGACTTCGTTATTTCCCAGACCGTTGGCTGTTGTATAGTTGGTAAAGGTCGTACCGCCGTTGGTCGAGATGGACAGCCCGCCGAGAGTCGCCGCGTAAATAATGGAATTTGACACAAAAACATTGTGCACAATGTTGCTCCCGAGTCCGTTCGTGGTTGTTCGGTTGGTAAAAACCGAACCACCGTTGGTCGAGATGGACAACCCGCCCTGGGTTGCGGCGTAGATCGTGGAACCCGATATAGTTACGCCCCCTATGCTGTTATTGCCCAATCCATGTGCGGTTGTCCGGTTGACAAAGGTTGCTCCACCATCCAGCGAGATGGACAACCCACCCTGCGTTGCCGCATATATATTGAGGAAGCTGTTATCACTGCCGCTGCTACCGCCGCATCCAGCTAAAGACAGTGCGAAAAACAAGAATTGCATACCGGTAAATAATCGAGAAAAAAAGTTTTTTTTCATTTTACTCCCTTGGGCATCGTTGAAGACGGGATACCTCTCTCATCATACAATTGTTTCACTAATAATATGTTTTGGTATTATTCGGCATCCAGCGTAGAACGGACCAGTTTTAGAAGTTCTTTCGGTGAAATTGGTTTGCTGGCGACAACAGCAGTGTCATCAAGCTGAAATCGCTGACGAACAAGTTCAGGAGCGTACCCGCTCAAAAAAATAATCTTGATATCAGGCCGAACCGATCTGATTTCGTCATACGCCGTTTTCCCGGTTTTCTTGGGCATAATACTATCAAACACAAGGAGTTTGATAGTATCTTTGAATTGCAAAAAGCTGTTTACCGCATTCTCACCGTCAATTGCCTCGATTACTTTATAACCGAACTCTTCGAGCACCGTTTTATTGAGATTTCTGACCATTTCATTGTCTTCCGCTAGCAGAATGGTCTCGGTGCCTCCTTGGGGAGGTGGCTCTGCCGCTTTTTCGGCTTCCGCCTGTTCCCTGTCCAGCACCATGGCCGGTAAATATATTTTAAACATCGTACCATGGCCAGGCTCGCTGTACACATTGATGAAGCCTTCGTGCTGTTTAATAATTCCGTACACTACTGCCAGCCCCAGGCCTGTGCCTTTGCCCACATTTTTAGTCGTGAAAAACGGTTCGAAAATGCGTTTCCTTGTGGTTTCATCCATTCCCATGCCTGTGTCCGATACCGTGAGCAATACATATTTGCCGGGCCTGATATCACCTCTCACGGAAAGGGTGCCGTCATTCAACTGCACCTGCTCCGTTGTGATGGCAAGGGTGCCTCCTCCCGGCATAGCGTCTCGGGCATTTGATGCGAGATTTATCAAGACCTGCTCAAGTTGATGACCGTCGGCGAGAACCGGCACCACGTTCGCGTAGAGCGATATCCGGCATTCTATGTCCTCGCCTATGATCCGCTTCAGAAATCGTTCTACTTTTTTGACGATTTGATTCAAATCCACGGTTTGCTTTGCGCTCTGCTGCTTACGGCTGAATAAAAGGAGGTCTTTCGTCAGATTTGCAGCATGATTGGAGGCATCGAGTATGTGCTCGATGTTCAGGCGTCTTGGGTCGTCCTCCGGCATCTGGATCTGGGCTATATTCGCGTATCCTATGATGGCAGTAAGTATATTGTTGAAATCATGGGCAATGCCCCCCGCGAGGGCACCAAGCGATTCAAGCTTCTGGGACTGGCGAAGCTGATCCTCCATTTTTTCCTTTTCCGTAACGTCTGTAATAATGGCAGCAAATCGACCGGGCTGCGGAGAGTATGCCATAATTTCATAGCAACGTTCAAGGTTCTTATCGAATTTCGTGAAATGTTCTGATTTGCCGGTTAGGGCGACCCTGCCATAGGTTTCTATCCACCATTTTTCTATATCCGGCAATACTTCAAACACGGTTTTTCCGATGACGTCCGAGGCTTTTAATCCCGTCAGGTTCTCAAACGCGGGATTCACTTCCAGAAACCGATAATCGCGGGGATTCTTCTGTTCGTCACAGATAATCTCATGCAAGGCAAACCCGTTCGTCATGGACTCAAACAGCATTCTGTAACGTTTTTCATTTTCATTTTTCTGCACTTCGTTTTTAAGCGTGTCAAGGCCGAACGACACGGTCGCAGCAATCTCTTCGAGCTGCAATACTTCACGGTCTCCGAAATAATCTTTTTCAGGCGCATACACCGTCAATGCATAGCGCACTTCATTCTCAAAACGGATGGGAAACGCCGCCGCGGAACGCCACGAAGTAAGAGCAGCTGCTTTGCGCCAGGGCAGCGTGCGCGTGTCATTGAGAAAATCATTGCTGACGAAGGGTTTCCCATCTTTCATGGCAGTACCGGTCGGACCGCAGCCTTCGGGTCTGTCATCGGCATAAACACATATATTTTTTAGATATCCGGTTTCATCACCGCACTGTGCAACGACCAGCACCCGATGATTTGCCGGATCATGCCATCCGATCCAAGCCTGCTTAAGTCCGCCGTATTCCACCAAAACGCGGCAGACTTCGGAAAAGAGCTCTTGTTGCGACTGAACTTTAACAACGGTTTGATTGATGTGGCTCAATACCGAGTAAAGCCGGTTCAGACGCTCGATTTCTATCACGTGGGCTTTATATTCAGTAATGTCTCGGGTAATACTGGCATTGTACAACACGTGATCGATTTCGACGATCCTGGCGGACATCAGTCCTGTGAGAATTCGTCCATCTTTTGCGCGGAACAACGCCTCGTAGTTTTTGACCTCTCCATTCTCCCGTAATTGCCTTATGACATTCATGCGATCTGCCGGATCAACCCAGATATTCAACTCCAAGGAAGTTTTGCCGATGACGTCGGCCTCTGTAAAACCGGTCATCGCGGTAAATCCATGGTTGATGGAAACATACATGCCGTCCTCGAGCCGGTTGATATTAATGGAATCAGCGCTGGCAAAAAAAACTTTTCTGAATTTTTCTTCGCTCACCCTGAGTGCCTCTTCCGACCGCTTTTTTTCCGTGATATCGTGGAGAAACGTTACAAACCGTCCTTCCCTACCGGCCTGGTACTGTGTGCTGACTTCTAGGTCATAGACAGTGCCGTCTTTTCGTCGGTGCTTCGTCTCAAATCTGGCCTGCCCCTCAGCCATTACCGTCTTGATATGCGCAGCAGTGTCGGCAGGACTCTCTTTTGCTTCGACATCCGATATGCTCATACTCAGTAATTCCTGGACGCTGTAGCCGCTCATCCTGCAGTAGGCTTCATTGACCTGTAAAAAACGCCCCTGCAGATCAAGCGTCCAAAATCCTTCACTGGCCATCTGGATAACGGCCCTGTGCTGATCTTTGCTCTCCCAGATCTTTCTATTCGACTCAATTTCTTGCAGAGTCCTAAGCCCTGTTTTGGCTATTACCGCAATCAACCCTTTAACAAAGAAAAGGTACTGATCCAGCTTTTGTTGCGTCCAGATAGGCACATTCCGTACGGCTTCCAGATATTGCTCTTCGTCAAATCCATATTTCACGGCTTGTTTCTTAAAGAAAGCCAGATCCGGTTTTTCAAGGAAAAATTGTCCGGTGAAAAAGTTTCCCAGGTGTTTTCCATCTATGATCAGGGGGGTAGCGCTTTCTATGAGACCATGAGGACAACGGTAGATTACGGCGGGGTTAGCTTCAGCAAGATGACAGAGAATATACTGGTCGCTCTTAATGCATTCAAGCTCAGATATTTTGTTTTTTCTGTGAAATTTCGTACAGATGTCTTGCCACGCCGTGGTGGTAAGGATATTCCCCTCATTATCGACAATCGCGGAAGGAAAGAAATATATTTCGTTTAATCGGTCCAGCAGCGATTGGAAATGCTTGATATCTATCAGTTCTTCAAGTTTATATTCCATAAGTTGAGTGCTTTCAGTTTTGATTAACCGTTTGTACAACCTTCATAAAATTGGACTTATAACCGAATGATAATAAACAATATTCTATAACTGAGGTATTTGTTCAGGATTATGCTTTAAATAAAGGATGCTATTTCATGTTAGCATAAAGTTGCATTAAGAGCAATTATGCAGCAACGTGATATACATGGGCGGCTTTGCAATATTAGATCTGACTGCATTCAGCACAACAGTAGGATTGTCGTTTTGCTCTGTTCTTTCCGTACGAGGATACGTGGAGTCCCATCCGCAGGAGCCTGCGGATTCTTTGTGGAGAAATGGAATGGTCACGAGATAAGAAAGAAATTCATCAAAAAATGAACATTTCTCTCTGGGTAAATGTAATCTGTAACAATGCAATTATCAGCTGGTGACGCTTTATACCGTTGATGACATGGCATTATGATTCAAATTAGTAATTCTCTCCCACCAACTTCTTAAATCTCTATTTACGGTTAACTCTATTAGGAAAACCTTGCCTGTCAGGCAAAATTTTCTCCCTGTTTTTCGCATTTTGCCTCTGTACCGGTCTACGCTATAAATAACCATAAACAAAATTCCTGCAATAACAACCGCTTCGTTTAGATGCATCCTTGGCATCAATATTGCGTTAAAAATCTCGTTTTGATTAATAATTTAACTACCGGGAGAAGAAACTATGTATTCGTTCATAGTTATTTTTTTTCTTACTGCACTTGTACTGTTTTCTGCAACGATATTCCGAAACATCGGACTAACTATGATTTTTAATATAGATGCATTAATGATCGTTGGAGGAGGAACAATTATTGCGCTTTTTTTAGGCTTCTCGATTCGCCGATTGAAAAAGACTTTTGCGGACGTACTCGATTCATTTCATCCAATGAAAGACAGGCAGGAACTGGCGAAAGAAATGCTCGACTTGGCACGCACGTCAAGAAAAGCAGACATCCGTGGACTGGAAAGAAAAATACGAGCAATCAAGGACGAATTCCTGCGGCTGGGAATGAACCTTTTAATCAGCCATCGGACCAGCAGAGATATAAGAACCGCCATGGAACGAGAAATGACAACCCGGATAACAGACTATCATTTCAGCCAGAATGTTTTAAAAACCATTGCACGGCTTACTCCTTCCCTCGGCCTCGCCGGGACCGTGATCAGCCTCATTAAAATATTCAAGATCAGTCAGTCGATAGATGATGTCGTACCTCTTATGGCTGTCGCAATGATGTCTACATTCTACGGAGTGATCATATCGAATCTTTTTGTTCTTCCAATCTGTGCGAAACTGGAAGAGCGCACTATCCAGTCTGAGGAAATTATGCAAGGCATTATAGAAGGCATCATATCAATGAATGAATGGCAAAACCCATTATACGTCGAGGAACGAATTAGCGGAAATTATGAGGGGAATGTTTTGGGTCGTACAAAGATGAACGTGGACCTCGTGTTGTCACGGGCAGGACTGACCGTGCATTCAGCATAATACTGTACCAGATACGGAGAAAGCAGCATGGAAGAAAACCAAAAAGAAAAGATACTCGAAGCACAGATCATGCAGCCATTTCGATTAAAAACTCTTAGAAAGCAGGGTTTATCAGTCCTAAACGATTTTGACAGCAACTGGCTTATTACTCTCAGTGATGTTCTTTCATTGCTGCTTTTGCTCTTTGTGGTATTTACGGTCATGACAAGGAACGCCGGAGCGACTGTACCAAAAGAATCCAGGCCGAACCCACATGAAACGTCTGCACTCTCAGGCGACCAGGATACTGCCGCCACAATTCAGAAGAAAATGGTTGAGGAAATGAATGCAGACATAAAACGGCTGGAGTTGGAAAATGAGGTTTTTGTTCACGCCGCGGACAAAGAAGTTGTTATCTCCATGAAAGAAAAAGTCACTTTTCGGCCGGGTGAAGCTGAACCCCTGCAGAGCTCTGAACCAATCCTCGACAACATTGCCCTCATCATTCAACAGCATCCTTTATTTCAGGTTGAAATAGAAGGGCATACAGACAATGTCCCGATCCGAACCCACAAGTATCCATCGAACTGGGAACTGTCCGTCGCGCGGGCAACGAATGTGCTGAAATATTTCATCATGCGCCACGAAATAGATCCTTCACGTCTTTCTGTTAAGGGCAATGCTGACCAGAAACCGCTTGTACAGAATGATACACAGGACAATAGAGCCAGGAACAGAAGGGTTGAAATCCGTCTCAAAGAAAACAGCGTGCAATCTGGCTCATAGAATGAAAGAGTTTGCTTAACTCAAAATGATTTCGTTTTATATTTCTAATTTTTGCAATAACTCGAAACCGGGTATTTTCAGTTCAACATATAACCACAGATAAAGAAATCCTAAAATTCCACCGTAGAGCAATATTGAAGCGGTATTTAAAAATTTTTTTATATAGGGGTTCAACCTTGGATGCAACTCAAGCACATATGATGGCAACAGACTGAGTATCAAAAGAGACAATCCATAGCTTATCAAAGTACAAACCCATATTCCAAAAAATAAATAAAGCAGCCTTAAGTCGGCAAATGTGCCGGCAAAAACAACAACGGGGACAATAAAAAAAATCTGTACCGACGGCTTTAGTAATACGGTAGATATTTTATTATTTGCGGCGTTTTTTTGGTGAGATGTATTTCTCTGAAAACCACTCATTATTAAAACTAACCTGAATTACCCAAAATGACTGATCAAGATACGAACAACCGTCTTACCGAAACAACTGGCATTTCGAAATCAGTCATAATAACCGAGTAACCTACATCTTTCATGTCGAAAAAAACTTTAATGAGCAAACGAAAAACCTACGGACAGCATGCATAACTAATGAGAAGATAACAGCGTCCCCCCAGAATGTCAACAAATAATTATTGTAATAACTTATATTTTTTTATACATATTTCATACTTTTTGTATCATATTTACTATTCTTTTCTCTTGAAATACCCTGTTGGCAAGCATTATCTGGGTATGAAGTAGGAATGCATCCTTGATTGCGGAAATCCAGCATTCCAGATTCCACGATCTGCGGCATTGCATCGCTTCATGGAACAGACAGGCGGGAGTGGATCTGGATACTCTGGCCGACCTCATGGGCCATAAGATACGCGCATATCGGTCCGAAGCACCTTGCCAGCGCAATCAGCCAACTTGAGAAGAGCTAGAGGGATGTTATCAAATTCAAAAAAAAGAGTTACAGCAAATGCCGTAACTCTTTGAAAGATTGGCGTCCCCTGGAGTATTCGAACCCCTTTTATCGCCGTGAAAGTTGTAAATTGGCAGTTTTACTAACTAGGCCTCTTACCTGCATTTTTTTACTTTTTACTATACAATCAACCAGTTAAACCATTCCAACCATTTCGGTATTTTCTGTCCTTTAAGGCCTAATAAGTCAAATTCTGCTACGTTTATGCTACGTTTTTATAAAAGAACAAGCACGCGTAAACCATCTCAGCACTAATCCATTGACGATAGATTCTCTCGTGCAGATCGCGGTTATACTTTCACCGGCGGTTTTACGAGAAGCCCCTGTCCGGTTGGAAGAGATGCGAACATTACATTGTGTGCTTTTGCAAAATCATCCATCGCATATTTCTGCGCTTCATAGCCACGATATGCGTAATCATCCAGGAGGACGATACCTCCTGGAAGCAGGATATCCCAGAAAAAATTTATCGCCGCAATTTCTGGTGGTGAGCAATTCATGTCAATATGAAGATAGGCGACATGTTTTGTCTCAACTTGTTTAAGCGTTTCTGGAATACTTCCCTGAATTATCCGTATGTTCTTCCATTGGGAGAAATTGGCCTTAACGGACTCAACCCCTAGGACGTAAAACCCGTCTTCCAATAAAGATTCGTACTTCTCTATCGCGCCAGATTTGTGGTCCTCATGCGAAACATAGCGCTTATCCAGTCCCTCGAAAGTGTCAAGCAAATAGAAGGTTCTGTTCAGAGAATCCCAATTAAGGAATTCCATGATAGCTGAGCTGAGGAAACCACGGTTCACTCCGCATTCAACAAAATCCCCCTGAAGTTTGCTAGCAGTGAAGGCAGCCCACAATCCAATGTGAACACGCCAGTGCCAATTATAGTCAGCAGCAGCGCGGCAGCCCCGCTCATACGCTTTGAGGAACGAAGGGTCCTTCATGAAGTCGTGATTGTGAATGGTCTGTAAACCATCCTGGCAATATTCAACTTTCGGCTCTTTACCTTTGCCAGTAAGTTTGCGTATAACTTTTTTGAGTCCCATAGTTACCTCATATCTTTCTTAACAAGTTATCCACCATATATTGAGTAGAATTAATACTGAGAACCGCAAAATGAGCGCAAAGCAAGGTAGTTTTCTTAGCGAGTGCTAATTATTGCAAGATTGTGTTACACAATATATACTGATTACTCGGCGATGTCAATGATGCCGGGTGTTTTTGGCAAAAACAATAGTTTCGCACAATCAAGTAGTTATATCATTCTACTCATTTCAGTCCTTTAAGGTTCTATAAGTCAGATATAGTCAGCAGCAGCGCGGCAACCCTGCGCATATTTTATTTTTCTTCAAGATTTACCAGCTAATCATAAAACTTCTGATTGGCTAACATATTATCTACAGCCATCGAAAATGCTTTTTCAATCAAAAAATCACCACCGATATTTGAAAAGCTATCTACCATTGCAACCCCTTCACTTGAAAAAGTCAAAGTAATATTTTTTATTTTTTGATCAAAAAGTTCCCAATTAACTTTTACAAATGCAATACCTTTCTTTTTTTTATTAATATCGCATGTATTCATTGCCACATCGAATATTATTCCTTCAAGCAGATACTGAGATTGCCTATTATATTTTTCGTTAAAAGGAGAATATGCGCTCCCAATCAAATTGTAGTTATTATCTGTCATTTTTTTCTGGCAATATCTGCCAACCTCTGATAGTCAATTTTTCCAGCATTTCGCCAAGTTATCGAGTCGCAGAGAAGACAAGCAACTCCTCCGTAATTTAAGCCAATATACCTTGCGGTTTCTATAGAGTTCGTTATTTTACTAATCGCTATTTGCTTGGTCTTTTTTGTTATCGAGATGGCATAAGGCGATCTACTTGTTTGTCAATTGTTGGAACATAACAGCCAAACAAGGATGTCGCAACGATAATAATTAACATACTTTAATTTTCACGGTGCCTCCTATTAAAACGCTACTATTTTAATTATTATGCCCTGATGTTATTTAGTTATATTTGTTGTAGCTGTGCTCTTAGAAACCATCTGTTCAGAGGTAGAACACTCTTCTATAAACTCCTTTTTGATATCCGAAAGGTCATAGCATTTTAACTTAAAACCCAATGGCCAATAAATTAATGCGTATGGCGGGAAGAAGACCGAGATGACTCTAAATCTCGCGGGCAATCTGTCTTTTTTTATAATTTTGCCATCCTGAATAAGCGCGTAGTCAATACCCATAAGTGAGGTCCAGAAAAAAGGCGTCCGCTTAAATTCTGGATACCCTGCTTCATCCTTAGATTGGAAAACCACACGTTCGTCGCTAATCATTAAGTCAGTGTTTGGAGGAAGCTTGAAACTAGCAGAGGTACTGCACCCTGCAAAAATAACTGCAACGATAATTGCCATAGACCATCTTCCCAGTTTCATAAAACCTCCCTTTTAGTAGTGGCTCGTTTGGAGTTGCATTAAAATAATCTTATAACAACAGATTCCACGTATGAATAACAATAGTTAATTCAGTTTTTCTTGGTTGAATTTTCATTCTCACAGTAAAAACCCATGTCACATTCTTTATACAATAAATCTAATAAAATCGTGTGAAAGAACCCCGTCATAAAAGACCAGCGTAAAAGCGCCACTTTGCGATTGTTAAGAATCGGCTTTGCAACCTCAACTTCCCGGGCAATCAGCTCGTCGTCCTCTGTCTGCGAAAGCCATTTTTTAATTTGCATAATTACACCGGCATCCTGTAAAAGCTCGTTATGCTCCTTTTCCAAGACCGTAGAACCGTTGACGGCTCTTTCTCCCATTGCCATTACTGATGCGATATCTACCACTCCGTCTGATTTTTCCGTGGTCATCCACCATCTTTTCGCTGCATCCTCCCTGTAGGCTCCGATGATGTACAACGGCGTTCTACTGTTGCTGTCTTGCGGCCGTATCACCATGCCCGAAAGGGCATCCGGAGTATACCTGAAGTTCCCGCACGGTGTCGCGATTGTCACAACAGCCTTAGCCAGATTCGGATGTTCTCCATCAATCTCGCGTGCAATAAGACCACCCCAAGAATGCCCAATGAGCACTAATTTTCCTGTAATGCCTTTTTCTCTGAGCTTCCGCAAAACAGCATCAGATCCCAACCACAAAGGATAGTATATTTCAGGTATTATCACGACAGATCCGGGAAAGTTCTTGTGTAGCAACTCCAGTTGTGTCGGAGTGCTGTTTGAACCTCCGATAATGACAACCGTGTAGCCGCTATCATTCAATGCGGTTGTGTTTTTCAAGTTTGCTGAGGCACAACCCGCCAAAAGAACTAGGGTGCAAACATAGGCACTAAGCACAGCAGCCGTTTTATGCATGACACCCCCATTACCTACTCCATATTAGAAGTTCTTCATTAAAGGCACACGCGTGTTATTATCGCAGGACTCGACTAGTTCACTAATATTAAACATTTTTCAACTCACTATATCATAATAGAGATAATTCGTATAGTATTTTACATGGCTTTTAATTGTAAAGGAACTGCTGGGACATAAAGACTTGCGGATGATAATCAGGTACAGCCATCTTTCTCCTGAAAACTTGAGGGAAGCGGTAAATGTACTGGATGCCAAAGAAAAGTGCTGCGTTTCTGCAACGTTTGAAAAAGAAAAGAGGCTAGCGAATACGCTAACCTCTTGATAATTTGGCGTCCCCAAGGGGATTCGAACCCCTGTTATCGCCGTGAAAGCCGAAAACAACTAAAAATAATAACCTTGACTTGTCGCCTGGTTTCCTGTGTTACTTATAAAATCAAGGAGTTATAGGTTTACATATTTTATGTTTATTATGCTCTTCATGCTTGTTAGGAAATTTTCTAGCACAAATTTAGCACATTATTAGCACATTGGGCCGTGACGGGCGCGAGTTTGCAACCCTCTCGACGGTCGTAGTTATTTTCGGAGGTCAGAATCATGAAATACTATGACATGTGGATTGGAAAACTCGTGCCGAAATCAAATCGGGAAAAGGTGCTGAAAGAATTAAATCCCATTCCTCTTGTTCAAGGACAGCATCAGTGCGAGTACGACATTGACGTAAAGCGTGTACCAAAAAAAATGAATTTAACAGCATCATATTCCCTTACGGGATACGCATTCAGGAAGTCAAAAGAAAATAATGCGGCGGATGAGCGGTTGCCCCGCAGGGGCGTCTGTCTCGATCCGCTTTTTTAGCCACTTGATTTTTCATTATTGCTCGATTGTTTAGCCGAAGCGTTGGATTAGCGTAGGCGATTCACGTTGTAATTTCATTAAACGCATTTTCAAAATCCTGCTTTCTAACATTTTCATTATAAAAAGGCATTCCCCAGATTACATATTTTTTTGATTTCCAAAGCACATTTATTTTATGCTGTTTTTTTAATGACTTAAAAAAACTTTCTTTCCACGCATCATGTTCAAGTAAATGTTCGCCCTTTGGCTCTATGAACACTTGATAATGAAGCGTCTCATCTCCTGACTTCTTTTTCAGAAATAAAACAAAATCCGGCTCGACAGGTTTTCCATCATCAAAATTGTATAGTTGGAAATGGCGTTCATTTCTAACAAGGAATACCTCTGAGTATTTCCTCTTTAATTGCTCGTAGGCTTTATCGATGTATTTAACGAGATACTTTTCTTCAGAAGTTCCGTAATTGTCTGTAAAAACATACCAGTCCTTTTTACTCAAATCCATGCGGAGATTTTGATTGAGAGTTTGTGATTGCGGTATACCATACTCTTGATCGCTACTGTCTCTGACCACTATATTGAGTTTTTTATCTTTGAAAATAGTTTTAAAATCATACGGTTTGAATTCTTTTGTTCCTTGATATTCAATTTTATCAGATTGAAGTGTGTTGCTTATATCAATCAAGATTTGAACAGCAATATTTACTTTGTGAGCAAGGTTTATGTTTGTTAAAGCGTCCTCTGCTCCGGATACCTCGACTTTGATTTTTCCAAGATAGTTATTTGAAGTTATAAATTCTGTAATTGATTTTACATTCGGCAGGAAAGATTTAAGATTGTTAAAGCGATAGAACTCAAGACGGGATATTGCTTTTCTGATTATTGGCACACCAAAACTGAAAAGCGGAAAATCTTTTTGCTTTTTTGAAATTGTCCCTGATGTGTCATCATCAAAGACAAGCGAAGATTGAACTGCTCCCGTTTTCAAGTTAAAACGATACGGTTTTTCTGTGATTGTATTTGGCAGAAAAAACAAGCCAGAACGATCATAGCGTATTTGCTCATTTTTAAAAACCGCTCCGCTCTTGTAGAGCTCTGTTTCCTTGAAATCCATTTTGAATTCAAGCTGGATTTCCTTTGCTGTATTATCTTTTATTCCAATTTCGTGAAGGGCATTGTGTAATTCATGTATATATTTTGGATTGTAAGCACTATGATAATACAATTCCTCGCAAATACGAAGTTCGTTTTCAAGGTCTTCGTCATATTTTCGTTGATATTTTAGTTGAGTATCGTCTATTTGGAAAGGACAATACCTTGCGCCTCGTCCGATTAACTGAGCTTCTGCAATGGTCGTTTTTCCAGGCTTACCGGTTTTAGTATCTGCATCCCTTGTTTCATAAAGCCTGACAATATCAAACAGGTTAAGAACATCCCATCCTTCATTTAATTTATCGACAGCAAAAACCGCTCGATATTCATTGTTGCTGTTTTCAAGAGTATTCACTGCGATTTGTTTTGCTTCGCTTTCCTCTTTGCTGTTTACTTCAATACATTTTTCTTCTGCAAAATCGTTTTTCAATTCTTCAATTAGATTTTCAACTGTTATATCGTTATTTTCAAAATATGCAGAACACTTGCTTAACACTGCGTCTTTACTTTTCAATATTTGAGAAACATCTGATTTTTTAAGTGATTTTATCTTTGTAATGAAATCAGAATAAAATGACTTGCTATCTGCAATAGTTTTTGACTTGAAAAGCAATACTGGTTTAATGAGTTTCTTATATTTTTCAAATACTTTTCTCCGGTATTGACTTAGAATAATTGCCTGCAAAGCTCTTTGAATGAGTTCTACGTCGGATTGAAGTACTTTAACCTCTTTAGAATAGCCATCCAGTCGGAACTGCTTCAATGGATAGTCAAAAATAATTTTATCTGAATACTTTGAAGCTATTTCTGGAACTGACAAGTCAACGGTCGCGGTAAATTCAAGCAAGAGATTCTCATTATTAGATCGAAAAATGCGCTGAACCGTTGTTTCCCAAGAATACAAGTCCTCTGCTTCGTCCGCAGATATTTTTCCTTTTTTTGTGTCTACATTGATGTGGTGTGCTTCATCTGAAATCAGAACAATATTTTTATTTACAAAATCATCGTATGTTACAGAATTTTCACGCGGCGTATTCAGTCGAGAATGCAAACCCTGAATGGTTGAAAAGACGATATTAATACAATCATCATTGGGCGATTGAAAATTTTCTACTTCCTTAATTTGAACCTTCTTATCCCCAAACGCTACTGTTTCAGAAAACAGGTATTTCAATGACTGCGGATTAAGAAAATTATCGCGCGTTTTTTCAATAATATTTGTACTGTTTACGAAGAAAAGAAAGTTTCTATAGCCCTTGGTGTAGAGATGAAGTATTGCTCCTGCCATTATGAGTGTTTTCCCGCTTCCTGTTGCCATATGGAATAGCAGTTGAGCAGGTTTTTGCCGGAGCTTTTCATTATCAAGGTAATGCAAAAAGCGGCCAAATGCTTCGATTTGGTATGGTCTTAGCTCAAAGGCAGGGTTTAAATTGCTTTCAATATATTTAGGGGTTCTCGGGAAAGGAATGCCCGCTGTTTGCAATGCTGATAAAACATCATTTAAGGTCTGAGGCATCTTTACACCTCACCATAAAACATGCGATTCAATTTTTTGTCAGTATCCGAAATCTTGTAATCATCGTCTTCAATTTCACTGTAATTGACATAAAGCTGATTCTTATCGAGTGTTTCGATAAGGAATTTCTTTTGGTCTTCAATCGGCAGTTTTTCAAAGTCAGAAATATTCTCGTTTATTGTTTTAGGGTCAACATTATAACTAATAAAGGCTTTTTCCTGAATGTCTTTCCAGATAGTTAGGAGTTCTTTTGATGTTTTTGATTTTTTTATTTCTGAAATAGATGCTTCGTTCCATTCGGCAAGTTCACAATAAATAAACGAGCCACCACCTTGCCATTTGTTTGATTTTGATACACTTGTGTTATCACCCTTAATTATATTCTTCAATCGGAATTTACAATCATTTTTACCGTAATCAAGTTGTTCTATTCCGATATACCTTCGCTTTAATTTGTGAGCAACAACAGAAGTTGTCCCTGAACCAAGAAAAAAGTCTAAAACAATATCATTCTCATCTGTAGCTGATTTAATTATTCTTTCTAATAAAGTTTCAGGTTTCTGCCCTGAAAACTCTAGTCTTTCAGCAGATGTAGGTTGCTGTTGAAATGACATTATATCATTCCAAACATCTCCTATTGCTTTCCCCTTTTCTAATACATCTTTTAGATATCGTTTTTTTCCGTGAGCTACAAGATATTTCCCTCCTTCATCCTCTTTGTTAAACATATCAATGTATTCTTGTTTATGGTCAACATATATTTTGTTGAAATGAAGTGACTCGCTTTTCTTTGAATAAAAGAGAATTGTGTCATGTCCTCTAATCCAATTATTTACCATTGTTTTATAACCAGACAACACGGATATGTCCCAAATAATTTCTCTTTGAAAATTATTTATTCCGAATACTGAGTCGCATAATACTTTGGCATAGTGAACTTCATTATTATCCAACTGAATGTATATACTGCCATTGTCACTTAACAAGTCTTTTGCAATTTCCAATCTATTTTTTAGAAATGTTAACCAAGTACTGTGATTGAATGAATCGTTATATCCAAAACTATCATTTCCTGTATTATATGGAGGATCGATGTATATAAGTTTAACCTGGCGTGCATATTCTTTACGTAATGAATGCAAAGCTAATAAATTATTTCCCCGAATAATTAAATTTTCTTTTTTGAAATCAATTTTCTCTTTTCCTGCTGTTAATTCATGCTCGCCTTTTGAATCATGTTTCTTCCATCTGGTGAATACTTTCGGAGCAAGCAGTCTGTCTATTTCATCCGGAGCAAGCGTTTCATTCCAGAATATTTCATCTCGCTTCTGGTCTTCCTTTGTTTGACCACCTTCAAGCACACAATCTTTATACGGCCAGGCAAGAACAACATTCTGACTATTTGTAATGTACTCGCCCTGTTCATCGACCAAGCCGATTTTGTTTTTGAACGCAGTATAACTATCTGTGAGAAATTCTTTATTTGAAACAAAACGCTGGAATTTTATTTTGTCGAAAACCAAAATACCGTCAACATCGGCAAAAAAATGCTTCTTGATGCCTTTATCTTTTAACAGTGATTTTATTAAATCGCCATCCATTGCAAGAGCCAGTTCGATGACTTTGTTCTTAAGTAACTTTCCTTCAACGACAAGTCGATCGTCTTTGGAAAGTAGAGCGGTTAGGTCGTTTAATAGGTTTTGCATTTTATCCTCTTTTGTCTTTAAGATAGCCAAGGAAGACTATTTGTCGGGCAATAATTCAATGTATTTTTTCAAGTGGCTAACAAAATATTATATAAGCGGATGATATCATAAGAATATTTATTTATCAATTGTTTGAAAAGGATATATCCTTAAAAATGACGGCAGATATCAATATTAAGAAACTAAATCTGATATTACAGGAAAACGGAATATCAAAATTGAGAGGTTGTCGATTTCCGCATCAAGACTGCAGACTCACATTGATCGCAAAATCTGCAGTTATCAACAAGTATTAGCCAATATTTTTTTACTTCGTAAAAGAATAACGTTAAATTTTGCTAAAAACAAGAACAATTTATTCAATATTACAGTTTGAAATTTTATGTTTATTTGATAAACTGCCTTAATGGTTTCATTCAATAAACATAGCTGGAAATCAAAAATTGATCCTGAGTTTGATGCTGCGGTTAAAACCTTATTACGCTTTTTTAGAGAAATTAAGAGTGCTTCAGATGACGGCTTTTTTGCTATAAACGACAATTTTCAGCAAATCATATTAAATAGCACTGGTTGGCAAACAGGCTACGATGGCAAAGAACTTACCCGGCTTGTAAATGAGGCATACGAGGGCTATCTTGATTCAGATAGTGTTGTTAAGAGGTTTGAAAGCTACCGGAGTAATAAGAAAAGACAGCACAGATTAGAGAAATTTTTATTCACTTTAGCAGGCAAACTACCTGAGGCAAGTAAAAAATATTATGAATCAAAAATTGAATCTCTTTGTGATGCTTCTTTCTCCAAACAGCTAGCCAAATTGTATGGCAAAAACAGGGAAAAAGCTATTAATCAGGCAGTTTCCGACGCGCTCACTTTTTACTATTCTTTAATGTGTCGGTTGATATTTCAAGACCTGGAAAAGAATACAGACTTAGACAATAACCAAGTAAAGCTATTGGATAGACCTTCAGCTCTCAATACTTTTATGAACGTCAATCATTCAATATTTTCACAAATAGCCTTTCAAAAATCAATTTACGAACTTTTGCAGGAAGAAAATGATTCTTCACTTTTAAAAGCCATAAGAGTAGATAAGACGCTTCTTTGTACAGACGTTGTTAAACAAAGGCTCATGAAGGCTCAATTATCCGGTGATGTCGTTTTCTTTCAAAAGCTGGCGAGGGCTATTGAGAAAAAACCTATAGCGAAAGAAGCTCCTCAGTATGAGACGTATATTGTTTTATGGTTTTTCTGGCTGATGGGGTTAAATACTTTAAAGCTGAATCAACTTTACCATTTCTTAAAGGACTGTGGTTTAAATCCTCCTGAATATCCTTCCGGTCTTGATAAATTTCTTCAAAGACATATCTATCCTCTGTACGGCAAATAAACCTTTTCAATAGCTTAAACACTTCACGGACAAAAAATAGACCTATCAGAGTCCGGGAAATTAATGTCATCATATTGTATTTTCTAGCCATGGTAATCGCCATGGCTTTTTTATTTTCAGAGCAATCACCACAGAGAGCCCCGCAACAGCCGAAGGCTGGCGGGCTCGCTGTGGCATGGTTTGAGTTTTAAAACAGTGCGGAGCCTAGTATCACAGCACTGTCTAAATACAAGAAAGGAGAGTTATGGAGTTTAAGGTAGTCCATAAGGGAATTGACAGTATTTATTTATCTTACCGGGGAACGTTGAAAAGCGGCTTATTAATCAATCTTGAATCTAAAAAGCAGCTAGCCCGTTCAAGCGATATCCAAGACCAAGCCGAAGCAAAAATGGTTATTGGAAAACATTGTTTTGAGGTCAAAGATAAAGGGGCTGGCGTATACAGCTATGTGATCGTAGATAACTGGTTCCGTATCCAGATAGCAGGGGCAGGAAGTAAAAAGGTTCCTGCTGTCTATGTCCAAGTTTCAAGCGAATTGCTTAATTGTAAGGGCCTTGATGAGTCCATGAGGCAATTAAGAACTGTCATAGATGCGTTAATTGACGGTGTCTATGAAGAAAAGATAAGTCGTGTAGATATCTTTATCGATTTTATTACTGATGTGAGTTTTGCAAATGTTGACAATAAAGAATGGATTTCACCTGCAAGGCGTATTAATGCCTTTTGGGATAATAATGACTTTACTGGTTGGTCAATCGGTCAAGGTGGCGATATATCAGCACGCCTGTATGACAAAACAATAGAAATTATCCGGACTCATAAGGATTGGTTTAAGGAGATTTGGGCAAAACAAGGCTGGACAGAAGGACAAAAGATTATGCGTCTTGAATTCGAGATTAAAAGGCTGGTTTTATCTCAACTAGGTGCTTTAACAATACCTGATCTTACGAACAAGATTAATGATATTTGGAGATATTGCACTCATGATTGGCTTAAACTGGCTGATGATAACGGAGACGTAAATAGAAGCCGCTGGGAAACCGCTCCTGTATGGTCAGAAATACAAAAAATCATGTTTGTTGATGGCGGATATACCGGGATACAACGCGACATAAGCAAATCAAGGTTTCCTAACATGAAAAGGCTATTTGTTAACGGTCTTGGGTATCTGCTCGCATATGCGGCTTTATACGGTTATGACGAATCCAATCTATCAGCTGCTGCGTTAAGTTTCTTGCGTGATGCAGGAGCTTACCTAGACGCAAGCTTTCTGAATGAAAATAAAGGCACTAGCGGCTTTACTGACAGTATGGATTATGTGAGTAAGAAGATAAAGCTTAAAAAGAAACTGTTCAATAAACCTGATGATGACGAAGTACCGTTTTGAGGCTATCCATGAAGAAAAAACCCCACAAACAAGGTGATTTGTTTACTAAATTCAAGCCTGAACCGGAACAGCCTTTTATTACGGCTAAAGATGTTTGTCGTATCTTCAAAGGCAAGGTTATTACAGATAAAGAGGCCAAGGAAGAAGTCAAACTCGCAGAAATGGAGCGACGGGGTCAATCCGGAGAAGAATTAATTAACGAGACTCGCAAGAAAGGCGTTTATTGGTTCGTAGCACCAAGTAAAGAACGTACCAAATGGTATAAAGAAATATTTACTGAAGACAGAAAAAGGAAGCACAAGGGTTGATATGAAGCTGGTAAGCATTAAAACAGTATCTGAGTTTCTCATGGTCAAGGTATCTACTCTTTACTCGTGGGTGCATCAAGGAACTATCCCTTTTCATAAGCTGAATGGGTTAATTCGCTTTGATATGGAAGAGGTTATAGATTGGATCAAGTCGTCTCGTAAATTTAAAGCTGAGCCCACCGTAATCCCAAATAAAGGCAATGTTTTGGGTATAGATAATATCGTTAAACAGGCCATTGATAGTGTTAAGAACTCAAGGTATAATTCATCCAACGGGAAACCAGGCCAAATGCAAGGTCTCAGGAAGGAGGTTTAATGGGACTGTACAGACGAGGCCAAGCCTGGTGGATGAGATTTAATTATCAGAACAGGCAAATCAGAAAGCCTACTGGCACAAATGACAGAAAGATAGCTGAGAAAATCTATCACAAAGTCATGGCCCAGATTGCCGAGGGTAAATGGTTAGATGTTGATGAGGGAAGTAGTAGAACCTTTCTAGAACTTGTCGAGAAATACGAGTCTACGGATTTCAAAGAGCTTAAAAGCTGGCGATCTGTAGAAAGCTACCTGAAGCAGTTAAAAGAGTTCTTTGGTTCTTACTCCCTTTCCCAAGTCAATCCTGCTCTGATAGACGATTTTAAGCAGAAGAGAAAAAGTGAAGGCGATAAACCTGCAACGATTGTTAGAAAACTGAATATCCTAAAACGGATGTTCAATCTGGCTAAAAAACGTTGGATGTGGGTCAAAGATGTTCCTCCGATTGAAGGAATAGCAAAAGCCGATAAAAAACGGCTTCGGTATCTTTCATTTGGGGAATATCACAAGCTCCTTAGTAAGTGCGATAGCTGGCTTCGAAATATTGTTATCGTGGCTGCATGGACAGGATTAAGAAAAGGCAACGTTCTGAACCTGAAACGCAATCAGGTAAATATGTTTGCAAAAACCATTTCTTTAGATGGTTCAGAAACAAAGAACGGTGAGAATCTGATTATTCCTGTTGCAGCACCTGCTATGGAAGCCTTGAAGGAAGCTTTAAGAGTGGTTCACTTAGACAACCCTTATGTTTTCTGTCATGAAGATGGGAAACAGATTACCTCAATGCAGCTACAAAGGGCTTTTAAGGAAGCACTCAAAAAAGCAGAGATTCAAGATTTCAGGTTTCATGATCTGAGGCATTGCTTTGCATCATGGAACAGGCAGGCAGGAGTTGACCTCGACACGCTGGCTGATCTGATGGGACATAAAGATACAAGGATGACTCGGCGTTATGCTCACATTAGTCCAAAGCACTTAGCCAACGCAATAAGCCAGTTAGAAAAAAGTTATGGGGAATTTAGCACAAATCTAGCACATTCAAAAGAAAAAGAGTTACAGCAAATGCCGTAACTCTTTGAAAGATTGGCGTCCCCAAGGGGATTCGAACCCCTGTTATCGCCGTGAAAGGGCGGTGTCCTGGGCCGGGCTAGACGATGGGGACAATAAATTTTGAACTGTGAACTGAGTGTCTGCGGATCGAAGCCCGCAATCTGCAATTCACTCTGAATTATTTTGGTGAGCCGGCTGGGATTCGGACCCAGGACACCCGCCTTAAAAGGGCGGTGCTCTACCAACTGAGCTACCGGCCCGTCACTAGTGTGACGAAGAGGCGTATAATATCAATAAGCGCCTTGTTTGTCAATATAAAATAAACTTTCTGTGCAACGATGCGATTACCATCGAGGCCGTAAAGACCAATAAAAATAACCTGCAATCAATTTTTACTGCAGCCATTGCACTGCAGCAGAATGAAAGTTTCTCAAACTTACCGCTTACCAGCTGCCTTTTTGAACGGCCGTTCGAGAATAATGGTCTCATCTCTTCTTGGTCCGGTTGAGATGATTGCCGGCTTCACACCGCACAGTTTGCAAAGCTTCTGCACATAATTTCGGGCGTTTCTGGGCAGGGCCTCGTATTTTTTAATGCCGACGGTGGACTGCTTCCATCCCGGCATGGTGATGTACTGCGGTGTTCCCTTTTCTAAAATGGAAAGCTCACTCGGCAGTTCTTCATACAGTTTGCCGTTGTGTTTATAGCCTACGCAAATCTTAATTTCATCAAATGGATCAAGCACATCAAGCTTGGTGATTGCCGCGCTTGTCATACCGTTCACGCGAACAGCATGACGGATGACCAGGGTGTCAGCCCAGCCGCACCTGCGCGGCCTGCCGGTTGTCGCGCCATATTCCTTTCCACGCATGCGCAACAATTCTCCTGTTTCATCATGCAGCTCCGTGGGAAACGGTCCGCCGCCAACACGGGTGGTATATGCTTTCACGATTCCCATCACTTCGGTAATGGTATTCGGCGCAATGCCGAGTCCGGTGCAGGCGCCGCCTGCCGTCGGGCTCGATGACGTCACGAAGGGGTACGTCCCGTGGTCCACGTCAAGGTTAGTCCCCTGGGCACCTTCCGCCAGCACTTTTTTCTTCTGTGCAATCGTTTGATTCAAAAACAGCGTGGTGTCGCCGAGGTACTTTTTGAGCTGCTGACCGTACGCCAGATACTCTTCGTACACCTGGTCGAGCGGAACAGGAGCGGCATTGTAAAAACGCTCGAGCAGAAAATTCGCCTCTCCCGTATTGCACGCAAGCTTCTCCCGAAAAGTTTCAGGGTCAAGAAGATCGGCCATGCGGATGCCTTTACGGCTGATTTTGTCCGCATAGGCCGGACCGATGCCGCGGCCCGTTGTCCCTATCTTTTTGTTCCCTTTAAGGTTTTCGCTGGCAACGTCCAAGGCCTTATGGTACGGCATGATAAGGTGGGCATTTTTACTAATGATCAGGTTGCCTTCGAAGCGAAGGCCGCGCTTCTTTAAACCGGCCATCTCTTCAAGCAGGGCCGCAGGATCCAGAACAACGCCATTTCCGATAATACATTTCTTGCCCTTGTGAAGAATGCCGGAAGGGATCAGATGCAGGATAAACTCGTCTTTTCCCACCACCACAGTATGTCCTGCGTTATGGCCTCCCTGATACCGGGCGACAACATCCGCACGCTCCGTCAGCAGGTCTATGACTTTTCCCTTCCCTTCATCACCCCATTGGGTGCCAACGACAATTAATACCGGCATAATGACTCCTTCGACAAATCCCCATTCCGCACGCCATTTGTCCTTAAACGATTTAGCGAGAGCTGTCCGCTGTTATATTTTGATCTGTTTTACGGACAGGACATTCGGAAGGTTTCTGACCTTTTCCAAAAGGCTGTCCGGCACCTGGCTGTCAATGCTCACAACCGACATGGCAAGACCGCCCTGCACCTCGCGCCCGAACTGCATGCGCGCAATGTTGATTCCGTTCTGCCCCAGGAGCGTCCCGATTCCGCCGATCACACCGGGTTTGTCATTGTTCTTCAGCACAAGCATGTCGCCGTCCGGCACCGTTTCCATCGGGAAATCGTCCACCTGGATGATGCGCGGTTCCTTTTTGCTGTTCAGGGTCCCGGATACGGACAGTTCCTTTCCGACTGTTTTCACCTTGATCGTAATAAGGCTCGTGTATTCTTTGGTATCGTCTGACGTAGACACCTTGACTTCAATACCGCGATCTTTGGCGATAAGCGGAGCATTCACGTAATTGACGTTTTCCTGCAACGTGGGCGCAAGCAGGCCCTTCAGGGCAGCAAGTGTCATCGGCTCAAGCTTCAGGCTTGCAACATCGCCGCTGTATTCCACCACAACTTGGGTAAGACCGCCTTCGCAGATCTGCGCCTGAAACAGGCCCATCCGCTCTGCGAGGTTAATGTACGGCGCAAGCGTGGGAAGCTGGTCAGCCGGCACCGAAGGAACGTTCACCGCATTTCGCACAGTCCCTGCGATGAGATAATCGACGATCTGTTCAGCAATTGCCACGGCCACATTCTCCTGGGCCTCCTTGGTGGATGCTCCGAGATGGGGCGTTGCGATAAAGTTGTCCAGTGTCATCAGGGGATGGTTTTCCGGCGGTTCTTTCTCAAAAACATCGAAAGCCGCGCCCGCAACCTTTCCGCTCTTCAGCGCTTCATAGAGATCCTGTTCCACCACAATGCCGCCGCGCGCGCAGTTGATGATGCGCACACCGTTCTTCATCTGTGCGATCGTGTCCTTGTTGATCAGGTTTGCAGTCTCTTTTGTCTTCGGAGTATGGACCGTGATGAAGTCAGACTGCTTATAGATGGTGGCGAGATTCGTCAGTTCGATGCCCAGGCTTTTGGCTTTCTCCGCTGAGATAAACGGATCATAGGCAAGCACCTTCATGCCGATGGCGGTGCAGCGGTTTGCCACCACGCTGCCGATGGCGCCCAACCCGATGATGCCCAGCGTTTTGTCATACAGCTCTACGCCCTCGAATTTTTTCTTTTCCCACTTGCCCGCCTTCATGGATGCATAAGCCTGAGGGATCAGCCGTGCACAGGCGAAAATCATGCCGATGGCGTGCTCTGCCGTCGTGATGGTGTTGCCGCCCGGCGTATTCATGACCACAACGCCCTTTTTTGTCGCGGCAGGAATGTCCACGTTGTCAAGTCCGCTTCCCGCCCTGCCGACGACTTTAAGGTTTGTCGCTTTCTCCAAGAGCTCCTTCGTGACTTTGGTTGCCGAGCGGATAACAAGAGCATCATACTGCCCGATGATTTTTTCTATCTCCTCTACCGAGGTCTTGCTCCGCGCATCCACTTCGAGTCCTGCTTTGCGCAAAATCTCAACTCCGTTGGGAGAGAGATCGTCGCTGATGAGAACTTTCATATATCCTCCACAAAAGCTTTGCCACGGAGGAGCAGAATCCTGGGAAAATCAAACCGGCTTCTGAACCTCCGTGGCATATGGTTTATTTTTTCATTAATATTTCTTCAGCTGCTGCCACACCCGCGCCGAGTTTCACCGGGTGGCCGAGGCCTTTCAATACCATCTCGATGCCGGATACGGCGGTTATGATGTCGAACGTATCGGCATACCCCAGATGAGCAATGCGGAATATTTTTCCTTTTAATTTGTCTTGTCCGCCGGCCCCCGTGATGCCGTATTTCTCCCTGAGGTTCTTGTAAATCGCCTGGCCGTCTACGCCCGCTGGCGCTTCAATAGCCGTGAGGGCGAGGCTCGGGTTTTCCTTGGGGAAAAGTTTAAGGTCGAGCGCCGCTACAGCCGCGCGGGTTGCATTGGCAAGCCGCTCATGACGCGCGAACACATTCTGCAACCCTTCTTCCTGCAGCAATTTGATGCTCGCGTTCAACCCGATGATGAGCGAGACCGCCGAGGAAAAATTGGTCTGATTTTTGGCCAGGTTGTCGCGTTCTTTCTTGAAGTTGAAATAGAATTTGGGGGACTTCGCGGAATCTGCCATTTTCCATGCTTTGTCGCTTACCGACACAAAAGCCAGCCCGGGCGGAAGCATGACTCCTTTTTGAGAACCGCCCACCAGAACATCGATTCCCCACTCGTCGGTTCTGATATCATGTGCAACGAGTGCCGAGATGGCATCAACGACAAACAACGCATCGGTCTTCTTCACCACAGCCGCAAGGGCCTTGACGTCGTGGTACACGCCGGTCGAAGTCTCGTTCGCCTGCACAAAGACCGCCTTGATTTTTGGATTCTTCTTGAGCGCTGCCTCGACCTGCTCCGGTTTTACCGCATAGCCCCACTCAACAACGATTTCCTCGATTTTCATGCCATAGGCTTTGCAGATATTGGTCCAGCGTTCACCGAATTTACCGCCGTTCACTACGAGGACATCATCGCCGGGATTCAGGAAGTTGTTTACCGCACCAACCATGCCGCCGGTGCCGGTGCTGCACAGAATCAACACGTCGTTTTTGGTCTGATAAACCCACTGCAGACCTTTTTTGGCGGAATCAAGCACCGGCAGAAAATCCGGTGCGCGGTGATGAATAATCGGCATGGCCATTGCCAGCAACACCTCGGACGGCACCGGGGTGGGGCCGGGAGCCAAAAGATATTTTTTTTGCATAGTGTTACCCTCCAACAATGTAAGACGAAACAACCGTCGGTTTTTTAACGCAAGCATACGCAAGCGAGATATAGTTAAAAAGATGACTGATTTGTGCGACGAAAATTAAGATAGTCCCGCCGGGGCGGGACCTATGCCCGGGGTAGGCATGTCGCTGGGGTATTGAGGATGTCTGTGCTGTTTCAAGATCGTACTGCCTCTCTATTGGGTGTTTGGAACCCTGATGGACCAGTTTACTGATATGGACAGTAACATACCGGGCTGAAAATTGTCAAGGAAATAGTTCTACATTAAAAACAGGTTTTCCCACTTTTTCCCGGTTATTTTTTGACAATGTCCATGGTTACGTTCAGGGTTATTACCGGGTTCGTACGATCATTGGAATAGATCGTGATGTATTTCGCGAGGAGACCGTTTCTCCCCCGGGTATCCACACTGACCTGTATCTGCCCGGCAATTCCCGGTTCCAGGTGATTAGAACTAATCACCGCGGCTGAGCAGCCTCATGACGGAACAACCCGGTCAATAACGAGCGGTTCGTTCCCGGCATTGCGCACCTGAAAAATATGGGTTGCCTGCTCCCCCTGGGGCACCTTTCCGAAATCATACCGCATTTCCCTGACTTCGATCCGGGGCCCGTTATGGTCCTGCGCGAGCGCCGCGCCGGCGCTCAGAAAAAAAACCAACAGCGTGCTGAACAAAAAAATATTACTCATATTGTTCTTTTTGTCGTTCTTTGCCATGTGGTCGGCCCTGCCTCGTGTGTTCTGGAGTCTCAATCCGTGGTTATAGTCCTATTTTTTTCTGGTAAATCATGCTGACGAGTTCTTCACGGGTAATTATTTTTTTCTCTATCAGCAAGGCAATCAACGCATCTATCCGCATCTTGGCATCACTCAGCTCCTGGAAAGCCGCAGCATCCTTGGCCGGAAGCGGGGCGTCGTCATCAGTTCCCGGTTTTTTCGATTTGATAGGATCCCGTGCGTGAATAATTTCCATCTTCCCGGGCTCTCTCTCCCGTTGATGATACAATGACCTCGCCTGCGTGCGGTCCACCCGTTCCCCATCGTAATATTTTCTGATGGCATCCCTGATTTCTGACTCCATGGCAAGGGTAGGCTTTATGGTAAGGCCGGTGATAAACCGGATCTCATCCGCCGCCTTGAGATCGAAGGGGTCAAACATGGCGAGAACCAGCGCCCCCCCCTCTTTCTTGACCGGCATTGCATTGTATTTTTTTGCAATGTCAGACTTGATCATTTTAACTATGTTTTCGGGAATTTCCGGTTCGAAGAGATTAATATGGGGAATGTGCAGTTTCTGCGCAATGACCCTCGCGATGTCTTCTTCTCTGACGAACTCCAGTTCGATGAGGATGGAGCCCAGTTTCCCTCCCCAGTTGCGCTGATGTGATAATGCAGTTTGGAGCTGGAAATCATCGATGAGACCCGCTTCTTTCAGCATTTCCCCCAGCTTCTTTGCGCCGGACATATCAGCCTCCGTGCCAGTCGGATGGATGTTCTCGTATTGTCTTTATTATAGGCGGTGCGTATGCAGAAAGTCAAACAATTAAAAAGCTTAAAGGGTATCGGCACTGTTGGAAATACCCTCCCAAAGATTAATTCCTGATACCCAATTTATGATTATTCAACCCTGCCGTTTGTTTGCTATTCATCGAAAGGCGGCATGCCTCCTGATGATCCTTTTTTCAGCAACCTGCTGTGCGCAAGCCCCTGTTCCCGCACCAACAGATGGCGATACTCCACATCAGCGAGGGAGGTCAGTAAACTTGCCTTAATTCCAGGATGCTCCCGCTCAAGATTTTCCAAAAGGCTTTTCATCTTCACGCGCTTCAGGTCCTGATTTCCACATACCGGGCAGCTGCAACAGACGATCGGGAACCCGGCGGCCGCCGCATACTGGATAATAGTCTCTTCAGGAGCATATACCAACGGCCTGATAACCACATTCTGACCATCATCAGCGTTCAGAATCGGCGCCATGGCCTTGATCTTGCCATTGTAAAACTGGTTCAACAGCAGCGTTTCGATAAAATCTTCGCGGTGATGGCCAAGAGCGATTTTCGTACATCCCAGTTCTCGTGCCTGTGTGTACAGCACCCCGCGCCTGATTCGTGAGCATAATGCGCAGGGTGTGTCGCCGGACGAGAGTTTTTCAAGCATGATTGAATAAATGGGCGCATGAACAATGCGGTATTCGAATTCGTGCCTGCGAAGGTATTTTTCCAGGAAATCTGTCTGAAACGTTGAGAATCCGGGATGGACGGTAATTGCGATAAGCGTAAAATCAATCGGGGCACGCCGCCGCAGGCGTTCCAGCATATGGAGAAGCGTCCAGCTGTCCTTTCCGCCGGACAACGCGACCAGAACCCGGTCATGGTTCACGATCATGCCGAAATCGCCAATGGCCCTGCCGGTAAGCCGCTGTATTTTACGTTCCGTATTTTTTTTGAACTGCATACCAAATTTTAAATCCGCATGTTCCATAAGTCAACATTGGTCATAACTGAATTGCACAAATAAATAGGGCTTCCGGTCTTTTCCGGAAGCCCTATCGTGAATACTATGCAGTATTGCTGAACCATGCATTACTATCTTTTTTTCTTTACTGCTTTTTTTGCCTTTTTGGCGACTTTCTTTTTCGTTGCTTTTTTCTTGGTTGTTTTCTTCTTGGTCGCTTTCTTTTTTACGGCTTTTTTTACCGTCTTTTTTGCCGCTTTTTTCTTGGCCTTTTTCTTTGCAACGACTTTCTTCTTGGTCTTCTTTTTCGCCGGTTTCTTTACGGCTACCGGTGCTTCCTGAACCGCCGGCACTTCCTGTACGTTGATTTCCGCTGACTCAAGACCGCAGCAATACACCGGCTCTTCATACACGTCGCCGGTCCTCGTTACATCTATCTTTCTGCCGCACACCCTGCACTCATACTGCACGATCTTCTCGTTCCCCATACGTGCCTTCCTCCTTGAATAAGCTGATGACCCGTTTTCATACGGGTTTAATAACAGTACGCCTATCGTAAACCCGTTCGTAATCCGGAGATTACAAGCGGGACTGCTTTCGCGGAGTGATCGTCTTGCGTTCAGAATACTTTGAAAACCGCACACAAGTCAGGTTGTATATTAAGCTTCTTGTCAAACGCTACTGTAGAATTATATCGGGTAAATGTCAAGTTTTTTTATGATTTTATTCACAGTTAACACCATATTCTTGGCGGCTTCTTGTTTGCATGAGCAGTAGTACTTCTTCTTTTCTCGGCCTGTTTCTGCTCCAACAGTTGTTCCATCCTTTCGATTGCCGCAAAAAGTGCCTCATCGGTGGATTTTCCATCCCATTTCTTCGTCTCAGCCAAACGATACAGTTCTATGATCACCTGATCAATTCCCACTAATAATCCTTTAAATTCAACAGTTTATACTCATATCCTCTATACAAGGTTCTCTTCTGTCTAAACATCTGACTTCCAGAGAGCACGGCACGGCACATTATCCGCACTTCGAGAAACCACATCCCCGGCAGAAAGCACACCCTTCGCCAAATTCAAGCAATCCGCCGCAGTCCGGGCATTCCGGGCACAGCCCGAGGTGGTTTTTCCCGGTCCCTGCCGTGCAATCCGACAATACCTGACCTGATACCGGTTGAACGCTCGCCTTCGGTTTGTGATGCTGACGATACTGGCTTACATGTTCCTTAAGATAGCGCTCCAAGGCCCGGCCGATGGCGTCCGGGCAAGACAGAATGGATCCGCCTTCTCCCCACGCCGGTGAAGGGCAGCGAATTCCCTTTACCTGTCTGACAATGGAGTCTATGGAGACCCCGGACCGAAGTGCAAGAGAGACCATGCGGCTTACCGCTTCCGACTGGCTCGCTGCGCAGCCGCCCGACTTCCCCATGGTGGAAAAGACTTCGCAGATCCCCTCCTCGTCTTCGTTGATCGTAATATAAAGGTTGCCGCAGCCTGTGGGTATTTTCTGCGTAACGCCTTGCGTAAGAGCCGGACGATGCCTCGGTTTTTTGTCTTCTGCCTGCGCAGGCGGTGCGGGAACAGCTGCAGCCTTGCGCGCCTTCTCCGTAGCTCCGCTGTGCAGCACCTGCTCATCGCGCGATCCGTCGCGGTAAATGGTCACCCCTTTGCAACCCAGTTTGTGCGCCAGCAAATATACTTTTCTTACATCGTCATGGGTGGCGCTGTGCGGGAAATTCACGGTTTTGGACACGGCATTATCGGTGTATTTCTGGAATGCGGCCTGCATGCGGATATGCCACTCCGGCGTAATGTCATGGGCTGTGACGAACACCCGCTGCACATCTTCGGGCACCAGTTTGATGCCCGTGCATCCGCCGTGCTCCGCGATTTCTTTCATAAGCGTGTCGGAGTAGAAGTTTCTTGCTTTTGCCGTCTTCTCAAAGACGGGGTTTACTTCCAGCAGTTCTGCCCCATCCAAAACCTTCCTGACAAAGGTAAGCGCGAAAAGCGGTTCAATGCCGCTCGAACAGCCCGCGATAATGGAAAGCGTCCCCGTCGGGGCAATCGTCGTCACCGTGGCATTCCGCACAGGAGCCACACCCGGCTTGTCGTAAATACTTCCTTGAAAGTTGGGAAAAGCCCCGCGCTCCCCGGCAAGCTCCTCGCTCATTTTCCGTCCTTCATCAGTGATGAACTTCATCACTGCTCCACCAAGCTTCACCGCCTCATCGGAATTGTAGGGGATTCCCAGTTCGAGCAGCATGTCCGCGAAACCCATGACGCCCAGGCCGATCTTGCGGTTTGCACGGGTCGTTTCCGATATCTTCTCTATGGGATACCGGTTGACGTCGATCACATTATCGAGAAAGTGCACTCCCAGACGCACGGTACGCCGGAGTTTTTCATAGTCCACGGCTCCGCCGTGCGGGGCCAGCATTCTGGACAAGTTGATGGAGCCGAGGTTGCAGGATTCATAGGGAAGCAACGGCTGCTCTCCGCAGGGATTGGTGGACTCCACCATGCCTATGTGCGGGGTAGGATTGTACTGATTAATGCGGTCCAGATAAATGATCCCCGGGTCTCCGTTCTTCCAGGCCATGTTTACGATGGTGTCGAATACCTTGGTAGCCTTGAATTTTCTGACCGCTTTTTTGTTCCGGGGAGAAACCAGGTCGTACTCGCCGTCGCATTCAACGGCTTCCATGAACGTGTCGGTCATGGCCACGGAAATATTGAAGTTGTTCAGGCGGTCATTCTGCTGCTTGCAGGTGATAAAGTCGAGGATGTCCGGATGGTCCACCTGGAGAATTCCCATGTTCGCACCGCGCCGCGTGCCGCCCTGTTTTACTGTTTCGGTTGCCGCATCAAACACCGTCATAAATGAAATGGGGCCTGACGACACACCTTTGGTGGATTTTACCACGTCGTTCTTCGGGCGGATGCGCGAAAAGGAGAACCCGGTGCCGCCGCCGGACTTATGGATAAGCGCCGCATGTTTTACGGATTCGAAAATCTCATCCATGGAATCTCCGACCGGAAGCACGAAACAGGCGGAAAGCTGGCCCAGTTCCCGCCCTGCATTCATCAGCGTGGGGCTGTTCGGCAAAAACTCAAGCGAGGTCATCGCATGGTAGAATTCCGCGGCCGTCTGTTCTACTTCAGCGTCGGACCTGCCGTAGGCTTTGTCCGCCCCGGCAATAGTCCGCGCGACGCGCGTGAACATATCCTCTGCTGTTTCAATAACCGCTCCTTCCTCATTTCGCTTCAAATAGCGCTTTTCCAGGACCGTGCGGCAGTTTTCGGACAAGCCAAGACCATTCTTGCCGGCAGCTATTGCCGAAACAGCAGAATTCTTCATAAAACAACCCTCCCTGATGAGATAGTATCCCCCAACAAAATAATATTTTGGAACGAATTATAAACCCAAATCAAAGCCGGGATGGCTTACCATAACCGTCCCGGCAATTATATATATTATTTATTACTTATCAGATAAGCGAACACCAGATGATCAAGACAGTTCAGTCGTACGATTCTCATATAACCTTGCCAGTATTGTGTCTCTGATGAAGCCTTTTTTGGTTTTTGTATTGCTCTGAGAAAAGAAAATGCAGTAGGTTACAGTCATTTGGTCTCAAAACTGGGTCTGAGTATATCACAATATGTTGTGTTGTCAAGATATTTAAACACCATATCTAGGCTGGTTTGGCAAGGGTTTTCAGAATGAAGACCCACCGAAGACGCATGAAATCAGGATAAAACCGTAGTAAAAAAAAATCGGCTGAAAAAAACCGCTACAGATGCGATAAAAATGATTATCAGGAGTAACAGGGTCTTGAATATCCAGGCGCATGAAGCGAGTTGCAATCACACAGTTGCTTGCCGCGGAGTGCCGACCTTCTTCCGGGAACCATACGATGTGCATATTCTCGGAGTAACTTCCTCTCGTTTGTGCCGCACAGTGAGCGGTAAGTCTCAAGATCCAATCTCATCACCCGAGAAGATTCCAGTGTCTTTGCATTCCCAAAGAAAGGAGCTATCAAAAATGAAGGACCTGGCAAAGCGGTTTGCTGATACCAGAGAAGCTGACATGTCCCTGCGTCAGGCATTACTGTTCTTTACTTTTTTTTTCTCCGCAATAACCTGATGGATGCCGGGTATGATACTCCTCAAGCTTTTTCTGCACCTGCTGCAGTTCCAAGTTTGTAAGCGGCTCGTATCCTCTGCCATATTCCCACCCATATCCCCAGCGATACCACGTGGGAAATGCGGGATGTCCTCCGGTCCGCACCCCCTCATACATCAGATTTGCCAGAATTCTGCTTTTTGTGCGGGCAAGCACGCATTGCCGGAACGCCTGGTCCGCCTGCTTTCGCTCCTGCTCAGTGCCTCCGCGCCAATACGCAATATCATGAACAAAGCAGCAGTCGCACCAGAGGGTCCGGTCTGAAAAATTTCCATCGGGAAAGAGGCTGCATCCATCGCTCGTAAAATCCTTGAGCGCTGATGCGGACGCGCATCCGCTGACCAGAAGCGAGGCAATCAGGATACGCATTATCAGCCTGTTGCCGTTTTTTTTCATCACAGTCTCCTCTTGAGGGTTAAAAAAACGGCGCGAACCAACCGGTCCGCGCCACAGCGTACGTGCCTGCCGGATGCTGACATGGTCAGCATACACGGCTTGCGGTATTCTTCATGAACTTCTCGAAACCGTCGCGATCCCGGGAGGCAACTGCCAGACGCCGTACCCCCTCTTCAAGAACTTCCAGGTCAGATGCGGAGGACAGCCGCAGAAAATGCTGCCCCTCGGCCCCGATCCTGCCGAAGGAATTCCGGTCCATTGTGGCAACATGGTGTGCATACAGGAGAAACATCTGGAAGAGTCCTGACGGCGAGGTCCTGGTTTTCATGTCAGCAGGAAGTTTGTCATATGCCGCAATGGCCCCGACGTTTTCGCAGACACCTGCCACATTCGGGAAGAGATAGAATGCGCCTCCCGGCGTCTTGCAACGGATGCCGTCGATTTCATTCAATTGTTTTACGATAATGTCCCGTCGTTTCTGGAACGTCTGGACCATGCTTGCGGTGACTGCCTTGCTGTCCGGATGTTCCAGGGCGATCCGCGCACCCTCCTGGTTAAACGGCGGAACGCACGAAAAATAATTAATATTGATGTTCTTAAATATATTCGCCTCTTCCTCAGTCGGAAAAACGGCATAGCCGATGCGCCCGCCGGTCCATGCAAACGACTTCGAGAACCCGCTGCTGATAATGGTCCGTTCTTTCATGCCGGGAATCGACGCGATGGAAACATGCTTGTGCCCGTCGAAAATTATGTTTTCATAAATTTCATCCGAATAGATACGCACGTCCGGTGCGCATTTTATTTTGATGACTTCGGCAATGCTGGCAAGCTGTTCATGCGTGGCAACGCCCCCTGTCGGATTGGACGGGAAATTCAGGATGATCAGCCTGGTCCGCTCGGTAATCAAATCCCCTAAATGCTCCGCGGTAAACGTAAAATTCGACTCTTCCGAGACGTGCAGAGGAACCGGAACCGCACCCAAATAACGGGGGAACGACTCGTAAATGGGAAAGCCGGGACTGGGGTAGATTATTTCATCGCCCGGGTTGCAGTAAACTTCCTGTGTAAAACCGATGGAAGGCTTCCCTCCCGGAAATACCACGACCTGCTCTGGCGATACGTCAAGCCCGCGGGTCTCATTGATCTGATTTGCAATGGCTTTGCGCAGCGAGGGAATCCCTTTCGGGTCGCAATAGTGAGTGTTCCCGAGGTCAAGCTGTCGCTTTACTTCATCCCGTATAAAAGATGGAATATCAAAATCAGGTTCCCCGATATTCAGCCGAAGAACCTTGTGTCCTTCTCCTTCGAGGAATGCAATATGCGGTCCGATTTTAAAGGCGTTCTCTGTTCCCAGCTCGTACACCCGGTCGGCATACAGCTTTTTTCGTGCTGCTGCGCTCATACGTTCATACCCCCCCCTGAAAATATATAGTTTGGTATCGTATCATTCCTTGAGGAAAAAACCAATCAATTTTTACGCCACAATGCTGTTTTCTCAGGCGTCCGTTTCTATCGCATTTTCATTTTCAGAAACAGGCCGAGTGCCTTGTCTGAATACTTAATGTGATTTTTCAGCCAGTCAACAACGACATCTTTGGTGTCGTCAACAAAGGCAGGAGTGGGGCCCTCCTTCATATAGCGTTCCTTCAACTTTCCAAACAAGTTGATGAACACCTCATGCTGCGCCTTGTGCTGAACGGCCGCACTGCCGTATTGGTACTGTTCCATGAATTTTTCTTCCGTCCCGAAATGTTCGACAACATAATCCCCGAGAAACTGAATAAGCTTGTCAATTTCCGGACCGGCCTTGCCGTTTTTCCACGCGCCAATCAGGGTATCAACGCGTCTGAACAATTCCACGTGCTGCTCATCAATTTTTTTAGTACCGGTCGCAAGGTCCGGTGTCCATTCTATAGGCATGCCTTTTCTCCTTCACCGATTAAGGCTATAATCGATCTTTCTCAATTTCCCCCGGATATTACCATGGAACCTGTCGTTTTCAAAAACTATTTATTGTCCAGCCTATTGATAAATAATAAAAAATCATCAAGAACAAAAAAATATTTTTTTAAAGTTTTTACTAGATAATCCGATAAGATCGATCAAGGATAGTTCTGTCCTTGTTTCTAAACAATAATTAATATTCTGCATCGTTTTGTGAACCGCAGTTGCTGTTCTTATGGTGTAGGGCAATAAAGAATACCCGTTTTTTCGGAGCAATGAACCGAAAGAAAACGATGTCTCTGAGGTGATTCATGAGTATCATCCGGCCTTTTGCAAAACGTTTCAGTCTCGCCGCAAAATTTAGTCTGGGAGCCATTGTATTAACACTGGTCACTTCTCTCGGGATTTGTTTTTTTATCGTGCGGATCGAAGCGAAAGAACACTATGAAGATCTTATTAAACGCGGAGTGGCCCATGCCGCCATTACTGCCAGCAGATGCGCACCGGCAACACACCCGGCAAATAAAGCACGGTTGCACAATATTCTGGAACACCTGTCCCAGGACGATGAAATAGCATATGTATCAGTCATTGACCGGCAATCCTCCGTGCTTGTTTCCCAGGTCTTTATTAATGGTCTCCGCGAACTTCAGGCATATTCCGTTCCAAACGACAACACCTCTATTATCAAGCCGTTCCATCGAGATGTAGTTGATGAAAAAGGACATCGATATGTCGAGATTATTCATCCCATTTTGCGCGAAGCCGACAAAAGCACATTTCATGTTCAGAAAACCGTCGCGAACGGATCGGAAGTTATCGGTTACCTGCAATTGGGGCTGACCCAGGAAGCCGTATTAAACAGCATCCGGCAGAAAATACTCTCTATTACGCTGTTCACTGCCTGCCTTCTGCTTGTAGGAACAGGCGTAGCCATCCTGCTTTCGCGCAGGCTGGTGTCTCCACTCAAACGTCTTACGAAAGCGTCGCAGGACATTGCTGAAGGAAAATTTGATGCCCCTCTGGAAGCCGGCACCCATGACGAACTTGCCGACCTTACTGCATCATTCAACCATATGCAGGAACGGTTTCGCGCCTACCGGGAACTGGTCGAAAAGCAAACAAGCGAGATGGCAGCGTCAAACAGCAATCTGGTCCAGGAAATCAACGCGCGCAAAATGGCTGAACAGCAGATCCTGCATGACGCATTCCATGACGCCGTCACCGGTCTTCCGAACAGGGCTTTGCTCACGGACCGTTTGTCACACGCGATCATGCTTTCCAAACGGCGCAAAGACTATAATTACGGTGTGCTGTTCATGGACATTGACCGTTTTAAAGTCATCAATGACAGTGTCGGACACACGGTCGGCGACGAACTCCTTCGGGCCTTTGGCCAACGAGTCCGGGCATTGCTGCGGCCTCATGATACGATCGCGCGCTTCGGCGGAGACGCGTTTGCCGTCCTGCTCGAAGACATCAGAACTCCTTCGAATGCCACCTACATCACGGAGAGGATCTGCTCCGATTTCGCAACGCCCCTGACCCTGAGCAGCCGCGAGCTTTTCGTCACGGCGAGCATCGGAATCGCCTTCGGCAGCGGGGGGGACGAACATCCGGATCAGGTTCTGCGGGACGCGGAGGTCGCCATGTACCGGGCGAAACAGAACACCGGAACGAAATATGTGGTGTTCGAAACCGGCATGCACGCTCACGCAGTCGAGCGCATGAAACTGGAAACAGATCTCCGCACTGCCCTGGAACGCAAGGAATTTCTGGTGTATTACCAGCCCATTGTATCCTCGCAAACAGGCCAGATTGTGGGTTTTGAAGCATTGGTGCGCTGGCAGCACCCGGAGCGCGGCATGGTCAGTCCCGCTGATTTTATTCCGATCGCGGAGGAAACCGGCTTTATCGTCTCCATCGACCGCATGGTGCTCAAAACAGCCTGTGCCCAGATGCGGGAGTGGCAGCTGAGCATGCCGGACAACCCGATTCAATTCATCAGCGTGAATGTTTCGAACGAGCACATGGCGCAGCCCGACATGGTCAGCCAGGTCGAGCGGATCCTGGAGACGACCGGCCTCAAACCCGAATATCTAAAACTCGAGATCACGGAAAACGTCATCATAAAGAACTCTGAATCCATTCTGGACAGACTGCACCGGCTGCGAACGCTCGGCGTCCAACTGTACATCGATGATTTCGGAACGGGATATTCATCACTCAGCTATCTTCACCGTCTGCCGATAAACGGCTTCAAAATCGACCGATCCTTCATCAAGCGGCTCGGGAAAAACGGTGAAAACCAGGAAATCGTGAAAACAATCACGCTGCTTGCCAAAGACATGCGCGTGGAGGTTGTCGCTGAGGGTGTTGAAACGGGGAATCAGCTGGCCCAGATCAGTTCCTTACAGTGCGATTTCTGGCAGGGATATCTGTCCTCAAAACCGGTGCCGGATGAAGAGGCCAGAAAACTGATCGTGAAAGATCTGGAAAAAAACACCCAACAGCAGCAAACAGTGTAGCTCATTAGATAAAAAATCTGCCGTAGAAAAAACCAAGGACAGCCAGTCCTGTCCTGCGCGCATTTTTCCGTAATCCCTGTGCGAAATTCCGCACAAAAAAACAGCAGTGGAGCTTTATTGCTTGGCTATGATACTCAAAAACCGATAGCGGAGAAAAACAAAACCATGTCTGCGTTTAATAAGTTACTGTTCATACTCCTTGTTTTTGCTGTTCTGACCATCTCGCCGTCTGCAAAGGCAGCAGAACCCTCGGTGGATGAACCGATCGCTTCCGACAGCGAAGACATCGTGCTTTTCCAGGAAATTTCCTCTGTCTACGGAGCATCAAAATACAAGCAGAAGATAACCGAAGCCCCTTCATCCGTCAGCATCGTTACGGCAGACGATATCAAAAAATACGGCTACAGGACTCTTGCGGACATCCTGAACAGCGTCAGAAGCTTTTATGTCACGTATGACCGCAACTACGCCTACGTGGGGGTCCGCGGGTTCGGGCGGCCGAGCGACTATAACAACCGCATCCAGCTGCTCATCGACGGCCACCGCACCAATGATGCAATTTACGGTTCAGCCGCGATCGGACCGGATTTTATCCTTGATGTGGACCTGATCGATCAGGTAGAAATCATCCGGGGCCCGGGTTCGTCCCTGTACGGCAGCAACGCCGTCTTCGCGGTCGTAAATATCATCACCCGGCGCGGAAAAGCATTGAAAATCGGCGAACTCTCCGGTGAGGCCGGCAGTTACGATACCTACAAAAGCCGCATCACGTACGGCAGCCGTTACCAGAACGGTCTTGAGATAATCGCCTCCGGATCTTTCTACACCAGCAGAGGACAGCGTTTGTACTTCAACGAGTTTGACCCTGCTAATCCGCTTGCAGACCCTCGGGCAGCAAACGGCGGGTATTCGAGCAATACGGATTATGACCGCTCCCGCAGTTTCTTTTCAAAAATAGCTTTTCAAGATTTTACGCTGTCCGGCGCCTATTCATCAAGGACCAAGGGCATTCCTACCGGTGCATTCAATACGGATTTCAGCGATCCGGGGAACAAAGCGACCGATGATTACGCGTATCTTGATCTGCGGTATGAACGCGCTCTGGGGCCGCGAACGGACATCACCGCCAGGCTGTATTACGATTATTACGACTACAACGGGAGCTACATCAGCGCAGGAGTTCAAAACAAGGACCAGGCTTACAGCCACTCCTGGGGCGGTGAAATCAAGTTCAATTCCCGCTTCTTTGATAATCATCGGATCATCGCGGGGGGCGAGTATACGGACAACGTGCAGCAGAACCAGACGACCTACGATGTGAACCCCTATTATCTCTGGCTGGACGACAAGCGAAGTTCGCGGGTATTGGCAGCCTATCTTCAGGATGAATTCATCATTGCAAGAAATCTGCTGACTGTAACCGCCGGCGTGCGATATGACAATTACAGCACCTTCGGAGATACGATCAATCCGAGGCTGGCCCTGCTGTACACGCCTCTGCCGAAAAGCATCGTCAAGCTGCTGTTCGGCACCGCGTTTCGGGCACCAACACCGTTCGAATTGTACTATGCAAGCTCAACAAACGTGCCCAATCCTGAACTGAAGCCTGAAAAAATGCAGACATGCGAACTGGTTTTCGAACAATATCTCGGAGAGGGCTTCCGCGCAACGGTATCCGGTTTTTATTACAACATACAGGATCTCATCAACCAGGTTGATGACGGGACCGGCAAGGCAGTATTCCAGAACTTTGACAAGGCGCGCTCCTTCGGCGCTGAATTCGAGCTGGAAAACAAATGGGAAAACGGCATTGAAGGAAGAATCAATTATACGATCCAGAAGGCGACGAACGCCCGGACAAACGAGGTCCTTTCCAACTCGCCTGAACATCTGGCAAAGCTGAACGTCGTTGTTCCGATTGTACGGAACAAGCTTTTTGCCGGCATAGAACAACGGTACACCAGCAAACGGAAGACGGAATTCGGCGATTATACCCGGGATTTTTACGTTACCAACATCACCGTGTACAGCCGGCAGTTTCTTAAAGGGCTAGAACTGTCCGCAAGTGTTTACAATCTCTTTGATACCAGATACAGCGATCCGGTTTCAACAGACTTTGTGCAGCACGCCATCATGCAGGACGGCAGGAGTTTCAGGCTGAAGATGACGTATGCGTTTTAAAAAAAATCATATGGGCAAAATGTCCTTTAAAATATTTCTGACGGTCGTCGCAACCACGACTGCCGTGCTGTTTGTTCTGTTGTCCGGCTCGGAAGCCGCAATGAGAATCGCGGTGGTCATCACGTCTTCAGAACCTTCTTTTAAAGAGGGGCTCGCAGGGTTCCAGAAATATCTTGAAGAGGAGAACAGTGATGTTGAATATGAGATCTTCCTTCTTCCACACAAGACCTCTCCGACCCAGCGTGAACAATTTATGGACAAAATCAGCCAGGGTGGTTTTCGGCTGGTTCTGACGCTGGGTTCAGCCGGTGCAGAAACAGTGGCCGAAAATGCGGTTGACATGCCACATGTTGCGTGCATGGTTTTGCGGCAGGATAATTTCTCCCGGATGCCGAATGCCACGGGAGTATGGCTTGAATTTCCTCTGGAAATCCAGCTCGGCTGGATCATCCGATTCTTTCCCGAAGCAAAAACGATAGCCGTCATCTATAATCCCGCCGAGAATAAACAGCGGATAGAGGATGCAAAACAGATAGCATACAGCCGGGGCGTGCGCCTTCACGCAGTCCCCGTGCATGCGCTGCAAGACATACCAGCAGCGCTCCAATCCATATCAAAAAACGCTGACGTGCTCTGGGGCCTGGCAGACCGGATTGCCTTGTCTCCGCAGATTGCCCAGCACGTTCTTTTGTTTGCGTTTCAGAACGACATTCCTTTTGTCGGCCCTTCACCCGCATGGGTGAAAGCAGGCGCATTCTCCGCACTCGAATGGAATTACCGGGATCTGGGCGCACAATGCGGAGAAATGGCCCTTCAGATACTCAACGGCGCACGGCCGGAGAATATTCCGCCGGCTCCGCCGCGAACGGTGCTCTATTCCATAAACATGAATACCGCCGAACATTTGAAAGTCGAGCTCCCCGAAGCAATTACCAAAAAAGCTCGAAGACTCTACTGAGGTAACATATGGGCATGCACATTTCAAAAAAACGGTTTACTCTTGCCGCAAAATTCAACTTTATTACCATCGCATTAATACTGGTCACCTCCATAGGCATCTGCGTATTCATGCTGTACATGGAGCTCCTGCATTCCCGGAGCACCCTGTTGACTCACGGCAGCACGATCGCGAGCGCCACTGCCAAAAACTGCGAATTCGGCATTTACACGGAAAGCCGCGAATTACTGCTCTCCGTTCTGAAAAAACTGTCTTCTGACCCTGACATTATCTACGCATCCGTTATGAACCGGAACCACTCGGTAATCGCCACGCATGTATTTAAGCATGGAACAGTTGTCCCTGAGGAAGCCTTCGTTCCCGCCGAAAACGATGTGCAGGTTCATCATCAGGATCTGATCGACAAAAATACCGGCGCTCAATATTTCGACATCCTCTATCCGGTATCAAGCGGCGAACAGGACGATACAGCACAGGCAGCAGTAAAAATGAAGCCTGCAAAACAGCAGCATAAAATCATCGGATATGTCCGGCTGGGTTTGACCCAGTCGGATCTCCAGAACCGCATTCGCAATCTGCTTGTTTCTACTATCGCATTTACCACTTTTCTGGTTCTGCTCGGCATCATCCTCATCGTCATTCTCTCCAGAAGAATAACCTCTCCGCTCGAGCGCTTAACAAATGCCGCCATCGACATGACAGAAGGGAAATACAACTCACCCATCGAAATACGCACGAATGATGAAGTTGCTGATCTGGCGCAATCATTTGAATATATGAGAAGCCACTTGCATGATTATTACAGCAAACTCGAAGAACAAACAAGAGAACTGTCCGCAGCAAACGACAAACTGACGCGCGAGATCAGCGCCCGCAAGTCGGCTGAAGCGCAGATCCATTTCGACTCATTGACCGGTCTCGCGAACAGGGTCTTGTTCATGGACCGGATCAGGCATGCCAATACCATTTCAAAACGCCGGGCAGATTACATCTACGCAGTACTCTTTCTGGACGTGGACCGTTTCAAAATAATCAACGACAGCCTCGGCCACGATGCAGGGGATCAATTGCTGATTTCTTTTGCACAACGTCTTGAACGATGCGTCCGGCCGCAGGATACCGTAGCCCGCTTCGGCGGCGACGAGTTTGCAATTCTTCTCGAAGATATCGAAGCGCAGTCAAATGCGATCGCCATTGCAGAGCGCATCGGGACAGAAGTTGCCACTCCCTTCGTTATAAAAGGGCAGGAAATATTTGTTACCGGAAGCATTGGCATCGCCTTCAATACCGGGAGCGGCGACGACCCCAATCACATGCTGCGCGACGCGGATACCGCCATGTATCGTGCAAAAACAAGCAGCAAGGGAAAACATGTCGTATTCGAAGCCGGTATGCACACCCACGCAGTCGAACGCATGCACCTTGAAACCGACCTGCGGAAGGCCGTCGAGCGCGGGGAACTGATCGTTTATTATCAGCCTGTCGTTTCATCCACTTCCAGCCGCATTGTGGGATTTGAAGCCTTGGTGCGCTGGCAACATCCCAAACGGGGCATGGTCAGCCCCGCGGATTTCATCCCGATCGCAGAAGAAACGGGCTTCATCGTTACCATAGATCGCCTGGTCCTGAGGGAGGCATGCCGCCAATTGCATGCCTGGCAGCAACAGCTGCCGCCAGATGCACTTCATTTCATCAGCGTTAACATTTCCAACAGGCAGCTGGCCCGACTCGATCTGGTCAATTATGTCGAAAAAGTTCTGCGGGAAACCCGAATCAAGCCCGGGCATCTGAAGCTGGAGATAACGGAAAATGTCATCATAAAAGATCCCGAAACAATCGTGGGCAGGCTTCATGCCTTGCGGGGACTTGGCGTACAGCTTTATATTGATGATTTCGGAACGGGATATTCATCGCTCAGCTACCTTCACAGTCTGCCGATCAACGGATTTAAAATAGACCGCTCCTTCATCAAGCGACTGGACAACCGCGGAGAAAGCCAGGGGATTGTAAAAACAATCATGCTGCTTGCCAAAGATATGCAGGTACAGGTCGTCGCAGAGGGCATTGAAACAAAAACCCAGCTGGACCAGATAGCCTCTCTGCAATGTGAATACTGGCAGGGATACCTGTCTTCAAAACCGGTGCCGGCTGAAGAGGCCCTGGCTCTTGTTGAAAAAGAGCTGGTCGGCAGCGTACTGGGATAAATCATTCCGCAGATTAGTGCCCTTCACCGCCGGTGTAAACACTTTTCTTGTCACTGAACCGCCGCTTCCTGCACCCGGTGATCAAAAACGCACAAAACAGCCAGACCGCAGCGCATAAAATCCCCGGCGACGAGCTTTTCTCTTGACTTTTCGGGGAAATGAGGCTAATTTTCAGTTGTTATTACACCCGAGGCCGGTGTCAGCACGACCTGTAAAGGAGAGGTTTTTTAGTACATGTCATACCAGATCAAACTGGAGATATTCGAAGGCCCCATGGACCTTCTCCTGCATCTCATCAAGAAACACGAACTCGATATTTACTCCATCCCCATCGCCCTTATCACCCAGCAGTATCTGGAATATCTTGAATTAATGAAAAGCCTTGACATGGAAATTGCCGGTGAATTTCTTGTAATGGCTTCCACGCTCACGCATATTAAATCGAAAATGCTGCTTCCTCCCTCCGAAAACCCTGAAAACGAGGAGGACGGCGTTGACCCGCGTGCCGAACTGATCCGCAGGCTGCTTGAATACAAGAGCTTCAAGGAAGCGGCGGGATCGCTTGAAAACAAAGAGGAGACCTGGTCGAAGATATACACGCGGCCGGCCGATGCCGGCCCCGGCGTACCGGCGGATGATGAGCCGCTGTTGTTCGACTTTCATCTCTTTGATCTTCTGGCGGCGCTCAAGGACGTAATGGCGCGCGTTCCTGATGTATCATTCGAAGTCACGACCGATACCGTCTCCATTACTGAAAAAATATCCCAGATACTGGCACGGCTCGAAGCAGCGGACAGTGTATTATTCACCGATCTTTTTGAAGGAAACAATACAAAACCCCAGGTGATCGCAACGTTTCTGGCGACTCTCGAACTTATCAAAACACGGGTTGTAAAAGTTTTTCAAGTCGAAGAATTCGGCGCCATCAGAATTATGAAAGCCGTAACCGATGCGCAGAATCGTGATACAGCAACAGGGAGCCTGTTCGGATAAGATTTACCGGGGCCCTATTTCATCAAGCCATACTCTTCATTATCGATGATTTTTAAAGCCCTAGGAAAATTTTTTCAATATATTTCAGGCTTCATTTCCGACTCCTTAATAAAGCGATTAAGACGAGGTACCGTACATTTGGAAGATCAGCAACTGAAATCAACTGAAAACCCACAGCCGCAGGCCGCGCAGGAGCAGCACCAGGAGCCTGCGTCGGACAATGCCCCGGTCCAACCGGAGCAGGAGGAACCCAGGCAGGAACCTGCTGCAGAAAATCAACCCCTCCAATCTGTTCAGGAACAAACAGCGGCAGAGACGCCCCAGGATCAGCCCCTGCTGCAGGCGCTGGAAAACCAGGAGGTCTCCGCAGAAATCGCGGCCCAGCCTTCTTCTCCGGACAGTCCTCAGTTAAAGTCAGCGATAGAATCCCTGCTTTTCGTCGCAGCTGCTCCCCTGTCCCTGGACCGCCTCAAGGGCATTTTTGAAGAATTCACGCAAGATCAAATTGAGTCACAGATTGAAGCGCTGCGGGATGAATATGACGCAAGGGTCTCCGGCATCCTGCTTGCGGAAGTTGCCGGGGGATACCAGCTCGTTACCAGACCGGAAAATGCCGGCTGGATACGAAAATTCAGATCCGTAAAGGCATCATCCAAACTGTCGCGGCCGGCGCTTGAAACACTTGCCATTATCGCGTACAAGCAGCCTATCACCCGCACCGAAGTTGAAGCCATCAGAGGAGTGAACATCGGCGGCATCGTGCGCAACCTGATGGAGCGCCGTCTCGTCAAGATTGTCGGGAAAAAAGACATCCCCGGCAAACCCATGCTGTACGGCACAAGCCAGGAATTTCTCCAGTACTTCGGTTTAAGGGATCTTTCCGCGCTTCCGACTCTGAAGGAATTTCAGGAGTTGGAACCCGGTGAAGAGGTCATGGAAGAATTATCCCCGGAAAGCGCGGATGCGGCGCCGGAAGAGGAACCGGCTGCTGCGGAGTCGGAAGCACCGCAGGCCGAGCCGGTGAGCGCGGCCGCAAACAGGGAGAACAGCGCCGGATGATGCTAGACACGGAACTGCAGGACGCACTGCGAAAAAAGGAAATCTGGGCGATCGGCGGAGGCAAGGGAGGGATCGGCAAAAGCCTGATTACCGGCAATGTCGGCATCTTTCTCTCCCGATTCAAGAAAAAGGTCCTGCTGGTTGACGCTGACCTCGGCGGGGCAAATCTTCACACAACGCTCGGCATCGGCGTGCCGGATGTCACGCTCTCAGACTTTCTGAACCGCCGGGTTGAGAGCATCAACGATGTCGTCATTAAAACAGCCATTCCCAATCTGTACCTCATCAGCGGCGCGCAGGATTTTCTTGATGCGGCGAACCCCAACTTTGCCCAGAAAACCCGGCTGCTGCGCCATCTCGAGACCCTGGACGCGGATTACATTCTCCTGGACCTCGGCGCAGGCACTTCCTTCAATATTCTGGATTTTTTCCTGTTCTCGGACCACGGTATTCTGGTGGTGCTGCCGGAACCCACGGCCATCGAAAACGCATACCGCTTCATTAAAAGCGCCTTCTACCGGCGGTTTAAACGCGTCGTCAGCAACCAGGGGATCAAAGACTTGATAGACGCCGCCATGGACCAGAAAAACAGCATGGGCATCCGGACACCGTACGATTTGATCGAGCGGGTCAAGCAGATGGAGCGGGAAGTGGGGGAAATCCTCGAACTTGAAGTGGCAAAGTTCAAACCGAAGCTGGTGGTGAACCAGGTGCGCACCAAAAACGACATTCAAATCGGATTCGCCATGAAGAGCGCCTGCCATAAATACTTCGGCATCAATCTCGAATATCTCGGCTATGTTGAATACGATGATTGCGTCTGGCAGTCCATACGAAGCAAACGGCCGCTCGCCGTGGAATATCCGTATTCTCGTCCGTCACGCTGCATCGAACGTATTGTTCATAACCTGCTCAGAAAAGAGCAGCTCTCACTCAACGTGCTGTACTGAGAAGGGAGGAGAGCAATGTTGAAAAAAATTGAGAACCTGAATTTTTACGAACTGCTGGAAGTCAGCCCGACGGCCACGAAGCAGGAAATTCACAAAGCGTACGAACGGATACGACGCGTGTATGAGCCGAACTCCATCGCGCTGTATTCTCTCTTCACGCCGGAGGAAACAGCGATAATGCACCAGCGAATCGAGGAGGCGTACCGCACGCTTGTCTATGAAGACAACCGGAAACGGTATGATGCCATGCTCAAAAGTCGTGCAGAGGAAGGAGATGACTCTCCCTTTCCGGAATTTTCCCGGAAAATCGAGTCCGTGCCAGTCCAACCCGCCTTTTCTTTGCCTTCGGAAAACCGCTTCCTTGAAAAACCGCAGCAGCCGATGCAGCAGGAACCCGGGGAGCGGCCGCAACCAAGTGCCACTCCGGTCTCCGGCCTGGTGACCGAATTCACCGGTCCTGCCATCCGGATACTGCGTGAGCAGCATGGCCAGACAATCCGCAGCATCGCCGACATAACGAAAATCGGCACCCGCTATCTTGAGTTCATCGAATCGGAAAATTTTAAAAAACTGCCGGCACGGCCCTATCTCCGCGGCTTCCTCTCGCTCTACGCAAAAGCCTTGGGCTGTGATTCGGAACGCATGGTCGGCGATTATATGAAACGTTATGATGCCGCAATGTCCGAAAAACAGAAATAACGAACAGCATTATTTCCCCGCTGTCTTTGTTATGTTTTCAGGTTTTCTGTTTTCGCTTTCTTTATTTCCCATTCCTTCCAGGTTATGTAAATCGCCGGATAGATAAGCAGCTCGAGAAAGGTCGATGTCACAATGCCGCCGATCATGGGCGCGGCAATGCGTTTCATGATATCCGATCCAGCTCCGTGGCTGAACATAATGGGGACCAAGCCCGCCAGAATGACGCTTACGGTCATGATTTTCGGCCGGATCCGCTTCACCGCACCTTCCATCACCGCTTCTTTCAGGTCGGTTGCTGTTTTCAGCTTACCATTCCGTTTCCACTTGTCATAAGCAAGCTCGAGGTACAGAAGCATGACCACGCCGGTCTCGGCATCCAGGCCGGCAAGCGCAATGATTCCGACCCACACGGCAATGCTCATGTTATAGTTCAGCAAATAGAGAAACCAGAAGGACCCCACGAGAGAGAACGGCACGGCAAGAAGAACAATGCATGTCTTGCCGACGGACCGGGTGTTGAAATAAATAAGGACAAAGATGATCAGAATCGTCAACGGAATGACCATCTTCAGCCGTTCATGGGTTTTCAGAATGTATTCGTACTCTCCGCTCCATTGCAGCCGGTATCCCGGAGGAAGTCTGACCGATTCGTTCACTTTTGCCTTGGCCTCCTCAACATAGCCGCCCACGTCGCGCCCTGAAAAATCGATGTACACGTATGCGGTCAGGAGGCCTTCCTCGCTCTTGATCGCCGTCGGACCTTTCACGATCCTGATGTCCGCAATTTCACCCAGCGGCACTTGAAGCAATCTTGCATTCTGTGCCGAAGTCTGACGACTGGAGGCAGGCTGCATGGGATCCGCCGCTGACGACCCTGCGCCTCCCGAGAACACCGGCACAAGCACCCGCCTCATCTTCTCAATGGAATCTCTCAGCTCCTGCGAGTACCTGACATTCACCGGATACCGCTCCCGGCCCTCGATCGTTGTGGTGAGGTTCATGCCGCCTACGGCGGACTGGATGACCTGCTGGATATCATCAACCGCCAGACCGTACCTCGCCGCCTCCTCCCGTTTGATAACAATATCCAGGTAATACCCGGTGGTCACCCGTTCGGCATAGGCGCTCCTCGTACCCTTGATATTTTTTACCGCTTCTTCGACGGCAAGGCCTGTCTTCTCGATTTCCTCGATGTTGGGGCCGAGCACCTTGACCCCGACCGGCGTCCGTATGCCCGTGGCGAGCATGTCTATTCGGGCCTTGATCGGCATGGTGAAGGAGTTGGCGACGCCGGGGATGGAAAGCGCGTCATTCATTTCATTCTTGAGCTTCTCGACGTCCATTCCCTTTCGCCACTCGGATTCCGGTTTGAGATTGATGACGGTCTCGAACATTTCAAGCGGCGCGGGATCCGTCGCCGTTTCCGCCCGCCCCGCCTTTCCGAAGACCTGCGCAACTTCCGGAATCTTCATGAGCAGTCTGTCCTGCAGCTGCAGAAGATCGGACACAACCGAGATGGAAGGCGGCGGCACCGTGACCGGCATGTAAAAAAGCGTCCCTTCGTACAGCGGCGGCATGAATTCCGTTCCGAGCTTCAGAAAAGGATACACCGTCACGGCCATGATAAGGAGCGCGGCAATGATGACTGTTTTCCTGAATTGCAGGGTGATTACGGCGACTGGTTCATAGATCCGGCGGAGGAAAACGCTCACCGGATTCGATTCCTCTGGCCGCAGCTTCCCCCGGATAAACAGCGTCATCAGCACCGGAGTCAGCGTCACTGCGAGAAACGATGAAAAGAGCATGGCGAACGTCTTGGTATACGCCAGCGGCTTGAAGAGCCTGCCCGCCTGCGCCTGAAGCGAGAAAACCGGAAGAAACCCGACGGTGATCACCAGAAGGGAAAAGAAGAGCGACGGCCCGACTTCCTGTGCCGCTTCGATAATGACCTCCGTGCGGCTGCCCGGCCTGCCCGCATGCTCCCATTCTTCAAGTTTTTTATGCGCATTCTCCACCATGATGATGGATGCGTCCACCATGGCGCCGATGGCGATCGCGATGCCGGAAAGGCTCATGATGTTCGATGTAACATGCAGGAAATGCATCAGGATGAAGGAGATGATAATGGCAACCGGCAATGTCAGAATGACCACAAGCGCGCTGGGAAGATGAAACAAAAACACGACGCAGACGATGCTTACCGCAACCGCAAGCTTGAAAATTTCTTCCTTCAGGGTGGCAATTGATCGATGGATAAGATCGGACCGGTCATAGGTGACCGTGATCTTCATGCCCTTCGGCAGGCTTGGTTCGATGCTGTTCCTGATCTTTTCCTTCACCCGGTCTATGACGTTCAGGACATTTTCGCCGAACCGCACCACCACAATGCCGCCCGCAACTTCTCCCTTGCCGTCGAGTTCGGCAAGTCCTCTCCGTATCTCCGGACCCAGCCGCACCCGGGCGACGTCTTTTAAAAAAACAGGCGTGCCGGAGCCGCTGCTTCCTACGGCAATGTTTTCAATGTCCTTGACCGAGTTGATATATCCCCGGCCCCGGATCATGTATTCCACGCCCGAAAACTCCAGAACCCTTCCTTCAACATCGCTGTTGCTTTTTTTGACCGCCTCCATCACCCTAGTCACGGGAATGTTGAATGCGGCAAGCCGGTTTGGGTCCACCGTAATCTGATACTGCTTGACGAATCCGCCGACGCTCGCAACTTGTGAAACGCCGGGCACGCTTTCAAGAGCAAGCTTGATCGTATAGTCCTGCACCGTACGGAGTTGCGAAAGATCATAGTGCCCGGTTTCATCAGTCACTGCGTAGGAAAATCCCCATCCCACGCTGGTGGCATCGGGTCCCAGTACCGGGTTCACATCGACGGGAATCTTGCCTTTTACCGCCTGGAGATACTCCAGCACTCTGCTCCTTGCCCAGTAGATATCGGTCCCTTCTTCAAAGATGACGTAAATGAACGAGCTTCCCAGATAGGAAAATCCCCGCACGACCTGGACCTTCGGGGCCGCAAGAAGAGTCGCACTGATGGGATAGGTCACCTGGTCTTCCACCAGGTTCGGACTTCGGCCCGGCCATTCCGTGTAGATGATAACCTGCGTGTCGCTCAAATCGGGGATGGCATCAAGCGGGGTGTTTTTGAGTGAGAGATAGCCCCAAATACACAGAAAGATCACGAACAGAAAAATGATAAATTTATTTTTGGCGCTGTACTCAATGATCCTGGCAATCATACCATCATATTCCTCAGCATATACGCTGGATGTTCCTCAGTACCAGCGGCCTGAAAAAACTTCGGGAGATGCGTTCTTGCTCCCGCGCAACACCGTGCGTTCGGTTCTATTTCACAACGCCTTTCAAACGCGCTTCCGAATCAATCAGGAATGTTGCGGCAGCAGCGACCTTTTCTTTCGGCTTCAATCCTTTCACGATCTCCGCCATGCCGTCGAACCGGGTCCCGACAGTTACTTCCCTCGGTTCGAAATTTCCGTCCCCCTTGTCCACATAAACAATCTGCCGCGCGCCGGTGTCGATGACTGCGTCTTCAGGAACAACCAGCTTCCTTCCCATGCCTATTTTCAGCTCCACGTTCGTAAACATCTGGGGTTTCAGCTGTCCGCCGGGATTCGGCATGGAAAACCGCACTTTGGCGGTCCTTGTTTCACCGGCGAGAACAGGATAGATATAATCGACACGGGCGTTGAACTCTTTTCCGGGGAAATAACTCATCGTGATTTTCGCCGTGTCGCCTGCCCGGATCAGGGAAAGCTCATATTCGTAAATGTCGGAAATGATCCAGACGGTGGACAGATCCGCTATGTCAAAAAGTTTTTCTCCGGGAGCGGCCCGCATTCCCTGGAGTGCCGTTTTCTGTATGACATAACCGCTGACAGGGCTGAAAATCGTAAGCGTCCGGATCGGTTTTCCGGTCTCCGCTAGGGAATTAATCTGCTCATCCGAGATGTCCCACAGCCTCAATCGCTGTTTCGCCGCTTCAACGATTGCCTCCGCGTCACGGGAAAGCATCGCGTCCATCTCCGTGCTTTTCACGTCACTTTTTCGGTTTTTCCATTTGAGCAGATTAATAAACTCCTGCTGGGTCGCAAACAGTTCCGGGCTGTAAACTTCGGCAAGCGCTTCTCCTTTTTTTACATATTTACCGGTATAATCTACATAGAGTTTCTCTATCCACGCCTCAAATTTGAGATTGATCGTGGCAAGTTTCTTTTCATCCGCCTCTACCCTTCCCACAGTCCTGATGGTTTTACGGATTGATTGCACGGTTGCCGACGCTGTTTTGACGCCGATCATCTGCTGCTTGTCCGCGGGTATCTCCACCGTGGAGGCTTCCTCTTCGGGCTGGCCTGCGGCCTGCTCTTTTGACGGCGTTCCTTCGCCATGTCCTGCATGCTGCGCGTAGGCCTGCTGCAATAGTGCTTGCCCATTGAAGGTGGACACGGGAAATACCGCGACTGCACCTCCAAGCACGGAAAAAACCGCAATGCGAGCGAATCGTTTAATGTTCATTTTTTATCACCACCGTTTTCGGATCTGCAATTCCTGCAATTGATACCAGCCGTGCAACGGCCTTTTCCCGCTCCACGTACTGTCCCCAGTACAGGGTCTCATAATCAAGGAGAGCCTTCAGCCGGTTGATGACCGTTATGGCCTCAACCTTCCCCGACCGGTAGCCCGAAAGGGCCAACTCGAAATCCTGATAGGTTTTCGGGATAAGGCCGACTTTATATAAATCCATCAGTTTTTCCGCCATGGTCAGCATGGAAAAATTGTCCCGTATGGTCGACGAAAGCATCAGTTTGACCGCCTCCAGTTCGCTCTCCGCCTGATAGGAGAGAGACCGTGCTTCAGCAACGGCCGATTGTTTTTTTCTGAAAAAGAGGGGAATGTTGATCGTGGCGGTGAGGCTCCACATGTCTTCAAAATCCCCTTTGCGCTGGTAGACGCTTCCGGCGAGAGTAAGATCCGGATAGTAATCCTTCTGCGACAGACTGATCTGTGCCTTCGAGGAGTCCTTCATTTTTTCACGAGACCGGATTTCCGGTGAATGTTCGTAGGCCAGAGCGAGTAGTTCCTCCGCTGAATGGCCGAAGACCGACCGTTCAGGCGCGGCCGGCCGCTCGAGTGGGGCATTCGCCTCTCTACCTATCGCGTTATTCAGCATCGCTTGCAGCGATTCCATCTTTTGACTGAGCATGGTCTCTTTTTCAAGCAGCATGTATTTTTCCGTCTGCGCCATGAGCACCTCCTGCTGCGTGCCCAAGCCTGCGGAATACCGGGCCAGTGCGGCGTCTTCTATTCTGGTGAACAGGGCTGTTTTGTCCTGGATCAGGTCGGACGTTTTGTATGCGAGAAACAAGTCATAGTAGAGCTGCCTGACCGACGCGGCAACCCTGAGGCGAACCGCCTCGTACGCCGCGGCGTAGCTTTCCGCCTCCCGAGCGGCCATTTCTCCCTTGAGCGACCGTTTCCCCGGAAACGGAAATGTCTGGGACACCGAATACATCCACTGCGATCCCTGCATCTGACCGTAGGTATATCTGTTCCAGCCTTCATTCTGATAGCCGAACATGACCATGGGGTCCGGCAGGCTTTCCGCCTGCGGGACCCGGTACGTTGATGCGTTCCATTTCGCTTCCGCCGCCCGCACCTCCCGATTGTTTTTCAGGGCTTCTTCAATCAGCGCTTGAAGGCCCGGAGCTTCGTCCGCGGCTACCGCGGTGCGAGGCCACAGGAATACAGAACACAGCAGAGCCAGTACCACATTCACGAAAAATCGCCAGGGTATATTTCTCTCTCTGCTGTATTCTTCCTTTTTCATAGTCCGCCTATTTCGCATCCACGGTGAACTTCATGGTGGATATTTTTCCCGCTTTTGAAATTTTCACTGCAATGTTCCAGGAACCGCCCATGGAAAGGGACATCATGGCCTTGTACTCATCGCCGTGAAGCACCGCGTCGGTCTTGTAATTCATGGCCGGCATTCCCGGCATGGCCGGCATGGAATACTCCACTTTTACCGCAGCGTCTTTGACAGGTTTTCCTGCGGCATCCTTTACCGAAATGCTGATTCCATTGTTGCCGGTTACCGGCGGATTTCTGTCAATAGCTACAGTGACGTCATATTCGCCTGCCTTCTTCTGGATCTCATATCCTTTTGCAGAGGCAATACCCGTTACCAAAAGTACGGCCATCATCATAAGTATGCTCTTTTTCATATTCTTCTCCTTCCGATAAGATTAACCGGGCATGTCATATGCCGTTTTTGTGTTTCTTAAGACTAAGGATATCACACAATTTTGAAGAGTTAGTGAATGATGCGATTTTAAATCCCTTTCAGTAACGGGACACCCTGCAAACCCTCTTACGAAGCGTCCACCATGAACTTCATCTGAGACGTTTTGCCGGCCCGGGCGATTTTGATCTCGATTGTCCATGCTCCGCCCATGCAGAATGTCATGACAGCCTTGTAGGAATCCCCCTGCAGGGTCGCGCTGGTTTTATGGCGCATGGGCGGCATACCGGGCATGGCCGGCATGGAATATTCAATTTTCACCTGTGCGTCCCGGACAACGTTGCCTGCTGCATCCTTAATAACAAGGTTGATTTCGTTGTTTCCTGCGACCGGCGGGTTCCGGTCAAGGACAACAGCAACATTATATTCACCCGCCTTCTTTGAGACCTCATAACCTCCGGCTGACGCTGCGCCTGCCATAAGAAACAATGCTAGTACTATTGTCAGTGTTTTTTTCATACTCCCGCCTCCTCAGAAATATTTGAGATACTTGCGATGTTTATTGATGAAAGTATGCCACACCATGGTGAAGAAATTATGAAGAATAATAAAAATTGGAGGATTTCCCTGCCACAGGGATAGATTCAGCAACAACGAAAAATGCACATTATATCGGAGTATTTGTGAAGGGCACTGCCCGGTGGATGAGGTATGAACTGATGTATTGCGTCAAGCAGAAAACAGCGGTTTTTTTGCTATTACAGCTCCGGTTCTATTCCGCAATGGGCAGCACTATTTTAAAGCAAGAGCCTTTTCCCCTGTCGCTTTGCACCGATATTTCACCGGCCATAATGCTGATGAGCTCTTTGGCTATTGCGAGGCCAAGACCCACGCCGTCAGGAACGGAATTTTCAGCCTTGTAAAATCGATTGAAAATAAACGGCAGCTCGCTTTCCGCAATGCCTCGTCCTGTATCGGCAATTTCTATGTGCAGCATATTGCGGTCGTCCTTTCCGTACGTTATAGTCACACCGCCGATTTCGGTAAACTTTGCCGCGTTGGCAAGAATATTCCGGAGAACCATCTCGAGTTTGCCGATATCCATTGTTACCATAATATCCTCGTCGTTCAGAATCCGGACATACAATCCGCGGCTTTGCAAGGCGGCTGACAGGTCCTGAACCAGGCCGGCAATAAGTTCCTTGAAATTGACCCGTTCTACTGTCCCCTTCGAGAAAAAACTGGATTCTGCCGCGGTCATGTCTTCTATGCCTTTGACGAGTGCAATAAGCTTTTCTATTTCCCGCTGTATATTTTCTAACCCTCGGTGCGGGTCGCGCAAAACACCGTCGGACATTCCCTCAACCTGGGTTTTCATGATAGTTAGCGGCGTCCTCAGCTCATGCGCAATGTTCGAGGTAAGATGTTTCCTGAGAAGCGCCTCTTTTTGGAGCGACTCAGCCATTGTATTGAACGTTGCTGCAAGATCACCGATTTCATCAAAAGACACAGTCGGGACCCGCGCAGAAAAATCTCCCGCAGTTATTTTTTCCGACGCTTTTTTCAGAGATAAGACTGGTTTGGAAAGATATTGACTGAGCAAAAAACCGGCGGCAACCGATCCGGTCCCGGCAATAACGAGGTAAAAATAAAGAAAGTTTTTGACCCGCACCCTGAAAACGGACTCCTGCTCGGCCAGCTCTTTTTTCTGGAAAGCACGGGCGTGGAGCGAGCCGACTTTTTCACCATGGGAGGTGAGGGGAAATGCTTCATACGGAAGATTAGCCTCCGTGTGGACATGGAAAAGCTCTTCCATGCGCCGCTGCATGTTCGGAGTCAACGAATCCATGACATGGTGTGCAGGGACGACTTCATTTCCTGCTCTGTCGGTTATTTTTATATCGAGCCCCATCATCATAGCCCAGTGGATGGACTCGGAAAGTATCCTGGGGTCCCAGCCGCCGTTACCCCGGTATGCGTCCTCAATGGAAGCAATGATCCAATACACATGATCCCGTTTAACTTTTTCGGTATACGTATCAAAATCCTTCAGAATTGCGACTGCAAAGACCAGGGAGGAAAGCAGGATAATCAATATCAGAATTATGAATGCAAGAAAGAGTTTCGTTCTCATTTGTCAGGCCTGCCTATGAATTTGTATCCTACGCCGTACATGGTCTTGATAAAGGATGGTGAGGCGGGGTCGTCTTCAATCTTGTGCCTGATGTTCTTGATATGCGCATCCACGACCCGATCAAAGCCTTCAAAATCATATCCCTGCGCGTTCGTAATCAGCTGCAGGCGGGAAAACGCGACATCCGGCTTCTCCGCAAGGCTCAGGAGAATCCTGAACTCGGTGTTCGTCAGATCGACATCTTTACCATTTTTTTGGACGGCATGTGCCTGGGTGTTGATAACAAGGGCCCTTCCTTCAAAGGAAAGCTCCTTTTTTTCTCCGATCCGCGCGCGTCGTACATGAGCTTTTACCCGCGCGACCAGTTCCCGTGCGCTGAACGGTTTTACCACATAATCGTCCGCACCCAGGCCCAGCCCCCTGACCCGGTCATCCTCGGCGCTTTTTGCGGTAAGCATGATCACCGGGACGTCAAGAAACTCCCTGATTGATTTGCAGACGATCTCACCGTCAATGTCGGGGAGTTTAAGATCCAGGACGATGAGATCAACATTTTTTCCGGCCTCCTTGAGCGCTGCTTTTCCGGTGGCCGCAACAACCACTTCAAATCCCTCCCGCTCAAGATATGCTTTTACAATATCCGAAATATTTCTTTCATCTTCAACGACAAGGATTTTTGCTTTTTTCATAAGATTTGAAAATATATTCCGGAATTGGAATAAATGATGTCCGTCGTGTGGAAACGTTCCAGCGCCGCCTTTGGTGCGCCGCTGTTATTCTTGCGTTCTATTGCGGCCGTTGCCTGAGATATGGGCCTGCGCTGCCTGCGTCAGTTTTATCAGATCCGCCTCGAGCGTTTTCTGCCCGGCTTCTATGGCCTCTTCCGATGTGTCCTGCACATAGATCGGCTCGCCGAGCATAATCAGACCTTCGGTGAAGGGAAACGGAACGATCAGTCTGTCCCAGCTTCTTTTGGAAATCCATGCGTGTTTTACCGCGGTCGCGACAGGGACGATGGGGGCTTTGGAAACAGCAGCAAGGAAAAGCGCCCCTTTTTTTACCTTGTGAAGGGGGCCACGCGGTCCATCCACGGTTATTCCGACATTTTTCCCTTTGCGCATTCTGGTGACCAGAGAGTAAAGCGCCCTGTGCCCTTTTCGTTTGCTTGATCCCCGCGCGACTTCGAACCCGAATGTGGTGATCACCCGCGTTATAAACTCTCCGTCCCTGCTCTCGCTCACCGGAATCAGAAGGCCTGAATCATGGTGGGATTTAAGCAGCATAAGCAGACTCCCGTGCCAGAAGGCATAAATGCAGTTTTGTCCCTGTGCAATCAGCCGGTCCTGGATTTCCTTGTTCACCATACGGAACCTGATTGTCTTGCTCCAGAGCAAAACAATCAGCCAGATGAGTCTGATAAATATCTTTTCAAAAAACATTCTTGTTCCTCTTACTAGGCATCAAGCTGCTGTGTCGCCGCTGTCCGGTCCTTTGATCGAAAGAGCATGTGTACATGCCATGCCGTATTTTTAGCCGGATAGGCGGCACCAATCGGCACGGCTGTACGATTACATCTTTTGCATTGCTACCCATATGCGCTGAATGCCACAGAAGGAAATTGTGGAAAGACCTTTGGGAAGGGGGGAATATACTGACAATACGGCCTAGTTGGTTATTTTTTTCAACTTATCCTTCGCCAGTTTTGCCTCATCGGTCGCGGGATGCTCTTTTATGACTTTGTACAAATATTCCCGTGCTTTCGCGTTGTTTCTTTCGTTCAGATAGGAGAAACCGATTTTCAGCTTCGCCCCGGGCACTTTATCGCTTTTGGGATAAGTTTTTATGACTTTGTCAAATGCATCAATAGCCTTGGTGAAGTCCTTTTTGGCATAATAACATTCGCCAATCCAGTACTGCGCCTTGTCAGCCTGGCTTGTGTCGGGAAAGTGTGCAACATAATTCTGAAACCCGGCAAGGGCGAGGTCGTAATTTTTCTTGTCGAAATCACTCTTCGCCTGGCGATAGGCATCGGACGGCTCCAGCGTTTTCGACGCCTGCTTTCCTGAAGCTGCGGGCGTTCCACCGTTTGATTGCTTTAATTTTGCTTCAAGTTCTTCAACTTTTGCAGAAAGTTCTGCGAGTTTAAAGCTTTTATCGTCAAGTTTCTGTGCAAGTTCGGCAATGCGGAAATTATTTTCCTCCAGTTTCCCCTGAAGAAGCTGCATGTCCGTAGTAAGCTGGTCTGACTTGGTCCCATAGTCAGCAATTGTCTTCTGCAGATCAACCGTCCCCTTGATGTTTGCATCGAGCATATCAAGGCGGTTCTGGACATCCTGCAGCTTCGATTTTGCCGCGGACAGATCATCGCGGATGTCGGCCACTTCAGACCTGGTCCGTACAAGTTCCGATTGCGGCGCACAGGCCATCATTGTAAACAGCAGCATCAGGGAACAGATTGCTATTGTTAAAATTCTATTCATCATAGTATTTATTTCACCGGGCGGTACACGACAGCACGCCCTCGGGAAGGAAGCGCGGGGAACCTCAACTCTTCCCAGGTTCCCCGTTGTTCCACAATTCAGATCGTGTGTATGCGGTCTATTTCGTCACGGAAACAAGATCGCCTCTGCGGTTCTTCTGCCAGCATTCTTCCGTGGCCGCAGTGCAGACCGGTTTTTCCTTGCCGTAGCTGATCAGGGAAATCCGCTTTCCTGAAATGCCGAGATCCGTGAGATACTTCTTGGCGCTTGCAGCGCGGCGCTGGCCGAGAGCCTGGTTGTATTCCTTGGTCCCGCGATCGTCGCAGTTTCCTTCGATTCTGACATTGACCTTCGGATTTGCCTTGAGCCATTCTGCGTTCGCTTTCATAACGGCTTTTTCATCATTGCGGACAATCGATTTGTCAAAATCAAAATAGATCGGCTGTAAGCCTGCAGATGCTGCTGCTGCGCGCTCTTTTGCGGTTGCTCCAGCTTTCACTCCATTTGCAGCTCCCGCTTTTTCGGCACCCGCTTTATCACCGGCGGCTGCCGCGGTCTCCTGCTGAGCATCCCCTGATGTCACTTCGGACTTCTTCGGGCACCCCCAGAGCACGAATAGACAAAGCACCGCGATGATTCCCAAAAATAATATACTTCTGTTCCTCATAATGACCCTCCTTAGATAGTACGAGCAATGCTCGTTTTATATGAATCACAATATAGAATGGGAAGATGCGGACCAAAAGGTACAACTATTTTTTGTTACCTACCATATCATACAACACCGCAGTTGTCAACGTCAAATCAGGCCGCAGCATGTTCCTTTGCCACGCTCTTGAAGCCCGGACGATTTTATCACGGCGTTCCTGCGTCGCGCTTTACAGCCGCCGGATTATAGGACCAGACAAACACTTCCTTGTCTTTCACTGCAAGCACAACAGGATTTTTCTTTGACAGTTCCATCAGCATCCTGTTCCATGAACCTTTCAACGAGGCCGTAATTTTTTGTTCCTTGCTTGTCCTGTCGTTAACCGTATACCCGTCCAGAGCGGCCTGTTTACCGATCCGCTTTACAATGTCGCCGGCTTTGTCATTTTTTGCACTGATCGCAACTTTTTTCCCCTGCAAGGCCAGAAATGAATCCGGGATATATGACCCATCGGGGTCTGCCCCCTGTTCGAGAAGAACCGGTATGGCCTCGACACGCCCCGCTCTGGTGGCCTCCGTCAGTGCGGTCGCGCCGCTTGCTGTTTTTGCATTGATATTCGAACCGTTCTCAAGGAGGACCCTGATCGTACTTATGTGGCCCTCCTGAGCGGCGCACATAAGCGGTGTTTTTCCGTCAGGCTGGGTCGTCATCATGTTCGCGCCTTTTGACGCAAGGGTCGCGATAAATTCAAAGTATCCCTTACAGGCGGCCACCATCAACGGAAACTGGCCGGTCGGAGTCATGTCGTTGATATCAGCCCCCTGCTCCAGGAGCGATACCGCCGCTTTCGTATAGCCGTGTTCGGCTGCGAACAGCAGCGGAAACTGACCCGCCTTGTTTCGGGCTTTCACCTGGGCGCCCTGCTGCAGAAGTTTCTGGAGAACATTCATGTGCTCGTCTTTGAAATCCGGGGCGCTCAAAACCGCCTGCAGTGCCGTGGCCGCGCCTTCTGCCGAAGGCACGAGGTAATTGACATCTGCGCCGTTTTCGAGCAGCAGCGACACAGCAGTTATGCGTCCTTGGCGCGCGGCGTTCATCAGGGCCGTGTTCCCGTTCGAATCATAATGGTTCAGCAACGCAGGGTCGCGCTTGACCAGTCTCTTGAGTATCGCTGCGTTCTCTTTTTCTGCGGCGATCATCAGAGCGGTTCTGCCCTGCTCATCCTTCGCGGCCAGGTTGATTCCTGCGTTGATGAACAGGCTCACTGCTTCTTCATTGTTCTTTGATACTTCTGCCAGGAACGCCCGCTCGGAAAGCTGAATCCCGCTTCGTTCCAGCTTCTTTGCGGAGTACCACTGAACAATTGAATTTCTGTAAACAAGAGCCGTAATCGCAAGAATTGCAAGTACCGCTATCGCGGCGTACATGCCGATTTCTAGTTTTCGTCTTCCGATTGTCTTCCGGGTCTGTATAAGGCCCAGATCGTCTGACCGTCCCTCGGCAGACGCCTGGTCGAGAACAGCTTGAAAGGTGCCTGTCTCTCCGGACTTCTCCGCGGACTGGTCGTCGGTTGCAGCATCAACGGGTCCTGACTTCTGTTGAGCCGCCGCTGCCAAGGATTCTCCCGCCTTTCTTTTCTGGCGCAATATGTGGATATCCAGATGCGGCAGGGGCCCCAATCCGTCCAAATATGTCCGCAGATTGCGCTCCCACAAAAAGATACCAAGTCCGGCAAAGGCTCCGGACACAATGCCGATAATGCACAGCAGAAGAGCGAGGCCGGACAAAAAACCGATCAGAAGTCCGATAGCGCCAAGCACAGGTAAAGGCAGCCACCAGAATTTAAACAAGGGCGCCAGCGATTCGTAGCGTCGTGTCTGCTTGTACGGTTTGCCGTCGGGCGTGTTCAGAAAATCTTCCCATTCCTGCACGTCCTGGCTCTGCTGCGTCAAATGGCTTTTGATGACCCGTACAATATCACGATGGCTTTTTTCTTCTGCCAGCTGCAGCGCCGTCTTTCCGAACCTGTTCTTTGCTTCGACGTCAGCACCTGACTGCATCAGCAGATCAATGATTTCTGTTTTGTCCTGCTCGTATGCCGCCTTGTGCAGCGCGGTCCAACCGTCTTCATTCTTTTCGTTGATATTCGCGCCCGCCTGCAGAATGATTTCCGCAATTTCCGTTTGCCCTTTGTAAGCGGCAACCATCAACGGTGTGGCGCCTTCGCGCAGAATATTTACATTGATGCCTTCTTCGATCAGCTGTTTGACGGTTTCCGCGTTTCCTGTCTGCAGGGCCTCTATGAATTGGGGCCATTTCTTCGCGGTCGGTGAGGAATAATCCGGATTGTAGCTGCTTTTGGGTTTTGGCTTCGGTTGATCGTCCTTTTTAATCTGCTTCTGGTATCCTTTGGAGGGGCCGGGCGTTTTGCTTTCCATAAAAAAAGCTCCCTGGTTATTGGTCTTGGTGTGTTTTTAGTGAAACCGGGTTCTTTATTCAGGTTCAAACGGCAATGAATGTATATCGTAAGAGTACAATAAAAAAGAGGAAATGTGAAGCGATTTTTTATAGCAAATCCAAATTTTCTTCGTTATTTCCTCGAGAGATTCGCTTTACAATACTCTGATTCTGTGCGCCATTTGCCGACAATGCAGAGGACAGGTAGATAAAATGCTGTCTGTGGCGTTTATTTTATGGTATATTCGTTTATTAAATTTTAGCTTCCATTGGTTGCCGGTGATCAAATATCCACGAATCCGGAAGCGGCGGAATTATGACTGAAATTTTCAGAGCAGACAAAACAGATGCAGCCGCACTACTCGAACTTCAGTAACTTGCCTATCAAAGCGAAGCAGCCTTATATAATGATTATAATATTCCGCCATTAACCCAGACACTGGGCGAACTGGAAAAAGAATTCGAGAAAAAAAATATCTTTAAAGCAATCCATTCCGGCAGGATTGTAGGATCTGTCAGGGCGGCCGTTCAAGACGATACGTGTCATATCGGGCGCTTGATCGTTCACCCAGAGTTTCAGCGCAGGGGCATTGGCACCCAACTGATGATTGCTCTTGAGACGGCATTTCCCCTTCTCAAACGGTTTGAATTATTTACCGGAGCTTTAAGCGAGGGCAATATCCGATTGTACAAACGACTTGGTTATAAGATTTGCCGTACTGATCAGTTGTCGCCGAAAGTTGAGCTCGTGTTTATGGAGAAACTGCGGTGATAAATTATTGAGAATATCGTAAGTTTAAAACTACAGGATACTTCCTGATACATCGTACCCAGGCTCAAAGTGAGCGTATACTATGTTACAACCTGTTATTTGCATGTCAGTGTACTCGTAAAGCGGGGATTAAAATGAAAATATATCGGGCCATAGTGGCTATCATAGTTCTTCTTCTACCCATCATATCTGTTGCCCAAAATAAACCAGAAGTTACCCTTTATGATGTAAGAAAAGCTGATGGTACACATGAGGTTTTTAAAATCACAACTAAAAAAGCATCCATATTACCTGTATGGTCTCCTGAAAATAGAACGACGGCTCCTATTACAACTGATAAAGCCATATCCTTATCAAAAGCATGGGCGAATAAGCAGTACATTAATTTTGAAAGTTATGATGTCAATTCGATTAAACTTCTGAGGATCAACTGGCCTGAATTAAACGATAGATGGTATTATTTGATTGAGTTTACTCAAAGGATTAAAGGATACGGCTCATCAGGAAGCTATTTATTTGTCGTCGTATTAATGGATGGATCTATTGTTGCACCGCAAAAAGATTGACGGTAATAGTAGCGTACTGCATCGTTTCTTCCTGTAGGTCGCAGCCTGGCACGGATCGCTGGGATGTATAGTACTATTGGTATTTTACAGTTACAGATTTGGGATCGGCACCCCAAAATAATTAAAAATGTGATGGCGTAAATTTATAAACAACTATGGCTGACTATATATTACTAATAATCGTTACACTCGGAGGATTGGCATTGTTGCTATCAATTGGAACGGTTAAAAAAATGCCATATGCTTCTGTTTGGTCTAGAAGGGCTATTCGAATTTCCGGTTCCTGCGCCATCATGTGGTCTGTTTTAAAAGTAATGCAGATGGCTCACACAGTGTTATCTGACTCTGAAGCAGGCCGCCTCTTACAGAACGCAAAAATATTTCTCGGTGGGCTAACAGTCGGAATACTGGTAACTGTTTTTATGTCGGGCGCTTTTAATAAAAAACCCAAGTAGGGCAAGCTTTTTCCTGATAACGGCAGATTTCGCGATCAGTGCGAGCATGCAGTTTTGATGTAGTTTTTGTGAGTCGAACGATGAGTGAAAAAACTGCAATTTTCAAGCAGTTTAACAAATAAAGTTTTAAACGTTAAAAATCTACGATGATCAATCTACCGAAGCACATAGAATGGAAGCCAATTATCATCGGTACAATATCAACAATTATTGTTTCACTTGTACTAGCTGTCGCTGCAAGTCTATTTGTAGATCTAGTGATGTTTGAAAAACATCATGTCCCATATTCATTTACTATTTTATCCAAAGAGGGATGGGGATTCTTTGTATTTTCCCCTGATCCAGCCTTTGACGCTGACAACTTAAATCGTTCTTCTTGGTATTTTTATTCTACATGGTTCCCAATTATAAGTTCGATTCTAGGTGCTTTAAGTTCTTTTCTTGGTGGTTATATTACTGGGAAGATTGCTAAGGATATGGTTGTTTTTTGCGGAGTTATTACGGGTACTATTGTGGGCATTTTATTTCTATCGTGGTTTACGCCGATTATTATTATCAGTGCATATATGGGTGCATTGTTAGCAAGGCGTAATAAACGGCTCGACCTTTCAAAATAGCATCATTCATTTTATTCAAACTAGAAATAAAATATAGGGCTCGATCGAAAAATGCGATACTAACAACTTCCTGTATTATTTGTATTTGCATTTTTTTGCAATATTAAATGTTACGAATAGAATATTTGACGCAAAGGCGATATCACATGGTTAATTTATTAGGAATCATAGCTATTATCGGTGGTTTTACCGTACCATTTCTTACCGATGGGCAAGTGCCAGCGACATTTTTCTTTTGGGTAGGTTTTTTGCTACTTCTGTGGCCAAACAAGCATCATCCTAATATATCTTTTTGGTTTAAATGGGCTCGGTTAGGATTGGCATTCAATATATTGGGGATATTATTTGTGACTCTTATTCTTTACACAGCTGCACAGACATCATTTGCAACTAATTATATTTTATTTCTATTTTTAAAAGGGATGAGTTATTTAATCAGCCCTGTGTCCACAGTTTTTGAACTACTCATCCCATATGAACAGATAAAAATGCCGGATGGGAGCTTCCTATTTGAAATCAGCTTCTTGAGATCAACAGTTTCATCTTTTCTCGACATCCTAGGGTGTATTGTACTTGGTGCTATGGCTGGAAAAGTTATTTCGTTACGTTCAAACGAGAGGCAGCGAACTTAAAGCCTGCAATTATGTAGGGTTACTTGCTACTTCCTGGTTATTTAAACCTCTCAAACTTTAGGACAGATTAAATTAAATGAACCACTTTATGAAGAAAAATAAGTCCAAAATAATTGTTAGAGTAGTTCTCTGCTTGGCACTCGTTATTATCGTTAAGTTACATCAGATATCGGTCTCTAGCAATAATGATATATTTTCATTAAAAAATATTTTTGAACTTATATTGATCATTCCTATCGCAGTATTCATTACTATGTTATTTGAAAAAGTATTTTTTAAGGAAAGAAGCAAAAAAAAGTAGCCCAAGGTTTTATAAAAAAATGCATGATTTGACTAGAAGTCTTGCATGCTGTTGACAATTTGCTCAGTGCAGAATTGTAGGTGTATTAGTTAACCCCACCGAAAGGGCTCCGGAATGAGAATTAAAAAAAATTGCCCCCACCGTATCCTTTTTCTTCATTTTCCCGTCTATAATATTAAGAGGTGCAGAATATGCAAGATTTTGACAATGTCTACCTGGAATTTCAACCAAAAATAGAACGATATTTAAGCCGTCTTTGTGGCGAAGCAGATGCTCAAGACTTGGCACAGACAGTATTTCTTAAGGTTAGCCAATCGCTTGATGATTTTCGAGGAGAATCATCGTTGGCAACCTGGATTTACCGTATAGCGACAAATACAGCATATGATCATATGCTTTCTGCACAAGCAAAACAAAGAAAAAAATCATTGCTTATCGATGATATGGATCTGGCAGATGAAATTTCTGATGCGTCGCTATCGGGGACAGATGAGAAACATATCCTGAAGGAAATGAATGCTTGTATTCGCGGCATTATCGACCAACTGCCTGAAAATTATCGTTCTGTCCTTCTCCTAAGTGAGTTTGAAGGATTCACAAACCGAGAGATCGCGGATATGTTGGGATTAAGCCTTGAAACTGTAAAAATCAGGCTTCATCGCGCACGAACCCGCTTACGGAAAGCCATGGAATGCCAGTGCGACTTTTATCGTGATGACCGCAACGAACTCATGTGTGACAAGAAGTCCGAAAAATAATTTTATCTACCCTCAACCTGTTCTCTCCTGAATATCCTCACAATTAATTTCTTTCAATGTATCCTTTCGTGCTCGATTCCGTCTATAGGATCAAACGGAACCGAAGGAGGTGAAATCAATGTTTGGCTGGGAATATTGGTGCGGAGGCTTCTGGTGGTTCTTTCCACTTTTTATGCTCATCATGATCATTGGTTGTATTTTCATGATGCATAGGTCTCATTGCATGGGGAAGTGGATGTTCCCGACCGAAAGAAACAGATCTTTAGAGGACTCAGCAGAAGAAATCCTGAAAAAGAGATACGCCCTCGGTGAAATAGACCACAGTCAATATGAGGAGATGCTCAGGAATATTTCCAAGACGAGAAGCTGAATCAGTAATAAGTGTGACGAGAATTATAATTAAACAGATTAAAGAGGAGAAAGTAATGAATGAAAAGGGTTATTGTGGAGTTGGTACTGAAGGTAACACTATAAACAGTTATGAAATCGCGCGCATCGAGAAAACAAAAAACAGCTGCTCATTATGCGAGGATTATGCGGAGCGACAAAAGAACAAGCCCGTCGCGGTTATGTGCTGTGAAGGTGCGTGTTTGCGAGGTGAGGTGGCACGGCAGGCGGCGAATATCCTCAGCTATTCCCTTGCCCCGGAAAAAACCATCAGAATATGTCTGGGCGGTGCGTTCACTAAAGACACCGGCCAGCGTAATGTGGTAAAAAATGCTGGACGGCTGATTGCTCTTGAAGGATGCCTAATCGAGTGTTCATCGCGCATGATGAAAGGTGTCATTAATGGTCTTCAACCGGAAGTCATCATTGCTGATCGGTTTTATAAGTTCGATCGGTCAATGTTTGGGATAGAAGAAATGCCGCCAGATCAGATACAGGCTCACGCGCGCACCGTTGCGCAAAAGGTAGCCGAGATGTTGTAGTTGATGTATTAAACCGAGCGACAAAGAAGATGAAAGAAGGAGATCACATGGGACTTGACAATAAAACCAGGAGCTTGATTGCCGTAGGGGCCTCGCTTACAGCAAATTGCCAGCCCTGTATAAAACATCATATCGGCAAGGCAAAGGAGAACGGAGCGGACGAGAAGGAAATTTCAGAGGCCATTGAAGTTGGAAAGGCCGTGAGAATGGGTGCAGCTTCACAGATGGATAAGTTCGTGGATAACATAAGCAAAACGGAAACCACCATGTCATGTAATTCTTGGATGGGTCGCTGTTGCCAATGAAATGATCGGCTTTCTTGGACGATTGAATAGAATATTAATATGATTCATGCCCTACCTCGAAAAGGCAGGGCATCTTACTTTATCCGGGAGAATCGATGGCTGCGCCAATTTCAAGTAATATCCAGAACGACCATTCGGTTGGTTAGTGAAAGCTCCAGCATCTATATTTTATATAAACTTATATACATGCCTGCATGAAAAATATTTAATATTCATTGACATATAGCATTTTCCTTGATAATATATAAAATATTTTTTATATATGGAGGGTGCAGTGCTCAAGGAATTCGCCGATTATCTCACCTATACATTGCTCAAACTGGATAATACCAGCCATCTGGGCGATGCCCTCATTTTTTTTATTTACGACACCCTCAAAATATTTTTTCTTCTTATCACCATTGTCTTCGTCGTGGCGGTCATCAGGGCGTATTTTACTCCGGAAAAAACAAGGCAAATACTGTCCCATGAGAAGGAATTCGTGGGCAATATCATGGCGGCATTGCTCGGGATTGTCACGCCGTTTTGCTCCTGCTCCGCGGTTCCGCTTTTTATCGGTTTTGTCGAGGCAGGAATTCCGATCGGAGTGACCTTTTCCTTTCTCATCTCTTCTCCCATGGTCAATGAAGTCGCCTTGATCATGCTCTGGGGACTTTTTGGATGGAAGATCGCTGTTATCTACACTGGAACAGGGGTCCTCATTGCCATTGTGTCCGGAATTATAATAGGCAGACTTAAGATGGAGAAGTACGTTCAGGATTACGTTTGGACGATAAAGGCAGCTGAAACAGAAATAATGCAAACAACTTTTCGGGATAAGCTTATTTTTGCCCGCGATTATACGATTCAACTTTTAAAAAAAATCTGGCCATATGTGGTCGTCGGGATCGGACTTGGGGCTATCGTCCATGGGTATGTTCCCACTGATTTTGTAGCTAAATACGCCGGACCTGGCAATCCATTTGCCGTGCTGGTTGCGGTCTTGATTGGGATACCGCTTTATAGCAATGCGGCCGGCATGATCCCTGTTGTTCAGGCTCTTGTTGGCAAAGGAATGGCGATGGGGACGGTCCTGGCCTTTATGATGTCGGTAACTGCTATTTCTCTGCCGGAAGCTGTCATATTAAAGAATGTGCTGAAGATGCGTCTTATTTACACGTTTTTTGGCATTGTCACAATCGGAGTTATCATAGTTGGCTATCTGTTTAATGCTATTTTGTAGGAGGTATCGGACATGAAGGTGCTCACTATTGAATGGCAAAGGCTGCTGGATGAGCAGGAAAAAACATGCCCTCGGTGTGGTTCCACGGAACAAGAAGTCGAAAAAGCTGCAAACAACCTGAAACGAACTCTTGCTCCTCATGGCATCGATGTTATTCTGAGAAAAAAAGCAATCGATCGGGAGAGCTTTACGAAGGATGTATTGCAATCCAATAAGATCACTATTGCTGGAAAGGCTGTAGAAGAATGGCTTGGTGCGACCACCGGACAGAGCAGATGCTGTGAGACATGTGGTGACGCGGAGTGCAGGACTGTCGAGTATGAGGATCAAACCCATGAGGCAATCCCTGCTGATCTGATTGTCCGGGCGGGTCTTGTTGCTGCATCGATTGTTTTCTCCTTGAAGCTACCGCAGGCGGCACAAAGACAACCTGTTATAAAAATCGCATCAAGGAAATAACGAAGGCAATCTACGAGGAGGATGAAACGATGGAGATCAAAGTTCTGGGTCCTGGTTGCGCAAATTGCCACAATATGGAAGAAATGGCTAGAAAAGCAGTAAAAGAACTCGGCATCGATGCAAATATTGTGAAAGTTACAGACATCGCCGAGATTGCCCGGCACGGCATTTTATCTACACCTGGGCTCATCATTAATGGAAAACTCAAACACTCCGGCAAGCCCTTACCGAATCTAGAGAGAGTGAAGGAACTCATTCAAGCTGAAAAAAGTTGATACAATTGAGAGGATGCCTAATTCTGTTTACAGGGTATCAAAAAGAATTTTTTTTGAGTTTGCAATCAAAGTGCAAAGACTGTTATGACTGTCAGAAATTGACATTGAAGGGTCTGAACACCTGAAGGAGCTTCTCCATTTCGGTATGATTCAAGGTGAACTAAACATTATAACTACTGATAATTCAATTTTTGCTATAATTTGTTCACATCATAAAATTCCGCAACCCTCCAGGAGTTTTTGTTGGCTGAGAACCCTCTGAAACCGGAAGCATCCCCTGATGCTCCTGATCAGCGCGAACCGGATAAGCAAGAAACAGCATTGCCATCTTCCAGGACTAAAAACCGTTTCGACCGCATGGAATGGGCAGGAGCGTTTGGTGATCTCGGGACCCTCGTTCCTTTTGTTGTCGCCTATATCGGGATGGTAAAAATCGACCCCCTCGGAGTGCTGTTCGCGTTCGGCGTTGCCCTTATTTTCTGCGGCTTTTACTACCGCACACCATTTCCCGTGCAACCCATGAAGGCGATAGGCGCCGCGGCCGCGACGCAGGCGGCACAAACGGCCATTACTCCCGCCGCAATTTATGCCGCGGGTCTCGTGACCGGTCTTGCCTGGCTGCTGCTTGCGCTGACCGGCGCAACAACGAAGATTGCAAAGCTCATTTCCCGGCCGGTTCTGACCGGCATCATTCTGGGACTTGGCATGAGTTTCATGCTTGAGGGTGTGAAAATGATGGCGAGCGGCTGGCTTATAGCGTTCATCGGATTGACGGGAACTGTGTTCTTTTTGAAAAACAGCACCATACCGGCAATGGTGCTGTTGCTGGCATTCGGTGCGGTATGCAGTCTCGTTCAAAATCCGGAATTCGTAACGGCTCTTGCCGGTGTTTCCATGTCGTTCAAGCTTCCCGTCTTTGCGTTGCACCAGATCACCTGGAAGGACTTTCTTGCCGGTTCGGTATTTCTTGCCATCCCCCAGTTGCCGCTCACGTTGGGGAACGCCATCATCGCGATCCGGGAAGAGAACAACAGGCTTTTCCCGGACAGGCCGGTCACTGAAAAAGGCATTGCGGTTTCAACCGGTCTTTTGAATGTGTTCGGTTCATCGATCGGAGGCGTTCCGATGTGCCATGGCGCAGGCGGCATGGCCGGTCACGTTGCCTTTGGCGCAAAAACGGGAGGCGCTCCGATCATTCTGGGAGGTATTCTGCTTGTAATGGCCCTGTTTTTTAGCGGCTCGGTAGAAATCCTGTTTCGGTTGCTGCCGCAGTCTGTTCTCGGTGTCGTGTTGTTTCTTACGGGAGCACAGCTTGCCCTGGGAGCAGGCGACTTCGGCAAAAACACCGGAGAACGTTTTATCACTCTTGCCACTGCCGCGTTCGCCATTTGGAACGTGGGCCTTGCTTTTCTCGTAGGGATAATTGCATCCTTTGCCGACAGGCGCGGATGGCTGCGAATCTAGCAGGTTTTGTTTTTCGCTCCCGTTTTAAGCCTCGAAACTCCTGCCGGGTCCGGGCATAAAAAAGGACGGGCAATGTTGCGTCTCCCGTCCTTTAAGACATGCTTCGGCTGGTTGTATCCTCGGTCCGCTTATCCTTTGCCGCCCAAAATCTGGCTGACCGTGTTCAGAAGGTCCGCAGTCTGGATCGGCTTGGCAATGTAGGCGTTTGCGCCCAGTTGTTGAACGCGCGTCTATTTTCGATAAAAAGTTTGTAGTTTGTAGGTTGGGTAGAAAGAAGTGAAACCCAACGTCTTTTTTACGTCTTGGCGGAACTCATATTCAAAGTGTCGATGTCATAATCAATTCTGTCGGGTTTTGCTCTGCTCTACCCGACCTGACTGAAGAGACAAACAGGCGCCTGTTCCGATGCCTGCTACGACCGGCATGGTAATACATCGGTCACGCTCGCCACAGGGACCGGACTGAATATGCTTATCTATCGTTTAATAAACACCACATTACAAACGCGATGCTCGATCCGATTCCCAGTACCCCGGTAATCAGAAAAACTAGATTCAATATGATATGAATATGGTGTCCCCTTTTTATTGTTATTGATAGTAAGCCGGGGATCCCCCGTGAGTCCCTTTGCGTTGATAATGGCGCTTCCATCAGGGTTAATTTTCCCCTCGAGGGTCAGGCAAGGCGCGACGCCGTCCGTGCCATGCTGACCGTGAAGGACGCCATCCTGCACAGCCGCATTGATATGGAGTACATAACCCATGGCACCCTGCTGAGGCGTACAGGCAATGCTGACGTCCCAGAAACCGTCAAAGCGGCGGGAATCGGATTGTACTGTTTTTTCCGCATGTTTTCCCAGCAATCTTTCGACTTCAGTGCTCATCGGGATTTTGATCGCAGCACCCGCGTACACCATGCCAGTTTCCGAAGCAATTATTCGCGCGTTGACCTTAACACCCGTGTTCAGATCGGCGATAGTACCCGTCACGAGAGCAACCGCTCCCATAACGCGTCCGAATCTGATGGCACTTTTATCATCAATCAGTCCCGTCGCATTGAGCTTCTGTTCTTCCATGATTCTTTTGAGCAACGGACGTTCGACAACATCGATTTTATTCGTCTTCACCAACCGAGTGGTCAATTCTTCGGCAATAAATCTTCCCAAAACGGTGACATTGCCGTCAAGGTCAGGAAATTCAACAACCGCGATTTTTCGAACTTTTAGAATTTCAAGGCTGCTTGCGAGCTGTCCGGCAAGCACATCCATCTGCAAGTCTAGATTCTTCGAAATAACATGACGGTCTTGCTCTAGGGGATACTTGTGGCTACTTGTGGTGCAGGCGGCCACAAGGATAAATATGCCGAACAGCAGATAGCGGAAATAGTTCATAAGTTCTCCTCAGGATTGCTTCATGCATGCCGCAGAATGCTTTTGAGTATGTCTAAAACGATCTGGCTTGTCAAGCAATCTGTAAAAATTCTATTTTTTACGGGAGCACAACTTGCCCTGGGAACAGGCGGTTTCGGCAATAACACCGCAGAACGTTTTATCACTCTTGCCACTGCCGCGTTAGCCATCTGGAACGTGGGCCTTGCTTTTCTCGTAGGGATAATTGCATCCTTTGCCGACAGGCGCGGGTGGCTGCGAATCTAGCAGGTTTTGTTTTTCGCTCCCGTTTTAAGCCTCGAAAACTCCTGCCGGGTCCGGGCATAAAAAAGGACGGGCAATGTTGCGTTTCCCGTCCCTTAAGACATGCTTCGGCTGGTTGTATCCTCGGTCCGCTTATCCTTTGCCGCCCAAAATCTGGCTGACCGTGTTCAGAAGGTCCGCAGTCTGGATCGGCTTGGCAATGTAGGCGTTTGCGCCCAGTGCAAGACCGCGCTTGCGGTCCTCGTCCGCGCCTTCCGTCGTGATAATAATGATGGGGATTGTTTTGTGCGCCGGATCGTTCCGCACCATGGAAACGAGCTTCAGCCCGTCCATGATCGGCATATTGATGTCCGTCAGAATGACGTCGAATTTCTGGGTTGAGAGCTTTTTCAATGCGTCGATGCCGTCATTCGCTTCGACGATCTTGCTGCCGGGAATGCGCTTCAGCGCAAAGGAGATCAGCTGCCGCATTGTAGGGGAATCTTCCACCACCAGGAAATTGTGCTCGGGCATTTCAAACCTCCGTTATTTTTCTTTCAGCAGATCGAGAAAGCTCTGGATCGTCGTGAGCTTCCGTTCGGACTGCGAATACAGTTTGGAAGAAAATAGGGCCGTGGCGGCATGGCCGGCAAGCATGGTGAAAAGCTCGTAATCCACGCCAGTAAATGCCTGCTTCTGCACCAGGAGCTTGTAAACTACAATCACGCCGATGACATGCTCTTTGATCTTGAGAGGGATGCAAACAAGCGGATGCAAATAGTCCACACCCGTCACGTTCGTGGGATCTCCTTCACGGTAGAATGACTCGCCGGCTTTCGCGGACGAGCCGATGATTCCCTCGCCCAGCTTGATGGCCGGACGCGCCTCGGAGCTCATGCCTTCCTGGGCCACGATCGTCAGTTCATTTGTTTTTTCGTCCAGCATCATGATCGAAAACTCTTCGGCGCCGATCAGGTTCATGACGATTTCAAGAATGATCTTAAGCGATTCGCCGAAATCGAGCGTGGAGTGGAGCTGATAGCTTGCCACATACAGGTTGGCAAGATTGTTGTTCTCGGCTTCAACCTCTATATAGCGGTTCGCGAAATCCTTGTTTTCCTCTTCCACAACGCGGTAACGGGTAAGAAGGCTTTTGTTTTCCTCTTCCAGGAACCGTATCTTCTCCTCCAGCGTGTTCAGCCTGAGGTCGCCTTCCCTGCCGGAAAACTTGGTCACCTCCTCAAGCTGGGCGACCCGGTACCGGAGCTTCTCATTCTCCTTAAGCAGTTCATGGGTGAACTCTTCACCTTTTTTGAAAACCTGGAGAAACTCTTCAACTTTTTTGGAAATTGATGCGGGTTCCTTCTCCATCAAGCCCTCCTGAAGACGCTGTCTCAGGATCCTGCGTCTGTCATGGTATCCGAAAAAACCTATACCAAGTTATTATCGGCAGAACAGTTTGTTTCTTTAGTCGTACAGAATAAATATTTCAAGTATTGATAATAGTTGAATTTTCAATAAAGAGCAACAAAAAACGGATAAACACTGCTGCGGACTTCTGAACATTATCATATATATACGCGGCCAAGCCCCACAGGGATCATTGTTTCATTCCAGCATCTGGTTTTTCCCTGATTTGCACCGTCTCTGGATCTCGTCCGCAATTCTGTCAAGCGGCAGCACCTTGTCAACCGCTCCGGTATGGATGGCTTCCTGAGGCATGCCGAAAATAACGGCGCTTTCCTCGCTTTCGGCCAGGCATTGTCCCTGCCGGTTCTTGATGGCAATCACCCCTTCCGCACCGTCCCGGCCCATGCCGGTCAAAACGACCCCGAGCGTTGCGGTCCCGCAAACATCGGCAACAGACGCCATCATGCGGTCCGCAGAAGGCACGTGTTTGTCTGAAGGGTCGGGAGGAACAATCTCCGCCCGCAGTCCGTCCTGGTCTCTTTTCAGCAGGAGATGGTGCCCGCCCGGCGCAATCAGCGCCGTGCCCGGATCAACCCGGTCGCCGTCCGTGGCCTCGCTCACGACAAGAGAGGATATTTTGTTCAGGCGCTCTGCGAAACTTTTCGTAAAACCTGCGGGCATATGCTGGGTGATCACAATGCCGGCATTGAAATCTGAAGGAAGCGCGGTGAGAATCGCCTGAAGCGCCGGCGGACCTCCGGTGGATGCAGCGATGGCAACAACTTCAATCGGCCCCGGTTCCCGCCTCTTCTCGTCTTCTTTTCTGACTGACGGGGGCGCCTGCTCCCGGGACAGAAGGCTGATCGCGGACTTCACTTTGGTCATTTCAAGATTCAGCACCGCATGCACCCTGGCCACAAGGTCGTCCTTGATTTTTTCTATGCTTCGGGAAATGCGCGCTTCCGGTTTTGCCAGAAAGTCGACTGCGCCGAGTTCCAGGGCGCGGAACACGCTTCGGCTGTCGGAGCGCGCTGAAAGCACGAGCACGGGCGTCGGCCGCTCTTTCATAAGCCATCGCAGAAATGAAAAGCCGTCCATATCCGGCATTTCAAGATCAAGCGTGATGACATCGGGCCTGAGGCGGAGCGTCTTCGCGATGGCATCAACACCGTCCACGGCGCTCCCGACGACGGTGATCCCGGGGTCCTGCTCGAGCATCTGGGCAATGACGGTTCTGTTGTAGGCCGAATCATCAACAACCAATACTGTTATCTTCTTCATAATCCTGTCACGCGCGCCGCGACTGAGTCCGCAAAACTTCCCGGAGGCCGCTGTCGCTGTTGTTGCTCATCCCATTTTCGCACGCAGCGGTTTCCGGTAGACCATGTCGTGCTTGAGCGTCCTGAGCTCGAAGGCGTTCGAAATATTAATGAGCGATTCTGAATGTCCCAGCAGGAGATATCCTCCTTCTCTGAGCTTTCGGGAAAACGTTTCGATCACTTTTTTTTTCGCTTCCTTGTCAAAATAGATGATCACATTCCGGCAGAAAATGACATCCATCGTGCCGATCAGGCTGATTTTGCCCGGATCCAGCAGGTTCACCGAGCTGAAGGACACCAGGTCCCTGACGGCGTCGATGATACGGTAGTCGCCGTTCTCCTCCGTAAAATATTTCGCAAGCATTTCCGGGCTCGTCACCCGGTGCGCGCTCTTTTTATAGACGCCTCTGCGCGCCGCGTGCAACACCCGCTGATTGATGTCGCTACCGAGAATTTCAACCTGCCAGTCGCGCCACCAGTCGCCTGATTCCAGCAGAAGGATGGCGATGGTATACGGCTCTTCTCCCGTGGAACAGCCGGCGCTCCATATCCGAAGGGTCTTTCGATCAGCGAACGTTTGCCGCAATTCCGGCAGAATTTCTTCGGAAAACGCCCGCAACTGCGCACTCTCCCGGAAAAAATAGGTTTCGTTGGTGGTGAGGCTGTCAATAAGGACGGAAAGTTCCTCCTCCCGTTTCCGGTCGTAACGGAGGAAATGGTAGTATTCTTCAAAGCTCTTGAGCCGATGCTGCTCAAGGCGTCGCACGAGACGGCGCTGCAGCAGAAACTTGGAGCTGTCATCGAAAAAAATCCCGCAATAGGCATGGACGAAATCCCGGAGAAGCCTGAACACATCATCCGGCAGCGGAATGTTCTGCTCTTCAAACATTTATCGTTTCAATGCCTCTTTCGCCGCCTGGCGGACGGTCGCATCCGGATCGTTGAGGGCGATTTTCTCAAAGACGGATTCAAGGACCGAATCCTGCTCCTGCTTCAGTGCTTCGACGGCCGCCTTTCTGACGATCCAGTGAGCATCCGTCAGACAGGACTGAACTGCCTCCCGCACGGCGGGCCCCCGGTAGCCGGAAAGGGCCGCCAGCGCGGTCCTTCGCACCTCCGGGTCCGGGTGACCGATAAGAGCAAGAAGCGGTTCCCGGGCCGCGGGCACCTTCAGTTTTCCCAGCGACTCCACAATGGCAAACAGAAAAACATCTGTCGCGTTTTTTAAATGCGCAAGAAGGATTTCGCCCGCCAGTTCGTTGCCGATCCGGCACAGTCCGCGGGCCGCAGCAGCCCGGACCCAAAGATCGGTATCTTCAAGAAGGGAAACAAGCGCGGGAAAAGCCCCATGCGCGTTCAGTCCTGCAAGAGCCTCTGCCGCCAGCATCCTTACCTCAGGATCATCGTCCGTGGCCGCAAACAGGAGCGACTTGAAAGCCTGCCCGGTGGATACGCTGCCGAGCGCATGGACTGCCGCTTTTCTTACCTCCGGATTTTCATCCTTCAGTGCAAAAGACAGGGCCGTCACGGCCTTGTCCGCGGTAAACCTGCCGAGAAGAAGGACGATGTTTCTGCGTAAAAGAGTGTCCCGTGTTGAAAAGTCCCGAGTCAGTTCGTCCAGCAGGGACTCATCGCCGACGGCGGCCAGCGCGTGGATCGCCGACTCCTGCACGCTTTCGTATTCATCCATCAGCAGTTCGAGCAGCGGTTTGACCGCACGCCTGCTTTGAATCCGTCCGAGCGCAAGCGCCGCGGCGCTTCGCACATGGCCGTTTTCATCCTGCAGCAGGTTGAGCAGCGGCATCTCAGCTTCGAGACTGCGGATATCTCCCAAAACACGCGCAACAGTACGCCGTACCAGCGCATTCGCACTGGCGAGATGATCGAACAACAAAGGCGCCTGGTTTCTCTCAAGGAACCGGAGCGACTGTGCCACCGGTTCTTCAAATTCCTCCTCCGTCAGCAGCGACAGCAGCCTGCGAATCGAACTCTCCTTCCCGCCCCAGCCAAGAAGGGAGATCACCGCTTTCTGAAGACCGCCCGTGCTTGTGGCGAGCATCTCCTCCAGAAAGTCCGCTGCCTGTCCGCTCATGGCGCTGCGCACGGTTTCCCGTACGGTCTGTTGCTCCTGCTCGCTGCTCTTTTCTGCAATTGCGGCAAGCGCCATGCACGACGCCTCGCGAACAATCCGGAGGGAATCGGCAAGGCCGGCGATCAGGGGGGCAAGGGTATGCACATTGCCGACCCTGCCGAGCGACCCGATGACCGGCTCCCGGAGACCCGGCCGGTTCAGGGCAGCCAGCAGCGGTTCGAGCGCGCGTTCATCGCCGATCGACCCCAGCGCCTCCGCCGCGGCATAGTCCAGCCAGCCCTGATCTGAACGGCCAAGACAGGCAAGCAGTGCGTCTACAGCCCGCGGGTCGCGCAGCTTGCCGAGAGCTTCCGCGGCAGCCACCCGGATATTTTCATCCGCATCGTCAAGTTTTTCCACCAGGGCCTGCAGCGAGCGAGGATCGGCGATATCGCCGAGGATGTCAACGACAAACTTGCGGACGTCGGCATCGGGGGTTTCCAGCATGGGGAACAGTGCGGGGACCGCCGGTTTTCCGATCTGGACAAGGGCCTCAATGGCGGAATTCCGCGTTCCCGCATTGTCCTGAGCACTCAGGGACCGGAGCAGCCTGTTTACAACGTTTTCACCGCCGATCGATACGATGGCTTCGACCGCGGTCTTCCTCACCCGCCAGTCAACGTCCGCCATGGCGCGAAAGAGCAGGGAAACCGCAGACTGTCCCCCTCGGCCAAGCTCCACGGTTGCCTCACGCCGCTCTTCAACGTTCCTGCTCGCGAGTTTTTCACCAAGCCGTTCAATATCCGGCATTTCCGACCTCCGCCAGGGCTGACCCTTCCTGCTGGCTCAGAATCTTGCTGCTGTCGAGAAGTACAATGAGACGGCCGCCTACCTTGCCCATCCCGGCAATGAATTCGACATCACGACCAACCGCGCGCGGTGGCGCTGAATCGATGTCCTTGCGCGGTATGCTGAGGACTTCCTTCGCCGCATCCACAATAAATCCGACCAGGTCTCTGGCTGTCCCCGACAAGGCGGGGACGGCACCCCGGAGAATGACCATGCGCATGGTCTTTGGGTTCGGGACAGCCGCGCCCGGCAAAAAACGTTTCCGCAAATCAATGATGGGAATGACGGTCCCCCGGAGATTGATCACCCCTTCGACGAATTCCGGCATATGGGGAAGCGGCGTGATCTTGAGCGGACGGATGATCTCGGTTATGAACTGGATATCGAGTCCATACTCCTCGACGCCTATCTGAAAGGTCACAACCTGCATGGCGTCGTCCGTAACCACTGGTTTTTTATCTCTGGCCAAAGTACGTCTCACGGTCCTTGCCTCTGATGCTGCAAAAAATTCTGTTCCCCGGATCCGGTACCACCGTGCCGTGCGGGGGGCTGCAGCAGTCGTTAGTCTTGTGTGTCCGTTTCCTGTATCTTAGCAAGCAGCCTTCTGACACCGTCATATTCTTCATCGCTCGCCGGTTCAAACCCGGAGTAATTCGGATTTATGCTGCCCAGAATCGTCGCGTGCGCCTCTTGTCCACGGTTCAGGGCCAGCAGCGCCTGCTTAATTAGATCGCTGGTATTTTTATCCAGATGTCTGGAAATGCAGATGTTTTTTTCCGGGACATCAATGGAGGTCTTCAGAATTATCAGCCCCCGGTCCTCAAACATTTTTGCCGTGGATTCGGACATGCCGCCGGCATCGTATTCTCCGGCAATGATGGCTTTTGCTATGGCTTCCTGCTGGCCGAGGAAGGCGAATTCTCGCATATCGCTGAGGCCGACGCCCGCTTCAGCGAGCATGGCGCGGGGAACCAGATGGGTCAATGTCGACTTTCTGCTGCCGAACGCGAACCGTTTTCCCTTGATGTCCTCCAGTCGGGCAAGGGGACGGTCGGCATGGGCAACAATGGCCGCGTGGGTGTAAGGGACCCCGTTTTGCAGCGCCTTGACGAGCAGGGACACTCCTGCCTTTTTCTGCGCTTCGATATACAGGGAAGGCGTAAGAAACGCCAAATCGATCTTATCCTCTTCAAGGTCGGTCAGCATTTGTGCAAAGTCCATGGCAACGGAGAGTTCCACTTTTCTGGCGAGAGTACGGGAGAGATATTCCGCAACCGGCGTAAAACGGCGAAGCATCTCTGCGGGGTTGTCGAGAGGAACAATGCCCATCTTCAAGGCGCCGCCTTCGATGTATCGGCGCCCGCGCCGGACCGTCATGGTGACGATTTCCCGGTTCAGCAGAGCTGCCTGCTCTCCCAGGGTCTCAACGGAGGCTGCCATGCTTTCCACACGGCGAGCGCTCTGGCGGGGAAGGTCCTGAATCTTTTTGACGGATTCCTGGATTTTGGCCACTGACTGGCGCTGTTCCCAGGTGCCTGCCGCAATGGACCCGGCATGCGCCGTCACGCTTTCAGCTGCGGCGGCGATCTGCTTTCCGCCGCGCGTCTGTTCGGCCATGGCGCTCCGTACATGACGCGCGATGTCCCGCATGCTCTCCGCGCTCTGGAGTATCATCTCCGTGCCCTTGCTCTGGGCCTGCGTCGCGGCCATGATCTGCGCCGACATCTGCTTTACATTCGCGATGGCTTCACTTACCTGCTTGATTCCCCGCGCCTGTTCGTTCATTGCGCGCTCAATCATGGCTGTCATTTCGGAGGATTGCGTGGACGTCGCCAGGATTTTGTCCAATGCCGCACCGGCCGCCCGGGATCGCTGCACCCCTTCTTCTACCGCCGCAAGGCTGTCCGCCATTGCCGCCACGGCCTCTTTGGCTTCCTTCTGTACCGCGGCAATGAGCTTTGCAATGTCCTGCGCGGAAACCGCCGTGCGGTCGGCAAGAGCCTTAATTTCTTCGGCCACCACGCTGAACCCTCTGCCGTGTTCGCCCGCCTGTGCCGCGAGAATGGAAGCATTCAACGCAAGCAGGTTTGTTTTTTCCGTCACTTCCACGATGACGTTCAGTATTTTTCCGATTTCGACTGAACGCTGTCCAAGCTTTGCCACCAGACCGGAATAGCGGTTGACGGCGTCCTTGATCGTGTCGATGGCTTTTCCCGTTTCCCGGATGGATTTGACGCCGATTTCCTGTGCTTCACGGGAAACAAGCTGGGACAGCGATGACGACTCTTTCGCCGCCCCTTCGACCTCACGGACCGTGGCTTCGATTTCGACTGCCGAGGCGGACGTCTGTTCCGCCGCCGCGGTGAGGCTCTCCACGTGGCCGCCGACCTCACGGATGGATGCAATCATTTCCGCCACCGACGCGGTCACGTCTTCCACGGACGCGGTAAGCTCGTTCGTGTGGCCGGCAACTTCCTGGTTCGACGCATTCATTTCCAGAATGGCGGATGACGATTCTTCCGCCGAAGCGGAAAGACTCTCCGCGGTCTCCGAGAAGGACTGCAGGGACGCGGACATCGCCTCAACCGAAGAAGAAACATCTGCGATGGCTTCGGCCGCGCCTTCCGCGTTTTTTTTCGCTTCGCCCGCCTCCCGGACCAGTTCCGGGCTCACCGTGCTGATCCGCGCGGAGATATCGCTCATCTCGACGATGAATTGCTCCAGTCGCTCGATAAGGTAATTTATTCCGGTTGCAAGCTCCCCGATTTCGTCACGGCCGTGCGCCTTTACTCGCCGGGTGAAATCTTTCTGGTCGATCAGCTCTTTTACGGCATTGCGAAGCTCCTTCACCGGTTTCGTGATAGAGCGGGTTATGAATACCGCCAGAATGCCCGCCAGGACCACAAAGATGAAAAAGTTTTCGACCAACGCGCTGAGAGCATATACTTTGAGCCTGTCTCCCATCTTCTCCGGGTAAACCGACATGCTGACCTCGCCGAGCTTCGTTGTATCGAACAGAACCGGAACCGGTCCGACAGTAATGGCGTTGTTCGGAACGGCCTGCTTGGTGACATACGCGAGACGCCGTCCTTCCTTGTCCCGAACGGTAATTTCCAGAATATCGGGTGTGCGCAAAAATTTTTGCGTAACAGCAAGCAGGCCATGAATATCCGATGTCTGCAGATACGGCACGGCAATATCTGCCATGAGTTTGCAGGAGCGCTCTCCCTCCGCGCGGGTCATGTTCAGAATGACCTGTTTCTCCATGAAGTACCGGTACACTCCGATCGCTGCCATGGCCACTACAAGCCCGGAGAAAATTAAAACAATCAGTCTCTGTCGTAAGCCGATATTCACAGGGCCTCCCTTGAAATACCCTTCTGCGGTCTGGTGCCGGAGCGGTAAAAAACCATGGTCGCAGGAAACACCGCGTCAGATTGACTGTATCCGGCCCGCCTGCGCGCAGCCAGGCCGTCCCGCATCCGCTGTTCTCTGATTAATATTTAAAACCATCCAACTCGGCTTGAAGCGCAACCACCTTTTCCTTGATCACCTGCACGGCCATTTCCATCTCAATGGACACATCCATGCTGTCCCGGGTTATACCCTGGATGCGGTTGATGGTTTCGTTTATCTGCTGGGTCCCCGTGTTCTGCTCCGCCGTCGTGCGGGCAATCTGCCCGGCCTGGGCCGTCACTGATTCCACCGCGTCGGCGATCTGCCTGCCGCCCGTAGTCTGTTCCTGCGTGGCTATTTTCACCTGGCGGGTGACTTCACGCATGCGCTCCGCGGCCTGCGCTATCCGTTCGCTTCCTGCGCGCTGTTCCTGCAACGCGCGGGCAATCTGGTCGAGCTGCCCCGCAATCCCCACCGAGGATTCCGTAATCTGCGATACGCTCTTTGCCTGCTCTGCGGTGGTTTTTTCAATTGCTCGGGCGGTCTCCGTTGACTGCCGCGAACTGTCCGCGACCTGCTGCAGAACTTCACTGGTCACATTCACCAGGGAAAAACCCGCCTCCACGGCCTTGAGCCCTTTGTCCATGGCATGGACGCTCTCGGCGGCTTCCTCCTGCACCGAGGCAATAAGTCCGGCGATCTCCTGAGTGGATGACGCGGTGCGCTCCGCCAGGTCTTTGATTTCATCAGCCACGACGGCAAATCCCCTGCCGCGGTCTCCTGCCTGCGCGGCCAGAATGGCGGCATTCAGGGCCAGCAGGCTCGTCTGGTCGGTCACGTCGTCAATGACCTTCAGAATCTGGCCGATTTCCTGCGAACGCGTTCCGAGACGGTTCAGCACGGAAGCAGTGGCTTCCACGGCTTCCTTGATATGCTGCATGCCTTTGATTGCCTCCGCGGCGGCGACCATGCCCCGCTCCGAGGCATCCTGCGACACCTTTGCCGCCAGTCGCGCGGAATCCCGCGCACGCTGCTCGATCTCTCTCACCGAAACGCTCATCTGGGTAATGGCGGATGATGTCTGTTCGGCGGACGCGGCGACTGCGTCTGTATTTTCCGACACTTGTTTGATGGAGGCGATCATCTGCCCGACGGAGGAGGCCGTCTCTTCAACCGCCGCGGCTAGCGTTCCGGTGTTCCGTGCGACTTCTTCTATGGACGACGCCATTTCCGATGCGGACGACGAGGCGTTCATGGCCGCGTGGGACATTTCATCAGTTCCCCCGGCAACCTCGCGGATGGACGCGACCATTTCATTCACGACCTTTGCTGCCTGATCGGTCGCCTCCTGCTGGGTCTGCGCGCCTTTGCTCATTTTGCGCGCGGCGCCGCTCACCAGGTTCATGGCATCGTTCAAACCAACGCAGGTCACTCTGATCTTTCTGAGCATCTCTTTGAGGTTCGCCGACATCGTATTGATTGCGTTGACCAGGTTGGTCACCTCTGTTTTGCCCTTGACCTCAATGGTGCTCGAAAGGTCGCCGGCCGCCATCTTGCTGGCGCTTTTTGCCATCTCGACGATGGGCAGCATCCCCCGGTTGGCAAAATAATACATCAGGGCCATGGCAATCACAAAACTGATGAATCCGACAAGCAGCGACCGCAGAAGCATGCTTTCTGCCGGGCGCTTTACCGCATCCTCCTTGATCGCTATCACAAACACTCCGATTTTTTTCCCGTCAGGACCGTTCAAAGGAATGATTTTTTCATACCGTCCTCCGGCGTTGTCTGTGTAATATTCCAATTGAGGAGCGTTTGCCGCGAGCGCTTTCTTGTTCGCTGCGTCTCCCGGCACCGTGTTTTCAGGCGTCTGGTCGCTGGCATACAGCACTCTTCCGTTCGCATCCAACACCCTGGCACCCGCGAGGTCATGGTCCTCGGCAATCAGCAGTCGCAACCGCGCTCCCATCTCTTCCAACTCACTCAACGAAGTGCCGTCTGCCGTCGCCTTTGACACATCTTTTCGAATCTCTTCTGCAAGCGCGGTGGCCCGCGCGATCAGGGCCTCCCGGTACTTGTTCGTAGCCGCAGTAATATTGACCAGGGTGTTAAACACCAGAACGAGCAGGAGGATTCCCGCCGTCAGCAGCACCGCGCGTGTCTTTAAATTCATGTCAATTAATGTTTTCATAGGCTCACCTTCGCTCCCGCGTTCGCTCCTTGTGAATTAAGATTGACAGGCCGCTTTTTCTTCCCTGTGTTGTTTTCCGCTGCAATCATGCAGCCGCTGGTATTCAGTTGTCCGGACTTCTCCGCAGGTCATGCTGCAACCGCCTTTTCGAGGTCCAGAAGAATGTACAATTTTTCGTCTTTTCGGACGATCCCGCGCAGGAATGCCGCTCCCTGCTCGACGTGTTCAGGCGTTGGCCTGATTTCGTCGGGCATGATTCTCAGAACCCCCGTTACCCGATCCACGACAAGTCCCACGTCTTCCTCAGAGGAGCCCACGACGATGATTCTGGATTTTTCATCCCGCACACCGGGAACAAGACCGAACCGCGCGCAGAGGTCGATCACCGGCAACACTGCGCCTCTGAGCCCGGTCACGCCAATAATATACGAAGGCGCATTCGGCACCGGCGTCAGAGAACGGACTTTCAGCACTTCCCGAACGTCTTTTACCAGCAGCGCGTATGACTCCCCGCCCAAACGGAATGAAAGGAGATCGATCTCTTCCTGTGCCTCTTCTCCCTTGGAGTCGGACGAGGCTGGTTCTTCCACGGGAGCTTCTGCAGCCGGTTCTGACATGCCGGGAAGACCCGCGTTTTTGTCGGCAACCGGGTGAGAGTCTGCCCGCGGCTCAGCGGGATAGGCTGTTTCTTCCTGCGGCCGCTGAGGTTCGGCGGCAGGCTCCGGTTCCGTTTTTTTCCGGCTTCGCTTTTGTTCGGCGGCTTTTTTTCTTGCTTTCAATATGTCCATACAGCTCAGCTCCGGCGCCGCTGATGTCCCGGTCCGGCGCTCCTCGCTTTTCCTTTATTCCATCACAACGCTTTCTATGATCTCGGGTCCGATGTGTTCAGACCCTCTGCCGAAACCCTCAATGAGTGCGTTCCCGGCAATAATGTTGATCAGACGGGGAATGCCCTCCGAATGTCTGCACAGAAGCGCAAGCGCCTCCTCGCTGAACAGCGGCTGTTCCCTGCCCGCGATTTTCAGCCGGTGGCGAACATATGCGGCTGTTTCTTCCTGATCAAGCGGTCCGAGATGATACTGCATGCTGATTCTCTGCCGAAGCGCCCGGTATGGGCTGCGCTCCAGGCGTTTTCGCAATTCAGTCTGTCCGATCAGGATGAGTGCCGTAAGATTCCGATCGTCAAGCTGAAAGTTCGTCAGCAACCTGAGTTCCTCGAAGGTTGCCTTGCCCGGGATAAGCTGCGATTCGTCAATAATGATTACGGGCTGCCTGCCTGTTTCGTACAGTTCATAGAGCTTCGCATTGATTCCCTCAAGGATGTCGTTCCGGTACCGTCCCGCACCCTGTATGCCGAGCCGGAGGGCGACCGTCTGCAGAAGTTGCAGCGGCGACAGGCAGGGGTTCACAATCAGCACGGGCTGGCAGGAATCATCCAGCGAATCGATCAGGGCGCGGGAAAGCGTGGTTTTGCCCGATCCGATTTCGCCGGTGAGCAGCACAATGTCCTGCTCTTCAACCGCATGCTGCAGCCGCGCCAGCGCCTCTGCATGTTTTCTGCTCTGGTACAGAAAACGCGGATCCGGCGTTTTGTTAAATGGTTTTTCAGCCAATCCGTAAAACTCTTTATACATGAAAGCCCCGGTAAACGGCATTCTGCGGCAAGCTGTCGGAATTCACAGACGACACGTTTTTCGTTTTTACAATTTCTGCCCGGCGGACGCCGTTTTTCTCAGCGATCCTTCTATCAGTGATTCCACATCGAGAACAAGCACCATGCCCCGCTGATCTCCCAGTTCGGTGGCCCCCGCGATCCCCTGCATTTCTGCGAACCGCTTTCCGAGCGCCTTGATTACGATTTCATGCTGGTCCCGAAGGCCCTCAACGATAATACCGAGACGCCGTTCTGCCAGCCCCACCAGAATCACATAGAATGCGCTGCGCTCCCGGTCCTCAGGCAGATTGAACGTGCGGGCGAGCCGCAGGAGCGACACGGTGTTTTCCCTGACAGCCATGACTTCCTGCCCTTCCACAGTTTCGATCTGGGGGGCCGCCACCTGCAGTATTTCGACCACGGACGTGAGGGGAACGGCAAATATCTGGCCTCCCGATTCAACGATAAGTGCTTTAATGATGGCAAGCGTTATCGGGAGGAACAGGGTGAAAATCGTTCCATTTTCCAACTCACTGTAGATGTCCACGATCCCTGAAAGTTTTGCAACGTTCCGTTTTACCACATCCATGCCCACACCGCGCCCCGATATTTCCGTTACTGTTTCGCGGGTGGTGAAACCGGGAAGAAAAATCAGATCAAGAATTTCCTTGTGGTTTCGCTCGGGAACAAGGCCATGATCCGGTTTCAGCATCCCCTTTTCAACGGCAGTGCGCAGCATCCGTTCCGGATCCATCCCCGCTCCGTCGTCCTCGACCGTGATGACAACCTGGTTTCCCCGGGGAAACGCCGTCAGTTTTACAACTCCCTGTTCCGGCTTTCCGCGCTTCCTCCGCACATCCGGAGGTTCAATGCCGTGGTCAATGGCGTTTCTGATGAGGTGCATAAGCGGGTCCGCAAGGTCTTCAATCATGAGTTTGTCGAGCTGCGTTTCCTCGCCGAAAAACTGGAGGTCGATTTCCTTGCCGGCATCTCTCGCGTATTTCCTGACCACCTGGGAAAAGCGCGTAAATATCTGGCCGATAGGGACCATGCGGGCCTCAAGAATCCCGGACTGAAGGTCGTTCAGCTTCCGTATCAGACTGCGCTCCGCCTTCTGAAGATCCACGGAGTGGCTGATGAATCCTTCCTTGGTCCGAAGTTCCCTGGCAATCCTGCCCATAATGTTCTTGATTTGATGCAGCTCGCCCACGATGTTCATAAGATTGTCGAGTTTGTAAATATCCACCCGCACCGTATTGCTGATGGATTTCAGGGCGGCAGTTTCCGACTTTTGCTCATCCATCTTTTGTCCGTCCCGATAGGCAATCTGTTGGATCGTTACATTCGGCAGCGGAAGTGCCGCTGCGAGCGATTCACGGTCTTCCGTCGCGGCAAGAACAATGGTGAAGCCGATTCCGGTCCCTCCGTCCCCGCCCGCCGTCGGCAGGGTGCAGATGGTTTCCCCATGTTTTTTCAGCGTTGCAGCAAGCTGCTTTATCCCCGCTTCAAAATCATTGAGCTGGAATGCCGCTTTGATCTCGAACAGATTTTTGCGTTCCCGGACGCACTCCTTCAACCGGTGTTCTTCGTACTCGGTCAAAACCTGGAATATCCCCTCGTCCAGGCTGATTTTTTCTTGCAGCGGCCGGTCTGCCTCCGGAAAAACTTTCACCGCAAGGGCGCCATCAATGCGACCGAGGAACCCTGCAATATCCTCGGACTCCTTCCCCGCGCCTGCCTGGTGAACCAGCCGCCTCAGCAGAGCGAGCGTATCAGAAAGAGTGTCGAATGTTTCCCGGTTCAGTCTCGTCTTGCCCAGACGAAGCTCATCCAAAAAAAATTCCAGTTTATGGGAAAGCGTTGACGGTTCTTTCAGCTCGAACATTCCCGCGAGCCCTTTAAAGGAATGGACGGAACGGAACAGCGCATTGACAAGATCGGGATCGGTTCTGCCCTCATCCATGGCAGTCTCGATTGAAAGCAGTGTCTGGTTTGCTGACGCCAGAATATCTTCCGCTTCGGCGAAAAAGTCTTCCAGGTTTTTGTCTGGTTTCAAGGGATCACCCCTTTACGAGTGCGGGATACAAGAAGATACAAACTGTTTGTGCATCCCGGGCGAGACGCGCCTTACGCGAGCGTCTCTTTCAGGACGGCCGTCACCATGTGTCTGAGCTCTTCCTTGGTAAATGGTTTTACCACATAACCGGCGGCCCCGAGTGCCAGGCCCCGTTTTTTGTCTTCCGCGCTTTTTTCAGTGCTAACGATGATAAGAGGAATGTCACGATAGGTCGGATTGGATTTTACGTACCCGATCAGCTCCAGACCGTTGATGTCGGGCATATTGATATCGGTGATGATAAGATCGAAGCGGCGCGAAGGGAGGGCTTTCAGGGCCTCGAAGCCGCTCCCGGCCTCCACAAAAAAATAGTTGCCTGCTTCTTCCAGTGATACCCGCATCATGGACCGAATAGACTTTGAATCCTCCACAAGCAGGACGTTTTTCATCACTTCTCCTTCTGAAGTTCGGCCAGTCTTTTTGCCAGCAGCGCTTTTTCCAGGGCCATCCCCGCCTGGTTCATGAAAATTTCGAGTGTATCCGCGCCCCTGATCGGCTTTCGCTCCGGCACGTTATCGCCGTATACGATCAGTGCGACCTTCCCGTCCACGATAAGGGGTATGGCCAGCACCTGCTCTGCCATTACTCCGCCAAGTTCATTCATGAGATAGTTGCCCGTTTCATTTGCTTCAAAAGGGCCGACATAGCTGGTGCGGTTTTCTATGACCTTTAAAAAGAGAGAAGGCTTGTTCAGAGGAATCCTGATGCTGCGCACGACCTGGTCAGCTGAACGCCCCGCAAGCTCCATGCCGAACTGGCCAAGACCGCGCACTTCGTCCTTCTTGACCATGAAAAGAATTGCGCGGTTTACCACTTCACTGGCGTACCGCAGTATGAGCAGGGTCACTTCTGCCGTGGCAGTGGGAAACCGCAGTTCATCAAACATGGATTTCAGTGCGGTGATTTCCTGCGACGGTTGTTCCTGTTCGATCCGGGTCCGGAATTCCTCGCGTGCCGGTTCGTAATTGGTTTGCTGCGGAGGCGGAGGAGAGGCAGGTCTGGAAGCGGAAGGGGCAACAGGCGCCGGAGCCGGCGTATCCTTCCTCCGTTCATCGATGAGCCGGGTCCCTTCCATAAGAAGATATTCAGCGCTGATTCCTGCCCGAAGTAAAAACTGCTGCGTATCAACCGCGATTTTGTCCTTGGGAGCAATCTCGCCCAGCTCGAAATTAAAAAAACCTTCTTCCCAGCCGAGCAGGTCGTAGACAATTTCCTCGATTTGCTTGCGGATGAGCGTCTCCAGCGTCTGCGCCGACACCGCCCCCATCTCAACCAGGATCATGCCGAGCGGCTTGTCGACGTCTGTTTTCTGAAGCGCCAACGCCTTTGCCAGGACAGACTCAGTCACCATGCCTTGCGATACCAGAATATTGCCCAGGGAATCCCGGATGCTGTCGGATGCGGCCTGGATCACCTGGCCGTCCTTGAACACAACCATCCCCGTCCCTCTGCGGCTTCGAGCGATCAGTGTTCCGGTTTTTTTGCTCAAACTGATGATCTGGAAGATGTCAGGCAGCGCGAGATCTTCCAGTCTGCCCACAAGACTCATGCGTTTTCTCCGGCAAACGGTATCAAAAAATTATATCAGTTTAGACAAAAAAAGCAAGTTTAATGCTTCCTTCCGGCGGCTTAACCGGCGGCAAACGAACCGGAACCTGCACAATAAAAAACGGCCAGCATTCTGAACGAATGGCTGGCCGTCATCACAAGATCGGACGCATGCTGCAGGATTTACCCGGCAGCAATCCTGCAGCATGGACCGCTGTTGCGAACTAGGTGCTTCGGTAATTTGTAAACTGAAGTTCGAGGTTGAACTCCTTTCCTTTCAGGAGTTGAATCACGGCCTGGAGGTCGTCCCTGTTCTTGCCCGAAACGCGGACCTGGTCCGACTGGATCGAGGCCTGCACTTTCATCTTAGCGTCCTTGATCGCTTTCACGATTTCTTTGGCCTTGTCCGTCGGTATCCCCTGCTGCAGCGTCAGACGCTGGCGCACGGTTCCCGCAAGGGCCGCTTCCACTTTCCCGTATGACAGGTTTTTGATGGGCACGCCCCGCTTGACAAGCTTGGTCTGCAGAATGTCGACCACGCTCTTGAGCTTGTATTCATCGTCGGAAATAATCACTAAAGCGTCTTTTTCCTGCGTGATGTTCGATTTGCTTCCTTTAAAATCAAAGCGCTGGCTGATTTCCTTCATTGCTTGGCTCACCGCGTTCGTAACCTCGGCCATGTCTATCTTCGAAACGATGTCAAATGAGTTCTCCGCAGCCATAACAACCTCCGGTTTCTGAAGTCAGTACTCTGCACTCGGTATCGGACTACTGTTCGATAATCTCCGTTCCCCTGGGCGCCTTGAACACAAAAGCCTGATCGTCAATGCCGATATTCTCCCGTACGTCGGTAAATTGAATTTCCGTCACGTTTCCGGATTTGTCGAATATGGTCATCTGCAGAATGCGGCCCGTTTCATCGGTCTGCATGGTCAGCTTCTTCATGGCCGCACCCTGTTTCAAGGGAACAAGTTCCAGCATGCGGGGGGTCTTGGCATCAGGCAGGTGCACGCTGAAATCATCACGAATATGTGCGGCGCCCAGCAAAAAGGAAACAGGAATGTTCATGTGTGCAAAATCCGTAAATGCTTTTTTGATCACCTGTTCGCTTTTTTTGGAATAAAACAATGCCGTCTTCCCGTCGATTACAACCAGCTGCCCGTTCGAATACTCAAGCCGGAGTTTTCCCGGTTTTTTGATCTTCAGGGTTCCGTCGAATTTTTGCGTTTTGCCAAGAGTCTTCAGAGCGGTCTTCTGCACCACGCCGGCAGTCAGATCATTCGTATTGCGGTAGTGGTTCTCCACCGTTTGGATGACCTCATCTTTTGCCCCGACTGCAGATGTTCCCGCTTCCGAAGCGGCCGCCGGGGACAGGATAAAAAAACAGGCCGCACAAAAAAAAGAACTGGCAAGAACGGTCAAAGGGGAGATTCGCATGCGGTGCATCATATCATAAATACTGCGGGCTGAAAAGATGGAAAATGACCTTGTTTCGGCCTTTGCTACCGGCATTTCCAGAGAGTATATGCTTTTTCAGGACTTTGTTCTTCGACCAATACAAGAAAGCCGTTTTTCGGGTTTTTTGCCACCAGAACACCGTAGTCGTCCAGATGCTCTTCCGCCGCCTTTTTCGCTGCGGCTTTCCAGACGGCGTCGAGCGTCGGCACAGAGAGCGGTTTTGTTCCTGCGAGACGCTGCCGCGTATCATTTTGCAAGCGGACGATGTGGATGTGGAGCTGGTCCTGGCTCCGCTTTCCTGATGGGTTGACAGCCAATCCGATCGAGGATTCGTCCGGAATCCGCTTTTTCGCCTCTGACCATGCAAAATCCCAGATGCCGTCCGGTTTTTGCGGGTCTTCGATGCCGCGCACTCTGCTGATCGGTATTGCAAGGCCATGCACGAAGTCAGACGGGCAGCCGCACATTTTTCTGTCGCGGATAACGACATATTCGGCGCTTTCCGCCCAAACCTCCGTTGTTGCTTTGCATTCGCGGTCAGCAGCACAAGAACTGCCGGTGCGGGGTGCCAGACACGTTCCGCAGTAATCCCGCGCATTGACGTCAAGACAGTCCGTAACAATGTGCAGCAGCATGTCTCTTGATTCCGCCGCAGGCACGACCGACAGGAGGAACACGGAAAGGATAACGAAAAGAAAAAAGGAAGCTGAACGGCGCTGCGTACGGAAATTAAAGTCCATGAGTAGAATCCTTCATCATGATGAAGTAAAACAGATGTTCGAGCGGGAGCGACTATTTTTTCAGCTTCTTGATCATCTCCTCGACTTCCCCGGAGCCTTCCTTGTAAAAATTTTCCTCCTCCGGGTCCAACTCGCGCAGCAAGCGAAGAAATTCTCCTGCATGCTCTTTTTCCTCGTTCGCGACGTCTAAGAGAACCGCTTTCGCAAGTGCGTTGTCGGTGCTCTCCGCAGTCTGCTGATAGAGTTGTATGGCTTCATATTCTGCGGCGATCATAAATCGAATAGAACGCACCAGCTCTTCGGGGGTCAGCTTTCGGTCATTTTTCAGAACAGTAAACGGATTGGAAAATTCCGGCATTGTTTCTTCCTTTCAGGCAATGATTTGCAGCATTTCTGTTCGCGTTCTCTAACGGGAAATTGGCAGCACCGCGTTCAATCCGAAAAGGTTCTATGCTTTACTCATCAAAATCCCGTACAGTTCCGTCCATGTTCTTACGCACCAGCACCGGGCGCGGCTTTGCGCCGTCCGCGGGCCCGACAATGCCGTCTTCTTCCATCATTTCGATCATGCGCGCCGCGCGGTTGTAACCCACCCGGAGTCTCCGCTGAATAAAAGACGTGGATGCCTGTCCGTTCATCTGCACAAGCTCCACGGCGCGGTTGTACAGTTCGTCGCGTTCGCTGTCTTCCGCGGACGCGGCCTCCGCTTCCACAACCTCTTTGGCGCGGCGGGCCAGCAGTTCATAATTCGGTTTTGCCTGTTTTTTTACAAATTCCACCACCCGTTTGATTTCCGCCTCGGAGACAAAGCAGCCGTGCACGCGGATAAGATGGGCGGTTCCCGGCGGCTGAAACAGCATGTCGCCCATGCCCAGCAGATTTTCCGCTCCATTGGCGTCGAGGATGGTGCGCGAGTCTGTTTTGGACGAAACCTGGAAGGAAACGCGCGCCGGCAGATTGGCTTTGATCAGGCCGGTGATGACGTCCACGCTCGGGCGCTGCGTTGCCACAATCAGGTGAATTCCGGCGGCGCGCGCCATCTGCGCCAGGCGCATGATGGAGTCTTCCACCTCGCGCTGCACGGTCATCATCAGGTCCGCCAGTTCATCGATAATCACCACGATGTACGGCAAGCGCTCGGCCTCGGGCACCGCCTTGTTATAGGAATCGATGTTCTTCGAGCCCTTGTCAGCCAGCTGGCGGTAGCGCCGTTCCATTTCGGCCACCAGGGCGCGCAATGTTTCTGCGGCCCGCTTGGGCTGCGTGACCACGGGTGTCAGAAGATGCGGAATATCGTTGTAGAGAGAAAGCTCCAGCATTTTCGGGTCGACCAGTACCAGCTTGACCTCGTTCGGCTGCGCATTGTACAGCAGTGCGAGAATGATGGAATTGATGGCCACGCTCTTGCCCGAACCCGTCGCACCCGCAACCAAGAGGTGGGGCATTTTATCGATGGAGCTCAGGACCGACGCTCCGAAGATATCCTTTCCCAGCGGCACCTTGAGTTTTGATTTATGCGCGCGGTACTCGGACGATTCGATGATCTGCCGGAAATAGACCGTTTCCCGGGTGTTGTTCGGCACCTCGATCCCCACGGCGGCCTTGCCCGGCAACGGCGCAACGATGCGCACGCTCGCGGCCTTCATGGCAAGCGCTAGGTCATCGGAAAGATTGACGATCTTGCTCACTTTTACACCGGGAGCGGGTTCGTACTCGAACATGGTGACGACCGGCCCCGGATACACCTGCGTCACCCGGCCCTCGATGTCGAAATCCTGCAGCTTGCGGGCAAGCAGCTCCGATTGGGCGAGCATGTCCTCCTTGGAGATTTTTTTTGCCGCAGGCGGCAGCGGGTCAAGCAGTTCGGGGACCGGAAGCTGATACGCTTCTCCGGCGGTATTTGCATCCTTTGTCTCCATGAATCCGAATGCTTCCTGAACAGGTTTTTGCGGTTTTTCCGGCCTGACCACGCGCGGCTGTACGGCAGCCTGCTGCGGCTTCTGCGCTTCGACGATTTTTGGCGGTTCGGGAGGAGGGGCTGCCTGTTCCCGCGCCTCTCGTGCTTTTTCCTTGCGCCCCTGATGAACGGCGAGAAGGAGCTCCAGATGCTCAGACAACCGGACATACTGCGCGCGAAGCCAGGCAAGGGCCTTCAGAGGCGAGAACGGCGTGAGCAGCATAAGGGAAATAATAACGGCGGTAATGGTAATAATGTGCGCCCCGACAGCGGAAACCCCACCTACAAGCAGGCGGGCGAGAATACCGCCGAGCATGCCTCCCGACGGGATTTCTTCACCGAATAATTTGACGGTTTCGCTCTCAAGCCCGAAAAATGCAGACAGAGAAATGAACAGCACAACGCCGCCGATTTTTTTGAGATGCGGGTGGACTGCCTCTTTGGCGAGCATCAGAAACACGGCATATCCAAAAAAGAACAGGGGAATAAGGTAGGCGGAAGCTCCGAAAAGCCGGAGGAGAATGTCCGAGAAATAGGCGCCGACCAATCCGATGGAGTTTTTGAGCTCCGCGCCGGTGCTCGCAACGCTGAAACAGGGGTCCGCTGCGCTGTAGGAAATGAGGCTAAGCATTATCAGAAGGCCCAGGGCGAGCAGCAGCAGACCGGCCATTTCATTCCAGTGCTTATGTTTGACAAGAGAGACTGCCATAACGTCCTTTGCTTCAGGATATTTTCATACTGCGTCCACGCTGCTCCGGGCCGTGCGGAGATTTTCTACGGCAATTACCGCACAACCAGCAAAAGAATGACGGCAGCAGCCAAAACCAGACGATACCCGATGAAAAGGTTTAAAGAATGCCTGTTCAGATAATGGAGCAAAAATTTTATGCACAGGTAGCCGACCAGTGCGGAAAAAGCAGTCCCTAATAAAAACGGGGCCAGTTCTCCGGGGGCAAGATGCACTTTCGCCAGTTTCAGAACTGCGGCCCCGGCAATCACCGGCGTGGACAGAAGGAAAGAAAACCGCGCAGCGCTCGCACGCGTGTACCCGGTCATCAGGCCTGCGACAATGGTAATGCCGGAGCGGGACACTCCCGGCACCAGTGCAAGCGCCTGCGCACATCCGATAAACAGGGCATGGCCGAGCGTCATCCGCTCAAGATTCGCGAGCTTTGATGAAAAACGGTCAACCACCCACATCAAGGCACTGACGACAATGAGGGTGACCACGATCAGCATGGGGCTTCTGAAATATTCTTCGACCATGTGCTCGAATTTGAGGCCCAGAATCCCGGCGGGAATCGTCGCCAGAACGATGAACCATACGAACCTGCCTTCCCCGGTTTTCCAGGTGCCGTCGCCCAGTCCGGAGAAAAACTTGCGGAACAACTCCAGCCAGTCCTTCCAGAAATAGGCCAGGATTGAAACAAGCGTCCCGGCGTGCAGCGCCACATCAAAGGTCAGGCTGTCTATCAACGTGCCATGCCATCCAAACATCCAGGGGAGAAGAATCAAGTGGGCTGAAGAACTGATCGGCAGGAATTCAGTAACCCCCTGCACAATCCCCAGTAGTATCGCTTCGAGAAGCATCATCTTGTATTGGCCTCCGGTAAAAATACCTTTTCAGTTTTTGCAATTTTGTTATTATTTCATAAAGCGATCTGGATTTCAAGTTGTTTCAGGACAGGAAAATTCTGCAGGTTGATGAACAGGGAAAAAAGTTTTTAAAGCCGGGATCGTGAAAACCACAGCTGTGCTCCTCGCAACCGCTGTGTGCAGGGAAGATGACTTTTGCGTTTCATACCTCAAACGTTCACAATGATTTTACCGAAAAATTGCCTGCTCAGCAGTTTTTCATACGCTTTCTGCACATCCCCGAACTCGAATACGGAATCGACAACCGTTCTGAGATTATGCGGGAACAGCTTAAGATACTCAGGGACTGCGGCCCTCGGCCCGACATAGATCCCATGAATCGTGATGTTTTTTCCGAACAAATGCCTCAGGCTGACAGAGACGTCGTTTCCGGCAGTAGCGCCAAAGGTGACCGCCTTCCCTCCCCGCTTCAGACAGGAAAGAGATTTGTTGAAAATCGAAGCCCCGACATGATCAACCACGATGTCCACAAGATTTCCTCCGGTTATCCGCTTCACAGCTGTTTCGAAATCCTCTTTTGTGTAATTAATGACAAAGTCGGCACCCAACGCTTTTGCCTTTGGTTCTTTCCATTCGTCGCCTACGGTGGTGATGACGGTGGCATGATACAGTTTAGCGACCTGGATGAGGGCCGTACCCGTCCCGCTGCCGGCTGCATGAATCAGAACCGTGTCTCCCTGGCAAATGCCCGCGCGCGCAACCAGCGAGTTCCAGGCCGTTGCGTACGTGATGCAGATCCCCGCTGCCTCCTCGAAAGAAAGTCCTTCCGGCTTTTTGAAAAGATTTGCGGCGGAAACGGCTGTGTATTCTGCAGATACGCCGCTATTGACAACGCCGAGATTGGAGAAACTGCTGCATTCATTGTCACGCCCGCTTATACACCGTTCGCAATGCCCGCACGACATTCCGGGGAAAATAATCACTTCGTCGCCCGGCCTGACATGCTGGACGTTTTTCCCCACCTCTTCCACGATACCCGCCGCATCGGAGGCGAAAATATGCGGCAACGGAATCCGGACCGGATATGTACCGTTCATCACCCACACATCGAGATGGTTCAGGGAAAAGGCTTTCACGCGGACAAGAGCTTCAGACTCGTTGATCTCAGGCACCGGCAAATCGCCGGCCTTAATGCTCTTGTATCCTTTCAACTCGTCATAATAAAGGGCTTTCATGGCAGCGGCTCCTTGAACTTCGGAAATGAAATCAGCGGCCGGACACTTATTAGCAACGCGATTATTCACATTATAGCGCGAATCGAGATGTATTGGAGGTGCCGGGTATTTGGAAGAATTGTGCAGCCGGCTGTAATAAGGAGAGGAAGGGAAGCGAACATGTTCGTTATTGCTGGAGAAATGGCACTGCAAAAAACGACATCGGAATGATTACCGCATCAGAGCCGTCAGATTATTTGATTGTCCGGTATAAGAGAGAGGGCCATGGTTCACACCACGGCCCTCTCGTACGCTTAATCTTTATTTGGTGCCTGCTTTTTCCTCCAGGAACTGCTGCACTTCATTAAACAACTGCATGCGATTGCGCTCCATCATCACGGTATGCGTCCCGTCGCCGATGATTATCCTGCGTTTGTACGGCGCGTTCGATAATTTGGAAAAAACCGCTTCTGACATATACGGAGGTGTGTCCATATCCAAGTCGCCCACAATGAGCAGAGCAGGGACGCGGATTTCCGAGGGATCATAATAGGGTTTTGCAACGAGGAAATAGTCACGGAAATCCTGCAAAACCCCGTTCGGGGCCCGCAACACCGGAGGACTCATTGCGCTGCCGCCGGGGTCGGAAGCCAGCGTTGCCTTGGCCCAGGCTTCATACCACCCGGCAGGAATCAAAGTACCTTGTTTGTCTTCCGGAACACCTCTGAGCCATCGCTGTTTTGCCGAATCCATCGACACCATCCGGTATGCGGACAAATTCTCCGGGACGGTGAAGGGAGGCGTCGTCGTATAGCTCCAGAGCGGTCCATATAATACCAATTTGGCCACCTTGTTGTTATTTTTGGCGGTATATCCGCCCATCATTACCGTGCCCCAGGACCAGCCGATTAAATTAACCTTATCAACACTCCGCCGCTTGAGGATAAAGTCAACGACCGCGCTGACATCCTTGATTGCTTCATCCGTGGTGGCGAAGGGCTTGCTTTCAGCCGCGGGACGATCCATTTGCGGCGGGCGGGTTGACTTGCCATAGCCTCGAACGTCCATCAGATACACGTCCCAGCCGCGTTTGGCGATGAAATCCATCCAGGACAATCCATCCAGCTGCAGGTCAAAGGCCGGTTCTGCAGGATAGGTTGCACCGTGAACGTAGAGAACAATTCGTTCGGAGGAAAACCTGGTCATTTTTTTTAAATGTTTGTTCCGGACAAAAATGTTGATGCCCGGGTCGCTGGCCGGAACAAATAAATCTTCTGAAACCAGCCCTGACGAAGGCGCTGCTTCGGCTCCGAGGTTCACACCTAATACCAGCGCACACATCAGTATTACAATAGTAAAGCGAATCTTTCTGAAAACACTCACGGACATACTGTGCCTCCTGGTTTTTAGAATGAAACATCCGAAAACATTCATGGACATCTTGTTCTTTCCGGCTTCAAAAAACCTCCTCCTGGAATTGCCCCCTCCTTTCTCGAAAATGTCAGCGTTTTTACGAGCGGATGAGCGCCGCCCCGCTTATGCCAGCACGTTTTTCATGATTTCGGACAGCACGTCTCCTGCGTTTTCCCTGAACAGCAGCGTGGCGATGCCGTCATAGGGGGTTTCCGTCCTGTTGATGAAAATAAGTTTTGCTCCATGCTCATGCGCTTCACGCGGAACCGAGGCCGCGGGCTGAACCTGCAGAGAGGAACCGATCATGAGAAAAAGATCGCAGGATGCGGCACAACTGAGCGCCTGAATCATTTCATCCTCCGGCATTGCCTGTCCGAAAGAGATCGTTGCCGGTTTGATGAATCCGCCGCACGCGCAGACCGGCGCCGGTTCTCCTGCATTAAGCCGTGCTTCAATCTCCTCAATCGGCCACGTTTTTTCACAATCAAGGCAGACCGCTTTCAGATTTGTGCCGTGCAGTTCGATGACCCGTTTGCTTCCGGCCGCCTGGTGCAAACCGTCAATATTCTGGGTAATAAGACAGACAAGCTTGCCGGTTTTTTCAAGCGCCGCAAGTGCCTGATGCGCGCTGTTCGGCCGTGCGTTTTTCATTTCCCGCAACAGCTCTTTTTTCATCTTCCAGTAGTCTACGCGCGCCTCATAACTTGCCATAAATTCCTGGTGGGTAATGATGCGAAACCGTTCCCACACGCCGTTGGGGCTCCGAAAGTCGGATATTCCGGACTCCGTCGAGATGCCGGCCCCGGTGAACACCGTGATCTTCGCGGCTTCTTGTATCATCCGTACTGCTTCCGCAATCCGTTCGGCGAAGGAATCCATTCACCGCCTCCATTTTGCGTGTACTCGTCGTGTATGATTATTTAGAATGAAATGACTACGCCGGTCCGCATAATCAGCGGCGGCACTCCTGACCGGAAGTATCCGTTACGACAGCACACATCGGCCTCACATTCCAGATTTTCTCCGTATACTCTCTGATCGTCCGATCGCTCGAAAAGCAGCCCATATTGGCAACGTTCAGTATTCCGCGCTTGGTCCATTCATCGGGATTGCGGTACAGCGCATCCACCCGTTCCTGGCAGGCAATGTAGGAAGCATAGTCCGCCAGCAGGAGAAAATGGTCGCCGAAGGATGTAAGCGCGTTAAAGACAGGCCGGAACCGGTTCGGGTCATCCGGGGAAAAATAACCGTTTGCGATCATATCAAGCGTCTGCTTCAGCTCGGCGTTGCTGTTATAAAAATCCCATGGATCATATCCGTCTGCCTGCAGTGCGGACACTTCATCGGCGTTCAATCCGAAAATGAAAATATTGTCGTCTCCCACCTCTTCCCTGATTTCGATATTTGCACCGTCCAGGGTTCCGATGGTAAGCGCCCCGTTCAGAGCAAGCTTCATGTTTCCGGTGCCGGAGGCCTCGGTTCCGGCCGTGGATATCTGTTCGGACAGGTCGCACGCAGGAATGATTTTTTCCGCATTCGACACGTTATAGTCGGCAAGAAAAGCCACTTTGATCATGCCGCCGACGACCGGATCGTTGTTCACAATGCTGCCGACGCTGTGGATGAGTCTGATAATAAGCTTTGCCATGGCATATCCCGGCGCGGCCTTGCCGGCGAAAATAAACGTGCGCGGAACCATCTCTGCTGAACGCCCTTCCCGGATGCGGTTGTACCGGGTCACGATGTGCAGCACGTTCAGAAGCTGCCTCTTATATTCATGGATGCGCTTGATCTGGACGTCGAACAGCGATTCCGCATTCACCGACAGCTTAAGACGTGTTTTAATGACTTCCGCCAGCCGCTCTTTGTTTTTGTATTTTACGGCTCGGAACTGTTTGCGGAATTCGGCGTCCTCCGCCAGGGGAACCAGTTTTTTGAGCTCGGCAAGATTATTGCGCCATCCCGCACCGATCCGTGAGGCAATAAGCGCGGAAAGATCCGGGTTGGCCTGGCACAACCATCGCCGCGGGGTAATGCCGTTCGTGATGTTGATGATCTTCCCCGGGAAAAACCGGTCGAAATCCGAGAAGATGGTTTTCTTCATAAGGTCGGTATGAATACGCGCCACTCCGTTCACCGCGTGGCTGCCCACAATGGCAAGATGCGCCATGCGCAGCCGTTTCCCTCCCTCCTCGTCCACGAGGGACAGACGGCGCAGCAGATCAGTATCGCCGGGATACTGGTGGTGCACCACATCAAGAAACCGGCGGTTGATTTCGTAGATGATCTGAAGATGTCTTGGCAAAACAGACTCAAAAAGCTTGACAGGCCAGGTTTCCAGGGCCTCCGGCATGAGCGTGTGGTTGGTGTAGGAAAATGTGCGTTGGGTAATGTCCCAGGCACGGTCCCAGTCAAGGTGATGGACATCCAGCAAAATACGCATTAATTCGGGAATCGCGATGGAGGGATGCGTGTCGTTCAACTGGATCGCCACCCGGTCCGGCAGTTCATCGAACGAGTGATGAAATTTTGTGAAGCGGCGGAGGATGTCTTCAAGCGATGCGCAGACGAAAAAATACTGCTGTTTCAGCCGCAGTTCCCGCCCCATCTGCGTGGTATCGTCCGGATACAGCACTTTGGAGAGGTTCTCGGATTCGTTCTTGTCTTCCACCGCCTTGATATAATTTCCCTCGTTGAAGTACTTGAGGTTGAAATCGCGCGACGCCTTTGCCGACCACAAGCGCATGTTGTTGACGGTGTTCGTATCATATCCCGGGACCGGTGTATCGTAGGCCATGGCCATCACATCTTCCGTGTCGACCCAGTGGAAATGGCAGCGCCCCTGATCATCCTTGAACTGAACAACGCGGCCCCCGAACTTGACCGGGAAAATCACTTCCGGCCGAGCAAACTCCCAGGGATTCCCATAACGCAGCCAGTTGTCGGGATGCTCCACCTGGGCGCCGTTCTCGATCTTCTGGTAGAACATTCCGTACTCGTACCGGATGCCGTACCCGTACCCCGGCAGACTCAGCGTTGCCATGGAGTCAAGAAAACAGGCAGCAAGCCTGCCGAGTCCGCCGTTCCCGAGTCCGGCATCCCCTTCCAGTTCCTTGATGCGGTTAATATCCAGATCGAGGTCCTCAAGCGCTTCCCGGCATTCTTCATAAAAACCCATGTTCATCAGGCTGTTTGAAAGCAGCCTGCCGATCAGAAATTCCATGGACAAATAATAAACGCGTTTGACATCAGATTCGTAATAACTGCGCATGGTCTCCATCCAGCGCTCAATCAGCCGTTCCCTCACCGCATCCGCGGTGGTGAGAAACCAGTCGCGGTGCGTCGCCGTTATTGGGTCCTTGCCGAGAGAATATATCAGCCGGTTACAAAGAGAATGCCGGAGAGAATCCCGGTCCTGCCCCCGTTTGTCGTATTCGAATTTGCTTTCTCTGGCTTTGCTCATAGAGTTTCCTCCCCGGGAAAACATCCTTTCAAAAAACCTTCGCCGTGTGAAACTGCATTGCTGTTTCAAAAAACGCTGGTGATTCAACAACCACAGAATAACTATTCGACAAAATGCAGGAAAAGATTAATGCGGAGATGCAAAAATACATGAAAGCTGCTTTAAATGTGGAGCTATCCGTTTCTTTTTATGATTGCCTATTAATGCAATCTTATCAAAAAAACCGGACGGAGGGTTATATTTCCATGATAATCGGCAGAATCATGGGCCTACGCTCAAGGCGTTTGTTGATGAACTTCTTGAGGGCAGTCCTGACCTGGGCGGTCACGAGCGCCCAGTCTCCTTTTGCTTCCGGGATCATAATCGCCAGCGCGTCCATGACCACCGTTTTTACCTCGGCGAGCAAATCCTGCGAGGCGTCCTCGAACACAAACCCGCGCGACACAATGTCCGGTCCGGATACGACCGCACCGGTGCCCTTTTCGATGGTGAGGATCACAATCACGATGCCGTCATGCGCGAGCTTTCTCCGGTCCCTGAGCACCACGGTGTCCACGCCCGTGTCCACGGTGGAGCCGGCTATTTTCCCGTCGATGTACACCCGTCCGATATTTACCACGCCGGCGCGCCGCGCCGAGTCGACGGTAAATTCCATCACCTCGCCGTCCTCGAGAACGAAGATGTTTTCCTCGGGGATGTTCACTTTTTTTGCAAGCTGGGCATGATACACGAGATGCCGGTATTCGCCGTGGACCGGAATGAAAAACTTCGGTTTGACGATATTCAGCATCAGCTTAAGCTCTTCTTTGGATGCGTGGCCGGAAACATGGATTTCCGACACTTTTTCGTAAAATACTTCCGCGCCGCGTTTAAACAGATGATTGATGATGTTTGCGATGGCCCGCTCGTTGCCGGGAATCATCTTGGACGAAAGGACGACCGTATCGCCTTTTTTAATCTGGATATGTTTGTGCTCGTTTGCCGCCATGCGCGAAAGAGCGCTCATGGGTTCCCCCTGGCTTCCGGTCGTGATGACCACAACCCGATCGTCCGGCAGGACCTTGAGCGAATCTATCTTGAGCCATGTTTCAGGAGGCATTTTGAGATACCCCAGTTCAAGGGCTATCTGCGTGTTGGTGATCATGCTTTTTCCGTTCAGGATCACCTTGCGTCCATACATGACCGCCACATCCACAATCTGCTGTACGCGGTGAATGTTTGAGGCAAAGGTCGCCACCACAATCCTTCCTCTGGCTCGGCTGAAAATATCTTCAAGACCCCGTCGAACTTCCTTCTCCGAAAAGGTATAGCCTCCCTGTGCGGCATTCGTGCTGTCCGAAAGAAACACCAGGGTCCCCTTATCGCCGTATTCGCTGAAGGTTCGCAGGTCCATAACCTCGCCGTCCACGGGGGTCGGATCGATCTTGAAATCTCCGGTATGCACGACCCGCCCCACCGGGGTGGTAATGCCGAGCCCCACTCCGTCAACAATGCTGTGCGTCACGCGGATAAACTCGACTTTAAAGCAGCCGATGTCCACCGTGTCTCTCGGTTTGACAACAATCAGGTCGATTTCCTTGTCAAGATCGTGTTCTTCCAGTTTGTCTTTGACAAAACCGAGCGTAAGGCGGGTTCCGTAGACAGGGACCTTGACTTCACGCAGCAGGAAGGGGAGTGCGCCGATGTGGTCTTCATGAGCATGGGTGAGCACCACTGCGCGGACTTTTTCCCTGTTTTCGATAAGATAGGAAAAATCAGGTATCACGATATCAACGCCCAGCATCTCCGCGTCGGGAAACATCAGGCCGGCGTCGATCACAAGAATATCCCCATCGTATTCAAGCACGGTCATGTTCAGGCCGATTTCACCCACTCCTCCCAGGGGAATGATGGACAGCGTGGACGTGTTCGGCTGCAGAGCGCACAACCCCTCTTCCGGTTGTCCCGCAGCTTTATCATCAGTTTCATCATGCTTCATTGCTTTACCGTAACCTCTCTGAAAATTGATTGCCGTCAATATCTGGCCATACGCTGCCCGGCTCTGCCGGGACAGTTTCGGCAATTTTCCGGCTTTTTCAGCAACGCTCCGTCAGCTTTGAGTATATATCTGCAAAAATATCCCGTCAACTCAAATCAGGCGCATGGTTGCATCGAGAAGCATTGCTCAACGGAGTTATTTAAGGAAGAAAACAGAATTTTTTTGAGAAGGAGAAAAAATACGGCAAAGGGGTCCGGCACGCCATAGTTTAATTCAGATATGCCCGGACGGGCTCTCGATACTCTCGTTATTCCTGTTCAAACTTATACCCGACTCCGTATACAGAATGGATCAGCACCGGCTCGGGGAGGACCGCTTCAATTTTTCTGCGAAGCTTTTTAATATGGCTGTCAACCGTGCGGTCGCTTACAAAACGGTCATCATAATAAATCTTTTCCATGATCTGCTGGCGGCCATATATTCTGCCGGGATGCTCCACAAGAAGCTGCAGAAGTTTGAATTCGACGGCCGTGAGCTTCAAATCCTGGCCGTGCAGCATGGCACGATATGCGTATTCGTCCAGAACAAGCCCTTTGGCCTGTATGGCGCCCCCGTCACGCGTACGCCGGAGAACGGCCTTGACGCGGGCTACCACTTCACGCGGACTGAACGGTTTGCAGATATAGTCGTCTGCTCCGAGTTCGAGGCCGAGCAGACGGTCGATTTCCTCGATCCTGGCCGTCACTATAATGATAGGAATCCGTGAGAAAGTCCGCACTTCCTTGCAGATATCCATCCCGTCGCGTCCAGGCAACATCAAGTCCAAAAGGACCAACTCCGGTTTGCGCTCCCTGATTCTGTCTACAGCCTCCGTTCCATCCAATAGTGGAAACGTGGCGAACCCCGCCGCTTTCAGATAGTCTACAAGCAAGGATGACAGCTTTGGTTCGTCTTCAATAATAAAAATTTCCCCGTTCATAAATGACTCCCGGCAACAGGCAGGCTGATTCTGATCATCAGCCCTCCCAGCGGAGACGGGTGCGCCGAGATGGTTCCTTCGTGGGCTTCGACGATATTCTTGCAGATTGCCAGACCGAGTCCGGCGCCGCCTGATATCCGGCTCCGGGACCCTTCCACGCGATAGAGGCGGTCAAACAACCGCACCAAGTCCTGCTCCGGAACACCGGGTGCGGAATCCAGCAGTTCTATGGTAACTGTATTGCTGCTGATAGAAAAACTCACATTCAGCGTTCCGCCGGCATCTGTATATCGCAATGCATTCTCGAGCAGATTCGCAAAAAGCTGGTTCAAACGTTCCCGGTCGCCAAAAATCCGGGCTTCCGCATCATGTACACGCGGAGGTGAAAGCGTAATTCCCTTGCGCGCAAATTTCGCACGGAACGCTTCCAGAGAATTCTGCAGCACCGGGAGCAGGTCGAGATTTTCCTTCCGATAGCTCAGCGCTCCGATGTCCGACAGAGACAACTGATACAGATCCTCTACAAGACGGTTCAGGCGGAGCACTTCCACGTGAAGCGAGCGGATCGTTTCCGGAGTGATGGTGCGTATTCCGTCCAGAAGCGCCTCGATCTCACCGCGCAGCACGGCAACCGGCGTTCTTAACTCATGCGAGATATCGGCGACCCACTGGCGGCGTTCTTTCTCGTGTTTTTCCAGGGTCAACGCCATATTGTTAAAATCGCGGGCAAGCAGGCCGAGTTCATCTGATGAGGTGACCGGTATGCGCGTTGCGTATTTTCCGGAGGAGATGTCATGCGTGGCCGCGGCCATCGCACGGACCGGCCTGACCAGTCTTCTCGCAAGAGGAAACGCGATAATCATGACGACCAGCACCATGCCTCCGGCCGCCATGGCCAGGGCGTGTTTCTGTTTGCTGAGAAACTGCACCTGCATGGGAAGGAGAAAGTGTTTCGGCGACTGCAGCCCGACATAGCCCACCGTTTTTCCCCGGACGGTAAGCGGACGGAAGTTCGGCTTCTCACCTTCCGGATAGAATCCAAAAATTGTTTTCTTTTCAGCATTCAAAATGACAAGCGGCCCCCCGGGGAGTCGTTCATCGAACGGCGGCGGCATCGGCGGACGATGGCCAAATCTGTCGTCGGCTCGCTCCGGCGGACGAGGAGGAGCAGTACCCGGTCCAAAAAGCGGAGTCCTTTCCGCGGGGCTCCACCGCGGGGGGGCATCCCTTAAATAGTCCCAGTTCCCGTGCTGCTCATATCCCTGTTCCAGATCGGACGCAATCTGCTCCAGGCGCGCTTGGTCCACCGTGCTGAGATATTGATAAAAACCACGGTCTATGCTCCATTGCATGATCAAAAACAGGCTCAGAATTGCCAAGCCGGTGGCCGCAAGCATGGAAAGAAATAGTCGGTAGGTAATCCCTTTTTTCATCATTCCGTCGAAGCTCCTGATTTCAGTTTATTGCTATCCTCAATAAGCGTCAAGACAAAAAAACTGCATGCTCAAATTTCCACAATTCTTCCATAATTGCGCCACATTCGTCCGGTATCTTGTCATCAACACAGCCACTTAATGCCGATGCAGATTTGGATGCAGGAAAGAAGGTGATGCTATGGAAAAATATGTGGTCGGAATAACGGCATGCTTGCTTCTCCTTGTTATGGGAAGCCTGCCCGCCGCCGCAGACACCGCAAGCAGCACAGACAGCAACAGACCGCAAGGACGTCCTCCCATGGGACCTCCGCCGGAAGCAATTGCCGCATGCAAAGGCAAAAGCGAAGGGACAAGCGTCCAATTTACTACTCCACGGGGCGACACGCTCACGGGAGTCTGCAAACTGATCAACAGTACGCTGGCAGCCGTGCCGGAAGGCGGTATGCGCGGACCGCAGGGAAAGCCGCCAGATAATGCCGGTAATACCAGCAGCAAATAGTAAGCATATTGTTTCGGCATAAATAAGGAGAGAAAATAAAAAATTAACAACGGTTTTGGCCGCCGCTGTCTACGACGGTTCCCTCGGTGCGGCCGGAAGAAAGGATTGTGATTATTATGAAGAAGATATTATCAGGACTGTGTGCAGGTTTTTTGTTTCTTTTTTTCGCGTCATACTCTTTATACGCTGAGCCAGGATGCGCAGCAGGGATCATGGTCGGGAAAGATATCCCTGGGCAGGATAACCCTGCGGGGCATCCCCTGATGCATCGAGGATTCGACCAGAGAGGCGGAATGCCGGGCCCGGAGTCTTTTATCAACAAACGTCTTATGGGGCTCGGTCTTGATGAAAAGCAGAAAGAAGCGATCAAGGAAATAAACAGCAAAGTGATGAAAAGCACCATCAGGAAGCGGGCGGATATTGAAATAACCAGAATAGAACTGAAAGACATCCTCGACCGAGAAACCGTGGATTTGAGCGCTGCCGAAGCGGCAGTAAAGAAAACAGAAACGCTCATGGCGGAAATCCATCTCATGCATATAAAAGCAATGGAAGAGATCAAATCAAAATTAACGCCCGAGCAAAGGAAAAAATTCAAAACTCCGCCCGAAAAGGAAGATGTTTCTTCCAAAAAACAGCAAACCAGCTAGTCTGCGGCCCATTAAGAAGTTAGTGTGCTTTGCGAGCGTAAGGAACTGCTTCAAGTGCAACTGTGTCTCTTTTGGCAGTCAGCCGCCCCCCGGCTGACTGCCCCTTTTTAATGTTTGCGGCATATAAGTAACCAAGAAAATCAACAATAGTTAAAAAAGATCTAAAAATGAACCAATACCATAAAAACAATAAATATCGAAGTCATTTATTCGAATTCATAAAGGAAAAAACCTTCATATTCCTCTTTATTTTTTTCTCATTTACCGGATGCGCTTCAGTCGGACCGGATTACCGGAGGCCGGAGCTGACGCTTCCTGACCAGTGGAACCACACACTCGTATCCTCCACAACAATGTCTCTCGATGGAAAATCACTGGCAAACTGGTGGACAAAACTCAATGATCCTGTGCTGTCAAGCCTGATAGACCGCGCAGTGCAAAACAATCTCGACCTGCGGGAAGCCAAGGCCCGCGTGCGTGAAGCGAGAGCGCAGCGAGGTGTCAGCGCTGCAGATCAGTTTCCTTCAGTCGACGCGACTGCAACTGCTTCGAAAAACCACAGCACGAGCGGTACAGAAGAACTTTATTCCACCGGGTTTGACGCCAGTTGGGAGCTAGATATATTCGGCGGCAAACGACGAAGCGTTGAAGCTGCCCAAGGGACTCTGGAGGCGACAGAAGAAGACCTGCGTGACGTACTAGTGACATTGACCGCTGAGGTGGCCCTGAATTATGTTGATGTTCGCACGTATCAGACCAGGCTCAACATCGCCGAATCAAACCGCGATTCTCAGCAGGAAACGCATCAAATAACATCGTGGAAGTACGAAGCCGGGCTGTCAACTGCGCTCGATGTTGAGCAAGCCCGGTACAATCTTGAACAGACCCGTGCCACAATCCCTCCCCTCAGAACCAGCCTCGAAAAATCCAAAAATGCATTGTGCTTGCTGCTCGGCAAGCATCCGGGATATCTGGATGCAGAGTTATCGGAGCGAAAAGCCATCCCCGTTGCGCCGGCTGAGGTTGCCATAGGCATTCCTGCCGACGTGCTGAGAAACAGGCCGGACGTCAGACGTGCTGAACGAAAACTTGCTGCACAAACAGCCCAAATCGGTGTCGCAACGGCGGACTTTTATCCTAAAATCACGCTGAGTGGCTCCATAGGCTTCGAGGCTCTCTCCGCGGGAAGTCTTTTCACATACGGCAACAGAGTGTATGGATTCGGCCCATCGATAACCTGGAATATATTTGACGCCGGGAAAATACGAAAAAATATCGAAGTGCAAAACGCAGTGCAGGAACAATATCTCGTCCAGTATGAGGCTGCCGTTCTCTCTGCCCTGCAAGGTGTTAATAATGCCCTTATGGCCTTTATACAGGAGCAACTTCATCGGCAGTCGCTTTCTGATGCGACTCAGGCAGCGCAGCGGGCTGCGGAACTTGCCAAAAGCCGGTATGAATCGGGGTTGATTGACTTTCAGACCGTTCTGGAAACACAGCGCTCTTTATTGACCTTTCAGGATTCGCTCGCCACGAGTGAAGCAGAAGTCACGGCCGATCTGATCAGGTTGTACAAAGCCCTTGGCGGCGGATGGACACCGATGGGGTCTGCGACCGGGGCAACTGAAAAAGCACGGAGAACATAACGGAAGGGAACACCTATGCAAACAAACACAGAGCAAAAGTTTGATATTGAGCACCTGCTCGGGGTATCAGATCCCTCCGGCCCGGTTCAAAAAAGAAAAAAATTGCTCGTTGTGACGGGTATCGCGATAGTTGCTATGCTTCTGCTCACAGTCGCCTGGTTCTCCCTGGCAAAAAGTACACCGGCTCAGTTTAAATTTCAGGAGGCAAAACGGGGAAATCTGACGGTAACGGTGACCGCCACGGGGACATTATACAGCCGTCATACCGTCAGCGTCGGATGTGAGCTGTCCGGCACCATCAAAAGCGTCGCGGTGGACCACAACGACCGTGTGAAGATCGGTCAGGTACTGGCCAGGCTGGACATCTCAAAGCTGGAAGCGCAGACAATTCAATCGAAAGCCGCCCTGGAATCCGCAAAGGCAAAAGTGGTTCAGACACAGGCAACAGTTGATGAAACCAGAGCCAAACTTGCGCAATACAAAAAAGTCCGTGAGTTAAGCAACAACAGGGTCCCTTCCCAGTCTGACATGGATGCGGCCGAAGCGAATTTCGCTCGGGCGAATGCGGATGCCGCCGGTGCTGTCGCGGCGGTTGCTCAGGCCCAGGGCTCTCACCAAGCAAACGAGACAGATATCTCCAAGGCAGTCATCCGATCCCCTATCAACGGTATCGTACTGACCCGCAAAATAGAACCCGGCCAAACGGTGGCTTCTTCCCTGGAGACACCGGTACTGTTCACCCTGGCTGAGGACCTGACGCAAATGGAATTGCACGTGAATGTTGATGAAGCGGACGTAGGAAAGGTGCAAAAGGGCCAGAAAGCAACATTCAGTGTCGCAGCCTATCCAAACCGGATATTTGAGGCGCAGATTGTCCAAGTACGTTATGGTTCTTCGACAACATCCGGCGTCGTGACCTACGAAACCGTGTTACATGTTAATAATCCTGATTTGGCACTTCGGCCGGGAATGACGGCTACCGCCGATATCGTTGTTCAAAAAATAGAAAATGCGCTTCTGGTTCCCTCGGCAGCGTTACGATTCACTCCACCGGCATCGAAAGAAAATTCAGAAGGGAAAAATGGCCTTCTGGCCCAGCTGCTGCCGCACCCGCCTCATTCGACTTCCAACCAGCAAAACGGACTGGATCGCAATAAAAAACAACAGCTTGTCTGGACCCTGCAAAATGGCGAACCTGCGGCCGTTGCGGTCACGACTGGTTCTACCGATGGACTTCTGACTGAAATAACGGGAGGAAATCTTCTGGAGGGCACAAAACTGCTTGTAGATCGGGAAAATACCGGCAAATGAATACCGACGAGTTAAATCCACCACACATTCGAAACGGCAATCCGCTCATTGAGTTGCGGGATGTAAGCAAAATTTACGGTTCCGGCCAGGCGGCGATGCATGCTCTAGTCGGCATCAATATCCGGATCACGGCAGGTGAGTTCGTAGCAGTAATGGGCCCAAGCGGATCGGGAAAATCCACGTGCATGAACATAGTCGGTTGTCTTGATGTTCCTACTTCGGGTGCGTATCTGTTCGAAGGTGTGGATGTCGGTAAGCTTTCCCGGGACCAGCGTGCACGGCTACGTCGCCATTATCTGGGCTTTATTTTCCAGGGATTCAACCTTCTAAACAGGACATCAGCACTGGAAAACATAGAGCTGCCGCTGATATATCGGGGTCTTTCCGCAGAAGAGCGTCATACACGCGCAAAAAAATCTCTGAACGCAGTCGGATTGCAGGGGTGGGAAGCTCATTCTCCAGGAGAACTGTCCGGAGGGCAGCAGCAGCGGGTCGCTATCGCACGAGCCATCGTGAGCGATCCTGTTCTGCTTCTGGCTGATGAGCCCACGGGAAATCTTGATTCCGTGCGCAGCCGGGAAGTCATGGAACTGCTGACAGCATTCAACAAAGAACAGGGGATTACCATTGTCATGGTTACACATGAGCCGGAAATGGCATTATATGCAGACCGGGTCATTCATTTTCGCGATGGCCAGATCGACAGAGATGAACGAAACGGAATGAAACCGATATGATCACCAATGCCCTGTTACTTGCCCTTCGAGAAATCCGCCGGAACGTCATGAGGTCCGTCCTTACCATGCTGGGGATTATCATCGGCGTTGCAGCCGTTATTACCATGGTAACCACCGGTGAAAGTGCCACTGCCCAGATCCAGCAGCAGCTTGCCAGCATGGGCAGCAACGTTCTGATGGTCAGTCCGGGAAAGAGGCTCGGTCCCGGACTCGGAACCAGTACGATCGCTTTTAAAGAAACGGACGCCGAGGCCATTGCGAGAGACATTAATTCCATTGCCGCTGTAGCACCGGTCGCGTCACAGTCAGTAAAAGCCATATTCGGCAATCAAAACTGGACAACCCAGGTGACCGGAAGCAACAACCAGTATTTTACCGTAACAAACAGGGCTGTCAAATCGGGCCGATATTTCACAGAAAGCGAGCTGCGCAGTGGAGCCGCTGTTTGCATTATGGGTGAAACAGTGCGCCAAAAGCTCTTCGGCGGGCAGCAGCCTCTCGGAGAAAAAATGAGACTGCAGGCCTTGTCATGCGACGTAATAGGCACCCTGGAAAGCAAAGGTCAGAATACCATGGGCATGGATCAGGATGACATCGTCGTCATTCCGCTACGCGCACTACAGCGCAGGATTGCGGGAAATCAGGACGTTGGAATGATCCAGGTTTCGGTCCAGCAGGGTGCATCGACAGAAAAAGCACAGCAAGACATCGAATCATTGATGCGGGCGCGCCGTCACCTCGCGCCGAGCGACGATGACAACTTCACGGTCATGGATCTGAAAGAAATAACCAAAATGCTTACAGGAACAACCCAACTCCTCACGGCTTTGCTCAGCGCGGTGGCAGCGGTCAGTCTGCTGGTCGGCGGCATCGGCATCATGAATATTATGCTGGTTTCTGTCACCGAACGAACGCGGGAAATAGGCACTCGGCTTGCCATCGGCGCTCTGGAACGGGACGTGCTAACCCAGTTTCTGGTGGAAGCTGTCGTGCTGTCCTCGTTGGGCGGCCTTCTCGGGATTTTACTGGCTGTTATAGCTTCAATTGTGTTGACGGCCATGCTGCAGGTTCCGTTCAAGTTCAACGGAATTATTATCATTGTTGCCTTTCTTTTTTCAGCCGTTGTGGGCATTCTATTCGGTTATTTTCCGGCTCGCAAGGCAGCGCGGCTTAACCCTATTGATGCGCTGAGGTATGAATAGCACAAATCAGAATATATCTGCTTAGGTCATGCAAATTTTAACCGAAGGAGAAACCGCTTGAAAAAAACTTTTACATTTTGCCTGCTGGTTTTATCAATCGCTTTGTCACTCATGTCATGTGGAGGATCGACGGAGTCAGATTCTACTGACTCTACAAGTACCAGTTCGGCTGGAACGTTCAACAATCCCTCCGGCGTTATTTCCGACGGAACATATCTCTATGTTGCAGATACAGGCAGCAACACCATACGAAAAGTTGTAATTTCAACCGGTGTTGCCACGGTCTTCGCAGGAAGCACGAGCGGTACAGCCGGATTCACCAATGGTACGGGCACTGCAGCGCTTTTTAATGCACCGTCCGGCATAGCTTCCGACGGAACCAACCTGTACGTCGCCGACAAGGGCAATAACGTTATCCGGAAAATAATCATTTCCACAGGCGTGGTTTCAACCTTTGCAGGAAGTACCTCCGGGGCGTCCGGATTTACTGATGGAACAGGAACTACCAATACGCTATTCCGGAGCCCTTCCGCTGTTACGAGTGACGGAACATATCTCTATATTACGGATGCAGGCAACAACAGTATTCGAAAGATCGTCATTTCCACCGCTGTTGTAACGACAATATAAAAGCTGTCAGAAACATCGCATCCCATATATTAAGGAGCCAGATTGGCATGCAGCAATATCTATTCATTATTCTGGCAAGTCTTTTTGTAACAGCGTGCCCGGCAAGCATGTATGCAAAAACGTTTACAGTCATTGCGGATCCGCCGGACTCGATCATTAGGGTTATTTCAGGCCCTGATCACAAAGAGCAGAAATTCAGTTCGCCTGCCGTGATTGCCGCGGATGTGGCGACAGAATCCGCGCGGGCAAGCAAAGAAATCCTGGAAGTAAGCAAAGACAGGTACAAGCCCGTAACCATAGTCCTCCGCCATATTAATGAAGGCGATACAATCAGGGTCAAACTGGAGAAAGCTTTTTTGCATCAATTAACATATCGTCTTCTCGCACCCGCAATTTCCAGCGAGTTGGACTCCCGGAAGCCCATTCCTTCTCGCAATCTGATATTCCGAGACAAAGCAATTTCAATTTCCGTTGCTATAGGCGAAACTTCGTTCCAGGTAGGACTTAAAAATCTTTCTGAGCATCCCCTGAAAATTCTTTGGGAGCGGGGTGGATACTCGGACATTCACACACAACGCTTTCGCCTTATGAATTCCGGCGTCCGATATCAAGACAGGAACAACCCTATTCCTGACCAGATAGTTCTGCCGGGAGAATCTATTCAGGAAACTATAACCCCGATTGAGCACGTATTTGTATCTTCCAAAACAGGGAAGTATGAAGTGAAACCCCTGTTTGGCCAAGAAGAGGTCAGCACGTCCGGATTACGGGGAAAAACATTTAATCTCTTTATTCCAATTGAAATCAATAGGGCTATTACCCCCTATAATTTCAAGATACAGATTATGAGTGATGAACGCTGAAAATCCCCAAAAACCCATATCGTGCAGACTGTGGAAAGGCCACAGAAAGGAGGTCTTAATCATGAACTATTATCACGCAAACAGTTTCCCCAAGACATGTCATTGTGGCGCTCTGTATCAGTCGGCAATCGAATGGCAGTCATTGTCTGTTGCTGCTGTTTTGCCGGGAAGAGACAATACAGGAAAACGTATTTGCGATGACCTGGAGCTTAGAAACTGTCGGTGTGGTTCCACGATCGCCGTTCATTTACTGTCGTCCGAGGACGGTTTATCAGTTTAGACGCGATAAACGACCTCGGCAGGATAGCACGTTGTTGATCTACAGCATCACAGCAGGACAGGCGATTTCTGAAATGCGGGTCATAGTTTTGATAAGAGTTTCCGTAAGAGCAAATTTCGAGATACAAAAAATCCGCTGATAAAAATAGGCAGAAACTCAAAGGGCGCGTACCTATGACGAGACCGACAAATACACGACTGCAAAGAGTATCGGGTACATACGGAAATGTACATTACCAGCTAGTTACGGACTGAAATGTAAATATCTTTCTTTAGCTTGCCAGTTTCTAAATTTATGCCAGAAAGAAAAATATGCACACTAGGAATTTTTTTCCCATTGCTCTAAGTAAAAAAATACATTGGTGAATGAGCGCCAGCTAAAAAAATGGTTTCCTTTGCAGAGCCGATACGTTACGCCTGCGAGGAATAGAAACCCGGGTCCTGTTCGAGCAGCCAAAACCCTGTTTAGTCAGCTGCGGCATCCCGCGAAAAAAAATACGGAGGTAACAAAATTCATGAAAACACGCAAAACATATCTCGGAGAATTCAAAGCTAAAGTAGTTGTGGAATTGCTTCGTGGCAAGAAAAACTTGGTTGAGCTGGCGACACAATATGAACTGCATCCAAATCAGATTAAAAACTGGAAATCACAGCTGCTGAAACAGGCAGTGGACATATTTGAGGATAAAAGAAAAAAAAGGAAGCAAGTTTCAGATTATAGAATGTAACTTATTAAACAATAAATCAGCATAATTTGTTTCCAATCGCGAATTGGTGGCATTTCTCTTGCTTTATCAGATAGCAGCCCACAGATACGTGCAAAGAAAGATCAAACGCAGTAATGCAGGTTCTGTGAAATAATCATTACTAAAAGCGCATCTGATAAGAGCAGGATACTATCATGAGCGGTTCACTCACGTTTCAAAAAAAAATACTTCTTGTCGCGGATAACAGCAGTTCATCCTCTGCTTTAATCAAAGTTCTTAACAAGCAAGGTTTTCGTATCACCTTTGGAACCGGCAGCCAAAACCTGCAATTACTATTTGAAAATGACGCACCTGATCTGGTGATCCTGGATGAAACTTTATCAGACACATGGGCGCTCGAAAAAAGTAAAGATATTCGTTCAAATTTTCCCGGTCCGATTGTAATCCTCTCCAATAACCACACCGATATGCATCATATTCAGAGCCTTTTTAACGGAGCCGATGACTTCATTGCGAAACCTTTTAACCCTATTCTACTCCTAGCCAGGCTGAGCACCCTCCTAGCACGCTTTGATCGGGAAAACAGAGATAAAAAAAACCAGCTTCTGTTTGATGGTCTCACCGTAGATCTGAGTAGGCGAGACGTAATCATCAAAGGAAAAAGAATATTGTTGACTTCCATCGAATTTGACATATTCAGCTATTTGGCAAAAAACGCGGGGAGAGTCGTCAGTCGCAACGATGTCCATCTGACCCTCTACAATTCTGAACACAATGGCTACGACCGCTCCATTGATATATATATTTCCAGAATTCGGCAAAAAATAGACGACAATCTCGAGGAACCACGGTATCTAAAAACCGTTCGAGGTGCCGGTTATTTGTTTATGGGGGCCCAAAAAGATGAATAATTCGAAGAGTACCTGCCAGGCCGGAAAGGATGCTACAAATAATCACATTTTCACTACAAAAATCCTACATATTCCTGCGGAATCCTGCCGATACGAGATGCAGGAAGGAGGTGAGTGATGATGTTCTAGGCACTGAAAAGTTTTACCTTCAGGCATGCAATGAAAGTCACTCTATTACCAAGGAGGTAATTATGGTAAGCAGCGTAAGCAGTACGAGCAGTTATCTGCTCCAAATGTTATTGCAGACGACTCAACAACAGCAACGGAAAGATGAATTGTTCAGCAAAGTGGACAACGACAGCAGCGGTACAATCGACAAAACGGAATTTTCCGCACTCGCGAAAAAATTGTCTACAGACTCAAGCTCTTCTATTGATGCAGACTCTGTGTTCACCACCTACGATGCCAATAATGACGGCACCCTCAGCAAGGATGAACTCGACAAGTTTATGAAAGAAAATGCATCGCCGCCTGCAGATACATCCGCAGGAGCCATGAGCCAGATGGGTATGCAGCAAGCCGTGGACAGCATGTTTAACAGTATTGACAGCAATGGCGATGGTGAAGTCAGCTCTTCTGAGATGACTGCCTACTTAAAAAGTCTGTCAACGAGCAACGACACCACTTCAACTGATGCAGGCACATCTTCGTCAGACACCAGCGCCTCTTCCGCTATAAGCAGCCTGTTTGCGCAGTATGCTTCCAATAGCGACGGCACGATGAACGAAGCTGATTTCGAAAAATTGATACAGGAAAATTCTCCGCCGCCACCCCCGCCGCCTTCGAACGGATCCGGCGATACGAACCAGGTAACAACCCAGGTGATGGATGATCTGTTCAACAGTATCGATACCAATGGCGATGGTGAAGTCAGCTCTTCTGAGATGACTGCTTATTTAAAAAGTCTGCTGACGAGCAACGACACCACTTCAACTGATGCAGGCACATCTTCGTCGGACACCAGCACCTCTTCCGCTGTAAGCAGCCTGTTTGCGCAGTATGCTTCCAATAGCGACGGCACGATGAGCGAAACTGATTTCGAAAAATTGATGCAGGAAAATTCTCCGCCACCACCGCCTCAAATGCAAAGCGCCATGTCTGCATATGCGGTGAACACCAACACTGAGCAACTGTCTGATATGTTTGATTTTCTGAAAATACAATTTTCAGGCGCATCATCATTCAGTATAACCGCTTAGATGCGTCCGTTTTAAACTGCACGGCGGGTAGTGCGTATGATATGAGGCTTGCGTGGTGAAAATTTTTTCGCTGCGCAAGCCTTTTCTTACCAGAAAAAAGCATAAAAAGCTGCAAGAAATCTTCCCCGAAGAGGCATATTGATGCTATACTTGGTCCTGCAGTTACCGTAACTAGTCGGCCGGGCACCCGACGTTGTTGACGTATGCGTCAGACGCTTTATTTTCACGGCCCAGGGATGTATGACCTCGAAAACAGAACCAAAAGCAAAAGCACGGCACAAGTCCGTGAATTCAGACGTCGCTTGCACGCAGAAACAGTCATCGGCCACAGCGCATCAAACCAAAACTGATACGGCGAGGCCGGAGGAGCGTCCCGAAGACCGTCACAGGAAGCCGAGAAGATCCGATACCAACGAGCGGGAAGCATCCCACAAAAAGCTTCTGTCTCGAAATAAGAAGCTCGTTGCAGAACTCAAGATCGCCCAGGACAAACTGCTTCACGCGCAGAAGGACTGGGAACGGACATTTGACAGCATTCCGGACATGCTCGCAATCATCGACACTCAGCATCGTATCCGGAGAATAAATAGGGCCATGGCAGAGCGACTCGGCCTTGCCCCCGAGCAGTGCGTTGGCCTGCACTGCTATGAGGTTGTGCATGGCACCAAGACACCGCCCTTTTTCTGTCCACATTCCCACACCGTGCAAGACAACCTGCCGCATGTTCAGGAAGTGCATGAGAGCCGCATCAACAGCGATCTTCTGGTCAGCACAGCGCCGTTATTCGACGAACAGGGCCGATTGACCGGCTCGGTGCATCTGGCGCATGACATTACCGAACGCAATAAAGCAGTGAGCCGCACACGGCATCTGGCTTCGTTTCCGCAGTTGAACCCCAATCCCATAATTGAAGTAGATTTCTCCGGCAAAATAATTTTCTCTAATCCCGCTGTTCAAACGGTCCTTCGCAGCCTCGGCCTGGACGCGGATGCGGCCGCTCTTTTTCTGCCGCCCGATGTGCAGGATATCCTGGCGGAGCTCAAAAACAACAAGGAAACGGCTCTTTACCGTGAGCTTACCATACAGAACATGATGTTTGGGGCTACAATCCAGCTGGTTCCCCGGTTCAACGCCTTCCGCATTTATGCCTATGACATCACAAAACGCAAGCGGGCCGAAGAAGCGCTCCGCGAAAGCGAGCAGCGCATCAGCCAGAAGCTGAACAGCATTCTTGCTCCGGAAGGGGACGTCGGCAAACTGGACCTCGCCGATATCATCAATACGCGCGAGATTCAGTCCCTCATGGATGATTTTTATAAACTGGTAGGCATTCCCATGACGATAACCGACCTGAACGGGAATGTCCTGGTCAATGTGGGATGGCAGGACATCTGCGCGCGGTTCCATCGCATCCACCCTGAGACAGGCAGGCAGTGCATGGAGAGCGACACGCTCCTTACCGCGGACATCCCTTCGGGTAAATTCAGGCTTTACAAGTGCAGAAACAATATGTGGAACATAGCGACCCCTATTGCCGTCGGCGGCAAGCGTCTTGGCCATCTCTTCACAGGACAATTTTTCTTTGCAGACGAACCGCTGCCGGATTACGATTTTTTCCGGATCCAGGCACGACAGCACGGTTTCGATGAAACAGAATATATTACTGCATTGGACGCAGTCCCGCGCCTCAGCAGGCAAACCGTGGATACGGGGATGGCCTTCTTGCTGAAACTCGCGGATATTGTCTCCCAGTTGAGTTACAGCAACATCAAACTTGCCCGATCTCTCGCAGAACGGGACGCCTTGATGTCTTCATTGAAATCAAGCGAGGAACGCCTGCGCCTGCATACGGAAAACTCGCCTCTGGCCATTGTCGAGTGGGATGAGAACTTCGTCGTTACGCGCTGGGCCGGCGACGCGGAAAGTATCTTTGGATGGAGCGCAGCCGAGACAATCGGAAAACCGATCATGAATCTGAATATAGTCTATGAAGAGGATGTTCCGATAGTCAAACAGACAATGGGAAAGCTCACCGATGGGGTGTCGCGCAGGGTCGTTTCCACCAACCGAAACTATACCAAAAACGGCCAGATCATCTACTGCGAGTGGTACAATTCGGTTCTCCTGAACGCGGAAGGAAAAATGTCCTCGGTCATGTCCCAGGTCCTTGATGTCACCGAGCGCAGACGCGCTGAAGAAGGCCTGAGGGAAAGCGAAGAACGGTTCCGGAACATGTTCGAGAGGCATCGGGCCGTTATGCTGCTGGTTGACCCCGAAACCGGCTCCGTCGTGGAAGCAAACTCGTCCGCGGTCGAGTATTACGGATATCCCCGCGAAAAGCTCTGCACGATGCATATTCAGGACATTAACCTGCTGCCCGCTGATGAAGTGTCCACGGAGCGGAACAAAGCCGCACAGGAGCAAAAAAATCACTTCATATTTCAGCATCGCCTCGCTGATGGAAATGCCCGTTGGGTGGAAGTATACTCTACTCCCTTTAAAACCCGGAACAGGACCCTTCTTTTTTCAATCATTCACGACATCAGCGAGCGCAAACATGCCGAGGCCGCCATCCAGCATAGTCTGCAGCGCTTTGAGTTGATGTCCAGCACAGCTGGTGAACTGCTGGTGGCCCTTGAACCGCAGAAAATCGTAGAGTCTCTCTGCCGGAAGGTAATGGACCATCTGGAGTGTCATGTTTTCTTCAATTACCTAGTGGACGAGCACACAGACCGTCTCTACCTGAATGCCTACGCAGGAATACCGGCAGAGGAAGCCCGCCGGGCAACATGGCTCGATTCCGGCACCGCAATATGCGGCTTCGTCGCTCAAAAAAGCTCTCCTGTCGTGTCGGAACACATTACCGACTCCACAGACAGCCGCGTGACATTGGTCCGCTCATACGGTATCACGGCCTATGCCTGCCACCCCCTGATTGGTGCAGGTGGTAAAACAATCGGAACGCTTTCCTTCGGCTCCCGAACGAAAGAGACCTTTACCAAAGACGATCTGTCTCTCATGAAGGCGGTGGCCGACCAGGTGGCGGTGGCAATAACACGCGTAAAAGACGCGCAAGCTCTCAGGCTGCAAAGCGATGAATTGCTGGCGGTGAATAACGAACTCGAGGCCTTCATTTATTCCGTGTCCCATGATCTGCGCGCCCCCCTTCGCACCATATCCGGATTCGTGGAAATTTTGCTCGAGGATTATAAAGACAAATTCGACCCGCAGGGCGTCGGCCATCTGAACCGGATATTCAGAGGATCTGAAAAAATGAGCAGGTTGATTGAAGATCTCCTGCATCTCTCCAGGATATCACGGCAGCAAGTGGTCAGGACTGCTATTGACTTGACAGCCATGGCAAAAACCATATTCTCTGAATTGCAGGAAGCCTGTCCGGAACGGAGAACCGAGACCCACATCGCCGAAAATTTGCGCGCCGTCGCGGACGGGCGGCTGACAAAACTGGCGCTTACCAATCTTCTTCAAAATGCCTGGAAATTCACTTCAAAAACACAGGGCGCCAGGATTGAATTTAATGCATTCGATCAGGATGGAGAAACCGTCTTTTTTGTAAAAGACAACGGCGCAGGATTTGATCCCCGTTTTATTGATAAAATATTTCTTCCTTTCCATCGGCTCCACACAGAACAGGAATTCGAAGGAACAGGCATCGGCCTGGCCATCGTGGAGCGGGTCGTCAGACGCCATGGAGGATCCGTGTGGGCGGAAGGAGAACCGGGAAAAGGAGCAACTATTTATTTTACGCTGAACTAACACAAAGCCGTAAGAACAGTTTTCGGAGAGAGGCCGGGTATCATGATGCAGACAGTGATGATTGTGGATGACGACCAGGATGAAATAGAGCTCCTGAGAAGAGTTTTGAAAAAAGCAGGCCGGGTAAAAAATATTACCACCGCACAGGAAGGTGAAGCCGCGCTTGAACTTCTCCGGACCCGCAAAGTTGCGCCGTCTCTGATACTGCTCGATTTGAAAATGCCCGGAATGGGCGGAATCGAAACAGTGCGGCAGCTGCGTGCAGACGCGTGCCTGAAAGACATCCCCGTGGTCATTGTGACAAACTCCTCACTCGAATCGGACAAACAGGCGGCGTATGATGCCGGTGCGGATGCCTTTCTCCAGAAAGCTTTTAACATGGATCAATTCGGCAAGGACATTAAATTGCTTATCGACCGTTGGATTACTGCCTGAATCCTGACGGTTTTTCCACCACACTGCCGCCGGAAAGCTTTTCTCGCATGCTACAACGACTTTTCAACCTTTAAACCGGCAATCGCGTACGGAATAACCGTTTTCATTTTTTCTGAGAATATCCTGCAATTTCGGAATACTGCCTGCCTCCACTTCATTCCCCTGCACGAATTCGGGAGAAAAGGAACCCTCCAGCATCTCCAAAACAACATCTACAACAGATATAACAGCGTCATGATCTATGGAAGCCTGAAAATTTCTTTTTAAGTATTCTTCTATATCTGCCAGTGAAGAACCAATTTCGCGACCCAAAAGAGTCCTTTCCAAATTAAAATCAGTCGTTTCTGCCCGTACCGCTCGTACCGCAAGGCTGTAAATACGATTATAGGCATCTGATATGCGTTTTCTTGCCTGATCAGTTAAATCGCTTCCCGCCCGTTCATGTCGCTGCAAAAGTTTATGAATTGATAAAAGAGAAGAAAGAATGCTATCAGTCGGCATGATGAAATCCTCCTGTAGTCAATATCCGTTCAATATCCGCACAGAAGCATGTCATTCAATAATGATTTTGACCTGGAGAAAACCAATATTCAGGCAAGAAATCGTCGTCACTATGCAGGAGGAGGCTGTTATTGTCAATACCCAGTATTGGGTATTTTCAGGGTTTTTCAAAAATTCAGTAATAATTTACGAAATTCCGAAGGATGTTGGGTGCTCAGGGATGGGTAATGTCTTCGCTTCATTGTATGTGTTTTGTGCAACAGATACTCGCTATTAATTTTGCATATGCAAACCTTTACGACCTTATCTTCTTCCACTTATTCACACTCCCTTAGGTCCGATTCATTGAGTGGTGTTGTTTTCCGAGAAGAGGTCATCCCTCATAAATCCGCAACGCAACGTTTATAACAACGTTCTTCGTAATCTTAATAAATCAGAATCGCTATGATAAAAACAAAACTTCTCATTCTTTCTCACCGCGGAGCACGCTGAGTACGCAGAGAATCCGAAAAATTATTTACGATGCATCTGACACCGTCTTTCAATATCTTGACATTAAAGTTGATCAATAAACCTACGTTGCAACCTGATAGTAGCGTAGGTTGGGCTGAACATTGTGAAGCCCAACAGATTTTCATTCATTCACTATACTGTCATCAAAAGTCATCGGTTCAACCGCGCCCCAATCCGGATGGTACACTCCTGTTTTCACATACCGGTAAAAACTTGAAAATTTCCATTCCAACGGTGATGCATAAGAGTTTACAGCATCATTTATTCGTTGGGCTTCGCAAAGAACGTTCAGCCCAACCTACCTTCTTTCCTCGGCGCTCTCGGCGGTTAATCTATCACAGTCTGATCGATTTGTTTCTATTCATGCTCCACCAATTCTTATACTCCGTGAGCTTTGCTTTAATGTTCGTTCCGTCGTTGGCGCTGAGATATCCTGACAGCAGGTTCTTATCGCCGGCGGCATCGATACCGTAGTATTTCTGACGATAATCAAGAAATACATTCATGCTCTTGACCGCTGCCTGCAATGTGTCGCTTTGCGTCACCTTTTCCAACTGCAGCTGCATAAACCACTTGTCACACAGCCATAGCCTGCGGTCCATTTCGTCTTTGATCCAAGTGGTTTTGCTTTCAGCATTACGAATGCCAGCCGATGTTGTAGCAGGTAAAAATGACGGGTGTTTTGCCAAATAAGCATTTATTATTTCCAAGGGTTCTGCCTTACTCATCATCGGATCGCGATATTCAAGATCAATTATTTTATTTCCGCTGACCCAGCGATAATCCCAACCCGCTGATCCAAAAGTATAAACTGTATTGCCGTTAATCGTTCTGATCATGTAACTTGGATCTGGGATTCCATAATAAGTTCGGAATTCCTTATCCACCTCATGCAACAGCCACTTATCGGAATCCCCTCCAGTGTGTTGGGTGACTTGGACTTCAACGCCTAAAATAGTCACAGGATGCACATAGCGCGTCTTATAAGTAGTGTCATTATGGTCTATATCAAAATGATCTACAGGTATTAGTATTCCACTATTACCATAGACTTGATTTGTTCGCTTTGGCCTATATTTGAATTCTCCGATGTCGCTTTGTATTAAATAGCTTCCCCTTTCCTGAGCAATACTAGATGTCGCAAATATTAGCGCTATCAAAATTATTATTTTTTTCATGTTGCACCTCACTATTTGCATTGCTCAGAATTAAGCCTTTCGCTACATTTGAAGATATTCGTCAGCAGTCCATGGTGCAGTGCACGAGTGTTCTTGCCTAACTCACTTTTCTGTCGAGACTTCTGTACTGTATGGCTTCGGCGAGGTGTTCCGAGGCAATGTTCTCTGAGTTTTCCAAATCCGCGATCGTCCGGGCGACTTTCAGAATGCGGTTGTACGCGCGGGCGGAAAGTCCGAGCCGGTTCATGGCGGTCTCCATCAGGGATTGACAGCTCTGATCGATCTTGCAGTATTTTCTGAGATGCCTCGGCCTCATTTGTGCGTTCGCGTAGATTCCGTCACTCTTAAAGCGTTCCTGCTGGATCGCGCGCGCGCCGGTCACGCGGGCGCGAATGGCCTCGGACGATTCACCCGGCGTGTCTGATGAAATTTCATTGAACTTAATGGCGGGAACTTCCACATGAATATCGATCCGGTCCAAGAGAGGCCCGGACACTTTCGAGCGGTATGTTTGAATCTGATGCGGCGTGCAGAAGCATTGGTGAAACGGATCTCCATGGAACCCGCATTTGCACGGGTTCATGGCAGCGACAAGCATTAACGACGCGGGATAGGTCAGCGACGTCACGGCGCGTGAAATCGTCACCTGGCCGTCTTCAAGCGGCTGCCGAAGCGCTTCCAGCACGTTTCGTTTGAATTCCGGCAGTTCGTCGAGAAAAAGCACTCCGTTGTGGGAAAGACTCACCTCGCCCGGTTTCGGGATCTGCCCTCCTCCGATGAGCCCCGCGTCGGAAATCGTATGATGCGGCGACCGGTATGGCCGCGCGGCAATGAGCGGCTGCCCCTGCTTGAGCAGGCCCATGATACTGTGGATTTTCGTGGTTTCGATGGATTCTTCAAAACTCATTTTGGGCAGGACCGAAGGCAGCCTCCGGGCAAGCATGGTCTTGCCGGAACCCGGAGGACCGATCATGATGATGTTGTGCCCTCCAGCCGCGGCGACTTCAACGGCGCGTTTGGCGTGTTCCTGTCCCCTCACTTCGGAAAAATCCTCCTGGTACGCTGAATATGCGTCCATGGCGTTCCTGATATTGACTGTTTCAGATACAACGGAAGATTTTCCGCCGAGAAATTCAACGACCTGAGGCAGGGTCTGCATGCCAAAAATTTTGACTGAATCCACCACCGCGGCTTCCTGGGCGTTGTCGGCAGGAAGAATCATGCCGCGGTAGCCCGCTTTTTTCGCCAATACCGCCATGGAAAGCGCGCCCCGCACTGTCTTGACCCGTCCGTCGAGCGACAGTTCCCCCACAAGAAGGTAGCCGTTTACCTGGTCCTGATCAAGGACACCCTCGGCGATAAGCATTCCGATTGCGATCGGCAGATCGAAGGCAGACCCCTCTTTTTTTATGTCGGCCGGCGCGAGATTGACGAGGACCTGTTTCAGGGGAAAATCGAAGCCGGTGTTTTTGAGAGCGGCACGCACGCGTTCCTTGCTCTCTTTTACGGCTGCATCGGGCAGGCCGACGGTTGAAAAAAAGGGCAGCCCTCTGCTTGCGATGTCGACTTCAACTTCAACGGGATACGCATCGATGCCGAGCACTGCGGAACTGATCACTTTGGCAAGCATGAAGACTCCTTGGCGGCGTGGGGATGAAAATGCCTGACAACGCCGGGAACAGCGCGGACCAAAAACAGCCGCATCGGCATCGTCGATTCAAAACTGTATTCTTAAAATTATCAGGACAGAGAATAGCAGAGGAGCGGAAGGATTGTCAAATGGAAATTACAATAAGAATAGTCATTCAAACCGTGTAACAAAGGCCCCGATAAAACGCATGGACTTGAGGTAGTCGCTGAACAGGACCTCTTTTACCATGCCGCCGCCGCGTTTTGACGGGCGGTCTTTGTCGCCGGACGCATGGATAACGGAGACCTTGCCGGATTTTATCCGGACGATGGAAAGATGGCCGACGATTTCGTCAACAGCGCGTTTCCGGGGGTCCTTTACCCAGTAGATGATATCGCCATCCTGCAGGTTTTTCTGCAGCGCGCGCGTCGCAAGAACGTTTTTGGGAAGAATATCGACCTGGTCGCGGCCTCTCGATCCGGTGATTGTCTGCGTCGGGCCGAGGACGGCCGTGATGTCCCGGCCCCATTTGCCGCTCACCACCATGTCTTCGCCGTACTGGAACCGGTCATTATAATTGACGACAAGACCGTCCGCCAGTGCGCCTTTCATGATAAACCGGAGCGTGAGCGCTTTGTCCACCGCTTCCGCGGGAGTATTGCTCTGGGCAAGCTCCACGGAGCGAAAGACATGGTACATGCAATCCGCTTTTTCATCAGCGATAATCCGGCTGGTACGGACGTAGAGCCCGAGGGGATCGGTGTCGTACGGCGTCCCGATGAACCTGCCGGCCCAATACGCGATACGCTGCCCCACGGCGAGCGGCGCGACGCGCGTTTGCGCGATCAATATCTCGTCGGCCGTCATGTCCGCCAATTTCTTTTTCTCTTCAGACTTCGCGCCGATGATTCTGAGTCCATACAGCAGTGCATGGCTTGCCCTTCGGTCATGGATCCCTGCGATCCCTACCGAGCCTTTTCGCGTTGTCTGGAGGAACCGGCCGCTTCCCAGGTACAGTCCCATGCCGTTGCCGTGGAACAGGAGAATGTCGCCAGGCTCGAGATCTTTTTTCTGGATCTTTCTTGTTTTGGCGAGAAGCGCATCCCCGTCCATCCCCAGGAAAAATCCGTGTATGCGATAGGCGACATAAATCAGACCCTGCATATCAATGCCCTGGGCCGTCACCCCTCCGGCAAAGTATTGCACATGCAGGAACTGCTTTGCCGTGTTGACGATTTCGTCCGCTTTTGTGTCATTTGCCAGCGGGTCGAGCGGTTTTTCCGGCATTGCGTCTGATGCCTTGATGACCGCAACCGACCGGTCGGGAAACTGGACCTCATACCGATCCGCGCCCTTTTTGAGCACCGGCAGACGGGTGCCAGCGTAAAGTGCAACCTTGTGGTTGCCGGTTTTGTCGAGAATAAGCGCGTCGGATTTGGGTTTTGTGATGACGATCCACTGCCGCTTTGCATTCAGGTAGTCGCGGTTTTTCCCTTTTGGCACCAGCACCGCCTCCTGCTGCACCCAGCCCTCGCGACGGTCCTGGGTCAAAATCGCAATGCGATACCGGTTGTCCTGCTTTCCGAGTATACGCACTTCGTCGCCCATCAGCAGTTGCGTTATGATCGGCGATTTTGCTTTGGTGTCACTGCGGACATTGGCAAGCGGTGTGGAAATAATGCCACGGGTGTCATTTTTGGCTTCCTGGGCAAAGACGTGAAGCGGGGAAAAACCGGCAAGACAGCAGAAAAGAAGTATGAGAAGTTTATTTTTCATGCAGTGAAGTCAGGACTGCGAGATGGAAACCAGAGTGTTCGTGTAGTAAGGTATCTACTAAAAACTCCGAAGGGAAAAACATCTGAGAAACACACACTACTCGAACTGGGGAATATATATCACAACACCTTACAAGCTGTCAATAAACTTTTATTCTGTTATCTACGGCTATTGCTATCCCGCCATACTCCTATATTACAGTCAAAACTCTTCTAAATTTTATATGTATCAAATGGAATATGAATCGTGATTTATTCTAGATTTTTTTGCATCCCCCTTTCCCATTGATCAGTCGTTTTTCTATACTAATAATTTAGCTTGATGAGTTCAGTACATAATCCCATTTTTTTAGCTTCCTTCATTTGCAGACAATCTCCTATTTTACATGCCTGCAACCAATCATAGCATGCCAGTTTCACTGCCGTGTCGCCTCTAGCCTTAAGCGCTGAGGCATTGATAGGATTAATTTCTATGCTCTTGCTGAAATCTTCAAGGGCGAGATTGAACTTATCGGCTTTTACATATGCAAGCCCTCGATTATAATAATAAATGGGAGAATCTGATCGATTTAAATTTATCGCTCTACTAAAATCGGCCAGTGCGAGGTCATAGCGTCCTTTTTTTGAATATATAATACCGCGGTTGTTGAAAGCTTCAGCATCAAAAGGATGTATTTCTATTGCCTTAGTAAATTCCTTGATAGCGAGGTCATATTGTTCTTTTTCAGCAAAAGCAATGCCGCGCTCATTAGCTGAATCTGGCAGTACTCCCGGAATTAATCCTGGATGGTTCGTCTTTTTAGCATTGCTATTGTTAGCGTTGTCCGCTCCTGCGTCGTTCGTTAGCCTGGCAGCATTAGTGTTACTTTTCGACTCGTCAGCAGCGACCCTCTGCCCATAGGGGAAACACATAAGTGTTAGGAATAATACAATAACCGCAAACTTATCCACGCAATATATGACCATAAATAGTACCCTCTCTGATGTAAAATGGTAATCTACGCTGAGTGTTCATTGCAGCTGACAAATTAGCAATGATAGGTATCGGGAGCACTGGACAGCGGAGGATTCCTTAGTTATCAAACACTGTTTTCTATTGCATACATCAGTGGAATATTAATCCCGATGCAAACGCATCTCAACAACATCAATCTCAACCAACAATATGTTTCTTACGATGTTAAGATTGATGCGGCTAAAGAATACTCTAGCAAAATTTGCAACCAAAATTAATTTAATCTTCGTCCGTAATTTCTTTTAGTATTTTTACTTTCACGACACGTACCTTTCCCCCTGCGTCCGATTTGTACTCGTATGGCTTTGCTTCTCCTTTCACAACGTATGTTCTCAGCTGACGGAATAACGGTGCAGATTTTGTAACAAAATCTGCGAAAATTACTTGATCTCGGTATGCCAGCAAGGCTGTCGTACGGTTAAAGACTTTAATGCTCTTGGCTGGAAAAGTTTCCATAAAAAAACATTTACCATTTGCTTCAGATAGTTTCATGGAAAGCAAACGCTGCATGGGATAAATAGTCCCACTGCAAATTTTGAGTATTTTCTGGCCGACTATATTTTGAAGAAAATTGATTTCTTCTTGTATTTCTGTTTGAGTTTCTTCCCGCAACTGTGCTAATCGGCGCTGCGATTCGGCTTCTTGTCCTCTTACTATTTTTTCTTTCTGATCAATATTTTTATTTGATTCTTCCGCAGTGTCACCATTTCCATGAGAGCAACTGATTAGTAAAAGCACAATTATAGCTATTAATGCTACTCTCAACAATTCACTCCTTATCAACATGAATGTGTAACTATAAATTCTACCCAAAGTGTTCCAGTAAAGTTTTTTCCGTAATTATATTACGAATTAAGTTTGATTTAATTTTGAAAGAATTGTGGAAATATTGTGAATTTTTATAAAATTATTTAAAAAAATTTTCAACACTAGTTACCGCACATCGAACTAACAATGAATACAAGCAAAATAACCGCTCACGAGAAGCCCAATATATAACAATATTAGTCTTAGTATGAAACAAACTTCAGCCCTTGAGCAGGGCAATACATAACTTATATGAAATAAGAAAATATTTTTATAGATTTTAAGAATGGATAGACATAACCGAGAAGAGTATAAGAAACTTTACAGAACCATAATGGATTGAGAGTTGTTTTATGGAGATATAAATTTCAACGATGCAAAAGAATAGACATAAACAATAACAAAACGGCACAACCGCGTGCTCCAAAATATACCCATGCTTTTGTATTGGGAGATTCATTCATTAGATATCAATAACGATGCAGAGCGTGCAGAAACCACGGCATTATTGCAATCATCGTTATGAAGTGCTTATGACTGGAAAGTTGCTTCTGGTGTCTGCAAATATTTAAACAGCTGGAAATATCATGAGAAAACTGTTGGCATTCATATATTTTTTTGTAGGCTCGTTTCAGGCTGGCACAGCTTATGGCGATGCATTCTTCACTCACCTAAATACACATCTTGAAGCTTGCTCCGTAGACTCCCGCATAAACATCGCAAAGTGTGACGCTCCTTCATTTATTGGACAAAAGAATCTCGTAGATATAATTATTGATACTGGTAAATTGACAAATAGATATGGGTTCTACGGCCAGTACGCATCCTATACATCAAAAGTTAACACCGTGATGGATATCGAGAGATTGTCTATTTCTGGGTTATACGGCAATAGACGCACACGATATGCTGCCTGCAGTCCTGCTGATAAGCGTTGCATACTGAGTACCTTTGACATTCTCACTTTTTTAGATCGCCAGTCTAAAAATGTCGATGATGCTATCGAACTTATAAAGAGTTATCAGATTGTGCCGCCGGCTGTCGAAATCAGTCCCAGTTTTTTTCAGAAAAGCAAACCGCTTCATTATGTTTTGTTTGAAAAAGCAGAAAGATCCGTAGTCATAAGGCTTGTGAAAAGCAAGACTCTCGTCTATGATGACTCTGAAAACGTTATGCCCAATTACTTAACTTATGCCCAACAACGAGAAATGAATAAAAATGTGTTAGAAAAATTACAGCAGCTCATATTGCAAATAGTGCTTATATGGTAATTAACTCGAACATAAGTAATTTCAGCTCTATACCGGTAAAACAATTTTAACATCTTCCTTGAACCTGCCTCAGTAAAAGTAACAGATTTTTCCAAAATAAGTTTTAGCGAAGAAGTTCAGGCATTAAGAAACTGAGAATACGTATCAGATTGCATTTACTCTTAGGCAGGTGGGGACAAAAACACCGGTACGGGAAGTTAGCAGAAAAATGAGCATCTCCATATAGGTTTTTCTGAATTGAAAAGAAGTACAGTGACTGGAACAATGGTTAAACAATTTAAAAAGAGAACGATGTCAAAAACGAAGGATCCCTCTCATAGATGCTTTTGAAGTATAGAGAAAAGCGTTAGATTATTTTTATTATCTTCTAGGGTAGGCAGGTAATATATCTTTGTTCACTGCTTGGGAGTTGTAATGTTAAAATGGTGCCGAAGGGGGGACTCGAACCCCCATGGGTTGCCCCACACGCCCCTCAAACGTGCGTGTCTACCAGTTCCACCACTTCGGCACGTGCTTACTGAATGATCGTAAAGAACCAAGAATGGTCATGCACAGCCGACTATTCCCGGATCTGGTTGATTATTTTTTTGCAACCGACTGCTTCGCTGAAACATGCGTAAGCCAGTTTTCATGACGGCTGTCTTTGCCGTACACAATGTCAAAAAAAGCGGACTGCAGTTCCTGCGTGACCGGACCGCGCGAACCTTTGCCGATAATCCGGTTGTCCACTTCGCGGATCGGCGTGATTTCAGCCGCTGTTCCGGTAAAAAACGCCTCATCCGCTATAAAGAGTTCATCGCGGGTGAAACGCTCCTCTACCAGACGCATGCCGCGTTCAGCGGCAAGCTGTATAATTGAATCCCTGGTAATACCTTCCAGGATCGAGGTGAGCGGCGGAGTTTTTATCAAACCTTTCCGCACAATAAACACATTTTCACCGCTGCCTTCGGCAACATAGCCTTCGGTGTCAAGCAGCATGGCCTCATCATAGCCGTCTTTCAGCGCTTCGCGTTTTGCCAGCAGGGAGTTCGCATAGTTTGCCGTGGTTTTTGAGCGGACCATCGCGGAATTGACATGCGGCCTGATGTAGGATGAAATTTTCACCCGAATTCCGTTTTTCATCCCCTCGTCGCCCAGATAGCTGCCCCACGGCCAGACTGCAATGGAAACCTGAACAGGGTTCTGCTTGGGATAAACCCCCATGGCTCCGTAACCAATATAAACAAGAGGACGGATGTAGCATGCGTCGATCTTGTTGACGCGAATGGTTTCGAGTATTGCCTCTGCAATCGCTTCGCGGGTGAACGGCATCTCCATCTGCATGATATGCGCGGAATCGAAAAGACGGTCAACATGCTCCTGCAGGCGAAAAACAGCTGGGCCGTTGCCGGTCTTATAGCACCGGATTCCTTCGAATACCGCAGTGGCATAGTGCAGCGAATGGGTCAACACATGCACGTTGGCATCATTCCAGTTGACGAACGTGCCGTTCATCCATATTTTTTCGGTGGCTTGAAGCATAGGTGTACTTTATAACAGCCTGTTTTGAAATTGTCAATCGTTTTTTTGCAAGTCTTTATGATGAGGAACAGCGAAAAAAAATGGCGCTTGAGTCGTGTGAGGCTCTTGCGCCGATATCATCAGAAAATTGTCATTAGGAGGGATACGATATGAGCCGGACATCCATGATGCGACAGTACTCCGGTTTAATCAGGATATCTCAGCTTCATTCGCGCGGCTTTTGCTTTTTCCATGCTGAGCAGACTCTGGAGTTCTTTAAAGTTAGTAAACGTGGCACTGCCCCTGCCCTCTGTCCCTATTTCTTCAATTGTCCCCAGAATAAGAGAATCGGCATTTTCATCCCGGCGGCAAATACGAACCAGATACGTGCTGTAAAATTCCATGGCCCCTCCCGCTTTGCGTGAAAAGCATAAACGCCTACACAATACCTTTCATCCGTGGAGTTGTAAATACCCAATACTGGGTATTTTTCGGGTAGCAACTGAGATTAGAGCGCAGGAAAGATGCGGATTGGCTAGATGAAATGGAAGCTAGGTAAATCAAACGAAAAAGCAACTGATTGCAACTTTTTGCTAAAGAATTCCTTTTTTCCTTGCCTTGTAAATGGCATCGCTCCGATTTTTTGCCTGCAGTTTTTCGTAGGTATGCTTGATATGCGTATGCACCGTGTGGCTGCTGATCCCCAATCTTTCAGCAATTTCTTTATACGTAAGCCCCTCTTCGATCAGTTTGACAATTTCCGTTTCGCGCTGTGTCAGCAGGAACTGTTCGCCGGCAGCTTCATCCTGAAATTCCCGGATGATTTTTCGCGCAATTTTCGGGCTCATCGGCGCGCCGCCATTATGAAGCTCATAAATGGAATCGATAAGCTCCCGCGGACTGCTTCCTTTGAGCACATACCCCGAAGCGCCTGCTTTTATTGCAGAGAAAACTCTTTCTCTGTCTTCAAAAACCGTGTGGGCGATTATTTCAAGCTTCGGCATGCTTTCTTTTGCCTTTTTTATAAGGTCTATTCCCGACATGCCGGGAAGTCCGATGTCCGTGATCATGATCTCCGGGTCCGCATTTCGCAGTCCCTTGACGGCTTCCTCAGCCGACCGGAAAGCACCGGTCACGGTTATTCCTTCAACCCCTGTTAAAAGCAAGGGAAGGCTCTCAATGAGAAGAGGGTCGTCTTCAACGATTACAATTTTCATAGAATAGCGGCAGCCCCGAAAAAAGATAATGCAACAACGGCACAAAAGCAAATCATACCGCGGAACCGACGACAATGTGAAGCGCCGTGTTATAGGTAATTTTTATCCTGCGGCAACAGATGTGAGTCATTGTATGTCAATACCACCATCCGGTCAAGCAGAAATTCATAAAAGAATTTTAATTATTCTTAATTGCATATTGATTTTTTCGACACATTGCCGAATGCTTCAGGTGCGGGGAAATGCCGGTTGATTTATCGTCCTTCGTTGATTAAGGTTGGTTTGACAATAATTCCCGCACTCGCTATACTTAAAAAAAATCGACTCAGAGGCAGTATGGCTGCTTTTTAACGGCATAGTGACATTTGCCCCAAGGAGGCCGGCATGGAAATCAAAACCATTCTTTATCCGACGGATTTCTCTCGTGGCGCGCGTGTAGCAATGGACCACGTCATCTCGCTCGCGCAGGATTACAATGCAAAGCTGATTCTGCTCCACGTCATTCAGGATATCAGCGTGGCGGAATGGTTTATCCCCTCTTCGCTTTCCGTTGCGGAACTGCTGGAGGACCTGGAAAAAAATGCCGGGAAGGAAATAGACGCCCTGGGTGACGAAATTGCCGCGAAAGTGAAGACGGTTGAGAAGATAGTCGTCCGCGGCATGCCTTTTGTCGAAATCATCAGGACGGCAAGAGAGACGAATGCCGATCTGATCGTCATCGGGACCCACGGGAGAACGGGAATGGACCATGTGCTTTTTGGGAGCACCGCCGAGAAGGTCGTCCGAAAAGCGCCTTGCCCGGTGCTGACCGTACGCATGGCAGGCAAAGAATTCAAGATGCCATAGCCGTATCGCTGTTACAACCCGGCTTTTGACTTTTCACACACCCACATCGCGGTTTCTCGCGTGAAGTGACCATATTATTCAATAAATCAATAATACTCCATCTTGCTCCCAGGCGCATGAAGACATCCTCGCCACTTCTGTCCAATATATACTTGTTGGAATATGCATATCGTGATATATTCTTTAATAAATAATTTGCTTCCTGTACTTCTTGTTTTAATCAGCTACACCGGATTGTATGTTTCATCCCGAAACTGAAAACACTTCCTGAAAAGCTGTCTCAACATCGTTGGCAGAGAACAGTAGAAAGCCTATATTCGTAACATAATCTTGCAATAAATTAATCAGAAGTCTATACCACCTAACTATGCACACATTTTGCAGTGTTAAATAGACCCCGTAGATATGCGCGTTAACATACGGGGTCTGCTCAATGACTGGTTGGTTTTGAAAAAAATGAGAACTGTTTACCTCCAAATATTTGTTTGTCTCCTTGCATTGTCCAGCCCTGCACAAGCCGAAGTTATGGATAAGGAACCAACATTATTAACCAACTTGATATGGGGCTTCGCAGGTGCTGTTTTATGTTTCTTGTCTGCGCGTTATAAACCGCGTCTATTATGGTTACCCGGAGCGATTGCTGCATTCTATTTTTACGGATTAATAGAAGAAATTCTCGATCCTTATGTCGGTCGCGACATCGTAATAGAGGCCGGGAAAATTTATGTTGTTGTCAGTTATTTGCTCGTTCTGCTGATCATAGTCAGTATTGTTGCTGGATTCATAATGAGAAGGATAAAGCGGAAAGATATCAAGCCAAGCACCTGAGAGCGTGACAAATAAACCATAGTAGATAAACGGACAACAAACCAACGACCGGGTCGAGTGAGTCGCGAAAGACACGCTCCTCACCTGCGTGTTCATGTGTGAGAGACAACTGGTATTCTGCTATGCTGTTGACGATTTGCTAACGCTTGGATTGTAGGTGATTCATTAAAGACCTGCCATGTATAGTTTGAAGTTTGACCTCACACATTTCCACCTGGTAAGAAACATAAGCTGAAAAGCATAAATCGGAACAAGCGGTTGCTTTGGATTCGAGCAGGTGGTCGGTCTGAACAGAACGGGCGGCGGATTCGGATCGGTACGGAGGTTGGATCGTCGTAATCTTCTACTGGGGGGAAAATTTCTGATGGTTCTCTGAAGGATGGATGCCTCTAATATATATATGGGGTCTGCAGAAGTTAACTAGAGTTTTACATCTCTCAAATACTTCGCCGCGTCTTCGGGCGGAGTTGGATTGATGTAAAATCCTGCCCCCCATTCGAACCCTGCAATCCGGGTAATGCGCGGCGTAATTTCAAGGTGCCAGTGAAAATCATCATTCAGCGTGTGCCAGTGTCCCCTGCGCGGGACTCTGTTGGGTGACGTGTAGAGCATGAAATTGTACGGCGGATTGTTCAGCACCTTGCCGAGGCGGCACAGCGTGTTCTTCAGCGTCCGGGAAAAATCCATAATCTCTTCCTTGCTGACATCCACGTAGGAACACAGATGTTTTTTGGGGTAAATCCAGATTTCAAAGGGAAACCGAGGGGCAAAGGGGACCATAACCACGAAATGGCGGGTTTCCTCCACAATGCGTTCCGATGATGCCAGTTCCTGATGAATGACGTCGCAGAAAATGCACCGCTCCTTATAATCGAAATAGGACTTGGCCCCGTCAAGTTTTTCCTTCACAAATTTTGGAATGACCGGCGTCGCAATAATCTGCGAATGCGTGTGGTTCAGCGTCGATCCGGCTGCCCATCCCTGGTTTTTGAAAACCAGCACATAGCGAAGTCGGCTGTCCCTCTCCAAATCGAGGATGCGGTCGCGGTATGCCCAGAGAACCTTCTCAACCTGGCTTTCCGGCAGGTCTTCCAGGCGGAGTGAATGCTCCGGACTTTCAATGATGATTTCATGTGCGCCAATGCCGTTCATCCAGTCGTAAATTCCGCTGCCCTCGCGCTCCAGATTTCCCTCTATTTGAAGCACCGGAAATTTATTCGGTATCACGCGCACCCACCAGCCCGAGCTGTTTGGAAGGGTTTTGTCAGGCCGGAAGGATGCGATTTCGGGAGTGGTTTTCGCTTCATTGCCGCCGCAAAAGGGGCACTCCGACGGTTTTACCGTGTCTACCGGTTCTTCAAAACTGTAATCCTGCGGTTTTTTGGGGTGATCCGTTGAGATGATGATCCAGCGGCCGACGATCGGGTCCTTGCGCAGACGTGACATTAGTTTCCTGACCTCGCCTTCTGCTCTGTCAGAACTTTATGCACAATCCGTTTCAGTTCTTTAATGCGGATGGGTTTGTTGATGTATTCTGCAGCACCAAGACTCATTGCCTTGAGGTAGCTCTCCACCTCGCCGTACGCCGTGACCATAATGACGTCGGTTTTATATCCTGTCTTCCGTATTTCCTGAAGAAGCTGGAGACCGTCCATCTTCGGCATTTTAATGTCGCTAATAACCAGATTGAATGTATTGTTTTTGAGGAGGGCAAGCGCTTCATCGGCGCAACTCGCAAGGGAAACGTCGTAGCCTTCGTCGGTCAAAATAATATTAAAAAGTTCCTGCGCGCCTTCTTCATCATCGACAACAAGGATTTTCATCAACTTATCCTCAAAATATCAATGAATTAAAAATATCATAAAAAAAAACAACCGTCAAGGCAGGCCGGGAAAAAGACGGCTGCACAACGGTAAAACCAAACGAAAAATGCCTGGAGGAAAGGTCTTACCTGCTGAAATATCAGTGGTTTATTTCGTAAAGAAGCCGCAAGCCTTCGAGGGTCAAATGAGGTTTTACTTCCAGAGGTGTCTTGGTCTCAGACGATACCAGTTCGGCCAGACCGCCGGTGGCTACTACTTTGGAGAGGGATGACAACTCTTTTTTCATCCGTTCGACAATGCCATCCACCAGACCGGCATAACCGTAGATAATTCCTGCCTGCATGGCGCTCGTGGTGTCGGTTCCGATGACCGTGGGCGGTTTTGTGAGTTCTACCCGCGGAAGTTTGGATGCCCTCTGGAACAGGGCCTCGGCGGATATCTTGACGCCGGGCGTAATGGCCCCTCCCAGATACTCCCCGTCTTTTGTTACCGCGCAGAATGTCGTTGCCGTGCCGAAATCGACAATGATAATCGGCCCGCCGTAAATTTTATACGCGGCCGCCGCATTCACAATCCTGTCCGCCCCCAGTTCCTTCGGGTTGTCATAGCGAATGGTAATTCCGGTCTTGAGCTGGTGCGTCACCACCATGGGCTCGATATGAAAATATTTTCTCGACATCTCGACCATAACCGGCAGCAGGGGCGGCACCACCGTCGAGATAATGACTCCGGTAATCTGTTTGAATTCGATGCCCGCAAAGTTAAACAGGTCCTTGATGGTCATGGCGTATTCATCCGGCGTTATCTGGGCGTTGGTGCCGACGCGCCAGTTTTCCATAAGCTTGTCATGGTCGAACACTCCAAGAACAATGTTGGTATTGCCGATGTCAATGGCTACGAGCATACTTTCCTCCGGGAAATGCCGCGCGGTGCGTCCGGCACCGGATGGAAATTCCCTTGCCAGGACGGACTACTTCGTCAAAACAGAGAATAAATTACTATACCACAGACAAAAAGCAAAGAACAGCACAAACTAAGCTCCCACCAGTGGCGCGATGCAAACCGTCGCTGCCTGATTGCTCGCGCTCCGAACGAAAAAAAATCCATTAAACTTTTTCCGGCATTCATTGTCTCATGATTATAATCGCTTGTTGAGAACGTTTGTTTCCCCGGAGGAGGATCATGATGAGAACAGTATCCAGTTTCATGGCCGCAGTACTTATGATGGGTGTATTCGCGTTGACCGCCGTTGCACAGCAGGCTCCCGGCGGCGATCCAGGTCCTGCTGTCCAGCAGGGAGCTGAAAAACAGATGACTCCGGAGCAGTTCACCGCTCTGAAATCGCGCATTTTGAAAATGATTGATGCAAGGAAGGCAAAACTTGACGAGGAAAAAACCTGTGTAGAAGCCGCGAAAACTCCCGGCGAGCTGAAGAAATGCAGGCCCCACCATCCTATGAGATCTGCAGATAAAAATCGGCGAGGACCGGTCCAGCAACCTCCGATGGAACAGCAGAAGTAGACAAAGCAATCCTGAATTCTTTCTCAAACGCCGGCAACCTTCCCGGCAGTGAATATCAGTCGTTTCCCCCCTCCCCGTGAATTTGATACCCCCCTTCACGGGGAGGGGTTCCTCCCTTTATCTCTTGATTTCCGTGCAAAACAGCTATTTTTCACAACCCTCTCAGCCATTCCGGTTTTAAGAGGGATTCATCCGCATGGTGCACGCACTGCCTGATCATCGCGACCGCCGCGGTGCGCTGCACCGGCATGCGGACCCTCAGCGGCAGGTAGTTCGATGCATGATTCGCAAAGAAAAGCCCCCGCATTTCCGTGTGCTCGATCATTTCGGCAAGTTCAAGCAAGAGAGAGAATGGATCGGGAAGGCTGAAATCACCTGCCTCCTTCAACAGGTGGAGCGGCGTGTCGGGAACCACCATGGTGGTAAGAGCTCCAACGTGGTCCGGCTTTAGTTTTGAAAGCAGTCTTCCGGTTGCCTGTGCGTGCTGTTTGCTCCAGGTGCTTCCACCGATGCCGAGCAAAACCGTGACCGACAACTTTATTCCCGATTCCTTCACGCGTCTGCCTGCCTCCAGCATTTCGTCGGACGTTACCCCTTTTTGCATCCAGTCGAGCACATTGTCGTCTCCGGATTCAACGCCCAGATAGAGAATGCCCAGGCCTTGTTCACGGAGTTGTGCGAGTTCTGCTACGCTTTTGCCGAGGACACTCCCTGCGTTTGCGTACATGCTGATGCGTGATAGCCGGGGGAAACGAGCGTGCAAAAGAGCAAACAGCGCAAGCAACTCCTCCTGGGGAGCCGCGAGCGCATCACCGTCAGCCAGGAAAATCCTGCGCGCATCGCGGCAGGAAGGCAAGCAGGACTCAATGTCTGTTTCCATTTCACGAATGCTCCGTACACGGAACTGTTTCTGTTTATAGGCAGGGCAGAAAACGCAGCGGTTGTGGGAACACCCGATGGTGTACTGAAGAACCAGACTGTCGGCCTCGCTCGGAGGCCTGATGACGGTACCGATGTATTCCGGCATAGGAGAGCCCTCGCGTCGGCGAAGTATACTGCATATCCTTCAAATGTCAAAGACAAAAAACCGCGGGTTCAAGTCGCAGTCCGCAGGCGATCTTGCTGGATGCACACACAACCGAAACAGGGCAAAAATCATTCACGAAATCTGCAATGCTCTATTCAAGAACCACGGGTTGTGCTATTATAAAATTGCATTCCTTATCAGCACACTCCGGAGAAGAAAGGCGGGCATGCGACATGACAAGGACAGCAGCCGCAGCAATACTTTTTCTTATTCTGGCGGTTTCCAACGGAACATGCGAAGACCGCGTACTGCCTGAGGCGCTTATCATCGACCACACGTCGGTGGCGGCGTTCGACCGAATCCCGAAAAAGTATCTCGACAAGGCCAGAGAATCGACTCTTTACTATATACACCTGTCACACGGCAAGCAAATCATCACCGGCCTTGAAACGCTCGGAAAAGCAAATCCGAATTACCGCGTTGCAGTCATGTTCTCCTCGGCCCCCGGACTGCCGCCGAAAGAAAACCCGCCCGTTCTCCGCATCTATCGAGAAAGCCTGGGACCGGAATCCTATTGGAGCACTGAATCCGGGATGGAAAGAACCAGACGCGCCTCCCGGATGGGCGAATTCAATTTTTCGATGTACTCATGGTGCGGAGAGATGTCGTCTTCAAACGCGGATTTCGTCAATACCTATCTGAAAAAGATGAACCAGCTGGAATCGGAGTTCAAGCATATGCGCTTCATCTATATGACCGGACACGTGGACGGAGGGAGCGCCACGCTCAGCAGAAACAACGACCGTATCCGGGAGTATGCCAGAAAAAACGGAAAAGTACTTTTTGATTTTGCCGACATCGAATCCTACGATCCGAATGGGAAATACTATTCCGGGTCCGGAGGAATAAACGGCGAATGCAGCTGGTGCCCGAAATGGTGCGCTGCCCATCCCGCGGATTGCGCCGATATTCCGGCCTCCTGCGGACATTCGGACGGGAGCGTTCAAGGCGGCGACGCTTCCATGGCGTATGTCTGCAAACTGAAAGCAAAGGCATTCTGGGTCATGATGGCGCGCCTCGCGGGGTGGGATGGGAAATAGTCCCATCGGCACCGCATATTTCACAATCGGCGGCATCGATTCCCGGCAACAGCACTCTTTCTGCTGCTGGCTGCCTATTGTTTGTTGTATTCCTTCACCCTGAGCTTTATCCGGCTTACCCGTGCATGGTCATAACCGGAATACAGAAATGAAAAGACTGTGTTGTTGGTATAAAGCGGATCGAGATCATCGGGAATGGTCCCCTCTTGCACCAGTTCATTCCAGCATGCCGTGCCTTTGATGGGGGAAAACTCGGACAGAAAAATCCGCACATTGAATTTCTGCAGAATTGCTATTCCGTCCTCCACTTCATCCAATCCCTGCCCGGGTAGACCGAATAAAAGATATACCCCGATCTGCTCCTTGAAAAACCCATGCTTTTGTAATACCCCGATTGCCTGAGCAATATCCCCTGTCGAAACCTTGCTGCCGGTGCGCTCCTGCCGCACGGGATCGGATGTTTCGAAACTGAGGCGCACGGTCCTGAATCCACTGTTCATCATGAGACCTGCCGTTATTGCATCCAGAAAACGCGCGTGCAATCCATTGGGGGCATGAAGCCTGACGGAAAAACCCTGCTGAATAATCATCTCTAAGAGCGGTTTAATATGATTGTCTGCATCATATAGCAGCGCATCATCATAAAAAGCAAAATCGCGGATTCCTCTGCCGGAGAGCGCCGAAATCTCCTTCGAAACATCCTCGTGAGATCTTCGCTCATAACCGGAAGACAAGAATTGCGAGGCGCAGTAGGAGCAAGTAAAAGGGCAGCCGGATGAAGTCTGGAGAGGAGCAAAGCGGTTTTGCACGTCCAGGCCAAGCTCATAATACGGCAGGGGATCGCGCGGAGAACTGAGTGGCAGTCCGCACTCCTGCAAAAAAGGAAAAAGGCGTTCATCCGCCGGCCCGGAATAGATATGATCTGCGCCGGAATGTGCCGCCGCATGCTCCGGATAGAGCGTTGGATAAATGCCTCCAAGCACGACAGGAACGTCATGGACGGCTTTTTTTACGGTTCTGATCGTTTCCTGCACGCCGGGGTACCAGTAACTCATGATCGAAGTCACCAGCACCATATCCACAGGCAGGCAGGACTTGATCCTGGCTATGAACTCATCAACGTCCATGCCGTATCGTTTGTAGTATCTCGGAACGCTTTTCAGCAAATCCGGCTTCGGCACGTGCTGGGTGCGGTATTTTCCGGTGCCGTACTGCTTCGCGCCAAATGAATCGGTGCAGTCGATCAGGAAAAGTTCAACCTCACAGCGGCTCAGATATTCCGCAACTTTCAGCAAACCCAGCGGGCTTGACCAGAGATTGTACGCCGCGAAGTCATATATCCATGGATTGATAAGCAGAACACGCGGTCTCATGCTTGTTTATCCTGTGTCGTAGTATTTTTTAAAATTCCCGCGCGCGTACCGGCTCCGTCGGGAGAGAGACCAACCATCCTGTTTCTGTATGCGGAAAGCAGTTCGGTATCAAAATGACTGCGATTGTTGTGGTGAGGACGGACCTCCGCTGTCGAGATACAGTTTCAGACAATGCGCGCACCTGGGCGCAAGGCGCTCCCGGGAAAAGGAACGGCGGAATTTTTTGTATGCGTCACTTCTCCAAATTTTTTCAAGCGGCTCTTGAGCGATGTTTCCAAAACAAACGCGCTCCGCAGAACGTTGATCATGTGCGTTGTTCGGTTCCTCCGGCGCCAAATTCATAAAAACGCAGGGAAACACATCCCCTGAGGCTGAAATGACCGCCGCTTTTTGGATGTTCTCGCTGCAGTACAGCTTCTTCCGACCGCAATTTCCAATTTGGTAGTGGATCGGCAGACCAGCGCGTTCTCCCTCAGCGCAGATGCTTTTTAAATAATCACGGAGCCGCTCGCGCTCATCTTCCGTGCCAAGCTCCACCAATTCTTTTTTGAGTTCCGGAGCAGCGACGCAGTCAAGCGTGCTGATCACCACTTCATGAACGCCAAGGCCGTTCAGCAGCCCGGGGAGGCGCCGCGCGTCGCGTTTGTTTGATTCCAGCAGCAAATATGCGACATGAATAACCGGCTTTTCCGTTCCGGCCTTCCGTTTTGCCTCCGTTACGCTGCGGATCAGGCCGAGCACCTGCTCCAAGTGCGTGCCCTGCCTTAAAAAATCATTCTGGGAATCCGTATGGGCAAGAGAAAAACCAAGAATATCCAGCCGAGATTGGATTATCCGTTCAACCCAGGCGCTGTCTAGGTTCATGCCGTTTGTCGTCGTTCCCACGCTGCAGCCGGCTTCCCTGGCCAGCGCGGCCAGGGAGAAAAAATCAGGATGCAGGAAAGGCTCGCCCCAGCCCTGGAGGTAGACAAGTTTTGTTTTTTTTAAAACCGGAATGAGCCGCTTGAACATTTCAAGAGGCATATGCCTGCTGGTCCAGCGCTCGCGGTAAACCGTATGCGGACAGTAAAAACACGAAGCATTGCAAAACGAGGTTACCTCGACCTGAATCCAGTCAAAACGGGGAAGAAACAGTGAATGGAGCTTTTTTTGAAGCATCCCTGCGTCTCCAGACCACGGAACCGGCCGTTATGAAGCTCTGAGCACGTCCTGGATCTTGTGTGCGACATCAGCAATACTGAACGGCTTTTGTATGAAGTGCATCTCTTCTTCCGGAATGCCCTGGTGCACAATTACATCTGATGCGTAGCCGGACATGAACAGGACTTTGATTTCCGGACGAAGCAGCTTGATCTGGTCTCTTAATTCCCTGCCGTTCATATCCGGCATGATAACATCCGTGATGAGAAGATCGATTTCTATTTCGCTTTTTGTGCACAAGGATACCGCATCGGCAGGTTTGTTCGCCAGAAAAACCGTGTACCCGATTGAAGAAAGCATATCGACCAGCAATTTGGACACCATAGAATCATCTTCGACCAGCAGGATTCTGCCGGTTCCGGTAGAAGCTTGTATTGCTTCAGTTTGTGCAGGTTTTGCCGGCTGCTCCATGCTTTTTGGAATATACACGCTGAACGTGGTCCCCACATCCTGCATGCTGGAAACGCTGACAAACCCTCCGTTTTGTTCGACAATCCCGTAGACCGTGGCAAGCCCAAGCCCGGTCCCCTCGCCAACACCCTTTGTGGTAAAAAACGGTTCGAATATGTGGGAAATGGTCTCCGCATCCATACCATGTCCATTGTCGCTCACTTCCAGAAGCACATAGTCTCCCAGGATATGTGGGCCGTGGTCGTGATAGTGGAAATCCCGTATGGATTTGTTGGTCGTTTTGATGATAAGTTTGCCGCCGGCAGGCATGGCATCCCGGGCGTTCACCGCCAAATTTACGAGAATCTGCTTGATTTGTGAAGGGTCGAACATGATGTTCCAAAGAGAGATGCTCGGTTCAAACAGAAGCTCGATGTCTTCCCCGATAAGTGGAGCAAGCGTTTTTTGGGTGTCGGCGATAATGTCGTTCAGGTTTATCGGCACAGGCACGATGACCTGTTTTCGGGAAAACGCAAGAAGCTGGGTAGTCACGTCACGGGCATGGCAGGCCGCCTTTTCTATTGCCTGAAGGTCGGGAAGAAAGGGATCATTTCCTGGCAAGCGGTTTTTTATTAATTCCGTATAGCCCAGGATGACGCTCAGCATGTTGTTGAAATCATGCGCAACACCACCCGCCAGACGGCCGATGGACTCCATTTTTTGCGACTGGACCAGTTGCAGCTGCAGATTCTGCTTCTCTTCTTCCGCCCGCTTGCGCTCGGAAATATCTCTGATGACCGCAAGCACGCGTCCTTTTTCTCCAACATGAGTGGCTGACAGAACCACTTCCGTCCAGAACAGTTCTCCGTTCTTCTTTTTGCACAACCATTCGAACAGCTGATGCCCTTCCTGAAATGACTTTTGGATCCATTCCAAAGCTTCCTGCCGTGAGTAGGGAGGTTCCCCTGCGCTGATTGCCTCCACTGTCTGATGAAGCAGCTCTTTCCGGGAATACCCAAACATTGTTTCAACGGTCTTGTTCATTTCCGTAATTTCCCCGGACACTGCATTCAGTACACATATGGCGTCTTGCGAGGTGTTGAATATTTCGCGATAATTTTTTTCACTTTCAACCAGCGCTTGTTCCCGCGCTGCAAGCTGACTCGCCATGTCGTCGAATGTCCGGCCCAGGTTCCCCAGTTCGCCGCCGGCGACGAGGTCGGAAATTCTGGTCTGCAGATCTCCGTGGGCAAGGTCGCGGGAGGCCTTTTCCAAAAGGCTGATGCGATCAGCAATCAAACGTTTGCCGATGTAGGAGGCGACGAAAAACGCGAGCAAAAGAAAAGACGAGTACAACGCCAAATTACCGAACAGCACCTTGTTCGCATCGAACAAAACGACGGTGACCGGGATGCCGGCACGGACATACATGTAGGGAGATTCTTCTCCCGCAAGATGCAGTTTACGGTAGGTTATAATGCGTTCAGTGCCGTCAAAATCGACGCCGATGAACGTCTCCATGACAGCGCCTTTTTTCATGCGCGCAAAAAGCGCTGGGGCAATCTGCTTTCCAAGGTACTTCGCGGGATCGATGGATTTGCTCATCACGCGTCCCGCATGGTCAAGAAGCATGTAAACTGTTCCCTGCGGCAGGTTGGTGCGCTCCAGTAACGGCGTAAAGGAATCCGTTACAAACCCGACATTGATTGTTCCGGTAATTTCACCGCGTTCGTTTCGCAGGGGATAGGCAAAATTAAACGAGGGTTTTTCCGTGGCCCTGCTGATGATAAACTCCCCGGATGACAGGCGGCCGCTTGCGATCGCATTCACGAAATACCGGCGGTCGGAAATAATGAACGGCGGCTTTACCGGCACCGCCGTTGCCCAGACACGGCCGCTGCGGTCGGCTATGAAGATATTCGAATATTGTTCGTTTAACGCGAGGATATTTTTTAAAACAGGCTGGACACGGGAGGGATTCTGATTTTTGACATCAGGCAATTGAGTTAAGGCTATGATAAGCTGCTGCGCGGCTGTAACAAGGCTTTGCTGTTCCGCGGCAATGCTCTCCGCGATTTTCCGGGTTTCTTCGCGCGCATCCTGAATTGCCTCATCCCGCAGCTTCAATCCGGAGTAAATAATGATCCCCGCCGCAGGAAGGGCCACTATCAGGGTAATCAGGAACAGTCGGGCCCGGATGGATAGTGAAAAAAACTTTTTCAAGTAGACCGCCCTTTTTCTGAACTGCAGATTGGCCAGTAATGCAGTTTTTCAAATTTTACATCATTTTTTATGTTTTTCCAAGAAAAATTTGAGCAGCTCGACGCGACGAACAAGTAATATAATACTTAATCGCTATGGAGCCGAAAGCAGGAAAGATTGTGCTGAAAATTTATGCGGGAACGACGTGAAAGCAACCCATCAGATTGGTTTTTCAGCAGGCGACCGCCTGCTAGGCAACCGCGCCCACTCAGGACGATCCTTGCCCGGCCGTGCAGCCGTAGCAATGGTCATCAACGGTAATAGTGCGGCCCGTGAACTTCGCGTAATTAAAACCCGTAATATGCCGCGGCAAATCCGCATGCATGCCGAGTCCAAGCACCTGGTTGAAGTCGCAGTCATACAACGTTCCATCCCATCCTACATTCACCAGATGCCTGCACATGACATTGTCAAGGGTAGCCGGATTAAACGCGCGCGAAAGTTTTTCCATGTAAGCGTTCAGATTATTCGTTCTGATCAGATAGTCCCTGAACCTGCCGATCGGCATATTCGTGAATGTGTACAACCGAGTGAAGAAAACGCCGTACCGTTCCCTGAGTTCACGCTTGAATTCCGACTCAAGGGTCTGCTGGTCGGGCGCGAAAAACATCCCCTGCGGATTATAGACAAGACTGATGGTGAGATTCGATGATTCCATGCCGAAGCCCAGCCGGTTCAGCACCTGAAGGGACTCAATACTTTTCCTATACACGCCAGCGCCGCGCACGCGGTCAACGTTCTCCTCAAGATAATACGGAAGCGATGCGATCAACTCAACCTGATGCTCCCGGTAAAACTCCGGAAGATATTCCATTCCCTTTTCAAAAAAGATCGTAAGGTTTGTCCGGGACAAGACCTTCCGTTCCGCCCCGCGCGCTTCAGCCACCATCAGCCGAAAGGACGGGTTCAATTCCGGGGCGCCGCCCGTGAGATCCAGCAACTCAAAGGGATTCTCCAGAAAGACCCGAAGGACCTGCTCCGCGGTTTTTTGGTCCATCACCTCGGGCCGTGCCGGTCCACCGGACACATGGCAATGCTTGCAACCCATATTGCAGCGATAGCCCAGGTTTGCCTGCAATATTCTGCTTTGCAGGGCCTGCAGCGGTTTTTCCCCGGTTTCAATGACTTTGTCTTGGAATTTCATATGCGCTTTTTATTTTATTATGGTACCTACAGAGAGTTTCTATCAACTGCGTTCCGTGCTTGAAGCGCGTGAATGAGCGATGCCCCGCCCCGAATGGCTGAAGCCACGTGAACCGCTTCCGTGATATGCTCCAGACTCAGTCCTTCTTCGATGCTGGACTTGGTGTAGGCGTCTATGCAGTACGGGCACTGAATAGCGTGCGCAATCGCCACGCCGATCAGCACCTTTTCACGTTTGGTAAGCATGCCGGGCTCAAGCGACGCCGTGTACCAGTCCATGAATTTTTTGAACAGTGCAGGATTGTATTTTCCCACATCGCCAAACTTTTCAAGATCTTCTGCTTTATAATACTCGGTCATGATAAATCCCCCTTTAGTCCGGACTGCCTTTTTGGCAAACGTTGTCAGACGCTGTAGCTGATATTTTCCTCTTTGTTTTGGCCCGGTCTGCGCAATCCCATGCACAATATCATATAATTCATTTACTAGTTTAGCAACTTTATTACGACCATGCCGGAAAAACATCGTACTTTTTCAGGGAGGCAGAACGCTTCCGAAAACAAATGAAATCAGTGGAGGTTTCTGTGGATTATCGTCTGGATTGGGCAAAGAGCAATACAAAATGCTCGAATAGTTCCTGGTGAAAATGGTTCAAAAGCTGTTCTTTCATGATTTTGAGCGCGCTGTAGGTGTCCAGTTTCTTTTTATAAGACCGTTCCGCAGTGAGCGCATCATACACGTCCGCAATGCTGCAGATGCGACCGTAGGAGTGTATCTCTTCTCCCTTGAGCTTTTTTGGATATCCGGTGCTGTCGTGTCGCTCATGATGCTGCGAGACGATGATTTTGCATTCCTCCGTCAAGTGCTCCGTTTCCGAAAGAATCGTGTACCCCTGGTCGGGATGGGTTCTCATGATTGCCATTTCGTCATCGGTAAGTCTGTCCGGTTTGTTGACGATTTCCGGAGCGATGCGGACCTTCCCGATATCATGCAGGAAAAATCCCGCTCCCAGTTCATGCATGTTATGTGCGTCTGAACCTTTGTAGAGAGACTTGGCAAGCAGGACGGAAAAGACGCCCACGTTCACCGAATGGGCATAGGTATAGTAATCGTACGACGTGATTTCAAGCAGCGCGGCCGACGTTGCGTCATCCGAGATGATAAGATCAACGATCTCGGTGATCCCGGACTTTGCTTCTCTGATATTTTCCGTCTTGGGGTCGTCGAACAACCGGCCCATAAGCTCCAAAGAACATTGATACACTACTTTGGATTTTTTTTCCGGAGGAAGTTTCTCGTCGTGAATGGCCTCACGCAGCTCGGGCGGGACCAGCTTCTCGGGCTCCCATGTTTTTACAGGATATACGGCCGGGGATTCAGAAACTTCGGAGGATGCGGCTTGCGGGCGTGCCCCTCGTTCCGTATCGATAATGATGGTGGCCAAGCCATAGTCAACGATCTTATCAATCTGGTCCTGCGAGGTAATTTTGAATTCACGGCTGATGAAGGGCGGTTTCAGCCACGAATAGGGAAGAAGGACGAACATGCCGACTTCCAATTCCCGCACATGTATAGTGTCACGCATACAACCATAGTAACACAAAAAATAATTTTGTTCCACATAATTCTTTGTTTTTTGGTCAATCGATTCCATCTTGCCGAGAAAGTCATGAGCATAATTTCGGTTTTTGACAGCCGAAGTAAAAGCCTTCAACTCGTTACAGCAGCTATGTAATCGGACCGTTATTCCGCATCTTGACCACAACATCAGCGGTCATCGCCCAAACTACCACTCGGCCCTTTCGATCAGTTGTGAAGGCATTACCACAGGAAACAATATGATCCTGCAGATCACCCGCTTGGGTAACCCATAGTGTGCCGCTGATATAGCATATTTCCACAGGCCAACTCCGTACCTCTACAGGGAACAGGTCACCGCAACCAAGCCTGATCAGCTTTGCATCTCCCGCCGGAGCAGTAAGATTCCGGGATGTTCTTTTTCCCGACTTATTTCTGTTCTTCATGGCAATCCTCTTGTCGGAGCATCGTACAGCAGGATTGTTGTTAAATACAGATACGAGCAACCAAGATTGCAACCATAACAGTTTTGTGATACTAATACTGTACTGGTTGCAGAACGCATCAACTGCACCTTGCGCGGACCTGCTTTCCGGGCGTACAGTAGCAGTGCCGCGACGTCAGGAGTACTGAGATGAAAACGACTCTCTACGAATCAATAGCCGGGCGCATCGAACATCTGATAGCAACGGGAACGTATCATCCCGGCGACAAAATTCCTTCCATACGCAGCCTGAAGGCGCAGATGAAAGTAAGCATTGCCACGGTCATGGAAGCGTATCGGCTGCTTGAGGACCAGCAGCTCGTGGAATGCCGTCCTCAATCGGGCTATTACGTGCTGCCTCCTGCGGCAGGGGGGCATCCGGAAATTTCCCTTTCGCGGCCCTCGGCAACCCCGACCAAGGTGAACATAGATGATCTCGTGACAACGGTCTTCAATAACGACCGGAAGCCCGATTTAATCAGGCTGGGTGCCGCCATTCCGGCCCCGGAACTGCTTCCCGTCCACAGGATCAACCGGGCCCTTGCCGCTGCCGCACGAATATATCCCGCGAGAAATCTGGAATATGAGTTCTCACCCGGGTGCAAAGAATTGAGGACCCAGATCGCCCGGAGAGCGCTCACGGCAGGATGCACCTTTTCTCCTGACGACATCGTCATCACTTCGGGCTGCCAGGAAGCGATCATCCTTGCGTTAAAGGTCCTCTGCAAACCCGGCGATGCCGTGGCAATCGAATCACCCACGTATTACAATTTTCTGCAGGCAATCGAGATGCTCGGTCTGAAAGCACTTGAAATCCCCTCGCACGCGCGGGAAGGCGTCAACCTCGACGCACTGCGAAGTGCAATCAAACGCAACCGGATAAAAGCCTGTCTGTTCATGACGAACTTCAGCAATCCGCTCGGAAGCTGCATGCCGGACGATCGTAAAAAAGAGCTGGTCGAGCTGCTTCTCCGTTATGATATTCCGCTCATCGAAGATGATACCTACGGCGACCTTTCGTATTCGTACCGAAGGCCAACAGTCGCCAAAGCATATGACAAAGCGGGAATGGTCCTGCTCTGCTCGTCTTTTTCCAAGACCATCGCGCCGGGTTATCGGGTCGGATGGATTGTTCCCGGAAAATTCTGCGAAAAAATCGAGCGGATTAAATCCATTACCAACCTGGCGGTATCGACGCCTCCTCAGCTGGCACTGGCTCTATTCCTTTCCCGCTCAGGCTACGATCGCCACCTGCGGTCCATACGGACAGTATACGCGCGGAATGCCGGCCTTCTGGCGGAAGCTGTTTTAAAAGATTTTCCGTCAGGGACAAAAGTTTCGAGACCGCAGGGCGGGCAGGTGCTCTGGGTCGAGCTGCCGCCGCATATTAACAGCCTCAGTCTTTACGAAAAGGCTCTGGGATCGGGAATCAGCTTTGCTCCGGGTCCCATTTTTTCATCGCGCCGGAAATTCCGCAATTTTCTGAGGCTCAACGCATCGGGCTGGAACGAAACAATTAAAGAAGCTGTAAAGACGCTCGGCACTCTTGCACAAAAAGAGCGGACCAGGAGGGCATTGTGAACGATATTTTTTCCGATAGAATTACCGACGTACCGCGGTCCTTTATCAGAGAGATTCTGAAGGTAACGGTCGATGAATCCATCATCTCCTTTGCCGGGGGACTTCCGAACCGGAATCTTTTTCCGGTCAAGGAAATCCGGGCAGCAGCGGACAAGGTCCTCGATGAACGGGGAAAAGAGGTTCTCCAATACAGTTCATCCGAAGGCGACCTGGAACTGCGCACCTGGATCGCACAGCGGTATACACAGAAAAAAGGCATCACCATAAACCCCGGCAATATTCTGATTACGACCGGTTCACAGCAGGGCCTTGACCTGCTCGGAAAGACACTTCTGGATGAGGGCGACGGAGTCGTCATCGAGGAGCCTGCTTATCTGGGGGCGATCCAGGCTTTTTCACTCTATAAACCCGCGTTCCTGACGGTTCCTCTGAACAACGACGGGATTGATGTTGCCGCCCTTCGCAGAGTGTTCGCAAACGCTTCGCCCAAGCTTTTTTACTGCGTTCCGAACTTCCAGAACCCGGCGGGAATAAGCTACACGGAGGAAAACCGGCAGGCAGCGGCAGCCGTTATGAAAGGCAGGAAAACCATTCTTGTCGAGGATGATCCTTATGGAGAGCTGCGTTTTCTGGGGCAGGACAAGCCTTCTTTTTACCGGCTGATGCCGGATACGACGGTAATGCTGGGATCATTTTCCAAGATCGTGGCGCCTTCACTGCGGATAGGCTGGATCACGGCAAATGACCAGCTGATGGAAAAATTGATTATCGCAAAGCAGGCGTCAGACCTGCACACGAATTATCTCGGTCAAAAAATCATCCTGCAGTATCTGAAAGATAACGATCTGGACCGGCACATCGCCACGATCAGGCAGGCCTACGGAAGACAGCGCGAAGCAATGGTTGCAGCGATACGGAAGCATTTCCCGTCCGAAATCACGTATACCCAACCTGAAGGCGGAATGTTTCTCTGGATAACGCTACCCGAAACGGTTTCGGCGCTCACCGTGTTCGAGCGCGCGGTTGAGAAAAAGGTTGTCTTCGTGCCGGGCGATCCCTTTTACGTGGGGAAAAAAGGCATGAACACCCTGCGGCTGAATTTTTCCTGTGTCGATGAGGAAACCATCAACACCGGTATTCGGCTCCTGGGAGAGGTGCTGAAAGACATGGTCCTCAGGAAAGCGCCCTGAACATCGGTCATTGCCGTCATACGGCCCGGCTAGCACAGTGATTTTCAAAAATTGCACGATATTCAACGAAGCCAGTTGAGCTTTATCCCTGCCCATACTCCAAGAAACATGAACAGCATGAAAAGAAAACTGCTGACCGCAAGAATCGGGACACCGCTCAGGCCGTGAAGCATGTTGTCGCCGGCGGCAACAGCGGCCGACGTTCCCATGAGAAGTCCTCCTGCAATGGCACGAATGATCCGCTTGGAATGAAGAGGCAACCCCGGTGATTTGCCGCGGGTGCGGGAAGCGATGAAGGAACCCAGAGGAATGCCCAGGACCATCAGCAGGCTCCCGTCAATCGCTGATACGTCCCACTGAAGCAATAACGTCGCAAGTCCATCGCTGCCCTGCATGGTCCCAAGCCCATACGGTTTGCCGCCGGCAGCGCGTACAGTCCACGCTGCAATGCCGATCAGGCCGATGCACAGGCCGGTGGCCGGCCACTTCCAGATTCCCTGGGCCGCGTGGTTGCGCCCCCTGATGACCCAGAGAGTGAGCGCCACAGCAATAGTCACGGCAAGAAGCAGACGATCAATTGTCAAGGCATGGTGGAGGGTCGCGGAGGTGTTCGTGCCGTGGAAAAACCGATGGATTGGCCCGACCAGCCAGTCGTTGCTGAACCAGGCAGACAGGGCAAACGCAGCCACCACGTAAAGATAGTCAAGCTTCCCTTCGCCGACCCGGTAGAACACGGCGCCTGCGCATCCGACCGAAAGCACCATCCCGATGCCGAAAATGAATCCGGCGATGATGGTCGCAAACCCGAAATACGGCGGAACAGCTACCCGCAGATATCCGAACTCCGCCAGCACATTTACCGCAAGCATCTGCACGAGCACTGCCAGCAGATACGCTCTCAGCATGTTCGGCTCACGGCCGGTCACGACCTCGTAGCAGGTCGAGAGCATTCAGAATCGTCCGCGCTGCGACACATATCCAAACGCCACGCCGACGGCAAGACCCAAAAATAGCGGCAGATACATATGATTATTATACAGCACCATCGCTCGTTTTGAAACCTTTGATCATCACATCGAAAACTTGCGGTGGAAGTGCCGGCATATCAACACCGGCGACATAACATCCCTCGAGTTTCGTCGAGGGTTATGGTTCCACTCCGTCGGCAGGCAGGTCTTTTTTAAACGTGAGGATCAGCAGCCCCGCCAGCGTAAGAGAAATGGCCAAATATACCCAGGCGCCGGTAAACGTTCCGGTCGCCTGCTTGATCCAGCCGGTCACATACGGCCCGACGAATCCGCCGACATTGCCGCAGGAATTTATCAGACCAATGGCTCCGGCGGCGGCAGTACCTGACAGAAAGGTTGTCGGATAGGACCACCAGACGCCAAACGGCGCGAAAACGCCGATTCCCGCAAGAATCACAAAAAAGAAGGCAATCCAGGGGTCCTTGATAAACACGCCGACTCCGAGACCGATTGCTCCGATAAACATTCCAATGGCGCCATGCCATCTCTTTTCACGCTTTTTTGACGAAGAGTGGCCGATATACAGCATGGTAAGGAGTGAAATTCCCATGGGAATTGCCATGAGCCAGCCGATGGCAAGATTGGACCACCCGGACAGTGATTTAAGCACGGTCGGCATCCAGTAATTAAAACCCCAGAAACCGGTTATCCATAAAAAATACGCCAGGCAAAGTTTAAGCACTTCCGGCTCTCTGAACGCCTGCAGTACCGTATAATGCCTGACTGCGACTTTTGCAGCAACTTCCTTTTCATACTGTTCCGTGAGAAATTTCTTTTCTTCTGCCGTCAGCCACTTTGCTTCGCTTGGACGGTCCGCCATCCAATAGATGATTATGAAAGCAAAAAGGATCGCGGGCACGGACTCAATGATAAACAAGCCCTGCCAGCCTTTGAAACCGAACAGGGGCACCCCGAGCAGCCAGCCTGCCATGGGCGCTCCGACAATACCGGAAATCTGCAACGAGGTCAGAAGAATGGCGATTGCCCGCGCCCGATCCTTCGGGCCAAACCAGCGCGGGATGCACGAGGCATAGATAACGGGATACAAGCTTGCTTCGGCAGCGCCCAGCAGAAACCGCAAAATATAAAAGTGCCATTCATTGACCATGAAAGCCATCAGTCCGGACACCAGCCCCCACGTGAGCATGATGCGCGCCAGCCAGATTCTCGGCGAGTATTTCTCCGCGATTAGCGCCCCGGGTATTTCAAACAGGATATAACCGGCAAAAAATATCCCCGCTCCCATGCCGAACATTTGAGCGGTAAGCCCCAGGTCCTTGTTCATGGTCAGTGCTGCATAGCCGATGTTCACCCGGTCGAGATACGCAATGACGGAGGTGATAAACAGCGGCAAGACAATGTTCAGATATGCCTTGCGTTTTGCACGTGCTGCGACAGAGGTTTCTTTCATGCCGGAATCTCCTTTTTATTCCACTCAGGAATCACTATGTCTTCTCCGTCAGTATATGTATCCGTCGCGATTTGGCAAGAAATTTTATGCGCTTCTGCATATATAATTCAGCATCATATCTTTTCCGTTTCAGCGGCAGTGTACACTGGAAGCGCTTCGCCTCCCGGTTCGTCCGGATCATGCGGCGGACGCATAAACTGCGCGGCAATCAGAGACGCTCCCCCGAGAACGGCCCCGACAATGAACGGAATGCGGTAATCGATCATCCAGAGCAGTCCGCCCAGCGCAGGAAGAAATACCGCCGCAATATGATTGATCGTGAAGCCCACGGCCATGGAAGAAGCAATGTCTTCCGGTTCTCCGATCTTTTGAAAATACGTGCGAATCGCCACCGAAAAATTGAACAGAATGTTATCAAGAATATACATGGACGCTGCCAGCATCTTCGAACCGGTAAAGGCATAGACCAGAAAAATCAGAATCACACCGGCATATTCAACGGATGATATCCTGCGTTCACCAAATTTGACGATTGCCCTGCCTATCAGCGGGTTTAGTACCCAGGCAATGGTATTGTTCACGATAAACAGCACGGTCATCTCCCGCACGGAAAAATGAAAGTTTTTCACCAGCAGGAATATGGAGAAGACCGTGAATATCTGTCTGCGGGCGCCGGACAAAAAAGTCAAAATGTAGTACAGCATGTATTTCTTTTTGAAAACCATCCGCTGCCGCTGCGGCGCGATATTCTTGTGCGTGGGGTCCTGCAGCATCCCCCAAATCCCCGCGACGACAACAAGTCCGCCCACGATCAGAAATATTCCCTGATACTCCAGAAAATACCCCAGTATCCAGATGAGGACCCCCGATGCGATGCTTGAAGCGGCGGCAAGGCTCCGCAGTCTGCCGAACACTATCGGCGATACACCGGTCGAAAAATACTGCAGAGTAAGCGACTGATTGGTTGTTTCGTAATAATGGAAACCGAAACTCATGATCAGCGTCGTGAAGACCAGGCCCCAGAAGGTGGGCAGAATCCCGGTGAGCGCGGTGCCGAGCCCGAGCAGCGCGATGGAAAGAGCGGCAAGACGGTGCTCCTTGACTACCAGCAGCAGAAAAACCGCCAGAAGCGACAGTAATCCCGGTATTTCCCGCACCGACTGGATCAGACCGACGCCGTTGCCGTCGAGGTTGATCACTTCGACGGCATAGTTGTTGAACAGAATGGAATACCCTTGCAGCCCGATCATGGAAGCGGCGGTCATCACTACAAGAAATCGGAGCATGGGCTTTTGGTTTGCGTGGTAGATCATTAGATTCTTCACCGTCAGAAGGTTTAAAAAGTCCTGATTATATACACAGCTTGTTGTTTGTCAAGAGAATGCGGTCCTGAAAGATAAAAAACTCAGGAAGCTGCTCCGGCCCAAAAGCAGGAAATTTCCTTCAGGATGCTGCCGGAAACAAGTTCGTTGACATCAGATTCGAACCAGTCAGCCGGCATGGAGCGGGAGTAAACAGGCTGAACAAAGCGGCTGTCCATGAGAACAATGAGCCCGTGCTCTGTTTCGGAACGGATCACCCTTCCTGCGGCCTGGATCGCCCTGGCCATCGCGGGGATGGCATAGGCGTAGTCAAAACCCGCGGAGAAACGCTTCTCGTAATATTTTCTCATTTCTTCCCGCTCGAGGTCGAAGGTCGGCAGCGGAGGCCCGACCACAAACACTCCAATGGCCATTTCCCCCGGATAGTCCACCCCTTCCGAAAAAATCCCTCCCTGGACTCCAAAAAGAATTGAAGGCGCTTCTCCCTCCCGGAGGTGCTGCAGAATCTCTTCGACCCGCGGCATTTTCATTTCCCGTTCCTGTTTCAGAACAGAGCATCCTTCCGGTGCCTGAAACACGGAATACACCCGTTCAAGAAACTCGAAGCTCGGGAAGAAGACAAAATAATTTCCCCGCCGCAGCGAGGCTATCCGTTTAACGGTATCCGCTATTTTGGAGTAGTTCTGCTCCCGGTCCGCGTATTTGGTCGATATCTGCGGGATGATCAGAAGCTTGCGATGTTCGCGGGGGAAAGGGCTGTTAAATTCCCTTGTTTTCACGTTTTCCGGATCCAATCCGGACAACCGGGCATAATAGTCAAAGGGTTTTAGCGTTGCAGAAAACCCCACCACCTGCTCATACTCGTCATAGCAATCCTGAATCAAGTCAGAAGGATCACAACAGGTTATTTTCACCATGCCGCCGCTTGCCGCATGGGGATGAACAGTCACAAAAAATTCCTCCGCATCGGGGTCCTGAACATATTCCAGGGCCTCTGAAAACGCGGACCAGTAAAAACAGAGCCTCATGATCACATCGCGGGGCTGAATTTCGGTCCCGGAGTCAAGATAGCGAGACAGAAATGCTCTGAGCTTCACGTCCTGTTCAAGGAATGCGTCAATGGGTGGAGTGATTTTCCGCGGCTGCATACCGGCCCCCTGGCAGCACGAAGCGACCACCTGTATGCAGGCATCAAGAAGTTCCTCGGCGTCGGCCTTGAACCGGGACGGGACGTTTTTCATTTCACTCCGCATTTGTTCAAGAGCGAGACTGGAAAGTGACGGCGAATAGTAGTCCATGGCGCGTGCAGGCAGATTGTGTGCCTCGTCAATCACCAGATTCGGTTTTCCGGTCTGGTCAATGCCGATTCCGGACAGACGTCTGAGCGCGGAGCGCGGCCCGAAAACGTAGTTGTAATCGCAGATCACAACGTCGGCCTCCTCGGAGCCGTCAATCTGAAGTTCAAAGGGACACACTTCATATTCCTTGCCCAAATCGCGGAAGGTCTTTGCTTTCAATTTTCTTTTTTTTGCAAGCATGTCCAGCAGCCCATGCGCCGCCACCTTGGTGTAGTAGTCATGAGCGTATTCGCAAAATGCGGGGTCGCAGAGCGGTTCGTTTTGGAAGCATATCTTGCTTTTTGCGGTGATGGTGAGTGACTTGATCTTCGAGCCGGCTTCTTGAAAGCGCTCTACGGCATCCTCGGCAACCAGGTGCTGGCTGTTTTTCGGCGTAATGTACACCACCCGCTGACCGCGGCTGAGCGCTTCCCGCAGGACGGGATACAGGACTCCAGCAGTTTTCCCGATCCCCGTGGGGGCCTGGATAAGCATCGGTCTTTGCTCCCGCAGGCCTTCTTCGACGGTCTGCATAAGGCCGATCTGTCCTGAGCGGGGCTTTTCGTACGGGAAGAAAAGGTCCGCGGAAAGCTTCCTGCGGCGGAGCGCTTTCTTTTCAGCTTTTCGCGCTTCGTCAACAAGCTCAGCGAGGCGCAAATCCAGCCATTGTTCGTACGCCGGGATGTCGAGCGCCTGCTCTACATCCAACGATTCTTTGCTGCGGGTCGAAACAAGATGAAACGTCAGCAGAGGAACGATGTTGTGCTCAAGCCAGAAGAAGTAGCCGTAGGTGGCAAGTTGAAGGCAATACGGATGGTCCGAGAAGTTGCCGGTGATCCGGCGCGCGAGTTCCCGGATATTGAAGCTGGTCTTGATCTCCTCTATCTTCGGCGGGTTGCACCTGAATATTCCATCCATGCGTCCGTCGATGCGGAATTGATAGCCTTCCCGCTGGAAGGATCGGCTGATCGAAACTTCCGCTTCATAGGATTGCCCGGACCGGGCGCGCTTCCGCTGCTCCCGGGCATGGATTTCCTGACCTTCGGCTGCCGCCCGTCCAAACCCCGAATTGACCTCGATGCTCCCGGTCCGGGGGACCGGCATTGCAAAATCGCGGATCGCCACGGTAATGCGCTTTAAACCTGCACTCATAAGGTGATTATTTTACCACGGTTGCCGGACATCGTTGAAAAAGATTGTATCTGCCGATCAATTTTTTCGGCGCCGGCAAGAATAGTGCAATCCTTTCAATCGCTGCGGCACAAGATACCTCGCTCCTGTTGAAGAGCTCCCACGAATTATTGCCCGTACTCGCCGGATATTCTGCTATAATATTGCAGAACTTTACAACAAGGTGCGGGTTTCCCTGCTGCGCCGCTTCGAAGCGTTTCTTTCCCAGCACATTTTCATGACGAACCTGCGGGAGCGCAAACGCACGCCGCCACCGCCTTAACAATCGAAAGGAACGCATCTGAACGTGAACCCTTTTCTGATTCTCTGCACGACGGGGTTTTTTGCCATTTTCAGCACCACGCTTTCAAAAAGCCCGGTGCTGCCGCTTTTCACCTCGTATCTGGGAGCCGACCCATCGGGAGTGGGCATGGTTGCAGCCGTGTCTTCCTTTGCCGGCATCGTGGCAAGCGTCCCCGCCGGAATGCTTTCTGACCGATGGGGAAGAAAGCGGATGCTGCTGCTGTCGTCAGTCATCTTCGCAACTGCGCCCCTGCTGTACCTGCTGGTCTCCACGATCTGGCAGCTCGCCGCCGTCCGTTTATACCACGGCCTGGCAACCGCCGTATTTGTTCCCGTCTCGATGGCATTGGTGTCGGATCTCTTTCAGAAAAACCGGGGTGAAAAGATCGGCTGGTTTTCGACATCCACGCTTCTCGGCAGATTTATTGCCCCGGTTGCGGGAGGAAGCATCATCGGCGCGTTGATCATGAACCCGGGAACAAGTTATTACACCGTATATCTTGTGTGCGGAGCGACAGGGGCCGTCGTTTTTTTTCTTGCACTCAGAATCCCGGCGGACAGGGAGGAGCAAAAAAGCGTCCGCTCCTGGCGCGACACGTTCTCGGCCTTTCAATCAGTCATCTCGAACCGCACCATTCTTGTTACTGCGGCCGTTGAGGCGGCAATTCTTTTTGCCTACGGCACCTTTGAAACCTTTCTGCCTCTCTATGCGATCAAAACCGGCCTCACTGCCTATGAAGTGGGAATATTCCTGTCATCGCAGGTGATCGTTCTTGCGCTCACCAAGCCGATCATGGGCAAATTCTCCGACCGGCACGGCAGGAAGTCTCAAATTATCGTCGGAACCATCATCGGAGCACTGAGCATCGCTGCATTTTCCCTCGTCCGGGGGTTTTTCCCTCTGATCGGAATCAGCATCCTGTTCGGATTCAGCCAGTCCGTTGTTACCTCGGCGACCGCTGCCTATATCGCCGACCTGAGCAAAGGAGAGAACCGGGGTTCGGCCATGGGACTTCTCGGCTCCATCATGGATATAGGACATACCACCGGACCGCTCGTATCCGGAATACTTGCCGCCTGGCTGGGCTTCGGCGCTTCCTTCATCGGCGCAGGAGCGGTCCTCTGTCTGATGGTTTTCATTTTTGTCCTATCGACATCAAGACCATCACGGAAAAATCCAGCCCGCCTCTAGATCACATTGTGCATCTGCAAAAAAGCCTGAGGAAGTCTCCCTCAGGCTTTTGCTTTTCCACACACATCATTATTCCGCTGTTTTTTTCTTTTCGTATGCGACGGCGTCGATCAATTATCCATGTGAGCCCTGGAGGGTGCTGTTTATATAATCGATAAGCTCTTTTTGATCAACAGGCGCAATGTCCATAAACATGAGCCCATATTGGTACACGTCATCGCCGGGTGTCCGGTCAATTTCTCTGACGATTTTGCCCGTTACCTGTATTTTTTTTGTATTCGGGAGATAGAATATGCAGGACAACCGCGCGTCTTGTGCGAGAGGTTCCTCGGTTTCTATCCGCATGCCCGTTGCGCTGACATCTCGTGAGCAGCAATAAAACGGCTCGTTGCCGGGGCGGGTTTCTATGTTAACGCGCAAAAGAACGCGGAGGGTCTCCCGCACGGCAATATCAAGAAGCTGCTGGGCTTTTGTCATCAGCACCAGGGAGTGCACGGGCCGCAGCAGCACCGCGTTCGCTCTGCACCGTCCGCTCCGCCCGATCGCCTCCGGGGTGTCTGCGCAGACCATAATCATCGAAACTATCTGGAGGTCCGCGTCATCCCGGATCAGGGCGCAGACTTGTTCTGCGGGAATGCCGGGCATATCCAGATCCATGATAAGGAGGTTTGCCCGCTCCGCCCGGTGGGTAGCCAGCATTTCATCGGTCGCTGCCGCGCTCAGCACCCGCATATCCTGGCGGTTGAGAAACGTTTTGTCCTGCGCCAATAACGCGTGGAGGTCATGTGCAATGATTATCTTTTTCAAGGCAACCCCCTGAGGTATGCAGGTTTTCGTAAGAATATGACAACCCTGCTCAAAATGCAAGGGGTTTTCGCTTCCGCGCAACAGACCGTTTTTCTCTACTTCATCCTGCGTATCCGCACTTCGATATCCTTGTTGTTCTTCAACAAGGCCGTGATTTTCGATGTATCCGTATCGCCGTAATGGTACGGATACAGAATTTTCGGCTTGAATGCCAGTGCGGCATCCGCGACCATCTCGGGCGTCATGGTATAGGGGAGATTCATCGGCAGAAACGCGATGTCGATGTTTTTCAGCGCCTTCATTTCGGGTGTGTTTTCCGTATCGCCGGCGATATAAACGCGTTTGTCGCCAAAAGTCAGCACGTATCCGTTGCCCTGTCCCTTCGGATGAAAGGGCTGGCCCGTATCGCGCTTGTGCACCAGATTATAGGCAGGGACGGCTTCGATGGTAATCCCCAGTATCGTCTGTACGTCGCCGTTTTTCATGACACTGCCGCCGGGAAGCTTTCCTGCACCGGCCGCAGTCAGAACCACCATGGTTTCTTTCGTCCGGATTTTGTCGATCGCCGCTGCATCAAGGTGATCATAATGCTCGTGCGTGATAAGAATCATGTCCGCCTTCGGCAGTTTGGAATAGTCCGCGAGCGTGCCGAAGGGATCTACATGGATGATCTTGTCCTGAAATTTCAGAAGCAATGAACCATGGCCGATAAAAGTGATTTCCAGGCCGCCGGCGGCTGTTTTGATCAGATCTTTCTCGAACGCATTCTGCGCGGCGGCAGGAAACGCAAAAAGCGCGAACATCAGTACCGTTGCCGTCAATTTCATAGCATGCCTCTTCACCGTTTTTTTGAGTTGCTCGGAGTTCAATATTTTTCTGAAAAAAAAGCCGGCAAAGGGGTTCCCCTGCCGGCTTCTAGTCAGTTCCTCGTGATATGCGGATGCATCTTCATGCTTCAGAATCTCTTAGTACATGCCGCCCATGCCGCCCATGCCGCCGGGCATCGGTGGCAATTCCGGTTTTTCTTCCGGAAGGTCAGTAATCATTACTTCGGTGGTGAGCATGAGGCTGGCCACGCTTGCCGCATTCTGGAGCGCGGAGCGCGTCACCTTGGTCGGATCGATGATGCCGGCCTGGAGCATGTCCACATACTCTTCCTTCTGGGCATCGAAACCGTAGTTCTGCTTGTCGCTGGATTTCACCTTGTCTACAATGACCGAGGCTTCAAGTCCGGCGTTGTTTACAATCTGGCGGATCGGTTCTTCAAGGGCTTTTTTGATGATGCTCACGCCGATGGCCTCTTCTCCCGTCAGTTTGAGCTTGTCGAGCGCGCTGATGCAGCGCAGAAGCGCCACGCCGCCGCCGGGCACGATGCCTTCTTCCATGGCCGCACGCGTCGCATGCAGAGCATCTTCCACGCGCGCCTTCTTCTCTTTCATTTCCGTCTCGGTGGCCGCACCGACATTGATTACGGCGACACCGCCGACGATCTTGGCCAGCCGCTCCTGGAGTTTCTCTTTATCATAGTCCGAGCTCGTTTCGGCGACCTGGGCCTTGATCTGCTTCACGCGGCCCTGGATCTTTCCGGAATCGCCGGCACCTTCCACGATGGTGCTGTTGTCCTTGTCCACCGTGATTTTCTTTGCTCTGCCGAGGTCGGTGAGTTTTACGTTTTCAAGCTTGAGGCCGATATCTTCGGAGATCACCTGGCCGCCGGTAAGAATGGCAATGTCTTCAAGCATGGCTTTCCGCCGGTCGCCGAAGCCGGGCGCCTTGACGGCGCAGACCTGCAGCGTGCCGCGAAGTTTGTTCACCACGAGGGTGGCCAGTGCCTCGCCTTCCACATCTTCTGCAACAATCAAGAGCGGTCTTCCCATCTTGGCGGTCTGCTCGAGGATCGGCAGGAGATCCTTCATGCTCGAAACTTTCTTTTCGGAAAGAAGGATGAATGCATCTTCGAGGACTGCGGTCATCTTGTCCGCGTTGGTCACGAAATAGGGGGAGATATAGCCGCGGTCGAACTGCATGCCTTCAACCACGTCAAGGCTCGTGCTCATGCCCTTGGCCTCTTCCACGGTAATCACGCCGTCCTTGCCCACCTTGTCGACCGCTTCGGCGATAAGATCGCCGATCGTGGAATCGCTGTTCGCGGAAATGCTGCCGACCTGTGCGATTTCCTTCTTGTCGCCCACGAGTTTGGACATCTTTTTCAGGTTCTCCATTACGGTTTCCACCGCTTTTTCAATGCCGCGTTTCACATCCATGGGGTTCGCGCCGGCCGTGACATTCTTCATGCCCTCCCGATAGATGGCCTGGGCCAGAACCGTAGCGGTCGTCGTGCCGTCGCCAGCCACGTCCGAGGTCTTGCTGGCCACTTCGCGCACGAGCTGAGCGCCCATGTTTTCATAATGGTCTTTCAGTTCGATTTCCTTCGCAACGGTCACCCCGTCCTTCGTGATGGTCGGTGCGCCGAATTTTTTGTCGATCATTACATTACGTCCCTTGGGGCCCAGCGTCGCCTTTACAGCGTCCGTCAGAAGGTTAACACCCTTAAGGATGCTCGCCCGCGCCTCCTGGTTGAACATAAGTTGTTTTGCCATATTGTTTTCCTCCTCAGGAATTCATTTCCGGATTATACCGTTGTTGTTGCATTCTCAGATTTGCCGTCAGAGCATCAGCTCAGAACACCAAGCACATCTTCTTCTTTTACGATCAGATATTCAACATTGTCAAGGTTTATCTTGGAGCCGGAATAACGGTCAAAAAGTATGCTGTCACCAACCTTGAGTGTTTTTACTTCCTCACCAACTGCCTCTACTTTGCCGCTCTGCGGTTTCTCTTTTGCGGTGTCCGGAATATAAAGCCCGCCGGCGGTTTTCTCCAGTTCCGCGGTATAACTCACAAATACCCTGTCCTTCAATGGTTTGAATTTAATGCTCATGTTTCCTACTCCTTTCTTGTATTGTTATTTCATTTTGTATTGTTATTGTAGCACAATATTAGCACTCATTTGAGGCGAGTGCTAATATATTTCCCGACCGAAAAAATTGCAAATCCGTTTTTGGACTATTTTTAGCTATTTATAGCAGTTCATGGCAGATTTTTGCTATTATCTTCAATTATCTGATTTTTTATCAAAAAAAGAAAAGCAGGGATTAAATCCCTGCTTTTCCAATATGTTATATTTTACTAACCTACAAAAACAGAAGCAAAAGAACGAAAAGTTTTTCTGCCCGTTATTTTTCCTTTTTAGCAGAAACCGGAATATTCTTGAATACATCCCCGGCTTGAACTGCAGGCTTAAGAATTTCAATCGCTTTCTGCAACTGAATATCGTCTTTATCGTCCTTCGGCATGACCTCCATGTCGAATTCCTCTTCTGTTGCCGGCTGTTCCTTCTTTTTCTTTTCTTCCTTGAAAGATTCATTCTTCAAGTGCCGGTCAAGGTCCTTCTCGCGAATGATTACATGTGTTGGGGAGCCGTTATTATTCTTAGCATCTTTTACTGTCGGCAGTTTCACCTCGACGTCCGGCGTAATACCTACATTCTGAATGGACCGGCCGTTCGGCGTGTAATATTTTGCCGTCGTCAACCGCAGGCCGCTGCCGTCTTCCAGCGGAAATACCGTCTGAACAGAGCCTTTGCCGAAGGTTTGGGTGCCGAGGATCAATGCGCGTTTTGAATCCTGCAGCGCTCCCGCCACAATTTCCGACGCGCTCGCGCTGCCGGTGTTGACCAGCACGACCATCGGAAATTCGCGCGGAACACCGGGCCCGCTGGTAAGAAAGTCTTTCCGTTCGGAAACCTGCCTGCCCTGGATGTAGACCACCAGTTTGTTCTTCGGCAAAAATTTTCCGCTCACATCCACGGAGGCGTCAAGAAGCCCGCCCGGATCATTGCGCAGGTCGAGAACCAGCTTTTTTATGCCTTTTGCTTCAAGGCTTGACAGGGCTTTTTCGAGTTCTTCCGGAGTCTGTCCCTGAAATTGTACGATCTTTACATAGCCGATCCCGTCGTCGAGCATCTTGGATTTGACGCTCAACACTTTGATTACATCCCGGACGATCTTGAACTCCTTCGGTTTATCCCAGCCATCCCGAAGAATCAAAAGCCGCACCGGTGTGCCGCGGGGACCGCGCATTTTGTCCACTGCCTGTTCGATGGAAAGGTCCCGCGTCCACTCATCATTAATCTTCAGTATTTTATCTCCGGCTGCCAGCCCTGCGCGGAAACCCGGAGTGTCTTCGATCGGGGCAATGATGGTAAGCTGCTGATTCTTCACACCGATCTGGATGCCCACTCCCTGGAACTCTCCTTTGATATCCATGCTCATTTCTTTGAATTGCCGCGCCGTCATGTACGACGAATGCGGATCGAGGTTTGAGACCATGCCCCGGATGGCCCCCTGAATCAGCTCTTTTGATTCGGGGTTTTCCACGTAGTTGCGTTTGACCAACTCCAGCGCCTGGGTAAACGCCTTTAAATCTTCATAGGTGTCTGACTTGGCCTGGACCAGTCCCTGCCCGATCAGAACGCCCACCATCAGTATAACCAGCGCGGTAGCAAACAGCTTTTTTTTGTTAATTCGTATCATGCCTTCGTCCTCCAGAGGGTTCCGCATACGCTCTCTCCTGCAATCAGAATAGACAGAATGAAAGGGTGCACCGTGTTTCTTATAATTACACTTTTCACCCTGCATTACAATAATTATTATCTGTTCTTAGACAGCCAGAGCAGGGGGTCCTGCGCCTCTCCATTGCGCCGTATTTCAAAATAGAGTTTTGCCCCGCGCATACTGCCGGTGTCGCCTGCCTGCCCGATCGCCTGCCCCTTGGCAACCCGGTCACCCTTTCGGGTCTCCAGGTTTGACAGATTGCCGTACAGGGTATAAAAGCCGTTGCCGTGCTCCAGAATGACCAGCTTGCCGTATCCTTTGTACCAGTCGGCATAGGCCGCCGTGCCGTCACTGACCGCACGGACGGTATCTCCGACCTGGGCAGAGATTTCGATTCCTCTGCGAAACACCATGGTGCCGAACTGTGGATGCCGCTGCATGCCGAAGCGCGTCAACACCTGCCCGGACACGGGCCAGGGCAGCTTCGCCCGGTCGGAAGACAAGGAGGTTTCCCCGGGGGTCGGCGCGGAAGCAGTCGTCTTTTTGTCCTTTTTTTCCTGCTCGGACCTTTTGATCATGGCCCACAGGTTCGCTGACGACTCTTCCAATTCGCGCACCGTTTGTTCGTACAGGCCTTTTTCCTTCCGTACATTCGTAAGGATTTCGGCTTTTCTTCGTTTCTGCGCTTCCAGCGATGCTTTTTTGACTTCGATGGACCGCTTGCGCACAAGAAGGTCCTGCTTCAATCCGGTTATTTCTGTCTGGCGTATTGCAAGACGCTCAAGGTTGTCGCCATACTCCTTGATGACCGTCCGGTCCCGCTCGGCGATCATGCTGAGATACCGGAACCGCTTCAGCGCTCCGCCCAGGCTGTCCGCCGAAAGCAGGCCGGTATTTCCGCTTTTGTGCATCTTATACAGCGCGCGAAGCCGCTGTGCATAGGCGTGCTTCAATCCTGCCAGCTTGTGGATGGTCTCGGCATTGCTTTGGTCGTTCTCCCGGAAGGCGGCCTCGGTTTCACGAAGCCGCTTTTGCTGCTCCGCCAGTTCCGCGCTCCCGGACTGGATGTCCCGGTCTATTTTGTCCAGCTCGGAAATGATTGAGCGCTCTTTGCGTTTGGTTCTGCTGATCTCCTTCTTTTTCTGGAGCAGTTCACGGTTAATGCGCTGCAGTTCCTGTTTGTCGGCTCCTTCGTCCTTGCCGTGCACGAACGCGTTGTCCATGCTCATGCACAGAACCAGTATTGCGGCAAGCGTGGCCGATCGGAGAATTTTCATCATCGTTCCGTATTATTCGAATTCACCGTGGACTTGCAGGGGAAAACGACCTCAGACAGCAACGAGCAAGATGCTACTTCAAAAATTTGTTCACCGAGATAAACCCTCCGGCCAGCCCGAGGGAACCGCCGCCGAAAATGACGGCGGCCATCACCGGCAGCGGCAGAAAATCAAGGCCGTTCGGCCGGGAAAGAAAAAGAACGACATCCTGAGGCAGCGTGTAAAAAACCGCTGCAAGGATGCCGACGGCAAGGGTTGACCCGAGCATGGCAAGCAGCATACCTTCGATGAGAAACGGTCCCTGAATGAACCAGCGCGTCGCGCCGATCCACTGCATCAGCTCTATTTCCTGTCCGCGGGAATAGAGCGCAAGCCGGACGGAATTTGAAATGATGAAGACAACGGCAACCCCGAGCAGTACCGCCAGTGCAGTCCCGCCGTACGTCGTCAATTTGTACAGGCCTGTCAGCACTTCGGCCCCCTGTTTTCCATACGAGACGTCCTCCACGCCGGGATAGCCGGAAAATTTCTTTGCCATGGCCTCAAGCCGCTGCGTGTCGGAGTGCAGGCGGTCCACGTTGAGTTCATAGGAGTCGGGCAGCGGGTTCTCGCCCAGCCCCTGCAGCAGCGCTTCCTGCCCCTTGAGCTCCTTTTTGAACTGGGAAAACGCCTCTGCCTTCGAAAGATACGTCACTTTCCTTACCCCCGGCTCGGCGTTGAGTTTTGAAAACAAAAATTCCTTCTCCTGTCCGCTCAGGCCTTCCTTCAGGTACACGGACAGCTCGATCCGGTCGCCCAGGGAATTCACCGCGGTCTGCACGTTAAAGAATACCAGCAGAAAAAAGCTGACGATCAGCATGGCCATGCTGATCGTGCCCACGGCGAGCAGGTTTACGATGCTGTTGGCGCGAAGACCGCGGAATGCTTCCGCAATAAAATAGAACAAACCGTATCCTCTCATGAAGCGCTCCCGCCCGGATTCGTTCTGCCGTCTGTGTCAATGGTAAGCTGTTTAGGCGTCCGTGTGCGCCGCAAAGGCTGGCTACCGTCGTCCGAAATCGAGCCGTTGACCATGGTGATGATCCTGCGCTGCATCTTTTTTACCGTTTCCTGGTCATGGGTCGCGACGAGCACCGTCGTCCCCTTCATGTTGATGTCCCTGAACAGACGGAAAACATCCTGGCCGCTCTGCGGGTCCAGGTTGCCCGTGGGTTCGTCCGCAAGCAGCACCTGCGGTTCATTTACCAGCGCCCGCGCCACCGCGATCTTCTGCTGCTCTCCGCCGGAAAGCTTCGGGGGCGTCAGGTGCTGCTTTTCCTCCATGCCGACCTTCTTCAGCACCTGATGCACGCGCCGTTCGATTTCGCCGTACGGCGTGCCTACCACTTTCAGCGCGAGCGCAATGTTCTCAAAAATAGTTTTATGAGACAGCAGCTTATAATCCTGAAAAACAAAACCCATGTTGCGCCGAAGATAGGGAATGTTCGAAGAGGTGAGCCGGAAAGCGTTTACACCGTGGATGATGATCTGCCCTTCGTCCGCATGTTCCGCGCAGAAGAGAATCTTCAGAAGGGTGGTTTTGCCGGCGCCGCTCGGGCCGGTCACAAAGACGAACTCGCCTTTGCTTACGGAAAAACTGACATTACGCAGGGCGGGAACGCCTTCATAATATTTCGATACGCCGTGAAGTTGGATCATTGCCGCACCATGACAAAAGGTTCAGAAGAACACACAGCGCCTGCAGGACTTCCTAGCCGCAGGGCATGGCTGTCACACCGTTTGCCGCGTTCTGCGTGCCGGAGGCGCTCTTCGCTGCTGCAGGCAATCTACCGCAAAAAATTTCAGCGCTTCAGTTTTACGACCTTTTTTACCGCCGCCGCGATGTCGTCCGCCGTCAGTCCATAGTGTTTCAGGAGCCCCGCGTGGTTCCCGGAGGACCCGAACACATCCTGCACGCCGACGCGCACCATGGGCGCTGGCGCGGCTTCAGCAAGCGCTTCCGCCACCGCCCCGGCGAGTCCTCCGACGATGGAATGTTCCTCCGCCGTCACGATCGCGCCGCTGTACCGAGCTGCTTCTATAACCGCAGCGGTATCAAGCGGTTTGATCGTGGACATATTGATCACGCCTGCGTCGATACCGTCCGCCTTCAGGAGGTCCCGCGCCTTGAGCGCCTCGGCAACCATAATCCCTGTCGCGATGATGGCGGCGTCCTTCCCCGTGCTGAACACGTGCGCCTTGCCGATGGCAAAGGAGTAGTCGTCTCCAAACAACGTCGGCACCTTGCTTCGTCCTGCGCGAACATAGCACGGTCCTTTATAGTCCGCAACCGCCTCGATGGCCTTGCGCGCTTCCACACCGTCCGCCGGCACAATCACCGTCATATTCGGTATTACCCGCATCACGGCTATGTCCTCGACCGATTGGTGGGAACCGCCGTCCTCGCCGACCGTAATGCCCGCGTGGCTTGCCACAATTTTTACATTCAACTTTGAATAGCAGATGGACTGGCGTATCTGTTCCCAACCTCTGCCGGTTGCAAACACCGCGAACGTGCTCACGAACGGCAGTTTGCCCGCGGTCGCGAGACCCGCAGCGGTGCCCATCATATCCTGTTCGGCTATGCCCATGTTAAAAAAACGATCCGGAAATGCTTTGGCAAACTTGGCTGTTTTCGTGGAGCCGGACAGGTCCGCATCCAGCACGATCACATCGCTCCGCTTTTTCCCGAGCGCCACCAGGGCATCTCCGTACGCATCTCTTGTCGCAATCTGTTGTGTCACAATTCCCCCTGTGCTTTATGATGGACTGCAGATCATCGCGGGGACAAAACCGTCCGCCCCCGGCAAGCAATCCGTCACGGTCTATTTACATGCCGTTTCTTCGGATAATTCTTTTAATGCGATCTCAAGCTCTTCTGGTGAAGGGGTGGTCCCGTGAAACTCCACCTTGCCTTCGAACACTGCCGAGCCTTTTCCCTTAACGGTCCGGCAGACGATGGCAGTCGGCCTGCCTTTCACGGTTTCAGCTTTATCAAGAGCATCAACGATCTTCTTCATATCATGGCCGTCAATGTCCAGCACTTCCCAGCCGAACGCGCGCCACTTGTCCGTAATCGGCTCTATGTTCATGATCTCCTTCACCGGTCCGTCGATCTGCAGCCCGTTGTTGTCGATAAGCGCGCACAGATTGTCGAGCTTGTAATGCGCCGACGTCATGGCGGCCTCCCAGACCTGTCCTTCCTGGAGCTCGCCGTCACCGAGCAGCGTGTAGACGCGGTTCGGCGCTTTGTCCACCTTGTGCGCAAGCGCGATCCCGTTCGCCACCGACAGCCCCTGGCCGAGCGAACCGGTCGATATATCCACGCCGGGCAGACGCTTGCTGTCCGGATGCCCCTGCAGCCGGGAGCCCAGCTTGCGGAGCGTGCACAATTCAGCGTGTTCGAAAAAACCGGCGTGCGCAAGGACCGCGTACAGGAGCGGCGCCGCGTGCCCTTTGGAAAGCACGAAATAATCCCGGCCCTTCCAGTCGGGTTTTTTCGGATCGTATTTCATTTTATAAAAGTAGAGCGCCGTTGCAATATCTGCAGCGGACAGGCTGCCTCCGGTATGGCCGGAGCCGGATTCGGTCAGCATCTTCAGGATGTCAATCCGTATTCTCCGGGCCTTGTCCGTAAGCGTCTTCAATTGGTCCGCAGTAACTGCCATGCAAAAACCTCCTCAGTTCAATATGGTTCCACTATCCGTGCGGGCATCCCCGCTTCGGGTGCTCTGTGCGTCCGATGTGCAAAAACCGGCCGGAGTTCCTCTTTGAAACAGCCGGGTGAACATATCAATTTTGATTCCGCTCTTTCTGTTCCTGCGCAAGAAAATCAAGAATGATATCATCAAGGCTTTTTTCCTTGACCTCTTCCTGGGGTTCCTGGGAAACCGGCGGCGGGGGAGATGGCGTGGCTGGCGGTGCATCCTGGACCGGAGGCGCCTGGGGCTCCGTCAGGACCGGTTCCGGCGGAGGTGCGGGTGCGGCGGGAGCAGTATTCAATTCCAGCTTTCCGTGCATCAGATCGCGGATCATCTGCTTGTGCTGCTCCATCATGAGTTCACGGACGACTTCGTCCAGACAATCCGCTTTTACAATATCGGCGTAACTGGTCCTGCGGGATGCAAGTATTTCTCCTTTGCTGTACAACAACGAGGTTATCTGCGGGCTGTTCCGCCCGCCGTCCTCTGTCTGGACGTGGTAGACTTTGCCCTGAAACTTGAAGTCGGTATTGTACCCCGTAAGCATAGCGAGTTATTATACAAACCGGATGGGGAAGATGCAAGCCTTTTTACTTGACAGAGAATTTGGGTTAGTGTAAGTTTCATTCCGTGCCGGCGTGGTGGAACTGGTAGACGCAGAGGACTCAAAATCCTCCGGGGGCAACTCCATGTCGGTTCGATTCCGACCGCCGGCACCAACAATATCTTCATAAAGATCGGCTCTATCGCCGGTCTTTTTTGTTTTACGAGAGCCTGTCTCAGCAATTCACCATCGACACGCCGAGTCCTCCTGTCCCCATCTCCCGCAGTTTTGGCGGCATTGCCTTGCCTGCCTCAAGCATGGCGGCGATAACGCGGTCCAGGTCCTCCCAGTGCTGCGAGGCTATTTCGTTTTTTGCGATGATCCACGCGTTGTACGCCTTGATGGATCCAAAGGCGTTTCTTTCTATGCAGGGAATCAGCACAAACCCACCCACCGGATCGCAGGTCATACCAAGATGATGCTCAAGGGCGATTGTCGCGGCGTTCTCAGTTACGTCCAGCGATGCACCGGCAGCATAAGCCAGCATGGCGGCAGCCATGGATGAAGCGACCCCGATCTCCCCCTGGCACCCCACTTCAGCTCCGGCTATGCTCGCGTTGTTCTTGCACAGGAAGCCAACCAGCCCTGCCGCCATCAGTCCCTTTCGCAAGTCGGCCCGCGAAAGCTTCATTTTGTTTTTCATGAGGTAAAGGATTCCGGGCATCGTCCCGGCGGACCCGAGAGTCGGGGCTGTTACGGCAAGCCGGCCTGCCGCGTTGCCTTCAGAAACCGCCAGGGCGTAGCTTGACAGCTCTCCCATGAAACGCTCATCGTTTTTCAGAACGCGGGATTTCTCATAAATCAACTTTGCTTTGCGGTGCAGTTCAAAAGGCCCGGGAAGTATCCCCTCCTCGTTCAGCCCGAGACGAACTCCACGCAACATGGTATCAATCACCAGATCGAGATGGCCGTTTATCTCCTTCTCGGATACCTGCAGTATCGCCATCTCGTTTTCCATCAGAATCTCATGAAGTTTTTTATTCTTTTCAGCCGCAATCTTCTTAAACGCAGTCATGCTCCCAAAAGAGTAAACCGGTTTGCCGCGTTCCAGCGGCCGTTCCCCTTTATAGGAGAAGAATCCTCCCCCGGTTGAATAATACTCGCGCTCGAACAACACGTTTTCATCCCGCCCCAGGAGCCGCAGAATCATCGTGTTTGCGTAAGGAAAGTCATGCTCTATCTTGTCCCATACGATAGTGGCGCCCGAAAGTTCGAAGCGTTTTCCTCTGATCTCCGTGGTGCGCACCTTTGCGGTGTTTTGCAAATCGTCCATAAGCGCCGTGCTGCACGTCTCCGGGCGCTCGCCCAACAGCCCGGCAAGCACCGCCCTGTCGGTTCGGTGGCCTTTACCCGTGGCGCTGAGACTCCCGAAAAACCTGACCTCAATTTTCTCGGACAGCCGGAACCGGTCATCAGGCAGTGCTTGCAGGGCGTCGCGGAAGTTGCTCGCAATCCGTATGGGGGCAACCGTGTGCGAACTGGAAGGGCCGGGCCCCACCTTGAACAAATCCCTGAGTGTCGTGGTGATTTCTCCGGCTGGCGGTCCGGCATAACAGAACCCCTTCGGCAGTTCGGTAATAGCTGCCGCCGGTATCCCGCGGGCTGCTGACGTGCACGGGGAAAGCAAAAGCCCTCCGGCAACCGGCGACATCATGGCAATTCTCAGAAAATTTCTACGGTCCATACATTTCTCCTTAATCAGGAATTGAAGAGAGACGAATCTCTCCTGGAAAAACATCGGTTCGGGTGCTCTTCTCAAGCGGTATTATCATTCGGGCTGGATGAAAAGTTTACTCTCCCTTGTTGAAAAAGTAAAGCATCTGGCTTTCCGGAACGCCATACTCTAAACTGTATTTAACCTATTAAACTCTTCCCAAGCCATCATCAGGCGAAAATCCTATTTACACTTTTTTTTATTGTGCTATTATAGCGGCATTCTTACACAAACCGGGAGAACCGAGCTCGCATGAAAACCAGCGAAATTCTTTTATTATCAGGCAATGAAGCAATCGCGCGCGGCGCGTGGGAATCGGACATCAGCGTCTGCACCGGGTATCCGGGGACGCCGTCAACGGAAATACTCGAAGCCGTCACTGCGGAGTATCCAGACATCTACACCGAATGGTCGGTCAATGAAAAAGTCGCCCTGGAAGTCGGCGTGGGGGCATCTCTTGCCGGCGCGCGCACCCTTGTAACCATGAAGCATGTCGGACTAAATGTGGCGGCTGACCCGCTGTTTACCGCTTCTTATATCGGGGTGAAGGGCGGTTTGATCATCGTGGCCGCGGATGATCCTGACATGCACTCCTCGCAGAACGAGCAGGACAGCCGTCATTACGCTGTGGCAGCAAAAATCCCCATGCTGGAGCCGGCAAATTCGCAGGAGGCAAAAGACTTTGTAGGCCAGGCCCTCCTGCTGAGCGAACAATACGACACACCCGTTCTTTTAAGAACCACGACAAGGATTTCCCATTCCAAAGGCGCGGTTGCCGTCGGCCCCCGCACTGCCTCGCCGATCACCAAGGGCTTCACAAAAAACATCCAGAAATATGTGATGATTCCGGCCTTTGCCCGGAAGCGGCACGTGGAAGTGGAAAAACGCCTGTCACAGATGGAACAGGCGGCCAACAGCTACGCGCTCAATAAAATGGAAATAAAGGATACCTCGATTGGCTTTGTCACTTCCGGCATCTGTTACTCCTATGTGCGGGACGCGTTCCCCAACGCTTCCATTCTTAAGCTGGGCATGGTATACCCTTTCCCGGACGGCCTGATCAGGGATTTTTTCGCGAAAATCAAAAACGTATATATTGTAGAAGAACTGGACCCGCACATCGAATCGCATATCAAATCGCTGGGCTTCAGCGTGCAGGGCAAGAACGTGCTCCCGATTGTCGGAGAATTTGATCCCGGCGTTATAAAAAGAGCGGTGACCAAAACGCCTCGTCCCGCAACCATTTCAGTCCCGGTTGACATTCCGAGCCGGCCCCCGTCTCTCTGCCCGGGCTGCCCTCACCGGAAGGTGTTTTCCACCCTGAACAAGCTGGGTGTGTATGTTACGGGCGACATCGGCTGTTACACGCTGGGCGTCCTGCCGCCCTTCTCGGCCCTTGACACCTGCATGGACATGGGCGCGAGCATAACCATTGCCCAGGGGATCGAGATCGCCGAGGGAAAAAACCACAAACAGAATGTGGTGGCGGTCATCGGCGATTCTACGTTCGCCCATTCCGGCATAACCGGCCTCCTGAACGCGGCGTACAACGGCAGAGACACACTCGTCATCGTGCTGGACAACGGCACCACCGCCATGACCGGAATGCAGCCGAATCCCCTGTCCGGAGAAACGATCCGCAGACAGCCCGCCGTCTCGCTGAACTACGAGAAACTCGCGCAGGCAGTCGGCATTCCTGAGGAGAATTTCAGGACCGTGGACGCCTACAGCGACCGGGAAATCGAGGAATCCATTTCACAGTTGCTCGGCAAAAAAGGCTTGTCCTTTCTTATTGTGAAGGGGCTTTGCGTGATTCTGCAGAAAAGGAAGAAATAACCGACCATGTCTAATATTACAAATGTACTGATGGTAGGTGTCGGCGGGCAGGGAATCGTCCTGGCAAGCGACATCATCTCGCTTGCCGCCCTGTACGCGGGGCATGACGTAAAAAAAAGCGAAATCCACGGCATGAGCCAGCGCGGCGGCTCGGTGTTCAGCCATATCCGGTTCGGGGAGAAGGTCTATTCACCGGTCATCCCCGAGGGCGACGTTGACATTCTGATATCTCTTGAAGAAATGGAAACCATGCGGTGGTTCTCCTACCTGCGGAACGACACCAACGTTATTTTCACAAAAACCAGGATATTGCCTCCCAACGCCGCCGGATATCCCGACACGATCGAGCAGACGATCAAGACCCATTTCAAGAACAGCATCGCGATCAACCCCGCACAGATAAACGAAAAAACCGGCAATGTAAAATTCCTGAATACGGCGCTGCTGGGCCTCGTGTCCACGCATCTTGATTTCAGCGATGACGCATGGCAGCGGTCCATGAAGGACAATGTTCCGGACGGTACGTTCGATGCCAACTGGACGGCGTTTCTGGTGGGAAAATCCCTGGCACAATAAACGTACGCTCCAGGGCGGTAAAGGGGAAAAAATGATTTGGAATGCACAGTATGAGACCATGGCTCCGGAAGACCTTCGGAACCTCCAGACAAAACGGTTGCAGAACCTTGTGCGCACTGTTTATGCCAAGGTCCCGTTCTACAAGAAAAAAATGGACGAACTCCGGGTAAAGCCTGAGGACATCCGCGATGTGAAAGACATCGTCAGGCTGCCGTTCACGACGAAGGACGACATGCGGGACACCTATCCCTACGGGTTGCGCGCCGCCGACCCGAAGGACATTGTGGAAATCCACACTTCCTCCGGCACGACCGGCAAACCCGTGGTGAGCGCGTACACGCGAAATGACATTGAGCTGTGGTCCGAAGTCATGGCCAGAACGCTCAGCATGGGCGGTGTTACAAACCATGATGTCATTCAGAACGCGTATGGATACGGACTGTTTACCGGCGGCCTCGGCGTTCATTACGGCGGCAGAAAAATAGGCGCGAATATCATCCCCATTTCCGGTGGAAACACCAAGCGGCAGGTCACGGTCATGGCGGATTTTCGGTCTACCGTGCTGACCTGCACCCCTTCGTACGCGCTCTATCTTGCGGAAGCCGTCCGGGAAGAAGGCATTGATATTGCCACGCTTTCTCTGAAGGCGGGGTTCTTCGGCGCGGAGCCCTGGAGCGAAAACATGCGCATCGAAATAGAAGAAAAACTTCGCGTAAAAGCGTACGACATCTTCGGCCTTACAGAGATTATCGGACCGGGCGTTGCCGCGGAGTGCGAAAATCAGAACGGGCTGCATGTCTTCGAGGACTATTTCTATCCGGAAGTCATCGATCCCAAGACGGGCGAACCGCTCCCCGTTGGTGAGAAAGGCGAACTTGTCATCACCACAATCACGAAGGAAGGGACGCCCATTCTCCGCTACCGGACGCGCGACATCACGTATCTCGAAGAGGGGGGCTGCTCATGCGGGAGAACGTCGCGCAGAATGCACCGGCTGCTCGGCAGGACCGATGACATGCTTATCATCCGCGGCGTGAACGTCTTCCCGTCGCAGATCGAGCAGGTGCTGTTCGAAATCGAGGGCGTGGAGCCGCATTACCAGCTGGTCATCGAAAGAAACGGACAACTGGACGATCTCGAAGTCCAGGTCGAGATGAACGAGAGCCTGTTCTCCGACGAAATCAAGAACCTTGAAAAGATCGAGCAAAAAATCGAGCACCGCCTGCATTCAACGCTCTCGATCCACGCGAACGTGAAGCTGGTCGAGCAGAAAAGCCTTCCCAGAAGCGAGGGCAAGGCAAAACGGGTCATCGACAAACGCCAGATATAAACTATTCATTCCGGGGGACTCGACATGAAGATCAAACAAATATCGGTTTTTATCGGAAACAAAAAAGGCCGTCTGGCAATGGTCACGGAAGTCCTTGAGAAAGAGGGGATAGACATCCGCGCCCTTTCGCTCGCCGATACTGCGGATTTCGGCATGCTGCGGATGATTGTCGACGATCCGGAAAAGTGCGCTTCCGTGCTCAAGCGGAATGACTTCGTCGTCCAGGAAACGGACGTCATCGCCGTCGAAGTGGAGGACACCCCCGGCGGATTGAACAGAATCCTGAAAATTTTCGACGACAACGACATTAACCTTGAATACGTGTACGCCATGGTGGAAAAAAGAAAGAACGCCGCGGCCGTTATTTTCAGGGTGGAAGACCATCAGAAAGCCATCCGGGTGCTGGAACAGCACGGCATCGGACTGATCGACAGCGACAGCCTGAGGAAATGAGAGTTTATCGTGAATCCAACATCGTTTTTAAAGAATGACAAATTTGCCGAGTACACCGGCATGGAGCTGCTGACTGCGGGAAACGGAAAAGCGACAGTACGGCTCGTCGTAAAGCCCCACCATCTGAACGGGGTGGGAACGCTCCATGGCGGGGCATTTTTCACCCTGGCTGATTATGCGTTCGCAGCGGCGTCCAACAGCCACGGCACTGTCGCCGTCGGCATCAATGCCACAATGTCGTACCTCAAGGCGGTGACTGCCGGAGAAATCATCGCTGAAGCGGAAGAAGTGTCGCTCGGAAGCAAACTGGCCACCTATATCGTCAAGATATACCAAGAGAAGGAAATCGTCGCTCTTTTCCAGGGCACGGTGTACCGGAAAAAAGAAAAGCACGGCAAGTAGCAGTTCATCGAAAAAATCTTATCCTGTTGCGCCTCCCCTGCTCCAGAAGGATATTTCCGTCTTTCCGTCACTATAATGTACGCTCCAGTTGATGCCGGGCTGAAAAGCAATTGCAGCAAAATACTCTTTGAGAGGCTGGAAGGCAGAAACCGCAACAAGGATTCAAGACTTGCAGGATGCTGAAAAACACAAAGGAACGCGCATGCTGGACGCAATCAAACAAGCATTTTTAGACTCTCTCAAACCGACGCTCAAAGTGTCCATTCTGATGCTGAAGGTGTTCATTCCCCTTTCGCTCATCACGCTGCTGCTGCGCCAGTTGGGCGTGCTGGACGCGCTCGCTCCTTTTTTTGCTCCGCTCATGTCCCTTATGGGCCTTCCCGGCGAGGCCGCGATCACGCTGCTGGTCGGCTTTACCAATTCCATTTACGCCGCCCTTGCAACGACAGCGGCGATCGATCTGACTGCACGCCAGATCACCATTCTCGGCGTCGTGCTCGGCGTGTCTCACAGCCTTTTTGTAGAAACAGGCATCCTGACGAGCCTCAGGATGGCCACGATAAAAATCGCCCTGTTCCGCATCGCGGTCGGAATCGGGGCGGGAATTCTGCTGAACCTGATCATGCCTGAAATAGGCGGAGTGGTTGCGCGCTCCGGCACGGCGGTGGAGGCATTTTCCTGGGAGAAGGCCTTAGTGCAGGTAGGGATTCTTTCGGTCCAGATAGTTCTCATTATCTTTACGATCATGCTTGCGTACGAGCTGGTGCGGCTCTGGAAGGGTGCGGCCAGATTCGGAGAGAAGGTAGGAATGCTCTCCTCGGCCGTGGGCATGAGCAATCGCGCCGCAGCTCCATGGATTGCGGGTTTCATCATCGGCATCACTTATGGCGCGGCTTTGCTGTACCAATTCAATGAAAAACAGCAGCTGAGCCACAAGGACGCCTGCCTTATCACCGTGTTCCTGTGTCTTGCGCATGCCATCATTGAAGACACCATGCTGTTCGTCCTCTTCGGCGGCGATCTCTGGTGGATACTGATCACCCGCATGCTCCTCGCCGTGGTGATCGTCCGCATTCTGGCCACGGGCAATCTCTACCGGTATTTTCTCTGGATCGGACTGCCGAAAGAGCACGCACACGAGCAAACCTTGCGTTAGGACTACCCTGCAGCTAATAATTTCTCGCCTTTTGCTTTAATGACCGCGACCTTCCATATATCCTTTTATCCACAATACATCCTTTGATATCATGTAACTTATAACCATTTAATATTATTAGATAAAATCTATTTTCCCCCTTATTTTTTCTTGACTCTCACTGTTTTTTGTCAGATACTTATTTAATACTTTAGAATTAATCAACAAAGGAGGCTGCGCAATGCGAAAAAATATCTTTCTATCACTTGCCTTGGTTGTATTTATCGGAGTGTCGATCACCAATGCAACCGCTGAAGTAAACGTGAATATAAATGTTTCAGCACCTTCTCCTCTGCAACTTCCCTCTCCGCCGGATCTCGTGGTTGTTCCAAGCGGGAACCTTTACGTTTATATGGTCCCTAATATGGTCGGCGTTTATTTTTTCCGTGGCAACTGGTATCGGTATGATCAAGGCAACTGGTATCGTTCCCCTTCCTTCGACGGGAGATGGGCCCCGATTGGACCTAAAATGATTCCACCAGCCATTGTAAGAGTGCCGCCAGAATACCCCAGGTTTCTTCCGCGCGACTATCACAGGATCAGCCACAATGACCTTCGTGGACACTGGCAGGAATGGGACCGCAACCGGCATTGGCATCAGCATGCATGGTATAAGAATGAATCAAAACCAGAAGTAAAGCGTGAGCGTATCCGCCTCATCAAAAAAGAACGTCCTGGAATTCAACGCCCGGAAGTGCAACACAATAATATAGATAAGAATCAACCGCAAAAGGATACTCATAAAAAAATGCCACAAATGAATGATCACAACAAGATGAGTAGTCATGACAAGTCTGACAATTCACCGAAACATGTTGATCAGCATGAAAAAATGAAAGAACTGCGGTAGTATTGATACCTCGTGGTCGCAACATTTTATATCCTATATGCTACGCAGAAACAACGTGAGGCTATTAGTTAGTACTTGTCCGTATCATCATGGAAATTACAAATTATCGGCGTTTTGAATCTCGAAAAAGCTATTGCTGACTTTAATGTTTTAGAAAGTCTGGCTATCCTAAAACGAAATAAATCCGATTCTATACAAGGAGTACTGAGTGATGAACAAAATGACAATGACTGTTTGCTCCATCCTTCTTGTGATGATTGTTTTGACCGTTACATCCTGTGCAACCGCAGGTCGGCAATTTGACCGTACCCATGTCAATGAAATAACCAAAGACCTTCAAACAAAGGAGCAAATAAAGGCGTGGTTCGGAGAACCGTATCAGATTACATCCCCTCTCCTTGGACATCCTGCGGGATGCGTGGAGCGCTGGATATATGTCCACTCCTACTCGTCTCACGGCGGCTTGAAAGCTGAGAGCTCTTCTCTGGTTGTAGATTTTGACAAAAAGGGCAGCGTTTGCGATCACGCATACAGCGAGCAAAGATAGCGAACATGATTGTAAGGGTACTGCAGAATATCCGCGCGATTGTTACAGAATCAGCCACAATGAACTTCGCGGATACCGGCGGGGACGAAACCGCAACAAGCATCAGCATGCACGGTATACGAATGGATCTAAACCTGAGGTAAAACGTGAGTGTATCCGCCTCATCAAAAAAACACATTTGGGAATTTTGCACCCGAGAGAAGACTGTCCTGAGGAAAGAGCTATCGCTAAAAGATTGCTGCAAAAAAACTTTAAGAAGTAATGGCCATGATAAATAGTGAGCCAGAGTGAGCAGGAAAAAGTTTTAGAATGCGGCGACAACGTTCACAAACCAGCCCCTGCTGCGGTAGGACAAATCCGTCAGGTTGTCGGAGAAATCGGTAAAATTGTACCCTGCGCCTATTTTGACGTTGTTGGTAACATGCCGGTATATCCCGACAAGGAAGCCCATCCGTTCATCACCCGCCTCGTATACCTTCAACCTGCGTGCTTCAATAAGCGCATCCCACTCGCGCACAAGATGAAAATCCGCTCTCAGAACAATAAGGTCGGCCCGGCTCGAATACCAATCGCCGTCGGTCTTTGTCATTTTCAGCTCTCCGATGCGAAGACCGTATTTTGCTCCGATGGAAAGCCATGATACGAGATCGTAAATGGTGTCGATCGACAGAACATGGCTCCGCTGGGAATAATCCGCCACGAGATTGGTCGGCGTCAGCTGGCCGGGCGACGGCACATTCGCAAAATAGGTATATTTAAAGAGCGTGTTCAGCTTGTCGTGCTGCACAGGGCGGTATGCGGCGCCCGCAACCAGCTCCGTGTAGTTGCCGTCGTAAAAATCTCCCTGTGATGAATGGCTGTAGGAAAAGTTCAATTTGCCGAGCAGCCGCAGGGAAGGGGTCGCCTGATACCCCGTGGAATTTTTGAGCAGCCAGGTTTCACGCTTTTCGATCGTCCCGGACTCATTCCGGTACTCAAGGGCGCCCGCGTATTTGAGCCCCTCATATTTATAGGCCGCTGACAACCCGAGAGCATAGCGCTTCAGGTCGCCGGAAACCTCGTCATTGACCTCGCCGATCTCTCCCTTGACCCCGTACGTCCACCGGTCATTCGGCGCATAATCGAGACCGAATGCCTGCACCAGGCTGTCGGGGCCGGCTCCGTTTACCCAGCGCGATTCAGTGTACACCCGGGTCTGGCCGGAAATCTTATATCCGCTGCCCAGAACAAACGTGCCGATCCTGCCGCGATAGGCGAGCTCCGGACGGTCTGTTTCGTTTATATACGTCAAATAGACATTGCTGCGATCATCGATGCGGTAGTCTCCCGAAAGCTTGCCGCCAACGCCTCCGTCCCCGGTCGAGACCTCTCCTTCAAGTTTAAATCGCGGCGTTATTTGCCAGTTTGCGCCAACGCCAACCCGGTCATTCTCCGACCGCGATCCGGAACGGGCCAGAGTTCCCTGGCCGTATGCAAACAGTCCCCACGGTTCGTACTGGACCGCGGGTTTTGCATCGGCTTGCGGCGCAGCTGTCGACGTCGGTGCGCTTGATATCACGGTCGCCGTGGACTGCGTTGCGATGGCGGACTGCTCTGCCGGTTGGGGCTGCTTCTGTTCCGATTCACTGAGCGGCTTTTGCGCGGATGCTCGCTCGGCCTGCTTTTTCGCAAGCGGCCGGTAATCGATGCGGGCAATGGCGTCCACCCGCTCGCCGTCCTCTGACAGGGTTTGGCTCGCATTCGGCACAACCACTTTCCGGTCATCAGCGCGCACGCCGGCTGAGACCGTCACCGAATCGTTCGCGCGGTAGGCAAGCGACGCTTCCCCTGCACGGAATGTCTGGCTGTCGGAGTCCCGGTTGTCCGCCTTCAAACCGAGTGTTATTTTTTCACCGAGCGGCAGCTGTGCTGCAAGACCGGCCTGTTCCATGCGCTCGCTGTCCAGCGTGACCTGGCCCGGGCCTGAAAATCCCCGTTCCCGGTTCTGCCAATAGGCGGAAATTTTCCCTTTCGAGCCTTCCCGTAATTCGCTGAAATCCAGCGCGCCTTCCAAGCGCCAGGCGCTCGCGCGGTCTGAATCATTCCCCTGAAGCGTGTTAAAACCGAACCCTCCGGTAATCGATGACTGGGTCCCGGTGCCCGCCCCCTCGGAATGCGCGAATTCGCCCTTCATATAGGTACCCGGCTTGTAGCGCAGAATGAAATCGCCTCCGGCCAGTCCCTGCCGTGACTGGTCTTCGCCCTGACGGTACCCCGTCACCCCGAGGCGGATGTTGTCGTTCAGCCACTGCGTCGCGCGCACTCCGCCTGCGAAGCCGCCTATTTCGGTCATTCCCGGTACATACTCATACGACACTACCAAAAAAACCGGGTTCCCGTTCAATATGGATGTCTGTACCAGCGTACTGCCGTCCGCAACGGACGGAAGCGGGGCCCGAAGCATGATCCTCCCTTGCAAATAGTTGACGTCGTAATCCTGCGCAGAGGCAAGCTGATGCCGTTCAAGCACCATCTGGGAGTCTTTGTCCCGGATTTCCACCCAAACCCGTTCCGATCCCTGGGTGATATCCATATGCTGCAGATAATACAGTGAACCGCCCGTGCCCCGAAACTCCTCCCGCGAAGCGAGCGTTCCCGGCTCTGCAACAAATGCATTCACCGCTGTTGTGCGCTCCCCGTATTTCGTGGTGGCCTGCGGCGACAGGACCAAATTTGCGCCGTAGAGACCGCGGCTGTATTGCGTCAGCTCGGTGCCGGTCCACTGCGTCTGGAAATTCCCCCACATGATCGATGAATCTCCCTTTTCGATCTTGACATAGAACTTGCCCTGCGTGGGCGCATCGTCGACAATGGTGCTGTCATCGCCGTAAACCGGATAGTATGTGTCCGGGTTAATGCTCCGGAGCAGATAACTCGGGTCCTTGGAATCGAAATTGCTGAACAGGTCCCTGATCGGACGTTCGCGCGTGTCCGCGCTCATGGTCAGGAGATAGTCACCTTTGATCTTTCCTTTGAGATAGAAAGCGCCTCGTCCGTCAATATAGGTTTTGTTGTCATAGTGGTCGGTCGCTTCATTCGTAACGAGCTGTGCGGGTCCCGAGGTGGAATTGCGGCCGACGGTAAGATCGCCGATCGCAACATAGAACCAGCCATGGTCCGGAATCGAAATATTTCTGCGGTAGACCATTCCGTGTCCTTTTTCGTCAAGGACCGACACCTCGACCGCATGCGGTCCGGCCGGCATGATCTGGCGTAGTGCAAACTTCCCGTTCCGATCTATGGGAACCGGCATGCCGAGAGCGGTAACGGACTGTCCCTGCCGTATTTTTGCGCCGTCCACGGTGATCGTCCCGCCCTGCGCGGGAATATTCGCGAGTACGCGGCTGTTTTCGCCGTATCCGATCCGCCGTTCACGCTCCTGACTCTCTTCGTCCGGCTGTGGTTTGCGGGACGCGAGCAGAATCAGCTCCTTTGCGGCGGTCTCGTCGAATCTGTCTTTTTCGTCATACACCCGGAGTAGAAAATAAAGCCGGTCGGGCGCGTCAGCAGGCGCCTGCCAGGATGCCGATTCATTGATCCTGACCGGCACTATGGCGTAAGGACGCTGCTGGCTGCTCGCGCCTTTTTCAAAAATCCGGATCTCCGCCCGCTTGATCCAGAACGCATAGTTGGAATACGTGTAGAAGGACAGCGGCGTTGAACGCAGCGCGCCGTTCGGCGTGGTCCAGATGTTCAGGGCCGGTGCCGTCGCAAGGGGATCGTAGTGTATGCGAATGTCCGCTTTTTCGAGAGCAATATCTGCGCAGCGCTGCCGATCGGCTTCAGTCCCGCCTTTTTCTTTTTCCATCGGCACACCGTCCACCGTGATATTGAACGGGATCCGAGCAGACTGGTCTGACGACCCGCACTGCGGGGCGGCTTCAACGCCTTTCGGCGCATCCTGCACCTCGTCGTACCAGACCTGTATTTCGACGCGCCGGTTCGCTGCCCTCCCTTCCTCTGTTGCATTATCAGCGACAGGGTTTTCCTCGCCTTTTCCGGCAACGGCAAACTGCGTCGCATCAAGTTTGAGGGCCGTCCTGAGATGCGCTGCCACGACAAAAGCGCGGGCTTCCGAGAGGGCCTGGTTGTCGGCAAACTGCGACTTGAGCCTGGCGCTGATCCGCTCGTTGTCCGTATGGCCCGTAATCGCGATCATAATATTTCTCTTGCCCGCAATATCCCGCACCAGAGCATCGAGGTGTTTGCGGACAGACGCGGTCATGACCGCGCTTCCGGACGCAAAGAAAGGATTCCGTTTTTCGTCCCGCATCACCGTGGTGAAGCGGGGAGACGTGCCCGGAAGTTTTTTGGCCGATTCACGCATGATAAGAACATCGCTTCCCGGCATGCCGGATGCTGTCGCAAGCGCTCCGATGTCCGATTCGGAACTCGGCGGGGCCGGCTGTTCCAGCGTACTGCTGCGGTCCAAAATCCGTCCGCGCACGTCGGCGGCAAGCGCGTCACTCAGGAAGGTCGGTCCGGCCATGCCGATCAGGATCGCGGCGACCGATGCATAGGTGAGATGGTTCCTTCTCATCGGGCCTCCACGATCTCTTCTTCAAAAATCAACGGCGCCCGGCCGTTGGATGCCTTCCATCGCGACTGGATCAGGTCGCGCACTGCCTTGATGCGGTTTTCCGCAAGGCTCCGGTCGTGTGCGTTCGAACGGTACGCTATCCGCACGACCGTGGGCCGCTCATTGATTGTTTTGTCAAGAGACAGCGTCCTCTGCCGCCATTCATCGCGGAGCTTTATCGAGCCCGGTTCAAACGCCGCATCGTTGACATCAACACGCACCACGCGGTGCACGCTCGCGCCGAAGTTCATCTTGATCATCTTGCCGCGCGTCATGCGGGAAACCAGCGGATTTTCCGTGGTTACCCGATACCCGGTCGGCAGCGTGCGCTCGTCCAGCTTCAGCACGTAATTTGATCCCCGGTCAGCGTTCGGGACTTCGGGACAGGGGATGTGGAACCTGCCCTCTGCATCCGTGGTGATGATCAGGCCGCGCGCTGTTGCAATCCTCACGTTTGCTAACCCGGGTTCTCCCTCATCCTGATAGCCGTTCGCGTTCTTGTCATCGAAAACCTTGCCGATAATATCCGTACAGTCGAATGTGGGATCGGGGACAACGCGGACCGTTGCCTCGGCAACGTTCGAAACCGCCGTATTGACGATATTGTTTAAGGCCCAGGCCTGGTTGGTGTATTTCCCTTCCCCCACCCCGGCACCCACGACGAGCAGAAGCTTGATCGTCTTCTTTTCCCCGGCGGCAAAAGTCAGCCCCGGCCAGCGCAGGGTGCGTCCGCTCGCCACGGGAGTGACCGCAATTCCGTTGAGCGTTGCGCTCCCCGCGCGGTACTTGAACCCCGGCGGCATCTGGTCGACGATATCGATATTCGACAGGGTCGCGGCCAGTGTGTTCGTTGCTACAAGCGTGTAGGGCACGAGATCGCCTTTGGCCACATTGACGAGCGGCGTGACTTTCGTCATCGCGATGGCGCCGCCCAGTATCGGGTCTACCGGGATATGGTTGTTTACCACGCTCGCCGAAACGCCGCTCATCGAGAAGGTGAGATAGTAGGTTGTCGGCTGCGCTCCGGTCGGCGCCGTTGCCTGGGCTTGTATTGCTACGGGTGCTCCTCCGGGCACAACATAGGGACCGGCTGTCGGGGGAATTATGGACGATATCAGCGGCATATAGCCCGGAGGAGGCGTGACGCTGATCGTGTACGCGCCCTGTGGAGCGGCAGGCAGCAGGAGGAATTGATAGTATCCGTTCGCTCCCGTTACCTGGCTCGCGTTCGCTGCACCGCCGACAAGATGCACTGCGGGGTCAAATCCGACCGGACCAGCAATCCCAACCGTTGCGTTGGTGACCGGCAGACGCGTAATCGAGTCATACACGACACCATCAGGGTCAACCGGCAGGCTCTGCTGAACATAATTCGCGCCCGCAATCAGGGTCATATTGTTCAGGGTGCCGTCCGTAGCAACGGCTCCCGCTGGGTTCGCAACACTCACAACGCCGTTCGTGAAGGCCAGCCCGTTTTCATTCGGTACGGCGTATCCGTAGAGGGAGCCATGAGACGGTTCACGGAAACGCACCTGGTATCCCGGACCGGGCGAGATGCCGGCAAATGAATACGTGCCATCGGTTGTCGTTGTCGTGCTGCTAACAACAACACCGCTCAAAAGCAGATCGACCATCCAGCCGGCAAGCTTGGGCTCCCCCGTATCGAGCGTTCGATTGTGATTAAGATCGAGCCATGCCGTACCGGAAAGCGTTGCCGCATCAGTAATGGCAACGGCGTCCGTTGCGGTATTATTGCCGTCAAACCCAACCGGCTCTCCGCCTCCGGAAATTACCGCCGTGTTTACCAGTATCTGTCCCGAAAGCCCGGCGCCGACCGTTACCCGCACCGTCACGGCATTACCGCTTGCACCGGCGGCGATGGCGGACGAAGAGGTGCAGGAGATGGTCTGGCCTGCAATAGAACACGCCCAGCCTGTTCCGGACGCGACCGTCGGAGCAAGATCGGCAGGCATCGTATCCGTGATGGTGATGGCGCCGCTCGTCGAAACCGTGCCGACGTTGCTCGGGGTCAGCGTGAAATATCCCGTCGTGCTCGAAGCACCGAGGCTGGCCGGGGTATGGGTCTTTGCAATGGCAAGGTCAGGCGCCGCACCCGGCTGCTCTGCAAAATTGTTGTTCGCGGACACCGTGTTGCCGCCCATAAGGCTGATATTGACAATGCGGCTGCTGGTGCCGGTAGGATTCGTTGCTGTTCCGCCGGTGCTGCCCGCAGTCGTCGTGCCGTTCGTCGTCCCTGCCGGCTGACCCGGCTGGTTCACGGTGTAGGTGCCTTCCGGCAAATTCAGAAAGTCGTAGGAGCCGTCTGAGTTCGTGGTCGCGGAGCCGCTCACCGTGTTCCCGTTAATGTCGGTCCCGGTCAGGCTCAGCGTCTGACTGCCGATGCCGTGGTCAGAGCCGTTAAAGGTGCCGTCGTTGTTGTAATCAAGGAACACGACGCCGGATATCCTGCGGCCCAGCGGAATTTCTGCAAAATTGTTCCCGGCCGCGGTCGTATTCGGAGGCAGGACAATGGCACTAATGACGCTCGGCGTGACGGTCACGCTGGTCGCGGTGCCTGCGGTCCCTCCATTGGCTACCGTTCCGGCTGCCGTTATGCCGTTTGCTGTTGCAGCCGGCTGGCCCGGTTCGCGCACGGAATAGGTGCCGGGCTGCAGATTCGTGAAGGCGTATGCTCCATTGGAATCGGTTGTGGCGGTCGCGATGACCGTGGTGGCATTGTTCAGCAGCTCTATCGTGACATTGGCGATTCCGGCATCCGCGCCGTTCTGGACGCCGTTGTTGTTCTGGTCCAAAAATACCGATCCGGAAATACTCGACAGCACGATCTCGGCAAAATTATTGCCCATGGTGCCGCTGACTGCGCCTGCCGATCCGTCGCCGTTCAAAACAATGTTGACGATCTGGCTTGTCGCCGATGTCGGATTGGATGCAGCGCCTGCCGCACCCGTGCTGCCGTTCACTGACGTAATGGCTCCCGCCGTCGTAGTACCGTTGACCGTGCCGGTCGGCTGTACAGGCTCGCAGGCCGAATAGGTGCCTGCTGGCAAGCCGGAGAACATATAATTGCCGAGCGCGTCCGTTGTGGTCGGATTTGTGAGGCCGACAACGCTCACCAATGCACCGCTGCAATTGGCGCCGCTGCGCAGATCGATGCTGACGCCGGAAATGGGCGTGTCCGTTCCGGTCTCGTACGTCCCGTTCGGTGTGACATTGTTGTCTTTAAACACCCGGCCTGAGATGAACCCCATGGTGCTGATCGTCAGCGTGGAATTCGCCGGCTGCTGGTTGTTGCCGAGATTCGTCTGGAGTGCCCCTGCCGGAATGTTGTTCGTATGCACGCCGGATGTCGCCCCGGTCACATTCACGCTGATTGAACAGCCGCCGACCGGGATTTGTGCGCCGTTCGCATAGGTAACGGTGCCACTCCCCGCAGCAGCGGTAACGGCGCCGGGGCATGTTTTGACGATATTGGGAACGGCCGCTACCACAATAGTGCCAGGCGCGGTCGGAAGCGTGTCGGTAAAGACCGACGTCAGGGTCAGGGCTGTTGCATTGCTGTTTTCGAGATAGATCGTGAGCGTCGAGGTGCCGTTGGTCGGAATGACTGCGGGTGCAAACTGTTTGCTTACTGTGGGCGGGGTCGAAACGACCAGTTGCGCGCTGGTCGGCTCCTCATTGCTCACGCCTTCAAACGTTGTGATGCTGGAGGCTGCGATGCTGTTTGTATACGCCGCAGATATGTTGCTCAGCACGTCCACGCTCACGGTGCAGTTTCCGCTCGCGGGTATGGTCGCGCCTGAAAGTCTGATACTGGTGCCCGAAGCCGGCGCGATTACGGTCCCGCCGGTGCAGGTCGTGGATGCGTTCGGTGTCGTGGCAACCACCAGGCCGGCTGGAAGCGCATCGGTGAATGCCGTTGACGTCAGCGGCACCGTGTTGGGATTGTCCATCCGTATGACCAGCGTCGCTGTGCTGCCGGGAGTACGCGTCGCCGAGCCGGTTGTGAATCCGGCAGGACTGCCCGCATCGAGCGTATATCCGCCGATTGCTTTGTGAATCGTAATCGGTGATTTGGCGCGAAGTGTGTCGCTGGCCGGTTGGGAATTGGTTGTCGGTGCGCCGCCGCTCGTTGCGGTGACTGCTCCGGCGGCAATGGTATTAACATAATCACCCTGCGCCGAGGCCGTCACGTCGATTTCCGCATAACATGAAGCTGATACGCCGGAGGACGCGGCGGCAATGGTACCGCCCGAAACCTGCACCTGGTCGGATGCAGGGGACAAAACCGTCGCTCCTGTGCAGCTCGAGGTGGGATTCGGACCGCTCGGCACCGTTACCCCGGCAGGCAGGGTATCGATCACCGCGAGATTCGCCATGGGCAGGCTTGTCGGATTGTAGAACGTAATACGGAGTCTCGATCTCTGGCCCGGCTTTACGACCGCGGGGGTAAACTGCTTTACTATACCGATATTGCTCTGGGTCGCGAGACTGGTGCTCGCCTGCCCGCTGTTGGTCAAGCCCTGGTCCGTAATAATGGAGCCGACCGGAATATAATTGGTAATGCCTCCTACGCTGGTCGAAGTGACGTTGACGCCCACCGTGCAGGAAGCGCTTGCGGCAAGCGAAACCCCGGAGATTCCGACCGATGTGCTGCCTGCGACTGCAGATATGACGCCGCCAGGACACGTTGTCGATGTTCCCGGAGTTGCAGCAACGACCATACCGTTTACGGAAGCTCCTGAAGTGCCGTTTGCCGTAAAATAATCCGTCAGCCGGAGATTTGTTACTGCTTGTGTGCCGTTGGTTATCGTAATAATGAACTGGCTCATCTGCCCCGGAAAAGTCAGGGTGCTGGGATTCGTTGCTTTCGCGACGGTCAGGGCCGTCGGCGCGTTATACGTGAGCGTTGCTGAAACCGCCGTCTGATTCCGCACCCCGCCGTCAGCCGTAATGTTGCCGATCGGGATCGTATTGCTCCAGCTGGCGCTGCCGGTTGCCACCACGTCAAAAAGAAGATCGCACGTTCCGGAACCGGCAAGACCGGCCCCGGACATACTGACCGAACCGGCACCCGCCGCAGCCGTGATCAACGGACTGCCCGCACAGGTCGTATACGCATTCGGCGTGGGTGCGACCACCATGCCGGCAGGCAGCGGATCGGTGGCGCCCACGTTGGTGAGGGCCGCCGCACCTGAGTTCGAAAGCCGCACGGTCACGGTGGATCGTCCGCCCGAGGAAACACTCGCAGGGTTGAAACTCTTTGTTGCCGACAAGGAAGAGGTATAAACCAGCGTGGCCACCGCCGTGGTCACGGGAGTCACTGAATGCGTGGTGCCGTCTGCATACGTTTCCGTGCCGCCCGCGGTTGCCGTGTTGTTGTACGTCCCGGCAGGGCCGATCACATCAACCCTGATAAAACAGGTGCCGGCTGTTCCGGTGCCGTTGCTTGCCCGCGCGGGTATCGTTCCGCCATTCATGGCGAGTGATGTCGACCCGGCAACGGCCGTGATCATGGGGCTGCCGCAGGTGCTGGCGGCATTCGAAGGACTCGCGATACGCATCTGGCCGCCTCCGACTGTTGCTACCGGCAGCGTGTCGGAGATGGTGGCATTCGTGATGGGACTTGCAGACTGGTTCGTCAGCGTGATGGTCATGGTCGAGATCGACCCTTCCGGAAGCGGACCGGCAGGGGAGAAACTCTTTGCCGCGGTAATCAGCGTCGTCGTCACGGTGGTTCCGGTGGAGCTTGTTCCCGCGCCGTTGCAGGTTGCGCCGCCGTTGTAGCATACGTCTCCTGCGCTGATGGTGTTGGCTGTGGACGATCCGTTGGCCGCGGTTTTTGAAGTCATCGCATAAAACGTCACCGTGCATGAGCTTGGAGTGTTGGCGTCCGTGCGGGCATTGAATGAACTGATCGTGAATACAGGAACGGTATCTCCGACGGCTCCCGTAACGGACAAACCCGAACAAGCACCTGATATCGACGGCGTATAATTGTTCCCATTGATTGTTCCGGTAAGAAATGTCGTCCCGTTGGTGAGATGGTCCGTCACGGCCAGATTGGAAATTGCCGAGGCGGTATAATTGTAAACGGTAAGCGTGTAGCGGACCGGGTTGCCGGGCGCAGCTGTTGTCGGAGCCGCGCTTTTCGTGACCCGGAGATCATCCGCGACAAGAATCGATGCAGAGCGGGTCTGGCTTATGATTCCGGCGGTTGTCGTTCCGACAGCACCCTGCGGAATCGAGTTTGTATATGTTACGGGGACTCCCGCAGTCGTCACGGTGCCTGTGAAGCTTACCGTGACCGTGCAGGAACCGTTGTGGGGAATAACGCCGTCGGTCAGGGTAACGCCGGTATTGTTCAGCGTGGGGGTTACCGTGCCTCCCGCGCAGGTGGTCGATTGGCCTGTGACTTTTAAACCATAGGGATTGGTATTGCCGGCAGTCGTTCCGTCAATGGGATCATCGGTAAAAGTGGTCACCGTCAGATCGGTATTCCCGTCATTATAGAGCGTGATCGTCAGGCTGTCCGACTGGCCGCTGGAAAGTGCCGCATGCGCAAACGCTTTGTTCAGCCGGAGCGGTGATAGTACGGTTATATTTGCGGTGGCATTCGCTGTAGGTACAATGCCGACATCATTGCTGAAGTTGGTCAGCCTGTTGATGGTATTTGCCTGCGCTCCTGTCGTATACAGGCTGTTGGTTTGGGCGCCTTCAATGCTCACGCTGATCGTGCAGCTTCCATTCGTACTTCCCGATCTGGCCGGGATCGTTCCCGTCGCGCTGATCGAAGTGTCGCCTGCTGAAGGGCTGAATGTCGGCGCGCTGCCGCCATTATTGCAGCTTGCCGCAGCTCCCGGCGTTGCGGCGACCCGTATAATGGCCGCACCCCCCAGCTGCGGGAACGCATCGGTTATGCTGAAGTTTGTGATCGCTACCGGGTTTGCGTTGGCAAGGGTTATGGTAAGCGTCGTCGCATTTCCTCCGAGGTATATGTTCGATGAAGCAAAGCTCTTGGACAGTGAAGGAGGAGTAAGCGCGCGCACATTGACGCTCTGGCTGACGGTGCCGGAATTGGCAACAGCTGAGCCGTCATCGCCGGTAACGGCACCGCTCAGTATCTGATAGGTATATGTTGCCGTGCTCCCGCTGGAAGTTCCTGCGGTTACCGGAATAACGATTGTGCAGGTGCCGTCGGTATTGTTGGCGCGGGCGGGTATCACGCCGCCGGACAGCGATATTGCCTGCGTATTTACATCGGCAGTCAACGTCCCGGACCCGGGCGATGTTACCGGGCCGCTTGGATCAGTACAGGTGTACGTGTACACACCGGCAATTCGCAGCGCATTGGGCCACGTTCCGGGCAGGCTGTTACTGAAAGCAACATTCGTTATTTGAGCGGTCTGGTTGCTGTTGGAAAGAGTTATTTGAAGGCGCGTCGTCTGGCTCGGGTAGATGTCAGTGGGATCTCCGCTCAAGAGCGTGACGGAGGCACTCATATCCGCATACACGGGTGCAGCGAAGGCTAACATCCAAAACAATGCGAACCTAAGGACATTTGATGTTCGCATTCTGCAAAGCGCTTTGGTTACTGCTTTACAGGGAACGCTCACCGCACTCCTTATTGAATACAGCAGGTTTTTCCCGAAATTATTTTTTTCACCGACATTGATAGTTGATAGCATGACCGTCCTTTTTTGTTATATGACCAGCCGCTCACTCACGATGCCTGTTACTCAAAAAAATTAGTATCCAATAACAGCTACGTTCCGCATTACTATGAATTATATTTTTTCTTCAATAACTTAAGTAGGAGTATGATAACGTATAGCAACTAGCATGCCTAAACATAAAGTATCAAAATGTTTCAATTTTTTTCAAAATAGATTTATAAAAAATGCCGGATAAATGACAAATGACAATATTTTGGCTAAAAAACTTTTTTTTATGCGGATAGTTTGGAAAGAACTGTTTAGCGTAACTTAACTACGTGCAGTTTGGTTGAAGGATAATTTGGCTGGAAAAATAAACTTTGTAATCAATGCACAAAGGAGTCCCAGCACCGACTTTATCTCAAATCGGCAGCTGGGACCTTGTTTTTAGGGTTTACTAATCAGGCAACTTTCAGTTCGGATGTGCAGTGCGCGCAGCGTGTGGCTTTTATCGGAACGGTCGACAGGCAATGCGGGCATTCCTTCGTGGTCGGCTCCGCGGGTGCTGCAGCCGGCTTCTGCTGCAGCCGGTTGGCCATGCGCACCACGAGAAAAATAACGAACGACACAATGATGAAATCAATGACGGTATTGATAAACAGCCCGTACTTGATGACCGGAGCTCCGGCTTTTTGCGCCTCTGCAAGGCTCGTGTACGTCTCCGTTGAGAGATTGAGATAGAGGCTGCTGAAATCCACCTTGCCCATTAGGGCCCCGATGGGCGGCATAAGAACGTCATTGACCAGCGAACTCACAATCTTTCCAAAAACACCGCCGATGATGACTGCGACCGCCAGATCAAGCACATTGCCCCGCATGATGAATGCCTTGAACTCTTTTATCATAGCATGGCTCCTTTCGCGTGTGGCGAAGTATTAAGATCAGGATGATTTCCTGGTGCGTTTTTATTTTTCCAATTCGTTTTTAAAGTATTCAAAGGCCTCCGGATCAGGAATGCAGAATTCGACAAGTCTGAGCGAAGCAGCCGGACTGTTTTTTAAAAAAGACTCCGTTTCTTCCACGAGAATTTTTGCGCAGCGGTCCTTGGGAAACCCGAAGATTCCAGCGCTTATGGCCGGCAGCGATATGCTGGTGAATTTTTTCTCCGCGGCAAGCGTGAGCACGCTGTTGACCGCTTTCCTTAATTTGTTTTCTTCGTCTCCTTCGCCCATCCTCGGCCCGACAGCGTGAATGACGGAGTGCGCATGTAATGATCCGCCGGTCGTGATTGCAGCACCGCCCACGGGAACAAAGCCTATCCTGTCGCTCTCCTCCTGGATGATCCTGCCGCCCCTTTTGACAATCGCACCTGCCACACCGCCTCCGTGCTGCAGACGGCTGTTGGCCGCGTTCACGACAGCATCAACCTTTCTCTCGGTGATGTCGGAGGATATCAGACGCAGCAGCGCTTCGCCAATCTTTTTTTCGAGCAGTTTCGCCATGCCGTACAGCCCTCGTTTTTAATAGTTAAATTATATCTGGATTGTCCGAAGTGTCAAGCGGGGTGGAGGTTGTATATTGCATGTCCGCAGGAATGAAATCCGGCCTTCTGAAAGACACGGCCGGATGACTCTTACCTTTTCCGACGGTCGATGACATAGGCACTGCCGGGGGATTTCTTGGCAAGTTTTTTCAGCTCGGCGGCAACTTCAGCGACTTTGCCCGGATGCTGGATGTACGGCGTGCTCGTCGGCACGATGGCGATGGACAGGCTCAGCAGCGGTATCTTCGATTCGACATTGTTCCGGTCCTTGGCGATGTAATACCCCTTCTTTTTCTCCGCTTCGCCGAAGAGGTCCGACGCGACTCCTGAAAAATTGTCGATAATGGTCTGGCAGGCAGCTTCCGCTTTTCCCAGCGGCACGACAAACACAAAATCGTCCCCGCCCACGTGGCCCACAAAACCGCCTTCCCCCTGGTCCCGCACGACATTTGCGGTGATCCGCGCAACCATCCGGATCACATCATCGCCGCGGGAGAAACCGTAGGTATCGTTGTACGGCTTGAAATGGTTGATATCCACATAGCAGACCGCCATGGCCTTTCCCAGGGCTTTGTCGATCGCATGTTGAATGGAGGTGTTGCCGGGAAGTCTGGTGAGGGGATTGTTGTCGAAAATGCGCTGGATCCGCTGCATGGCGAGATTGACGCGCCTGAACAGCTCATCATAGTTCAGCGGCTGCACGACAAAATCATCAACAGGCAGGGCGCTCCAGTCAAAAGAATCTTCAGGCAGCCGGTCCAGCACGGCAATCAAGGGAATGACGCTGAAGTAGCTGTCCTCCCGCAGATCATGGATGACCTGCTGCGATGCTTCGTCCAGTGAGGCAAGGTTGATAATGACGAGGTCGGGAGGGTCCGCGTACAGAAACCCCAGGACTCCCGCAAGAGACTCGATCTGAACCACTTGATAGCCGCGGCTCTGGAGCCTGAGCTCCAGGCGGGAAAGAAGGCTTTTGTCCTGCGAGATTAACGCGATCCTAATTGCGGGCGGCATCGGCTGACTGTATCTCCATGCTGAAATTTTGCAGTTCGATAAATCTGTCTTCCAGCTCTTCCACAATCGGTTTCAAAGCGGATTCCTCAAGCCCCAGATTTTTCCAGGCAACGGGCTGTATTTGCGGAACGATATCGTCGCCGCTGAATCCGAAGCCGCCGGCCTTTACCAGCACGTCTGCGACATGCACGACCGAGGTTTTCACGGAATGCAGGACTGATTTTTCAACGGCATGGTGAAACGTGATCGGTTCGATCAGCTTTTCCGGCAGAAACCACGATTTGGCGAGCCATGCCCCCACTTCGGTATGGTCCATCCCGAAAAGCTCGATCTCCGCCTCCATCATGGACAGGTCTTTTTCCGCGATCAAGGCGCTCAGGTTCTCGTATTCCTGCTTCAGATTGATCTTGACCACGACTTTGCCGATATCGTGCAGCAGCGCGGCAGTGGATATTTCTTCGGGATCGGGAAGCTTGAGCTGGCGTGCGATGATCTGCGCCGCCGTGGCCACGCCCATGGAGTGCTCCCAGAGCCCGACGACGTGCTTTTCCATCATTTCAAAAATGGAGCTCGTTACGGCCAGGCTCTTCACCACATTCACACCGAGAAGAATAAGCGCGTTTGAAACGGTTGATACCCGGCCGGAGAAACCGTAAAACGGCGAATTCACGAGGCGCAACACTTTTGCGGACAAAACCTGGTCCGCAGACACGACTCGCGCCATCTCATTGGCCGAGACTTTGTCGTTTGCCGCCAGGGTGCTCAGTTTCGCAATGATCCCAGGCAGCGTCGGTATGGATTTGGTATCCTTGATTGCCCGCTGCAGTTCTGCCCGTTTGTCTTCCATGTCATTCTCCCTGGGACCTGATAAGATAGTCCCGGTACAATTCCTTGAGCTTCATCATAAGCGGGTCCTTGGCCACCCGCCTGAAGCGGAGGTCAAGCTGGTGCAGCATTTCATCAAGGGTCTTTTCACCCGCCATTTTGACCGGTCTCCCCACGACGGTTATGGCCTGCACGTTTTTCTGCCCCAGACGTGCGATCAGCGCTTCGGTCAACACCATACCCTTGCCGCACATGGGCGGGCCGTCAGGGCTTTCCGGATTTTTAATCTCCCTGGCGAGTTCCATGCCCGGAGCCGCAAGAGAGAAAGGAATCGTCTGCATCGACATCCTCCTGAAAAGATCGATAATTTCCGGTCCGCATTATACCATGTTCTTACGCTTCTGGCGGACTGTTTTTTTTATTTCCTGTATATGCCCCACCGTCGATTGAGATGAGCATCCCGGTGTGCTATAATAATTTCGCCATGAATAACCTGACTCTGACCGGCCTCGCCCCGTCCATCGCCGAAAAAATCGGCCCCATGCTCCGTGAGATCATAGACCGGCATGACCGGAACATTCATTCCCTGCACATTACCGGCAGCGCGGTCATGCCGGACTACAACGAGAAACTATCCGACATCAATTCCGTGGTAGTGCTGCATGACATGGACCTGGAGTTCATTTCCTTTCTTGCGCCGCTCGGAAGGAACTATGGGGAAAAAAGGATTGCCGCGCCGCTTGTCATGACGCCGGAATATATCTCCAAATCCCTCGACGCTTTTCCGGTAGAATTTCTGGATTTGAAGCTGCTGCATAAAACCGTTTATGGAATTGATATTTTCAAGGACCTTGCCGTTGAATCCGCTCCGCTTCGTCTTCAATGCGAACGCGAGGTCAAGGTAAAGCTTATAGGACTCCGGCAGGGTTATCTTGCTTCGGCCGGAGAAAAAGATGCACTTGCCGCCGTGCTGAGACGGTCCATTACCGGCTCGATCGCCCTTTTTAGATCCATCGTTTATCTTTTCGGCAAGGAACCGCCAATCTTAAGGACCGAGGTGGTAAAAATATTCTGCGATACGGCCGGCACGAAAACGACTGTCTTCGAAGAGCTCCTTTCGCTCAAGACAGGGGCCATAAAACCGTCTGGGCAGGAGTTGAATGACCTGTTCCGCCAGTATTACAGCGCGCTCGAGTCCCTGGAAAAGACCCTTGACGACCTGCATGCTTAAAAAAATCATCATACAGGCAATTGTTCTTGCTGCTGCATTCAACGCATTTGCATCAACCCCGCAGCCGCCGGCAGTCCCGCGGGACTATGTAACGGACCTTGCCGGAATTGTCAGAGGCGATGTAAAAAGCCGCCTGAACGCCTCCCTGCAGGAGCTTGAGCGAAAAACGTCCGCACAGGTGCTGGTCCTTACGGTCCAGAGCCTCGACGGCCAGAGCATCGAGGAATTTTCTTTCAACACCAAGGAAAAATGGAGGCTCGGCCAGAAGCGCAAAGACAACGGCATGCTGATCGTCGTGGCCGTGCAAGACCGGAAGTACCGGTTCGAAACAGGCTACGGGCTGGAAAACATTCTTCCCGACAGCCTGCTCGGTTCGATCGGCAGGGAACATCTCATTCCCTATTTCAGGCAGGGTGATTACAGCGCCGGAATCGCGGCAGCGACAACAGCGATAATGCGGACCATTGCAAAACATGAAGGAGTGCAGCTGACGGAGATGCCGGGCAGCGCAGCGCGCCGGGCGGAAAAAGAACAGGGCATTCCGCTGAATACAATCCTGCTGGCGCTCTTTCTCTTCGGTCCCATGCTGGCAGGTTTTCTGAGTCTGATGCGTGCAAAGCAGGGAAAGCGAAGATACTCGGGCGGCCCGTGGGGAAGCGGCGGATACTACGGCAACAGCTATGGTGGATTCGGAGGTTTTGGCGGCGGTGGATTCGGCGGCTTTGATGGAGGAAGCTTTGGCGGCGGTGGTGGTGGCAGCGGAGGCGGGGGCGGCGCATCCGGAGGCTGGTAGTTTTTTGATTGTCTTTTTCCACGGCAATAACTGTGCTTATATACCAGAAGTGATAGATATTCGATTTCTAAAAACTTCAGCAAGAAACTCAGGAGGTGGCGATGAATAATGGATTAAAAATAGTGCTCGTTCTTATTGCCGCGGTCGTCGTGATCGCGGGCGTGGGGATCATGTGGGGCATCGGCCAGTACAACAAGGTCGTGGCCATGGATGAACAGGTGAAGTCCCAGTGGGCGCAGGTGGAGAACCAGCTCAAACGGCGCTATGATCTGATTCCCAATCTCATGGAGACGGTAAAAGGATATGCCAAACACGAAAAGACGCTGTTCGAAAACATAGCCAATGCACGCACAAAATACTTCCAGGCAAACACGGTAAAAGACAAAATCCAGTCGTCCCAGCAGCTTGAAGGATTTCTGTCTCGGCTCCTGATGCTGCAGGAAGCTTTCCCCCAGCTCAAGGCGAATGAAAATTTTCTGAAATTTCAGGACAGCCTTGAAGGCACAGAAAACAGGATTGCCGTGGAGCGCAAGCGCTACAACGACAATGTAAAGGAGCTCAATACCTACCGGCGCACCGTCTTTGGCGGGTTCTTTGCTTCTCTTGCCAAAGTCGGCGAGGCGCAATACTATGAAGTTCCACAGGCGGAGAAGGCTGTGCCGAAAGTAAAGTTTGACTGATGCCGCTTTTTAAGCGTGCGTGTGCCCATGATGCAGGATCCGGGCAGAATGCCGGGGTCCTGCATCAGCGGCGTTCTGCGGCTTTTGCCGCCTCCCCGTACTTTTCAATCTCCTCCCACCTGACACTTGACAAATCCTCGAACGCAGACATTGCAGCAACCGATCCATGCGCAACGGCGACCACAATCTGCTTCGGGGCGCCGGTAATGTCGCCTGCCGCGTACACATTCGGAGCTGACGTCCGCATGGTCATCAGATCGATCTTAATATATCCCTGGTCGTCAAGGTCAACGCCGAGTTTCTTTGCGATTTCATTGCTCGGCACATATCCGATGCCGACAAACACACCGTCGATGGCCATCTCGTTCGTACCGCCGGTCTTTCTGTCCCTGATCTTGACGGACCGCACAATCTTGTCGCCGAGAATTTCCTGCACCTCGCTGTCCCACAGGACGGGAATCTGCATTTGCTTCAAGGTTTCCTTAAGCCGCGCTTCGCACGTCAGAGTGTCCCGCCGGTGCACCAGCGTCACCGCCGCTCCGATGTTGTGCAGATACAGGGCGTCGGTGACCGCCGTGTTTCCGCCGCCGACCACAATCACACGCTTCCCGTCCTTGAAAAAATATCCGTCGCAGGTAGCGCAGTAGCTCACGCCCCTGCCGTAAAATTTCTGGGCGCCCGGCGCTTCCAGGGCACGGTTCACCACGCCCGTCGCAAGGAGCAGCCCCTTGGTGATATAGATGCCGTAGTTCGTCTTGACCGTGATTCTCTTGTCCGGCCTAGTTTTGTCTATTTCAGATGCAAACTCGCCGATATGGATCTCGGCATACTGCGCCGCCTGCTGCGCGATCAGATCAATAAGGCTTTTCCCGCCGATGCGCATGAATCCTGGGTAGTTCTCAACGACCGGAGTTATCGCCACCTGTCCGCCGAGGTTCCCCTTCTCGATCACAACGCTGCTCAGCCCCGCGCGCTCCGCGTAGATTGCCGCGGTAAGGCCGGCCGGTCCTCCGCCGATTATCACCAGATCTTTCTCCACCGGCTCGCCGGACATCTGAGCGGAGGCAATCTGGGGTTCCTTGAGCGACAGCAGCGCTTCGACGAACAGAGGCTCCGGCTGGAGGCCCGCTCCCGTAAATGTTCCGTTTATGAACGTCTGCGGCACTGCCAGCGAGCCGAGAGATTCCGCGAGGTCCTGGTTTTCATAGATTTCTATCGCCTCGGCAGACACCAGATCAGGCCTGGCAACCGCCGCTGAAAAGGCGGAAAGCACCTGCTGCGGACAGTACGGACAGGTGGGGCTGACAAACACCTGGATGTCGCGCTTCTCGTTGAGTTGATCCACGATTTTGGCAGCCGCCGTTTCCGTAAAAATACCGGCGTTGCCGGAAGCCATGAGCAGCGCCACCAGGAATGAACGGCCTTCTTCTCCCAGCGGGGCCCCCGTGTAGCGGATGCGGTACTTGTCGGGGGCAATCAACAATGTTGGAGACCGCACAACATTCCTCTTTGCGGCCTGTGCATCGTCGAGTGTATAAAACGAGGGTTTCAGTTTGTCGGAAAGTTCGGCAAATGCCTTGACCAGCGAGACCGCGGTCTCGTTAAACTGGTCGTTCGCGCCGGCCTTGGTGAATACCTCTATTGCGACATCTTCCTTTAATCCTTTTAAAAAAGTCTCTTTGATGACTTTTTTTGCGTCATCCGGAAGGACTTCCTGCGCCATAGGCCACCTCAATACAGTACCCAATTTGGTTTTTATCGTACAGACTACTATAATATTATACTAGCATTTTACGGGTGCAAAAGCCGTTTTTTTGCGATACAATCTGAGCAGCATGAAGCCTGAAACAAATCCTTCAATAACGTTGTCCAATACGGATGAAAGCAGAAGCGCACCGGACGAGGATGCGGCGCTGGTTCTGGCTTCCCGGAACGGCGAACTGGATGCTTTTGAACTGCTCGTCACCAGGCACCAAAAACGCATGCTGAATATAGCCTTCCGGCTGACCGGAGACTACAACGATGCCTGCGAAGTTGTGCAGGATGCTTTCCTTTCCGCCTATAGGAATATCGGGACGTTTCGCGGCGATGCAAAATTCACGACTTGGCTCACAACCATAACCGTGAACCTTTCCAAAAACCGGCTGAAGCAGATAAAAGCGCGCCGGAGCCGCATGGCGTTTTCTCTGGACGATCCAATCCGGACCGAAGACGGAACAATGACCGTGGATCCCCCTTCCCCGAATCCGTCTGTTCTGGATGAAATGATGAAGCGCGATCTGCGGGCCGTTGTCCAGGAATGCATAAAGAAACTCGAAGGTCTTTTTCGTGAGGTGCTGGTCCTCCGCGACATGCAGGATTTTTCCTACAAGGAAATAGGACGGATTCTGAAGGTGCGCGAGGGCACGGTGAAATCGAGGCTGTTCAGGGCGCGCGAAATGGTAAAAACGTGTCTGAAGCGCGCCGCGGGAGAACTTTGATGGAACACATTGATATCCGCCATAAACTTTCGGACTATTTGGACGGGTCTGTTTCAGCACAGGAAAAGGCCCTCATAGAAGAGCACCTCAAAACATGCACGGAATGTGACCAGGCGCTTCTTGAGCTGCAAAAGACTATCGAGCTTGTTAAAAACATCGAAGAAGTGCAGCCTCCGGACTGGATGGCCCAAAAGATCATGGCAACGGTGCGTGCAGAAACTGCCGGAAAAAAGAGCTTTCTGCAGCGGCTGTTTTTCCCGCTCTCCATCAAACTGCCGATCCAGGCTGTCGCAGTCGTTTTTCTGACGATAACCGTGGTGTATATGTACCGGGGTGTGCAGCCTATGGCGCCGTTTTCTGAAGCGCCCATGATAGCAACCGGGAAGTCCGCGGAACAAGGGAGCTCACCAACCTCCGCTGTCAATCGGGAATCGGACATCGCAGCCTCTCCCGCGACCCCGTCAAAAAAGCTGAAAGCTCCTGGCTCTAACACCATGGACGAAGCCGCTGTGAACGGTCCCGCTGAGCTTCGCGCCCTTCAAGAGCGACCGGCGTCAGCCGCCCCTGCACCATCAAAACAGGCCGACCGGCCGGCTCTTGAAAAAAGAGAAATCCTGATGGAGAAGCAGCAGGCTGCTCCGTCGTCATTGGACGCAGCGGAAGCTTCGAAGCAATTTTCCCCGGCGGCAGGAGCGCCGCAGCGCGCCAAAGCCCGGGACGAATACAGCGCCTCTTCTCAGGAAAAGAAATCCATACAAGCAGAAAAACCGGCGGCCGGTTTTGTGAGAGATGTTGTTGAACGACACGCAAACGGCAAACCGCGGCTCGTTATTACCTATGCAATGATCGACTCGCAGATGCGCAAACGCGCCGAAGAGCGTTTTAATGCCGACGGCGAGCGTGAGGGGATCCAGAAGGAATATTATCCGTCCGGAGGGATCAAAACAGAAGCGCAGTATGAAAAGAACCGTCTTGCGTGGTACCGGGAGTACGGTCCGGACGGAGTGAAAAAAACCGGGGCATCTGACTACGACTGGTTCTGGCTCAGAAATTAATGCCTGACTCTTTTTTGTAAAACATCTGAAAAAATCCGGCCTGTTCTTATTTTTTTCCTTTCTTTGCGGCGCTCTGCCTGATGTCGAGCCAATCCAGCATTTCCTGAATGTTTCTGTGCATCTGCCATCGCCCGTTCGCAAAAACGCCGTAGTCTGCTCCGGCCATGGCGGAAGAGAAGCGCGTGGAATTTCCGTAGAAAAGCCACTGCTCTACCCATTTCTTCTCGATGGCTTCGTTGAAAATGCTGTCTTGCTGGACGAGGCCCTTTGCGTAGCCTTTTTCCCACGCCGTTTGGAGAATTCTGGTGGCAGTCAGCGTCATGGCATTGGTCATTGTGATCGTACGCTCGAACCGGTTGAAATGACCCTGCACCCATTGATCAGTATGGCATGAGAGGCAGACTTTTTGCAGCGTCTTCTTTCTTTTGTCCTGCTCCACGCTGTCGATCAGAAAATCCAGCGCGGGTTCCCCCGTGAGTTCCGTGGCAAGCGGAAGTCCGGCCTTGTTCCGGATTAGAGACGTGTCAGGAGACTTTGGATGAGGATGAGCATACACGAGCCCCATGAGCCTCCAGGCAAGCCGGTCATTCATTTGATGGGTCCTCTCGGCAATGACCCCGCCCGCACCTGCATCCGTAAGAAGGCTCACGTGGCAGGCAGCGCAGGTCGGTGCGGTAAAATCCCGGCCGACCTTCCACGGAACGGACGATAGGTTCCATGTTTTCCCTGCCGAAGAAAAAATATTTCCATGCTTGCTTACCTCATACACGCTGAATGCGGGAACATCCGGCCCTTTGTGGCACTCGGAGCAGGTGTGCGGGTTCCGTGCCAATTCGATCGAAAACTGGTGCCGCGCGTGGCATGCCGTGCAGGCGCCCTTGCTGCCGTCAGGGTTGATCCTGCCCACTCCCTGGTTGGGCCAGCCGCTCAGAACAGGAAATTCCATCTCTCCCATGGACGTGTCCCGCTTTCTGACATCTCCGGCTTGCACCTCCGTGCCATGACAATAGAGACAGGAATCAGCGTCATCCTCGGCACGGGGAGGCACATGATCCGTTCTCTTTCCTGCAAAAAACTCGGTGCCGTTCACCTTGTTCATAAGGTCCCGGTACACCATGTTGTTCTGCAGATTGCCGTAGGCATGGGACATCAGGTTCCGCCCGTACTGATCGGCTTCAACCGGATGGCAGGCGGCACAGTCTGTTGGGCTGACCACAGTGTGGATCCGGTAGCCATTATGATCAAAGCTGTCTTTATGCTTGTCGGCGTTCATCGTATGGCACTCGGCGCACCCCACGGCAACGGATTTCAACGAAGCGGGAATATTTTCATTCGAGATTCTCCGTTCTGACAAGGATTTTCTCAGCGCTTCACCAGGACTCACAACAGCATGGCGGCTGCGTTTCCAGTCTCCCACCAGCCCCGGATTCAGGCCGCTGTGGCACTCCAGGCACGCTTTTGAATCATCGCTCAGAGCAGCATTCGCATCCGCTCCCGGCTGGGCATCGGCATTCAGTGCCGCTGCTGCCAAAAGTATTCCCAGCATGAAAAACCAAGTCCCGCTTTTCATCGTTTCCTCCTTCTGTGGCAAGACAACCGCACGGTCTCTCTCTGAAAAAAGTCTGATGTTTTTTGAATACAAACGCCTCGGATAACCTATCCACCCTAACATAACATGAAAAAACTTTAGCACAGGCTTCTTGATGCGTCAACAACGGCCCTGCTAAAAAATATCCAGTCGTTGAAAACAACATTCCAAAAGAAAGAACTGTTTACAGGCAGGAACTTTTCCCACACTTCTTTTGTCCAATGGTGTAAAATCGGTTCACAATTCTTTTTGAGGAGGTTTTCATGAAACTCAGGCATGGAATCACCATTCTGGCTGTTTTGCTTCTGATAGGAGTTGCATACAGTCCGGTTTTTCCGGAAGACAGGAACAGTGGAAAGGCAGGTGCGGCCACCAGCACTCAGGATGACCAGACCGGTGTCGCCCTCACTATCTATAATGTTAACCTTGGCCTCGTAAAAGACCAGCGCCAGATCAAGCTGTTTGACGGCACCGGTGATCTGCGGTTTATGGATGTTGCGTCGCAGATCATCCCCGCGAGCGTGCATATAAAATCGCTCGTCAGCCCGGACAGCCTCCGGATTCTCGAACAGAATTACGAATATGATCTCTTAAGCCCCCAGAAACTCCTCGACAAATACGTCGGCAAGGACGTTCAGCTGTATACCAGGAACCCGTATACCGAGCGCGAAGAACTCGTCAGCGCCACGCTCCTTTCCAATAACGGACAGCCCATATTCAAGATCGGAGACGCAATCACCTTCGGACATCCGGGCCGGATCGTGTTTCCCGGCGTGCCCGCGGACCTGAACGCGAAGCCGACCCTCGTCTGGATGCTCGAAAACAGCCTGCATTCTGCGCAGAAAATCGAAGCGTCATACCTTACCAACGGCATCAACTGGCGTTCCGACTATGTCGTGACGCTGAACGACAAGGACGACAAGGCAGACCTTGCGGGCTGGGTGACCATCGACAACCACAGCGGCGCAACGTACAGGAACGCCAAACTCAAACTCGTCGCGGGCGACGTGAACCGGGTGAAAGACGAATCTGCTTACCAGGGAAAAATGAGAATGCTGGCGGAAGCGGCAGCGAAATCCGCTCCCGCGCCCCAGTTCAAGGAGGACGCGTTCTTCGAATATCACATCTACACCCTCCAGCGCTCCGCAACGGTCAAGGACAACCAGACCAAGCAGATCAGCCTGGTGACGTCGGACAATATTCCGGTCAAAAAGGAGTTCCTTTTCCGCGGGGCGAATTATTATTACTACAGCCGCTATGAGGAAGCTCTTTCCAAACAGAAAATCGGGGTTTTCGTGGAGATCAAAAACAAAAAGGAAAACAACCTCGGCATTCCGCTGCCCAAGGGAACGGTCCGGGTGTACAAGCAGGACAAGGAAGGCAGTCTTCAGTTCGTCGGCGAAGACGCAATCGACCATACGCCGAAAGACGAAAAAATCAGGATCAAGCTGGGCGACGCGTTTGACGTGGTCGGCGGCAGAAAGCAGACCGACTGGAAAAAAATCGCTTACGATACGTATGAGGCCGCGTTCGAAATATCACTCAGAAACCACAAGAAGGAAGACATTGTCGTAAAAGTCGTGGAGCCGGTCCCGGGCGACTGGAAAATGCTGAACTCCTCGCATGAATTCGTAAAGGCCGAGGCGTTTACCGCGGAATTCAACGTTCCCGTGCCGAAGGACCAGGAAGTGAAACTCACCTACCGGGTACGGATGCGGTATTAAGCGCGGCATTCTGTTCAAAACGTATTGCAGCGGTCTCGTTATGTCCGGGACCGCTGCCTTCTTTTCTCCGGCTGTATAACCCGCTTTCTTCTTCACAGCCATTTTTTGCGTTTAAAATAGAAAATCATAAAGACGGCAACACCCGCCATAACACAGAGCAGGAGCGGATAGCCGTAGTGCCACTCAAGCTCCGGCATGTTTTTGAAGTTCATCCCGTACAGGCCGGCCAGAAACGTGAGCGGCATGAAAATCGTGGCGATGATCGTCAGGACCTTCATGACCTCGTTCAGTCTGTTGCTCACGGTGGACAGATACATGTCAAGCATTCCCGAAAGCATTTCCCGGTAAATGCCGACGTTGTCGACGACGTGGATGACGTGGTCGTACACATCGCGAAGGTAGGGGACCGTGGATTCCCGGATGAGCGTTGATTCATGCTTGCCCAGCACGCTCACGACTTCCCGCAGGGGCCAGATGGCGTTGTGCAGGAATATCAGGTCGCGTTTTACCTGATAGATTTTCCGCACGGTCTTTTGGGTGAGGTTCTCCAGCAGCTCGGCCTCGAGCAGTTCGATCCTCTCGCCGAGCTTTTCGAGAATGACAAAATAGTTGTCCACCACCGCGTCAAGCAGCGAGTAGGCAAGATAGTCCGCTCCCATCTTCCGGATGCGCCCCTTGCCTCTCCGGAGATAATCCCGGACCGGGGTGAAGACATCACCCGCTAGTCCTTCCTGAAACGACAAAACAAAGTTCTCGCCCAGAATAAGGCTGACCTGCTCGGTAGTAATCTCTCCTCCCTTGCCCTGGGAGAGCATCTTGAGCACAATATAAAGGTAGTCTCCGTAATCCTCTATCTTCGGGCGCTGGTCCGTGTTCAGGATGTCTTCCATCACCAGCCGGTGGAGCCCGAAGCAGTCGCCGAGTTTTTCGAGCATCGGAACATCATGGACGCCGTCGACGTCGATCCAGGTGACCGTCGGCTTTTTTTTGTACGGAATGCAGGCCTCGATGCCGGTAACCTCCGCTTCCTGCACCTGCGCCTCATCATAGTCAAGGATATGCAGGGTAACGGTTCCGTTTTTCCTGTCCCCGGTGTACACCAGCGATTCGGACGGAAGGCCGACTTTCCGGGAGCGTTTTTTACTGAACTGTCGCACGTGTCGTCCTCACAGAAACTCCTTGAGTGTCTCGTTTATTTTCCGAACGTCGAACTTCTGCTTCACCAGCGGCGTTCCGGCGACGATCGGAAGCGTCTCCTCGAACGTGGGCCGGTTGTTGCGATAAATGACGCCGAGGGGGATTCTGTCTCCCCATTCGAGCGCCCGGGCGAACGCCGCCATCCTGTCTTCGGGGTTGTAACCCGGCTCAATATGATAGACCCGCTGGCGGTACCAGTCATACGTGTTCACTTTGTTGAAACTGACGCAGGGCTGGAGAATGTCGACCAGAGCAAAACCTTTATGGAGAATCGCTTCTTTCATGACGGTTTTCAGATGCTCCTGGTCCCCGGCAAAGCTGCGCGCCGCAAAGCTGCAGTTCATCGCCACTGCAAGCGCGAGCGGCTGCAGCTGTTCGGAAATCACGCTGAACGGCATGTTCTTGGCCACCGTTCCCTGTTTGGTCGTCGGAGACGGCTGGCCCTTGGTGAGGCCATACACCTGGTTGTCATGCACAAAATACTTGACGTTGATGTTCCGCCGCATGCCGGCCATCAAATGGTTGCCGCCTTCGCCGTAGCAGTCGCCGTCGCCGGACACGGCGACCACCAGCATCTCGGGGTTTGCCAGCCGGATGCCTGTCGCGACCGGGAGCGACCGGCCGTGCAGTCCGTTGAACGTGTTGCAGTTGGTGTAATGCGGAAGCTTGGCCGCCTGTCCGATGCCCGACACCACGGTGAGGCGGTGAGGTTCGATGCCGAGTTCGATCATCGCGTCCTTGAATGTTTTCAGAATCAGAAAATTGCCGCACCCGGGGCACCAGGAAGGAGCCTGGCCTTTATATTGATCTAAGGTGACCATTGATCTCTCCTATCACGTTCTCGACATGAAACGGTCTGCCGTCGAATTTATGTATGTGCGCATTGAATGCATAACCGGTCTCGGCGCGCAAAAGTCGCGCGAACTGTCCCGATGCGTTGTTCTCCAGGCAGACGCTGAGCTTCGCCGATGCAAGAAGCCTGAGGTAGTCGAAGCGTTCTCTCCCGGGCAGGGGATATACTTCGCTGAAGTGCAGCATGGCGATCCGGACGGATGCCGACAGCTTGTCGACGGTCTCCTTCATCACGCCGTAGGTCGAACCCCACCCCGTCAGGACAACCTGCGGCGCGTGGTCGCCGTAAAGAAACGGCGGAGCAATCTCCTCCCGGATGCGCGCGAGTTTTTTGAAAAGCCGCTTCTCCACCATCCTGATTCTGGTCGGCGCGTCCTCGACGATGTGCCCTTCTTCATCGTGTTCGTCGCTGTCCGTGACCACGGTATGCTTCGCATCTCCCGGTACTCCGAAGGGAGAGACTCCGTTCGGCGTGAACGCGTGGCGCTTATATTCGGGAAGCCGGCTGAAGGCGTCCCCTCTCAGCCGGTAGTCCTGGTACCGCAGTCCGGCCGTATCGAATCCGTCGAACGTCCACTGGGAGTCCGCGAGATATGTATCAAAAAGAACAAATGCGGGTATCTGATATTTCTCCGCCAGATCGAAGGCCTTGTTCACAAGAGAGAACGCCTGCTTCGGTGTGCCGGGCGCAAAGACAACGCGCGGAAATTCACCGTGGCCCGCATACAGAATCCACTGCAGGTCCCCCTGCTCCGTCCGTGTCGGGAATCCCGTGGCCGGACCGGGCCGCTGTCCCATGGCGATCACAATCGGCGTTTCGGTCATGCCGGCCAGGGAAAGCCCTTCCGCCATGAGCGAAAAACCGCCGCCCGATGTGCCGGTCATTGAGCGCACTCCGGCGAAGGACGCGCCGATCACCATATTTATGGCAGCAATCTCGTCCTCTGCCTGCTCCACAACAATGCCGTATTCCTTTTCCTTGGTCGCCAGGTAGTTCATGAGGCCCGTCGAAGGAGTCATAGGGTATGCAGAATAGAACTTGCAGCCGGACGCAATGGCGCCGAGCGCCAGCGATTCGGTCCCTCCGATCAGGAACTTCGGCTTCGGCGCGCTTTTGCCCGGCAGGGAAAACGTGCAGCCGCCGCAGTTCTGCGCGGCGTGGTCATACCCGGCGCGCGCGGCCTTCGTATTGCCCGCAATGACCTCTTTGCCTTTTCCGGCAAAGGTGGTCGTTATGATAGTCAGGAGCGGCGCGAGGTCCAGCCCGAGCATGCCGAGCACTGCCCCGGTTGCGACCGTATTCGACATGATCTTGCTGCCGCCCTGATCCTGCGCCAGCTTTTCAAAAGGGATGTCGAGGAACGCCGCACCGGTGTATTTCTTTTTGTGCACGGCGGAATCATAGATGATGCGGCCTTGATCGGTAAGCTCCTTCTCATAGCGCACGATGCTTTCCGTGTCCAGCGCAACGATAATATCGATGCGGGTCAGCGAAGAGGCAACCGGCTTGTCGGAAATCCGGAGCTGATAAAAGTTGTGTCCGCCGCGGATGCGGGACTCATAATCCTGGTGGCTGAAAACATGAAAACCGCTTCGCGCAAATACCCGCGCCAGAGTGTCCCCGATGGTTTGGATGCCCTGCCCGGCGGCACCTCCGATTTTAATAGAATAGTCCATACTCGTTCTCCTTCTCTGTCATACGCCGTGCGGCTGTGCGGAAAAAATGCCTGCAATAAAAACTGCGTGTTCTGTTTACCTTCCGTTGTTCGGCAGCAACTCAATATCAGCAAGTGATATGCGCTGCGCAGCGAGAAGCTGTGCCAAAAGTATGAAACCTCCGCACGGTTTGGCTGCGCGGTCAATCATGAAATCGCAATCCTGTTCATGGAAGTCGCAGGTCATGCACAGCTTCTGCACAAGCATTTCCCTTGTCGCATGGTCAGCAGCAGAGCAGGATGCTTCCACGGTGAGCGTTCTGCCCTGCTGCTGCAGCTGCTTCACCACCTGATAGCCCTTGCAGATGAGGTCTTCATTCTTGTCAGGCTTGTAGTACGCGCACAACGGAAGGCAAACCATCTGCTTCAGGGAAAACTCCTTGCACATGGTACAGATTATAGCAGAATCAAAATCGCGGTGCTATAATAACTGCATGCGTTACTACCTTGCGCGCGGCGTAGCGCTCAAAATGCTCGAAACTCCTTCCGTATATCAGATTGCGCGGGATGAATTATATGAACTCGACCACGAATCTTTTCGCTTTCTGAAAGAGTGCGCGTCGGACAAGGGCTGCGATTCGCAGGATGGCGCCTTTATAGACTACTGCATCGAAGAGCGGCTATTGACGACGACTCGCTTGCCGTTGCCGCGGCCGCTCCTCGCACCTGCCCCGATGCCGTCGCTCCGGTATCTCGAACTCCAGATTACCGACGCGTGCAACCTGCACTGCAGGCACTGCTACCTCAACCCGGGCCCCGTGAACGAACTTGCACCGGACCAGATCAAATCCGTCCTGTCCGAATTTGAAGCGATGCAGGGTCTGCGGGTGCTCATCACCGGCGGAGAACCGCTGCTGCACACCCGGTTTTCGCTCATCAACGAAATGCTGCCCGGCTTTTCACTGCGCTGCGTCCTGTTCACCAACGGCCTGCTTCTGACAAAGGAAAAACTGAAGACGCTCAAAGTCCACGAAATCCAGGTGAGCATCGACGGCCTCGAACAGGCCCATGACAAAGTCAGGGGGGCCGGGTCGTATCATCGTGCCATGGAAGCCGTTCATCGTGCGCTTGATGCCGGGTTTGCGGTTTCCATTTCTACCATGGTGCATCAGGGCAACCTTTCCGATTTCGACCAGATGGAAAAAATATTCAAAGACCTGGACATTAAAGACTGGACCGTGGACATCCCCTGCATTGCCGGCCGGCTCAGGGAAAATGCAGATCTTCAAGTAACCCCCGAGCAGGGCGCGAAATATCTGGGATACGGTTTCGGCGGCGGTCTCCATTCCTACGGGCAGGGCTACGGATGCGGGCTCCATCTCCTGTCGGTTCTGGCTGACGGCCGGATCGCAAAGTGCACCTTTTACACGGACAAAGCAGTCGGCACTATCGCAGACGGACTGCGCGCGGCATGGAAGCGGATACGGCCGGTCCGCCTGAGCAATCTCAGCTGCAATTGCCAGTATCTGGAAATATGCCGGGGAGGCTGCAGATACCGGGCCGAACTCCTGGAAGGCCCGGGAGGCAAGGACCCGTACCGCTGCATGTTTTATGGTATACTATGAAAAACGCGGATGAACCCTTTTGTATTTAACCGTAATTATCGCAAGCGTAATTCAGAAAGGAGGAGTCGGCATGACAATCAAAAAGGTGACGAAAAAGGCTGCATTGACCTGTAAATGCAAGAGCTCCTGCTAGCAGGCTCTGACGATCGGCATTAAAAGAGCCCGGCTTTTTGCCGGGCTCTTTTTTTTCTCTCTTCCGAATGCTCCGAATCAGCCGCCTTCGATCATGGAGCGGATCGGACTCTCTTCCCAAAGGAACCATTGGCCTGTTTTTTCCAGGTACTCGTAGGTGTTCGCAAACATGGCGTAATGCTGCTTCTCTTCGCTGATAAGCCGTTCAAGCAGGGCCTTTTCCTTGTCCTTCGTCGCCTTGGCAAGCGTGTTCTTGTAGAAATCCACGCCTTCCTGCTCCATCTTCATGGCGATTTTGAAGGCCTCCATGTCATCGGGGGAAGCCGCGACTTTTTTCATCATTTCACTCTTCATGCTTTCGAAAATAGTTTTGACGTTTGTAAGCGGCGTCACGTCGCGGGGCGTCATTTGGAGCCCTTTGATAATCTGGGAAATTATTTCGATGTGTCTTTTCTCGTCCTCTGCAATGGCCAAAAACATTTTTTTTCCGGCCGGATACTTCGTCTTTTCCGAAGCTTCGGTATAAAACTGGACGGCGTCTGTTTCCATTTTTAATGCCATTTCAAGTGCATCCATAGAGTGCTCCTCCTTGTCTGAACGTTCAGATGGTTATTGGTCTCCGGGTTGTTCCCTGCGGGCATAATTATTCTTGGATTCCTCAGAAAGCGATTTCTGGTGTAAGTATAGCACACTTGCTGAAAAGTCAAGGAAGGCGTGATTGCGTGAATAATCATTTATTGAAGGAGAGTACGCCGGAGACCCGGTTGCAATTTTTTCCGGACAGAAAGAGCAGCGCCGCAGACGCGGCAAGGTTATAGCAAACTGAGAATGGCGATGACGCCGGAGCCGGCTATCATGACGCCGGCAAAACGGTTCAGCCATTGCAGTTCGTGGTGCTTGAACCGTTTTTTGAACAGCGTGAATACTCCCACCAGAAACAGCCACCATAATCCGGAGCCGAGAAATACGCCCAGCACCAGTTCTCCTGCAAAGGCAGCGCTTCCTTTGGCGCCGGCGAGGCCGACGCTGGCAAAGATGGCAGCAAAGGAAAAGATCGTCATCGGATTGGTGAGCGTGAGAAGGAAGGTGGACGTATACATGCCCGCATAGTGTTTTGCGGAGAACTGCATGTCGTTTTTTTTCTCCGGCTCAGCGAGAAGCGTTTTGATTCCTATGAAACAGAGGATTGCTCCTCCGAGAAGCCTGAGCCAGAACTGCCGGCCGACCAGAAAATTCGATATCATGGTCAGGCCGAAGGCGGCAATGAACCCGTAAATTACGTCGGCGGTGGCCGCTCCCATGCCGGAGAAAAAACCGGCCCTCCGTCCGTACATCAGCGTACGGCGCGCGCACAGGATGCCTATCGGACCAACCGGCACCGCAATCAGAAAACCGATCAGAAGCCCTTTGACCAGAACGTGCAGTTCATTGATCACTTCTTCGCCTTGTCTCCAAAAACCTCTTTGACTTTGTCGAAAAATCCCCTGGTAATCGGCGTCGCATTGTCGCCGCTCAATTGTTCGAACTGCTGCAGCAGTTCTTTTTGTTTCGAGGAAAGCTTGACCGGGACTTCCACGATGATCCGGCAGAGCTGATCGCCGGTGCCCGACCCCCGCAGATGGGGAAAACCTTTTCCGCGCAGCCGGAAGGTATGGCCCGGCTGCGTTCCCGGCGGAATTTTAAGGCTGGAGCTTCCGGACAGCGTCGGGACGTCCAGTTCGGTCCCGAGCGCAGCCTGCGTAAAGGTGATCGGCACGTCACAAACGATGTCCTGTCCTTCCCGTTTGAACAGCGGATGTTCATCAACCGTCAGATACACATACAGATCGCCGGGAGGCCCGCCATACGATCCAAGCTCTCCCTCTCCGGTCAGGCGGATCATGTTGCCCGTTTCAACGCCTGCCGGAATTTTCACCGAGAGCGTCCGTTCACTCTCCACCCGCCTCCTGCCGCCGCATGCTTTGCACGGATCGGTAATGACCTTCCCCGATCCGCCGCAGCGCGAGCACGTGCGCGTCATGGTAAAAAAGCCCTGCTGTATCCGCATCTGGCCGGTGCCCCGGCACGTGGTGCAGGTCGTAATGCTGTCTCTGGATCTGGCGCCGGTGCCGTCGCATTCCGGGCAGTCCTCCCAGCGGGGGACGCGGATTTTGGTCGCCGTTCCCGACGCCGCATCTTCGAAACTTATTTTGAGATTGTACCGCAGGTCTTCGCCCGCAGCCGCCCGGGACCTGCCGCGGCCACCGCCGAAAAACTCTTCGAAAATATTTCCGAAGATATCTCCCATATCGGCGCCGAATCCCGGTCCGGCCCCCTGCGCTCCCGGGGCCACCCCGTACTGGTCATAGTAGGCCCGCTTCTGGGCATCCGACAGCACTGCATACGCTTCGTTGATTTCCTTGAATTTTTCTTCTGCGGCTTTGTTCCCCGGATTTTTGTCGGGATGATATTCGAGCGCAAGCCGCCGATACGCGCGCTTGAGCTCTGCTTCACCGGCGTTCCGGTGGACGCCGAGCAGTTCATAATAGTCTTTTGCCATAAAGCCCTTCGTGGTAACAATGATTGCCTGCGGAGCGGCGAAACTGTCTACCGCCCAGCAGACGGAAGCACTTATCTTTTCTGTGTCTGCTGAAACAACAAAAAGAGGATAGCAGGCACCGGGGTCTTCCCCCTCCTCCTGCTATCCTCTTGATCGTTCATGCTCACGGTTACTTCTTGTCCTTGTCCACTTCCTCGAATTCGGCGTCCACGACTTTCTCGTCAGGCTTCTTTCCGTCTCCGCCTGCAGCGCCCGCGGCCGCGCCCGCTCCGCCGGCCTGGTCTTTGCTCATCTTCGTATAGACCTCTTCGGCGAGCTTGTGCGATGCCTTGGCAAGCTCCGCCGTGGCTTTCTTGATGGCTTCCACGTCGTTGCCGTCCTTTACGCTCTTTGCCTGGTCCAGCGCCTTCTGGATGTCCGACCGCTCCGTGTCGGACAGTTTTGAACCATAATCGGCGACGGATTTCTCGACCGAGTAAATGAGCGTGTCCGCCTCGTTCCGCGCTTCTGCAGACTCGCGTTTCTTTTTATCGTCGGCGGTGTGCGCCTCCGCTTCCTTCACGGCGCGATCGATCTCATCCTTCGAGAGTCCGGAAGAGGCGGTGATCTTGATTGACTGCTCCCTGCCGGTGCCGAGGTCCTTTGCCATCACATGCACAATGCCGTTCGCATCAATGTCGAACGTCACTTCAACCTGCGGAATGCCGCGCGGCGCGGGCGGGATGCCGACGAGTTCGAACCGGCCCAGCGTTTTATTGTCCCCCGCCATTTCGCGCTCTCCCTGGACAACATGGATGGAGACCGCGGTCTGGTTGTCCGACGCGGTGGAGAATATCTGGCTTTTCTTCGACGGAATGGTGGTGTTCCGCTCGATGAGTTTGGTGGATACTCCGCCCAGCGTTTCGATGCCGAGCGATAGCGGCGTCACGTCGAGCAGCAGCACGTCTTTCACCTGCCCGGTAAGAACAGCCCCCTGGATCGCCGCGCCGATGGCGACCACTTCATCAGGGTTCACTCCCCGGTGCGGGTCTTTCTTGAAAAATTCCTTCACGGCCGCGATCACCCGGGGCGTGCGCGTCTGGCCGCCGACCATGACCGCCTCGTTGATCTGGTCAACGGTCTTGTTGGCGTCCGCCAGGGCCTTCTTGAGCGGCTCGATGCTGCGGGAGACAAGGTCGCCCACGATCTGTTCGAATTTCGCCCGCGACAGCTTGTACAGCAGATGCTTGGGACCGCTCGCGTCCGCCGTAATGAACGGCAGATTGATCTCGGTCTCCATGACCGTGGAGAGCTCGCACTTCGCCTTCTCCGCGCCCTCTTTCAGCCGTTGGAGGGCCATCTTGTCTTTGCTGAGATCAATGCCCTGGTCCTTCTTGAACTCATCGACCAGCCACTTGATGATGCGGTCGTCGAAATCATCGCCGCCCAGGAACGTGTCGCCGTTTGTCGACTTGACTTCAAACACGCCCTCGCCCAGCTCCAGAATGGAAATGTCGAACGTGCCGCCGCCCAGGTCATACACGGCGATGGTCTCGTCCTTCTTCTTATCGAGGCCGTACGCCAGCGATGCAGCCGTGGGTTCGTTGATGATGCGGAGCACATTCAGTCCGGAGATCAGGCCCGCGTCTTTCGTGGCCTGCCGCTGGCTGTCGTTGAAATACGCCGGCACGGTGATGACGGCGTCGGTCACTTTCTCGCCGAGATAGTCTTCCGCCGTCTGCTTCATTTTCTGCAGAATCATGGCTGAAATTTCCGCGGGGCTGTATACCTTGCCGCGGATATCCACATGCGCGTCGTTGTTTGCGGCCTTTACGATTTTATACGGAAGATGCTTCTTTGCCTCGGTAACTTCCACAGAATCGTACTTTCTGCCGATAAGACGCTTGATCGAAAATATTGTGTTGTCCGGGTTGGTGATTGCCTGCCGTTTCGCGATCTGACCGACCAGCCGTTCTCCGCTCTCGGTAATGGCCACCACGGACGGCGTGGTGCGGCTTCCCTCTGAATTCGGAATAACGACGGGCTCGCCATGCTCCATGATCGCCACGCAAGAGTTGGTTGTACCCAGATCAATGCCGATAACTTTTGCCATACTGTCCTCCTTGACTCGTTGTTTTCACCCGTATGATAAATGCGGAATGTTGTTTTCGTTTCCTGATTTCTTCTGTTAGTTGCCGTACTCCCTGTTTCCGTATTCCCCGCCGGTCCCTTCCTGCGGCGAAGGCTCCGGGTCCGCGGCCTCCGCTTTGGGTGGATGTTTCGACACGCCCACTTTCGCGTGGCGCAGCACCTTGTCGTAGTACTGATAGCCGTCCTGCAGCACCTGAACGACGGTGTTCTCCGGCACGTCTTCCTTCACGACCTGCATCAGCGCGTCGTGGCGGACCGGATCGAACGGCTCTCCTTCGGCGGCAAATGACTTGACGCCGAACTTCTCGAGCACGTCGCGAAACTGCTTGTACACCAGTTCCACGCCTTCCTGCAGCGCCTGGACCGTCCCGTTCGGGTCGCCCGCATGTTTGCACGCAAGCCCCAGGTGGTCCAGAACGCTCAACAGCTCCAGGGCAAGCTGTTCATTCGCGTATTTGCGGAATTCCGCAAGGTCGCGCTGCATGCGCTTGCGGTAATTTTCAAAATCGGCATACGTCCTGAGATATTTCTCGTTCGCTTCCGCGGCCTCTTTCGTTTTCTGCTCCAGCGCCGCGGCAAGGTGTTCAACTTCCGGAGGCTGCGCAGCAACGGTTTCCACCGTCTGCTCCTCCTGCATCTCCGGGTGGACTGGTGCTTCTTCGTTCCGATCCTTATGATGGCTATGGCTGTGCTTTCTGGTCATCGTTCTATTCCCCGCTGAAACCGCTCTTCCAGTAGTTTTGAAAGCAACTTCGATGTATAATCCACGACCTGGATCACCTGCTTATACTGCATCCTCGTGGGGCCGATCACCCCGAGCGTGCCGACAATGTTCGTTCCCGCCTTGTAGCTGCTCACGATCATGCTGCAGCCCTGCATCTCGAAGTTGGGGTTTTCGGACCCGATAAAAACTTTAATGCCCTGCGCGGCCACGCTCCGGTCCAGGAGCTTGAGCAGTTTATACTTGTCTTCAAAGGCCTTCAGGAGGGCCTTCATTCTCTCGACCGTGGCAAATTCCGGGCTCTCCAGCATCTGTGATGCGCCGCCGATGTAGACTTTTTCGCTTTCACGCTCCCGGACCTGCTGGCTGGCCTGGTACGTTTCCTCCATCAGCTTCACAAAGAGGCGTTTTTCCTCCGCCAGCCTTTCCAGCACCCGCTGCCTGATTTCAGGCAGGGACCAGTGCTCAAGCTCCTCGTCGAGATAGGAGCTGAACACATTCAAATCATGCTGGCGGACGCTTTCGTCAAGCTCAATCAGCTTGTTCTGCACGGTCCCGCCATCCGTAACGAAAATGATAAGGACCTGTCTTCCCCGCAGCCGCACGAACTCGATGTGGCGATAGTTCACCTCAGGCTCGGACGGCGCCACCACCACGCCTGCGCAGTGCGAAAGCGTCGCAAGAAACCGGCTTGCCTCTTCCATGAGGTCATTAATATCGTCGCCGTGAAGCGGCGGTGCCTGGCGAAGCTGGTCGCCGAACTCATCCGCATCGTTTTCCACGCTGATCAGGCTGTCGATATAATACCGGTATCCGCGGTCCGTCGGAATCCTGCCTGCCGACGTGTGCGGATGGGTAAGATACCCCAGTTCCTCCAGTTCCGCCATGATGTTCCGGAGGGTGGCCGAGCTTACTCCGAAATCAAACCGCTTCACCAAAACAGAAGACCCGATTGGGGCGCCACTCGCAATATAACTGTCTATGACGGCCTGAAGAACTCTTTTATTTCTTTCTTCCAACTCCATAATAACCCTCTTAGCACTCATGCGCATAGAGTGCTAATAATCTAACACAAGGGGCTCTTTTGTGTCAAGTGGTTATTTTTACGCGCTCATGCTTTCATAAACCGGTCTCGGTCTTTTTCATTCAGCAACGATTAATATTACAGAAAAAAGTGCAACCATATTCCGTAAAGTTGATTGTACTTGCCTCAAGAAGCTTTCCTGTCGGCAACGCAAACGAAAGCGTATACTAAGGAAGAACAGGCAAAACGTAGTGCTTTTTAAATCTTGCTTGATGCTGCTTTCCTGGTTTAGAGCTGCCGATGCAAATCCTTCAGCAACTAGGCAATACTATAGCACTCGATTAGCACTCTGTCAAGTAGAGTGCTAATAATCTATAACATATTATTTTTACAATAAAAAACTGCATTTTTTTAGCGGCCTGAATATTTTTTATGCAAACACATGCAGTATCGTGCAGGAAAACCCCCACGGAAAAGTTCCGGAGCAAAGCTTGACAACACAATATTCTTTGCTACAGTTAAATTCATAATTAGGACGTACTATGTCCTATATGGGGCGAGCGAACAGATTCGAGGCGTATACCGAAAATAAATATGCTGATCACCCGTGAAACAGATTATGCCATCCGAACGGTGCTCTATCTTGCGCGGGAGCGGGAACGGCCCGCGAGCGCCGCGGAAATAGCCCGGGCGATGCATATTCCCAAAAGTTTTCTCGCAAAGATTCTGCAGCGTCTGGTCCGCAGCCAGCTGCTCATTTCAACGCGGGGCGCCGCCGGCGGTTTTCAACTCGCCCGGAAGCCCTCGGCAATATCCCTGCTCTCGGTCATGGAGGCTGTCCAGGGGCCGACCTGCATCAATGTGTGCGCAATCCAGGAAAACAAATGCGCGCTGAGCGCGTCGTGCACGGTCCATCCGGTCTGGGTGGAAATGCGCAAGGATATTGAAAAGCAGCTGCAAAAACAAACCATAGCAGGCCTGCTGTAGCATCAGCGAGCCCTGCAATGCAAATCCGCTGTGAGGCCGTCCGGTCTGCGCAGTGCTGAATTCTACGAAGGGAGTCATACCATAATGGACACTATTGCGTTAAGCAGGCTGCAGTTCGCTCTTACCAGCATGTTCCACTGGATTTTCGTTCCCCTTACGCTGGGCCTTTCCATTCTGACGGCGTACATGGAAACACGCTACGTCTCGACAGGCAACACCCTGTATCTGAAGATGACGAAGTTCTGGGGAAAGCTTTTTCTGATCAACTTCGCGCTCGGAATCGTCACCGGCATCACGCTGGAGTTTCAATTCGGCATGAACTGGGCTGAATACTCCAAATACGTGGGTGATATTTTTGGAGCGCCGCTCGCCATCGAAGCCACGGTGGCGTTCTTTCTCGAATCGGTTTTCATCGGCGTCTGGATCTTCGGATGGGACAAGGTGTCGAAGAAGATGCATGCGACTTCGATCTGGCTTGTCGCGCTGGCCACGAATCTTTCGGCCCTCTGGATCCTGCTGGCAAACGGCTGGATGCAGCACCCGGTGGGATACGTCCTCCGCAACAACCGCGCCGAAATGGTTGATTTCGGCGCGATGCTGACGAACCCCTACGGCTGGCTCAAATTCACCCACACGCTCACGTCAGGATATGTCGTGGCCGCGTTTTTCATCATGGGCGTGTCCGCCTATCATCTGCTCAAGAAAAGCCATCCCGAGTTTTTCAAACGCTCCTTCAAAATAGCGGCAGCCTTCGGGCTTGCATCCGCGATTCTCGTAGCAGGCACCGGCGATTTTCATGCCGCGGAAGTGGCGAAAACACAGCCGACCAAACTTGCCGCCATGGAGTCGATCTGGGTGACTCAGAAAAACGCGCCCTTCTGCCTTCTGCTTGTTCCCGATCAGCAGGGAGAAAAAAATCTCGTGGAAGGGCTCTGTATTCCGAACCTCGTGAGCCTTCTCGCGTTCCACAACGCCGATGCTGAAATTACCGGCCTCAAGGCCTTTGCCAGGAACGAGCGCCCGCCGGTGCACGCAACGTTCTGGAGCTTCCGGCTGATGGTCGGCATGGGCTTTGCCATGATCCTGCTGTCGCTGCTGGCCGTGTTCTTTGCGCGTCAGGGAACCCTGGAGCTGCGCCCCTGGTTTCTGACACTGATGCTGTTTTCGATTCCTCTGCCCTACATTGCCGGCCAGCTGGGATGGGTCGTGGCTGAAGTCGGCAGGCAGCCGTGGATCGTCTACGGAGTGCTGAAGACCTCGGACGCGGTGTCGCGCTCCATCAGCACATCGCAGGTATACCTGTCGCTGGTCGGATTTACCGCGCTGTACGGAATTCTGGGCGCTGTTGACGTTTATCTGCTCACAAAATACGCGAAAAAAGGTCCTGACGACGACCTTTCGGCACCGGTAAAAACGCCGAAGCAGGAGGCCTGACATGGAATTCCAAATTATCTGGTTCGTGCTCTGGGGGGTCTTATGGGCGGTGTACTTCATGCTTGACGGTTTCGTGTTCGGCACCGGAATGCTGTACCACTATCTGGGTCGGACCGACCAAGACAAAAGAATCCTCTTTACTACCGTCGGCCCCGTCTGGGACGGCAATGAGGTCTGGCTGGTTACCGCGGGCGGCGCAACCTTTGCCGCATTTCCGACGACCTACGCGCTGATGTTCAGCTATCTTTACACGGCCCTGCTGCTTCTGCTGTTTTCGCTCATCATCCGGGGGGTCGCCTTCGAATTCCGGGGAAAGATCAACAACGAGGGATGGAAAAACGTGTGGGACATCGGCATTCTTGTCGGCAATGCGCTGCCCGCGCTCCTGTTCGGCGTTGCCTTCGGAAATATCTTCAGCGGTCTGCCGATGAACGCAACGGGCTATACCGGTTCGTTTTTCTCGCTGCTGAACCCCTACGGCTTGTTGACCGGGGTCCTGTTCGTGCTGCTGTTCCTCGTGCACGGCGGCCTGTATGTTTCCATCAAGACCGTGGGGGACCTGAGCGCCAAAGCGTCCGTGGCCGCGGCCAAGATCTGGAACGCGCTGCTGGCCGTCGCGGTTCTGTTTCTGATCATGACCGCGTTCTCGACGAAGCTGTACCATAATTATATAAACACACCCGTGCTCTTCATCGTGCCGCTCATCGCGGTCGCCGCGCTTCTCGGCGTCAGAATTTTTATCGCCAAGGGGAAACCGTTTCATGCCTTTGCCGCGTCCTGCGTGACGGTCCTGATGGTGGTTTTCACCGGCGTGGCCGGACTGTTCCCGAACCTGATTCCGTCCAGCATCGATCCGGCGTTCAGCCTGACCATTTACAATTCGTCCTCCAGCGTGTACACGCTCAAAATCATGACCGTGGTCGCGTTCATATTCGTCCCGATCGTGATCGCGTATAAAATATGGGTCTACCGCGTCTTTCGCGCCCGCGTGACCGCGGACGACATTGCCAAGAATGAAAACGCCTATTGATCGTCATGAATTCCGTTCCCGGGAAGCCCGCGCAAAAACAGCGCGGGCTTTTTTTATTGCCTGCCGGGCATTGCAAAAAATTATTTTAAAAACTTGCCAGCCGCCGAAAACCAGGAGTATAATCAACGAATGGCGGCAGCGCGGATATGAGCGAAAACCACTTCAGAATTTACCGGTCGGAAGACCGTGAAAACGACTACCTGGGCAAAGTCAAAGCGTTTCTTGACGACCGGCCCGGTTCAATCGCGTCCCTCGCGAATCTGTTCGCGAAGTACGGCCTGAACATTCTGTATTTCGCATACAACCGTTCGGAGCACCCGAACCTGGTGCTGGTCGAGGTCCTCAGCAGCACCAAAGAGGATCTCCAGGCGGTCAGAAACACCATGGTGGAAGGCGCTCTTCTCGAAAGCAGATGGCACCAGTCCATGGAACTGGATGTCGTCGATACGAGGAACATCCTGCGGATCGACGTGCAGCTGAAGCACGAGCCCGGCACGCTCGGGAAATTCGCCTCCCTTTTGCTGTCGCACGACGCCAACCTCATTTACATGAACTATGACAGCGGACTGTCCGAAACAACCGCCGCTATTTCGCTCGCAACCAAGGACACCCAGGAGATCGACCGTCTGCTGAAGGACATGAATGAACACGGCTATAATTACGGCATCCGGTACAAGGGCGCCGAGCAGCGGGAAATCGACGATGTCATCGGCCTGAACCTGATAGAACGGTTCTTCCTGCGGCTGAAGCAGGTGCTCGGCACGGAGGACATCAAACGGCTCAGGCGGCTTGTCGACTCATCAAAGCTGCTGACCGAAACGCTGGTGCAGTTCAGCCATGAAGCCGGAAAGCACTATCAGGAAGGCGAAGTTCTGACCAACATCCTTGCCTTTGCAACTACCTCGCTCCTGAAAGCCGGCGACGCGTTCACATACCAGAGGCTTCCCTCCCTCACGTTCGGCCCGGTCACGCTGCACGCCTTCAAACTGCCGACCGGCGCCAATATTTACCTTCTGGAGGACGGCGCCGAGCTGGTGATGATCGACGGCAGCTACGGCCACTATTACCAGGACGTGAAGTCCATGCTCACAAAGTCCGGACTCGACCCGGCACGCGTCAAAAGGATTTATCTGACCCACGCAGACGCGGACCACGCGGGTATGAGCGGGTATTTTGCCGAGGAATTCGGCGCAGAAGTTCATCTGCACCAGCGGGCGCGCGGCGTTCTGGAGCACCAGAACCGGCTCTGGGGCACGGATTCCCCGATCGCGGGACTGAACCAGTATTTCACGATTCTCACGAACACCTTGACGGAAATGAAAGTGCCGAAGGACTGGAAGCCCTACGGCAGTGCCGTTTCCGGACACATGGGCGGATTCGATGTTATCGACGGCTTTACCGTGTCCGGCCAGTCTTACAAGATACTCGAATGCACCGCCGGCCATGTGCCTGAGCAGGTGTTCATCGTGGGCGTGGATTCGGGGCTGGTGTTTACGGGGGATTATCTTCTGCTGACCGAAAGCCTCACGCAGACCGACCGGGAAATACTGAACCTCCCGAAGATGATGCTCACCAGCACGAACGCGGACAGCATCCTGTTCAAGCAGGAAATGGAAAAACTCCGGAGCCTGGTCCTTGCTCTTGATGCGGAGCTCCGCGCCGACAACCGCGCGGCCACCATCGTGCCGGGCCACGGCGACTACTATCCCGCGAGCCGCCTGCGGTAGCGGACAAACCTTCGCAAATGTCAAGAATGATCTGCACCGGACAAAACACCCCGCTTTTTTTTCCTTTCAACCCGGCCAGGGAAGCAGGTATAATAGCCGCGTGACAAACCACCGCAAAGACAACTCTCTGCTCGTTAAAAAACCGCCTTTGGACATCCAACACGATATAGAACTTCACCAGGAAATCTTCGGTTCCGTTCTCGACCAGACCGAAATGGTGCCCTTTTTGCTGCAGCCGGCGCTCGATTATCCAACCGCCATCAGACAGGCAACCCGGATGTTGGCGAACCGCGGGTTTGATACGCTCGGCAGCTCGGATCTGCGCAAGAGCGAGCGCGAACGGGCCGTCCAGTACCTTGAGCGCGCCTACAACTATTATTTCAAGGGCGTTCTTCCGCTCGTTTCCTCGCAGCTCCGCAGACTTGCATCGCTTCATTCGCCCAACGAACCGCGGTACCGGACCTGTCTTGCCGCGATCGACGAGATAGCAGCCGTCCTGCTCGATCAATCGTTCAAGGCCCTGGTGGAAGAGGACCCGCGCCACCTGTTGCTGCTCGCTTCATCGGGCAAATATCCGTTTGTATTTTCCGGCTACCGGAAACAAGGACTTGCGGTCCCGCGCGCCTGGCAGCAGGCCTCCTGCTGCCTGCTCAAGCTGGTCCATTTGATCAAATCGATCGAGGAGGACAGCCAGGACATCAACGACTATGCCCAGCTCGGTTTTTTCCTTGAGAACAATGAAATCGGATTGAACGACCTGTACAGCTTTGCCTGGGAGCACCCCACGCATATACCCGACACCGAACCGGCCCAAAGGGCCTTTGTCAAAATTTCGATGTTCTTCCGCCGGCTGCGCGAGTCCCTGATCTTCGACAACGAAACAGGCTGCCTCGTCTTCAACAGCGGCGACGGCGTGGAGGTCGAAATCGCCGAGGTCAAGGCCCGGCTCAAGACGCCGGAAAGCATGGTCACGAAGCTCGGCAAGGACGTCGAGGGCGAAGCCTTCGACATCCGGGACATCCTGGCCATCACGTTCATCCTGACGGACATGGACGACACGCTCAAGCTCTTCCACGCGCTCCAGAAGCGCGGCGTCATTCTGCAGGAGAACACGGCGTCCCACTCGGTCACCCAGACGCTCTTTGAAAATCCGGGCAGCATGAAGGAAGCGGTGCGCAGGCTGATGGTCAGCCTGGCCAAAGGCAGGGGGCGGAACGAACTGCCGCGGGAAGCGGACGTCATTTCCTCAGCGGAAGTTTTCTACAAGGCTTTGAGCATGAACACGGAGAAAAACATCCACACGTCGGTGGAGCACCGGAAGTTCCAGTGCAAAATCGGCTTTTCCGTGCCGGTCCACCGCACCGTCGAGACGAATGAGATATTGATCCCCGGCACGCCGCTCTACAACAGCAGGGACAGCCTGAATAAAAGAACGGAGCAGCACACGCTCGGCGTGGAGCTGCGCATATCGGATGTGGAAAGCTGGCGAGGCTCGGAGCAGACCGGCGAATCGCACCATGATGCCTACAAATTCAGGCAGTATGTCTCGGTCATGAACCGGGTGTTCAAGAATATGTTCAGTTTTCCCGCGGAATGTTTCTCCCAGCTTCGGAAAGACCAGGCAATATTGTTCTCAAAGAAATAGCCGAGACTCAGTCTTCACTCCTACAGCATTTTCCCGGTCCTGTCGAAATACTGCATCGTGGTCTCTCCGCCCGCCTTTATCACAAGCTTGCGGTCAAGCACGCCATCGGGTTTGTACGCATACTGCTCGGTATATTCGAGGCTGCCGTATTGGTACTTTTCCCGAGAGACGATTTTGCCGTTGTCGTCAAAATACGCGACATAGTACGCATCCCTCGTCTTCGCTTTTTCAGCGCTCAACTCGTCTGTCGGGCGGGGCGGAACAGAATAATCCGAGAAATTACCGTAGTAGTACGGCCCTCCGTGCGGGTGCACCCTGGGCGCATCGCAGGAAGAAACGAGCAACAGGAACAGAGCAGAAAGAAACGCGCTCAGAATTGTTTGAATTATCTGCATAAACACTTCCTTAGACCACAGTACGCCTCGTAAAGTTTAAAGCCATAGCAAAATAAATTCAGTGCGGCAACCTTGCTGTTGCCCGCGGCAATCTGCTGTGCTTTATGATTTGATAAGCAAATTATCTGCCAGTTTGCTTTCTGTTAAAAATCAAGCGGATTAGAGAGAGGAGTTGCGCATAGATGGATTTTTAAATAAGCAGATGTGCTTTTTTGAGGCAATTGCGGAAGAAAAAAATTATTCGGCTGGTCTATGATTATCAGCGTTTAGGTGTCATATTCCTGCTTTATTTCCCTGAACCCTCGAGATACGCGACGATCTCCTTGTCTTTCAGCATCTGCTCGATGCAATGGACCACCGCCAACTCCAGTCCCGCGGTAATCTGATACCCGGTCGAGACCACTTCAGTTCCCTGGTATTCTCGTACCAAACCGCTGCCGGTTTTGACCCGCAGGGTCACATCAGTATTAAATCTCCATCCTTTATCGCACACCACCTTCGGAATCGAGAATTCGAGTGACTTGTTTGCCTTGTCGTCCACGACAATATTCATCGCCTGAAACGCGGACTTGGCAGTGCCGACCGCTGAATTGGTGAAATCGAATACACTCGTATTCACGTCGATCCTGCCAACCTGGCAAATGACCTGCTCAACCCCCGGAGCAGCGGAAGCACCGTTTTTGAGCGCCACCGGCTCTGACCGCATCTTTCGAGTTTTAAAACTACTTAATAGAGCATCAATTATTTCCTTGATTCTGATATAAAGCTTGTGTATACTTTTGGTACTTGTAATACTTTCTCGGAGGAAATCGTGGCAAGTACCCTTGTCGATATTAAAAAAGCTGCCAAAAAGCTTAGCCTTACTCCTCAGCAAGTGCGAAATTTGTGTCGCGCTGGGAAAATCCCTTGCGAAAGGATCGGGGGTTCCTGGGTAATCCGTGAAAACGAAATCAGTAATTATTATGACCTGAACACCTGCGGTATTGCCGAAGACCAAGCAGCTTATCTCACTACACCTGTTAATAAAAAAAAGAACAAACCAATTGCTCTAAGCTTCTTTAGCGGTGCAATGGGCATGGACATAGGTCTAGAGCAAGCGGGTTTTGAAACACGTCTTTGTTGTGAAATAGACAACGCTTGCCGAAAAACTATTCTCAAGAACAGGCCTGATATCGCCTTAATTAGCGACATTAATAACTATTCTGCGAAACAGATCCGTGAAAAGGCACATCTAAAAATAAAAGACGAGATCGATTTAGTTGTCGGTGGCCCGCCCTGCCAAGCATTTAGTACTGCCGGAAAGCGAAAAGGGTTCAAAGATGAGAGAGGTAATGTGCTACTAACGTACCTTGATAGAATAATTGAACTGAAACCTAAATTTGCAGTCATCGAAAATGTCAGAGGCATCTTGTCGGCACCCCTTACACATAGGCCACATAGCATGAGGGGCATAGGCCATCCGCCACTTGCACATGAGGAGCAAAAAGGTGGCGCTCTCTATTACATTTTAGATAAACTCAGGAATGCAGGCTATGCAGTCAGCTTCAATCTTTATAATGCTGCAAATTTCGGAACACCGCAAAAACGCGAAAGAGTAATCATTTTATGTTCACGCGACGGAGGGAAATTACCTTATCTTGTTCCGACACATTCTGAAAGTGGGGACTTCGGTCTTCCAAAGTGGCGTACATTTAAGGAAGTTGTAAAAGGCATTCCGAAAACTGACCACCATTTTATAACCTTCCCAGAAAAGCGTCTTAAATATTATCGACTACTTAAAGCTGGTCAGTATTGGAGGCATTTGCCAGACGATTTACAGAAAGAGGCCCTCGGTGCGTCATATTTTGCAGGGGGTGGTAAAACAGGTTTCTTGCGGCGGCTGGCTTGGAATGAACCGACACCGACGCTTGTAACACATCCGGCGATGCCTGCTACAGATTTGGCACACCCGGTTGAAGACCGTCCCTTAAGCATCGAAGAATATAAGAGAATACAGGAATTTCCAGATAACTGGCAAATCGAGGGGAGTCTTATTGAGCAATATCGACAAATAGGCAACGCTGTACCAATCAGTCTGGGGCGAGCTGTTGGAAAATTGTTAATGGATCATATGTGCGGCAAAAAAATAAAAATACTGCGCTACTTCTCTTACTCTAGATATGTTAATACTGATGAGTTGAACTGGGAAAAAGCATTCTGGCAAGAAAATAGGGAGATGGCAGAGCAGCTGGGGTTGGTCGTTTAATTTAATGTCCCAGTTTTCGTAACTGTTCGCGGGTTTCTTCTCCCACCTCGCCAAAAATATCGAGCAGTGCAACATATGTTTCTTTGCCACCAACGAAGTCCCAATATTCCTGCCCGATTAGGACACATTCATCATTCATCATGTCAAATATTTTTGATGGCATTGACCAATCGTAATCTTTTCGTTCCGGACCGCCGGGGTTATAATACAGTCCAAGAAATGTTTGATTTTTTTTGTCATGGGCCTTAAGCAGCAACATGTCTTTTTTTACAATTTCAGTTTGATCAATATTCGGCTTTACGGTCTTAATAGAAATAAAACTTTCAATAGCTCCTCTCTTGATCCATAAATCAGACAAGACCCTTCTTTGGACATAGTCCCCTTTTGTAAAAGCCAAAACTTTCGCTTGTTCTCTTTTCCAGTTAGGTAATGAGTCCCCGCTCCGCAAGGCGCTTAATATCCTGTCTATTTCATCTACTGCCCCTTTGTTCACGTTGACACGTGTTTCTTTCTGACGTTGACTTTCAGCACCCGTTGCAATAGCAAGTATTTCTGATATTTCTTCGATAGGCCCTTGGCCAAACGATGTTGAAAATGACCTCTCAAATGCTGATGCTGCAACAAGTTCTTTTGTCAAAAGTGCTTCATGAAAAGGGCGATATGTTTTATCTGTCGAAACCCTTTTGATCGCCCGATCAACACATCTGTGTAGAATTTTGATAATAGAAGATTTGGTATCTTTTTTCATCGTAATCACCCTTTTATGGCTAATTTTATTTTGGCGACCGACCTGTTCAAACCTGACGTCTTCTTCAGCTCATGCTCCCATATGCGTATAGGTGTAATACCTTTTTTTTTTAATTTCGTCCGATTTTTTTTATCACGCTGCTGGTTCCGTTTTATCTTCGCTGCCCAAAACTGTGATCGGGTTTTAGGAATATGACCGCATTTTGGACATCCATGCCAATAGCAACCATCTACAAAGATGGCGATTTTCTCTTTCTTAAAAAAGAAATCAGGGTTTCCTGGGAGTTCGTTAGCATGTAGTCGCCATCCTTTAATACCTTCTCGAATAAATGCCATCCGCAAGCATAACTCCGTTGACCGGTTGTGTTTTCCACGGATAGCTGACATTGTACGTGATCGTTTTGCGGGGACATTTTCAAACTTTCCATTAGCAAGGTATTTTTTAAGATTTCTTTCCATCCTCTAATCCTCCGTACTTACCATACGGTTGATTTTTTGGCCTAAAGCTTATGATTTAATTCTTGCATGTTTTTATCAACGAAGTTACTAATTTATTAGAAAAAGTAATCATTCCGTTCTTACACGTGGCAAGTTGTTCATGGGTAACAGCTGAGAATCATCTTCGTGTATCACATAGTGTCTTATATCAATCGTTAAATTTAGATCACCTATAAAATCGATCGGTTTTTCTGCTCTTGATCCGTTACAAAGGATTTTTCATTTTTAGAAATTGCGCAGGGCCATCCTAAATCCTCAGTAAATCCTAATGACCAGACTTGAAAATTGCTATTTTTATTTCCCTCTCACACTTTCACCCTGCCCCATCATTATCAACAAATAATCAAGACGTAAATTAAAAGGCTGCACCATAAAAGTCTGCCAGATCGCTATCGAGCATGGCCTTCTGCCCTTTAATGAAGAGTATCTTTTTCTCTATGACTTCGATGGGAACAAGTGATTTCATGCCTGTGCCGCCTTATTTTTACAAGAAATCGTTCTTAATGAAGGTTGTTCTGATTCAGGGGGGAATTGCCGAACCAAGGGTACTATAATTTAACGAAAATGTCAAAAGACAATTATGAAGAAAGAATTAGGAAGTACCCTCCTGCATTATTGACAGGGCGGCAAATCTGGATTATATTGTGTGCCACGTTATTTTGGCTGTTTTTCCGGCTTGCCGCGCGCCCTCGAAATCCTGATTCACTCTCCGGGTTTGCCTGTGGAACGTGCAGAGTCTGAACACCATTTCACAACAAGAAGGAGCATGCTCCGCCGTGAAAATTCTGCATTGCCGTCGAGAGCGCATTCGTGCGTGTTTTTTCCTGGTCTTCTTTTTCCTGCTGGTATCGCGGGCAGCCGTATCCTACGGTGATGACGCCTCTCCTTCCGGGCCTGAATTGCTTCGGGAGAAATACCAGGCGATCACGCAAAAGCTGGAGAACAACTCCGGGCCCGCCCTGTTTCATGTTGAATCGTCCGTAAGTCAAAATACTTCCCGCATCGATATCTACGGCACGGTCAAGTATCCTTTTAAGACCGTCCAGAACGAATTGATGATTCCGGGCAACTGGTGCCAGATTGTTTTGTCTCATCCGGATATCCGTGCGTGTACGTACAAGGAGGCGGACGATCACTGGCGCCTGAACGTCTATAATGTCCATACCTATTCTGACCCTCTTGACGCCGCTTATCAGCTGAAATTCATCTACCGCATGAGCGAGCGGCAAGCCGGATATTTTCATTTCGGCGTTGCCGCGCAGGAAGGGCCCGCGAAAACGCGGGACCACCGTTTCGGGCTTGAGGCGATACCGATCGGGAAGAATGAGACTTTCATCCATTTTCGGTATTCATTCGGCTACAACGCGGTGGGCTATTACATTATGAGGATATTCGGCGGCTCCAAAATAGGCTTCAGCGTCGTGGGGAAGGACCGCGACGGGAATCCCGTTTATGTAAAGGAACTCCGGGGCTCTGCCGAACGCGACGTGGTCTTTCACTACCTGGCGATTCTGGCATATCTTGACACGCACAGAACCCCTCACGGCCTGCGGTATGAAAAACGGCTCAGTGAATACTATAATTTAACGATGCTTTTCAAAAAGCAGCTTTACGAAATGGAAAAACAGAACTACCTTGCGTATAAGAGGCTGGACATGGAAAGCCAGAAAAGGCTTCAGGCTGACTTGTACGACTAGAGAAACTGAACGTCACCATTAAGAATCCCGGACCTTTTTCTTTTCAATTCCTGCTTTTTTTATTTCCCCCGATCAACTGCGGTGTCTGCTCGTTGTTGTACAGCTTCCGCGCGATCCGCTCTACCTGGGGCTTCACGTACGTGAACAGGTCGTTGAAATCGAGCGATCCGTTCTGCTTCAGGACGCCCTCTTCCTTGATTCCCTTGAGCATGAAATAGGTAAACAAGCCATGGCCTTTTTCATCATACGTCGAGCTGATCTGGTCGCCGGACGAAGCGGCAAAGATCGTCATGTTTTTCGAGGCATGCGCGTCAATGCTCAGGTTCATGACAAGCGGACGGGCGCCCTTTGCAAGAACGCTCCTTCCTCCTGCTCCGGAGAAGCATGAATCAAGTGCCACGATAATCTGCTTCGCGGGAAGTTTTGCCAAAGCATCGTACATTCTTTTTAATGGAAAGCCGGTCTCCGCAATGAACGACGGATCGCCGTCGTAAGGAACAAGATACGACTCGCCTGTTTTCGGGTTCGGAGCGCCGTGGCCGGAATAGTAAATGAAGACCGTGCCGCCCTGCTCCACGTTGTTCGGCAGCCATTTTTCGAAGTATTTGACAAAATCCCCCAATGCCGCGTGCTCGTTGGCAAGGGTGACGACATTGGCTTCGGGATATCCCATGACTTTGGTGAGATAGTCGGCCGTTGTCCGGGCGTCGCGGACTGCGAAATCCGCCTTCGGAAGCTTCTGGCGGTAGGTTTCGATCCCGATCACAAGGGCATAGGCGTTTTTATTCTGCTGCACACCGGCCTGCGGCAGGTCATCGACATCAGACCGGACAACGGATGCGGCTGTTGCAGGTGCGCCTTGAGTCTCGTTCGGTGGCGTTCTTTTTGCCGACTCATCTTTCTTTGCCTCTGCTTTCGCAAGCCGCGCGGCGCGCTCCTGCATAAGCTGCTTCGCGGGCTGCGCGTCCGGGTCGAGCGCCAGGAATATCCGGGAAACAATGTTGCGGCCGCTGAAAAAACCACTCGCTTCCACGCTCGTCAGGAGCTCCCTGGTCTGGGCGGAAAAGATGTCTGCTTTGACGGACCAGGAGCCCGGCTGGGAAATTTTGACGACAACGTCGCAGGCATTGCTTGCGTCGAGGGATGCTGCCTCCTGAGCGGAAAGAAACGACGGATTCTGCGCGTTCAGCAGTTTGTTGCGGGTTTCGATTACATACGCGGCAGCGCTTGGATCGTACTTGCCCATGACAATGCAGGCGTCAAGAGGAACATCCTTGAGCACCCGCAGGCAGAACGCGGGAGAAGCGTTCAGTGCAATTAAAACCACGCTGATGCAGAAAACACTTATCAGCCGTTTCATAGCGACCTCCTGCATTGGTCATTGTTCAGTAAATTCATCACGTCTTGCTTCTCAGTCCGGCATGACCTTCTGCCCATGTGCAAAGAATATCTTTTCCCGATACGTTCGATAGGAACAAATGATTTCATGCCTGGCCGCCTTATTTTTACAAGAAATCACTTTCATGAAGGTTGTTCTGATTCAGGGGGAGTAATGTACTCAAAAGTACTATAGTTTAACGAAAATGTCCAGACCTGAGAAAACTTCCGCGATGCCGAAACCCGGGAAGACGGCTGGCAAGGTATACTTTTTACTTTACTTATTGGTATACTTTTACTATACTATTAAACAGAGGACGGAAGCCCATGCAGACAACCCTGCCTGTCACCTACACCATAACACCCCGCATGCTGACCCTGCTCGAGGAAATTACCGCGTTGAAAACGATGATCGAGCAGTCGCGCATCCTTCTGCCCTGGGTCCCCCGGCTCGGCAGCGACGCAGCCGTCAGAATCGTGCATGCGTCCACGGCCATTGAAGGAAATCCCCTCACGCTGAACGAAGTCAGGATCATATCCGGCGGCGGTGAAGTGCCGACGCGGTCTCATAAAAAGAAGCAGGAAATTCTCAACTATCTTGAGGCGTTCCGGTACGCGGCAAAACACGCCGGAAAACCCCCGAAGAACGCGGACATTCTCAAACTGCACGCGATTATTGCGAACGGGTACGCCCTCGATCTCGGCCCGTTCGGAGCGTTCCGCAGCGAACCAATTGCCGTGGGCAAGCACAGACCGCCCAAAGCCCAGGAGGTGCCGAAACTGGTGCACGAGATGCTTGCATGGCTGGATCAGGAGGGAAAGCACCTGCCGGCCGTCATTGCGTCGGCGATAATCCATTATCAATTCGAATATATCCACCCGTTTATGGACGGCAACGGCCGTGTGGGAAGACTGCTCGCGGACTGGATTCTGTATCAGCGCGCGTTCGACCGGTACCACATTTTTTCCGTGGATGAAGTCTATTTGCAGAACAGGGCGCGGTATTACCGGGAGCTTCAGAAGGTGGATGCCTCGAACGGCGATCTGACCACCTGGATCGAATACGTCGGCGAAGCAGTACTGGTGACATTAAAAGATCTGTGGAAGAGGATCAATGCCGTTCAGGCCGCCGGCTCGCTGAGCATTTCCCTGACACCCAGGCAGGAGAGGCTGTTGAACGTGTTGAAAGATATCCCGATGAACATCCGGGAGATCATGCAGGAGCTGGATGTATCCAAGCCGGGAGCTCATTATCTGCTCCGACCTCTCCTGAAAAGCGGCCTGGTGGAGAAAGCAGGCGGTTATAAAACAGGAAAGTACCGGTTGCTTCAGTAGGGCTGCAGGGAGAATTTCTGCGAGAATTCTTTCATTTCAGGAAGCGAGCGCCGTCGCTAATTCCACAGCTTCAGCGCCCGGGCCACGGGAAGCATTCTTCGGGCGCCATACACTACGGCGCCGAGGGGATCAGCCGCAGACGAAACATCGAGGAGGGTTGTTTCCGCGACCCGGTCGCGCATGCCCCGGAGAAGCGAGCCTCCTCCGGTAAGAAGCAGTCCAGTGTCGATTATCTGGCTTCCGCATTCGTGCTTGATGTCGTGCAGCAGAGTAACAACACCGTCCAGCATTGCTGTCAGCACAGGCTGTATGGACGTGCGAATTGGATTGATCGGAACGCGCAGGATGGCCTGCGTATCATTCTTGCCGCTGAACCCCGCAATCGATATGCATTCCTTTTCTCCCGACGCCTGCACGACGCCTACGCGCCGCAGTATCCTTTCAGCCTCCTGAGTCGTGACGCAGAGGCCCCATTCAGTCAGGATGGTTCCTGCTATTGCTTCGCGCAGGTCGCTGCATCCGAGACGCACTGCCCGCGTTGCGATTATTTTTCCCTCCCTGATGATCGCACAGTCGGTAACGCCCTCGCCGATATCAACAATCATATGAGCATAGGGAGAGGCTATATCAACACCGGCCCCGACCGCTGCTGCAAACGGTTCGAGAACGACAAAAACAGCAGCCGCGCCCGCTTTCATGACGCAATCGACCACCGCTTCCCGTTCCCGGCTGTTCACGTCTGTCGGAACACAGGCGATGGCGCACGGCCGCAGTATGCCCAGCCTGTTTGCAGACCTCAGGAGCGGTTGCAGCACTGCCACGGCAGCGCCCTGATCCACGACAATGCCGTAGCGCAATGCGGACCGTTCTCCCGCCAGGGAAGGCAATTCAAGCGCCGGCTGCGTTCCCCAGGCGACTCGGGTATGCGCGGTGCCAAGGTCCACTGCTACCGTTGGATTATAGAATGAACGGGACAATATCTCCATGTTCACGTTCTCCTGTCATGAAATTCATCAAAAATCCGCCGAAAAAAGGCGCGCGGGCAAAACATCAAAGATGATAATCTCCCGCAGCTTCCGGCTGATACAGAATTTTTTCTATTTTTATGTGTTTCAGTCCGCCGGGAACCGCCCATTCAATGACGTCCCCTTCTGCATATCCGATAATGGCCGTCCCGATGGGGGTCATGATCGAAAGTGTTCCCTCCGCGGAACGCGCGTCCCGGGGATAGGCAAGCGTTCGCTCCATGATTTTTCCGCTTTGGACGTCGCGCAGCCGCACTTTTGAGTTCATGGTCACGATGTTCGGCGGCACGTCTTTTGAGTCCACCACGTCTGCGCGCGACAGCTCATCCTCCAAACCTGTCAAATGGTCCTTGTCCCGAAGGTTTGAACCTTTTTGCGAATCAATGAGTGCCGTCAGTCTTGAAAGATCAAGCTCCGTAATGGTAATAGCGTGTTCTCCCATGTCAAATCCTCCTTTTTTTTGAGATCCAATTTGATCGGTTGTCCGCGGGAACCGGAAAAACCTAAAGGCCGCCATGGATCAGCGGCCTTATCATATGCGTATTAAGTTGTAAAATAATTAGGGGAAATTGCTGCTTGTTCGCACTTCTTGAAAGGTTTATACCATGTTCGTTCCGCGATGTCAAGACAGCCGGATCCGGAGAGAAGGGCGCTCTTTTACAGCGCAACTATATTCAACGGTTCATCTGGTTTTCTCTGATTTTTCGGATAACGGTCTCAGGCCTGCTGAGAGTACGCCTCTGCCGTGACGACATTCTTGCTCAGAGGCACAAAACCCCGGCATGGCGCGGGCTGACTTCGTGAGGCTTTACCAATGCCGTGTTATTTCGTTACGACGAGTTCCCTCGCAAAGGCTGACCTCGAAGAAAATCTCGCCAGATCAACCCTGTTGCCGTTAATCCAGACACAGGGGATGGCTATTAAAGCCACATCAGGGTCGCTCGGATCAGGAGATTGGTAGGTCCACCCGGCAACAAAGGTGCCAGATTCATTCACCAAAACATCGTGCGCCATTCCGTACAGTCCTTCGTCAACCATGGACAGCTGCTGCCGCGTCTGGTTCACCCAGAGCGAGGGAGTATAAAGGCCGCTCACGATGTACCCGCCCGCGCTGTAGGGCGAGCTGTTGTACACGGCCCCGCCGTATGCGTAGCCGACCCCGCTGTCCAGCGAAAAAAGCGGCACAAGAGTTCCGTTTTTCCAGTAGACCGCCCGTTCGCGGGTGTCATAGTCCGTTTGGGTCCGGCGGTGGCGGATGTGGCCGAACACGTACACGTCTCCGCCCGAAATCTTGATGGACAGCGGAACGCTGCTGCCGCTGTATCCGCTGGTGATCGGCAGTTTTGTCGCCGTGCCGTTTTTCCAGTACACCGGGTACGGAGTGTCGAACAGAACAGCCCCGCTTACATAGATGTCGGTGCCGTCCACAAAGATATTCGAAGCGCGCGCCTTTATCCCGCTGTAGGGAATATCGGTCAGATACACAATCGCCCCGTCCTTCCAGTACACGGGGAGAGGTCCGCTGTCGCCGGTGACATATCCTGCGATATAGACGGACCCGCCCGAAACAATGAGCTGCTGCGCTTCCGAGGCATCGCTGGCGTGCGCTGCGGGGCGCTCCAGATCCGTTCGGACCCCGTTTTTCCAGTACGCGGCAACAGGCGTGTGCGCGCTTGATCCTGCTGAACACTTGAACGTGGTTCCGGCAATATAGATATCCTGCCCGTCGACGGCAATCGAATTCGCGTAACCGCTGCAGTTCGAATCGATGCGGGAGAGCTCCGTAATCGCGTTGTTTTTCCAATACACCGGGGCTTGTATCGTTCCCGCCGCATCAGTCGCGGACGAGCCGACGGCATGGACAGTATAGTTCGACTGCCCCGAGCCGCTTCCGCCGTTGGTGCAGCTTGCGGTCAGCAGACAAAAAATGAACAGGAAAAAAGTGAGATTACGTCGGCATGCATAAACGTTGTCAGCCATCATTGTTTCCGTCCTTTGCTCAAGGTCGCCTGCAAGGCGCTCTGCTCTCATTAATGGTCGGGACAGAAGGTAATCGTATAGTCTACTGCGCCTCCTGTCTTTCTGCAGTTGAACGTGCTGTTCAGGTCGTCGAACTGCCAGGCGTATACGCCCGGAACCCCGGTGTTCACATTCGTTATGTACTCCGCGGACTTGTTGATGTCCGGCCAGTCCGCATCGACAATGGCGCCCCAATAGCCGTGCTTGCCCGAGTCCTTTGCGTAGCACTTCTCGTCGGCATGAATGCACGGCCCATAGGGAGAGCAGCCGAATCCGCCGGCAAAGTCGTCGGTCTGGTTTTCGCACTTCTTGCCGCTGCTCGGGTTGGGGGTGGGATCTACGTTCGAATTGTCGCAGCAGATATTTGCCTTGTTCGTCTTGATCGATCCGTCCGGATTCACATAATTATAATGGTGCGTGTAATATGCGCAGGGGCCCCAGCACACCTTGTTGGTGTCGTCCCAGAGGGCCGTCGGACAGGTGGGATTTGTCACCCACCCCTTGGTCTGGCACCATTTGGTCGGGTCCATTCCGTTGTCTTCCTTGGGATTGTACGTTCCGCTGTCGGGAACCATTTTCATGGGCACGGAAAACCCGTCCACCATGCTGAGGTCCAAATAATCGATCGGTCCGTTTCCGCTGACGGCGTCAAGCGTGACTTCGAACAGAGACACCGGGGGCTCTCCGCCCGCAGTGCATTGCAAACCGAAGTACGTGGGGTCGGCGGTAATGCATCCGCCGGATGCGCAGCAATTGACGCCCTGAGTGGGACACTTGCCGCTGCTGTTAAACGTGCATCCGGTCCGCGGCCACCACCTGCCCGAAAAGTTGACCGGGATGGTTTTTACGATAGGGCCCGACTTCGCGGCCATCTCCCATCCGTCATTCACCGTTGTTGCCGTCCCCACGATCGAGCCGGTCTGGCCCACCCATATCGTTTGAGTGCAGTTGTTGATAAACGCGATTTTATGAGTGTCGGGGCTGGCGGCCATTACATGCAGAACTGGCCAGACAAGAAGAGTAAATATTAACAGCATGCATCGGAGCATAACCATAAGGATTCCTCCCGAATAATTCATAAACACACCGACTAGCATAAATGATAATAATAAAGTATTATTGCGCAAAAAAATATTTTTCTCAATGAAAAGTAGTGAGATTTTTAAGCAGAAAGGAGACAGTTGCGCTGCTGCTTCGACTGCTCCGGCTTAACAGCGGAGATTGATCGCAGCACTTGCGGGAACTCGCAAAGAACAGATTCACGGCAGAATCGTTGACGAAGACGCGCATCACACCGAGCGGGCGAGGCCGGCATCAAGCATCTTGGCCGGCAATACCGGTTTTCGCGTTATATTCTGCCAGCGAAAAGGGCTGGAGAGTAATTTGATCAAAGCAGACAATTTCATGTGCCTGCCGAATGTTTTTAAGAGCTGATAGGTTTGAATCGGACGTCCGAATATCCGGCAGGCAAACAGCAGCGCGTATCCCAGCATCCGGAGACGGTTCACGCTGTCCGCCGGAAGCGTCGTTGGATCGATATCGCAGCACTTGAACGACTTGTACCAGTCTTTCTGATCTTCGATGATCGCTCGATCAACGTACTCTTTCCACAACGGAGTGCCCCGGTAGACGCTTAGCCGGTTAAAGCCAAAGGTGTCCAAACGCAGGCGGGCCGCAAACTGGAAGGTTTTGATAATGTCATCTGCTGTTTCGTCAGGTGAACCAACGACGAAGAAGCCGTGCACCCGTGAAATACCCTGTTTTTTCGCTTCCCCCACGGCATATTCTATCTGTTCAAGGGTCTGGCTCTTTCCGAGCCGATCCAGTACTTTTTGTGTTCCGGCTTCAACCCCGAATGCCAGCATATCGCAGTTTGCTTTGCTCATGATCGGCAACTGATCAATGGCGACTGAATCAACGCGGCCTTCGCATCCCCAGCGAAACGTGAATTTGCGTTCGATGATGCCGCCGCATATATCGTTGATGCGTTTTCGATCCAGCAGAAAATGGTCATCGGTCAGATATACGGAGCGATACCCCATATCGTTTAATTGCTGCATCTCGCCTAAAACATGTTCTGCGGAGCGACTGCGCCACCTGCCCTGTGAGATGCTCGGAATATCGCAATAAATGCAATGAAACGGGCAGCCTCGCGAAGTCTGCATCGTACAAAACTTGTCCAGCGACAGGACGGCAGGGACATCGAGAGGCAGGGATTCGATATAATCTATCGGCAGGCTGGTCCGGTCGGGATAGGGAAACTGATCAAGATCCTTGATAAGCGGCCGCTGCTCATTGTGAATTATGGTTTCGCCGTTGCGCCACACAAGTCCTTTCACGGCTGCCGGGTTGTCGAGATTGCTCACATAGTCGGGCAGTAACTCTTCTCCCTCGCCGACACCCACAGAATCGATAGCAGCACAGTTCTGCAGGATGAGGCCCGCATTCATGGAGGCGAATGCGCCGCCGACTATGATCGGTATGTGGGGAGAATTTGATTTGAGTTGTTTGGCCAGCGTTTTCAGGGTGAGATATGCAGTCACCGATAAAAAGGAAAGCGCAATGACGTCAGGATTGTCTTCATTGAGCGCTTTCATGATGTGCTCTGCCTGCATCCCCGGGTGGCAGGTATCGAACATGCGTACGGCATGTCCATGATTGCGAAGAACCGGCGCCAGCGTTTGGATGCCGAGCGGGGGAAATGCCATCACTTTCACCCGTCCGGGATCGGACTGTGTTCCGCTTGATTTCCCGGACAAGACCGTGAAGTAGGTTTCGTCCCGGACATATATCAAAAAGACATGCATTGCACAGTCCTCCTTAGTCGTGGCGGCAATAACATTAATGATGCAGGAGGAAGTGAAAGGTGGCTGACAGTGAGCCTTGTGGAGGCCTTGAGAAAGGACCAGCACTTTTCCAGAAATTCCTCATTGAACAACAGCAACCGGATCTCGTGCCAGCCACTTTACTCCATGCAGAGGGAAATAGATAGGACTTTTTTGAAAAAAAAACGAGAATTATGTTACGAAAAAGTGCTTTTCCGTGACGTAACGCACAATCCAAGCGTCTCTGACGAGGCTCGTCACTCAGCGTTCCTGATTTGTCCTAAAACCGGACGGCCCCGAGCGCCGGGAGAGTTTTCTCCGACGTTTCTGTGCCTCGAGACGCTTTCTCTTTTTTTTAACCGAGGGCTTTTCATAAAAGCGCCGCTTTTTCAGATCCCCCAGCAAGCCGTCAAGCTGGAGTTTCTTTTTCAGCGTGCGCAAAGCTTTTTCGACATCTCCGGACTGAACCCTTATTTCCAAGACCGCCCCCCTCCGCCGCCGGGCCTGCCGCCTCCGCCACCGCGTCTGCCGCGGCCGCCTCCGCCACCGCCGCCAAATCCTGATCTCCCGCGCTCCATCTTGGGCCGCGCTTCGTTCACCGTGATGGTCCTGTCCATAAATGACGTGCCGTTCATCGATGAGATCGCCTTGTCGCCGTCCTCATCCGACGCCATTTCCACGAAACCAAATCCCTTGGATCTGCCGTTTGTTTGATCAACGATCAGCGTTGCAGATACAACTTCGCCGAACTTTGAAAACGCCTCCCGTAAATCCTCCTCGTGGGTATTGTACGACAAATTCCCTACATACAGTTTTTTCGCCATAATGCCTCCTTCTTTGATTTATTGTTCGCGCGGGCGGTCGCTGCCGCACCGTACGGTTGCGTACAATGAGTGCACGTATATTCCACGGGTGAAACTATTGAGCCATATCGCTATGGACCGAAGGCGCTAACTCTTTTTACCGGTGAAAAGAAAGAGCTGAGAAATCTCGTGGTCAATGCTGGACGTGAACGGCATCTTGAACAGAAAACAGAGCGTCGTGCCCGTGGATGGTATAGGACATTATACTGTGTTTGCTTTAAAATGCAAGCTTTTACTCCGGACGCCAAAACGGCACGGTAATCAGGTAATGCCTTCTAAATACGCTGTATTAAAACCGAATGTGTGGTATATTTCCATATGACGTCTAGCTCATTCCGCAGAAGGTGATATTCATGATGAAAACAACCGGGGGGAAACTTGTTATTGCCTCAACGACAAGCACCATGAACTCGGGCCTTTTCAAGATTCTTATTCCCGCCTATGAAAAAATGACCCGCTACGGAGCAGCTGTCGAAATTATCGCAGTAGGTACGGGCCAGGCCATGCGAATTGCCAGGCAAGGCAGGGCCGACCTTCTGTTTGTCCATGATCCGCTCCGGGAAGAGCAGTTTGTTGCGGACGGTTTTGGTGTAAACCGGCGGCGGGTCATGCACAATGACTTTGTCGTTCTCGGTCCGAAGAAAGATCCTGCGCGGATTAAACCCCAGACGTGTGCGGTCAAAGCGTTCGGATTGATCGCTGATAAGAATGCCGCCTTCGTGTCCCGCAGTGACGACTCGGGCACGCATGCAAAAGAGCTGGCGCTCTGGAAGGAAGCGGGCATCAAACCGAAAGGAAACGACTGGTACATTGAAGCGCATGCCTCGATGGGGGATTCGCTGCTTATGGCAGATGGTACGGGAGCCTATATCCTGTCGGACCGCGCTACGTTCCAAAACTACGAATCCAGAATCGGGCTGAAAGTTCTCGTGGAAGGCGATGAACTGCTTACCAACCTGTACAGCGTCATCGCGGTGAATCCGGCCCGGTTTCCCGGCGTTAGATACTGTGAAGCCATGGAATTCATCGCCTTTGTTACTTCGCCGGAAGGTCAGGCGATTATCGCCAACTATAAAAAATTCGGAATAAACCTGTTTGTACCGGATGCGGTGCCGCAGAGCCTGGTAATGTGCTGACCGGCATGGTAAATCTTCGCGCTCCCTTTGAAGCAGTCGTCAGGCTGCCGGCAGCGCGCAAGCTTATTGTTTTGCACGACGCTCCATTTCCATTATTTCGGCAACCTGATATATACGGTTTTCCAATTTTTTCTTGCGTAATGCAGCAATGAGATGTTTTATTCCTTTCGTGTATGATGCATGGCCGAAGACCTTACATTCCAGTGCGATTTCACAGCCTTCATCTTCGATGATAATTTTGTGGTACGCATGCGCAGTTAAATATTCCTCCGGAATCCCGATTTGTTTTTGAGCATCGGCGTTGCGTATTGATTCTATTTGCTCCGGCGGAAAACTGAAGGAATCGGCCATAGCAAGCGCAGTCCCGGCTGCCGTCTTCTTGCTTGCCTGGTGAGATTCAATAATTCTTATTTTGTAATTCTTAAAGTCATTGCCGTATTGCCGCAAAATACCCAGCATCTTTACTATTGGAATGGCAGTATTCGGGCAATTGATTACCGGGCATTTTATTTCCACAGTGGGCCAGAGCGTTCCCGTGGACAATTCGATTAAAATTGAACCTGTCTCATTACAATAGCGTAAGCACTCCTGTAATTGCCTGCCGCTGCCGGCATGAATCAAGTACACGCCGGCTTTTTCCGTTTTTCTCAAATCATCCCAGCGCGTAATTTTATACTGTTTGCTTAAATCGTTCACGAGTGCATTTGCCAATTTTCCATTGCCCGCAATGCAGATATTCATGCCAATTCCTTTTTGCACGGCAGGCGGCAATCGAACAGGCTGGTATCGAAACGGAGCCGGGAGCTGCCATCACATCGTGCATATTGTCCGCTTATTTTTGCTCTTTTTCCTTCATTTTGGTTTTATAACTTTTAGCCCATACATCCCGGTCGATCAGCCGTTTGATGCTCTCCCGGTAAATGTCATCGGTCGGCGCATGCTTCAGCGGCGGTCTGTTCATGCAAAGATTTTTCTCAAACACGGGCGTTTCGTATATGAGCTTGTATTGTTCCGTGCGCAGATCCTTCATCCAATTCCCGAAAAGCGACCTCTCGCGATATTCCCGCAGAGATTCGATATCGATGATGCCGCCCGCATAAATGCTTGCGCCGCCCGTAACGGAAGACAGGATACGTCCATCATAATGGACGATCATGGACTGTCCGCCGAAATTGTCCACCGGACCCGTCCCCTCCGGATGCACTAAATATGAGGCGACATTGGGAGCGACAACGTAACAGGTGTTGTCGAGTGCCCGGGCCCTGTTTTGAATTTCCCACCATCCCCTGGATACCGCCGGTTCGGGGGCGCTCGCACGATAAATGATTTCCGCCCCGTTCATGGCAAGTCCCCTGGCAGGTTCCGGATAGTCTCCCTCCTGACAAAAGATCAGCCCGATTCTTCCGATATTCGTGTCGGCGACGGCATAGATGGAATCCATTTCATATCCGTACAATTCCATCCATGTGTCCCATACATCGTGCGGCACCGTCGAATGCTCCCGGCAGAACACCTGCATTTTATGGCTTTGCAGGACCACGTCTCCTTCGGGGTTGATCAAAAATGCCGAATTGAAAAACCGGTCTTTTATTTTCGGGTGCTTCACTTTTGCCTGCGCAATCACATACAGATCGAATTCCTTCGCGATTTTCCCCAGCATGTCCGTTTCCGGGCCGGGAATTTCTATTGCCATATTTCTGGCAAAGTCTACATGGTCCCGATCCATCAATTCATCGTTGAATCCCTGCAATGCCCCTTCCGGGATTGCGGCCAATTTGACCGGCATTTCAATGCCGCCAAGCCAGTACCCGGCCCGGATGATGTCGGTGATATGGTCGATGTTGGTTTTGATGTTGTCTCTCTTGAATGTTCCCACCATGGCCGGCTGAATTGCCAGAGCCATATACTGCGCGATAGGCATGTCTGTCCTTAATCCCTTTTCTTTAATCATCGTGATCCTTCTCCTTTCCAAATGTCGATAAAACAGGTCGTCCGATAATACCTGTTGTCTGCAATGATGAACAGAGAAAAACCATTGCTAAAAAAATATAACATACTATATGAATAACAACAAGGTTTGTAAACAATCGGGTAGTAAAAAACCAAAATGAAGCTTACGAGAATGCGGAAGCGGAATCAGAAGGGTGCGCGGCTACTGTACTGAATAGGGAAGGTATTCCTAAGTAAAATCATCTACTAATTGGCGGTGTCCATTTCATAGTTGTCCAATCGCCAGGAATCATCATGCTTTTTCAATAGAATTTATGACACAGCTGAGCTAGAAAGATGCTACTGCCAGTATTCGAACAGAATTTTGCATGCAGAATACAGTATAATCAGATTCAGTATTAACTGAAACCATCGCTGCGATATTTTGGGAAAAACCAAGTTTCCCACCACCATGCCAACCAAGACCGACGGTACCAGAAGAGGTGCAACACGGATGACTGTGGGGGTGATATTGCCTGCGCTGTAATTTGCCAGAAGCGTGACCATGCAGATAACAATAAAAAAGGAAAGGGTCGTGCTCCGCGCGACGTCCTTATCCATATTAACTGCACTAAAATATACCGTGAGGGGGATGCCCGGCATTCCAATGCTTGGCCCGAAAAAACCCGCCGCGCATCCGACGAAGAGTTGCGCCTGTCCCTGAAGGTCGGTGATGCCTCGCCTGAGAGCCCTTATATTCCATACGAACGGAGATTCGGGTGTTCTCCTGTATGATGTAGTGTTCTCGATCATATTCCATGTGGACTTCAGCTTATAGAGCGTGAAAGAAGAAATTGAAAGAAGCGTAAGGCCTATAATGAATTTCAGAGTCGAGAGACTTGCAACCGAAAAGAGCCAAAGGCCGGGAAACGCACCGAACATGCTTCCAAGCACAAAATTCAGGAACATTTGCGGATGTACCATGCGCCAGTGTCTGCAGACAATCAGAATCTGACATATGACAGAGAGAGCAAACGTTATCAGTACCGTGTCTTTTACATCCAGGATGGCTAGCAGAAACGGCGTGGCAACCATCACGAAGCCGACGCCTGCGATGGACTGCGAAAAAGAAGCGATCGCGATGATTATGCTGGCATATACAATGTCACTCAAAAACCATTCTCCGAGTTCTTAACAGCAAAAGTAGGAAGCGCGGCATTCTCACCGGCGAAGGATAGCATACGGAATCGGTACGGCCTGCCTCAACCCATGTTCAAGACTCGCACCGGCTGTCTCACGCAAGGAGTCATCCATTCATGCCGATAAGGATAAAGAGAATAATGCTGATAAACATGAGGCCGTACGCAGAGTAATAAAGCATGGTGACAATTTTACCCGGCGCTCCGCGGGCGCGGGCCACGCTTGCAAGAAGGGAGAATACAGCCGCCAATACGGCCGTCGTGATCATGATAGCGCGAAGCACGGCATGTGATTTATCCATCTGGTCACCACAGCAGCCTTATCGGGGTTCGACTTCAGAATATGCTTCAAGAAAATCTGAAACTGCAGCTTTGCTTCCGCTTGAAAACGCCTTCATCGCCTCTTCATGAAGAATCTCAAGCGCCTGCTGCTTATAGTGCAGGTATTCCCGTGTTGCGAGAACCTTGAACTCGCGCGGTCTCGGCAGGTCTATCTCCATCACGGTCCTCGTGCTTGCGGGACGGTTGGTAAGGATGATAAGCCTGTCGGCAAGGAAAATCGCCTCCTCCAGTTCCGAGGTGATGAAAAGGTTGGTCAGGTGGTTCTCTTCAAACAGCCGTACATAGTATTCCTGCATGAGTTCACGGGTCATGGCATCAAGACCCCTGAACGGCTCATCCATCAGCATAATCTTGGGCCTGTTAATAAGCGCTCTCACGAGCTCGCAGCGCCGCTGCATGCCTCCTGACAGCTGAATCGGATATTTGTCCCGAAAATCAGCCAGCCCCACTTTGTGCAGCAGATGCATGGTTTCTTCTTCGAGCTCTTTTTTATTCTTTTCGCCGCGGACCATCGGACCGTACACAACATTTTGAAACGTCGTCATCCAGGGGAAAAGCGCAGTTTCCTGAAAGACGACGAGGCGGTCCTTACCGGGCCCCTTCACGGGCACGTCGTCAACAGTAATGCTTCCGGAATCAGGTGTTTCGTAGCCGGCAAGCAGGTTGACGAGCGTCGTCTTGCCGCATCCGGAAGGTCCGATAAGGACTGTCAACTTCCCTTTTTCGAGCGTAAAGGTGCAGTTCTCTATAACCTGTTGCCGCAGTGGTCCGATACCGAAGGATTTCGATATCGCATTGACCTGCATATTGCCGCTCTGCGGCGCGGTCGGTTCGTGATGTCCGTTCATATACGTGCCACCTCGTCGTAAAGTACGCTACTAAATGATCTTGAGCCAAGGGGTAAGACGATCCCCCAAGAAACGGATAACTGCGCTCGAGATATAGCCGGCTATCCCTATGCTGATCATACCTATCACGATAACCGGGTAGTCGCCGGCAACATAGGATTTCCAGGTTAAAAAACCAAGGCCAGAACGGCTTGCAATCATTTCAGCAGCCACAACAACAGCCCACGTTATACCCATTCCAACGGTCATGCCTGTAAAAAGGCTTGGAAGCGTGGCAGGCAGGACTATGCGCCAGAATATATCTTTTTTGCTCGACCCCAGAGATTGGGCAGAGCGCACATGGCGGATATCCACACTTTTTACGCCGCCAAGGATATTCAGTACCATGGTAAAAAAAGCACCTAAAAACGTCACAAAAATCATGCTCATTTCCGGCGTTGGCCAGAAGATTACCGCGGTCGGCACCCACGCAAGGGGTGGAATAGGCCTGAGGATCTCCAGTGTCGGAAAGGTCAGGTCCCTGAAATGGCGGCTCAGTCCCATGACCAGGCCAAGCGGGATTCCGACTATCATGGCTATGACAAAGCCCGTCAAGACCCGGTCGTAACTGACTATCCAGCATTCCCAGTAGGATTTGTCCTGGATCTGTTCTATCAGAGAACCGTACACTGAGCTTGGTGCGGGGATCATGCCTATGATCGGAACCTGGAGACGCGCGCATACTTCCCATAAAATACCTGTTACTATTATCGCAACAATACCTCGAAGGGTCGTTTTGCTGAATATTTTTTTGCGTAGTTTACGAAGGTTTATTCCCATGAACACTGCAGGCTTGTTTGTTGTCACTGTTCTGCCTCCTACGGCATGCCGGCCATCATGCAAGCTCCCGCTCTCCTGCCTCGAACGCCTTTTTCGCCTCTTCGTGCACCGACTCAATTGCTTCCTGTTTGAGTTCGAGGTAGCGCTCCGATGTGAGGATTCTAAAATCGCGTGGCCTGGGGAGTTCGACATCGATGACTTTCTTGATCTTGCCGGGCCGCGTTGTCATAACAACAACTTTGGTTCCGAGAAAGATGGCCTCTTCAAGGTCATGCGTAATGAAAAAAATAGTTTTGTTTGATCTATCGTATACATCAAGAAGATTTTTGTGCATGATCGTTTTGGTGAGCGCATCCATGGCACGGTATGGTTCGTCCATCAGCAATATTTTCGGATTGTTCATCATAGCACGCGCTATCTCGACGCGCCGCCGCATGCCCGACGATATTTCGCTCGGATAACTGTGCAGAATGCCTTTCAGGCCCATCTGCGCAAGAATCTCCTCTGCTGCCTTCCGGGCTTTCATCCCTTTCATTTTACCCTGTACCGAAGGCCCGTACAGTACATTTTCGAGAACCGTATACCAGGGGAAAAGTGCACCTTGCTGGAAAACAACAATACGATCTGCTCCGGGCTCGGCCTGTCTGTCTTTGGAACAGAGGAGTTCACCGTCGAGATCGATCTGCCCGGACGTTATGTCATGAAAGCCCGCAATAGCATTCAGAAGCGTTGTTTTTCCGCATCCGGACGGGCCGACGACAACGCAGAACTCGCCGGCCTGAATTTCGAGCGAACAATTATCGAGGGCAAGAACATTGGCACCTTCGGGATCATAGATCTTTGTTACGTTTCTGATGCTTATTTGTCCGCTGACCCGCGCATCTGAGATTGTCCCTGAAGTGGCCGGCGATAATATAGGTTGTGTACTAGTCATAATAAACCTCACAAAGATGATTCCCGTGACTGCCATTTCATGAGGAGTGTCCCCACAAAACGGATAAGCGCACTGCTGGTCCATCCGATGACACCGAGCGTCACCATTGCTATGACGATGACGGGGTATTGCACGAGAATGAATGAGTTCCAGATGAGATAGCCCAGACCATACTCACCTGCAAGCATTTCACCGGCAACAAGAGAAAACCATGAAACTCCCATGCTAATCTGCAAACCGGTGAAAATAAAAGGCAGCGCACCCGGAATAACGACCCGGAAAAAGATGTGATGCGCTTTTGCCCCGAGGCATCGTGCTGCCCTGAAATATGATTCGTCAATGGATTCGACGCCGAGCAGTGTGTTGAGCGTTGTCGCAAAGAACGCTGCAAGAAACGTGAGGTAAATGATCGCCATTTCGCGCTCGGGCCACATCAGAATTGCCAGCGGTACCCAGGCAAGCATCGGGATGGGTCTCAGTATCTCCATGACCGGGAACGTATAATCCTTGAAGGTTTTTTTCCAGCCCATAAAGAGGCCAAGCGGCACGCCCAGGAGAGTAGCAAGTCCAAAGGCCTCAAGGACACGCAGGACGCTCCTCCAGATGTGCTCGTAATATTCCGGCGTATAGATAGATATTCCATACGACGGATCCCTGGACACCCATTCCTTGACGACAATAACGGGGCCTGGCAGCTTGTCAAAACGGGGAAGCTGCCAGACCTCGGTTGCCAGCCACCATGCAACGAGCAAAAGGGTAAGACCCAGCAGTATCAGATACGGTGTGGGACTTTTCAGCCAGAGCTTTAATCGGAAAAAGAAGATGTTTATCGCGGATACTTTAATGTCCTGAATATCCTGAGCCGCGACCTCTTTTTCCTGTAATGCTATCTCTTTTGTCTGCATGAATCACCCCATACTTATTTAATTTCCTATTTAAACGGATCTGCTGAAGGCGGCTGCCCGTGAATTACGCCGATCGGGGATTTAATCTTCTTTTCTTTGAGGATTTTCTTGGCGATTGAATCATCTATCGAACCGGCCAACGGTTTGTCAATAGTCGTTCTTTTTTCCTTATAAAGGAATGTATAGACATCGTTTATATTTTTTAGAACCTTATTGTCAAAGATGAATGGTTTCCATTCGCGCATCTTTGTGCCTCCTACGGCGGCGGGAATCTGTCCATAGATAGAATACCAAAGAGCACGTTTCGGCATGCCGGTTGCGTATTTGGCTACCATATCGATGACCTTGGAATAATTTTTTGGATCCACAAGATATTGCTGGGCCTCAAGTTCGGACTTAATCCATGCCTCGGCAAGTTCCGGGTTCTGCTCGACAAAATCAGCGCGCATAATAAGTATCCCCAGGTCCGGATTTTTTACCGCAGTGCCCGTAGCCGCAATGCGGACCAGCCCCTCGCCGACCAGGTCGCCGACACGTGAAATGGTCGGTTCCCACATTGCCGCAGCGTCAAGCTTCTTAATGCGGAAGTTACTGCCGATGACTTCTATCGACTGGTTGAGATATTCTTTCGGCTTAATTTTGTACTTGTCGAAGAGCATCAGCAAATACTGATCAGCAGCGCTGCCCTTGGGCGCTGCGACTATCTTGCCGTCAAGCCACCTGATGGCCTCTTCCTGGCTCTTGAACTGAGGAGCGTCCTTCCTGACCAGGAGCAGCGAGCAGCGCATGCCATCGGACATTCCCAAGCTCGCAACCATCTTCATCTTTGCCTGTTCCGGCTTCGTGGCGGCCAAGGTGGCTGGCATAACGCTCATATAGCCGATATGAGTCTTGCCAGCAAGCAGATTGTTTGAGATGATTGAACCCTGAAGCGCCGGCAGGAATTCGACTTCAACACCCTTCGGGAAATATTTCTTCCATATGCCCAGTTCCTGGTTCACTGCTACCTGATACGAGATGGTATCGTAGGGCTGAAATCCGACGATAATCTTATCCAGTGCCGAAACGGCCCCCGGCACACTTATGAAACACAGCATAATAGCAAACAACACGAATAGCAATCTGCTTTTTTTCATTCCCCCGTCCTCCTTTTTTATTTATATAAATTGCTGATTATAAAAACTACCGTAGCACAGCTTTTAGCTTGGACGTGCTGACCATCCAGGACTGTCGGTTCTCATAAAAAACAAGGCATGGTCATAGTGATTAGTGGTGGCCAGAGCGTACCAATAATGGCATCGTTTAAAGCTATAGAGCAAGATGAATGCCATAATATCATGGATTCGTCTCGAGATGCCATGACCTTCCATTACGGTCAGAGAGACTATAAATCTTTTAATTTCAATATAATAAATAAAGAGAACACCGGGCCTTAACATTTTGGCAATATGGTGAACGTTTTGCATAGTCAGACATAACCGTACATATTTTACAAAAAGCAAGACAGATATCCGGAATAGAGGGAATCAGCGATCAAGAACTTAATCCGTCAAATACCTATGAATAAAATTACAAGTTTCGTATATCTACATTTAGTTGTACGCAAAAAACACCTTACATCACGCCATCTTGGAACATTGAAGATAAGAATAGTCGCGGCTTCTTAAGCTTAGATAGTAGGCAAGTACGTACCAAAACAAATAATTAATTGTCCTGAATGTCTGTATGGATTTCTTGACATGTCAGGGCATCTGGACATTTTTTCGAAATATTGTATAATGGTTTGATTAAGAATTCTGCGCAGAACGCATCCATATCCATTAATACATATGGGAAAACGGAGGCAATCAGTGACAGAACGTGACGAATTAGTATGCTTTCCACCGGAGATGCTCTATACGATCTTCAATGCGCTGCCGACTGGAATCTATTTCTGTGACACCAATTGCATAATACGATTTATCAATAAAGCGTACGCTGAATATCTCGGCGTTACGCCCGAGGACGCCATAGGAAGGCCTGTGAAGGATTTTATACCTTTGACGAGGGCGCCAATCGTCATACAGTCGGGCAAAGCGGAGCTTGGAGATCTCGGTCCTCTCAGCACAGACGGTCATGGCAAAACACTCATCGTCAACAGGATTCCCGTCATGACAAATCAAGGTGTGGCATGCGGCATGATCTCGCAGGCGCTCTTTAGTGATCCCAGTGAACTCAAGGCAACAGCGGCAAAGATCGAGCAGTTGGGACGAACAGTAAAGTTATTTAAGGAACAGATCAAGAGCGTTCTGTCCGCACGATACTCGCTTGATGACATCCTGGGAAAAAGTGCGGCAATTACACGCGCGAAAGAGCTGATTGCGATGTATGCTCGCACCGACCCTCCTATTCTGATTCAGGGCGTTACCGGCGTCGGAAAAGAGCTCTTTGCCAATGCACTCCATGTCGCAAGCACGCGCGCTGATGGCCCGTTTGTCTGCATCAACTGCGGTGCCATCCCTCATGAACTGTTTGAATCAGAACTCTTCGGGTATTCGACCGGCGCCTTTACCGGCGCAAGAAAAGAAGGGAAAATGGGCAAGATAGAGCTTGCCAACAAAGGGACGCTCTTTCTGGACGAGGTTGGAGAGATGCCGCTTTCTGCGCAGGTGAAACTGCTCAGAATACTCGAAGACAAAATGATATCTCGCCTCGGCTCCACCCACCCGGTGAGAGTGGATTTCAGGCTCGTGGTCGCCACAAACCGCAATCTGAAGGCCATGATCCGTGAAGGAAAATTTCGGGAAGATCTCTATTACAGATTAAGTGCAATGGCCGTGACGATACCGTCGCTCTGCGAGCGGCGCGAAGACATCCCCATTATAGCCCGAAGTATGCTTGACCGGCTCAATGGCAATCTGAATTTTTCGAGTGACGCGATGGATATTCTCATGCGATATAACTGGCCCGGGAATGTCCGCGAACTGAGAAATGTCATAGAACGCGCCGCAAGTTTTTGCCTCGGCAACACCATCGAGATAAAAGATCTGCCGTCCGAGATCGTAAGTATTGCCACAGCGGAACCGGAACTGCCGTGTTCAGGACATAACCCTCTCTCTGCGATGCGCCATTTGAATGAGCGCCAGCTGATTCTTGATACGCTGAACCGCGAGGAATGGAACATGGTTCGTTCAGCCCGCGCTCTTGACATATCGAGGGCTACATTGTATGAAAAATTGAAGAAATACAGCCTCGTGCGACCAAAGATAAACGGCCGCGAGATCGTATAGCGTTATCGTTTTTTTACCTCCCATCTCTCGAAAGAGTGGCATTCCTAAAGTCAACGCCATTCCTCTGCAATTATCCTCTATCATTGCTCAGCAATCCTCCAGAAAATAAGAGAATTTACCGGATATTTTAGCGGGATGGCTCCTGCGCGTCAGGTGCGTCATAGCGCTGCTTACTATTTTAGTAATGTTCAATCACTACGTCACCAACACCTGTTCATCCGGACGCAGGAATAGAATCCCGCACACAGAGACATACTTATCTCAATTCAGGCATGACTCTTGCTTTTAATATACACAATGAGAAGTAGTCATGCTCAGATAGCGGAGGCTTGGAAAAGAAAGCCTAGAAGGGGGTAAAAATACCATGACAGACTGTTGTACAGTACTTTCACCACAAGAACAGCGCATTCAAGAAGAACGACTGGGAAAAGAGAACTTTCACGGCCGTCCGAGGGCGTACCAGATACTGAAGAGTATTCAGACCGTGAAGCCCCGTATTGATATCGAACGCGCAAAGTATTTCACGGAATCGATGAAGGAAACCGAAGGCCAGCCACTTATTCTCAGGTGGGCCAAGGCCATGAAACACATAGCCGAAAACATCACCGTGTACATAGACGAAAAACAGCTGCTTGCCGGCCGCGCGGGCTGCCAAGGACGTTATGGAATTCTCTATCCCGAACTTGACGGGGATTTTCTCGACCTCGCGATTGTACAGCTGCCGAGCAGGGTAGAGTCTCCCTTTGAAATTTCCGCCGCGGATGCACGAGCGGTGGTCGAGGATATCGCTCCCTACTGGAAAGGGAAGACCTTCCATGAGAACCTGACGAAGTCACTGCCAAAAGAAACCCTGAAGCTCACCTACGATCCGGCCGACCCCCTCAAGTCGCGCTTCATCGTCAATGAAACCGCTTCGTTCAGATCTTCCATCCAGTGGGTGCATGATTACGCGAAGGTGCTCACACACGGGTTTGGCGGCATCAGGGAAGACGCCCAGAGGCGGCTGGACTCACTCGATCCGATGAGTCCCGTGGACAACATGGAAAAAATGCCGTACCTCCAGGCGATCGTCATTACCTGCGATGCGATCATTCATTGGGCAAGGCGCCATGCGCTGCTTGCGTCAAAGCTCGCGGAGAACGAAACCGATCCAATCCGAAAAAAGGAGCTCGTTGAGATCGCTGCGCGATGCCAATGGGTGCCGGAGCACCCTGCGCGCACGTTCAGGGAAGCGATGCAGTCTCAATGGTTTGCCCAGATATTCTCCCGTATGGAGCAGAAAACCGGGACCATTATCTCCAACGGCCGCATGGACCAGTATCTGTATCCGTACTTCAGCAAAGACAGGGAGGAAGGAACGCTGACTGAGCTTGAGACGCTCGAGCTCCTTGAGTGCATGTGGGTAGGCATGGCCCAGTTCATCGACCTCTATATTTCTCCGACCGGCGGCGCCTTTAATGAAGGGTATGCTCACTGGGAGGCTGTGACCATCGGAGGACAGACCCGTGACGGGCGCGATGCGACCAATGATCTGTCCTATCTCTTCCTTAAATCCAAGCGCGAATTTCCACTGCACTATCCCGATCTGGCGGCAAGGATCCATACGCGGGCGCCGGAACGGTTCCTGCATGAGGTCGCCGAAACGATCAAGGAAGGATCAGGATTCCCCAAGCTCATCAATGATGAAGAGGTCATACCGCTGCTGCTCGCAAAGGGCGCGCCGTTCGACCATGCGTACGACTATGCCGTTTCAGGCTGCTCGGAATGCCGCATGCCGAACCTTGACACCTACACGAGCCCCTGCGCGTACATCAATTTTGCCGCAGCCCTGGAAATGACCATGTACAACGGCAAAATGCTGCTGCACGGCGATGAACAAATCGGCCTCTCGACGGGCGATCCGGCCGCCTTCCCGTCGTGGAACGAGTTCTGGAACGCATATCTTGCGCAGCACATGAATTTCCTCCGCCACGCATTCATTCAGCAGCACGTCATTAACAATCTGCGCGCCAAACACTTCGCGTGGCCGACAGGCAGCGCACTGCACGATATCTGCATGAGAGAGTGCATGGATCTGCACAACCCTCATATTCCGGGCGGCATTGATCTCGGGTACTTCGAGTTTATGGGATATGGAACGGTCGTCGATTCGCTCGCGGCGATCAAAAAACTCGTCTTTGAAGACAAACGGCTCACGATGAACGAACTGATCGAGGCGATGAAGGCGAATTTCGAGGGGAAAGAGGCCGTGCGCCGGATGCTCTCCAATGCGCCCAAGTACGGGAACAACAATGAATATGCTGATGCGATCGCAAAGGACCTGGACAGGGTCTGTCTTGAGTATACAAAGAAATATTCCAAAGAGCTCGGCATTCACCTCGATCTGCGTTATGTCCCCTTCACATCGCATGTTCCCTTCGGCAAAGTCGTGAGCGCGTCCCCCTGCGGTCGGAAAGCGTATACACCGCTGTCAGACGGATCGTCGGCCTCCCAGGGATTCGACGCGAAGGGGCCCACTGCCGTGCTGCTTTCAAACTACCATTCGAAAAACTACGATTACCGGGAGCGTGCTGCCCGCCTGCTCAATATTAAATTCACACCTTCAATCATGGCCGGTGATGAGGGAACGCGCAAACTGGTTGCTTTCATCAGGACCTGGTGCGATCTGAAACTCTGGCACGTCCAGTTCAACGTCATTAACAAGGCGACCCTGCTGGCTGCCAGAAAAGATCCTGACAAGTACCGCAGTCTGATCGTCCGCATCGCCGGCTACAGCGCTTACTTTACCGACCTGTCTCCGGACCTTCAGGACGACCTGATCGCCAGGACGGAACATACGATAATCTAATCTTCATGTTCAACTTCACATTACCCTGCTGCCGTCATCAGCGGCTGCAGGGCTTGCAGCACGGGAGGATGCGGATGGCATTGACCCAGCCCGACAGCATAATAAAGGGTTGCGTATTCAATATACAGCATTATTCATTGCACGACGGACCCGGTATACGTACCATCGTGTTTTTGAAGGGCTGTCCGCTTCGCTGTGAATGGTGCTGCAATCCCGAATCACAGCGCCTGTCGCCTGAACTCGCATACAATCCCAATAAGTGCATCGGTGCCCAGGAATGCTTCATGTGCAATGAGGTGTGCGGCGAGAAAGCAATCGGGCTTTCAAAAAATGGAACGATCACGATTAACCGCGAGATCTGCAGCAGCTGCTTTGCCTGCGTGAACATCTGCCCATCACAGGCACTGCACATCTTTGGTACGCACATGTCGGTTCCTGAGGTGCTCAAGATCGTGGAGGCGGACAGCGCCTTTTATGCCCGTTCCGGCGGGGGCCTGACGATCAGCGGAGGTGAGCCGCTGATGCAGCCGGAATTCACCCTGGCGCTTCTTCGTGAGGCACGGCGTCGGCATATTGACTGTACGATTGAAACATGCGGATTCGCGGACTGGGGCGTTCTTGAAGAAGTCGGCCGCCACCTTAACTTTATTCTTTTTGATATCAAGACCATGAACGACACCAAGCACAAGAACTTTACCGGTGTTTCGAATGAACTGATTCTCAAAAATTTCAGGAAACTGAGAGCTGCGTTTCCCCAGCTTCACATACTCGCCAGAATACCGCTGATTCCCGGCCTCAACGATTCAGAAGAGGAAATCGGCGAAATTCTCTCCTTCATCAAAGGAATGAAGAAGGTGAGTTGCGAACTCCTGCCGTATCACCGGATCGGCAAATCCAAGTACGAGTTCCTTGGCCGGGATTATTGCATGGCAGAAGCAAAGCTCAGTGACGAAAAGGTCCGATCGCTTAAAGACTATGTTGCGGCTAAATGCGCAGAGGGAGATTGAATCGTTTTATTATAGTGGCACCGTTGATCATTGTGAATGTGCCTGATCGGTTTAAAAATCGCGCGACGCACGCCGGATGGGCCACCGTCCAGCGATCTCAATCTTGACCGATAGGTTTCATATGCAAAAGAAACATGATTCGAAAGCGAAGGGTGTTTGTGTCGCGAAGCTCTCGCCGCTGCTTGATGACATAACATAGCACAAGGGAGGAATTGTATGGCAAAATTGCCTGTTGCAGTCCTGGGGTCAGGAAATATCGGTACGGACCTTATGTACAAGTTACGCCGAAGCGCGCTACTCGAACTGAAGATGGTCGCGGGCATAGATCCCGCCTCGGAGGGCTTGGCGCGTGCATGCAAGTTTGGTTATGAAACCTGCGTGGACGGGATCGAGGGCATCCTCCACAATAATGGGAAAATCAAATTGGTGTTCGACGCGACTTCGGCGCGGTCTCACCTCGCACATGCACCACGCCTTAAGGCAGCGGGCATTATCGCCGTTGATTTGACTCCAGCCGCCGTAGGTCCGGGTGTCATCCCTGTCGTGAATCTCCAAGAGCATTCAACGAAGCCCAATGTCAATCTCGTTTCGTGCGGTGCACAAGCGACAGTGCCGATCGTGGCTGCCATCAACCAGGTCAGCCCTGTCCACTATGCGGAAACCGTATCCACTATCGCAAGCCTTAGCGCCGGTCCAGGCACCAGACATAATATCGATGAGTTTACGCGCACCACGGCCAGGAGCGTTCACGACATCGGCGGTGCGAAAAAATCGAAAAGCATCATCGTGCTCAATCCCGCTGATCCGCCCATCATCATGCGCAACACGGTCTATGTCACGGTTGATCTTCCGGCGGACGAGAAGAACATCCATGACTCGGTTATGGCCATGGCTGAGAAGATCAAATCGTATGTTCCCGGATACAAGATTACGGTCGAGCCTTTCCTGGACGGCGATCATTTCACGACCTGCATCGAAGTGACCGGCGCGGGCGACTATCTGGCCCCGTATGCCGGAAACCTCGATATCATTACCGCTGCGGCTGTTAACGTTGCTGAGCGCTACGCGGAGAGTCTCTTGACGGAAAGGAAGACAAACAATGGATAAGCTTACTGTTGTAGATGTTACGCTTCGCGATGGCAATCATACCGTCCGTCAGCAGTTCTCGCCCGTGTTGATGTCCAAGCTGGCGACGGCTCTCGAAGCCGCCGGTGTGGACATGATCGAAGTCGGTCACGGCGATGGATCGGGAGGAAGTTCCATCCACGTTGGGAGGACAGCCGCCCCCGACGCGGAGTTGCTCAAGTCCGTGGTCTCCTCGGTAAAGAAAGCGAAGGTAGCAATATTCTTGATACCCGGTTTCGGAACGATGGATGACCTGCAACAGGCCCATGATTTGGGCGTCACGGTGGCAAGGGTCGCGTGCCACTGCACGGAGGCGGACATAACTGAACAGCACATCCAGCTCGCCAGAAAATTGAATATGCTCGCAGTCGGTTATCTGATCTCGTTCGGCATGGCTTCTCCGGAACGTATCGCCGAGGAAGCGAGGAAGATGGAGTCTTACGGCGCACAGTATATCAACTTGGCGGACTCTCAAGGGTATTTGGTGCCCCACCAGGTCAAGGCATACATCGCGGCGGTACGCCAGGCGGTAAAAATACCGGTGGGATTCCATGCCCACAATAACCTGGGGTTGGCGATCGGCAATTCGCTTGCGGCGGTCGAGGCAGGGGCTGCCTATGTGGATGGAAGTCTGAAGGGATTCGGCGGCGGGGCCGGCAATGCCCAAACCGAAACGCTGGTGGCCGCGCTCAAGAGGGGGGGATTTCCCACGGAAGTCGACCTCTTCGGCATTTTGGACGCCGCAGCAACTCTTGTAGCGGAATTGAACAAATATCCCAATTTGGCGAAGGTGCCCATGCCTACTGTCGACAACGATTCGATCATGATGGGCTATGCATGCGTTTACGGCGGGTATGTCCTGCCCATAAAACGTGCCGCCCAGGAATACGGGTGCGACCCGCGGAAACTTGTGCTTCGTCTGGGGGAGCGCAAGGTCGTGGCTACACAGGAAGACGTAGTCATCGAGGAGGCGAGACGCCTCGCTGGCAAGGCCTGAGATACGACAGAATTGTCGAATCACTCCAAAAGGGAGGCCCAAGGTGTCCGTCTTTCAATACTCACCATTGGGCTTCCCTTCCACATCACGGCCATGAACGGCACTGATGTCCTCAATACCGCCTCCCGATCGCCTGCTGAAGATTATCCTCTCTCACAATTTCATTTCCAACAAAAAAGCTGACCCCGTTTGGAATCAGCTTCAAAAAAATATTACATGAGTAATTATAATTGATATATTAATTGGTGGAGGCGGTGGGATTCGAACCCACGTCCGAAAACCGTCAACCGAAAGCTCATACATGCTTATCCCCGCGTTTAAGTCTCGCCTCATCCGGCGCCTTGGGGAAAGCTCCGGAATCAGCCAGCCCGGTTTGTCTCATCTTCCCGCCCCGGACGGTGTCGGGAAGACCAGCCTGGTTTTTGACGTCCCTGCGGCAGTTCAGGCGCCGGCCGCGGAACGCGCTACCTAATTAGGCAGCGAGTGCCAGTTCTTGATTATTGGCAGTTGTTGTTTGCCATGTGTTTTACGAGCCCCATGGCACCTCGGCATGCAACTCCCGGTCTCTGTGTCCCCGTCGAAGCCTGTCGCCCCCTTCTGATAAGATGATGAAGAGAATTATTGTAATATAATAACTCACTCGTCTTTTGTATTCAAGATCCTTTTCACGTCGGCCTGGCAGATTCCAGAAATCCGTACGATTTTGTCCCTTGAGATATGGCCGGACACGATTTCGATCCGGGACTTGGCCAGAGAGAAGGTGTCGGCAAGCAATCGGATAAGCGCATCGTTCGCGGCACCGTCTACCGGCGGAGCGGTGAGCTTTACCTTGTATCCGCCGTTTTCCATCAGGACGATCTGGTTTTTCGAGGAGCGCGGCTGGATGCGCAGGGAAAGCGTGGCGACATCATCCGGCGGCTGGTTGTTTGGCCGGCTCTTCCTTGAGTTCATCCGTTCCCGCCTCGTAATTCACCATCTCCAGATGCATCTGGATGACTTTTTTGACGTCCTGCAGGAAATGGAACCGTCTGTGTTTGAGTTCCTGGATCTCCGCTTCAAGCTTTATTTTCTGCTTCTGGGAATCCGCAAGCATCTGCTGATTGCGGACCTCGGCGTCCTTGATGATCAGGGCGGCCTCTTTGCGCGAATTCTCCTTCACCTCTTCAATCAGCTTTTGCGTCATCAGCATCGTGTTTTTGACTGCTTCTTCACGCTCGACAAGAGCTTGCAGGCGCTCATCGTAGGCCTGGCGGAATTCGCGAAGCTCCGTCACTTCCCGGACGAGCTCTTCCACCTGGTCCCGCACCTGGTCCAGAAACGTTTCCACTTCCGACCGTTCATATCCGCGGAAGCCAACGTGGAACCTTTTTTGCTGAATGTCGATCGGTGTAACCTTGATGGCGGTGTCCATGCCTGTTCCTCCTTAGCGGGGGTGTTGCACGCCGTGCTTATCCAAGCGAATATGCAAGACGATAGAGATTTTTTATCAGCGCGTACTGCAGGAAAATGATCACGAGGATCGCGATCAGCGGAGACAGATCGAGGCCCACTTTATGAGGCGGCACCAGTTTGCGCAAAGGCCTGAGCACCGGCTCGGTCACCCGTCCCAGAAACTGCACGATCGGGTTGTAGGGGTCCGGATTCACCCAGGAAACGAGCGCGCGGATAATGATGACCCACATATATACTTCCAGAATGATGTCCAGAACTCTTGCTATTCCGGCAACAATATTGTCCATATTCTTTCCCCCGCCATGAATGATAAAAAATTTGTTGAACGTGGCGTCCGGTACAATCAGACGCCGCGCCTTTTTCCGGACGCTACTGTTTCCCCAGTTCCTTGCTTCTCTCTGTTGCCGCCTCCACTGCATTCATGAGCGTGGCGCGCAGCTTCCCCTGTTCGAGCACGTGCAGGCCTTCGATCGTGGTTCCGCCGGGCGACGTGACCATGTCCCTCAGCTTGCCGGGATGCTCCTTCGTGTCCATCACCATTTTTGCCGCACCGTACATGGTTTGCGCGGCAAGTTCAAGCGCGAGTTGGCGCGGAAGCCCTGCCTTCACTCCCGCGTCGGACAACGCGTCCAGAATCACGAACATATACGCGGGACCGCACCCTGATATGCCGGTAACCGCATCCATCATTTTTTCTTCAACAAGAAACGACCTGCCGACGGCATTGAAGATGTACCGGGTCAGCGTCAGGTCGTCTTCTGCGGCGTGCGCTCCTCCCGCAATGGCGGCCGCACCCGCGAGTACGAGCGCCGGCGTGTTCGGCATCACGCGGACAACGTGCGCACTGCTTTTGAACGCTTTTTCGACTCTGGCAAGCGTGATCCCCGCCACAATGGTAATGACCAGTTTTTTCCCGTCGATCGCAGGCGCGATTTCTTTCAGCACGCCTTCAATAACCTGTGGTTTAACGCTCAGAATAATGACGCCGCACTCCCGTGCTGCGTCGGGGACCGTTTTTGCGGCAATACCATAGGTCTTTTTCAGATACTCCAGGCGGCTCTGAGAAACGTCCGCTGCAAAAATCTGTTCCGGATTCGCAGCTCCCGAGGCTAGCAGCCCCTTGATCAGCGCTTCGGCCATGTTTCCGCCGCCGAGAAAGGCAATTTTTTTGTTCTCTAGCATGCTCCCTCCACCTCCGCGGCGGTCAGTACCGCCTCTCTCCGAATATCGCCGTGCCGACCCGCACCATGGTCGCGCCTTCTTCTACGGCTGTCTCAAAATCGCCGCTCATGCCCATGGAAAGCTCGCGCATGGACACGCCGGGAATCTGCTCCGCTTCTATGCTCTTCGCCGTTTCGCGCAGTGCGCGGAAATACGGCCGCACTTCCTCCGGATCGTCGAGAAAGGGCGGAATGGCCATCAACCCCTTGATAGAAATATGTTGAAGCCGGGCGGCTTCCCGGACCAGGGCGGACACGCCCTCGACCGCAATGCCCGCTTTGGTCTCTTCGCCCGCGATACTCACTTCGATCAGGACATCCTGCACCTTGCCGATCTTCGCTGCCTGCCGGTCGATCTCCCGTGCCAGCTCAACAGTGTCGACTGAGTGAATCATATCAAAAAGTTTGACCGCGTACTTGGCTTTATTGGACTGCAGCTGTCCGATCAGATGCCAGCTCGCAATGCTGCCGAGCTGTTCGATTTTCTCCCGCGCTTCCTGCACGCGGTTTTCGCCGAGAATTTCCGCGCCGGCTTCGGCTGCTTCTTTTATGCGTTCAGAGGCGACCGTTTTGGTCACCACAACCAGCCGGACCGAAGAAGGATCGCGCCCCGCACGCTTTGCCGCCAACGCAATTCTCTCCTGTATTGTCTTGAGGTTTTCCGCTATGGACACGACGACCCCTGGTGAAGCGCCCCGTGCAGCATTTACGGCTTTATCATAATCACCGACAGGACCCTGCCGGTCCGGCCTTCAGCCCGGTAGGAATAGAACAGGTCTCTCCTGCAGGACGTGCACAACCCGAGAGCGTGAATGCTCCCCTCCGGAATCCCTGCCTGCAGCAGCTCGTTCCTGTTGGCCTGTGTCAGATCGAGGCTCCACCGCCCGGCTACCCGCGGCGTTGCGATTTCCTTCCAGAAGGGAAACGCTTCGCGGACCGGACCCATCACCGGTTCGTCAACTTCGTAGCATTCCGGCCCGATGGCAGGGCCGATGGCCGCAATCATGTCTTCGGGAGCAGAGCCGAATTCGTCCCGCATTTTTTGTACGGTCAGGGCGACAATCTTCCTGACCGTGCTTTTCCAGCCCGCGTGGACCGCAGCAACGGACCGCCTTGCGGGATCGACAAGTAAAAGAGGAACGCAATCAGCCGTCTCGACACCGATCGCGATTCCCGAAGCGCGCGTGATCATGGCGTCGGCCTGGAGCGTTTTGACGCTCCGGTAGTTCCGGTCATCCACCAGCACGATGCCGCTGCCATGCACCTGGTTTACGGTAACAACCCGATCCGGTGGAATCCCGAACATCGAGGCCACCCTGTTCCAGTCATCCGGAAGCTTGGTCCCGTTGGTTCGTTCTCCCAGCCCGTTCCGCCGGGTGGTGAACGCGTGCCGGATTGTCTCGATCTGCGCGAGTGCCGGAATCGCCAAACAGTCCGTAGTTCCGGCTGCAGTATGGAGATTAGCTGTGCTCATCATTGGCCGTTTGCCCGCACACGCCGCATGCTTTGCATGTCCCGATACTGCACGGCGGCGTGTGCTGCGCCGCACGAGCGCGGCTATATTCTTCGCTAAGATATTCTTTTCTTACACCGATGTCAATAAAATCCCACGGGAGAACCTCGTTGAAGTCCCGCGGACGCGTCACATACCAGTCGGTGTCCATCTTGATCGCTTTCGCGGCTTTTTTCCAGTCTCCGCCGTTCAGCGAGGCGGCGCGAATCAGTTTCCCGATCCTCCGGTCGCCGCGTGACAGCAGCGCCTGGATGTATTCCCACTTCGGCAGATCGTGGATGACATTCACATTCCCGATTTTTCTTGCCGCTTTTTCAAGAATGCGCAGTTTTCTGTTCAGGCTTGCCGTGTCTTCCATCGGCTCCCACTGAAACGGCGTGAAGGGCTTCGGTACAAACGAATTCACGGACAGCGTGATGCGCCCGATTTTCCCCGCGGCGCGGGCGTGATTGAGCTGAATCTGGTGCATCTTTTCGGCCAGTGAGATGATTGCATCGATGTCTTCCGGTTCTTCTGTCGGAAGTCCGATGATGAAATACAGTTTCAGGTTCGGAATGCCGGCGCTGAACGTTCTATGCGCCGCTCGGGCGAGGTCGTCTTCAGTAATGTTCTTATTAATGACCTTGCGGAGCCGTTCAGAGCCCGCCTCAGGGGCGATGGAAATTGTTTTCTGGCCGCTTGTCGCGAGCCGCCTGACAAGTGGTTCGTCCAGTGAATCCGCGCGCAGCGAGGATACAGATACCCCTCCTTGTATTGCTGAGCACAGCTCGTCAATCTCAGGGTAGTCGGAAATGGCGGCTCCCACCAACCCGATTTTCCCGCACGCGGCGTCCGCCTGTTTGGCATGTTGTTTCGCATTGTTTATCGAAAGGCGACGGGGCGGCAGGTAGATATATCCGGCCATGCAGAACCGGCAGTGCCTGCCGCAGCCCCGTGTTATTTCCGCAAGGTGCATCTCGCTGAATTCGGTGTGCGGAGTGAAAATCGCGGTCGCTGCAGGCATGCTGTTGATGGTCTGGACCGTGCGCTTGACGACGCGGTCCGGAGCAAAATCGCACAGTTTTTTTCTTGCGCTCAGCGCCCCGTCCGGGCTGTATACTTCTTCGTAAAATTCCGGCACGTACACACCCGGAACAGCGCTTAAGGAACGGAGCAGCTCCAGCCGTCCCTGCACCCGGTTTTTTTTATATGCCTCGATGAATTCGCCCGAAACTTCCTCTCCTTCGCCGACGATCACTGCGTCAAAAAAATCCGCAAGCGGTTCTGGGTTGAAAAAGGAGCAGATGCCTCCAAAGACAACGAGCGGGTCCGCAGCGGTCCGTTCTTTCTTGTCGGCAGGGATGCCGGCGAGGTCCAGCATATCCATGATATTAAGATAATCTTGCTCAAAGGATACGGAAAAGGCAAGGATGTCGAATTCACGCACCGGCCGGCCGGTCTCAAGAGTAAACAGCCGGGTGCCGGTCCTTTGGTATTCAGCCAGGTCTTCCTCGTCGGGAAGAAACGTTCGTTCGCAGGCCGTGTCCGGACGGTTGTTCAGAACGGAATAGATCTGGTGCAGGCCGAGGTTCGACATGCCCACGTGATACGTGTTCGGATATGCCAGGGCGACTTCCACCTCTGCTCCCCGCGCCTTGTACACGGTCCCGCGTTCAGCCGCCAGCAGCTCGTTTTTTTTTTGTTTGAGTTTCTGGGACATAATGAGATTATACTATTCCCGAAGGACGTGCGCAAAGCAAATCCTGGGGATTACTCAAAGAGCAAGAACCGGGTTGTCATAGGAGATTCTCCGCGCTATGATACATGCAGAACGAGGTGAAGAGCATGAAATGGAAATCAGCAACAGCGGATTACAAACGTATTGAAACGATCATCCTTTTTCTGGAGAAAAACTTTCAAAAAAAACCGGACCTGAAGCAAATAGCGCACACGGTGAATTTGAGCGAATACCACCTGCATCGTCTTTTCAGGCGGTGGGCGGGAATCACCCCGAAGCATTTTCTGCAGCTGCTGAATCTCGAACACGCCAAACAGCTGATGAAAAATCCAGGCAGCCTGCTTGATGTCACCAACAATTCCGGATTGTCCAGCGCCGGAAGGCTGCATGACCTGTTTGTGACGATTGAGGCCATGACCCCGGATGAGTTCCGGAACCACGGCAGGCATCTGAAGATTTCCTACGGTTTTTTTCCGAGCCCGTTCGGCACGTGCTTTGCAGCAGTTACCGGCCGCGGCATCTGCCGTCTTGCGTTCATCGAACAGGACAATGAACAAAAGATGGTCCGCGTGTTCAAAAAAGAATGGTATCAGGCCGATGTTCGCGAAAATACCTCTGTCGTAAAACCATTCGTTGACCGGATATTCGGCCCGTCGTATCCTTCCTCGCCGCTGCCGCTCCATCTGAAAGGCACTAATTTTCAGGTCAAGGTCTGGCAGGCGTTGCTCGGAATTCCGGCTGACCGGCTTGCTTCGTACGAACAGATCGCCCAGGGAATCGGCAGGCCAAAGGCCGTCCGCGCCGCAGCTAATGCTGTGGCGCATAACCCGGTGGCCTTTCTCATTCCCTGCCACCGCGTTATCCGGAAAACTGGTGCCCTGGGAGGATACCGCTGGGGCCTTGCCCGAAAAAAAGCGATCCTGGCGTGGGAAGCCGGAATACGACAGAACGAATAAAAAAGCCGCACACCGAACCGGTGTACGGCTTGTCAACTTGCTGGAGCCCTGTCCTTCTATTCTGACTTTACAAGGTCTTCAAAGCGGATATCCACCCCGAACACTCCTTCGATTCCGCCTTGCTCGGAACTGATCGGCGCGGACACGGTAATGCAAAGCGCGCCGGTGATCTTGGATGTGTAGAAATCAGAAACAAAGCTCTTTCCATCGGACATGGGCCGGATGAACCATGACCGGTCGGAAAAGTTGTCGCCCAGGTCCGCGTGCTCAAGCTGCGCCTTGAACTGTATCTGGGTGATGTTTCTGGTGGTCTTCTTCCCCTCCGGGTTCACCACATACGCAAACTGGATGAACGGGTGCTCGTCAAGCAGCTTCTGCATGATTGTTTCCTGCTTTGCGTGATTCATGGTCCGGAAGTCCGGACGCTGAACGGTGCCTTCGACAAGGTGCAGCGCGATCTCGCGCGCCTTGATCTTCAGCTTGTCGAGATCGGACACAAAGTATTCTGGCAGATATTTTTTCGCGTGTTCAATAAGTTCGTTGTGCGAAATGCTCGTTGTCCTGCCCTGGTTGTACTGGTCCATGACCCATTTATATATTTTGGCAAGTCCTGGATGGCGCTTGTCGATCTTCATGTCTGCCTTCTGATTCAGGTGGTTGTTCACCCAGTGCGCGATGCCGGCAATCCCCGTCTTGTCGGTGACAATAACGCCCATGGGGCGGTTCAGAATTTTTGACGTGTCGAAGATATTGTAGATTTCCTCGTTTTTCATCATGCCGTCCGCGTGGATGCCGGCGCTCGTTGAGTTGAATTCAGCGCCTACGAACGGATAGTTTGCCGGAATCGGGAAGTCCATCTCCTGCCGGAAATACGCAGACATCTCGGTGATAGCCGCCGTGTCAATCCCCGTCGACTCTCCGGTCAGGCTGATGTATTCGATCAGCAGCGCCTCGACCGGGGTGTTGCCGGTGCGTTCTCCGAATCCGAGCAGCGCGCCGTTCACGGAGGAGCACCCATACATCCAGGCGGCAACGCCGTTGATCAGTCCCTTGTGAAAATCATTGTGCCCATGCCATTCAAGCTGCTCCGAAGGAACTCCTGCTTCGCGATTGAGCGCGTAAAAAATTTCCGGCACGCTGCGCGGAAGCGCTGTTCCGGGAAAGGGGATGCCGTAGCCCATGGTGTCGCAGGCCCTGATCTTGACCGGCACCTTTGCGTCCTCGGATATCTTCATCAACTCCTGCGCAAAAGGGATGACGAACCCGTAAAAGTCCGCGCGCGTGATGTCCTCGAAATGGCACCGCGGCTTGATGCCGTGCTCAATCGCGGTTTTTACGATATCGAGATATGATTTGAGCGCCTCTTTTCGCGAAAGGTTAAGCTTCAGAAAAATATGGTAGTCCGAACAGGAAGTCAGAATCCCGGTTTCGGTAATTCCAACATCCTTCAACAGCTTAAAATCATTCTTGTTCGCCCGTATCCAGCCGGTTATTTCAGGAAAGCGGTAGCCTTTCTCCATGCAGAGGCGCACCGCTTCGCGGTCCTTCTCGGAATAGAGAAAAAACTCGGACTGGCGAATCACGCCTTTCGGTCCGCTCATGCGGTGTAGAAAATCAAAAATATCGGCGATCTGCTGCGGTTTATACGGCGGCCTCGACTGCTGTCCGTCGCGGAAAGTCGTATCCGTTATCCAGATGTCCTTCGGAATCTTGGTCTGGATGAGCCGGTCTTCAAGCACCACGCGGGGGATGCTGGTGTACGGGAAAATATCCCTGAACAAGACGGGTTCCTTGACATCCTTGAGCTCAATCCGTCTCTTTTCTGCTCGTTGTTTGACGGCCATGAAATCCTCCACATAAAACAAGAAAATGCTGAATTTGTTAAACAGCCTCCGGCCAGCGTAGTGTGCGCCGCGCCGGATCCCTGATTATTATACACCCCGGATGGCGCGAACAGCGGACGCGTAGTCCTTTGCGCCGAAAACGGCGGAGCCTGCAACAAGAATATCGGCGCCCGCCCGGATGATCTCCGCGGCGTTCCCGGGCTTCACTCCGCCATCAACTTCAATTGCGGCAGCAAGCCGCCGGTCATTGATCATCTTCCGGAGAGCGCTGATTTTGTCGATCGCCGACGGGATAAATTCCTGTCCGCCGAACCCCGGGTTCACGGACATGACAAGGACCAGGTCCACATCCGCAAGGACATAGTCAAGAGTCGCAAGCGGAGTCGCCGGATTGAGCGACACCCCGGCCTTGACCTTCTGCTCCTTCATCGTCTGCACAAGCCTGTTCAGATGCGCGGTGGCCTCCACGTGCACCGTTATGGAATCTGCGCCGGCCCGCGCGAAATCCGCAATGTACAGCTCCGGATTGGTTATCATAAGATGAACATCCAGCGGAAGCGTTGTTGACTTGCGCGCCGCCTGAACGATCATCGGTCCGATGGTGATGTTCGGCACAAAGTGGCCGTCCATGACGTCAACATGGATCATGTCGGCGCCGGCCGCTTCAACAGCACGTATTTCCTCGCCAAGCCGGGTGAAGTCAGCCGAAAGGATTGAAGGGGCAATTTTGATTTTTTTTGTCATCACTACCTCGAAAAGCGACCGGTGGTCGCTGGCATTTGTTGCTACTTGCTGACGATAATGTCCACGGTGGTGTCCGATGCCACGGGGGAGCCTGCAGTCGGTTTTTGCTGAATAACCACGCGTGACGGGATTTTGCTGCCCGCGGTTTTCATGGTCAATCGATGCTGCAGTCCCATGCGGTCGGTGATTCTGACCGCTTCTTCCGCCCTTTTCCCCATCAGCTTCGGCATGACAAAGGGCTGGATCTTTCTGCCGGAACTGACAAGCAGATTTATCTTTCCGCCCCGTTCCAGCAGGCTTCCGGCCTCCGGGGCCTGGGCAATCACCATGTCACGGTCAACTTTTTCAGAAGATACCCGGGACACCATGCCGGGAGTGAATCCGGCCTGGCGGATCATCATGTCCGCCTTGCGGAAATGTTCGCCGTTAAGCTTCGGCGTCTGCATGTCGGTCGGGCCCTGGCTCACCACCACGCGCACCTGCCGGCCTTTTTTGATTCCGCTTCCCGGCGGGGGTGTCTGCGAAACAACCGAGTCCCGCGGTATTGACGGATGCGGTTCCCGCCGGTCGATCTTGGGCTGCAACCCCTGCTGGGTGAGTTTCTCCACAGCGGTCACAAGGTCCTGGCCGGTTAAATCCGGCACCCGCACTTCCTCCTGGCGAAGAAGCAGTGCAACGACCGCAAACGCGCTTATGACACCGACACCCACCAGGGCGATGAATATCCCGAGGCCTTTTAGAAAACGTCCCATGTTTGAGATGTCATTTTACCACAGTTCGTTAGATATGCAAGTGTAATGACTTAAAAACATCCAAATTATTAGCTATTTTAGATAAAAACGTTCGTGGTTGACTTGACAGTGAAAAATGTCATCCCGCAGACGGCCCAACTGCCTTTCACTCAGAAAGCAATCACTTGGCTGTAAATTAATTTTTACTTAATGGCTGTTTCTTTTTTGCGTATTAGTCTTTTGCTCATATTCTCACAAATTCAAGCAGATGCCGCGAATTATTTCTTAAATTCATTGACCACCCAATTAATCTGTGCTACCGTATTTAAAAGCATTAATATCTTTTCTGTAAAAAGAGAGCAAGATTTTATCTCGGTTTTAAGAACATAATGCTCCCGCTGATCCAGGCTCTCAAAACAGAAATCTAGATCATCCTTTTCTCTGCGGCATGGTGAAGCCACACATCATAACTATTTGATTCCCCGCTCTCTATCTTTAAATATGACTTTCAATTGGATGATCGATCACTGACATTCATTATTCATCCTTGTCGGTCGAGACCGACGCGCACAAAACACTCGTCTCACCAGTGTGTTCCTCTCCTAACATCGCTCAAACAGAGAACCTGGCAGTCAAGACCGGCACCTCGCTTGTTGCTACTCATGAATCATCAAATAAAAAAAGTCCCGAATCGCTTCGGGACTTTCCAATTCATTCAGCATATCTCACGCATCATTACGTGCCGAACAGCAGCAGGAGCGCGGCGATAATAGGCGTGGAAATCATGGCGGCTTTCAGAACAGCGGGCGGAAAACGTCTGGTAAATTTGGCGCCGATGAATGTTCCGCTCATTAATCCCGCGATGACCGTGAAAAACAGATGCATATCAAGATATCCGGCTGTCAAATACCCCAATCCGCCCAGCAGCGCGATGGGTAGCGTCACCAGCATCGTTGTGCCGGCAACTTCCGGCAGCGATAGGCTGAAAAAAACAAGCAGCCCGAGCTGAATAAACGGCGCAGCGCCGATCCCGAAAGCGCCCGACAGGACCCCCGCGGTAAATCCTACTCCAGCGGCTGCAACCCAGAATCTTGGCCCTCTTGAATCGATTCTATCATCCATGCGTTTGAAAACGCCGTTTGGGTAGAACGACATCCGAAAACAGAGCAATCCGGCGGAAAAAAGCAGCATGCCTGCAGTCAGTTTGGTGAGAGCGTATTCCGGCAGCAGCGTCGCTATCTTGACTCCCAGATACGCGCCGGCGGCTCCGAACAATCCTACCGCCAGACCGCATTTCACCGCAACATTGTTTTCCCGAAAATGGCTGTACACGCCTGCCACGGTGGTAAATCCCATCGCTCCAAGCGAGGTCCCGAGCGCCGTATGGATGGGAACATTGAACCCTACGCTCAAAATCGCAATGACGATCCCTGCTCCTCCGACGCCGATAAAGCCGAGCAGCAGACCAAGCGTAAACATTGCAGCAAAAATCAACATTCTCTATTCCTCGTTAAATTCTATGCAAAAAAATATACCTATATTCTAGCATGCCTGACAACATTTCGACAGCGCTTCGGAAAATCATCCCTGTTTATCGGTTTTATCACTATTGTTTGTATTACCTGCATCAGATGGAGGGCGGGACGCGTTTCTGGCAGCAAGGAAAACCCCGCAAGACAGCAGCAGTGAGATGCAAAATACGGTAAAGGCAAGCGTTTGACCAAGCCACAGCCCCCGGAACCAGCGGCTGAACTGTTCAGCAAGCACTGCCGCCTTGCCGCCGTACAGCTCCAGATCGTGGGTATATTTCTTGGTGTTGCCCGGCGTTGAGGAATAAACGTACCCGCCCGCTATTTCGTAATCCGGATCCCCGATGCTTTTTTCCGCAGTCAGGTAAATCCAGATGGCAGCGCCGAGGCCGGCCAGTAGAATTACTACGCCGGCCAGATATAAAACCGTTTGTATATTTGGTTTCTTGTCCATAAACGTCTTTTTTACAAAATACTGAATTAAGTATCGTCCGCCCGTCTTTTCTTGCACGGCGGCTTAAAAAAATAAACGCTCATGACCTGAAACAACACCAGGTTGAGCGTTTGGGTATGAGATGCTGTTCTTTTGAAGGCAGTTGATAGCATTGCTTCAATTGCCCATTAAATTGGAATACGGCCGTCAGGCAGGCTGCCGGGCAACAGGCTTTTCATGCTCCTCATCTGCCTTGAACAGCGCCTGTTCTTCCATGACAAGTTTTGATATCGTCCGTTCCAGCTGGTTAAATTTTGCTGAAGAAGGGTCCCGGGGACGGGGCATCCGTATGGGAATAATCTCCTTGATTTTGCCGGGCCGATAGGTCATCACCACGACCCGGTCCGCGAGATAAATCGATTCCTCGATCCCGTGGGTCACAAAAATGATAGTACGCCGCAATTCGGACCAGATTCTGAGCAGCTCGTCCTGGAGATTGCGGCGGGTAAGCGCATCCAGCGCGCCGAACGGCTCATCCATGAGAAGGGTGGGAGAATCGATCGCAAGCGTGCGCGCAATCGCAACACGCTGGCGCATTCCGCCCGACAGGTCTTTTGGAAAACGGTCGCGAAATTCAAACAAGCGGAGCTTGCGAAGAAGCGCTTCCACGATGGCCTTGATCTCGGGCGAGGATTTGCCCATGATATCGAGGCCGAATGCAACATTTTCCTCCACCGTCATCCAGGGAAACAGCGCGTATTCCTGAAAAACCATCGCGCGGTCCGGACCCGGCCCTGTTACGTGCCGCCCATTGGCAATCACTTCCCCCCCTGTGGGCGGTGAAAATCCGGCGATTGCATTCAAGAGCGTTGATTTTCCGCAGCCGGAGGGGCCGAGAAGGCACACGAATTCCCCCGGCTCCACATCGAGCGTAATGCCGTCGAGTGCGACGACTTCCCGGTCTTTGCCGGAAAATACCTTGCGAAGGTCGCGGACCTGCACAGCCATATCCGGCATGTTCTTGCTTTTCATTCTTCCAACCCCCGATGCCAGCGCAGCAGCCGGGCGTTTATCCGATGCATGAGCAGATCGATCCCGAGGCCGACAAAACCGATCGTGATCATGCCAGCAATGACCTTGTCCGACCAGAAGTATTCTCGCGCTTCAAGGATGCGGTAGCCAAGCCCGCTGTTTACCGCGATCATTTCCGCAACAATCACCACGATGAAGGCAATGCCGATTCCGACCCGTATGCCGGTAAGGATATACGGCATGGACGCCGGTATCATGATCCGGCGAAAGATCACCCACCGGGACGCCCCCAGGTTCTGGGCCGCACGAAGATAAATGCTGTCCACGTGCTTCACCCCGGCAATGGTATTCATCAGAACCGGGAAGAAAGCGCCGAGTGAAATAAGAAAAAACGCCGGCGGGTTGCCCAATCCGAACCAGAGAATGGCAAGCGGAATAAAGGCAATGGGAGGAATCGGGCGGATTATCTGTATGATCGGGTTGAACAGCTCATAAAACTTCGGGCTGGCGCCCATCATCAGTCCGATCGGCAGGGCAAGTCCCGCCCCGATGCAAAAACCCGTAACAATGCGCATCAGGCTGGAGAATGCGTCGCCCGGCAGCTCTCCGGAAATCGCCCAGACAAACCAGCTGCCTTCGGCAGGGTCATAGGGATATACCGGCAATGCGTATTTAATCCAGCGCAGAAACACTTCGGATGGGGCGGGAAGCACGAGGGGAGACACCCACCCGATGCGGACGACCCCTTCCCATACAATCAGCGCAAACACCGGAACCAGAAGCGAACGCACCAGCCGCTGAACTGCCGGTGACCAGATTATTTTACCCATAGTTTCTTTTTTGCCTTTTGGAGAAGATCGAGTTTTACCCACTCGGCAGCGTTCGGAGGAACCGTCATTTTCCCGATGCCGTATTTTGCCATAAGATCGGTTGTTATCTGGATGTGTTTGGCCGTCACGTCATAGGTAAATGAGGCATTGTTCATCGCATCATTGTAATCATCATCAGTGATCTGGCCTTTAAACATCTGGTTCACCACATATTTCCGCGCCACGTTCGGGTTCTTGATAAAGTACCGCGTCGAATCCACGAAGCATTCCACAACGCGCCGGGCGACGTCAGGACGCTCGTGGTAAAGCTTTTCCGTCATCACCAGGACGCGCACCGGCTCACCCATGGGCGTGTCGTAGGGTTTGAGAATTTCCGCGCCGAAGCCCTTATTGATCGCCTGAGAAGACTGCGGCTCCGACTGGCACATGGCGTCGATCTGCTTCTGCAGCAATGCCTGGTTGAGATCGCCGAAGGGCAAATACACGATGAGCACGTCTTTTCCCGGTTTATCGGACCAGGTAAGGCCGGCCTTCGACAGTTCGGCCGCGAGAAGGAGTTCCTGCGCGCCGCCCCGGGCAACACCGACTTTTTTGCCTTTCAGGTCGGCCACGCTCTTTAAGTTCAGATCTGCGCGGCTGACGAGCCGTGCGCCCCCTTTGGCAAATCCTGCAACCACATAAATCGGGCCTTTGCCCGCCCGATTGGCAATGGCGGCATCCGCCGCGCTCGCCGCGATATCGACGTCTCCGCGGACTATGGCGGGAAACATATCAATCCCTTTGGGGAAAATAATTTCTTCAACCTTGAGCCCGAATTTTCCGCAGTGCTCTTTCATGTACGAGACCGCGCCATAATGCGCAAATTTCAGGTTTCCCAGCCGCACGACGTCTTCTGCGAAAGACAAAGACGGCACAAGAAGCAGCACGGCAAGCAAGACGACACCCAATCGAAGATTCCTGTTCATGCACATCCCTCCTCACGGTATTTATTTTATTATTGTAGTATTCATGCCGTAAAAAACGCTGTCGATCAATGCAATGACCGGTCTGCTGTTTACAGCCACGATTTTCACACCGGTAAAAATTCGTTTTCTGTTTCCGATGTCTCATCGGACGCTTCTTCAAGACCGTACGAAGACCGCAACCCAGGCCAAACTACCGCCCTATTCATGGGTCCCGCAAAAAACGTTTTGTCTGCACTCGTCTGATTGTTCAGCTTATTTGCAGGCGAAAAGAGGAATTCCGGTCGTATTCTCAAATATTCCGAGGTTCACAATCGCGAAACCATTGACTGTTCAATAGAATATAACGCAACGGCAGAAACGTCAAGAACTATTTCCAGGTAAATCGGCTTCTAGAACAGCGGCTTTTAAGGCTTGCTTACGACGCTCAAATCCGGTCAAGCCCCGGTCCTGTCCAGGCTGTTTTGTTCATGAAATTTTTGATGCATGGTAAAAGGTCGGTTTCTTAAATGGGAGAATAACAAGGCGGAAGAACTCCGGATAGACCAGTGATGCTGATTATAATGCATGGTGTTTACTTCTTTGGCAGAAATGATTTTGCAACGGTTTTAAATGTTTCTGCGTCTCTGTCCTTAAGCTCCTCCGGGACTGAAAACCGAACGACATAGAACCCTTCATTCTTTTTGTCGGGAACGACAATATATTCTTCATGCAGGGCGACCTTCTCCGGGTTCAAAGAACGTCCGCCGATAAATTGAATGTTTTTCCGTTCAAAGGCCTTTGCTTCTCTGTCCGCAATGGTAATCTTGCCGACTGTGCCGTAAGACGCCCCTTCCTTCGCTTCTCCCAGAACAGGACCGGCATGCAACCGGATAAATCGTTCCATTGTCTTATGCAGAAGATTCCCCGGGGCGTAATAATGTAAAGAAATCTCTGGAGAGACCTTGCTTCCGTTCCGGGGGCCCAACAGGGTCAACCCATATACTTTTTTCTCCTCCGCTGACAAACCAAAACCCGGATTGTACACGCTCCAGTCCGCAGGAATAGTGCAGGTAAAATAATTGCCGGGTGAAGTGTATTCCGAAAATTTTTTGTTTTCATCCTGCGCAGGCGACGCGGCCGAACCAACAGCCGCCATTACAGCAAAGGCAAAAAATCCTGCTGCAATTTTTTTAAAAAAACGAATGACATCCACTCCTGCCTCCTTAGTCGGCAAAACTTATTTTTGAACTGAGTATTTTTTGTCCATCGTGCGTAACCGTGCAGGAATTACGCCCCATGCCTTTCTTCGGCACCAACAGTATGGAATCCGAACTTCTTATTACGGCAAATTCGCCTGTGGAAAAGTTTTTCAAATAATCATTTAAAGACAGTCCCGCTACCGCGCGGCTGCATGCAGCGGCCGCCATATGCTTTGCCTGCCGCATATCGTACAGTGTATACAACCCCAGACATGCTATAACCCCTATCGCAACATACAATGTCCATCGAACAGCTGAAATCTTCTTTTTCATTCGTTCATTACCTTTTTATACTCCAGGCACCATGCTTGTGCAGGTTAAATAATTACTATTCGCGGGTAAGTTCCACAAGCGCGGCTCTCATATATGTAAGCCGCGGTTTCTTGCCCGTTGATTCCTTTGGTGAATTTTTCATTGTTTTCACCGGCGGCGGATTCGTCCCGAAATCTGCGAGCATGGCGGTGCTTTTCCATAAGCGGCTTCTCGATGGAGCGCCGAGAACTGCCGTAAAAATCAAGCCCTGGTCGGTGTCTATCGCTCCCACGAAGCAATGCTGGGCGCTTCTGGTGAACCCTGTTTTTCCTCCGATGACATCACTCCGGAGCCACAGCATATTGTCCGTATTTTCAACATATAATTGTCTGCCAGATGCCGTTCTGGCGGAATATTTTTTTTTGCCGATAATCTCTTTGATCAGCGGATAGGTAAGTGCTTTTTTCATGATAATAGTCAGATCGCGTACCGTCGTGTATTGCCGTCCTTCCGGCAGGCCGGAGGCATTTACGAAATGCGTGTTTCGCGCCCCGATCTCTTTTGCTTTCCGGTTCATTATCTCGGCAAACCGCGACTCGGACCCAGCGGCGGCTTCCGCCAGAGCCACTGCAGCGGAATTTACCGACTTGATAAGCGCCAGATGAAGAAGATCGGTAACCGACAGCTCATCGCCCGGCAGAAGTTTGGGTTTGACCCGACTGATCGTTGATGCTCTTCTGCCCACCCGTACAATCGCCGACTTGTCAAGATTATCAAGCGCCACCATGGCAGTCATGAGTTTTGTCGTGCTGGCCGGCGGAAGTTTTGCTGATGAGTTTTTTTCATACAGGACGGAGCCATGTTCATCTATCAGGATGCATGATTTTGCGGGAACGCTTTTCTCGGAAAGTGAAAATGCCGGAGGCGCTGTTACCTGGAAAACGCACATTATAAAGACTGCAAATAAAAAAGACCGTTTCACGTCATCTCCACAAAAACAATCTGCGGGCGTCAAAAAGTTGTACGTATGCTTGTTGCAGTAATAGTATTGCAATATGGATACCATAACATTACTGTAACCAGCCAAAGAACATTTGTATTTTTTTCTTAAAAATCCGATGGTTAGTACAAGTTTTTTTGTCAACTGCGTTCGTCGTTTGTACAAAAATGCAGTGTTGCGGTCAGATTATTGACGTTATTGTGTGATACAGAGGGGAGGACTATCGAAGGACCAGGTTGTGAGCATTTTCGAAAAAAGTATCGGCACGTTCTTTTGCCTCATCAACACTGTTGCTGCTCTGCACTGCGGACGTCAGGTGGTGCCCAAATACGGTATTATTGGCAAAATAACGGGTAAATTCTTTGAGCCTGCCGAGCCTGTGCTCCGGCCTGAAGTATTCGTCCAGCAGACCGATAAAATTGCGGTACACCACGGGCAAGGACACAACCGGAGACGGAATGTCGCGCCCATACACACTGCGCGCGATTTCGGCAAAGAGCCAGGGTTTGATTGCCGCGCCGCGTCCCAGCATCAGGCCGTCGGCGCCGGACACCCGCAGACAGTGCTCTGCGTCCTGGACGGAAAAAATGCCGCCGTTTACGACAACAGGAATCCTGAGCCGTTTTTTTACGGCACTGATGTTTTCCCAGCGAGGCCTTCGGGCAAATGATTCTATTTTAGTGCGTGCATGGATGGAGATCAGATCAATGCCTTCGTCTTCAAGCATGCTGCAGAAGTCTTTGAGTTTCTGCTCGTCGAGTTCGATGCCAAGCCGGATCTTTGCCGTAAGCGGAAGATCGGTGCATTTCCTTGCCGTCGCCACAATGCGCCGGACTTCCTCAGGCTGTGCCATCAGCTCGATGCCTGCTCTCATCTTGCGAACGGAGGGTGCCGGGCATCCCATGTTTATATCGATCACGTCTGCCTCCAGCTTGTGCAGCACTTCAATAGCCCGAACCACTTCTTCGGCACGGGAAGTCAGGATCTGATAGGAAAGCGGTTTTTCTTTTTTTGTCCTGACAAGATAGGGTGATAGCCTGGGATTTTCCGTCGGCAGCCTTTTCGACGACAGCATTTCCGTAGAGAGGAGCCCGATTCCTCCAAAACCGAGGATGGTCTGTCTGAGCGCGCTGTGGGTGAGCCCCGCCATGGGTGCCAGAAAAAGTGGAGGATTGATTTGAAGCGTACGAATTCTGATTTTTTGTGGTGCTATCTGCATTCTTTTAGTTGTCCGCAAGGAGTCATCGGTGCAGCCTGGTGTTTGAAAATTTATAACTGCCCGGCAAAGAGGTATGCAATACACCCTGATGCGTTGCTCACGACAGGGCATTCTTATTCCGACCGACGCTCTCTGGTGCTGTTGTGCACTCTGCCGTAAGGTATTCCGAGCTTTTTCATTCTGTGGCGCAGCGTGGATGGATTTAAACCGAGTAAAGCGGCCGCACCGTTCTTTCCCTCGATTCTGCCGCCGATTTTTTCAAGGACCATTCTGATATGCTTCGACTCCATATCCTTCAGCGTTAATATTGCCCCTTCTTCAGCTTTTCCCGCCTGCTGCTGAAGCCTCGATCCGGAAGGTGGAATATCTTCAAAGGCAAGCGGGTTTCCGCCCGAAAGGATAAGCGCCCGTTCAACCGTATTTTGCAGCTCTCTGACGTTTCCGGGCCATGAATACTGAAGCAGCCTGTCCATGACGTTGGGTGCCACGACCGGTATCCAGGGCAGCTTCATTTCCTGCTGCTTTTTGTTCATAAAGTGCCTGACCAAAAGAGGAATGTCCACCCGTCTCTCACGAAGAGGAGGAATCGCAATGGTAAAGACCTTGATTCTGAAATACAGGTCCTTCCTGAATGTGCCGGCTTCCACCATTTTTTCAAGATTTCTGTTGGTCGCGGTTATCAGCCGGACATCGATCTTGATGGCATCGGAACTGCCGACCCGCTCGATTGTTTTCTCCTGCAGAACCCGCAGCAGCCTTGCTTGTGCCTGTAGGGGAAGTTCTCCTATTTCATCCAAGAAAATGGTCCCTCGGTTTGCTTTTTCGAAGCGGCCGCGCCGCTGGACAAATGCCCCGGTAAAGGCTCCTTTTTCATGTCCAAAGAGTTCGCTGTCGATGAGAGAATCAGGAATGGCGCCGCAGTTGACTTTGACAAAGGGGCCCTTGCTGCGGGGAGACAGCTGGTGCATGATGTTCGCAATGACCTCCTTGCCTGCGCCCGTTTCGCCGACGAGCACGACTGAGGACGCCAGCGGCGCCACACGCTTCACCTGCTTCATGACTTCCTTCAACCCGTGGTCTTCTCCGATAACGGGGCCAAAGGTGCTCAGCTGAAGTTCCTCCTGCAAGTATGCATTGTGGTCCGCGAGAAGTTCCCTGTGCTCCACCACTTCCCTATGACTTTGACTGTTCGCCAGCGCGATCGCAAGTGGTTTGTTGATTAACGACCAGAGCCGAGAATGATCTTTCGTGTATTTCTCTTTTCCTTCTCTTCTTACGTGCAGGGCTCCCGTCATCTTCCCGCCGAGAATGAGCCGGTTGACAATAACGGAAGATGGCGGCCAGTTCAGTGCTTTTGCGAACCGCTTCACGATAGGATCGTCCAGCATCTCATTCACAATTCTTACCGGGGAAAGATTTGCGGCGTTCTCGATGTTTTTCCTGGCTTCCAGCGACATCCCCACTTTGAGCGATTGGACCACGCCACCGTTGACATCGGCCGTGGCAATGACCTCAAACATGCCGCTGTTTCTCTCATAAGCAACAAGAATCAGCTCATCGACCGGCATAACTTTTTTAACATACAGAAAACACTGCCAAAGCGATTTCTCTATCTCCAGACTGCTGCAGATATGAAGCGTCACTTCACGGGAAAATTCTATTTCATTAATGATCATATTTCACCTTTTTCGTTATCGGCAGAAAACTGTCGAATGTAACAGTTTAACTCTTTTCTGTTATATATGGAAGAAAAATCTTCCATATATAACAGCTTAAACTTCAGTATCAATCTAACACATTGATGTCGTGCAATAATATTTTTGGCATAGTTTAAGCAAATATAATAATGTTTTGCTTTGTTTTTATCGGCTGCATAATACCTCGCTGGAGGCCAAGGCCGACCGACAATCCTTGGCGTTTCATGTGTCCAGTGAATGCATAAAGAGAGATGCCTCCCAGAAGACCGTATTAAAAAATAATTCTCTCTGCCGATGTGGCAGTCATCAGAATCCCGACGTTGCCAGCTGAATCATGGCGCACAGAAACGTTGAATGTTCACTGTCCGTTCTTCCGAGAAGAACCGGACGGAGTTGCCATAGATACAAGGTAATTTAATAGTCGAAGGACTTTAAACTTTAGGAGGTAGTAGGATGGTCGGGTATATTCTTTTGGGTTTTGTCTCTTTGCTGGTAATCACGGCAGGTATCAGCAAACTGAGAAGCGGCAAACGTCTTTTTTAATTAAACAACTACAATCCCTTCATAATATTATGCCGTTCCTCAGCAATACGATATAAGATGGATTGCAATGATGCAGGTTAAAATGCCGGGAACAAGACCTGTCGTCAAATAAAAATAGCCGGATCAGACCGACAATATGTTGGACTGATCCGGTTATTTGTTTATAGACCCCGGTTTTTGTTCAGACGTGTTTCTGGTGTTGCGGTTCCCTCTTTCCGAAGCCCTTTTTCTGACACTTCACCGATCATTCCTTGTTCCGCTTCCTTTTGCAGCCGGATTACAACGTTCTTGCATTGCGTTGTAAGATATGATAAGTTTACACATAAGAACAATCAATTGGCGGAGACTGCATGTCTGATACTACCGTAAAAAGTTATTGCATAATCTGCTCACGACCGACGAATCACAGAATCCTTACCCAGCATGTGGAATCCGAGCGCGACGAATATGCGCGTGACTTGATCTATCAGATTGTCCAATGTGCGGGCTGCAATTATATCTCCTTTCGTGAAGTCTGCGTCGATTTAGAAACCACGTATGTTGATGAAACCGGCAAGAAATGCCGCGTTCCCGAAACGGTACGGTGTTATCCCAAGTTCATCAAAAACCATAAAAAGATCAATGACACCCATTATTTTCCGCCGATGGTCGCGAACGTATATAATGAAGTGATACACTCGCTGCAGGAGGAAGCATCCATATTGGCCAGCATGGGTCTGCGTGCTTGTGTAGAAGCGGTGTGCTGCGATCTGGACATCAGGGGCAGAAACCTTGAGCAAAAAATCAACAAACTCGCAGCGGAAGGGCATATATCCAAAAAAAATGCGATGCGGCTGGGAAGCATTCGATTCATGGGAAACGACGCGTCGCAAAAAATTGTAGGTCTGGGGAAAAAGGACATCGAAATCGTTCTCCAGATCGTTGAGCATCTGCTGCTGACTGTTTATATACTGCCGCACAAAGCGGACGGCTCAGCCAAGCCAGACCAGTCGGCGCACGAACGGAGCGCTATTCAAAACCTTACGGCGACAGAATCTCACTCTTCCGGCCTGGAAAATGAAGCAGCCCTGTTGCCTGCACGGCAGGAGATACACGGCTTTTTGCAAAGCGATGCGGAGACAACACCCGATGAATCAGATGATGCCGCGAACGGAGATGCATCGGAGGATGAGCCGCTGCACTTACTGACGGAAGCGCTCCCCGGTCATACGCCGGAAGATGAAGCTGCGTTTTCCCCGCCTGCCCCGGACAATAAAGAGATAAACGCCGCCCAGGAACACTACATGCTCTGGAGGCTGAACCTGGGACGGAAATAAAGGCGGCAGGGGCTGATCGGCCTCAACCTTGACGACATTGTCAGACAGCACCTGTTTCAGTCAGAATCTCCGGCAAGCCCTGCAAGCTCTTCAATCAACTCCCGGAGGCATCACCGCACTTTTTGTCATTCGCCTGCGCGTCGGCATCAGCAGGCTGTTTCCCCTCGAAATATTTTTCTGTCACTCCATCGAGCTCACAGGTTGCTTTTCATAGTATCAGCATATCCAGCCCATCATATTTTTTCAAATTCTCCTCTTACCTCTTGCAAATTGCAGCAAACTCTTCTATCATTAAAATGTCCCGCAAGGAGGCTATTGCCATGAAAACCCGCTGGAAAGTGCTGATTGTCGTCGCTGTGCTGCTGATTGTTGTAATCGCAGGAATTACTTATGTTTTGACTAATCTTGATTCCCTGGTAAAAGAGGCGATCGAAAAATACGGATCTGAAGCCGCAAAAACACAAGTCCGCGTAGCATCAGTATCAATACGGTTGGCAGAAGAAAAAGGAGCGCTCAACGGCCTGACCGTGGCGAATCCTCAGGGTTTTTCCTCTCCCCATGTTTTCCGGCTCGGCAAAATCAGCATGGAAATTGACGCTCGCTCTGTCACTTCATCTCCCCTGGTGATCGAGGAAATCCGCATTGCATCCCCGCAGGTCGTTTATGAGATGAACCAGGCGCTTGCTTCAAATATTCTGGTCCTGAAGAAAAACATTCAGGAAGCCGGAGCAGCTTCAAAAAAGAAAACGGTCGAAGAAAAGAAGCCTGCCGGCAAAGAAACAAAACTCCTGATAAAAAAACTGGTAATGGACAGCGGCACCATAGAGTCTCGGGTTGCGGCACTGGGAGACAAACCCCAGTCAGTCACGCTGAAACATTTTGAGATGACAAACATCGGCGGACGAGACGGTGCAACACCTTCCCAGATTGCGGAAGAGGTTCTGACGACTCTCGTGGAGGAAGTCGGTATTGCCGTGGCCCAGTCAGGCATTGAGAAGAAAGTCGGCAAAGAAGTGGACCGGGCAGTTCAACGGCTTTTAAGCCGCTAGCAAATGACGGAGACTCCGCCGGCGAAAACGGTCTTTGTGCTTCCCGGCGGCGATTAGGAGACGCTTATTGGATCCCTCCGCAAAGAAACAGCTTATTTCTTTTTTTAATCACCACCTGAATAAGTTCGGGGACCGGCCGGAAGCTCTCCGCTGGACTCCTAGCGGACAGTTAAAACGCTTTCACGCGCTTCTTGACATTGCACCGGATTTGAATAACAGAACGATTCTTGATTACGGCTGCGGGAAGGGAGACTTGTATAAATTCCTGAAGCAGCGCGGCATAAAGGTGCAGTATACAGGCGTGGACATCAATAAAAACCTTGTATCCCTTGCTCAAAAAAAATATCCGGAATGCATTTTCAGGGTGATGTGCATTGGTGAGGACCCCCTGGAAGGATTGTTTGATTATATCTTTCTATGCGGTGTATTCAATCTGCGGGTTCCCGGCGTCCAGCAGGACCTCCGGGAAACCATGATCAAGCTATTCAGGCAGTGCCGCAGAGGATTGGCGCTGAACGCTCTGTCATCGCACACGCCAACCAAGGCTCCGGAACTCAACTATACTTCCCCGGAGGACATGGTCAGGTTTGCAATAGAAAACCTCTCCCCTTCAGTCGTCCTCCGCCATGACCGGCTGGAAAACGATTTTACCCTGTTTGTTTACACGAAACTGAATGAAATTGCTCTTTCAGAGGACAGAAGCACGGCTGATTACGCTTGATGGTGCCCGCTGTATTATCGTTTCGCTATCAGATCGTGTTGCTCAGAATACCTGCTTCCTCTGACCCTGCAATTTTCATTTTAAATTTCACGTGACACTGCAAACAGTATACGGTGGATGATTCATGCGATTTATGGCAGACTGTGCCAAAGAATTGAAATAGCATTCAGCTGAAAATATACTGTACAGAAGAGGACGGCAATGCTTTCTGATTTGAATATGCTGAATTTTTCTGGAGGAAGGAACGAGGTGGGACCAAAAATATCGGTGTTTTAAAGATGTTTCTGCTTTTGTATCCAACTCTCAATGGCAGGAAGTGCCATGGGGCGGGCAAATAGGAACCCCTGGCCATAGCCGCAGCGCAACTCCTGGATATTGGACAATTGATGCTCCATCTCTACTCCTTCGGCGATGACGTCGCAATTCAAACTCTTGGCCAGGGAGATGATTGAAGTGATAATTTCGTTATTCGTGCCGTCCGCTGAAAGCCTATTGATAAAACTCCTGTCGATTTTAAGCGCGTTAACGGGGAACTGATGAAGGTAGCTCAGGGAAGAATGCCCTGTGCCAAAGTCATCGATATGAAGCTGCACGCCCATGGCCCTCAGCTGTTTCATCGTCTTTACCGCAACGTCGACATTTTGCATAATCATGCTCTCGGTAATTTCCAGGGCGAGTGTATGTGGATCGACACCGTATTCCGCCAAATATCCGGACAGTTTTTCAGCCAGATCTTCCCTAGTAAATTGCTTTCGTGAGATATTGATGCTCATGGTAAGAGGAGGCACCATAGGATGCTGCGTCTGCAGCAGCTTCAGTTCCCGGCAGGCTTCCCGCAGGATCCACTCCCCGATCGGATAGATAAGATTATTTTCCTCCGCCAAAGGAATAAACTCCAGTGGGTAGATAAGGCCGCGTTTGGGATGGTTCCAGCGAACCAGTGCTTCAAACCCGGTCAGTTGCTGCGTCTTTAAATTCATGATGGGCTGGTAGTACAGCGTAAACTCACTAAGTTCGATGGCCTTCCTCAGGTCCGTTTCCAGCTGCATCCGGTCCATAATGTTGGCATGCATTTTGGCGTCAAAAATTTCATAGGACGATTTTCCCTGTCCTTTTGCCTCGTACATTGCAATGTCCGCATCGCGCAGAACCTGTTCCGACCGCTCATACTCGTCCGTACCCAAGGTGATCCCGATGCTGACGGATGCGAAAACTTCATGGCCCTTGATGTCGATCGGAATGGACAGTTTTTTCTTGATCCGTTCGGCGACCTCAATCGCATGGGAAAGTTCCGTGATGTTTTCCAGTAAAATAGCGAACTCATCCCCGCCGAGGCGCGCAACCGTGTCACCGGGACGGATGCAGTCTGCCAACTTATGGCCTACTGCAATAAGGACTTTGTCGCCGATCGTGTGGCCGAGGCTGTCGTTAATGACTTTGAAACGGTCCATATCAAGGAAGAGCACCGCATAATAGGGCATTCCCGGCCGGCGGTGTGAAGCGATGATAACGTGTTCAAGCCGGTCCATGAAAAGAGCCCGGTTCGGGAGGCCCGTCAGCGCATCGTGGAAAGCGTCATAGGCATGCTGTTTTTCTGATTTTCTTCGCTCGGCAATTTCCTGCTGAAGTTTGGCGTAACCATCTTTCAGCGACAGGCTCATGCTGTTGAAATGAGCGGCAAGCTCGCCGAATTCATCCTTCCCCTGATGGTCGATCGTATATCCCAGATTACCGGATGCGATCATTCGCGTGGCATTAACCAGCTTGTTGATGGGATGGGTAACGATTCGAACCAGATATACGGCCACGATAATACTCAGGACAAGAAGTACGAACATCGCTCCGAAAAGGACCAGCCACGCCACAATAATTCTGCGCCTTGCATCCTGTATGATGGAACTAAATTTACTATTCACCTGTTCAAGCAGCGCTTCAAGCTCATCCAGAACATCGTTGCCTATGGCGGTTGCGCGAAGCTTCATTTTTTCGGTCTGTGCGGTATTCTTTTTTGCATCACGATACAAAGAGACGGTGTTCCGGTAATCGATAACGCGGGTCTGCATTTTGCTGATCCGCGCGGTGACTTCCGGCTTATGATGGCACGTCATGCATTTTTCGGATGATTGGACCATGGCTGCCATGTCAGCAGCGGACTGTTGTTGACCGCGACCCACCGCGGCCGCAGGCAAGCAAAGATCGGACTGAACCGCCCGGATGGAGAAAAACAACTGCCGGTGCAGGTCTTCCAATTGACGAAGATTCATAATGCGATTCAGCGTCTCTGTAAAGTCTTTGATGTGCAGGGAGGCTATTGTCGCGCCAATGGCGGAAATAATAAAAAAGGTCATTATGGAGATAATGATTTTTCTTTTCATTCGATAATAACCGTTGGGCGCGAAATCGGGAAAAAGTTATAATTCTTGTAACTTATTCGCAGTTTAGCCTTTCTTGACAGGGAAGTCAACATATCCTTTTGCTATTCATAAAAAAAACGATTATGGCTGTTATAGTTCGTTTTTCCCCCGTTGCGCACAACACGATACGCGCCGCTTTGGGGCAGATTTCATGCAAGCAATTCTGACAAAATTTTCATCCAGTTAGAAGATTCTTTTCGTAGCTGTTTGTATAAATGATTATCTTCCGTATCTTTTCGGAAGATCGGCAGAATTCTTTACTGTTTTCAGTTCGGTATCTGGAGGGCCAGTAAGCAGAAAAAAAGAGGGAGTATCTTAAGAAAACCGTTCTCTACGCTCCTCGCGCATTGGCTGAATACGAACCCAGATAGTGTCTTGCGCTTTGTTGGGAGGAACAGAAATCAGTAGTTTGAAAAGTTTATGATGTTTGTGACCCATTTGGCAATATCAGTTTTATCTTTCGGCGCACCATCAATACGCAGAACTTTCTCTCCGTTTTTATACAGAATAAACGTAGGGGTCTTTTCGACACTCAAGCGCCGGGACAAATCCTGTTCGGACTCAGCATCAACCTTCATGACTTTTAACTGCCCCGCTTTTTCCCAGGACAGTTCCTGCAGAACCGGATCGACTATTTTACAGTAAAGGCAGAGCGGCGCCGTAAATACCACCAGAAGGGTCTCCGGCCAGTGCGCAATTGAACGCTCAAATCCGTCAGATTTCACCCAAACCGGCTGCTGGGGAAAATCGAGAACTGCTTTGCAATTGCCGCACACCGGTTTGGTAAACAGCTTGTCAAGCAAGACCCTGTTCAGCATGAGGCAATGGGGACACCGGACAAGAAGCTGTCGTTTTTCCCGGTATCTTCTGTCCTTTCCGGTTCTCGTGTCCGGCCCCAAAAAATTCGGGTCTGCAAATTTCCTTCGATCTGCCCCCGCTCTTCTGTTTTCTCCATACCAGCGTTGTAAATTTTCCACACTGCCTCCGTTGTTCGTATAAAGCGCTCAAAGCTTAAATCTGCATTACTGCGCAATCGTCAGTATTCTGCCGCCATTTCTGCCGGAAGTCGTTCTTTGGCGCCATTCGTGTAAAGCCTCCCGCAAAAAGTCCCGCGATTTTGTTCAGCGTGTTCACCGTGCTGTATTTTAAGTATACCAGGAAAAATTATAGTGACCCTTGCAAAAAAAAGCAATAAAAATTGTTTTTGTCCGGTCACGCGCCGTAGACTGCAGATCCCTTGACAAGGACGATAGTGGCGCATACAATTTTAACAGCTGATGTATCGACAAGGAGGTTGATATGCCTATCAAGGGCCACGAAGTACCTCTTTCTGAACTTCGGCATGCATGCGATCCTTCCGAGTTTACCTTCCAGACAACTGCTGAACTGCCGCTTGAGGACAAGGTCATCGGCCAGACACGCGCTGTCAAGGCGATCGAATTCGGTCTTTCCATACGGAACCACGGATATAACATCTTCGTTTCGGGCATTCCGGGCACAGGCAGAACCACGATCGTCAAGTCAATCATAAGTAAAATTGCGCTTGATCGCCCTGTTCCTGCTGATTGGTGCTATATTAACAACTTTTCCGACCCCGACAACCCGCGCGCTGTAAGCCTTTTCCCCGGGAAAGGCCGAGAATTCCAGCATGACATCGAAAGGTTCATCGAGTTTATGCAGGCGGAAATTCCCAAGGTTTTTGAATCCAAGGAATATGAGGAGCAAAAAAGCCGCATTGTAAATGACGTGGAAAAAGCAAAGGAAGTCCTCTTCAGCGAAGCCGGCGCGCACGCGGTGGAACTGGGCTTTCAGCTGTCCATTACCAGAACAGGTATTGTCAAAGTACCTTTGTGGAAAGGAAAACCTCTTGAGCAGCAGGACATGGAGAAGCTTAGCCTGGACCAGAGGCGTGATCTTGAGGACCGCGAAAAAAAGGTAGATTCGGCGATCCGGGATTTTCTTGCGAAAGCCCGCCAACTCGATAAGGAAATGCATGAAAAACTCCACGACCTGAACCGCCGTATTGTCCGCTTTGCGATGGGGCATCAATTAGAGGAGCTCAAGGAGAAATACCGGGCTCAGCCCCGTATTCTTGAATATCTTGCAGATGTTGAAGAGGACATTCTGCGAAATCTGCGCGATTTTCTGGGACAAACCCAGGAAATGCCGTTTTCCATGGAAGGCATGGACAAGGGGAATTTTCTGGAGCGCTACAAAGTAAACCTTGTTGTGGACAATGCCGACACCAAAGGAGCGCCGCTCGTGGAAGAAGCAAACCCGACATACAACAAGCTCGTGGGGCGCATCGAGCGCAAGGCGAAATTCGGCGCTTTTTACACCAACTTCACCATGATCAAGTGCGGCGCAGTCCTGAAGGCTAACGGCGGCTATCTCCTGCTGAACGCGCTCGACGTGCTCAGGAACCCATTTTCCTGGGACGCGATCAAGCGTATTATCAAAAAAAACGAGGTAACCATTGAGGATGTGTATGAACTCTATGGTTTCACCGGCGGTGGAATCAAACCAGAACCCATTCCGGTTTCTCTGAAAATCATCATGCTCGGCAGCCCCTGGCTGTATCATCTCCTGTACAGCTATGATGAGGATTTTCGCGAGCTCTTTAAAGTCAAATCGGATTTTGACACGCAGACGAAAAATTCCCCTGAAGAAAAAATGCTCTATGCCAACTTCATCGGAAATATCGGAAAGCATGACGGCCTTCTTCCGTTCGACCGGAGCGCCGTCGCGGGTGTCATAGACCATGCCGTGCGGCTTGCCGAAAAAAAGGAAAAACTCTCGCTCCGGTTCAACAACCTCGCCGACCTCGTGCGGGAATCATCATATTGGGCCGCCCGGGGAGGCAGCAGCGTGGTTCTTGCCGAACATGTGGACAAGGCGCTTGATGAAGAAATCTATCGTGCCAACCTGATTGACGAGCGCATCCAGGAACTGTATGAAGACGGAACACTCATGGTGGACCTCGCCGGCGCGGTGGCCGGCCAGGTGAATGGCTTGTCTATTTATGAAATCGGGGATTTTTCGTTCGGTAAACCGTCACGGATTACCAGCCGCGTTTTTTTAGGCAAAACGGGCATCGTCAACATTGAACGCGAGGCAAAGCTGTCCGGCCGCATCTATAACAAAGGCGTACTCATTCTCGAAGGCTATCTGGGGGGCACCTATGCCCAGAACCAGGCGCTCTCGCTTTCCGCAAGCCTTGCCTTTGAACAAAGCTACGGAGAAATAGAAGGCGACAGCGCCTCCGCAGCGGAGCTCATCGCGCTGATTTCCGCGATTGCCGAACTGCCGGTCCGGCAAAATATCGCAATTACCGGCTCGATCAACCAGCGGGGGGAAATCCAGCCCATCGGCGGGGTGAACGAAAAAATAGAAGGGTTTTTTGCCGTTTGTAAAAATCGCGGATTGTCCGGCGACCAGGGTGTCATTATCCCCCGGTTGAATATCAAAAATCTGATGCTCAGAAAAGACGTGGTGGATGCTGTTCGGAATGGAACATTCAGAATATACGCAGTCGCGTCAATAAACGAGGCACTGGAGATCCTCATGGGCCTCCCTGCAGGTGAGCGGAAGACGGACGGGTCCTATCCCGAAGGTACCATCAATTTTCTGGTCGACAACCGCCTGAAAGCAATGTCTAAAAAAATGAAAAAAGACGATAAAAGCGAAGAGAGAAAAGACAGAAACGAAGACAACGAAGCGCCTTTGCGGAAAGGTCCACTCCCGGACAAGAAATAAAAGCAATACCTGACCGGCCGCACATACATCGTTTGCAGCAACCGTCAATCCTGCCTTCTGAACGACCACGCCGCACAGGCAATCGTAACGGCTGATACCGCAAAAATAATAACAAGATCGAGTGCCAGTGGAAACTCCGCTCCCAGAGGGGGTATGCTGTTGCGAAGCAGCGAATGTTTGAAGAGATCAACGCCATAGGTGAGCGGATTAAGATACGACATTTCCTTCAGCACGGCTGGAAGCGAGGAAACCGGGTACATGGCGCCGGAGAGAAAAAACATCGGCATGACAAGAAAATTCATAATAACATTGAAACCGTCGAAGGAGACCATTCTTACCGCGATCAGAATTCCCAGAGAGGTGATGCAGAACGAAACGATCAGCGATGCGGCCACGACTTCAAAAAACTGTGCAAGCGTTACCTGAATGCCGAGAAGAGGTACGAGAAGCAGAATGATCAGGGCCTGTGCCGTTGATATAAACATGCCGGAGAATGCTTTCCCGAACACGATGGAAACGCGCGAGATGGGTGCGATCAGCATTTCTTTCATAAAGCCGAACTCCCGGTCCCAGACAATCGAGATGGATGAAAAAATTGATGAGAAAAGAATCGTCATTCCGATCATGCCAGGAAAAATGAATTGAATATAAGAAAAACCCGCCTGCGGCCTGATCAGCGCGCTCATCCCGCTCCCCACCACGAACAGCCAGAGAACAGGACGGGCAAGGGTCCCGAGCAGCCTGCTTTTCTCGCGGAAAAATTTTATAAACTCCCGATTGCAGATGACATACATGGCACGGAGTTGTATCAACGCTGCGCCCTCCGGTGACTGCGCACGAACTCACGCGTGGTTTCCCTGCTTCCCTGCGCAATATCGTCACGAATGGTCCTTCCGGTAAGCCTCAGGAACACATCGTTCAATGTGGATTTTTTCAGGTTTACGGACACCGTTCTGACCGAAAGAGCGTGGATCAATCGAGGGACGAATTCATCGCCTTTTTCAACTTCTAGGGAGAGACCGCCGTTTTCTTCCCGAACGGCGATGTTGAATGTTTTCCGGATCTCCTGCATAGCGCGTTCGTTGTCGACAGTTATAAGGTGAATAACATCGCCGTGGATCGTTTCCTCAAGCCGGGCCGGCGTGTCGAGTGCAATGATTTTACCATGGTCAATGATGGCGATGCGATCGCAGTTCTCGGCCTCTTCCATGTAATGCGTCGTCATAAAAACCGTTATTTTTTCTTTTTTCCTGAGAGAGTTGATGAAGTCCCAAATCGAGCTGCGGGTCTGCGGGTCAAGGCCGATGGTTGGCTCATCAAGAAACAGCACCCGCGGATAATGCAAAAGACCCCGCGCAATCTCAAGACGCCGCTTCATCCCTCCGGAAAAATTTTTAATAAGGTCATGTTTGCGGTCCCGGAGTTCTACCACGGCAAGCATCTCATCAATCCTGCGATCGGCCAGAGCGCGGTCAAGGTTGTACAAATATGCATGAAACTTGAGATTTTCATAGGCCGTGAGCCCCATGTCAAGCGTCGTATCCTGAAATATGAGGCCGATGGCGGAGCGCACCTGATCTGGGTGCTTCGCGCAGTCAAAACCCGCAATTTCCGCTTTTCCCGCCGTTGCGGAGAGGAGCGTGCACAGGATGTTGATGGTCGTGGTTTTTCCGGCGCCGTTCGGCCCGAGAAAACCAAATACCTCTCCTTCATCAACGCAAAAAGAGATGCCGTCCACTGCGTTGAGGGATTTAAACTGCTTTGTAAGGTTCTGTACGCAAATGATGGACATGTGATTTTATGAAATGCCCGGTGCTGGTTCTGGAATCACCATTCAACCCTGTTGTTCGGCACGTACCACTTCGTGAAATTATACATGATGCCGAGCGACGCGACCGCAATCCCTTTGAAGCGTTTGTGCACGATCGGAGTCGCATCCGGCACATACAGAAAGGCATAGGGCTGTTCCTCTGCCAGAATCGCGTGGATCCGGTGGTATATTCGCGTTCGCTTCTCTCTGTCGAAAGTCCGGCGGCCTTCGATAAGCAGCCGGTCAACTTCCGCGTTGTTGTATCCGATGAAATTATATTCGCCCTTCTTGGTTTTGCTGGAGTGCCAGATGTCGTAGATGTCCGGATCCCTTCCCATGCTCCAGCCGAGGATTATGGCGTCAAAAGACCGTTTGTCGATCTGTTCGAGAAACGCCTGCCATTCCATGACCCGGATGTTTACCTCAATCCCTACTTTTTTGCAGTTCTGCTGGATAATTTCAGCGGCCCGGATCCGCTCATTATTTCCCTGATTGGTCATGATCGTGAAGCGGAACGGCTTGCCGTTTTTCTCCAGAACACCGCCGGTTCCGGACGTTGTCCAGCCTGCCTCTGCAAGCATCCGTGTCGCCTGTTCAGGATCATACGGATAGCTCTTGGCATTCCGGTTGTATGCCCAGGAGACATCGGAGAACGGGCCCGTACATGGCCTGCCGAGGCCGAGCACGATTCCATCAATGATCGCCTGCCGGTCGATTGCATAAGCCAGGGCCTGTCGAACGTGTTTGTCCGCAAAAAGCGGATTTCTTAAATTATATCCCAGGTAGGTAAATCCGTTTGCCGGATATCTGAACTTCCGGTAATTTTCCTTGATTCTGCGGGTCTCGCTTTTGCGAAGGTATTGAAGCGGATTCAGACCCATCATATCAATCCCTCCGGACAGCAGCTCCTGGAACATGGTCGAGCTGTCCGGAATAATGCGGTAGATGACCTGGTCTATATGCGGTCTTCCCTCGAAATAATGATCATTTGCATCGAGCACAATCTTCTGTCCTGCAACCCATTCCCGGAACTTGTACGGCCCTGTTCCAACGGGATTGCGGTTAAAAGGATCGGTATTGATATCCTTCTCGACAAGAATATGTTTCGGAAGCATTCCGATCGCCCAGCTTTCGAGCGCGGGCGAGAACGGCTCTTTGTACGTCACGCGGAAAATATGCTTGCCTACGGCTTCAGCCTTGATCACGTCCATGTACGAACTGCTGTATGGCGTGGCTACCGCAGGATCAGTTATTTTCTGATACGTGAAGAGACAGTCCTCAGCGGTAAATTCCACGCCGTCATGCCAGGTCACGCCCTTGCGAAGGTAAAAGGTAATTGTTTTCCCCGCATTCGAGATCGTCCAGCGTTCCGCCAGATCCCCTATCAGCTTGATGTCCTTGTCGTATTTGACCAAACCGTTAAAAACCAAATCATTAATGGTGCCCGAAGCGCTGTCGTTCGCAATGATCGGATTCAGCCGGCGTGCATCGCCGATTGAGCTTTCAATAAAGGTATTCGGATTCCGCTCAACCTTCTGCCCGCACGCAAAAAGGAGCGGGAAAAGCAGGCAAAGGGACGGCAGCAGGAGCCGCAGAAAAAAAACCGCCTTTCTGCGCAGGGAGGAAACGTCCATCGATGACGGCTGCAGGAGATACGTGTTTTCTGGCTTCTTGATCACTGTGGTTATCATAAAAAATAAAAGGGTAGGCAAGGCCTACCCCCGTAACGGTGTGCATCAAGCGGGACAGTATGGACAATTATTTCGGCGGCTGTGGTGCGGGTGCCTGGGCTGGCGGAACAGCAGGCGCCGTCTGTTCCTGCTTCACACCTTCCATAACCGAGCTTTTCTTTGATTCCGTGATTGCCAGCACCAGCGAGGTTACCATAAACAGTACCGCAGCACCTGTCGTAAGCTTCGATAAAAAGCTTTGCGCTCCTCGGGGACCGAATACGGTCTGTGATGCACCGCCGAAGGCTGCGCCGATGTCGGCACCTTTGCCTTTTTGCAGAAGAACCATCAGGATTAGGATAATGGCGACAAGAACATGAACGATTACTACCAAAATATGCATTACTTCCTCCTACGCTATTATAGATTCACCGCACCGTTCGCGCTGTTTGCGGAAAACGTTCCGTGCGGTCACCTAAAATTCACCAGTGCTGCAAATGAGTCGGGTTTCAGGCTTGCGCCGCCCACCAGCGCGCCATCGATGTCCGGCATGGCCATGAGGGCGGAAACATTTTCCGGTGTCACGCTTCCACCGTACAGAATGCGCAATGCGGCGGAGACATCGTCGTTGAACATTGCGCTGATCTTCTGCCGGGTGCGCGCATGAACCTCTTCCGCCTGCGCCGGTGTAGCAGTTTTCCCGGTGCCGATTGCCCAAACAGGTTCATACGCAACAATGACCTGCTGCATTTCTGCAGCACTTACGCCTTTGAAGGCTCCCGTTATTTGGCGTTCGATTACCTCGTACGCCCTGCCGGCTTCCCGCTCTTGAAGCGTTTCCCCCACACAGACAATGGGATGCAGCCGTTTGCTTAATGCCAGACAGACCTTTTTATTAACCGTTTCGTCTGTTTCACCAAAATACTGGCGACGTTCACTATGACCTATGATAACATATTCGCAGCCTAAATCCAACAGCATTTCTGCGGAAATTTCGCCGGTATAAGCGCCTTTTTCCTCCCAAAAGACATTTTGCGCAGAGAGCGCCACATTCGTGCCCTTGATTGTTTCCGCCACTGTTTGGAGGGCTGTAAACGGCGGCGCAAGAACGATGTCCCTGTCCTGCACTCCCGACACAAGCGGAATGACTTTGGCTGCTAAATCGCGCGCCTCCGTCGCGGTTTTGTTCATCTTCCAGTTGCCTGCCATAAGGGGACGTCGTTTCAGTACCATAGACACCTCGTGAGGCATTCATTATTCTCTTTGCGCAGCGTCGCCTCTTTTTTTCGAGTCTGTTAGTATCCGCTGTTTTTCGCCTTGCTAGTCTGATTCATTCGTCAGCGCAGCAAGCCCGGGCAGTTCTTTTCCTTCAAGAAGTTCGAGGGACGCTCCGCCGCCTGTAGAGATAAAGGTGATGCTGTCGGACACTCCGGCGCGATGCACCGCCACATCGGTGTCGCCGCCGCCCACAATGGTCGTTGCATATGCATCGGCAACCGAATGAGCGATAGCAAAAGTACCGCGCGAATAGGCGTCCTTTTCAAACATACCCATGGGACCGTTCCAGATGATGGTCTTGGCGTCTTGGATTGCCTCGCTAAAAAGCCGGACGGTGGCAGGGCCGATATCAAGGGCCATCCATCCTTTCGGTATTTCCTGGGAAGTCACAATCTTTGTTTGTGCTCCTTCGTTCATATTTTCCGCGACCACAAAATCCACCGGAAGATAGAACTTGACCCCTTTCTCACGAACGCCCTTGTGAAGATGCTCGGCCATGGTAAGCATGTCCTGTTCGACAAGCGAGGCCCCTACTTCTTCGCCGTTTGCCTTGCTGAAAGTACAGGCCATGGCGCCACCGACGATTATTTTGTCCACTTTGTTTTTCAGGTTCTCGATCACGCCGATTTTCCCCGACACCTTGGATCCGCCGAGAATGGCGACGAACGGCCGCACCGGGTTTGCGACGGTCTTTTGAAGATAATCTATCTCCTTTTTCATAAGAAAACCGGCCACGGACTGTTTCATATGCTTGGTAATGCCGTACGTGGAGGCGTGCGCCCGGTGTGACGTGCCGAAGGCATCGTTTACATACACATCAGCGAGCGCGGCAAGCGCCTGGGAAAAACCGTCGTCATTTTTTTCCTCTTCGGCATGAAACCGCAGGTTCTCCAGAAGAATCACGTCTCCGGGCCGCATTCCGGCCACCAGGTGCTCCACATCCGGACCGATGCAGTCCTTGGCAAATTTTACTTCCTTGTTGAGCAGGCGGTTCAGCCGGATTGCCACCGGAGCAAGGCTGTATTTCGGGTCACGCTTGCCTTTTGGCCGGCCCAGATGCGATGCGAGAATCACTTTTGCCCCGGCATCCAGCGCGAAGTTGATTGTCGGAAGCGTGGAACGGATCCTGCCGTCGTCGGAGATGTTGCCGTTCTCATCAAACGGCACATTGAAGTCCGCACGGATAAAAACTTTTTTCCCCTTGATGTCAACCTGGTCTATGGTTTTTTTGTTCATAGCCCCCTCTGGCAAAATAATTTCCAAGCAGCGCACGCACTGTCCGCTCAAACCGATTATCACGTCCGGGCCGATTTTTCAGCGCGTTCACACATCAGGACTGTACAGCACTGGCAATGGTTGATCCGATGCGCTCGGTTGTTACAAACCCTTCTTTACCATATACAGGATGAGATCTCGCAGACGGCACGAATACCCCCACTCATTGTCATACCAGGCGATCACTTTTACCATGGTCCCTTCAAGAACACAGGTAAGCGCGGCATCCACAATGGAGGAGTGCGGATTCCCCTTGAAATCGATGGACACCAGCGGCGATTCCTCGAATTGCAGAATTCCTTTGAGCTTCCCCTGTGCAGCCTGCTTTAACGCGGCGTTTACATCCGCGGCCGTGGTTTTCTTTGAGACTTCTGCGACAAAATCCACAACCGATACGTTTGGCGTCGGTACGCGGAGGGACATCCCATCGAGCTTTCCTTTCAGTTCCGGGATCACAAGCGATACAGCTTTCGCTGCTCCGGTTGTCGTCGGGATGATCGAAAGCGAGGCTGCCCGGGCCCTGCGCAGGTCTTTATGGGGCAAATCCAGCAGTTTTTGATCGTTGGTATATGAGTGAATCGTGTTCATCAGGCCGTGTACGATGCCGAAGTTTTCGTGAATAACTTTTACCACCGGTGCAAGACAATTGGTGGTGCATGACGCATTTGAAACAATTTGATGTTTCGCCGGATCGTAGTTGCCTTCATTCACACCAAGCACAAAGGTGGCATCGGGGTCCTTGGCCGGAGCGGAAATGACGACTTTCTTTGCACCTGCGGACAGGTGTTTGCCGGCGCTCGCCTTGTCAAGGAACCGGCCTGTGGATTCTACGACGACATCGACTTTCAGTTCCTTCCACGGCAGGTCCGCAGGATCATTCTTGGCAACAACCTTCACTTCCTTGCCGCCGACAATAAGCTTCCCCTCTCCCGCAGCGACCTCTGCCGGAAATTCTCCAAAGACGGAATCGTATTTCAACAAGTGCGCAAGCGTCTGCGCATCGGTAATATCGTTGACCGCCACAATTTCTATATCCTTGTTGCCCTGTGAGGCACGGAAAATGTTCCTCCCGATCCTTCCAAATCCGTTGATTGCAACATTCACAGCCATGGCTCCCTCCTTCAGAAATGTAAAGTATTACGTCAGCAAAACATGCAGCAAAGCCGCCTTGGCCGGGCAATAAGTCCGGAGCCCGCATGTTTTTTTAATTCACAAACGAACATCCTCTCCTAGTCCAATTTGTGCATAACCAGTCCCGTTACAAGTTTGGGATAGAAATAGGTGGCTTTCTGAGGCATGCATTCGCCTGCCAATGCAATGCTCTTTACTTCTTCCACCTTGGTCGGGTTCATCAGGAGAACAACATCGGCCGATCCATCGGAAACACGATCAACAGCCTCCCGTGCGTCCTTGATGTATTCGATATTGCGTCCCAGCTTGTGGGTGTCCATCCTGATGCCCATCAGCATATCAATAATCAGATGATGCAGGATGGAAACATCCAATCTCCTGTATGCCGGTGATTTGTCTGAGAGAATCGTATCCATAACCGATTCATTCCGCAACGTCAGGAGATAATAACTGTTTTTCCCCTTGATCCGCATGCCGAATATATGAGCATGGCCGGCACGGTGTTTCATGGTATCCAGGATTGTTTCCAGATCCTTGGTTTCCGTCTTCCCGGTAAAGTCAATGCGTTCAATGCCGAAGTACTCTTTGAGGCTGTCTATAAATCGGCGCGGTTCAAAATTCTGCAGGTTGAATACCGCACGGTGCGCAGGAAGGATGGTAATTCCCGGGTCTTCAAGTCCGGCCAGGAACATAGCCGTATAGTCGTATGATTCTTCTCCGCCTGATGTTCCTGATGCTTCGCGGCGCTCGTTTCTGTACTTAAGCGCTGTATCGTAGCGATGGTGTCCATCGGCTATGTAAAGGTGCTTGTCAGCCATTTCACGGACAATACGTTCTACAAGATTCGTGTCGGTTACCGACCAGATACGGTGTATCACCGAGTCGCTGCCCGTTACTTCTTTCATTGGAGCCCCGCTGACATCCGCAAGCATCCCTGTTATTGTCCCCTGCGGGTCAGAAAAGAGAGCGTAGATTTGGCTGAAACCGGACCTGCACGCACGCAAGAGGTTCAGCCGGTCCGTCTTCGGCCCGGAGAGTGTCGTTTCATGCGGTTTGATAGTACCTTCCTGATACTCTTCAATCTTGACTCTGCATACAAATCCGCGCAGTCTTTTCGGTATTTTGCCTGCAACATATTCCATTTCGTAAATATACAGTGCCGGCACCTGCTCCTGATGTAAAATATCTTCTTTGAGCCACTCGTCTAAAAGGGCCGAGGCGCGAGTATAACGGTTGTCTGTATCCGTGTCTGTGGGATTTTCCTGGCCGTATTCGAGCCGTACAATATTATAGGGGCTTTTCCTGTATAGTTCTTTCTGTCCGGACGGTGAAATGATGTCATAGGGCGGGCAAACAAGATCCGTCATCACGCCCGCTTTTTCCTTGTTATAAAGAACCCCTCGGAACGGAGCTATTTTCGCCATATATTAATTTCCCATAGAAAAAATTAGAAAAATTTCAAAGCACTTAGCGCGTGGTACGTGTAGAGCGACGTTTCGGCTGCAGAAATTATTATGATGTCCCGGAAAGCTTCTTGCACCATACTAATTCCTTGTAAAGACAGCGTATCTGGGAAGTAATCCTTTAAAAAGTCTTGTTATAGCATAGCGCTCATTTTATTGTCAATACTTTTTGTGCCTGACATAAAAGGCTGCTATGATTAGTAAGCATATCAAGGTTCTTTCTGTTGCGTCAAACCGGATTTTTACCTTCCAGACCAAACAGCTTTCTGAAAAAATTCCACTATTTTACAATGCGTTAGATTTTTATTAAAGGCTTGCTATATCCGGCGTTTGGAAAAAACAGCTCGATAATACTATATTCAGCATAAATATCGTCTGAAAGCTTACGCATTTTTTCCGGCAATTGGTAGATGATGAAGAAGTATTTTTGCTTCGTGAACATCTTTTTGCATTTGCAATACCAGTGATTGGACATCGGGGAATTTTTTTTCTTTACGCAAATACTGGACAAAAGCAACTTCCATCTGTTTTCCGTACAGATCTCCGTCAAAATCAAAAAGAAAAATCTCGATGGAAACAGGCCCCAATTCGAATGTAGGCCTTACTCCGATGGACGCCACTCCTTGATAGCGGCATGCGTCAACCTGGGCGGTCACGGCATACACGCCATATGCGGGAATTAATTCGTTTTGCGTGTTCAGATTGGCGGTGGGGAACCCAAGCGTATGGCCACGATGTGAACCATGCACAACCGTTCCTTCGATCGTATAATTTCTGCCGAGAAGCTCCGATGCCTCGCGCACTTTTCCGCTCGCGATCAGATCGCGGACAGCGGAGCTGCTGGCCACGACACCGTTTACCCGGACTGCATCAACCATGCTTACAAAAAACCCGCATGTTTCCCCTGCTTTCTTCAGGGCTTCTATTCCGCCTTCCCGCCTTTTGCCGAAAGCATAGTCATATCCAACGTATACTTCCTTTACCCCTAGTTGCTCGTGCAGGATTTTTTGTGCAAAATCCTCCGGACTTTGTTCGGAAAAGGCGCGGGTAAATTCCGCACAAATAACAACGTCAATTCCAGCATCGGCAAACAGGTTCATCTTGCTAGGGAAGGTGTTTAACAGCTTGGGGGCCCGGTCTGGAGCAAGTACTTTAAGCGGATGGGGTTCGAATGTAAACACAATGCTGGTACCGTGGATCTTCCGCGCACGCGAGACGATTTTCCTGAATAGCGCCTGGTGGCCAAGATGGACGCCGTCAAAGTTTCCGAGCGTAAGCACGGGGTTCTGAAATTTTTCCGTAAGACTTTTTAAGTCCCTGATAATCTTCATAGGAGCTGAAATAATCTCATAGTGAGACAAAATTGTCAACGTCGGTTTCAAGTTGCAGCTGGATTCAATCTAGCCGTACCGATTAATGGTTGAATATAGACTTTTCTTATGGTATAGTAACAAAAATCGACAATTTATTGTTTTCTTTATCTGTATCTATCTGCATTGCCTGCGGTAATTATCACGCCTGCCCAAACCTGCCTGATGCCCGGTTTGTGTAAAACGCGATAGGGGGAGATTTGAACTCTCAGAAAAAACTAAAACCACTCATTGTAAAAGGAAAAAGAATCTCTGTTCCGATCATACAAGGTGGCATGGGGGTAGGTGTGTCACTGCACCCACTGGCAAAAGCAGTTGCCCAGGAAGGCGGTCTCGGAATTATTTCCAGCGCTTGCCTTGACAGGCTTGTTTCAAAAAGAAACGATAAGAAAACAAGCACCTATGAAGCCGCCTATGAAGAAATTTCTCTTTCCAAAGTCAGAGAAGGGTTTGTTGGCATTAACATCATGGCAGCTCTTGTCCGTGATTATAGCGATTCAGTAAAAGGAGCCCTCGATGCCGGGGCTGATGCAATTATTTCTGGAGCAGGACTTCCTCTGGGCCTTCCGGCCATACAGCCGCCGAAAGAAACGGCCCTCATTCCGATTGTTTCATCTGCCCGCGCGCTGGATATCATCTGCAAAAAATGGGAAAAACTGGGGTACCGGCCTGACGCAGTGGTTTTGGAAGGGCCGCTTGCGGGCGGCCATCTGGGTTTCCGGATCGACCAGGTTGATCTTGAATCCAACCGTCTTGAAAATCTTCTTCCACCGGTAAAAGATCTGGCGCTAAAGTGTGGTGATTTCCCCGTGATTATTGCGGGAGGAATTTATTCACACGATGATATCGTGCGATTCATGGAGCTGGGGGCAGACGGCGTTCAAATGGGGACCCGCTTTCTTGCAACCGAGGAAAGCAGCGCAACTCCTGCGTATAAACAGGCCGTCGTTAATGCAACGGAAGCGGACATCGTTGTCGCGCATCGGCCGGGGTCACCCTGCGGCCTGCCGTTCCGCGTAATTAAACAGTCCCCGATGTATGTCTCCGCTCTTAAACGGCTGCGCGCACCCAAATGTGATAAAGGCTATGTGCTTCTGAAAGATGCCGAAGGCAATTTCACGATTTGCCCTGCAAAAGAGAGCAACGAAAGCCACTTCTGCATCTGCAACGGTTTGCTGAGCTCAGGCGGTTATAATACGGACAAGGAAGAGGCCCTCTACACGGTCGGGACCAGTGCTGCGCGTATTGATCAGGTCCTTTCTGTCAAGGCGCTTATGGCTGAGTTGACAGGCGGCACTGAATAGCTGCGCTTCTGTCCGGCGACCCGGAACCTGGCTGATTCGTATTTACTCCTCTACTATTTTCCCTGCCAGTTTTTCTAAGACCTGCACAAGTGCGGAATTATCAAGATCACCACAGCCTTGTCCTGCCAGTGAATTATAGAATTCCTGCGCAATCGCGGTTGAAGGGACACTGACTCCCATGCTGCGCGCAGTTTGCAGAACAAGGTTGAGATCTTTTTGCTGGAGACTTATTTTAAATCCGGGTACAAAGTTCCTGTCAATCATCCGTTTGCCATGAACATCGAGAATGCGGCTCTGTGCAGCTCCGCCCAGCAGCGCCTGCCGCACCTTTGACGGATCCACACCTGCTTTTGATGCAAAGACAAGCGCCTCGCTCACTCCTTCCAGTGTGGCAGCGACAAGGATCTGGTTTGCCAGTTTGCAGGTCTGGCCCGCGCCGTTTGTTCCGATATAAATAACATTTTTCCCCATCAGATCAAAATACGGTTTCACGCGCTCAAATACCGGTGCTTCCCCTCCCACCATAATGGAAAGGGTGGCCTGTTCCGCGCCCGCCTGGCCGCCGGAGACTGGTGCATCAAGCATATGGACTTTCCTGGCGGACAGCCGCTTTGCAAAATCCTTTGTCGCAACCGGTGAAATTGTGCTCATATCAATAACAACGGAGCTGTGTTTGAGCCCATCGAACAGCCCCTCAGGGCCGAAAATTACTTTTTCCACATCCGGCGTGTCCGAGACCATGGTAAATACCACGTCGGATTTCTCAGCAACTTCACGGCTTGACTTGCACACAACAAAGTTTTTTGTCCCCAGTTCCTGGGCTGTTTTTGGTGTTCGGTTAAAAACGTGCACGGTATGTCCTGCTGCTGCCAAATGTCCTGCCATAGGTTTGCCCATTATTCCGAGACCTACAAAACCCAAGTTGGTCATTCTCTTTCTCCTTTTTTATTGTCAGGCAATTTATTAGCTTGCTGCTAGGAATGGAACCTAAGGATAGACTTCCGCGGATATATCAAGTTCAGCCATGAGCAGACGCAGAGAGAATGCTCATGCGGACTAATATATATTATCGTTCGAGATATATATCTACTGCATACTTTAAGCCGTCCTCACTGCTGTACATCGGATCGTGCCTCATTCTTCTTACATAATCAATCGCATCAGCGGTGTCTATATCGCCGATTGCTTTGAGCGCCATAAATTTGTCAATTCCGTTCAGTTCTGCGTATTTCTTTTTAAGAAATCCGAGCTGGTCCTGGGCCCCAAGGGTCCCTATGCCGGAAAGAGCACATGCCCTGGCAAACCGATCTTCAATTGCAGAAAACGCAACTAGGGATTTTACCGCATTCGGATTATTCGAATTTCCCAGTTCGAGCACCAGCCGGTATGCATCATCATCCTGTGATTTTATCTTTTTTTGCGTGCGAAGCTGGATTTCGCTGATTTTGGCGTCGCTTGCAGAATACTGCAGCGCATACCGGTTTATTTTCGATGCAATATCCTTAACCAGAATCGACATGGGTGTATTATAGATCGCATCTTCAATTTCCTTCAGCCCGCCACCATATACTTTTCCGTTAAAGAAGTATGAGCGAATTCCATAAGTCTTGCCCTCTGAGGCGAGCTCTCCAAGAAAAGAATGGTATGATTCCCAGGGGGTCAGCCAGGCAACTAAACGGCTGGTAATCTGGTATCGTTTAATGGTGAGAACCACATCCGCTGTTATGGATGAGTTTTTGTCTACAACTTTCACAGGGATATCGCGCGCTGCGAATTCTTTTTCCAATGCCTGTGAGAACCAGGCAATCGGATCTGTGGCATTCACCAGAGAAACCTGCGCAGCCGATAACATGCCCATCTCTGTGTGAAACGTTTTATTCGCTCGTTGATCGACGATTTTCAATACAACCGGTTTTTTCTGGCCGACGTCATACTTGATATTGGATACAATCGGTTCATTGATCGTAAACGTATATTTCGGAGTCACGGAAGAGCATCCTGCCATCAGGCCGACAAGCACTGTGATGAGTAGAAGTCTAAAAAGAACTGCTCTCATAACAAACCTCCTTTTTGTCAACGCAGAAATTATTGCAAACAGCAGCATAGCCATTGCACAGCGGAGCCGATACAAGGCCCTGGGTCAGGCTGTCATTTCAAGATTATTGAAGAAATAGGCGATTTCAAACGCTGCTGTCTCCGGCGCATCAGAGCCATGAACACTGTTTTTTTCAAGATCAACCGCAAACTCCTTCCGGATTGTACCGGGATCGGCTTTTGCAGGGTTCGTGGCCCCCATAAGCTTTCGCCATGCGGCAATGGCATCATTCTTCTCAAGCACCATGGCGATGCACGGCCCTGAAGACATGTACTCCGTCAAGTCGTGGAAAAAGGGTTTGTCCTTGTGCACGGCATAAAAACCTCCGGCCTGTTTTTTGGTGAGCCAAAGTTTCTTCATGGCAACAACGGTAAAACCGTTTTCTTCAATTTTTGAAATAATTTTTCCCGTGATGTTCCTGCTGACTGCATCCGGCTTGATAATGCCGAAGGTCCTCTCCATAAACAATCCTCCTCAATATTCTTTGAAGTGATAACGAGATTAACTATATTCATTATTCAAAAAAAAGTAAAGTGAATATTCACCGCGCGGAGAATCCCTGTGTGATCCTGCTCACATGCGGAAGCCCCTCCCTTATACGCAACTGTTCTTCATGTCTCTTGACGAAAAATAAGCGTATGGTTATAGTAGCACTATCTAAGGAGGGACCATCTCCATGACGTTCACAGAGAAAAACGGAAAATCGCTGCAACGTGTCTGCGCAAAAACCGGAAAGTTTCTGCTGATCCTGCTGTTCCTGGCGGATATGGCCGGTTGCTCAATTTTAGTTACGACAATCGACACCATGCACAATCAGCCGCTTGCTTCCGGCGAGCCACCTCAAAAGACCCGCGCGGTGGAAACCATAACGACCGCAGAATTGCCGGATGGTATTTTTATCGGGATCGCGCTTTCCGGCGGCGGTAGCCGTGCCGCAAATTTCTCGTCTGCCGTTTTGCTTGAACTGGACAAGTTGGGCATCCTCAGCAAAGCTACGGCCATATCGTCTGTCTCTGGCAGCGCTCTTCCTGCGGCCTATTACGGTCTGTACGGTCACAGCGCACAATACTGGAATCCTGATTTCGTGCGCAGACAGATGGGAAAGGATTTTGAAATACGATGGTTCGGCCGCTGGCTGCTTCCTCAGAACATTCTCCTGTACTGGTATACAAATTTTAACCGCAGTGACATTATGAAGGAAGTGCTGGACGCCAACCTGTTCCACGGCAGGACCTTTGAGGACATGGGCAGCGGCAGGCCCCGCATTCTTATAAATGCCACGACTCTGGCCGAAGGAAAGCGGTTTGTTTTCAGCGAGGAGCGGTTTCAGGGCTTGAACTCAAGGCTTGATACATTTCCCGTAGCAAACGCCGTCATGTCATCGAGCGCTTACCCCGGCGCATTTCACGATATGACGCTGAAGAACCACTCCGCGGGCGGCCGGGAAACATATGAACATATCATCGACGCCGGGCCATCCGACAACCTCGGAACCACCACCCTGCTTGATATGGTGGCGCAACTATACCGCAGCAAGGAAAAACCCAAGGGATGTTTTTTATTTGTTGTTGACGCGTATCCGGCGCGTGTAAACCCTGAACTGAGACATCTTGTCGACACCCGCCAATTATTCGATTTTTTTTACGCCCGGAATGTGTCGGCTGCATCCGACGCCCTGTTGAGCGCCCGCAGGCTCGATTTGCTGAATCAGCTGAATATTTATCCGCTCGAGGCCGGCATCGACCCGTTTCAGCCCAACGTCGGACCGGATGCCATCATGCCGGATCCGTATGACTACCTTCAGGCTGAATGTGCGGTCTGGCACCTGAGCCTGCAGCGCCTCTACGCTGAGGATTTCGGCGGCAGCGCAGTCAAGAACGACGGCGCCCTCAAAAAAGAAATCCGGGACCTGGCAGATGTGGTTAATTCAATCCCCACGCGCTATAAGCTGACCGGAGAAGGACCGAGTGATGCCTCTCATCTCAGCAGTCACGCCTTGCAGGAACACTTGTTCAGAACAGCGCACCATCTCATATATCTCGATCAGGGAGAAGGTGGAGTCCCTATTTTAAAGCAGGTATGCACCTGGTTTGCACAGAAAGGGTTGCGAGATTTGAACTGCGATCCGGAGCTTCAGAAAAAATAACGGCGAAGGATCGCTGAAAACACGACGCCGCAGATATCTGTTCTCAGCTCCGCGGGTATTTTACCGCATATTCGCGCGCATAGGCGCAATAATGCTCGGTGGCAGTTTTAATTCTCAATGCATCCGACTCGTTTGCCGGACGGACCACCTTTCCCGGAACTCCCATTACCAAGGACTTCGGCGGAATGATGGTTCCCGGTGCGACAAGAGCTCCGGCAGCAATAACGCTGCCGCGTCCTATGCGGGCGCCGTTCAGCACAATGGCTTTGATGCCGATCAGCACATCATCTTCGATTGTGGCCCCATGCACAACAGCGCCATGCCCCAGGGTGACCCGTTTGCCCAGAATGCAGGGCGATCCCCGGTCGACGTGCAGGATGCACCCATCCTGCACATTGGCTTGTTCGCCGATCACGATCGCGTCCGTATCGGCCCGGACGACCGCGCCAAACCACAGGCTTGCTTCGGCCTCAATGGTCACATTTCCGATCACGACAGCACCAGGAGCAACAAATGCCGTTGCGTGTATTTTCTCCGGATGATTCACAATGTCAAGTTTAGTATCCACCTTCACCTCTCCAGCATGTTCAAATTCTTTATCGCGCTGCCGCGCACACGCCGCGGCGTGGCTCAGACAGGCAATCAGTCATGGTATTTCTACGGCTGCAGCAACTCAAAACCTATTGCGGAATCCATGAGCCGTTTTCCTGTGGTTTCCGTCAGTTCCCACAGCACAACTTCCATCACATGCCACGCAGTCACTCCCCGGCGCACGCATCCGGTTATGGTTTTTTCTTCCCGGCCCGCGGCAATGTGCATATGCAAAACCGGCTGGCCTGTTGCGTCGGGGAAAAGAGTGCCGGTCCCCGCAATTTCGTGAACATTCTTGAGCATCGTTTCCATGGGAACAACGGGATGAGCACATCTCTGCTCAGGACCCACGACCAGCCTGCTGTCAGCGTCTGCGCCGCCCAGCACGATGAGAGCCGCCGCGTTGATATGCTGTTCGCGGGCAAACGATTCAATACTCTCATGCAGCACGTCACCATTTTCCAGCCGGAGTATAAATATGCGTCCTTGTTTTGCCTCTGAGAATTTCATCGGAATGTTCTCCCGCCCGTTCAAGGGATAGGGGTGCGTTTTCAGCAACAAAGGCCGGGGAATTCTCCCCGGCCTCATTCTTTCATGCACCCAATGTCATTCTGCCGTACAATAAAACTCGTACTGCGTGCTACAACGGGTTCAGTGTTCTGTCGATCACGGTTCTTGCTGCCACAAGCGGATCGATAAATGCGCTGTCCATGTCGTGATCGATGTCCCGCTTGTTCGACAAAAACGTGATGCGGTCCTGCATGCGGTGCCGGAGGAACTGAAGATATTCAGGCCGTTTTGAGGGCTTGTAGTTTTTGTCATAGTCCTGGCCGAAGAGATCAACCCCGTTGGCCGGAAGCAAAAGACCCGGGAAGGATTTCCATTCACGCCATTCAATCTTTCCGCGCACCACCTGGGTGACAATGTTCAGGGAAAGCTTTTTGGGAATATCGACTTCCTCACCCGGCAGACCGAAATGGCCCGTGTTCATAATATAACATTCGGTGCCGAGCTTAAAGAGCTTCAAGAACTGCCGGCAATCCTCTTCCAGTGAATGGACACGGAAGGGATTTGCAAACGGTTCGATCACCAGCTTCGCCAACTCCTCTTTGGGTACATTTTCAACACCCTTCGCTCGGAGCGTGGCGAGCGACGCCCCCATTGCCACGGCAAGTCCGTTGTCGGCCACTTTCATGACCGGCGGCAGCGACTGATCTTTCTGAAGCCAGATGAGTTGCTTGGGCCTGCTGCACGAATCGGCGGTAGTAAACATGTCGCGGGACTTGATGCAACGACCGTTGTCGTTTCTGATGTCCTGGCCGACGATCTCGCGTTTTCCGCTCCCGAGGTCCGTCACGGCCACGTTCTGTGCGGAATAAAAATACTTTATGATGGAATCCCGGAATACCACGGAATCGGTCTTGTCGAACAGGCTGGGCTCAAGCGCTACGGTAATATTATCATCCAGGGCGATAAGAAACGCGTCATCATGGATAATCGTCACTTTTTCGCTCGGCTTCAGGGTCCCCTCGTGGTCGCTGCTGTTCGTAATGGATGACTTCCCGGAACCTGAAAGGCCGAACACTGCTACGGGCGGATGGTTGCCGATGGTTTTAATGCCGCCGTGGCACGCCACCATGTTCTGCCTGACGCCGATCGTCCAGGCCAGTGTGAGCGTCCCTTTTTTCCGTTCACCGAAATAGCGAAGCCCGAGGATGGCAATACAATTTTCCTCCTCGTCGATGATCACAAGCCCGTTCGGGAACTCAGGGTCCGCCCACTGCGGATCGGTTAACACCAGGATGTCCGGTTCGTCGATTTTTTTTGATTTTTTGTACGTCTCACTCCAGGGTTTCATCCAAGGCGTAAAATTACATCCCCAGTCCAGCATGTTCTTCGCATCGGTGGCGGGACTCAGGAGATGCGCTTTTACCATAAAGTCTTTGTGTATCCCGACAATTGCTTCCAGGCACAGGCACTCTCGTTTGTTGAGTTGATACGTCACCTCGCTCAGGATGCGCAGGAATTTGTCCCTGTCCTTGCCCATTGAGCGCACCAGCCTGCGGGCGCGGGCAGTTCTGCCGACAATGCCGCCATCATTTGAGACAAGCACTTTTGCATCTTTCGGCAGGCCGAATTGGGAAGGTTTGTAAAAAGGATGCGATGTCGCCATCACTTCCGGCTGCTGAAGTGCCAGTTTATAAAGGTCCCCCATGGTTGTCTTGCGCACCGAGTTCGCAAAAAAAGCGCTTTCGATTGTTGCCCGCCAGGGAGATCTGGGTAACCTGTTCACGGTTGCCATAACTATCCTCCTCGATAATCACAACAGGAAATCTATCCTTAAAAGGTAGGATGCATTATGCACGATTAAAAAATAAAAGTAAAGGGGAGATTCTGCAAAAAACGGGCGGAAATCCTTCTTTCACCGGCAGATATCACGTCTGGTGGCGCCACCAGGTGGGGTTGTTTTCACAGCGTAAGACATGACTAGAGAAGGCTTCGTTGTTGTCTGCTTTGGATAAAATGTGGTACTGCAACTGCTGGTATACCGTTTATTCGGTACAGGGTATAGCAGCTTATCGGTCCTGTAGTCTTATTTTTCCTGTTTCTCACCCCGTAACAGGCGACCTGGTAAACGGCATCAGGATACCGGGTGATATTGAATTGAGAAGAAGTCACCGCTTACATCTGCACAACGCACTCTTCTTCGGAAAGCTTTGCTTTGCCCGCGTTTTTCTCAATCACAAAGAGAAGCTGGCCTTCCTGTACCGTGTCGTTCAGCTTAACACAGACTTCTGCGATATGGCCGTCAATGGGCGCAAGAATCACGTTTTCCATTTTCATCGCCTCAAGATTCGCGATCTCTTCTCCCTTGCGCACGATGTCTCCCACCTTGACCGCGCCGCGCGCCGCGTTGCCGATTCTCCAGACACTGCCGTTGATCGGCGCCCCGATGTCAAGCGGCCCTTTGGCCATCCGTATCTCGGATTTCTTTGCCCGGGGCGTCTCAACAAGATACACTTTCGTTTTGTTGTTGATCCTCATCACGACATGAATGATGCCCGCGTGCTCCGTACCGACCGAGACAAGTTCTATGGTGTACGGTTTTCCCCAAAGCTCGAAATCAACCCTGTCCCCCGGCTTGTGCAGGCCCGATCTCCAGACATTGGTTGGCAGCACCAGCGGTGCTTCGCCGAAGCTCCCCTTGAAGGCAATGAATTCCAGGGAATCTTTCGGATGCATCAAATAGAGAATAAATTCTTCCTCGGTTGCCGCCCTTCCGATTCTGGCGGTCAATTCCTGCCGGATCTTGTCCAAATCATCATCCGGCACAGCCTCAAGCGGGGAAAGCTCTGTTCGCTCCTGTATGCGCGTTTTCCATTCATCGTTGAACGTGCTCTGATAGACCCAGTCCGCAGGCCAGCCGCTGGGCAGTTTCCCGTAATCTCCGAGCAGCAGGTTTTTAAAATCACCCGGCGCATTCCGGAACAATTGAAGCATTTCTTCCTGCTCGTCTTGGCTCAGGGCGGCAAAATTCTGATTTTTTTCTTCAACAAACCGGCTCAGCAGGTCAATAATATGGTTGACCCCCGCTTCACCCCGTTCTTTTGCATACCGGTTCACGATCCCGCCGCAGGTCACCCAGGTAATCTGCGAGCCGGGCGTAACGTCGAAATACTTTACGATTTTGTTGTACAGCGACATAAACTTCAGGATGGCGGGCATAAGCGGCAGAAACTCGCCCTTGTTCGCCTGTTCGAAAGAACTGGCGAAGGCGCCACCCGGCATTCTGTGATGCGTTACCGTATAGTCAAGCCCTTTGAAGGGCGATTCCGCCCATTCATAATGCCCGATCCATTCCCTGACTTTTTGCACGGCTGCTTCCGCTTCCGGCAGGTTGAGATGCACCGGAATTCCGGCCTCCCGAAATATCGCGTTCACCGCGAGCACCGGCGAATGTCCGTAAAACCGAACGAGAGAATCCTCTTCAACATCGAAAATCATCGCTCCGGCACGCGCTGCCGAAAGGAACGCCGGAATCGCAAGGCCGTCCGTAATGTGCCGGTGATAATTGATGACCACGTCCGGATACGCTTGTTTGATCGCATCTACCAGGTTGCCGACCCGGCAGACATCGCCCACACCCGCCATGTCCTTAATGCACAGCACGATTTCATCGGTGCCCCCGCAAAGGCTGACGATGTCCCGCACGACGCCGAGGTAATACTCGTTGGTCGCCCAATCCGCCACCGTGAACGCTATGGTCGGTTCGAACAGCTTTCCCCGCTTCATCACCACTTCCGCCACGGTGCGCATGTTGCGCACGTCGTTCAGGAACGAGAAACAGCGCCATACATCAATGTCCACCTGTGAGACCACATGTTCGATGACGTTTTTCGGATAGGGGCGATACCCCCACAGGTTCGTCTCCCGGATAAGGGTCTGTTGCAGCACATTCGGCATGTGCTTCCGGAAAATGGCGGTCTCTTCAAAAGGGCTTTCTTTTCTGCTCATGATGCCCACATGCCAGCGGGCTCCGCCGTGGCACTCCGCGCTGAACAGCCCCATGTTGTTGTAATGGGCGGCAAGGGTTTTTAAATCGTAGCTCCGAATCCGGCTTTTAAAATCGGACTGGCTGGCGTCCCGCATGCTGACCGATGTGAACGACACGCACTTGAGAGAACGGACCGCCTTGACAATTTCCCGGGCCGACATCCCCGGTTTCACAAAGATGGGATTTTTCATCGTGTTCCTCACATCCAATCCTGAGGTCCTTGCGCGGATATTTCAGCAACATATCGCGCAATTTTCAGGACTTCGTCTTCGCTGCTCTTTTCGGGGAACATGGCTATCAATTCTCCCATATGTTCTTCTATAAACCGGGTGGAAAACTCGCCGGAGATAAACTGGGGGTGCCGGATAATGCTGTGCAGCAGTGGGGCCAGGGTATGAATTCCTTCCACTCGAAGCCCCCGGCTCATGGAGCGGTCCATGGCTTGTATCGCTTCTTTGCGGTCCGGGCCCGTAGTCATAAGCAGCATGAACAGGGAGTCATAATACGGCGGAATGTCAGCCCCCTCGTATACTCCGGATGCCACGCGAACGCCCGGCCCGACGGGGATCTCAAGCCGCGTAATGGTGCCGAAGGACGGGCTGAAAGTCCGCGGATGCTCGGCATTCAGACGCACTTCCAAGGCCCACCGGTTGCGGTGCACGTCAGACTGTTTGAACGGCAGTTTCTTTCCCATGGCGACATCAAGCATGATCCCGACAATGTCCATGCCGATCGTCAGCTCGGTGATGCCATGCTCCACCTGCAGCCGGGTATTGACCTCGATGAAATAAAATTTTCTCGTTGCCGAATCAAACAGAAATTCGACGGTGCCTGCCGACGTGTATCCGATTTCCTTCATAAGCCGCACCGCAGTGGAGCAGATTTCCTGGCGGAGTCCGTCATCGAGCGTGGGCGAAGGCGCTTCTTCGATGATTTTCTGGTGTCTCCTCTGGATGGTGCATTCCCGTTCAAAGAGATGCGCTACATTTCCGTGCGTGTCGGCGACAATTTGAACCTCAATATGCCGTCCGCGCTCTATGTATTTTTCCACCAGAACAGTTTCAGAACCGAAAGATTTTTTAGCCTCCGACCGCGCCTGGGTAAGGGCCTGTTCTATCTGCCCCTTGTGCTCAACCTTGACCATGCCTTTCCCGCCGCCGCCTGCCGCGGCCTTGATCATAATAGGAAAGGAAATTTTTTCCTGCTTCATCCATTGTTCAATCTGGTCTCCGGTCGTGACATCGCTGATCCCGGGGATGGTGGGGACATGGGCCTTCTGGGCAAGCAGCTTGGCCTGAATTTTGTCCCCCATCTTGTGGATCACTTCAGGAGACGGTCCGATCCACGTCAGTCCAGCATCAATGACCCGCTGCGCAAACGCATCGTTCTCGGAAAGAAAGCCCCATCCCGGATGGATTGCATCGGCCTTGCTGCGGAGCGCCGCCTCGATAATTTTGTCCATGTTCAGATAGGACTCGACAGGCGGCGCTTCCCCGATGTGCACGGCGCTGTCCGCGAAAAACACGTGATGCGCAAGCCTGTCGGGAGTGCTGTAAACAGCAGTAGTCGGAATTTTTCTGTCCCTGCACGTATGCATGATCCGTACAGCAGGAACGCCGCGATTGGCGATAAGAACTTTTTTAATAGTTTTGCTCATGGTAGGGATTGCCCTTCTCTGCCATCCGATATTCCCGTTTTATGCGGGAACTTGAATAGTTGCTGAAAAACCGTATTTTGTCAAGAAAAGATTTTGCGGATCAGGCGATCACTCAGATCCTTGGACGATCATTTCTTCGGCGTGTTTTAAAGTCGCTTCCGTGATGGTCTTGCCGCCAAGCATGCGCGCGATCTCGTCTACTCGATCCTTCCTGCCCAGCAAGCGTACCTCGGTATGCGTGCGTTCCTTTTTTACAAATTTCATTACCCCGTAATGGCTTGATGCCATACTCGCGATCTGGGGCAGGTGCGTAATGCAGAAAACTTGATGGTTCGACGCGACACGCTTCAATTTTTTTCCGACTTCTTCTGCGACAGCGCCCCCGATTCCGGCGTCCACCTCGTCAAAAACAAGGGTGGGTATTCCGTCACCCTCCACGAGAATGGTTTTAAGGGCGAGCATGATGCGGGAAAGCTCTCCTCCTGAGGCGATTTTCGCAAGCGGCCTCGGATCCTCTCCCGGGTTCGGCGCGATAAGAAATTCCACCCGATCCGCGCCGCGCGGCCCGAGCGCGTGACCGTCAAGCGTATCGTCACCCGGTCCCTGCGTGATTGCGATGTTCAGTCTTGTGTTCTTCATACCAAGTTGGGCGAGTTCCGCACCAACTTTTTTCTCAAGATCCCGCGCAGCGGCCGTGCGGCGTTGCGTAAGCTCCTGCGCCATGCCGGTCAAACCGGCCTTCGCTGTCCGGATATCCGATTTCAATTGTTCAATCTTCTCGGTGCTGCGCTCCATGCGCTCGAGTTCGGCAGTTGTCTTGTTGCCAAAAGCGATGACGTCCTCGACGGTGGCGCCGTATTTTCTTTTGAGTTTTTGGAGCAGATCCAGGCGGTCTCCGATCATCTCCAGCCGGTCGGGATCAAATTCCACCCGGTCCGCGTACGAGGAAACTTCGCGCGCTGCTTCCTCGATCTGCGCGCGGCCTGCTTCGCAGAGTTCAAGGACCGGAGCAAGGCGGGCGTCAATCGCGGCAATCTCCCGAAGACTGGTCATCGCCTTCTTCAAACAGGCCAGGGCCGATTCATCGGACGCATAGAGCGCCTCGTCCGCGGCGCGGGAAAGGCCGGCGAGCTTTTCCGAATTTGCCAGCACTTTCTGCTCCAGGGCGAGTTGCTCGTCTTCACCGGGTTTGAGCGCTGCGGCTTCGATTTCGTTTTTCTGGTATCGCAGCATGTCTTCCCGCTGCGCGCGATCCCGCTCGCCAGCTTCCAGTCCGGCAAGTTCCACCCGAAGGTCTTGCAGCCGGTAGTAGGCAGCGGCCAGTGTCTCCCGGAGAGGCGCAAGCCCGCCAAAAGAATCAAGCATCGCCATCTGCCGTTCAAGGGAAAGCAATGACTGGTGTTCATGCTGGCCGTGAATGTCGGCCAGGATTGACCCCAGAGCCGCAAGCGTTGCAAGCGTGGCCATGCTCCCGTTGATATAGACCTTGTTCTTTCCCGAAGCTGAAAGCACCCGGCGTACAATAAGGTCTTCCTGGGGATCCGCGGCAATCCCCTGCTCTGCAAGCAGACCCCGGATTTCCCCGGCAACGGCCCGGTTCAGCTCAAATGCCGCTTCGACTACCGACTCCGGACATCCGGTGCGTATAAGGTCGGCGCTTGCGCGCTCTCCCAGCACAAGGTTGAGAGCGTCCACTACAATGGACTTACCGGCGCCGGTCTCGCCGGTGAACACATTCAGTCCGGGCGTAAACGATACCCGCAGTTCTTCAATAATGGCAAAGTTTTTTATATTCAGCTCTTTCAGCATAATAACCCAAGGCCTTGTTCAAAAACCCGCAGAAACGCGGTGTGCTGTCCTTGTCCCTTGCAGGTGTTCAGATTTATTCTGCTGCTTTAGATTTTTCCAACGCAAACCGTTCCTGCGCGGACTTGCCGCGTCCACCCGCTTTTCGAAAATAGTCTTTCGCCTGTTTCTTCTTTCCCATGCGGTCGCATACTCTGCCGGCCCAATAGTAGGCGGTGCTGACCCACATGCCGGAATCGGGATATTGTTCGGGAATTTTCAAAAATTCGTCCAGCGCTTCAGCGTCTTTTCCCATTAAAAGCGTGCTGAACCCGATCCAGTACTGAGTGGCCGGCCGCTCTGCCTCATCCTGTTCGGTGAGGGCCTTGCGATACGATTCCCGTGCATTTCGATAGTCTTCAAGCCGGAAATAGCAGTCTGCGATTCGCGTATGAAGGACGCTTGTCGAGACGCCGCGGGGAGGACCGGCAAGCAGCGATTGGTACAGTGTGATCGCTTTCGAATAATTTCCAGCGGTAAACAGCTTGTTGGCCTTGTGATATTCCTGAACGGCAGTAGCAGCATGCGACAAATCATGCAGAAAAAATAGCACGCTCAAAATAATGACAACATACAAGCCTCTTTTCATGCTTTCCCCTGGCAACAATGAACCTCTGCTCTTTTCCACTCCTGCTGCGTGCTGCGCTGCTTTAATTCTGCACCTCACTCCTTAACTTCTTTGATATAATCGCCAAGGACCATGTCTTTATACCCCTTGCCCTGCGGAATCACCGGATAAACTCCTTCATCCCGGTCGGTGATGACTTCGAGAAAGCAGGGGCCTTCCGCAGCCAGAAATTCTTTGAGAGAAGGCTCCAATTCTTCATGCTTCCGGATTTTGCGGCACCATTGAAAACCGCACTCTTTGGCAATATTCGCAAAGTTCGCGTCAAAGTCACGCTCTGTTGCGGTAAACTGGCGGTCATAAAACACCGCCTGAATGGTCCGCACCATGCCATCCACCCTGTTGTTCAGAAGCAGCACTTTTATGGGAATCCCTAGGGCCCCGATGGTATGGATCTCTCCCATGTTCATTTTAATGCTGCTGTCTCCATCAATGGCGATCACCCGTGACGTGGGATTTGCGAAATGCACGCCGATGGCAACAGGCAGGGAAAAACCCATGGACCCGAATGCTCCGGCGGTCATAAACGATTTCGGGCGCGCCGTCTTCAGATATTGGGCGGCAAGCATCTGATGATTGCCGACCCCTGTCGTGATCTTGGTATCCTCCGTCATGTTCTGTGACAGAAGATCCAACACCTCCGCGGCCTGAATATCCGCTGCGCGTCTGTTGTAGTTGAGCGGAAACCGCCGTTTCAGGGAAGCGGTACGCTTCTGCCATTCGCCGATATCCAGCTTGATCTGGTTTTTTTGCGCGTATTCTATCAAATCTTCGAGGACCGTGCTCGCATCGCCAATGAAGGAAAACTTCGGGTTGCGGGTCACCCGCACTTCCTGCACTTTCTCCGCATTAATGTCGATATAGGCAATTTCCGCCTTGAGGCCTGACTCACCGACCTTCTGGACCACCCGGTCATTCCACCTGACGCCCAGCGCGACGAACAGGTCCGTCTCCTGAATGGCCATGTTGGCATACGGAGTGCCGAACATGCCGAGCATGCCGAGAGACGTTCCGAGCGATTCATCAAGAATGCCTTTTCCCATGAGGCTGTTGATGGAGGGAATATTGAACATCCGGTCAAATGCACGGATCTTATCGCTGGCTTTCCGGGAATTAAGCCCGCCGCCGATATACAGAAGCGGCCGCTTGGAGTTCTTGAGCAGGTCAAAAAATTTTCTGCACTGGTGTCCGCCCAGATGCGTCTCTTGATCGTATTTTAAACGGTACCGTTCAATATCTAGGGCGCGATAAATACCCTTCTTGCGCTGTACATCGTAGGGGAAATCGATGACGACCGGGCCCGGTTTGCCGGATTTTGCAAAAAAATATGCGTCTTTAATCGTTTCCTCTATATTGGAGCTGTCGTTAATCAACAAAACTTTCTTCGTGGCCATGGCAAAAACTTCTTTTACATTAACATGTTGAAACTCGTCGGTGTCAAGCCTGCTTTGCAAAACCTGCCCCGCAAAAACAAGCAACGGAATCGAATCCGCGTGTGAATCCGCAACCGCCGTGAGTGTGTTGGTGATCGCCGGGCCTGACGTCACGATGGTAACGCCGACTTTGTCGCCAGCCCGGGAGTAGCCGGCGGCGCTGAAAGCGCATGCCTGTTCATTGGAGTTGACCGTCAGCGCAATGGAACTCTGTCCCAAAGCATGATACACCGGAAGTATGGTTGCGCCGGTATAGCCGAAAACATGCGTCACTCCCAGATCCTCAAGACTTTTGACCATGATCTCCGCGCCGTTCATTTCCTTCTGCACTGCAACCTCCTTCAGACCCTCGCTCCCCCGGAACGCGGCCTGAAATAGTGTGGTTTTATACTCAGTGAAAGAGAATATCGGTTTTTCAACGAATATCCGCTGTTTTTTAATCTCTGTAAAATTTTAAATATTATACCATAATGTCTGTAGCTGCCAAGTATTTTTATCCGGCGTTTTCTCTTGACGATTTTTTTTATGGTGAGTATTATAACACGAAGTCTCCCTGGATTCCTGAGTGAGCCCTCCATGCCTGTTTTACCATCCAACCTTCGCTCTGTAGGGTACACGCTTCATTGGCATTTCTCGAGGCCACCTGGAACAGGCATTATTGATTCAACCCGGTAAATCGCTCAAAAGCGAAATGGCATCTTTCCCGCCGGGAAAGGATTTTTTTTGAAACAGATTGAAGAACTGCAAAACAACCTGCCTGTATACCCTGCAATCCAGGAGCGGGAAGAATATGTACACACCGCCATTCTTGTCCTCTTGGCTTTTCTCAACGGGGAATACCACTTTGTATTCCAAAAAAGAGGGCCGAACATCCGGCAGGGCGGGGAAATATGCTTCCCCGGCGGTGTCTATCATCGACAGGACGGCACCTATGAGCAAGCTGCGGTCAGGGAAACCGTGGAAGAAATGGGCATTCCTGCTGGAAAAATAAAGGTCATCGGCCCTCTCGATACCATGGTGGCTCCCTTGGGAGTCGTGGTCAACGCCTTCGTGGGGATCGCGGATATCAAAGATCTTGATGAACTCGTTCCCAATCGGGACGAAGTGGAACATGTTTTCAGCGTTCCGGTTTCGTTTTTTGAAGCACATGCACCTCGGAAATACGAGGCAATGCTGAATGTCCATCCAACTGTTACAGATGAAGCAACGGGAAAAGAAATTGTTTTGTTCCCTGCCAGAGAACTGGGGTTACCGGAAAAATACTGGAAATCCTGGGGTGGTGTTAAATACGTCATTCATTTTTATACTGTCGAACAGGGTCCCATATGGGGAATAACCGCGCGATTTATCGTTGATATCGTCGACAAGTTGAAGCGGTAAATTGCATCCGACGGCTGTTTATTTTTTGCCGCATGCGTTCTGATTCGACTGCTCTCCTTTCTCTGTTTCAGATAACATAACTTTATCAACACAGAGGCGCACACCATGACTACTTGGAAACTGCTCAGAACGGGTGCCAACTTCGGCGCCTATAACATGGCCGTGGACGAGGAACTGCTTGCGCGTGCCCAGGCAGGCGAGCAAACCCCGGTACTCCGCTTCTACGCGTGGAATCCACCTGCAGTATCGCTCGGCCGTTTCCAAAAAGCTGAGACGGCTGTCAACCTTGAAGCGTGTAAAAGGCGAGGCATTGACGTCATTCGCCGCATCACCGGCGGCAGAGCAGTATTCCATTGTCATGAGTTGACATACAGCATTATCGCCCGCACCGACAATCCCCTGTTCCCTCCCGCTGTTCTCGGGACATACAAAATTATTGCTTCGTGTTTGATTACCGGCCTCCGCAATCTCGGCATCGCCGCGGAAGCAGTCTCACACAACAGCATGCTTGCGGATTTAGTAAAAAAAAGACCAAAAAATCCAGCATGTTTTTCCTCTCCTTCGTGGTATGAAATCATGGTCGGGAACAAAAAAATCATCGGGAGTGCGCAGCGCAGGCTCTCGGGCGCTTTTCTTCAGCACGGCTCTGTTTTGATCGATTTAGACCCCCGCCTCGAGGCCGAGGTAATCCCCGGCGCAGGCACCGGTGACCTGGCCACATCAGTCAATCAGGTGCTTTCGCGTAAGGTGTCGATCGAAGAGATCATCGATGCTGTGCTCAAGGGTTTCAGCAGCGAACTCGGCTTAACGTTCGAGATCTAATCACCCCCTGAGCGTTGCTGTATAAAAAATTGCGCAGTTCTGCCAGCAGAGGAGGCCATCATGAAAAGAATTTTTGCTGCAATATGCGTTCTGATTCTTACACTGTTTTTCCTGACTGGCTGCACCCTGTTCAGAATTTCTCTGGTTGAAGAAATGCAGCCTCTCACGGAGCAAGTAATTTCCGGCTATGGCAACGACAAAATCCTCGTCATGGACATCTCGGGCGTCATCAGCGCCGATGAAAGCCAGTCCTTATTCAGCAGCAGAAAACAGCCGGGGATTCTTGCTCTGGCGCGCGAGCAACTGGACCGCGCGCGAAAAGATAGAAATATTAAGGCATTGCTGCTCAGAATCAACAGCCCCGGGGGCGGCGTAACCGCATCTGATATGCTGTACCATGAAATAAAGAAATTCAAAAAGGACACCGGTATACCGGTGTTTGCCCATATCATGGACATGGGCACATCAGGCGCATACTATGCTGCCCTGGCAGCCGACCGCATTACGGCACAGCCGACAAGCATCGTCGGCAGTATCGGCGTGATCATGATCCGTTTTGACGCAACCGGTTTGATGCAAAAAATCGGGCTGCAGGCCTTTGAAATATCATCGGGTGACAAAAAGGGAATGGGTTCACCATTTCGACAGCTTTCTGCGGAGGAGCGTGGTATTTTTCAGTCTGTGGTGAACAGCATGCAGGACCGCTTTGTAAACACCGTGTCGTCCGCGCGAAAATTAAACCGTGATACGGTCGCAAAACTTGCCGACGGACGCATCTACACAAGCCAAGAGGCACAGGCCGCGGGCCTCATCGACGGCACCACCTATCTTGGCGATGCTCTCGATGAGGTTAAAAAAGCTGCGCATCTCGAACAGGCCTCCGTAGTATTCTATGCCCGGCCGGGCGAATACCGTCCCACCATATACTCTGCGAATCTTGTCAACATTGACACAGGCGGGCTGATACAGCCCGGAGTTTCTTTTCTGTACCTCTGGTGGCCATGATATGGAATACACGCGCCTTTGAGCGCTATGCCTCCTTTCATTCCAGTTGACACGGATGTAAACACTATGCTATGGTTATGAATAGTTGCCAAGGGAGGAAAAACTCATGAAAAAAAATCCTGTGCTGATTTTAATAGCGGCGGTTCTTGTGATTCTGATTGCCACGCCGGCGTTTCCGGCAGAGGAACTTTTTGATTCGGCTGCAGCAGTAAAACACATGGAGCAGGGTTTTCTTCTTCTCAAGGCAAAAAAATTCGATGCGGCCGCTCGGGAATTTGAAGAAGCTGCCTCGATTAATCCCGACGCTGAGTCCTATTATTATCTTGGCTATGCTTACTATCTTAAGGGAAGGTCCGGCGACGTGGACGCGCGCCAGAAATCCCGCGAGAATTTTGCCAGAGCGTACGAAATAGACCCGAATTTTTCTCCAACCAGATACAAGACGACGGAACCCGTGCATCCGGGCGAACCATCACAAGATAAAACACCGTCCGAAGCCCAGATCCCGGCAAACCAGCAGGAATCCTTGAAAACCAGTCCCACGCCATCCGCTGCAGAGCAGCAAACACCGGTCCCGCAGCCGACTGCTCCACCCGCACAATCAAAGTAATGTTTGTCCAACGTGAATAGAAACGGCGGAAAGCTCATCAGGTATAGTGTCCGCGTTTACCCTTTTTACACATCCAGAGCAATATCCTGAGTAAGCTCTTTTTTGATAAAAGCTCTTATAAGAATTCTGTATTCCTGTTTAATCCGCGTAAACTTCACTCCCATCCCGAATGTGTGCAGCGGTCCGCTCCCGGTGTCAAAACTATACAGGACTGTTCCCTGGATCCGAATCCGTGCCTTGCCCAGAAAAAGAACCATTGGGAGCTGTGTCCCGACCGGCAGCGGCTTGAACATGCTCACATACATCCCTTCTTCCGACAAGGCCGTTATGCAATCCATCTGCGCGCGTTCCTGCCCGTTGTCTTCCCCAAGCAGGACCGGCAAGCAGGCGCGAAGGCGTATGTACCGTCGCGGCTTTTCCTCCGTTGCTTTCTGAACTGCCGCATAGAGCTCAGCCGGATCGAATGGCTTTCTGAGAAAACGCTGCATCCGCTCTCCTGGCAGGAGTGCTTCAACGACGGATCGGCAGATGCCGTGTAAACAATGACCGGCACTGATGCCGTTTTTGGATCTTTTTTAATGCGCTTCAGAAATGTAATCCCATCCATGCCTCCCAAGTTGACCTCCGTCAGGATCAGCAGCGGCACGGCAAACTTTACTATCTCAAGCACCTCTTCCGCCATGCGGGTTGTATACACACTGTAATCAAGACGCTGAAGAAGCATCCCGGTGTAATAAAGAGCGGAGGGATCGTCATCGACAATAAAAAGAATGCGCTTTTTCCTGTTGTGGACCAGAGACTCCCAGGTTCTGGAGATGGTGTCCGCCATGGGCAACCCCACGTCATTTTTTGCGTGAACTGCGTGTCATCCTCTCAAGCCGTTCCAGCAGCAGCAAGGCCTCGCTTTGATCTGATCCGCAAAATTCCATGGTCGGCCGGTACGATAAGCAGACGGCAGGGCGTTCAGGCCTGCCGTATAAGCGGCAGCGGTTGTCCGGGGTAAGTTGGATACATCTGGCGCCTGCTGATTTTCCTTCGGGCATTCCCGGTATTGGAGAGGAGACCGACGGTGCAATACAGCACGCGCCGCAATCAGCACGACAAAGCATTTTCACCTTCCTGAGAAGCGGGGGGTCTCGTGATGCGTGAGGGGAGATTTATTGCGTCTAACGAGAGAAGCACGAAGCATCCTATTTCTTTACGGCCTCCGGCATTTTTCCGCCAGTCGCATCAGAGGATCGTGCCGCCCATCTGCCCCATAGTAAGGCCTTTGGTAATCGCTTTTTTGATGAAGGACTTGATCAGTCGCTGGTCTTCCGGTTTGATTTGGACGAATTTAATTCCCATCCCTGAGGTTTTTAAGGGCCCTTCTTCACGTTTGAAACTGTACAAGACCATCCCCTCCACTTTTATTTGCGCATCCTCCAGGAAAATTGTGATGGGGATCTGGAGGCCCACCGGTTTGGGCTGCGAGGTGCTCACATACATGCCTTGTTCGGACAAGGCAGTTACATAATCGGAGATCACGGTATGGGCTGCAGTCTTGTCGTCGCCGATCATTACGTTTAAACAAGTCTGGAGGCGGATAAACTGGCGCGGTGTGGTTTCTGAGGCCTTCTGGATTGCCGCATACAGCATATCTGCGTCCACCGGTTTGTAAAAATAAGCCGCACACCCTTCTTCCAGACAGGCGCTTTTTATGGACTGGTCCTTTGAAGAGGTAAGAATGATTACCGGCACCTTGTGCGTTTGCGGGTTCCGTTTAAGTGTTTTCAGGAGTTCGAGGCCGTTCATTCCCGGCAGGTTCATTTCCGTCAGCACCAGCGCGGGTTCTGCGACATTCACGACCTCCAGTGCGTCTTCCGCGGATTTTGACGTATGAATATTGTATTCGAGACGCTGGAGCAGCATGCTGGTATAATACAGGTGCGCCCCTTCACCATCGACAACAACTACGAGGCGCTTCTCGCGTTCCGAGTTCTGAACCACTCCGTTGCTGTGCATATTCACAGCCTCCATTACCAACCTCCTTGGCGGGCAAACAGTGCTACACAAAGCCGTCGCGCGCTTCGCGCCGCTGTGCTGCCGTACTCGACTATATGGGAAGTCTGATTTTATATCGTATTGCCAGCATTCTCAAGAAAAATGTGATCAGTATGCACGCAAGAACCGCCGCAATTTCGTTCACCATGCCCTGCGTCATCAGCAGATACGCCCAGGCGCCGATAAAGGAACATGTGGCATACAGCTCAGTCCTTTGAAATACATAGGGGATTTCATTGCAGATGGTGTCGCGCATGACCCCACCGAACACGCCGGTGATGACCCCGAGCAGCGACGAAACGAATGCAGTACATCCGGCTTGGTGGGCCACCGAGGCACCCGACGCGCTGAACAACCCCAATCCGAGCGCATCGAGCGCCAGCACAAGCGTGACCGTTCCTTTGCGGTTCAACTTGTCTTTCATGATCGCAACCGATATAAGAGATATCAGCAGCAGCAAAATGGCATACTGAGAATGTTCGATCCAGAAGAGCGGATGACGGTTCAAAATGATGTCCCGCAATGACCCGCCGCCGAAGGCCGTTATCATCGCCACGGCGTAAACGCCGATTATATCCATCCCTTTTTTCCGCGCCTCGTAAATTCCGGTGAGCGCAAAAGCAATGATTCCCAGTATTTCAATCGTACTGATAAGCGTGTTCATCAGATGATGTTTTTTCTTTCTTCCCGTTCACCGGGAGCGACCTTAAAACCGAGGATTTGCCATTGTCCGCCATGCCTGATGAGGGATATCTGTATGTCGGCAGACCCTTCTTCAAAATCAGCGCTTGCTTCATACAAAGCGGTAATCACAAGGCCGCTTTCAAAAGAAATCGTTATCTTCGACTCGCCCGCAGCTTCGTAATATTCCTGCAAATCCCCCAAGTCTCGCAGGATGTCAAACATCTGCAGCATATCGTCATAGTCGACGGTTGCATTGAATTCGGGGCTGGCGCGTTTTTGAATTTCCCTTACGTCCCAATCCGCTATAATAGCAGGAACAGCAGCGTCCACAAACAGCTTGCTCTCTTTGTTCAGATTGTTCGCTAGTACGGCTACAGCTGCAACAGCAGCCAGAAAAAGCAAGACCACCGGCAGAAAGATGGAGATTAGCTTTTTCATAGGACTCTGCATAGATATTCGTCCTTCTGGTCGTGGAAGCAGCGGTATTCCGGCAATAGAACGCCCATAATCTTCTGCATAACATCTGATTTCTTGCTTAAGGGTAGGGCTTATTCAAGGGGTTGTCAAGGATTTCTTTATGGACAAGGGAAAGAAAAAATTGTCTTCTCACCGCTGGTATCAACAGCTCTTTGCAGCCACAAAAATAGGCGGGGACGTTTACACCGCAGAATCATGCGGCAAAAACGTCCCCCTCAGTTCCTTCATATCACAGCGGTCTTACTGTGCAATCCGCTCTTAGATTCTGAAAACGATCTTGATCGCGGTATCATCCTTGTCGGCGAGATCAAAGCCGGCCTTGATATCCTCCAGCTTGAACTCGTTCGTTATAAGCGGCCGGATCTGGACCTGCCCCTGAATGACGGGGCGGAGCGTTGCGGGAGTCCAGACATACCGCTCCCGCCAGGTATGATGGACCAGGCAGGTATTCACAAATTCCAGTCCGTCGTCATGCCAGCGGCTGATGTTCAGGGTAACGGGCTGTGTCACCCAGCTGTAAAAAACAAATTTGCCGTTATGCTTGATGATTTCAGAGGCTGTGTTGAACGAGCTTTCCGATCCGGCCGCCTCCACAACCACGTCTGCACCCCGGCCTTTTGTAAGATCCGACACGACTGCCGCAAGGTTGTCTTTTTTCAGATTCACCGTTATATCAGCACCCAATTGTTTGGCCAGTTTCAGTTTTCCATCAAGAACATCGGCCACGATCACGTTATAGGCGCCCTTTTGTTTTGCGCATTGCGCAATGATCTGCCCGGCAAACCCGCCGCCCATGACGACAACAACGTCTCCCAACTGAACCCCTGAATGAAGACCGGAATACATGGCGCACGATATGGGTTCACCAAGAGCGGCAAAATCCATTTCCAGACCGTCCGGAACTGGCTGCAACTGGAAGTCCTTTGCAAGGAAGTATGTCGCATAATTGTTGTTCCAGCCAAAACAGATGACCTTGTCGCCGACTTTGAAATCCCTCACTTTTGAACCGATTTCAACAACAGTGCCGCCGCTTTCGTGGCCCAGGTAGAAGGGAAATTTCGGCTCCTGTCTGAATTCGGCTGTTTTAGGCGGAAGCTGTCCGCGGTAAAAGCTCTTATCTGACCCGCAAATCCCTATTAAATGGTTCTTTACGATAACCTCATCTTCGCCGCAAACCAGCTCGCGGTCCATAAGATCAATGTCGTAAGGCCCTTTCAGCAGGGCTGCTTTCGTTTTAATAGACATGGCCAACCTCCTTGCGTCCATTGTATCAGCTCGCCTTTGTGAGAGCAAGCCGGTTTTATCGCAAACTACACGGCTATTAAATCTGCATAGCTGAAGTACGGAGAGATCAGCCTTTCAACCTCTTTGATGTCCACGGGATGCGATACCAGTCTGCCGATCACCCCCGCCTGGCGAATGTCTCCCAGGCAGAGCACACCCTTGACAATAGTATCGCGCACAACGACTTTCCGGTAGGCATCATATTTCTGCGCAATCAGGCAGACGTCGCCCGCTTTCCCTTCAATATCGCCTATCGACACCAGCGGCATGCCGCCGATTTCAACAGCATTCATGGCGGCAGTGCCGTCGTATGTTTCCTTGAAACCGGCCATGTTGCTTGCGGCAATCCGGCCCTGCTCCACAGCAACCGGCCAGATGGCCGGTACCGTCAATTCCCCGGTAAGAGGATCAAGTACTTCTGCGGCATCCCCTGCGGCATACATATCCGGCATGGATGCTTCCTGGAATTCATTGACAATGATGCCGCGCCCCGTTTTAATCCCTGTTGCAGCAGCAAGCTCCTTGTTCGGCTTTACTCCGATGGCCATGACGACCATTTCGGCAGGAAGAACACCGCCGGACAAACGCACGCCGCTCACGGCCCCCTGAGAGACCGCGATACCCTCAACCGTCGTATTGACCAGAACATCAACGCCTTTGCTTCGGACTTTGTCCGCCAGCATGTCTGAGGATGCATCATCAAGCTGGCGCGGCAGTACGCGGGGCAGTTTTTCAACAATCGTTGTCTTCAAGCCGCGCGCTTTCAGCGCAAGCGCTGTTTTAAGCCCGATCAAGCCCGCCCCGACCACCACGGCACTCTGAGCACGTTCAGCGGCATGAACGATCTCTTTTGCCTGACGCATCGTCCACAAACTGTACACGCCGGGAGAGTCAATGCCGGGAAGAGACGGCATGATGGGTGCGGATCCCGTGGCAAAAAGCAGTTTCGTGTATTTCAGGAGCGTTCCTGAAGCGAGCTCTACTGTTTTTTGCGCAGGAGTCACTGCCGCAACCTTGTCTCCCATGATGCAGATTACGTTGTCGTTTGCAAGGTTTTCCACCTGTTGGAGCATGGCGTCAATCGGCTTCAGTTTTCCGGCTATAATATCCGGCAAATCTATCCGGCTGTACAAATAATCATGTTCATCGGTAATAATTGTCACGGGAGTCCGGGGGTCCAGTTTTCGCAGCGTCATGGCGGCCGTGGCGCCCGCTATCCCCTGACCAATGATAATATACATGCGCATCCTCCAGCGTTATCGTGCGGCGGCAACGGCTGCCGGCTTCGGCATCAACTGCGGCAATTCTGCCAGCGGAAGCAATTCCCCCGGCAGTTTCAGCCCGGGAAGGCTTGCCGCTTCGCCCATATCAACATAGGTTTTTAATCCCTGTGAGGCAAAGGCAACGGCAGTTGCCAGAACCTTGTTGTGGTTGATTTCCTGCAGAACGACAAAAACAGGCACGCCGTTTGTTTTAGCGTCCCTGGCCATCTCAAGGAACCAATCGGCATCGTGGCAAGCCCCGATATGAAGCACCGGAGGAAGATTGAGCTCCGCGATGTTCTTCAATCCTTCCCTCGCCGCATATTCCTGACGGCACATGCCCGCCTTTGCCAGAGCTGCGCCCGCACAGCCGGCGGTAACAAGCACATATCCATCCGCGAGCAGTTTTTCGGCCGTCTGGACGATCCGGGCATCCTGGGTCTGCGCGATATTACCGCATCCGCCGAGATAGACCATTCCCTTGAGAGCACCCTTGGCGGTTGCCGTTTGCAATGCTTTAAATGCCTGTTTGCTGTTCGCCGCCGTGAATCCCGAGTTCACCTGCTCCACTGCACCCGGAATTTGAACATCTTTTCCACGCCGCTGCTGGAAAGCCTGTGCGGCCGTTTCAACAGCTTCTTTAATTTTCTTTTCATCATTCAATGCGGATGCAGCGAGCAGTGCCACCTTCCTGGTTTTCGCCAAGGACACGGTCGCCGGCATGACACACTGCGAACCGGTAATCAGCAGATCAACCGCTCCAGTCAGCAGCGGCATTTCCTGCGAGTCGTAATTCGTCAATACCGGAAGCCCGCCGTTCGCTTCACCACCGCACAGAGCCACGACATTACACGGGACCGCATGCTTTGAAGCGGCATTCACGACCGCCTGAACAAGCTGGGGCGCCGTATGGCCGAGCAGCACAATGTTTGCGGCATCGGCTTTCAGCGCGCCCATATTTGCTGCCACAACCTTGGGTTCCGTTTTTCCATATACCTGTTCCTTGACCTCACGGATCGCCTGCAATGTCTTTGCAACCGTCTGGCCGATTTCCGATACCCGGAAGGAATAATCCGCGGGAGCGAGCATACTGTCCCTGGTCGTGCATACCGTCTGCAGCGCACGAGCGTCCAGCTTTGCATTAAACTCAAGTCCCAGGCCGGCAAAAGCAACCGCTCCGTCCGCAGCCTGCTTCAGAAAACTTCCGGAAACCAGATCTGCCTGCGTCCGTCCGCATATCGTCTGCTGCGGAACGTCGGCAAACGGGTTCACCCGGCAGGGACCTTCAGAACAGTCGCTGCAGCAGATGTTCATGCGTCCAAAACCACACTGGGGCTGCATTGCGTCAGCACGGTCCCAGATCACTTCCGTCTTTGAGCGATGGGCCTTGATAAGCATCTCATTGGTGGCCGCATCAAACGATTTTTTCCGAACTTCTTTCATAAGATTATTTATCCTCCTTTGAAAAGTCCAAACTGAGCGCCTTCGACCGCCCTTGCGGCGCTGTCGAATTGACGAAAACAGCTATGTTGCCCCGCTTTACAGCCAGTACCTTCGCATACGCCTCCTCATCGCCATAGACGAGCGCGCCGGTCGGACAGGACGCGACGCAGGCAGGCTGCTCCATATGCGCACAGGCATCACATTTCATCGCTACTTTGTATTTTGCCGACGGAGTTACCGTGCCGAAGGGGCAGGACATAACACACATCCAGCAGCCCCTGCACTTGTCCTGGGCAACGAACGTCGTCCCTGTTTCCGGATCCCGCTGCATTGCGCCCGCAGGGCAGGCCATCAAGCAGGTGGCGTCCTGACAATGGCGACACTGGAGCGGAAAACTCGCCCCGCTCGGTCCGAAAACCCCGACACGCGCTACCGGCTTTGGGTTCTCCCGTACCGCGTCGAACAGCTTTTTGGTTACTGAATTTCGCTCCACTGCGCACTGCAATTCGCAAGTTTTACAACCCAGGCATTTTTCCCGGTCCACCCAGATACGTTTCATTATTCCCTCCACCTGTAAACAGTCGCCTTGCTCTTAAGAGACCCGTATGCCCCACAGGCACAGTATTTCTTCAAGCATCTCTGCGGCGCGATTGGGATTAAGGACTCCACACTGGCAGGGTTTTGCCAACTCCACCGCCGCCTCCTGAACCGTCCGTTTACCTTCTTTGATATCGGCAATCATCTTTCTGACCAGATTAAACGGCACCTGGCCATGCCCGCACATAGTCGTGAACCGAAGAATATCTTCGTCGGGCAGCCGCTCCGTCTTCCCCCAAATGCCGAGAGACGTTTCGCACGTATGCCGTTTGACGCCGGCCTGCTTGCAGCACTCCTGGACCTCGTCGAAAAGGCCGGACACGATCACGGAGATGCCCAGATCTTCATCTTTCAACGCCTTCATCGCCTTGATGAGCGACTCCCGGTTGTCGAATACGCCATGCACGATGGATGTATCGCGTGTCTTGTTGACAATCTCCTGCTGGGGGGTTATAAAGCTGTTTCCCGTTCTCATGTCGCCGACATTCACCGGGCCATATTCGCTCACGATTTCAAGGAACCGTTTCAGCTTCGTATTGGACCCCACTTCGTTAATGCCTTTTGCCGACATGGCAAACAGAACAAAATCTTTCTTCAGACTCTCCCGTGTTCCCCGCCGATGTAATGTATGGCTCATCGCGCTGCCTCCTCAACAAAGAACGGTTTCCCGAGCCCGATGTTCGTTTTTCCGTTGGGCGTCGGCTTCACACCGGCTGCCAGGGCCAGGTCAAAAGCAGGAGTCGCATCTCCCTGATGAACCTTGCAAGTGAGGTCAAAACTGCATACCGTGGAAATCTCCTTCGTCACTTTTTTTACGGCTGCAATTATCTCCTGGACCCGTCCCAGGGGAACGGTCATCTCGATAATTGCGGACAAAACTTTTTCATTCATGATTTCCGGATTCATCTTGCCGGCGTTTTTATCAACCATGAGCGTCGTCACGGGATTCCTCGGTTCGAAAACTATGCCTCCCAGCGATGCGATAGCCATGGCAACCTTCTCGATGTCGGAAAAACGCGCCCCTGTGCTCGGCCGTCCCATCTCAATCGCCATTCCGGCTTCCCCAAACTTAAAACGGCCGGTAATGTCATTGGTTTTCATTTCCTCGGTTCCCCGCCCGGGCACTCGAGTTTCCTTGTGCTCCACAAGCGGATTGCTGAAAGTACCGCGTACGGACCGGGGCCATTCCGGCATCGGTTCGTAAAGTGCCTTGCCTGTACAAACCTCGGCCCGATAGCATACGCCGCAGTCCACGCATTCTTCCTGATCAACGCGAGCGCATATCCGGCCATGGTTGTCACTGGTAAAACCGATTGCTCCCATGGTGCAGTATGCAACGCAACGACCACATCCTACGCATTTGGTTTCGTCTACTTTCACTGCTTTTCTCCTTTCTGCAATAGCTTGATGCCATTCCTGTATGAGCAAAAACAATACCAATCCAGATACATACATAACTATTTGAATATATTACAAAAATATCTGGCCATACGTACTTTTTACAGAAACAGCAAAATGATTACGTTTCATATGTTTCAAATGTTTCATTACTCATGAAAAGTATTCAGCAAATATATCTTTACTAAAGACAATCCATAGGCGGCAGGTACCCTGAAAAAGGAAGAGAGGTAAGTCCAGGAAAGATTATAGGGATTTGGTTTAAACTACTTCCGAGAATCGTTTTCTTTAAGTCGACGCCAGAGAGTGGTTCTGCTGATACCCAGTTTAGCCGCGGCTTTTCCGTAATGATAATGAGACTCTTCCAGAGCCTTCATGAGCAGCGTACGGTTCAGGTCCGTGCCGCCGGCCGTGTACATCAACGCGGATTCAACCCCGGACACCGGCACAGCGGCATGCGCTTGATCGGGTGATTGTGCGAACATCCCCTCGACATCTTCAGGCTCTATCACGCCGCTCCGGCTGAGCGCCGCCAGGCGCTCCGCGACATTCCGCAGTTCTCTGACATTGCCCGGCCAGTAATAGTCTTGAAACAGCCGCTGGGCTTCTGGGCTGATATCCCGGAATTTTTTATTGAAGTGGTGGCAATATTCTTTCAAAAAATGATGCAGCAGCGGAATAATGTCCTCACGGCGCTCCCTGAGCGGCGGCAGAACAAGCCGGAGGATATCAACCCGGTAATAAAGATCTTCGCGAAAAAGACCTTTCCGCATCAAGCGATACAAGTCCTGGTTCGTGGCAGCAATAACACGCACATTGATCGGGATCAGCTTGTCGTCGCCAAGGCGCATTATTTCCCGTTCCTGCAGCACCCGCAGCAAACGGCCCTGTAGCTTATGCGATATTTCCGAAATTTCATCCAGGAATATCGTCCCCATATGGGCCAATTCAAACAGGCCGATTTTTCCGCCGCGCGCCGCCCCGGTAAAAGCCCCCTCCGTGTAACCGAACAATTCGCTCTCCAGAAGATTTTCCGGCAGGGCCGCGCAGTTGACAGCAACAAACGGGCCTTTTTTGCGGCCGCTTGCATTGTGAATGCTTTGGGCAAATATTTCCTTGCCCGTGCCTGTTTCTCCCATAATAAGCACGGTTGAGTTTATATCACTGAACTCTTTTGCAATGGCTATTGCGCGCTGTATCGCAGGACTTTTGCCCAGAATGTTGGATGCGGTCAGTTTCGCCACATGGCCGCGCTGATAGACCTTTCGCCGGATCTTGCCTTCCAGTTCCTGGATCACGCTCACCGGCTGAAATGTTGCCACCGCGCCGACCGCCTGGCCGCCGATGGAAAACGGGACCCGATTAACAGCCATCGGCTGTCCGTTTATTGTTTCAATTTCTCCCAATTCCGCGCGCCCGGACTCCAGAGCTTTCGTCAGGCCCAGTTGCGGAAAAACATTGTCCACGGGGAGGCCGACCGCCTCTTCGTTCACATTCGCCAATTTCACGGCTGCCGCGTTGATCAGATTAATGACGCCGTCCGCATCGACGGCGACAACACCTTCGGTTGAATACTCCAGAATCGCGCGAAACTGCTCTCCCCGCTCCTGTTCCTGCCGTCGCACGAGCGCAACCCTCTTCGCTTCGCTCAAGGCCCGGTATATTGCGTCCTGTCCTATCTGAATGAACTCTGCCTGCAGACCGATCCGTTTTGCCACCCAGGTGGACATGACTCCGCCGATAATTACCGAAACACCGCTGTCCTTTACCGCCTGAAGGACCGACTCGGCCTCATCTTCATGCTGCACTTCCACCACCATAAGTTCTATTCCGATTATTTCTTCGATCTTCTTGACACCGTAGATCATGTCGCGGGAACCGACGATCGCAATCTTCCGGGGCGCGTATTTTTTCTGACATTCCCAAATGGCCCGCATTACTTCGTAGCCGCTTACCGGCAACTCCACCACAGGCGTGCCCCGCACGATCTTTTTCAGGGCGGCGGCTGTCACGCCGCGGGCGATCAAAACGTCCGTGCCCGTGTCTTTCCAGTCCGCGATTTCACGCACAAACTTGGACAAAACAATTTCCAGCTCCCAGCCGTCCGTGCCCTGCTCCTGGAAAACATCTTCCACGACGGGAATAATTTCCGGGTAAGGAATGAAAAAAGTGATTTTGCTCATACGGTTGCCTTTGCTAAAACAGACGCTCCATGGCTTCTTCCACGGAGCGAACCCCGAGAAGTTCCATTTTTTTTAACGCAGCGGATTTTTCCATTTTTTCCACATTCAGCGCCGGCAGAATGCATCGCGTAAATCCCAGCTTTGCCGCGTCCTTGATTCTTGCTTCAGCCTGGCTGATTCCGCGTATTTCACCCGTCAGGCCAACTTCCCCCATGACCACGGTTTGCGCGTGAATGGGCTTCTCACGAAAGCTTGATGCAATCGCGGCGACGATGCCGAGATCAACCGCGGGCTCGTCAACCGCAAGTCCGCCCACCACGTTTACGAACACGTCCATGCCCATAAGATGCATGCCTATGCGTTTTTCCAGGACTGCCAGCAGGAGCGAAACCCGGTTGAAATCCACTCCGATGCAGGTCCTGCGCGGCATCGCAAGTTTTGACGGCGCAACCAGCGCCTGCAGTTCGGCCAGGATGGGGCGGCTCCCTTCCAGCGAGGAAACCACCACCGAGCCGGTGGCGTCCGCCGGACGTTCGGCGAGAAATATCTCCGACGGATTTGCAACTTCCGCAAGTCCGCTTTCCTTCATTTCAAAAACACCGATCTCGTTCGTGGAGCCAAAACGGTTTTTCACCGCGCGCAGAATGCGGAAGGAATGTCCCTTGTCTCCCTCAAAATACAAGACCGTGTCGACGATGTGCTCCAGCACGCGTGGTCCGGCAATGGCGCCGTCTTTGGTCACATGTCCGATCAGAAAGGTCGGGACGCCCGTGCGTTTTGCATACAGCATAAGCCGGCCTGATACTTCGCGCACCTGTCCCACACTGCCCGGCGCCGAGGGAAGCTCGGATGTATAAACCGTCTGCACGGAATCGACAACAAGCACCTGCGGCTGCAGTCCGTCCGCGGCATGCAGAATGTCTTCAAGCTGTGTTTCCGCAAGTATATAGAGATTGTCCGTTTTCACACCGAGCCGCAGTGCGCGCATTTTGATCTGTGCGGGCGATTCTTCGCCGGAAACATAAAGCGCCTTGCCCCGAAGCTCGGATACCTGTCTCAGCATCTGGAGCACAAGCGTGGATTTCCCTATTCCGGGATCGCCGCCGACCAGCACCACCGAACCGGAAACTATTCCACCGCCCAGCACCCGGTCAAGCTCACCGATTCTCGTAACAAACCGGTCTTCGTCGCGAGCCTGAATATCACCCAGAAGAAGCGGTTCCGAACCATTTCCTTGCTTTGCAGCACCAACGTCCTTAGGTTTCTCAAAACGCTCCTCTACCATGGTGTTCCACTGGCCGCAATCCGGGCACTTTCCCATCCATCGCGGCGACTGGGTTCCGCAGGACTGGCACACATAAACGGTTTTAATCTTTGATTTCATACGAATCCCTCTATCCCTGAATAGAATTCAACCCGACCAGTGTTCGGAAATTTTGAGCCTGCGCATGCTTTGATAAAAAAATAGTCTATTTATTTCCAAAACGCAAGTTCAAAATAGTGCCCGAGCGACGTCGAACCGTTCATTTTGTGCTATAGTGTTAACAATGAAAAAATCGCAAGCACTTGTGCATGTACAGAAAAAATATGCTCAGATAATCTCTATTTGACAATATATTATTTCAGACAGGAGGTTGAAAATGCCGCTCGTTCACATTTCGCTCAGGAAGGGAAAACCGCATTCATTCGGCAGGAAGGCCGGAGAAATCGTCTACAATGCCATGCTCGAAACAATCAACGTTCCCCGAAACGACCATTTTCAGATCATTACGGAACACGATGCAGACAGCCTGATCTATGATCCTGGCTATCTTGATATTCGGCGCACTGACGGAATCATAGTAGTACAAATAACATTGAATGAAGGACGCACTACAGAGGCAAAAAAGGCTCTGTATAAAATCATTGCCGAGCGATTGCACGCTGAACTGGGCGTACGGATGGAAGATGTCCTGATCAACCTTGTTGAAGTCAAGAAAGAGAACTGGTCATTCGGCAACGGCATCGCACAGTATGCTCAATAACAGCAAGAGGCTTGTGATACAAAGCATCAATTGAGTTATTAGGCAAACAACGATTTCTTTAGGCAGTCATATAGGCTGCAAGTCAAGGCAGGGATAGCCACACGACATAGTGGCACATCACCGGCACAACTTTATTTTTACTCCCTGCCCAACGCAAGAATACGCTGGCTATAGGCATTCATGAGTCCCTGCATGTACGCAGTATCAATCGACCCTTTCCAGGTAGTCAGTTCTGAAAAACGTTTTGGTATAGTCACTGTTTCCGGTTTGAACCCGGTCGCTAAACGAGTCTTCCAGCGGAGCGCCTGTATGCTTCGTGAGACCGCACCGATGTTGTCAGCAAGCGTGCTGTAGCCTACTGATTTTAAGCAGGCTGCGAGCAAATCATCTGAATATACATTGCGGGCAAAAAGACAGGAAACCATGGACGTAAGAAACACTCGGCCCTGCTCGTCTTTGATCAAAAAGTCCACAGCTTTCGGAACATCTTTGTCCGTCTGCTTCTGATCGTATGTATATCCAGCCGTGTCGAGATGGGAGTGCCGGAACCCGAGCGCCTGAGATGTAAAGAAAACCTCGCCGGTTGCGTATCCGCCCATTTCTTGCCCAAGGACACAGGCAAAATCTTTTCCGCCATAGTGTTCTGCCGCCTTCAGAGTTCCCTGCGCGAGAATCCGATAAAACTCATTCGAACCGTACGCGAGATGCTCCACTGCTTTTTTGTATCCTTCCGTGTTGCCGAATGCAAGAGGAACGATGGTCTCCCGCGTGGTGATGAGGGCTTTTTCCATGGCTTCCGTCGCCCACGCAAGCGCTACGCCGGCAGACATTACATCGAGCCCCATCTTCTCCACCACGTCAAGAAGCCCGAGCACTGCAAAGCAGTTTTTAACCGAAAGCATGGCTCCCACGGCAAAAATCGGTTCATGGTCATACGGAACCTGACGGTAGAGATACTGGTTCTCTTCCTGGAATCGTTCCCGGACAAAACCAATATGAATGCACCCCACAGGGCAGCCGGAACACGCGGCATTTCTGAGCAGCGCCGCCTCTGCAAACTTTTCTCCGGTAATACCGCCGATGTCCGGATCGAAAGTCTGCTGAAGGTTGCGGATAGGGAGCGCCTTGATCTGATTCAGCACCGCAACATTCACCGGCGTACCGAGATTGTGGTATTTGCTCATCATGTCCGTATCCGTCAGTTTGGTATGGACTTCTTGGAACAGCTTCGGATACTCCGTGGAGTCCATGAGAGGAAAACTTCCGTCACCCTGTATCACAATAGCTTTCAGGTTCTTGTTGCCCATGACCGCGCCGCCGCCGAGCCTGCCGAAATGGCGGTAGGAATCCACATTGATGCCTGCCATGGCAGAGCCGGTCTCACCCGCGGGTCCGATGCGCAGAATGCTCCGATGTCCTGTACCGGTGAACATTTTGCGCAGCATTTTCCCGGTATAAAAAAGATCCTTGCCCCAGAGATAGTGGACTTCTTTTACTTCCAAGTGCCGTGATCCCACCGACAAGGCGGACGGTCGCGCGGCCTTGCCCGTAATCACGAGCGCGTCCAGATCGGCAAAACGGAGTGAAAGTGCGGAACGGCCGCCGCCGTGGCTTTCGGCATACTGGTCGTGATATGGCGACTTGAACGCACATACGGTCTTGCTCATGAGCGGAAAGTAGCCGGTAAGCGGACCGATAGCAAAAATAAGCGGCTGTTCCGCGTCGCTCCACGGACGATCCGGATAGCCATACTTGCCGAACAAAAGCGCCGCAAGTCCGCTGCCGCCGGCCACGCTGTCTCTTCCGTCAACCATGATGATGTTGCCCTTCCCGGTGGCCAGATCAACAACAAGCACCCTGAATTGATTTCTGATCATGACGCCGCCCCCTTCTCCGCCGCTGTTCTGGTTCCGGCTTCCCCCAACTCAAGGCAGTCGTGCGGACAGAACGGAACGCAGCGGCCGCAGTGGATGCACACAAAAGGCTCGCCGGTGAAATCACGGTAAATCGCGTCCACGGGGCAGGCCCGTTCGCATGCACCGCATCGTATGCAGAGATTTTTCCGCACGATGACGCCACCGTCTTTCCGTTGCGAGTATGCACCTGTAGGGCAGGCTGCGGCGCACGGCGCTGGGTCACAGGCAACGCACGTCCGGGCCTCAAATCCCGTTGAGAGTCCTCCGGATGAGGATATGCGAATACCGGCAGTGTCCCAGGACAGCCGTTTGTGTACCAGCCGTGCACAGGCCAGGGAGCAGGAATGGCACCCGATGCACCGTTCCATTCTGGGCGTTGTCAGTATTTTCATGGCATTTCCTTTCGGGAAACATAACAGAAGTTTCGTCTGTCTGATGTTGTTTATGGTTATTATTATATCGTAAATATTCTCAGGGAGGAGGATCTAAAGACAAAGAATGATCAAAAATAGTGCCAAAGCGTTAGATGGATTTTAAGAGTTTTTTTCTGAAAAAAATGAAACCGGAAGACTTATGAGACAATACGATCATCTGGGAGGACTTAAAGAAATTGTTTACTATTCACGAAATGTTTCTTCGCGTTTTTTATAAAAAATCGGGAGGCTGGCCGCAACGATTGCGAGCGCGCCGAGCGCGAGCAGCGTAGCGCTGATCGGACGCGTAAGGAATATCATCGGATCGCCGCGCGAGAGCAGCAACGCCCGGCGCATATACTCCTCCATCAACGGACCAAGAATGAACGCCAGCAGCATGGGAGCAGGCTCGCAGTCCAATTTGACGAAGATATAGCCGAGCAGGCCGAACAACGCCATGAGGTAAATATCGAATTCGGTATTATTCAAACTGAATACGCCGATGCCGCAGAACACCAGGATCGCCGGAAAAAGGAGTTGATAGGGCACGCTTACAATGCGCACCCACATGCCGATCATAGGCAGGTTAAGAATGACAAGAAAGAGGTTGCCGATCCACATGGAAACGATGATGCCCCAAAACAATACCGGCTGTTCGTTGATCACGGAAGGACCGGGCTGAATCCCCTGAATGATCATCGCTCCAATCATGAGCGCCATCACAGGATTCGAAGGAATGCCCAGGGTAAGCATCGGGATGAAGGAAGTCTGGGCCCCGGCATTGTTCGCCGACTCCGGTGCAGCAACACCCTCAATCGCCCCTGTTCCGAATTCCTTGCCGTGCTTCGAAACTTTTTTTTCTATGGCATACGCTGCAAACGACCCCAGAATGGAACCGCTACCGGGAAGTATGCCGAGCGCTGACCCGATCCCGGTTCCGCGCAGAATCGGACCTACGATGCGTTTCCAGTCCTCTCTGGTCGGCATCAGACTCGAAATTTTGTTCACGATTGTTGATCGCTGCTCCTCATGCTCCAGGTTGCGGATGATCTCCGCGAGGCCGAACATGCCCATGGCAACCACCACAAATCCGATGCCATCAGCAAGTTGCGGTATGCCAAAGGTAAACCGCTGGGTGCCGGTGTTGACATCCGCCCCAACCAGCCCCAGAAGCAGTCCCAGAACAACCATTCCGGTAGCATGCAGCAGCGATCCCCTCGCAAGGACCATCGAAGCGAGGAGTCCCAGAACCATGAGAGAGAAAAATTCCGCAGGACCAAACTTAAGCGCAATAGCAGCCAGAGGCGGGGCAAACAGAGCGAGGATGATTGTCGAAACCGTGCCGGCAAAGAAGGAACCGATTGCTGCGGTAGCCAAGGCAACTCCGGCACGTCCCTTGCGCGCCATCTGATATCCGTCGAGCGCTGTGACTACGGAAGCGGCCTCTCCCGGAACATTGACCAGAATGGATGTTGTAGACCCACCGTATTGGGAGCCGTAATAGATGCCAGCAAGCATGATGAGTGCGGAAACCGGCGGCAACGTAAAGGTGACAGGCAGCAGCATCGCAATCGTTGCGGTCGGCCCAAGTCCTGGCAGCACCCCAATCAGGGTTCCGAGAAAAACACCTATAAGACAATACAGCAGATTGGTCGGCGTTAATGCGGTCGACAGACCCAAACCAATATTGGCAATCAGATCCATAGTCCCTCGCTACGTTCAGCACTTCCGCTTAGAATTTTCACGAGCGTCCAGTTTTTAATTTTTCAAAAAATCCAGCTGTCCATGCTTTAAGTTAAAATCCCGATGCTGGCCGGAGCGTCCTCCTCCCAATGCTATTGTCCGAACCATGGCCCCACAATGGGAATCGGAACTCCCAGCCCTTTTTGAAATACCAAAATGCAAAATACGGTCACACCGGCTGCCAACGCCAGCGAGTACTGCCAGCGAAAACGGGTGCTTGCGCAGGAGCTGATGATTATCAGGAGAGGCAACGCAATAAGCAATCCTGCTCCCCGAACGATAAAACCGAACAGGATGGTCGACGCGATGACGAAGAAAAAGCCTTTCCATGCAAAGTCGCCGACAGGACCGCCTGGTTTAAGAAATGAACGAATAAGTGAAATTATCCCGATCGTAACCAAAAGAACGCTGAGTATGATGGGGAAATAGGCCGGCCCCATCCTCACCGCCGTACCCATGCCATAGTCTCTGCTGATTATGAGGGCAGCAGATCCGATAGCGATATAGATGAGGCCGATCCAGAAATCTTTTGTGTTGCGCACTATATGTCTCAAACCACCCTCCCCAGATCAATCTGCGAACACACCTGCTTTTTTTATGATCGGTCCCCATTTATTGATTTCAGCCTTGAGATGAGCTCTGAGGGCCTCGGGAGTCGCGCGGTTCTGCGCAACAGGTTCGGAGCCCAGATCGGCGTACCGTTGTTTTAAGACGGGGTTCTTCAGTGCCTCCTGCAAAGCCTTTGAGAGCTTCGCAATAATCGGTTTTGGCGTGCCTTTCGGTGCATACAGGGCATGCCAGACGGTTATCGTAAAATTCGGAAGGCCCGCCTCACTCATCGTAGGAACATTCGGCATGGAATCGATTCGTTTTTTCGTGGTCACGCCATACACCCTGACTTTTCCGGCTTTGATATGGCTCGTGGCATTCGTCGTCTGGTCGCACATGAAATCCACCTGGCCGCCGAGAAGGTCGTTCATGGCCGGTCCCGTTCCCTTATACGGAATAGTCATGAAGTCCGTCTGGATGGCGGACATAAAAAGTATCCCGCACAAATGCGAAGCGGAGCCTACGCCCGCATTGGCCAGATTGACTTTGTCCTTGTTGGCTTTTACATAGGTGATCAGTTCCTTGAGGTTGTCTGCAGGAAAATTTTTTCTGGCCACCAGAGCCATTGCTCCATCATTGACCAGTCCGATCGGTTCAAAATCCCTGATAGGGTCGTAAGGCAGTTTGCGATAAAGTGCCGGGGCCGTGGAATGACCGATATGATGCACAAAGAGCGTATATCCATCGGGCGAAGCCTGGGCAACCCTGGCGGCTCCAATGGTTCCACCCGCACCACCGACATTTTCAACAATAATCTGCGTCTTGAGGACCGGTCCCATGGCCTGAGCGAGCAGACGGGCTACCGTGTCTGACGGTCCCCCAGCGGAGAATGGCACAATGATTGTTATTACCTTAGAAGGATATTGGTCCTTGTCCGCTGCAAATGAAGGTACGGTAAAAACAACTGTGAGCACTACAATGCAAAGCACGCTTACCAGACTTTTCATTTTTTTCTCCTTTTGTCCATGAAGTTAACCATGAATGCGGTGGGCCTCGATACGCTAGATACTTGTTACTTATTATAGCTCTTTTTATGACGGCTATTCGCTTGTGAAGGCATATCTCCCCCTATCGAGCAAGGTATGCGCCACTTTTGGATCAGGCATTACTTTGTTGAAGGAATTCGTATAATAGAGGATAGTTTCGATTGCCGCCGATAATGATAATTTCTTCGTCAGGTGAGATTGATTCCCCGTGGACTGCTCCGGCAAGCAGTCCGGAGAGAGAAAAAACGCGGGAATAGGAATTCGCAGCAGCACGTTTGAACTGAGCATAAGGCCACCTTTCTTTTTATCTGTTGGCTATGCTTGACAGCTCTTACTTATTTTGGGTTACAATTCGATACGCTGCATGGTACCCTATAATGCTTCGGAACGATAGAACGCTTAATTATAGTCTACTTTAATCATTCCCGCAATACTTGTTATTATCAGGTTATCTGTATATTTATGATTTTCTGGTATACGACAATTTGAAATATGTTATAATCGATCGGATTACAGTCGGTTTTTATGCTGCTGCCGAACCATTCTTCAGAAACTTTTTAAGGAGACTGTTCATGAAAAAATTAGGCGGGGTCATCGAAGCGCAACAATTTGATGCAGATACCTTAAATACTATTTTCAGCGTCGCAGAAAAAATGGAACGAAAACCGGTCCAGCGCGTCCTCCATGGAAAGCTTATGTCCTCGTTATTTTATGAACCGAGCACCAGAACTCGGTTAAGTTTTGAGGCGGCCATGAAACACCTGGGCGGGGATGTCATCAGCACGGAAAATGCGCAGCAGTTTTCCTCAAAAGCAAAAGGTGAAAGCCTTGAAGATTCCATTCGTGTCATCAGTACGTATTGCGACGTGATCGTTCTTCGCTACCATAAGGAAGGCGGCGCAGAACGGGCCCAGCGATTTTCAAAAGTACCGGTAATCAACGCCGGAGACGGCAAAGGCCAGCACCCGACTCAGGCGCTCCTCGATTTGTACACCATACGCAAGTCGTTCGCGGGGATCCAGGGGCTTACGGTGGCGATGGTCGGCGACCTCGCGCACGGACGCACGGTTCGCTCTCTTTCGTATTTTCTCGCAAAACATTTTCCCGATAACCGTATTATCTTCGTTTCACCGGTCCAGACAAAGATGGGCGAAGACATTAAGGCATACCTTGATGAACACCGGATTTCCTGGAGCGAAACGGATGATTTGCGGGCAGTCGCCCCAGTTGCGGATGTTATTTACCAGACAAGAGTGCAGCGAGAACGCTTTCAAGATGACCCGCAAAGCACGTACGAAGAGGTAGTGAAGGAGAGTGAACGCTTTACCATCAATACTGAGATTCTCGACCTGATGAAAAAAAACTCCATCCTTATGCATCCCCTGCCGCGCGTGACTGAAATCAGCTTTGCCGTTGATCGTGATCCGAGGGCCAAGTACTTCGAACAAGCCGAAAACGGATTGTATGTCCGCATGGCACTCCTTGAAATGATTCTTGCAGGATATTGACAGGGATTTTGGTCAGAAACAATTATCCATTCCATTTTTTCGGATGTCTGGCTTGTGATCAGACGAGCCAGATACCTTTTGTGGCGGGAGAGACAACAAAGCAGCGGTCATTATTCGATTTCGGGTCTATCGGGAAGACAAAAAATCCTATCCGGCCTGGTTGGTACCCTTGTGTAGTTCCTACCAAAAGCTCTCCATCTTTAAAAATCACCTTAATCTTCCGACCTGCAACCGGTTTCTCCGGATCGAATTCTCTTTTGTCCTGATACGCAGGATTTCCCGTAAAGTCCTTGACAAAAAAAATCGCTTTTAACTCCTGAACAGAAACAGGTATGGGCTTCGAATTCGGCTGTGCGCCGAAGACACTGAGGTGCAGCATATTTTTTCCAGGCATAAAATCGCTGGTGAATCCTTTTATTACACGGCCATCCTGGTAGCGGGCTACGATCTTATTTTGAAGCATACTTGTCTCTCCTCTTGCTTGGATACAAACTGCAGCCATTGTGAACAGCGTGCCGTACTCTAATAACGTCTCAGGGTTCTTGGCCAGATTAAAGGTCCATCGTCCATTTTCACCGACGGATCAAGCGTAAAGTAAGCCGTCACCGTGTCGTCGTGCAACACGTACGAAGACAACAGTACTTCTGAAATCTTAAATTCCCATGGCCTGTATAATGGTTTCAGTTCGTATGCGATGGTTCTGCCGTCGGCATCGGAAATTCTGCGCAGCACCGTCTGCCATACGGTATGCATGCTGCAGTTGATAAATGCGTTTGCTTCACGAATTGCCTCTGAACCCGAAACTTCTTTTTTTACTTTATACATGTTTTCAAGCGCATAAACTTCAAATTTATACTTGTTTTTTGCGTCTACAAGAACAGCCACGTTCTCCAAATCATCTGCGTACCGGCATCCATAGAGTATAAGCGTATAAGTTCCTTTAATTTCCGACGGGTCTGCCGATTTCGGCAGGAGATGAACACCCGCTACACAAGCCTGAAGCGTTGCAAAAAATGTCAGGATAATTATAAAGGCTGTACCGCGTACCCTCTGCATAGCTAAGGTCTCCATTTGTAGGCCGCTTTTAGTCATGATTATATCAAAATTCCAACCATTGTTCACATATTGAAAAAATTAACTGGAAAAATTATCAAGCAGATAGCTGCAGGCTAATTTTCGGCTGAATGTCTTTCATTATTTCATTGTTTATGAATGTCCGTATGCATTCCCGGTCTTGAGGTCCAATAGTAATAAATTCAAGCCCTAACCCGGGCTCCTGATGAGAACTACGTCGTGACCGGCCATTGTACAAAACCCTGGCTTCGGCCGCAATGATAAGTCCTTGTAGATTAATACGGAGCGCAAGCCTGGTATTTTCAGGGGCATGCACCCTGCTGAAAAGAAACATCCCCCGTTCCGATAACGTCAGTGTGTGCATGCCATAATGATCGCAGAACGGGGCAGTCTCAATCTTAACAGGGTGATGCGTTTGAATGCGGATTTTTTCCCGCAATTCTTTCTTCTGGAGTCTCTGCATTGTTTGATACATCGTTTCGATCGAAGACGACTTACACAGGCAAACCGCTGCGCCAGCGCCAAGATAATCTTGTTCCCTGGCAAGATCCTGGGGACCTTTCAAAACAACGATTGGAATATGTTCTGTTTTTCTGTTTTGGCTGAGCTGACTAATGAATGCAATTCCACTCATATCTTCAAGGTCCATCGCAGTAAGAATCAGGTTTGGAATTATCTTCTTTACTGTCTTGAATGCCTCGCAACCCATCCTAGCTGTAGCGGTTTGATAACCTATTCGCTCAAAGAGCTTTGACATTCGAATAAGTTCTTGCGGCTCTCTGTCGAGAATTAGCAGGGTATGTTTTCTTTGTTCGGTACCGTCTTGCGTAAATTCACCATCATTTTTCATCTCGTATGCCCTCTTCAATATCGTTAACAGATGACATACCATAGTCTTCCGTGAAAGTAAATCGCCCGAAATGGGTATTTAATACTTTAATTTTTCTTGTGCAATACCTGTTTCGGCTATAAAAGGCGTATTTTGGGGCTGGAAAGCATCGTGGCAAAAGACACGGAGAAGGATGGCGCTGAGGACTAAGCGCAGGTGGAATAAAAAAACGGGCAGAAAAATTCTGCCCGTTTTCGTAAGACTGCTTACGGTTCGAACGGAGCCTTAGGATCTTTTGTCCATTCTTCCATAGAACCGTCGTAATCCTTTACATTCTTGTATCCAAGGACTTCAGACAGCAAGAATGTCCAGGCTGAACATACTTTGCCTGTATCACAATAGGTGATTATTTCTTTTGATACATCGGTTCCCACAACATTCGCCGCAATCGCAGTAAGTTCTGCTTTGTCCTTGAATGTCCCCTCTTTTGTATAAGGAAGTGAGGTGGGCAAATTCTTTGCGCCGGGGACTCTTCCTGCTTTAGCTACAAAATCGAATTTTTTCTTGCCCTCGTAAAAATCTTTTTCCCTGACATCGACAATTGTTGCCTTACCAAGTTGGCTTAACACATAGTCTTTGTTCGTAAAAAGATTGGCATTGATTTTTCCTTTGTATGTTTTTGTTTTTGCTTTCACCACGTCGGTAGATATCGTCTTTTTATCCGCCAACCATTTTTTATAACCACCATCGAGCAGTGCAACATTTTCAATGCCTGCGTACTTGAGTGTCCAAGCAACTCTCGTAACATCGGTGCGATCGGGTGTTGTTTCAACATTCCCTACGACAACCACGCTTGATGTCGGCTCAATACCTGCGGCACCAATTGCATCAAACAAGTCATCTGCTGCGGGCAGCTCATTTCTCAGGCCACCCTTCATAATCGCCCATGTTCCATAGACCGCATTAACCGCTCCGGGAATGTGGCCTGCCTTGTATTCTTCCACCTTCCGAATATCGATAATCACCACATTGTTGTTTTTCAGGTTCTTTTCGAGCCAGTCTGTTGATACAATCGGGGCGGCATCCCGTGCTGCCGCCACCACGGGCACCAGCATCACAATAAGAACCAACACCAGCATTTGCAGCATACGTTTCCTGATCATAAGCATCCTCCTTTTATTTATTGAGTTTAAAGTCATAAATTAGGCCTTCATTCGCCTTGGAACCGTTTGGTATCAATCCTTCTTTTGTCAGAAAATCCTTGTGCTCCTGATGGCACACGTCACACGACCGGGTGCGTTCGGTGCGCTTTTTGATATTGTGAGGCGACGTGCCCCAGTAGTTCGGGAGCGCATCAAAACCTGCCATAGAAATTCCTGCCGGTTTGAATGTGTCCCGTACGGTTGGTATCAGTCTCAGGGTAGTAACGGTTTTTTTATTCTGTGGATCTATTCCCAGGATAAAGCCGGGTTTTGATGATGCACCCTTCCCAAGGTGGCAGTCGTAGCAGTTTCTGTAGGTTCCCCCTGAATGGCACGCATAGCAACTCACCTTGTCTCCATGCTGGACATGGGCGGTCTTCGAGGTGTCCGTTTTTTCACTGCCCCGGGGATGGCATTGAACGCAGGCAGGCCGTCCCTGGACTTCCTTTCTTCCTTGATAAGCCGTACCATTGCCATGCAGTTCCGATTTTTTATGGCAGTCCAGACAGAGCATTCCTTTCTGGTAATGGACGTCTGCTGAGCCGCCATAGTCGCCGGTGTATTCCGGATACACTCTGCCTCCGTGGCAGATACCGCATGTTTTTCCTTCATCACGTTTTACGAACTGGTGCCCCTTGATAAATCCTGTTCCGATGCCTCCTATGGATGGAGATTTTACATGGCAATCTCCGCAGGATGCATGGCAGCTCCTGCAGGATTTTCCAAAGACTTTCTGATCAAATGCTTTGAATTCCTTCTCATTGAATCTCGCCTTGACTCCATGCATCTGGCCTGCTGAGGTATAGTGAAGAGCTGTTTTGTAATGCTGCGAAGTATCCTCATGGCATTTTCCGCAGACAGCAAGATTATCTGACGGCCGTTTTACCATGCCGCGGTGTGCCCCTTCCTTGCCTTTTCCTTTTTCATTGCCTTTGTGGCACGGGCTGCAACCTTCTGAAAAATGCGCGTCCTGATCAAGCAAATCCTTGTCAACCAGGAACGCCTTGTACATCAGTTCCGCCGGAACTGACGGTGGCACCCCTGCTCACCCTTCTCCTTCCGAGGCCTGGACCTTGGGGGGTATGAACAGCTTCTTTAAGGTTTGGTCGCTGGTATGACACGCAACACAAGCGTTAATTTGGGGCTGGCTTGACTTTGAGTAGGCAGGGGAAGCAGAATACGCAAGAAGGATTACGAACAGCAGGCTGGCGCATATGACGATTTTCCTCATAATACCTCCTTTAGGGGAAATTGTAGCTTCTTAAAGGCCACCTGTCAAAGAAGCTCGGAACTTTTTAATCAATTGGCAGTATGAGTTTTATTCTTAAATTGACGTTGGATTTTGAATTAATAAGAGCTGTTTAGTTTTGTATGTGCGTCAAGCGCACATACTGCTTAGGTATAAGGTAGCAAAGGGAAATTATAATGTCAATAATATTCTAAACCGCTAAATTAAATAGTAAATACGATCTTTGCTGTAATAGGGGGGAAAACGTGAGGGAAAAGATGCGAACAACTACCGGCGATAGGTTTCGAGCATGTTGATATTGAACGAGTTCAGAATTTGCGGTAGTTTTATAAACGCAGACCCCTTTAGGTCTTTCTTGCGGAAAACTCCAGCTAAACCAATCTTTATTTCGAAAAACCCTGTTCGGACAAAACAGAGTTCAAAAAATTATTGGCCCTTAACGAGTGCCCATGTCTCGTCAGGATCGTATATCTTCATTTTCGAGGCCATCTTCAGAGTTTCTTCTCCGAGATTTTTCTGGTACACCTTGCCTTGTTGATTCACAATAAAAGTCATTACTCCCGATTTGCCCCAGTCCGCCGGAAAGGCAACAAGAGCAAATCCCCCGACCATATTTCCATTTACAATGTAACTATATTTCCCTCCCGGTGCGCGTTTGCCCTGTTTCGTGAGGATGTTAAAGTAATAGCCGTGAAAAGGCACCGGCTCTTCTTTAAATAACGACTTTTCCTTCCGGTATCCCTCCATCCGGGCCTGCGCCACGAGTTCACCAAGAGGGCTTACCGGTTCGCCCGGAACCCGTTTCCAGAAGAGGCCGTTCTTTTTGTTCGGATCGCTCCGGAGCTTCTGTGCGTACGCCAAAATTCCATCACCATCCCAGTCTTTCAGTACGTACTCACGCTGGGCTTTTACATAGGAACGGCAAACCAGGATGGCCGTCAGCTCGTTCTCGCCAATTCTGCGGTTCAAAATTTCTTCTTTCCCTGCTTCTGTATCAAAAACCCACTGATTGTTCGTTTTAATCAGCGGGATTGGAAACGGCCAGTTTTCATTTCCTATATAAAGGACCACTTTCGACTCATTCTCTTTAACCAAGCTTGCCTTCATCGTCAATAATTTCGAAAATTCTTCGAATTCAGCGGCAGCCTGCACCGCGTCAGTAGCGCGCAGTTCTTCTCCGGACGGCCCGAATATGCGGGCAAGCGCGGTTTTGTCTTTCGTTTTAACTGCCGCTGCCAATTCTTTCAATGCATCCTCCGGAGACGAGAATACCTGCTGCGTTGGTTGCGCTGTAACCGACATGCTCCCGATCGTGATTATTGCCGCACATATTATAAATAAAGCAACCGCGTGCGCAGTATTCTGGAATGTTTTCTTGCCGGTCTTTGTCGCCATAATATGCTTCCTTTCTCTGCAAAAAATATCCTTTTACCAACGTTCACATTTCTTATCGACGTTGCTTTTCTCCCGATGAATGCCCGCCTGCGGGAGGATTGCCGCCCCGATTTGGCGGGTGGACGGTAGATGAAGCACCGCCTGCGCTGCTCTGACGGCTGGTCTGGCCGCGCATACTCTGTGCTCTGGCCTCGTCTGCACCGCGGTAACCTCCGAAAGCGGTCGAAGGCCGCTTTATGGTTTGTGGTGCCTCACGAGCAGGTCCGGTGCCGCTCGTCATTTTTTTATCACTGCTGATTCCTGCCGGTCTCTGCTGAGCAGGTTTCTGGACCGGTTGACTAACTGCGGGAGCAGGTGCCGTCGGTCGCTCGTTCACGCGGGGCGTCGGAATGGTCCTTCGCGGACTGGTGCCGGGCATTGCCGATGGAGACGTTTGCTGCTGCACTATGCCGCGGCTCTCCCTGCCGCGATTACTATATGTGTGAACACCGGACTTGGAATCGAACAGCCTTCCGGCCGGTTTGGGTTGTGTAACAACGGCTTTTCCCCTGACTTCGCCGATACGGGAGTAGCTGTCTGCTTTCGGACCACTGGGCCGCGTCATAAGATATTTTGCAGGGTCGCCGTGAGATGCATCATGCCTCCATCGCTGCTGAATGGCGGGCCTGCTTCTGTTAACATATACATTCGTCACGTGTACATACGGTCTTGCATGATTGACCCAGCCGGGACGGTTCCAGCCATGATAAATCACCTCATGGTGCCCCCAGTTAAAATCCATGATGAGCCATCCGCCGAGGAGAAATGGAGGACCGAAGAGTATAAATGGCGGAATGCTCAGCGACGGCCGCCTGAAATACACGACGGTAGGATCATACACCGGGACATACACATACTGCGGCTGAGCAGGAATGATTTCGATGTTGCCTTCTTCAAGAATGTCCACACTCTGTTTATCATTACTGGACAGGTTGCCCATGTCTCTTGCCTGCCGCCTCAGATGCTGGATTGATCTTGACACATCCTCAGGTTGGTTCAAAAAAGCATCGCCCAGATTGGCGGTCCAGTCCATATTGTCGGCCATCATCCTCAGGACGTCGGGATAGTGGGCAATTGCCTTGACGGATTCGTCCCAGTTCTGGCCGTCAATACCTGCCACCGTGCCTCCGCTTCGAAGCCATTCATCCGCGTCAATTATTTCTGTTGGATACGTGGAAGCAGGCAGCATCTGCGCCAGCAAGGGATCGGGATAGAGCGCGATAGGCGCAAGCAGGTCATCCAGTTCTGCGTCCGTGAAGGACAGGGAGTACGCAAGAGGTTCATCTTCCGCATAAGCAGGCAGTGCCAGGATGGATACTGAACAAATAATGCAGGCAATGAGTATTTTCTTCAGGTTCGTGCTGTTCATAAACGCTGGTCCTTTTTTCCGGTTCAGGTCGTTTTAGCGGTGCGGAACATCGTCTGAAATGGTCCGTGCGTCCTTCCCCTTTGCATTTCGCACGTCAGAATAGCAGCAACAGTTTGTAATCACCCCGCTTTCCGGTGAAACAGATCAGAGAATACGTACGGATAAACTGCATGCATCAGTCACAGCTTTTAGACACTCACACCGATAAAAAGACAAAACAATGCCGCCGTTTTTATAAATCGCGTACATGCTGACATCCAGGGATTCCGCGCTGCGGATTACCCTGATTACAGGGTGATTTTTGTTCCCAAAACGTCAAGGAATTTCGCAAGCCATTCGGGATGTGCCGGCCAGGCAGGCGCGGACACGAGATTGCCGTCCACATAGGCCTGGCTTACCGGAATGTCTATGTACTTTCCGCCGGCTCTGGTAACATCCGGTCCCACAGCAGGATAGGCGGAGCAGCTGCGTCCCTGGAGTATGCCCGCTGCCGCCAGGACCTGGGCTCCATGACAGATCGCAGCAATCGGCTTGTTTGCTTTTGCAAAGTGTTGCACTATGCTCAGCACCTTTTCATCCAGACGAATGTACTCAGGCGCCCGCCCGCCGGGAAGAACAAGTGCGTCGTAGTTTTCCGGCTTTACTTCTGAGAACGTCGCGTTTAGCGTGAAATTGTGGCCGGGTTTTTCAGAATACGTTTGATCCCCCTCGAAGTCATGCACCGCGGTGCGGACCTTTTCACCGGCCTTCTTGCCGCTGCAGACAGCGTGGACGGTGTGCCCTACCATTTGCAGCGCCTGGAATGGCACCATAACTTCATAGTCTTCCACAAAATCGCCGACAAGCATCAGGATTTTTTTTGCGGCCATACAGCACCTCCCGGAAGTGGAATGTGGCACCACGTCCTATTACGCAATCAGCGTGCTTAGAAAAGGGCAAAACCGGTGCCACTTGTTATTATAGCATACGCGCAGCACACGAAATCGGACGGTTGGAGGCACTATCTACTTGTAGGGATAGACGATGTAAAATATCAGCGACAATGCGGCAAAGAGCCACATCCCTGCGGGGACTTCCCGGTACCGGCCGGAGAGCACTTTGAGAACGGGATACGCCAGCAATCCGGCCGTCAAGCCAACGCCTATGTTAAACGTGAAGACCATCAGGATTATCGTGAGAAAGGCCGGTATAAATTCAGTGTAATCGCTGAAATCAATTTTTGTAATAGGACTGATCATTAACAAACCGATCACAATGAGCGCAGCACCGTACGCATGGGGTGGAACCACAGTCAGAATCGGAGCGAAAAACAACGCGAACAGAAACAGTCCAACGACCACCAGGGCCACAAAACCCGTGTGACCTCCCTCCTCAATTCCAGCCGCCGATTCTATGTAAGCACCCGATGTAGTTGTGCCGAGCAGCGGGCTGATAAGGTTCGCCAGCGCATCGGCGAGCATCGGCTTTTCAATCTGCGGCAGATTGCCGTTTTCATCCAGCAAATTGCCGCGCGCAGACAGGCCGATCAGCGTCCCCACCGTGTCAACGAATGCCATGACAAAAATAATAAGAACAACCGGCAGATTTTTGATCGTCAGTGCTCCCGCGATATCCAACTGGCCGAAAAGAGGGGTCGGATCAGGCGGCAAACCAATCCACGAATGCGGTACACTCGTTATTCCCGCGAAAAATGAGATCACGGTTATCGCAATAATACCGATGATGATCGCGCCATGTATCCTTTTCATCATAAGCCAAACGATGAGGAAAAAACCGAAAATCGCCAGCAACACGGGCGGCTGTGAAACCGCGCCAAGGCTGACAGGAGCGTCCGGTACGCCAAGAGATACGATCCTTGTTTCATTCAACCCAACGAATGCGAGAAAAAGGCCTATTCCGACGGCAAAACTGTATTTAAGCGATTGCGGAAGAGTATCCGCCATCCATCCCCGCACTTTCAGCAGCGTGAGTATGGTAAACAAAACTCCGGCTATGAAAATCGCGCCGAGCGCAGTCTGCCAGGAATAGCCGAGCACCTTTACGACGGTGAAAACTATGAAGGCATTCTCGCCCATGTAGGGAGCGATGGCAAAAGGTCGTTTTGCGTAGAAACCCATGATCAGTGTTCCAAATGCTGCAGACAGGATTGTTGCGGTCATGGACGGCCCTTTTGGCATTCCGGCTACTTCGAGAATCGCCGGGTTGACGATGATAATGTAAGCCATGGTAAGAAAAGTCGTAATCCCCGCCAGCGTTTCCTGCCGATAACTGGTATTGTATTTGGCAAACTCAAAATACTGTTTCATGGTTGTTTTTCTCCCGACAGACGATCTGCACAAAAAATATAGTATAAACAAAATAAAAAAACAAGATATTTTGTTTGCCTTGTCAACCCCCGATAGAAATATCCGGTTTTAGGGAACCCCTGCGGTGTGCGGAGCATATAGGCGCGATGGTATGGTCTTGCCATTTGCCGGCAAATGCACGGAGTCACATTGAGGTTGCGTATCGTCAAAGAATTTATTATACTCAGTGCTCAAATTTATACAACACCGGGAGAATACCGCACATGAGCATACTCGATTCCATCGGCAATACACCGCTGGTGAAACTGGATAAAATCAACCCCAATCCGCACGTTGCGCTCCTCGCCAAACTTGAGGGGAGCAACCCCGGCGGATCAATAAAGGACCGCGTTGCCTGGTTCATGATAAAGATCGCGGAACAGGAAGGGCGACTTAAAAAAGGATCCACTATTCTCGAAGCGACATCCGGAAACACGGGAATCGGCCTCGCCATGGTAGGCGCCGCCAGAGGCTATAAAGTCAAGCTCGTGATGCCGGGGTGCGTCAGTCTGGAGCGAAGAAAAATTCTGGAAGCGTTTGGCGCTGAACTGGTGCTCAGCCCCGGGGCGGAGGCAACAGATGGCGCAATCCGTCTCGCCCATAAACTGTACAATGAAAATCCGGATGCTTATTTCATGCCGAACCAGTTTGACAATCCGGCTAATATAGCCGCACATTATGAAACCACCGGAAAAGAAATTTATACTCAAACAGACGGCACGATAAGCGTCCTTGTTGCGGGCATGGGCACAACCGGCACCCTTATGGGCTGCAGCCGCAGGCTCAAGGAATACAACCGGTCAATCACCATTGTCGGCATGGAACCAACCGTCGGCCATAAGATACAAGGGCTCAAGAACATGTCAGAAGCCATAGTGCCCAAAATTTACAATCCGAGTTTACTGGATGAGATCAGAACCGTGGATGATGACAGCGCATTTACCATTACACGCCGGCTAGCAGTCGAAGAAGGTCTGTTTGTGGGTATGAGCAGCGGCGCCGCCGTGCAAGGCGCTCTCCAAAAAATACAAGAGATGAAAACAGGTGTCGTTGTTGTCATCCTCCCTGATCGGGGCGACCGTTATCTCAGCACATCGTTATTTGCCTCGGTATGCGCAAAATGCCCACCTTGATGAATGTCTTTCATTCTAAACTCAAGCTGGCTGCTCAAATCCTAATCGCAAGCCGATTTATTTAACTACGTCACCCTGTGCTTGAAAGAATGAGTACTGCGCAATACCTTTGAGGATTTATTAAAAATAACTCTTGAGCCTGCTTGTATAGCTGCGGCGACAGACAACGAATTGATTTAACCACAATATTACGAAGCGTACAGTCGTCCATTCTGCATGAAATCGGCCCTATATTCTCCTCTAAAGCTGCCACTGTTCCGATTCTTTCGTTTCTTCCTTCACCTCTAACAGGAACAATCAGTATGGTCAATACTTCAACCTGACCATTAATGTCCTAATTTAAACAGATATCAATGATGTACCTACTTTTTTGCATCAGCTTTTGCAAAAATCCTATGCAGGATACAGTTTATAACTTGTATAACCGCTAAATGAAGAAAATGACATTAACTTAAGTGCAGCTTTTATCGTCTGTCAGGGATGAGTGGCTTATTAATTTTAATCCAATACTTTTTCTTGGATTTTCCAAGAGCACCTTTGTATTCAACAACAGTATCTTTTGGTAAATACGATACTAACTCATGTATATATGCTTCAGGCAAAATGAAATCAGCATTATTAATATATATATGGCAATAAGCACCAATAGCTACTTTCATCTTTTTCGTCAAAAAGGTACGCATGGCCCTATTGCATATACGATAAAAATTTATAGTATTATTTGTTTTATCTATTTCTATTTTATAGCACCACTTATTTGATAATATATAAAGTAGCATGACTTGTGGCAAAAGAACGGCAGGCAACAACATCAAACCTCTGAGCATGTGAGTAACATCTTCTCCATAAAAGAAAGCAAATACCTCAAAAGAACCAACAATAATTATCATGACTAACAACGGGTAGTTTACAATAAAAAAAACAACCTTTGATTTCGTGCCAACTATAATTAATTCATTATTCTTTACCATAGCAATAACAAGAACCTTTCACTCACATTACTGGAAAGCTCTTAAAGTTGCCTATTCATAAGGAATTGATTATTCGATAAAAAGACCATAAGCAACTCGCAATTTATTTAGAAAATTGCTCTCCCGAAGTGCATTGCATAATCCTCTATATGAAAAATTACACAATAGCCAAAATCTTGTAACTCGCGAATACAGAAAGAAATTGATACATGCTACTAACAAACGAAAAGCTTTTATAAAGTATTAAAATTGATCTGCTGTACGGCTCGTGGTACACATACAAGCCCAACCACTATGCTTGCTATGAACGTAAGAACGAGACTGTAAAATAATATCTTTATGAATGATGATAGGGTTCTTTTTGATTTTATTAATAACGATAAAAAAGAAACCGCCATGGGAATTGGCAACGCAAATATACAAAATATACCAAAAGCATAGCCAGCTTTTACAGAGGTTGCCGACATGCCGCGTTGAATGGCATTTTCTAATAGCTTATCAGGAGTTTGGATAAATCCATAAACGTAATGCAAAATAAATAAACAGATAATACCGATACCAAACAATTGTGTAAAAAGTTTTTTATTGGCACGAAGTGATTTTTTTACTTCAATCTGTTGATCGTTCATACCTATGGTCTCTCCTCTCTTTTTGAATTGACTTACTATTGAAATGATAATTTCTAGCTTTATAGGATGCTGTTCGATAACTATATTTGCCACTTGGTCTTAATATTTGTATAAAACAGGAAGTTTTCATTACTTAATTTATCGCTAAAGTTTATTTGCTATCTATTCTCCCTAATATCCTCGCGCATCTCTAATTCCACTGAATCGTAAAATAATGAAAAACAGCTCATGTTTTTACTTAAGATCAAACATGTTTCGTCTTCTATGCAACAGGATGATATATATTCTATTTACGATAGAAACATGCATATCATGCATCCTCAGCGTCTGCACGACATATTCGGCTTAGCCCAAACCATCCAATCTCTGATCAACTATCCATTGGCTCATCTGAAGCAACTTTATCCCCGCTTTTCGCTGGTTGTGGAAGTGCTTGCTTGGACATGCTAGAAATTTTCCCCGTCAGAAAGGCAGAAAGAAGTCCTCCCAAATTGCCGTCGCCTTGGATCAGAAAATCGGGAGTGACTTTTACATTACCCGCGGAAATTTGCTTCGCAATTTCAATAGCAGTGACCCCTTGCTGTCCGACAGCTTTGTTTTGAAGCTCGTACGCCTTGGCAGTGGCTTGGCCCATGGCGAGAATTTTTGCTCCCTCGGCTTCACCGGTAGCCTTAATTCCCTTCGCCTGACCTTCCGCACGTAATCTAATGCTTTCAGCATCTCCTTCGGCGATCCTGATTGCCTTCATTTTATTCTGCTCGGAAATTTTTACGCCGATTTCAGCTTCCACAAGATTTGTCTGCTGTTCAGCCTCTGCGCGGGTTTTTTCCATCGCAATTCTGGCCTGCTCTGCCTTTTGCTGGTCCTGATACATTGCCTGTTGTTGCTGAGCGATTATCTTCTTCGTCTGTGTATCCATCAGCTCCTGTGGGAGATTGATCTGGCAAATCAGCACAGAAACGCACTCTACGTGATATCGTTCAAGTTCCGCTCGCGCCCGGTCTTCTGCTTTGCGCTGCTCATCCTGCCGGTCCTGCATGAAATTCATGGCTGACGTGGACGAAGCCTGGTTCCGGAAACTGGAATCTATCATTGGGTGAATAACATGAAGAACCAGGTTTTCTATGGACCCGATCTTCGCGACCATATACGGTGCCTGGTCCGGCCTTACTCGTATCACGACCTTCACAGATACGCTGATTTCAAACCCATCCCGGGAAATAACTTTAAGCGGATCGAAGCGAGTGTCCTTTGAGTCGTCCCAGTCTATAGTTATGTTGGTCGTATCGACGACATAAACGATATAAGCGCGTCTATTGAGGTAATAGATGCCCGGACCAGCCACTTCCTGCTGGATGCCGCGGAATCCTTTTGGCACAACGTATCGCTCTATCCCTACATTGAAACGGTTTTCTATTTCTTTATATGAATCGCTTCCAGTTGAGACGTTTTCCTTCTTTGCGGTCTGTTCAATGAGGCTTCTAATCTGGACCGGTTCTTCTCCCACATTTGATACAACTACCGCAACCTGACCGCGTTCTACAACTGCCACATCATCCAGCTCAACCTTGAATATCAGCGGATTGATATAATAGGTTCCGGGTTTCAGCACATCAAACTGAGGACCGCGTTCCCCGCCGGCCGCCAGGAATGTTGATGCATCCTGAAAATCGTTATGTCCGGAAACGGATTTAGCCACATATTCTTCTTCCGGCAACGGCTGCCCATCAAGTGCAGTGACCAATCCAATCTTATTGGCGGGAATAACTGTTGCATCCTGTATTTCAATACGAAAAAGGTCCGTATTAATGCGGTAAGTCCCCGGCAAAAGGATTTCGATTTGGGGGCCTTTCTGCCCGCCGTTGTTCAAAAAGGCCTGTCCATCTTCAAAGTTCGAGTGGCCATTTACTTTTTTTGCCAGAAGACGTCCAGGTGAAATAGGGGTACCATCCATGGAAGTAACAAGACCAATCTTTCCACGGTTAATCACAACAGCTGGCTGTTTTATTGTTTTAAAAAGAACCGTGTTGATACGATAGTTACCTGGCGGCAAAATTTCTATTTGGGGGCCTTTCTGCCCGCCATTTTTCATAAACGTTTCACCGTCCTGAAAGGAATTATGGCCACTCACTACCTTCGCGAATATTTTGCCGGGTAGAATCGGGTCGCCATCAATGGATTCTATAATACCAACCTCATTATCCGCTATTATAGTAAACGGATATTTTTTTGCTTTATAAAGAAAGGGTATCAAGAAGTGGAGACCTGGGCCGAGCGTTCTGGCCTGAATGCCTACTTCATTCGACAATGCGACGACCCTGCCGGGCTCCATCTTCTTACCGAAAAGCCTGCGCTCAACAACAGCAATTTCTATCCCGCGAACGACAATAATTGCCTGCCAGATCAGAACGATGCCTGCAGCAATAATCAATACATACACAAAATTCATTATGAATGATCCCAACATTTCTCTCCTCCAAATAATTGAATTGAATAAGCGTGTACTGTTTTATCAATTTACTATAACTTTGCATATAAGTATACCTCTATGAAAACTAGCACAGCGTAAAAAAAGTTGCAAGCCAAAGTTTATATTTACATTGAAATTTTTTGTCTACAGAAGATTGCATAATATTACATTAATGAATTTAAGATTTACTGTGTAACGATTACTAAAACTCCTCAGCCATGATAAGTGTGGAAGACAGGAAGAAAATTATTGATAATATAACTTGAAAGAATGACTCGCAGTTTTATGTATTCACTGGCGGGTTTCTCCCTGAATATCTGACAGTTTTTTTAAATCAGTATTCACCTAAAAACCAATTTGCCAGTATTGCATAATGTTATAATTTGAAATTATTTACATACTAATGCAATATGCTGCTACTTTGAGCAGGCAGTGTGTCAATCTATGCTTAAACTTCTTGACAGAAAAAACTCCTCCTTGTAAGATTAGAAAATTCATTTATCATGTGAGCTCCCTTCATCTCTAGAGAAACAACTGCTATATAACTGATTCCGGAGTATCTCGCAATCTCGATCATAACGGATGATCAATTTCAAACTTTTCCTGCACTGAACAGGCAAGCTACGGCAGCTTCGTTATTTGCACAGATTGGTAAAAATTATGAACTCCGGGCAATATTTACTCGAATTGGCAGGACATATTCCTGCCAGAAATATCAACTTTTATCTTGATGCATACCAGGCGATGGATGCGGTAAACCAGCGGGAAGCGAACGGTTTCGACACCATCGAAATCCAAAAAATCAAAGACTGTATTGCAGATCACGGATTAGAAGCACAGCCCGTCAAAGCGCTGGACCTCCTCCTGTCCACGCGAAATACTTGCAGCGAAATCAAGGCAATCGGCAAGCTGCTGCTTTCTGAATTACGCCTGGGGAAATTTACTGAACGAGTAGAATCGGCTGCCACTCTGCCATGGACCTTCTTGACTTATGTTGTTACTGCTGATCTGGAGTTTCACGGGTACGGACCTTGTTATTCATTTGCAGAACGGTTTATAGATGAGTTGTCTCGTGAAAAAATCATAAGCCATAATTCTCAGCGCTCTGATATCCCAAGCCATGTTGCCGAATATATTCATGAGGACATGGCTTCTATCTTTCTCGGGTACTCCCTGCTGTCCGGCGGCACATTGACCTGTCTCGTCCCCTTTCCGGCAAGCAAAGCAGGCTTTACAGCAAAGCTTTTTCATGACGTCCAAAAACTGCTTCCTCAGGTTCAATGATTGAGTACGGATGCATTTTCGTTGCATGCACAGGATTGCTTTTTTTCGGACGTGCGACAACTCGCTTTATGATTTTTGCTCCGATGAAGGCATATTTTTCTTGACACCAGTCATGCGTTGCCTTAATATCAACTTATGATAGATGTATTCCTCCTCAATCTTAAACTCGCTCGTTTGGCGGCAGAACTCAACTTGCCGTGGCTGGGGAGAAATTCTATTCACTTGTGCTGATAGAAATAAAACACTGGATTCCCTACAAAAGCCACGGAAAATTACCGTGGCTTTTTTATTTGCACTCAGTACGTTTGATTATTAACCTTGTACGATTTCTTTTAAAGAGAGGCATTATGAATAACATGTCAGCTCGCAAATATAAGCCGGCTCCTCAGGTTGACCTCCCGAACCGGCAATGGCCTTCCAATACCATTACGCACCCGCCACGCTGGTGCAGTGTGGACCTCAGGGACGGCAATCAGGCAATAGCCACCCCGATGAGCCTCAACGAAAAGCTGGACATGTTCAATCTGCTTGTGCAGATGGGATTCAAGGAAATAGAAGTCGGATTTCCCTCAGCATCGCAAGTTGAATATGATTTTACCCGGCTGCTCATTGAAAAAAAACTTGTTCCTGATGATGTGTGCATACAGGTATTGACCCAGGCACGGGAGCACCTGATTACAAGAACATTCGAGGCAGTCCGCGGGGCAAATAAAGTTATTGTGCATCTCTATAATTCGACGTCTGAGCTGCAGCGCCGGGTTGTATTTCGCCGGGAAAAATCGGAAATTCTGAATATCGCGGTGCAGGGCGCCCGTCTGATCAGGGACGAGACGAAAAAAATTTCCGGCACAAAGATTTTCTACGAGTATTCACCGGAAAGTTTTACCGGAACCGAGCTGGAGTTTGCCCTGGAAATTTCCCGGGCCGTGATGGACGTCTGGCAGCCTACGCGCGACAACAAAATGATCCTGAACCTTCCCTCCACTGTCGAAATGGCAACACCCAATGTGTATGCCGATCAAATCGAATGGATGTGCAGACATCTTCAAAACCGCGACACGCTTGAGATGAGCCTCCACGCTCATAATGACAGAGGGACGGCGGTCGCCGCCACCGAACTCGCCCTGATGGCAGGCGCAGACCGGGTCGAGGGAACACTGTTCGGAAATGGCGAGAGAACAGGCAATGTTGATATCGTGACGCTTGCCTTAAATCTGTTCTCACAGGGTATTGACCCAAAGCTTGACTTTCATAATATCGGCAGGATTGTTGATGTCTACGAGCAATGCACCAAGATGCAGATTCATGCACGTCAGCCTTATGCAGGAGAATTGGTATATACGGCTTTTTCCGGCTCCCACCAGGATGCAATCAATAAGGGAATAAAAAACTATCAGGATAGTCGGAGCCCGATTTGGGAAGTTCCCTATTTACCTATTGACCCCACGGATGTGGGCAGGACTTTTGAGGCCATTATCAGAATCAACAGCCAGTCGGGAAAGGGCGGCATCGCCTACATAATGGAGAAGGAGTTCGGTTTTATTCTCCCGAAGGAAATGCACCCGGAATTCGGACGGATTATTCAGGCAGTTTCAGATAAAACAGGCAGTGAGGTTCCGCCCCAGGCAATCCTTGAGGTTTTTGAGCAGGAATATCTTGCGTCGAACGGACCGCTGCTGTTTAAAACATGTGAAATCAGGGAGCGGCCGGTGCCGAAAGAAAAAGAGCATCCACGCGTATCCGAAATAAAGGCTTCCGTCTTGGTAAACGGTGCGGAATGCCGGATAGCCGGGACGGGAAACGGCCCGGTGGACGCGTTTTGTCATGCCGTTAAAAAAGAGTTGAACATTGACTTCACGCTGGTCTCTTACCATGAGCACGCTCTTGAACAAGGATCGGACTCACTGGCAGCAGCATATATCCAGATTGAGGATATCGACAACAAGAAGTTTTTCGGGGTCGGCATTGATTCGAACATTTCCGTTGCATCATTCAAGGCCGTCGCGAGCGCAGTAAACCGCTCTCCTGCGATTCGGGTGAGACTCTCTGCTGCGACAAAAGGCCAGCGAGGCCGATGACCAGAGGCTGACGCTCAAAACAGCACGAGTTACAAAACAAAATTTCATTTTGTAAAAATATTTATCCTTGAAACCGCTGGTGTTTGATGCTACGATGCAAACAGGAACGCTGATGCGGACGAAGAGTCCGTTTTCAGTTGTGTCACCAACGGCGACGTCAGTATTAATACGAAAGGAGAATACCCATGGTACAGAAAGCAAGCAGCAAACTAACGGATATGATGAACAGCGCCATTGCACGGGAAATCCAGGTGAGTGTTCAATATATGTGGCAGCATGTCATGGCAAAAGGGCTTGAATCAGCCGGCCTCTCCGACGTATTCGAAAAGGTGGCAATTGCGGAAATGAAGCACGCGGAGAAAATAGCCGAACGGCTCTTCTATTTTAATGTCATACCGACCACCAAGCCGGACCCTATCACGGTAGTGACATCAACAAAGGAAATGCTTGAAGCGGATGCACGCGCGGAAGAAGAGGCCATTGACCTCTACAAGGAAATCATTAAGCAAGCAGTATCGGAAAGCGATTCAACCACGCGCTTATTGTTCGAGGAAATTCTCGCAGACGAAGAAAAGCACCACGACACATTTATGAACCTGCTCGGGAAATAGCGATTCGGAGATATCTGTTTATCAAAAAACTCGACCTACGGAGCGGGGCTGGCACGTGCGACCACACGTGTCCGGCCGAAATTTATGCGCATAATTACTCACCTATCTGAAATGCAGTCGCTGGCAGATTCCGCCAGAAAACAGGGGCAAAGAATCGGTTTTGTCCCCACCATGGGTTTTTTGCACGAGGGCCATCTTTCTCTCATGCGGCAGGCTCGACAGGAATCTGATATCGTCTGTGCCAGTATTTTTGTCAATCCGACTCAATTCGGGCCCACGGAAGACCTCGACCGTTATCCGCGGGATCATGAAGGAGACTGCTTAAAGTGCAAAACAGCCGGAGTTGATTTTCTCTTTATGCCCGATCCACAGGAAATGTATCCGAAAAAACCTTTTGTTTTCGTTACGGTGGACGGCATATCCGACATACTGGAAGGTGCCATAAGGCCGGGTCATTATCGCGGTGTCGCAACGGTGGTGGCGAAACTCTTCAATATTGTCAAACCCCATGCTGCTTTTTTCGGCCAAAAAGATTACCAGCAGTGCATGGTGATTAAACATATGGTACAGGAGCTGAACATGGATGTCAAAATATGCGTTCAGCCTACCATTCGCGAGACGGATGGCCTTGCAATGAGTTCCCGCAATACGTACTTAAATACCGGAGAGCGCCAGGTTGCAGCAACGATTTTTAAAGCTCTTTCTGCTGCTGAACAATTGGTGAAGTCAGGCATGAATGAACCGGAGAAAATTCGGCTTGAAATGCACCGCATACTGACGCAAGAAGAAAAATTCAGCATTGACTACATCGCAATTGTCGATCCGGAGACCCTTGCTCCGCTCTCCACTACCACACCGAGAATGGCCATACTGGTCGCAGTCCGGCTGGGACGTACAAGATTGATTGATAATATTCTCGTCACACAGTAACAGACAACCACGCTGCACTATTTGTAATTCCTTTCTGTCACGCAACGCTTCCCATTACAGCTTCCTGCTTGCCATCAATTACCTCCGCGTCATTTTATGCAGATATCATTTCCTCTCATTATTTATGATGCAGCGAAAAAATTTTTGTTAAAGACTGTTGAAAATGAATGCTACCACAAAATAGATAGGTCATTTTGAATGGGTCCGCATTTTTTTATAACTTTTTACTCGTTAACATACTGATTTATTTAATCCTTTATTATTTTTTGTCTTGGCCTCCTGTTTGCATAGAGTAGCGTATTGCCCGCAACAAATTACAGAACCATCCTGTACCATAAACAAAAACAATACGTTGCATTTTTATGCATTTCCAAACGAAGAACGAGGAGACAATAATGAGCACAATGACTATGGAACCTGAGTTGTCAGTGTCGGATTTTCTTGAACCTGATCTTCAACTTGACGAGAGAATGGAAATAGCGCGCGAAGATTCAGGCAGCAAGTTCGATCAGATTAAGGAACGCGGCCGGACCCCTGCAAAGGACCTGGATGCAGTTAAATACTACCTCAAAGACATCAGAAGCTTTCCTCTTCTCACATTTGCGGAAGAGCAGACCTTGGGAAAAAGAATTGCCGAGGGAGATGACCGGGCCCGTAAGGCCATGATCGAATCAAACCTTCGGCTCGTGGTTGCCGTCGGCAAAAAATATATCAACCGGGGGCTGCCCTTTGCCGACATTCTGGAAGAGGGCAATCTCGGCCTTATCAGGGCGGTCGAAAAGTTTCAGTATCAGCGCGGTTTGAAATTCAGCACGTATGCCGTTTGGTGGATCAGACAGGCAATCGAACGGGCTATTGTAAATCAAGCCCGGATCATTCGTCTTCCGGTGCATGTCGCGGGCATGGTACACTCATATTCTGCGACAGTGCGCTCCCTGACGCAGGAACTTGGCCGTGAACCCGGCCTGGATGAAATTGCAAAAAAAATGAACATCAGCATCGATAAAGTGCGAAGCCTGTCTCAAGTGCTCCGCGAAACGTATTCTCTGGATATGCTGATCGGGGATCACGAGGAGGACACACTTCAAAGCGTTCTTGAGGATGAAAAAGCTTTTTCTCCCATGGAAGCCTCGGATGAAATCCGCAAACGGAAACATATCGATGAGTGGCTTGCAGAACTTCGCGATATTGAACGGGAAGTCATTGAATTGCGGTTTGGACTGGACGGCGAAAAACCACGGACCCTGGACAGCATCGGTAAAGCCCTCAAAATTACCCGGGAACGGGTAAGGCAAATCCAGGAGCAGGCGCTCAAGAAGCTCAGGAACATCACCACAACCAGGACCATCAGTCTTGAAGAAATGCTGTAACACTGAAGCCGTTCATGCCGGAGTCTCCGCGACTGCGGAGCACTCCGGCTTATGTCGAGCTGATACCCTTATTGCAATTTTTAGTTTTATCAAAAAAATTTATTTACTCCTTCTTCCCAACCATCGGACCATGCCAAAAAATCAAGAATTTTCTGTATAGTTATTTCAAAATGGACGTATGCTTTCCCGTGACAGTTCAATTACCCAGGGTTTATATCGGCCTCTGTCCGTATTGCTTCATTGCAAATCCTTCCTCTTGACAAAACTGCTTCCTCCGCGTACATTTGCACCAACTACAGCTAAAAAGCAGCATATGGTATGTAATGAGAGGGAGGCTGTTGTGGTGCAGCGCGATGGTGAAAAGACATTACTTGTCATTGACGATGACAGGATATATGCCGAGGCGGTAAAAGATTACTTTGACAAGGGGAAAATTGCTGTGCTCACGGCACACACCGCACAAGAAGGAATCACCGTATGCTCCCGCCAAACAGTCGACGTCGTGCTGCTTGATCAGCAGCTTCCGGACGCGGAAGGCCACACGCTCTGCCCCGAAATTCTGAAATACAACGACCAAACTAAAATCATTTTTGCAACCGCTTATCCCAGCTTTGAGCATGCCGTGGCGGCCATAAGGCAGGGTGCATATGATTACCTGACAAAACCTTTTGAACTTGAGGCACTGCGTCTGGCGGTCGGGCAAGCGCTTAGGACTCTGGAACTGGAACGATATGAGCAGCTTCAGAACTATCGAGGAACTCGCGAAAATGCAGAAACGGTTTTTATCGGTGGAGAAAATCTGGGCGAAATCATGAAAATGAAGGAGCTTGCCGCACGCTCCGACTCGCCGGTTCTCATCACCGGAGAAACAGGTACCGGCAAAACAATGCTGGCAAAAACAATTCATTACCAAAGTGCAAGAAATTCGGCACCGTTCATCAGCATAAACTGTGCCGCCTTGCCCGAAACATTGATTGAAGCGGAGCTGTTCGGCTATGAGAAAGGGGCGTTTACCGGCGCAGCTGCGTCACGAAAGGGCATCTTTGAGATGGCGGAAGGCGGCACCCTGTTTCTCGACGAAATTGGGGAAATGCCTCCGCACCTGCAGGCCAAGCTTTTGAGCGTGATCGATGACAAGCTTGTACGCAAGCTGGGCGGGACGTCCGCCCGGTCTGTTAATGTCCGTATCATAGCCGCAACCGGTGTCGACTTAAGCAGCGCTACAGGCAAAACCTTCCGCAAAGACCTTTTTTATCGACTCAGCGTGCTGCAGATCCACCTTCCGCCTTTGCGGGAGCGGCGCGGCGATATTCCGGCACTCTCCAACTATCTGCTGGGAACCTTGAATGCAAACAAAATAACGGCCCTGTCTTCCGAGGAACAGAAGCAGCTTATGGCATATGATTGGCCGGGCAATGTGCGCGAACTCAGAAATGTCCTGGAGCGCTCCCTGATGCTTCAGCATGGTGCGGAACTCCGCCCGTCCCTGCTGCTTGATCAGAAAAAAAATCCTCCGGCCCCTGTGCCGGACGCACAGCCGGCAAATTCGCACGAAATTATCTCTCTCGATGAACTGGAAAAAAGGCATATCCGGTATGCGCTGGAACTACTTGGAAATAATTTTACAAAAACAGCAAAAGCCCTGGGAATATCCTTATCCACGTTAAAGCGAAAGATTAAGACCAACTCATAGTAAAGCTTCACATAACCGCAAAGCACCAAGAAACCTCTCCGATATTCCGTGCATTTTGGAAAAACTCCGTATCTGCTGATCTGATGCCTCCTTTCTGATCCCTGATCAAAATGGGTCAGCCAAAATAATCATCCAAGGAACAATTCAATCTGCTATTACCGGTCATTTCCTGCATTATCCTGCTGTTATCCGTCTGGTATCCATTTTGCTAATTAATAAAAAGAGGTGTACTAATTCGTTCTTATACGCTTATATAGGACAGCCATGAGAACCATTCTTATCGTTGATGATAATAAGACTCTTTGCGATACACTTGCATCCTATCTTTGCTCAAGAGTACCCGACTTGACCGTACTGACTGCGGGAGACGGGGAGAAGGCCATTCATCTGCTCGAATCAAACTGCGTGAATATGATTCTGACCGATCTGGTAATGCCGAATCTTGATGGATATACTGTCATTGAGTATGCCCAAAAGCAGTGTCCTTCCGTTCCGGTCATCATCATGACGGCATCGTGGTCGCTGGAATTGCAAGCATTGCTGCAGAAAAAAGGAAGAGTGCAGTATATTGAGAAACCGTTTCGCCCGGAGGATATTGACAGGATGGTTATTGAGCCGATGTTGAAGCAGAAAAGCGCGTAGCGAAAACCCGTTTTCCGGAGCTGCCGCCTGCGCCGTATTCAGGCAGTCTGATCAGACCATAACGACTTCATATTGTTCTTGATGAAGATTGGGATCGGCCTTGATGACGATTTTCTTTTGAAATTCCCTTTCCAGTTCCTCAACTCCCAGCCGCTCGTCGTCGTACAACAAATCAGCGACCACTGAGTTAACGGTCACCAGAGCTTTCTTTTCATCCGCATTTGAAAAAGCACGCCTGATTTCCCGGAAAACCTCGTAACAGATTGTCCGTGCCGATTTAATATAGCCCCGCCCATCGCAATACGGACAGGGTTCGCAAAGCGTTCTGCCCAGGCTCTCGCGTATCCGCTTGCGGGTCATCTCTATAAGCCCGATCGGTGAAATATGGGATATGGTCGTTTTTGCCTTGTCGATGGCAAGGGCTTCCTGAAGAGCCGAATATACTTTGCGGCGGTTGTCCTCGCGTTCCATATCGATAAAATCAAGAATAATAATGCCGCCGATATTCCGGAGCCGCAACTGATAGGCGATTTCGCGTACCGCCTCAAGGTTTGTTTTCAGGATCGTGTCTTCCAGCGTCCGCTTTCCCACATATCGTCCGGTATTAACATCAATGGTGGTAAGCGCTTCCGTCTGGTCGATGATAATGTATCCCCCCGACTTGAGCCAGACTTTTCTGCCAAGAGCGCGTGAAATTTCAATTTCCACACCGTAGTGATCAAAAATAGGGTCGTCGCCCTCATAGGGCCTTACACGCCTGCTGAGCTGGGGAAGGTAGGAATCGATGAATTCTTTTGCTCGCTGGTATTCTTCGGACGAGTCGATGATCATTTTGTCCACATCCCGGGTGAAGATATCCCGTATAATGCGGAAAACGAGGTCAAGCTCATTGTGCATGAGCGCTGGGGCGGACGTCCGTTCTTTTTTCCGCTGAATATTCTCCCATAATCTGCCGAGAAACTCGATGTCTGCGGTAAAATCCTCTTCGCTTCTGCCCTCGCTCGCAGTCCGGATGATATAACCCGTGTTCGGTTTCCGGAGCCTGCCCACGATTTCACGGAGCCGGTTTCGCTCCTCGCTGTTTTCGATCCGCCGCGAAACACCGATATGGTTGACACCCGGCATCATGACCAGATACCGGCCGGGAATGCTGATGTAGGTGGTGACCCGCGCGCCTTTGGTGCTGATCGGCTCTTTCGAAACTTGCACGAGGATCTCCTGCCCTTCCTGAAGCAGGTCTTCAATCTGGGTGGCATATGCACGCTTTCGCTTCGGCTCAACCTCGAGCTCAAGTCCTTCATCGTCCATCATCGGGGTATATTCCGAGGTGCTGTCAAAAACGTCCCCCACGTAAAGAAAAGCGGACTTTTCAAGTCCGATGTCCACAAAGGAAGCCTGCATGCCGGGCAGCACTTTCATGACACGGCCTTTATATACATTGCCGGCAACGCCGCGGTCTTTTTTACGGTCGATATATATTTCCGTAACCAGACCGTTGTCTGTAAGGGCCACGCGCGTCTCTTCCCGGCCCGCGTTTACGATGATCTCGGATGACATAGCTTCTCCTCATGCATGATATCTTTTACTATTGTATATGAGGATGTGATTGAATACAAGAGATAAAGCAAAAATGTCTGGGACAAAAGCCTGAGGCGGTCAACCGGCTTCTGCTGAAGAGACAGGGCTAGATATTTTCCAGAGGGTCTATCCACTGGTTCTGTTTTTTTGCATAAAGCGCAGTACGGACGATCTCAAAGAATGGAATATCCTCAGGGGATGCATCAAAAAGAATCTTGAGAACATCCTGAATGCGTATTTTGGATTCGGCGCTGTCCTGCAGCGTTGCGATAATCGTGCCAGAGGATGGTTCGTGTGTTATCGATTCGATAAGCGGTTTGATGTCCTTTTTTTTCCCTTCTTTTTCCACCAGCGCTGTTGGTTGGGCTGAGAACGCCGTCAAACGATGATCGACGATGTCAGAATAAGGGGCTGGAACTCTGACCGTATAGACATACCTGCTGATACTTCCGGAAAGCGACGGTGCTTTTAAAGGAATAATGCGTGATTTCCTGATTTGTATTCCACTCGGCAATGCATTACTGAACGCCTGCGTGATGTGATCGAGGCTGGTGAGATGGCTGATTTCCATATCCAAATATTCCGCTTCGCTTTCCATGCCGACGGATAGGGCAGGACTAAAAGCGATTTTTGGATGCGGGTTGAACCCTTGGGAAAACATCAGGGGGATTTCCGCTCGCACTGCTGCCCGATGAAAAAGGGTCATCAGGTCGAGATGTGAAAGAAATCTTATGCGGCCGGTTTTTGCATATTGAAATCTGATTCGGACAGAGGGTTCGATTCCGTTTGATTTCTGTTCCTGGGAGTCCGCGACAGATGCAGTTTTGGGAGGCGCCGAATGCGGCGCCAGCGCGGCCGGTTTTCCCAATGATGGGGTCCCGCCGTCCTTGCACTCCAGCCCGCACTGTCTGCATTCCATTCTGCAGTTTTCCGTGGTTTCTGCAGCCAAAGCGCGTTGATATTCGGTCTGGAAAAATTCTTTGGAGATCCCGCTGTGCACATATTCCCAATGCGGCGCCAGCGCGGCCGGTTTTCCCAATGATGGGGTCCCGCCGTCCTTGCACTCCAGCCCGCACTGTCTGCATTCCATTCTGCAGTTTTCCGTGGTTTCTGCAGCCAAAGCGCGTTGATATTCGGTCTGGAAAAATTCTTTGGAGATCCCGCTGTGCACATATTCCCACGGAAGGGGTTCTTCTTTTTTAAAAGTACGGCACGCATAATCGGGCATTGCAACCCCAAATTTTGCGAACGCCTCCTCCCATTTTCTGAAATCAAAGCATTCACTCCAAGCATCAAACCGACAGCCGATCCGCATCGCTTCCTGAATCACCCTGCCGAGCGTTCTGTCACCCCGCGCAAAAGCCCCTTCTAGCAGACTCATTTCAGCATTATGCGGTTTTAGCGCAATACCGCGTCGCCGAAGCCTTTGTTCCAGGTAGCGTTGCTTGGTGCGTATTTCCTCCAATGAGGCTTGCCCGGTCCACTGGAAAGCGGTGTGCGGTTTTGGAACAAACGAGGACAGCGTAATATTCAACTGCACCCCGCGCTTCGACACTTTTCTGCCGAGAGCAAAGATTTCGTTGACGAGCCTGACGATCCCGTCCAGGTCCTCATCGGTTTCCGTCGGCAGTCCGATCATAAAATACAGCTTAAGGACATTCCAACCGTTTTTAAAAATAGTTTCCGCAGCGCGAAAAAGGTCGCTGTCACTCAGCGGTTTATTGATGACATTGCGAAGGCGCTCAGTTCCCGCTTCCGGCGCAAGCGTAAATCCGGTTTTGCGTGTATCAGCAATGGCCTGCACCATTTCCGGCGTAAGCGTTCCCACGCGAAGAGAAGGAAGAGAAATCGAAACGCGGCTGTCATGGTATTGCTTCATCAAATCGACGACAAGCGGTTGGATGCCGGTGTAATCGCCTGCGCTGAGCGAGGCCAGAGACAGCTCTTCATATCCCGTGCAACGCAGGGAGTCGTGAAGCAGGGCTTTGACGGTTTCAGGACTTCGTTCGCGATAGGGCCGGTAAATCATCCCTGCCTGGCAGAACCGGCACCCCCGGATACATCCTCTGGCAACCTCTACCGTGACTCTGTCGTGTATGGGTTTTAAAAATGGAAGCACCGGTTTAGCCGGATAAGAGGCGTGCTCGAGACTTTCAAGAAACCTCCTGGTAACACCCTTCGTGCCGATTTCCGGCACATAGAACCCTTCCTGACGGGCAATGGTTTCAAGAAAAACCTGTCGGCGTTTATGCTGCTGTTTAAGCTCAACGAGCTCATGCACGGCCTCTTCCGCATCACCGAGAAAAAAAACATCGATAAAATCGGAAAGCGGCCCCGGATTCATAGTGCAGGGCCCTCCTGCGATAACAATCGGATGTTTGTCGGTCCTGTCTGCTGCACGGAGCGGGATGCCTGCCAGGTCCAAAGCCGTCAGAATATTCGAGTATGACAACTCATATTGAAGCGTAACTCCGAGAATGTCGAATTCAGAAAGAGGCAGGTTTGATTCGAGGCTTGCGAGCTTGTGTTCGGAGGCGCGGAGCCGCTCTTCATAGTCCGTCCATGGGGAAAACACCCGTTCGCAGGCGGTGTCTTCCCGGGTGTTCAGAATGTGATAGAGGATTTTCAATCCGAGATGAGACATGCCTACTTCATAGGTATCGGGGAAAAAAAGACAGACTTTCGTTTTGACCTTCGAAAAGTCTTTCCGAACGCTGTTGATTTCCGCATTAATATACCGCGCCGGCTTGCTTACCAGCGGCAAAAAACGTTCAAACATGAGGCTCCTTTATACACGCGCGGCTTGCTGAATTTTCTTGGACTTTGCACAGGCATCAAGGAAGTGGCAGCGTATTAGTAAAACAGCATAAACCGCCTCGTCTGGATGTTGAGAAGCAGGCCAAGAGCAAGGAAGGTGGTAATGATGGAAGTTCCGCCGTAACTTACAAGCGGGAGCGGCACTCCCACAACAGGCACGATACCTACCGCCATGCCCACGTTGATGAATACGTAAAGAGATATCATCGATACGATACCTCCAGCCATCAGCACCCCGAGACGGTCTTTAGCGTTTTTTGCCGTATCAACACCAACCAGAAGAAGGATCAGATACAGAAGAATCAGGATCGTGCTGCCAAGAAAACCTGTCTCCTCCGCGATGACCGCAAAAATAAAATCTGTGTGGCGCTCAGGCAAGAAAGCCATCTGACTTTGCGTGCCTTTCCGGAAGCCTTTGCCGGTAATCTGGCCTGATCCTACGGCTATTTTCGACTGATTCGCATGGTAGCCGCTCCCAAGCCGGTCTGAACTCGGATCAATGAAAGCCTTGATTCTGTTCTGCTGGTACGGCTTGAGCGATCCCCAAATCTTGTTGCGCACGGGCGGTACAAAAAGCACAAGCGCCGCGATTACTAAGCCGGTAACGAGAACCACGGCGACCGACCGCAGATGTATCCCCGCAAGCATGACAATAAGCGAGGACGTCAGCAGCAGCATGAGAGCAGTGCCGAGGTCGGGCTGCTTCAGCACGAGCAAAAGCGGCACCAGCACCATGACGCCGGGGATGGCCAGATCCTTCAGATTATACCCACCGTGTCTTGCAGTATCGGCAAAGTACCTCGCCAGCGCGAGTGTGATGGATAATTTTGCCAGTTCCGATGGTTGAAACGCGAAAGGGCCGATGGAAAGCCATCGCTGTGCTCCCATCCCGGTCTTTCCCATTATCATGACCAGCAGAAGCAGCACAAGCGACAATGCATAAAGGATGTATGCGTAACGCCCAACCGTATGGTAGTCCGGAATAAGCGCAAGAAACATCACAACCATTCCGATGCCTATCCAGACAATCTGTTTGTAATAAAGAGGTGAAGGGCCTCGTACCGTATACGTCGCGCTGTATACCGCTGCAAGGCCGAACAGTGCGATCAGGAAAACAAGCCCGACCATGCCCCAGGGCAGGTTAGTGAACCATCGTTGGCTCTGCATTTTTCATATACTCCTCAATGACCGCTTTTGCCACGGGCGCCGCCGCTCCGCCGCCGTGCCCTCCATGCTCGACCAAAACAGCCACTGCTATTCTGGGATTTTCAACCGGCGCATATGCAACGAACCAGGCATGGTCCTGCGTTTTTCCTGACAGCTTTTTGCCCGGGGTCTTCTGCGAAACGACCTGCGCAGTTCCGGTCTTGCCGGCCACCGTTGCAAAGAGCGTTTGCGCGGCATGTCCGGTTCCTCCCGGTTCTGCGACCACGCCTGCAAGCGCCCGGTTCACTTCGGCAAGCGCATCAGGGTCAAGATGAACGACGTCCTGATGCTTTGATGAAAACGTTTTAATGTCTCCCGTTTCTCTGTTCCTGGTTTGCTTCAGCAGCAGCGGCTGATAGAGATGGCCTCCGTTCGCAACTGCGCCGATCATTCGCGCGGCCTGAAGAGGGCTGACAAGAACAAACCCCTGGCCGATGGAGTTGATATAGGAATCTCCCGCATACCAGGCCTCACCAGTGCGTTTCTTTTTCCAGTCCGTCGTTGGTATCAACCCTGCCTTTTCATCAGGGAGATTGATTCCAGTCAGGCTGCCGAGTCCCAGCTTTTTTGCGTATTGCGCAATACGGTCGAACCCGATGCGGTCACCCATAAGATAAAAATATACGTCGCAGGATTCGACAAGCGCCTGGTGAAATGCGATGGGACCATGGCCATGACCCTTCCAGCACCGGAAGGAATGCTTGCCGCTCTTGATAGAGCCCTTGCATGTTATTTTTTCATCGGGATCGATCACGCCGGAATCGAGTCCTGCCAGTGCAACAAGAATCTTAAAAACAGAACCGGGCGGATAGACACTCTGAATTGCACGGTTATAAAGCGGATGCGAAGGATCATTGGTCAGACGAACCCAGTCTTTGGGAGCAATGCCCCGGGGAAACAGGTTCGGGTCAAAATTGGGATGACTTACTATCGCGAGAATTTCCCCGGTATTCGGGTCCATTGCTACAACGGAACCAGGGCGGCTGCCGAGCGCCTCTTCTGCGGCCCGTTGGACATCAAGATCAAGAGTCAGAAAAATGTCATCACCCGGTCTGGGCTCCACGATGCCGAGATCCTTGACTTTTCTGCCCGCCGCATTTACTTGGATCATGCGTCTGCCTGCCGTTCCACGCAAAATTTTGTCATAGATTTTTTCAAGCCCCCCCTGGCCGGTAAGCAATCCGACGTCGGTTTGCTGCTGCTTGCGTTGGCTTTGCGAGACCTTGCCGAGGTAACCGAGTTGGTGAGAGGCGGTTCCGCCATACGGATAATGCCTGCGATGCTCAGGCTCAATAATGGCGCCGGGCAGATCGTCCAGGTGTGCTTCAACGACGGTTACTTCGTCCCAGGGTGCTTCTTCCTTGATTTTCACCGGTTCGTATTTCGTTCTGACCGTAGAAGCATCATCGAGTATCTGTCGGATTGTGTTCTGATCGACTTTGACGATTGCAGACAGTCTTTTTATGGTCGCATCGAGGTCTGTGGCGTCTTCAGGGACGAGCGAGATATCGAACGTCAGCACGTTTTCGACGATCGGCTTGCCGTTTCTGTCAAAGATTATTCCCCGCGGCGGCCTGAGCTTTACCGGTCTGATCCGGTTGTTCTCCGCTTGCTCATAGTAGTATTCACCGCGGACCGCCTGCAGATACCAAAGACGGGTAAAAAGAACCACAATACCGAGAACAATGAAAATTGCCAGCAGGGGAAGCCTTTTCTGAATTGCGGCGGGGCTCTCTTCGTGGAACATCTACAACTCCTTTTGAGCAGTCCTTCTCATCAGAACAGGCAGAATTTTTTTTTCGGTTATTAATCTCAGTAATATAATCCCGAGTACGCCGGTGTAGATCGCCTGAGGCAGAATACGCTCTATCACAAGGTTGAGGAAAGGAAGGTCGCTGTAAACAATCTGCAGAAAAAACAAAAAAATAACCCCTTCCAGCAAGCTGAAAGCAGTCATAAATATGCCGTTCGATGGGCTCGTAATATCAAGCACTTTTTTCCCGAGCAGGCCGGCGGAAAGACCAAGAAGACCTCGGCTGATCCCGGTGACTCCGAGAAAGCTCGAAGATCCAATATCGATAAGCAACCCCGCACCCATGCCGGCGAGTGTTGCCTCACCAGGGCCGGTAAGAAGCCCGATAATATAGAGAAAAGAAAATGCAAGGTCGGGTTTAATTCCCGCTATCGCCAGAGGGTTGAACAAGCTTGATTGAAACGGAATGATCAGCAAGAAAAAAACGCAATATACGCCGGCCTTCATTTTGTCAGTACCAATGCTTCTTCCAAACGCGAAAATCGGACGACAGGTTCCGCAACAACTGTCTGGAACGCGCTCGTCTCGCGTTTTATGACTTTCACAACGGTGGCCACGGCGAGGCCCTTCGGATAAACGCCATCAAGTCCTGAGGTGACAAGCAGGTCCCCCTGTTGGATATCGGCATAGTAGGAAACATATTTGAGAGCGCAGTTCACCAGCTTGCCTTCCAGCAGTCCTTCTTCACGGTTTCTCTGCACTCGTACAGCAAGGGTGCTTCCCGGGTCGGTCAGCAGAATGACTTTAGCCGATCCGGAAAGCGCTGTTTGCACTTTTCCCACAACACCCGACGGCGTAATGACCGCCATATCCTTCTTGATGCCCTGGTCGGAGCCCTTGCCGATCGTTATGGTGGCGGAGACGGGAGACATTTCCTTGCCGATTACCTGGACCATGATTGACGTCGGCTGGTACAGCTGTTTAAACGCCAGGGCGTCACGAAGCCTCCCATTTTCGGCAAGCAGCTCATTTACAACCGCGCTTTCGAGCCGCAGTCGATCATTTTCTTCTTTCAGCCGCTCATTGTTCCGCTGTGTCTGCACAAGCAGCACATAATGATTGCCGACAGCTTCTACAGCCGTGAATGTTTTGGTTATCATTCTCTCAAAAAAACCTGACACGGCCAGAACAGGTTTTTCCATAAACAAAAAACGCCCGTTTTTTACCTGCACGGTAATCAGCCAGAACAGGATGACAAAAAGAAGGAAGATGAAAAAAAATTTTCTGTGCTTCGAGACAAATCCGAGCATCGGCCGGTATCTTTCCGTTCAGTATTGCCAGGTAATCAAACAGCAATATCCCCGGCACGCTTTACATGATGACTTTTTGCAGTATTTCCTCATCGTCGAGGACCTTGCCCGCACCAAGCGCAACACAGGTAAGAGGGTCTTCCGCTATGATAATGGGAAGTGATGTTTCTTCTCTGAGAAAAACATCCAGCCCCTTCAGGAGCGCCCCGCCGCCCGCCAGGACAATGCCCTTGTCAACAATGTCTGCCGAGAGTTCCGGAGGAGTATTTTCAAGCGCAAGCTTGATGCCGTTCAGGATCTGGGCAATGGGTTCCGCCAGAGCCTCACGCACTTCATCGTCGTCAAGGATGAGCGTCTTGGGTATGCCGGAGACCAGGTCGCGACCTTTAATCTCCATGGTCATACGGGTGCTGTCCATTTTATATGCCGATCCAATCTCAAGCTTGATCTGTTCGGCCATCATCTCACCGATGAGGAGGTTGTATTTACGTTTAATATAGTTGATGATGGCCTCGTCCATCTTGTCGCCGCCGACGCGGATGGCCTTGCTGTACACCACTCCATCCATCGAGATTACGGCAATGTCCGTGGTGCCGCCGCCGATATCGACAATCATATTGCCCGAAGGTTCAGAGATGGGCAGTCCCGTCCCGATGGCAGCTGCTACGGGTTCCTCTATCAGATACACATCACGTCCTCCGGAGGTGATGGCGGCATCTTTGACAGCACGCTGCTCCACCTGCGTGATCCCCGTCGGCACGCCGATAACGATGCGCGGACGCATGAATCGCTGCCGGTTGTGAACCCGCTGGATAAAATATTTGAGCATTTCTCCGGTAACATCAAAGTCGGAAATAACACCGTCCTTGATCGGCCGGATCGTTTTAATATCCCCTGGTGTACGGCCGAGCATTTTTTTTGCTCCGGCACCAACAGCAAGCACTTTCCCGGTCTTCACGGAAATAGCAACAACCGAAGGTTCATTGCAAACGATTCCTTTTCCTTTTACGTAAACCAGGGTATTCGCCGTCCCCAAATCTATCGCCATATCATTTGAGAACCAACCCATGATAGTATTAATAATCATTGTGCGCAAAAACTCCTTTCAAAATTAAACATGAATTACAAGCAAGAAAACAGCCATCTCGGACGTCAAAGCTGCCGATTGCAATACCGGCTCCTGAACTGTTTGTGATTTTCTTCTCCGTCATCATTTCCGTGAATCGGGGGATTCGCCCGTATTGGTCAGGGCAGTATCGGTCGGCTGCTGTCCCCTGTCATCTTTTGGAGTCTCTGAGGCAGGGGCCCTGCAGACAACGCGCGTTCTCGCAAGCATATCTCCAATTCTCATCCCCTCGTCATCACCGAGGGCGGTCAGGCATTCCACGCTGAGGACCAGCAGGCCCAAAACCCACCCTACATAGGGGATTAAAAAGAAGAAAAAAGCTATGGCGAGTGGTACATTTCTGATAATTGACTCTCGGTAGCTCATCGAAGATCCGGATGTTTCGTATGCTATCACCCGAAGACCAATGAGTTTTTTCCCGATGCTTTGACCATTGAGCAGTCCGTCTCGAATGAGGATGTACCCTGCTGCGGATAAAAAACCGAATGCGTCTGGCAGTCTTGCCAATCCGATAATAAGGAGGATATCCACAAATCCTGCGACTGATCTGGTTGTAAGATCCGCCCTCTGCACTATGCCTCCTGAGAATTTCATACTATCAGAATAATAGGGCGATTTCAAGCGTAAAAGTGCCGGGAGGAGAGACAAATCCGGATAAAATTTAGTTCCCCTGCAAGGCACGCACCGCTTTTTGTGTATATGCGTTCCTTAGATCTTGACTATTCCTCATGTTTGCGGCCATACTTGCAAAAGAGAACCGGCGTTTCTCACCCTGCGGCATAGGTTTTGCCTTGTCGTAATTAATCTAGGGAAGAGCAATTATCAATTTGTGAGTGATATGGATTCTGAAGCAAGGAGGGTAAATGTTTTTCAAATCTTTCTTTCTGCAAGGGCGCTGCTCCGGATTTATGTTACTGGTTTCGGTGTTGGCGTTCGCTTTACTGCTTCATTCACCGTCTCTTGCGGAAGAGTTGCTGGAAACCACCTCTGCAAAAAGCACGGCAGGCGGTACTCTTTTTTCAGCACCGGCCGTAACCGCTTCTGTATGCAGCAATTCTACCGCCACGGCGCCTGAAAAGACCGACTACTTTTTCCTGCGCCCCTATAAGCCTCTGTACGCAATTGCGGCATATGACCGGACGCTGAGCCGGGGCGACCGGGCAAATCAGGATTGGGAATTGCAGTTTCAATTAAGCTTCAAGATCCCGATTACAGCCATCCCCTGGACAGATGGCAACCTCGCCTTCGGCTATACACAAGTTTCCTTTTGGCAGGCGTTCAATAGCAATGGTTCCTCTCCTTTCCGCGAAACGAACTATGCGCCGGAACTCATGGCGACGTTCAGTTACAGTCCTTCGGTTCTCGGATTGGGGAAAATATGGACAAAATACAGCGTGATTCATGAGTCGAACGGTCAGGGAGGATCTGACTCACGGAGCTGGAACCGCATATATGGAGAGATTGTTCTGGAGTGGGAACATCTTATCCTGATCCTGAAACCATGGTACCGTATTCCCGAACGCTCGAAATCATCTCCTGCAGATGCACACGGCGATGATAATCCCGATATTACCCGCTATATGGGTTATGGAGAACTAACGGCAGGATACCGAACAACCAGAGCAGACCTCTTTCTTACTGTGCGTAACAATCTACGAGAGCGTTCAAACTTTGGCTCAACCCAACTGAACCTTACCATACCGCTTAAAAACGATTTAAAATTTTTTGTTCAATACTTCGATGGCTATGGCCTCAGTCTTATCGACTATAACCGATATAGCAGGCGCATCGGTGCTGGCATACTCATAGAAAAACTGCCGAAGTTATGGTGAACTTCCGAAGGTATATTTTACAATAACACAACAAGTATTTTGTGCCGGAGCGGTTCGCCGGTAAAGACTTATCTGTTATGGTTCAACTGGCAAGCGCATTTATATTGGCTCATACTGGCTGACGAAAACAAAAAAAATCGTGTGAGCAAAATCACAAATTCTTTTCGATATTTCTGCTATTATGACTGAAAAATATACGTTGAAGCATGTGCACAGCAAGGCCCGGAGTTCCCCGGAGCTTGTTATCAAACTTTCTATCGAAAGCGGAGATGCAAATCATGGATGACTTACCTGAACCGAAACGGACAAAAGACGCTGCAGGAGACGATCCGAATGAACGAGTTCGGGAGCTAAAACCGATTGAATACATCCGGACGGTAAACGGCTACCTCCTGAAAGGGAACAAGAAAAGTGCATATGCTGTTATACAGCGTGCCATGGTAATGTGTCCGGATGATCCGTTCGTCATTTCATTCTATGGCAGCCTGCAGGCCAGCGTCGACAAGAAACATAGAAGCGGGGTGGACAATTGCACCAAAGCCATTTCAATGGTGCAGAAAAATGCCGGTGTGGTCGGCAAAGAGCTGCTGTTCCCGGTCCTCTACCTCAACCTTGGGAAGGCCTACGTGGCTGCAGGCAAAAAAAAGAATGCGGTTGCTGCTTTCTACCAGGGACTCCATTATGATCCTCTCCATACAGCGATCAAGAAAGAACTCAGAAGCCTCGGTGCAAGAAAAAAACCGATTGTATCTTTTCTTGACCGTTCAAACCCTGTCAACAAATACCTCGGCAAAGCCATGAACCGAAAAAAATCTCCCCAACGCTAGCCGTCTGCATGTCAAATCGTTTTCTGAAAAAAACCACTGTAAAACTATTGCCTTCTGTTAAAATAAATACATGATACAGGCTATTGCTCACTGGATCGCTCTTCACGGCTATGGCATCATTTTTGGCGTATTTGCCGGTGGAGTCATCGGTGCTCCAGTCCCGAATGACTTGCTTCTCGGCTATCTTGGCTATTTTATTTATTCAGGTAAACTTCTCCCTCTGCCCACGGTCACCGCTGCATACTTCGGTTGCATATTCGGCATGACGGTCAATTATCTATTAGGCAGGGCAATGGGTTTCTATTTTGTACATAAATATGCCGGCCGGCTGCGCCTGAACCCGGAGCAGTTGACGAAAATACGCGCCTGGTTCGGCCACGCAGGAAAATGGGGGCTGTTGTTTTCCAATTTTCTTCCCGGTATACGGCACCTGGCGCCAATCGTCGCAGGGACATCGAGAATGTCTTTTACGGAATTTGCTTTTTTTTCATTCTCAGGCACACTTATCTGGACGGTATTGTATATTTCTCTGGGTTACTTTCTGGGCGAAGAATGGAAACGCCAAACAGCTGTAATTCACAATATTCTGGGAGGCGTTTCTATTGCTGTTGTCGCCGTTTTCGTGCTGTATCAGTTATGGATGAGAAAAAAACGCCGCACTGGGGTTTAATCAGCGAGTCAGCAACTATTTCTCAACTGGAGGAACAGCATCCCGTTTTTTCACCTGACCGACTTGCGACGGATTGTTTTGTGTACCCCTGATTTTTCTCCTGGAACAGCGCGAATATACCCCTCTGAGCGAACCTTCATGCCAGAAACTGGAACCGTGGAATATTCTCGCAATACTGCCTGTCCTGCCTTATGCAATCATTTTGCCTTGATTTTCACCGGCATATCCGGATATAATTAAAGCTTGCAGAACGCGAAACAACTATCAGAGGACATGCTTCGGAGAGTATAAGCCTCATGGCAGAAAAAAAGTTTGAGGTTGCGCTTGCGCGCTTGGAAGAGATTGTACAGGAACTTGAGAAGGGAGACCTTCCGCTTGAACAGTCTCTGAAGTTCTTTGAGGAAGGGATCAAGCTTTCCCGCATCTGCAGCAAGCGGCTCGAAGAAGCGGAGCGAAAGGTGGAAATCCTGCTGAAAGACTCATCGGGAAAACTGACGGTAAAACCTTTTGAAGATGAAAACGAGTAGAGGACGGTTCAAATTTTAGCCATGGACATAAAAACATATCTTTCTCAGAGAAAAAACAGTGTAGATAAGGTGCTCGACAAGCTGATGCCGCCTTCAAAGACTTTCCCCTCTTCCGTGCACGAGGCAATGCGTTACAGCCTGTTCGCAGGCGGCAAGCGCGTTCGGCCCATCCTTGCGATCGCGGCATCCGAGGCACTGGGCGGCAAAACAGCCGGCGTGCTTCCTCTTGCAGGCGCCCTGGAGCTTATTCACACTTATTCTCTGATTCACGACGATCTTCCGGCGATGGACAATGATGATTTCCGGCGGGGAAGGCCAACCTGTCACAAAGTATATGGTGAAGCCATCGCCATCCTTGCTGGCGACGGCCTGTTAAACATGGCGTTCGAGGTTTTGACTGATCCACGGAGAACCAAGACTGTCCCTGCAAACAGGCTTTTGATTGTTGCAAAAGAAATTGCAACCGCTGCAGGCGTCTTCGGCATGGTGGGAGGCCAGGTGGTGGATATGGAGTCAGAAGGCAAGGACGTCGATCTTCCGACACTCGAATATATCCATACGCACAAAACCGGGACTCTCATCCGTGCATCAGTACGGGTTGGTGCGCTTTATGCGAGAGCCGGAAAACGTCAACTTGCCGCATTAACCCGCTACGGTGAGTTGATCGGCCTCGCATTTCAGATCGCCGACGATATTCTGGACATCACCGGCACGCAGGAGGAAATCGGGAAAGATGTCGGGAGCGACCTTAAAAAGGACAAAAAAACCTACCCGAGCTTTTACGGCCTTGAAGAATCACGGCGCAGGGCAGTGGAAGTGGTAGACAAAGCAATTCTCTCACTGAGAGATTTTGACCGCAAGGCCGACCCCTTGCGGGAACTGGCAAAATACATTATTAACCGTGTAAACTAATCTTCTTTATCGAGCTGCAGCTGCTGCCGGCACTGTTTCGGGATTGATAACATCGGCCTGCGCAGGAATCTAATTATTTGGCGGCCGGAAACTGTTCACGAGGTATTCATGTTACTGGATTCAATCAAAGACGCAAAAGACTTGAGAGCTCTTCCCCAGAAAGACCTTCCGGAACTTGCAAAGGAAGTCAGGCAGGAAATCATCGATGTCATATCAAAGACCGGCGGCCATCTGGCATCCAGTCTCGGTGTGGTCGATTTGACGATCGCCCTGCACTACGCTTTTAACACACCGAAAGACCGCATTGTCTGGGACGTCGGGCACCAGGCATACGCCCACAAGATTCTTACCGGCAGGCGGGCCCAGTTTCGTACGATAAGGCAACACGACGGTTTGAGCGGGTTCCCCAAGCGCGCAGAAAGCCCGTGTGATCATTTCGGCGTGGGCCATTCAAGCACGTCCATTTCTGCGGCGCTCGGCATGGCTGTCTCGCGCGACATCAAAGGGGAAGATTACCATGTGATCGCCGTCATCGGCGACGGGTCCATCTCTGCCGGCCTCGCTTTTGAAGGACTTAACCAGGCCGGAGACCTGCAGAGAAAAATGATTGTTGTGCTGAATGACAACGAAATGTCGATCAACCACAACGTCGGTGCTCTGTCCTCGTATCTCAGCAGGCTCATGTCCGGACAGTTTTACACGAAGCTTCGCGTCGAAACAAAAAATTTTCTTCAGGGAATCCCTCGAGTCGGTGAGTCCATGTTCAATTTCGCCAAAAAAGCCGAGGAATCCCTCAAAGGACTGCTCGTACCCGGCATCCTTTTCGAGGAGCTCGGTTTTCAGTATATCGGCCCGATTGACGGACACAATATCGACAATCTGCTTGAGATGTTTAAAAATGCCAAAAATATCGAATGGCCTGTCCTCGTGCATGTAATTACAAAGAAAGGAAAGGGATGCGACTTCGCAGAGTGCGAGCCGTCTCAGTACCATGGTACACCGCCTTTCGATCCGGAGACGGGCGAGCTTGTGGCAAAAAAACCGGCACAGCCGGTCCTCAGCTATACTGCTGTTTTCGGGCAAACCATGCTCCGGCTGGCAGAAGAGAACAATAACATTGTCGCTATTTCTGCAGCAATGTCGGACGGCACCGGGCTTGACAAATTCGCTGAGAAATTTCCGAACCGCTTTTTTGATGTCGGCCTGGCCGAATCCCACGGTGTGACGTTCGCGTGCGGAATTGCCGCGGAGGGACTGCACCCCGTGGCGGCCATCTATTCAACGTTTACCCAGCGCGCTTATGACCAGATCGTGCATGATCTTTGTCTTCAAAATCTTCCGGTAACGCTTGCTCTCGACCGCGCAGGGCTTGTGGGAGAAGACGGCCCGACACACCACGGCGTGTTTGACATCGCCTATCTGCGCCATGTTCCCAACATGATCCTGATGTCTCCTAAGGACGAAAACGAACTCCAGCATATGATCAAAACCGCAGCCGAATGGCCGGGCCCGTCCGCGGTCCGCTATCCCCGCGGCGCCGGGTTCGGCGTACCCATGGACCAGGACCTGAAAGTCTTAGAAATCGGAAAATCGGAAATCCTTCTGGACGGCACGGATGCCGCAATCATCGCAATCGGCAATATGGTACTTCCCGCGCTTGATGCTGCGAAACGGCTTGCAGCAGAAGGAATTTCAGTTGCTGTAGTAAATGCACGCTTCGCAAAACCGCTTGACGAAGAGATGATACTCCGGATGGCCCGAAAAACCGGCCGCATCGTGACCGTTGAAGAACACGCACTTTTCGGTGGTTTCGGGAGCGCCGTACTGGAATGTCTCGATGCACTGAAGTTAACCGGAATAAAAACACTGCGTATAGGACTTCCGGACAGTTATATCGAGCACGGACCTCAGAAGGTTCTGAGACAAAAATACGGCCTTGATGCGGAAGGAATTTATGCTTCCTTGAAAGGCTTCCTGGAAACATCCCGCCTGAAAGCAGTGGCACCGATGGCAAACCGAAAGCAACGGGATGTATAGTCGGCGTTTGCGCGCGGCCCGTTATAATTTATAAACTGTTCATGGCCGTCCGGCATCATACCGGGCGGCTTCATTGTTACGGTTTTGCATATCCGTATTTACCGGTCCGGATTTCTGCAACCGTCCCGTTTTTCAGAACAACAATCCGCATGAGCTGATTCGGCCCGAGGTTATACGTCCATTCTTCCACTGCAATATAAATTGTTTTTTTCGTGTCCGAATCGACCCGTTGACTTACTTCTTCCTGATGGGAATCCCGGAAATCCGGCGGCCCGCATTTTGCGAAAACGTCAGGGCTTTTGTCGCCATCGGAAATAATCCCGCCAGGGCAGCTGAAAGAATCAGCAAAAACCGTGCTGCACAAGAGAATTGTTACTACCAAGACAAAGAAGCACAAGACATGATTTTTCTTCATATTCCGGACCTCCCGCTCTCGCTGTCAGATTAGACGTCTGCATATGTGAATAGTTTAGACCGCACCAACAAATACGTCAACAAAAAGCTTATTATAATGTCCGTTGACACACCATCATGCTTCTGATAGGCTCACCCATACGGCAGTATGTCGCGTGGTTTACTTTCTCATGACCAAACCAGGGGATAAAAAAACCGATAAACTCCGCCTTGACCGCATGCTTGTGGAACGCGGCATTGCGGAAAGCCGGGAAAAAGCGCAGGCTATCATTTTTGCAGGTTTGGTTCTTGTAGACGGCCGGAAACTGGACAAAGCCGGTACGCTGGTATCGAAAACCGCTGATCTCCGTCTTCTGGGAAAAGGGCTGCCCTACGTAAGCCGCGGAGGGTTAAAGCTCGAGGCGGCCTTGAGTGAATTTAGCGTAGTTGTCGAGGGTAAAACAGCCCTTGATGTGGGAGCTTCAACCGGCGGCTTTACTGATTGCCTGCTCCAGCACGGGGCGCGAAAAGTCTATGCTGTTGATGTGGGCTATGGCCAGCTGGCATGGAAACTGCGGCAGGATCCGCGAGTAATCGTAATAGAACGGACAAACATCTGTTTCATGGATCCAACGCGTATACCCGAACCCGTTGATATGGCAGTTATTGATGTTTCGTTCACCTCTCTTGAAAAGACGCTTCCGCCTGTTTTAAACTTTTTAAAACCGGGATCAAAGCTCATTGCTCTCATAAAACCCCAGTTTGAAGTGGGAAAAGGCAGGGTTGGAAAGGGCGGTATCGTGCGCGATGCGGCTGCGAGAACCGAGGTGGTGGACAGAATCAAAAATTTCGCAGGTAATTGCGGTCTCCAGATACAAGGTGTTATTCAGTCGCCGATCACCGGCCAGGACGGCAATGTTGAATATCTTCTGTATGCGATACTGCCGCAGCGTGAAAATCCCGGTGATTAACCGATAGAGAACGCGGCACCTCGTTATCGATACCAAACGAAATAGTATGCAGTCTTGGGGGAAAATGCTGGATGGACTGCGGCGGGTAAACTATTTTTTTTTCACCATGGTTATTCTGGCTATGCTGCGGGCTATGGCCTCTTCCAGTTCTTCAAATTTCTGTTCAGATGCTTTTAGGTTTTTTACCTCCGCTTCCGGATCCACGGCTTCATACATTTCGGCATAATGCTGTAGTTGGCCTGTAACAGCATCAAGATCGCGCATCGCAGTTGCAATCGCGGGCGACTGAGGCATGCCTGCCATTTCAAGCCCTTTTTTAAAATATTCTATCAGCGCCATATCATCGGCCGCATGCTCAAGCAGCCCCTGGGCAGTGTCGGAATAGACCTGATCGGGAAAAGAAAATGGCTCATCCTGCGGCTTCCAGCGCGCGACAAAATTCCAGAGAGATATGAGATTGTTGTGAACCTTCTCGCTGTTTTCCGCCGATATGTTGTCTTCGGTGTCCACATCGTACACCAGAGGCAGGTACTGCGAGGAATCCACGCGTTTTGCCGCAGCCATGCAGCCGTAAAATAACCCGTAAATTTCGTGAAGCGTCCTGTACGAATTGACCAGAGTCAGCGCTTCGCGTAATTCATCATCATCGTAGTATGTTGTGGAAGAATTCGGCAACCGGGTATTTCCTCATTTCTGCAAGAGGATTGCTTTAACAGAACATCAGCGTTTCAGGCAGCCGTCTATCAGGCACTGACAGGTGCGATCCCCCGCGTCACTTCGTCTCGGATAAACTGCCGGATATATCCCTGGTCTTCCGGGGCGATTTTTACAAACTCAAGCCCCATTCCCACTCTCGGAGAGGGGCCGCCCGGAGCCTGATAACTGTATACAACCACTGCCTCTACCGGAATAATAACGTGATTCAGATCAATGTGCAGAGAGAGTGTTGCGTTTACGGGGGGTTGTTTCATGGCATGTAAAAACACCCCGCGTTCCGACAAATCAAGGATGCATGCGGCCTCAAACGTTTCGGGCAACGATTGGCCTATTTTTACCGGTTGGAGCGTCCGAATGCGGATGTCCTTCCGTGGTTTTGCTTCGGTTGCCTTCTGGACGGTTCGGTACAGTTGCTCAGCGGGAACCGGCTGCACAAGGCAATCAGCCGCCCCGGCTTGCATGCAACAGTGCATCATGGCCGGATCGTTTTTTCTCGAGAGTCCAAGAAGAGGAATGGTCTCAGTTGCCGAACTCGTCTTAAAGCGCTGCACGATCTCAGGGCCATCCATATTCCTTAAAGACAACGATACGATGAGAAGAGAGATTTTCATGCTCACCGTCATGTCGAGGGCTTCGTCGACGGTTCTTGCCGTGCAGGGCTCATAGTTGAACCGTTTCAGCAGGGTGGTCATGTAAAAGCTGCTGTTGAGGTCGCCATCCACAACAAGGATGGTAGGTTTTCCAAGCGTGTGCCGGTATAAAGGCTTGGCAGAATCATAGTTCGCCATGCTTATAGCCCTCGTATGAACAGATTTTTACAACTGATTCGCCGAGCAGGATTTTCAAAAATCATGCGTACCAGCAACAGTACAGGCAACCATTTCGCTATTTTTCGTCCTCTGCCTTATCTCGCGCAACTTCTTCGCTGATAAAATTCCGGAGATATTCCCGGTCTTTTGATTCAAGCTGGGTGAACTTAAGGCCGATCCCCGGTTCTTTATACGGCTCATCACCCGCTTTGCAGCTGTAGAGCACTTCTCCCTCGGTATTAATAATTCTGCCGTTCAAGTCAAGTTGAAGCGGAAGCTTCGTTTTTGCAGACGCGGGATTAGCCGTTCGAAGGAACATGCCGCGCTCTGACAGATCCAGCGTATATGCGCCATACAGGCTGTCATGCTTTATATCATTTACTTTTACCGGCTGGTTCGTCTGAATACGCATGCAGGAACGCGGGTTTTTTTCTATAGCAACCTGGACAACCCGGTACAATGCTTCGGCGGAAATCGGATAAAAGAGGCAGCCGACTGCTCCCAGATCCAGGCACCGTGTTCTTACAGTCCTATCCTGCTGCTTGCTCAATGCAATTAAGGGAACAGCGGCAGTCTGTGGGGATTCCCTAAACCGCCGCATGAGATCATAGCCGTCCATTTCTAAACAGTCGAGGGAAATAAGAATAAGGAGAGGAACTGCGGTTGCCGCGATTTCAAGGGCCTCTTTTGCAGTGGGAGCACAGAATGTCGGATAATTAAAACGACGAAGCAGTGCGGATAAGTGGGAAACGTTCTCGGCATTGCTGTCTATCACCAGCAGGAAACGGCTTTTTCGATCAAGATTGCCCGGAGTTTTCTTCTGTGATTTGTTGTCAGTCAAGATGGACTCCCTTGTGAAGCATGTTTCATTGCAGCAATCCGGAGTTTATGCAATCGTATCCGGCTGATTATGTAGTATTCTCATGCATGCCCGTGAGGAATGCCCCGCATGACTTCTTCCAGTATGAACTTTCGGAGATATTCCTGATCTTCTTGTGTTATCTGGACAAAACCCAATCCCATCCCTGGTTCGTGATACGGGTTTGCGTCTCCTCTGCACTGGTACAAAACAGCAGCCTCCAACGGAATCGTCTGACCTTCAAGATCCAGCTGGAGGGAAAGCCGCGTATGAAGAGGGGCGGGCTCAGCTGTGCGGACAAACATCCCCTGCTCCGACAGATCCAGAGTATAGATACCTTCCCGCTCGTCACGTGGCGTATTGGTCACTTTCACCGGATGCATAGTCTGAACCCGCATGTTTTTGCGTGGCGTCGGTTCGATTATGGCTTGTACGGTCCTGTACAGCAGTTCGGCGGAAATCGGGTGGGAGAAGCATTCTGCTGCCCCTGCTTCAAAGCAGCGCGCTTCCTGGTACAGGTCTCCTTCTCTGGTTAATGCAATACAGGGAACGTGGGCAGTACGCGGGTCGTTCTTCAGTTGTTTGATAAATTCCACTCCGTCCATATCCTGGAGAAACGCCGATGTAATTACGAGTGGCGGTACTGTTTCTGCGATAATTGCCGAGGCTTCGGCAGCACTTGCTGCAGTACGGGTCTGGTACTTAAACCGCGTGAGAAGCGCGGACACGTAATTGAGATTATCTGGCTCGCTTTCTACAATCAATAAAAATTGGTCCGATCTCGTCACCGTGTCTTGTTTCTTCCGCGATGTATTTGTTGCCATGCTCACCCCTGCGTCGTTTTTCATAATTATACACCAACCTGGATACATCAGGAAACAAAAAAACAAGGCTAACCAGAAATTTTGGCAAACCGGGGTAAAACATGTCACAAAAAGATGCATTTCCTGCTGGCCGCGCAGAAGCATGGTCACCCAATTTTTCGGGGAATAATCGAGGGGAGAAAATTGTAAAGAAAAAGGGTAGCTGGACGCGGAAACAGTTCATTTGCAAGTTTGAACCAGCGAGAAACGTGCTCGTGTTTCCGCGCCCAGGCAATGGTTATTTCAGTTTTTCCAGCAGCAGCTCTGCCGGATGCTTTGCCTTTATTTTTGATCCTGATTTATCCAGCCCTCCAGCCAGCTGAATGAGACAACCGGGGCACTCGGCACATACATATTCCGCACCCGTATCCTCAATATTTTTCAGTTTCCGCTGGAGCATTTTCATGGAAAGCTTCGGCTGTTTCACCGTGTACGATCCGCCCATGCCGCAGCAGGTATCGTGTTCCACCATTTCCTTCAGCTCATATCCAGCCGCAGTAAGTGCCGCACGAGGTTCTTTATAAATCCCCACGTGCCGTCTAGCATGACAGGAGTCATGATAGGTGATTCTTTGCAGTTGCTGCCCATCCTTTGGGGTCAGTTTCTTCTCTTCTATCAGCTTATTCACTAATTCCGAGAACATCACTGTCTTTGCAGCCAGTTTCTCAGCATCGGGGACCAGTGCCTCCATCTTCTCATCTTTCAGCACATGCGGCCATTCTTTTTTGAGGGCCGTCGCGCAGGTCGCGCAAGCGGTAACCACATACTGCACGTCTTCCGCAAGAAGCGGCTTGATATTGTGGGCCGCTGCCAGGGCCGCCATGTCAAAAGCGCCGCTGCCCCAGTGCGGGATGCCGCAGCATGACTGCGAATCCGGGAAAACAACTTCAATCCCCGCCTTATTCAGCACCTTGACCAGGGCTTCACCGATTCTGGGGAACACAAAGTCAATGGCGCACCCGGAGAAAAACGCAATTTTTGTTTTGCTCGGCGGCTGTTTGATCTTTTTGAACAGATCACGGAACGGTACAGGCGCAATGGTCGGAAGGCTCCGGTACTCGGAAAGACCGGACAGAAACATGGGAAGGTGGCGGATGAAGCCTTCCTTGGCAAACGGCTTCTGGGCAATGGAAGCGGCCCGCAGCATGGTATGGAAAAATCTGCGGTTATTAATGATCGACAAGGCGCTTTTGTAGATGAACGGCAGCCCCTGCTTCGTTGTCAATCGCCGACGGACCTCAAGAATCAGTTCCGGAATGTCTATTTTCCCGGGACAGACCTCCTTGCACTTTCCGCAGCCGATGCACAGGCCCTGAATGTCTTCCGTCTGTTTCAGTTCATTGAACCACGCGGTCAAAATGGTGCCGATCCCGCCGCTATAGACATGCCCCCCGAAGACATGCCCGCCCACCAGCCGGTAGACAGGACAGACGTTCAGGCAGGATGCACAGCGAATACACTGGAGCGCTTCCTTGAATTTTGGATCGTTTGCCATGATGGTCCGTTTATTATTCATGAGAATGATATGGAGGTCCTTCATCGATCCATCATCGTTCGGGGTCGGTCCGGTGATAAGAGTAACATAGCTGGTCATAAGCTGGCTGGTTGCGCATCGGGGCAGGGCAGTCAGAATCGGAGCCGCGTCGGAATATTTCTCCACCAGCTTTTCAAGGCCCACGATGGCCACGTGTGTTTTGGGAAGCGTCGTAACGAGGCGGGCGTTGCCTTCATTCGTGACCGTAACGATTGTTCCGGTTTCCGCGATGGCGATGTTGGCGCCGCTGACGCCCAGGTCCGCCTTGAAGAATTTCTCGCGCAATTCCTTTCTGGCAACCTTTACCAGCTGCTGGGGGTCGCTGGACAGCGTTCTATTGACTTCTTTGCTGAAGAGACCGGAAATCTCTTCCTTGGTGAGATGCAGGGCCGGCATGACAAAATGAGACGGTGTCTGATGGGCAAGCTGAACAATCCATTCACCGAGGTCCGTCTCATCCGCATGAATGCCGTGTTTTTCAAGGAACTTGTTCAGATGGAGCTCTTCGGAGGCCATCGACTTTGATTTGGCGACTTTCTTAACGCCTTTTTCCTTGCAGAGATTCAGGATATAGTCCTTGACGGCCTGGTGGCTGTTGGCAATGAAAACCTTTGCGCCGCGGGCCTCTGCGGATTTTTTGAATTTTTCTGCCAGTTCATCAAGGCGGCTGGCGGCATTGTTTTTAATTTCAGCGATCTGTGTTCTGAGCGCCTCAAAATCGAGGCCCTCCAGCGCCTTTGCGCGCGCAGCGGGATAATTCCACCGGTCGAGGATGCCTCCCAGGTTCTGATTTTTCAGGGCCCGGTCTATGGATTCCGTAAATGCTTTTTTCATGACTTCATACCTCCTAAATCATCGATACAGACAATCACAAGCCGCTCAGGTCCGTGAACGCCTATGGCAAGCACACGTTCGATGTCGGCGGTCCGGCTTGGTCCGGTGGTCAGCGCGATATAGCCGCTCTTGCCGGGATCTACTTTTGACAACAGCGTCGCTAAATCTGCAACAATGCTGTTTGTTGCAAGCAGGGCGATATGAATATTTGAGAGTGCGGCAGCCAGACGCTGCTCAACGGCGGTAGTGTCTTTCACGACGGTGCCGCTGTTGGCAATTCCCCACTCCATTTGGGTAATACCGATCAAAGAATCTTTTGCCAGCTGACGGGTTATCTGAAATTTTAAGCCGGGTACTCTGTCCGCAAGTCCTTGGGCATCGAATTCCTTCAAAATCGAGCTCTCCGGCCAGATTGCATATGAACCGGGTGCATCTTTCGTACCAGCCTTCTTCATAAAGTCCTCAATAAATCCGAGTGCTTCTGCCTTCGTGCGAAAGCGGTGGACTTCGGCGCCCACTGCTTCTGCCTTGACCTTGAACATCTCAAACATTTTTTTCCCCTTTCTTACAAAATGACGATATCCTGAATTTTCGGAAAATTTATGTTTATGACATCCCGGAGAAACAGTCTTCTTTAGTTAGCAGTGCGAAAAATGCTGTCTTTCCCGCATGGTCCGGCATCGTTGAGCTGTGGTGAAAAAGCAATGGTGAGATTATCTTCCCATGGCAGGTATGCAGACGTAAACACAGGCCTTCAGATCTGGCGAATTCCCGCTATTCTAGAGTTAAAAACGTTCTATCGTTCTCGATCAGCGGTAAATGACAGCAGCATCTTGCATTCCTAACAGTATACAAGTCGGCCATTGCCACGGGCAGCAGCAATTCATTAGTCAAAAACCGGCAAAACAAGGCAGGGAAAAATTAGTTTCAGTTTGCAACTTTTTCAATTACTGTAATTATCTTAAAACCAATCAGATTTGAATGCAAGCACTTTCTTGTTTTTTTCGCGAGCATTCGTCCGGAACACTGGTTCATCCAGGAAAAGGAATACTGGTTCGACCATTAGAGGGGAACAATGGCCCGTCCATAGTTTGGATCAGCGGCACGGCCATTGCAAAAAAATAATGCTATAATAAATGCGTATGGTCGCACCCTTGTCTGTTTTCAGCATTGAAATACGTAAGCAACGGAGCGGAGGAACAAGAGTATGCCCCTTGTAATTGGTGTGCCTCATGAAACAGACCCTGAAGAACGACGCGTAGCGATAGTGCCAGAAGTAGTGAAAAAATTCAGCGCGCTCGGCGCGCGATGTTGCCTGGAGCGAGGAGCGGGAGCGGGCAGCTATATTTCTGATGACGACTTCGGCACTGCCTGCCTCGCGGACAATACTGAAATATTTTCCAAGTCAGGCGTTATTCTCAAAGTGCAACCTCCCACGCTTGAGGAAATACGCGCGATGCATCAGGGCACCGTCCTTATCGGTTTTCTTGCCCCCTACCAAAACAAGGAACGTGCAGTTCTGCTGTGCAGTCAGAACATCACGAGTTTTGCGGTCGAATTGATTCCCCGCGTTTCCCGCGCCCAAAGCATGGACGCGCTCTCATCGCAGGCCGCCATTGCAGGGTACCAATGCGCTCTTCTTGCCGCCGTGCTTTCTCCAAAGTTTTTCCCCATGCTGACGTACGCCGCAGGAACGCTGCGTCCGGCCCGGGTACTGGTAATAGGCGCAGGTGTGGCGGGGCTGCAAGCCATAGCAACGGTCCATCGTCTGGGGGCAATTGTCGAGGCGTACGATGTCCGGCCTGAAACCAGAGAACAGGTAGAATCGCTGGGTGCGAAATTCGTCGATACCGGGGTCGCCGCAAGCGGTGCCGGCGGCTATGCACGCGAATTGACAAGCGATGAAAAGAACAAACAGCGGGAAAGGCTGGCAAAAGCGGTTTCACAGGCTGACGTCTTGATTACCACTGCAGCCGTTCCGGGGAAGCGGAGCCCGCTCATTGTCACGGAAGACATGGTGCGCGGAATGAGACAGGGGTCCGTCATCGTGGACATGGCCGCAGATGCAGGCGGAAACGTTGCCGGATCACAGCCCAGGAAAACCGTTGTTGTCAGCGGAGTAAACATCATCGGCACCGGCAATCTTCCGTCCCGCATGCCGGTCCATGCTTCGGAAATGTATTCGAAAAACTTGTTTAACTTCATCTCTCCCTTTCTCAAGAACGGTGAACTCCAGCTCGACTGGAACGATGAAATACTTGCGGGCAGCGTGTTCACGCATGCAGGGCAGGTGCGAAACGAAAGCGCTAAAAAAGCACTGGACATTCTTTGAACCGTTTACTCACGGATTTTTTTCTAGGTGTCTTATTTCTGATCGGATGGAGGTCGCTGATGGAAGGATTTCTAGCACTATATATTTTTATGCTGGCCGCATTTACCGGCTACGAAGTTATTTCCAAAGTGCCTGTGATTCTCCATACACCCCTCATGTCCGGGGCAAACTTCGTCCATGGCGTGGTGCTTGTGGGCGCCATGGTCGCCTTGGGGGAAGCGCAGACACCGCTTGAAAAAGGGATCGGTTTTTTTGCAGTATTGCTCGGCGCGGCAAACGCGGCCGGCGGCTATGTGGTGACGGAACGCATGCTTGCCATGTTTAAAAGCAGAAAGGACCGCACATGACAACGCCCCCTTTTATCAATGCGAGTTATTTTGCGGTCGCCGTGCTGTTTATTCTCGGTTTGAAAAGCATGTCTTCTCCGGTTACCGCCCGGCGGGGCATCCTGTGGGCGGGCATCGGCATGATGCTCGCCACTCTGGTGACGTTTGCCTGGCCCGGCATGGAGAATTACCTCCTGATGATTATAGCGCTCGTCATCGGCGGCGGGGCGGCTTGGTGGTCCGGCAAGACGGTAAAAATAACCAATATGCCCCAGATGGTCGCCGTCTACAACGGCATGGGCGGTGGAGCGGCTGCGGCAATAGCCGCAATCAAGCTCTCCTGCTGTGAGTCTCACAACACCATCGTGGTTGCGCTTGCGGTTGTAGGCGCCATCATGGGCGCTGTATCATTCTCCGGTTCCTGCATAGCATTCGCGAAATTGCAGGGCATTATGCAGAAAGCGCTCCGTTTGCCGTTCCATAATGTCGTTAATATCGTCCTGAATGCCCTCACCATTCTGGCCGGCATCTTGGTTGTCACCTCTCCCCATCCTGCTCCGTATCTGATTGCCCTTCTTTTTGCTCTTGCTCTGGCGCTGGGCGTGATTATTACGGCCCCCATAGGCGGTGCCGACATGCCTGTCGTAATTTCCCTGTTTAACGCAACGACCGGTCTTGCCGTTGGCTTCGAAGGTTTCGTGCTTGCAAACCCCGCCCTTATCATCGCCGGGATTGTGGTCGGTGCGGCAGGAACACTGCTTACCCAGCTCATGGCAAAAGCAATGAACCGCTCGCTGACAAACATCCTGTTTAATCCCATCACCGGCGAGGTGCAGACAGGCGCTGCAGGCATGAGCGGCACCATGAAGGAAGTCACCGCGCTTGATGCGGCTGCAATGATGCGCTACGCGCGCAAGGTCATTATTGTGCCTGGCTACGGCATGGCGGTGGCGCAGGCACAGCATAAGGTATGGGAAATGGCCAAACTTCTGGAGGAAGCGGGCGTGGAAGTCAAGTTTGCGATACATCCTGTGGCAGGGCGCATGCCGGGCCACATGAACGTTCTGCTTGCCGAAGCCGGAGTCCCCTACGACAAGATTTTTGACCTGGAGGAAATAAACGCAGAGTTTCCCCAGGCTGATGTGGCCCTCGTCATCGGCGCGAACGATGTGGTTAACCCCGTCGCGCGCATTGACAAGTCGAGCCCCATTTACGGCATGCCTATCCTGGACGCAGACAAAGCGCAAAACGTTATCGTGATCAAGCGCGGCAAAGGGGCGGGATATTCTGGCATCGAAAATTCGCTTTTCTACGCTGAGAATACCCGCATGCTTTATGGCAGCGCGCAGCAGGCTGTGAACTCGATTATTCAGCACATAAAAGAAATGGCATCATAGCTGCTCCATGCCGCGGGTGAAGCTTCAAGAAATGCAGATTGATCCGCTGCCGGATCACGATGGTTGCGACTCCTGCTCAGGATTTAAGACTGGCCATATCGATTACAAAGCGATATCGCACGTCGCTTTTGACCACGCGTTCATATGCTTCATTTATTTTCTGAATCGGAATCACTTCAACATCGGAAGCCACTCCGTGTTTCGCGCAAAAATCCAGCATTTCCTGGGTCTCGCGGATTCCTCCAATAAGCGACCCCGCCAACTTGCGGCGCTGCATGACAAGAGGCGCGGCCGACAGCGGTGTCGGATCGGGAATTCCGACCAACACCATGGTTCCGTCGTGGCGCAGCAGGTTAAGATACGCATTATAGTCGTGCATCGCCGATACCGTGTCGAGAATAAAATCAAACCGTTTCGCATTGTGCTTGAACGTCTGTTCGTCGCGGGTGGCGATGAAATCGTCCGCACCGAGACGCAGCGCATCGTCGCGCTTGCTCGGCGAATGGCTCAGCACCGTTACGTGCGCCCCCATGGCTTTTGCCAGTTTCACCCCCATATGGCCAAGCCCTCCCAGCCCGACTACCGCTATGGCGTCTCCTGATTTGACACCGAAACGCCGCAGCGGCGAGTATGTGGTAATGCCCGCGCACAGAAGCGGTGCCACGCGTTCGAGCGGCAGTCCGCCTGGGATTCTCAGCACATAGTCTTCGTTTACGGTAATGCGGGTGGAGTAGCCTCCATACGTGGGCGTCTTGCCGTCCCGCTCGTAGCTGTTGTAGGTAAGAGTCATCCCTTCTTCGCAGAATTGCTCTTCTCCGTCTTTGCAGGCATCGCATTTGCGGCAGGAATCAACAAAACAGCCGACCCCGACAATGTCTCCTGTTTTCCATTTTTTGACCTCGCTGCCGGTTTTCGCTATTTTCCCCACAATTTCATGGCCCGGTACCATGGGGAAGATGGCCCCACCCCATTCATCTCGGACCTGATGAATGTCGGAATGACAAATCCCGCAGTAAAGAATATCGATCAAAACATCCTTTGGACCCGGTTCACGGCGCGAGATGGAATACGGTACCAATTGCGCCTTTGCTGTTAATGCGGCATACGCTGGAATATTCTGCATTGGGCAGCCTCCTTTTTTAATGTATTCCTGATATCTTCGTGCCATTTAGATAAGTACCTGCCGCCCATAACAACCTGTCCGAATAGCGCGGCCGTACGTTTCCTCATTCTTTCCCACTCCTGTACGCATAAAGTTCTATTTTTGAAATTTCTACAGAAGAACATCCTGGCTGAATATTTGAATAGTGGTCACGAACAAACAGTTTATAAAGACACAATTCTTTTGTTTTCCTGCCTAATTCTATCATACTTAGAACAACCGCTGTGTGATCTGGTCTGGACGGCATAATGTGCGCTTCTTGGAAAACGGCAGGAAGGTGAAGCAAGAAAAACGCGGAGACACGCTTCAGTTGGGCACTTGCTGCTACTCTTTTGGATATGCGAAAGGCATGGGAAGGAGTTTATTGGTCAAATTTCTTCAGGCAGGTCTGTTCTGAACAAAGCGAGAATGGCTGAGTGGGGAACAATTAAATATTTTTTTTCTTCAAGTTCAATTTCAATCGCCGACTCTCTGAGAAAAATGGCATAATCGCCTTCCAATGCCTGGAGCGGAAGATATTTTATCGCATTCTTTCCCGGGCTCCAGGATTCGTGCGGAATTGCGTCCGGAATAGGATAACCGGGGCCCACCTTTACCACTTTTCCACCGAGAATTTTTTCCTTTTCCTTCACGGTCGGGGGAAGATACAAGCCTGAAGGCGTTTTGTCCGCGCCTTCATCAGGATCGACAAGAATGCGATCGCCGACGATAATCAGGTTTTGTACGCGGTGCGTGTGTTTGGCAGCCGGCTGCTTGACGCTGCTGAACGATGAGAAGGAAAGAATATCCTCTGTTTTTACGGCGGGAAAATCATTCGCTGCCGGAGTTTCGGGAAGTGTCGGCGCCGGGCTGTCGCCCCTGCTCAGAACGGCTTCAATGTCATGCGGCGTACTTACCCGGAGTTCAATCTGACGGTTCAAGATCATTTCGAGTTCGTCGATTGCGGGAAGATTATTCGGATCGGACATTGCCACGATCAGCACGTCGCCGCCGTCTTCCAAAGGGACAAACAGGTACCGCCGCATCAGGTCGACGGAGATGGTTTCAAAAAACTTCGGGTCTACCCGGAAGCTCATAAGATCGACGTACGGCAGGTCCCGCTGCTCTGCCAGGGCCTTCGCAAGGTCTTCTTCGCTGACCAGTCCTTCGGCTACCAGAAGTTCTCCCAGCCGCGTCCGGCTGCCGTCAGTCTTCGGCAGAATGGTGCTGATCTGCGCCTGCGTTATAAGTTTCTTGGCAATGAGAATATCGCCTATCCGTTTTCTTCTGAATGACGTCATAAGGGCCCTGTTCTCTTCTTAAAATCACCGGAGGGTCATACTCGCAGCTTTTCTGCATGGAGTATACACAAATCAGGATATTTTTCAAGTGGTACAGAGGTGATTCGCTGTTGTTTGCTGCGGCCGATGAATCTGAGGCGTAAGCAGAGGCGGGTAGTTTTTTTCACGAGGAAAATGCCGGTCGCGCGATTTCCTCTCTGGCAACATACGGTTCGGGCACCGGTTATATTTTCTCGACCTTTTCGTATACTACCAATTCATTCTGTGCGTGCAGATCACTGGGATGGTAAAGGGGAATGGCGTATTCCGTTTGCTTGAATTGCACCGGTGCCGCTTTTTTCTCCACCAGGCCAAGGGCCACCGCAACGCCGTAAATAATGGCTTCCGGACGCGGCGGGCAGCCGGGGATATAGTAGTTGACGGGAAGGATTTTTTCAACCGGCCCGAGGACAGGGTACGTATCATACCACAATCCGCCGCCGCAGGCGCAGTGCCCGATTGCGAACACCAGCTTGGGAGCAGGCATCGCTTCATACGCCCGTTTCAGCGCTTTGGCGGTGGAGCGCATGGCCGGCCCCTGGCAGAGCATGACATCCGCGTGGCGGGGAGAACCGACCAGCTTGATGCCGAAGCGCTCGGCGTCATAGTAGGGCGTAAGCACGTTCAGCACTTCGATATCGCAGCCATTGCAGCCGCCGCTGTTCGCGTGATACACCCAGAGCGAACGGCCGAACATTTTTTTACAGAGGTCCTTTAACATGGCGGTTAATCCATTTCTATCTTGATATCGTCGAGAACCGGCTCGCCCTCTTCGTAGCTCCGCGAGCGGAACACCCACCGGTCGTTCTGCAAATCGTCAAACCGGTAGCCTTTGAGTTTCAGCTGCTCCAGCGGCGACGGCTCCTTGAAGCACCGTCCGCAGCGCTGGCACGTGCTCATGAACAGGTCGAGTTTCTGGCTGATGTCATTGATGCTGGTGGTTGCGTTCTCAAACTCCTGGCTCATGGTGATGGCTTTCTCGGGACAGACTTCCGCGCACCGTCCGCAGTAGGTGCAGCGGCGGCCGAGATATTTCAGAATGCGGACCTCCTGGCAGACGTCAAACAGGAGGATTTCCCGCGCCGGACAATTGTTCGCGCAGCCTGCGCAGCCGATGCATTTTGCCGCATTCCAGATGGGACGGCCCCTGAACCGCGGAGGCACCGGTTTGGGTTGCGCCGGATACGGCATCGTTACCCGCCCCGCCTTCAGGCAGACAATCGCTTCTTTCAACTTACTCAGGACAGACATGCCTCACCTCGGTCAGAATCCATAGCTCGCCAGAAGCAGTGCGGCGAGTGCAAACAGCAGCAGAACCGCGAAATACCGGATGGCCTGATCAATGCGGTACCGCGCATGCGTCGCGGCCACCAGCGTCACGAGCAGCACCAGCGCAGACACTTTTATCCAGAAGAGCAGCCACCCCAGCGGTTCGGCAAGATCCCTTCCCCACGGTGCAAACAGCGCCACAAAAAGCGCACTGTAGACAATCAGTTTCACCATGGATGCATATTTGAACACCGCCAGTTTCGGGCCAGAATACTCCATCAGCGGCCCTTCCATGATTTCTGTTTCCGCCTCGCTGATATCAAACGGCATGCGATCCACAAAGGCCTGGAACGACAGGAGCATCACGGCCATCATAAGAATGCCGGACCAGGGGAAGCCATTGACCGCATATACTGATCCGCTGAGCACGTCATCGAGCCGGAATGAATGAACATGGACGGCGCCGATGATAATGGCCACGGCAAACAAGGGCTCCAGCGTTATCATGGTCATCATCTGGCGGCTGATGCCCACAAGCGCATAGGTGGAACCGGCCGCCAGCCCGGCAAGCATGATGCAGATGCCGGCGAACGTCAGCAGATAGATCAGGAGAATGGCATCTCCACCCCCGTTCATCGGAGCGGCGAAACCCATCGGCACGAAACATGCCACAGCCAGCATGGTCGCAAGCGACAGGTAAGCGGCAAATCGCTGCATGAACGGAGACTGGCCCGATTCCAGGTCTTCCTTGCCCAGCAGCTTCAGCAGATCAAAGTAGGATTGCAGCAGTGGCGGTCCCTTCCGGGACTGAATAATCGCCGTGATCCTGCGCTGAACGCCGTGAAACAGGGGCGCCAGCAGCAGCACCAATGCCACGTTCACGAGTCCGCCTATGGTCATTGCCCCTATATTGTTTTCCATAAGAGATACCAAGTTCGCAAGGGGAGTCCCCTCCGGCAGAAGGCAAGGGATTCCTGCCGCAGGGATCAGTTTTCCCGCTTTCTTTTCCGCGTTAAATTGAACAACTCCGTCTGCGACCACACTTTCTTCTGGCCTGACTTCAGATCAATTGTTTCAAGCCGGTCCGTGCAGGAGAAGCAGGGATCTATACTGCCGAGAGAAATCGTCATATCGGCAATCTGCTGGTTCTGGATCATTGCAGGCACCGCCTGAAGATTCTGATACGTCGGGGCCCTGACCCGCCACCGCCGCGGGCGGTTGTTCTCGCCGGTCACGACGAAATGGTGGCTTTCGCCGCGGGGAGCTTCAACAGAGGTCATTCCCAGACGTCCTATCGGCAGCTCATCCGCAATGTCCAGACGAAGGGGGCCTTCCTCCATTTTCTCAAGACACTGGCGGATAATCTTTATCGATTCGAACACTTCCTGCATCCGCACTACAATGCGCGACCAGACATCACAGCCGTCTGCAGTAATAACGTTGAAATCAACGCGGTCATACGCGGCGTACGGGTGGTCCCGCCGGGAGTCGATGTCGACGTCTGCGGCGCGCGCAACCGGCCCGGCAAGACCCATGTTTTTAGCAAGCGCCTGATCCGCCATGCCGACGCCTCGCGTACGCTTCTGAATGTTTCTGTCCTTGCTGACGGCCGCCGTGACGGGACGCCATTCCGTTTCGAGCGTGTCCAGCACCTGGCGCAGTTCCGCTTTCAGGTCCGGTGTAATGTCCCAACGCACCCCTCCGATCAGAACAAGACCATAGGTTTTCCGGTTGCCGGTTATCTTTTCAGCGATCCACATGATCGGCTCACGGATGCGGAAACTCTGCATGAACAGGGTATCGAAGCCTACGATATGGCAGGCAAGCCCCACCCACAGCAAATGGCTGTGCAGGCGTTCAATTTCGAGCATGATGGTGCGCATGTACTCGGCGCGCGGCGGCGGCTTGATGGCAGCGGCGGCCTCGACCGCCTGCGCATACGCGACGCTGTGCACGCAGCCGCAAATGCCGCAGATGCGCTCAGCCATCATCGGGATATCGTTGTAGCCGAGGACCGATTCCGCCAGTTTTTCAATTCCTCGGTGGACCATAAACCCGCGATACTCGCAGCCCCGCACCATTTCGCCTTCCACATACAACCGGAAATGCTCCGGTTCATCCAGGGTCGGGTGAAACGGCCCGAACGGCACCACGGTGCAGCCCGCAGGCGGTTCACTGAACTTGAATTCCCGCTCTTCGTCAAAGCCTTCGGGCACATGATCGTGCGGCACGTCCTTCCGGAGGGGATGGATGTTGTCCGGCCATCCGTCCGGCAATACCAGCCGTTTCAGATAGGGATGTCCTACCGGCTCGATGCCGAACAGGTCGTGCATCTCACGCTCCGCCCAGTTCGCACCGGCCACTACGTCCGTAATGGAGTCCAGTTTCGGGTTCTCTGCAGAAACACGAACGAGCAGGCTGCACAACAGTCCGTCTTTATCAAAGGCGAAATTATGCGCAACCATGAACGAGCCGGAATACGGGCGGTCATCAAGCCCGATGCTGATGATATATCGGGCGTCAAGATTATAAAAAACATATCGGCAGGCTTCCTTGAGCGCCGACGGTTCGATATAGACGAACAGACTTCGGTCGCTCGGAAGGTCGGCCCGCAGGAGCGATTGCCCGAGTTTCTCTTTTAACTGATTCAATCTTTCACGAGCAATCATGCTAGTGTCCCTTCACCTCATTGTGTTTATCAGGATGGGAAGCCGTACCGCCCAGCCAGCGGAAATATCGTTTAATTTCACCGTAAAAATTATGCGCGGTATAGCGATGGCAATCCGCCTCACGCACGTAGCCGCAGAGCCAGGGAGCAACAGCGCGCCGCTTGGCCCCGCCGAGTTTTGAAATGCCGTAGGAAAGCAGAAAAAGGATACCGACCAGCAGAGCAAGCGCACAGGGAGCGAACAGCGCCATGCCCTGATACTCCTGCACCCCTGCCAGCGGAGCGCCCGCCATTGGCGCGGCACCGGCCAGCACGGCACCGTACCCCTGACGGCTTGCCTCCAGCACCATCTGCATGCCATTAAACATGACTGCAGGCGCGACACCGAGCATAATACAGGCCGCGGCCAGCAGAAGCTGCGGGGCCTGCATCATCCAGGTTGCTTCAAGTTTGTCATGCGTTGCGGCCTTCTCCTCAACCAGTGCGCTCGTTCGGGAGAGAAAGCTCACCCCGAAAAATTTAATAAAGGATGCCAGGGTGATAGCGCTGGTCAGGATGGCAATGACCGCGCAGACAGCAAGGTAGTGGGCATTCCCGCTTCCCTGCACCGCGGCGACGTAAATGGCCCATTTGCTCACAAATCCGTTGAACAAGGGAACCCCGGAGATGGAGAACGAGGCCACCATTGCCGTGACGGCCGTTAACGGCATGAATTTCATCAGGCCGCCAAGCTTGTTCAGATCCTGAGTTCCTGTTGCGTACAGCATTGAACCGGCATTCAGAAACAGCAGGCTTTTGAAAATGCCGTGGTTTATTACGTGGTACAACGCTCCCAAAAAGCCAATGGCGGCAAAAGCCGTAAAGCCGCTGTCCCGGGAAGAGACCAGGGCCATGCAGACGCCGACTCCCAGAAGAATATAGCCTATCTGGCCGATGCTGTGGAAGGCGAGCAGGCGTTTCGACTGTTCCTGCTTGAGCGCCTGCATCGTGCCGGTAAACAAGGTGACCGTGCCGAGAACGGCTACGACCATTCCCCATCCAGCGAGCGGGAATCGGTCTCCTGCAGCAGGAGGTATAAGCCAGAAGAAATACCGCAACAGGCCGTACACGCCGGTTTTTATCATGACACCGGAAAGCATCGCGCTGACCGGCGACGGCGCAGCAGGATGAGCGTCCGGCAGCCATATCTGGCCGAAAGGCCACATTCCCATCTTGATGCCAAATCCGATGAGAAACAGCGCAAAGGCAAAAACCGCCGTTCCGGGATCAGCGGAAAGAACCGCAGGCAGCGTGGAACTTACTACATCGAAATCATACTTCAAACCGCCTGAAGAGGAGCTGGCCGGAACAAGCAGCGCGGCGCCCGCCATCACCGCCCCGCAGGCTATCTGCATCATGACAAGATACTTGTTCGCCGCACGGATATTTGCGGGATTTTTGTTTTCGAACCGGATCAGCATGTAGCTGGAGAGCGTCATCATCTGCCAGAAAAAAAAGAAAAACCACATCATGTCCGTGGTGCTCAAAATGCCGTACATGCCGCCAAGGAACAGCAGGAAGTTCGGATAGTATCTTGCGACGCCGTATTGTTCGTAATGGCGCATGTACCGGATGGAATACAAGGATGCCATAACGGCGATGAAGGAGGCCAGCATTAAAAACGCAGCTGCCAGACCGTCGACGTAGAAGCGGACAGTGAAACCAAAAATCCCGACAAAGGAAAGCGCCGCCGGCTCATGCGAAGGCCCAGTTGTCAGCACGCTCAAGGCCGCTGAACATATCAGGACCGCGGTGAACGACGTTGTAAAGAAGGTGATCCAGCCTGCGAGGGTTTTTCTGCGCGAAACAGCAAGCGTCAGCACTGCTCCCGCGATGCAAGCGAATATGGAAATAATAATGGCCTGTTCCGGACTCATTATGCGATCACCTTTTCCTCTGCCAATTCCGTGGTACGCTCACCGGGGTGCGGATACCGGCATGCGTCCTCCCGCTCTGGTGCCAGCATGTCCCAGAGCAGTTCTTCGAGCATTTCAAGCGTTGTCTGTACCTCCGAAGTGAGGCTTTGCGCGGTTTTAAGCGATCCCGGCTGTACTCCGAGCAGCCAAACCTTCATTGTTTCGTTTTCTACTAACGATGCCAGAAGACCGAGTGAAATTTTATGCGTCGAGATCTGGGGAAATCGCGCGGTTATTTCCCTGGCGTCTAAAAAAAAGACCGAGCCGGGCTCTCCTCCAAACTCGACCGCGTCCAGGAAAATCAGATGATCAAATCCCGCGTCTGCAAAGGTTCCGATGAATCGCTCAGGCGATGTTCCCGCAGTGATCACCTCGGCAGAACCGGAAGCATGCCGCCCCCTGTTCAACCGCTCTGCCAGCGTCTCGGCCAGCAGGACACCGAGGCCGTCGTCACCGTAGTCGGTGTTGCCCAGTCCCATCAGACAAACTCTGCCTGAAAAACACCGTCGGATATCTTCGCGGAGGTCCTGCATCAGATGTCCTCTCCAAGCTTTTTGATCTGTTCATAGCTGAAAACGGGACCGTCCATGCACACATACGCTACGCCGATGCAGCAATGGCCGCACTTGCCGACTCCGCATTTCATATAGCGCTCCAGCGTCGAAACGATGTTTTTTTCCTGAAATCCCAGCGCCAGGAGATCCTGTATGACAAACCGGAACATGACCGGGGGGCCGCATACAAACGCGATGGTATTGTCCACCGGAACATGGGTGTCCGCTTTTTTGAGAAGGCTTCCCACGACGCCGATATTGCCGGTCCAGACCTCAGTCGGACACTCTTTATCAACGGTGAGCTTGCACTCGATTCCGGCTGATTTTTCCCATTCACGCAGATCGGACAGATACATCAGTTCCTTCGGCGTCTTCGACCCGTAAAAAATCTGGATGCGATCATATTTTTCCCGATGTTTCAGCGCATACACAATGCAGGAGCGCAGCGGTATCAGTCCGATGCCGCCGGCGACAAAAACAAGGTTCTTTCCGTAATACGCCTCCATCGGGAAACCGTTTCCGTAGGGGCCCCGGACGCCGAAGCGGTCTCCCGGCTTCAGTTGATGCAGCGCCGCCGTGCAGCTGCCGACCGAACGGACGGTGAAAAATGTTTCATCCTCGGTCGGGCTGGGAGGCAGCGAGGTCGGGAACTCGCCGATGCCGAAGAGCGATACTTCCGCAAACTGGCCGGGCCGGAACCGCTTGAAGGCCTTCTGCTCCGCCTCATCCTCAAAGTGCCAGTAAAACGTCTTGACCTCTTCAATCTCGTCTGTCACGCGGTCCAGGATCGCGACCTTCGGCAGATAGATGTTTTCACTTGACTGGTTCATTGGTGTCAATCTCCGCTGTCGCCCGGCGTATCATTTCGACCACGTTCGGCATTCCTACGTCGCCGTGGCAGACCGTGGCGCACCGTCCGCAACCGACGCAGGCCATTGAGAGTTCGCGCTGAATGAAATAATGCGCGAGTTTACGGAAAAATCGCCGGTTCCTCCGGTCATGCACGGCCCGCCGGGGGTTGTGGCCTCCCGCCATGCGGGTGAAGCCGGCGAGCGCGCAGGCGTCCCATGTCCGCACGCGCTCAATCTCCGCGTGATCCACATGACGGTCCGTGACCGTAAAGCAAGTGCAGGCCGGGCAGACATACGTGCAGCCTCCGCATTCAAGACAGCGGTTGCCGACCTCCTCCCAGGTCTTTTCCAGCACCTTGCTCTGCGTAATGTATCGGACCGTGGCGGAGAACCAGCTGTTGGTATTTTTAAAATGTCGTCTCACCCCGTTCAGAATGCTGCGGCGTTTTTCCTTGTGCGATTCCGCGCCTTTTTTGAATATGGCATCGGCAAACATCGTCTCGCCGGCCGGGGACCCCGCCACTGCCATAAACTCATCGCCCAGGTCCATCAACTGCAAATCAAAGTGATCGCGTGCGGCGGGACCGGTGTCGGCGCACATGCAAAAACATTCGGGATTGATGTCCTGCCCCCGGATGGTGCAGACAACATTTATCACAAGCAAGTTCTTGCGGTGGTTTTCGTAGTACACGTCCCGGAATGTCCGCCCGCGGTAAAAAAGGTCCTGGTGGTAAAGACCGGCAACATCACAGGAGCGCATCCCGAATATGGCGCGCTTTGGCTGTTCATAGGAAGGTTCGATGATCAGCTTACCGTTGCCCTTCTTGATCTTCATCAGGCGTTCCATATGCGGCAGCACAAAACGCTTCGGAGGGTAATACGGATTCGGCACATGAATCTGAATCCGATCACGGTTCTCGTTGGTGACCGTATCGAAATAGGTATCGCGGCCGCGGCCGAGAAACGGAGCAATGACTTCGTATCCGTCCTTCCGGAGCAGGTCAACAATCTTAAGCACATCGGCGCGGTCAAGAATGCGGGCCTTCATTCCGCCTCCTTTTCCACGCGGACAGGCACCAGCCGGCAATCGAACTCCGTGCTGCCGCACATCTGGTTCCGAACCTGCCTGACAAAGTAGGGCACGAACACGCTGCCGCTGCGCACTTCAGGGGTGACCCTCGCCAGGGTGACCGCGGAACCGTTGGGGGAGCGCAGCCGTATCGTATCGCCGTTCCGGACACCGAGCTGTTTCGCGTCCTTCTCATTGATTTCCGCGAAACCGCCGGGATAATCATTCAGGAGAACGATATATTCACGTTTGAGCGTCTCGCTGCGGAGAATAAATACGTTCTGGTGCCAGTAGTAAAGGGTATGCCCGAAAATCAGCATGAACGGATATTCTTTATCCGTAAGGATTGGCTGAAGCTTTTTCTCGACAGGTAGAAATTTGAATGGTTGATCGTTGCTATCCTCCGTAAAAAGGCGGGGCGTGCCGAGCGGCCGGTCCGTGGTACAAGGCCACTGGCGGCCGTACTCGCGGGCCAGGTTGTCGTAGCTTGCACCACTGTAGAACGGCACCACCCGTCCGATCTCGTTCATTACATCGGCCGAGGACCGGTATTTCCAATCCACGCCCATCGCCTTTGCCACCTGTACAATCTGCTGCCATGCAGAGGTGATTCCGTCCGGAGGATCAATGACCTGTGTCGCAAGCTGGATACGCCTTTCCGCATTGGTAAAGGTAATCTGCTCCTCTCCGAACACGGCTGTCGGCAAAACCACATGGGCATAATCGGCTGTTTTATTCCGGTATACATGCTGCAGGACCACAAGATCGCACTGCTGCAGTGAATTTTCAACGTCACCGAAGAAAGCGGAGCTGACAGGATCGTAGCGGCAGAGCCATACGGCCCGGATCGTACCGTTGGCGCGGTCCTTCAGCACCGGCTGTGCGGACACTCCGGGGTGTGCGGGAATTTTTGTTTTCCAGATTTTTTCGAATTCTGCCCGTGCCGTTTCGCTCGCGACCGGACGGTAGCCCGGCAAGCGGTCCGGCAGCACTCCCATGTCGCAGACCCCCTGCAGATTATTATGCTCCGTCAGGGCGAAGATGCCGGCCCCTTTCCTGCCGACCTGGCCGCACAGAAGGGCAAGATTCACCTTGGCCATAATCGATTCCACATCACGCGCCCGGATTCCGGTGGAGTACAGCAGCGTTGCGGATTTTGCGCGGGCATACGCCAGTGCGGCGGCCTCGATGAGCTCTGCCGGAACACCGCAGGCATCGGCGGCCTCAAGCAGATCATAGCTCGCCACGGCTGCAAGGAGCTCCTGATAATTTCGGCAAGACATCTTGATAAACGGCAGGTTCATCAGGCCGTGGTCAACGACCACTTTCGCCATGGCGCCGAAAAGCTGGACATCCGTGCCGGGTTTGATCTGAAGAAACAAATCGGCGCTTTCCGCCACCCGATGGCGGCGTTCATCAACAATGATAAGCTTCGCGCCTTTCAGCTTTGCCCGGATGACCGTCCCTCCGAGCGTGGGCATTTTTTGGGCCAGGTCAACGCCGGCCGAAATGATAACGTCGCTGTGGGACAAGTCTTCAAAAGAGCTGGTGCTGGCCGACACCCCAAGCATCTCAAGCAGGACATCAATTGAATAATTGCTGTAAACTCCCGCACCGTGGTCCACATTATTGGTCTGGATGACCGTTCGCGCCAGCTTCTGAAGCAGGTAGGCTTCCTCGTTAGAGCACCGGGGGGAATTCAGCAGCGCTATTGAATCAGGGCCGTATTTGTCCCTGATTTTTTCCAGACGGGAGGCGATAAATGAAATTGCCTCGTCCCACTCCACCTCCCGAAGGGCGCCTCTCTTTCTGAGCAGCGGCCTTCTCAGACGATCCGGAGAACTGATGACTTCGTGCACGTTCCAGCCGCGGATGCATATTCTTCCCTCGTTTGCAGGATGAGAAATACTCGGAGAGACGCCCACAACGTGGTTGCCGGAGGTTTCCAGATAAAGCCCGCAGCCGACGCCGCAGAACGTGCAGGTAGTAAGTTTATGAGCCATAAGCGTGGATCACCATTATGGAAACGAGAACGAGAAAAACGGAAGTTTGTCAGACTGTCACGCTGAGCATGAAATGATTATAGCATACTCTGGGAAAAGAGTAGCATACCCTCTTTGTCAGCACGTATGATTTATATCACCTGCCGGATTTTTTATGACAGCCGCTTTCAGACAACGGAATTCCCGGTTCGGCTCTCATGCAATGCTTCCACATTCGGCCCGCCGCCTTTTACCCTGCTGAGCAGAATCAGGCCGAAAACAAAAAATGCGCCGATGGAAAGAATCGCCGGACGCTGGCTGCCGAATGCGACTGAAACCTGACCGAACAAAAGCGGACCAATGACAGCGGAGGACTTTCCGACCAGGGAGTAGACGCCGAAGTACTCGGCTTCCTTCCCTTCCGGAACAAACTGGGCATAAAATGCACGGGTCCCGGCCTGTACTGATCCGAGCCCCAGTCCGGCAGTGCAGGCTATCAGCCAGAACCCGGCCTTGGTCTGAACAAAATATGCCGACACGGATACGGCCGCCCAAAGAAGAAGAGAGACGATCACCACTTTTTTCGGCCCCCAGACATCCGTCGGTTTGGAAAGAAGAAACGCGCCGGCAAGTGCCGTCACCTGCACCACAAGATACAGCATGATAAGTTCGCTTTGCAGGAAACCGAACGTCGTGGCGGCAAGACTGCTCGAAAACACGATCACCGTGTTTACCCCGTCCTCGTAAATAAGGTAGGCGATGAGAAACTTCCGCTGCTCTATACGACCCCAGATTTCACGCAACGTTTTCAGCGCGTTTCTGCTGCCGCTGACTCCGGCCTGCAGTGCTGTGATGCCTGTAGGTCGGTCATGAGGCAGGAACAGAAAAGCGGGAAGCGAAAACAGCGCAAAAAACAAGGCGACCATGAGCCAGATTTGATCGAAGCGTCCTGACTGCGCAAGCGGGAGCGCGATCAGCAATGAAATAATCGAGCCTGCGTAGCCCACGCCGAACCCCCAGCCGGAGACCCGGCCCTGGCAGTCCTTTCGCGCAATCTGCGGCAGAAACGAATTGTAAAAAACAAGCCCCCCTTCCATGCCGATGTTCGCAAGTGCGATCAGCGCGCAGCCGATGAAGACATCGCCGGGCGAAAGAAGGCAGAACCCGGCGACCGCGGCAACACAGGCAAACGTGTAAGCGGCCAGCAGGCTTTTCCGGCGGCCTGCATAATCGGCAATCCCGCCGAGAAACGGAGATGAGAACGACACGACCAGCATGCTCAGCGAAATGGCCCGCCCCCACCAGAGATCACCGTTGCCGTTTGAATTCCCCGCTATGACGTTGATGTAATAGACCTGAAAGACGACCGCAGCAATGACCGCGGAATAGCTTGAGTTCGCAAAGTCAAAAAGGCACCAGCTGAGGATCTGTTTTTTATTCATGCCCTGTTAGATCTCCCCTTTCAGGTATTTCTTCCTTCTCGCTTCGGGAAATCGCTCGATTGCATACCGCAGCATGGTACGCGGCATGTTCTTGTAATGCTGCTTCAAAAACTGCTCTTCGACCGGCTGCGACCGTTTGCCGACTTCCCGCAGCATCCAGCCCACTGCCTTATGAATGAGGTCGTGCTCGTCCCTCAGGAGTATTCTTGCTATCCTGAGCGCATCGTTGAAGTCCTGTTGTTTGATAAACTGAAACGTTGCCAACATGGCGATCCGCCGTTTCCATATATTGTCCGATTGCGCCAGTGCGTACAGTGGTTTCCTGCTTTTGTCCAGGAGATAAGCCCCCACGATGTTCGGGGCGGTCAGGTCGACAAGGTCCCAGTTGTTGATATATTTCGAGTTCCTGAGATACAAGCTAAAAATTTTTTTCCGAACAGCGGCCTCGCCTTTTACAAAAGCATGTACGAGCATGAACAAAGATAGGAGGCGCTCTTCATGGATGGAAGATTTCAGAAGCTGAACAGTTTCGCTCAGCGGCACGCCTGCATATTCCTTTGACACTTTTCTGAGAACCGGCACGGTTATGCCGAGAAAAATATCGCCCTCGCCGTATTCTCCGGGCCCGGTTTTAAAAAAGCCCTGAAGAATTTTTGCTTTTTTCTTGTTGGAAAGCTTTTGCAGCTTCTTTCGAATTATCTCTGCGCTCATACGCTCCTCTCTGTGCTGTCAGCCATGAGATTGCAGGTAAACGGCCGCATGGTAACATAAAGTCGAAAGGAGAGCAAACGGAGATAAAAACATACCGCTTGCACAGACAAATGGAAGAAACAGTATCGTGCGGGGAAAGAGAGGAAAACGACTCCGCTGCGGAACCCGGGTGCATTCCGCAGCGGAAGAACAGGAAACAAGTCTTTATTGCTTCTTGAAAAGCTTGGGCGCCGCCTTGTCGAAGGACTTTTGCATATTGTAGACCTTCTGACGAAGCGCATTGCCGGATATGTCGGAATTGCTAAAACCGTTATCCTTGGCAAACTTCGCGTATTCGGGATTTTTCAGGACCTTCTTGAATATCGCTATGAGTTTTGCAGCCACGTCGGCAGGAAGGTTCACCGGTCCCACCAAATAACATATCTGCTCCAATGTGCCATAGGGAAAGACATCGAAGCCTTTTTCCTTGAAGGTTGGAACATTGGGCAGCGCAGGATTGCGGGTTTTGCTGAAGACGCCGACAGCCACGACCAGTCCCGCTTCAATCTGCGCGCGGCTTTCCGAGGTCTTCAGCACCGCACCGTCAATCTGCTTACCGGAAAGGTCGCTGATCGCCTTGGAAGCGCCCGGATACGGAATATTGACAAAATCAACTCCGGCCGATTTTGCCGCCATGGCGGCAAAAATATGATTCAGGTTGTTGTTGCCGGGGGTGCCGATGGACACCTTTCCCGGATTCTTTTTCATGTAAGCGATAAATTGTTCCAGGGTCTGCGCCGGTCCTCCTTTGGGAACCAGCATGAGCAACTGCTCGATGGAGGTCTGGTTCAGATAGCTGAACTGCTCGTTGCGGACCTTCGTCATGTCCTGAGCGATCAGAGCCAGAAGCGACGTGGTCGCAAGTCCGACCGTATAGCCGTCAGCAGGAGATGAAGCCACTTTGGCCAGGCCGATGCTGCCCGTGGCGCCCGGGACATTTTCCACAATGATTTTGACGCCATCCTCAGCGGCAATTTTTTGTATAATCCTGGCCGTCATGTCCACCGCTCCCCCGGGGCTCCAGGGAACAATGATATGTATTTCCTTGCTCGGGAAGGACGGATCTGCAGCCTGGACCGGGCTTAACGGTACGATCAGGCAAAGGGCGACCAGAACGGCCATGCATAATTTTTTCAATAAAACACTCTTACACTGATACATTTTTTCTCCTTTCTCATTTCAAATTAGAGGGCGGCTCATTCCGAGCGTCCCTCGAAAAAACTTATTCCTCCACAAAGGCTTCTTCGCGTTTCTTTTTGACAGTCGGCAAAAGCATGATGAGCAGCAGCAAAACCGACATCGCCAGGAGGGTGGCCGATATAGGGCGCGTAACGAACGTGCTCCAGTCTCCTGAAGAAATAAGCAGGGCGCGACGAAGGTATTCCTCCATCATTGGGCCGAGTATAAAGCCCAGAAGCAACGGCGCTGGTTCGCAGCCCAGCTTGATGAACAGGTATCCTACAAAACCGAAAATCCCGAGCATCCAGATGTCAAACGTTGTGTTGTTGATGGAGTACACCCCGATGGCGCAGAACAGGACGATTGCCGGGAAAAGATATCGGTACGGAACCGTCAGGAGTTTGATCCAGATCCAGATCAGCGGGAGATTCAGCACCACGAGCATCACATTCCCGATCCACATGGATACGACCAGGCCCCAGAAGAGCTGCGGATTGTTCGTCATGACCAGCGGACCCGGCTGGATATTGTGGATGATCATGGCCCCGAGCATAAGAGCCATCACCGCATTGGGAGGGATTCCCAGGGTCAGGAGCGGAACGAAGGAGGTTTGCGCTGCCGCGTTGTTGGCAGCCTCAGGGCTTGCCACTCCCCGTATGTTTCCCTTCCCGAAAGCGAACTCCCCTTTTTTCATCTTGATTTTCTTTTCCAGGGCATAGGCAGAAAAGGAGGCCAGGGTCGCGCTTCCTCCGGGAAGTATTCCGATTGCTGATCCCAATGCAGTTCCTCTAAAAATGGCGGGTGTCATATCGCCGACCTGCTTGCGATTGGGCCACAACCCCTGCATCTTGCCGGTAAAGATTTCACGGTTCGTATCAGTATGGCTCAGGTTGCTGATGATCTCTCCGTAGCCAAATATGCCCATTGCGATCGTGACGAAACCGATGCCGTCCGTGAGTTCCGGAATGTCGAATGAAAATCTCGGGATGCCGGAATTGATGTCGGTGCCCACAAGGCCCAAAAGAAGGCCAAGGACAATCATGGCGAGTGCCTTCAGCAGAGATCCGGAGGCTAGGACAACTGCAGCGATCAACCCCAGAACCATGAGCGAAAAGTATTCGGCGGGGCCGAACTTGAACGCTATCTTTGTAAGGGGAACAGCGAATGCGGCCAGAATCAATACTCCCACGGATCCGGCAAAAAACGAACCGAGAGCCGCGGTGGAGAGCGCGGGGCCGGCCATTCCTTGACGGGCCATTTGGTAGCCGTCCATGGCAGTCACCACCGAAGAGGCCTCGCCCGGCAGATTTACGAGAATGGCGGTCGTGGAACCTCCGTATTGAGCTCCGTAATAAATACCCGCAAGCATGATGAGAGCCGAGACCGGAGGCAGCGCGTAGGTGGCTGGCATCAGCATGGCGATTGTTGCCACCGGACCTAATCCCGGCAGAACGCCTATCAGCGTGCCCAAAAAACAACCGAGGAAGGCATAGATAAGATTTATTGGAGTCAGCGCTACACTGAACCCCAGGGATAAGTTTGCAAGAAAATCCATTATTATCTCCTTAGCCTGCGATAAAGACAGGCCATACCGGAAGCTGCAATTTAAGCAGAAGCACAAATACCAGATAGCTTCCCACAGCCAGGACCGTGCCCAGAATAAGCACCTCGCCAATCTTGAACTGCCGGCTGGCCAAGCTTGCTATGATCGTCAGAGCATAAATGCCCAGAATCATCCCCATGGACGGCAGTTTTATGGAAGAGAGTCCTGTAAGCAGTATGCCGAAGGCCACATTGGCGCCAATGATAAAAAGCAGCGGCCGCCAGGCCCATGATCCGATCTTTTCACCGTCAATCGTTTTTATCACCATTGACTGAATGGTAATGGCAATGCCCAGAATTACCAGTATGATCCCCAGCAGCAGGGGGAAATAGCCCGGCCCCATGCGAGAGGTTTCCCCCATCTCATAGGATTTGGCACCCCAGGCAAAGGCAATGCCGATGATTGTAAACATTAACCCGCTGACAAAATCTTTTTGACTTTTATTTTTCATATTCTGTCCTGCAATACCGCCTCTCCGTCGAGCGTCTCCCGGAACGGACACAATTTTACGTTGTGATGTTCGTCATCCTCTGTTGCTGCCGGATTCAGGAATCCGTCTCGAGCTTTTAACGGCCCCTGCAAACCGGGCATCCAGCCCCAGTTGCTGTTCAATTCTCAACAGTCTGTTGTATTTGGCGTTTCGTTCACCCCGAACAGGCCCGCCCAGTTTTATTTTCCCGGCCCCTACTGCCACAGCCAGATCGGCGATAAAATCATCATTCGTATCATTGGACCGCAGGGAGACAATCACTCCGAACCCATTGTTTCTTGCCAGCATGCCAGCCTCAAGAGCTTCGGTCACTGTCCCTGCTTGATTCACTTTCAAAAGAAGGGTGTTGCCCGCCCGGACAGCTATCCCCCGGGAGAGTCTGGCCGCATTCGTTGCGAAAAGGTCGTCACCGACGATGGATGTATTCGGCAAAAGCGCCGCCAATTTCGCCTGGCTTTCGTAATCGTCCTCATGAAAGGCGTCTTCGATCAACTGCAGCGGGTATCGTTTGGCCAGTTCCGCCAGGTAACTGATATACTCGTCAACACACATCTCCCGCCCGCATATCAAGTAGCTGCCTTTCTCACGAAGAAAGAGGTCGGTGCCAACGATGTCAAGCCCGAGGGAGACCATGCCGGAGCAACCCGCTTTCTCAACTGCCTCAAGAATTATCTCAAACGCCTGCTCGGTTCCGTTCAAAGGCGGGGCGTACGCTCCTCCGGAATTGGGAACGTCACCGTACCGTTTGTTCAGCAGGTCGCCTAACATATAATGGATCGATGCAAGAGCCTCCGCAGCGGAGGAAAAATCATTGAAACCATCGAGGTTGACCATGTAGTCCTCGAAGTCCAGCGGGGCAGGAGAGTGGGCACCTCCGGCAATGACTGTTGCAATCGGTGCCGGAAGTCGGTTTGCACCAATCCCGCCGAGATAGCGGTACAGGGGCATGTTAAGAGAGGCTGCCGCTGCTTTAGCAACGGCCAGCGAGACCGGAAGGATGGCATTGCCGCCCAGCTTTTCCTTGTTCGGCGTGCCGTCAAGCTCAATGAGCCGCCGGTCGATTTGGTTCTGGCGGATCACCTCCCGGCCACAGAGAGACGGGGCGATAATACGGTTCACATTGTCCACCGCTTTTTTCACTCCATATCCTCTGAACCGGCTTCCGCCGTCAAAGAGTGATTTTGCCTCATGGGTACCGGTGGAGGTCCCGCTCGGAACCGACGCGGTCACCCGAAATCCATTGGAGGTGGTCAATTCTACTTCGACGGTCGGCCTGCCGGGGCCGGTAAGAATTTCATATGCCTCTATCGCTCGAATCACTTCTTGCATGCGGTTGTCTCCACTTTGTGCTTTGGTCCGATGACGATGACCCTCAGATTCATCACGTTTGTTCCTGTATGGCCGGTAACGATGGCATCACCCAGCCGGCCAAGAGCATTGGCACTGTCGTGCCGCCGCAGGTGCTCGGCGATGCTCAGTCCCATGGCTTGGGCGCGCTCCAGCGTCTCTCCATCGGAGATACCGCCGGCGATCTGCGTCGGGCCGTCTGTTCCATCCGTATCGATCGCGACACAGCAGACGTCCGGTTTTTTGCCAAGCTTCTGCGCGAACGCAAGAGCCACTTCCTGGTTGGGGCCACCGCTGCCGTGCTGATCGCGGATCGTCACGGTCGTTTCTCCAGCCGTTATCAAGGCACAGGGCCGGGGAAAAGGCCGGTCATAGCGGATCACCTCTTTGGCTATTCCTGCCAGGCAGATGCCGATATCAATGGATTCTCCCTCCAGGTTTGTGCTGAGAATTATTGGCAGATATCCAAGTTTTTTGGCACTCTCCGAAGCCGCCTCGCAGGCGGACACAGGGCTTCCCACACTGAAGAGTTCCGCCTTAAAGCCTGACAAACTCTTTATTGTTTCCAGTTCCGGGTGGTCCAGTCCCTTCTGGAGGTAACCGCGGATTGCGGGAGAGACGGCATCCCATATGTCAAAGTGCTTCAAAACATCGATGGCGTCCTGAAACGTGGAAGGGTCCGCCAGGCAGAGATCAGGCCAGGGCAAACCTTCCGGCGCGGTATCCAGGGTAAGCGTGATGGCCTGGGCCGGTTGTATGGAGGCAACCAGGCGCCCGCCCTTCAGAAGACACAAGTGCTTTCTGACGGTGTTGATATCCTTGATCGTGCCGCCGCACTTCAGAAGCAGGTCATTTGCTTTTTGAATGTCAGACAGCGTGATCTCCTCAGGAGGGAGCGTGACCAGGGCTGAAGAGCCGCCTGTTACCGCGGCGAATACCAAATCGTTTTTTCCCGCCCGTTGGGCCATTTCAAGAACCTTCCGGGCTCCCGTAACGCTGGCTTCATTGGGAATCGGGTGGCCTGCTTCAAGGACCTCAATCTTCTTCAGACGTCTCTTCTCGCCTTCCTTGACAACCACCACGCCGCCGCTCAGCCGGTCGCCGAGAATTTTTTCTAATGTTTCAGCAATCGGAAAGGACCCCTTGCCTGCCCCGACAACGTAAATATGCTCGAACTCTTTGAGGGAAAAAGTACGGCTGCCGACCCGAAGCATAGTTCCTTCCAAGGTTATGATCGCAGCCGTTCCGAGATCCGGCGCGGCTCCACGGATTCCATCCCGGATAATTTGCAAGGCATCGCGGCGCATGGATATTTGTCCATGTGCGGTGAGTTCCTCGTAGTTCTGGTAAAAATCGGCAGCAGGCAGGCCAGCGTTCATTTTTCAGCACCCTCCGCTGATATCCTGTTTTTCATCGCTGATTCGAAGGCTTTTTTAATATTGGAAATATGGCAGTACATGGCTCCCCGCGCGCATTCAGCATCACGAGCCACAAGTCCTTCAAAAATCTTCCGCATCTCCTGCTCGGAGGGAGCCAGGCGGTTTGCCAGCTCCATGGTTGTCAGCTGGATTCTGCGCATTCGGTCCCGATAGCGCTCCAGAATATTGTCAATTTCACGGTTGTTGCATGCCCGCCAGATCATTCCGTGAAGATCAGTGTCGGTTTGAAAAACCAATGCCCTTCTCTCTTCACTCCCTTCCGGCAGTGTCAACAACCGATCAAAAGCCGTCTTTAAAAGCGCCAAATCATCCTCAGAAATCCGGCTGGTTGCCACGAAAGCGGCATGGGGTTCCAGCAGGAGCCTCACTTCACATATCTCGGCGGCCTGGTCAGGAAATATCTCAGAGACAATCGTGCCGATTTGCGGTTTGACCAGCACAAGCTTCTCCTGTTCCAACCGTCTGATAGCGTCCCGTACCGGAGCCCGGCTGACTTTGAATCTTTCTGCCATCTGAGCTTCAGAGAGTTTTTCGCCCGGCTTTATTCTCATCTCAATGATCTCACGGCGAAGGGCTTTATAAATTTGCTCGCCTATCGTCTCTGTCGGTTTTAATAGCATAGGGCTCCCGTATTGCATTCTAGTAAACTAGTATACTAGTATATTAATATTGAATTTTTGTCAAGCAAAAACTGCTTAATTATTTATTTTTCGTAATATTTTGAAATAATTGAAAAAAATGCAGGGAGGAATATCAATTTGAGAAAAAATGTATACTAAATAATCATCGCTTCCAGTGTATAGTATACGTCTTACATACCTTATCCACTGATTTTTGTAACAGCTTCCTTGATTTTTTCCGAGGTTGGTTCGATTTTTAGTGCGTCATTATACACAGCCAGTGCTTTCGATTTTAAACCTATTTTTTCATAGAAACCGCCCAGTTGCAGATAGTACTCGATCTTTTTCGGCGACATTTTGACCGCCTTAACGAAATTTTCCTCCGCTTCATGCCCTCTTCGCGGTATGCGGGAGAGCGTCTGTGCCCGCCGGAAGACATATTCGGCATTGTCCGGGTCAAGCCGCATGGCCCAGCGAAAAGCTTCTTCCGCACCCCAGAAATTGCCTGCTTTAAACCGGTTTATTCCTTCCTGATACTGGGCGTCGGCATTGTCCTTGCTGTCCGCCGGGCCTGGTTTTGCTTTTTCTTCCACGCGGGACTTTGCTGCCGGTTTATCAAGGGCAAGATCGTACTGGTCGCGCTTAACCTGGTTTGAAAGCGTTTCATAGGCATCATGCACGGCTCCGAACAGCGCTTCGAGTATTTCCTTCATGTCGCTCATCTCTGGCTGAAAATGCCTGTCCGGATGGTACAGTTTGGCAAGACCGAAGTACGCTTTCTTGATTTCCGGGCCGGTGGCGCCGCGGCTGACGTTCAGCAGTTCATAATAGTTCTGTTGTTCCAGAGTGGCATAGACGGTTTTTAATTCTTCTCTGGTGATCACGCGGGCAGGCGCACGTTTTTCTTCTTTCGGAGGAACCGCTTCCTGCACAACCTCTTTGGCAAATTTCTTTTCTTCCTCCGTTTTCAATTCCCCGGCTTCCGCCATCCGCAGCGCCAGCAGCACATAGATCGCTTTCAGCGTATTAAAGTCCCCGATCCCGGAGATCCCGCAGATTTCCTCCATGCTCTTTGTGCCGTCAAGAAGGGAAAAAACATCCCAATGATCCCGCTCAAGGTCCGCACCCTGGAAAAGGTGCGATGGATTTTCCGTGGGCCGAACGATTGTCCGAAGCGGAGGGAGGGACTTGCGTATGACTTTCCAATCTATTTCGCGCAGTCCTTCAATAATCAGGTTGCCCGTGCTGATCTGAAGGGGGATGATATCCGATGCCGGAAGGACGTTTTCCTCAAAAACATAACTGCCGTCCCGCCAGTTAAGTATGGAAACGATAATCTGCTTGACGTGGGACTTGACGCCTTCCATCAGCGCCGCCTGGGTGATGATCCCCTGGTCAACGAGTATTTTCCCCTCTTTTTCCCCTGTCTGCTTGAAAAGTTCGGAGACGGAATCGCACTGCTGCCTGGTTATCACTCCTGTCCGGACGAGCCATTCACCAAGCCGGTCTTCACTCTGGCTGGATGAAGCGGAAATAATGTCTCCAGCAGAAAAATAGACTTTCTTGACCACGTCGTCATTTTCGAACACAACGGTACCGTTCCTCTTTGCAGCGTTCAGTGCAAGGAAGAGCCAGGGGACAATCATGTCTTTTACGTTGCCGTTCAGCGGTATTGTTTCATTCATGGGAAGTCCGGTTGGAGTATAGTTGCGTAACGTATTGCATCGGCGGTTACTATAGCATAAATGGCATATTCCTTACAATATGTCTTGCTCTGTTTTTGATCATAATTCGACGCAGAAAATTATAATGACAAGAAAGACTGTCTTACGGAGTATACAACGGGGTGAGCACAGTTATGCTCCGGAAAAAATTTTTCGGGCGCGGACACATTTGCGGTGGCCGCGCCCGTATGTGCATTGTTATTTCTTGAAAATTTCGTTCAAAAATTTCATCAGATCTTTCCAGGACTCCACATCAGCGTTTGCATTGTAGGCCATCGGCAGTTTGAATTTTTTGCCGAGTTTGGTCGCCTCCGGACTCGTGAAGCTGTGCAGTGCTCCCGGATATACGGTAACCCGGTAGTCAGCTTTTGCATTGGTCATTTCCTGTTTAAACGCTTCTACTGCCTCGGGTGGGACAAGTTTGTCAGCACCACCGGTATATACCCTGATTTTGGCTTTTATCATTCCCGGTTCCGCTGGCTTTACTGCCTTTAAGTTCCCGTGGAAGCTTGCGACCCCCAAAAGATCTGCACCCTGTCGCGCCATGTTCAGGACCACTCCCCCGCCGAAACAATATCCGATTGCCGCAATCCGGTCCGGATCAACGGTCGGCTGCTTTTTCAAAAAGTCCTGAGCCGCAAGAAACCGCGCCTTACCGATGTCAAAGTTCTTCATGATTTCTCCGGAAAACTTGCCCGCGTCATCCGGATGCATGGCCTGTTTTCCATCACCGTACATATCAACGGCAAGGGCAGTATACCCTGCCGATGCCAGCATCCGCGCACGTGTCCTCGCAAAATTGTTCAATCCCCACCACTCGTGGACCACCAAAATGCCGGGACGTTTGGCAGTAACCTTGCTGTCATAGGCGAGGTAGCCTTTCAAGACAACGCCTTGAGCCGAATACTCGACATTCTTCCCTATAACCTTCGCATCAGCCGGTGTTAATCCTGCGGTCAATGTCCCGAGAAATATTGCCGCTAAAAAAATCGCCATTCGTTTCATACTGAACCTCCTTCTGCACACTGCGATATGACTAAAGATGCAGCTGGGTCTTATCGACTTCATAAAACTGCTGTGTCTGATGGCATTAATTGTAGCAGAATAGGGAAGAACCGGGGGAAGGAGGATGATCATCGGGACTGCTTGAAAACAGTACTCCCGTGTGATACCATTTTATCCAAACTTGGTCAGAGAGGTCTATAATAATGCCAAAGTGGAAAATCGATCCGGATCATGTATCGGCGGGTTTTTCTGTCCGTCACATGATGGTGACAGCCGTTCATGGTCTCTTTACCAAGGTCAGCGGAGCAATTTTTTTTGACCCGGCTGAACTCGCAGCAACAACCATAGAGCTTGAAGTCGACGCTGCCAGCGTTTATACCGGCGTGGACCGGAGAGACAGCCACTTACGGAGTGAGGATTTTTTTGACGTTGATAAGTCTCCCGCCATACTGTTCAAAAGCACAGCAGTAGAAGTCATGGGAATGAATTTTTTAAAAGTTACCGGAAATCTTACAATCCGCGGGATTACCCGTCCGGTACTTTTTGATGTTACCTATCTGGGACCGTCCTATTTCGCCGACGATGATAAAACGTATACGACTTACGGTGTTAACGCCACCGCCACCATTCAACGAGAGGACTTCGGCATGATCTGGAATCTGGACATCGAAGGCGGGGGATTTATGGTGGGAAAACGTGTTGATATCACGTTCTGTGCAGAACTCGACCTTGAAGAAGATGAGGCCTCTGCTAATAAATAAGGCCAGTCACTTGAAAAAAACGGATTTTTTCTAGCCGGTATTCTTGCTTTATATCATGTTCTCAGGAAACACTGAGGATCATCAGAAAGGAAGTTTCCCTCCCCCCGGATAAGAGACCAGGCGAAGGCAATCGCTCTGCATCCGCGGCAGGTCGCCCAGTGTCTGCAAGCGCCGCACTTCCCCTCGTAGCGCGCCCGCGTTCGCAGTGCGTCGAGCACCGGCGAGGTCGCCCAGACCTCACGGACCGACTCGGTCCGTATATTCCCTATCGGTATGGAAAGCCGCCTGCACGGCACAATCGTCCCGTCGGATAGGATCGTAAGTCCTGACACGCCGGCCGCGCACCCACCAAAAGCAACATCTCCCTGGTCATCAGTCCCGTCTTCTGCAGTACGCATGCATGCAGCCACGGGATCACCCGTCGTCATCGTCATACTCTCATAGGAGAGCGAAATGATCCGCTGGTACAGACTGCGCACTCTATCGGGAGCGAGCATGCGCCCGGCCAACGTTTCACCTTTCCCCGAAGGCACGAGCCGCGAGAACCCAAGGCGCGGGACACCTAGTCGGGCAACTGTTTCGGCAAGATCGAAAAACCCCTCGGCATTAATCTCCGACAGCGTGGCATTGACAGTCACCGATACGCCTTCGCGAAGAAGCGCGCGGATGCCGGAAAGCGAGGCATGGAAGCTTCCTGGTCCACGGAGCGCATCATGCGTCGCTTCAGGGCCTTCCAGACTTACCTGCACGCCCTTGATGCCCAGGTCGACGAACCGGCGGGCGATCTGCTCGTTGACGAGAGTTCCATTCGTGAGCACGAACGTTTCCCAGCCGCGGCCGGCAAGGTCCTCCAGAATCTCAAAGAGATCATTCCTGAGAAGCGGTTCTCCTCCGGTAATATTAAAGCTCGGAATCAAGACAAGACCGTGAATCTCCGACCACGCGGAAAACAGATCCTGTAGCTCTTCGAATCCGGACCGCACCTCATCCGTCGAAAGCTCCTGCTTATGCGTTCCGTCCTGGTAGCAGTGGGAGCACTGCAGGTTGCATCGTTCTGTAAGATGCCATTGTATAATGAATTCGAATTCCTTGCCTATGGACATAGTATGATTTCAGGCTCAGCAAAAAGGCCGCCCTGGCGGCCGATAGAAAATAACAAACGGGCAGGGAGGCGGATAGACCGCCGCGGAACGTCTTTGCGGTCATGCCGCCTTCCTGCTGCCTTGATACTTTCGCTACCGACCGGCAGCTTTTTAACTCTTTCAGCTCTTTCACTTGTGGCATACCGTTGCAGGATGCTTCTGAACCGCGTCCTTCATTTTCTCCCACAGGGCAGCTTCCTTGATCAGCGCTGACTCGCTTACGATCTTTTTCATCCCGGCCTCACCTCCTTTCCCTGCCTCCAGTATATCAAAAATAGCAAAGGCCGGCGCTCCTGCGCCGACCATGGAAGTTCAGATGCTCTGTGGGATTAATTGTTGGAACACCGGCAGGAAGGACACCTATCGGCTGCGCTCTTTTACTGCGCGCTCTACTTCGCGTTTTGATTCCTTCTCTTTGATCGTTTCCCGCTTGTCGTACGCCTTTTTGCCTTTGGCAAGGCCGATGAGCACCTTGGCTTTTCCGCGCGCAAAATAAATCTTGAGCGGAACAAGCGTGAAGCCCTTCTGGTTTATTTTTCCGATAAGCTTTCGTATCTCTTCGCGATGAAGAAGGAGTTTGCGGGTCCGCAGCGGTTCATGGTTCATGATGTTGCCATGGGGATAGGGACTGATGTTCGCATTAAAAAGAAACACTTCATTGTTCTTTACAATGGCATAGCTGTCCGTCAGGTTCGCGAGGCCCAGGCGCAGCGACTTTACCTCCGTGCCCTGCAGGACGATTCCTGCTTCAAGCGTTTCTTCAATGAAGTAATCGTGATGGGCCTTGCGGTTCGTCGCAACTGCCGTGTTTTCTTTTTTCTCCGCCATGCCGCAATGATACACGATTTATGAAGCCGGATGCAAGATGATTCAATCAGCAGGCAATGAATGCAGAACGATGGAATGACCGGCCTCTTGAGAAAAAGCTGTTATACTAATAATGCGTAATAGATCACCATTTAAAGAATAAGTTTGAGCAGGGAGGACTCCAGATCATGATGACCAACAGAAGAATCAAAAAAGTGTTCAAAAGCAAACCCACAATGGAAGGGGCGGGAGTACATCTCCGGAGGGTTTTCGGAAACAGCGAGGTCCCGCTCTTCGATCCGTTCCTCCTGCTGGACGATTTTCGCAATACCGATCCTTATCAATACATCAAGGGCTTCCCCTGGCACCCTCATCGCGGCATCGAGACGATTACGTATGTGCTCAAAGGTGACGTAGAGCACGGAGACAGCATGGGCAACAAAGGCATCATCTCGTCGGGCGATATGCAGTGGATGACCGCGGGAAGCGGCATCATCCATCAGGAAATGCCGCAAGGAGATGACAACGGCATCATGGAAGGCTTTCAGCTCTGGGCAAATCTTCCCAGGGCTCATAAGATGATGACGCCCCGATACCGTGATATCAAAAGCTCTCAGGTGCCGGAGGTCACGACAAAAAGCGGCGCGAAAATCAAAGTCATCTGCGGAAGCGTGGAAGGACAACAGGGGCCGGTCAGGGACATTGTCATAGAACCTGAATATCTCGATGTTTCCCTTCCGGCACATTCCGAATTCGTCCATAAGACCCCGCGAGGCCATACCGTCTTTGCTTACGTAATCGGCGGGAAAGGCGTTTTCTGCAACGAAAAAAATCCTTTTGCTTATGGTGCTCTCGGTGAGAATTATTTCGACATGAAACGAGATCAGTACATCCATAATGGGACCGCGGCGCTATTCAGCGACGGAGACCAGGTGACCATCTCAACGCAGGGCGAGCCCGTGCGGTTCCTGCTTGTTTCCGGCAAGCCCATCGGTGAACCTGTGGCATGGTATGGCCCAATCGTGATGAACACCGATGAAGAATTGGAGTTGGCATTTGAAGAATATCAAAGAGGAACGTTTCTTAAGCACAAAAAATCGGAGGGCATATAGTTGCAATTATTGGATTAGAGGCATAAGAAAGGGAGCGGGATACTGTTAAATCAGTGAGCATAGGGTTTGCATAATTCACCTACAATCATGCACAAGCGGTGCTGCGAAAAAGCTGTGAAATGCCGTTTGAAACATGGACATTTATGCGACCTGCACTGTACTATACAAAATAATTTCACACCGTTTAATAATGAAAATGTCTGCGTGTATGCAGGTACACCGGCTGCCGGCGCTGGCTGAGGTTCTCACTGTAACAAATCCTTTAGCGACTCCGATATAACGCGCTCATATATACGTCTAAAGCCTAAATAAGCTAAGTAATCGCCTTCATTCCTAGCACGAAATTTATCATACAAAGCATGCCTGTTTCGTAGTGTTTCGTCTTTGGGCATAAAAACGTAGGGTAGCCAATCTTGACTTTCTATTACGTATTCTGTATTAATAATCTGAATTTGTTTATCACGCCCTCTTCGTTGTGTTATCAAATGAATTTCAACCGGATAAATTCTTACGTCATAAACCGGAACAACACCTAATGTCCCTATATAAAGTAAACTCAACCATGGCTCGATGTAACCTGTTTTGCTTTCTGTTATAGGCCTGTAAACATATACAAAAATATTCGTGTGATCTTGCATTGCATTATCTGATCTAGTAACATCGATTATTCCAAATGTTGCAAAACTATCAAGCAGGGCTTTCTCTGCGGGACGATCAGAAATTTTCCCGCCTAGATAAATGTCATAAATAATATAAGAAAATTTAAGCTTATTTACGCTATGAGTGTTTGCCAGGTTGGCAGATAGGGGTTGAGTTTCTGGCTTAATTATTCTGCTATATCCACAGCTTGACACATAAAATATCGAAATAAATAACATGCACCATAGATAACGATTCGGATTGCTCACGTTACATGCCTCCAGTATGAGTTGGCAAAAATATCTATCGGTGAGATACAATAAATAGTGCTGATTCAGTTAAAAAACGAGTAGCAAACACTTCATATATTTTGACCCGGTCCTTTTGATAGTAATTATGCATCTCTCCATAAAGGCCAGTCTCAAAGCCAGGATTGAAAAATAGAAAGGGGAACCAACTATAATTTTGCACGACATAGCTATGCGTAAACGATTTTATTTCGTTATTGGGCGCTGTAATAGTATATGTGATAGAGCGCTTATCCGTCCATATATATGGTATGACATTAAATGTGTAGATATGTATTAATTCCCATACTGTAGGTTTATTTTGTCGCCGGCCCTCAATAGATTCTTCTATTTTAATCAGAAATCTATTTTGACTTTCTGAGAATACGTCAGCAATTTTGAACCGCTCTCGAAGCACTTTAGTGAGCCCAAAGTATGGTTCAAAATGTGATGCTTCAACATAATAGCCCTCCACTTCCTGATTTTTACCATATAACGATATCTCTGTCTTTTCGAAATTGGCCGGCTGTTGAGGCATGTTCCATTCTTCCATCTTAAATGTCGAATACCCAACTATGCCGCAACCCACTAATTGCAGCGAAATTATTAATGTCAACACAAGAGTTAATATTTGTATTTTCCCAAATGGAAGAGAGTCATTTGACATATTGAATTCTCCTTGCTGTAATATATGACTTTCGCGATGGGTACAATCTATACTGGGTCACACATTCCATTAGAACTATGCACTTTTCGTCAGAATCCAAACATCACTAGTTCAGGAAGTAGTTTATTTACTTTTCTTGCCTCGATAGCATGAGATTAACACGAGTAAAACGAAACATATTGAGGCACCTTCTAATATATGCCTCATGGTTGCATCGGATTCTTTCATTGGCAAAAGAGAAAGTGTGTAAAAAAATATAGCTATGATCAAACCGGTTGTACGACCCCAAAATGCCTCTTTTTTTTCTTCTTTTTGCTTATATAGCATCCATTCACGATCTACGTCTGTATTGGTATCTTGAGAATTAATAATTTTTTGTGCTTGATTGAATAAATTATCATCTACAAATATATTATATGTGAGTAATGACCAATCTAACCTTCCGATATCCGAAGAAGGTCCTTTAGATATCGTATACGACGCAATACCATTTACATCGAGTAAACCAGCTATTGTAATGGCTTCCATACTATCGTTAGTCGTTTTAAGCAGAATTGTATTACTTGGCGCTTCTGCTAATAACTTTAAGCCTAATTTTTCTTCGGCCTTGCTCACATATTCAGGCACTGGTTGATCTTGTTCCTCTGGCGGTAATTCTGGCACTAACGTTACACCGCAGTCAGCACAAATATAAAAACCTTTTCTATATTCAGTTCTGCATTTCGGGCAAAACATAATATTTTCTCTTATCAAGAATTCTAGCTGAAAATTACTCCCTGACTTATCAGCATGTCAGTGCATATTTCAGGAAGGATCCAACGCTGTCAGTCCAATGTCAGTTTTCAATCTCGGCATCGAGGACTTTAACATTTGCGAGACATCTATGCCGAATCTGAGACAGCCATCCTTTTATCTTCTGATTAATATTCCTACGAATAAGAATACTATATTCGGGCACGTATTGTAAAGGGTTTAAAGAGTTGGATACTGCATTTGGATAAGGCGGGGAAAAGGAGTGAAACAATTTACATCAGATTCACCGGATCCACATCCATCAGCACTCTGCACTTCCGGCCATTACTTTCCTCTACAGCTTTTTTGCCTTCAACAGCAAGCGCTCTTATTTTTTCCCGATGCTCGGAAAGAAGCAGCAGATGAAACCGGTATTGTCCACGGACACGTGATATCGGCGCGGGCGCCGGACCGAGAAGCATGACATCCTTGCCGCGCATACGGCTGCGGATCCGGTCATGGGCCGTTTTGGCCGCCCCGGCCGCGCATGATTCCTGCGCGCTTTTGATTTCAAGTTTGATGATGCGGGTAAAGGGAGGATAGCGAAGCTCGGCCCGGTAAGCGATTTCCTCGTTGTAGAACCCTTCATAATCATGGGTCCTGCTGTGCCGGATCGAGTAATGGCCCGGATTCATGGTCTGGATAATCACTCCGCCGCCCAGTTCGCCCCGTCCCGCCCTGCCTGCCGCCTGCGTGATCAGCTGAAAGGTTTTTTCCGCGGCCCGCAGGTCCGGCAGATTCAGTCCTGTGTCCGCGTCCACCACGCCCACCAGCGTCACCGCGGGGAAGTCGTGGCCCTTGGCTATCATCTGCGTCCCGAGCAGAATGTCGATCTCCCGGCGGTCGACCTGCTGCAGCAGGGAATCATAGGCATTTCTGCCCTTTACAGTGTCGCTGTCCATTCTGCGCAGCCGCGCTTCGGGGAAGAGCGTCTGCAGTTCTTCCTCTATCTTCTGCGTGCCTGAACCGACAAGTTTCATCTCGATGCTGAAGCAAACAGGGCATTTGTCCGGAGGACGGGTGTGAAAACCGCAGTAGTGGCACTTCAGTTTTTGCTCTGACTTGTGATACGTGAGTGAGACGCTGCAGCCGGGACACTTGACGGCGGTGCCGCAATCCCGGCAGATGAGCACGGACGAAAATCCTCTGCGGTTCAGAAGAAGAAGCGTTTGCTCGTTGTTTGCGAGCCGCTGCCTGATGTGCTCAATAAGAAGCGGGGAATACAGCGAGGCGGGTTGCAGTGTTTTTGCGTCTACCACGGTCACTTCGGGCATGGGCCGGTGGTCAACTCGGTTCGGGAGGTGCAAATACGTGTACTTGCCGTTTTTTGCGTTGTAATAGCTTTCGAGCGAGGGAGTGGCGGAACCAAGCACGGCAACGGCATTCTGCAGTTTCGCGCGCATGACGGCCACGTCCCGGGCATGATACCGGAGGCCTTCATCCTGCTTGTAGGAGTTCTCGTGCTCCTCATCGACAATAATGATCCCTATCTTGTCAAACGGCGCGAATACGGCGGACCTAGCGCCGATCACGACATCCACACTGCCGCACAGAATTCTGCGGTATTCGTCGGCACGTTCGCGGTCCGTGAGCCCGCTGTGCAGGACAGCCGTACGGTTGCCGAACCGCTGTTTGAACCTGTTGACCAGCTGCGGGGTCAGTGCAATTTCCGGCACCAGCACAATTGAGCCTTTCCCGGTCCCTGCAATTTTCGCGATAGCGTGAAGATATACCTCGGTCTTTCCACTCCCGGTTACGCCATGCAGAAGAAATGTCCCAAAGTCCTCGTTGCATATGGCCTCGCTGATTTTTCGCACGGCTTCTGCCTGCTCGGGCATGAGCGGCGGCGGATTGCCCGGTGAAACACTGTCTGCTGCCTGCGCCGCTGCCGTGTTTCGCTCGGTAATCTCGATAACGCCGGCGTTGTGGAGGGCCTTTATCGTTTGCGCCGGAATATTGTCAAGATCATCGCGTAGCACCTTTCCCCGTTCGGAAAGAATTGCCACCAGCTCTGTCTGTTTCTTTCCTTTGAGTTGAAGAGAAGCGGGATCAGCGAGCAAGCGGATGAATACCTCCTTCTTCGGCTTCGTCCGCGAGAGGGCTTTGGGCACAATGGTTTCGATCGTCTGTCCAAGCGGATACAGGTAATAATCGGCCATCCACTGCGCCAGGGTGAGAAGATCGGCAGGAATCGGGGCTTCGGCGATTTCGATTACGTTTTTGAGGTCTGATTTCTCGGCAGTCTGCGGAAAACCTACAACGGTGCCGATGAGACGCCTGCTTCCAAACGGCACAAGGACGCGGGAACCCGGTGCAAGTCGACTGGCTACAGGTTCTGACGCGAGGTAGTGAAAGGTTTTATTGACGGAGACGCCTACGGCTATATCAACAACGAGGTCGGACATTGGCAAGGGTGCCTTGATTAAGAATCAAGCGGGAGGGACAATTTTTCAGGTTTTTTGGTTTCCGCCTTGCCGGTTTTTTCAACCGGCCCTTCTTTCGGCGCAATTTCCTTGTTGTTCAGGATGTCTTTGAGTTCGCTCATAAACTCGTTGATGTCCTTAAACGACCGGTAGACCGAGGCAAACCTGACGTACGCGACCTCGTCGAGCTTGTGGAGATGCTCCATGACCTGTTCCCCGATGAGCGTGCTCGGAACTTCTTTCAGCCCTTTTTCCTGGAGCGCCTTCTCGATTGCGTCCGCAGTCTGTTCAAGGACCTCCATGCTGATGGGCCGTTTTTCGCAGGCCTTTTTGAGCCCGCTCAGTATCTTGCTCCGGTCGAAGGGTTCCCGCCTGCCGTCCTTCTTGATGACCGACGGCAGCATCTCTTCAACGCGTTCATAGGTGGTAAACCGCCCTCCGCATTTCAGGCATTCACGCCGCCTGCGGATGGATTCACCTTCCTTGCCCATGCGGGAGTCCACGACTTTATTATCGAGACTGGAACAATAAGGACAGCGCATACAACTCCTGCATCAAGAACGAAACGCCGGAAATCGGTTCAGCCGTTTTCTTTGTCGTGATTTTTCCTGTAGTGCACTATCGTGATGCCTGATTCCTTCAGCATTTCGGCGGCCAACTGGTCGGGATAGCCTTCTTCAAAAATGATGCGGTCGACCCCCGCGTTGATAATCATTTTGGCGCAGATGCCGCAGGGCTGGTTCGTGCAATAGAGCGTCGAACCTTCAATGCCCGTGCCATGCTTGGCCGCCTGAATAATGGCGTTTTGTTCAGCGTGAAGGCCTCGGCATATCTCGTGCCGTTCACCTGAGGGAATGCCCATCTGCTCGCGCAGGCAACCGACGTCCAGGCAATGCCGGATGCCGGAGGGCGCGCCGTTGTATCCGGTGGCAAGAATATTCTTGTCTTTTACCAGCACGGCTCCGACCTGGCGGCGGACGCAGGTGGATCGCTTCTTTACCAGGTGGGCGATTTCCATGAAATATTCGTCCCAGGAAGGACGGGGCATATTCGTACCTCGCTGCTCTAAGGGGCCTGATGTCTTATGGTCAGGTACTGTGCGCTATACGCCTGCTTTTTCTATAGCAAACATCGGGAATTTGCTGCAGAAAGAGGTTGTCCGCGCTCTGATGGCGGCAAGCTTCTCCGGAGAATTCATATTTTTCAGGGTTTCGCAGATCAGGTCGCCGACAATTTTCATCTCCGGCTCACGCATGCCGCGTGTGGTCACAATCGGCGTTCCCAGACGGATGCCGCTCGTGATCATCGGCGGTTTTTGCTCAAAGGGAATGCTGTTCTTGTTGCACGTGATCCCGGCGGCATCAAGGGCCGCTTCCGCGTCTTTTCCGGTGATGTTTTTGGGCGTCAAATCAACCAGCATGAGGTGGTTCTCTGTCCCGCCGGAAACGATGCGGAACCCTTCCTCCGTCAGCCGTTTGGCAAGCGCTTTCGCGTTCTTGATGATCTGCTGCTGGTATTCTCTGAACTCCGGCGTGAGCGCCTCCTTGAATGCAACCGCCTTGGCCGCAATCACATGCATGAGCGGCCCGCCCTGAAGTCCGGGGAAAATCTGCTTGTCAACGGCCTTCGCAAATTTTTCCTTGCACATGATCATGCCGCCGCGGGGGCCGCGCAGGGTCTTGTGGGTCGTGGTGGTGACAAAGTCTGCATGGGGGATGGGACTGGGATGTTCGCCGGCAGCAATAAGACCGGCTATGTGAGCAACATCCGTCATCAGATAAGCACCGACCCTGTCGGCAATTTTTCTAAACCGGGCAAAATCAAGTATTCTCGAATATGAGCTGAAGCCTGCGACAATAAGCCTGGGCTTGTGTTCAAGCGCGAGCCTCTCCACCTCGTCGTAGTCGAGCAGTTCCGTTTCCTTGTCCACACCGTATGAGACCGCGTGAAACAGCGACCCGGAAAAACTCACCGGTGCGCCGTGCGTCAGATGCCCACCGTGCGCAAGCCCCATTCCGAGGATCGTGTCGCCGGGCTTCAGCACGCTGAAGTACACGGCCATATTGGCCTGCGAACCGGCGTGCGGCTGCACATTTACATGCTCGGCGCCGAACAATTTTTTCGCGCGTTCGATGGCAAGCTCCTCCGCCTTGTCCGCGAATTCGCATCCGCCATAGTAGCGGCGGTGAGGATACCCTTCCGCGTACTTGTTCGTGAAGACCGACCCCTGCGCCTCAAGCACCGCACGGCTTACATAATTCTCAGAAGCAATAAGGACAATTTTGGAAAGCTCACGCTCTTCCTCACCCTTGATCGCACTGTATATTTCAAAATCTGTTTCCCGCAGTTCAGACATGGCCATTCTATTCCTTTACTGTTTGTTCAAGTGTCCGTATTTTATCAAGACGGATCTGATGCCTTCCTGCCTCAAACCCCGTTTCGAGCCAGGTTTTTACAATGTCGAGCGCCACTCCCTTGCCAAGTACCCGCTCACCGAGCACCAGAATATTGGCATCATTGTGGAGACGGCTCATCAGTGCTGTGAAATGATCGTGGCAGAGCGCGGCACGCACGCGGGGATATTTGTTTGCGACGATAGACATGCCAATGCCGGTGCCGCAGATCAGAATACCCCGGTCAACCGTGCCCCCGGAGACTGCCTCGGCAACCTTCTTGCCGAAGTCAGGGTAGTCGACGGAATCACCGTTGTTCGTACCATAGTCATTCAGCTCGATATCCTTGAAAGTTTTGAGAAAATTTATAATTTCGGCCTTTAATTCCCATCCGCCGTGATCAGAGCCCAGAGCAAGCTTCATGAAACCGCCTTTCGTAGCCGTTGATATTAACATCTCTCCTGTTTTTGTGTCAAGGGAAATACCTGTTCGCAAAAAACTCAACATAAATTCAGGAACACATGGCGTGCGCTGAATATGCCGCTTCCTGATCAGGCCACCCATTATCGGGATTGGTAATGATAGAGAAGCATGCTCACGGCAGCGACGGCTGCTGTCTCGGTCCGAAGGATATTCGGCCCCAGGCTCACCAGGTGGAAACCACTGGCCGTTGCCCGGTCCGCCTCTGACGCTGAAAATCCACCTTCCGGGCCGATGAGAACGATACAATCCTGTATGCCTGGATGCGATTGGAGAACTTCTTGAATAGGCTGTACGCCTTCTTCCCACGGGAGAAGTTTCAGCACAGATTGTCCGGCGTGAGCGGAAGTTCCGACAAAATCGTCAAATCCAGCCAGCGGAGCAATGATTGGGATGCTGGCTCTCCGGCTTTGCATGGCTGCCTCACGGGAAATTTTCTGCCACCGTGCAAGGCGTTTCTGCTGATCTTTTAACTTAACAACTGTCCGTTCAGTTTCCACCGGCACAATCCGGCTGACGCCAAGTTCCGTGGTTTTTTGTACAATCCAATCCATTTTGTCGTATTTCGGCAAACCCTGGGCCAGGGTTACGGAGGGGACAGGCAACGCTGCTTTGGACGTGCTGATAATTTCTGCGGTAATTTTTGTGCGAACGATATCGATTATTTTTGCCGTGTATTCCGAACCGACGCCATCACACAGGCTCAATATCGCACCGGGCTTCATGCGCAGTACAGTGGCAATGTGCCGCACATCTTCATCAGAAAGAAGAATGGTCGTGCCGGAAATCTGTTCCGGTTTTACAAAATAGCGCGGAGGTTTCGACATCTGATTTTCTCACAGAATAGTTAATGCCCCTGCTCCGGTGGACGGGCTGTCTCGGCATCACTCGATCTTTTACGGTTTCCGATAGGTTCTTCGATGTGCGTTCCCGCAATACTTACGGGTCCTGCATTTTTCTCCGGCAACGTTTTCACCGATTTCTGTTTTTGCGCTCCGTGCTGTTTCCTCGGTCTTTTCCTTCGCCTGGCAGACGAGGTCTTTCCGGCCTGTACCTGTTTTTTCTTATGCTCGTTCGGAGCAAGCGCTGGAGGATTGGTCAGAGCGAAGGCCTTCCACCACGCGCACAGATCTTTATGTTCACCCAAAGCTTCGCTCGTAAAACACAGGTACTCATATGCATCGCCAAATCCGGGCCGATGGAGAAAATAATGCGGATATTTTCCTTCCCGCTTCGCAAAACGCTGCTGGTTCCAGTAGATGTCACGCATCGCAAGTCCGGTTTTTTTCGGTATCTGCACCCGCGGCGCCTGTACGGCAAGGGCCCCATGAACTGCCTTGGTGACGGCATCAAGCCGAACAAGGCCGTCTTCTCGTAACTCGGCGGACTTCTCTGCAATGCATTGGCCGAACAGAAGTGCAAACAAAAAGGTCGCCGACACCGGCTTCCCGGACTGCACGGCAGCATCCACCCAATCGAGCACTTTTCCGATCCACGTGTGGGGAAAACCGTTCGATTCCGCATCCACCCATTCATTCAAAAGGGGGAAAATCACGCCGAACAAGCCTGTTTTCCTCAGCAATTGATACGTTTTTTCCCCTTCGCCGAGCAAAAACAGTTTCAGCACCTCTTCATACATACGCGCGGGGGAGGCAAGGGAAACTTTTTCCTTTAGCTGTACAATTGCGTGGTAGGTGGTCTCCTCAATATCAAATCCAAGCATGGCGGCGAAACGGACCGCGCGCACCATCCGCACCGGGTCCTCTGTAAAACGCACCATCGGATCGCCGATGACCCGGATCGCGCCACTCTGAAGGTCCCCCATTCCATTTACGTAATCAATCACGGAAAAATCCGCAATATTGTAGAACAAGGCATTTACCGTAAAATCCCGGCGGAGCGCATCTTCCTCCGGTGAGCCAAATTCATTGTCACGCAGGATCATTCCTTCTTCGGTCTTCAACACACGGGGCAGAACCGGCTTGTGCTGTGGCTGGTTGGCTTGAGAGTCGGCGGTTTGAATTGACGATCCGCCCGCTGTGCATGCCGGAGCAGAGGCAGAGGAACAACCGTGGGGGAAATCTGCCGCTGTTGCCTCCTGGGCAGCGTCTGCGGTTGCGGCAATTTGAGCACGAAACGTGGCAACTTCAATGATCTCGTTATGAAAGTGAATATGGGCAAGGCGGAAACGCCGTCCGATGAGGCGGCAGTTGCGGAACAGTTTTTTAACCTCCCCCGGCGTGGCGTCCGTTGCGATGTCGAAGTCCTTGGGTTCACGGCCAAGCAGCAAATCGCGCACGCCTCCGCCCACCAGATAGGCAAGGTATCCGGCTTCCTTCAATCGGTAGAGTACGCGGAGTGCGTTAGGGCTGATCCATTTACGGGAAAGCGTGTGGGCAGAACGGGGAATGATCGTTGGTTGTGTATTATTCACGTGGATTATATTAACACAAGAAAAGCGGAAACGAAAGAGACAAAAGATGCAAGGACGGAGCGTCGGCATTCGCGAGCCGCCCCGGAAGACGTCTCGGTAGCAGTCCTCTCCTAGGATTTTTCGATTTTAATCGTTGCTGTCCCTTTTACTTTTCTCAGCACTGTTGCATCACCGGTAATTTTCCCAACTATGTTTACGTCACTTGCCGGTACAGGATCATTGCCGCTGCTCATGGGCGTGGGTCCGAAAAATATCGCCAGTGCATTTCCGGGAGGCCAAAGGCCGATATCGCCAATGTTTACTTTTGACGTTGCCGTCTCATCTGGTCCGTTTTTCACCGGAATGCCGAAATAAAACTCATCGCCCCATTTATTGGGTGTTGTTTCAAGAGGGAGCACTGCTGCAATTGCCTTGGCACAGGCAGTATCGTAAAGCTCAGCATCAAGCGAGATATTTTGAATTGAAATTTTTATTTTCGTTGGCATGGAATCAACCTCTTCCTGGTATCCGGCAGAACACTCGTTAAAAGGGATTCGGCATCGATACGCACCCCTGTTCTATCACAAAAAAAGAGAGAACGCAAGTGGAGTCCCTGAATTAAAACAATCCGATCTGCTGGTTCTGCTTTGCTTCTTTTTTGTCAGGTATCGTTCTTCGTTGCACGAGTGCGGTAGGAATTTCGTCAAGAAAAGGGGAAGGCCCCGGCGATGACTGGCAGCCGAAAAGGAACCTCCTTCTTGAATGCAGGATCAGCAACTCCTCTTTTGCGCGAGTCATTCCCACATAGTAAAGCCTGCGCTCTTCTTCAATATCCATGCTGCCTTGCAGCGCGGTGTATGGAATAAGCCCTTCTTCACACCCTGCTATAAATACAACCGGAAACTCCAGTCCCTTCGCTGAATGCAGTGTCATAAGTGTAACAACATCTGCCCGCGGGTCAAAGTAGTCCTCCGGCGTGATAAGCTTTGCTTCTTGATCTTCCGGAGGAGTTGCGCCGGGGCTTTCATCGGTTCGCAGAAGGGAGCGAAGATAGGCAACCGTCTCTTCTCTTTCTTTTGTCTGTGCGTTTTTATTGCGGCCAAGCACTTGATAAGGAATGCCCGATGTACGAAACGCTTCTCCCAGAACCCTTGCCTGGGCATTGGTCCTGAATAAAACGGCAAAATCAGAAAATCTGAGAGAGTGGTTTTTACCACATTCAATGGCATGATCATGCCTCATTTGATAATGACTCGTTCCTCCGATTCTCCTCTCGATTTCCCTCACGATAGTACTCCCCTCGCTTTTTTCATCAGGAACGGAAATAATCGTAAGATCTGCGCCTTTTCCCTGTCTGGAAACAAGGGGTTTATCAATCCTTTTTGCATTGTTTTTTATTACGGTTCCAGCAGCCTGAAGAATACTGCCGGTGGATCGGTAGTTTTCTGTGAGCGTAACTTTTGTTGCCCCGGGAAAATCATGTTCAAAATCCAGAAAATTCCGGACGTCCGCACCCCGAAAAGCATAGATTGCCTGATCTGGATCTCCCACAACGCAGATATTGTCGTTTGGTGTAAGAATTTTTAGTAATCGATATTGGGCGGCATTAATATCCTGGTATTCATCCACCACGATGTGTTTAAACCTCTCCTGATATCTCTTGCGAATTTCCAGGTTACTCTCAAGCAATGCAAGAGGAACACGAATCAAATCGTCAAAATCATAGGCGTTGCGCTGTCTTAGTGCAGAGTGATACAGCGTGAGCATCTCCTGCATCTCTCCGTCGTTATTCTCCTGAAAATTTTTCACTCTCGATATTTTTTCCATCAGTTTTTCTGCTCGTTTGTTCGGAAGCTTCGAAACAGTTTTGATGAGTTGCAACTGGCTTTCTTTGTCGAACAGAATGAATCTTTCCCCGGAAGTTTCTTTTAAAATTTTGAGTCCAAGAAGGTGGAACGTGCCTATAAAGAGGCGTAATGCTTTGTTTTCCAGCAGCGCTTCTGCCCGAGTTTTCATTTCTTGCGCCGCACGGTTTGTAAACGTCACGACAAGAATGCCCTCCGGAGTAGCTCCCTGTTCTACAAGATAAGCGATCCGGCGAACAATGGTCAGCGTCTTTCCCGTTCCCGGCCCCGCAACAATCAGCAGGGGGCCTTCTGGTGCAGAAACGGCTTTTGTTTGGTTTTCGTTTAATCCATCAAGTATCTGGCGTGTAAACTGCATGTGAAGAACCTTTGGAAGAGTGGTCGCCCCAGACGGCTGTATCTCGACAAAATCTGCATGTCTGCGTCGTAACAGGTATCTTAGAGTAATTTCATCTGCCTCTTGTCCACCGTTCGTTCCGTTTCTTTAAATATACTGATCTTTCCATATTCACCATCGTATCCGGGCGCAATATGAATATTGCCTTTCCGCATGCGGGAGATGGCTTCCTTAATCAGAGGGGTACCAGCGCATTCGATATCTTCCGGCGTGGTATCAAGGAGTATTTTGAATTCATTGCCCAGTTTTTCGAGCATGCGAAAATATTGAGTATTTACTGTTTTTGTGTTTACGCCTACGTTCAGGCTTTCTGCAATGATCTCAGGCAGCGGAATAATGGAGCGATACGGGGGAGCACCGGAAAGCTTGAAATCTTCTTGCCGATCGGCCAGTTTTTCAACCCGGTGCATCACACCAACCGTGACTTTCCTGCCGCAGACCGGGCAGAGATAGTTATGATGAATCGTTTCCAGGGGTGATAAACTGGCACTGCACTCGCGGTGGCCGTCAAAATGATACTTTCCTTCCTCAGGGAAAAACTCAATAGTGCCGAGAAAATTCTTCCGTGTCTTGATTGCATCCGTTAAAGATGAATACGCGAGGTCGGTGTCAAGGATATTCGCCTCGCGTCCGATTTTTCCTGCTGAATGAGCATCGGAGTTTGATACCAGTGTTATCCGATCAAGCATGGAAAGTCGCCAGTTCATCGCTGGATTCGAGGAAAGCCCTGTTTCAACAGCATAAATATGCGGCGTCAGTTCCTCAAAACATTCTTCCAGGGAATCAAACCCCGATGCCGCTCCGAAAACGGAAAAATGCGGGGTCCACACATGAGCAGGGATGAACAAAGACTCGGGGGACGCTTCAAGCGTAATTTTCAGCAACTCTTTTGCGTCGAGGCCGAGAATGGGTCTGCCATCAGCGGTTAGATTTCCGATTTTTGTCAGAGCCAGATTCAGCCGTGCAGCACTGGCAAAGTCCGGTGCAAGAATGACTGAGTGTATTTTCCTCGTCTTTCCATTTTTACTGTAGATACAGCTGATTTCCGCGGAGAGAACGAAAGACACATCGGCCTTGCAGGATGCAGGAACGTCAGCAGTCTGAAATTCTTTCTTGAGCGTGAGCAGGCCGTTCCCTGTTGGTTCAGTTTTTTCCTGCAGTTCTTTAAGCCACTGTGGGTGGGTAAAATCACCGGTGCCAATAACGGAAATACCTTTGAGCTGTGCCCATCTCCAGATGCCCTCAGGAGACATATCTTTACTTGTTGCGCGGGAATAATGGGAGTGGACATGGAGGTCTGCTATCAATCGCATGGCCGACAGTATAGCACGAAGAATTGTTTTTTATAAATATAAAAACGATTGACGTATTGATTGCAAGACACAGCGCAGAGTTCGGATATTAAAAAAGCCCATCACTCAAATGAATGATGGGCTTGAAAAATATCCCGGCGACGTCCTACTTTCCCATAACCTCTCGGTCATAGTATCATCGGCCCAGGAGAGCTTAACTTCCGTGTTCGAGATGGGAACGGGTGTGACCCCTCCGGTATAGACGCCGAGAAACCTTAAACGACATATGTATTTGACACTGAATAAGCAAGATATACAAAAAGCCGAATCTGTCAGAAGCAGAAAATTTAGTGGTTAAGCCGCACGACCTATTAGTACTGGTTAGCTTAGGATGTTACCACCCTTACACGCCCAGCCTATCAACCCGGTAGTCTACCGGGGGTCTTTAGGGGGATTGCTCCCCGGGAGATCTCGTCTTGAGGTGGGTTTCCCGCTTAGATGCTTTCAGCGGTTATCCCGACCGAACATAGCTACCCAGCACTGCCCCTGGCGGGACAACTGGCACACTAGAGGTTCGTCCATCCCGGTCCTCTCGTACTAGGGACAGATCCTCTCAAATCTCCTACGCCCACAACAGATAGGGACCAAACTGTCTCACGACGTTTTGAACCCAGCTCTCGTACCGCTTTAATTGGCGAACAGCCAAACCCTTGGGACCTACTTCAGCCCCAGGATGCGATGAGCCGACATCGAGGTGCCAAACCGCGTCGTCGATGTGAACTCTTGGACGCGATAAGCCTGTTATCCCCGGAGTACCTTTTGTCCGATGAGCGATGGCCCTCCCACGAGGGACCACCGGATCACTAAGCCCTACTTTCGTACCTGCTCGACCTGTCAGTCTCGCAGTCAAGCTCCCTTATGCCTTTACACTCGAAGGCTGATTTCCGACCAGCCTGAGGGAACCTTTGGGCGCCTCCGTTACACTTTGGGAGGCGACCGCCCCAGTCAAACTACCCACCAGGCAATGTCCCCGACCCAGATAATGGGTCCAGGTTAGAATTTCAGAAAAATAAGGGTGGTATTTCAACGGCGACTCCACGAAGGCTAGCGCCCCCGTATCAACGTCTCCCACCTATCCTACACATACCGTTCCAAAATTCATTGCCAAGCTATAGTAAAGGTTCACAGGGTCTTTCCGTCTAGTTGCGGGTAATCGGCATCTTCACCGATAATACAAGTTCGCTGAGTCTCTGGCCGAGACAGTGCTCCAGTCGTTATGCCATTCGTGCAGGTCGGAACTTACCCGACAAGGAATTTCGCTACCTTAGGACCGTTATAGTTACGGCCGCCGTTTACCGGGGCTTCGATTCAGGGCTTTGCTTGCGCTAACCCCTCCTGTTAACCTTCCGGCACCGGGCAGGCATCAGTGCCTATACATCGCCTTGCGGCTTAGCAGACACCTGTGTTTTTGATAAACAGTCGCCAGAGCCATTTCACTGCGGCCTCCTTGGGCTTTGACACCCTACCGAGGCGCCCCTTATCCCGAAGTTACGGGGCTAATTTGCCTAGTTCCTTAGCCAGAGTTCTCTCAAGCGCCTTAGAGTTTTCCTCCTACCTACCTGTGTCGGTCTGCGGTACGGTTACAATGATAACTCGCTAGAGGTTTTTCTTGGCAGTGTAGGATCAACCAGTTGGCTTGTCCGAAGACTCGCTTCCCCGCTTTCCTCAGAGTAATGATCCCACGGATTTGCCTATGAGATCCTCCTAGAATTGCGGCCGGGCATTTCCAATCGCCCGTAGGCCTACCTTACTGCGTCCCCCCATTGCTGATAACGCTACCACTGTAGTGCAGGAATATTAACCTGCTGTCCATCGTCTACTCCTTTCGGCCTCGACTTAGGTACCGACTCACCCTGGGATGATTAACATTGCCCAGGAAACCTTAGGTTTTCGGCGAACGGATTTTTCATCCGTTTTATCGCTACTTATGCCGGCAGAATCTCTTCTGTTTCGTCCAGCGGTCCTTACGGTCCGCCTTCAACCTACGACAGAATGCTCCCCTACCACTCCAGATTGCTCTGGAATCCGCAGCTTCGGTAATATGCTTGAGCCCCGTTATATTTTCGGCGCGGACCCGCTTGACCAGTGAGCTATTACGCTTTCTTTAAAGGATTGCTGCTTCTAAGCAAACCTCCTGGCTGTCTGTGCGCTTCCACAACCTTTCCCACTTAGCATATATTTAGGGACCTTAGCTGGCGGTCTGGGCTCTTTCCCTTTTGACCACGAATCTTAGCACCCGTAGTCTGACTCTTGCAATAAGACTTGACGGTATTCGGAGTTTGATTGGGTTTGGTAACCGGGTAAGGCCCCTAGTCCATTCAGTGCTCTACCTCCGTCAGTTAATTTGCAAGGCTAGTCCTCAAGCTATTTCGGGGAGAACCAGCTATCACGGAATTTGATTAGCCTTTCACCCCTACCCACAGCTCATCCGATATTTTTGCAACAATAAACGGTTCGGGCCTCCACGGAGGGTTAGCTCCGCTTCACCCTGGCCATGGGTAGATCATTCCGCTTCGGGTCTATTAAATGTGACTGAATCGCCCTATTCAGACTCGCTTTCGCTACGGCTCCTCCCGTTTATCGGGATTAACCTCGCCACACCTAATAACTCGCCGGCTCATTATGCAAAAGGCACGCGATCAGGCTTTGACCTTGCGGCCCATAGCCCTCTCACTGCTTGTAAGCGTACGGTTTCAGGTTCTTTTCACTCCCCTCCCGGGGTTCTTTTCACCTTTCCCTCACGGTACTGGTTCACTATCGGTCGCCAAGTAGTATTTAGCCTTGGAAAGTGGTCTTTCCGGATTCCCACAGGGTTTCTCGTGTCCCGTGGTACTTAGGTACTCTGCCCAGAGAGCCTCTATTCGTTTTGTTTACCGGGCTATCACCGTCTATGGCCGATCGTTCCAGATCGTTCAACTATGAATGAGGTTTGTAACTCTCCGTGAGGTATGCGGCCCCCACCGGCAAAGCCCTGCAACCCCAGATCCATAACGCCCGCAAGCTATCACATGGATCCAGTTTGGGCTGTTCCCCGTTCGCTCGCCACTACTAGGGGAATCGATGTCTCTTTCTCTTCCTTCAGGTACTGAGATGTTTCACTTCCCTGAGTTTGCTCCGGCATCCTATGAATTCAGATGCAGGTTACCTGGCAGCACCAGGTAGGGTTGCCCCATTCGGAAATCTCCGGATCAAAGCCTGTTAGCGGCTCCCCGAAGCTTATCGCAGCTTGCCACGTCCTTCATCGCCTCTTGGCGCCAAGGCATCCACCATACGCCTTCTGTAGCTTAACCACCAAATCTGCTCCTGGCAGATTCAGCGTTTCTTGATTTTCGCCTCAGCTTTTTACTTGTATCTTGCTATTCAGTTGTCAAAGAACGCTTTGCGTAATACGCAAAGATCAAAAAAATAATATTTAAATTTTAATGGTGGAGCTGAGCGGGATCGAACCGCCGACCCCCTGCTTGCAAAGCAGGTGCTCTCCCAGCTGAGCTACAGCCCCGACAGCAACCAGATCAAACCATATGATCTTAATTGGCTTGGTGGGCCTAGGTAGAGTCGAACTACCGACCTCACCCTTATCAGGGGTGCGCTCTAACCAACTGAGCTATAGGCCCGTCACGATTATACTTCGCTTCGATCAGGCTCAGGACTTTTCCCGGGGGTAAAGCTCCGAGCCCATGCCTATAGCCCTGAGCATTGCTCATGGTCCTTCAAAACTAAATAGGTGCTGGCGAACGACCTGGATGACAACGAAAACTTGTTCGTTGTAAGCCATCCTTAGAAAGGAGGTGATCCAGCCGCAGGTTCTCCTACGGCTACCTTGTTACGACTTCACCCCAATCACCGATCATACCGTGGGCGCCTGTCTCCCTTGCGGGTTGACGCAGCGACTTAAGGTACAATAGGCTTTCGTGGTGTGACGGGCGGTGTGTACAAGGCCCGGGAACGTATTCACCGCGGCGTTCTGATCCGCGATTACTAGCGATTCCGACTTCATGGAGTCGAGTTGCAGACTCCAATCCGAACTGAGGCCGGTTTTCTGGGATTGGCTCCCCCTCGCGGGATTGCAGCCCTTTGTACCGGTCATTGTTGCACGTGTGTAGCCCTAGGCATAAAGGCCATGAGGACTTGACGTCATCCCCACCTTCCTCCCCGTTATCCGGAGCAGTTCCCTCTGAGTGCCCGGCATGACCCGGTGGCAACTGAGGGTAAGGGTTGCGCTCGTTGCGGGACTTAACCCAACATCTCACGACACGAGCTGACGACAGCCATGCAGCACCTGTCTCCTGGCTCCCTTGCGGGCACTCCCCTCTTTCAAGGGGATTCCAGGGATGTCAAGCCTAGGTAAGGTTCTTCGCGTTGCGTCGAATTAAACCACATGCACCACCGCTTGTGCGGGCCCCCGTCAATTCCTTTGAGTTTCAACCTTGCGGCCGTACTCCCCAGGCGGGGCACTTAATGCGTTAGCTGCGGCACGGAAGGGGTCGATACCTCCCACACCTAGTGCCCATCGTTTAGGGCGTGGACTACCAGGGTATCTAATCCTGTTTGCTACCCACGCTTTCGAACATGAGCGTCAGTTACATGCCAGGAAGCCGCCTTCGCCACCGGTGTTCCTCCGAATATCTACGAATTTCACCTCTACACTCGGAATTCCGCTTCCCCCTCATGCACTCAAGAAAGGCAGTATCAAAGGCAGTGCCACAGTTAAGCTGTGGTCTTTCACCTCTGACTTACCAAACCGCCTGCGTTCGCTTTACGCCCAATAAATCCGAACAACGCTCGCCACCTCTGTCTTACCGCGGCTGCTGGCACAGAGTTAGCCGTGGCTTCTTCTCTCGGTACCGTCGATCCTCCTGATTATTTACCAGGAGGGGATTCGTTCCGATCGAAAGGGGTTTACAATCCGAGAACCTTCATCCCCCACGCGGCGTTGCTGCGTCAGGCTTTCGCCCATTGCGCAATATTCCCCACTGCTGCCTCCCGTAGGAGTCTGGACCGTGTCTCAGTTCCAGTGTGGCTGATCGTCCTCTCAGACCAGCTACCCATCATAGCCTTGGTAGGCCGTTACCCTGCCAACTAGCTAATGGGCCGCGGGCTCATCCTTAAGTGATAGCTTATAAATAGAGGCCACCTTTTACCCCAAAGACTTTGGTCTTCGTGGTCTTATTCGGTATTAGCCCCGCTTTCGCGGGGTTATCCCAAACTCAAGGGCAGATTACCCACGTGTTACTCACCCGTGCGCCACTTTACAATACGTATTGCTACGTACTTCTCGTTCGACTTGCATGTGTTAAGCACGCCGCCAGCGTTCGTTCTGAGCCAGGATCAAACTCTCCAAAAAAATCTGATCCTTATGCAATGTTACTCAAGGTAACTTGACTTTTATATACTCAAAAACCCGCCAACACTCAAACCACTTTGGTTAGTGATTTGAGTTTCTACACCTATTTAGTTTTCAAAGACCATGCACATACTGCCTACATCGCAGAATAATAATATTATCAGACTTAATTTATTTTGTCAAGAAAAATAACTTCAATTTTTTATTATTTAAGCTGGTTGGTAGTAATAAAGCTTCGAGGTTTTGCCCGAGGTTTTACGGCCAACGAGGGCGCAATTTATCAGAATCCGGACCTTCTGTCAAGTCTTTTTTCGTATTAAATGCATTTTTTTATTCTTCCTGACCCCAATAAGAAAATAAGATATAGCTATTAACTATCCGCCACCTGTAGAGGCATGCGCGGTTGAATATTTTAAGCAATTTTAGCCCTATTTCTTTGAGACAATTTTCACAAAACGTTTTTTCCCGACCCGCATTACATATTCACCATCTTTTGATAACTCTGCATCAATATCCTTGACCGGTTTTTCGTTTACCTCTACTGCGCCCTGCTGAATCATTCTACGCGCTTCAGAGTTGCTCGCTACAATTCCTGATGTCGACATGATTTTTGTGAGCTTCATCTTTTCTCCATCCCAAACTATTTCAGCAATGGGGATATCCTCCGGCAGATTTTTTTTACTGAATACTTTCTCAAACTCCTGCCGGGCTTTTTGCCCTTCACCGGATCCGCAAAAACGGTCCGCAAATTCCGAGGCAAGCATCTTTTTCGCTTCCATAGGATGGAGCTTGCCGGTCTGGATGTCGGCTTGTATTTTCTCAACGTCTTGAAGAGAAACAGCGCTGAGCAGCTCGTAATAACGAATCATCAACTTGTCGCTTACGGACATTATCTTGCCGAATATATCCTTGGCAGGCTCGTTGATGCCAATATAGTTACCAAGGCTTTTGCTCATTTTATTTAATCCGTCCAAACCCTCAAGAAGCGGCATCAATACGATTGACTGAGGTTCCTGCCCGCACCCCTTCTGGAGCTCCCGCCCTACAAGCAGATTAAATTTCTGGTCTGTGCCGCCAAGTTCTACGTCGGCCTGGAGCGCGACAGAATCGTACCCCTGTATGAGCGGATAAAGAAATTCGTGAATGCTGATCGGGAGTTCGGCCTGATAGCGCTTTTTAAAATCTTCACGCTCCAACATGCGGGCAACAGTGTATTGTGCTGCAAGCTGGATCAGTTGCTCTGCCTTCATGTCCGCCATCCATGCACTGTTAAAGGCAATTCTCGTTTTTTGCTTGTCAAGAACCTTATAGATTTGAGATTGGTACGTCTTGGCGTTGTCCAGGACCTCTTCCCGGGAAAGGTGTTTTCTCGTCTCAGATTTCCCTGTGGGGTCCCCAATCATGCCCGTAAAGTCGCCGATGAGAAAAATAACTTCGTGCCCCAGTTCCTGGAATTGATGCATCTTGTTTAACAGCACGGTATGCCCGAGATGAATATCAGGAGCCGTGGGATCGAAGCCTGCCTTAATGCGGAGCGGTTTATTGGTAGCAAGTGATTTTTCAAGCTTCTTCAGCAAATCGCTTTCAATAATAACCTCTACAGCACCGCGTTTTATTACATTCAACTGTTCTTTTGCGGAAAACATTAAGAAACCTCGCTCATTATTATCTGTTCTGGAAAAATTTTATATGCTTTTAGTACGGACTTGAATCAGCAAATTTTTCTATCACACCTCGTTTTAAATGTCAATGTAATACTGGGAAACAGTCTATCGGCCGGGCTTAAAAAAAGGCGGGCGTTATCGCACCCGCCTCAACCATTTTATTTTTTCTTCGTAGCTTTTTTCTTCGTTGCCTTTTTCTTCGCACCACATTTCTTGCCGCATGCCATTGAGCGCCACCTCCTTTCTCCGGATATGCTAATGCTTTAATTCTTCTGGTCCTGGATGCTTTGTGCATGTTTTGCTGCTATGCGACGCAAGCAAAGCGACCACTGATGCAATCTGTGCGTACTTTGCTTCTATGCGTTCAAGCAGTCTAAACTGGACTTGCGCACGATCAAGGTTCTGTGCTGGGTATTTAATTTTGAAATAGCTGTCACCGCGAAGGTAATCGGCAAGGAAGCGGATTCCTAGTTCAAACGTTAAGACCTTTATCGATACGGGAAGTGCATCACGTTCCTCACGGGTAAGAAACTTGCCCGCTTCCTGAAGATATCCTTTCGTTATCGCCTCAAAAAAGCTCAAATCAAAATCAACTTTTTTCAGATCGTCCTTTTCTTCTCCCGCAGGATTGGCAGCAGAGCGCACACAATCTGCATAGTCAAAATGCACAATCCCCGGCATGACTGTATCTAAATCCAGCATGCACAAGGCCTTGTGAGTCGTTGTGTGAATCATGATGTTATTTACTTTGGGGTCATTATGAACAACACGAAGCGGAATGCCTCCGGAGGTCATCAATTCCATAAGGATTGGAGCGAGCAGTCTTCTTTGCTCTACAAAAGCAATTTCGCGTTCTATCAGGCCAGAACGGTCCCTGCAGTTTTCCTTCAACGCTTTATCGTATTCCTTCAGATATCTCGGTGTGTCATGGAAGCCGGGAAGCGTTACCCGGAGCAACTGCGGCTTGATATCCGACGCAAGGGATTGAAACTTTCCGAGACAGCACCCAACCTCAAATGCGTGCCCAATATCCTGTATAGTATCAAAAACGCTGCCGACTTCGATAAAGCGAAATAACCGCCAGTAGGAGCCGAGGCTGTCGCGAAAATATGGCTGTCCTTTTTTGCTGTACAGCAGCGTCGGTGTAATAATTTCTAAATTGTCGATGTCTTTTTGAGAGAGTTGCTTCAAAATATGCAAAGTTACCACTTCGATATTGCGCATAACATGTTCGGGCTGTTTAAACACGAAGGAATTTATCCGCTGCAAAATATGTTTGCTGGTTTTTTCGTTTTCTTTATATTCGCACAGATAGGTATCGTTAATTAAGCCACTTCCAAAACGTTCAGCCTTTATAAACGTGCCTTCGATTTGAAACTGGGAAGCAATGGTCTCGAGCATGCTTAAAACTCCGCATTCTGTGTTTCTGTAAATTGTTCGCTCAGCGCGGGCTTTTTTTGATTTTTTCGCGCTGCCGTGTTATTATAACATCCTTTTTTCAGCCGGCAACTTTTTTATCTTCAAACATCCATTTTGGCAAGTTAAATATGATATACTGTTCAAAAGTCGCCGTTTTTCAACCTCTGCATTTTCATCGTGTTTTGAACCAGCAAAGGAGATTTCATGACGAAGCGTACAAAAATTATTGCAACCATCGGACCAGCCTCAAGCTCACCGGCTACTATTGCCCGGCTTATCTATGCGGGAATGGATGCTGCGCGATTAAACTTTTCACACGGCGAACGAAAAGACCACGTGCACCGAATCAGGGTAATCCGACAAGAGGCGGTAAAAGCCGGGAAGCAAATTGCAATTATTCAGGATTTGCAGGGGCCAAAACTGCGTGTTGGAACAATACAAAATGGTTCTATAACTCTGCGGCGGGGGGATTTTCTGACCCTCACAACAAAAAATATTCTCAGCACACGGGAACAGATTTCCGTAACATACCCGCGCCTGATAAAAGATCTCAAGCTTCATGATACCGTTCTTTTGGATGACGGCAGACTCGAGCTCACGGTTGCGAAGAAAAATTCTGCTCACCTGGTCTGCAAAGTTGTTCGCGGGGGTGTTCTGAAAAGCCATAAAGGGGTCAATCTTCCCGGCGCCCACCTCACCCTTCCGTCTCTTTCACGCAAGGACAAGATAGATCTGGCTTTTGGCGTAAAACAAAGTGTGGATTATATCGCTATGTCCTTCGTCCGGCGGGCGGATGACATCATTCGCGCCAGGCGTTTTCTGCGGTCACTGAAAGCCGACATTCCGATCATAGCGAAAATTGAAAAACCTGAGGCTATCTATAATCTGGAGGATATAATCCGTGAGGCGGATGGCATCATGGTGGCCCGCGGCGATCTTGGGGTAGAAATGTCCCCGGAACAAGTCCCCCTGCTTCAGAAGCGGATTATCAAGGCCTGCAATGAAGCTGAGAAACCCGTGATTACGGCCACACAAATGCTCGAAAGCATGATTGAAAATCCGCAGCCTACTCGTGCTGAAGCATCAGACGTGGCAAACGCGATTCTGGATGGTTCGGACTGCGTTATGCTTTCAGGAGAAACCGCAGTCGGAAACTACCCGATACAATCAGTTGCTTTTATGACAAAAATTGCCGTGCAGGCTGAAAAGTCCCTGCCCACCCGCCCGCCTGATGTCAATATTTTCGGTACCGGCGAGAGCATGGCTCATGCTGCCTGCAGAGCTGCGGCAGAACTTCAAGCACGCGCTATTGTCACCTTCACACATTCCGGATCTACTGCTTTGCTCGTTTCCAAACATAAACCGACAGTCCCGATTATCGCTGCAACACCTTTCGAGAAAGTTGCCAGAAAAATATCCCTGTATTGGGGGGTAACACCGGTAATTTTACGGACAAAGAGGACCACCGACGACATGATCGCCGCTGTTGAGCATACCATGCTTGCCCAAAAACTTATCAAGGCAAAAGACATGATCGTGCTCACCGCGGGAGTTCCTCTTGGCGTCGTCGGCGCCACGAATATGATCAAAATTCACCGTGTTGGGGAAGTAAAAAGCCTGGAAACCCGTTAGGACAACCCCGCTTTTAGCAAAAAGACCGGCCGCTCAATTCAATATGTTTCTGTAAACAACTCGAAGAAGCTCCGCGGATGCAAACAAGCGGGGCACTGCTCTGGCGCCGTTTGCCCTTCGTGATGGTAGCCGCAATTGCGGCATTTCCAGGCCGTGGCCGTATCTCGTTTAAACACCTTGCCCTGCTGAATATTTTCCAGCAAATGCAAATAACGTTTTTCATGCTCAATTTCAACCTGGGAAATGCACATGAACGCCGCTGCAACATCGGAAAAACCTTCTTTCTTTGCAACCTCCGCGAAAACAGGGTATAGCTTTTCCCATTCCTCATGCTCGCCTTCTGCAGCTGCCTTCAGGTTTTCTGCCGTAGTACCAATTCGTCCGGCAGGAAAAGTTGCCGTGAATTCAGCCATACCGCCTTCGAGGAATTTGAAAAATCGCTTCGCGTGCTCTTTTTCGTTGTCAGCGGTCTCCTGGAATATTGCCGCAATCTGCTCATACCCCTCTTTTTTGGCAGCGCTTGCAAAAAAAGTATACCGGTTTCGAGCCTGTGATTCTCCTGCAAAAGCTGCAAGCAAATTCTGTTCAGTTTTAGTTCCTTTGATACCCATATAATCCTCCTTCTCATACCACAATTTTTCACCAAGAACCCTTTCTTAAACCCAGAAAACGGAGTGAATCCGCATATTCTCTGTCCTCAGGTTTCTTACCTCATCTTTCTTGCCATTGAGAATCTGGCAACATAAACATCCGTCCGTGCCAGCAAAAAATAACTAATGCGTTCTTTAAGCTTTTGCACAAGCGGCCTCGTCTCCCAATCCTTAAGAAAAATCCGCTGCGAACATCGAAGATCGTCTTCAAAATCCTCGCGAGCTTTCGTTGCAATGGTCGGTTCAGCTACTATTGCAACCAATTCATGATTGATTCTACCGCTACGGATATCAAGATTTGCTGATCCTGCAATGACTGCATCATCCGCTATCGCAAGCTTTGCATGCATTACTGCAGGCTCGTATTCCCATACTTCCATGCCTGCCCTGAGCAGTCTGCCGTACAGCCCGCATGCGGCCCAGCGTGCTACTGTTACATCAATTTTCCGAGGAACGAGCAATCGTACACGAACACCCCGAGCGGCTGCGCGCTTTAGCGCAGAAAGTATTCTGCCGTGTGGATAGAAGTAGCTCATGGCCAGATCAATGCTTTTCCGTGCGTCCTGAACTGTCAGCAGATACGCTTGTCGCACCGGCCGCATAGGATTGTCGGGGCCGCTCTCTAAAAATTGCACTTTTTTACATTTAGTAATCTTCATGCGATGCCGAGTGTTCAGCCAGCGGAACAGTCGTCGATAGGGCATATCTGCTTTGGCCCACATCCTCGAAAAAGAACGTCTGAGTTGAGTCACCTCCAGACCGGAAATTTCAACAACATTATCACGCCATGGCAACTCGCCTTTTGCTCCTCGATAGTACTCGTCCGCGATATTCATTCCTCCAATATAGGCAAGACGGTTGTCAATAAGCAAAAGTTTCCGGTGGTTGCGAAACGGAAGAAGTCCTTTTAAAAGAGGATGGAACCATCGAATCTCTCCGCCAACAGAGCGAATAGCATTCCAGTAGGCATCAGGCAAACTCCACGAGCCCCATGCATCAACGAGAATCTGAACTCGCACTCCCCTCCTGGCCGCAGCAAAAAGATGATCGTGAAACGCTTTGCCGGTATCGTCATCTGAAAAAATATACATTTCGAGTGCGATGGAAGATGCGGCTCGATCCAGGGCCGCGAACATCGCGGGGAAAGCCTCCACTCCGTTCTTCAGAAGACGGATGTTCGTCATGAATAATCCAATGGCAGCAACAAAATACTTTTTGCTGCGAGTTTATTTGACTTCCTCAGAAAATTTGTCTTGTAATATTTTTCTCGCTTCATTCTCTTTTCCAACTTCAACTTTGAGCACGTATACATTAACCTGATCGAGCGGGAATGAGTCATAGCTTGCACGGATGCCCTTTGATCCCAGGTACAGAACAAAATCATTCATAAGAGTATCATCATACCCCCAACCTGTTTCACCGCGAAGTATCGGAACAAACTCTTGACTCTGATCAGTGCCGGATTCATCCAGGGAATCCTGTTTCCAGATATCGCCGTATTTCCAGTCATCACTGTCATGCCTGTCTATCTTGGGGGGAAATGTGTGCTGCTTTCGGTTACTGAGGAGGAGAACAACCAGTATCAACCCTGCTAGTGTAATAGCCAGCCAGACCATAGTGTACTCGATATTCAAAAAAGCTAGATTGTTAAACTAAATATAATTGAGACGCTGGATGCTGTCAATGGAAAAGCAATGTGGTTTGTTTTGATTAAAACGTTGGTTGGAGGATGTATTTACTAAGGTTCTGATAAGCGGGAAACTCAATTCAGGTTACAAACGATCGCCGGGCTTCAGGTTCATTTTTTGGGCAAATTCAATCGGGTTTACTTTTTCGCCCTTGTCCACTCTGACTTTTCCAGCTTTTATAGAGCCGCCGTTAACAGCGATGGAGAGTCCTGCATCGTCGATTGAAACAATTTCGCCCGGCTGTTTGCCCGTTTTTTGAGGACTTTTTTTTGTGTCATAAAATCTTATTTTTTTTCCTTCAAAAACAACATAGGCACCCGGTTGGGGATCACATCCACGAATCAGGTTATAGATTTCATCGATGGGCTTTTTAAAATCTATCTGCGCGACCTTATCATCACACGGGGGTTCGTAGGTGGCCAGGGATTCATCCTGCCGAATTTTTTGAGCTTGCCCGCTTTTAATGAGCGCAATGGACTCTGCCATGGCATCCACGCCCATGGAGAATAGTTTGTTAAAATACAACGATCCTGTCGTGTCATCCGGACCGATATCAATTTCCTTTTGCAGCAGGATCGGGCCGGTGTCTATACCCTTGTCAACCCAGAAGACCGTCAGACCTGTTCGTGTATCACCCTGAATAATAGACCAATTAATGGCGCTCGCTCCGCGATGCCTCGGTAAAAGAGAGGGATGATAGCAAATGCTTCCTAAGACAGGTACAGTAAGCAGTGTTTCAGGAATAATCTCCGTAACAAAAGCGAGGGCGACTACATCCGGCTGCAGTTTAACAAACAGATCGTAAACACCCGGATCTTTCATGGCTTTCGGACGAAAAGAGGAAATCCCCGCTTTTTCAGCCACGATATGCATCCCCTCTCCCCTTTTGTCTGCGGGAGAAAAAGATGCAACTATTTCTTCTTTGCTTTTTATCAGGGCCTCTAAAACTTTTTCACCGAAAGGCCCTTGTCCTACCAAAATAATTTTCATGATAAAACTCAAAAAAAAGGCTGCTTTTTGCACTATCTTTGTTGAAAGTAGTCAAAAAGCAGCCTGTCTGGTTTTATTTATTTCTTGTTGCGCTTTGCTTCAAATGCATTAATCTCGCTCATCTGCTGAAGAATAATGCGGGCGTTGTCGTAAACCGGGATGTCCACCATTTTCCCTTTGTAGGAAACGGCAGCCTTACCTTTTGCGATCGCTTCTTCTTCGAAGACCTTCACAACGCCGGCAGCCCATTCAACCTGCTCCGGTGAAGGCTTGTAGAGACGGTTGGAGGGTTCAACCTGGCTGGGATGGATCAGCATGCGGCCTTCATAACCCATCTGTTTGCCTTCCATGACGCTCTTCTCGAAAGCTGCCACATTGCTGAAGTCAACAAAAGGACAGTCGATGGCAATAACACCGGCTGCGCGCGCTGCAACAGCGGTATAGTAACGGCCATACAGCTGCTCGGTCGCTTCCGTGGTCAGGTTTACACGCATATCTTTGCAGTAGTCGACGGCGCCGAAAATAAGTCCGACGATACGTTTGCTGGCGGTAGCTGAACCGTAGGCATTGATCATGCCCTTTGCGGTTTCGATGAGAAGCTGAACTTGGATGCCGCCCACAGGCAGATTGCGGCGTCTTTCGAGCTCTTCAAGCTTCCAATCCAAGCGTTTGATATCATCAGGATGACCTGCCTTGGCCAGGCAAACGCCATCAAGCCCTTCATGAACGATTGCTTCAAGGTCATCATTCGTTAACAGGGTTTCCCAGTTGTTGATGCGGGAGAAAACCTTTGCTCCGCCTTTTCCTGCGTTCTTAAGATTCTCTCTCACCATCTCGCGGGCTTTTACTTTTTCTGCCGGGGGAACGGAATCTTCCAAGTCCAGCGTGATGATATCCGCGGGAATTTCCGACGCCTTGCTGACAAATTTTTCATTGTTACCCGGAACATAAAAAACTGATCTCATTACAGGCATAGTAGTTCTCCTTTCCTCTTTGTGAAAATAGTACGGATTATTTTACTCTCAATTTTCCCTGCTTTTTCAGCTCCACAAGGTGTGCCGGAATTTCGATAGGATTATCCACCACGATAATTCCTGCTTCCTTGAGGCGCGTGATTTTGTCGGCTGTTGATCCGCTGCCGCGCTCCACGATAGCGCTGGCATGGGAGAATTTCATTCCCGCCGGTGCCCAAGCGCCTGATACATAAATCATGATCGGTTTAGTGAATTTTCCTGATTTCACCAACTGGGCTGCTTCCTCTTCATGAGAACCGCCCATTTCACCGAATATTGCAACGGCATCCGTCTCAGTATCTTCTTGGAACAGAGGCAGAATATCTGAGAAGGACATTCCTGTTACCGGTTCAGTCCCGACGTGAATAACAGTGCTCACACCGAAGCCGGCCTTGGCAATCACGTACGGAAGCGTGCCGGACTGACCGCCGCTGCGGGAAATAACGCCGACATGTCCTGGAACGAAGTGCTTGTTGGCAAATTCAACAGAACCGCCCAGCCAACCCAGCGCTCCTACGCCCGGGGTGTTGACACCGATAGAGCCGGGTCCCAGAAGCATTGCACCCTTCTGTTTTCCATAGGCCACCATTTCCAGGATATCATAAAGCGGAACACGCTCAACCGGCATAACGATCCACTTTATGTCGGCATCCAGCGCCTCACAAACAGCATCCTTCAGTCCTGTTCCCGGAATAAAGGTAACCGACACATCGAAAAGACCGTGATTTTTTACTGCATCTTTTACTGTATTATATACGGGGATTCCGTCGACTTCCTCACCGCCGCGTCCCGGCGTAACACCGGCAACGACGTTTGTCCCGAGGCGCCGCATGAACTTGGCTCTCATTGAGCCTTCTCTTCCCGTGATCCCCTGAACTACGACTTTCGTTGTTTTTGTCAGCAAGATAGCCATATATGCACCACCTTCTTTTAGGATATTCCGTGTTTCTTACGGTATTCTTCCAGTCCTGGAGTTGGCGCTTCTATCTTGATAGCCTTTTTCCCCCTGAACCAGCACTCATACTCACAAGCCAAACACTCAGTTCCGAGACGCTTGGCATCCCCTTCCACAACCGGATGAACGCCGTCTTTAAGAACCAGCATTCCCCGAGCATAGGCCTTACAGGCCGCTATACAGGCCTTCGATTCACACTGCTTGCACTTACTTTCATCAATGGTGATCTTAATTGTCTGTTCCTGAAACTCCTGCATGGGCAGCCTCCTTTACCCTTTTCTTTCCTTCTTGTATTCGAGAACCATTTCTTTCATCTCAGCTGCAAGCCCAACGGTATCGTACACGCGGTCGCCGCCGTAAATGCGGATTCTGGCGTTAAGATCCTTCGTCCCTTCTCTCAGAATTTCAAGAGATTCTTTCTCTTTGTTTCCCGCGAGAAGAAGAAGGACGGGGAAACCGGGACGCTTGGGAAGCTCCTCACGCAACGCTTTTACAACTCCATGTGCGTGATGCCACTGTTCCTGGTTGGCCGCCATGAAACCGCCGAGCATGTACCCGTCAATTCCCGGCTGGGAGAAGACCAGTTTGGCTGCGCGATACACTTTGGAGGCCGGCGGATTTCCGCTTGTATCTGCAAAGTCAGGAACCCGCAACCCTTGCCTGTTAAGACCATCGACACCGAGCATGGCACCGCCACCACCCATGCCATGGTATCCGATCGTGCCGAACACCTCGCCCTTGAGCTGGTTATTCATTTCTGCAAAATAGCAGGTACCGCGCAGATCCTTCTCTTCCACCCACCATGCAATTTTATCAAGTTCTGTTGGAGGCGTTGATGATTCACGGGCAACCTCAATTCCCAATTCCGGATGGCGAATAGCCGAGGAATCGTCAATCGAAAGACGGCAGTCGCCTGCGAGCACCTTTCCGTCTTTTGTAATGACCATGGGGTTGATTTCGATCAATCTGGCGCCGTAGTTTTTGAATGTATCGTACAAGCCTACAATGAGTTTTGCAACTTGGGTAATATACTGACTGGGAACTTTGAGTTTATTGGCGAGATTCAGGGCGTCGTAGATTTTGAAGCCCCGTACAACATCAACATTGAAGAGAGCAATCTTGTCATTAGGAACTGACTCAATGTCCATACCACCTTCCGTGGAGAACATCACCACGGGGCAGCGCGCATCCGCCTGCGCATTGACAATGATACCGGCATAGTATTCTTTCTCAATTGCGAGTTTCTCTTCAACCAAGACCTTTTCAACAAACAGGCCTTTGATCGTCATGCCCAGCAGCGATGCAGCTATTTTTTCCGCTTCTTGCGGCGTGTCAGCAAATTTCACACCGCCTGCCTTACCACGACCTCCTGCCCAGATCTGGACCTTGATCACCACGGGTTTTCCAATCTTCTCCGCGATTTTCCTGGCCTCTTCGGGTGTTTTTGCTACTCCACCCTGGGGAATCGGCATCTTGGCAATCTTGAACAACTCCTTACCTTCATGCTCATGTAATCGAGCCATAACCTCCTCCTAAAGGCTATAAATTTAATACCTACTTCAACTTAATGTGTATATCAGATGCCATGGTGCTTGTCAATAAAAAAAACATTACTATCTTAACAGCATACAACATATGATTAGCAAATACCGTGCAGTTTCCTTAGAATTCCACCCCTCCTTTATCTAATCTTGAATTGTTCGTTCACGTTTCAGCGTTTTATACTATGAATAAAAACTAGTGAGCAAGAATGATCGCTATAACTACATAACTACGTAAGCTTATATTTTTGCAAGGAATGTGCCAGCAGTTTTGAGAATGTTTTTTCTTTGATTACAGAACGGTTGTTTTGAGGAATACTACATGAATATATAACCTAGATTATGGTAGGCAAAAATAAACAATCTTTATGCTTGTTTTCAATGACAATCTAATCAATATAACATAAATTATTAATTATAATAAATGTAATAAAATTTATATGAATAATAAGCATCGCCTTACGCAGAAAAAAGACAGAGTTTGGTTCCCTCCTATTTTACTTTTCACATCGTACTGTCTTCACTTTAGTATTTCACCCGTTTTGCGGGACCACAACAGCAGATCGAGATGATCCATATCAATCCCTATCTCTTCTGCAAAATGCGCCAGTCGCTCCTCAATAGCCAGATAGTCTTTTCTGCTTGCAGGCGGTACCTGCCTGCTGATCACGCCCAGATCTCTAAGACTGTTCAGAATGTGTTTATCCAGAATGGCGTATCCTGGAAAGCCTATGTTTCTGAGAAAATGGCTTGCCTCCTTATATCCTAGTCCTTTAATTTCCTTGCTTTTCGCAAAAAAATCACGCCGGGCGTGCCTGCAGTCAAAGGAATCAACCAGCCTCTTTAATTTCAATCCATAATTTTTTTTGATAAAATCCCGGGTCTGGACAATGTAGAAAGGGCGTATGCGCCAAAATCGCACACGATTGTCATGTGCCCGTTGCTGGAGGTCCTGCAGGCTTCCGGTAAGCAGAATATCGCGTAATGCGGCCACCGTGCGCATGCCCATCCTGGCGCTGCTGCCGGCTGTTAAAATACAATAGCAGAGTTCCTCAAAAATTGCACGGTCACCCTGTTCGTATACAGTGCGGAACTCGTTCAGCCGTTTTACGATCAGCGGCTTTTTTTTTCGATAGTCCCGCTTCAGATCGTTAATGCGTTCTCTTCCAGGCACTGTATCCGCCCTTCAGATTATAAAGGTTCTTGTAGCCCATTCCCATCAGCCGTTTGATTGCCCAGATGCTTTTATGCCCCGTCTGATCATAAACCACAAGCTCTTTGTCCTTCTTCAGTTTTTTGATTTTATCTCCGATGTCGGCAAGCGGTACATGAACTGAACCGGGAATATGCCCATTTGCATATTCCTTGTCTGTCCTGACATCGAGAAGCACTATCCCTTTTTTCGAATCAAGCTCCTTTGGTGAAATCTGCTTAACGCCCCATCGGCCCAGTAAGCCGAATAGTCTAAACGCCAGGTATCCACCAATAACAACCAGTAGTATTGTCGATGCAGTGTCCAAAGCAGGCCTCCATGCGCGTAATCACGATCATTCCGCCGAAATTTTTGTTTCAGCCGGAAATCACGTGTCCCTTTTTTACCGGTAATTCCATGACAAATCGAGCCCCCTGGGGGCTGTTTTTTTCCACGCGGATGGTACCGCCATGATCCTTGATAATTCTGAGCACAATAGCAAGCCCCAAGCCGCTTTTTTTCTTTTTTCGCGAGAAATCAGGCTGAAACAGTTTAGGCACGTCCTCCGCCGATATGCCCGGGCCTTCATCAGCAACGTCAATCTGCAGCATATTGCTTGCTGTCATCCTCACAGAAATCGAGAGCCCGCCCTTTCCGCTCATCGCCTCTACCGCGTTCTCAAAAAGATTGATAAAAACCCGTTTGATCTGCTCCCGGTCAAGAAAAACATCCGGCAAATCGGCGGGAATCTCTTCATGAAAAATTATGTCCTTGTGCGCTCCTGCATAAAGCTGGACGACGTTTTCCAGCACCGGTGCAAGGGGTTGAAGCGTTGGATTCGAGCTCGGCATTCGCGCGAAATTCGCGAATTCATCAACCAGTTTTCGCAGTCCGTCCGCTTCCTGAATGATCGTTTTGCTGCATTCTTCAAAAACCCTGTCGAAATCAGGGGACTTTTCGGTGTGCTTCTTGCGTAATCGCTCGGCAGAAAGCTTGATCGGCGTAAGCGGGTTTTTGAACTCATGAGCAATGCTTCGCGCAACATCCTGCCAGGTCTCGGCCTTTTTCGCGCGGAGCAGCTCCGTAAGGTCGTCAAAGGTAATAAGGGTCCCGATAGGCGTGCCGCTCCCGTCCCGTAACGTGGAAAACCGTATACTGACCGTCAGCACGCGGCCCCGTACATTCAGTGATAGCTCCTCTGCGCTTTTTCCCTCTCCTTGCTCAAGCTTGCGGAACAGGTTCCGGATTGGCCCCAGCTCGACAAAACCGAAAACTTCATCATATCGCTTGCCGAGTGCGTCCTGCTCCAGGACATCCAGCATTTCCGATGCCGATTGGTTCACCGTTGTAATCCTGCCAGCACGGTCAATAGAAACAACCCCGGTATCAATGTTCGCGAGTATCGTTTTTTTATAGTTGCCTTCCTGCTCAAGCTGCTCCCGGGAGTTTTTCAGCTCGCTGGTCATCCGGTTAAACGAGTCGACAAGAATCCCCACTTCGTCTCCGGAGGCCTCGTCTACTTTATAATCAAGCTTGCCGGCTGCCACAGCAGCAGTGCCTTCCGCAAGTTTTTTAATGGGACCGGTAATGCCGGCGGCAACGCGCAGCGATACCCAGATCGCCGCCAGCAAAAGCGCCAGCGTTATAGCAAGAAATCCGAGCCGGTAAGCCAGTTTGATTGGTTCTTTGCTCTTAAACGCTGATCGGTATTGTGTGTATCCTTCCTTGACCTCCTCTGTTTTAATAGCGAGGCTGGGCGGGATATAATACGTAACCGCGAGGACCGCGGCAACCTGATTTTTCACCTCGGGATCGTAAACCGGCAATACGGCACGCATAATAGCCGCTTTCTTTCCCGATGTTGCCGCCTCTACAGCCTCTTTTCCGGAAAAAGCTTGTTCTCTTAGGTCAACAGGCGTAGCCACAAAAGCCTTTGCAGGGTACTGGCCGGTAACGACGGTCACCATTTTCTCGCGGGGTGCTGAAAAAAGTTCCGCAGAATCAAGATTATATTCTGAGACCTTCTTGCTCAGATAGTCTTTCAGGACTTGGTTTTCAACCCTGTTGACAAGTCCGGTTTCCGTCATTTGCCTGCTGATTTGCTTGCCGAAGATCAGCGCATCATTCTGCAGTCTGTTGTAGTATTCCTCGGTGACGACAACGGAGTCTTTAAGCGCACTCTCGATTCTGAGTGTAAAAAGCCGCTCGATGCTGCTGGTGAACATGCCGCTTCCGATAAAGAACAGGAGGACTGGCGGGATAAACGACAGGCTGACAAAAGCGGTGACCAATTTCGTCCGAAAACGGGCGCCCAGCACCCCCTGCTTTCGCTCCACCCAGAGCTTCCACAAACTCCGCGCCATCATAAAGATGACAGCCGCCAGCAGAAGCAGATCGGCATTGATAAGAATAAGAATGAGAATATTATCGGAGAGAGGCCCCTGGAAACCCCGATATTCAAGCTGGAGCGCCGTAGCAATCCCCGTTACGGCGAGGAAAATAACGAGGTAAAATACGCGCCTCCATCCGCTGGCACTTATGTTGCTGTTCTTTTTCACGGCAAGAAAGCATACCAAAATCCCTCTTCAAAAGCAAGGGTTGGTTGCGCCCCGAAAGATTTATTCTCTTGACAAACAAGAGGTTTCTCGTATATCTTTACTCCAAAATAAGCCGCGCTATATTGTGTATTTTTTCGAGCGTGCAGGTTTCATCAGAAAACGGTGCGCAGAATTTCCCAGCTTCATTCTTCTGCCACGTCGGCAATAAAAGTCTGGAGGCCAGAATGACCATTCACAAGAAAATCATCAACCTTGCGGCAGGTGTTTTTTTTATTCTTATGCTCATTCCCGGCACAGCCCATCTGCAGGAGCAGACACCACCCGCACAACAGCCGGAGACGCCCGCTGCTGAATCTGCACCGCAACAATCAGGGCAGTTGATTACCCCTGATGATGCGACTGCCGCTGAAATTGAAAATCAAAAGACCAATCCAGAAGCTGTTGTAAATGAAAAAGATACTCAACCAACAGAGTCGGAAGAAACGCCAACACCTCCAATAAAAGAAAAAACTACTTATTATACCGTTAAGAGGGGAGATACGCTCTGGGACATTTCAGGTTCTTTTCTCAAAGACCCTTTTTTATGGCCGTTTATCTGGAAAGCAAACCCTTCAATCACGAACCCTGATTTGATCTATCCCGGCAACAAGCTTGCCATACCAAGTCTTGCTCCTATCGAAAGAGCATTGAAAGCCCCGACAGAAAAGGCAAAATCTACTGAGAAAAAAACAGAACAGGTCGCGCAGCAGGAACCGCGGCCTCGCGAAGGCGTTATTTCACCGGAATCCGGAAAGCAGAAGCCAGCAGAAATTCCGGCAGAAGGGCGCAGACTTATTTTACCCGAAGAACAGCCAATACCCATTATTGACAAGTATGCCATGCTGAGTGCAGGCTTCGTGGACAGTATGAATGCGGAAGGCAGGATCGTCGGGTCGCCGGAAGATGCGAAAACCACCTTTGGTTTCGGCGATACGGTGTACGTTAAGCTCCCGTCCTCACAACCAGCAGCTATTGGTGATAAGTTTCTTGTTTTCACAACGGTAAAAAAGGTGAACCATCCAAGATCAGGCAAACGATTCGGCACCCTTGTTCGCGGACTCGGCATCCTTCAGATTACAGCCAAAAACGCCTCTGATGTTTTTACCGCTAAAATAACGCTCTCCTTCGATTCTATGGAAAAAAACAACATACTTACTCCTTATCAGGAGCCGGCACTCGTTTTCAACTCACAACAGCAAAGAGACAAGGAAATCACGGGGTATATTCTCGATGTTGTGGAAAATCATACAATCAATGCACAGATGGATTTCGTATACCTGGATAAAGGGAATGTGGACGGAGTTGAGCCGGGAGATCGTTTTGCCGTTTACAGTGCATCAGAGAAGAAATCTTTGCCGAAGAAAAAGATCGGGGAAGTTCAAGTGTTTATTGTTAAAAACAACTCCGCTACTGCGGTCGTAAGAAAAAGCACCGAACCGATTGTTGTCGGAGACCTGATAGAATTTAGAAAATAACCGCTGGAGACGTGTGAACAAGAGACTTAACGGGCTGAAATAGGACGGATCCCGGATATGACCTTCTGCACTGTCTTTTCATCCAGTTGCTCAAAACCAGCAAAAAAGACATGAAGCTCCTCCCGGTCATTGCTCACCAGTAAAACAGAGGCGGTATTTTTGTCCTTTCGTTTCCCTTGTGTTAAAAAGCCTTTCAGTGATTGCCCTGCCGGTTCTTTTATCTTTTCGACCGAATCAATTCGAGGCGGCGGCGCCAGTTCAAGGGCACTAATTTTCACCCCTGCCAATCCCGTCAGAGCGATATCTTTCAAGACAAGCGGGACAACTCCTACTCGCGTAAAGAACGCCATATCCAGCACGTCATAATAATCGCGAATCCCGGTTATATACCGTATAAACCGTTCCACATGCCTGGGGATGTCTTTCCGCGGGTTTATAAAAAATCTTACCTCATTTTTTGTAATTTTATCTTCAAACTGCAGGGCCCCCTCTTCTTTTCCAATCAGTTGAAATCGTGCCGGCATCATAAAACTGAAATTTCCCAGAGTATACTGCTGCAAGCCCTTCGGTGACCGTTTTGTTGTTTCCCATACTATCTGGTGCGGCAGCACAGGGATTTCCTTGTTGATTCTTAAAAGATAAAGATGAAATCCTGCGGTCAGAACGATAAACAATAGAAGAATCAGGAAGACCGACTTCCAGTTAACATTGCGATTTTTTCTGATAATAACTGGATCAGGAAATCTCTTAAGAAGATTTTCCAGCAAGCGGGATTTCTCGATACCGTCCATCGCATACAGTAATTGTGCCCTGCGAAAGAAGCCCTGCCGAATGCCAACCTGCACCAGTCTGCCTGTTTCATTAATATCAATTCTTTTTATGCTTTGATAGGGGAGAGGACGTCCTATAGGCTTGACGATTTGCTGCTTATCATCATCAAACGAAATCCGGTCGTACCGCGAGATAAGCAAAACGAGGAGCAGAACAACCGGGAAGGAGAACGCAATCATAGCAAAAAAAATACGGGGCCAGTGCGTGCCCATGAGGCAAAAGGACAGGACCGGCGTAGTCATAAGCACATACAGCATGCTGTGCTTAAGCAACAAAACGCCGCTTCCCTTGAAATCCAGCTTTTCTGTGCTCTGCACTATATTCTCCTCCTGAGGATAATGCTTTGGACAGGCTGTTCCCGCGACGGATGCAGTAACTATTTTACTGTAACGGAAGCGTTCGGGTCAAACGGGTTCATTCTCAAAGCGAGTGAGAAAAGATAGGGGTATTCTTTTTTCAGGTGCCTCATGTAGGCAAGCCATTGTGTGATAAGGCCAATATAGGCACGCCGTACGTCTCCGGCAAGGTGGTTTTCATCTTCCTCCGGCAGGTTCAAAAGGTCTTGTCGAACAGCCAGTTCCTCGCTTAAATGAAAAACCGCCCACAACAGTTCGGTAAACGTTTCGTGTTCGAGGAGGTTCGGATTTTCCAGGACCCGCAGCAAAAAATCACGTTTTGCACTCAAAAAGTCCTTGAGCGACACCATTTCATTCTTTGCATAGTTGATATGATAATTATACTGGTGGAGATTGTTTATGGTAGTGGAAAACCGCTGGTCCGTCCATTCGGGAGTGACCAGAAGGTCATTTCTTATCTTTTCAATGTTCTGATCAAAACCGGAAATCGATTTCAGAAGATACGTACCCACTTCACTGAAGAACACGCCGATCGCCATGTTCATTTTGTTCATCATGGCGCGTTTTTCACGCACGTTCAGTAACTGGTCGACGATAAGGGTAATAATCAGAAAATGGACCGGCATAAAAGCGAGATCCTGGAAAATAAGAAAAAAGGTTTCATGCGCGTTGTGAAAAATCAATATCTGTAACCCATAGATAGCGGCCGCCATAACAATCAACAACACACCAAGCGTAATCTGCCATTTGAATCGTTTCATGGTAATTTCCTCATATCCGAGCTCAGAAAATTCGTCTCGCACAGCAACCGTTGAAGTTGAGAACTCTGACGTTCATGAACCAGCTGTCAAGCATTCGCTACTTAAGAAACAAAAAGAAGCCATTAAAAAAATATACAAGACCAATGACACCGGAGCTCATTCCTATAAGCCAAAAATATTTCTGCTTCATCAGAGCCGCGATGGACGATAGAAGAATTGCTATCTGGAGAAACATGGCGGCCAGACCAAAGGCACCGGCATGTTTCTGGGCCACATCGCGGGTCGCTTCAAGCTCGTGCGCCTTTTTCATGATCTCCGCTTTTTCCTCATCATATTTTTTAATTTTCTGGCCATACCCTTCGATTCTTTTTTTGTAATCCACCGCCAGTGCGGGGGCCGCTCCTGCTTTCATTGCCCTGAGATCCACTTCGAATTTTTCCTTTTGCAGATCGTAAACATAGCCCTTTATGCTTTTGGCCTGATAATATGCCCATTGATCAGACGCCTGCGCCTGGGATATGACAGCCTTTGTTGAGTACCCCCCGCCCTTCAGCGTTGCGAGTGTTGCGCAGACGGCAAACACGACCGTGGTAAGCGCAAGATAATTCAACCATGGTTCTTTTTTTTCTTCAGCCATAAAATACCTCCAGCATTCTCATTCAGACCGATCATACTACCCAAAACTGTTTTTTCTGTCAATCTGTTTATGACGGCAGGGGCCGAAAGGCGCTGTCTACAGAGCGGCTGTCCGCGACTCACTATATTTTGCGCGATGAGAGTCGGGGAATTCCCTGTCGCAGGGATTGAATTCCGGCACAATGCATGATAAATTTTATTTAAGCGGAGGACGACAGACATGATCATAGGAACTCCAAAAGAGATCAAGCAGGAAGAATGCCGGGTAGGAATAACGCCTTTTGGTGTCCAAGACCTGATACATGCCGGTCATACCGTCCTCATCGAGGCCGATGCCGGCGCTGGCAGCGGGTTCCTGGATGATGAATACCGAACAGCTGGCGCTTATATTGTAGATAAAGGCAGGCTTTTTGGCCAGGCAGAACTCATCGTGAAAGTAAAAGAACCTCTCCCTGAGGAATACGGCTTTCTGAGAAATGGACAGTGTCTTTTTACATATCTTCATCTCGCGCCGAATCCGAAGCTGACCGAGGAACTTCTCAGGAAAAAAGTGACCGCTCTTGGATACGAGACGCTGACCAAGGGCGATTCTTTGCCCCTGCTTGCGCCCATGAGCGAGATTGCAGGCAGGATGGCTCCGCTCATGGGAGCCTATTATCTGCAGAAATTCAAGGGGGGATCCGGCATTCTCGCCACCGGTGCAAGCGGCGTAAAGTCTGCGGCCGCGGTGATCCTCGGAGGAGGCGTCGTAGGAAGAAACGCTGCGCGCGTGGCATCAAACCTCGGCATGAAAACCATGGTCGTGGACAATGACCTGATACGACTCCAAAAAATCGATGAACTCTTCCAGGGCCTGGTTATGACAGCGCCTGCGACTGCACGCACTATCGCGGAGGAGATACGGACTGCTGATATTGTTGTCGGTGCCGTACTCGTGCCGGGAGGTAAAACGCCTGTTTTAATCGCCAGGCAGATGCTTCGGACAATGAAAAAAGGCTCGGTGATCGTAGATGTCTCAATAGACCAGGGCGGGTGCACGGAAACATCAAGACCGACAACGCATGACGACCCGGTGTATGAAGTCGACGGCATCATCCATTACTGCGTTGCAAATATGCCCGGTGCGTACCCGCATACCTCAACGCTCGCCCTTACCAATGCAACGCTCCCGTATATTATGGCTCTTGCGAGAACAGGCATAAAAAAAACCGTTCAGGGGGACCCCATTATCAGAACCGCATTGAATACCTACCGCGGCAGGATTATGAACAAGACGCTGGCGGAGGCGATGGGATTTACCACAGTTTCATAAGGACGGATTATCAGGGATCGGCGCGCACCTGCGGCTACAACAATAATTGATTTTCTTTCGATCGGCTTTCCCCCACATTTATTACATAGATCGCCGGCTTGCCGAGCACAGGACATTTCGTTTCGCATATGCCGCATCCAATGCAAAGATCGAGGTCCACGTGAGGCTGTTTCAAAATCACGATTTTTCCGGTCCGGTCACGCACCCGCTTTTCTTCAAACCAGATCGCTTTTTTCGGTGTTGGACATACCTCTTCACAGACAATGCAGGGCCGTGCATGCGCCCAGGGCAGACACCGGCCCGGATCAATCATGGCCAGGCCGATTTTTACCTTCATTTTTTCCTGCAGGGGAAGCTTTTTAATCGCATCTGTCGGGCAGACCTGCCCGCACAGCGTGCACCGATACTCGCAGTATCCGATCCTCGGCACAAGCGTCGGCGTCCAGATGCCTTCTACGCCTGCCTCGAACAACGTCGGCTGCAGGCCGTTCGTAATACACACTTTCATGCACTCTCCGCATTTGACGCACCGCTTTAAGAATTCCTTTTCATCGATCGCTCCCGGAGGCCTGAGCAAGGCGGGCTCCTGGGTCCCTGCTTTGATGCCGGGTGTTATGCGCACAAGCGGAACAGCCGCCACACCTGCTATCGCAGAAGTAAGAATGCGCCTTCTGCTCAGGTCAATCGTCATGGCGGCCGGTTGTATTGAAAGTGCTGATCCTACGGCGTTCTGAGGGCAGATGTCGTCGCAGTTTTTGCATACCAGGCACTCGGAGCTGCGCCAATGGTCCTTCACATGAGGCTGTGCGTTTCCCTGACAGACGGTTGCGCACTCGCTGCATGACGTGCATCCTTCGCTCACTGACAGCTTCAGGAACGAATACCGGGATACAATACCAAGCAACGCCCCAAGCGGACAAAGGTACTTGCACCAGAACCGTTTTTCAACAAAGTTTAAGGCGAGAATTGCCCCAAAGAGCAGACCGATAAACACGCTCTGGTTGTAAAATGACTGCTCAAAGGTAAGCACGGTTTTTTTCATCACAGCATAGAGCGGCTCTGTTGCAACCGCGACATCAAGGGGATTTGCCGAATAAATCGTATCAAATATGGAGCGGATGGTGTAGTTGAACAGTGGGAATATGCTCACGGAAAAAGACCGGATAAGCAGCGAGAGAGGGTCCATGATGCCGACCGGTTGCAGTGTAAACAGCGCAGAAGCAAGCGTGGCAATGAGGATATAATACTTTACGTGAAACCAGTGTTCATACATCCCTGCCGGCGGCTTCCGCCGAATCGATCCGACCAGATTATGAAGAGTGCCGAGAGGACAGACCCATCCGCAAAAAACTCTTCCAAGAAAAACGGTAAGAACGACCGTGATAAGGGAAAGCACAAACGCCTTAGCAACGGCATGGGATGACAGCAGCGTCGTGAAAAAGATCAACGGATCAAAATCCAGGAACAGCCGCACGGGATATCCGAGGTCGTCGTTTCCTTTTGACTCGGTCTGGACAAACAAAAAAAGAAACAGAAGCAGAAAAAACCCCTGCGTTATGCGGCGGATATTTTGCATGGTAAAAAATTTCATATGCTTTTTCTCGGCGGATACGATGTCATGTAGTCTTTGTTTTAGCTCCGGTTGAGGAACCAGGTGCCGGAATCAGATGTTGCGCAGTCTTGCTACGCCGACAGTTTCCGGATTTTCAGCTTTTGCAAATTCATCGTTCCCAACCCCATTTTGTCGCCCATCCGTACATATCCGAGATCGCTTCCCTTCATTCCGAACAGCGTTGCACCGTAGGCATCGACAGCGACCTGATCCAGACCGACAATAATCGTATCGAGCTTCTTCACGTCGGCGGGATTTCCTCCCTGGGGCCCGTTGGCGGTAAGAATCCGCACTGCATCGAGCATCGTGAGCGCCGGACGGATTTTTCTGGCAATATCCACCAGACTTCCGTCAAGCTTCTGGTGAATCTGGTTTCGCGGGCCGCCCATGATCCCCATCCAGTTTTTCAGAGACAACGTAAGCTTGGAGAGGCCGTGGTGTTTCGCGATGGGGATGTTGATCACTTTGTCCGCTTCAAGGATGTCTGTATAGAGCGGCCATGACTTGAGCGTGTCCCCGTTCAGCGCCACATCCCTGAATTTACGCTCATCGATGTAGCTCACTTCGGCGCCTGCGGCGCGGGCGGCGGGCGCAATGCCGCTCTGGACATAACACCGTCGCGGGTCATTTACCGACCGGTCGAACACCTTCACTTTTTTTGCTCCGCCCTCAAGACAGAGCTTCACCATGGCTGCGACAACATCGGGATTGGTGCATCCCGCCTGCTCCGGCGTCCTGTCCCAGCCGATGTTCGGTTTGATCACGACCACGTCGCCGCGTGATATGAATTTTCGTATCCCGCCCATGGCATCAATAGCGGCTTTTACATTTCTCTCAGGGGAGGACCCGTGTGCAACCACAAGATCAGGTTGTGCTGACAACTCTCCTGCGCCGACGATTTTGCCGAGCCCGTGCGGGAACGAGAGCCCTGCGCCTGCCAGCGCGGCAAATTTCAGAAATTTTCTGCGATCCATGATATACCTCATTTCCGTCCATTGACGATGCGCACTAGTAACGAAAAGTCCTTACGGTGCCGCCCGTGGATATATATTATAGGGAAGTGTTGCGTCGTAACCACCGGGCACTGCCGGCTACCGAAATCTACCTAGAACATACAGAATAAGGCTGATTATAATACTGATGAAAATGCCAGTAGTCAGCGGAAAATAAAACGTAAAATTTTCCCGTTTGATAAAAATATCTCCGGGAAGCTTTCCTAAGAAAGGGAGCTTCTGAAAACCAATCAGCAGAAGCCCGGCAGCAAGGAGAACAATGCCCAGAATAATCAAAATCTTTGCGATATCACCCATTGCGTGCGGAAATCAGGCTGCAAAGAAATCCAGGATCTTGCCCAGCGTGGCATGCAATTCCCGTCTGGGTACAATCATGTCGATCATCCCGTGCTCAAGCAAAAACTCAGCGCGCTGAAACCCGGGAGGCAGCTGCTGTTTGATTGTCTGCTCTATCACGCGGGGTCCCGCAAATCCGATAAGGCTGCGGGGCTCCGCAATAATGATGTCACCGAGCATGGAAAAGCTGGCCGTGACCCCGCCGAAAGTCGGATCAGTAAGCACGGAAATAAATGGCAGGCCTGCTTCGCTCAGTCGGGCCATTGCCGCTGAGGTTTTCGCCATCTGCATGAGCGAAAGGATTCCTTCCTGCATGCGCGCGCCGCCGGAGCAGGACACTGCTATCAGGGGGATCTTCTTTTCGATGGAGCGCTCAACCGCGCGTACGATTTTTTCTCCCACCACGGAGCCCATGCTCCCGCCCATAAAGGTGAACTCCATGACAACCAGGGAAACGGGCCTTCCGCCGATCCTGCCCTCACCGGAGATAAGGGCGTCTTTTAGTCCGGTTTTTTTGCGATGGCTCTTCAACTTGTCTTTATAGTCTTTAAACCCGAGAAAATCCCGGGGAGACAATCCGTCCTCAACCTCCAGAAAACTTCCCTCGTCCACAAGATACAAAAGCCGTTCAGAAGCGGTGATCCGGAAATGATAGTCGCATTTAGGACAAACCTTGAGGTTTTTTTCCACTTCTTTGCGGTAAATAATTTCTTTGCAGTTATCGCACTTGACCCAAAGCCCCTCCGGAATTTTTACCTTTTTAGGAGGCGTTTTCGGTGAAGCATCTGCGGATTTTTCCTTCTTAAACCAAGCCATAAATCTCCTTTAAAACCACTTCCCAACGATCACGCTGCAAACACTGCCGGCGATATATCAGAATGAATAGGTTTTTCCCTCTCTCAAAATTTTTACATTTTTCCGCCCGAGTGCACGCAGGTCGCTGATCACTTTTTTCTGATATACCGGCTTAATATGGTAAATATAAATCGGAACGTTCAGGGCAACCTGCGCATCGCTGAGGTCGCGGTGCAGCTGCGCCGGCGTGAAATGGCCGCTTGCATTCGCAATGCCGTCGAGGCTGTTCGGAAACGACGTATCGACAATAATTGAAGACAGGTTTTTCGCATGGGCGGCCTCTTTCCAGAGTCCTTCGTTCGGGCCTGTGTCCGCGCTGTACAGGAAAGACGTTGTGCCGTCAGATACGAGGAAGCCGACTGCAGGAACAGGATGATTCATGGGAATTGCCTTCACGCGCAGACCGGCAACGGGAACCGCTTCACCCACCGGCATCGGGGCGTAGGCCAGCACCCCGTTTTTTGGATTTTTTACCAGGGGGATCCTGGTGAAGTCAGGCCAGATGATGTTGTTCATAAGATGTTTCTGAATAGCCTCTATTACCTCCGGTATGGCCCTTACCTGCACGGATTTTTCGATATGTCCGATAATATTGTCCGCCAGAAAAAGGAGGGATTTAATATGATCAAGGTGAGTATGGCTGATGAGGACATCGGTTATTTTTGCCTGAGCATCAATGCTCAGCGCGCCGGTAATCGTGCCTGCGTCCAGCATCATTACGTCATTCACCAGAAAGCCGGGTGGATTGTGGCCGACAGCCTCAGAGCCAGAGCACCCCAGAACTTTTACCTTCATTCACCCTCCTTCGTTTTCATAGACATCGCATGCATCTTTCCAAAAAAACAAGTGCAATTACCCGGTGCATCTTTTACTGCTTTTTGAGGCCGAGCAGATTATAAATCACGACCGGCCGCTGTTTGCCTTTGACGGTTACCGAGCCCAGTTCCTGTGCTTCAACGATGTTCTTGACCTGTGCATAGGTGGATTCGGAAATGATGATATGACTATTATATTGCCTTGTCAAGCTTTCCAGGCGGGCGCCGAGGTTCACATTGTCCCCGATCACGGTGTAGTCCATTTTCTTGCCTTCGGCTCCCATGTTGCCGACCACCATGCCGCCGGTGTTGATTCCAATCCCGATGTCAATCACATATTTGCCTTCATTCGCCCATTTTTTCTGCAGTTCCTTCAGTTTCTCAATCATGGCAAGGGCGCACCGGCACGCGCGTTCCGCATGGTCGGGCTGCCCGACAGGAGCGCCCCAGAGTGCCATAATGGCATCGCCGATGAATTTGTCCAGCGTGCCTTCATGTTCAAACACAATATTGGTCATGGCGCCCAGATATTCATTCAGCAAAGAAACCACTTCTTCTGGCTGGTGCTGCTCGGAGAACGTGGTGAAGCCCCGGATGTCTGAAAACAGCACGGTGATCTCTTTTCGATCGCCGCCGAGTTTTGCTTTGCTCGGGTCTCGGATGAGTTCATCCACGATTCGCTTCGACACATAACTCGAAAACATGGCCCGGATCTCGCGTGCGCGGCGCTCCTCGGTGAAGAACCGGTATGCAGTCAGGCTCGTGTATCCAAACAAAATCGCAGATGCCGGATACACAAGATTGAACCATATCCCTTGCACTGCGAACAGATAGTAAACAAATCCCAAGTATCCGATGAACAGGCAAAGAAACAGCGCGACACCCGCCCCGGCGCCGAGGCGGGGCAGGGCTATGCCGAGCACGAGTGCGAAGAGAAAAATGAGCACGATGACGGCTGTCTCGCTTTGCCGGATGAAATCCCTGCGCAGTATGTTGTCTACCACACTCGCATGCTTTTCAATCCCCGCCATGTGGGTGGAAAACGGCGTCACCCGAAGATCGTAGATCCCGAGAGCAGTCGCACCAATGAGAACTATTTTGTCCTTGAAGGTTCCGGGCGGCGTTTTGCGGTCAAGGATATCGGAGACTGCATACATCGGAAATGTGTTGTTCGGACCGCGATAATTAATCAGCATGCGGCCGTATTCGTCCGTTGGTATCGCGATGTTCCCGAGCCGGACGGCCCCGGAATAATCCAGCGAAAGCTCTTCCGGCTTTAAATCAAGGTAAATCCGGGCGGCCTGAATGCCGATGGGCGCATAATACTCGCCTTGATAATCAATGGCCAGCATCTCCCACCGCAGCGTGCCGTCCCGGTCGGAAATCATATTAATGTGAGCGATCGATTTGGCAAATGCGGAAAATCTGACCAAGGTGGGAAGAACCATGGTTGCCGAGATGGGGCTGAACGGCGCATCGTTGTTCTTTATGACTCTGTACGCGGAAGGGGCCATAAAATCCAGTTTCTTGTCCGTAAAACCGGTTTCCTTGTATTTTCCGATCAGATCAAAGACCACAGGCAAAACCACGCGCCCGCTTCTCCTGATGGATTGCTGAAACAAGTCATCGGATTCCACGTTCTCCGTTTCCGTAAAGAACACGTCAAATACGATGACCTTTGCTCCGTCTTCTGTCAGGCGGTCCACCACGCGGCCCCATACCGAGCGCGGCCACGGAAAACGTCCCAGTTCCTTGATGCTTTTCTCATCGATTGCCGCGATCACCGTTTCCGGTCCGGGGTTGATTTTGCCCCTGAACTGAAACCGCATGTCCAGGGTTTTTTCTTCGAGCACTTCAAAGAATCGCACCGCGCCTTGATTCATGATTGACAGCGTAAGAGCCACAATCACCGCAATAACAACGCCTGCTTTTTTCCCCGTGTTCAGTTTCATATGTTACTCCAGCGTGAGTTGACTGATCATTCAGCCGTTATGACATTTCCCCGAAAATTTCCCGCATCTCAAGATAGCGCAGGAGCCTGTCCACCTGTTCCTGATTTTTTATCAGGACCCTGTCGCCGGACACTTCGAGAATCCTGACGCTCGCCAGTTTTTCCAGGATTGACCGTGCATGCGAAGCATCGATTCCGGCAAGTCCCGCGAGTTCCTCAATTGTTATGCCATACTCGCCTGCTTTTTTGTGTTCCCGCACCGACCGTGCAAGAATGCTCATCAGCCGGCTGGTGTTGTCTTTTATCATCAGGGCTTCCATCTGCTCATTGGCTTCACGGAGCCGGTCGGCAAGTTTTTTGATAAACCGCATCGCAATCTCCGCATTGCCGCGGATCAGGGAATCAAACGTTTTCCGGTCGATCACAAGCATATCACAATCCTCGATCGTCTCCGCGGTCGCTGAACGGGGCTTGTCGTTCAAAATGGCCATTTCGCCCAGAAACTCCCCTTTTTCCAGGGTGGCAAGCGTTTTTTCCACTCCGCGGATGCGCTTGCTGATCTTGACCTTTCCGGACTGGATAATGTACATGTCCTCGCCACGGTCCCCTTCGTGGAAAAGCACTGTGTTGGCCGGAAACTTTTTTCCAAACCTCGAGAACAGCTGCGTCTGAACATCGCTCATGGATCGCCCTCCTTGGCATCAACGCACTACTTTTTAACTTGAACAGAAAGCGGCAGCCTTCACCGCGAAGATGAAATGATTCTACGATTGCACGTGCTGCATTAGCGCTCGCCGCGGCCGGCAACCACGCCCTGTTTCAGGGCTTTTACCGAAGCTGCAACCGAAGCAACAAGGTCCGCAGTGCTCCCGTGTTCCTCAATAATCTTCACGAGTGCGCTGCCGACAATCACCCCGTCCGCGCCCCAGCATGCGACCTGCGCCGCCTGATCCGGGGTGGAAATGCCGAAACCGACGGCCACGGGTTTTTCAGTCACCGCCTTGATCTTCTCCAGTGAATCTTTGATGGAATTCTGGAGCTCGGATTTTGCCCCGGTCACTCCGGTCAGAGAAACATAATAGATGAATCCTTGCGACAGCCTGCTTACCAGCTTTATCCGTTCGGCCGTGCTCGTAGGTGCCAGCAAAAAAATCATATCCAGTCCGGATTTTTTAGTCAGGGAAATCAGCGTAGCCGCTTCTTCCGGCGGCAAATCAGGCAAAATAATGCCGTCGAGGCCCGCGGACACGGCATCGTTCACAAAACGTTTTTCACCGTATTTGAAGATCAGATTATAATACGTCATGAGAATAAGCGGAACGGAGCTCGTTTTCCGGACTTCGGCCACCAAACCCAGCACGTCGGCGATGCTTGTGCGGTTCGTGAGCGACCGGATGGCCGCCTTCTGAATCGTGGGCCCGTCCGCGAGCGGATCGGAAAACGGCGCGCCAAGTTCGATGATATCGCTGCCCGCTTTTTCCATCTCAAGAATGAGCGCCTTGGTGGCGGCAAGATCAGGGTCGCCCGCCATGATATAGGTAATGAGCGCTGCACTATCTTTCTTCTTAAGTCTGTTGAACGTTTTTTTTATCCTTGACATAGACCTCAACCCGCAATCCTGAATTTTAAACGCATGGTTACAATTCAACGCCTTTGATTGCCGCCACCTGCATAACATCCTTGTCGCCGCGGCCGGAAAGATTGCAGATGATCACCCTGTTCCTGCCGAGTGTCGGCGCGAGCTTGAGGCAGTAGGCCGCCGCATGGGCGCTTTCCAGCGCCGGGATGATGCCTTCAAGTCGGGAAAGCAGGTCAAACGCCTCCAGGGCCTCATCATCAACGGCATACGCATACTCGATGCGGCCGGAATCATGATAGAAGGCATGCTCGGGTCCGACCGCCGCATAATCCAGACCGGCTGATACGGAATGAGTAAGCTCAATCTGTCCATCGCTGTCCTGCAGAATATACGTCTTGGATCCCTGCAGCACGCCGAGCGATCCGCCCGCAAAGCGTGCGGCATGTTTGCCCCGTTCAATGCCGAGGCCGCCGGCCTCGATGCCGTACATCTTGACGGAAGCGTCTCCCAGGAACTCGTAGAACAGTCCCATGGCATTGGACCCCCCGCCCACGCACGCCACCAGGCAATCCGGAAGCTTTCCTTCCAGCTTGTGCATCTGCTTCTTCGCTTCGCGTCCGATTATCGACTGGAAATCGCGCACCATCAGGGGAAAGGGATGCGGCCCGAATACCGTGCCGAGCACATAATGCGTGTCCGCTACATTGGTGATCCAGTCCCGCATGGCCTCGTTAATCGCATCCTTGAGCGTTCTGCTGCCGATATCAACCGGCCGCACCGTGGTGCCGAGAAGCTTCATGCGGAAAACGTTCAAGGACTGGCGCGCCATGTCGTCGGTGCCCATGTAAACTTCGCAGGCGAGGCCGAACATGGCTGCGGCGGTGGCGGTGGCCACGCCGTGCTGGCCCGCGCCGGTTTCCGCGATGACACGGGTCTTGCCCATGCGTTTCGCCAGCAGGACCTGTGCGAGGGAGTTGTTGATTTTATGCGCGCCGGTATGGCACAGATCTTCCCGCTTAAAATAGATTTTGGCGCCGCCAAGGTGCTCGGTCAGCCGTTTCGCAAAAAACAGCGGCGTGGGCCTTCCAATATATTCTTTAAAATAGTAGGCGAGCTCTTCCTGGAAACCCTTGTCCTGCTTCGCGGCACGGTATGCGGCTTCCAGTTCGGCCAGCGCCGGCATGAGCGTCTCCGGGGCGAACTTGCCCCCGTATATGCCGAAGTGTCCTGTTTTATCCGGCAGACTTATGGACACGATCCCCTCCGAACTTCTGAAATAAATTTTTTGATTTTTGCATGGTCCTTGAATCCCTTCTCCCGCTCCACACCGCCGGACACGTCAACGCCGTACGGTTGCACCAGTTTCACCGCTTCCGCTGCATTTTCCGGCGTAAGCCCCCCTGCAAGGATTATTTTGCCGAACGTTTTAGCAACAACTGCAAGGTGCCAGTCAAAGGTTGTACCGGTCCCTCCTCGCTGGCCGTCTCGATAGCTGTCGAGGAGAAAAGCCCCCACGTGATAGTGCGCCATGTGCTTGATGCTCTCCTTGTCCTTTACCTGGAACGCCTTGATCACGCGGACTCCGAACCGCTGGCAGAACTCGGGGGTCTCATCACCGTGCAGCTGGATTGTCTGAATGCAGGTCAATTCCTGGATCTCGCGTATTTTTTCCTCGCGCTCATTTACGAAAATGCCGACAGGCACAATGATCGGCGGAAGCTGCGAGATGATTTCGACCGCCTTCTCAGGATCAATATAGCGGGGGCTCTTCTTGTAAAAAATAAACCCCAGCGCATCCGCGCCAAACTCTGCGGCTGCCAGTGCATCTTCCAGATTGGTTATACCGCAAATTTTGATTTTGATCATCTGAAACCTCGTTTTCCTGTTCAGACACCTGATCCCGCGTGTTCGCCTTCACGCATATTTGGATGAACTGCTTTTTGAGCTGTGTGCCCTTGCGGGAACATCAGCTTCTCCCTAAAAACTCCTTCACCTTCTTTCCGATGTCCTGCGCCCTCATCAGGCTCTCGCCGACAAGGATTGCATCCACACCCGCATTCTGAAGCGCAACGACGTCGCTCCGTTCTGCGATTCCGCTCTCGCTCACCACGGTGCATTCGTCCGGGATGTCCTGCAGAAGATCGAGCGTCGTACGCAGGTCAACCGTGAAGGTTGTAAGGTCACGGTTATTGATCCCGACAATCGTTGCGCCGGCGAGCAGCGATTTATCAAGCTCCCTGTAAGTATGCGATTCCACCAGCGCGTCGAGCTGCAAGAGCTTCGCGATGCCGAGATAATCCGCCAACTGCCGTTTTTCCAGACAGGCCGCAATCAGCAACACGGCGTCCGCTCCCGCTGCCCGTGCTTCGAACAACTGATATTCGTCGATGATAAAATCCTTGCGCAGAAGAGGAATCCTTACCGCTTTTCTTATTTCACCAAGATACTCAAGCTTCCCCTGAAAAAACTTGCTTTCCGTAAGCACCGAGATGCAGGCCGCCCCGGCCTGTTCGTATGTTTTCGCTATTGCAGCCGGGTCGAAATTCTCCCGGATCACACCCTTGGATGGCGAAGCTTTTTTCACTTCCGCAATAAGCCCGACGTCATTCTTGACCACAAGCGCTTTTCCGAACTCCCGGAGCGGTCCGGCATCCTGTGCCTGTGTTTTGACTTCAGAGAGCGGCGTCCGGCGCTTTACTGCCGCAAGCTCTTCTCTTTTGTACGCAATAATTTCGTCTAAAATCATTCTTTGAGTTTCTGCCCTATGCTTTATTCGTAAATGCCTTCAGCGCTTCCAGTTTTCCGAACGCAGCGCCGGAATCAAGGGACGCTCCAGCAAGCCTGATGCCTTCTGCAAGATCCGGCGCCTTGCCGGATGCAACGATCCCTGCAGCGGCATTCAGCAAAACAATGTCCCGCCGCACGCCGCGCTTGCCGTTCAGTATTTCGAGGGTGATGGCCGCATTCTCTTTGGCGTCACCTCCCCGCAGGTCTTCGGGTTTTCCCGGAGAAAATCCAAAGTCCGCAGGGTGAACGAAATAGTCCGTTACCGTTCCGTCCTTGAACTCAGATATTTTGGTCCTGTCCGTAATCGTTATTTCATCCAGCCCGTCCATGCCGTGCACCACAAAGGCATGCGCTGCGCCGAGGTTCCCGAGTGCCCGGGCCAGCAGACCGGTCAAATCCGCAGCATACACGCCCATAACCTGGGAGGTCACCTCAGCCGGGTTCGTGAGAGGCCCGAGCAGATTGAAAATCGTGCGGATGCCGATTTCGCGCCGTGGCCCGATTGCGTATTTCATGGCAAGGTGCATCATCGGTGCAAACAGAAACCCGATGCCCACCTCTTTCATGCATGCTTCAACGCGCGGAGGAGGGATCTCGATATTCACGCCGAGCGCCTGGAGCACGTCGGCGCTGCCGCTCTTGCTGGAGACCGACCGGTTGCCGTGCTTTGCGACCGTCACGCCCGCGCCGGCGACCACAAACGCGGCAGTCGTGGAAATATTAAAGGTATGAGCCATGTCGCCGCCCGTACCGCACGTGTCCACCTGGTAAGCGGCATCAAGCGTTATCGGCACGGCCTTCTCGCGCATGACCCGCGCGGAGCCGGTGATTTCCTCCACCGTTTCGCCCTTCATGCGGAGCGCGGTGATGTATGCCGCTATCTGCGCGTCCGTGGCCTCGCCCTGCATGATCTCGCGCATGACGGATTCGGCTTCCGCGTCGGTGAGATTGACCTTTGCTGCAATCTTAGCGATGGCTTCTTTGATCATGGTTTTAGGAAAAAACTATATTTTCAGAAAATTCCCGAGCAACTCCTTGCCGACACCGGTCAAAATAGATTCAGGGTGAAACTGCACGCCTTCAACCTTGAACCGCCTGTGCCGTATGCCCATGACGACACCATCCTCGGTCCACGCCGAAATCTCAAGCGCTGAAGGCATGGTCTCGCGTTTGATGATAAGCGAATGGTATCGGGTCGCCACAAACGGATTCGAAAGACCGGCAAAGATCGTCCTGCCGTCATGGTGGATCAGGGAGGTTTTTCCATGCATAAGATACGGCGCACGAACCACTTCCCCGCCAAATGCTTCGCCGATAGCCTGGTGTCCGAGACAGACGCCCAGAATCGGAATGCTGCCGGCAAAATGCCTGATCACTTCAATTGAGATGCCCGCCTCCCTGGGAGTGCAGGGCCCGGGTGACACCACAATCCGGTCGGGCTTCATCTGTTCTATTTCCTGAATCGTGATCTTGTCGTTCCGGTATATTTTCAAATCCTGGCCGAGTTCCCCGAAATACTGGACAAGGTTATAGGTGAATGAATCATAATTGTCTATCATGAGCAGCATGGCAAAACCTTTCCATGAACAACTTCATTCGTGCGGCACACTCCGATCGGGTCACTCCAGCCCCATCTCGGCCATTTCCACGGCACGCATCATTGCTTTTGCTTTGTTTACCGTCTCCTGGAACTCGGCAGCGGGGTCGCTGTCCGCCACTACTCCTCCGCCCGCCTGGATGTAGGCAACACCGTTCTTTACGACAAGGGTCCGTATGGTAATGCAGGTATCCATGTTGCCCGAAAACCCGAAGTATCCCACGGCACCTGCGTAGGGGCCTCTCCGGGTCGGTTCCAGTTCATCGATGATCTGCATGGCCCTGATCTTGGGCGCACCCGAAACAGTGCCGGCCGGAAAGCAGGCGCGCACCACATCATATGCGTCCCTGCCGTGAGACAGCTGGCCGCGCACGTTCGACACAATATGCATCACGTGAGAATACCGCTCGATCACCATCAGTTCGGTCGCACGCACGCTCCCCGGTTCGCTTACCCTGCCGACATCGTTTCTGCCGAGGTCCACAAGCATGATGTGCTCCGCGCGCTCCTTGGGGTCGGCCAGAAGTTCCTCCGCAAGCGTCTTGTCCTCTTCTTCTGTGGCGCCGCGCCTGCGCGTACCGGCTATCGGCCGGAGGTCGATTGTACCGCCCTCGAGCCTCACCATGACCTCCGGGGAGGCTCCCACCACCGTGGCATCCCCGCACCGCAGAAAATACATATACGGAGACGGGTTGATCAGCCGAAGCGCGCGGTAAATCTCATAGGGTTCCGTATCTATTTTCGTCTGAAAGCGCTGGGACGGAACCACCTGAAAGATGTCACCGGCCTTAATGTATTCCTTGGCTTTGAGCACAGCCTCCACGTACTGTTGAAGAGTAAAATTTGAAGTAAGCATGTGCTCTTTTATTTTTGTTTTCTGCCTTGTTGCCCCTTGTTTTTCTTCGCCTTTTTTCAGCTTCTTTACAAGAGAGTTTATCTTCTTTGTCGCTTCACGGTAGGCGGCCTCGGCAGATTTTCCCTTTATGTGGGCGTTCGAAACCACTTTTATCATATGGGTGATATTGTCAAAAATCACGAGCGTGTCCGTAATCATGAATACCATGTCAGGGATATCGAGCCCTTCCTTGTCCCTGGCAGGCAGGTCTTCAAAAAAACGGACGACATCATATCCCATGAAACCCACAGCACCGCCGAAAAACCGGGGCAATGCCGGATCAGGCACCGGTTTATACGCTGACAGAACACGCTTGACCACTTCAAGAGGATCCTGCTCAAATGTGTTTTTTTTGGTTTTTCCGTCGGTAGTAATTTCCACGGTCCGGCCAAAACTCTTCACAACGATCGAAGGACGGCTTCCAAGAAACGAGTACCGCGCCCACTTTTCCCCACCTTCCATGCTCTCAAGCAAAAAAGAGTGTTTCTGGTCATCGATCTTTCGAAACGCCGAAACCGGGGTGTCCATATCCGCGAGAATTTCTCGGTATACCGGGATAAGATTGCCCGACTTGGCCTTTTGCTTAAACTCTTCAAATGAAGGTTTGAACATAAAACTCCTTGCAAAATAAGCAGTTTATGTACTATACCAGATAGATTTGAGAAGTGTCAATCACAAAGAAAGTACACGCCGCCTGCAGAAAAATACCCCAGAGGAACAAAAAGGGCAGCCTTTTAGGGGCTGCCGTCATTTTGGGGAAGTTCGGATTCGAAACCGTGAATCAAATATCAAGCTCGGCAAATTCCGCCCGTTCCTTGATAAACAAAAACCGGGCTTTGGGATCTTTGCCCATGAGACGCTCGAAAACATCGCCGGTCGCCTTATGATCCAGCACCTGAACTTTCATAAGGGTTCTGGTTTTCGGGTTCATGGTTGTTTCTTTGAGCGTTTCGGGGTTCATTTCTCCCAGGCCCTTAAAACGCCCCACTTCATACTTTTTATTATGCAGTTTTGCGAGGATTTTTTCCTTCTCCATTTCGTCCATGGCATAGAAAACTTCTTTTCCCGCTTCAATCTTGAAAAGCGGCGGCATGGCAAGGTATACATGCCCGTGGTTTATCAGCTCCGGCATGTACCGGTAGATAAAGGTAAGGAGCAGCACGCTGATATGCGCGCCGTCCACGTCCGCGTCGGTCATCAGGATTATGCGGTGGTACCGGAGTTTGGACAGATCGAAGTGCTGTCCCACGCCGCACCCGAAGGTGACCAGCAGGTTCTTGATCTCATTGTTCGTCTGGATCTTCTCGAGAGAAGCCACCTGTTCCACGTTCAGGATCTTGCCGCGGAGCGACAGCACCGCCTGGGTCTTCCGGTCGCGCGCCATCTTCGCAGAACCGCCCGCCGAGTCCCCCTCAACAATAAAAAGCTCTGTTTCTTCGACTTTATTCGATGAACAGTCCGAAAGCTTGCCCGGAAGATTGAGTTTCAGAGACGAAAGCTTCCGCGCAACGTTGTCTTTTGCCGCGCGGGACGCAAGCCGGGCCTCTGCCGCCAGTAGCACGCGCTTTACCACTGCGTCGGCCATGGAGGGGTTCGCAAGCAGATATGCTTCGCAGGCGTTTTTGACCGCGCTGTCAATGGGCGAGGAAATGTCCGGATTGTTCAGCTTTTCCTTGGTCTGGCCCTGGAACTGGGGATTCTTGACCAGAACGCTCACGATGCCGTACAGCCCTTCATACACGTCTTCCGCGGTGAGGGTTTTGATATTTTTCGGCAGCAGGTTTTTGCGCTCCGCATAGGCGCGGACGGCCTTGGTGATTCCCTGCCTCACGGCCAGCTCATGCGTTCCGCCGTCCGAGGTATTGATGGAGTTTGCGTAGGAATGAATCTCCGTGTCCGTGGAGGTGGTCCAGTGGATCGCGCACTCAATCCTGAAGTCGTCTTCCTTTTCCAGGTAAAACGGCTCTGCGTTCACAAGCTGCGCGTTCCCGACGATTCGTTTGATGTAATCCTGGATGCCGTTGTCATACTTGAAGGTAACGGGGTTTTCCTTGTCCCTCGGGTTTTCGATGGTGATTTTAAGGCCCTTGTTCAGAAATGCTTTGCTCTCGGAAACGTCAATGATCGTTTTATAATTGAAGCTCGTTTTCGTGAAGATTTCTGGGTCCGGCCGGAAGTATATCTGCGTTCCGTGCGTTCTGCTCGGCTTGCCTTTTTTGAGGCTGCCTTTCGGCTTGCCGCGGGAAAACTCCTGCACCCACTCGTAGCCGTCGCGCCAGACCGTGGCGACAAAAATTTCGGACAATGCGTTCACCACCGAGGCGCCGACGCCGTGCAAACCGCCGGAGGACTTGTATGCGGTGTGGTCGAATTTGCCGCCCGCGTGCAGCGTGCACAGGATTGTTTCAATGGCGGGGCGCTTGGTTTTCGGATGGATGTCCACCGGGATGCCGCGTCCGTTGTCTGTTACCGTTACACCGCCGTCCTTTTCAATTCTGAGCGTGATCGCCGTGCAATAACCGTTCAACGCCTCGTCGACTGCATTGTCGAGCGTCTCCCAGACAAGATGGTGAAGCCCCCGCACGTCCGTGGAGCCGATGTACATCGCCGGCCGCTTGCGGACGGGTTCCAGACCTTCAAGAACGGTGATATCTTTTGCGGTATACGTTGCTGCCAAAGTAAAACCTCCTGGGTTTTCAGTTCTGAACAATTCTTAGGAAAAGTATCGCTGCATTTCATAACTGCTTCAATGGACCGGAAGCACCGGCTGCAAATTATAAATCATGACAACGGATAAAGCAATATCAAGTTTTTCAGATTCTCTTCGGATTTTTATTTTTGAGGTAATATCTGCGTGAATTTATCAGAGTTTCCGGGGAAACCGGTGCCGGACAAACATACGATAAACATCAATACCGGCCAAGAGCTGGGTGGTGAAAAGGTTTTTTTAAATCGCGCTATGCATCAATGTAAAATCGGCGTAAGAACTTCAGCCGGCCATGCAGCAATGTCGTAAATAGAGCCTACAGCTTTGCCATGAAAAAAACCGAGCCCGGAACTCCACGAGCCCTCCCACCGAACAGAAGAGGCTGCTGCATAGGCGCCGGAGCAGATTCCGATATAGGACCCACCGCTCTTTATCAGATTATTTACGGCAGTTTGACCGTTCCGGCCTGCAACGGAGATCCCGACTCTGTAGCCGCCGGGCACAATGATAGCGCGGTAAGAAGAAAGAGAAGTTGTACTCGCGTTCAAGTCAGACGCCGTAACGAGTTTGCAGACAAGTCCGGCAGATGCGCACTGTGCCTGCACTCCTGAAACGCTCGGGTACCAGACTTCTCCAGATTCGTTATAAATGGCTATCGGCGCAACAGGGTCAGTACTCGTCAGCGCCCAGGTCATTTGTGTATTAAGCCAGGTCCGATTTGCATCACTTGAGGTCAGCCCTGAATTTGAAGTCACTTCCGGATGGAACCCGATAAGAAGAATTCTCGCGTTTCCTTTCAGTGCCGTAATAGCGGCAATCTGTCCGGTGGCGGAATATCGTGCTACTTCTGTGACTGACTGCGTTCCATCCGGAACAAAGAACGGACCGCCATAATATATGTAAGTGTCAGTTTTTTGAGACAGCAGACTCGGAACAGGAACTGTTCTGCCTAGCCCGGCGCATCCGGTGAGAATAAACACAGCCAGGAGACATAAAGCGACAGAACCATATGATCCTTTTTTCTTGATGTTCATAAATTTGCCGTCAAACATTTCAAAGCCAGAAATAATTCTATTCTTGGTACGAACATTGAACATAAGGGGTGCGATTTTTTGCTGCACCCCTTATGTTGATTTACTAAGACATTACTCCCTGCCGCCGAGGCTGACTTTGTGAACCACTGTTCTCTTTACTTGAGACTGTTTGTATCTTTTCGCCGCTGGACGCCGGGAATGTCAGTTCTACTGCTTGACCGCGGTTAAATCGCAATTACGACCCGAGAGCCGCTTGCCAGTGCCTTGGGAGGCTGTAAAGGTTGCATCTATATTGTAATTATAGGCAGTGTTGCGTTGATAGCTTCCAGCAGCATATTTTCTGTCGCGACCGATGTCTCCGTCCGCTCTGAGGAGCGCGCTGCCATCAGCCTTAATTTTTCCGTCGAGTATAAGGAAAGCCCCGGTATTGCTTTTACTCTCATACTTTCCGTGGAAAACGCTATTCTTTACATAAGCTTTGAAACGCATTGTGTATTTGTCGCCTCCCCGTTCTCCATCGCAGACATACGTAACATCCCAAGTCCCGTCAAAATGTCCTGCATCAGGCATTGCAGCCTGATCTTGATGTACACTCGCAGCACAGGCTCCTAAAAAACACATCGCTACCATAAGTACATAACAAAAGTATTTCATTTCGCCTCCTTACACTTTTTTATTTTGAAAACGCCCGATTCCCATATTTTGAGCACCGATATTATAGCCAAATAAACAATTGACTGCAACCTATACATAATTAATGTTGGCATATTAAAAATAAGTCTGCTCATATGTCCGCAGCTTATAGAATCCACCTGCAATATTCAGCGCAGACTGATGATCTGTTCAGAGCCCCGTAGCAAGGGTGTTGAAATAGATGACGACATCAATGCCAAAAGGTTCGATGCAGTTGTTGTGCGTTGTGGGCAATGTCCCGGCATTGCAATTAACCACCGTCACGCTGGTCGATCCGTTGCTGTCCATGGCGTTTTTGGCAGTCGTCGTGTTGGCATAGGGGACGATGTCGTCGTCCTGGCCATGGAACAGACGTGTGGGCACGGCAGGCGCCCAGTTGTAGATATTATTTTCAGCAATATGCGCCTTGAGCGCGGTCTCGCCCGTCCCCAGGAAGCTCGCAATAAACACGGGATTGAACAATGTGGACGTCGGGACATTCGATCCTCCGAGCGCGGCAGTGATCTGGCTCCTGCTGTAGCTTCCTCCGAAATAGGCGGCGACAACCGGTGCGTAGGCGGGGGCAAAGTAATACGCGAGCTGGCTCGGCAGGTTGTAAAGGGAATCGTAGGCAACAAGAAAAAATCCGGGAAATGCAGGCTGCGGCAGCGTCGCGAATCCCAGCATGGTGTGGGCCGTGCTCGACAGGTCATAGGGGCCTGCGCCCGGTTCCGAGGCGGTGATCGGAAACTCCGCGCTCAAACTCTGCTCCATCAATCGCTGCGTCGCGAGCGTTGCGTACCCTCCCTCGGAATAGCCCGCGAGAAACAGCTGGCCGTTCGTCACCGTGCTGATGCCCGGTTGCGTGAAAAACACCCGCGCGGCGCGGTTCATATCAACGGTTGCGGACGCGAGCGTTGCGGCATGAACAAAGGGATGCATCAAGGCCGTCGAATCGCCGTAGCCGATATAGTCGGGCATCACCACGATGTACCCGATCGCCGCGAAGACCGCGCCCAGCAGACCTTCGGAGCTTGTGCTAAAACTGGAAGGCGCATCGGAATCCTGAAAGATCGTTCCGTGCTGGTAGCTCAACACCGGACGGCCTCCGCTCCGGGTGGCGGGCAGGCATACGAGCCCGGAAGCATTGATGAGTGCGGCCGAGGCGTTCGGTGTTTTATAGGTAAGCTTGTAGCAGGACACATCGGACACCGCGGTAAATCCGATCATCCCCGCGGCAATGATCGCCGCATTCAGGGAGGTTGTATCGAGCGTTATGGCCCATGACCACGAAACGAGATCTCCCGCCGCCGCGGGTCGACCAGGCGTAGGCGTCGTGCTGCCGGAGCTGCCGCCGCAGGAAAGTAACAATCCTGTTGTAAGCAGGAGGGCAAGAAGTTTAAGGAACAGATTGCGCATGGTTCGTTTATTTTCACGGTGTTTCATCAACTCATGCATGGCGCTGTCTCCCATTGCCCTGATCATCAGGCAACCGTGTTTTCCCGCTTTCGTCTCTCTTTACAATGGTAGCAGTGACGGCTGCAGGAGTCAACGGCAGGAAGAAACACGTGCGCAGAAACAGCAGCGAATGGTACTTTTGTATACTGACTCCGGCAACCAGGATACAGCAAAGAGATGCGAAATCTTCATTTGAAACGCTACAACTAAGATAGAGAATTGCGGCAATCTGCCCGCAGCGCCTAGCTTTAATCTAAGGATTTGCATGCTATGATATCACAATTAAGATTCTCGTTCGTCATTCAATCCTTTTAAATTTAGCATAAGGGTTCATCTCTTGGACAACGTAACTTTCTGTTCTACCGGTATATTCACGAATCAGTTCTATATCTTTTTCGTCTAAGAAATTTTTTGCGTTGGTAGTTCTAAATTGATAATTTAGGCCAGATCGTATAATAGCAGTGATACTTTCTTGTATGGCATCGATATCAACCTTCACACCTGCCACTATCGAATACTTATAAAATGGAGCTTTAATATCCATTGCAACGTAATCAATACATTTTTCTCTAATGGCTTTATTCAACTCATCCGGCCGGCTGCCATTGGTATCCAATTTAACCGGATACCCCAATGCTTTTATATGCTTCAAAAAACCGATCAAATCTTCCTGCAGAAGCGCCTCTCCGCCGCTTATCACCACACCATCGAGCAAAAACCGTCTTTTCTGTAAAAAAAACAACACCTCGTCTTCCGGAATCGGTGTCGTATATTCGGATGGATACACAAGTGCGGGATTATGGCAATAGGGGCACCGGAAATTGCAGCCCTGGGTAAACACGACAGCGCTGACTTTTCCCGGATAATCGACCAATGAACATTTTTGCAGTCCACCTATGAGCATGGAGCAATGAATTCCTTCCTTAAATATGAAAATTGCCGCTTGGAGCCCAGATTAGATATTGGAAATCTTGTGATCCGTCATTGTACTTGCGCCTTTCATTTGCCTGCATATTTTATTTATTCATGCTTATTAGACAACCGCTTCCTAATTTCAGATAAAATCATTCTGGATCGCTGTTCATCACCGAAGGTTCCGACTCTGATTTTAAGAGTGCAAGCATCGGTTCCCACAGCCTCCATTTCGATCCATACATGCTTATCATCAGAGAATATTGCTTTAATATTTGCTGTGGCCATATCACCTCGTTTTTCCATAATTAAGAGCCTCATATCTTTTAAGGCGCTTAATGTCGCTTGATAAGTTGCGAGGACAGGGTGAGATATGCTCTCCTCCAGCCACCCTTTGATATATACAACGGTCCCTGCTCCCAGTCCTGCGCCTACAATGATAGGCACAGCACAGCCTGACAACAATATAAGGGAAACAGCAAAACTTAAAATGAGTTTCTTCATAGTACCTGCTTCCTCCATCGGAGTTCCGTTCGTATTCTTCTCATGCCTCTGCTAATAACCTATCTCTATTCGTTCTTCTCGGGTTTTCTTCCTTGTAATCTCACTATTTTCACGACTTTCGTAGCCATTTTTGAGGCCCGTCTATGAGCATGTGATGGAAAATTCCTTTCGGTACTTGAATTCTTCCTGTTTGCCCTTGTTCCACTGGGCGACCGGCCGCAAATAGCCGACAACACGCGAATAAACCTCTGTTTTTCTGCCACATATAGGGCACTCATTCTGTTCACCGGCAAGATAATTATGTTCGGGACAAATGGAGAACGTCGGCGTAAATGTAAAATAGGGAAGGCGATAGTTTTCACATACTTTGCGCACGAGGTTTTTAATCACTTCATGCTCCTTGACACGCTCGCCCGCAAAGATATGCAGTACCGTTCCACCCGTATATTTCGACTGGATTTCGTCCTGAAGATCGAGAAATTCGAAAATATCATCGGTATAGTTTACTGGCAGCTGAGAAGAATTCGTATAAAACGGCGAGATTCCCGACTCCTGTCCTCGCCGGTTTGTGCACATGATTCCTGGAAAACGCTCCACATCGAGCCGCGCGAGGCGGTAACTTGTTCCTTCTGCAGGGGTGGCTTCCAGGTTATAATAATTTTCAGTTTCTTCCTGAAAATCAACCAGTCTTTGCCTCATGTAATCCAGAACTCTGACGGCAAAATGCCGACCTTCTTCAGACCCGATGTTTTTACCAAACAAGTTCTCGCACGCTTCATTCATGCCCACTAACCCGATGGTCGAGAAATGGTTCATCCAGTACTTTCCTGAGCGACGGCGAACGTCGCGTAAATAATGCTTCGCATATGGATACAGGTTTCCTTCTGTAAAGCGCTCCAGCACTTTTCTTTTTATTTCAAGGCTTGATTTTGCAAGGACCAGCTTTTTGTCGAGCAGCGTGATGAATTCGTCCTGGCTGCCGGACAAGTAGCCCAACCGCGGCATATTGATCGTCACAACACCGATTGACCCGGTAAGAGGACTTGAACCGAACAATCCTCCGCCTCGCTTGCGGAGTTCACGGTTATCAAGCCGCAAACGGCAGCACATGGAGCGTGCATCTTCCGGGGCCATGTCTGAATTCACAAAGTTTGAGAAATACGGCACACCATATCGCGCGGTCACCTTCCACAAGATGTCGAGTTGTTTGTTATCCCAATGAAAATCCTTCGTGATATTATAGGTCGGTATCGGGAACGTGAACACCCGGCCGCCGGCGTCTCCCTCGAACATGACCTCAAGAAACGCCCTGTTGAACAGGTTCATCTCCTCTTGAAATTCCCGATATGTTTCGTTCTGGGCCCTGCCGCCTATAATTACGGGTTGATTCGTAAATGTTCGAGGCACTTCCAGGTCAAAAGACACATTCGTAAACGGCGTCTGAAAACCCACCCGGGTCGGGACATTGACATTGAAGACAAATTCCTGAAGAGCCTGCTTTACTTCGTTAAAGTCGAGCCCGTCGTACCGTATAAACGGAGCCAGCAGTGTGTCAAAATTGGAAAAAGCCTGGGCTCCCGCAGCCTCGCCCTGAAGCGTGTAAAAAAAATTGACAACCTGGCCGAGTGCGCTCCTTAAGTGCTTTGCCGGGCCGCTCTCAACCTTGCCCGGCACGCCTCTGAATCCTTCCATAAGGAGGTCATGAAGGTCCCATCCGACGCAGTAGACGGATAGCAAATTCAGGTCGTGGATGTGAAAATCACCTTCGATATGAGCATTGCGAATTTCCGATGGATAAATATGATTCAGCCAGTAACTGCTGCTGATTTCTGAGGAAACATAATTATTCAACCCTTGAAGGGAAAATGCCATGTTGCTGTTCTCATTTACCCGCCAATCAATCTGGTTGAGATACTGGTCAACTAAATCAATGTTTGCTTTGGCCACAATGTTCCTCAGCCTGGCATGCTGCTCGCGGTAGATAATATATGCTTTTGCCGTCTTCCGGTATGGCGATGCAATAAGTACTTCTTCTACAATGTCCTGTATCGCTTCAACCGAAGGAAGATCGGTAGCAATGGCCTGCTCAGCTATGCTCAGCACTCTGAACGTCAGCTTTGCTGCCACAGCAGAATCAAACTCGTCGCTAGCCACACCTGCCTTCGCAATCGCATCCGATATCTTGCGGGCGTCAAAATCTGCCATCGTTCCGTCTCGTTTAAGAATCTTTTGAAACATAATGCCTCCTTTTTCCGGCTATGAATAAGTTGATCGCAATCGTCTGGATGCTTCCATAAGATTGCGTAATGCCTCCTTCGTTTCCGGCCACTCCCGCGTTTTTAACCCACAGTCGGGATTCAGCCAAAAATTGTTTTTCGGAATATTAAGCAAGGATCTCCTGACAACAGTAATCATTTTCTCGACAGAAGGAACAGCTGACGAATGGATATCCCATACCCCGATCCCGATCTGACGCTTGAAGTTTATTCCTTCAAACGATGAAATAATGTTTCCATTGCTTCTGGCTGCCTCAATGGAAATGACATCACAATCCATTTGATTGATATAAGGGAGAATCTCGCTGAAATCCGAGTAACACATGTGTGTATGTATTTGAGTTTTCGGATTTGTATTCGTTGCCAGGTTAAATGATTTTACCGCCCAATTAAAATACTGGCCCCAGTCGCGCTTCTTTATCGGGGCTTTTTCCCGGAAAGCGGCTTCATCAACTTGAACAATTTTTATACCTGCTTTTTCATAATCAAGTATTTCATCTCTGAGCGCCAGGGAAATCTGATAAGCCACATCCGACATAGGAATATCTTCCCGACAATAGCTCCAGGCGATGATAGTGACCGCTCCAGTCAACATTCCTTTAACCGGCTTTTTTGTTCTTGATTGCGCATGGGTAACTTCGTCAAGCGTCATGGGGCCTGGTCTGCTGATATCACCGTAAATAATGGGAGGCCGGTATGCTCTGGTTCCGTATGATAACACCCATCCGCTTTGCGTCGTGGCGATGCCGAAAAGTCTTTCGGCAAAAAACTCGACCATGTCAGTTCGCTCGAACTCTCCATGCACCAGGACATCCAGCCCTAAATCTTCTTGAAATCGTATTACGCTATCGATTTCACCTTGAATATATTTTTTATATTCCCCTGTTGTTGACTTTCCTGCACGGTAGGCGGCTCTTTTATCGCGGATTTCGGCGGTTTGCGGATAGCTGCCGATGGTCGTCGTCGGAAATACCGGCAATTGCAATATGCTCTCGTGCAGCTTTCTTCTTGCTTCAAGCTTAGTCTTTTTTATAAAATCATCTTCACCCAGCGAAGTCACTCGCTTACGGACCTCTTCATCGCTGCCGAAATTTCCCCATGCCGCCTTGTGAGGGATTTCTTTTCCTTCATAACATTCACCTGCCAGCCGGATTTCTTCCAGTTTCTCCACGGCAAAAGAGAGGCATTTTTTTAAATTTTCATCAAGCTTGTTTTCATAAAAAATGGAAACCGGCAAATGGTACAGTGGTGCTGCGTTAGAAATCATAAGATTCGATGCTTTACCGGCAAGTCTTTTTAACCTTGCAACCGTAGTGCTGATATCATTTTTTCAAATATTGCGTCCATTCACCAGCCCTGCAATGAGGGTTTTGTCTCCCGGAAAACCGTTCTGCATGATGTATTCATAGCTTGCCCCACCTCGCACGAAGTCAATGCCTATTGCAGAAACAGGAAGAGACAGCAGGTCCTCCATAAAATCCACGGAATCGTAATAGGTCATAAGCGTTATTTTGCATTCGGACGCCTCCAGCAGTTGGTACCCTTCGTTAAGCAAATCGACTTCGTATCGCTCAACATCCATGACGAAGGCTGGCTCATCAATCTGAACCTTTTCATAATCAAAGAGAATTTCTTCATATACCTTTATCAGCTCCATGAAAAAAATTCGGAAATTCTTTTTATCAAGCCCTCTGGCCAGTTTGAGAAACGTAAAAGGCCCTATCAAATGTGGAAATTGACTTTGTTTGAATTGGAGAATGGGATTTTTGCTGTTTGACTTAAACGACGGTGTTTTTATATTGCTGAAATCTGGAACCAGATAATGGTAGTTTGTGTTGAACCATTTTGTCATTTCCAGGGCATTCTGTCCGCGACAGAGCCCATAATATTCAGGTAAACTCTGAGGGTCATAGACGCCGCACATTATAGCCGTATCAAGCATGGGATCATAAAAAGTCATTTCCCCGTCAGGGAACATATCTACATTTTTCTTATACAATGCTATATTGTCGTTTTGAATTTCGGATAAAATACTAATGGTCTTTTTTTCATTGATTGTACCTTTCCACAGAGCCTCGATTGCTTTTTTATACTCTCTGTGCTGACCAAGCCGGGGTAATCCATAAGCATATGTTTTCATCTCAAATCCTCCAGTTTTGTTTAATTATCATGTCTGCTGCTTAGTGTTTCTCAAAAAAACCCGCTCACCGCTTTCCACTGTAAAAAATTACAGCATCTTGGCAACCGGACTACGCGCGATCTAGCGCAATCTCAGCTACGCCATATGGATATCTGGTTTAACAGTGCTTGGCGAGACAGAAGCAGCGGCATGGAAAACTGGATTTCGAAGCAGTAAGGAATAACACTTTTGGCAAGATAGTTTGTTCATCTTTCCTCCCTCGGGAAAAATCACGATTTAAGTTGGGTTCCGACTAGGACAGGTCTTCCGGCTCAGGGCATCCTACTCACCCGCCTTCCCATCACGGTATGACCCGTGACAGTGGCGTCTGGTTGGGCTTTCGTTCCCTTTACGGCTGCGGGGCAGCGAGAGAATTACACTCTTCTTCCCTAACATCCAATCGGTTCAGCTGTACAGCATTTCATTTCAACAGTTCAGTTCTAAAGGAATATCACCTCCTTTTTAGCTGAGATTGTAGCTAGAATCTAGAAGCAATAATACACTATATTGTATAGTGGCTTAATTTAAACTCAATATGTAGTAGATGTCAAGAAAAAAGATGGAATCGTTTTATTCTTAATCTTTTTTTCTAACTTCATTCTGCGGGTTCATCTCAACGCAGAACTAATTGAACTGTGCAGCGACTCGTTGATCGCGAGGAAACACTTCTTATTACCGTCCCACCTGCTCCTTGAGCCTTTTCTGTTTCTCGAGAGAAAGTTAGTAGTTTGGGTAGAACAACGTGAAACCCAACGTCTTTTTTATGTCTTGTTAGTTTTCATATTCTGCGCCGATACCATAATCAAAACTGTCGGGTTTCGTTCTGCTCTACCCGACCTACCGACTGGTTGTACTACTCACTCTTCTTAGGATTTAAAAAATCACTTCTACAGGAAGAAATTGTCGCTATGCTTTTTTATCGATTAAAAGCTTTTTCCCTTCAATATAACCTTCTAGGAGTTTGATCGTCTTGCGAGAAACAGCGCTAAATTTTACCAGAACTCCTTTTGGATATGCTGAATTATCCAAATTCGGAGTCGATACCGTGCCTGGTATTTCAGCTAGCAATTTAATTTCCGGTGGAACATAAAAATGAATCAGAACTCGCGTTCCTTCGGACAGGGGTATATCTGTGTTCACGAATACCCACGATTCGTCGGTACTTAGAATGAAGTCGGGACACTCTGCAGACACACTATCCCCGTACTTAATGGCAAGGCAAACCGGGAATGGAACAAGTCTGGAGTTGTCATTCTCTACACGTTCTTGAATGTATCCGCCTTTATCGATAAATATCTTTTTAGTCATCGTCAATATGCAGGAATCATTATTTGGTCCAAACCTCATCTGGCAAAATATATGCCTGCGCTAAATAAATGTCTATGAACGCCATAGGATTCGGTTCGGATTCGGTATTTTTAGTTTAGATTCTATCAAATATTAGCTTGAAATATTATATGTTTCAATGAAATGCAACGATAACAACTTTCAGGAAGAAGTATCACATCAGAGAAAACTCAAGTAACGTAGGTTGGGCTGAATATTGTGAAGCTCAACAGGTTTTTATTCGTTTCCGATACCATTGTGAAAAGTATATTGCTCCGGGTGTATTTGCCCTTCGATAGCGCATGGTTATGTGTAAGAGTTCACAGCATCATGTATTCGTTGGGCTTCACAAAGAACGTTCAGCCCAACCTACCTACTGTCTTGAGTTATAGATCGTTAATGAATTTGGATTATAATCTGCTATTTAGCTTATTTGAGTCCAGCTGCAATTTACAGGAAGTTTCCGGCACGATTATTTTATATGAATATTTGCATTTTGCATATGTTATTGATTAATTCGACCACCTACCGGGCTGACACGCTAGTGTTTTTTTCGCACACCATATCAAACGAAATGTTATGCGTCTATTTCTTTATGGATACTCCGTTAAGATCGGCGAACTCTTGTGCATATTCTTTATCTGCAAATCGAAATTCATATATTTCATCTTCAAGCCTAAATTCAAAAGGTGGTGTATTTTTCTCCTGCCAATATACGGGTGGAATCAAAAGAACGAGTAGCAACCCATATACTTGCCATCGACTTAAATCAAGATAAATACCAATAACTAACGTAATTGTGGCTAGAGAAAACAATGATATATTTCTAAATAAATTGTTCCTCTTCAATCTTAAACCGCATGCCCTATGAGCTGGAATGGATATTTTTTTGCTTAAACCTAGTTGCCATATAAAGCCACCAAAAAAACCAACGGGGTTACTTGGAAATTCAATCATAGAATTATCCACATTTTTTCCACACACTATGCATCTTCTAGGAAAACATATTTTCCTTTTGTCTTGTACCTCAACATAAAAACTGCCAGATTTTTCCTCTTTTTTTTCCATATCATTTTACACGATATCAGTAGTACTGTGCATCTCGACGATCCGTTGCAGATTGCGACTTACAGGAAAAAGTAACGTAGGTTGGGCTGAATATTCTGAAGCCCAACAGGTTTTTATTCGTTTCCGATACCATTGTGAAAAGTATATTGCTCCGGGTGTATTTGCCCTTCGATAGCGCATGGTTATATGTAAGAGTTCACAGCATCATGTATTCGTTGGGCTTCACAAAGAACGTTCAGCCCAACCTACCTACTGGATTGTTTTGTTGGACCTTATTCTATTTAGCACCTTTACAGCGAAGCTTTAATTGTACGCGCCTAATATCATACAAGGCTTCGTCACTCACACGGCCGAAAAGGTTACGCTGATCCTCTTTGAGAGACGTATAGGAGATGAAAGAAAGACCTACTATCGACCCACAACCCATAGACTTTGTGGCCGAGATAATCTTAGTTGCGTAAGTACGCGCTTCATCAGGCTGCTTCGAGTCTGATGCGAAACGCGCTATCGCAGCGTCACCGCGTAGTGTTACCGAATATCCTAGCAAACCGAGAAGACTCTTCTGGGCCGTAATGCTCTTTTCTTCAAATAGACGTTTTTCAGCTTTTTCCAGGTAGAAAGACTCATCCGTGGGCATTAGTAAATAAAGCAAACAGAGTTCTTGATTAAGTGTGAGGGCATGCTGTGGAACAAGGACTTGGTATTTGTCCTCTCCCAGAATCTTTAAAGCGGCCTCCGAACTGTCCAATCCGTCCATGGCCAGCGAATGCACTGTATAGAAGTAATCGGCCCACTGGACATCGCGCAATTCAGTCTTACTTATTGCTGCGAGAGCCAAAACACGGTCCTGACGTGACTTCGATAAGGATAAGAGTAGTTTTGCGCCATCGTAATTGAAGAACACCGGCAAGTCATCTCTCGCAAGCTCTTTACGAAGGTCGCTAAGTCCCACAGGGCCACGACGTTTGACTTCTTCCCAGAAGGCATCCAGTTCCTTGGATTTGGCTTCAAGTCTTGGGTTGTCAAGGGTCCTCGGGAGGAAGCTATAGACTGCAATAACACGATCGTGAAATGAAGCCTGATGAGGATTAGTGTCCGCTGCCTGGCTCACGACTGTGCTGAGGAGTAAAATGATTGATACGAAATATCTCAACTTTAGTACCTCCCTATTTTATTTATATGGTTCAACCAGTCATTGAGCAGACTCCGTATGTTAACGCGCATATCTACAGGTTTATTCAACACTGCAAAATGTGTGCATAGTTAGGCGGTATCGACTTCTGATTAATTTATGCAAGATTATGTTACGAATATAGGCTTTTTATTGTTCTCTGTCAACGATGTTGAGACAGCTTTTCAGGAAGTATTTTCAGTTTCGGGATGAAACATACAATCCGGTGTAGCTGATTAAAATAAGAAGTACAGGAAGCAATCCTGCATTAGAGAAAACTCAAGAACAATAACAGCGTAGCAATAATAAAAAGAAGGACTGAAATCATATCAAACGATAACTCAAGCAGATACGCTTCTGACAACCATTCCGCGACTTTGTACCAACCCGACTTTTTGTGCTCTGCATCGAGCTCGCTGAAATAAAGATGCCACATCGCATGCTTATACAGCAACGCTTCGATAAGCTGCAATGCCACGCCCAAAAGAAACAATACTCCTATCAGGGCAAAGTGACCGGAGCTTTTCACTGCATCCCATGCGGACTTGCTGGATAGAATTAATGCCGGCGCTCCTATCCCGTAAGCAATAAGCCACGTCCGAAGATTTTTTGCGAACTCGGAATATGGTTGGTAGTATTCCGAGTCTTCACGTGGCTTTTCTGTTTTTTTTACTTTATTAGGTGTTTTAGAACCAGGCATAAAAGGGTTACTCCTTATCACCGCCCCATCTGCTCCTTGAGCCTTTTCTGTTTATCGATGGAAAGTTAGTAGTTTGGGTAGAACGAAGTGAAACCCAACGACTCTTTTATGTCTTAATGATTCCCATATTCTGAGCACCGATATCATAATCAAATCTGTCGGGTTTCACTCTACTCTACCCAGCCTACCTACTTCACATGACGCACATAAAGTAATTTGTTTTCTCTCGGGTAAATGATATTTTATCTTCAAGAAATACAACGCCAGAATTGTTCTGCACTGTAAATTCAAGTTCAAAAGAGTCAACAGACGTTACGGATAGGTTGTATTCTAAATAAAAATAAATCCCTCGCTCATTCAGATCTAGCGGAAACTGTATTTTTTCCGTAAATGGGTTAAAAGCAGAGCGAGAAAGAGGTGTTTCAATATTTATTGGTAAAAAATTTTCATTATTTTTCAGTACATTCGCTTTAATTAACTGATAAGGGCCGATTTGCTCGACATCAAAGCTTACGCTGATCGGTCCACTGTAAATGGCTTTACCAAGTCCAAATACTGGAATTACAGGTAAGGGTATGAGCATGCATGGACCAAGTGCATACGTTGAATCTACTAAAGTGTTTGTATATATTGTTAACTTAAAATTATCCTTTGAATATGTTATCGAGTCCGGTTTTTTTGATGAGTATATAATACCCCTGTTATCTTTCCAGTGGACCATTCCTTTTGCCGTATAAGCGGCATAGTAATCCCTTGAGCCAATTGCAGTACAACCCAGTGACGAGAATACAGATAAAGCGCTTATTAGAATTAAAAGTTTTTTCATATACATAATTTTTCCTGCGAGTTGTGAAAAATACTACAAGTAGTAACTTGTATATGAGTTCGGTAGTCCATTCCTATATGATTTAGGAAGTACTCCTTGTCACCGCCCCATCTGTTCCTTGAGCCTTTTCTGTTTCTCAATGGAAGACTTCGTGTTCTTCAGTGCTTCGGTGATGCGTTTGTCGGGCTTGCCCAGCTGCCGGTCGGCTTCCATATAGAATGCAAGAGCCTCCTCATAGTTTCCCATGGACTCCCGGCACACGCCAAGATTATACAGAACGGCAGGCGCCTTGGGGGAGATGACCCGGGCTTCCCCCCAGAGTTCGCACGCCCTGTCGAATCTGTTGTTCTCAGCATAATCCAGTCCGTTTTTGAGTTTCTCTGCTGCAGGTTCAGTTGCCCCCTCATCCGAATCCATGAGCCTTACTTTTTTTTGAACATAGTAGGGAGCAATGTCCTTTCTTATTTTTTCCAGGGCAGTCCTCTTCGCCTGGTCTGCAAGCTGCTGGGCATCCACGAGCGGCGTCGCGGCATCCCTGCAGGCTGCGGACTGCGCCTTGCCGTCGAGATTGTTCGCGTACGCAATTCTGCCCGTTTCCACGTTGATCAACTTCGGCGTGAAAGAAAAAACCGCCTCCCTGTTTATGCAGGGAACCGAATAACTCTCCTGCTCGCCGCAGACTTCGTAGGCCTTGCCGTTTTTGTCATATTTCGTGACGGTGCGTATGCAGCGGGTCCGGTTTTCCCTGTACGTGTTGTCGCTCGTGCGGGCGGTGGTTATTACGCCTGTGTAAATTCCCTGCGCGCCGGTCATTTTGCCTACTTTAACGGCAGTAGTGGCGTCAACCAGGCCGGTCATGGAAAGGTTCATTTCTTTCAGCACCTTGTCTATCGACATCCGGTCAATAAATTCAAAATACTGTTTACCGTCTATCGTGATATTTGACAGGGACGCCTCCAGCTCAGCCGCCACTTCCTTTCCGCGAGGACCGTCAAACGGCAATACCGCCACTCTTCTGAGTTTCGGCGCTTCGGGTGCATTGCCGGGAACAAGTTGATTAATGACTACCGATGGTGGAGCGCAGCCGAGAACAATCAAACAGAACGCCGATACTGCCGCTATCACGTGCGATTTCTTTCTCACTTTTCTCTCCTTAATGGGCCGAAGGCATAATAGAAAAATCAGGTATGAGTATACCAAATCGTCTTCTTATGGCAAGAAATAAACATTACCCATACGCAACAGGATAATGCATTTTTTTGCATTCAACTGGAAGAAAGAACATTTCGAAAAACACATCAAAATTTTTCTCTCAACAACAAAAAAACTCCGGCCTTTACAGCCGGAGTTTCTACAGAGTTAAACCGCTCTGAAGAATCCACTTATTCATCATCAAGAGGCGGATTCAAGCTCTGCGATTTCCTCTTTCGAGAGCGTTATCTCCGAGGCTCGCATGACTCCTTCCACCTGCGCCGCGCTGCGGGCGCCGACGATCGCTCCTGTTACGTTCGGGTTGTTCAGCGTCCACGCGATCGCGACTTCACCTGCTGAACACCCATGTCGTTTTCCTATTTCACGGAGCTTTTCGACCAGAACAAGATTCCGTGACAGCTTTGGTTCGTTGAATTCAGGGTCCCGCTTTCTCCAGTCATCAGCGGGCAGATTCGCGGCGCGTTCGCGCGTCATTGCGCCGGTCAGCAGCCCGGATGCCATGGGTGCGTAAACAATCACGCCAATCCCCTGCTCACAGCAGAACGGCAGGGTTTTGGCTTCGACGCCTCGCTTGATAAGCGAATACGGCGGCTGAAGCGAGGTCACCGGAGCGATGGCCTGCGCGCGCTTTAACTGTTCTGAATCGAAGTTGGAGACCCCGATCCAGCGGACTTTTCCCTCGCGTTGGAGAGCGGCCAGCGTCGTCCATCCCTCTTCTAGCTCCTGCCCATTGTTTGCGGGCGGCCAGTGGATTTGATAGAGATCAATCGTGTCAATCCGCAGCCGTCGCAGACTGTCCTCGCATTCCCTGCGTATTGATCCGGCATTGAGCGACTGATACACTTTCCCCTGTTCCTTCCAGCGCAGCCCGCATTTGGTGAAGACATACGGCTGCTTGTTTTTCCAACCGGCAAGGGCGCACGCCACTATCTCCTCGGAATGGCCCAGGCCGTACACCGCCGCCGTGTCTATCCAGTTCACGCCCATTTCAAGAGCCCGGTGAATTGCCGCAATCGACTCGCCATCGTTCTGCGCTCCCCAGCCATATTCCCAGCCTGATCCGCCGATTGCCCATGCCCCGAATCCGAGGCGGGTGATTTCAATATCTGAGTTGCCGAGTTTCCGTGTTTCCATTTTTTCTCCTTTCCAGCTTCTCTTTTTTATTTTATCATGTATTTAAATACTTTCAGGGTTTGCTGTTTTAATGTCTGTTTTGTAAACAACTCAACCCGAAGGGTCTGATATAATTATAATACAGGAAAGTAATATCGTTAAGGACGGTGTTTGTTCTGACAAGAAAGAGATGATCACCATGAAAAAAACAAAACATATGCTCGTATTCGGCATTTGCCTTGTTCTGGCTCTCGCCATGCAGGCATGCATGGCAGGGACACAATTACGTCCAAAGGCAGCCGATCCTGCGGAGGTCAATGCGACGTACACCCTGATACTGTACGGCTGCAGATCGTCCGGAGATATTGAAAATATGGCTGTTCTGGCAGATGAAAAAAGCGGCTATGCCTTTGATGTGTATGCGCTGGACAATATGTATCAAATAAAAAAAGGGCTCCCGGGTCCTCAGGCGCTGGAAGAGGCCAACACCTTTATTAATTGCAGTGCGCACACGGTCTGGAATACGGTGCTCCGACAAATTCCTGATCACGCCGGCAAAACCATCGGCTACGAATTAAAACCTCTGTACCGGCCGTGGGAATTCGGGATTCCAGAGGTCCTGCAGTCGTGGTATTCGTTGCAAGGCAATACCGTTACCCTGCATATGCAGCTTGATCCTTCGGTGTGGCTGTCCGTGTACAGTTCTGGAGGCGGTGATTTTTCGGGCGTCGGTTCTCCTTAAGACGGGAGGGAGGGAAAAGCGGAGTTAAACAAAAGGGCATCAGATGGCAACAGCGATTCCTTCCATCAGTTTTTTCTGGATGAAGTTCTTTATGAGCATCCGGTCCTCGGGAAGGATGTTGGTAAATTTAATGCCCATACCCGGCTGCTTTACCGCGCCCACCCTGCCGTCATAGCTGTAGCTGTAGAGCACCTTCCCTTCAAGACCGATGCTTCCGTTCGGTGAATCCTCCAAAAACAGGGTGAAGGGAAGTATTGTGCCGTACGGCACGGGCTTTACCGTGCTTACGTACATGCCGTCTACGGACAGTGCGCTCACCCGTTCCCTTGCCGCTGCAGGGTCCGCGGCGCCCTGTTTGCCAATGGTTACTTCCAGACTGGTGTTGAGCCGGACAAAATGGCGGGGTGTTACTTCCGTCGCCTGCTGGATAGTTTCGTACAGGTGGTTGGGATCAGCCGGGTACGTCAGATATCCTTCGCATCCCGCCTGCAGGTATACCTGGCGTGTAGACTGGTCCTGCTCCTTTGTGTAGATAATAACCGGAATGTTTTTTGTTCCTTTGTCTTTTTTAATCCTCTGCAGAAGAGCAAGTCCGCTCATCTGGGGAAGGGCGGTCTCTGCAAGCACGACGTGCGGAGAGGTAATGCTTATGGCTGTCAGCGCCTCTTCTGCCGTCTTCACCGGATAAACGAAATAATCCAGCCGCTGCAGGATCATGCTGGTCGTAAACTGGCTCATGATGTTGCTGTCGACGATCAGCACCAGCGGCTTCGAGTGTTCCCTCATTTGTTTCTGAACATCGTTTTTTCCCTGCTCCATGTGTCTGCTCCTGTTCCGGATCGTGCGATTGGTTTTCGGGTGCCTCAGTCTGTAGTCAAAGGATGACGGCAGTATGCCGATCTGATTTTGTTTGACAATTACCGGCTAAGCATTTACACTCTGCGGCAATTGGCTGTTATGGAGGACTGACGCTTATGGAAAAGCTAATTGGTGTTGCACTGCTCGTTGCCGGCATCGGCCTTCTAATCTGGGGTTATAATCTGTACAGTGCTTTTTCTTCCCACGTGGCGCGTTTTGTTACCGGTTCACCGACCGATAAGACCATGATCGTTCTTATTGCCGGCGGGGTCTGCACGGCCCTCGGAGCATTCCTGCTTCTCAGAAAAACTAGGTAGCCCTACGGGCTTTTTTACTTTTTCTGGACCTCTTCGATCTTCACCACGTTCTCATACTGCGATAATACCGTTATCCGCCATCCGTATTTCTTGATCCTGACCTCTTTGCCCTTCAGCCGGATTGCCTCATTCTGTATGTTACCGGAATCGAACTTAAACCGGTACCAGGCGTCTTCATTTACAAAAGGACGGTACTCGGTGGCTATCATGAACCTGCCGTCCACCTTTGTCATCTGCGCATCGGTGATCCTCGTCGTCACCGTGTCGGCAACAAAGTAACTGTACAGGACAATCAGAATGCAGACGAGAATGCCAATCAGAACGGCTTTGATTTTGGTCCCTGTTTTTATTTGGGCCATATTTTCTCCTTAGTATACTTCTGCTTTGCTTGGAGCAAAAAAAGCAGAAAAGGGGCGAATACACCCTGTTTTCATCGATTTTAAAGATACGCAAGTGTATCTGAAAGGCTTAAGTGAGTCAAGAATATGTTTTGTAGTCGTTTGTTGGAAATATAAAACGCGCCCAAAACAACGCAAACAAGCTTTTTTCTTCGGCGGATGTCCCTGCAGCACGATCCGCTTTATGGACATTTCGCGATTTTTTTCATGACATCTTTTTAAAGTTGATAAAAAAATAAAAACGGTGTGCAACTTTTTGCGATGCTCGCTTCTGTTTGTCTCGAATAATACGACAATTTTTTTTATTTATGCACACAGCCCATTTTTTGTTTGACCATCTTTTTTTAATTTATTTGACACGATTGCACCGCTGGTTTAACCTTCCGCCCACCACGCACTCTTTTTTTTGCGCAAGAGATTTTGCAACGAAAGAGATTCGGTCCTACACGATGACTTCGAGGATAAGGAGGTGATCAAATGATAGGCAACTTCGTATTGCCGGCTGAGCGGAAGAAGCAGCTTGCCTGCTGCTGTTTGCAGAACGCTATCCGTCCCTCACCCAGGGGCCCGCGCTAACCTTCCATCTGCGGCCTCAGCGAAAAGCCGCAAAGATTGTTTGTAATAAGGCAGGATGCCTGATAAACCCGTAAACATACCGTTCAAGGGGGATAACGTGCAGAACGCACTGACATATCAATCTGGGGAGCTTGCTGCGACATCGCAGCTTCTTCGCGAAAAAACAAAACCATATGCAGATTTGCTTGATTCAAAAGTTGCAGACTATCTGCAGCAACTTAGATTTTTCGAATCAAAATGCAACCAACCTGATGCCGACCGTTTCGAACTTCTTGCTGAAATCACCGTGCTAAATGACGCAATGCTTGAAGCATGCGCTCAGTTCGAACGGCAGATACTAGATCCAGAGGCGATCAGGGCCGCACAAGCCACCTTCCGCGAAAAAACCAACCCCATTCTTTCCAAAAGTTATTGCATCAACCGTTGCCGCGTCTGGCCACGGGGGCAGCAGGGCGATTTTGAAACGCTCGAACTCGCGTACAAAAACATGCCGTTGTCTGACGGCATCGGATATTACCTGGACAAATATCTGCTCGACTCGGCACTCGGCGTGGGTGTGAGAGAGCGCATACAAAGGCTGAGAGAGCTGCTCCGGGATGAGTTGAAAGCGAGAATATCGCCGAAAGTCCTCGATGTCGCCTGCGGATCGTGCAGGGAAGTCTTCGAATTGGCTCCCGAGATCAAGGCCTCTGGCGCCCGGTTTACCTGCGTCGATCTGGATGCGGAGGCCCTCAATTTCTCCCGCGACCGTTTTTCAACGGCAGGACTGCTGTCGGATCAGGTTGAACTGCTCACCTATAATGCGCTCAGAATGTTTGATCTTGAAACAGCTCAAAAAGAATTCGGACCACAGGATATTATCTACAGCGTTGGGTATTTCGATTACCTGCCCGACGATTTTCTTATCAAACTCCTGAACACGCTCTACCGGCTTCTGCGGCCCGACGGGAAGCTTATCATGGCGTACAAGGATGCTGCCCGTTATCGCTCCCAAATCTACCACTGGTTTGTGGACTGGGACGGCTTCAAACAGCGTATCGAGCCCGACTTTGCCAGACTGTTCCGGCTTGCGGAAATACCCGACACCGCGCTGTCAATGACCAGGGTCGAATCCGGCTCCATTATTTTTTACATTGCGATAGCGCCTGGTTCTGAAAATACCTGATGCCGGATATATTCAAGCTCACGACAATAGTCGATCGGACAGGTGCGTTTGAATAAATATCCGGACCACAGGGATTTCATCAGGTCCTGTAAGCAGTGATTCAAGAGTGAAAACTTGCTCAAGAATTTCTTTCTCAAGAAAACTGCGATCGTAACCGGCGGAACAAGAGGCATTGGACGCGCTGTCGTCCTTGCCCTTTCCGCGCGGGGCGTGGATTGCGCTTTCACGTATGTAAAAAACCATGCGGCGGCGGAATCGCTTGCGCGGGAGGTCCGCGGTATGGGCAGAAAGGTCCTTTCCGTTCTGCTTGATGCAAGGGACTTCAATGGCGCCAAGACGCTTGCCGAATCCGTCAGAAAAGAATTCGGAAAGCTCGATTTCCTAGTGAACAATGCCGGAATCACCAGGGACAAGTCTCTGATGATGATGAGCCCGGAAGACTGGCATGATGTCATTGATACCAATCTGAACGGCGCCTTTAACATTACCCGCGCCTCGATCATCACGTTCTTGAAGCAAAAAAGCGGGGCCATCGTGAACATTTCCTCGGTAGGCGGCATCCATCCGCTCCCTGGTCAGACAAACTACGCGGCCGCAAAGGCAGGACTGATCGGTTTTACCAAGTCTTTGGCGCAGGAAGTCGCACCGTATAATGTCAGAGTGAACGCTGTGGCGCCCGGCTTTATCGACACGGAAATGACCGCAACCCTTGCCCCGAAAATGAAGGAGCTTTTTTTAAGAAACATCCCTCTTCAGAGGTTCGGCACTGCTGAAGAGGTTGCAGAATCGGTGGTATTTCTGCTCAGTGACAGGGCGCAGTACATCACCGGTCAGACCTTGCAGCTTGACGGCGGATTGGGAATATAAAATGTGTTTGTGCAAACAGTGCTGCTAAATTTTAACAGGGCGTCACCCTGTTGATAGGACGTGACAAAGCATGGGCAATAATATCGTAATAACCGGCATCGGGATTCTCTCTCCTGTCGCAATAGGAAAAGAGCTGTTCTGGGAAAACCTTTTCCTGGGCAACTCGGGCTTTGCTCCGATAACCCTGTTCGACACCAGTGCGTTCGGCGTCAGCATGGCCGGCGAGACGCCGAACTTCGATCCCGTTTCCTTTCTCGGGAAAAAAGGGCTCCGCGACCTCGACAGGAGCACCCGTCTCATTTGTGCCGCTGCAAAACTGGCCATTGACGACGGCAAACTCGAAATCACTGAAAACACAACAAGCGCAATGGGCGTGGCAATCGGCACAACGTACGGGAGCCTGCACAGCATCTCTCAATTCGACCGGACAGGCCTTCGCGAGGGTCCGCGTGCCGTTAATCCGTCGCATTTTCCGAATACTGTTATAAACTCGCCGGCCAGCCAGGTGTCGATCCGATTCAAAATAAAAGGCTTCAATACGACAATATCAACAGGATTCTGCGCGAGCATGGACGCGATTGCGTACGCGGCGGACTTTATAAAACTGGGCAGGGCCGCCACGGTGCTGGCGGGCGGAGTGGAGGAACTGTGCGAGGAAACATTTCTCGGCCTTCTCAATCTCGGCATGCTTTCTGGCACAAACGGTTCACAACCTCTTTGCTGCCCTTTTGACGCACGCAGAAACGGCGCAATCCTTTCTGAAGGAGCGGCAATTCTCGTGCTGGAAGAGGAGCAGTACGCCCTGCAAAAAGGCACGACACCACTTGCGCGTATTACGGGATACGCCGCTGCTTTCGACCCCTCGGCAAACGGCGATTTCACGCACGCGGGACAGGGACTTCAGACCGCAATCGCCCTGGCTTTAAAGAATGCGGCGTTGCAGCCCTGCGATATTGACTACATCTGCGCCTGCGCGAACTCCACGCACGGTCTTGATCGGATGGAAGCTGCAACCATAATAAACATCTTCAGAAACCAGGCTGTTGCAGTTCCGGTAACCTCCATAAAATCCATGATAGGAGAATCCTGCTCGGCTTCGGGCGCCTTGTCTCTGGCCGCGGCTGTCGGAGCGGTCCAAAAAAACTGCATACCTCCCACAATCAATTATATTGAAAAAGACATCTTGTGCGATCTGGATATTGTTCCGAACACGGCGCGCAAGAAGGAACTCCGGAATGTGCTCGTTACGGCCGTGGACCCGTACGGCCAGAACTCTGCGGTTATCGTAAGCCGCTATGCAAGGTGACGAATGCGTATTGACTTTGAAAAAATAAAAAAACTGATTCCCCAGCGGTATCCATTTATTATGATCGACCGGGTGTTGGAAGCGGAGCCGGGAAAACACGCGGTCGCAATTAAAAACGTGTCCGGGAACGAAGCGTTTATGCAGGGTCATTTTCCGGAAAAAGCCGTCATGCCGGGGGCGCTTATCCTGGAAGCCATGGCCCAGACCGCCATTGTTCTTTTCGCGCTGCATGCGAATCGTCCGGACGAAAGCAAAAAACCGCTGTATTTTTTCGGCTCAGCCAAAGCGCGGTTTTTGCATCCTGCGGTCCCCGGTGATCAGATAACGATACGCGTTCAGAACATCAAAACGCTGCCGACCGGAGCCTGTGTATCCGGCGAAGCTTTCGTGGAAGGCAAAAAAATTACAGAAGCGGAGATGATATTCAGTGCTAAATACGAATAAGCGGGTTGTGATTACAGGACTGGGAGCCATATCGTCCATCGGCATCGGCAAGGATGCGTTCTGGGAAGCCCTGCTCCAGGGAAAGTCCGGTATCAGTCCGGTGACGGCTTTTGATACATCGAAACATTTCACTCATAACGGCGGCGAAGTAAAAATCTTTAATCCTGATCAGTTCCTGTATGCCAACTGTGTGCGTCGGATGAACAGGGCCACACAGATGGCAGTGGCTTCGGCTGACCTTGCGGTGATGGATGCCGCGCTCTCTCCTGATGATTTGAAGCAGGCCGTCGTTGCTGTTTCTCATGGAACGACATTAGGTGCCGCACAAGCTATCGAGGACGTCGATGACTGTCTTATTCAGGGCCGCCCGGTCTCCCCGGGCATATTATCTCAAATGCCGCCACACACAGCTCCTGCCGAAATCGCGAAGCGCTTCCAGTGCACAGGACCGCTTTTCATGACCTCAACCGCATGTTCGGCCGGCAACTACGCAATTGCATACGGATATGATCTGTTGAAATTGCAGAAAGCCGATATCGTTCTGGCAGGAGCATCCGACGGCATTTCCCGCATCGAGTACACCGGCTTCAACCAGTTTTCGGCCGTGGCGCCGGAACAGTGCCGGCCTTTTGATAAAAACAGAAAAGGGATGATCCCCGGCGAAGGGGCTGCGGTGCTCGTGCTGGAAGTCCTCGAACGTGCGCTCAGAAGAAAGGCACCGATTTATGCGGAAATTCTCGGCTATGGTTTGAGCTGCGACGCGAGTCATATGACGCTTGCTGCAGTGGACGGAATTGCCGCGTGTATGAGAAAAGCCATCCAGGAGGCTTGTATAACTCCGGATACGGTTGATTATATCAGCGCCCACGGCACCGGAACGCCTGCAAATGACCGCGCAGAATGCGCCGCCATCAAGAAAGTATTCGGAGCGCGGTCTAAAAACATACCCATTAGTTCCATAAAATCAATGCTTGGCCATACCATGGGCGCTGCCTCGGCCCTTGAAGCGGTTGCCTGCGCCCTCACGGTAAAACATGACACCATACCGCCCACCATGAACTATGAGACACCGGACCCGGAGTGCGATATTGACTGCGTACCGAACCATGCAAGACGGCAGCCCGTCACTATCGCGCTCAATAATTCCTATGCATTCGGCGGCAATAACGCCTCGCTGGTCATAAAAAAATTCATCATATAAGGAGAAAGCCATGGACACAAATGTTGAGAAAGAAGTCATAGCAATAATATCGGATGTTTCCGGATTTGACGTGGAGGAAATCACACCGAATACAAAAATCATGCAGGATCTGGAGGTTGATTCCATTAAGACAATCGAGATAACCGTTGCAATAGAGAAGAAATTCGGGATATCGGTTCGGGACGAGGACGTTCCGGCAATCACTACGGTGCAGGACGCGATAGCTGTGGTGAAAAAAATGCAAAAACAGGGATTGGCAAATGTCAACGCTTGATCGGGAGAACGACGCATATGACGTCATTGTGATCGGCGCGGGCATAAGCGGTCTCGTCTGCGGTTGCTATCTTGCAAAGGCAGGTTTGAAAATCCTTCTCGTGGAGCAGCACAACAAGCCGGGGGGATATTTCACGTCGTTCAAACGCCGGGGATTTCTGTTCGACTCCGCAGCGCATTCATTCGGGAATTACAGAGAGGGCGGACACGTGCGCAAAATCTTCACGGAACTGGGCGTGGACAGAAAAATCACCATTGACAGACATGACCCGTCCGATATCATTGTCTCGCCCGACCATACCGTTACCTTCTGGGGCGATGCACGGAAAACGCAGGACAGTGTTGATCAATCCTTCCCCTCTGAAAAAAGTAATTTCAGTAAGTTTTATGATTTTCTTACCTCATCCCGCCAGTCGGAATTTACAAAACTGAAGGATAAAACGTTTCGGGAGCTTTTGGACGCTTTTTTCTCCGATGAAAAACTGAAGAGCATCCTTGCCGCGCCGGTCTTCGGAAACGGCGGACTCCCGCCTTCCCGGATGCACGCCTTCAGCGCCACAAAAATTTTGAGTGAATTCGTTCTGGACGGCGGCTATTATCCCAGGGGAGGGATGCAAAATCTGCCTGATGCGCTGGCTGAAATCATTCAGCAGCACGGCGGAACGCTTGCGTATAACAGATTGGTAAAAAAAATCCTCGTGAAAAACAAAACAGCCGCCGGCATTGTCCTGGACGATGATACCATCCGAAACGCAAAATATGTTGTGTCCGCCGTGGACATCACCGCGACATTCAACAACCTGCTCCGTGAAGCTCACGGCCGCCAGGACCTCGTCCCTTCGTTGGAACACTTAACGCCTTCGCCGTCCAATGTCATTTTATATGTCGGACTGAAAAGCGGATTTCCGGAGCTTCCGGCACCAGGAACAAATACCTGGCATCTCCCTCATTATGATTTGGATGAAATGTTCATACAGACGCAACACTGCAATTTCAGGGAGTCGGGCATGTTTATGCTGCGTGTGGCGCCCGATCAGAAAACAATTCTCGTTTTTGTGGGCGCTCCCTTTCAGTCCGCGGAATTCTGGAAACAGAATAAAAAACAAATCGCCGATGATTTTTTAGACCGTGTAATTGCTTTTTTGCCACCGCTTAAAAATCATATTGCTTATGTTGATGCCGCAACTCCTCACACGTTGCACCGATATACCCTGAACCATCACGGGGCTTCTTTCGGATGGGACAAAACGCCTTCGCAGACCTACGATCCGGTTTTCAACAGAACGACGGATATCCGCGGTATGTACCTGACCGGCCACTGGACAAGCATCGCATTCGGCATGCCGGGAACCTGCTACGGGGGCCATGATACGGCACGGAGAATTTTACGGAAGGAGCGCCTGCTCTAGCTGCCATCATAAATTAATTTGCGCATGCCGGGACCGTATGCTAATATAATGCTGTATGACCAAAGACGAATATATCAGCAGCAACATTGTCAAACTGCTCCATTACTGGTCCAATTACGCCATAGCATTAGGCTCTCTCGTCATACTCAGTTTATGCATACTTGACTATTTTGTAACTCCGGAAAACTTTGCCCGTTTTCTGTTTTACAGAATTATTGCGGGACACTGATTTTCATACTGTTTCTTTTCAACAGAAAAGAAGCCAGCAGGAACCGGCACCATTTTCTGACCATTCTCGCAGCAGTCATTGTTTCGGGCATGGTGAGTGTCATGATCTTCCACTTTGGCGGCCACCGTTCCCCCTACTTTGCGGGCATGATATTATCGGCGATTTTCTGCATTGGACTTATTCCGCTCGGCCTCAATGTAAGTATTTTCATTCTCGTTATTGTTTACTCCTTATATCTGGTCCCCATCCTGATGTATGACACGATTACAGACTGGCCTTTTTTTATCAACGCAAATTTTTTCATTCTCTACTGTTCTCTCGCACTGATATATTTACGCTACATTATGCATTTGCGATATGTCCGGGAGCTCTCTCTCCAATATGACATCGAACAGCAAAAAAAACAGCTTGAAACCTATTCTCATCAGCTTGAAAATATGGTCCAGGAACGGACTCAGGAGCTCCAAAACTCCGAGCAGCAGCTCCGGGCGCTGTTTGAAAATGCAACCGACGGAATCTCTGTTATCGACAAACACGGCTTAATCGTTAATGTCAACAATAGAATCTGCGAAATGCACGGGTACACCAGGGAAGAATTGATAGGGACCTCGGTGTGGCGTCTCTTGGCCGAAAATACGCCTTCTGTCGTCCAGGAAAGAATGGCCCGCCTGCTTGCCGGAGAATCGCTTAACTTTGAAACCGTGCAGATAAAAAAAGACGGAACTGCTCTGCCGCTTGAAATCAGCTCAAAAGCAGTGGCAATCGGAGACACCTTGCTGATTCAGTCTTTTTATCGGGACCTCACGGAAAAGAGGAAACTACAGTCTCATCTCCTTCAATCTCAGAAGATGGAATCCATCGGCGTGCTTGCAGGAGGCATCGCGCATGATTTCAACAATATTCTGACCGCAATTCTCGGCCATACGGAAATTGTCCGGCTTTTCCCTTCTCTGGACGCAAAATCTCTCCGGAGCCTCCAGGTCATTGAAGATGTATCGCGCAAAGCAGGAGCTATGATAAATAAGCTCTTGGGATTTGCCCGTCGGAGCAATTATGAAATTCTCCCCATCAATATCAATGACATCATAACTGACTCCGCCAAACTGGTGGAACGGGTTCTCGATAAAAACATATCTCTCGAACTGGCCTTGTCGGAAAATCTTCCTCTTGTCAAAGGCGACTTCAACCAGCTCGAACAGGTCGTTATGAATCTCGTGGTGAATGCACGGGATGCGATGCCCCAGGGAGGCAGAATCGTTCTCACAACTGCTGTTTTGCAGGTCCCCGGAAATACCCCTGATGTCCCGCCCTATGTCCTGCCGGGAGACTATGTTCAGATGAGTGTGACGGATTCAGGAGTCGGCATTCCGGAGCACCTGGTGCAAAAAATATTTGAACCATTCTTTACCACCAAAGAACGAGGAAAAGGAACGGGGCTGGGTCTTGCCATGTGCTATGGCGCCGTACTGGAGCATAAAGGGTATATCGTGGTGCAAAGCCGCGTCGGCAGCGGCGCCACATTCAAAGTCCTCCTTCCTGTTCTTCGCGAAGCCCCCGCACCCGGATCACGGCCGTTGCTGGTGCCGCAGAGAGGAACGGAAACCATCCTGGTTATCGACGACGAAGAAGACATCCTGAGTGCAATTCAGGAGACGCTCACCTCAAATGGATATAAGGTCCTGACGGCCAACGACCCCATCCTCGGTCTGGAAGTGTTCAACAGAATGTCGGACGAGGTGGCGTTGGTGATTACGGACATGGTAATGCCGAGGCTCGACGGGAAAGAGCTCATGCACCGCTTGCGGGCGATTAACCCCGAGGTACGCATGCTGGCCATATCAGGCTACATGAAATATGTCGCGGAGAAAGAAGACATCAATACTGTCGCCTGGTTCCTTCAAAAACCGTTTGAATCCCGCGATCTCCTGGTGCAGATACGGCAGATACTCGACTCCTGTTCACACAATCCTTCACAATCATCCGCGTCCGGGCGGTTCTCACCCTAACATCAGGATGCTCCCCTATCATACGGGCAGCAAAAAAGCCCTTCGGGATTATACCGCGAAGGGCTTTCATTTTGTATGGACCGGAGCCGGCGAAGTGTTTACACGTTTTCCATCATGTCCCACACTCCGCAGGGACAAATGCCTGCGCAGAAGCCGCAGCCGATGCATTTGGACTCGTCCACGACATATTCGAACGATTTATTGGGAAGCGTTTTGCGCGATATGGCGCCGTAGTAACACGTCTCAACGCACATGCCGCAGTCACGGCAGGAACCGCAGCTCATGCAGCGGTCCGCTTCTTTCTTGGGCGAGAACTTTTCGAGCAGACGGCAGACCTCGTAGTACTGGGTCTTGACTTTCTCCACCGGAATCGCCCGCCGTTCTTCAGCCACGTAATCGTAGTTCATGAGCTGGGCATTGATCACGTCGGCCGCCACCTTGCCCTGTCCAATGGAGTTTGTTATCAGGCCCGGCCTGGTCACGTCGCCGATGGCAAAGACCTTGACATCGGAAGTCTGGTTCAGATCGTTGACGACGATGTAACCGCGTTCATCTGTATGGATTCCCGGCGGCAGAAAATCGATTATCGGTTTTTCTCCAATGGAGATGACGACCAGGTCGGCATCCAGAGAGCTGCCGTCCTGGAAATATATTTTCTTTGCTTTTGCATCATATTTCTGGGTGGCTTTCGGGTACACAATCTGCGTTCCCTTGCTCTTCGCCATAGCCTGCTCGACGCCGAAGGACGCGGGTTTTTGAATGTCAACGCAGGTCACCATCGCAGCGCCGTGGTTCCAGGCCTGGCAGGCAATGTCCATGCCCGCGTTTCCCGCGCCGATCACAACCACCTTCTTGCCTTTCAGATTCCGGGGTTTGCCGAAATTCACTTCCTTCAGGTATTCAATGCCGGCAACCACGTCTTCGTAGCCGGGAAAGGGAATGATGCGGGCCTGATGAGCGCCCACGGCAATAACAACTATTTCATGGTCTTTATATACTTTGTCAAACAGCTTTCTGGTCACCGGAGACTTTACATGCACTTGTACGCCGATCTCTCCGAACCGTGAAAGCTCTTTGTTCAAAATACGCTGCGGAAGGCGCTCGCGCGGGATGCACATCTCAAGCTTGCCGCCGATCTTGTCCGAGGCCTCGTACAGATCGACCGTATGGCCCTTGAGTCCTAGTTGCCAGGCAGCAGAAAGACCGCCGGGGCCTCCGCCGATAACAGCGATGGTGTGTCCTGTTGCTTTTTCTTTTTTCGGGGCCTTCAGGTTCAATGCCGCCGCCCCGTATTCCCGGATGTTCAGAGGTGCATCGACCCGTGCCCGCGTACAATCAGTCATGCAAAGATTCGGGCAGACGGTCCCGCACACGGTTGCCGGCAGAGGGCTGTACTGAAGCACCAGGGCGAGAGCGTCGGCCGTTCTTCCCTGTCTGATCAGCTGCGCGCGTTTGTGAGAAGGAATGCGTGACGGACAGGAATAGGCGCACGGAGGGAGATACTTGTCGTTTTTCCAAACCGGCTTCCACCGCCGGTCCTCACCTGTCGTAATATACGGGAGCGTAGAGCGGTCTTGCGTAAAATACGCGCTGAACATGCCGCCTTTGCCCGTTTCCGCCTCCCACACATTCTGACGAAAATCGGCCAAACTCATTTTGAGCTTGCCCTTGTTTCTGGCTCGTTCAGCGGCCGTGAATGCGATAAACTTTTTCCAATCGCTTCTGTCTTTGGTCAGCTCTTCGTAGAAGGACATGCGGTCAATGGCCTGAAGATAGGGCTTCATGTGCGTCGTGAGCCATTCCCAGTCCTGTGGAGTGAGTTCTTCAAGCTTTACGTCTGCCTTGCTGTATTCCTTGACCGGACCGCGAAAATAAATCGTCCCACCGACCATGCCGACACAGGGGCGGTAGCCGAGGATGTTTTCCGGGTCCCGGGGTTCCACGCCGCAGACAACGGCAATGCCGCCTGCCTTGAACTCGGCAAAAGAGTCTCCCACGCCGCGAAAATACCATGACTGGAGATCCGGGAACCGGGGGTTCTTTTTGGTCATGGTATCGCAGCGGGCCCCGCCGCCGCCCTGTACGTACAGAATTCCCTGGGCGCCCGCGTTGTGCGCACCGTTCGCCACATCACCCAGCACGGTGATCGTCGAACCGCAGTTGAGCCAGCCGGTATCGTCGGACGTGCTTCCCTGCACCAGAATTTCCGTTCCGTCCATGCCCATGCTGCCGACGCGCTGGCCTGCAGTGCCTTCGATCGTCACCGAAACTTTGTATCCCCGGGGCCAAATGCGGCCGCCGATGCCGTGCTGCCCGTCGGCAATGACCGTAAGTTCGGTAGCGCCCGTCTTGACGGCATTCTGAATTTTTTCTTCGAGGTCTTTTGTTGCTACCCGTTTTCCGTTAATCGTGCCCTGAATAATCATGCGTTCTACCTTAACATAGCTATGTGGCTGCTAGCACACATACGAAATTTGCAGTCTGTCGGCGATTTCCTTGTCATTCACGCCGAGAGCATCGGACATGCCGATGGGAAGTTCCGTACTTCTGCCGAGCGGCGCAAAAATCTTTTTCAGTTCAACGTCCGCCGCCTTGAACACCTCTACAACACGCTCGGCCACCTTGTCCGGGTCGAGCCTGCGATAGAGCTTCGGGTCCTGCGTGGTGATGCCTCGCGGACACCTGCCGAGGTTGCAGACATTGCAGCGATTGTATTCATCACCAAAGCAGTCGGCAACCGCCTGCATGATGTACTTGCCGACATCAACGGCGGATGCACCGAGCATGATAAGTGCGGCTGCGTTCGCCGCAAGGTGCCCGCGTTTGGCCACGCCGCCTGCCGCAATAAGCGGGAGCTCGTTCTGCTTTCCGGATTTTACCAGATCCAGATAACAGTCGCGGATGTTTGAAGCGATGGGATGTCCCATTTTATCCATCGAAACATTGTATGCCGCGCCGGTGCCGCCGTCCTCACCGTCAATGCAAAGCGCCGCCGCATACGGATTGCGGGCAAGATTATTCAGGACCGCCCGGGCCGTTTTGGTTCCTGATATTTTCGGATAGACCGGCACGCGGAATCCCCATGCCATGGACATGGACTGGATCATCTTTGCGACCGCCTCCTCAATGGAGTACTTCGTTTGGTGCGTCGGAGGCGAAGCCAAATCGACGAACTGTGGAACGCCGCGGATTTTTGCAATCAGGCCGAGAACTTTATAAGCCTGCAGCAGTCCGCCGTCGCCGGGCTTCGCTCCCTGCCCGTACTTGATCTCGATGGCGCAGGGGTCTTCGATCATGTCCGGAAGCGACCGGATGATTTCGTCCCAGCCAAAATAGCCCGAGGCGATCTGCAGGATGAAATACTTGAGGTACCTTGATTTCAGAATGCTCGGCGGCAATCCGCCCTCGCCGGTGCACATAACAACCGGCATTCCCTCAACTTCATTGAGATAGGCAATGCCCATGGCGAGGCCTTCCCACATGGTCGGTGAGAGTGCGCCGATGGACATGCTGCCGATGCGAATCGGATATATTTCCCGGACCGGGGGAATAAAGGTGGATCCGGCAAAGACGAGTTTGTCTCCTTCGACGTGAAGCGGAAGCTGCTCTGCGGGAAGGTTTCTCCCCAGCAGCGTTCTGATGCGGAATTCGTGCCTTCCTGCGTCCAAGGCAGGGTCGGTCAGCATTGAAATGCGCGTAAATTTCAGTTTGTCGAGCGTCGACTTTGACGGGTCGTTTCGCCGGCCGCCGCGCATAAAAGGAATCCCGCCTTTGTTCTTATAGTGATACAGTTTATGCTGGAAATTGTAATCCGGAAAGATGGCTTCTGTCGGGCAGACAAGGGAGCAGCTGCCGCAGCCGATACAGTAGCGTTCGATATCCGTAACCTGGCGGACGACGTGGGTCAGCCGGCGCGTTACCGTAGGATCGGGACTTGCGCCTGCCGAAGACACCACCCGCTGCGTGTAAACAGTGGCTTCAATGGATTTCATGGGGCACACGGCCGTGCACCGGCCGCAGCGGGTGCAACGGTCCTCCCGCCACCGGACAATATAAGGAAGCTCCTTGAGTGAGAGCTGATGGTTTTGATCTAGCCGTGGAGCTGATTCCATACTGCAACCTCCCGCGCACCAGGCGCGATGATCACCATGTCGTATTTCATGGGGAAAATGTCATTTGATTTATCCCGGTCGGGCATGACGCTGTCGACGCCGCAGACCTCGGACATGAGTGCATACTTGCCCGGCTTGCAGCCTACCGCTCCGGGCCTGAGTTTTTTTGAATCCTGCACCATAAAAACCGTGCCATCAGGGGTGAATCCGATGACGCAGTTCGGCCCGTCGATGCAGAGCGGCCGAAGCGATTTTTTGATGAGCCGGAGCGCCGCCGCATCGGAGCGCTGTGTGATCTCGGTGTCTTTCAGCGGCGTAATCACATCCTTGTAGTAATGAAGCGGGTAGCCGAGCGTTCTGTTCGTATAGTGCAGGATATGGGTCAACACCTCTGAATCGGAATTGTACCCCATGTATCCAGTGTTGCCGCGGCCCAGGAGAAACTCGCGAATCGGCACAAACGCCGTATTCTCGCCGTTTGTCATGGAGGCGTAGCCCTGGATAAAAAACGGATGACAGGCATAGAGGTCGATCGCATAGTTGGTGTTCTGCCGGCCCTGGGCCAGGACAATTCGCGATTCCAAACCTGACTTTTCAAGGCTGAAGAATTCGGCAACCTGGAGCGGGTCACCCACTTCCTTGAGGGTAAGCACATCCGGATAGAAGGAAAAGACAAAAAGCGATCCGTCAGACGCGCCCATGCTTCTGAGTTCGAGCCTCGTTTGCAAAAGCATGTCTTCCTTCTCGCGCTGCGTTTTTTCCTTGTATGCGGCCGGGTAGTCATACACTTTGACGACGTAGTGTCCCCGCCGCTCAATGCCGGGAATGTTTTTAATGGATGGAGACCATGAAAAGATGTCCCTGAAGCCGTGCACCTTCGTGTACTCGTTCAGGTTGCGTAAGCCCTTGTCTGAGCAGATGGCGGAAAGGATGGGATATCCCTTGCAGTCCTCGAAGGCGCCGCCCAAATCCTTAAGCATCAGGCCGAGCCCAGATCCGTCGTGCCCTTCCTTCATGGCTTCGAGCGCCATAATGCTTTCCATGGGAGAAACGTAGTCGCTCGCTGTAATTGCGCTTAAACGGCACATATGATTGCTCCTGAGTGAAATCTAAACCGGTAAATTTCAAATGCTGACAAAACGGCCAATCCTGACCTCCAGACAACCGAGCACGGTTGCTGTTGATTAAAGACAACGGTGATTCTTTGATGTGGCCTTGTCCTTGGATTTTTCCGGCTATGGCTGTTTGCCACGTGCTGTTAAGATTTTTGCTGCCAGGCGGGATCGCATTCTCGAACTGACAACCGGTTGCCCGTCAGCATGGCAACCATGATAAAAATCCCCTCTAGTGAGGGGATTTTGAACGGCAATCTATTGCCGTTGTTTTTAACATACACCCACGTCTGATTTCCGTCAAGTAAAAAGTACTAGATGCATGGCCTCCCCTCGCGGAAATCCCGCATATTCCCGCTCCGGCACGTGTTCGGTAAGGGTTGCATACAATCAGTTTGTAGTTCTTGATCAGGAACAGGCCTAATTAAGAAATACTTAATTTCCGGCATTAAATACTTTCGCTTTATTTAATTGTAGCATAAAATTATTGCAATCTTATGGTTTCTACGGAGGCATTGATGGAAGAAGCTATCGCATGAAATCCTGCACAGCCTCTGAAAAGGGAGAGAGACGAGAATAATCAAATAGAGTCGATGTGGCCTTGCTTTCTGTGGGAATGCCATGTTCTTCCAGTACTGCCACCGGATTCAGTCCGCCGACAATAACGATGCCCACCTTGTCGATTCCCACAGGCACTTCGAGCAGCGGTTTGTTCGGGCAGCCAATAAGCAAAATGCCTCGCATCCCGCGATCTTCCATTGCTCGGGCGAGTTTTTTTGCCTTTTCGAGACATACCACGGGTATTTCCCGGAAACTCGCAAGGATTTTTCCGGAACGTCCGGCAACAGCGCTGGTCACCGCTGTCATCCCGCTTTTAATAAATATTTCAATCGGATCAAGAGAGGAGCCTGCGTAGCTGATTAGAGACAGAAACCGGCGCGGTTTTCCATCCACCGTCTCAACGACTCCTGCAAAACGTGACGTAAGGGGAATTCCAGCTTTGAGAAAAATCCCGTTGATCGTAACGCTGCACATTGTGCCCAGCCCCACCATCCCTTTGGGGACAATGTTATCGCCGATTTTTTCCCCGGCCTCTGCCAGAATCATCCGGTCGCTCATCACAAACGGCGAGGAGATGATCGGCTTGATCAGATTTAACGCGCGCCGCAGTTTATTTTCGGGGAAAAAAGAGCAATTAAGGATCACGCTTCCTTCGAGTGACGCCATATCCAGCGTCATCAGATAGGAAAGTGTTTCAATTCTGCTGATCACAAATCCGATTCTGCCCGAAACGAAAGAATGTCTGAGTTCTTCCATTCCCTGCTCCGTGATCTTCCGCCCTGTTTTGCCATAAACCCTGGTATAGCCTCGTTTGTCAAGTATCTTTAAATAATACCGGACCGTTCGCTCGGTAAGATCTACCCCGTGCAGCGTCAATTGTTTTGACAGCTCACGAGATCCGACTACAGTCTGATATTGATTCAGTATGGTGAGGATTGCGCGCTGGGCTTTGTTCATGTCTGTTTCTCCTGGAAGACAGTTTCAACAAAAACTGCAGGAGCTATTCTGCATGCAGAATAGCTCCTGCGAATCTATAACTTCAATCTTTTTGTTACATCAGAATATGCTATACCCAGCCACGAAGTTTCATCGCTTCGACAACGCGCTGAACCGCAACAACATACGCGGCCTGCCGCATGTTGATCTTGTACATCTTCGAAGCAGCCACGACCGCATGGTATGCCGTTTTCATTTTCAGATCAAGCTTTTCTTGTACTTCTTTTTCCGTCCAGTAATGCTGGTAGAAGTTCTGAACCATTTCAAAATAAGACACGGTCACGCCTCCTGCATTGCACAGGAAATCCGGTATCACGTGAACACCTTTTTTGTACAGGATATCGTCCGCTTCCGGAGTCGTCGGTCCATTTGCCAGTTCCGCGCTTATTTTCGCTTTGATATTTCCCGCATTTTTCTCCGTAATCACGTTTTCCAGCGCTGACGGTATAAGAATGTCAACCGGCAGTTCCAGAAGTGCTTCATTGGAAATAGGCTTTGCTCCCGGGAAACCTACCACGGAGCCGGTTTTTTTCTTATACTCGTTCACCGCCTCCGGATCGAGCCCCGCTTCATCCATGATTCCGCCCTTGCTGTCTGAAACCGCTATTGTCTTGCATCCGAACAATGATTTTCCGAGAGCGGCGGCAAAATAGCCGGCATTGCCGTACCCTTGCACCGCAATCTTGGCTTTTGAAAGCTCAATTCCCAGGATCTGCGCCGCTTCTCTTATGGTGTACCAGCCGCCGCGCGCTGTCGCGTCGCCTCTGCCCAGCGATCCGCCCAGCATGATAGGTTTGCCCGTGATCAGACCGAACTGATTTTTCCCCTGCATTTTGGAGTATTCATCCATTATCCAGGTCATGATCTGGGGTGTGGTATATACATCTGGAGCCGGGACGTCCTGTTCGGGGCCCCAGAAATCAGGGCCGATCGCCCGCGCATATCCACGGCTGAGCCGCTCGAGTTCTCCCTGGGACAGGTTTTTTGGATCACAGACGATACCGCCCTTTCCCCCGCCAAGCGGAATATCAACGACCGCCGTTTTCCAGGTCATCCATGCCGCAAGAGCACGCACGGTGTCGATTGTTTCATCGGGATGGAACCTGATTCCACCCTTCGTCGGCCCGCGTGAATCGTTGTACTGGACCCTGAATCCGTCGAAAACCTGCGTCTCGCCGTTGTCCATCTTTACTGGAATGGAAACATGAAGCTCTCTCATGGGGCGCTTCAACATTTCATGTGTTCCCTTGTCAAATTTCAAAATTCTTGCGCAGTCTTCAAGCTGTTTGTGAACGATTTTAAATGGATTAAGCTCTGCCATGTTCTTTTCTCCTTTTATTTTTTTATTGTATTTCTTGCACAAATAGTATGTGGACATCTGATGCAATCATTTTTCTATTCCGACATTGCCCCCTCCTTTAAGCAATAATGAATTTTACCTTTTAAAAATTCAGCAATAATTAACCATGAAGACAAAAAAAATCACTTGTTTTCATATTGCAAATTGCAAAAATTACGTGCTGATGCACGCTGCAAGAGTGCCAGAAAAAAATAGTCATCCTGACAAAAACACTACCAAACAACGAGCACGCGCGCCTCACCACCCCCTTCGTTTTTCCAATATGTGGGAAATGAATCCCTGAGATGAAGCATGTCCCCCGGTGCAATTCGTTCCTGGCGTCCGGCAACCGTTACCAGAAGAGCGCCTTCCATAACATAGAGCAACTCTTCTTCTGCATGATGAAAAAAATGACCTTGTATTTCAGCGTAGGGCGGAAGCACGGCGATGCGCACGGAATATTTTCTGCTGCCCAGTGCCTGATATATTTTTACCTGACCATCAAGCGCGGGAATGCGGGAAAAAATTGTTTCTTTTTTCAGCAGCCAGCTGGCAGCTTCGCCGGTGTCGCCTTTCAGGAAGTGGCCGGGAGAAATGCCGAGCGCCCTGCAGATCTGCACGTAGGTGCTGAGCGACGGGCTTACCTGGTCGTTCTCAAGCTGCGATACAAAGCTGGGTGTGAGCCCCACCTTGTCTGCAAGCTCCTTCTGGTTCATTCCGATCCGGAGACGCTCCTCTTTCAGCTTCCCGCCGATATCGGTTGTGGGCTCCTTGCGGGGAGCCGTCAGCGTCACCACATCATCCTTGACCTCGTATTGATGGGGTTTAAACGCTTCCCGGTCTTCCCTGCCCTCAAGCTTCAGCGCTTTCAGGAAAAGGCTGTTCTTTCGCTTCGAAAGATCAAACGCAACCTGCGTAATATGCCGCAGGTTTGCCTTGAACCGGGGGCTGTGTGCTTCTTTTTCAAGCATCCAATATGCAACCGTGCCGAGATCGTAGAGCCGAGGGCACATGTAGGTGAAAAACCGGTGTGTCTCATCCTCGTCTCCCCAGAGATCCTGCATGCCAGTAAGGCTGTCAAAGACGTACCGTGCACCCTGCGGGAGTTTGTCCTCGATGGCGTTCAGCGTCACCGTGAACCGGTTGATGTCCCGCGGGTCTTCAATTCGCACGACACCGGTGCACGGCTTTTCATAGAATTTGAGGAATGTATTGTCGTTCTTTCCTTTGCCCGATGTGAAGCAGTCGATCAGGGTAAAGTGTTCGAATGAAGAAATTTTTCCGAGCTCGTTCAACACGGTCTGGGGAGACCGGTTGAAGCTGACGTAAATCACCATCTGGGCATCTTTGAGCGACTGCGAGATGAATCTCCGGATAAAAGTGCCGGACAAGGTCCCGGCATCCACCTCCCAGACGACATTGTCGCCGATGGAGAATTCATTAATCAAGGAGTCGAGGCTGCTCGATCCTGAGGATATTTTCTTCGGTAAATGATTGCCGTTTGTCATAGGTTTTGGTAGGCAAATGATTGCCGATGCCGAGGAGCATTGTTGCTCATTTTTTTACCGCTGTCAAGAAGATTCTCGGACGAATTCGGCACAGTACGGAAGAGTTGCTTTCTTGGGAAAAATCATGATTTTATCTGAATTCAGAGCAAAATATCCTCCGTTTCACCTTGCATTTTACGGTGAGCTGTACTATGGTACAATATTGACCAAAAAAAATTTTGGAAATGAGTAATCCCGCAATGAGTGAAAAATTCATGGACCCGGTAACCGTCCGGAGCGGCCTGAAGGCCTTGGATGAAATTCTGCAAGGCATCCGGCTGGGTGATAATATTGTCTGGCAGATTGACAGTCTTGAAGATTACCGGTACTTCGCGGAACCGTTTGCCGATACCGCGCTCGGCGAACACCGCCAACTGGTATATCTGCGATTTGCATCCCACCCCCCGGTCCTGACGCCCCGTCCGGGCATGGAAACCATTGAGTTGAACGCAAGCCTAGGCTTTGATGCGTTTACGCGGGAAGTTCAAAGACTCATTGAAATGCGCGGTCCGCAGGTTTTTTACGTTTTTGATAACCTGTCTGCTTTGCTTGTGGAGTGGGCAACCGATGAACTGGTTGCTAATTTCTTTCAAGTCACCTGCCCCTTTTTGTTCGAATTGCGCACGATCGCCTATTTTGCCCTGACGCGCGGCCAGCATTCCCACCGCGCTATCGCTCGCATTCGGGACACAACCCAAATCCTTCTGGATGTGTATCACGCCAAGGGCAGCATGCATGTCCATCCCATCAAGGTTTGGGACCGCTATTCACCGCAGATGTTTCTGCCCCATATTGTGTCCGATGATACCTGGGCGCCCCTTTCTGACAGTCGGGATGCCGCAAAAGTATTGACGTCGGCTCGCCAGTCGCCCTTGAGTGCTACAACGCAATTGCTGGCCCCCTGGGAGAGTGTATATTTAAAACTCCTGCACTACAGCCAGACCACTTCCGGCTTCGATGAAACGGACCCGGAGCAGATCGCTCTCAAGCAGGAATTGTGTCATATGCTCATTGGACACCACCCTGCTTTCAACCGGCTGGCGGAAAAGTATTTTACCCTGGCGGATTTGCTTGCCATGCGTAATCGTCTTATGGGAGCAGGCCGTATCGGAGGTAAAGCAGCAGGGATGTTGCTGGCACGGCGCATCCTGCTGACGGACCAGGACGAAGCACGGGAAGACCTCTCTGAACGGCTGGAGGATCATGATTCCTTCTACCTTGGTTCAGATGTCTTCTTCACGTTTCTCGTCGACAATAATCTTTTCCGGCTCAGGCTGCAGTTGACGCGGGATACTGTCATTTCCCATGAGGAATTCGCCGAAGTGGAGGAACGTTTCCTGGCAGGTCGTTTCTCCGCGGACATGCAGGATCAGTTTCGCGACATGCTTGATTACTATGGGCAGTCGCCGATCATCGTACGCTCCAGCAGCTTGCTGGAAGACAGCTTCGGGAACGCTTTTGCGGGAAAATATCTGAGTGTTTTTTGCACCAACCAGGGTGATCCCGACACGCGCCTGGCGGATTTTATGCGCGCCGTTAAACTGGTCTATGCAAGTGCTCTGAACCCTGACGCCCTCTCCTATCGCAGCAAACGGGGGCTCGGCGAAAATGACGAGCAAATGGCTATCCTGATACAACGCGTCGCGGGCACGCCCCACCAGCAGTTTTTTTTCCCTACCCTGTCCGGGGTGGCTTTCTCGCGAAATCTGTATGCATGGAACGACCGGATCGACTCCCGCCAGGGCATCATCCGGCTCGTATTTGGACTCGGGACACGAGCGGTTGACCGGGTAAGCTCTGATTATCCCCGCATGATCGCCATCAGCAACCCCCAACTGCGGCCTGAAGTCGGCCTTAAAATAGCCAAATATTCACAACATCAGGTGGACGTGCTCGACCTGAAAACCAACCAGTTTGTAACCCGCTACCTGATGGACGTGCTGACCGATGACTCATATCCCAATCTGCACTTGCTTGTTTCAGTCATGCGGGACAATTACCCGTATGACTCCCTGTTCCAGCATGTGGAAGGGCAACCGCACCAATGGATTCTTACGTTTAATAAATTGCTGAGCAAGACTGATTTTGTTCCGCTCCTGGGGACGATTTTGACGAAGCTCGAGAAAGCATACGGTCACCCTGTGGATGTCGAATTTACTGCATCCATAGATTCAGACGGCCGTGTCCACGTGAACCTCCTTCAGTGCCGGCCGCTTTTCCTGCCCGGATCACCTGCAAATGTCTTATTGCCGGACAACCTGGAACGTAAACAGATTTTGTTCCGCTCCCAACGCATGATCTGCGGCGGCATCGTCGAAAAAATCCGATACATTCTCTATATCGACCCGAAACAATATAACCACCTCGCTTCTGACGAGATGAAAAAGACCCTGGGTCGCTTGGTGGGGAAGATCAACCGTCATCCTCTTGTCAAGAATGAAAAAATCATGATGATGGGTCCTGGGCGGTGGGGCAGCAGTAATATCAGTCTTGGCGTCAACGTGAGTTATGCTGATATTGACAACGCAGCCGTACTCGTAGAGATAGCCCTTGAAGAAGCCGGCCACGTGCCTGAAGTATCGTATGGCACACATTTCTTTCAGGATCTGGTGGAATCCCAGATCATATATTTACCGTTGTATCCAGATGATGCTGCCGCAGAATTTCAGGCGGAATTCTTTAAAACCGCACCGAATGCTCTCCTTGATTTACTGCCGGATGCTGCGAAATACGAATCCATTCTCCGCCTTATCGATGTACCCCGGGCGACAAATGGTGTATTTGCCAAAACAGTTGCCGACCCGCAACATAGTCAAGCTGTGTGTTTTTTGAACAGCTAAAGTTAATTCGGGTTATACGCGTATAATCAGACCTTCCCTTCATCGAATCACGCTTCAGTTCAGCAGAGCGGATTTTTGCAATCATTCTGCGAAGCTTCACCACCTGATGCTCCGGCGCCTTTTCCGCTTTTCAGTGCGGCATTTAAATTTCGCACTTCGTTTGAATAAATAGAACTCGTTTTTAGACAAATGGTGAATAGTGAAACCGCTTGTTGACATGCAAAAAAACTTACTTTATTATCAGAAACAACTCTTGTTTGCTTGTTACCGCCAGGATACCATCGTATTCAATATCAGAGGAGATGCGTGCGAATGTTTATTCGTGAATTGATGAGCTGCGAAGAATTTATTGCCGGAGATAACTGCCGGCTGCGGGAAATCCTGCATCCGGACAAGGAGGACCTGAAAATCCGGTACAGTCTTGCGCATGCAGTGGTAAAACCGGGCAAAACGACATGGTCGCATTGCCTCCGTGCATCAGAGGTGTATTATATTTTGCAAGGCGAAGGCATCATGCATATCAATGACGAGACGTCACCGGTCAGTCCCGGATCCACCGTCTACATTCCACCGGATGCACGACAATGCCTCCATAACTCCGGAAAAATTGATCTTGTCTTTTTATGCATTGTGGATCCTGCGTGGCGCCCTGAAGATGAACAGATACTGTGAAAACGCATTCCAGGAATTTTTTCTTTAATACACCCGTTTCTCATTCATATTCTTGATGACTATGCCCAGTCAGAAATTTTTCTGACAACCGGTTCCAGGCGCGTAGTGCCCCTCCATCTGTTATCCAGAAAATTGCATGCACACGATATGGACGAACTTTCACTGATAGTGTAAAATGCATTGCAGCACGCCCTTGCTGCAATTCTTTTAAGTCAGAGGTTTGTCATGTCTACTGTTTATTTTTCCTCAGCACGCACTCATAAATGGGACTACAGCCACAGCGTTCCGGGAAAACTTGAAGCCTTGATCAGCCGAATAAACTTCGCAGAGCGCTTAGAAAAGGATGATTGGGTCGCAATCAAAACCCATTGGGGCTCGGAAGGCGCATTCAGAATCGTCCCTGCAGTCATGATCCGCAAAATTGTTGATGCCGTTAAAAAAACCGGCGCAAAACCGTTTGTAACGGATACAGTAAGAATCATGGGGCTTGATTACATTGAAGTGGCCAACCAGAACGGGTTGAATCAGCTTTCCTGCGGTGCACCGCTGGTGCTGGCGGATGGCCTTTACGGCAAAGACACCATCCTGGTCAAAGCCGGCCCTATTCTTGAAAACATCGCTGTTGCTTCTACAATTTTTGATGTGCCTGCCATGGTGGTCTGTACGCATACAAAAGGACATATTAACTCAGGGTACGGAGGAGCAATAAAGAACCTTGCCATGGGTTGCGTAAGCGGACGCCACCGTGAACACGGCTGGAAAAAAGGGAGGGGAGGGATGCATTGCCACGGAGATATTGCCCTTATATGGCATGCCGAACGCTGCACGTTCTGCCGGCAGTGCATGAACATCTGCCCTCTGCATTCGATTGAGTTCAAGGATGGTGCATTTACATACGACGAAAAAAACTGCTGGCACTGCGCGCGGTGCAGCCGCGTTTGCCAGGAAGGCGCTCTTATACAGCCTCAGGATGATGCAAAATTCCAGAAAAGCCTTGCTGAAGCTGCCGCAGCAGTCCTTTCCACATTCAAGGAAAAAAAGAAAGTTCTGTACGTTAATTTCCTTCTGCATGTTCAGCCGGAATGTGATTGCATGCCGGTGGCCGACGTCCCGATGATTCAGGACCAGGGAATCATGGTGTCGGATGACATCGTGGCCATCGAACAGGCGTCGCTTGATATGCTTCGTACCGCTCCTCCTCTGCCTCAGTCTGCAGCTGCCGATATGAACGCAAAACCCGGAGACGATGTGCTGTTCAAGCTGAATCCCCGTCCTATGCAGATACAGATTGACGAGGCGGAGCGGCTGGGACTCGGTACAAAGCAGTACCGCTTGGTGACTGTCGAACCCTGAGGTTCCAAACCCGCAAGTTATTTTTTTGTATTAATTACCATTATAAAAGGACGAAGGACATGTTGCAAAGTCAGCTTGAAAAACCATTGCTCTTGGTCGGAGGCAAGGGCGGTGTAGGAAAAACCACCTGCTCAGCGGCAATCGCTGCAGCATTCGCAACAAGAGGCCGGCGAACGCTTCTGATAACCTCGGACATGACGCCGTCGTTGTCCGATATCCTCGAGCAACCTATCGGCGATGCGATCACCGGTGTAGCAGAGAACCTCGATGCCTTTGAAATCAGCCAAGAGACAATTGCAGCTCATTGGAAAACAAAGTTCGGCAAGGACTTTCATGACATCATTTCTGTTTTGATTGATATGGAAAGCCTTGACACCGAATCACACCACCACCTTCTTGATTACATCGGATCCGCCCCTTCTCTCCGGGAAGAGACATTGCTGGATATTATCGTCACCAACGCGGAACAGCAGAAATACGAAAAAATTGTTTGGGACACCGCACCGGCGGGGGAGACGCTGAATCTACTCGCCATGCCCCGGATCATCAAAAAACACCTGCGGGCCGGTGCAAAGGTTTTTGAAGGACTCGACAGAATCGGCAGGCAGTTTGTCGGGAAAAGACCCATCGCAGGAATCATGGACGAGTGGGTCCAATTGTCCGAAAAAATTGCGCAGTTCGTTCACAACAAATCAGCGTTTCTTGTTGTTGCAAACCCCGAATCGTTGGTGGTAAGCCAGGCCCGACGGGTGATGGAAACGCTTGCGCGGTATAATCTTACGGTCCACGGCCTGATCATCAACAAGAAAATAGAGGATACGGACTCCACGTCTCTAGAGGCCATGAGAACAGTCCAAACTCGATATGTTGAGGAACTGAAGAACCTGGCGGGCAACCGGCCGCTGGCAATGCTTCCGATTGCGTTCACGGAAATAAGAGGTTTGCAGTCACTGCAGAAAATCGGGAAAAAACTCGCCGCAGATCTTTCGATCTAAACGATAATCCTTTTTAAACAGGGATGACGGGAATCGTGCCATTTATACAATTGCCTTGCCTACAGCACACCATTCTCAAAACAGGATAACAGACATCGTTTTTTATACACTATGTTTTACCATCGCCTTCGCAAGGCGGGAACCGACTTCCCAAATCGGTCCCGGAAACCGGTGTGCAGCCGACAAAACTTCTTCGAATGAGTTTAAAAACCGGTCAGCATCGTTCTGGTCAAAAACAAGAGAGGGAAGCAATTTTATGATATCCCTGCCGTGGCCGGAAACCTGGGTAAGTATCTTATGGTCCATCATCAGAGGCACCAGAATTGATTGGCAGAAAAGATTCTTGTTGATGCCATGGATCATTTTCCATCCCGTCTTCAGGCCGAATGACCGGGGCTCGCCGAACTCAATGGCAATGATGAGCCCCTTGCCGCGCACTTCCCGAATGAGTTCGTACTTATTTCCCAACTCACGAAGCTTGGTCATGAGATATTCTCCCATGCGGGCGCTGTTTTCCACAAGACCTTCTTCGCGGATGACTTCCAGCGTAGCCAGACCGCAGACTGCTGCAAGGTCGTTTTGACTGAAGGTCGTTGAATGAACCATGCACCGGTCAAGGGACTTGAAAACGCTGTTGTAAACCTTCCGGGGATAAAGAATCGCGCCAATCGGGCAGTACCCCCCGGAAAGTGATTTCGAAAGCGTCATGATGTCCGGCACCACGTTCCAGTGCTCATACCCGAACATTTTTCCGGTGCGACCAAGACCGGTCTGGACTTCATCGATAATGAGGAGTGTGCCGTAGCGCGTGCACAGCTCCCGCGCGCGCGGGAGGAAATCATCAGGATGCAAAAAGACACCATGTCCGATAACCGGCTCCACCACCAGGGCGGCCACGTCGCCCTTGGAGAGTTCCGCCTCCAGCTGATCCGTGTCTCCAAAGGGAACTTCGGTCCCGCCGGACAAGATTGTTTCGCAGTCTGCGCGAAATTCTTTGCAACCGTTGACCCGGAGCGCTCCCAGGGTCAACCCGTGAAAACTGTGGTCGCAATAGAGAAGTTTTTCTCTTCCGGTAAAAACATGGGCAAATTTGAGAGCGCCGTCAATAGCCTCAGCGCCGGAGTTGCAGAAGAAGACGGTGTCGATTCCGGGAGGAGCATATTCAGTAATCAGCTTTTTGGCCAGCACGCCCGCGAGAAGCTGCGTCCCCAGTTTTATCAGGTTTGGGCTGTCAATGTCCAAGTACTGTCGGATTGCGTCCTTGATTTTGGGATGAGAGCGGCCGACGGCAAATACGCCGAATCCTGACTGCAGATCCAGGTAGTCATTGCCTTTGTCGTCCCACAGGTGCGCGCCTTTTCCACGGACATAAACAGGGTCGAACCCGAGAATCTTGAAAACTTTGGCCATCTGGGGGTTCATGTATTCCGAGAGAAAAGAAAGCTGCTGGCCTTGGTTGGCCTCTATGATTTCCTGAAGGTTAAAAGGCATGAATATCTCCTCGCTGCCTGAAATAACGGTCCGGTAACATAACATTGCCGCGTGAAAAAATCAATACGGCAGATTCTGGGCCGCCGCTGCATCCAATACTAAAACATCATCGTCTGCGTCACACATTGAACCGGAACAGCATGATGTCCCCGTCTGCGACCACATATTCCTTGCCCTCTGAACGCAGCAAACCGGCGGCCTTTACGGCCTGCTCAGATCCCAGCCGCATAAGATCATCATAATGAAAAACTTCAGCCCGGATGAAACCTTTCTCGAAGTCCGTATGGATTTTTCCCGCGGCCTGCGGAGCCTTGGTGCCCCTGGTGATGGTCCAGGCGCGCACTTCTTTTTCGCCTGCCGTAAAATAGGTGATCAGGCCGAGCAATTCGTATCCGGCGCGAATCATGCGGTCCAAGCCGGACTCTTTGAGGCCCATGCCCGAAAGATACTCCCTGCGCTCATCCTTCGGGAGTTGGGCAATTTCTCCTTCCACCTGGCCGGAAATAACCACAACTTTTGCGTTTTCCTGCACGGCGATTTTCTGCACGGCATCCACGTGCGGATTCGGTTCCCCGATCATGTTCTCCGCCACGTTTGCAACATACAGGACGGGCTTGGCGGAAAGCAGATTGTAGCTTTTGAGCCAGGAAGTTTCTTCATCGTTGCAGGTGATCCGTCGAAGAGGTTCCCCCTTGCTCAGCGTATCTTTCAATCGCTTCATAAAATCATTTTCTTCCGCGATTTTTTTGTCACCCGTTTTCGCAAGCTTTTCGGATTTGAACAGCCGCTTTTCCATGGCATCAAGATCCGCAAGCATAAGCTCCGCTTCGATCACTTCTATGTCCACCCGCGGGTCCACCGCTCCGGCAACATGCACCACATTGGGGTCATCAAAACAGCGGACTACGTGTGCGATTGCATCAACTTCCCGGATGTTCGCCAGAAATTTGTTCCCGAGCCCTTCCCCCTGGGCCGCCCCCTTCACGAGCCCGGCGATATCGACAAATTCCATGGTGGTAGGGGTCAGCTTTTTGGGTTTATATAGTTCTGCGAGCTTGTCGAGCCGTTCATCAGGCATATCCACGACACCCACATTCGGATCGATCGTGGTGAAGGGATAATTCGACGCCTGGGCGCCGGCGGAAGTGAGCGCGTTAAAAATGGTGGATTTGCCGACGTTCGGCAGCCCCACGATACCACAGTTAAAACCCATACTGACTCCTTTTCCCGGCTCTCGGGGTATTTATGAGTAATAAAAAAAACCCGGAGCAGTCGGAGTATTCTCCGAATCCGGGTTGGTTCTCACACATAGGGAACGCACCCTGAAGGGTGCGGCTACCGTTGATTAAAAACATTCATGGCCCTGCGCGGGCCCTCTATCGCCACAACCCGTGCCGCCTCCGCGGCTTTTTCCACTGCTTCTGTCGCACTATCGCGCTCTTCCGCCAAAAACGGACGAAGAACATAGTCTGCCGGATCCATTCCCGGCGCCGGGCGGTTGATGCCGATTCGCACGCGGATAAAATCAGACGACCCCAGATGCTCGATAATGGACCGAAGTCCATTATGACCGCCGTGCCCGCCGCCGAGTTTTACCCGCACCGATCCCAGGGAAAGATCAAGTTCGTCGTGTATTACGATAAGATCGGAAATTGCAGCATAGGTGTCACGGAGAACCGCTCCCACGGCCCTTCCGCTGTCATTCATATACGTCTGCGGCTTGACCAGGACTGCTTCGGTCGAATCAATCCTGGTTTTCGCAAGAAGGGCGTGGTGTTTTTCTTGAATTATGTCAAGGTGCAGTTTTTTGGCAAGTTCATCGACTGCCTGAAAACCCGCATTGTGGCGGGTGCGGTCGTATTTTCTGCCCGGGTTGCCAAGACCGACAATAATTTTCATGCAATCCCTGGAAACGATGCCTGGATATCCTACTTCTTCGGAGCGGCTTCCTTGGCTGCCGCTTCCTTGGCAGGTGCCGCAGCACCTTTCGCTTCAGCTGCAGGCGTTTCCGCTTCTCCCTCTTTCTTCGGTTTCTTGACAAGCTCAGGCTCGCCGGTTTCGGCAGTCGGGGCCGCGGCCAGCATTGCCTCAAGCTTGGCATCGGAAATCGGAGGCTGGATGCTCACGAGGGTAGAGTCGGCATCGGTCAGTATCTTTACGCCATCCGCTACCTTGATATCCTTAACGTGGAGCGACTCATTCACCTTCAGGGCTGTTATATCAACATTGAACGCATCGGGGATCTGGGTCGGCAAACACTCGATTTCGACGTGCCGGAGGCCAGACTGCACGATGCCGCCTTCTTTTACCCCGAGGGCGGAACCAGTGATGTGAATAGCAACCTGGATCTTTACTTTTTCGTTCATGGCAACTTCCAGAAGATCCACATGCAAAAGCGAACCGCTGATCGGATCAAGCTGATACTCCTTGATCAGGGCCATGCGCTCGCCGTCTGTCTTGGCCCCTTCCAGCTTCAAATTGAGAAGCGCGTGTTCTCCGCCTTCCGTGTTGAGGATTTTTGTGACCTCTTTATTGACCATCGCGATCGGCGTGGACTTGCCGTGGCTGTAGAGTACGGCAGGCACCATTTGGCTCCGTCTGAGGCCTCGGGCGACCCCTTTTCCCGCCTTTTCTCTCACCTGTGCTGTTAATGCAAACTTTTCCATTTCTCCTCCATAAATAAACGCTGTTTCAACTGCCGGACTGTGTACACTGTTAGTGCTTTTTCAAACGAACAAAGAACTGAGCGACGTTTCCTCATGAATTCTCTTAATCGATTCTGCCAGAAGCGGTGCGGCTGACAGCACCGTCAGCTTTGCGCATTCCTGCTGCTTGCTGTCGAGCGCAATGGTATTCGTTGCGATCAACTCATCCAGCGCCGAATCGTTAATACGCTTGATCGCGGGACCGGAAAGGACCGCATGAGTACAGGCGGCGATGATCTTGCCGGCGCCTTTTGACCGCAGCGCAGCTGCCGCTTCAGTCAGCGTGCCCGCCGTATCAACCATGTCGTCCAGAAGCAGGCAATCATGGCCCTTTACTTCACCGATAATGTTCATGACCTGCGCTACATTCGGCTTGTCGCGCCGTTTGTCGATAATCGCAAGGGTTGCGTTCAGCCGTTTCGCTAAAGCGCGTGCGCGCTCCACCCCGCCGGCATCCGGCGACACGACCGTCAAGTTAGTAAATTTTTTCGTGCGCAGATACTCCAAAATCACCGACGCGGCGAAAAGATTGTCCACGGGAATGTTGAAAAAACCCTGGATTTGTCCCGCGTGAAGGTCCATCGTCAGGACCCGGCTGGCACCGGCTGTTGTGATCAGATCCGCCACCAGTTTGGAGGTAATCGGCACGCGGGGCTGCACTTTGCGGTCTTGCCTGCCGTAGCCGTAGTAGGGAATTACCGCCGTGATCCGCTCAGCCGAGGCGCGCTTGAGCGCATCGATCATGATAAGCAATTCCATAAGATGCCTGTTTACCGGGCTCGATGTGGGCTGCACAACAAAAACGTCCATGCCTCGCACATTATCTACGATCTGCACATTAATTTCGCCGTCGCTGAATTTGCTCACAACCGCGTTTCCCAGCGAAATATTCAGATTGTGGCAAATTTCATTCGCCAGCGCAACGTTTGCGTTTCCCGAAAAAACCTTTATTTCCTGACCTCTCAATGTCACCATTATACTCTCGTCTTTGCTTTATTTATTATATTCAGAAACTGGTTCGGGGACAGGGAGTCGAACCCCGATAAAAGGCTTCAAAGGCCTCTGTCCTACCATTAGACGATCCCCGATCAACGGCGCTTCCGGTCCGGCATAATCCGCCGGATAAACATCAAAAGGATAGGCAAACGCCTATCCTCTCCATGATGCGATGCAGAATCGGCAGAACTCGTGATATTATTCGGCACTACTATTCTTCGTTTGATCCTTTCAGCGCTGATTCCTTCCTTGAAGGATTTTCCAGCTCCCGCTCATATTCCGAGAGAACTTTTTTTTCGATCATCTGTCTCGTTTCGCTGTTAAGGGGATGGGCGATATCCTTGAACGTTCCATCCTTCATTTTCCTGCTTGGCATGGCAACAAACAGGCCGGTATTTCCGTTGATGACGCGGAGATCCCTGATCAGAAACACATTATCAATTGTGATGGTGGCGTATGCCTTGAGCCGCTCTTCGCTATTGACCAGAAAGACCCTCACCTCGGTGACGTCCATATACTCCCCCCATGCTGTTCTAACGCGGTTTTTATCAGTCAGAACTTGATCCGGCAGACGGTTTTTACCGTTCTGCAAGATGCTCCGCAAACGGAGATTCTGTCAGTGTCACGGCCGGGTAAAGCTTCCACCCCTCGCCAGAGAGGTTTTGTGCGGCAGCCCGGCAGGCGGACTCGGTTTCAAATACACCAAAGACGGTCGGCCCACTTCCGCTCATCAGCGCGCCCAAAGCTCCTTGTTTTAAAAGCGCCTGTTGGATGGTGCCAATAACCGGATAAGCGGCTTTTGTTACGGTTTCAAGGTCATTATGCAGCCGAGAAGCGATGTCTCGGACCATAAGCCTTCCGATTTTATTACAGTCAACTTTCTTTGTCAACACCAAATTTAAGTTTTTATACACCCACGCCGTTGAGGTCTCAAACCCGGGATTTACCAGGAGAACCCAGAATACGGGCACCGGCGGCAATGATGTCAGAATTTCCCCCCGCCCGCGGGCGAGAGCGGTAGGCCCAAAGAAGAAAAACGGAACATCCATGCCGATCCTGGCGCCTATTTCAGCAAGCTGTTCACGGCTGAGATTCATGCCCAGCAGCGTATTTACTCCTGCAAGCACCGCGGCAGCATTGCCGCTTCCTCCCGCAAGTCCCGCCGCCACGGGGATTTTCTTTCTGATCTCAATTGCCAGGCCCGTATTTTTTCCGGAAATGCCGAGCATCTCTGCCGCGGCCTTCCATGCAGTGTTTCGTCCATCCGACGGAACGGCTCCGGCATCGCAGGAAATACTGATGCCCGTCTTTGCAGTGGTTATCGTTATTTCATCATACAGCCCTACCATCTGCATGAGCATCTCTACCTCATGGTAACCGTCCGGCCGTTTGGCAAGCACAGACAGGCAAAGATTGATCTTTGCCGGAGATTGGAGCGTAACTGTGTCCATTGTGCATCACTCCTTTAAACAGGAAAACTTTTTTCCAGAGCATCAACAGATTCGGATGCAAAGCTCATGCTTCAGATGTTCGCACCGCAGGGAAGCAGGCGTCAGTTGGCTGTCTCGTTGTTTGGAATCTCAAATAATTCGTCTTGAATCGGAATATCGACCTCAAGATCGCTGTCATACTCAATCGTCAGCTGCAGATGGCGCTCGGGAACCTCGATCTCGATTTTTGTCGGAAGACGGTAGTTTGCGATTGAAATCGTCCGGTCAAATCTGACCCGGTAGCTGATGTCTCCTGACTGGTGCAACTCCTGGGAAACAATCTGCGCCTCCGGCGCCAGGCCGGTCGCGGCAGGATAGACGACCTGCACGCGACGCACACTGTCGTCGCGGGAAATTTCAAGAACACACCCGCCATCCCGTCCGCACAGCTGCACCGCACGATACGGTCGTGCTAATTCCGGAATATTTCCCGACAGTATGGCGCAGAATTCCCGCGCGTTCAGCCCCTGACCGAGGAGCCGTGCGAAGCCATCCTCTCCCTGCTGCTCAACTCTGTCGCTGTCCGGTCGCCGGAGCAGCATGGTTTTCCCGTTCCAAACGAAAGCCGTGATTGTCTGCCCCAGGGGACCATAGGCCTCCATGCGGAATCTGCACTGTCCGTCAAGCACAATACCGACGTTTTCCAGAACGCGCTTTTTCCCCCATTTCTGGATTACGATGCTGGCAATGGCCTTCATGCCGTGAAACGAGCGGTGTCGCTGGTCCAGCGCCTGCACTAAAGGTCCTGCCGGAACTTCTGTCAAGGGAACATCGGGTTTTTTAGGCGCGCACGCGAATACAAGCGGAATAATGAGCAAGACGGCAAATAAGGGGGTCTTCACTTCAGGTTCTTTTTCCTTGGCGTTATGTTCTTGAGCAGTTCATCCGGGTTGCCGAAACCGGATTCCCTGAACTTTTCCCGGAGTTTCTGGTTTTTGGGGTCGATTTCCAGCGACCGGAGCCACTGCTCCCGCGCCTGATCTTTCTGGGAAAGTTTGAAGAAAATATCCCCGAAATGCTCGCGCATCACGGGATCTTCGCTTTCTTTTGCGATTGCCTCTTTCATTTTTGCAAGGGCCTCTTTCAGCATGCCCTTCTGATAATACGCCCAGGCCAGGCTGTCGAGAATGTAGCCGCTCTCGGGCTTATACAGCAATGCCCGCTTGATTAAGCGGATTGACTCGTCCAGGTTCTCGCCTTTTTCAGCATAGGTGTAGCCCAGATAGTTTAATGCATCAGCGTTGTCCGGCTTGAGTTCAAGTGTTTTCCTGAGCGCGGCAATCATGTCCTCGCGCTTGCCCTGCTTCTCGTACGCAACGGCGAGACTGAACATCAGATCGTCACGGTCCGGCGCCATGTGAAGGCCTTTTTTCAGCGTTTCGACGGACTGCTGGTATTTCTCGACATCCATATATGCGTTGGCAAGATACAGATACAGCTCCGGTTTTCCCGGTTGATCGGCGAGGGCTTTTTCCAGAAGCGGAATGGCCTCAGGCGTCCGGTGCATCTGCGAATACAGCGCTGCTATCTGCAGCAGCGTGTCTGTATCGTCGGGCGCGCCTGCAAGGATGGCCCGGTATTCCGTGAGCGCCTCCTCTGGCCGCCCGAGCGCCGCCAAAGTAGAGGCAAAATACCGTCTGATCCGCAGGTCATTCGGGGCCGCCCGGGAAACAATCTTGAATGCAGCGGCTGCCTGCTCATACTTTTTCTGCTCAACATAGATGAGCCCCATTTTTACAAAAGCATCCAGATTGCCGGAATCCAGAGCCGTGATTTTCGTAAGCTGTTCCAGGGCGTTGTCGAGTTCGTTTTGCTGGATATAAAGCTGGGCAAGGTGCTGGCGCACTTCAAGGTTCAGGGGGTTCAGATCAAGGCTCGATTTGTATGCTTTGATCGCTTCGGGAATCTTGTTCATCAGTTCATAGACGAGGGCCATGCCGGTATGAGCCGGTTCGAAGTTTTCCCTGAGCGCGATGACCCGTTTAAACTCCGCCAGGGCCTCCTTGTACCGCTGCCGCTCGGTGTAGATCCGGCCGAGATAATACGGCGCCATGAGAGAATCCGGACTGACGGTGCCGAGTGTTTTAAATGTTGCTATGGCTTCGTCATACCGTTTCAGGCCGGCGTAGAGCGATCCCAGATAAATCGCGGCATCTTCCTGTTTTGGATCGATCGACAGTACTTTGCGGTATGCAGCTATCGCCTCATCATATTGCTTCTTGCTGGTATATATGCCGCCTGCCATCAGCAAGGCTTTTGTGTTTTCAGGCTCGGCCGTCAGCACCTTTTGCATATACGGGACCGCTTCATCAAGCTGTCCTTTGCGCAGGTAAAGGGCTGCCATGGAAAGCGCCGCTGTTGATGCGTTCGGATCCAGCCGGTACGCCTCGGAATACTCTTTCAGAGCAGCATCAAAATTCCCTTCCTGCTCCAGCAGGCTTCCGATCATAAAATGGTAATACGCGTCGGACGTCGCCCGGATGTCGGCCAGAGGGTCAATGCACCGCGCCTTCGTTTCCGTAGTTTCACAGAGGCGGGGGCCCGCTGAACAGGAAGCAAGCAAAAATGCCAGAATGAGAAAAGAAATATTTTTCATACGGTATGGTCTTGTGTTTGGGGCGGTTCTGTATAGTACAATAATTCCCGGCCAAGCCCGGTGGGCTGCCAGAGATTCCTTGCTGTGCTGTTTATGCTTCAGGCAGTTGGTAATGCTTCTTGATAAGGGCCCTGACCCGCTGCCGGCTTGTCTCGGCGTCATTTTTGCTGTGTGCCTCAATGGTAAACACCGGCAAAGGAGCGCGTGCGCTCATCAGACCGAAAAATTGTTCGAAATCGATTGAGCCTTTGCCGAGCGCCCAGTGGGAGTCTGCAGTGCCGTCATTGTCATGGAGATGCACTTCAACCAGCCGGCTGCCGAGAGACTGAAACCACCGTTCCATCGGAACCGTGGTAAAGAGATTAAAATGTCCGGTATCGAAACAAAAACCGAAATCCGGGCTGTTGATCCGGTCCATGAGGAGCTGGAGCGCATCGGGGTTTTCGTCGAAAACATTCTCAAGAGCGACACGCAATCCAATCCGTGATGCTGTATCCATCACCCGATGCCACATATCCACGCTGTTCGCGAGCCAGATATCTTCCTGCCCGTTACAGCGCCATTTGTCATACGCCGTATGAAACACCGCGGCGCGGGGCTTGAGAACAGCCGCAACATCCAGCAGCTGGCAAAAACGATCGTATGTTGCGGACCGGATCCGCGGATCAGCAGATCCGGGATTCAGGTCCAGAAACGGTGCATGGAGGGTAAGTGCAGGACTCCAGTCAAGGCGTTCCAGCAGACCCTCCGTCTCGGGTTTTCCGATCCCGTCAAGGGCCGCCGCCGACAGATACAACTCGAGATCATAGCGCCGCTCCCGGATGAAGTCAAAGTAATCATTCAGCACGAGATACGGAACATGAATATGCAACGGTTGCATCAGGATCCAGTCTTCGCTGAGCACGCTCCGCCCGCGCATGCGCCGGCTGCACACCCGCTGCCCGGCTTGGCATCCGCCACAGACTTTTCAGCCGCTACTGCTTTCTTTCGGTCTTGCGAGGCATAATCGGTTATATACCATCCTGTGCCTTTCAGCACAAACGCCGGCGTCGAAAGTACTTTCTTCACGTTTTTTGCGTGACATAAACTGCACTCGGAAACTGCGGGATCGCTGAACTTCTGAATGGCTTCAAAACGGCCGCCGCAGCTTTCGCATTCATATTCGTAAACAGGCATACAACAACCTCCATCCACTGCTCATAAAATCATGAGATGTTTTTCAAAGAATATATATTATAACCAATAGAATCAATAAAAACAAGTGAATTAAAAGGCTTTTTTGTGTGTTTGGGATCATTTCGCTACAGAGGGGGCAAAACATCCTTCAGGCGGGCAGGATCGGTAACAGGCTCAAGGCACACGCCTTCTTTACAGAGAACAACCCTTCCGTGGTCTTCACCGTAGAGAACAGCCACTGAACGGGTCGCTGCAAGTTCCACGGCTTTCTGCGCCAGAGGACTGTCGGGTGCTGCCTCTATGGTAAGATGAATCATATGAAACCAGGCCTCCAGCGCGCAGAAATAGGCGCCGGCATGGATGCCCATGGCAGCCGCCGGACCGCCAAACAGTTCCAGCGTTTGCTCTGCCATACGACGATAGGATGGTTTCTCTTTCATGAACGAAAGCTTGAGCAGCAGCAGGACGGCCGCTGCATTGGCTGACGGATGAGGGACATCCTCTATGCGCTTGAGCCGCATGCCTAAAACATCATTCTCGGTGTCGAAGAAACCGCCTTCCGACTGGTCGTAAAATTTTTCTCTGCACACGGCCATGAAGTCGTCGGCCAGATCAAGGTACCGGCGATTTGCAGTCGCCTCATACCCGGAGACAAGCGCATCGATGAGATACACGTAGTCGTCAAGCAGTGCGGGAACATTTTCCGCATGCTGAAGCGTACCCCGCGTAAGCCGTTCTTTCAGAATGCGCTCAAGGCTCAAAACGGCGAACTGCAGAATTTCCTCGTTTCCGAGCACGGCGGCTACGCGAAAAAATGCCCCGATCAGCATGCCGTTCAAAGAGGTATAAAGCGTTCTGTCAATAAAAGGGGCCTGCCGCTTCATTCTTGCTGACAGCAGTTTTTCCCGTCCAAGCGTCATGATGTTCCTTATTTCATCCAGAGACTTTCCAAGCTCCTCCGCGATCTCTTCAGGTTCTTTCAGGCTGGATAAAGCAATTTTCTCGGGATCATGATGCATCATGCCCCGATCGTTCAGGAAGAAGGCAGACAGCACCTGGTACTCTTCCGTGTTCAGGACGCTTTTGAACTCATCATGCGTCCAGGTAAAATATCCCCCTTCATCATCAGGCGTCACATCCGCGTCCTGGCTTGCGTAAAAACCGCCCTGAGGATCGGAAAGCACCTCCTCGACATACGCGATTATTCCGCGGACAATCGTCCGCAGGCGCTCATCTTCGAACAAAACAGAGGCATGGATATAGCTTTTGAGAAGTTCGGCATTGTCATCCGCCATTTTTTCGAAATGAGGGACCATCCACGCCTTGTCCGTGGAATAGCGGTGGAAACCGCCCCCAAGCTGGTCATAAAAACCTCCGCGCGCCATGGCGTCAAGCGCCATCCGCACTGCCCGGCCTGCGGCGGAATCCGGATTTCGAGCCGACCGCAGAAGAAGAAATGAAATCGCGCCGCACAGGGGAAATTTCGGGGCAGAACCGAAACCTCCGTTCTCGCTGTCAAATGCCGCAAGCATGGATTCTTCTGCTGCGTGAAGCAGCGCCGGATCCAGTGAAGCAGGAATTGCCGCCGGAGGCTTGAGCGCGTCCATCAGCCGCGCCGCATAGGACAGCGCATTGCTTTTTTCGGTTTTATAGAAATTGCTGACCACGCGGAGCACCTGTTTGAACCCGGGCCTGCCCTGCATGTCTCGGGGCGGGAAATAGGTGCCGCCGAAAAACGGCTGCTTGTCGGGCGTCAGGAAAACGGAAAGCGGCCAGCCTCCTGCCGAGCTCATGGCAGCCACTGCCTGCTGGTAGCGCCGGTCAATGTCAGGATATTCGTCGCGGTCGAGCTTGACGCACACAAAAAGTTCATTCAGAAGCCGCGCGGTCTCGTCGTCTTCGAACGATTCCTTTGCCATGACGTGGCACCAATGGCACCAGACCGCGCCTGTGCTCAGAAAGACCGGCTTGTCTTCCGCTCGCGCCCGCTCAAATGCCTCTTCAGACCATGGATACCAGTCTATTTTCTGATGGGCGGCATGCCGGAGGTACGGGGATTTTGCATGTATCAGTTTGTTCATAAAAGTAATAATGCAGCGGTTGCGGGTACGGAAACGCCGCGCACTCCTCGATGATTATGTTTTTGTAAAATTATCCGGTCTGTATGGCGGAAAATCCTGTTACTTTGAGTATAACGGCAGGTATGCGCATGTCAAGCTGGACTGGATTTTATGTGCGTAATTTTTTTACGAGCTGAAAATCGCTGCTTCGTTTGATCTGTTCCTGCGGCATGTTTGGGTGTTGGGCATAGAGTTGCTGTCTCCGCGCTTCTAACAGCGTGGTCTCCTGTTCAAGAAATTCCGCGGAAGTCACGACTCGTTTGCCAAGGTTCTGTGCTGTCGAAAAAACTTCTTTTATTTCTTTTGCCCAGTTGTCTTCCCTGAGCAGGTGATGGTCGATAATAACTGTTTTGACTGGCGGTGTTTGAAGAATACTACTGATGTTCCTGATTGAAGCGCGGAGATCGTCATGGGTATATTCCGCTCCCGGCAGATACACCAACGGCCCGTCAAGATAAAGTACCGCTGGCTGTTCCGCGCGGATAAACTCAAGATGTTCAGGCAGGCATGCCCCCTCAACATCCGATGAGTACAGAAACGATCCGCTCTCGTCGCGGATCGATGTTTCCACAACCCAGCCAACCTTGGTGTTCGGACCGTGAGGCACCGCGCGGGAAAAGCGGATCACGGTCTTGCCAAACTCAAACACATTGTTATCCGCGAAATCCACCCGCCGCGGCAGCGTCCTGAAGTTCCTTATCAGCCCCTTCGCGCGGGCGCGCTGGCTCGTGTTGATGTTTTCCTCCGGATGTTTTATAAGAAGAATTTTACCGTTAAAGACCAGCGGTTCTGTCGGGTCAAAATGATCAAAATGATAATGCGTTATGATGAGAACGTCTGCCAGGGCCGCGAATTTTTTAATATGGTCCCAGCTTTCGTTCAGAGCTTTGACTTCCAGAGGATGCGGCGGCAGATTGAATCGGAAGGGTGCGAGCGAGACTCCGGGGTCGATGAGGACTTTCAGGTCAACAGTTTCTACAAAGAAGGCCGCGCTCCGGGTTCCGAGCGATTCTGCTGCAAGAGGAATAATTTTCATAAATATGACTTTCGGCTTGTGCCCTCGGTTGACCTGCTTACTGCAAGTTTTTTAACAATTCGATGCTTTGGCCCATGCCAGGCTTGGCCGCGTTCAGTTCGAGAATGACTCCTACATCCGATTTGCGCTTAAGCAGCACTTTTAGCGCCTCGATTTCCCTGCACCCGGGCACCAGCGGCCAGTGGTCTTTGATTCCATAACGCTCCTCCGCCTTGTGGTGGAGATGCACGTACTTTACGCGCGTTACAAGCTGTTCCGGCATGCTCTCTATATAGGCGATTGAATCCATGTCAGCAGATTCCATATGGCCGATATCGATTGTGATTGATACATTCGGAGGAGCAGAAGGAATAAACCGTTCCCAGAACCACGAGATATCATTTGAGTTGATGGCGTTCTCGATTGAGACCGGAAATAGTTTGCTTAACTGGAGTACATTTTGTTCATAGACCGTCTGCTCCTCGGAAGAAAGCCTCTTTCCATCCGCGTCCCTTTCATCATGGATGATAAAGCCGAGGTCGCACGACGCTGCGAGGCCGCGCATCACTTCCATGGTTTGCGGCGCAAGTACGCCGGTCAATGGATATTCGATGGGATGATATATTGTCCTGATGCCGCGCGCTTTGCAGGCTGCTGCCATTTCCACAGCTTCTTTCACTGCTTGCGCGCCCACGGCAACCCGCCAGTTTGCCACGCGCCAGAATGATATCTGCGCAAATTGAAGCGGCTGTATGCCAACGTCTTCTGGCCTTATGATCCGGTAGCCTATCTCCATAAAACCTCGTGTACAGTTTTTATTTTACCGGTGAATAAGACTATTCTATGCGTATTCTGTCTCCGGCCTTGATCCCCGAACCTGCGGCAGTTTCAATCACCCATTTTGTCTTGCTGATGGAAGAATACAAGTCCTGACTGCCTGGCTGGCGGTTTCGGTACACTTTGATAATTTTCTTGTTTGGGCCGACGAAAATAATATCTATGGGATAAGCAACGCTTCCCATCCAGAAGGTAACTTCTTCTAGTTTGTCGAAGACGAACAAAGCTGCCTCGTTCTTATTCAACTTTCTGAACCCTTGCAGGCCGTTCGTGCGCGATTCCAGCGTGTTGCACAGGAGAACTACACGAAAAGTTTTCGCAAGCAAAGAGGAATCAGACGGCATTACAACAACCATCCTGGGCTGCTGCAACCGTGTTGCTGACGCTTCACCAGCATATGCCGTTTGTACACCCATGGAGGAAATCAGAAAACTGATCCCGATGCCAACAACTAAACCCAATACAGATCGTTCACCAAGTCTACGCGGAACGTGACGTCGATTGAGGCTTTGGAAAAATGTAGCTATCATAAAAGGCAGTGTAGCATGGGAGGGCGAGGGAATTCAAGAAACGATTCGTGGAATGTGACATTCGTAACAGACTACAATCTCAGTATTCCTCAAAAGCTATGCCATATTTTAAATGTTATTATTTCGGGTTCCAATAAATTCTAATAATTAGCAAGAAATTCTTAAATTAATTGACCAAGCTACGAATATATGCTACCGTATTTTCGAGTTGCTAATAGCTTGTTAGTCCGGTGGAGTAATGGGCCAAAGCAGAGGTGTATTCATGAAACATTTTTCGTTCTCGTTGGTGCTTCTGGCTGTTCTTATCTCCAGCTGTCAGACCAAAGCAAATCATGACTCGAAGAATTATTCAGAGTCTTTAATAGTTTTAGCAGGAGCAACAAACATTAATTATGCAAAGGTCAACAATACTGATCAGGTGACTTACAATCTTAAAGCCGCCTATCCTGCTCCTGAAGTTATCGATCAACTCTTAAAGAAAACAAACGACATGGGCTGGACACCTCTCAAAGAGGACTTCTTAAACCCAGGTCTGCCAACATCAATCGTGCGTGGCTGGTCTGACTATGAAGATGCATCAAGAAAGCCAAATACAAAGGTTCACGTTTGGCAAACCGACTGGCAAAACAAGAGCGGCGATGTTCTTATCTATGGATTGAAATATCGTTATCCGCTCAATTCGCAGCCTGACATGTTATCAATGAATGTTATTGCTATTTATATTCCAGCCAAGCTCGCAGAAACGATGAAGAACGCTTCGGTTGAAATGCTTAATAAGCATAACAAGCCCCAGACGAAATAGCATCAAGACTAACAACGCTCTCGAGAGAAACCTGACGGTCCATCACGGCGGCGTTATCGAATGAGGCAAACTTATTTCTAGCATGAGGTAAAAGAATGGTTTTCGGGAGATTCTTCGACAAAGACAATTATTTTGAGAATCAAGCAACAAACTTGGTGCAGTCAGCAAGCATTTTTGCAACGAACTCAACAGTGACAGCCATTGATAACATCCCTCTGATTAGTGATTACTTCAAGAGTGGCGCAGTGCCTGCTGAATCATGGGATTTTCATGTCACAGTTGCCTCTGTCGGAACTGCATTTGTTACTATCGCCGACTATGTTCCAGAGGACAAACGTGAAACTGTCTATACGAAGATTGGAGAAGAACTCTTCCGATTCCATTCAAAAGGCTATCAGGCATTGGAGAATCTAAGCGGTTTACTACACCGCTATTGCGAGGCTGGGATTCCCTTTCATCAAGCGATGGGTAGCTGGCTCTCAATAAACCTTTTAGAGAAAAATGATCCTGAAAAGGAAGAAATTGAGGCATTCTCTGCTGTTGGAGCAATGATTCAGCATACCTTTGGGGGTTGGTTCAGGAAACAAAAAACCGTATAACCAAAGATTCCAGCGACGCGCTACGCGCGCGGCTTAACTGCCGCATTGGATTCCCTTTCGGAGAAACCGTTTGAAACGAAACCTGGCGATCGACTACCTGCGGAGCGGAGTAACCATACTGGTAGTCGTACATCACGCTGCACTGGCATACACCACTTTCAGTCATTACGACCCTGCGCAGTACTTGCGATCCACCGCGCCGGTCGTTGATACGCTCCGTTGGATGCCGCTCGACCTTCTTGTGCACTTCAACGATATGTTCTTCATGCCCCTTATGTTTCTCATATCAGGGCTGTTCGTGATGCCGGCCCTTGAGCGAAAGAGATCTGGTCGATTCCTTTCCGACCGTGCGAAACGCCTTGGCATTCCTTTCATTATCTCCGCCATGGTGCTCAGCCCGCTGGCGTTCTACCCATCCTGGCTTTTAAGCGACCCGATTAGCCGGGGGGATTTTCTGTCTGGATTCTTTGACAACAGCAATTGGACGCCCGGGCCGGCCTGGTTCATCTGGCTCTTGCTTGCTTTCTCAGGGGTTGTCGCCGTCGCCTATCGATTGATTCCCAATCTCATGAAAAAGTTGTCCCTCTCCGCCTTATCGGCCCGGAGCCTGGTCGGCATAGTACTGACTGTGACCCTGCTGACAACCGTTCTCCCGTCCCTGTTCATTCTGCCCGAGGCATGGACCCGCTTGTGGGGCCCGTTCGTTTTTCAGACCGGGAGGCTCTTCCTGTATTTTGGCTGGTTTCTGCTTGGCGCTGCGCTCGGCGCCGCAAACTTAGAACTGTCTTTATCGCGAGACAATCTAAGACCGTGGCCGCTTTGGCTTGCCTTGGGAATTTTAGCGTATGTGGCAGGTTTGCTGGGATTGAGGGCGGAGTATTTCGCGAACATGCCGGAATGGGTAGTAAAAGCACTCCCTGCTACAATCTATTCTCTCTGCTGCGCCTTCACCAGTCTTGGCGCGCTGGGCCTTGCCCATTCTTTCTTTCGGACTGCCCGGCCCCTGGCGGACAGCTTTACAGCGAACGCGTACGGCATTTACATCTTTCATTACGGTTTTGTGACTTGGTTTCAGTTCTACCTGCTCACGAAGCCTTTGCCGGCAGAACTCAAGTTCCTGCTCACCCTCTTTGTTGGCTTGATCGCGAGCTGGCTTCTGTCGGCCTTATTGCGCAAAACTGTGGTGCGTGAAGTTCTTTGATAGATAAACGAAGTTATTGACATACTGATCTTCAGGAAGGGCCATAAGGCAGTCCAAAACATGGGAGGCTATTGATGAAAATTTTATTACTGCTTTTCTTCACTGTTTTTATATCATTTACTGGCTGTGCTTATAGCATTAAAGATGTGGATATAAGCAAAGTCGAGGCTACTTGCGCAAGACAATGCACAATAACTTATTCGTCGTGTGTTTCTGGAGGGAATCAGGTTGGTTTCAAGTCTGAAACGTTAAGAGCTTGTAAAGAAGGATATGAGGCTTGCGTGACGACTTGCCCGGCAAAATAATCAGCAGGTTTGATTTTGCTGGACGCTGCTCAGCCTGAGCTGCTGAAAGGAATAAAAGAGTATGGATTATCAGCGCATGACATCACCATGCGGTTTGGATTGCTTTAATTGCCCCTTGTATCTCGCGAATGAAGATTCGAATCTCAGAGCAGCCTTGTCGGAAAAGCTCGGTATTCCGGCGGAAAAAGCCCGATGTGCGGGGTGCCGAAACGCGGAGGGGACGATATCCTTCCTGGGCGACACCAGGCCGTGCAATGTGTTCTGCTGCGCGGCCCGGAAGGGCATCACATTCTGCTATGAGTGCGCCGATTTCCCCTGCGACCATCTGCATCCTTATGCGGATCAGGCATCGGTCAGGCCGCACAATACCAAGCTGTTTAACCTCTGCCTGATCAAAAAAATGGGACTTGAGCAATGGGCAAGGAGCAAGGCTCTGCTCGTGAAGCAGACCTATTTCAACGGCAAGTTGAGAGTACATGCGGCTGATAGCGAAAAATGACGAACTAGAGAATTCAAGTGGATTGCTTCAGGACCGGTCACTCAACCGCATTATCGGCTACTTTTTCTCTTTCTGCTCCATCTTCGCCCTGAGCAGTTCCCCGAGGCTCCCCAGATTCTTCGGCACTTCCTTTGCTTTTTCCTGGTAGTTCTTCAGGGTCGCTGCGGCCTCGGCTTCTTCCCGGCTGACTTCGGCAAGTGAGAGCGATATCTTTTTCTGCGACCGATCGACAGCTTCAACCTTCACTTCTATCGCCTGCCCTTCCTTCAGAACTTCCTTGGGATGGTTCAGCCTCTTGCCTGCGCCCAGTTTTGATATGGGGATAAGGCCGTCCACACCCTTCCCAAGGGTGACGAACGCGCCGAATGGCATGAGGCGGGCAACGGTTCCCGCGTGGAAGGTGCCGACAGGATATTTTTCCGCCGCGCTCTCCCACGGATCGGGAAGGGCGTCTTTCAGGCTGAACGAGATGCGGTCTTTGGCCCAGTCAATTGACTTGATGATGACGTCGACTTCCTGCCCGACAGCAAGCACGTCTCCCACCTTTTCGGTCCTGCCCCAGGCAATCTCCGAGACGGGAATCAAACCCTCCACGCCGCCGATGTTCACAAAGGCCCCGAATTTCTGGATGGAGGTGACCGTGCCCCGCACCTTCATGCCTTCTTTCAGTTCTGATTTCAGCGCCTGCTTTTTGTTTTCCCGTTCTTCTTCGAGAATGGCCTTGCGGGAGAGAACGACATTTTTTTCGTTGTACTCGGTTATGGTAAACGGAAACGACTTCCCGATGTAGTCTGCCTGGTTTTCTTCCCGCCGTATGCCGGTCTGGGAAAAGGGGCAGAATGCGCGCATGCCGCCCGCGATCTTGATCTCGAATCCGCCTTTTATCTCCTTTACAAACGTGCCTTCGACCGGGATGCGGTTTCGCCAGGCATCTTCTATTTGTTTCTGGCCTGCCGGACCGGAACCGATTTTGGTCGTGAAATGCATTTCGTTGTTCTCGGAGGACAGGAAATACGCGCGAACAGTTTCACCTTCCCTGACCGTTACTGCCCCGTTTTCGTCAAGCATTTCTTTTTTGTCCAGATATCCTTCTCCCTTGCCGCCGAGATCAAGGAATATCCAGTCCGCGGTTATTTTGACGATCATGGCCTCCACCATCTGGCCGGGTTCGAGCCTGCCGCGTTTGGTCATGCTTTTTTCGAGCATTTCCGCAAAATTTTCCTCGTTGTGATCGGTCATCTCCGGTGTTTGGTTTTCATTCGGCATATCGTCCTCTTTTTTTTGTAAAGTAAATATGGCCTGCGCACCGAGTGCGCATGCAGGCTATCTCTTTCGTTTTGTATCGCGGGAACGTTGCGGAGCGGCTGTACTGCCTGCCGGCTCTCCCCTCAAATCATACTCCGTGGCATCGGTAATCGTCACGTCGACAAAATCTCCCGGGTCCGCCTCGATCTCTGAAAGGTAGACGGAGCCGTCGATCTCCGGCGCCTGCGTCTGGAGCCTTGCCATGAGCGCCATGTCTTCCATGCCGTCAACAAGCACGCGCCGTTGTTTGCCGACATGGGCGTGGTTTTTCCGGAGGGATATCTTCGCCTGCGCTTTCATGATCCGGTCAAGCCGCTCATTGGCCACTTCCCTCGGAACCGTGGCCTCGAGCGTGGAAGCCAACGTGTCTTCTTCTGGCGAATACGGAAAGACCCCGAGGTGTTCAAACTCGGCCTCGTGTACGAATGCAAGAAGCCGCCTGAATGCTGCTTCGGTTTCGCCCGGGAAACCGGTGATGAGCGAGGTCCTGAGCGCGATCCCCGGCACGTGCTTCCGCAGCTGTTCAAGCGTGCGCCGGATATCGTCGGACGTGCCGTGCCTGTTCATGGCAGCAAGAATTTTGTCGTCAATATGCTGTACGGGCATGTCGAGGTACTTGCAAATTTTTTCCTCGCTAGCCATGACTTCCATCAAAGCGGGACTGATCCTGCCCGGATATGCGTACATCAACCTGATCCACCGGATTCCTGAAACACTCGCGAGTTTTCTCAGCAGCAATGGAAGATCAATTTCATCATCACGGTAACCGGTTGAATCCTGCGCGAGCAAAACAAGCTCCCGGGCGCCTTCATCAGAGAGTTTGCGCGCTTCTTCCAGAATGGAGGCTGCAGGGCGGCTTTGGAAATCACCCCGGATGAGGGGAATGGCGCAGTACGAGCAGCGGTTGCTGCAGCCTTCCGCGATTTTCAGATAGCGGTAATGGCGCGGTGTCGTGCTTATTCTCGGCAGACCATACACCAGCGCCGGAGCGCCGACATCGAGCACCCGATTGTCTTCAGAAAGCATCCTCTCGCAAATTTCATTGACGCGGCCGATCTGCGCGGCGCCGATAACGGCGTCGGCTTCGGGAAGCTCCTGCAGAAGTTCGTCCCGGTAGCGCTGCGCCAGGCAGCCGGCAATGATCAGTTTTTTCAAGGACCCCTGCGTTTTCATTTTTGCAGCGTCGAGAATGGCGTCAATGGACTCTTCCTTGGCGGAATCGATGAAGCCGCAGGTATTCACGACGATAACGTCGGCCTCGCTCTGCACGGGTGTAATTTCAAAACCGGACCCGGCGAGCACGCCGAGCATCTGCTCCGCGTCGACCTGGTTCTTGGGGCACCCCAGGCTGATCATTCCTATTTTATATTTTTTTTTCTCCACAATATATCAACAACGAGCAGTTCGCTATCCTCGCCGGAAGGGCGTTCAGAACCCACCCGACATGGCAAGAAACGCCGCCATTTTTTCGTTCGTTTCCCGCAGCCGCTTTGAAAGCGTCCGGGTAAATATCCAGAGCAGTTTATACCCTATTTCCCGATCCGCAATCAATACCCTGTCCAGATCCGCCTTGCTGATCGCAAGCACTTCAATGTCCGTATTGGCGATGGCGTGCGCCGACCGCGGGAAATTGTCGATCAGGGCCATCTCGCCGAAATAATCCCCCGCTTTCAGCACGGCCAGCGCCTCTTCCCCGATGTTCGGAATATATTTGCTGATCCGCACTTCTCCCTTGGTGATTATATAGCACCGGTTGCCCGGGTCCCCTTCAAAAAACATGATGGTGTCTTTGGCATGTGATTCCCGGACGCAGATTCGCTCGATTTTCTCAAGCTCGTTGCCGGCAAGAATTTCGAAGAGCGGTATTTTTTGCAGCAGCTCAATCATGATCCTGGCACTCCTTGTTGCTTTGTTCCGTCTGCGACGGACGACCACCCGAACCGTATCACAACCCGGTCCGGTCCATTTCGAATGCGTTTTGTATAAGCGACAGTTCCTGTTCCTTCGCCGTGCTGATAGCAACAACGTCAAACCTGCACGGCACCTGGTGAAGGTTTTTGTATTTAATGTACCCCAGCGCCGCCTTGACCATGCGGCGCTGTTTCTGCGCCGTAACCGCAAGCTCGGGAGCGCCGAACGTCTCACTCGCTCTCGTTTTCACTTCAATAAACGCCAGGGTCCCCTGATGCAGCGCTATCAGATCAATTTCTCCGTTCCGTGTCCGGTAGTTCCGCTCCAGAATACGGTATCCCTGCCCTGCCAGAAATTTCGCGGCCCGGTCTTCACCGGCTTTGCCGAGGAGCTTTTTCAGAAAACTCATCGGCTGTTCTCCTCAAGCAGAGCTGCCACCGGCTGAAAGCTTCTGCGATGCGCCTCACAGGGACCATATTTACGCAAAAGTGAAAGATGTTCTTTGGTACCGTAGCCTTTATGCTTGTGGAACTGGTAGCAGGGAAATTTCGCATGCAGCTCCAGCATCATCCGGTCCCGCGTTACCTTGGCAAGGATCGAGGCTGCGGCAATGCTGTGGCTGAGGCAATCGCCTTTGATGATCGGTTTCTGAGGAATCGGGACGCGCGGAAGCGTGATTGCGTCGAGCAGCAGATAATCGGGAGAGGGAATGAGCGCCTGCAGCGCGCGCTCCATGGCGATAATTGTGGCCTGGTAGATGTTTACTGCGTCTATCGTGCGCTCGTCCGCGACGCCGATGCCAAAACAGACCGCCTGGGCCTGGATAAGGTCAAAAAGTCTTTCGCGCTCGCGTTCCCGCACCTGCTTGGAGTCGGTGAGTCCGGCGATAAAATGGCCGTCCGGAAGCACAACCGCAGCCGCCACAACAGGACCGGCAAGGGGCCCCCGTCCTGCCTCATCCAATCCGGCAATGCAACCATAGCCGTCTTTCCGTGCGGTTCGTTCAAAGTGCAGGGGATCGATCGTTGGTTCATCATTGAATAGACCGGCGGTTCCGTCCGAACGGCTATTCTTCAGGCAGGCCCGGCTGCGGGGCATACGAACCTCGAAACAACAATGGAGGATTTAACGTTTGATTCTGATATACCTGAACAACGGCAAAAAAAACAAATGTCAAATGGTTCTCCTCATGCACAAAGGAGGTTGGCATTTGACATTCGCCTGAACAGTGCTCGTAATCGCTTCACTGTTATTTCTGGTCCGAAGGCGCTACCGACTGGCTTCGACCTGCTGCCGATGCCAGGACGTTCTCTTTTTCCTTGATGCGGGCGGCTTTTCCGCGAAGCTCTCGCAGGAAGTAAAGCTTTGCCCTGCGGACTTTCCCCTGCTTTGCCAGCTCAATTTTATCGATCATCGGTGAATGGAGTGGGAACAGGCGTTCGACGCCGACGCCGTAGGACAGCTTCCGAACGCGGATGACTTCCCGCGCACCCGCACCCTGCCGGCCGATTACCACGCCTTCATAGACCTGGATCCTTTCCTTGTCTCCTTCTACGACCTTCGCATGAACGCGGATGGTGTCGCCCACGCGGAAGCTCGGAATCCCTTCCTTTAGCTGCGCCTTCTCCAGTGATTGAATGATATTCATCGCCATTGCAAACCTCCTTAAAAACAGAACCAAGATTCACGATACCCGGCAGGTGGAAAACGCTTGTTTATCATCTGCCCGTATGCTGTATCAATTGATATTCAATTCCTGCTTCAAATCCGCCAGTATTCTGCGGTCCTCGTCGGTCAAATCAGCCGTTGCGATAAGATCCGGCCTTTTTATCAGCGTTGCTTTGAGGGATTCCTTCCGGCGCCAATGCTCGATTTCAGCGTGGTTTCCGGAGAGAAGAACCTCAGGCACCCTGATGCCGCAAAATTCTGCGGGCCGCGTGTAGTGCGGATGATCAAGCAGGCCGTCTCCGAAAGAATCGCGATAGGCCGATTCTTCGTCACCCAAAACACCGGGCAAAAGCCGTGCCGCAGCGTCGATCACCACAAGCGCCGCAAGTTCACCGCCGGTCAGCACGTAGTCGCCGACGGACAATTCCTCATCAACAAGCGTTTGCACCACCCGCTCGTCAACGGCCTCATAGTGGCCGCACAGCAGAACGATTCTCCGTTTTTCTTCAGAGAGCCGCTCCGCCTGCTGCTGGTCGAACACTCGGCCCTGGGGGGAAAGAAGAATTGTCAGAAATTCCTCATCCGGGTGCTCAGCCTTTATCGCATTGAACGCGTTGAAAATCGGTTCGGGTTTGAGCACCATGCCCGCCCCGCCGCCGTACGGGCTGTCATCCGCAGTCTTGTGTTTATCAATCGTATAATCGCGGATGTTCCGGATCGTTACCTGCAGGAGCCCTTTTTCCCTGCCCCGCTTCAGAATGCTCTCATGCAGGGGCCCTGCGAGGATCCCCGGAAACAACGTAAGCACCTCAAAGTTCAGTTTGCGCATTCCCGGTTCCGGTTTTTGCTTCATTCCATCAGGCCGTCCATAAGATGGATAACCATCCTGTTTGATGCTTTGTCGACCTGTTTGACCACCTCTCGCGTGGCCGGAATATAGCTTTCCTTCCGGCCGCGTTTAATCACATAAACGTCATTGCTCCCTGTTTCAAAGATGTCGGTAATCGTTCCGAGTTTTTCTCCACCCTCTGAAACGACCTCCATCCCAATGAGTTCAAACCAGTAGTAGCTGCCTTCCGGAAGAGGAACCGCCTCCTCCCGCGGAATTCGGATGTACCATCCGTTGAGCGTTCTGGACTTTTCCGGCGTATCGTAACCGGCAATCAGGAGAAACGGGACACCATCAACATATCGTGCTGCGGATATCTCAGCGCTGATTTTCTTTCCGGAAGGAGACTCCAGGTATATGCGGTGAAGATCTTTAAACCGCTCCGGAAAATCCGTCAGCGTCTCAACCTTCACCTCGCCCCTGACTCCCCAGGGTTTTAGCACTCTGCCGATTGATATAAGCATACGCACCGGACAGCCGCCTGCGTGCGGAACGTCAGTCCTTGAATCCGTCGCTTGTTACTTTGCCGCCGCGTGCTGCTTCATGACCCCGATTTTCGAAAGCAGGGTCTTTACCGTGTCGGACGGGACAGCGCCTTTCTTGAGCCAGCCGAGCGTTTTTTCCTGATCAACCTTGATCTCCGCGGGTTTCTTGAGCGGGTCGTAGGTGCCGACCATCTCAATGAAACGACCGTCTCTCGGCGACCGGGAATCCGCCACAACCAGACGATAATACGGCTTCTTGTGGGTTCCCATTCTCTTGAGTCTGATTCTTACTGCCATGTGTCCACCTCTTTCTTCTTGATCAATTTCCTTCGTTTCTCGGAATATATATGCCCGCTGTCCATCGTTGCGGAAAAAACCGGCCCGGATGCTAAAACGGCATCCTGCCTCCGAACATCCTGCTCATCTTGCCGCCGGACATGGACTTCATCATCTTGCGCATTTCGGCAAACTGCTTGAGAAGCCGGTTCACATCCTGCACCTGGGTCCCGCTTCCTTTTGCGATGCGGGCACGCCGGCTGCCGTTAATGATCGTATAATCCGTCCGCTCTTTCGGCGTCATTGAGCAGATGATCGCGTCAACCTTTGCCAATTCCTTTTCGTTTACTTGCGCATCCGGCAGCTTGACTTTTTTCAACCCGGGAACCATCCCCATGATTGATTCAAGACCGCCGAGTTTTTTGACCTGCTTAAGCTGGTTCCGGAAATCATCCAGGTCAAAAGAATTCTTTTTCAGCTTCTTTGCAAGTTCGAGGGCTTCTTCCCGGTCTACAGACTCCTGCGCCTTCTCAATCAGCGATAACACATCGCCCATTCCGAGAATGCGCGACGCCATGCGGTCCGGGTGGAACGGCTCAAGGGCGTCGAGTTTTTCGCCCATGCCCACAAACTTGAGCGGTTTTCCGGTCACGGCCCTGACTGAAAGCGCCGCGCCGCCCCGGGCATCGCCGTCAAGTTTGGTCAGCACCACGCCGTCGAGGCCCACGGACGAGTTGAACTTCTCCGCGATGTTCACGGCCTCCTGGCCGGTCATGGCGTCTGCTACGAGCAGCACTTCGTGCGGAGCTACTGCGGACTTGATCTGCCGGAGTTCCTCGATAAGCGGCTCATCAATCTGCAGCCGGCCCGCAGTATCGAGGATCACCACCTCGTAAAGCGATGATGCCGCATGTTTCACCGATTCGCGGCAGATAACGACCGGATCCGTCTGATCCGACGAGTATGCATCAACTCCCACCTGTTTTGACAGGGTAACAAGCTGCTGGATTGCCGCCGGTCTGCGCGTGTCCGCAGGAACCAGCAGGACCCGCCGCCCGTCTTTTTTAAACATTTTTGCCAGCTTGCCGGCGGTAGTCGTTTTACCGGACCCCTGCAATCCCACCATCATAATGACCGTGGGCGGGTTCGGCGCTAAATGGAGCTTTGCCTGCGTGCCCCCCAAAAGCGAGGCAAGCTCTTCGTGCACAACTTTAACGACCTGCTGGCCGGGAGTAAGGCTGGACAGAATCTCCTGACCAATGGCCCGCTCCTGCACCCGGCCGATAAAGTCCTTGACAACTTTGAAGTTTACATCAGCTTCCAGAAGCGCCAGACGTACTTCCCGCAGGGATTCTTTGACGTCAGCTTCCTTAAGAAGGCCCCTGCCGCGCAGTTTTTTAAAGACAGATTCTAATTTACCCGTCAGGGAATCAAACATGGAATACACCTGGTAAAGAATAAAGAAGATAGAATATATAAGATAAGTCCATCAATGTCAAGGTTTTTCTGCCTCTTCATTCCTGCTTTGAAGTCGGGTATCCCCTGCGGGCAGCTGAAGGCGGATCAGAGCATCTCGTATTTTTTCATTTCTGTTGTCGTCTTGCCGCCTTTTTTCTGGTATAATCACCCATTCTAACTTTTCGGCTCCGGAGACAGGCTTTCTTTTCCTGGCCTGCCGTCCGGTGCAAGCCAGGGAGTGTCCTTATGAATCGCTTATTCCGAAATACCATACTGATTGCGCTTGTATGCTGTTGTATCGCAGGCCTTCCCATTCCGGTTGTTTCAGGCCAGAATGAGGATTCGACGCACTCAGCCGGGCAATCCTCGGCGCAAAGCCCTCTCATTGAGGAGATGATGACTCACGACAGCGCTTTTGGGAAAATAGTGTCAGCAGTTGCTCTCGGCGACAGTGATAAGGTGCATAAAGCCATCCTGTCCATGCACGGCACCATGGATAAGACCCTTGAAGGGGTCCGGACAAGGACGGTAACCCTTCCCAAAAACCCGGCGCGGATTCCGGAGTTCATCGACATGGACTTGAAGTTTCGCGCCAAGCTGGAAGCTCTGGACCGCGCGGCGAGGCACAATAATCAGCGGGAAATGCAGCGAATCACAAACATGCTCCTGGCCGCTTGCGTAAAGTGCCATCAAACATTCAGACAGTAGCATCTTCTTCAGTTACCGAGACCCTTCCAAGCAAAAAGCGTTCGCATTTTCGCTTCTATCGGTTATAATAGCCGCATGTCTCTTAAGGACATTCTGAAAGAAAACCCCCTTGTTCTTGCGCCTATGGCCGGAATTACGGATTTTCCGTTCCGTCTGATCTGCAAGGAACTTGGCGCGGGCCTCGTGTTCTCCGAAATGGTGAGCGTCGAAGCGCTGATTCGCGAGCACAGGCGCACCAAAGGAATGCTTCACACGAATCCCGCCGAACGGCCGGTTGTTTTCCAGATTTTCGGTTCAAAACCCCGGTCCATGGCAGAAGCTGTCCGCATTATTTCGCAGGGTGGTGTGGATTGCATTGATGTCAATATGGGATGTCCGGTACCGAAGATATTAAAAAGCGGTGCGGGGGCCGCCCTGCTGCGCGACATTGGACTGGCGAAGGAGATCATGACGGCGGTTGTCGGCGCTTCAAAAGTGCCGGTTTCGGTAAAGATTCGCCTCGGTTGGGACGCAAACAGCCTGGTTGCGCCGGATCTGGCACGGATTGCTGAATCTGTTGGTGTCAGCGCGCTCATTGTGCACGGCAGAACCAAAGCGCAAGGCTTCTCCGGTCATGCAGACTGGAACGCGATTGCACGGGTAAAAGCTGCTGTAAACATACCCGTAATCGGCAATGGCGATGTTCGTACTGCCCTGGATGCGAAAAAGCTTCTAGATGAGACCGGATGCAACGGCGTCATGATCGGCAGGGCCGCGCAGGGATATCCCTGGATATTCAGGGAAGCGAAGCAATATCTGAAAACCGGCGCTCTGCCTGCTCCTCCGTCCCATGAGGAGCGCCAAACGCTTATGCACAGGCATTTTGATGACATGATCAGGCTCGTTGGTGAAAGTGCGGCAATCCGTGAAATGCGGAAGCACCTCTGCTGGTATACGAAGGGGCTGCACGGGGGGGCTGATTTCAGAGAAAAAGTCAACCGCCGGGAGCGGGCTGACGAAGTAAAAAAAGAAATCGGAGATTTCTTTTCACGCACGGCCTGCGCCATTCCAGCCGCCTGTGCTTGCAGCGCCGATGAAACGATGCGGCCTTACTGACGTATCATCTGAGGCCTTTTTATTTTTTTGTTCGCAATCCGTTTCTGGGAACTTTTTTCGAATGCCGGACAACAACAATCAGACAAAAAGCGACATCATTGCCGAAGCCCGGCGCGTTCGGGAACTTCGGGAACAGGGCTATCGCGAGCAGGCGCTCAAGCTGTTCCCGTGGATCTGCGCCAGATGCGGTCGTGATTTTTCTGGGAAAAAACTACGGGAACTCACGGTTCATCACAAAGACCACAACCACGATAACAATCCACCGGACGGCAGCAACTGGGAGTTACTCTGCCTGTATTGTCATGATAATGAGCACCAGGAATACCTCGACGCTGACGTTTACAGCAACGGAAGCACTGAAGGCAGAAAAAAGACCGCGGTGGATTACAAACCTTTGACAACACTCGGCGACCTGCTGAAAGACAAGTTAAAGGACGGAACGTGACACACGACACCTCTGCTGATCAGCCGGACTCCCCTGCGGCTTCCCGGGAACTGGGGGAACCTGTTCTCTGGCCGCTCAAAGATATCCTTCTCGGATTGCTGCTTCTGGCGGTCTTCGCAACCGTCGGTTTGGCGGCCCACCACTCCAAAGCATTATACTACCGCCCCTGGCTTGCGGCTCCCGTCGCCTTCTTCGCGCAGATGCTCCTCTTTGGCTCACTTTTCTTCTATGCATTCACCGTCACCAGAAAACGGAATGCCTGGCCTCTGATCAACTCGCTACAGCCTTCGGTAATTTTCCAGGAAACAATAATAGGTATCACCTGTGTTTTACTGATTGGGTTGTTTATCGGACCGGCGGTAAAACTCGTGGAAGTTTTGTTTAAAATACAGCGCAGCATGGACCCGATGCTGCAGTGGTTGCAGAATGCGCCTAATTCCTTTCTTGCCCTGGCCATTTTGATTATGGCTGTCACGATAGGCCCCGTTGTCGAGGAGTTTTTTTTCAGAGGATTTCTCTACAACGCGCTGAAAACCCGCCTTCCCCTCTGGCTGGCTTCGGTCGCTCAGGCCGCAGTTTTTTCAGTGCTCCATAATTACAATGCTCTGAACAGTTTCGCCGTTTTTTTGCTGGGTATTGCGTTCGCCCTGGTGTATGAGTATCGAAAAAGTCTTCTCTCCCCGATACTGGTGCATATTTTTTTCAACGGCATCTGGGCAGTTCCTCTCCTGATCTTGTTTTTTCAAAACTACCATGCCCCGGCTGCAACCTGGGCAGAAGCAAAAACAAGCCCTGTTTGGCTGCTTCACACGGACAGAGAAAAAATCGAACGGCAGCAGGATGGAGCGGGCCAACTGGATTATGCTGTTGCCACCTGGGGAGACAAAGGATCGAAGCACTGGAAGAAACAGGCGGTTGCGTATTCGGCGGTTTCTTATTATTTCCCTCAGGACCGGACTGCATGCGCAAAAGCACAGCTCGGCATGATCGAGATTTATGACAAATATCTCAGGGACTATAGAAGGGCGATTATAGAAGCTGACCGTTTCGCAGAACGTTATTCCGACCAGACAAAATACTATGCTGCAGCAATGGCTAGGCAGGGGCATGCGTACTTGCAGTTAAAAGATTATGCCGGAGCTGACCGTGCGTTTCAAACTGCTCTCAACTTATGCAACGATTATCCCGCAACCTGCAAATCAGCACAGGAAGGAATTGCGTGGGTTAAATACCTGAACGGAAGCGAATAACCTTCTTTTTGCGCGAATGAGCATGGCAGCAACTCACACGACATTCTGCACGATTGTATCACGATAGTATTCAACAATGCGTTTTAGTAAAAGGTATCGTTCGTTCAGGGCCAGCTCAAGATATAATGAGCTGTCCATAAGAATATTCAGTACGTCCTGCTTATCCTCGCAGTTGCATATTTTCACAGCATTGTTTTCCATAGCTAAGAGCCATCCTTTACTCATTGTCTTCTGATCACATGTCTGCATTATGCATACCATTTTTTATTTTCTGCAAAAACAAACTGTTTCCAGCACCAGCATGTTTAAGGCACATTAATATGTGAAAATTTTGGCACGGGTACGGCATTTTTTGCCGAAAATTAAAATACTTCGTTCGAAAGTTGTACATTGAAGCGAATTGATCTCCTTTGTGTGATTAACAGCAGCGGCTCAGCGTTTTTTGTTGTTTTCCCGCTTTGCAAATGCTAAAATTACTTTGCTATAGTTGCATGCTATTGCCAACATCTGCGTCACAAAAACCGTTTTGCAGCAACGCCGACGTTCCTTTCTTTAAACCAAGTTCAGCCTTGCATTAATCAGTACTGCTTTTCCGGCGCTGATAATTGTGCACTTTTTACAAGCACACAAAGTATAGTGAGCACAGTTCCAGCAGACAGCCGGATGGTTTATTACTCATCCATTATAATTTCTTTGTTATCGTCTTTGGGGGTACTGCCTTATGCACAATAAAAAAAGCTGGATGGAACATCGATCCGCATTGCGCATTATTGCCATTTATGTGGTATTTGCTGCATTATGGATATACTTTTCTGATACCATTCTCGGCCTGCTTGTAGAAGACCCCGCGATTCTTGTCCGTATTGCCGTCGGAAAAGGTCTTTTTTTTATTTTTGTGACCGCCATTCTGCTTTATCATCTCATCGCAAGGGACATTATAAAACATCAGCAGACCGAGCGGGACCTGCGGGACAGCGAGGCGCGTTTCAGCCTGTTGTTCGAAAATATGATGGAGGGATTTGCTTATTGCAGAATGATTTTTGACGACCAGGACCGCCCGGTGGATTTCGTTTATTTGGATGTCAACAGTGCGTTCAAAAAACTGACCGGCCTTAAAAATGTGAAAGGCAAGAAAGTCTCCGAAGTTATTCATGGAATCCGCGAGGCCCATCCGGAGCTGTTCGAAATTTACGGCCGCGTTGCTTTAACCGGCAAACCGGAAACATTGGAAATAGACTTCAAACCACTCAAATTATGGTTGTCCATATCGGTCTACAGCGCGAAAAACAGGTGCTTTATAACCGTCTTTGAAAACATAACGGAACGCAAGCGCGCCGAGGAGGAACGGGAAGCGACTCTTGAGCTGTTGCGTGTTTGCAACAGAGCAGGCGACTTGCAGGAATTGATGAGGGACTTGGCTCGTTCTTTTCAGCAGATCACGGGCTGCGAAACTATCGGATTCCGGCGGAAGGAAGGTGAAAGCTTCCCGTATTATGAAATAAGCAGCACTCTCAAGGATTTTGCTCTGGTGGAGAATACGCTCTGTTCAGACGGTATCGCTCCAAATAGTGGAGACCAGAATCCTGCGGACCTGCGCACGCTTGCATGCATATGCGGCAGTATTCTCCGCGGCAGCTTTGATGCAACAAAGCCCTTTTTTACCTCGCACGGCAGTTTTTGGACAAACGCCCTTTCAGAACTGCTGACGGACAGTTATGATGCCGCCCGGCTGGCTGCAAAACGCGTCCAGTGTTCCCTCTTCCGTTATGAGTCGGTTATCTTGATTCCGATCCGCTCGCAGGGAGAAACCCTGGCCTTGATTCAATTTCATGACAAACGGAAAGGACTTTTTACCGAAGAAAAAATCCTTCTTTTGGAAAAATTGGTCGACTATGTGGCAATCGCAGTCGCAAAGCGAAAAAACGACGAGCGGCTGCGGGAAACAACCCAGCGGCTTCAGATGGCAGCAGCTTCCACCGGTCTGGCCATTTGGGACTGGGATTTGTATGCCAATACCTTCATCTGGGACGATCGCATGTTCCTGCTCTACGGCATCCCCAACGACTCCTCTCCAGTGCGCTTCGAAACATGGAGGAAAGCACTCCACTCCGGCGACGCAGACCGCGTCGTGGCAGAGACACAGATGGCCTTCCGGGGAGAAAAAAATTTCGACACCGAGTTCCGCATTCTACAGCAGGACGGAACCCTGCGGATTATCAAAGCAGAGGGGGTCGTTCTCAGGGATGCTCAAGCCAAACCGATGCGGATGATCGGCATAAATAAGGACATTACCAGACAGAAAGAACTTGAGGAAAAATTCATTCAGGCGCAGAAAATGGAGGTCGTCGGGTTGCTGGCAGGCGGTGTAGCGCACGATTTCAACAATATTCTGACCGCAATAATCGGATACGGGAATCTTCTGAGGATGAAATTGCCCGCAGCGGACCCCTTGCATCATTATGTCGAACAAATTCTCACCTCATCGGAAAAAGCCGCAAACCTTACGCAAAGCCTGCTCGCTTTCAGCCGAAAGCAGGTGATGCACCCCATCCTCATCGATGTTAATGAAACCGTGAACAGCACAAAAAAACTGCTGTCGCGGGTCCTTGGCGAAGACATTGCGTTGGAAGTCAAAACGACGGATTTCCCCCTGATGATCAGAGCAGACATGGGTCAGATAGAACAAGCGCTCTTGAATCTTGCCGCAAATGCGCGGGACGCAATGCCTCAGGGAGGAACGTTAACAATCACGACTCAGGACACCGAAATAAGCGAACAGTTCATTCAAGAGCAGCGGTATGGCAGCCCCGGGAAATTTGCTCTCATTTCCATCACGGACACCGGGGTGGGAATGGACCGTGCCATGCAGCAGCATCTTTTTGAACCTTTTTTTACGACCAAGGAAGTCGGCAAAGGCCCAGGACTGGGGCTGGCAATGGTATACGGAACCATCAAACAACACGGCGGTTTTATCGGCGTCAGCAGCGATCCGGGCAAGGGTACATGTTTCAAAATTTATCTGCCGCTTAGTCAAACCGGAGCTCAACAAACCGGGAAAATGCCGGCATCCGCAATCGTGCGCGGAACGGAAATGCTTCTTCTTATAGAAGATGACGACGTGGTCAGGAACGTAACGAAAACCATGCTGGAAGGATTGGGATATGAAGTCCTTGAGGCTGCCAAGGGGGAGCAAGCCCTCGAACTTTTCAGAGAAAACAAAGAACGGATCCAGTTGGTTATTTCTGATATGATCATGCCGGGCCTGAGCGCCCGTGATGTTCATAAGGAGCTGCAGAACATCCGGCCGGATATAAAAATATTGTTTATCAGCGGATACACTGCGGATGTACTCGAGCGAAAGGGAATTGAAAAAGAAAAAACGCATTTTATTTCAAAACCCTTGCGTCCGGATACGCTTTCAAAAAAAATACGGGATGTTCTGGAAGGGAAGCCTTCTCACGAGCCCGAGGCAGGCAATTCGTTTGCGAGCGGCAGAAAATAAACACACTGCTTCGGCATTATTCAGGAAGAGAGGCTCCCCCTTTTATCGCCTCCAGCTGCTCCCACCGCTCATATGCTTCTGCCAGTTCTTTTTTCAGGACCTCAAGGCGGTCTGTATATTCGGTAACTTTTGCACCGCTCTCGCGGTAAAAAGCCGGATCAGCCATCATTTGAATGATTCGTTCCTGCTCTTGTTCGAGGTCTTCTATGCGCGCCGGCAGCGCCTCCAGCTCTTTTTGTTCTTTGAACGTCAGTTTCCGTTTTCTTTCAGACTGGACGCGGACCGGTTCCTTTCTGGGTAACTGTCCGGTTTGCACGATCTGCGCTCCGGCCGGTTTTCTCTGACGCAGCCAGTCATCATATCCGCCCACGTATTCGGTTATTTTGCCGACGCCTTCAAATACCAGCGTGCTGGTCGCCACATTGTTGATAAACGTGCGGTCATGACTGACCAGCAGCACGGTTCCGGAATACTCCAGCAGCAGCTCTTCGAGCAGATCCAGGGTCTCGATGTCCAGATCATTCGTGGGTTCGTCCAGGACCAGCACATTCGACGGCAACGTAAAGAGCTTTGCCAGCAGGAGACGATTCCGCTCTCCGCCGGAAAGGACCTTCACCGGGCTGCGTGCGCGCTCGGGCGCGAACAAAAAATCCTGCAAATAACCGATGACGTGGCGTCTGTTGCCGTTGATCGTCACATGATCGCTGCCGTTTGCCACGTTGTCTTGAACTGTTTTTTCTTCGTCAAGCTGCGCACGGTGCTGGTCAAGGTATGACACCTCAACACGTGTGCCGAAGCGGACCGATCCTTGCTGCGGTTTCAGCTCGCCCAGCAGCAGTTTCAGCAGGGTGGTTTTGCCCGACCCGTTCGGACCGATGATGCCCACCTTGTCTCCTCGAAGGATGGTGGTTGAAAAACCATCTACGACAGGCCGGTCGTCATAGCGAAAACACACCTCGCGGGCCTCAATGACAAGCCTGCCTGTCCGCTCCGCTTCCTGCACCTGCATGCGCGCCGCACCGGCCGCTTCGCGCCGTTCATTCCTGATCCTCCTTAGCTCCTTCAGCGCCCGGACGCGGCCTTCGTTTCTCGTCCGGCGCGCTTTGATGCCCTGCCGGATCCAGGCTTCCTCCGCCGCAAGCTTTTTGTCGAATTTTGCATTCTCGACGGCTTCCGCATCAAGGGCGGCCTGCTTTCGTTCAAGATAGAGATCATAGTTCCCGGGCCAGCTCGTGAGCCTGCCGCGGTCAAGGTCAAGGATTCGCGTCGCAAGCTTCTGAAGCAGCGCGCGATCATGGGTCACGAAGAGCACCGTCCCTCCGAATCCGAGCAGAAATTCTTCGAGCCACGCAATCGCCTCGATATCAAGATGGTTTGTGGGTTCGTCCAGAAGCAGCAGATCCGGCTCCCCTGCCAGCGCTTTCGCGAGCAGAGCGCGCCGCTTCAAGCCTCCCGACAGTCTTGAGAACTCAGCATCGGCATCCAGCTCCAGACGCGACAGGACCGTCTCCACGCGTTGCTGCATCTGCCACGCTCCGGCGGCTTCCAATTTATGCTGCACATCCTCCAGCTCCGCCATCAGTTTCACGCTGTGCACGCGCGCAAGACTGAGGCTTGCGGCATGGTAGTCGGTGAGCAGCTTTCCCTGCTCGCCAAAAGCACCTGCCACAATGTCAAACACGCTGCCCTGAATATCTTGAGGAACTTCCTGCGTCAGGAATGAAATGCGCACTCCCTGCTGAAAGACAAGCCTGCCGCTGTCAGGTTTTACTTCTCCGGCGACAAGCTTCAGAATGGTGGATTTTCCGGTGCCGTTCCTGCCAACAAGGCAAACACGTTCCCCCCGGTCGATGGACAGGTCCGCGCCTTCAAGCAGCAGTGGCCCTCCAAAGCTGACTTTTATGTCTTGTAAACTGACGAGCGCCATTTCGCCGCACTGTACCCTGTGCACCGTGGAATTGCAACTGAAATCATTTTTTTACCCGCGCGGCCAATTCGGCTTTTGTGCTATAGTTATTACCATACATTTGGAGGAGGTTTTTACTATGAAAATCGCTTTTCTCGGACTGGGAATCATGGGAAGCCGCATGGCCATGAATCTGCAGAAAAAGGGACACGAACTTGTTCTTTACAACAGAACCAGAAAAAAAGCCGAAGGCCTCATTGCAAGCGGGGCCGCGTGGGCTGCCACTCCCGCGGAGGCGGCTAAACAGGCTGAAGTGGTCATCACCATGCTCGCAAAACCCGACGTCATCGAGCACGCAGCGCTGCACAAGGAAGACGGCTTTCTTGACCGACTTGGTAAAAATGCTTTGTGGATCGATTGCAGCACGGTGAACCCGTCCTTTACCAAACGCATGGCGGCGGAGGCAAAAAAGCGTTCCGTCCGTTTTCTTGACGCTCCGGTCATGGGGTCCAAAATCCCTGCGGAACAGGGCCAGCTTCTTTTTTTTGTCGGCGGTGAAAAAACCGACCTTGAATCAGCGCGCCCTCTTTTTGAAGCGATGGGCAGGGCAGTAGTACCGGTGGGCGGCTGCGGCATGGGGTCTGCCATGAAGATCGTCAATAACATCATGGTCGCGCAAGCCATGGTCGCTTTTTCGGAGAGCGTCGTCCTCGGCATGTCCCTCGGCATCCCGAAAGACATGCTGCTGAATGCTCTCTCTACCTCTCCAGTATTTCCACCGGTTTTGGCTGTCAGAAAAACGAAAATTGAAACGGAAACATTTGACCCGGACTTTCATCTCAAGTGGATGTACAAGGACCTGCAGCTGGCTGCAGATACGGCGTATGAAGCCGGTGTTGCCATGCCTGCAACGAATGCCGCAAAAGAGCTGTTTGCCCTGGCAGTGCGCAGCGGGCTCGGGGAGCAGGATCTTTCCGCTGTATATAAACTCTTACGTGAAAAAAAACAATAGGCATTGTGTGTCTGAAAGGAAGCAAACGGTCCGGTGGTGTCGCTGCCGTGCGACGGTACAGAGCGGCAAAAAATGATTTACACTTTCGTCCAATTCGCATAAAATAGTATAATGAACTCTGGAACCATGTCTGTGTGTAAAATCCTGCAGTCGGCCGCTGCAGTTGCCATTCTTTTCCTGGCCTCAACACTCTCCGGGTGTGCGACGTTCAAGGTCCCGCCGCCCAAGACCCCTCCAAAACCACTGATAACGCAGCCCGCCGAACGTTCCATAATAACCGTGCCTATTGTCGTCTCCATGACCGCACTTACCGACAAGCTCAATCTCCTGTTGTCCAGAAACAGAGCGCTGAATGCATTGAACCAGGAAAACAACATTTCCGGCAAACTTCAGGATTTTCTCAACGGCCGTCCGGCGGTGTCGGACGATGAGCTGCTGAATAATATCTATCTGCGCATGGCAGTGGCCAGGGCGTGGGACGCCTTGCAGAATCCTGTCAGGCTGAATTATGACCTCTCGCTGCTGCTGAACCTTCAGGAGGTCCTCGTTGCTCGTCCCGTGCGGAAAAGAGATACTTCAACCGTTCTGGTCGGTCTCGTCGCCATGCCGTCGCTGGTGAGCGGCGATATACAAAAATCTTCGTCCCAGCCCGCTCCGAAATTTTCCAGGACGCAAGAGCTGTCCCGGGATGGTTTTCATATTGCAATAAACAACGAACTGTCATTCAATTTCATCGGCGAAGAGCTTACGAGGAAAACGGCCGGCGCGCTCTATCATTCGAGTGGAAAAAGTTTTCGCATTGATCGGATCAGAATATATGCGTCCGGCGACTCCGTGGTACTGGAAGTAAAAATCACAGGAGCTGCCTCAGGGACGCTGTATCTATCCGGTACCCCTGCATACGATGCATCTGCGGAAACACTGTTCCTGCAAAATCTTGACTATACATTCGAAACAAAAAATATTCTTGCCAAGACCACGGACTGGCTGCTGCACAGCGGTTTGCAGGCAACCTTGTCGGACCAGGCAAAATGGTTCATCGGCGATAAAATTGCAATGGTAAAGGACCGGTTGACGGAGGCCTTAAACCGCAAAGTGAATCAATACGTAAGCATCACGGGAAAGGTTCAACGGGTGCGGGCAGAAGCGGTGGGGATAACGCATAATTCATTAAAAGCCGTTTTTAGAGCCGATGGAACAGCCGAGATCAGTGTGTTTTAGAACTCCGGAGTCAGTCGATATCCGGCTGCCTGCTTCTCATTCTTTTTAACCTTCCGCGCTTCTTTTTGCTCTCAATCCTGTTTTCTTTCGCTGCTTTCGAAGGTCTGGTTTTTTTCCTAGGTTTTGGTTTTTCCGCAGCCTTGCACACCAGCTCAACAAGCCGGGTAACGGCATCTTCACGGTTCTGCTCCTGAGTCCGAAACCGGCGCGCGTCGATAATAAGAACACCGTCCTGTGTAATGCGCCTTCCTCCCAGCCGGATAAGACGGGTGCGGACATCACCCGGCAGGGACGGGGAATTCCCCACATCGAACCTAAGCTGCGCAGCGGTCGCGACTTTATTTACGTTCTGTCCGCCGGGACCTGATGCTCTGACATAAGAAAGTTGAATTTCGTTTTCATCCAAAAAGAGCGTGCTGTTGACCGGAATCATGGCTTGGTCTCCTTTAAAAATCCCGCGCACGGGATGCGCACTGTTGATTGCGAACGCTGATTAATACAACCGCGAAATAATGGCCGGTACTGCGGTCTCAACATTCAGTATCCGGTTCCCCGTCTGAACCGGCGTAAATCCCTGTTGTATAAACTTTTCGATTTCGTAGGGTATGAAGCCGCCTTCGGGACCGATTGCGAGTGTTGCTGCTTTTTGTATGCCGCGCGGACAATCCCTCACTGCTGTGGGATGGGCCACAAAGGCGAGCGTTCCGGCAGCAAGACCGGGCAGTTCGTCTTCCACGAACGGCTTGAAAAACGGCCGGAGCAGAATTTCAGGAAGCACCGTGTCTTTGGCCTGTTCAAGGCCCGCCACCAATTCTTCTTGCAGGGACTCCCTGCACAGCACCGGACTCTGCCAGTAGCTCTTTTCCACACGAAAGCTGTTCAGCAGAACAATCCGCTTCACGCCCAGAGCACTGACGGAACGGAGCACCCGCTTCAACACTTTCGGCCTCGGGAGTGCCAGCAGAAGGGTCAGAGGAAGCGGTAACGGCGGTTGCCGATCAAATTGCACCGCCATTTCAAGAACGGTTTCGCTGAGACGAGTGATTGTTCCGGTGCCGATGCTTTCGCCGGCCTTGCCGACGCACAGACTGTCTCCGACCGAGGCACGATGCACTGTCAAAACGTGTTGTAAGCGACGGCCTTGCAGCCGCACGTGGTTTTTATCGCCGTTAAAATCATCCGGAAAAAGAAGGATGAGGTTCAACAATTCCTCCTGCTGCCGTTTTGCTACCCGGTCTGCTTTTGCCGTCCGGTTTATGAAAACGGTTCATACTGGACGCGTGCGATGACAAAACAGGCTTCACCTTTGGGCCGCTTCACGATTACTTCGTCCCCTTCCGATTTTTTCATCAGGGCCCTCGCCAAGGGCGAATCCATGCTGATCAGTCCTCTGGCCGGGTCGAACTCATCCGGTCCGACAATGCGGTAATCGAAGATGCTGCCGTTCTCATCTTCCAGGCGCACCCAGGCGCCGAAAAATATGCGGGACACGTCATCCGGTTTTCCATCGACCACCACAATATGTTCCAACCGTTCTTTCAGGTGATGAATGCGGCTGTCAATCTCGCGGAGCTGTTTTTTACGGTAGATATACTCCGCATTCTCTGAGCGGTCCCCCTCCGCCGCTGCCGCTGCGAGCGCGGCGGTCACTTCCGGACGCTTGCTCCTCCAAAGGAATTCAAACTCATCACTCAGCCGTTTTTTCCCTTCTGCTGTTATGTATTTTGACCCGGGCTTTAGCGGTTGCCTGTATCTGCTCATTTGTTCATGATCCCTGCAAGTAATTTTCTCATGCCTTGAGGAAAGGGCGACTGGGCGCATCCTCTCCCTGTTCGTCAATCCTGTGCACCACCGTGTCTTTTTCTACTTTGCAACGTTTATGTTCCACAACCAACCGATTAAAAGAAGTTATGCTGCCTCTCTGCAAACGCTCAAACGCTTTATTCTCGGTTGAAGCGTCTTTATCAAGCCTTGTAATCAACCGCCTGCTGCCTTCTCCGCAAATGTAGAACTCTCGTTTCCCTTTTGATACAAGAGGATCGCTTACGACACGAAATACACCCGGGCTGTAGCAATCCCGCAGGGAACGCCCGTCGTTTCTAAGAACGAAATAGGAAAATTTGAGTGAATCTCTGCGAAGTCCTGCCCGTTTGTCAATCTCCTGTATAAACGAAGGCGCTGTCCAGGAAATATCTTCATGGCACCAGTCTTTCTGCATTGCAAGCGCCGGGCAAACACCGGTGAAAAGGCAGGGTGAATAAACAGAGAAGCCATGGTCCGCGATTGCGTTCCGCACCCCTATCATCTCACGGGAAGTCGTCCTCAGGGCGGGTTCGATAACAATGCAGCTGCCGTCATCACGGAGAAGATGGTTCAGAATTCTGCTGAGCATCTCTGTCCGCTTTGGGATCCTTTCCTCGGCTTGCAGAAACAGTTCGTTCAGAACATTCGAGAGAATGATTATGTCGAAGCGATTCTCATGCAGATGTTCCACTTCAATAACGTCTGCGAGTACGGATTTCAAGGAGGCCGGAACCTGCAGCGCGCCGCGATGTTCAGAAAATTGCGCCTTTGCTTCCTTCAGATTTTCCTCCACTTGATCAATCGCAACGAACTCCAGCTGCGGCATGCTGTCTTTTCGTGCAAAGAACTCCATTGCGCCCAACACTGCGGTGCCGGGTCCGCAGCCTATGTCAAGAATGCGCAGTTTGTTTTTTGCAAGCAATCCGTCCGGGTGACGGGAAAGCTCGTCCAGAGGCTGGTGTATCTTTTTCCTGTTCGTAGAGAGAAAATACGCCGTGTACGCTTCCCGCAAACCGGGATCGGTGAGATAGGAAGCAGGAAGGTTTTTCCGCTCCCGCGTCAGAAGCATGGAAAGGCGTGATACATTTGCAGCAATTCTTTTTAAGTCGGTTTTCATGGAAAGACGGTTCCGTAGTGCCGTTAAAAACTGGTTTCTGAAGTTCTGCTATTCTTCCCTGCCGAGCACATATCCGGAGTACAGCAATTTTTCTTTTCCGTTGACGGTAATCACCCTGATTGTCTCCCCCATGCTCCGTCCGCCCAATCCAGCCAGCACAGCTTCGGTATCTGAAACCGGCTTTAGCGGAAACCGAAAGGTGCTTTTGAAAAAAAACGGCAGACTGCATTCTGCAAGGAGCAAATCTTTTTCAAAGCGAACGGCAATTTTGCTCAGCAGGGGAAAATCGTCTCCCAAATTTTCAATCCGATAGTTTCCTGCCCGCATTTGCCATGTTTTCGGAATCGGCATGGGCCGAATTTTTTCCGCTACGAGCAAATCGCTGCCTTTGGTTGTTGCCCGGAGTATTTCGCGTCCTGCCACCTTTGCGTAGGACACTTCGTAGTCATCGAGTTCCGCCAGACTGAAGGGGAACAGACCCAGGAGGGCGTATTTTGCTCCAAATTTTCCATTACTATGCGGTATGAGATGAAATGTCCTGTTCAGGGCTTCGAGATCAAATCGATCAGACTTTGGCGTTATCTCTGCAAGACCCACCATGGATGCATAGTTTCCGGCGTATGTCCGCAGGACGTCCTGAGACAGCCGAAGATCCGCCTCCTGCGGGGCTTCGGAAACAGGCTGCTTGATGCCTGTTTTTGTTTCGAGCGCAAGGGTAAGTGCCTGCACCGCGACTTTGCTCACCATCCGCCCCGTTGTGGAAGAGTTTGAAAGCACGATCACGCCCAGCTTGTGTTTCGGCAGAACAATCATGGCGCTGCGGAACATCATGGTGGCGCCGACCTTATGCGCGACCGTGCCTGCATTCAGAATCTCAACTTCACCAAGCCCACCCAGCATCCAGCCAAGCCCGACGCGGAGCCCCAAATCCAGCGGGACATTTTCATTTTGGGGCCTGAACATCATCGCGAGCGTTCCGGGCTTGATGATTTGCCGGTTGTCCAGCGCCCCGTTTGCGAACAGCATCTTCATGAAGCGGCTCATGTCCAGGACCGTTGAGTACATGCCGGCGGCGGGAACATCCCGCAACGGTGGATCATCCATCTCTTTTCCCCTGGAGTAACCGGCAGACAGCAGCAATAGTGCCGCCGGCGGGGTGAAACCGGAATGACGCATATTCAGCGGCTTCAGCTGCGAACCCTGGACGAACTGGGCGTAGTCCTGTCCGCTTACACGCTCAATCACGAGACCGAGCAAGTCATAACCTATGTTGGAGTATGAAAAAATAAATCCCGGAGGATACGCCGCATACTCGTCCTTGATCAGCCTGGTAATGGCTGAGAAGGAATCCGGATTTTTGCTCCACATCCCTTTTTGGAAGTCGGACGGCAGGCCGGAATGATGGGTAATGAGATCGCGAACGGTAATCGGCGTTTTTGTTTCAAACCGCGTCCGGATTGCAAATTCCGGAAGAAGTGATTTGATGGGTGCATCGATATTCAGCTTTCCCTGTTCTGAAAGCTGCATTGCTGCGAGCGTAGTAAAAATTTTGGTAAGGCTGCCGATCCGGTACACGGTATCCGGAGTCGCAGCCTGGTCTTTTCTGATATTGGCGTATCCGAATCCCTGCGCCCATACCAGCCGCTGGTTGTCCACCAGCGCGATACTCAAACCGATCGCATCGGTTTTTTTCATTTCATTTCGAATAAACTGTGCTGCCGACTCCTTGACGGAATCATAGTTGATTTGCAGCACGACGTCGGCACGGCCTTCCGTTGCCGCCGCGATAAGCATGCCGGGGACGGCAACGCAACTCACGATCACTGTCAAAAGATATCGTTGAATAACCCCTATCACCACACGCTCCTTCAGCGCCGATTTCACTGTCTATTCTTTAGCGGACTTCCCCCTCCTGCATGGCCCGGACGAACTGTTCTGCAATCCGTCCATTTCTGCCGCCAGCGCCGAGGGCCCATTGAATGGCTTTTTGCTCAAGCTCGCTTTTTTCCATGCAAACGCCGTACTTTGCCGCATAGGAGGCAACAATATCAAGGTACGTCTCCTGCGAAAAGTGATAAAACCCGAAACGCAGACCGAAGCGGTCCACCAGGGAAACCTTTTCTTCCACGGTGTCCGACGGTCTCGTAATATCGCCGTCATTATCCGAAAAACGGGTCGGGATAAGGTGCTTGCGGTTCGACGTGGCGTAAAAGACCACATTCGAGGGAATTTGCTCGAGACCGCCGTCCATAATTGTTTTCATCTGCTTGTAGTCCGTCTGGTTTTCCTCGAACGACAGGTCATCGAGAAAAAGAATGAAGCGGTAGGAGGCGTTTCGGGCCAGAAGATCATATATATCCTGAAGCGTGAGAATATCGTGTTTATAAATCTGGATCATGCGAAGCGGTGTGTTTTTAAACGTCGTCAGCAGCGACTTCAGCAAGGACGATTTTCCGGTGCCCCGTTCACCCCACAGCAGTACATTGTTTGATTTTTTACCGTCGATAAAATGCTGGGTGTTGCGGAATACTTCCTGCTTTATCATCTCAATGCCGATAAGGTCTTCCTGGCACATCTGCACCGGTCGTTTGATCGGTTTCATGATTTTTTTCGTGCCGTCCCAGATAAAAGCCTGGTAGTCCTCAAACGCGGGTTTGTCCGAGCCCTCGTTAACATATCGGTCAAGCAGTTTGTCGAGTTTAACAAGTATGCGTCCCAAATTCTGGTCTTCCATCTTGCCTTTCTTCTCCTTCTTTTCTAGAAATAAATCAAGAATCGTGCTCATTGTTCCGGTTTTCAATCGTTCGTCGGTCATGGTTTCACTCGTTTCGGTTCATAGGTGCAGAAGGGCTCCGCGGCAAGGTAATCGCCGGAAACGGCAAAAGCCCTCGCACGGCAGCCGCCGCAAATCCTGCGGTACTCACAGATGCCGCATTTACCGTGGTATCGGTCAAGGTCCCGCATTTCACGAAACAATTGCGACGTGTTCCATATTTTCGAGAAAGGCTCGCTCTTGATGTCGCCGGCCTCTTCCTCGAGAAAGCCGCAAATTTGCACCTTTCCCACGTGGGATACGAAGGCAAAGCTTTGCCCTCCCATGCAGCCTTTGGTCATGGCGTCAAGCCCGTGCGAAGCAGGAGTGACGGTTTTGCCCTTGCGCTGTTCTTCCTGCCGGAAGATCCGATAATAATGCGGAGCACAGGTGGGTTTGAATTGTATCGGCACCTTGTCTCTCATGTCATAAAACCATTTTAGTGTTTTCTCGTAGTCGGCAGGAGACACTTCCATATCAGCAAGGGCCTTGCCGCGGCCGGTCGGCACCAGAAGGAATGGATGGTACGCTACGGCGCCGAGCTTGACTATCATTTCGAGAAGCTGCGGCAAATCTCCCACATTGTGCTTTGTAACCGTGGTATTGATCTGAAATTCCACGCCGGCCTTTTTGAGGTTTTCGATTGCCTGCATCACGCCTTCAAACGCCCCTTCCACACGCCGAAACGCATTGTGGCTCTCTGCGGTTAATCCGTCGAGGGAGAGTGATACCCGCATAATGCCGGACCTTTTGATTTTTTTGGCATGCTCCTCGGTCACGAGCAGACCGCAGGGAGCCATCACCATGCGGAGCCCCAGCTGAGAACCGTACGCAGCAATGTCATAAATGTCGGTGCGCATCATAGGCTCGCCGCCGGTAAGAATCATGATCGGATCGCTGAACGACTTGACATCATCCAGAAAACGGCAGCATTCCTCCGTTGTCAGTTCTCCTTCGTAGGGGCCGTATCGCGCTGCAGCTCTACAGTGAATACAGTTGAGGAGGCAGCTTCTGGTCACTTCCCAGGCAATTAACCGCGGCAGATAATTCATTGCAGAGTGCCCTCCTGCGAATGAACCGCGGGAAGGCTCTGATGTCGGATAAGAGGGCATGTCTTTCCTCAGTTTAGGCTATGCAGTTTTTTGGGACGGCAGCGGTCCAGCCCGGCATACACAAAAAAATCAGACGGATACCGGAACAAAAATATTCTTTAAGTCCGCCATGGTATGAATCGTATAATCCGGCCCTGCTTTTTTCAGCTCTTCCTCAGAACGAAATCCGTATGTGACCGCGCAAGTAATAATACCCGCCGCTTTGCCTGCCTGAATATCCGTCGTGCCGTCCCCAATAATTGCCGCATGTTCCTTGGAAATAGCGTGCTTTTCAATGATCCTGAAAATAGCATCCGGAGCAGGTTTGAGCGGCAGGCCGGAATCCGCGCCGATAATCATGTCAAAATGCTGCACAATCCCGAGGTGCTCAAGCAATGGCTTGCAGAACTCCATGCTTTTGTTCGTAATAACCGCCTTCGGAATCTGACTGAAACATTCCAGTGTTGCCCTGACCGACGGGTACAGCGCAGAGTGGGTCGTGAAGTTTTGACGGTGGTGTTCCTTGTACAGCGCAACTGCCTCTGCAAGGTTTTCGGCTCTGCCGCCGAAGGAGCGTTCGACGAGCTTGCCGATCCCGTCTCCCACGTAACGGCGAACAGTCTGCATTTCGAGCGGTTGCCTGCCGAAGCGGCCGAGCACGAAATTGGTCGACGCGGTTATGTCGCCGAGCGTATCGACGAGCGTTCCGTCCAGATCAAAGATAAGAAGACTGACTGGCTTCATAAAAAAACACCCCTCATGAGATTCCGACAGCACAGAGACACGAACGGAAAAACCGCGCATATGCTGTTCATCGTGTTGCACAATCAGGCATTCGGCAAGCTGGGCGCCACGCGGTCAAGATCCGATATGCCCAAATATGCCAAAGGATTATCCGAGGCAAACTGATAGGCCCGTTCCGGAGGTATCCCGTGCTCAATCAGATTTGTTACCGCATCTGCCAAAGCTATTCCACTTCCCAACAGCATGCCGCCGGCTCCCCGCAGAGGGCCGTTTCCCCAGCCCGGACCTTTTACTGAATCGGAAATAAGCAGAATTTTTTCCGCTGATTTCATGTCAAACAACATCTTGAGGCTTTGCGGATGGACGTGAACCATATCTGCGATCACTTCCACGTACAGGTCCTCATCCATGAGCCCGAACCCCGTAAGACCCGGTTCTCGGTGGTGGAAACCCCGCATGGCATTAAACACATGGGTAATACCCGTAGCACCGGCACGTTTTCCCTCTTCCGCCTGTTCATAGGTTGCATTGCTGTGGCCCATCTGGACGAGAAAACCTTTTCCCCTGCACACTTCAATGATACGGAGCGCTCCCGGCAGCTCAGGCGCAATCGTGATGATTTTTATAATGTCCTCAAAGCCGGAAACCAGGCGCGAAAGCATGTCGAGGGAGGGTTCTGCAAAACTGCTCTTGTCCAAGGCGCCGGCGCAGTTGCTGTTCAGAAACGGGCCTTCCAAATGCACCCCGAAAATTTTTGCCCCCTCCCGTTGTGCCTGCATCGCGCGCCTTACAGCGCTTATATTCTCTCGCATGTCCACAAGAGAGCCCGGGTATATGGTTGGCAGAACAAGTCCGGTTCCGCGTTCTCCATGAATCCTGGCCATGCGAAGGATATCTTCTTCCCGCCGCGTGCGGGTATCGTACTGTTCCGCGCCATGAACGTGGATATCGACGAGAAATCTTTTGCCTTCACCGGCATATGCCATGAAATATCCCCAAAAAACAACCGCGCCCTTTTAGGCATTGTGTGTCCCGTGCTTTTTTTTCAAAAAAGCATTCTCTGCATAAGCGGCATGGTAAAAAAAAGTCCAACCGTCGATATCGCAATACACAGCGCGGTAAGCGGCACATCCAGATTAAACTCATCTGCCAGTACCAGCGACGTCACCATCACCGGCATGGCCCCTGCAATCGCCACCGCTTTGAGTGAACTACCCGTAAGGCCAAACCACGAGCCGATACCCAAGACCAGCACTGGCGCCACCAGCAGCTTGATTGCGATGGCAGGAATTGCTATCGGCAGCCGCCTCAGGTCCTGAAAATCAAGGGCAAGCCCAACCATAAAGATCATGACCGGAACCACCACACCGCCCATAAGTGCAGTGGCGTCCATCACGAATTGAGGAACCGTTATTCCCGCGAGATGGGCAGCAATCCCTGCTGCAACGCCCCAAAGCGGCGGAAGCATGCCTACCCGCTTCAGCGACGATGCAAGGGAGACACTTTTTCCGCTTCCATACCGGGCGGCTATGAATACTCCGATGGTCAGCAATATCGGCGTCGCCGCCAATTGGTCGTACAGGATTGATACGTATGCCTGTTCAGGACCAAGCAGTTCGACAATAACCGGGAGGCCAAGAACAATCACATTGCCGAATGCCGCGGCAAAGATCATTACGCCGAATACCGGCCGTGGGATATGAACGAAGCGGGCAAGCAACGCGTAAACACCGAACCCGACAGTCATGCTAGCAACAATGGCGACGACTCCCGTCAAAGGTATAAGGAGAAAAGTCCGGTCGAACCGTGCAGAAGCAACAAGGTTAAACGCCAATGCCACCAGAAAGAAATTCAGGACGGCCACGCTTAACACATGCCGCACCCGGTGCCGGTCAATGCCTCCCGGGTTGAAATACCTCCACGCATACCCTGCTGCTATAATCAGTCCGAATAGACAGAGAACCTTGTTAATATATCACCCCGTTGCGTTTTCCCATTGTACCACCTGCTCCCGGAAGAAGGCAGCATTTTTCGACATTTTACCCGCTTTTTAACGAAGAAACTAGTGTAAGTTTCGATAATCCAGATTCCAACGTTATTACCCCTTTGACAAAACGCCTTTTGTTCATTATAATGCAACACGCTTCTTTATCTGCGCGTGCAAAAAAGTCCGTTAAGGGAGGTAAAACCATGTATCAGCAGCTGTGGATAAGCATAATAGTGGCACTTATTATGGCAGGTGGCCTGTACGGTGTTTTTTATCTGGTAACTAAACAGAACGCGACGCTGGGAATACGGGCAATCCAATTCCTGGCAGTTGTTTTTTTACTGCCGCTTCTGATCATTCTCGGCATCAACGATAAACTCGACAGAGGAACGACCAACATTGTTCTGGGCATCATTATCGGCTATGTGTTATCCGGCAACTGGAAAGAATAGCTGAGGAACCCCGCTGGCATTTAACCCGGCTTTCGCTTTTTCTCCACATGACGATCCTTCCTTCGCATGAAAGGTTTATTCTATGTTGTCTTTTGGAATAAATGGGATGGTCAATACGCCCGGAATTGTCAGAAAACAAACAAGGACAAAAAACACTCTGTACCCTACCGCTTCCTGGATCCAGCCGCTTACAAACCCGGGCAGCATCATGCCTAAAGCCATAATTCCGGTTGAAATGGCATAGTGAGACGTCTTGTACTTTCCCTGCGTTACATACATAAGATACACGGTAAAAACCGTGAATCCAAGACCATAGCCGAACTGTTCCATTGCTACAAGCGGGTAAACGAGCCAAATCGCCGGCTGTGAATAGGCCATATAAACGAAGAAAAGATCAGGAAGGTGCATGGCTATCACCATGGGCCAGACACAGCGTTTAAAGCCAAAGCGGGATATGAGCCCCCCACCAAGTACGCCGCCCAAAACGAGACACAGCACCCCTACGGTACCGTACACAAGACCAACGTCCTGCGTTGAAAGCCCCAATCCTCCCCCGGCAGGTGAATCAAGAAAAAACGGCGAAACAAGCTTCAGCAGCATAGCCTCGCCAAGCCGATAAAGAAGGATGAATGCCAGAATAATTCCGATTTTCTTCTGGTTGAAATATGCGCGGATGACTTCTGCAAATGATACGCTGTCTGCATTGTTTCTGAGCGCGCGCACACCGTCAACCGCGGGAACCGGAAGCATGAACTTGTGGTAAATCAGGGCGGCTCCAAGAAGCAGGCCGGAAGCAGCCATCACAAAAGACCAGCTCCGGGCAATGTCGCCGCTTGCTGTTTCGAGCAGCCCCGCGAGATAGACCAGAAGCCCCGACCCGAAAATCATGGCCAACCGGTAACAAGCGGACCGGATGCCTACGAAAAAGGCCTGCTCTTTTTCACTGAGTGCCAGCATGTAAAAACCATCTGTGGCAATGTCATAAGTTGCGGAAATAAAAGCGCCGGCGCTGAACGCAGCAAGCGAAAGAAAGAAAAACGACTCGCTCCTGAGCGAAAACGCGATGCCAAACAGGCATATACTCATGGCTGCCTGCGTGCTCAGTATCCAGACGCGCTTGGAGGAGTAAATGTCTACAACCGGCCCCCAGAACATTTTAATGACCCAGGGCAGGTAAAGCCAGCTGGTCCAGAAAGCAATGCTCGCATTATCAACGCCCATGCGTTTGTAGAGAATGACCGAAACCGTATTGATCAGTACGTAAGGCAGTCCTTCTGCGAAGTAAAGCGACGGGATAAAAGCCCAGGGTGTTCTTGAAGTTCTTCGATGTGGCATGCGGACTAGACTATCAAATCAGCAGGGAAACATCCAGAAAAAAATGGCTGCACCCACTGCCGATTGCAAGCAAAAAGGCAGGGAAAATTCCCTGCCTTGAAATAGGAAATGGCACAGAGCACCGCTCCGTGCGCCTAGAGAACAGTTGCAGTATTGTTAATTCCCTTCATCTTGTTTTTTCGCTTTTTTAGCCTTCTTCTTTACTTCTTTTTTGGTTTCTTTTTTTACTTCGTCTGTTTCCGCTTTTTTCTCAATTTTCCCTTCGGGTGTGCTCTCTGCCTTCACCAGATCAAACGTTTTTTTAGCATCGGGTATCAATGCGCTGTCAGGATATTGTTTCATAAAATCATCCAATGCCTTGACCGACCCCTCACGGTCGCCTTTCCCGGCCAAATCCACGCCTGCCTTGAATTTGAGCAGCTCTTCTTCGGTCACCGATTCATCGCCTTTTTTGCCTTTCCAGTACAGCTTGACCGAGGTGTCATCCTTTGCGCCGCGCGTCCCCGCCACGCCTGTAGCCATGGGAAGTGATTTTTTAGGGACGATTTGCTCGAGTTTCTGTTGAATGCTTTTTAGCCAAGCAGACAGAGTTGATTCGGTTTTGTCCTGCGCCAAAAGCACCGTCGTGCAGCAGAGAACAAAAGCCGCTAGGAAAGAAACTGTTTTTTTCATCATTTCAGACCTCCTTGGTCATGGCTGCAAATGTGGGATCGTGTAATTTTAGTATTGCTGTCGGCATTGGCAAGAACTTTACTTTATACCCAGGCTTCCGGCAAGGTCGGCGTATTGCCGTACTACGCGCGGATCAAGTGCGGCTGCTCTTTGGAACAACTTCTTGGCAGCATCTTTTTTGCCCGAATGGTGCAGAACGCGGGCGAGGTTTACCATGACCCCGGGATCGTCCGGCATTGACTTGAGCGCGGCCTCATAAGCCTGGCGGGCGTCGTCGAACCTGCCCTGTAAATAACTGATGTTTCCGATATTATTCAACGCTAAGGCGTTGGTTTTGTCGTGGGCCAGCATTTTCTGGAACTGCTCCATCGCCTCGGATGTCATGCCGTTTTCTCCGTAGAGAATGCCGAGCTGTCCCAGGGACTCCAGATCACCAGGATTTTTTTTCAGTGTTGCACGGTACCCCGCGGACAGATTGGCAAGACGCTGCCGTGCAAGCTTTTCAAGCTCATCTTTGTATTTTTCTTCAATCGCTTCGCGCTTGATTTTTTCAGGACTAAAATCTGTATAAGGCTGCGTGACCGGTCTAAAAAGCTCCCACGCCTTATGAATGCTGATAATATCCGCCTTTCCTTTTGCAGACCAGTCCCGGAATTCTTCTGCACCTTTCTGCCAGGCCTGCGTAAACGACGACCCTACCATTGTCATCTCCAGCGGCAACCAGACGGTGCCGCGGTATACGACCAGCAATTCATCCGGAAAACCGAGCGTTTTTCGTTCCTGCTCCGGTATTCCCGTATTAAACATCACAAAGACATGGCCCGGCACATCGACAACAGCCGTTTCTATGCTGATATTTTCCAAAGCAGCGGCAAACATTATAGAGAGACCATCGCAGTCGCCGCTTTTTCTGATTAAGACATCACGGGGATACAGCGTGTAATCCACGATCGTGGTATTTTCGGAAAACTCCTGGAACGGCGTCGGATCCACGAGATACGAAATTCCCATGACTCCAAGGGCTGCGTAGATCGCCCGCGCATATACAATTGACTTGTCCAAATTCGGGTAGGCGTCCACATACGGCTGTACAACGGCCCTGGTAAAGTCATTGATGACCGGATCTTTTGACGTGACAAACGCTCCGATTTTCTCCTTCTGATCCCACCGAATTGCATGCTTCTCGTACAGCATTACCGGGAAGCTCCGGGTAATGGTTTTTGCTTCTCCTCCCACATGGTAGGTAAGGGCAATTTCACTCTGAAGCGGAGTGTTTTCGCTCACGTCCAGAATGGCATTGCTGAAAACCGGTTTCAACAGCAGTTCAACTTTTTGCTTCGGGGCCAGAGTAGCTATTTCCAGTTCTGTAGGAAAATCCATGTAGTCTTTTACGGAAAAGCTTACTTTAACTTTCGTATAGGTCCGGTCGGTCTGGTTTGCAATCACAACTTTTCCGAGCGGATGTGATTCATAGTACTTATATGCGGAAGCAAAAATTTCTCCCAGCTCAATCGAGCTGATTTCAACCGGAGGCGCGGTAAGAGGGGCTTTAGGGGTTGCCGCGAACACAACTTCGCTTGGTTGGCTTTCATCCCCTTCCTTTCCCACCGCTGTGATCTGATAGTAATAAAGCGTCTCATCGGCAAGCGGTCCATCCAGCAAAATGGTCTTTTCGCTTTTTGCTGCAAGCTCAAAACCGGCTGTTGGTTGTTTCGAGCGGTAGACGCGATACTGCATAACAAAAGGCTCTGTATTGGGAAGCCAGGAAAGCGTTATATGCTTTTCGGTTGCCTCGATGCGTATTTTTTTAGGTTGCGCTGGAACCAGCTTCGGTGTCGTGGCGTGCACCACAGCTGAAGAGGCGGTCTCATTTCCGTCCCAGGCCTGGCTGGTCACGCGGTATTGATACGTATGGTTGCTCGGCAGGTTCTTGTCCACATAAAACGGTGCTGTTGCCGTCCCGATAAGGTTGAATGCATCCGCGGGAGAAGCGGCGCGATAAATATTGTAGTGCTGGAAATAGGTCTCTGCGTTTGGCTTCCAGCTCAGCTGAATTTCGTTAATTTTCGCCTGAGCAGTAACTTCTTTCGGCGTCTCCGGGGTAAATTTCAGCAAAAAAGTCTGAATCCGTTTATTGCCAGGGTCGCCGACAAAAAGCCGGCGCCCCTCTTCAAGGGCCATTCCTTGAGGATTGCTGAACGTGCCGGGTTCCGACCCTTCACTGCCGAACTTCCTCAGAAATTTTCCGCTGCTGTTGAAAACCTGGATGCGTGCGTTCCCCGCATCAAGCACGAAAACTTCACCGTCCGCAGTAACAAGTATATTTTCGGGGCTCTGCAGTTCTCCCTCCTGCTTGCCGGTTTTTCCGGCTTCCCAGAGAAGCGTGCCGTTGCTGTCTGTCTTGCTTACCCGGTCGTTTCCCCGGTCGACAATATAGATATTTTCAGCTGCATCAACCGTGATGTCAACGATCTCCTTAAACTGGCCGGACTGGCTCCCTTCTTTGCCAAAAGCACCGAGAAACACGCCTTTTGGACTAAAAACCTGTATCCGCCGGTTTCCGGTATCTGCAACATAAATGTTACCTTTCGGGCTTACTGCCATGCTGGCTGGTGAATTAAACTCTCCCTCACCACCCCCGGATTTACCCAGTACCTGCAGCAGGCTGCCCTCCAAACTGAACTTCTGCAAGCGATCATTGCCTGTATCGGCTATCCAGAAGTTTCCTTGACTGTCGACTGTCATCCCCCGGGGTTTTTTTAGAAGACCGGGGTCGCTGCCGCTGGAACCGATCGAGCGGCCCCCGCCAGAATCGCCTATCGCAACAAGCGAGTCTCCGGTCAGCCCCCACAACCGTTTATTGAACGCAACGGCAGTTGCCTCGCCGGGCAGGTCTTTTGATATCTCCGGAATCGGCAACGGAGATGAAGGAGCAAGCAATGGGGAATCATCCCGCTCGCTGGTGAAAAGCTGGATCGTATTTTTTCCTGCATCAAGCGTCCATATCCGGTATTCCGGGTCAACAGCTATCCCTGCAATTTCACGAAATTGTCCGCGGCCATCGCCCTCGGCTCCTATGGAGGCGATCAGCTTTCCTCCGGGGTTGAATTTTTTTGCTTTGAAATTTCCCGTATCTGCAATATAAATTATTCCCCGGTTGTCCACCGCAATACCCTGTGGCTTTTCGAATCCTTCCTGTCCGCTTCCGCGTGCACCGAAAACACGGAGTTGATTTCCAAGAGCATCAAAGATACGAATATTGCATGCATCTGCGTCGAGGACATACAGCGTGTTTTGCGTATCAACGGCAACACTGATCGGTGCTTCCATTTCTTCTTTTTTTGTCTTTACGGTAATTTGATGAAGAAAGATGCCATCATTGGTCATCACCTGAACGCGGCTGTTGCCGGTGTCCGCAACATACAGAAGCCCCTTTACACTAGCAATTCCATGCGGATTGTTGAACTCACGCGGGCTGCTTCCTTTGACTCCGAAACTGCGTATCAGTTTTCCTTCGGCGGTAAATACCTGAATGCGATGGTTCCCTGTATCGGAAACATAAATTTTCCCCTGCTCATCAAGTGCTATGCCGGCGGGTCGTCTGAATTGACCGGATTTGCTCCCCTTCAGGCCCCAGGTACGCACCATCTTTCCACTCTGGTCAAAAACGGCAATACGGTGCGCATCAGTATCGGCTACGTATAATAGTTCCCCTCCCACGGCCATCGCACGGGGTGCGTCTAATCTGCCTGCTTGTCCTGTTTGCTTATCAGTCACACCGATTTCACGCAGGAAATCTATCTGTTGGTATGCAGAGGCCGCGGGTGCAATCAGAAGAATAAAGAGACATATGCGCCACAAAATTGCCATAGAACAGTACCTCCGGCTACAACAAGCGACCGTAATGCATCAACATCCGGCATACTTGTGTAGTATTGGAACCGATGAATAGTTTCGAAAAAGAGTGTTTTTATTATACCATAAGCACTGTAGGCAGACAATAAAGATGTGCCTGCGTAAAAAAAATAGTGCTTTTTTCAAGGTGAATTTTCACCTGACATTCCGTCTGGCGCTTCCTGCATCCAGGACCGTATTTCATGATGCTGTTTGAGAAAGAGGGCAATACCCTCATGGGCAGGCCCAAGCATTGCTTTGAAGCGTTCCAATGCTTCCGCAAATGAAAGCTCTCTTACGCCGCACGTGAGATTGTCGGCGTAGGAAACAATTTTTTCTTCCGGTGTCAGCGGCAGATAATCTTTTTTCGGCAGCCCAAGCCGTTCCGCTTCGTGGGCGGTGATGCCGGCCCCAATATGACGTGCTATAATACGAATTAGTTCCTCAGAGAGGCCGTAGCTCCTCGCAATGCCGGCGCCTACAAGCGCATGTTCTATTCCATGCGTTTTTGATCTGCCGATATCATGCAATAAACCTCCACGCCGTATCAATGCATAATCATAATTTATGTTTACGCGCCGGGCAATAGCGCACGCCTTTTCCGATACGAGTATGCTGTGGGCAATGATTTCGGGCGAGCAACCGGCGCTGGCAAGTAAATTCTTTTCCATATTGTAATGAGTTTTTAACAACCCCTGGAAATAAGAAGAGCCGTCCATGCCCCGGACGGCCCTTTGTGAGATGTGTGGTTTTAGTGGTTTGTTATTTCATTAAACTGATCATAATCGGAACGATCAACAGAGCAACAATATTGATGACCTTGATCATCGGATTGATGGCAGGACCGGCAGTATCCTTGTAGGGATCGCCAACCGTGTCCCCGGTCACTGCCGCTTGGTGCGCTGGACTTTTCTTTCCTCCGTACATGCCGTCTTCAATATACTTCTTTGCATTGTCCCATGCTCCGCCGCCGCTCGTCATGGCTATGGCCTGGAACAAACCGGTAATAATGCTTCCAATAAGGACGCCGCCGAGCGCTTCGCGGCCCAGAGTCAGCCCGACCACCACCGGAATGACTACGGGAATGAGGGCGGGAACCATCATTTGTTTGATGGCGCCTTTCGTCACAATATCAACACATTTTCCGTATTCAGGCTTGGCCTTGCCTTCCATAATGCCCTTAATTTCGCGGAACTGTCTGCGCACTTCCTCAACAACGCCACCCGCCGCCTTTCCGACAGCCTCCATAAGCAGCGATCCGAAATAGTATGGCAGCAAACCGCCGATGAACAATCCGGCAAGAACCATGGGGTTCGACAGATCAAAAAGAACCTTCACATCCGTGCCAAATGAGCGGGAATATTCGGCAAAAAGCACGAGCGCGGCGAGCGCGGCTGAACCGATCGCATACCCTTTCGTCACGGCCTTGGTCGTATTCCCCACTGCGTCGAGAGGGTCGGTAATTTCACGCACGTTTTTCGGAAGCTCTGACATTTCTGCAATTCCGCCGGCATTGTCCGTAATCGGTCCATAGGAATCAATGGCAACTACGATGCCGGTCATGGAAAGCATCGAAACAGCGGCAAGTGCAATAGCGAACAATCCACCGCCGGGATTTCCGCAAAAACCGCCGCCCAGGGCAAACGCGCCAAGGATGGAGGCAACAATGACAATCACCGGCATGCCGGTGGACTTCATGCTGACAGCGAGCCCGGCTATAATGTTCGTTGCATGTCCTGTCTGGCTTGCTTCGGCAATGTGTTTAACCGGTCCGAAGGTCTGTGAAGTAAAGTATTCGGTTATCCAGACGATTAAACCAGTCAAAGCAAGTCCGATCACTGCCGTGAAAAATACTGTCCATTTGGTAAATACTCCGGCATCCGCTCCTGTCAGGCTCTCAATAAATACCCCGGATGCATATAAAAATGCGCCCGCCGCCAGCACGCCGGCAACGGCAAGTCCTTTATACAAGGCACCCATAATATAGTTGTTTTTGCCCAGCTTCACCGCATAGGTCCCGATGATGGAAGCCAGTATTGAAATTCCACCCAGCAGCAACGGAAATTCAATCCACCTGCTCGACTCGCCAAAGATCGTTTTTGCAAGCAGCATTGCTGCCACAAGCGTCACGGTATAGGTTTCATAAAGATCGGCTGCCATGCCCGCACAGTCGCCCACATTGTCTCCTACGTTGTCCGCGATCACGGCAGGATTCCGGGGATCATCCTCCGGAATGCCGGCCTCGACTTTTCCCACAAGATCTGCTCCGACGTCAGCGGCTTTTGTATAAATGCCGCCGGCGATACGGGCGAACACGCTCATCAGCGAGCACCCAAAGCCGAGTCCAACAAGCGCGTGAAATGCTTCCGCCGGCGCTGCTGTTTTGGCTATAAAATAGAAACCAGCGAGACCGATGATGCCGAGTCCCACGACCATGATACCCGTGACGGAACCGCCCTTAAATGCGAGAGTGAGGGCTGCCTGCAAACCTTTATTTGCAGCCTGGGCCGTGCGTACATTGGCACGCACCGTCACCCACATACCGATAAAACCGGCAAGAGCCGATCCCACGGTACCGATGATAAAACCGATCGCCGCCCATATGCCGAGACCCGGGACAACGGCCAAAAGAATCACCAGTATAATGGCAACAATGGCAACGGTTTTGTATTCACGTGAAAGGAACGCATACGCACCTTCCTTTACAGCGTCCGAAATTTCCTTCATACGGGCGTTTCCCGCATCCTGCTTGTTTACCCAGCTCGCGGTCCCTATGGCGTACGCGACGCCGGCCAGTCCGCAAAGCAAAGCAAAAAGAAGTATACTGCTCATTGATTTCCTCCTGATCGTTTATAGTAGTGATGTGTAAAACTAGTGCTCGAAAACGGCGCATCATACACTATTTTCTTGAAGATGACAACCGTGAATTTTAAATTTTTTATGACAAATCTGCCTGCTTTTTCCCCTGCTCCAAAACCTTTGCAGCAAGAAAATCTCTCATCTTTTTTAGTGCCTGCCCCCGGTGGCTGAGGGTGTCTTTTTCCTCCCTGGACATTTCAGCAAAAGTCCTGGAATGACCTTCCGGGATAAACACCGGATCATAGCCAAAACCGTTCGTCCCTCTTGGTTCACGGCTTATACTTCCCGGAGCATACCCAGAAAACGTTTTGACGGGGCCACCGGGAACCGCCAAAGCAAGGCAGCATATAAACCGTGCTCCTCGCCGGGCATCAGGAACTTCTTTCAATTCTGCAAGAAGCTTTTCGTTGTTTTTTGCATCACTGCCTGGGCCTGGACCACCGGCATATCGCGATGAATAGACTCCAGGGCTGCCGTTCAGACAATCTACTTCAAGCCCCGAATCGTCTGCCAGTGCTGGTCTGCCGGTGTATTGGCAAACCTCGATAGCTTTTTTCAAGGCGTTTCCCTCAAAGGTGTCTTTGTCTTCTACCACCTCCGGACATCGGGGGAAGTCATCGAGAGACTGCAGAATAATCGGCAGACCGCTTGTTATCTGTTTGATTTCAGCTACTTTGTTTTTATTTCGGGTTGCGAGAACTATTTCAATATTCATTGCAGAAACAAAACTACTCTGCGTTCATTTTTTCCATTACTTTTTCAGTCAAATCAATGCCGTCTTTTGCATACAAAACTGACGTGTCGGTTTTTTCCATAATAATGGTGTAATTGTCTGCCTTAGCTATGCCCGCGATTGCTGCTTTCATATCGTTAAAAACTTTTTTTGTGTATTCAGCCTGCATTTCATTGAACTCCTGCTGGGACTGGCTGACCATCTTCTGAAACGCCTGGACTTTGTCTTGGAAATCCTTCTGCTTGCTTTGGCGTTCCTTGTCCGTAAGTCCTGCCGCCTTCTTCTCAAAATCTGCCTGCATTGTTTCAAGCTTCTTTTTTTCCTTGTCGATCTTTGTCTGCTTTTCCTTAGCGTTCTTCTCCAGTTTGTCTAACGCTGCCTTTCCAGCCTTGCAGTCGTTCATCACTTTTTTCATATCAACATATCCGATCTTAACGCTTTCTTGCGCAAAGGCAAGACCGGCTGTCATGAACATAAAAACAATTATTGATACCAGAACCTTCCTCATTTTTTCCTCCGTTTGTCAGATCATGGTTTGATCGTTATTTCCGAATTTAGGACGTTTTTCAATCGAACTTCAAGCGCGTAAGAACGTCTAATGTACTCTAATTTCACGAATTTAGCAAGAATTTTAGCACATTGCTCGTTCAAACAAAAATGGCAGCCGTTTGTGGCCGCCATGAGCATTATGCCCTTGATTATGGGCAGGGGGAATCAGTACCGCGATGAGTTTCCAACTACGCTCTTGTCCTGACTGCCGCAGTCAAGGATATATTATGGGTGCGTTCATTTTAAATCGAATATCCACCGGCAACCCTGGGAAATATTCATCAGTTTGGTCGTGGACAGTCGCATAAAAACCTCCACTTCCTCCTGTGAAGTGACTATCACTGAATGATACGCCCTGTATCCCGTTGAAATATATCGTAAAAGTATGCAGGCTTTGCTGAACAACACTTATTTCGTTTGTAATATCATAGCCAGTATTCAAAGACCCGGATGTTGTCCAGGGAATAATCGTACTATAATTTCCTGCAACTTTTTCCCTGACTAGGAAATGTCCCCGCGTATCAAGGAGAAGATTGTAAAAGTTATTGGTGTCTTGGTAGCAAAAGACTATCCCGTATCCGCTTGTTTGAGAACCTGACCGCTTTTTTATTGTCGCTGTCACAGTTGACATTTGAGCTTGGTATGTTGCATTCAAAGGATACCATAGCCCGTAGTTGTAATAATCTGGATTGCTTGTGATAAACTGCAGAAACCCATTTCCATCAGACTGCCAGGAACGGTCACGGACAGTCGCCAAGGTTGTCGAAAAGCTACTTGTGTGCCCGCAATTATCACTATAACTTCCGGACATTGTATTTCCAGAAACCGTGGCTGAAAACGGGCCAGTGCAGCTTCCGCTGGTACTGAAAGTACCTGTTATTGTTCCGTTGTTTTTCGTATAGGTGCCATATCCCGAGCGGCTGCTTCCTCCTGTTATCGTACCATTTGCCGACATAGTACCATCTGTATACACCGTAAACGCTATCACTCCATAGCTGTCGGTGCCGCTCCATGACTCTCCTGTCACATTGTTCCCGCTACCGCTGCCACCGCACCCGGTGAGTAAAACCACTGCCGCAAAAACCAACGTACCCGCAAGCATAATGCGTTTCATGCTACCCCCCGTATTCGTAAAATGGTTGTGAACAAATGCAGCTGGTTAAATCCGGACAAAATTTTCGGTTAAACCGTAGTCATTTAAATAGATTAAAAAAACACAACTTGCGAAAACAATTACGGGTTGTCTTCTGTCTGTTTTTTTGCAGCCTCGTCACTCACCAAAAGCTTGCTGAGCTTAACCAAGGGTGATAGCATCCACCGCACTGCCGTACGAAGATTATCATGTTGGCGAATGTATTCTGCTATGGGAGGACTATATCGATAGTACAGCTCTACAAATTTACGACCTACTGAATTGGTAAGGAGATATTCATTTCGAAATCCCCGTAAATATTGCACATCTTCAGCCATTGAAGAACCATAGGCCGCCGTGGCAATGAAACAGCCTCCGCTTCCACTCCCTGAGCTGCCACCACCGGAAGATGGTGCAGTTGTGCTGATTGTAAAAGTTGCATTATTTGAGCTCCCTCCGCCGGGGGTCGGATTTACAACGTTGACGATGGCGGTACCAGTCGTTGTAATATCCGAAGCCAAGATATCAGCGGTGACCTGATTTTGGGAAATAAAATGCGTCGTGCGATAGCCGGGGGTTCCTCTGCCCCACTGTACCTGTGACCCATTCACAAAACCGCTCCCGGTAACCGTTAAAGTAAATGCCGTTCCTCCCGAGTAGGTAGGAGCTGACCAGATTGGGCTCAGCCTGCTGATGATCGGTGTTGGATTATTTACTACTGTATTGACTGTTGCGGTGTTATTTGCAGAATTCGAATCCGTCACGGAAGTTGTAACCGTGGCTGTATTGGAAAGGGTTGCATTTGCTGCGGTTGTTCTCACTGTTACGGTTATTGTTGCAGTCGAACCATTGCTTATTGCTCCAATATTGCACGAGACTGTACCCCCGGCTTCGCTGCAGGATCCCCTGGCGGTTACCGCACCTACATAAGTTACGCCGGCTGGTAGGATATCTGTTACTGTAACATTTGCTGCACTCTGAGGTCCATTATTCAAAATAGTGATTCTGTATAAGATGATATTTCCAACATTCAGGGTGGAAGGTGTACCCGTCATGGTAAGACTAACATCGGCACTTGTAGGCCAGCCCAAGTCCTGCAGCATGGCCAGCACAATCGGGCCGGGGTTGTGTATTGATACGCCATCTGAAATGGCATACACCATTAATCTGTTCACTGTACCGCTGAAGGTTGCATAATCCAAGTGAGAGTAGCTGGAGCCGGACGACCATGTGGAAGGAGCATATAATTTGATGCGCTGGCCACTATTAGCAGCCATGGCGTTCGTACCGTGAAACCAGATGTTATCAGAGGTCAAAGCGTTTCCTAATGCAGTAGATGGATTGCTATAGACAGTTGTGTCGATCAGTAGGCTGCCTGGATTAGCGGTTCCATCTCTCGCAAACGTATCATATATACTAGGAGATCCTAATAAACCCCAGGAACCACTTCCTCCGCTGTAGTCCATTGAACCACTAAAGTTAAGACCGTGTGCTATTTCATGCAGAACCACTGACATTAAGTCATATTGACCTGTAGGTGTCAGACCGTCTGTTCCGTAATACCAGGTAAAATTGCTATTATACGTAATGTGCATATCGTACTCAGTCGGGTCGAGATCGGTGCCAGCAAGCGCATTAGCCAGTGACCCTGCGTACCAGGTATTTGCAAGAGGAGCACCGCTGAAATCCCGACGAAGAGGGGCGCCGCCAGAATAACCTAATATGCTGCTGGAACCCAAGTTCGACCAGCATGCGCTTATCGTTATCGGTACAGAGGAATTCAAAAGCCCTCCCCAAATGGCTGCTGCTGCGTTAAAAGCCGCTTTCGCTTCTTCAGGAAATGTTGTGCAACTTGCGCTCCAAGGATCTGTCCCACCATTAGCAACATACGTGATGGAAAAAGTTGCTGTGGCCTTTTCTGGCAGCGTGGTCAGGCTTGAGGGTGAAGGAATGCGCATTTTGGCTGCCGATGGATTAGGGTCTGTGTGGTAAACTACGGGGGGGAGACCGTTGAATAGCGTATTGCCGTCACTGGAAAGTTGCGGTACCAGTTTTCTCGGCCCGGAATATTCATTGGCAGAGGCTATCCAAATAGTAAGTGTGAATAATATGCCAAAAACCGCGACGATGTAAAACGCCTTAAAACTTTTTTTAACCATACTCCCCCCCTAGTTTTAAGCAGCTTTTCACTACATGCTGTATGTGTTTATATTGTCGATAGGATGGTTACCTCGCACCGACAGCTGAGAAAATCCGGACTTGAATACGGTTCAACAGGTTACGATAATTTATTTCATAGTCTATAAAGATTTGGCATAAGAAAAAGCCGAAACATGCAACTTCAACCTGCCATTAGTAAGCGACGGCAGGCTTAAGGAAGAAAAAAACGCCTTTTATATACAACACCAATTGTCTATCACTTAAGCGAACGAATTCGGCGAAACCAGGGAGATCACAGTCGGTTTTAATCAGCTCTACTGTTTTATGCGTAATGCCCAGCGCTTCCGGTGTGATATGAAATGTAGTTTCGAAATATTCTCTCGCAGCTACTGTTTCTTTTTTAAAAGTTACTTTACTACAGTTTTTCCCTGCAAAAATAATTGAGTTTGCATCCATGTTTAAGGGTTTAAAAAGCAGTGCATCCGCTTCTTTTTTAGTCAAAACAGCCGCCGCTCCCAGCTTATATTCGCTGACTGTCCACAAAACCCGTAGAGAAACGCCTTCATTCACTGCTGGTGATGAATATATTTTTCCATTTTTTGACTGCGAAGGATTATCTGCTGTATCAATTCCGGGGGAGGAGGATCTGCAACCGAGAACGAAGGCTGCAAGAATATACAGTGCGCTTAGCGAGATTGTAAATACGGAGTACCGACTAAATGGACATTTGAAGATCATTTGATGACACTCCTATATTTTTTCTCCGCAACGTGATAAGGATGCAGTTTCGGCAATACCACGCAGGAACTCAACGAAACATCGGGAACCACTGCAAACCTCGGACAGGGCTACGCATGCATCGCGCCATCATCAGTCATTTTAGCCGACTGAAGGGCCGCATGTGTTTATTGCGTCCATGCAGCTATTTGTATTTTCACAGTAAGGGAACTTATTTGCGATGGTAAATATACGTATAAGAAATGAACCGTAACTTAAATACCATAAATGACTGACAATTACAAGGGCATTAGCGTGTTTAATGCAGATTTTCTGAAAATTGCAGTTTGATGCACTTTGCTGCAATTCGCTATTTAAAAAAATAAAAAGGGCTGATTCAAAATCAAATCAGCCCTTTAGCAATATATCTGGTGCAATCTATTTATTTGTATCTGCGCTATTTTACCGCTTCATGCTTCTCCGCTACCTGTATTCTGATCAAAGCCCGAAGAAGTTCGATGCGTGCCTTTTCCAAATCCTGCTGGTCATGTTTTTCCGCAAGGGCCTTTTCAGCCCGTTCTTTCATGAGTTTGGCTTCCGCAAGATCAATCTCGGATGCGCGATCAGCACCTTCAGCCAGAATAACAACCCGGTCCGGACCTACCTCGGCATAACCCCAATCAATCGCAAGATGGTGCCACTGAGTTCCTTCGCGGTATGAGAGCATCCCGATCTTGAGGGTAGTCAGAAAGAGCATGTGGCCCGGCAAAACGCCAAATTCTCCCTCGCTGCCTGGAGCGATGACTTCATCCACACGCTCCGATCGCACCACTTGACGGCTCGGCGCAACAATCTCAAGAAGCATTTTTCCTTTTTCGGCGACCATGTTATTCTTTAAATCCTCTGCGCTCAATTTTATTCAGCCGATAGCTTTCATGATGCAGGATGCTTTACTAGTCGTCCTGATTCATTATCGTTTATAGCCAAGCTTCTCTGCCTTTTCAATTACCTCTTCAAGAGGCCCTACCATGTAGAACGCCTGCTCCGGAATATCATCCAGTTTGCCGTCCACGACTTCCTTGAAGCCCTTGATGGTTTCCTTAAGCGGGACATATTTTCCCGGGGTGCCGGTGAACGCTTCGGCCACCTGGAACGGCTGCGAAAGAAAGCGCTGAATTTTCCGGGCCCGTGAAACCGTGAGCTTGTCTTCGTCCGAGAGCTCGTCCATGCCGAGGATGGCAATGATGTCCTGAAGTTCCTTGTATCGCTGAAGCACGAGCTGGACTCTGCGTGCAACCGCATAGTGCTCCTCACCGATGACATGGGGATCCATGATGCGTGAAGTGGAATCAAGGGGATCCACCGCAGGATAGATACCGATCTCCACAATCTGACGGGAGAGCACGGTTGTGGCATCGAGGTGTGCAAACGCCGTTGCCGGGGCCGGATCGGTCAGGTCATCCGCAGGGACGTAGATTGCCTGCACGGAGGTAATCGATCCTTTCTTTGTGGACGTAATGCGTTCCTGCAAGGCGCCCATTTCCGTACCGAGCGTGGGCTGATAGCCGACAGCTGACGGCATACGGCCGAGAAGCGCGGACACTTCGGAGCCCGCCTGGGTAAACCGGAATATGTTGTCGATAAACAAAAGCACATCCTGCCCGAGCGTATCACGGAAGTACTCGGCAACGGTGAGTGCTGAAAGTCCCACGCGGAGTCTCGCTCCCGGCGGTTCGTTCATCTGGCCGTAGATCAAGGCTGTTCTATTGATGACTCCCGACTCTTTCATTTCCGTCCAGAGGTCATTTCCTTCGCGGGTCCGCTCGCCAACGCCGGCAAAGACTGAATAACCGCCGTGCTGTTTGGCAACGTTATTGATGAGTTCCATAATAAGCACGGTTTTGCCCACACCGGCACCGCCAAAAAGGCCCGTTTTTCCACCCTTGGTATACGGTGCAAGAAGGTCGATAACCTTGATGCCGGTTTCAAAAAGCTGCTTCGAGGGGTCCAATTCTTCAAGCTGCGGCGCCGCCCGGTGAATGGGTAGCGTGTCCTTGGTGCCAACAGGACCCATTTCATCGACCGGCTCTCCAATAACATTCAGAATGCGTCCGAGCACTTCCTTGCCCACCGGCATGGAGATGGGCTGTCCGGTGTCCTTGACCGGCATCCCGCGCCGGAGGCCATCGGTTGACGACATGGCAACCGTTCGCACCCTGTTTTCTCCCAGATGCTGCGCGACTTCAAGGGTCAAATGGGTCTCGGGTGTGCCGAAGGTCTTATCCTCAGGCTGATCGATTCTGAGCGCGTTCATCAGATGGGGAAGGTTGCCGACGGGGAATTCGCAGTCCACCACCGCACCCATCACCTGTACAATTTTTCCTGTACTCATTGAAACCCCCTGTGGAAATACAAATTCAAAATCAGGACTTCGGTATTCAAAACACATACGGAGCGATCATGCTTTCCGTATAATGAAATTAGCTGTTATTTTAATGCTTCTGCTCCGCCGACGATTTCAGAAATTTCCTTTGTGATGGCGGCCTGACGCTGCTTGTTAAATTTCAGGGTAAGCCTATCGATCATGTCTTTGGCGTTTCTCGTGGCCGAATCCATTGCCGTCATACGGGCGCCCATCTCACTCGCCTGGCTCTCAAGAAGCGCTCGAAAGACCTGAACTTCAACGTGCTTGGGAAGAAAGGAGCTGAGCATTTCCTCTTCCGACGGTTCATAATTGTAGTTAAAAGCCGCTCCGGCCATAAAGGGATCGGCTTCAGCAGGCGGCTCGATCGGCAGGAGTTTTTCAAGCGTCACTTTTTGCTGCATTACGCTTTTAAATTCGTTATAGAGCAAATATACCTCATCAGCTTCGTCGGAAGTAAATCGGTCGACAACATGTTTGCCGATATCAGCGGATTTTTCGTAGGTAATCGTGCCCAAATCGGACCAGACGGTACCCACGGTATATGCCGGCCGTTTGCGGAAGAAATCGCGTCCTTTTCTGCCCACGACATCAACCAGCACTTGCTTTCCTTCCTCTGAAAACTGTCTGACCGCTTCCGCCGCCTTACGCACAATGTTGGTATTATACGCCCCGCAGAGTCCGCGATCTGAAGTGAGCACAATAAGTTTGACTTTCTTGGGTTCCCGTTTTGCCAGGAGGGGGTGCTGTGTCCGCGGGGCCCCGGCGGCAAGATTGGCGATAACCTGCAGCATCTTGCGTGCATATGGCCGAGCAGAAATTACGCGGTCCTGAGCGCGGCGAAGTTTGGCCGCAGCAACCATTTTCATGGCTTTCGTGATTTGCTGGGTCTTCTTGACGCTTGTTATCTTTCTTTTAATGTCTCTTAAGCTGGGCATGAAAAATCCCTTTTCCAGACCTGCAGTACCGCTGAGAGCGCCGCGCAGGAAAAACACGTCTCTGCCCGTTCTCCGTGGTGCAAGGTTTTATGCCGTAAAGGTTTTTTTGAATTCTTCAATAGCCGCTTTCGTACGGGCCTTGATATCCTCATCAATTTGCTTCTTGGCTGCTATCTCATTCAGCAAAGACTGATGCGTGCTGGTCGCGAACCGGAGCAGTTCCTGTTCGAATTTTTTTACCGCATGCGCCGGGACATCATCTACATAGCCGTTGGTACCGGCAAAAATAATAAAGATTTGCTGCTCAACCGGCAGCGGAGAATACTGGTCCTGCTTCAGAAGCTCAACCATGCGTTGGCCGCGGTTCAGCTGGGCCAGCGTTGCCTTGTCCAGATCACTGCCGAACTGGGCAAAAGCGGCAAGCTCACGGTACTGGGCAAGGTCAAGACGAAGCGTACCGGCCACCTGTTTCATGGCTTTGACCTGGGCACTGCCGCCCACGCGGGACACGGAGATGCCGACGTTGATTGCAGGCCGCACGCCTGAGTAGAAAAGGTCGGTTTCCAGGAATATCTGGCCGTCCGTGATCGAAATAACGTTTGTCGGAATATATGCTGAAACGTCACCCGCCTGCGTTTCAATGATCGGAAGGGCCGTCAGCGAGCCGCCTCCCAGTTTGTCGGACAGTTTTGCCGCGCGCTCCAGCAGCCGGGAGTGGAGATAAAACACATCGCCCGGGTACGCTTCGCGTCCCGGAGGACGGCGGAGCAGCAGCGAGAGCTGGCGATAGGCCGTGGCTTGTTTTGAAAGGTCATCATACACAATCAGGGCGTGTTTGCCGCTGTCGCGATAATATTCGCCGATGGTGCAGCCCGTATAGGGAGCAATAAACTGAAGCGGTGCCGGGTCGGATGCCGTCGCTGACACAATGAGTGTGTACTCCATCGCCCCATGTTCTTCGAGTGTCTTGATCACCTGGGCAACGGTGGACCGTTTCTGGCCGATGGCCACGTAGATGCAAATAACGTTTTGGCCTTTTTGGTTGATGATGGTATCAATAGCAACAGCCGTTTTTCCGGTCTGCCGGTCGCCGATAATGAGTTCGCGCTGTCCCCGGCCGATCGGGATCATGGCATCGATAGCTTTCAGGCCGGTCTGAAGCGGCTCACGAACCGACTGACGCTTAACAATGCCCGGAGCAATAACTTCAATTTTCCGGAATTCCTTCGAAGCAATGGGGCCCTTGCCGTCAATAGGCTGCCCGATGCCGTTTACCACGCGACCGACGATAGCGTCGCCGACAGGAACCTCGGCAATTCTTTTGGTGCGTTTTACGACATCACCTTCACGGATCTGCGAATCGTCGCCCATGAGCACCACGCCAACACTCTCTTCTTCAAGGTTGAGCGCCATGCCCATGATCCCGCCCGGGAACTCCAGAAGTTCTCCCGACATAACATTGTCGAGCCCGAAGACCTTGGCAATACCGTCGCCGACGGTGATCACGGTGCCGATTTCGGCGACCTCAACGGTCTTTTCGAAATCGGTTATCTTCTTTTTTATGATCTCACTGATTTCCTGTGCCTTGATCTGCATCATTCAACTCCTTTGAAGTCAGTATCCCGAAGTCAGAAAAATACGTTTAATTCAAAAGACGATTTCGCATCTTGTCAATCTGATTTTTGATCGTCCCGTCGTAGATGAGGCTGCCGATTTTTGCCTTCGCACCGCCGATCAGCTCAGCATCCACCTGCACGTCGATATCAACCTGTTTTCCCGTCAAGTCCTCAAGCTTCTTTCTAATCTCCGTCAGATCGCGCTTGGTTATGGCTGCCGCCGTGGTCAATTGCACGGCCGCCCTGTTCTGGCGTTCGGCAAGCAGCTCCAAAAAAGCGTCATAGACATGCCCAACATATCTTATTCTGCCCGATTCCGCCAGGTATTCCATGAAACGCTTCGTGGTCTGCTGCAGTTTCAGCTTTTTTGCCAGTTCATTGATAACGGCCTTTTTATTTTCCGGAGTAAAGACCGGGCTCGCAAAAAGTTTGCGCATTGCAGGCTGCGCGTCAACCGCCTCAATGAACACCCCGAGGTCTGCCTTGGTTTTTTCAACGGCCTTGCTCTCCTCAGCAAGCTCCATGAGCGCCTTCGCATATCTCTTTGCAATGGTCCGGATCAATCCTTGCCTCCCACTTCGGAGATGTATTCCTTTACAATGCGGTCATGGTCCTTGCTGCTGATTTTATCCCTAATTCTGCCTTCCGCAAGATCGATGGAAAGAAGCGATGCCTCCACCGCCAATGCGTTCTTTGCCTTGCGAACTTCTATGTCTATTCCTTGCTGCACCTGGCCCTGAATGTCGCGGACCAGCTTTTTACCTTCTTCAACAAGCTCCACTTTGTCCTTTTCTCCGCGCGCCTTGGCTTCCGAGATCATTCTTTCGGTCTCAATCTCCAGAGCCTTCATCTTTTGTTCCATCTCGGCAAGTTCTGCAAGGGTGCGCTCTCTGGCTGCCTGCGATTCCTGCATGGCCTTGGCAATTTCCGCTGACCTGTTTTTAAAGAACTGCCGAATCGGTTTTTTTAAAAAATAGACGACAACGGCCGCAAGGATGGCAAAATTGACGATTCTCGGAAACCAGTCCGTCATGAAGCTCGCTTGCTCATGGGCGCCGCTGCTTGCCTCCCCTGCGAAAGCGATCAGCGTCACCAGGAATCCGGAAACCAGCGGTAAAATTCCTGTTGTTATTGTGCGTCTCATTTACTATACCGCCCTTCCGAGCAGTTTGGAGGTAATGTCCTGCGACAGCTTTTCTGCTTCCTTTTTCAGATCGGCCCTGGCAGAGGAAGACAGCGTCGCAATTTCCGTCCGTGCCTTGTCCAGCAACTCAGCGGCTTTTGCACGTTCCGCGGCAATAAGCTCTCTCTGGATGTCCAGCCCCTGCTGATACAGCGCATTATACGCTGCGGTCGCTTTCTGTTTTGAGCCGTCGAGTAAGGAATTGTATTGTTCAAGGAGGGACTGCATGCGGTCTTGTGCAGTCTTTGCATCGCCGAGCGCGGTGCTGATCTTTTCCCCACGCTCCCTGATGATTTGCCTGATGGGCTTAAAGAGAATATAATGAAGTGCAACTAGTACGACAAGAAAATTTACGAGCTGTATAATAAATGTGCTGTCAATGTCCAACATGGTTGCAACCGCCTTTGGCAGGGGTAAAACAACGTTTTGCGACAATCAAGCTAAAAAACTCGAAATTTATGCAACCTAACACAACAAAAAACTATTGTCAAGATTTTTGTCCGTACGCATGCGCTTCTGCGTGTTTATGAGGCGCACTGAAACACGCTGACGATATATGCATATTTGCTTCGGTTAATTTTTCTATATAGAGCAAGGAGCATGCCAAACCGGTTATTTTATATTCCTTTTTAATACACGCAATTTGGAGAGAGCTCTGCACAGGATGTCATATAACAAAAATTATGAGAACTTTTAAAGTACTTTTTTTCTTCTTTATTTCCAATAAGATTAATGTGTTATAAGTTTAATTATGATTTATAATCAAGGTAATAAACCTGATTGAAAATTCATCTCTGTTTGAACTGATTTATAAACATCTTGTAGCAGCATCAAGAAAAGAGTATAAACTTAGATGCCGAAGAATAGCTGTCGTTAACGAAACGTATTGTCTCTTCGTGAAAAAAAGAGAGGATTACCATGCCAGCAAAGAATTCTGAATTTACATACCCTGATCCATGTCCTCTCGGACCGGATAAAACCAAGTACCGTCTTCTTTCCAAGGATTATGTTTCTGTGGTGTCCTTTGAGGGAAGGGAAATGCTGAAGCTTGACCCTGAAGGGCTTGTGTTCCTTGCAAATCAGGCCATGCGGGACGTATCTTTCCTTCTTCGGCGCGATCATCTCGAACAAATAGCCGCGATACTTTCTGACGCGGAAGCTTCACCGAACGATCGTGGCGTAGCAATTGCCCTGCTGCGCAACGCCGAGGTGGCGGCAAAGTTTGAGCTTCCCTTTTGTCAGGACACCGGCACGGCAACGGTGATCGCCAAAAAAGGGCAACAGGTCTGGACCGGTGCAAACGATGAGGGGTTTCTTGCCCGGGGTATCCTGAAAACATATGCAGAAGAGAGTTTGCGCTATTCCCAAACCGTTGCACTCAGCATGTATGAAGAAATCAACTCCGGAAACAACATGCCGCCGCAAATCGACATCCAGGCCGTTGACGGCATGTCCTATAATTTTTTATTTCTGGCAAAGGGTGGCGGTTCGGCCAACAAAACCATGCTGTATCAGGAAACCAAGGCACTCCTGAACCCGTCATCACTAGAAGCTTTTCTTGTGGAAAAGATGAAGGGTCTCGGTACCGCCGCCTGCCCGCCTTACCATATTGCTTTTGTCATTGGAGGCACTTCGGCGGATGCTTGTCTTAAGACGGCAAAACTCGCATCAACCAAATACCTGGATGGCCTTCCAACCGCGGGAAATCGCTCAGGACAGGCTTTTCGCGATATAACGCTCGAAAAAAAGCTGATTGATGCGGCATACAAAATCGGCTTCGGCGCCCAGTTTGGCGGCAAATATTTCGCACTCGATGTGCGTGTCGTCCGTTTGCCCCGGCACGGAGCTTCGTGTCCGGTGGGAATGGCCGTTTCCTGCTCGGCGGATCGAAACATTAAAGCAAAAATCGACAAAGACGGAATCTGGCTCGAAGAATTGGAGCGCAACCCCGGTCGGCTGATTCCGGATACGTATCGCGGCGCGCACAACAGAGGGGTAAAGATCAATCTGAACCGTCCCATACGGGAAGTGCTGTCAGACCTGTCCAAATATCCTGTTACAACCGAGCTTTCACTGAGCGGCACGATTATTGTGGGCCGCGACATTGCTCATGCCAAATTCAAAGAACGCATCGACCAGGGAAAGGGAATCCCTGAATATCTGAAGCACCATCCCATTTATTATGCGGGTCCGGCAAAAACACCGCCGGGAAGAGCTTCCGGCTCTTTCGGACCGACAACGGCCGGCCGTATGGATTCCTATGTCGAACAGCTCCAATCTCTTGGTGGTTCGCTGATCATGATTGCAAAAGGAAACCGGAGCCAGCAGGTGGCTGATGCCTGCAAAAAATACGGCGGTTTTTATCTTGGCTCAATCGGGGGGCCCGCGGCGCTTCTTGCGGAAGAAAATATCAAAAGCGTCGAATGTATAGATTACCCGGAGCTGGGGATGGAGGCTGTATGGAAAATCGATGTTGTTGATTTCCCCGCATTTATGCTGGTTGATGATAAAGGTAATGATTTCTACAAGCAAATCTGCTAAACGGACCGGTGACGTTTGCTTCAGCTGGAAAGACGAGTATGCACACCACCCCGAATACTGCAGTACGCCTGCCTGTATAAACAGCTTTACTCCGGAATATCGCGGTGGTACAATAGCGTTTTACCGCTTCTGCAAATTATATGGATAAAATCATTATAAAAGGCTGCCGCCAGCATAATCTGAAAAATATCGATCTCGAAATTCCGCGGGACAAGCTCGTCGTGATCACCGGCCTGTCCGGGTCAGGCAAGTCGTCTCTCGCCTTCGATACCATTTACGCCGAAGGGCAACGCCGCTACGTGGAAAGCCTTTCCGCCTATGCCCGGCAGTTTCTCGGCCAGATGGACAAGCCCGATGTTGACTCCATTGACGGGCTCTCTCCTGCCATTGCCATTGAACAGAAAACAACGAGCAAAAACCCCCGCTCCACAGTCGGAACGGTGACCGAAATCTACGATTACCTCCGTCTGCTTTTCGCACGCATCGGCAAACCCTACTGCTATAAATGCGGCAAGGAAATCGCGGCGCAAACGGTCCAGCAGATTACCGACGCGGTCATGTCGCTGCCGGGTGATACGCGCATTCAGATTTTAGCTCCCATTGTGCGCGGCAGAAAAGGCGAATACAAGAAGGAACTCATGGCCGCTGCGGCCTCCGGCTATGTGCGTGCGCGCATAGATGGTATTGTCCATGAGCTCGGCGAATACATTGCCGTGGATAAAAAAAAGAAGCACAACATCGAGATCATGATAGACCGCCTCGTTGTCAAAGCCGGCATAGAGCGCCGCCTTGCCGAGTCTGTTGAAACGGCACTTCGCCTGGCGGACGGCATCGTCCTCATCAACCTGGTTGATCAGAAAAAGGACCTTTTATACAGTGAAAAACTTGCCTGCATTACCGACGGCATCAGCTATCCGGAACTGACGCCCCAGGTTTTTTCTTTCAACAACCCTCAGGGCGCTTGCCCCACCTGTGACGGACTCGGCGGTTTGCTCGAATTCGATCCGGACTTGATCGTACCGAATGCGAATCTTTCACTTCGTGAGGGCGCCGTCAAACCCTGGGCCAAACGCACTTCGTTTCAGTATTTTCAGATGCTCGAATCCATTGCCAGCAGTTGCGGTTTTGACGTAAATACACCATTCAAAAACCTGAAGCCCTACCACCAAAAGGTACTTCTACATGGAAACAGGGAGGACTCCGCCAAACCGGTATCCGCACGTTCATCGTCCTGCAAATCGTTCGAAGGCATTTTGCCGCTCCTGAAACGCCGCTATGATGAAACCGATTCTTTCGCCACCCAATGGGAGCTGGAGCAGTACATGAGCTACCAGACATGTCCCGACTGCAACGGCAGCAGGCTGCGCAAAGAATCTCTGGCGATCAAGGTCGCAGGCAAAAATATCCACGACGTGACTCGAATGAGCATCACGCAGGCTCTTGCTTTTTTTACCAATCTCGCACTTACGGAAAAAGAAACCGCCATCGCCCAGCGCATATTAAAAGAGATCCGGGAACGTCTTGGCTTCATGGTGCATGTCGGCCTGAATTATCTGACCCTAGACCGCGGTTCGGCAACACTCTCCGGCGGCGAGGGCCAGCGCATCAGGCTTGCCACCCAGATCGGCTCGTCTCTTGTGGGCGTACTGTATATCCTCGATGAGCCGAGCATCGGATTGCATCAGCGCGATAACCGCCGTCTTCTCGACACATTAATGCGCCTTCGCAATCTCGGAAACACCGTTTTAGTAGTGGAGCACGATGAGGAAACCATCCGCTCCGCCGACCATGTTATCGATATGGGCCCGGGCGCCGGAGTGCACGGCGGAAGAATTGTGGCACAAGGCTCACCAGAAGAAATTCAAAACACCGAGCAATCACTCACCGGACAGTATCTTTCGGGCAAGGCATTCATCACGCCGCCAGCAATGCGCAGAAAGTTCGAGAAATGCATCAATGTCATTGGCGCAACCGAAAATAATCTGAGAAATATCAGCGTGAAGTTCCCGATCGGTGTTTTTACCTGTGTGACCGGCGTGTCGGGTTCCGGGAAGAGCACGCTGGTCGTGGATATCCTGTTCCGCGCTCTCGCGCAAAGGCTTTACCGGTCCACGCAGCGTGCTGGAAAACACAAAGACATAACAGGACTTGAGCACATCGACAAAGTAATCGACATCGACCAGTCCCCCATTGGCCGGACACCGCGTTCAAACCCGGCGACCTACACCGGCGTGTTCGGTCCGATCCGCGACCTTTTCGCTCAGCTTCCGGAATCGAGGGTGCGGGGATACAAACCGGGCCGTTATAGCTTTAATGTCAAGGGCGGCAGATGTGAGGCCTGCGAAGGCGACGGACTCATTAAAATTGAAATGCACTTTCTTCCGGATGTGTACGTTACCTGCGACGCTTGCCACGGCAGCCGGTACAACCGTGAAACCCTGGATATCCGTTATAAAGGCAAAAATATTGCCGAAGTCCTTGCCATGACCGTGGAACAGGCCTTTGAGTTTTTTCAAAACGTCCCGCCGGTCCGCTCTAAACTGCAAACGCTTCTCGATGTGGGCCTCGGTTATATAACATTAGGGCAGTCCGCCACCACCCTCTCAGGAGGAGAATCACAGCGCGTTAAACTTTCAAAAGAACTTTCCCGTCGGGCTACGGGACGGACGCTTTATATTTTGGATGAGCCGACAACAGGCCTTCATTTTGCCGATACCCAAAAATTACTGGACATGCTGAACCAGCTGGTAGTATCGGGGAATTCCGTTGTAGTGATCGAGCACAATCTCGATGTGATTAAAACGGCCGACTGGATTATCGATCTCGGCCCTGAAGGCGGGGACCAGGGAGGTCTTATCGTGGCCGAAGGAACACCCGAAGACGTTGCACGAGTAAAAGCATCGTATACCGGACAGTTTTTGAAACAGCTCATCTCGGGCAATACCTATCAACGCCCGGAGAATCCCTATATTCTGGCTGAACGTTAACAGGTATTTCCCCGGTGGCACCATACCTTAACGAATTTGTGTGGAGGGTTGTATGAACCGTTTCCTGTCAGCTATTCTCATTCTTATACTTCTCATTGCAGCTGCAGCTTGTAGCGGTAAAAAAACATTGGAGCGGTCGGCAGTCCAAAGCAAGAATGTTCTCTCGGTTCTCAAGGACATGACCCATGCATACGAGACCAAGAACCTTGATTCCTTTCTGTCAAATATTTCTCAAGATTATCCGGAGCGCAATAAATTCTCACAATCGCTCGCTGACGTGTTTGCAAAGTATGAGTCCATTCGATTTAACATTCAGTACACAAAAATGCTTATCATGATCCAGGACAAAGGGCAGATCAAAGTGTTGTCCAACTGGGACGCAGAATGGACCACCTCGACAGGAATAACGAGCAAAGGCGGAGGCCGCGTTACGTTCTCGTTCAACCCTGACGCGTTCAAACTGGTTGCCATTGACGGAAAAAACCCGTTTATCCCGGTCGAAAATCCCGTTAAGCAATAGTGCCGGTGCAAATTCCATGACCCTTATGATACTGCAGATATGAGTTTTACTACCGAATATATATCAACCGACTTTCTGATCATCGGCGGCGGGGTGGCGGGCCTTCGTGCTGCTATCGAACTTGCACAGCACGGCGAGGTTCTGATTGTGACCAAAGACGCGCCGTCAGAAAGCAGTTCGCAATATGCCCAGGGCGGCGTGGCTGTCGCGCTCTCGGACGAGGATCGAATTTCTATTCATTTTGAAGATACTATCAAGGCAGGTGACGGCCTTTGTCTGCACAAGGCCGTGCACACACTCGTGGAGGAAGGACCGGCACGGATTCGGGAGCTCATTCGCTGGGGAGCAGGTTTTGACCGGGAGGGCACAAAACTTTCCTTTACCCGGGAGGCGGCTCATTCCAGAAACAGGGTGCTGCACGCGCAGGGGGACTCAACAGGACGCGAGATCGTCCGGACATTAAGCGAACATATACGCTCCGCGGTCACCATTTCGGAAATCGATTTTGCATTTACCCGGGACCTTTTTGTAAAAAACGGCACCTGTATCGGCGCCGTCGTCTGCCGGCAACCATCGAAAACGCTTCTTAATATTTCTGCCCGGGCCGTTCTGCTCGCTACCGGAGGAGCAGGCCATCTGTATGAACGCACCACAAATCCGGAGGTGGCGACCGGAGACGGCATGGCAATGGCGTATCGTGCCGGCGCAATGCTTATGGACATGGAGTTTGTCCAGTTCCACCCGACGGCGCTGTATTGCAAAGGCGCCCCGCCGTTTCTTTTGTCGGAGGCCATGCGCGGGGAAGGCGGCATACTGAGAAACATTTACGGCAAAAAATTCATGGACCGCTACCATCCGCTCCGGGAACTCGCCCCGCGTGATGTCGTTGCCCGGGCTATCCAATCGGAACTGGTTTCAACACAATCCAACCATGTTTTTCTTGATATGACACAGTTGCCTACGCAGTTTCTTGTCCGCCGTTTCCCCCGGATTTATTCAACCTGCAAAGAGTTCGGCATCGACATTGCCAGCGATCCCATCCCGGTCTCTCCTGCTTCACACTTTATTATGGGCGGCATAAAAACCGATCTTTGGGGTGCCACGAATGTTCCGGGACTTTTTGCGGCCGGAGAGGCCGCTTGCACGGGTGTGCATGGCGCAAACCGACTGGCAAGCAATTCTTTGCTTGAAGGACTGGTCTTCGGAGCCCGCGCCGGCCAGGCTGCCGCACGGTATGCGCGGGCCAAGAGCGGCCAAAAAGGCCCGGCCTTGCGCACCCCCCCCCGCCGCGCTCACGGTACATGCGTTTCTGCCTCGAACCTGAATATCCCTTCGATTCGCACGGCACTGCAAAAACTCATGTGGAGCAATGCAGGTATTATCCGCACCAAGAAGGATTTGCAAAGTGCATTAAAACAGCTTCGTGAATGGGACCTGGTTCTGCGCAACTGTTCGCCCGAAAGAAGGCTTTTCGAACTCAAGAACATGGTCTGCACCGCGCAACTGATTACCCGCTCCGCTCTGCTCCGCGAAGGGAGCGTGGGTGCGCATTTCCGCAGCGATTTTCCGCGGAAAGGAAAAAACTGGAAAAAAAGGACGGTGGTGCGGAAATAACCCTTTGGCTGGACCGTTGCGTTGCCGGAGATACCTGGTTACGCCTCAAAAACCATCTTCTGAACCTGCGCGTTTTTGACTGCTTTCAACTTTTTTTCGACTTGGTCGTAGACTTTTTCATCCCCGACAATTTCCAGAAGAATGAGACCGGACGGTGAGCAGGTCTGGCCATCCCCATCGTGAAGCCCCAGTCTTGTTTTAATGTAACAACCGCATTCCGTCAGCACCTTCTGCAACTCAGAAGCATTTTCTTCCCGGTTTTTTATCCGGATACCAATGACACATCGTTTTTCCATGCAACTCTCCTTTGTTATATTAATTATTTTGTGTTATCTTGACTGCTGCAACATATGTTCCCTGCCGTATTGGCATCCGTCCTTGCAAGTATTCAAAATCTGCCGGAAGCGGACGTCCACGTTCCGGAAAAGATTCTAGTCCCTGTTGAACGTACGTTTATTGTCCTGCTCTTTGCTGATAAAAGCTGCAATTTCCGACTGGACGTTTGAGGTAAGCTCGTCAAATTTAAGTCCATATAGGCAGACATTTGCTGCAAGCGACTGCGGAATAATCCGTTCCACTTTTCCCCGGGCATAGATATGAGTTCCTTCGGGAAGGCAGAATGAAAGTGCCAGCTGGTCGCCCTGGGCAAGCCTTTCCTCTGGTTTTACTTCTGCCGTAATAAGCATCCCGGTGGTACTAATATTGTCCATCCGGTATAGAAAAGGCTTGTTTTTGAATTTCCCCTCAACAGTGACTTTGAGCGCGGCCCGGTATGATTGTCTCGGCGCAATGTTCAAAAGGTGCAGCATTGTTGCCTGAAGCTGCTCAAAATCGACCGGCAAACTAAGGACTGCGCTGGCTCTGCATTCGTTGCATCGAGCCCTGTGCATCGGAGTGTCCTTGCAGAGAAGAATGGTCGAAACCTTCTGTAAATCCCCGCGTTGTTTTATACTATGGAATAACTCCTCACTCGAAAGCCCCGGCATGTCGAGTTTTGACACAATGAGGTCCAGTTTTTCTCTCGTATGGATACTGAGTATGTCATCATTCGAGGAGGCCGTAAAAACCGTAATGCCAGACCGCGTTAAAAAACTGCTTTGTTCTATGCAAAAATTTTTAACATCGTCTGCGAATAGTATTTTTTTCATGCTCGGTACGCCCCTTTTTTCGCCACCGAGATATGGTGCTTTTTAAACCGCCATATCATACCATATTTTTCGACCTTTGCTCAATTGCCAAATGCGTTTGCATATCGATATCCACCGTGCTATACTGCACCACACTTGAGAAGGGGGCGTTATGCACACTGCTGACAAAAAAATAATGCTATATACCCTCAGCACCTGCTCGCACTGTAATCGCACCAAAAGATTCTTTAAAGACAACAACATCGCCGTTGAGTTTCTGGATGTGGACCTGCTCTCCGGCGCTGAACGGGAGAATGCTTTAGATGAAGTGCGGAAACTAAACCCCAATTGTACTTTCCCCACAATCTGCATCGGCGACAGAATAATTGTCGGCTTTCATGAAGACCAGCTGCGTGAGGCGTTATGTCTGCAGTGACGCCGGATAAACTGTTCGACATCCTGTCGAAATACGCTGCTTCTCAGGGAATTTCTCTGAACAAAGACACACCGTTTGTCCTTGATATTCTCCAGGGCTTGCTTACCAATGAAACCCGCTATGGCTACCGGTCCTGCCCCTGCCGCCTGGCATCGGGTATAAAGGAAAAAGATTCAGATATCGTCTGCCCCTGTGCTTACCGCGACCCGGACATCAAGGAATATGGAAGCTGCTACTGCGGGCTGTATGTGTCTTTGGACTGGAACGCTGGCATGAAAGAACACCGGCAAGTCCCCGAGCGCAGGCCAAAAGAGCGTCAGACATTTTAAAACCGCTTGTCTGTTACAAGCAGTGAAGCGGATTCCGCTCTAACACTCAGGATGGCTTCTGCTGAATTTTCCACTACAGCGCAAGCTGAACGGTTTTTGCTCACGTTCACGATAAGAATTTCGTCTGGAGGTGTTTACCTTGAGTTTTCTCGTCGGATTTCTGGGAAGTCTTTTCGGAGGGCTCGTGGGCCTCGGCGGAGGCGTAATCATGATTCCGCTTATGGTCAGCCTGCTCAAGCTGAACCAGCACAGTGCGCACGGCACCAGTCTTGTAGCGGTGGTTTTCACCGGACTGTCGGGAGCTATTGTTTACTCATCGAAAGGCAACGTTGATGTAATGGCCGCAGTTCTGCTTGCGGCAACCGCCATGCTCACCGCCCGCATGGGTGTCCATTATGCGCATGCGCTTCCTGAATGGAAGTTAAAGCGCTCATTCGGCGCTTTTCTCGTCTTTGTCTCTCTTTTGCTTCCTTTGAAGCCGTATCTGCCCATGATGCAGGGATTAGAAACCGGTTGGCTTAAAGTTGCAGTCCTGCTGGTGACCGGCGCTTTTACCGGATTTCTTTCCGGCATGATGGGTGTCGGCGGTGGAACAATCCTGGTGCCGGCCATGGTGCTTCTTACCGGTTTTTCACAACACATTGCGCAGGGGAGTTCTTTGCTGGCCATGGTTCCCGCCAGCAGCGTGGGAGCATACTCCCACTGGAAGCTCGGAAACGTCAAGACGACGGCGCTGTGGGGAATGATTCCCGGTGTTTTAGTGGGCACCTATCTGGGAGGAACGACCGCCCAATTTCTGAGGGAAGATATATTACGGGTTGTGTTTTCGGTTGTATTGATCTGGATCGGGGTGCGGTACCTCAGAGCGAAGCGGCCAGCGCTAAAACCAGAGAGTTCGAGCCCATCGGCATAGTGTGCAACTGCTTGCCGGTCGAATACTATCCTGTCTTTGCCTGCCACGTCCAATAACGGCAGTATGAGCACTTACTCCCACTCAATCGTGCTTGGCGGCTTGGAAGAAATATCAAGAACCACACGATTGACGCCTTTTACTTCATTGATAATCCTGTTGGACAGGACGCCCATAAGGTCATAGGGGAGCTTGGCCCAATCTGCTGTCATGCCGTCCTGGCTTGTTACCGCCCGGATGGCAATGACATTTTCATAGGTCCGTTCATCTCCCATTACGCCTACTGTTTTGATCGGCAGCAGAACGGCAAAGGATTGCCAGATTTCCCGGTATAAATTTGCCTTCTTGATTTCCTCGATCACAATGACGTCGGCCTCGCGCAGGATGGAAAGCCGCTGGGCGGTCACTTCTCCCAGAATCCGGATTGCCAGACCCGGCCCCGGGAAGGGCTGCCGATCGATAATATCGGCAGGCATGCCAAGCTCCCTGCCGATAGCGCGAACCTCGTCCTTAAACAGTTCCCGGAGCGGCTCCACGAGCTTCAGCTTCATTTTCTCCGGAAGCCCTCCCACATTGTGGTGCGATTTGATGACTGCCGAGGGCCCTTTGAATGACACGCTTTCGATGACATCCGGATACAGCGTGCCTTGAACAAGAAACTCGGCGCCGCCGACATCGTGGGCCGCCTGGTCGAAGACTTCAATGAATGTATTGCCGATGATCTTCCGTTTTTTTTCCGGGTCCTCGACACCTTCGAGTTTTCGCAGAAATTGCGAAGACGCATCTACATACACAAGATTCAAACCCATATCTTTGAACGTTTGTTGTACCTTCTCCGCCTCATCCTTCCGGAGCACTCCATTATTCACAAAAATGCATGTCAGCTGTCTGCCTACCGCCTTGTTTACCAGCACCGCAGCAACAGAGGAATCGACGCCGCCGGAAAGTCCGCAAATAACTTTTTTGCCGCCCACAGTCTTGCGAATCTCAGCCACCGAGTATTCTACAAAGGACGCCATGTTCCACGACGGTTTGCATCCGCAGATTTCGTACACAAAATTTCTGAGGATCTGCGCTCCCTGGGGGGTATGCACGACCTCCGGGTGGAACTGAACGCCGTAAAATTTTCTTTGCTCGTCGGCCATAGCGGCCGTGGGAGAGTTGTCGGTATGCGCAATGGAGGAAAAGCCAGCGGGCATCTTCTCAATCCGGTCTCCATGGCTCATCCAGACTACCGCCTTTTCACCTTCGCCGAATCCATAGAAAAGGCCCTCTTTTTTGTGAATGTTCAATTCGGCCCTTCCATATTCCCGCTTGAGGGATTTTGCAACGGTCCCGCCGAAAACATGCGTCAGAAGCTGCATGCCATAACAGATGCCGAGAATCGGCACTCCAAGCTCCAGATGCAATTTATCGACAAGCGGCGCCCCGGCATCATACACGCTGGACGGGCTGCCGGACAGAATCAGCCCTTTGGGACGGAACATTTTGACCTTGTCTAATCCCGCATTGAAGGGAAATATTTCACAATAGACCTTGGCCTCACGCACGCGTCGGGCGATAAGCTGGGTATATTGAGACCCGAAATCAAGAATCAGTATTCTTTCACTATGAATGTCGGACACAGAGAGCTCCTTTTTGCATTTTAGGCGATATTACATCAGGATGCTGATATCTGTCAATTAGGAATATATTTTCCCCGTGCAAACCGCTTTTCCCTGCCGTTCCCACACGTTCATTTTTTATGTTACACTAAAAACAGAGGCGCTGGAACGCACAACCCGGTGTGGCGGAGGAGGGAAAAATGAAAATTGCCGATATTATGACAAAAAGAGTTTACACCAGCACTCCGGACAAAACACTCAGGGAGTGCATACAGATTCTCAAGCAGCGTGATGTGAACGGCCTTGTCGTTCTGGACGGCTCGACGCCTGTTGGGATAATCACCAAGGCCGATCTCTTCAAGGCGCTTCTTCCCAGCTATGCCGATATTATGGAAAATGAACACAACATTGCAAGCTTTGAGTATATCGAGGAGCGAGCATATAAACTGTATGATATAAAAGTAAGCAATTTTGCCAGCAAATGTCTCATCACGATCGACAGCAGCATGCCGATCATCAAGGCGGGTTCACTCATGATACGCCAAAAAGTAAAACAGCTGCCGGTCGTGGATAACGGCAGGCTGGTGGGCATCGTGACTCTTACGGACATTATCAACTATATTGGAGACAAACTCTAACGATGACCTCAGTTCGCCTGCGTCATCGGTTCGAACTATCAGCCCAGAGCGCTATGAAACCGGCTTCAGCGTTACATCCCCGGAAGCCACGTGGACCACACTGCCGTCATCAAGCGTGATGATAAGCCTGCCTTCGCGGTCGATTCCCTGCGCCAATCCTTCGAGAGTATCGTTCAGACCGCGTACCGTGACCCGATTGCCGATCGTCACATTAAGTTTTTTCCACTCCGATAAAACGAGTTCTTCATCTTCGAGAAACACCCGGTACCAGTGTTCAAGGTCCAGCAGCAATTGGCACAGCAGCGGTGTGCGCCGGATGTTCTTCCCGGTTTCCGCCGCCACTGTCGTTATATTTCTGCGGACGTCGGACGGAAGTGCCACAAGATCCATGTTTACATTCAAACCGATACCCAGCACGATATATTTGATGCGGTCCTGCTCCGCGCTCATTTCGGTAAGCAGTCCGCTGATTTTCTTTTGGCCGATAAGAACATCATTGGGCCATTTAATGACGGCTTGCTGGGCGAGCATGGTTCGGACTGTGGAAGCAACTGCAACCGCCCCCATGAGAGTAAGAAGAGGGGCCTTCTGCAGCTGCATGTTCGGTTTCAGAACCACGCTGAAATAGAGATTTCCTTTCGGCGAAATCCATGTCCTGCCGATTCTGCCCTTGCCGGCGGTTTGCGTTTCCGCAATGACCACAGAACCTTCAGGCGATGAGAGCGACGCCATCTCCATGGCAAGCGTGTTGGTGGATGCGACCGCGGGATGCAGGTGGAGTGTTCGGCCCATGAATTTGGTCCTGAGCCCTTGGAGTATGTCGCTTTTCCGGAGGGTATCAGGCTCGCTCAGGATTCGGTATCCCTGAGACGGGACGGCCTCGATTCCGAAGCCTTCCTGTTCGAGCGACTTGATATGCTTCCAGACCATGGTGCGTGAAATCCCTGTTTTCCTGGCTAATTCTTCTCCGGAAAGGAAATCGGCAGGTGATGATCTGAGGAGGCGCAGTATTTTGTCTTTATACATTCTTTGAAAACCGGGGCGGCATCACCTCATGCGTGCTTTGCCCGCTGTGGAGTGAGCAACTATGGTGCCGGTGTTGCTACCGATTGTCCTGCGGTTTTAATTGATGATTTTCATGCTGATATCGGCGGCGGGCGCCGAATGAGTCAGGCTTCCGCAGGATATAAAATCAACGCCTGTTTCCGCGATGGTTCGAATCGTATCAAGGGTCACATTGCCTGATGCCTCCACCAGCGCCTGATGGTTGATCAGCGCCACCGCCTCGCGCATCATAGCAACCGCCATGTTGTCAAGCATGATTACGTCAGCCTTTGCGGACAGCGCTTCCCGCACATCCTCAAGGGTCCTTGCTTCCACTTCGATTTTAAGCAGATGGTGGGATTTTTTTCTTACCAGGTTTACAGCGTTTGTAATGCCCCCCGCTGCCGCAATATGATTGTCTTTAATCAGCACGCCGTCGTTCAGACAATAGCGGTGGTTCCTGCCCCCTCCCAGCCGGACGGCATATTTCTCAAGCTGGCGCAAACCGGGGTGGGTTTTTCTTGTGTCAAGCACCGCCACCTTCAGCCCCTTAATGCTGTCGAGATACCGGGCCGTCAGGGTCGCAATGCCGGACAGGTGCTGGAGCAGATTCAAAGCAACGCGTTCTCCCATCAGCAGCGCCCGGGTCTTGCCTGACAGGCGGGCGATCTCTGCACCGGCGTTCAGACAGTCTCCGTCCCGGGCAAGAGGCTCAAACTCTATTGAAGAGTCAAGGACGTGAAACACTTCCCGGCTTACGGAAATACCGGCGAGAACAAGAGACTGTTTGGCGGTTATTGCCGCAACGGCTTCTGCTTCGGGCAATATCGTTGCCTCCGTGGTAACGTCTCCGGGGCCGATGTCTTCGAGCAGGGCCTGCTCGATCAGTTTTTTGAGCGCTAAATTGATCATCAAATCCTAGCCATTCTTGCCGGTTCGCTGCAGCATGCAGCGCGCGTTTTTATCTAGTTCAGAATCTTCAGGCTTGTTGTCAGCTTTTCATATTTTGACTTCAGCTCGGCGAGCTTTTCCCGGTTTTTTGCCACGACGTCCTGCGGCGCTTTGTCTACAAAGTTTCTGTTCAGGAGTTTTTTTGACAGGACTTCAATCTCTTGCGATATCTTCGTCATGTCCTTCTGTAAACGCTCGCGCTCCTGGTCCAAGTCAAGAAGACCTTCCAGCGGGACATACACCTCCGCGCCCTTAATGACGGCCGTAGCGGTTATTTTCGGCTTGCGTTCCTCCGTGCCGATACGAAGATCACTCACGCGCGCAAGCGTTTTCACATAGAGTGCGCTTTGTTCGAGGTGCTCCCCAAGCTTCGCGTGATCTACCTTCACAATTGCCGTTATCTGCAGCGAGGGCGCAATATTCATTTCGCCGCGAATATTCCTGATCGCCAAAATCAGGTCCATGACCATCTGCATGTCCTGCTCGATCCCGGGATTGATCAGCTTCTCGTCTGCAACAGGATACGGCGAGACCATGATGGAATCATACTGTTTTCCCGCCTTTGCATGTTCCCCGCAGGACTGCCGGTTCCTGGCCTGTTCGGGCAGGGTCTGCCATATTTCTTCCGTGATGAACGGCATAAGGGGATGCAGCAGCCGAAGTGCGGTTTCCAGTACCCGGGCAAGCACCGCCTGGGTCGCCGTGCGGCTGGGAGAATCTTTCTCCTGGTTCAGGGCCGGTTTTGACAATTCGAGGTACCAGTCGCAGTATTCGTGCCAGATGAACTGGTAGAGCGAAGAAGCAACATCATTAAACCGATATTCGGAGAGGGCGCATTGTATGTCTTTCGTAACGGAATTCAGCCGCGACAGAATCCAGCGGTCTGCAAGAGACAGTGATGCTGTTGCGGACGCAGGAGCCGGAGCAAAATCCTGATCGAGATTCATGAGCACGAACCTGCTGGCATTCCAGATCTTGTTTGCAAAGTTTCTATAGCCTTCTATTCGTTCGGGCGAAAGTTTAATATCGCGCCCCTGCGCCGCAAAAGCGGAAAGAGTGAAACGGAAAGCATCGGTCCCATACTGGTCTATCATCACCAGCGGATCGATGACATTTCCCCTGGACTTGCTCATTTTCTGGCCTTCCGCATCGCGTACCAGCGCATGAATATACACGTCCCGGAAGGGGACTTCTTTCATGAAATGAAGGCCCATCATGATCATCCGGGCCACCCAGAAGAAGATGATATCAAAGCTTGTGACAAGCACTGAGGTCGGATAATAAACCTTCAGCTCTCCGGTTTTATCGGGCCATCCCAGCGTCGAGAACGGCCATAACGCGGAGGAGAACCAGGTATCGAGAACGTCGGTTTCCTGTCGTATGTTCTTACTTCCGCATTTTTTGCAGGCAGCTGCGTCCGTCCGCGTTACCATAAGTTCGCCGCAGTCGTCGCAATACCAGGCAGGAATGCGATGTCCCCACCAGATCTGGCGCGAGATGCACCAGTCTTTTATATTCCGCATCCAGTCAAAATAGGTATTTTCCCAGCCCTTGGGGATGATTCTCACCGCCCCGTCCTCAACGGCTTTGATTGCAGGTTCTGCCAGCGGCGTTGTCTTCACAAACCATTGCGGTGAGAGGTAGGGCTCAACCACTGCTTTGCAGCGGTAGCATTTGCCGATGGAATGGGCGTGGTCCTCAGTTGTAATAAGAAAACCCCGTTCCTGAAGAAGCTCTACAACCATGCCGCGCGCTTTTTTGGCTGGTTTGCCGGCAAGATGCTTCAACACATCAGGAAGCACATCCGGAATATCGGAAAGAATTTCCGCCTTTTCATTAAGCATCTTTATCCGCAGCAACTCCGGTTTTTGGCGCTGGCCTGCTTCGTAATCGTTGAAATCATGCGCCGGCGTCACCTTGACGGCACCGGTCCCGAATTCGAGATCAACAAGGATTGAATCGCCGATAATCGGAATTTTGCGCCGGGTGAGCGGAAGATCTACGGTCTTGCCGATGAGACTTTTATACCGCGGGTCCAGCGGGTGCACGGCAACGGCGGTGTCTCCCAGCATGGTCTCCGGTCTGGTGGTCGCCACCGTCAGCCGGATGTTCGGGTCATGGCTCAACGGGTAGGCAATATGATACAGCTTGCCTTTTTCATCTTCGTGCTCAACTTCAATATCGGACAATGCAGTATGGCAGCGCGGGCACCAGTTGATCAGCCGTTCACCGCGGTAAATCAGACCTTCTTCATAAAGCGTGACAAAAACTTCCCGCACGGCCCGCGACAGACCTTCATCCATGGTAAAACGTTCGCGTTCCCAGTCGCAGGAGGCACCCAGGCGCTGCAACTGGCCGATGATCTTGCCGCCATATTCCTTTTTCCACTCCCAGACTTTTTCGATGAATTTCTCCCGCCCAAGACTTTGGCGGTCAATATGGTCCTTGGCAAGTTGGCGTTCCACTACGTTCTGAGTGGCTATCCCCGCATGGTCCGTACCGGGCAGCCAGAGCGCGTTCCTACCGCTCATGCGCATCCACCGCGTCAAAATATCCTGCAGTGTGGAGTTCAGCGCGTGGCCGATGTGCAGCGACCCGGTCACATTCGGCGGGGGGATTACAATGGAGAACGGCGTGCCGTCTGCGTTTTTATCAGCATGAAAATAGTTTTTTGATTGCCAGTCATGGTACCATTTCTGTTCGACCTGTTGAGGATCATATGTTTTAGGCAGTTCTTTTCCCGACATGAAATACTATCTCCTTTACTGCACACATCGCCTTCAAATAAAAGAGGGGAACTAGTCCCCTCGTCCGCCGGCAGTCAGTTATTTTCGTTATTTGGTTCTACGGTGTTTTCTTTAAACGCTCAATCTCTTCTTTTATCAGGTGCTCTGCCAACTGCGGAATTACTTCCCATGCCACTTGTTCAATTATGCCCCGCGCGAGCTCCCGGGCCACAGTCATAACCGCTTCCTGGATGCCTCGCTTGATTGTTTCGTCGGATATTTTAGGAATGGGGGGAGGCGGCAGCTCCTTCAAAGCATTCATGGTCAGCTTTGATGCTGTTTCCACCACCAGTTTGCGCATATCATCCATCGGCAATACCGGTTGCGGAGGCGGCATGCTTTTCAGGCCATCCGCTACCTGCTTTGATACGGTCTCCGACACCAGTTTGCGTACGTCGTCCAGCGAGAATGACGGCTGTTGCACCGGCGGGGGGGGCACGTTTTTCAGGGCGTCTGCTACCTGTTTTGATACGGTCTCCGACACCAGTTTGCGCATATCGTCCATCAACAATACCGGCTGCGAAGTCGGCGGCATGGCTGGTTGTAAGGCGGGTGCGTGTTCCTGCGGCGTGATAGGCGCGGCAGGCTGTGCTGTTTCGAACGTTGTATCGAACGATTCGAACGTGACAATCTCCGGCTTGATTTCGTCGGTTATTTCCGTCAGGCCTAAATTGGCCCGCATCTCTTCCACTGCTTTTGCACCGGTCGGCAATGCCTGTTCTTCCTGAAGAGATGGCGCTTCTATTTCCTCGACAACAGGCTCAACCTCGAAAACCGAGTCCTCTTCAACGGAGGCTGCACCCTGTTTGAGGTCCGCGTGCGTAGGCGCGTTGCTGATGATGTCGAAAATAGACGTCGGCGTCTGCTTTGGTTCGCTTGCGGTAACGGGAGGACGGACGGTACGACTCTCCTGCTTTGCCGCCTGCGGCTTCGGAGCGGCAGGCGCTTCTCTGCGCGGCGGCGCTGATGCAAGCACTTTTTTCACCTTGCCGATGAGCTCTTGAGATTCGAACGGTTTGACGATTTTATCGGTGATTCCGGCCTGCTTGCCTTTCGCGGTATCATATACATCGTCTCTGCTCATCATCAGAATAACCGGAATGTGGGAAAGTTTCGGATTGTTTTTGAGCTGCGTGGCAACCGCGTAGCCATCTACCCGCGGCAGATCTATATCAACCAGCACAGCGCCCGGAATGGTCCTCTCCACCTCGTGCAGAGCAGCCTCTCCGTCGCTCACACAGATGACTTCATACTCTCTTCCGGAAAACAACATCTCCACGACCTTCTGGATGGTGATGCTTTTATCTGCCAATAGTAATTTAACCGGCATGGAACAACCTTTCAAAATCGAGGATCATGATCGACAGGTCGTTTTCAAAAACGACCCCTTTTACATAGTGTGGATCGACATCAGGCGCCGCTTCTGCGGGGGAGGATGTGCTTTCTTCCAGCAGGGCCATTCGTGCTACGTCGTCCACAACAATTCCGAACGGTATTTTTTTTTCTTCAAGTAGAATAATGCTTTGCCCGGCACCGGTACTCTCGTTTGTTTCCGCCGCAAAGCCGATCGGCGCCGATCTGTTCAGGGCCAGCCTTTTTATCAGACTAAAAATCGGGTATACGGTCCCCCGATAATCGATCAGTCCCTCCACATAAGGATACGACAGCGGAACAGAACGAGACGCGCGCCACGGAAAGATCTCAATAGCACCGTGCAGCTTTGCACCAAAAAGCCTGCCGGCCAGATGGAACACCAGAAAGCTGCTGATCATGGCAGCAAACCGTCCTCGTTCAGCAGCAGAACAAGGTTTTCTCCGTGCCGCAGAACGCCATTGTAGCAGTGGAGCCCCGGTGCGACAACCCCTTTCGGCATCGGAATTACGTTTTGGACAGAGTCCAGGATATCGGTTACTGCATCGACGAGGATGCCGAAGGTCCGCTTTTTGTTTTTGACGACCAGAAGCGTCTCCAGCGGGCTGCTGGAAAGCTTGAATAATTTTTTAATGTTCAAAACCGGAATAGGCGACCCGCGATATTCAAACTTTCCTTCAAAAAAATCATCGAGGCTCGGATCGTTCTGAATATTGCGTGCAACCGTAATCTCCAGAAGCCTCGTGATGGGAATGGCGTACTGTTCGTGTTCCAAAGACAATATCAAAAACCGTTTGTTTTCAGCCATAACGTTATGTCCGACTTGTAAGGACGGCTCCGCTGAGAAGTTTTTTGAGCGCATCGAGCATTTCCTGCTCTTCAAACGGTTTTACCAGATAATCCTGCGCTCCCATGTCCTGAGCCTTCTGGCGGTGTTTATCACCGGCCCGAGACGTAAGCACGATGATTGGAATATTCGCGAGTTCCGGATTCTTTTTCATCTCGACCATCAGGTCATACCCATGCATGACAGGCATTTCCAGGTCGGTAATAACGGCATCAAATTTCACCCGTCCCATGACGTTCAGGGCTTCCATGCCGTCTGGCGCCACGTGAACTTCATAGCCGGTCCGGTCAAGAAACCGCTGCACATATTTCCGGATGCTTATGGAGTCGTCAACAACAAGCACTCGCGGCTTTCTGGTAGAAATCTCAGGCGTTGATTCCGGTTTTGCCGATCCTACCGTCGTTCGGGATGCCATCGCAGCCTCATCACCGAACAGCGACGCAATATTAAGAATAAGCCGCACATTGCCGTCCCCGGAAATAGTCGCACCGGAAAACATCTTTATTTCCTTGAGGTAGTCTCCCAGCGTTTTGACCACGATTTCTTCCCGGCCGATAATGTCTTCCACCATAAGCGCGAGACGTTTTTCCGCCGAGCCGAGAATCAGCGTCGGCTGCCGGAATGTCTCCTCTTTTTTCGGCAATTTCCCGAGGCCGAGCAGTTCATTCAGCTTCAGAAGTTTTACCAGGGATCCGCGCAGGTTTACCATTTCCTCCCCTGCGGCATGCTGAATATCTTTCGAGGAGAACCGTGTGGTTTCTTCGACCAGGTTCATGGGGACGGCTATTTCCTGGTCTTTAAGCTTTACAATGAGCGCTTGTGCAATGGCCAGCGTGAGAGGAAGCCTGATCGTGAACTTCGTGCCGATATTTTTTTCCGTTTTTATTTCTATCCGGCCGTGAATGCGGACCAGCTGGTTCGCCACCACGTCCATGCCCACGCCTCTTCCGGAAATCTTGCCTATGGTTGCAGCCGTGGAAAACCCGGGCTGAAAAATAAGATTAATGGCTTCAGGGTCCGTGAGAGCCTGGGCCGCCCCCGGAGTAATGAAACCCTTCTCAACGGCCGTGCTCCGGAGTACGGCCGGATCCATACCGCGTCCGTCATCTTCAATTTCAATTATGATGCTGTTTCCCTCATGCCGAGCCTTCAGGACGAGAAGTCCGGTCGGGTCTTTTCCGAGTGCCGTGCGTTCCGCAGCCGGCTCGATTCCATGCGACACCGCATTTCTGATCATGTGCATGAGCGGATCAGATATGATTTCGAAGACCGTTTTATCGATCTTCGTTTCTCCGCCCGAAAGCACGATGTTTACCTGTTTCCGTTCTGCCTGCGCAAGATCGCGCACCAGCCTGGGAAACAGCTGATAGAGCTTGTCCATCTCAACCATGCGGGCCAGGGTAATTTCGTCCTGCAGGTTTGTCGTGATGGTGGAAATTCTCGCCGTATCAACCTCAAACGAGTCGAAGAATCCGGCAAGATCAGTCATGATTTCATTCGTGTCATTCGTAATTTCCGTGAGTTTTCGGGAAAGCAGGTTGAAATCATCATAGCGGTCGAATTCCAGTTCGAGAAAATCGCCGGTCTGTTCCGCCGGTTTTTCACTGGTTCCGGGCGCCTCTATGCTCAGCGTATATTCGTATTTCTCCTCGAATTTTTTGATCTCGTGCAGCAACCGGTTCTGGCTGAATGCAAGCTCCTCCCGCAGCACTTTTATAAAATCGACCTGGTGCGCCAGACGGTTCCGGCTTACAATCATTTCCCCAACCAGATTCATCAGATTGTCGAGGCGGTCAATGTTGACCCGAATAAACTGTTTTTCCAGATCGGCAACGTCTGTAGCGCGGCGGCTGAATCCTCGCTTTTCAGGAACGCCCGATTTCTTTGTCTCGTCTATTTCCTGCTGAAGCGGCGATTTGTGCGCAGTCGAAAGCAAATTTGCACGGACTTCGGGAGTCTCTGGCAAGACATCCTGTTCTTCAAGTTCCTCAACGGCTGTTTCAATTGCTTCGATTTCCTCAAGTTCTTCCGGCTTTTCAACCTCATCAAGGACTTGAAGTTCAGCCTCTGGTTCCAGCTCCGTCTGAGGCCCTCCGACAGGTTCGAGGGCAGGTTCAGCGACAATCGGCTCTTCCTCGAGACTAAAGGCTTGCTCCCAAGGCAAATTAAGATCCTCGGTCAGGATGGGTGCAACATCGAGATCCGAAACGGCGGGGGAGGGAGAAACGGTCTTTTGCAGGCTCTCGGTAACGTCTTTGTATGCCCTGGCGATGCTGTCCACTACCAGCATGTCTTCAGGATCGTTGACCGCGACACTGTCGACCATCAGTTTTATTGCGTCTACACTGTCAAAAAGAAAATTGAGGGATTCTTTGCAGATAGGAATGGTTCCTGAACGGAATTGGCCGAGCATGTCTTCGGCCTTATGCGCCACATCGCTGATGCCCTGGAACCCCATCATGGCAGCCGAGCCCTTCAGCGTATGTGCTGCGCGGAAAAGTTCATCGATCTGGGCGGTATCAGATGGATCCTTCTCAATAGACAACAGTCCCTTATTCAGGTTCTGGAGGTGATCACCAGCTTCTACGAGAAAAAATTCAATAATGCCTGCTTTATCTGATGGCCCAGCCATACGGTCGTTTATTTAATCAGTCCGAGCTTGATTTCTTCGTCGCTTGTAGTAACATTTTCCGTAGCAGACGGGTACCGCTCAAGTTCAGGAAGCGGTGCCTCCTGCTCTTTGCTGGTCTTGAATCTGCCGATTGCTTCTGTCAGGCGTGTGGTCAGGTCTGCCAGCTTGCTGATCGTCGTCACCGTGTCCTGCACGCCCTGGGTGGTTTCCTGTGTCAGTTTCGAGATACTGTCCATCGTGTGCACAACGCCTTCTGTTGATTTCACCTGATCTCCGGCGGCCCTGGTGATGTCCGTCATGAGACTTGCGGTCTGTTTCACGATTTGTTCAATTTCACGCAGCGCGGCGCCTGCCTGGTCGGCGAGCTTGGTTCCCTCCTCCACTTCCCGCGTGCCTTCCTCCATGACCGCCACAGCTTCGCTTGTTTCAACCTGAATGCCTTTAATGAGGCCGGTAATGTCTTTCGTTGAGCGGGCAGCCCGTTCAGCCAGTTTTCGCACTTCGTCCGCAACGACGGCAAAACCCCTGCCCTGCTCGCCGGCGCGGGCAGCTTCGATTGCGGCATTCAATGCAAGCAGGTTCGTCTGCGTGGCGATTTCGCTGATCACCTCGATAATAGCGCCGATTTCGAGCGACCGCTCGCCCAGTCCCTTGATTTTCTTTCCGGTGGATTGCACGGTGGCCCGGATGCGCTGCATACCTTTGATCGTTTCCGACACGGCCGTTCCGCCCTTGACCGCCGCCTGGGTCGCCTTCACTGATGTCTGCGTGGCCGCTTCGGCGTTCTCGGCCATGTGCTGGGTAGTAAGCGACATGGCGTTGACCGCCTCTGCCGCGTTTCTGATCTGGGCCGTCTGCTGTGAAGCGCCGGACCGCATGCGTTCGGACGACTGCAAAATTTCCGAGGTAGAGCGCTGCACCTCGACCGCCACGGTACTGGCCTGCGTGATCAGCGATGTAAGACCGGTGATCATGAGGTTGAACGCGTCAGCCACCGATCCGAGTGCGTCGGCGGTAACTTCTGCTTTCGCGGTAAGGTCGCCTTCCGCGGCCGTACTCACGACTGAAAGAAGTCCGATGACCTGGCTCTGCATCTTATCGCGGTCGGTCTCTGATTGCACAAGGCCCTGCAGGCGTTCGATGGTCTGGTTCAGGGTGATTGCCAGCTGGCCGAGTTCATCGCCGGTGTCAACGACGGCCTTGTTTGAAAGGTCTCCGCGCCCCACGGCTTCCGCCACCCGGATAAGCTCTTTGGTCGGCGCGACGGTGCGTGACGACAGGTACAGACTGAGAATGGTCAAAACGATCAGCGATACTGCGCCAAGTCCCATGATATTCATAAGAATGGACCTGATATGATAATTGATTGCCGTCATGTTCAGGCCTATATGCACCGTGCCGAGGGTTCCTCCGGATATCGGCGTGGCAATATCGATTACGCTGAGCGGGTTTCCTTTTAAAACAATGTCTGCCGGCTGCGTTCCATACGCGACACCCGGCATCAGTTTGTTTATCTGCTGAAGATCTGCGGGGACGGCGTTCCCTTCAAAGGAGGACGAGAGCACCCTTCCTCTGGCGTCTCGAATAAAGGAGTAGGCCACTTCCGGCTGCGACGCAGCTTCGTTTCTGAACGTCTGAAGCGCGTTGATGTCCTCAACCTGCACCGCCTCCACAACCTTTGAACTCAGACCATCGGCCATGATGATGGTTCTATTGATCACATCATCCCGCTGGGAAGCCTGTATCTGGTTGTATATGTAAAAGAGCATGAAACCACCAAAAACGACTGAGAGGAAAACAATATGGGCCACTATTTTGGCTCGGATGCTCCACCCATAAAAAGGATTCAGTGTTTTCTTGTTCATAAAATTACTCCTTCGTAGCGTTCTGGTTTCGTGAATTCGGTGGCTTTGCTTTAGCCGTGCGATTCATTGTCGGGATGCTTTACATTACAGACGGTTCAAGTCAGTTTTATCTCTTCTATAAGGCGCTCGATATTCAAAACTGCGGCCAAACCGGTCTCTCGCTGTAAAATTCCTTTAAAAAAACGGCTGCGGCTTCTGCTGGCTTTCGCTCCATAATCTGCGGGGATGGCCAGCATACTGCTTACGGGAACTGAAATAACTTCGGAGACATTATCAACAACAATGCCCAGCGTGATGGTGCCCTGTTTTATAATGGCAATCTGGTTCGTGGTCGCGGGGTTTTGTGAAAGCGAAAGTGTTTCTCGTATATCAACAATGGGAACAATGTTTCCACGAAGATTAATAACGCCGAGCACATGAGGCGGGGTGGTCGGGACAGGAAAAATATTCTGAGGAATGATGATTTCCGTCAGCAATTCGACCGGTATGGCATACGTGTCCTCGCCAATAGTGAAGAGGCAAACTCGAATTTCCTCTTCCGGTTGTGTACTGTTTACCTCGACGGTGACGTCGCTGTCAGTCTCGGCCAAACGGGCCCCCTTTTGTAGGGATTTAGATATACTTTTTAACTGCCTTCAGCAGATCTTCAGGTTTGAACGGTTTGGTCAAATACTCATCAGCACCCTGCTTCATCCCCCAGAATTTATCGCTTTCCTGGTCTTTGGAGGTTACCATGATAATAGGTATTTTTTTGTATTGGTCATTGCTCTTGATGTCTCTGCAGACCTGAAAACCATTTTTTTTAGGCATGATGACATCTAAAATGATCAAGTCGATTTTTTCCGATTTGATCTTCTCCTCTGCCGCTTCTCCATCGAGGACGGTTATGATCGAATGGCCCGTAGATTGAAGGGTTTGCTGGAGGATTTGAAGCTCAGCCACGCTATCATCCGCAATGAGTATTTTGGCCATGCCAGTCTCCTTTTTCTCCTGATTACAGGTTACTAAAAATTAACACATTTCTTTGGTTCTGTCAAGTTTTCGTTTTATTCGGCACGTGATCAGTGAAGAAAAACAGGGTGTTTTCGTGCCGGCAAAAAAGTTCAGCGCCGCTTCCTGATAAGATTGACCGAAAGCAGGATAAACAGGCTTTTGGCCACATCAAACTCGCTCAAATCAGCCTGGTCAATAATTTTCTGGACGGTTTTCCGACCGTCGACCAGGGAAAAAACTTTCATATCGATATCGCTCATGCCGCGTGTCGTGAGTTCTTCTGCATCGCCGATTATCGGTTCAAACACAATGTCGAAATCCGGCATTTTTTGCTGGATCAGGCTCCATTCATCCGCCCGCCGGGCGCCCTCCAGAAGCAGGTCGTCCACTTTCAATTGCACGTGGTTGGTAAACACCGGCGGTGCAACTTTTTCAAAGAAAAAAGCGCCCTGCTTCCAGGTCATGACCCTGTAGACTGCGGCCTCGGTATAGCGTTTCAGGGCCTCGCAAAAAGCCGCGGCACCAAGCAGTTTCTCCTGGATAAGAATGCTGTCAAGAGACTGCTGCGTCATTTTTGCAATACGCAAAACATGGTGCAGGCTGTCCTCTTCAAGCCTGCACGCTTTCCTGAGAAACCCTTCCATGGCGGCACTGTCACTGCCGTTGCTGTTGGGTGACGCAAAAACAACCTGTCCGTCTTTAAAGCAAATCGCTACGCTGCTGCCTGGTTTGTTGACGACTAATTTTCCGGTCTGGCGCTGCAGCCCGAGCATCTGTATCACTTCCACGATCGGCACGCTAGCAAGATTCCCCTGGATGCCGGTGCTGCCGCCGCCCGGCCGCGCCTTCGCCAACTCCTGCTGTATTTTCTGCGGAAGAGTGTTCTTTACGAAATCGTCGAGCAGTTGTTCGACGATATTTTTCACCATGGATTCAATAACGCCTTGCGCTGCCTGCACACCCGGCCCCGGGACCGGTGCGGGCCGGCCGGCCGGTTCTCTGACCGGAGGCGGGGCCGCGGGCTGCACCGCCTGCTTGTTCTTGTCGATTACTTCCCGGATTTTGGCAAGAAGTTCTTCGGGCTGAAACGGCTTGGTAAAATATTCGGTAATGCCGAGAACATCGACGAATTTGCTGCCGACTTTGTCGCCCTTGGACGTTACCAGAATAATGGGCGTGTCTTTGAACTCCGGGTCTTCTTTCAGGATCTTGCAAACCTGGAATCCGTTCATCTTCGGCATGACAAAGTCAACAAGAATCACGGCGGGACGTTCGGACCGGGCTTTCGCAATGCCTTCATCGCCGTCGGACGCTAGAACGACCTGATAGCCTTGCGTCGTCAGAATCATCTCGATCAGTCGTTGGACTGTCGGACTATCATCTATGTCAAGTATTTTTTCCCCTGCCATGTATGCCCCCGGAGTGCTGTTTCCAAAAATTTTAGAATATTAGCATGATAAAAAAGTCATTGTCAACTGCTTATATATGCATTTGGAAAAAGCCCGCTGCGCTTCTTCGTTGCATCACGGAACGCAGCCGTATGCGGCAGACAGGCCAGGTGAATACAGGCAGCCGGAGCTATTGTTGCCGGGGCGCTTCTATAATGCCGCCACCCAGTACGATATCGTCTGTATAAAAAACGGCTGCCTGGCCGGGGCAGACCCCCGCCGCCGCGTCCTGCAACTCCACAAGAACTTCGTTCTGCCCCCGGGGTTCTATCACGGCGGGAACGGATCGCGAGCGATACCGTATTTTGACGGAAACGTTCATGCCGGTGCGGAGGGAGGTAAAGGGAATGAAATGCGCGTTTGACACGACAATGCTCCGGGTTCGCAATTCAGACAACGGTCCGAGCACCACCCGCTGTGAGGACGGTTCGATTCTGACTACGTACATTCGTTCTCCGGCAGCGTACCCCAGCTTTCTCCGCTGTCCGACGGTAAAGAAGGCGATGCCCGTATGGCGGCCGATGATTTTTCCGTCGCTTAAAACCAAGTCGCCCGCCTGGAGCGTTTCGGGTGCGTGCTTTTTTAAAAAACCCCGGTAGTCATTTCCCGGCACAAAGCATATTTCCTGGCTTTCCGGACGTTCCGCAGCAGGAAGGCGGAGTTCTCGTGCGAGGGAACGCACCTCCTCTTTCCGCATCCCGCCGAGAGGAAAGAGAATGTTCGGCATCTGCGCCTGGGAAAGACGATACAAAAAATAGCTTTGATCCTTCCCGGAATCAACGCCTTTCTTAAGCTGAAACAACGGCTCCTGCGGCGCCGGTTCTATTTGCGCGTAATGCCCCGTTGCAAGAAAGTCGAACGACTGCAATCGCGCATATTCCAGGAGCAGCCGAAATTTTATGATTTCGTTGCACCGGATGCACGGATTCGGCGTGCGGCCCTGCTGATATTCCAAAACAAAATTTTGTATAACACCGTCTGTAAATTCCGCCTGCGCATCAAGCATGCCGTGTGGAATTCCCAAGTGTTCGCAAACAGCCTGGGCTGAGCCGATATCGCAGCATTGCCCCGGAGTCAATTTCAGGGTCACGCCTTTGACCTCAAAACCCTGCCTGACCAGCAATGCGGCGGCAACCGAACTGTCGACGCCGCCGCTCATCGCAATAAGAACGCGTTTGTTCATAGGAAACCCTTTTTCTCGGTAGTTATACCATGCTCAAAAACATTTTGCACATTTTCTTTTTAAAAAAGAAAAGGCATCCCGAATGCGCGGGATGCCTTTCTTATAACGCCGTTTATGCTAAGGGGTAAAAAATTATTTTTTGCCGAGAATTGCTTCTTTCGCTGCCTTGGCAACACGAAATTTTACGACTTTCTTGGCCGGGATCTTGATAGCTTCGCCGGTCTGGGGGTTCCTGCCCATGCGGGCCTTGCGCTGCACGAGTACCAGCTTGCCAAGCCCGGGGAGCGTAAATGCATTCTTGGCTTCCTTGTATGCAAGTGCTGCAATGTCTTCCAGAATCTGTACTGCTACTTTCTTTTTAATGTCAGCCTTTTTCGCGATGTGGTCCGCAATCTGCGACTTCGTCATGGCCTTTGCCATAAATCTACCTCCTTTAGGATAATTAAAATAAAAATTCTGAAAACATCCGCTGTGGGCTATGTAATTCGTCGAAAAGTATATACAGGAAAGATTAAAATAGCAAGTGAAATTTTATTACTTTTATTTTTACAAAATCCTGTTGTTTAAAAAACCTTGAAAATGGCGCCGAAAAACATGCCTTGTTTCGCAACTCTTGCACGCAAAGCCGGACCTGGTTTTCGGTGTTGACTTGCGCGCTTGGTTTATGATACTTTATTTCCGCTTGACTTGGGAATGACTTCTGCATTATGCCAGTATGACGGTGCACTCTCACGAACATAAAATACTATTTTATGTTCTTTTTCATTTGAGCATTTTTTTTCAAACCAGGTATTTAGCATGTCCACAATTCTGCTATATTTAGAGTATAACCACGTATGAAAGTTACCCTTACTGATCTCGAAAAAATCGCACTCGCGCTGTCCGTCAAAATATCGTACGACGATCTTAAAACGTCAAAGGGCGGATCGTGCAGAGTCGTCACCACCAGAAGAATTATTATCAACAAGCACCTTCAAAACAGTGAAAAGATCAATCTTTTAGCGAAAGAACTCGGAAACTTCGACCTTACCGGTTTGGACATCCCGGATAAAGTCAAAAAGAAAATAGAACACGAATCGGAGCGGCACCGGCCGACGAACATCGATGCACGGTAATGTTCCGGCAATGAGTATAACCCTTTGGTGAGAGGTGTTCCTTGGCACATCCTGTCGGACTTCTGTTCATAGCCGTCCTGTTGCTCAGCGGGTGCACATCCGTGCTTTCTTCAGCCGTGGTTGACAAGGCGGACAAAAGCATAACCTTCGAAATGCTGCGTGCGGACCCCAATCTCTATAAGGGAAAAATCCTCATCCTGGGCGGCACCATAGAACAGGTTGCCGATGCGAAGCAGGGTTCCTTATTGACCGTCGTGCAGAAGCCCCTCGACTACTGGGGCAAGCCTGTCCGTACGACCAGCTCGGGCGGATATTATCTCGTGTTTTCCTACCGTCACCTGGATTCGTTAGCCTATGCTCTCGGACGCGATATTACGGTAGCAGCCGAAGTGGCTGGCACCCGTCTGAAAGCCCTGGGCGACAATGAATTTGATTATCCTCTCCTCATTTTAAAAGAATTGAAACTCTGGCAGAAAGACCAAATGCGGCCCGGCGCTCAGACGCAGTGGGGTGATCCTCTGTACGATCCGCAGCGGCAGCCCTGACAGCCCGGCCATTTGTGAATAGGTCCCTAAGAGAGTAGTATTTTTAGAAACGTCGTTCTTCGTTCTTCCAGCAGTCATGCACAGGAAAGCCTGCCTAACCTCACTACGTCCGCACGAATGAGGGCAGCATGAAAAAAAACTACCTTCTTTTTTTCTATATTGCGCTGTTCCTGGTGACAATCACGCTGTTTCGCATGTATGCCGAGCCTTCGGCAACGGACATCCCCTACAGTACGTTTAAAACGCTCCTCGCGGAAAAGCAGGTCAAAAACCTCGTACTTACCCGCGATTCCATTAAAGGCGTTCTTCTCCCCCAAAAAACCGGCGAAAAAGAAAAAGCGTTTACTGTTGTACGCATCGAAGACAGCGATCTGGTAAAATTGCTGGACAGCACCGGCATTTCCTACCGCGGCGAGCTGTCGGACAATTTTTTAAAGGATTTTTTCCTCGCCTGGATTCTTCCTCTTATTATTCTCGTCGTCATCTGGAGCTTTGTTTTTCGAAAAATGAGCGGCGCAGGCGGAGCGGGTGAACGCTTTATGAGCTTCGGGAAGTCTCACGCAAAGATATACGGGGAGAGCGACATAAAAGTCACGTTCGCCGATGTCGCGGGCGTCGATGAGGCAAAAGACGAGCTTGTCGAAATCATCGATTTTCTGCAGCATCCGGAAAAATTCACCCGGCTGGGAGGCCGCATACCGAAAGGCGTGCTGCTGGTGGGGCCGCCGGGCACGGGTAAAACGCTGCTTTCAAAGGCTGTGGCAGGAGAGGCAAAGGTTCCGTTTTTCTCCATGAGCGGTTCTGAATTCGTCGAGATGTTCGTCGGCGTCGGCGCGTCGCGCGTGCGCGACCTGTTCCAGCAGGCCGAACAAAAGGCCCCGTGCATCATCTTCATCGATGAACTGGACGCACTCGGGCGCGCGCGCGGCGTGGGCATAGCGGGGGCCCATGAGGAGCGGGAGCAGACCCTCAACCAGCTCCTGGCGGAGATGGACGGTTTCGATGCGCGAAAAGGCGTGATCATCATGGCGGCGACCAACCGGCCGGAGATCCTCGATCCCGCGCTGCTGCGGCCCGGACGTTTCGACCGCCACGTGCTGGTGGACCGTCCGAATATCAAGGACCGGGAAGATATTCTCAAAATCCACATCCGCGGCGTGAAACTCTCGAAGGAAGTGGACATTTCCGTCCTTGCGGCCCGGACCCCGGGTTTTGTCGGTGCGGACCTGGCCAACATCGTGAATGAAGCCGCGCTCCTGGCCGCGCGCAAAAACAAGTCGCACGTGGACATGACTGACTTCGAAGCCGCCATCGACCGCATCGTTGCGGGTCTCGAAAAAAAGCGGCGCGTCATGAATAAAAAAGAAAAGGAAATAGTAGCATACCACGAATGCGGCCATACGATCGTTGCCGAACTTCTGCCGACCACTGATCCGGTGCACCGGGTTTCGATCGTGCAACGCGGCATTGCGGCCCTCGGCTATACGCTTCAGTTGCCGACCGAAGACCGGTATCTGATGACAAAATCCGAGCTCCAGGACAAGCTGTGCGTCATGCTCGGCGGCCGCGTCGCGGAAAAACTCATCTTCAAGGAAGTTTCGACCGGCGCGCAGAATGACCTGCAACGGGCGGCTGTCATCGCGCGCAGCATGGTGACGGAATACGGCATGACCGACGCGTTCGGACCGCTTACCTTCGAACGGGAACGGCGCCCGCTCTTTCTGGACATCGGAATGCCGCAGGGATCGAGGGAATACAGCGAAGAAACGGCGAGAGAGATCGATCAGGAGGTAAAACGGATTGTGGACGCCGCGTATAAAAAAGTGCAGAAACTGCTGAAATCCAACCAGAGCAATCTGAAGACGCTCGCCGCGGCGCTACTCGAAAAGGAGACCATAGAAGGAGAGGAAATCCGGAATATTCTGAGGCTGCCTGGCAAAAAAGAGCCGCGCTGATTCCTATTCTTTTTTTTTCGCCTTCAGAAATATCACAAACGCGCCGCTGCCGCCCCGGTTCTGCGGCGCGGGAAAGAATTCGGAGACCAGCGCCTTTCCCTGCCCCCGCAGCCACGCGGCAACCGCCCCCTGCAGCACCGGTCCTTCCGGCGAATTGATCCCCTTCCCCGTGATTACCAGGACCGCCTTCTGGCCCCGGCTGAAGGCATCGCCGATAAAATGCCCAAGCCGGGCGAGTGCCTCCTCCTTCAAATACCCGTGCAGGTCGAGTTCCTGGCTGATCCGGATTGTTCCGCGTTTTAATTGGCGCATGCGGTTCGATGCTGACCGGAATTCCGTGTCTTCATTGTCGGTTTTCTGAAATGAATCCCGGAATGTCGTTCCCATCTTCTGCATCGCCTGCAGAAAGAGTTTTTCATCCTCCTCTGCAGCGGCCGCAGGGTTAGCCGGTGCTTTTTGCCTGGAGGAAGCCGTCACGGTCCTGGGAGATTCGTGCATCGACCTGGCGCCTTCCATGGCGCGCAGAAAAAGCGCCTCGTCGTTTTCTGCGTGTTCACCGCTCTTGCCCGCGCTTTTCTTGTGGATAAGCTTTGTTTTTTCCGGCGCGGCTGTTGTTGATTTGAATTGCTTGAGCATCCCGAACGGTTTGTTCTTGAAATCACCGGAAAGGGAATCAGGGGTTTTGTTTTTTTTCATGAGAGTATGGGAATCAGGCCGCTATCGCCTTTACGCTGGATTTTGTTCGGGTTTTTAATCAGGATACCGCTCGGTAATATTGTGGATTGTCTCTATGCAGGTAAAAAACATTTCAACGACTTCCGGATCGAACTGCGTTCCGCTGTGGGTTTTTACCTCATCAAGAATGCGCGTCTCGTCCCATTCTTCCTTGTAAACCCTGTGCGACTTGAGCGCATCGTACACATCGGCCAGCGCGACAAGCCTCGCGAACAGCGGGATTTCTTCCCCTTTCTTCGGCCTCGGCGATCCGTCATGGTTCTCATACCCGCAGATGACGGATCCATCACACGGGTTCACGTGTCCCGGATAGCCGGTCCCGTCCCATTTTTCGTGATGGTTCAGGGCCACGACTGCGGCTGCCTCATCGAACTCTGAATACCGCTCCTGAAAGAGCTTCGCGCCCGCGCACGCGTGCTGCATCATGATTTTGCGCTCTTCATCGCTCAGACGGGCAGGCTTTTTGAGGATAGTGTCTGAAATTGCGACCTTTCCCACATCGTGGAGCATGGCGGCCATGCGCAGAATGTCACGGTTTTTTTCGACCTCCGCAAGCGGCACCTTCCGTTTCATCGCCCACGCCTCGTAAATGGCCACCGCATAGGCGGCAACGCGGTTTACATGCGCGCCGGTTTCCTTGGGGTCCCGCAGCTCCGCCATCTTGATGGTGCGCAGAATCATCGTGCGCGTCATGAGCGCCCGCTCGATGGCAACGGCCGCCATGTTGGCAAAATAGAGCAGGGTGAGCTGGTCTTTTTTCTTGAACGAAATGATTCTTCCTTTTTCGCTTTTGCCGTTGATCAGCTGAAGCACGCCGACGGTAACGCCCTGATTGGTTCTGAGCGGAAACGTCAGCATCGATTGCGTGCGGTAGCCCGAAAGGCCGTCATAGGACTTGTTAAACGTGAACGGAAGCCCGGGTTCCAGTTTGTACACATCCGCGATATTTAAGACTTCCCCGGTGTTTGCCACATATCCGGCAATGGATTGATTGTTGATCGGTATCGAAAACGTGGAATAGATCAGCTTTTTCCCCGGGGGGAGCTTCTTCTGCAGCGTGTCATTCTGGGTATAGCTGAATTTCAGGGAATTGTCTTCCTTTATATAGATGGAGCCTGCGTCGGCGTTCACCAGCTGCCGCGCCTCGCGAAGAATGCGCTCCAAAAGCACATCGACATCCTTGATCTCCGTGATTTCAGCGCCTAACCTTATGATTTTCGCGAGTTTTTGCTTTTCATTTTTCATACGTTAATTTTATGATATCGGGAACAGGGTTCTTTGTCAAATTGTAACAGCAAACCATGGTGTTCACTCTGTTGTTTTTAGCAATTGACTCATTCGTTTTTTTTTGGTATAGTAGCACTTTGTATTTTATCTGTAAAGAAGGGGTTGCGAAATGGTAACTGATTCAAAGCTGCAAATGATCAAAAAGAAACTCCTTAAACAGCGGCAGGATCTTTTGGCTGAAGCGGGCCAGACCCTCAATACGAAAATCAGCACCGAAAAAGAGAGTTTTCCCGATCCAACGGACCAGGCAGTGGCGGAACTCGACAACAATTTCCTGCTGCGGCTGCGCGGCCGGGAGCAGAAGCTGCTCAAAAAAATCGATGAGGCCATTGCGCGCATCGACGACGGAACGTACGGTGTCTGCGAGTCCTGCGGCGGAGAAATCGGCGTCAAGCGGCTCGAAGCGCGTCCCGTGACAACGCTCTGCATCGAATGCAAGACCCGCCAGGAAGAGGAAGAAAAAATCCAGGCAGGGTAAGTGCTGCTTCATCATATCTTTCTAAGCAAAGGGCTGTCCGGTTCCGGGCAGCCCTTTTGTTGTTTATGCAGGCATATCGCGCACTGGCGTAATCTGCTTTTTCCCACTATCGCTCGTAAACCGCGCAGAATAATACCTTGATCGAGAGCAATCAGCCGAATATCCGGCAGGGAATGCCGGCCTTTTCAAACTGTATTCTCAGCTCCTCGCTTTTCAGGCGGTAGAACTCTCTCTGCATCGTTTTTTGCAGCCCCTGCTTTTTATACACCCAGTCCGCGTAATGGTAATTCATCTTGTCAACAAGCACGGACGTCACGTGTCCTTTCAACATCTCAGGCAGGGCTTCAACACCGGGCAGCATCGGTGCGATCATCACAAACGTAGTGATCCCTTCCCGGCGAAGCGCGGCCAATGCCTCCACTCTTTTCTGTATCAACGGAGCCCGGGGTTCAAAAACCTTTCGTATTGCTTCGTCCGCCGTGGCAATGGAAAATCCGACTTCGCAATCGCCGGATTTCTTCAGGATGTCGATGTCCCTGCACACCAGAGGGGATTTGGTCTGCACGACAATGGGCCAGTGGTTTTCAACGAGGATTTCAAGGCATCTTCTCGTAAGTTGATATTTTTCTTCCAGGGGCTGGTAGGCGTCGCAGACGCCGCTTATCCATACAGTTCCCGGTTTCTTGGTTTTTACCTCTTTCGTCAGCAGGTCCGGGGCATTTATTTTTACGTCTACAAAATCTCCCCAGGCTTCCGTGTGCCCTGTGTACCGCTTCATAAACCGCGCGTAGCAGTACGTGCACGCATGCTCACAGCCGATATAGGCATTCAAGGCGTAATCATTGATCTTTGATTTTGACAGGATGCCCTTTGCCTTGACCTCTTTGACGATCATTTTTCCAAATTCCACTTGTTCATCCGCGAAACCCGGACGCGCCGCACGCGGCTATCGGCCGGCTTGCCCGCCGGCATGAACGGTTTGAAGAACAAAACGGCCTTCATTGTCCACCCGGTATAAACCGTGCAGGTCATTCATCACGTCGCCTTTATAATTGAAGTACTGCTTGCCCGTGAGCGCGCCGGTATTAAAATAACTGCGATGCAGATAATCCGAAATCTGGTCCGGGTCTGTTGACTGCACTTTCGTGACGCCTTCCAGAACGGCGATCAAGGCATCGCCGGCAAAGAGGGCGAAAATCGAGGAAAGCTTTGTGCCGTAGGTTTTTTGGTAGCGGTCGAGAAACGTTTTTGTCCTCGGAGAAGCAAGGTCTTCCGGCGCCGGATGGCTGATGAAATAAAAACCCGCCGCGGCTTTTTCCCCGGCGATTTCGACAAGGTCGCTGTTGTTTGCCCCGTCCCCGCTCATGAACGGCACTGTCCAATTCAGCCGGCTGCGGGCCGACAGGAGCTTCGCGGCTTCGGGATAATAGCCCGCAAAAAAGACCAGTTCCGGGCCTGCTGCCTTCACTTGCTCCACGAGCGAAAGATAATCCGGCGGACCGGCTTTCAGCTGCCCGTCATACACAACATCGATCATCCAGTTGAACAGCTCCTTGCGCACCGCGTCGGCCAGGTCCTGTCCATAGAGGCTGCCGTCGTGAATCAGGGCCGCCTTTTTAATGTTCATTTTCCGGATGCTCTTTATCACTGCCTTTGCCTGGTCGTTGTTCTGGGGGCAGGTGCGGAAAAAATATTTATACCCTTTTTCCGTCAGCGGCATCGCCGTGGCGGCATGCGATATATGGATGATTCCTCGGTCGTTGAAGACAGGTTGCAGGGCTTCCGTAATGGTCGATGTCTGGGTGCCGATGACGGCAACGGGATTCCGGAGGAGCAGCTTTTTCGCCGCTGCCAGCGCCGCCTCCGGGCTGCCGCCGTCGTCTTCGAAGAATAATTCAATCTTCCGTCCGACTGGCCCGCCCTGGTCGTTGATGTCCGCAGCAAGCAGCGTCAGCACCTGCGTTGCTTCCTTGCTTGCGTCCGCAAAGCTGCCGGTCATCGGGCCGATAAAGCCTATCCGCAGCGGTTCCGCCGCCCATCCGGCATGCACGCTCAGAAGCAGCACCAGAACGCAGAATATTTTTTTCATTTTCCGCTCCTCGCTCGTTGTCCCTGTTTTGTCACGGGTGGACCGTCTCCAAAAGCCGGTAAAACTCCCGCCTCACTGCTTCATCATTCAGAATCCCGACATGGGTCGTATCGAATCCGTATGTCTTTATTGCCTTCATGTGTATCCGTGAATCAAGCTGGCTCTTCAGGGCAATCACCCCGTCGCCGCTGGCCCCGGACCGGTTTCGATAACTGAAAAACATGTAAAAGGGGAGGTTCTGTGGAGTTTCCTGTTGGTACAGCTGCGTCAAAAACACGCTCTCTGTCGCTACATCGCGCCAGGAGGGGACCACAACAGGCGCCGATTTGAGGCCGCTGTTCGCGTCCTCCACGCCGCCGTATGGCGACGACATCGAAATATACATCTTCAAATACGACGGCTTGTCACGCTTGCTCAGCGTGTCGATGGCCGACCGCGCCACGAGGCCGCCCATGCTGTGCGCGACAATGATCAACCGGTTAATAGTGTGTCTGGTGTTCCTTTCGATGATGGAATTGGCCAGATGAGATTCGAGCTGCGCCAGGGGCAGGCCGGACGGGTAGTAGTAAAACCAGGGCTGAAAGCGGCTTCGGTCCAGACCGTCCACCATATACTTCCAGTCCTGCGGCGTTCCTTCCATGCCGTGCACAAACAGAACAACTGTTTTCTTGGCATCATATTCTTCCAGGGAAAATATCGACCCTTGGGTATGGGTCAGCAGCTGCGTGGGACGGTAGACTCCCATGGTGCCGTACCGGGAATCGAAGAAATCATCATCAAGGGAAGTATATTTGTAGCTGTTCACCGTCACCTTCGTATTAACCGGAATCTCCGCTTTTTTGGTGACGTTGAAATCGAGCTTGACTTCCGGGCCGACCACCGTGATGCCGTCAACGGTCAATGAGCGATTGACAGTTGCCCGCTTCCCCATCGGTGTCCAGCCGATCATTTCCTGAGATTCAAAATAATTGTTATTGTTCAGATCGACAAAGGCCAGAAGATCGTACTCCCCTTCCGGCAGGAAGAGCGAGTAAAACGTGGCAGGGCTTCGAAGTATGCGGGTAGCGACAATTTCGCGCTGCGCATACCGGTCGGAGACCGCGACAATCAGCACCGGGCCGTTGTACGGGCGGTTCATCAGAATCCTGCCGCTCAGGTAGAAGCAATCTTCCGGATACAGTTCCCGTCTTGCTTCCAGACTGGGATGAGATTGAAATGAAGATTCCAGGGATTTATGTCGCCCCATGAAGGCGAGGTAATCGGTCGCGGCGCCGCATCCGGATAGCATCATCACCAGCAGGATTAAGAGCGCTGAAACCGTCAGCACTTTATGTTTGATGTTCAGCCAAAGATAACCCAAAATAGGCCCTCCCTGTAAACGCTGAAAACTTGCAGCATGATGTTAAACTGCCAAAAGATTATACCCTTGTTTTCACATTTCAATCAAGTTCTTGTTTTGATTAAGCACTAGTGCTTACAGGCGGAAAACCAACTTAAATATTAAGAAAAAGTCCTTGCTTCTTTCGCAAAAGCATAGTATTCTCATCACATCTGGGAGGAACTTCACCTTTGAAGATTTTCCCATCACATCGTACATATCCTACCCATTATTGCAAAAAGATGAAGAGCAAGAAAGCAAATAAGAAAAAACTGTCGGCTATTGACCTTTTCTGCGGGTGCGGTGGAACTACGGTCGGACTCAAAAATGCTGGCTTTCGCGTGTTGGGTGCTGTTGATATCGATCCTCTTGCCATGATGACCTATAAGGCAAATCATCGCAATGTCATGGTGTGGGAAAAGGACATCAGGCGACTTAGCCCGAGACGCTTACTCGCTGATCTCGGACTGAAAAAGGGAGAGCTGGACCTCCTGGCTGGATGCCCGCCTTGTCAAGGTTTCTCTACATTGAGGACACTCAATGGAGCGCTCAAGATCATTGATTCGCGGAATGACCTATTACTTGAATTTCAACGGTTCGTAGAGATCCTCCGTCCACGAGCTATAATGCTGGAAAATGTACCTGGCCTTGGTGATGATAAACGGTTTGCTACATTTAGTAGAGCAATGAAGAAACTCGGATATTTCGGGGGCCACCGTGTCCTGAATGCCAAGGATTACCGTGTCCCGCAGCGAAGACGCAGGTTGATTTATCTTGCCGGTATGGGCGTTGAGATACCCTTCGCAGCGAAAACTAACAGACTGCGGACAGTCAGGGATGCTATCGGGAAGCTACCGGCTGCGGGTAAAAGTGGAGACCGCCTGCACGATATGCCGGAGCATCGTACGCCTAGGGTTATGGATATTATACGGCGAGTACCGAGAAACGGCGGAAGCCGCACGGATTTACCGAAGAGATTTCAACTAAAATGTCATAAGCGATGTTCTGGGTTCAAGGACGTCTACGGGCGCATGGCCTGGGACGATGTCGCCCCCACGATCACCAGCGGATGCTTCAATCCATCAAAGGGTCGCTTCATTCACCCAAAAGAGAATAGAGCGATCACAATGCGCGAAGCTGCACTTCTACAGGGATTCCCATCCCGATACAAATTCCCAATAGCAGAGAGCAAATCAGCGGTGGCATTGATGATAGGGAATGCCTTGCCACCTCCGATGATTGCTGCTCATGGAAGATGTATTAGACGCGGCTTGCTGAATGTTAACAGAGTATAAGTAACAGCATGAGGTCAGAACGCAATGGACATCGATCAGGTATTGAGAGCGGAACTTACACCAGAGCAATATGACGCAGCAGTTGATCCTGTGAGAGAAGTATTGTGTCTGGCTTGCGCAGGATCAGGGAAGTCAAGAACGCTGGCATATAGGATAGCGAGGCTCTTAGCCGAGGGACAGTCTCCTGATAGCATCGTAGCCTTCACATTTACTGAAAAGGCGGCAGAAACAATCAAGCGGCGCGTTTCTCAAGCCCTAACTAAGGCAGGGATCGACCCAACGGTCATGGGTGCGATGTTCATCGGGACAATTCATGCTTACTGCCAAAGAGTCTTAGGCGACATGGATGCAACGTATCGTCAGTTCGATGTCTTGGACGAGAACCGTCTGAAGCTGTACATGATCTCACGATTCGGCGCATTAAAACTTAAACCGCTACGCAGACGAGCAAAAGGAGCAGGGCCAAATAAAGAGGGTAGCTACTTCGACACGATCAAACAGGCGTCTGATGCATGGAAAACCGCGAATGATGAGCTATTAGACTTCAATGCAATCGCTGCAGAGGACGCGGAGATAGGTGAGTTACTTACAGCCATTCGGGATGGACTCCGGGCGGACCAATATATCGATTTTTCCCTCATGATCAGAAACGTGGTTGAGGCGATCCGTAGCAATTCACGGGGTGTTGAAAAAGGGGTCGGCCTGCTGCGGCATCTCATGGTAGACGAATACCAAGATGTCAATCCTTGTCAAGAAGAGCTAATCCGACTTCTGCACAGTCGCTCTCAGACCCTCTTTGTAGTCGGGGACGACGATCAGTCTATATATGCTTGGCGTGGGGCGGATGTTACAAACATACTAGGATTTCAGCAACGGTATCCGAGCTGTAGTGTACATACATTGTCCGAAAATTTTCGAAGTACTGAGCCGATCGTGCAGGCATCGGATGCATTTGCAGTGGCAATGCTGGGGCCGAGCCGGTTTCCAAAGAACCCATCCGCGGTTGCTAATATCGCACCTCAGGATACTCGGGTGCTGTGGTTTCCAGACCGTCCAACCGAGGCTGACTGGGTAGCAAGAAAGATCAATGATCTACTTGGCACTGCCTACAACGACAATGGACAGAGCAGGGGCTTAACCCCGGCTGATTTTGCTGTATTAATGCAGTCCACACGAGAGCCAGAACAAAATGGTTTTCCAAGGCACAGTGCGTTCACCGGAGCTTTAGGTGATTTAGGACTTCCCTATAGTTTGGAATCAGGAGGCGGCCCATTTGACCGTCCGCAGATAGCAGTACTTCGTGGCACTTTTGAGCTACTCCGGCAAACGTTTCTCGACCGGAACACCGTGCAGCAGCATTTCAACGCCCAAGTACGTCCCGCGTTTCCCGACTCGGACATTAATGCAGTAATCCGTATTCTTACCGATTGGCATCGTAAGATTCATCGACCCCAAGGATCAACGAGGATTCGGCTCTATCCGCAACAGCTCGTTTACGATTTGTTAGAGGCGTTTAATATTGCCAGGACGAACTTCGGCGACGATGTGATGCGGGATATAGGGCTATTCAGCCGCATGATTTTGGACGTCGAAACTGTGTACATGAGTGTCGATTCTACGTTTCGCTTCTCGGAAGTCCTCAATTTTTTGCAAAATGCCGCCGAAATAGGATACGATGTATCTACTGATGATCTGTTACAACGGCCGGATACAGTAACAGTATCGACTGTTCATAAAATGAAGGGACTCGAGTTTCCATGTGTATTCGTCGTGGACGTGGAAGCTCAGCGGTTCCCGAAAAAACGTAGTAGCTATTCCGGATGGCTGCCAGCTGGCGTCATGGCTCCGGCAGTCAACCGTGGGGCTTATCAGAGTACTGAGAATGAGCAAATAAGACTTTTCTACACGGCTGCCACGCGCGCTGAACGGTATCTTTACATAACCGGCGCTGCACAATTGCCGCAAGGAAAGAAACCCAGACCACAATCGATCTTTGCGCTTCGGTTCGCATTGCACCCTGCGATTGTTAAAGACCCCGCAGGACTTCCTCTAGGGCTCGTTCCGACTACACCTCGTCGCAGAGTCGAGGATGCCGACTATCCAACAAGTTTCACTGAAATCAAATACTACCTGCAGTGCCCAAAGGGCTATCAATTTCGGAAACGGTATGGTCTTAATCCTGCCATTCCGGAAATGTTCGGTTTTGGACAGACGGTTCATACATCCATCCAAAAGTTACATGAACTGTTTCCCCAAGCACCGCCTCGTGCGGACGAAATTGAACAGGTCATACAAAATACTTTTCACTTGAAGCATGTTCCTGAGAGCCGCGATCCAGTTAATAATCCAGGCGCGTACGAGAAAGCAAAGAACCGGGCTGTCGAAATTACTCAGGACTACGTGGGCTCGTACGGTGCCGACTTCGAGCGGGAAAGGCAAGTTGAGGTAGCTTTCGAGATACCAGCATCAAATTGCGTGATCTCTGGCGCGATTGATTTGTTGCTCCGTGAAGATCAGAGCGGGAACATCCTCGACGCCGAGATCATCGACTTCAAGGCGATGGAAGGCGGCGAGACACCCGAAACAAACGCCAAACTCGACTGGACCGAGCTCTCCTTGCAAGTTCAATTGTATGCGAGCGCAGCGGATCAAGTCATCGGTCAGAATGCCAAGACGGGCAGTGTACATCTCTTGAAAGACAACAAGCGAATCGAGATACCGATAACGTCCGAGGCCGTCGATGCCGCCCTCGCGAACATAGAATGGGCAGTACAGGGTATTCTCAACGCTGATTTTCCGATGCGGCCGCATCCCGATAAATGTGCGAACTGCGACTTCAAACAGCTGTGCTCGCGAGAACCACAGAACTTCGAACTTCTGAAAACATTACCGCCTGCCCTGTACTTACCCAACCAGCGGGCGATGGTTCGAATATTCAGCCAGTTCCAAAGACAGGATAATGCCGGATAATCTGACCAAAAAACAGCGCAGCTACTGTATGTCCCGTATTAAGGGGAAGGACACCAGCTTGGAATTACGCGTGAGAACGGCTCTTCATAAAAAAGGATTACGGTTTAGGAAGCATGACAAGCGCTTACCAGGCAAACCAGATATCGTATTCAAAAAGAACCGTGTGATAGTATTTGTGGATGGTGATTTCTGGCATGGATACCGATTCCCATTATGGGAACACAAGCTGTCGGACTTTTGGAAAAAGAAAATATCGCAAAATCGGAAACGGGACACCAGGAACCACCGAAGACTTCGTGCACAGGGCTGGAAAGTTATCCGTCTATGGCAGCATGAACTCAAAAATAATTTCGAGGCCTGTATCAAACGAATAGATAGAACCTTACAGGATCAGACATGAATCAGTCCAAATAGTGTCAAATCTTTATTTTAGTATTCTCACGCAACCTAGCGGGACGTTCAGTCCCACTTGTTCTCTTAATTTTATAGCAACTTGCTTTTCGACCAAAAAGCAAATCACTTTAGTTATTGAGTTAAATGTTCCTGTTAATTCCCTTACCATTGATTTTGCATTCGCCACGCGTCGTGTCGTTAAAATTTTTTTTATGATCCGAAGCTATCTCAGCATGTTGCTAATCTACAATTAACTCCGCTATCCTCAACCGCTCCTGCTAGTAAGCCTCTATATTATACTTCTCCTTTTTCACCGTCTCATCCTCAACCTTGAGTTCGTAAAAAGTTCCTGCAATACCGCTGACGCGTTCATGCCTGACAACATAGGTTTTTCCTGCCTCAACTGTAAAATCCAGCCTCCGCTCAAAACTCTGATACCCCTGAAGCCAGACATAGACAATGATCGAATGTTTTCCCGGCATAAATTCTATTTGCCCGCTGCCGTCCCAGAGGCTGCCGTAAAAATTCCCCCGTCTCACGCCGTCGACCACTTTGATGCGAACTGTTTCCGTGGTATCAATACTTATCATCTTTGGGGTCAAATCTTTATTGTCGACATCAGTGCCATCAGTAAAGCGTTGACCTTCATTACTCCGCTGTCAGATACTTTTGAAAACAGTTGTAATGTAGGGATTAAGCCCCATCTTCCGCCAGAATGCCGTGGAAGTCTCATTGGCCACGACGACCCGAAGTTCGATCCGGTGAATACCGCAGTCCACAAACCATGTCTGTACCGCGCGGAACAGTCTCTCGCCGATGCCGTTTCTCCGGCACCGTTCGGTCACGGCAAGATCGCACACCATTCCATAATCCTGATTCTCGAACACCGGCGGATGCTTGGCCAATGTTGCAAGACAGTAACCTACTGCTTCACCGTCCTGCTCGGCGACCAGAACACACGATGTCTCTGCCGTCATGTGACCGGATATGAACTCCTTGAACACCTCATGGCCGTCGGCTGCGCGGGTAAAATGTGGATCGCGTTTTTTATGGAAATCAATGAACTCTTTCCAGAGCTCCCCGATAGCTGGCAGATCGGCACTAATTGCTTTCCTTATTGATGCGTAGCTTTTCATTCATCGCCCTTGGGGGTGTATAGAGTCAGACTTGAATCTGTAGTTATTGACAATCCTGAAGCAACCTATGCTGTGTCCCACGTGTCCTCTTGATTTTTCAGCAACATGCCTTCCGAGCAAAAGCACATCAACTAAGTTTCTTATTGCTGATATGCAGTGGTTCTGTGAAACTTCATTGCGTGCTGCGCGCCTCGTCCGAGCGGTTTACCGTATGCTGCCAATCTACAATCATCATCAATGCGCTCACGTCATCACCTGCTAATAAGGCTCGATTTTATACTTCTCCTTTTTCACCGTCTCATCCTCAACCTTGAGTTCGTAATAAGTTCCTGCAATACCACTGACGCGTTCATGCCTGACAACATACGTTTTCCCGGCCTCAACAATGAAATCCAGCCGCCGCTCAAAACTCTGATATCCCCGAAGCCAGACATAGACAGTAATCGAATGTTTTCCCGGCATAAATTCTATCTGCCCGCTGCCATCCCAAAGGCTGCCGTAGAAATTTCCCCGCCTCACGCCGTCGACCACTTTGATGCGGACTGTTTCCGTGGTATCAATGCCACCGGGAATTTTCAGAATGCCGATTTTATCCGGGGGCAGGGGATCGCCCTGATATATCCGATACGTCGAGCCGCAGGAGGTGAGCATTGCAAAAAGCAGAATAAGAACTGCCGTGGGAATGCCTCGCATGAGGAATCTATTACATGTTTTTATTATCTGAGCCAATCTGATTTCCATACCATGACCCCTTTACAGGAACAATCAGCATCAGGAAAGGATTTGTCTATTTGCTGTTCTTCACATAGCGAAGAGCTGCCTGCTTCAGATCATCGCTGCCGCTCGCGCGGATGATTTCGTTCGCGCCGGCAGTCGGGAGAGATAAATTCATTAGAACATTGTACAGTATCTCCGGCGGATTCAGCTCGACCCGCTTGACTGCTCCCTTCTGCTGGCCCTCGGTTGCTTTTATCTTGGCGATGACATCGCTCCCGCCTACGGGATATCCGACGGCAAATACCGTCATCTGGCCGGGAGCCATCGGCGTTCTCGTTTTCAAGGTCGAATAATCTTCTCCTTTGGCAAGAACTTTCTCTCCGGCCTTAATGGTAATGGTCACAAAATAGCCTTCCGTTAATGCTTCATTAAATCTACTATATTTTGTTTCACTTTCCACGGTTATGTCCGGTTCGTGGGTCAGGTGTTTTTGAACAACGGGATCTGTTAATCCGAGCTGGACGCGCGCGATCCTGCCGACTACGCCCTCTGTTCGGGAAATCTCCTCCAGCAGCTTGGGATCTTTCAACCGCGCAGCCGCGATGCAGCGCACTTCTATCAACGCGTCATTCCGGACAGCCTGTTGAATGGTTTGCTGATTTCTGATCTCGCGGAAGGCAACGAGGCGGATAAGGGGATTTTCACTTTTGAACAATTCCGCCAACTGCTGTTCAGCGGCAGTCCTGACGCGGGTGTCCTTGTCTTGTCGGCTTAACCGGCCCAGGTCTCCGCCTGATGCATTCAGTCTCTTGACGATGTCATTTTTGTCCCAGAAACTCAGAGACCGAATCCAATAGCGCTCGCCCAGAGAGCGGATATTTTCGGCCTCTTTCCTGATTCCCTTCAGCCGATCGTCAGGATCATCGCTTTGCATAAGCGGCACCGAAGAGCAGGCTTGAGCCAGTATCAGAAGCGTGATAATAAACAGCGGGAAAAATGTTCGGAATCGCGCGGTCAGGTCTTGTGCCATGGCAATATCCTCTTTTGGCGCTGGGGTGAAATTTTTGCGAGAACAGGAGCTATCGCGGAAGGCTTATTTGAGTATAGGGGCAAGCAAGCACACTGTCAAGGAGGGAGCGCTTTCCGGCAAGGTGGCGTGAGTCTTCAGATCAGCATGTTTTTCTTGAGCACACAAGAGGTTCCTTAGCCGAAGGACAATGGTGTGCAAGGCCTGTGATAAAACCCATGCGAAAATATAGGCGGACGACCGAGGACGAGGGTTAAACATTTCGGACTGTTTGAGCCCAAAGGTTGGCGAGCCTGTAGCCAGCGTTTATGAGTGCACTGCGCGAATGCAGGCTATTTCCGAAATGTACCGAGGACGACCGAGTCAGCCGTAAAGGATTTTCGCCGGGCGCCCTTCTTTGGGTTACCTTTCTTGGAGCGAGCAAGAAAGGTGACAAAAAGAAATCAATATCTTGTTACCGTTGTTTAGGCAACCGCCACGCGTTATTCAAAATTTGTTCGTGATTAAACGCTATCTGAGAAAGCGATTTGTTCAGAAGAGATCGAGGACTGTCTGGGCCGCCTGTGACGAGAGGCTGAGCGAGGTGGTGCCGAGCGATTCCCTGGTCTGGAGCATCAGCATGCTGGCCCCTTCCTGGTTCATGTCGGCAAGGGTAAGCTCGTCGACTCCGACCTGCAGGTCATTGACCATGCTGGTCGTGAAATCCTCGCGCGTCGTAACAATGCTCAGGTTGGATGAAAGGCCGGCTGAATAGTTCTGGAGGGTGGTCACGGCGGAATTCAACTCGTTTATCGAAGCCTGTATGCCGCCGGAAGCGAGCCAGGAGTTGCTGCCGGGCGTGGTTACGGTTAGGGAGTTCGGCGCGCCGGTCGTGTGGTTGAAACCGCTCGCGTCGTACTGAATCGTGACCGCGTCGCCGATGTGAAACGTGCCGGACACCACCAGGGCCCAATAGTCTCCACCAATGGAAGGCGGCTGATAGCCCATAGCATCCACGGAATCGCCGGTTGCGATTGCTCCTGTCACGGAATCGACTATCCGGTAGTTGAACGGATTTGCGTTCATAAGATTTCCCAGCGCGGCCGATACTGTGCCGGAGCCGAGCTTGACAATGTGATAGATGGAGTCATAACTTGACACTGTTGCCGTCTGGAGAGTTGTGACCGTGCTCGTGACGGTTTGTGTGCTGCTTGCCGTATTCGCCGCGTGCAGGCCGAGCCCGGTGCTCGAGCCGTTGAACCCGTTGATCTGGAGTGAATTCCCGCTCGTGCTGTCGAAGATGACGGTCAGGTTCTGGGAAGCGAGGAAGTTGGTGCCGGAATAGCCCGAATCGCCGCCCATCTGCGTGATCTGGCCCAAAATTGTATCGAACTGCGCAGCGTATGAGTTGATCGCGGTCGTGTCGGACGTGGCAAGCGCAGACTGGGCCAGGCCTTTTGCAGCATCGATCAGCCTGGTAATGCCTGTTATGCCGTCGTTCGCGGCCTGAATGGTGCTGACCGCGTTCGACATAGAGTCTTTCAGGCCCGTCAGATTGGAGGCACGCATATTGAGCGTCTGGGCCGCGAAAAAGCTGGTGGGATTATCAAGGGCGGTGTTCACTTTCTTGCCGGTGGCAAGACGCTCCTGTGTCCTGTTCAGGAGACTTGACGTCTTCTGCAGGCTGATGAGATTCGACCTCATTCCCGTTGTCAGCGATATGTCATTGATGCCCATTTCCCTGGCCTCGACCTCTTGGCAGAACAATCACGCCCGATTTCTAATATCGTTGCGAACTTTCGCGTAACTAATTAAAAAAAAGCACACGAATCCCGTGTTTTGCTCTTGCTGCTATGCTTATCGGCAAATTGGTGGATTACTTTAGGGTGATAGAGGGCGGATGGGGCTGCACACAAGGGCCTCCCCATACGAACATTCCCGCCAGACGATTGAGCTCGTGGCCAGTGGTTATGAGTGCGTAGCGCGAATACAGACTATTTCCGAAATGTACTGAGGGCGATTGAGGATGACGGACCAGAATGTTCGCCGGGTGCCCTTCTGAGGAGAACCTTATGAGCCGAAGGCTCTTGATAATGCGACCTCCCCGCGACTAACCCGACTCCGGCCAAAGCCGGAATCATATGTCGCAGGGGATTGGGTTACCTTTCTTGGAGCAAGCAAGAAAGGTAACAAAAAAAATTAATAGTTATTACCGTCGATTATGCAACCGCCATGCATCGTGCAGTATTTTCTTGTGATCGAACGCTATCTCGGCATGCTGCCAGTCAACAACCAGCTCCGCTGCGCTCGCGTCGTCACCCGCCTTGAGGGAAGAGATGTCAGCCTCGCCGAGAAAAGCCACGGAGACGGTGTGCCTGCGGGGGTCTCTCGCGGGGTCGGAATAAACACCGATCAACCGCAGGTCTTTGACGATGAGGCCGGTTTCCTCGCGCGTCTCGCGGCGGCACGCCTCCTCGACGGTCTCCCCGGCTTCCACAAAACCGCCGGGCAGCGCGTACCATCCCTTGAACGGTTCGTATGCCCGCCGAATAAGGACGACTGTGCTGTTATGAAACATAACGCAGTCAACTGTCAGAAAGGGTCTTTCGTTCATAGCTAGCCATGGACACAAAACGCTGTCATATTCCTGCTACATCTCGTGGGACTGGTCCGCCGCAAACTTTTCGACAATCGCGCTCCCTGCGGACGTGAGTTCATAAGTGACCCTTGCCGCAAAAGCCTTCATCATCTATTCGGCCCGATCATTTGCGGTATCTGTTCATTGTTATACTGTTTTCTGGCTATCCGCTCCACTTGAGGCCTCATGTAGCTGAACAGATCCTGTACAGCGAGCGAGCCGTCCTGGTTTACGACATTCTCATTCTTGATTCCCTTGAGCAAAAAGTAGGTAAAGAGACCGTGGCCCTTCTCGTCATAGGTCGAGCTGATCTGTTCGCCCGAGGAAGCAGCAAGAATGGTTATGTTTTTTGCCATTACTGCGTCATGCTTGAGATTCATGACAAGAGGCCGGGCGCCTTTCGCAAGGACCGATCTGCCGCCCGCGCCCGAGAAGCATGAATCGAGCGCAACAATGATTTCCTTGGCCGGTAGCTTTCCCAGGGCGTCGTACATTCTCTTCAGCGAATAACCCGTCTCCGCGATAAACGTCGGGTCGCCGTCATAGGGAACAAGATAAGCATCCCCCGTCTTGGTGTTGGGAGCCCCGTGTCCCGAATAGTAGATGAAAACGGTACTCCCATGTTCTACATTGTTCGGGAGCCATCGCTCGATGTATTTTACAAAATCCCCCAACGCCGCCCGGTCATTTGTGAGGGTAATGATGTTTTCCGCCGGATACCCCATGGCTTTCGTCAGGTAGTCGGTCACGGTCTGCGCGTCGCTCACGGCAAAATCCGCCGCGGGTAATTTCTGTCGGTACTGCTCGATGCCGATGACAACGGCGTACGCGCTGGGGTTCGGTTTCGATTTTGTGATCTGGATGTCATCGACATCGGATCTGATGAGGGGTTTTGCTGCCAGAGGAAGAGCATCCTGCCGACCAAGCTTTGCCAGGATCAGCGGACGGTTCTCTTCGATCCTCAGGCAGAGATTTTCAATTGCCTGCGCCATAGCGCTGTTCATCGGCTCGACGTCGGCGCTCGCGGAAAACCTCGTCATGCCGCCTCGTACAGTGCTTTGTCCTGTAAACGAACCGAGATCGCGCCCGTCCTTCGAAATCAACGCCGCCTTCAAATTCGCGACGTAGTCAAAAAAATTGCCTTGCCGCACGTGGTAGGTGACGTCAATGTTCAGCACGCTGTCCGCAAGACCGTCCAAAACACGGTCGAACGTCGAGCGGGCCGCGAGATACCGTACGATCATCCTCTTCAACGATTCCTTGTCTACAGCGATCGGGGTCACTGGATTTGGATTTTCCTCCTTGACCCCCCGAATTTCCACGTGCACCGAAAACGGCACGGGAACCAGGCTCTTTGACGCAGAATCGATGGGCGCGATCATGACCGTGCGGGACGTGGCGCACCCGCTGAGCACAACGGCCGCTAGCACCATCAGGATCACACTGATTGAGGATATCTTACGCGTTCTGTTCATAACCTGCCCCCTGGCGGATCGTTGCGTTTGACGGACAACCAGCATGCATTGTCTCTCTAAAAACCAAGCACGCAATAGCAGCCCGCACTTTTTAAGAAATATTATAATTTCCTTTCCCGGCCCTGTAAAGTTATTTTACGCCGGCGTTATATGCATCCTGCATTGCTGCTTACTGTGTACCTCTCTCTTTTCAAAAACTCCGTGTCGCAGGGATTGACTTTTTCCTCTCTTCAATCGTATACTCCTTCACACTCCATGAACTACCTCGCCCACATGCTCTGCAGCAACGACACCCCTGCTTCGATGCTGGGGAACCTTCTTGCCGATTTTGTAAAAGGCAACGTGGAGGGACGCTTTCCTCGCGAAGTGGCAGAAGGCATCCGCAATCACCGCAGAGTGGACTTCTTTACGGACTCGCACGAAGTCTTTGCCGCGAGCCGCCGGCTTGTGAGCGACTCCCGGCGGCGCTACGCGGGCATCATCATCGACGTGGCCTATGACCACTTTCTGGCAACGAACTGGGACCGATACAACTCCTTAACGCTTGATGAGTTCGTTGGGCGGGTTTATGAAAACCTGGGCCGGCATCGCGTGGCTGTCCCCCACCCGGTGCCATTGGTGATCGAGAAGATGGTCCACGAAGACTGGCTGCGAAGCTACCGGTCCGTGGAAAGCATCGACCGGACATTCAGAAGAATCTCCCGAAGGCTGCGGCATGAAAATCCTTTGGACTCGGCCATCGAAGAGCTGGAGCAGAACTACGATTCCCTCCAGAACCATTTCCACTCCTTCTTTCCGCAGATCATGGCAGAGTTTTGTGCCGATTCATCGCAGAAAGACGGACTTTCCCGGTTTGTTCAGGCAACTGCTTGGCAGCATCTGTAGTATCACGGCTAAGTGAGAAATCGATTATTGCCTGAACAGACGTCCTCCACTATTTCAGCTTGTGTAAATAATCGGCAATCCCCACGCTGTCATCGCGCGTATCGCGCATTTCATTGACGATTTTCTTTACCCATACATCGCCGGTTCCTGCATTCAGAACAATCTTTCTCCCCTGCTTTCCGCCCGTGTCCTCTGCGACCAGTTTCATTTTGTATTTATCGATGAGCGCGTGCGCCATTTCGATATTTTGCTTCCCTATGGACTTTGTGGGATAGGCCACCTTGAGCACATCAGCGCCGCCGAAAATTTTCACGTCAAGCTCGCGCGGCGCTATTCCCAGAGATTGGATCGTATCGATCAGCGTTTCGGTGGAACCGGCCACATACTTGAGAGGGTTGTCTTCGGTCGCGGCATTGCACTTTACCGGGCAGTTGTCAACACAGCAGTGCTGTGTTTTTTCCATGGGAAGCTGCGCATGAGACAACGCGGCAAGACGGCGTCGTTTGTTGTATAAAACAAAAGACAGGCAGGAACCCAGAATCGTAGTGATGATCAACGGTTTATCGGTAATGTACGCTTCTCCGGGCATAAGCGTTACATCAGCCTTGTTTTCCAGGTCATGTCTCATATGCGCTTCCCGCGAAGAACCTATGCTTCGCCAAGCGGCGGCACAGGAAAGCTATTGCGCGCTGAAACGATCGCTTTGCCGAGCCACGCGATTGTTTGTCCAAGATGATTCATGTTGCGCATTGCTTCCTCATCACGAAGAACTTCTTCCTTGCCGAGCCCCATGCCCATGTTCCAGTAGATGGAACCGGGCACGATCATGGAAGACATGAGAAACATGTGGTTGATGCTGTCGAACACATGCGTGGCGCCGCCGCGCCGGACGGCCACGACCGCAGCGCCTATTTTTCCCCTGAGCAGGGCGCCATTGGCCAGCGACACCAGTCCCGACCGGTCAAGCAAAGCTTTCATTTCGGCAGTCACATCTGTGAAATAGGTCGGTGAGCCGAGAATAATCGCGTCGGCGTCGTACATTTTTTCCAGAAACTCATTCATGGAATCCTGCTGTATTACGCACCGCCTGTCCTTCTTCTCAAAACATTTAAAGCAGGCCATGCAACCCCGTACCGCCTGGCCGCCGATTTTCAGGTACTCCGTGCTCCACCCCGCGGCGTTCAGCGGCTCCAGCACTTTTTTGAGCAAAATTTCCGTGTTGCCGCCTGACCTTGGACTGCCGTTTATTGCGATAGCTTTCATATTAGTTCTCCTCTTATTGAATCTTCTCAGGGTGCTGCGGTTGATTTATGTGTTTGCTTCCATCGCCGTTATAACGGGTTGTAGCCCGGTTTTTTGTAAAGTTGCTCTTGCTTACTAAGTATATCCGGCTTATACACTTTTTCCACCCAGTCTTCCGGTTTGATTTCTTCAACAGCCACGGAAACGGATTTTTCTTCACACTTGACTATTGCCACAACATCTTTCACGATTGTTTCGACAAGCTGAGTCTTCTGCTGCTCTGATCTTCCTGGATACAGCTTTACAATAATGTGGGGCATTGTTCTCTCCTTTTTTAAATGCCGAGCTTTTTGCAGGCCCAATTTGCCATGCTTTTAATTTTTGCATCGTGTTCCTGACAGGCCTGCCTGATATACGGATGGTACCTGGAGTCATTGCTGTTTGCCATTGCCCGTATCGCGTTGGACTTCCAGAGCCAGATGCTTTCTTTGTTGATGTACCAGAATCTCGGTTGAATTGTCTCAAGGTACCTTTGTTCACCCATTTCTGCGATCCTGTCCGGGGTTAACAGCCCCGCGAGGGAATTCAACCTTGGAAACTCCTCTTCTTCCTTCCATAACCCGCTGTTTTTCGGGCACACATCCTGGCATACATCGCACCCGTATAACCAGGTCCCCATTTGCTCCCGCACCTGTTCTTCAGGAAGGTCGGTAGAAAAAAAGGACAGCTGCGCTATGCATAATCCCCTGTCCATTGCGTAGGGACCTGCCATTGCTCGCGTGGGACAGGCATCAATGCACGTGGTGCAGTTCGGCGGGCACGCGGAGCTGACTTCCTTCGGACCATCATAGTCCAGCTCGGCGCTCACCGTCCAGGTATCCACGGTGACCCATGACCCGTGCCGGGTATAGAGAAAATTATTTTTCCCAAAATGCCCCAGACCTGCTTTCACCGCCGCCAATCTGGCAGCAGTCGAGTCCTTAAAACACTTCATTCCTTTGCTTTGAAGATATTCTTCGAATAAGGCTGCGCTTTTGTAGCCTTCCGTGTACGGCAATCTGCGGTCAAACAAATACAATTTTCCAAAGTATTTGTTTGCATTCGCCGGAATTTTGTATTTATTATACCGTCTTACGCAGACAACGATTGATTTCGCCCATGCTTCTTTTTTCTCGGGTGAACCCAGCGCGTAGAGTTGTTCGTATAAATGGCGCGATTGCGGAAACCGTTCCACCCGTTTATCGAGAAACGCAGTGTATTCGTTCAAGGAATCTGCCGGAATGGTCCCGCATAAATCATAGCCGAGCGCATATGCCTTTTCTTTTATATCGGTAGTGGTATCAGTCTTGTTCACTGGCGCCTCCCTGGGGTTTCCGGATAATCCTTATGCAATTTTCCTATCGCGCGCATACCGAAAATCTATTGAAAGCTTTTTCCATCCTTCCACGCATCGCCGATTTTCTTTCCGAAACTCCAGTACGTATTGTCCATCATGGTCAGCAGGAACGCTCCCGCTTTTTCGTAGCTGAAATTATGATCAATCATGTATTTCGGGTCAGCATAGGCGCCGACGATTTCGCCCAAAAAAAGCGTATGCGTGGGAAGCTCCATTTTCTGAACCAGTTTACATTCCAGAGATAAGGGACATTCCTCTATAAGGGGCGCTCTTTTAAGATTTTCATACCGTGCCGTATACAGCTGAGACTTGTCTTTTACGGCCCCTGACACAATGCCGACGTAGTCCGTTTTCTTTAGGTCGTTTGCCGCAGGGAAGTTAACACTAAACTCCCCATGTTCGGTTATCCCTTTCCACGTGTGGTGTTTATTGCCTATTCCGATTCCGACCATTGGAGGATTGCCGTTTACTCTCGTGATCCAGCCTACTGCCATGTAGTTTTCTTTGCCGTTGCATATCGCACCGACAATACATACCGGCATGGGAATAAATATATTATTACCGATTTTTTCTTTTGTCATATCGGCCTCCTTCCGTTCCTGCGGTTTGGACTGATATTTTTCTTTGCTGTTAAGTGACCGTATCATCTAATAATATATTTTGTCAAGTAGTTACAAAATAGTTAGACAGTTTCAAAAAGGTTACTATAACAAGACCATTTGCAGAATTAGCATCTAGAGTTTTATTTTGGTTTGTCAGTTCAAATATTATTCCTCAGCTCCAAATACCCCGTACAACAAGCTACTTCCAGCAATCTCTTGCAGATATTAAGCCTGAACCTGAAAAATATCATAACCCTTTTTTCTTGCATTTATCCCCTGGCCCTGTTATACATTTAACAAGTTGAATTTTCTCTGTAATAACCAAAAAATACTGTATGTCGCTTTTCCTGAATTTGCTGGAGGCCATGGTGAAAAGAGAGAATCCTTCAAAATCAATATTTTCTTGTATCGGCGTGGCGTTTGTCGTTTTTTTGTTTCTGTTGACGACAGGATGTGCAACTGTTTCCTCCTTGGGCAGAGCTGCAAAACGGGGAGATATTAAGGAAGTGGAAGATTTATTAAATAATGGCGCTGACGTTAACGCGCGTGTAATGCCCGGTTTGTCACCTTTGCATGAGGCGGTGTTCAATAATGCCCGGCTGGATATCGTCCGTCTTATGCTCGAGAGAGGAGCGGACGTAAATAAAATAAGCTGTGGGGACGGATGGGCGGCAAGTTGTAATTGCGGGACGCCTCTGTTTATCGCGGAGTGCAAGAAAAACACCAAGATGGTAAGGCTTTTGTTTGACTACGGCGCTAATCGCGGAGGAGAAACAGTAGTAGCAGCTCAAAAACGAGAACAGACCGCAGCCGTTCCCTCTCGAAAAAAAACGTTGCAGAAACAACAGCAGGAACAGTTTGCGGATGACGATGCTTCTTCATTATCCAGTGAAGATTCTTCTATGCAGCGGTCGGATATTGATGTCGTGCCGGTAGTAAAAACCAAGCAGAACAGTAAAGCCTACGCTGTTGTGATCGGCATTCAAAACTACCGCCAGAAGTTGCCGAGGGCGGATTACGCAACCCAGGATGCGAGGTTAGTTGTTGATTACCTCACCAAAGCCCTTGGGTATCCTGAAGAAAACGTTGTCACCTTGCTGAACGAAAATGCCACCAATGTCGACTTTGTAAAATACTTCGAAAAATGGCTCCCAAATAATGTCGAGAAAGAGAGCACCGTATTTGTGTACTACTCGGGCCATGGTGCACCGGAACCCAAGACAGGAGGGGCTTATCTGGTGCCCTATGACGGAGATCCAACGTTTATTGCAGAAACCGGCTACTCGCTGAAAAGAATGTATGATGCGCTTGGGAAGTTGCCCGCGAAGGAAATCATTGTCGCTCTTGATTCTTGCTTCTCCGGTGCGGGAGGGCGCTCGGTGCTGGCCAAGGGCGCGCGTCCGCTTGTTATGAACCTTCAAAACAATTCAGTGCCATCTAGGAACATGACGGTTATCTCGGCTTCTCAGGGTGATCAGATAAGCTCTACCTATGAGGAAAAAGGCCATGGGCTCTTCACATATTTTTTGCTCAAAGGCATCAAGAATGAGGGCGTAACGACCCAGGATGGTTCGCTGAAAATAGATGATCTTTACAGCTATCTCAAGCCTCAGGTAGAGCGGATCGCACGAAAGCAGTATAATAGTGAACAGACGCCGCAGTTGATGCGGTCGAAATAGAGTTGAAGCGAACCACCTACGCCGAAGCAGAAAAAACGTTTACTACTGCCTTGAATTGTGCTCGGTATTCCGTTCAACTTTGAATTTGGCCTCAAAAACCTGCGTTACATTTTTATTCGGACAAACAAAAATCCGTAAGAAAAACCCACGTGTTATTATGGAAAAATGGTGGGCGCTACTGGGATTGAACCAGTGGCCCCTGCCGTGTGAAGGCAGTGCTCTCCCGCTGAGCTAAGCGCCCTGAAACGGTTAACATCTTACCCAGAGGATGGGTGTTAGTCAAGCTAAAAAAGTATTTTTCCGCAGCATCAGTCAACAACCAGAATCGCGCATTTCAGATACTCGGTTTCCCGCGCCGCAAGAAGAATCGGATGGTCCCGGGACTGCGCGCGCATCTCGAGGAGCCTCGCCTGTCTGCCGGCGGAATATGCTGCATCGAGCAGCATTTCCCTGAACAACGCCTGGTCTATATGGTGCGAACATGAGCAGGACACGAGGATGCCGTGCGGTTCGAGCAGCTGCATTGCCCTGCGGTTGATTTCCTTGTAGCCCTTCAGCGCTTCGCGCACTTTCGCCCTGTTCTTTACGAACGCAGGAGGATCAAGAATGATGCTGCCGAAGTGTTCCCGATTTTTTTCGAGCAGCCGCAGTTCCTCGAAAACATCGGCTTTTTTGAATTGCACGGACAATCCGTTCAGTTCCGCGTTGAAGGAGGCGCTCGCGATGGCCCGTTCTGATGAATCGAGTCCGATGACTTCTGAGGCGCCGAAGCGCGCAGCAGTAAGCGACCAGGCGCCGACATAGCAGAAACAGTCGAGCACCCGCTCCCCGTTCACGTAATCCTTGATTGCCAGCCGGTTTTCCCGCTGGTCGAAAAAAAAACCTGTTTTCTGGCCCTGGAGCAGATCGACTTCGTATTGGATGCCTGACTCCTGAATAAGGACGGGCCCTCCGAGTTCTCCATGCAGGACGCGCGTTTCAAGGGACAGTCCTTCCAACTCGCGGGAGGCCATGTCGTTCCGGAGAACAATTGCGTTCGGGGAAAACTCCTGCTGCAGCGCGGGAATTAATTCCGGGAGAAGATTGTCCATGCCGGCCGTGGATGACTGCACGACCAGCGTGTCGGCGTATTTGTCCACGATCAATCCCGGCAGATTGTCTCCTTCGCTGAACACGGCCCGGAACGAATCAGCAAGCCCGAGCGCGGTTCGCAGGGCGTGCGCTGTGGCCAGCCTCGTGTGAAAAAACTCCTGATTAATTGCTTCCTGTTTCCGTGTTACAATGCGGACCGCTATCAGGGTATGGGGATTGATATACCCTCTGCCGACAAACCGGCCGGACGCGTCAAGCACATCCACCAGTTCGCCGGGAAGAAATGTCTCCTTGGTGTGCTGAAGTTCGTTGCTGAACACCCAGGGGTGCCCGCGCAAAACGCGCCGCTCTTCTTTGTGCTTTAGCTTTACTGTTTTCATGTGGATTGATGAAAGAAAAATAGAGATAGAGAACGCCCGGAATCCCCGCTACAGTTTGTTTTCTATATGCGAATCGCTTCTGAGTGTCTGGAGCCAGTTCCGGTAGGAATTATCCAGCTTCTGCTGATAGAGAATATTCAGAATCTCTTCCTTGACACTCTCGAACGGTTTGATCGGCGAGCGCGTTTCTTCGAGCAGGATAATATTATAGCCGCCGGCGCCGAGGAACGGTTTTGCAATCTCGCCGGGCTGAAGATTCTGAATGGCCGCTGCAATCTCGGGAATCACCTGGTCCCTTTGCATGAAGCCCAGATCGCCGTCGTGCTGGGCGGTCACGCCTTCCGATCCCTCGCGGACAAGGCCGATAAAGTCTTCTCCCTTTTTCGCGCGCTCATACAATGCCTGTGCTTTTTCTTTTGCCGCGGCAATCTTGTCCGCTTTCGCTTTTTCCGGCACCGGAATGAATATCTGCCGTACGCGGATCTCTTCAGGAAGGGAATATACCTTCAGGTTTTTCTGGTAAAATGCGCGTGCTTCTGCCTCGTCCACAGCAATGCCGGCGCGCACGAATTTGTTGAAAACGCGCGAAAGCGTCATCTGCTCCTTCAGATCCGACTTGTATTGTTCAAGGGTCAGCCCTTCTTTGGCCAAGGCCGCCTCGAACTGTCTGTTGTCCATATTATTTCGTTTTTCTATGTCCGAAACGGCTTCGCTCAATTCCTTGTCCGTAACGTCCATGCCGGCGCGTTTTGCGGCAGTCATCTGCAGTTTTCTGTCAATCATGTCCTCAAGAATATGACGCGTGTCCAATTTTGGTTCTTTTTTCTTATTGAGGGTCTCCTCACGCTGCAGATCGGAAAGCGTGATAATCTCGCCGTTCACAACGGCAACCACCCGGTCCACAACAAGGGAGCCGGTTGCGGCGCCCTGCAGGCCTGAGAAAAGAAAAAGGCCTGTTAACATCACAATCGATAAGAAGATTTTTTTAGCCATGTTTTAGTTTCCTGCTCGTTATACGTTGGATTGGAAATGCTGATTTTCTTTTTTATTGCCTTTTGAAACCAAGTTGATTATTATCCAGTATAGTATGAAAAAAACCGTTGCTTCGTTTCTTACTGCTATTACTGCGCTTGCTCTTGCGTCATTCGCCCTTGCCGCGGAACCGACGGCGGCACAGCCGGAGGAAATCACGATCGCCGCGGTCGGCGACATCATGCTCGGGCATCGGACCGAACCGGTTTTAAAGAAGTTCGGTCCGCAGTATCCGTTTGTCGAGGTGCAGCCGTTTCTCGACAAGGCGGATATTGTTGTAGGCAACCTCGAGTCGCCGATTTCCACGCGCGGTACTGCCGTGGAAAACAAGAAGTTCACGCTTCGCGCCGGACCGGTCGCCGTAGAAGCTCTCGCGGCAGCCGGTGTCCACGTGGTTACGCTGGCCAACAATCATTCCATGGACTTCGGCCCGCTGGCGCTGCAGGACACGCTTGAAATTCTCGACGAAAACGGGATTCTCTATTCAGGGGCGGGGATGGACATTGAGGATGCACGCGCACCCGCGATCCTGAAAATCAAGGGAAAAACAGTTGCCTTTCTTTCGTATTCCCTCACCTTTCCGCTTGAATTCTACGCTTCAGCGAAGCGTCCGGGCACCGCGCCGGGGTATCAGGAATTTGTAAAAGCTGATGTGGAAAAAATCCGCCCTTTGGCTGATCTCGTGGTGGTCTCGTTTCACTGGGGCGCTGAACTGATGACAGCGGCCAAAGAGTATCAAGTGGAGCTGGGGCATCAGGCCATAGACTGGGGCGCAGACCTCGTGCTGGGCCACCATCCTCATGTACTGCAGGAAATCGAAATTTACAAGGGCCGTCTCATAGCGTACAGCCTCGGAAATTTCGTCTTCGGGTCCGAAAGCAACAATACAAACAGCAGTATCATACTCCTTTTGACCTTTAAGGGCAAGAGTCTTGTCAGGGCGGAGGCGGTTCCTCTGGGTGTGAATAATTACCGGGTAAAGTACCAGCCGCGGGTGCTGAAAGGCAAGGCTGCTGCTGAGGTGCTGGAAGCGTTACAGGACGCTTCGGAGCGTTTTGACACGGAGTTTGAAATCGAGTCGGACATCGGAAAAATTCAGCTGGCATCCGGGGGAACGACCACGGCCGCTGACCGCTAAAGGACAGCTTACTTTCGGTTGAAAACCCGCTGCATTGCCGGGGTGGGCGTTATTCCAGGGCTTTGTAGTTTACTTCAAATTTCGTTTTTGCCCGCAGGTCTGTCAACCATTGTTTGTACCGCACGTCTTCTTTTTCATGCCGCAGCTTTTCTTCGATTTCTTTCCTGGCTTCCTCGAAGGTGATTTTCCCCGCATGCCGCTTGTCCACGAGTTTGAAGATATGGTACCCATAGGGGCTCTTGATAATCCCGCTCACGCCGCCTTTGGGAAGCCCGAACACCACGTTGAATTCTTTCGGCATATCTCCCATGGCGAAATAACCAAGATCGCCGCCCTTTGCGGCTTCCGGCGCCGTAGACTTGTCGTGCGCAATGGCGGCAAAATCCCCGCCCGCATGCAAAAGCTCCAGCACTTTTTTCGCGTCGTCCTCGGCAGGAACCACGATCTGGCGCACGCGCACCTGCTCGGGCTTTTCAAACTCCTGGGGATTGGCCTGGTAGTACCGGCGCACGTCAGCAGATGACAGGGAAACGCGCCGGTAGACCTCGCTTTCGAGCAAACGCTGAATCATGAGCTCTTCCCAGAGGTCGGACTTCCACTTTTCAAAATCGACGCCGAGCCCCGCCAGTTCCGCCGCGATGTCTTTTCCGTGTTCGCTGCGGAACGCTTCAACCCGCTTGTCTATTTCCGGTGTGCCGACTTTGATTCTTTTTCGCTGGGCTTCGCGCAGCATCATCGTGCGTTCTATCAGCCGGTTCAAAAATTCTTCTTTCACGGCACGGCTCGCGTCGCGTTCGGCCTTGAGCCCGGCGCGGGCAAATCGCTCCTGAAACTCGGAAAGCGTTATCGGGTCCCCGTTTACGGTTGCCACCACTTTTGCGTCAGCCGTGGCCGTGCGCCCCTGATCGCCTTCGTCCTTTTTTTTGCAGGAAAAAAACAATAACCCCAGCAGCAGCACTGGGGTTATATATTTTGTCATCGGCAGCATATTCATGGTGGAGGTGTTATTTAGCTCCTTCTTTGGACGGTGCCGTCGTTTGCGACCAGCTTGCAACGGCTGCGTCCAGCGCCTTGTCGTCTACGGACACGTTTGCTTTGGCTCTCAGATTCTTGGTGTATTCAATATAGATCGGACGTTGTTTCTCCTGGATGAGCCGCATTTTTATCTGCGGCGCTACGTCCTTAAAACTGATCTGCTTGCCGTCCGGCGTGCGGATTTTATCCTTGTTCTTGTTGTAGAAATCCAGTGCCTCCTTGTCGGTCGGCGCCGGCAGGCTGTTCAGTTTTTCGCTCAGATCTTTTTTCAGCATGCTGTTAAAGAGCTCGTCCCGGGTTGCGGTTTGCAGCTGTTCATCGAGCTGCTTTTTCTGCTGGTCAAGCTGTTTTTTGAACTCCTCGATTTTTTTCTTCCGTGCGTCCATGTTCTTTACGAATTCCGCGTCCTTGTCGAGTCCCTGCTTTTTTGCTTCCTGGATCACCAGCTCAATGCCGATAAGGTCTTCGATATAGTCCTTGCGCATTTTGGGGTCGGCGGCCACGGCCTCCTGCAGCTGCGGGGCCAGATCATCATATTGTTTTTTGAAATCAGCAACAGTGATTTTCTCCCTGTTTATTTTCGCCAGGACGGCACTGTCGGATCCTTTATTGCAGCCCGGCAGCAGAACGGCCAGTGCGATGACGAAAACACTCAATGCTCTATAAATGGTTGTCATGTAGCGATATCCTCCACTCTTTTTATAGTCACGGTTTTGTTTCATGACTGTATCGTGCAGTGTGGTTCTTATAACACACTTACAACAGGTCCTGCAAGCACTTTTTCACGGCGTTGGATGCCGTTGCAAGCGATTGATCGGGCAGTGCAATCTGGAGCGTGTATTCAGGAATTAATTTGATCCGGTTTTTGTTCTTTTTAAGCAGCGACATGACCTTCTCCGGCGCAACGGCAGCATGCTCGGCAAAGGTTATATTGACGAACTCTTTCGCAGCGTCGATTCTTGCCACGGAAGCGCGGCGGGCGATGCATTTGACGCTCATGATCTCGATTAGGTTCTCCACCGGTTCGGGCAGTCTGCCGTACCGGTCCTGCAGCTCTTCTCTGATGGCGGCGAGGCCGGACTCGTCCGTTTCGCCCGCGATTTCCTTATAAGCGGCAAGCCGCAGGCTGACATCATTGATGTAATCCTCCGGAATAAACGCCGATGCGCGCAGGTTGATGAGCGTGTCCGGTTTCGTTTCGAACGTTTCGCCGCGCTGTTCTGCCATGGCCTCTTCCATCATCTGGGTGTAAAGGTCGATCCCCACCGCAGCAATGTGGCCCGACTGCTGCTTGCCGAGCAAATTCCCGGCTCCGCGCGTTTCCAGATCCTGTGCCGCGATGCGGAAGCCTGCTCCGAGTTCGGAAAGCTCCTGAATTGCCCTGAGCCGTTTGCGCGCCGTGTCCGAAAGCAATTCGTCGGACGGCGTAAGCAGGTATGCGTAGGCCTTTTCCCGGCTTCTGCCGACCCTGCCTTTGATCTGGTACAGGTCGGCGAGGCCGAAGCGGTCAGCGCGGTTTATGATTATGGAATTCGCGGTCGGAATATCAATGCCGGATTCGATGATGGTTGTGGTCACCAGCACGTTCAGCGCGCCGTGAATAAACCGCGACATCACGTCCTCGATTTCCTCATCTCCCATTTGTCCATGGGCGATTCCGACTTTCGCCTCCGGTACAAGGTTTTGGACAAATGCCGCCATTCGTTCGATGCCCTGTACGCGGTTATGCACGAAGAAAACCTGGCCGTTCCGTTCAAGCTCGCGCAGAATGGCCTCCCGGATCACCCGTTTGCCGAAACGCGCCAGCACGACCTGGATCGCCTGCCGGTCCAACGGCGGGGTTTGAATGATGGAAAGATCCCGCAGACCCGCAAGCGACATGTGCAGCGTCCGGGGGATCGGTGTGGCGGTAAGCGTCAGCACATCCACCAGCTTTTTGAACTCCTTGATGCGTTCCTTGTGGCGCACTCCGAATTTGTGTTCTTCGTCCACGACCAGAAGGCCGAGATTTTTGAACGAAACATCCTTTTGAAGCAGACGATGTGTCCCAATCACGATGTCCACGCTGCCGCGCTTGAGACCTGCGATGGTCTCCTTAAGTTCTGTTCTTGTGCGGAACCGTGAAAGCATCTCCACCCGGGCCGAAAACGGCGCGAGCCGTTCGGAGAACGTTCTGCAGTGCTGGTCCGCAAGCAGCGTTGTCGGCACGAGCACGGCTGCCTGAAAACCGTCCTCCACAGCTTTGAATGCGGCCCGGAGCGCCACTTCCGTCTTACCGTATCCCACATCCCCGCAAACGACCCGGTCCATCGGTCGCGGACGCTGCATGTCAGCAAGGACCTCTTCAATGGCCTTCTGCTGATCCGGCGTTTCCTCGAAAGGAAATGCTCCTTCAAACTCGCGATACAGGTTGTCGGGAGGAGAGAAGGCCGTACGCTGCATTGCCTCGCGTGCCGCGTAAATGGCCACAAGCTCCTGGGCCATCTCGAGGATGTCTTTCTTGACCTTTTCCTTGGTTTTCGCCCATGCGGGCGCCCCGAGCCGGTCGAGCCTGGGCTGCATCCCATCAACGCCGATGTACTTCTGGACCTTGTCGAGACTGTACAGCGGGACATAGAGTTTGGCATCCGGTTCATAGCGCAGCACGAGAAAGTCGGTCTCAAAACCATCCACGTTTATGTGCGTAAGGCCCTGGTATTCACCGACGCCGTAGTCCGTGTGAACGACATAATCTCCGGGCTTGAGCTCTTTGAACGTCGAGAGAAACGGCGTTATGCGCGATTTCCTGGGTGCAATGCGGTGTACTTTTTTGCCGAATATTTCCTCTTCGGTGATAATCGTGATTCCGAGGTCCGGCCACGAAAACCCTTCGGAGAGCCTGCCGCTTGTCGCCGTAACGGTCCAGGGGCCTTCCTCCCGGTTGTCGCTTGCCGGGCCGAGCAGGATGCCGAGGTCATAATCCTGAAACAGTTTTTTGATCCGGGCAGCTGCTTCATCCGTGCCGCAGACGATCCAGACTCGGTTCGTCCGGCGCAGCTGTTTCAGCTTTTCAACCAGCGCCGTCATCGTGCCGTCACGAGGTCCTGCCGCATCCCGGTCCGTATCCAGCGGTTTGGTAAGCTTCATGCCGAGCCACGCGGCGGATTTTGTATCCATGCGATGTCCGGCATTGCTGCCGAGCAGTAACAAATCTACCCCTGAAAACCGTTCCATGCCGGACTCGACGCCGTCCGGGTCAAGGTACATCTCCTGCACATCGGGAAGCAGCCGCCCCTCGTTGACTTCTTCCTGCCGGCCTTCGGTTATTTTCAGCATTCTTTCCGTCAGCGCCTGTTTGATGTCGTCAGGCTCGATGCGCACAAAGAGACTTTCCTCCGGCAGGTAGTCGAACAGGGTCCCCATGTCATAGAAAAAGGGGGCGAGAAACTCCACGCCCTGCGGGAGGTTTCCATCCCGGACCTGATTGATGAGCGCTTCGTTGTTAACCCGGTTTGCGAAGCGTTCAATGTGTTCCTGTCCGAGCAGGAGCTCCCGCACGGGCAGTATGATGGCGCCGCGGATTTCCGCATGAGAACGCTGCGTATCGTTGTCAAACTCGCGTATTGATTCCACGACATCGCCCGCGAATTCCAACCGTACCGGATTTTCGTGCAGCGGCGAAAAAAAATCCAGAATTCCTCCCCGCCTGCTGAACTCTCCTGTCCGCGTAACAAGCGAGGCGGATTCATAACCGGCAGACACGAGCGTCTGCACAATGCTGTCCGGGTCGCTTTCGGTCCCCGGAGCAATGGTTTTTACGGCATCTGCAAAGAGTTCCCAGGGTGGAAGCTTCTGCATGAGCGCGGGAGCAGGAACCACGTGGATACCCGGAGCGCGGGTGATCAGGTTGTATAGAAATCGCATGCGCTCGCCCACGGTTCTGCTGTCAGGCGAATCGGTTTCGAAGGGAAGAATGCTCCAGGAAGGGAACAGAAAGATTCCGGCGTCTGCGCGGGGTTCGGTTACGTTTTCTTCCTTGTTCCGAAAATGCTCGTCAAGAGGAAGGATTGGACACTGTTTAAAAAAAGCGAGATCTTCTGCCACGGTTACGGCTTCTTCTTCATTAGCCGTTACGATGACAATGGGACGGCCTGTCAGGCGCTGAAAACTGAACAAAAAAAGGGCTTTTGACGCCCCCCAGAGCTCGCTAACCTCTGTTCTTTTCCGTTCTGCCTGGATATCATTGACAACAGGCAGCATTATGTCCGCTAATTTTTTCATGCGAAAACAATATAACATAGCGCCAGAGCCAATTCAACTAATGCGGTCTCTCCTGCGTGGTCTGAGATTCTTCTTGATATACCGTTTTCAATTCTATAAAATTCACAACAGGCTGCGATGAACAAAAAAACCTCGAAACAATGGATTCTATATATCCTTAAATGCCATGACGGCTCGCTGTATACCGGCATTACAAACGACCTCGCTCGGCGGTTGAAGCAGCATTCGGAGGGAACCGCTTCACGCTACACCCGGAGCCGCCTGCCTGTGCGCATTCTTTTTCAGGAGCCCTGCCGCGGAAAATCTGAAGCATTAAGGAAGGAATACGCGATGAAAGCCTTAACACGCAAACAAAAGGAGCTGTATATCAAAAATCATGAATGAACGATACTTCACCTCCTATCGACAGGAATTCCCGATTACGAAAAAACACCTCTACTTCGATCATGCGGGGGTGTCGCCTATCCCTCTCAGGGTAAAAACAGCTGTCCAATCTTTTTTAGCGGAATCATCGAAAAACGGAGCCTTCTTCTATCCGCAATGGTCTCAACGAATAACAGAAGTCAGAAAAGCATGCGCGGCGCTGGTCAATGCAGAGGAGCAGGAAATTGCCTTCGTAAAAAATACTTCTCACGGTTTGTCAATCGTGGCGGAAGGTCTCGACTGGAAGCCTGGAGACAACCTTCTCGTTTATGAACGGGAGTTCCCCGCAAATCTGTATCCCTGGATGCACGTTCAGCGAAAAGGCGTGAACGTCAGGATCATTCCCTCCCGCAACGGATACATATGTCTTGAGGACTTGGAGGGCCGGATGGATGCGGGAACGCGCCTCGTGTCCCTGAGTTCGGTGCAGTTTACGAACGGATACCGCGCTGATCTGAAAAAAATCGGTGAACTTTGCAGAAGCAGGGGGGTTCTTTTCTGTGTCGATGCGATCCAAAGCCTGGGCATAATCCCGATGGATGTAAAAAACTATTGCATCGATTTTCTTTCTGCGGATTCGCATAAATGGCTCCTTGGCCCTGAAGGCATCGGGATTTTTTTCTGCAGGGCCGCACTGGCTGAAAAATTGACGCCGCCGCTTATTGGCTGGAAATCAGTGAAAACAGACTTTGATTTTGAGAAGCCGGTTTTTTCCCTCAAATCTGATGCCCTGCGTTTCGAGGAAGGGTCTCTCAATCTCATGGGTATTTTGGGTCTCGGAGCTGCTCTGGACCTTCTTTTCGAAGTGGGAATAGAAAATATTGAGCAACGCGTGCTGGAGCTTGGTGATGAGATTTTCAAGGAAGCGGAGAAAAGAAACTACCGAATGCTGACTCCGCAAACCCGCACAGAGCGGGGTGGCAGTATTACATTTTCCGGAAATTTCGACCCTGTACAGATGAAAGATGCGCTGCTGGAAGCGGGGATCATGGTCAATGTGCGCGGCGGCGGTCTTCGCGTATCACCGCATTTTTACAATACCAAAGCCGAGATCAGACAATTATTTAAAATCATAGACCGGTTGGTTCGAAAGAACCAGATTGCACTGTAATATAGGAATCAGCCGGAGCGAAGCGATCGGTTGTATTGCCTGGTTGGGAAATACTTAAATATCATCGTCCCCTTTGTTTTGTTTCCTCGAAATATACAAGATCAAGTTTTTTTTTACGGTGTCGTCAGATTAAGCGTTATTTCCGTTCCCGCTGTGCCACATAAAAGCAGGTATTTGGCTCCGGCTCCGGAAAAAAACGCCATACCGCTTCCAACTCCGGACGACAGCTCATTAAAGTCGGCATCATAGACAAACCAGTAGGCGGCCTGGCTGACGGAAAGTGAACCTGTGGACGGCAGGCGTCGCCATTCGGAGAATCCGTCGCTGCCTATCACCACGGTGCCGGCACCCGATGTAAGAAGCGGCAGGCCGGACAGGGGACGATAGAGATAACTGCCAACTCGAAGCCAGTTTTCACTGTTCCAGGTTTCAATTCCCGCATCCATCAAGTCTGTTGCGCTGTCCGGCAGTGTCAGATACATTCCATCAAGCCGGTTGTCGGAAGACGGGGTCATGTCGCGCAGAACCTTGTTGCCGAACAAATAACCGATCAGGTCAGTGATCGTTCTGAGCCCGAAGATAGCATTGCCTTTCAAGATCAAAAAATACCAAGGGTCGGCGTTGACCGGAAGCCATGCCTCACCTATCCGTGCCTGCCAGGCGGCGGAGATTGCCGCTCTGTTATCTAAGCGTTGTGCGAAGAGAAAGGCAACGCTGTAATGTCCCATTCCCCGTTTCAGACGGAGGGCTAAATATTGATATCCTCCCCGTGTGAGCAGGCGCAGTGCGGTAAACGGATCGTCATCAGCAGCGTACCAGCCGTCGCTGCGCAGTTTGAAGTTTACATATTTTGGCGTCCAGTCGCTTCGATATTCGGATACCGAGAGGGAGTCATCCGCTCCAAAACTCAGGCGATATGCGCCGCTTCCAGCAGCATAAAATCCCGTGTAAGTGCTTTTCTCCTCCGCCGTGACGGTTTGCACTGGAAGCGAGGCGCCGGCCAGCTGCGCCGGCATTGCGGAAAGCTGGCCGCTTTCAACCAGCGCGCGAAGCAGAATGCGCTCCGAAATTTTCACGGCGTGTCTGGAGGCAAACTGATTGGATGCGCCCATGACCACGACGCCCAGTTTCTCATTGGGCAGTACGGCGATATTGGCTCCATACAATCCGCTCATATCGCCTGTTTTTTGCCATGCCGTAAAGCCCACCGCCGAGAGACCCGGCTGCGCAACCGTATCCCACCCCAAACCGAACCGGTTTTCTTCAAACGAAACTGGGTTAAAAGATCCCAGCCGCTGGTCCTGCGCCATGGCGGCGATGGATCTTGCGGTAAGAATCCGGGAAGTACCGTAAACGCCGTTATTAATGAACAGGGTGGCCAGACGGGATAATTCTTCGGGGGTGGTAAACAGACCGCCCGAGCTGTATACGTTGACGTAATATTGCGTAAGTTTAGTATCGCCGGAGTAGGCCCGGGCGTATGAGCCGTCGGGCAGAGGTTCAATATGATACCGGCTGGAATTCATACCCAGCGGGGTCAGAATCTTTTCGCGGACAAAATCCTGATAATTCTGTCCGGTCACCGCTTTGACCAGGTTGGCAACCATTGTGAAGCCATCGTTGTTATACGCGCTGAATAATCCCGGATTGTGCTTCAATCTCTGATACTGTAATCCGGCCATCATCTGCTCGGCATAGCCGGGAAAGGGATTTACCGTGAGGGTCCCTCTCGAGTCGTTTCCAGGAAGTCCGGACGAGTGGTTTAAAAGCATTCTGACCGTAATGTCACGGTAACGCCCGTCAAATGGCATCGTGAAAACCGGAATGTACGTCGTGACCGGATCTTCCAGTGATACGTCTCCCCGATCCACAAGAATCATGACAGAGATCGTAGCCAGCATCTTACTGACCGAGCAGGCGGCATACAGGGTCGCGGGGGTTGCACTCCGGCTGGCCTCCCGGTCTGCGCTACCGAAAGCTTCCGACCAGATGACTCCGTTGTTATCCACCAAAGCGACGGAAACCGACGTGGCGCCGGTTTCGGCCATAACCTCCTGCACTACGGCGCGCCCTTCGACGATTGTCGCGTTATATCGCGCATTAGAATTACTGCTGCTGCATCCGGAGGGCAGAAGGAATAAAAACAGAAGTGGAAACACTGCCGCATGGCGGAATATGAATTTCATTAAAAACCCTCTTCCCTTCCTTTGTCAACACGCTTGCCAAAGACACGAAACTGCAACGTATAGACTTTCCACTCCCCTTTACCAGGTTTGAGTAGCTGAATCGATGGTTACCGCTAGGGTGGCTCGCAGCCAATTGAACTTTGCTTTCATGAAATCAAAATCAGGTCCGGATGTTATGAAGGCTGCCTTTCCCTTGATCAAGAAACCGGCACCTGGTCCATGCAAGCCCTTAACTTTGCTGCTTCCCAGCGTAATCAGCACATTCGGGTTGTGAGCAATGTTAGCTTCTGTCTTATGCATGTAACCTGCAGGAATAAACAATCGTCCGTCTGATGATATTCTGAGGTAGCTATTCCAGGTGTTGACCATATGCGGTCCATCTTTTCCCAATGTCGCAATGGCAACAACCCCATCCTGTTTCATAATTTCCAGCAGTTTTTCAGGGATCATCGCGATACCTCCTGTTGTTTAGGTTGTGTTCTGTCTAATGCGGCAGTTAAGCCGCTATGGTCGGTCTTTAACTCCTGGTTCTCCCGCCGTTTTTTGTTTGTGCCGGGAAGAAATTTACGGTTGAAGCGCATTGTTCTGAGTTCCAGAATAAACACAAATACGTGAATACGCTCACTCCTAGTGAAAGTGACTAATTTGCTGTGTAAGAACTTCTCATGGCGCGACGCATTGACCTGATACGCATATCCGGTCACCTTTGCACTCGATGTCTTTTGTGCACCCTATGAAACTGTTTGTAGGATTGGGTGTGATCAGTTCCATTCTCTGCACACCTACTCGATCTTCAGCGCACCGATATGCGAAACCATCGAACACGCCATGAGTAATAGTAATGCCGTTGTAGGTGACCAACAGATGCGTTGCACCCATCGCAGCAGCTTGATTGCGACCTTCTGCTGCGGCAGCACGCATACACGTGGAGGGATCGACACACGCCATAGTTTTTGTTGACACCGGGCCTATACGTTGACAGGCGGAAACCTCCTGCGAGTTCCTTACTATTTGAATTTGCTTTGCTTGTGGGCTGAGAGTCACACAGCCTGCTAGGAAAGCCAGTAATGCTGCCAAACTGCTTACATAAAACCACAGCTTCTTATTCATTCGACCTCCTCCTGAGCGCAGTCGTACTTGTAACACATAACGACAAAATAAGCTGTTTGAACCGTGACGATTTTACGACACACCTCTTGCAGGCGAACTACAATATCTGCACGATACAAACGCTGCTCAGTCATACCGATGTAATGTCGTGTACCGACTCCAGGAATATAAATCCACACAGCCTTACGTTATACTTAAAGCCGCCGGACTACCAGAATAATTCATTGGGAAACTTCCAGTGAAAGCAATGATGAAGGAAAAAGGCAACCGGAAAAAACTAACAAGATGTGGCCTCTTCTTTTTTGGTAATCCACCCCACCTTGCCTCCCCTTGCTAAGGGGAGTCAATATTGGCGCATCCACTGGTAATGAAGCAAGATGAGATCTTATTTAAATCGACAAAATCTTATCACAACGCCTGAAACTTCGCATCAAACACCTTGTTCCCCGGTGTCTTGCCCACCGAATGATCGGCATTCGCGCTCACATGCTCAAGAATCTTAAAAATAGATTCTGCACTGTCTTGCGCGTTGATACCCTGTGCGATCTCTTCAGCAGTAAATGACGCTCCGCTGTTCTTCTTTAAATAAGCAAGAATGTCGCGCTGCAACGTGATCACGGCGTCGGCCATTTTCTTTCCTGCTTCTACCCCCGGCTGATGATATGCATTGATGTTCACCAGCGACGCGTAAAATCCAACGGCCCGTTCATACAGGGCAATGAGCGCTCCGATGGACTGTGCGTCCAGTTTTTCGATTGAGATCGTAACGGATTCCCGCCCGTTTTCATACAGGGCATTTCGTGTCCCCTGCAGATACGCGTTTAAATAATCACCTGTGGTGACACCGGGCTCAATTTCAATCGACGCGCTGTCATGGTCATGCAGGACCTGTATAAACGTGGCGAAAAAATTGTTCACCCCATCCCGAAGCTGTTGAACATAGGCATGCTGGTCTGTGGTTCCTTTGTTACCGTAAACAGTGATTCCCTGGTTCACAACTTTACCCGCAAGATCTTTTTCCTTGCCAAGCGACTCCATAACCAGCTGCTGGAGGTATTTCGAGAAGAGCTGCAGCCTGTCTTTATAGGGCAGTATCACCATATCTTTCTGACCGCTGCCTTTTGTGGCATGATACCAGGCAAGGGCCAGAAGGGCCGCGGGGTTTGAGTGCGTCTTTTTGCTCCGCGTTGCCTCATCGCAGAGGGCGGCACCGGTCAAAAGGCTATTTATATCGAGCCCCTGGAGAGATGCCGGAAGAAGGCCGACTGCTGATAATACTGATGTTCTCCCACCCACCCAGTCCCACATCGGGAAGGTGGCTAGCCAGCCTCCTTTTTTTGCTATTTCATAAAGCTTGCTTCCCACTCCAGTAATCGCGACCGCATGCCGTTCAAAAGACAGGTTCGCTTTTCGGTAGGCCGCAGCCGTTTCAAGCATCCCATTTCTGGTCTCTACAGTGCCGCCGCTCTTGGATATTACCAGAACAAGCGTGTCGCCCAGCTGATCCCCGAGCTGAGACAGCACCCGGTCTATTCCGTCGGGATCGGTATTATCCAGAAAATACGGCTTCATTTTGTCGGTTTGTGATCCGAGGGCATCTGCGATAAATTGCGGGCCGAGAGCAGAACCACCGATGCCGATGCATAAAAAACGCGTGAACCGGGCGCGTTTTTTCGGCATTATTTTTCCCGCGTGAACTGAGAAGGTAAAATCTTTGACTGCCTGCAGCGTGGTTTCGATTTCTTTGCCAATTTCCGCTGAGGGTGCCAATTGGGGCTTTCGAAGCCAGTAATGTCCAACCATGCGGTTTTCGTCAGGATTCGCTATGGCCCCTGATTCCAGCGCATCCATTGCTTCATACGCTTTCTGTATTTTGGGCTCCATGCGGTCAAAGAAATCGTCATTGAACTTGATCCTGCTGATGTCAAGTGTCATGCCGATTAACTGGTTTGTACAGAGATATTTTTTGTAGCGCTCCCAGAGAGCATGATCAGTCATTGTCATTGTCTTTTTCCTTTCCATACACAGCGCGTATTTTTCTGCCCAGCTCCCGGAGCGCGTCCGAGAATGTCAATCCGCTGTCCATCATCTCGCGAACAACACCTGCCTTGCTGAGTGCTTCGATAACGGCATCTGTCTTATCTATGACATTGCATTCATTTTCTCCTTTGGCAAGCTGCTGCTGAATGCAGGCGTCGATTTGTTCATAGGAAAAGTGTTCCACCAGTTTTCTTAACTCGGGTATCTTCATAGGCCACCATTTTCAGAGTTATTGTATCATAAAAAGGCGGTTCCAAGTAAAAAACTCTAAAAAAGCATACGGATACGTCTGGTTTCTTTGTTTAGCCCTGTAGGAACCTCTAAAAATGGCTTTTTCGTGCTTCGTCATTGTGGTAATATATGGTTTATGTTTGAGCAGGACACAATTTGTGCGGTTTCTACTCCTCCGGGAGAGGGCGGCATCGGAATTATCCGCATCAGCGGCAGAACGGCTGTTGCAATTGCTGATAAAGTGTTCAGGCTGCGCAGACCAGAGGCGGGAAGCCTTGAAACCGCGCCAACACATTCTCTCCACTACGGTTATATTGTCGATCCGGCTACACAGGAGCAGGTCGACGAAGTCCTGGCAAGTGTAATGCGCTCGCCAGCCACCTACACGCGTGAAGACGTCGTCGAAATAAATTGTCACGGCGGCATGATGCCGCTCTGGCGCACCCTGTCGCTGCTCATCGCGGCCGGCGCCCGGCAGGCAGAGCCGGGGGAGTTTACAAAACGTGCTTTTTTAAACGGACGAATTGATTTGACCCAGGCTGAAGCGGTTATGGATATCATCAAATCTAAGACTGCCCTGGCGCATCGCGCGGCGAACGATCAATTGCTCGGCGGATTATCGTCCGAGGTTGCCTTGCTCCGCAATCAATTGCTTTCGTTCACTGCAGCGGTGGAGGCCTGGATAGATTTTCCGGAAGAGGACATTGAGTTTGGTATAGGCTCCCGGCCGGCTGACACTGTTGTGCAGCTGATTGGGGGAGTGGAATCCCTGCTTTCTACTTACAACTATGGCAGAATTCTTCGGGATGGATTCGCGACGGCCATTGTCGGCCGGCCTAATGTGGGCAAATCTTCCCTGTTGAACACCCTTCTTAAGCAGAATCGTGCGATTGTTACAGACGTACCGGGCACAACAAGGGATCTGCTCGAGGAATATCTCAATGTTGCAGGAATTCCCTTAAAAATCATCGATACGGCTGGAATCAGGCATTCACACGATATTGTGGAAAAAGAAGGCATCCGCAGGACCCTTGCGGCAATTGAATCTGCGGATATTGTTTTGGTGGTGCTCGATGGCTCCCGAAAGCTTACGCCGGAGGATCGGCTGGTGCTGGAGTATGTAGCCGGAAAAAATGCCGTCGCGGTGATTAATAAGTCCGATTTGCCCAGGGAAGCGGAAGCCCTGAATCAACCTGTGGTACAGGTGTCGATTTCCTGTATTACCGGGGAGGGTCTCGAAGAGCTGAAGAGTGCCATCTTAAATATGCAAAAACAAGGGATTGCTCCGTCGCGTGACCATGCCTGGACCGTAAATCTGCGCCATAAAACAGCACTGGAACAAACTCGTGAAAGCTTGCTCAAAGCGCACGCCTCGATCAAGGACAATGCTTCACCGGAATTTATCGCTCTTGATCTTCGCTGCGCCCTGGACAGTCTCGGCATTATTACCGGTGCAACATATACGGAAGATATCCTCGATAGAATTTTTGAAAACTTCTGCATCGGAAAATAATAATACGAATAGTTTGTCCGGAAGTAACTTGTGTTCCCCGCAGTATTGCTTCGTTTTCTCGCGTTGGGATGATTTATGGCTTATTCAAAAAAATATGATGTGATTGTCGTCGGCGCCGGCCATGCAGGATGTGAAGCGGCCCTGGCCTCCGCACGCATGGGCTGTTCCACGCTTTTGCTCACGATGAACCTGGATACCATCGCGCATATGTCTTGCAATCCGGCAATCGGAGGCCTGGCCAAGGGTCATCTCGTGAAAGAAATTGATGCGCTCGGCGGGGAAATGGCCAACATTATTGATCTGACCGGGATTCAGTTCAGAATCTTGAATGGAAGCAAAGGGCCCGCGGTACGGGGAACACGCGCTCAGGCAGATAAACAGCGCTACCGGCTTGCGATGAAAGAAAAAATTGAAAATCAAAAACTTCTCGATGTGCACCAGGCTGAAGCGAGCAGGCTTATTGTAGAAAACGGTCTGGTGGTCGGCATCGAGACGAGCATCGGTGTCCAGTATCAATCCTCTGCTGTCATAATAACCACCGGCACTTTTTTGCAGGGACTAATACATATTGGATTGGTTCATTATCCTTCCGGCAGAGCAGGGGAGTTTCCTTCGATCAGCCTCTCTGACAGCCTGCGCAGTCTTGGCTTCGAAATTGGCCGGCTCAAAACAGGAACTCCGGCGCGGCTGGATGGCAAAACAATCGACTTCTCTAAAATGAAACTCCAGTATGGTGATGATCCGGCCCCATTTTTTTCTTTTACCAAAAAGAAGCATCCACTCCCACAACAACCCTGTTATTTAACGTATACAAATGCAAGTATGCATGAAATTATTCTCCGGAACCTTAACCTTTCCCCACTTTATGCCGGAGTTATAAAGGGGACCGGACCTCGTTATTGCCCATCCATTGAAGATAAGGTTGTACGCTTTTCAGAAAGAGAACGCCATCAGGTTTTTCTTGAGCCAGAAGGTTTGGATACAAAAGAATTTTATGCAAACGGCTTATCTACCAGTTTGCCCTTTGAGGTTCAGGTGCAAATGTATAGGTCTATACCAGGCCTTGAGGAAGTAGAAATTATGCGTCCGGCCTATGCAATAGAATATGACTTTGCACCGCCAACACAAATAAAGCATACATTGGAAACGAAACATATTGAAGGACTCTATTTCGCCGGTCAAATCAACGGTACCTCTGGATATGAGGAAGCTGCTGCTCAGGGATTAGTCGCAGGTATAAACGCGGCACTTAAAATACAACAAAAACAACCATTCATCCTTAAGCGTTCGGAAGCATACATTGCTGTTTTAATTGACGACCTGGTTACCCGCGGAACAAGTGAACCTTACAGAATGTTCACCTCACGGGCAGAATATCGGCTTATCCTGAGAGAGGACAATGCTGATATTCGACTGCGGTCAAAAGGGCACGAACTTGGCCTCGTATCTGATGATGTCTACCTACAATTTCTTGATAAGAAAAACCAGATTGAGCTCGAAGCAGCACGAATTAAAAAAACATGGATAAAACCCGGTCCGGATGTCAATTTAATTCTCTCGAAGCGCGGTTCCGCAGAGCTGATCCAGGAAGCTTCACTTGAGCAGCTCTTAAAACGGCCGGAACTGAATTATTCGGATATCGCTTCTATTTCTCCAGCTGACAAGTCGATTGTGGATGATGCAGCTGAGCAGGTTGAAATTCAGGTCAAATATGAAGGATATATCAACCGCCAAATTCAGCAGGTTGCACGCTTTTCCACCCTGGAGCAAAAAAGAATTCCTCCTGATATTAATTTCGATGAAATTACCGGCCTCGGATCTGAAGTCCGTCAAAAGCTCAACCAGGTGCGGCCTGTTTCAATAGGCCAGGCATCAAGAATATCAGGTGTAACTCCCGCAGCCATTTCGCTGATTATGGTTGCTCTCGAAAAAAGAAAGCGCTCAGCAAAGTCGAAAAATGCAGACGAATAAAAACCATCAGGATTTGCTGAAATCAGGTTCAATGGAGCTCGGAATTACCCTTTCTCCCGCGCATCTTGATTCTTTTTTTATGTATTTTGCTGAGCTCATTAAATGGAATAATAAAATAAATCTGACAACTATTACTGATGCGCATGGAATCATTATAAAACACGCTCTTGATTCTCTTTCCTATATAAAAGGTTTTGCTCCGTCTCCTGGGCTACGGTTGCTCGATTTGGGATCAGGCGCTGGTTTTCCAGCATTGCCGATTAAAATTGTTCATCCCGAAATAACTGTAACACTCGTGGAATCTGTTAAAAAGAAGGCTGCTTTTCTCCGGCACATTATCAGGACACTTCAATTGTCGTCAGTAGAGATTCTTGATCAGAGAGCAGAACAGCTTGCAAGTTCGCTGCATAATACCTATGATATTGTAACTGCCAGAGCGTTTGCGGATATGAACGTTGCTATTTTTACCGCGTTGCCATTGCTAAAACAAAATGGAGTCATTGTTTTGAGCAGAGGGCCAATGGAAACATTAGATAGTCTGGACTTGGAAAAGTACGGCTTGGCGCTGGAAAATAGAATTGGCCTTGTTCTCCCTTATTCGGACCATAAAAGAATGATTTGGGTTTTCAGAAAGCTCCGTGATGTTCCACGTGGAACATAAATCAGTCGAATGTAAAAAAGGAATTTCTTTTGCTTGAAGCAGTGCTTACCATACCAGCAGCGTGGCGGGAATTAGCTGCAGAAATTCAAAAAGTTCGCGGTCCTGTAATGGTTATAGGCGGACCTGGATCAGGAAAGACAACTTTCTGCCTTTATCTTGCAGGCCTCTTCTGCAGGACGGGCAAAAAAGTGGCCTGGATAGATGCGGATCCCGGACAGCCATTTATCGGACCACCTACAGTGATATCCTTTACCCTTTTTCAAGACACAAACGATCTGCTCAGAAGAAAAAACCCTGCTTTTATGGTATTCATCGGAAATACTTCTCCGGTCGGACGGCTTTTGGAGATGGTTTCCGGCATTCAAAAGCTCTGTTTACTTGCCGCTTCTTCTTCTGCTGAGCTTGTCTTAATTAATACGTGCGGTCTTGTTGCCGGAGGGGCGGCCCGCGATTTAAAGTTTCACGAAATTGACATGCTTTCGCCCAGCCATATTGTCGCGCTCCAAAAGGAAAACGAGGTTGAACATTTATTAGCTCCTCATTCGCACCGCGCCGGACTTCTTATTCATCGACTTCCTGTTTCTCCTGACGCTAAAATATCTACCCGTGAGGCCCGCCAATCAGCCCGGGAACAACGGTTTAAGGAATATTTCAGAGGGGCCGACTTTCAGGAAATAATGCTGCACGACGTTGGTGTTCACGGACCAGGGCTCGGAACGGGCGAGCGTCTTGGATTTCGGGATATCAATGCACTTTCAAAAATGCTTCAAAGCATCGTTATACACGCGGAACTCGCTGCTGATCGGTTGTTCATTTTGGTTGAGGGAGATTATCTGGCTGATGAGCTTTTTGCTGCTAAACAGCAATATAATGTTCGGGAAATTTCTATTCTTAAGAATTCCGAGTTAGATCATTTGCTCATAGGTTTGAGTGATGACCGAAACTTTTGCCTCGGCCTTGGAATACTGCGCAGTATAGACTTAAAAGAGCTGTCAATTCGGGTAATAACCCCGTTGCGGGATACTTCTAGTGTCAGGCACGTGTCGTTGGGCTCGCTGCGAGTAAGCCCTGCTGGAAAAGAACTAGGCTTACTATAGACAGATTGTTCCACGTGGAACAATCTGCAAATGGAATAAAACACAAAATCCTCATACGCTTATGTCTCACTTGCGGCCATTTCAGACGGCATATTTTCTTAATTTTTCCTTCCCTTTATTATTATCCTATGGTAAATTAGTACGGCTAAGACTCAGCAGCACGAGGAGACGCTGAAAAATCATGGGCAGAATAATAGCTATAGCAAATCAAAAAGGCGGTGTTGGAAAAACGACGACGACAGTAAACATCGCCGCATCACTTGCCGCAGCTGAAAAACGGGTTTTGCTCATAGACTCTGATCCACAGGGCAATTCCACAAGCGGCATGGGTATAGACAGAACGGCGATCGACGGCAGTACATATGATCTGTTCACAGGAAAAAAAACTCTCCAGGAAATAAAAAAAACAACTCATTTCCCCTGGCTGGATGTTGTTCCTGCAGGCATTGACCTCGTCGGTGTTGAAGTAGAACTTATCCAGATGATATCGCGTGAACGGGTGCTCAAAAAAGCCCTGGATACACATATAAGCAATTATGATTATATTTTTATTGATTGTCCGCCTTCTCTTGGTCTGCTTACTGTCAACGCCCTTACTGCCGCCGACGGCGTACTAATCCCTGTACAATGCGAATACTACGCTCTGGAAGGCTTGACCGCTCTTACGAACACAATCAAGCTTATCAAACAGGATCTAAACCCAAACCTGATCATTGAGGGCGTTCTTCTTACAATGTACGACAGCAGAAACAATCTGGCTGAACAGGTTGCTCTGGAAGTGCGCAAGTATTTCGGAAATAAGGTTTATACTACTATTATTCCCCGGAATGTATCACTAAGCGAAGCTCCAAGCCATGGTAAGCCTGTTTTGTTGTACGATATTCGTTCCCGAGGCGCCCAAAGCTATCTTGAGCTCGCAAAGGAGGTTCTGACCCATGCAAAAAGTGGCGCTCGGTAAAGGCCTCGGAGCTCTAATTCCGGATCTGTCCACGCTGGATGACAAGGAACGCAAAGCGCTCGGCATTACTGAAATTGAGCTGGATAAAATAATACCGAATGAGTATCAGCCGCGCAAAACTTTTAATGATGATAAATTGAATGAACTGGCCGCATCAATAAAAGAGCAAGGTGTTATACAGCCCATTATCGTTCATAAGGCCGGCAGCAGTGGTTATCAATTAATCGCCGGAGAGCGACGCTGGCGCGCATCGCGACTTGCTGGGCTCAAAAGCATTCCCGCCATTGTTAAGGAAGCAACCAAACGAGAACTTCTCGAAATGGCTTTGATCGAAAACGTCCAGCGGGAGGATCTCAATCCGCTCGAGGCGGCGGAAGCATACAAACGGCTGCAGGATGAATTCAAACTTACCCAGGATGACCTCGCAAAGCGAGTTGGAAAAGAACGGTCAACTGTTACAAATTTTCTGCGCCTCCTGGGACTTCCGAAAGAGGTAAAACAGGAGATTGCCTCCGGTCTGCTCAGCATGGGCCATGCGAAAGCAATCCTGTCGCTTGAGCGTACCCGTGATCAAATTCTGGCCGGCGCATTGATTATAAAAAAAGGGCTCTCAGTTCGGGAGGCAGAAGCACTTTCAACCCGGCTCAGGAAACCCTCGAAAGAAAAAAAGGCGGTTCTGAACCAGGAAATCAACTTTGTCGAAGAACGGCTCAGAAAGGCGCTCGGCACCAAGGTTAGCATATCGCCGAAACCCAAAGGCGGCAGAATAGTGATCGAATACTATTCATCCGAGGAACTGGATCGTTTGCTTGATAAAATCTGCTAGCGAAAGAATGACCAGCACTTCGGAAAAGATTTGCATCATTTTTTTACAGGAGGAGTTACATGCTTAAAAAGGGATCTGGCACACCTGAACAGGCGGAAATCACCGCCTTCCTTGGAAAGGGCACGGAGTTCAAGGGTGTTCTCAGCTTTGAAGGAACGATCCGCGTTGACGGCAAGGTAGATGGCGAAATTGTGTCCAAAGACACGCTCATTGCGGGAGATGGCGCTTTTCTGCAGGGTGAAATATCCGTCGGAACAATTATTTCAAGCGGCAGGATCGTCGGCAACATCAATGCCAGCCAAAAAGTGCATATTCTTGCCCCGGGAAACATAGAAGGCAACATAAAAACCCCCAAGCTCATTATTGAAGAAGGGGTCACTTTTGACGGCAAATGCGAAATGGCAGGTGAAAAAAAAGCCGTTGAGCAAAAGGTCGTATCTTTAACAGACCGTTAAGCATTTTCAATTAGTTGTGCACCTGCAGGCCTCCGTTTAGCCATACTCTGCTCCGAAGAGAAGAAAAGGCTTTCGACCATTGTGCACGTTATCTATTAAATCCTAAATCTGAACTACGGCGAACAATTACTGCATATGATAATTCTTCATTGCTATCGCACTCCGGCACTCTCTGCGTATCAGACAGCTGAGTTGCTCAGTAGTGCTCAAAAAAAAGTTTCCACCGCTATTAAAGGAATCGATACGGAATTCTGTTTCAACATTGCTGCCTCTGCCCCCCTGGTGCAGGAAGAAAAACGATTGGTCCGCTGGCTGCTTGCAGAAACGTTCGAGCCCGGAAATTTTTCCGATGAAAGCTTTCTGCGTTCACGCCTTACAACCGAAAAACGGCAGGTGATTCTGGAGGTTGGGCCTCGATTGAATTTCACAACTGCCTGGTCAACAAACGCCGTATCTGTCTGCCGTTCTGCAGGCCTGAAAAAAATTTCCCGCATCGAACGATCGCGCCGGTATCTGCTCACGCTTGACAACGGTTCAGCGGCATCGGCAGAGCTCAAATCCGCGTTTCTCGCGCTTGTTCATGACCGCATGACGGAATGTCCGTATTCTGAAACGCTCCAGACGTTCGAAACAGGAGCCAAACCTGCGCCCACCTACATCATTCCACTTATTGAAGAGGGCCGGGCTGCACTCGAAAAAATTAACATCGAGATGGGGTTGGGGCTTGATGATTGGGACCTTGATTACTACACAAATCTTTTCGTGCGGGAAATCAAACGAAACCCGACGAATGTCGAGTGTTTCGATCTTTCGCAGTCAAACAGCGAACACTCGCGCCACTGGTTTTTCCGGGGACGGCTTATTGTCGACGGAAAAGAAGTTCCTGACACGCTGATGAGCCTCGTCAAATCAACGTACGAAGCGAACAAAAACAACAGCGTTATAGCATTTTGTGATAATTCAAGCGCCATCAAAGGATATGCAATAACCACAATTGAGCCGGAAAATCTTTCCGGCCCCTCCCCGTTCCGTGAAACCTCCAAAACGCATCATTTTATTCTCACAGCAGAGACCCACAATTTTCCGTCCGGCGTCGCGCCGTTTCCCGGCGCCGAAACCGGAACCGGCGGCCGCATCCGTGATGTGCTCGGCACGGGAACCGGTGGCCTTGTTGTTGCGGGCACCGCTGCATATTGCGTCGGCAATCTTCGCATCCCCGGCTATTCCCTGCCCTGGGAGGATGCAGATTATTCATATCCGAATAATTTCGCCTCCCCGCTTGCCATCGAAATCGAGGCAAGCAACGGCGCATCAGACTACGGAAACAAGTTCGGTGAGCCGGTTATTCAGGGTTTCACGCGCTCCTTCGGGCTTCGGCTGCCCGACGGTGAACGCAGAGAGTGGATCAAACCCATCATGTTCAGTGCCGGCATCGGCCAGATCGACGCCCGCCACACGTCTAAATCCGATCCTGAAAAAGGCATGCTGGTTGTTAAAGTCGGCGGTCCCGCCTACCGCATCGGCATGGGCGGGGGTGCCGCGTCGTCCATGATCCAGGGCGAAAACATAGCAGAGCTCGACTTCAATGCCGTGCAACGGGGAGATGCGGAAATGGAGCAGAAGCTCCATCGGATCATCCGGGCGTGCGTTGAGTACGGAGACAAAAATCCCATTGTCAGCATTCATGACCAGGGGGCGGGTGGCAACTGCAATGTGGTAAAAGAGCTGGTCCACCCTGCGGGCGCCAGAGTTGAAGTCAAAAAAATCATTTTAGGCGACGAAACGCTTTCTGTGCTCGAAATATGGGGAGCAGAATACCAGGAACAGGTTGCTCTCCTGCTGCGGCCTGAACATGCGCCGTTGTTCGAAATGCTCTGCAGCCGGGAGAAAGTTCCCGTTGCCTTTATCGGAACGGTTACCGGCGATGGATACATTGTGTTGCTCGACGAAACAGACGGCTCCACGCCCGTAAATCTGGAACTCTCGAAAGTACTGGGCGATATGCCGCAGAAAGTTTTTAAATTGGATGGAAAAGCCTCCACCCTCCGGCCCCTCAACCTGCCGGTCGGCCTGACCGTCCGGTCGGCGCTGGACCGCGTGCTCCGGCTCCTGTCGGTGGGTTCAAAGCGCTTCCTCGTAAACAAAGTCGACAGGTCGGTAACCGGTCTTATCGCGCGGCAGCAGTGTGCGGGTCCTCTTCAGCTGACCGTCTCCGACGTAGCGGTTATTGCACAATCACACTTCAGCCTGACCGGCGCAGCAATCTCCATAGGGGAACAACCGATCAAGGAATTCCTTGACCCTGCCGCAATGGCGCGCATGAGTGTCGGCGAAGCGCTGACGAATATTGTCTGGGCACAAGTGAGCAAGCTCGAAGATATTCGCTGCTCCGCCAATTGGATGTGGGCCCCGAAGCTCCCGGGAGAAGGGGCGAGACTGTATCATGCGGCAGTGGCAATGCGAGATCTTATGATAAAACTCGGTATTGCCGTTGACGGCGGCAAAGACAGCCTCTCCATGGCGGCAAAAGTTATAAACAAGGACAATTCGAGCGAAACCGTGAAGTCACCGGGTACACTTGTCATCTCAGCCTACGTCACCTGCCCGGATATAACGAAAACGATCACTCCGGATATCAAAGAACCGGGTAACAGCAATCTTCTGTTCATTGACCTCGGTAACGGAAGAAACCACCTTGGGGGATCCGCCCTCGCGCACGTTTTCTGCCAGGTCGGCGATCAAACCCCGGATCTCGACGACCCTGATTTGCTGGTTCGTGTGTTTAACGCAATCCAAACGCTAATCACTAAGGAGTTGATTCTTTCCGGCCACGACCGATCCGACGGCGGTCTCATAACAACGCTGCTTGAAATGGCATTTGCTGGAAACTGCGGAATCGACGTGAACCTTGAATCAGAAACCGGCGATGCAATAGCCGCGCTTTTTTCCGAAGAACTGGGCCTCGTGGTGGAATATCGACCGTCCGACGAGTCTTCGATCTGCGCCGTTTTGCAAGAAGCATCTGTGCCATATGCTGTTCTCGGTAAGAGCACTACAGAAAAAAAGATATCCATCTCCATAAACAATACCCGTGTTCTTTCGGAAGACATGTGCGTTTTGAGGAATATCTGGGAAGAAACAAGCCATCGGCTCGACCGGCTGCAACGCAACCCAAAAAATATTCTCGACGAACAGAACAATATTTACGACCGCAAAGGTCCGTCTTATACCATTCCCTTTGAACCGTCTCCGACGAACGCCTGCATCCTTCGGGACAATTCAAAATATAAGGTTGCCGTCCTGCGCGAAGAAGGGAGCAACGGCGATCGCGAAATGATCTCCTCCTTCTCCCTGGCCGGGTTTGATCCGTACGATGTCACCATGACCGACCTGCTTTCGGAACGGATTTCCCTGGAACAGTTCAGGGGCGTTGTCTTCGTAGGCGGCTTCAGCTATGCGGACGTGTTCGACTCGGCAAAGGGATGGGCCGCCAGCATCCGTTTCAACAAAAACGTTTGGCAGCAATTCGAGGCTTTTTACCAACGCCCGGACACCTTCAGCCTCGGCGTCTGCAATGGATGCCAGCTTATGGCTCTCATTGGATGGGTACCCTGGCGTGGAATTGCAGACGATCTACAGCCGCGTTTCATCCACAATGTTTCAGGCAGGTTTGAATCTCGATTTTCGACGGTAAAAATCCTCCGAAGCCCTGCCATCATGCTCCAGGGCATGGAGAACTCTGTTCTCGGAATCTGGGTGGCCCACGGTGAAGGCAGAGCCTATTTCCCGGACAAAGGCATTTTCAACGAAAGTGAGTTCGGTCTTGCTCCAATTCGTTATGTTGATGACCTGTCGCAGATCACCGAAGCATATCCTTTTAATCCGAACGGTTCGCCTGCCGGCATTGCCGGCCTCTGCTCGCCGGACGGACGCCATTTAGCCATGATGCCGCATCCTGAACGCGCAGTACTCACCTGGCAGTGGGGTTGGATGCCGGAAAAACTCAAAAAAACGCTGAGCGCTTCTCCCTGGCTTAGAATGTTCCAGAACGCACGGGAATGGTGTGAAAAAAAAACCACGTGATCACATCCGCGGCAACAGACCCGAGAAGTCCGCTATAATTTAAATACTGTGGTGTGCATGCTGATACGAGGGAGGGCGACATGGTGAAAAACACATGCAGCGGAGACCATTCCTGCCATTTGTGCATTCTGGCAACCAAAGGTCTTTTTGAGGAAATAAAAAAACTTACAAAGAATCCGAAATTTATCTGTTTTAACTGCGGCCGGGTTGCAGACTCAAGTAAAAATATCTGCAATCCTATGCCGCTCGATTAAACGATATCAGTCAAGCGATACGACAAAACTGCCTGCGTATCCCAGCTCTGTAAATTTTTCCTCTGCCTGCTCGGCAGATTCCAGTGTAGTATATCGCCCGGCATAAACGCGGTAAAAAAGTTCCCCTTTTACATCGGTAAGGCGGATATCTGAAAAGCCGAAGCGTTTTTTCATTTCACCCGATAATCGCTGCGCGTTTGCCTGCTCCTTGAATGAACCAACCTGAACGGTAAAAGTTCCCTGATTATAAACAGGTTGTTTGATGGAAGCAGTATCTGCAACATCAGTCTGCCGATACCCTAACGCTTCAATTCTGACAAAAGCCGTCCCCGCGATGTCAACTCCAAGGGTCTTTGCCGCTGCATACGATAAGTCAATAATTCTTCCCTTTACAAAGGGACCACGGTCATTTATCCGCACGACTGTTTCGCGGCGGTTATTTATATTGTAAACTCTGACATATACTCCCAAAGGAAGCGTTTTATGCGCGGCCGTTTGTGCATACATATCATATTTTTCGCCATTACTGGTCTTTTTTCCGTGAAAATCCTTTCCATACCAGCTGGCCATCCCGGTTTGTACAAACCGTTCATGCGTTTGAAGCGGTTCATAGCGCTGCCCAAATACGGTATACGGTCTTTGCGTTGCTTTTGTGCCTGCCGGCGTGTCTGATTGCCCGGTTGTGCTCGATTTTTTTGTGGAACAGGAGGACAGGATCAACAGACAACAAAACAAAAGGATTGTTTTATACATTTCGCCGCTACTCCTGCACGATGATCGGTAAATTATTATATACTAGAAATACTACGGCGTAAAGAGCAAGTAAAAAACGTATTCGAGCAAAAAAGAAGAAGGAGGATTCAATGGAAATCATCGTAACCTTTCCCGGTGGGAAAAAGGTGAATGCAGAGATTAACGGGATGATTATTAAAACGGATCAACCAGTAAAAGACGGAGGAGAAGGAACAGCTCCTAGTCCCTTTATACACTTTCTTGCTTCCCTGGGGACGTGCGCAGGAATCTACGTTCTGAGTTTCTGCCAAGAGCGAAACATTCCGACGGAAAACCTAACGCTCACGCAACGGGTTGAACACAAAAAAAAGGAAGACGGCAAGACGCAGCTCGATAAAATTATTATTACGATTAATGTTCCAAAAGATTTTCCTGCGAAATATCACCATGCTTTAATAAAAGTGGCTGACCAGTGCACAGTTAAAAAAACTATTTTGCACCCGCCTTCGTTCGAAATAAAAGCCCTGGTGCGTGAATAAGCGCAGTAGAATTATTACGCTGCTGCCTCTCTTTTTGTTATGATTCGGTGTACATACATCTGCTGTACAATGGACAGTATGTTGCTTATGGTAATGTACAATAAAAGTCCCGCCGGGAGCCACGCAAAAAATATAATGAACGCAACATTCATAATCATCATGATTTTTGTTTGCTGAGGATCCGAGGTTGCGGTCATTTTCATCATCACGATCATGCTCAAACCCATAAGCAGGGGAAGAATATAGTATGGATCGTACGCTGAAAGATCCTTGATCCAGAAAGCAATAAACGGCGCTTGCCGCAGCTCTATAGACACCGCAAGAACATTATAGAGTGCAATAAAGAAAGGAAACTGCAATAGCATCGGCAGACAACCGCTGAGAGGATTGACCTTGTGGTCTTTGTATAACTTCATCATCTCCTGGTTCATGCGCTTTGGGTCCTTTTTATATTGCTCCTTGACCGCAGCCATGAGCGGCTGAATTTTCTTCATCTCTTCCATGGAAAGAGAACTTTTGAGAGAGGGGTAAAACAGCAAAACTCTTACTACAATGGTGAGCAGAATAATGGCGATGCCGTAGTTTTTTGTAAAATCATAAAACCGCTGCATAAGCCAGAACATCGGTTTCGCAAGAATGCTGAACCAACCATAGTCTACCAGTTGCTCTAAACCGTGGCCCTGTGCCGCAAGCAAGGAAAAACTTTTTGGTCCGGCAAAAAGAGTAAACGTTTGTACGTCCGGCTTATCTTTAATAGTGAGATCTGTTGTGATCAGGTCACCAATCTCCGGCGGAGCAGTCGTTTTTTTGCTGGTTATGTTGCCTTTCTTCCCATACAGAATTGTCGCCGTAAAATACTTATCCTCGTGTCCGAACCAGTCGATGATCCCTGTATACTGCTGCTCTCCCTTTATCTTTTCTATCTTCTCAGAAACGAGTTTTCCGTCAGTCTGCGCAGATATTCCAACGCGATCACTTGCCTCAGAACTTACCTTGTCCGCTAATCCGAAATCCGTCCCTAGACTGAGAGTATAGCCATCTATTCCTGCGGTTTTGATACCGACGTCAACCTTATAATCAGCATTGTAAAAGGTCAGGCTTTTCTCAATTATGATGCCCGCAGGACCTTGATAAATCAGAACAATAGTTTCTGTCGGTTTTTCTTTCGAGAGCCTGACAGTATTTTCCACATTAGCGCGATAAACAAATTGCGAAGTCGAAAAACGCGTTTTATCAAGCGGAAGAACTGTCAAAGGGTACACCATATCCTTAGTATCAATCAGTGTTCTGTCCGGAGTAAGCAGTACATTCCCCAATTCTTTTTTTGTTTTTATCTCTTTTCGTGCCTGCCCCATTACCTGCCTGTAGATGGCAGTTAAACCCACATCTGACTTATCCGCCTCTCGATAGTCTTTCAACTCCCAGGATGTAATAACACCACCTGCAGTATTAATAATTGCTTTCAATAAATCCGTCTCTACGATGATTTCTTTCCCTTTAGCCGTTTTAATGCTTGCCGGCGCAGGTGATGGACTTTCCACTTTTTTGGGCGGCTCTTGTTTTACTTGGACCTTTTCCTGTTTTGGCGTTTCTGAAACTTGGGGTGCCGTCGGTTGCTGCGGTTTAACAAAAAAAACCAAATAAACCACAAAAACAACTACTGAAAGAGCTATCGCTAAAAATAGATTTTTTGTTTCTATTTTGGGTTCCATGAATCCTCCGGAAATTAACGTACAGGATCGTATCCGCCTGGATGAAAGGGATGGCACTTAGCAAGGCGTACTAACGTCAGCCATACAGCTGTTAGTAAGCCTTTTTTTTCGAACGCCTCAATCGCATACTCAGAACAGGTAGGAATGAACCTGCATGCGGGCGGCAAAAAAGGTGATAGAAAACGCTTGTAAGACCTCAAAATGAAAAGTATGATTTTTCTCACGGATGCATAAGTAAACACGAGTAATTTTTTCATCAAAGAACTGTTTTGTGTACTACTTGTTCAACCGTTTGTAATATCTGCTTGTATGAAGCCGTCAGTAAATCAGAACGTGCAATAAACACAACATCATAGCCCTTTGTATGGCCGTGAAGCGCCTGCGTTATACACGCCCTGATCTGTCGTTTCAACCGATTTCGTTTTACTGCGTTTGCCAGCTTTTTGCTGACGGAAATACCGATTCTAAAATTACCAACTGTATTTTTGACACAAAAAAGAGAAAGACCGTCAACAGACAGTCTTTTACCTTTCATAACAAAAGAAAAATCAGCATTTTTTCTTAAACGCTCGCTTTTCCGGTATGCATACGGCATGCACGCTATCCTACTGAAAAACTTATACGGCGAGACGTTTTCTGCCCTTTGCTCTCCGGCGATTGATCGCTTTTCTACCACCTGCCGTGCTCATTCTTTTTCTGAATCCCTGAGCTCTTTTTTGCTTGAGATTGCTTTTTTGCGCTGTGGTTTCTGACATTGCTTCTACTCCTTAAAATAATAAAATAGAGAGTTATTATAAGCAAAAACTTTTTATTGTCAAGTAAAATAACGATCATTTTTACTCGTGAGGAAAGAGAGCGATGGATAGAAACAATGTGCTGTCAGAAAGAAATACTATTGTTATAAATAAATAAAATAGTAGCAGTAGTAATAGGTCCTGTGAATATGTTGACAGCGAAAAAAAATAATTGAAAAGATGGAAAAAAGAAAAACAAGAAACAGGAACAACAGTTTGTGTATAGGAGTATATAACACTGTTGATAAAGACCTTGTGCTATTTACGAACAGGTTATTACAGAAAAGTCCACAGCGGAATGTTATTATCCGGGAGGCCAGGAAAACCAGCGGCCAGACAGAAGATGGAGGTGGATATGAAAAACAGACTGACCGGCATTTTTGCCGTTATTAATGACAAGACGATACCCGTCTTCATCGAGTCCTTGTTGCGCAGCAATAGATTTTGCGACGAAAAAAAGGTGGCCGATAAGTTCCCGGTCAGAAACAACCATACTGTGAATGTCGATAATATGTTTTTTGGGAACAATAAGGATATGGGTTGGTGCTTGGGGATGAACGTCTTCAAAAGCTAAGGAAAAATCATCTTCATAAACGATTTTGGCAGGAATTTTTTTTTCGACAATATTACAGAAGATGCAGGATGAATCCATGTTTGTACTTTTCTCCAGAAAAATCAAGAGAAACGTCTATAAAAACAGCTTCTTTGGCCGGTATGGCAAGCAGGACCAGTTTGTTCAACTTTAATGAGAAGCGTATCAAGATCACAATCATAAAAAATTTCTTTTACACGCTGAATGTTGCCGGATGTTTCGCCCTTCTGCCAGAATTTTTGACGGGACCGGCTCCAGAACCACGTCAGTTTTGACTCCACGGTTTTGCGCAAAGAAGCGTCGTTCATATATGCAACCATAAGGACATCTCCTGTTTTCCAGTCTTGTATTACGGCAGGAATTAAGCCCTTATCGTCATATTTAAGGTTATCAGGTATCTGCATAATTAACACCGAGGCTATTTTTATCATAAAAAAAAAATAATGTCCAGAGAAAGAAGTAAAAATTGTTTTCCTCAAAATTGAGAGCAAAAAGTGCAATTAATCAGGCTCAAAATAACACAGATAAAAAAGCTTGCCAGAAATATAACGTTCTGGTATAGTCAAAAGTCATGTTGGTACCTGCGTAGTAATAATATGCAAAATACATGCTATGTATTGTTTACCAAGAACACGCAAAATCCTGCAAAAATGTGGTACCTAAAATCGGACAAGAAGCCTCCGAACGAGCCAATAACCTACAGAAAATTAAAGAATTTATTGTTTATTAACACCTGTGGATAAGCATGTTTGTAACTGAGGTGTTTTTAAAGGACTTTTATGGAACGCGAACGGGTTTGGGAAGAAATTCTTTTACTGATAGAAAACCGAATATCCAAGCAGGTTTACGATACGTGGTTCAGCCAGTCTAAGCTTCTCTCAATGACAGGAAACAAACTTCAGATTGAGGTGCCCAGCAAGTTTCATCGTGACTGGATAAAAGAGCACCATTGGGAAACGTTTACAGACGTTATTCAGGAAGTTACAAAGCACAACAACATCGAAATAGATTTTTTTGTCCAGCCGCAACAGGCTAAAAAAACGGAACGTCCGGGGAAAGAAGAACAAAAAAACACGCGGGAAGAAAAAATTGGCCTTTTTGAGAAGAAATATACCTTCAGTACTTTCGTTGTCGGTCCCAGCAATCAGTTTGCACATGCGGCAGCAAAAGCCGTGGCAGATGCCCCGGGCAGAGCATATAATCCGCTGTTTATCTACAGCGGAGTGGGATTAGGCAAAACACACTTGGTCAGCGCCATCGGCCATCATGTGCAGAGCCGGTCACCGCGCGCAAAAGTAGCTTATCTTTCTTCAGAACAATTCACAAATGAGCTTATAAATCGCATGAGTCATCAGCGAATGGAGGAGTTTCGGCAGAAGTACCGGAATATGGACATACTCCTCATTGACGATATTCAGTTTATTGCCGGCAAAGAACGCACCCAGGAAGAATTTTTTCATACGTTCAATGCGCTTTACGAGGCGCAAAAGCAGATCGTGCTGACGAGCGACCGCCAGCCCAAAGAAATTCCGGATATTGAAGAACGTCTCCGTTCACGGTTTGAATCCGGCTTGATTTCTGACATACAGACCCCGGATCTGGAGACACGCATTGCAATTCTTAAGAAAAAGGCTGACTTCTGGGGCATTCGACTTCCGGATGATGTCGCGGAATTTCTTGCCTCCATCATGAAAAGCAACATCCGCGAACTTGAAGGCGGACTCGTCAAGCTTGGCGCGGTTTCCTCCCTGACAAATACTGAAATAACGCAGGAACTTGCGAAAAACGAACTGAAATATCTCATCGACAACAGAGATCGGGTTATCACGAAAGAGATTGTCCAGAAAGTCGTAGCGGAAGCCTTTGGGATAAAAACAGCGGACTTAAAATCAAAGAGACGAACAAAGGCGATTGTTCTGCCGCGCCAAGTGGCGATGTATCTTTGCCGCAGCATCACCGGAGCATCGCTGCCGGAGACGGGCGCCTTTTTTGGCGGCAAGGATCATAGCACGGTTATTCACGCGTGCAAGGTAATTGAGGAAAAAAAGGAAAAAGATCCGGAACTGAAGGCAAAAATAGAACTGTTGATTAAACAGCTAAAGCTTTGAAAAAATAAAAAAATAATCCAAAAAAATGTATTGCAATTTCATCTAAACTCTGATACGATCAATACGCTGTGACAGGAGGTTTCCTGATGAAAGTAAAAATCAAGAAAGAAGAAATTCTGAAGGGATTGCAGAGAATTCAGGGTATCGTGGAAAAGAAAAATACGATGCCGATTCTTTCGAATATGCTTCTCACAGCAGATGAAAACGGGGTGGAGATTGTCGCCACCGACCTGGAAATCGGGCTGCGTGGCCGGTATACAGCGGACGTTGAAAAAGCGGGCGCGGTGGCCGTTTCCGCAAAAAAAATGTACGAAATTGTACGAGAACTTCCTGCGGAAGATATCCAAATAAACGTTGAAGGTAATGCTAATTGGGTAAAGATTGCATCCGGCCATTCTCAGTTTAAACTGGTAGGGCTTCCAAAAGATGATTATCCCGCACTTCCGGATGTTGAGGAAGAAGGAATGATTGCCATCGAAGGCGATACGCTGCGGGACATGATCAAAAAAACACTTTACGCGGTGGGTGAAAACGATGCCCGGTACGTATTGAACGGCCTTTTCGTGCATATGACCCAAACGAAGGCCGGCCTCAGCATCCGCATGGTCGGGACGGATGGCCACCGGTTATCCATGGTTGATCGGGTAATCGATGCGAAGCATAAAGAAGAAAGCATTATTGTTCCTAAAAAAACCATGATGGAACTTCGAAGGCTTCTTGAAGAAGATTCACCAAATACGGAGCTTCGGATCGGATTCAGTAAAAACCATGCGTTGTTCAAGCGAGACGGCCTGGTGATGGTGTCGAAACTTATTGATGGAAACTATCCTAATTATCTTCAGGTCGTGCCTGTCAAGAGCACAAAAAAAGTTACGGTGCCGAAAGAAGAATTGGCTCATGCGGTAAAACGAGTGTCCATCTTGTCAAAAGAGAAAACCAATGCGGTAAAATTGCAGCTCGAAAAAGGGCTGCTGGCCCTTTCCACAAACAATCCGGAAGTGGGCGAAGCAAACGAAGAGCTTGCGGTAGACTATAAAAACGAAGGAATCATTATCGGTTTTAATTCCCGCTACTTGATCGATGCTCTTTCCGCCATCGACCGGGAGACGATTTCTCTCGAATTCAATGATGCGCTCAGCCCTTGCCTTATCATGGAAGAAGGCGATGAGCATTACAAGTGTGTTGTCATGCCCATGAGAGTGTAGGATAAAACAGCATAAAGACGAATGCAGAACGCTCAGGCTGGAAGACTTCAAGGTTTTGGCCTTGCAAGCAGCTGCAGTGAAGATAAGCATTCTCTTTACTTTGCAGAAACCGTGCGAAGGTGTCGCACCTTATCGCAGAGCAGACACTCCAGCTTTGTTATGCCTGCGGCGCGGGAAACACATTCATATTCCGGTGTTTCTGGGGTAAGCTTTGAGGGATTTCCGCACCGTGCGGGTGAATCCCTCTTTTTGTGAGGAGTGGATGGAATACACAGCAGACAGTATAAAAGTCCTTGAAGGCCTCGAAGCCGTCCGCAAACGCCCTGCCATGTATATCGGCAGCACGGGAAGCGTCGGATTGCACCATCTCGTCTATGAAATAGTAGACAACAGCGTAGACGAAGCGATGGCGGGTTTTTGCAAAAATATCGACGTAATAATCCATGTCGACAACAGCATTACCGTTACCGACGATGGGCGCGGCATCCCCACAGAAATGCACAGCACGCAGAAACGCTCGGCGGCAGAGGTTGCACTCACCGTGCTGCATGCAGGAGGAAAATTCGACGGTGATGTGTATAAGGTTTCCGGAGGGCTTCATGGCGTCGGTGTGTCGGTCGTGAATGCACTTTCAGAGTGGCTTGAACTCGAAATCAAGCAAAACGGCAGTGTCTTTCAGCAGCGATATGAACGCGGCAACCCGCAGGCGCCGCTGGCGGTAACCGGTTCAACCTCCACGACGGGTACCAAGATTACCTTCAAGCCGGATTTTCAGATTTTTGAAGACCGTGAGTATAGCTATGATATTTTGTCGCAGCGCTTGCGGGAGCTCGCGTTCCTGAACCGCGGATTGAAAATTTCCATTCAGGATGAGCGGAGCGGGAAAAAGCAGACCTTTTTTTACGAAGGCGGCATCGCCTCGTTTATCGAGTACTTGAATAAAAATAAGACGCCGTTGCATCCCGCACCGATTTCTCTTTCCAAGGAACGCGACGGAATTTTTGTCGAAATAGCGTTGCAGTATAATGACAGCTATGCGGAGCAGGTTTTTTCCTTTGCGAACAACATCAACACCCAGGAAGGCGGTACTCATCTTGTCGGATTCAAGGCGGCGCTTACCCGGACGGTGAACAGTTATGCTGTTTCGAGTGCCTTGCTTAAAAACGGAGCGGAGGCGCTCACGGGAGACGATGTTCGCGAAGGGCTGACCGCGGTTGTGAGCGTGCGGCTGCAGAACCCACAGTTTGAAGGCCAGACGAAAACAAAGCTTGGCAACAGTGAGGTAAAAGGCCTTGTCGAAGCCATGGTGAACGAGGCCCTCGGTTCCTATCTCGAGGAAAACCCGGCTGTTGCGCGCAGGATCGCGGAAAAAGGGTTGAATGCGGCCCGTGCCCGCGAGGCAGCGCGAAAAGCGCGGGAGCTCACGCGGCGCAAAGGGGTGCTCGACTCAACATCACTGCCCGGAAAGCTGGCGGACTGTCAGGAAAAAGATCCCGCGCTCTCGGAACTCTTCATTGTCGAAGGAGACTCGGCCGGCGGTTCTGCCAAACAGGGGCGGGACCGAAAAAATCAGGCTATTTTGCCGCTCAAGGGCAAAATACTGAATGTAGAGAAGGCCCGGTTCGACAAAATGCTTTCGAGCGATGAGATTAAAGTACTCATTACCGCCCTCGGAACAAGCATCGGATCAGAAGAGTTCGACATTGCAAAATTGCGGTACCATAAAATTGTTATTATGACCGATGCCGACGTGGACGGCGCGCACATCCGGACCCTATTGCTTACGTTTTTTTATCGCCAAATGCCGCAGATCATTGAACGAGGCTACCTCTATATCGCGCAACCGCCTCTTTTTAAAATAAAACGCGGCAAGTCCGAACGCTATATCAAGGACGACTCGCGCATGGAAGACTATCTGCTCGATCTTGCTGCGGAAGATTTGGAACTCTATTCCTCCGAACAAAATGCATGGCTGTCCGGGGAGCGGCTTACCGCGACGCTCAAAAAACTTGTTCAGTTTGAAAAAACACTCGATAAATTCAAAAGGAAACGGCTTGACGTAATGGTGCTGCGCGCGCTGCTGCTGGACAAGCTTTTCAGCAAAACATACTTAAAAGACGAGGAAAAGCTTAAATCTGTTGCTGCGGCAATCAACGACTATCTGCAAACATATCATCCAAAAACGGCAACCGAATGGGTTATTGAAAAAGATGAGGAGCACCAGGCGCTGCGAATGCGTTTTGATTCTAAATACAATGCACAACATTCAAGCATCATGTTTGATGAAAATTTTGTGACCACGCCGGAATTTCGCGAACTCCAGAGCCTGTCGCCGGCGATTCTCGGACTCGGAGGCTCGGCATATAAGGTGCGTGAAAAAGGAGAGGAAAAAAGTTTTCTCGATACCGGCAAACTGGTGCACCATGTACTTGAGCTCGGCAAAAAGGGGCTTACCATCCAACGCTATAAAGGTCTTGGTGAAATGAATCCCGACCAGCTCTGGCAGACAACGATGGACCCCCAGAAAAGAACTTTTCTTCAGGTAGCCATCGAGGATTCCGTCAAATCCGACGAAATTTTCACGATTCTTATGGGAGACCAGGTCGAACCGCGCCGCGCATTCATTCAACGGCATGCTCTTGAGGTGAAAAACCTCGACGTATAAGGCTGTCCCGGCGGCATGAAAACCAAGCCGTTCGCCGGAGGAGGAATGCAGTACGTCGCGGGAGACCGCATTTGTTAAGGAAGCTTCCGGCTCCTGCCGGAAGGGGCGCAGCCGAGGGCCTTCACAAAACGGCTGAACAACAAGAGAGAAGATACTATTCATGGAACAGCAGGAAATAAAATCTCTGGTAAATATTGAACAGGAAATGAAGACCGCGTATCTCGATTACTCCATGAGTGTAATTGTGGGACGCGCTCTTCCCGACGTTCGTGACGGACTAAAGCCAGCGCACCGCAGAATTCTCTACGCGATGTTTCGAGAAGGGATTCTACACAACAAAAAATATTCAAAAAGCGCAGGCGTCGTCGGAGAAGTTCTGAAGAAATATCATCCGCACGGAGATAGTGCGGTCTACGATACGATGGTCAGAATGGCGCAGGATTTTAATATGCGCTATCCGCTGGTGGACGGCCAGGGTAATTTCGGGTCCGTGGACGGCGATCCTGCCGCAGCGTACCGGTATACGGAAGCGCGTCTTACGAAACTTGCGGAAGAACTTTTGGCGGATATCGACAAAGAAACCGTTGATTTTGTGCCGAATTTTGATGATACCACCACTGAACCAACCGTGTTGCCGGCACGGGTTCCGAATCTTTTAATTAATGGTTCTGCCGGAATCGCCGTCGGCATGGCAACGAACATTCCTCCGCACAACCTGTCAGAAGTTGTTGACGGTCTTTTGATGATGATCGACAATCCCGATGTTACGATCCCGGAGCTTATGAGTGCCATTAAGGGTCCTGACTTTCCGACAGCAGGCTTTATCCACGGATACGAGGGCCTTCGACAGGCATATATGACCGGCCGCGGTATCATTCAGATGCGCGCCCGCGCGACGATTGAAGAAGGCAAGGGCGATCGTGAAAGCATTATCGTAACAGAACTGCCGTACCAGGTAAATAAAGCGCGGCTGCTCGAACGAATTGCCGAACTTGTCCAGGAAAAGAAAATCATGGGCATAGCAGAAGTCCGAGACGAGTCTGATCGGGAAGGCATGCGCATTGCCATTGATCTCAAAAAAGGCGAGATCTCGCACGTGGTTTTAAATCAGCTGTACAAACACACGGCCATGCAATCTACTTTTGGCGTGATCATGCTTGCGCTGGTAAACAACCAGCCCCGGGTGCTGAATCTGCGCAGGCTTCTGGGGAACTTCATCCAGCACCGACGAGAAGTCGTCGTGCGCAGGACCAAATTTGATCTCAAAAAAGCCGAAGAACGCGCCCATATTTTGCTCGGGCTGAAAATTGCGCTTGAGAACCTTGATGCGGTTATTGCTCTCATCAAGGCTTCAGCGAGCCCCGAAGAGGCAAAGACTGGGCTGGTCCGCGAATTCAAACTTTCAGAAATCCAGGCACAGGCAATCCTCGACATGCGTCTGCAGCGGCTCACCGGCCTGGAGCGCGATAAAATCATTGCCGAATATGAAGAAACGCTGAAGGAAATTGCACGGCTGAATGAAATTCTTTCTTCTGACGCGCTGGTCATGAAGATTATCAAAGAAGAACTTCTCGCGATAAAGCAAGAGTATGGCGACGAAAGACGGACAGAAATCGTTGCAGCGACAACAGAGATCGATATTGAAGACCTGATCAAGGATGAAGAGATGGTGATCACTATCTCCCACTCAGGCTATATCAAGCGCAACGCGCTCACAACATACCGTGCTCAAAAGCGGGGCGGCAAGGGCAAAATCGGCATGGAAACAAAGGAAGAAGATTTTGTTGAACGCCTTTTCACTGCGACAGCGCACAACTATATTCTTTTCTTCACCAACAAAGGGCGCGTGTACTGGCTTAAAGTGCACCAGATTCCGGAAGCAAGCAGGCAGGCCAAGGGTAAAGCCATCGTGAATCTGATTCAAATTGGTCCGGATGAACGGGTTACCGCGGCGCTGCCCATACGGGAATTTGCACCGGAGCACTTTATTCTTATGGCAACCAAGAACGGGACGGTCAAAAAAACGGAACTGGAATCCTACAGTCACCCGAGACCGTCGGGTATTATTGCGATCACACTCGAAGAAGAAGATGAGTTGATCGCGGCGGAAATAACGGACGGTTCTCGCGATGTTTTTCTCGGCACCCGAGACGGGCTTTCAATTCGATTCTCGGAGAAGGACGTTCGGGAAATCGGACGGACCGGCAAAGGAGTGATCGGAATCCGGCTTGACGAGAAGAATGAGGTTGTCGGCATGGAAATTGTGCGTGACGACTCCACCATTCTTACCGTGACTGAAAACGGTTATGGCAAGCGGAGCACTCTGGAAGACTACCGGAGCCAGGGGCGGGGCGGGAAAGGTATTATTACCATCAAAATTACAGAAAAAAACGGCAGAGTGACCGGTATTGCACAGATTTCGGAGGATGATGAGATTCTTCTCATTACGGCGAACGGCAAAGTGCTTCGCATTCGGGCAAAGGACATTTCCGTGCAGGGAAGAAACACGCAGGGGGTCCGTCTCTTCGATATTGATGAAGGAGATAAAGTTGTCAGCTTTGCTAAAGTGGTAGAGCGCGACGATGAAAAAGAGGCCTCCCCGGAAAGGAATATCGAAGAACCACCATCCGCCAAGGATGGAAACCAGATATGAAAAGGCTTCTGATTGGTTTCCTGCTGGTGCTGATTCTGGCAGGATGTGATGTTTTCGATAAAGCGGCAATCAATGAATTTGAAACGGCAACCAAACGGTGGAACGCCGGAGATTATCAGACCGCGGTTTCAATGTATTTTACCCTTGTCAAGGAGCACCCCAACAGCTCTAAGGCGGATGACGCCTTGTATTGGGCCGGCGTAACGCAGTTCCTCTATTTGGGAGAAACGGAGAAGGCGCTTCAAACGCTGCGGTTGCTTTTAAAACGATATCCAAACCGGGACATGGCTCCTCACGCACAATGGTATATTGCACAAATTTATGAACTCGGATACAATGACTACGAACAGGCCATTGAGGAGTATCAAAAAGCAGTCGGCTACTCAAATCGGGAGGTGCAGGAAAAAAGTCTGTACGGTCTTGCGGAATGCCTGTTCCGCGTCGGAAAAATTGAGGATGCCCGCTCTACCTGGACGCAACAGGTAACGACGTTTCCGAACGGACCGCAGTCGCGATTAGCCTATTTCAGGCTGGGGACCGCGGCCTTATCGAAGGGCGATATTGAAAAGGCCAAATCTTTTTACCGGAAATCGCTTGAGAATAATACGGACAAGGAGCTGGCGCTCAAAGCAAAATTTTCACTGGCAGGATGTCTTGAGGCAGAGGACAGCCTGAGCGAAGCACTTACTCTTTACCGAGAAATTGAACCGGAGTATCCTAATCGCGAAGCAATTCAAATCAAGATTCATGCGCTTGAAACGAGGATTATCAAGAAAAAATATTGACAAGCGAAAAGGAGAATGATACTTTACATGCTCGATTTACGGTTTGTTCGAGACAAAAAAGAACAGGTTGAAGCAACGCTTGCCAAGCGGGGCATGACGATTGACCTGACGGAATTTCTCGCGCTTGACGAGAAACGGCGTGAAGTCCAGCAGGAAATAGAAACGCTCCGTCGGAAGCGCAATGAGGTCTCCGAAGAGATCGGCCGGCTTAAAAAAGCCGGGCAGCAGGCAGAGAACATGGTTGCAGAGATGCGGGCAGTCGGAGACCGCATTACGGAACTTGAAAGTAGTACGCGCGACGTTGAGGACGCGCAGAGAGGCATTCTGCTTACGATTCCAAACCTTCCTCATGTCTCGGTTCCTGTCGGCAAGGATGAAAACGACAATGTGGAAATTCGACGGTGGTCGCCGCAGGGAGAAAATCCGCTTCAATTTCTCTTTGAACCAAAACCGCATTGGGATATTGCAGAGTATTTAGACATTATCGATTTTGACCGGGCAGCCAAAATTACTGGAGCCCGTTTTGCTCTCTATAAGGGCCTGGGAGCGAAGCTTGAGCGCGCGTTAATAAATTTCATGCTTGATCTTCACACAACGGAGCATGGCTATCTGGAAACGCTGCCGCCGTTTATGGTGAATAGAACGAGCATGACCGTGACCGGTCAACTTCCCAAGTTTGAAGAGGATCTTTTTAAAGTCGAAAACGGGATGTACTACCTGATTCCCACCGCGGAAGTCCCCGTGACGAATATTCATCAGGAGGAAGTCCTTCAAGAAGAGGATCTTCCCGCCCTCTATACAGCGTACACGCCGTGCTTCCGCCGAGAGGCGGGGTCGTACGGCAAGGACACCCGGGGGCTTGTCCGTCAGCACCAGTTCAACAAGGTAGAGTTGGTTAAGTTTGCACGGCCGCAGGACTCATATGATGAACTGGAAAAGCTTACACTGAATGCAGAAGAAGTGCTCAAACGGCTGAACCTCCCGTATCGCGTGGTTGCACTTTGCACGGGCGATATGGGGTTTTCCGCTGCCAAAACGTATGACATAGAAGTTTGGTTGCCCTCACAGAATCGCTATCGGGAAATTTCTTCGTGCTCCAATTTCGAGGATTTCCAGGCGCGGCGCGGCAATATCAGATACAAGCCCAAGGGCAGCAAAAAGACCGAGCTCGTGCATACGCTGAACGGTTCTGGTCTCGCTGTCGGGCGCACGACCGTTGCGGTTTTGGAGAATTTTCAGCAACCCGACGGAACCGTGGTGATACCGGATGTGCTGAGACCGTACATGGGCGGAGTTGAAAAGATAGTCAGAAAAAGCTAACAGCTCACAAGCCTGTAACGGAGAGATGGCCGAGCGGTTTAAGGCGGCGGTCTTGAAAACCGTTGAGCGAAAGCTCCGGGGGTTCGAATCCCTCTCTCTCCGCCATACAATACATGAATAGTGAGCCTATTTTTTCGGCTCAAACAGCAGTGGTTCAGGACGGAACGGAGAGGTGGCCGAGCGGCTGAAGGCAGCTGCCTGCTAAGCAGTTGTGGGGGAAACTCCACCCCGGGTTCGAATCCCGGCCTCTCCGCCATTTTAGTTTCATAGAGGCGCACGGCTGAAAGCCGCCCCAAGAACGCACCATAAGGATAGCGGACTGAAGTAAAAACGGAGGAAGCGCGATCTTGAGAAAGCTGCTTTCTGTTTTTCTTGCAGGCGGGCTGATTTTCTGGCTTGCCGGTTGCAAAAAAAAAGAAGAGCCGTCACCCGCATATAATTCAACATTGCAGATGGGCATACCCGCCGAGATGCCCGGCTTGCAAAAAAAAGAGCGTGCAGTCATCGTTCCGAAAGAAGTTGCGGCGACGTGGACAGCTGCAAAACTTGTCATTGCAGATAAGACAACACAGGCATCGCAAGAATATACAATTCCGATTGGATCAAGCGTGACTGTGCCGAACACAAAACGCAAGGTGACGATCAAAGTCCTGGTTTTTTTGCCGGACTTTACCATGAATGATCGCACAATTACCTCCGTTTCCAACAAGTCGAATAATCCTGCGGTGCAACTGCTTGTGAGCGAAGACGGAAAGAAAGAGTGGAGAGGATGGCTCTTTGCGATGCATCCCGGCATTCACCCCTTTCTGCATGAGCAGATTAGCCTCCAGTTCGCGGGCGGAGTGTCTAAATAACCGGCAGGACGTTAACGCAGGGTAATTTGAGAGCGTAAAATATCAGCCTGTATTGCCAAGCGCCCATAGCTCAGTTGGATAGAGCAACGGACTACGAATCCGTAGGTCAGAGGTTCGAATCCTCTTGGGCGCGCCATTTTTACAATGCCCAGAACCGATAAAGAATTTATGAGTTTGGCATTGGCCGAGGCTCGGAAAGCGGCACGAGCGGCTGAGATGCCCATTGGTGCAGCGGTGGTCGTCAACGGACAGGTTGTTGCCGCTGCCCACAATATGCGAGAAGCCTGGCAGGATCCGACGGCACACGCGGAACTCATCGCACTCCGCGAAGCATCGGCTCGGCTCGGCAAATGGCGGCTTTCCGATGCCACGCTTTATGTGACGCTGGAGCCGTGTCTTATGTGTGCGGGCGCCATGGTGCTCGCGCGGATCAGCAGGGTCGTCTACGGGTGCCGTGATGAAAAAGCGGGTGCCCTCGGGTCGGTCTATGATGTTGGCCGCGACGGCATGCTGAATCACACATATAGTATAACCGCAGGCGTTTTAGAAGAAGAATGCCGGGATGTGCTTCAGCAGTTTTTCAAGTCGTTAAGGGAAAAACCAAAACTGCTGAGTGTTTGACAAGCCAAAACGCATGGAGAGGTGGCCGAGCTGGCTGAAGGCGGCAGACTCGAAATCTGTTGTGGGGGTAACTCCACCGGGGGTTCAAATCCCTCCCTCTCCGCCAAAATAGAGCATCATAACGAGAAGTACCGCATAAGCAGTGAGTTGTACGGAGAGGTGGCCGAGCGGCTGAAGGCGCACGCTTGGAAAGCGTGTTTAGGGAAACCTAACGTGGGTTCAAATCCCACCCTCTCCGCCATATATTTTTTATACGGAATCGAAGATCAGCACGTACGTGCTCTCTGGTGCGGCTCTTTCCGATGCCGGTTTTTGAATTGCTTTAAGAGCGCTCATGAGCCCGGGTCCTGCGCGACCATGGTCCCGTGAATCCCGTCAGGTCCGGAAGGAAGCAGCGGTAAACGGGTTCCAAGTGCGCCGCAGGGAAGCCCGGGTTTATGAGCTTTTGTATTCTGCTACTTCCCGTGGACCAAAAACCTCTGGACGCAGAAGAAGACTATGCAATAAATTTCTTCTCGCTACCCGTCTGATGGAACCTCTGCCTGCGTCCCATGAACATAGTTGTTCCGCGCTCATTTTCGACAGCTATTTTTAAACAGACACACTATTGAGGGGTACATGAGTTACCAAGTTCTCGCACGAAAATGGCGGCCACAGAAATTTGACGACGTAGTAGGTCAGGAACATATTACCCGCACACTCCAGAATGCAATTGCCTCAAAACGATTGGCTCACGCATTTCTTTTTTCAGGCCCTCGGGGAGTGGGGAAGACCACTACGGCGCGGATCCTTGCAAAAGCACTCAACTGTGCAGAAGGACCGACGCCGATTCCGTGCGGAAAGTGCGACTCCTGCCTTGAGACCACGGCCGGCAATTCCGTTGACGTAATAGAGATAGACGGTGCTTCAAATCGCGGTATTGAACACATTAGAGAGCTGCGTGAGGCCGTGAAGTATGCACCGGTGGGCGGCAGATACAAAGTATATGTGATCGACGAAGTGCATATGCTTACGAATGAAGCATTCAATGCGTTACTCAAGACGCTTGAAGAACCGCCACCGCACGTAATTTTCATCTTTGCTACAACCGAGCCCCAGAAGATACCTGCTACGATACATTCACGCTGCCAACGGTATAGCTTCAAGCGGATATCCTTAAACGAACTTATTGGCAGGCTCCGTCAGGTCGCAGATGCCGAACATATTACGATAAGCGACCAGGGGCTCTCTCTGATCGCACGGGCTGCCGAAGGAAGCATGCGTGATGCGCAGAGCCTTTTGGACCAGACGGTGTCTTTCAGCGGCCTGGAAATACAGGATGCGGATATTCAGACCACGCTCGGCTCCATTGCCCAGATAACCCTCCAAAAAATTACGGCCGGGCTTTTTAGGCAGGATGCGGCCGGACTTTTAAAGCTGGTGGATGAGTTATTGGAACAAGGCCAGGACCTGCGTTTACTTCTGTCGGGGCTGGTTGAGCATCTTCGGAATATATTGGTGGTAAAGATTGCGAAAGAGCCCGGCCGGATTGTTGAGCTTCCATCTGTGGATATTGAAGCAATAAAACAACAGGGAGCAGGCGTAGAAACAGACCGTCTGCTGGTGCTTTTTGACAGCCTTTCCAAAACACTTGAGGATATGCGCTGGTCGCCGCATCAGCGGTTTACGCTAGAAATCGGCCTCGTCAAGGCGTGCAATCTCACGCAACTCAAACCGCTCGCAGAAGTGCTTGCGCACATAAAAGAGCTGGAAATGCATATTGCTGCTTGCGACCGTCCGGCAACTATGCCAAACCACAGCTATGGGCAAAAACCCCACACGACTTTTCAAAAAAATCAGAACACCTCTCCTGAGCCATCTGCAGAAACTGCTTCTGCACAAGACGATGTATGGAATAAAATTGTTCGTATTATAAAAGAAAAGAAACCAAATCTTGCTTCGCTTCTTGCACAGAGCAAACTGGTTGAAATTTCCGATACGAAATTAGTGATCGGTATTCCCGGAAGCTTCCAACTCGATCAAGCAGAGAAACCTGAGAACCGGCGCTATATTGAGCAGGTAGCGGAAGAAGTTCTTAATAAAAAAATTCAAGTCATAAACCAAGCGGTCACCCCCAGTGCGAATCCTGAAATAAAGACGAAAACCACCGCAAAAAAAGAGGTTCTCGATTCAGCTGTGCAGGATGTATTGCAGGTGTTTACGCAAGGAAAAGTAGTTGAGCAGAGCCAATCGGATGAACCGGACCTGTAAAACGCGGCCAAATCCTGCTCCGGACAATGATTTCTTTCTCACCGTGATCGCCTCACCCTCTATTATCCAGCCAAACCGCAATTTCTAATAAGCTCTATTATAGATCATAATCTTAGTTATACAGCTTCAATCGTGATGAAAATCAAGCAAAATCCATATTTGTGATTGAGAATCATAAGTTTTGTTATATTGCTTGCAGCTGAATAATAACACAAATAGTATGTAATACAAGAGGAATTGGTTTTGAAAAAAGTCTGGCACAATCCTTGCTCACATAGCAAAATGAAAAGTAGTAACCATTATAAACGCAAATTAACTTGCAAAATAAAGGGACTTGTTTTATAATAACACGATTTGTTCTATAGTTACGATTTAGAATATTCTAATAATCTAAAATATAGCAGAACGGCTTACAATGTCAAAAAATATTATTGGAAACTTAATGAAACAGGCTCAGCAGATGCAGGAGCGCGTAAAAAAAATCCAGGAAGAGGCAGCGGGTAAAACCGTTGAGACGTCGGCTGGCGGCGGGATGGTTACTGTGGTTGCCAACGGGCGACAGGAAATAATTTCAATTAAGATAGACCCTTCGGTGGTTGATCCGAATGATACAGAAATGCTCCAGGACCTGGTTGTCGCCGCTGTAAATGAAGCCCTTCGTAAATCACAGGAGCTTATGAAAGAAGAGATGGCGAATCTTACAGCAGGCATGGGTCTTCCGCCGGGGCTGCTGTAAGAGAAAGGCGGGCAGCTGATAAGCTGTCTCCGGCAGCACCGAGCTGCTGAGCGGAAATCAGGTTTCTCGTTATTTTGTCTTCCCACAAAGGAGCCTAAAGACGTGGAATTGCAGTCTATCGTCAAGACCTTGGGACTTAGAATAGTGTCCGGTGAAGACAAGATGCAAACAAAGGTGCTGGGCGGATATACCGGCGATTTGCTGAGTGATGTAATGGCAAACAGCCGTGAGGGAGACATCTGGATTACCAGACAGGTTCACCAAAATATTGTTGCAGTTGCCAGCCTGAAAGACCATGCTGGTATTATTCTTGTGCAGGGTTGTGAGCCGGCAAAGGATACCCTTGAGAAGGGAAGACAAGAAGATATTCCAATTATGATATCTGATCTCTCCGCGTTTGAGATCACCGGCAGAATATACGACTTGATGAAGAAAAGTGGTACCTAAGAACATCAAGTATGGCGTAAACGGAAGAAAGCATTTTCCGTATTTCTTCGCACGGACATAAATAAATATGCTCAGGGCTTTCCGTTGCGATTTTCATATACACACATGCCTTTCACCCTGCGCAGAATTGGATATGTACCCCCGCGCGGTGGTTGCTAAAGCCTTGGCTGAAAGGCTGGATATTATCGCCGTTTGCGATCATAATGCTTCAGAGAATGTCCCATATGTATTAAAGTCCGCTTCAGGAAAACCCCTGATCGTGCTTCCTGGGATGGAAATAACCAGCAGAGAAGAAGTACACTTGCTGGCTCTTTTTGATACCGTAAACCGCCTGAAGAACATCCAGGACATTGTCTATGGTAATCTTTCCGGTACGAATCGAGAGGAGGTATTCGGCTGCCAGGCCATCGTCAACGAGGCTGACGAGGTCGAAGGCTTTAATGACAAATTTCTTCTCGGGGCGACTACATTGTCGCTGCTTGAAATTATTAATCATATTCACCGCTTGGACGGGCTTGCAATCGCCTCACATATCGATCGGGAAACTTTTAGTGTCATCAGCCAGCTTGGTTTCGTAGATCCGGACATGCCCTTGGATGCACTTGAAATAACACACCAGACAGGGCTAAGAGACGCCCGACAACAATACCCAGAACTCAGCCGGTTTCCTTTTATTGAGTCTTCAGACGCACATTTTATTCAGGACATCGGCCAAGGCATAACAACCATGTTTCTCGAGCAAGGAACATTTGAAGAAGTAAGGATGGCTTTTAAGCGCCAAGGCGGACGATACGTCCAGGAGTGATCCGTGCTTGAGCTTTCCCTGCATATTTTGGACATTGCGGAAAACTCCACCCGGGCCGGTGCCAAAACAGTTTTTATAACCTTGAGAGAAGACACCTCAAGAGATACATTGTCCCTGGAAATACAAGATGACGGCTCTGGCATGACAGAGGCAGTTCTTAAAAAAGCCACGGACCCGTTTTTCACAACCAAAACAGTCCGCCATGTCGGGCTTGGGCTTCCGATGTTTTTACAGGCAGCGGAAAAAGCGAGCGGAAGAGTCGTTCTCGAGTCACAAAAGGGCAGAGGAACACGGGTAGCTGCAGAATTTAAACTGAGTCATCTTGACCGTCAACCGCTTGGTGATATAGCAAGCACCCTGGTCTCGCTGATAGCGGGAAACAGCACTGTTGAATTTATTTACCGGCATCAGCACAATGACCGGGAGTATCTTTTAGACACGAGAGTCATCAAAAAAGAAATTGAAAACGTCCCTATTAATCATGCAGAGGTTTTGCACTTCATCAAGGCGCATATACAAGCGGGCCTGAAGGAAATAGAAGCCGAAGCATGAAACATGAATCGGTATTCTTTTAAGGAGGAAATGGTACATGAAGGCCAAAGTAAAGAATGTTGATATTGATATATCGAAGGAATTTACACCCGCACAGCTGAAAAAGGTTGATGAAATCATAGCAAAGTATAAAAACAAGCCAGGCGCATTGATACCCGTTTTAGAAGAAACACAGATGGTTCTGGAATTTCTGCCGATGCCTATTCTGAAAATAATTGCAAACGGTCTTAATCTCCCCCTGAGCCAGGTGTACGGCGTGGTGACGTTTTATTCGTTCTTTACCATGAGCCCGCGCGGCAAGTATACCGTGCGGGTATGTCTGGGCACGGCCTGCTACGTCCGCGGTGGCAAGGCCCTGTATGAGAACCTGAAGCAGGAACTGAAGGTAGAAGAGGGTGAGACGACCGAAGACAGGCGTTTTACGTTGGAGACGGTTCGTTGCATCGGCGCCTGCGGGTTGGGGCCGGTGATTTTTGTTAATGACAATGTTCACGGACGCTTGAAACCAGCAAAAGTTAAAGAAGTGCTGAACAAGTATAATTAACCGCAAAAATAAGGGGAACTGCCATGCCGAAAATTTCAATAGCAGACTTGAAAAAAATCAAGGAAAGAGTCCTCACAGAAACCGCGCTCCGGGAAGGCGGCCAGAGAGCAAAGGTTACCGTGCATATGGGGACGTGTGGTATTTCCGCAGGTGCGCGCGCAGTAATGGATTCATTGATGAGCGAAATTGCGGAAGCAAAGACGACGGATGTGATGGTGACGACATCCGGTTGCGCTGGAATGTGCAGCAGAGAGCCTATGGTTACGGTGGAGATTCTCGGAAAAGAGCCGATTGTCTACGGACATATGGACGCAAACAAGATGCGCCAGGTGTTCAAACGGCATGTTCTTCAGGGAGAGGTGCAGTCCACGTTTGCCATTGCACGGGGCTAGGACCATGGCGATTATCGGCAAGGGTGCGGAGCGTGCTCTCTTGCAGAATCCAAAGGTAATTACGTGAAGGAGGAAGGTATTCACATGAAAGCATTTCGTTCGCACTTTTTAATCTGTGGAGGAACCGGTTGCCATGCATCCGGGTCCATCAAAACAAAGCAGGTATTGCAGGAAGAGATTGATAAACGCGGTTTTTCAGACCAGGTAAAGATTGTAGAAACCGGGTGCAATGGTTTTTGCGCCCAGGGGCCGATCATGGTGGTCTATCCGGAAGGTGTTATTTACATGATGATAAAACCGGAAGACGTGCCGGAGCTGGTTGAAGAGCATCTGGTAAAGGGACGGGTGCTGGAGCGGCTTCTCTATAAAGAACCGGTGACGGAAAAGCGCATCCCCACAATGGAAGAAATTCCGTTTTTTGCCCTCCAGAAGCTGATTGTGCTGAAAAACAGAGGCAAAATTGATCCGGAAAACATTGACGAAGCCATTGCCAGGGACGCATACGCCGGAATGGCGAAGGCCCTGACGGAAATGACGCCGGAGCAGATTGTAAAAGAAGTTCTCGATTCGGGCCTGCGCGGCAGAGGCGGCGGCGGTTTTCCCACCGGCCTTAAGTGGAAGTTCTGTGCGCAGACCCCCGGGGATGTAAAATATATTCTTTGCAACGCCGACGAAGGCGATCCCGGTGCGTTTATGGACCGAAGCGTGCTCGAAGGCGATCCCCATGCCGTCATTGAAGGCATGGTTATTGCGGCCAAGGCAATCGGCGCCCACCAGGGATATATCTACTGCCGTGCAGAGTATCCTCTTGCCATCCACCGGATGCAGGTTGCTCTCAACCAGGCAAAAGAGTATGGACTTTTGGGAAAGAACATTCTGGGCACGGGATTTGATCTTGAGATAGAAATTTACCAGGGCGCCGGAGCGTTCGTCTGCGGTGAAGAGACTGCCCTGATGACATCCATTGAAGGCAAGCGCGGTATGCCGCGTCCGCGTCCGCCTTTCCCGGCCGTTTCGGGACTGTGGGGCAAGCCGTCTGTCTTGAACAATGTTGAGACGTTTGCCAGTGTGGGCCAGATCATTCTCAAGGGGGCCTCCTGGTATAATGCTATCGGAACAGAGAAGAGCAAGGGAACCAAGGTATTCGCCCTCACCGGAGACGTGAACAACGTCGGCCTTGTCGAAGTACCGATGGGAACAACGCTCGGCCAGATTGTCTACGATATCGGCGGTGGCATTCCCAACGGGAAAAAATTTAAGGCCGCACAACTGGGCGGCCCCTCCGGCGGCATGATTCCGATTGAATATCTTAATACGCCGGTTGACTTTGAGCGAGTAATGGAACTGGGAGCCATTATGGGTTCCGGCGGGCTGATCGTACTGAACGAAGACAAGTGCGCTGTGGATATTGCCCGGTTCTTTATGGACTTCTGTCAGGAGGAGTCGTGCGGAAAGTGCACTCCCTGCCGTGAAGGAACCAAGAGAATGCTTGAAATCCTGACGAACATCACGCAGGGCAAGGGCAGGGAAGGCGATATAGAGCTTCTCGAGGAAATGGCCGCTGTTATCAAAAGTTCGTCTCTGTGCGGTCTTGGCCAGACCGCCCCGAATCCGGTTCTGAGCACGATCCGGTATTTCAGAGATGAATACGAAGCGCATATCCGGGACAAAAGGTGCAAAGCCGTTGTCTGCTCGCCGCTCTTCAAATCGCCGTGCCAGCATACGTGCCCGGTTGAAATGGACATTCCGGCATATATTGCACTTATCCGCGCAGAGCGCTTCAGCGATGCGTATAAGGTCATGATCAAAACAAATCCGCTTCCCTCGGTTTGCGGCCGCGTTTGCGATCATAAGTGCCAGTCAAAGTGCCGCCGGTCCAATCTTGATGAGCCGCTTGCCATCAAGTTCCTCAAGAGGTTCATCACCGACAATGCGCCGCGGCCCCAGACAGCACCGGTTGCCGTAACGAGAAAAGAAAAAATCGCTGTTATCGGAGCGGGCCCCGCCGGCCTTACTGCTGCGCGTGATTTGGCTCTCCGCGGGTACAAAGTGACCATATTCGAAGAACTGCCGGAAGCAGGCGGTATGCTTCGCTGGGCTATCCCTTCGTACCGGCTTCCCCGAAACATACTTGCCGCAGAAATCAACGACAACGTAAAGGCGCTGGGCGTCGATATTAAATGCAACACCCGCGTAGGCAGAGAAATTTCCTTCGAACAGGTAAACAAAGACTTCGACTATGTATATCTGGCTGCCGGCGCGCACAAGAGCCAGCCCATGGGCATTCCGGGCGAGAACCTGAAAGGCGTTTTCGGCAGCGTGGAATTCTTGAGAGACTTTTGCACGAATGAAGAGGCCTGGTTGACGGGCAAAAAACAGCTCGGTACCCGGGTTGCCGTAGTCGGCGGCGGAAATTCCGCCATTGATGCCGCCCGCGTTGCGAAGCGTCTCGGCGCGGATGTTACCATCCTGTACCGCCGCGAGAGGAAGGACATGCCGGCTGCTGAGGAGGAAATCCATGCAGCGGAGGAAGAAGGCATTAAGATTGAATACCTGGTTGCCCCGCTCAAGATCGTTGAGCAGGGTGGCGCTGTCAACGGTATTGTCTGTGAACGCATGAAACTGAGCGACTTCGACAGAAGCGGAAGAAAGAGACCGACCGCTATTGCGGGGTCAGAATTCACCTTAAGCGTGGACACCATTGTCTCGGCCATCGGTCAGATGCCGGATCTGTCCTTTATTCCGAAGGACAGCGGAATCAGCGTCAGCAAGTGGTCGACCTGCAGTTTGGCCGCAGGATGCAAGTCTCAGACGACAAATTCGAAATACTTTACGGGTGGCGACATGGTCACCGGTCCTGACACCGTTATCGGAGCCATTGCTGCGGGCCATCAGGCGGCATCCGATATGGACAGCCACATCAGGAAAATCAATGGTGAACCGGCATATGTGGAGCCGGCGGAGGAAAAGATCGACATTCCGTTCGTCATTGATGAAGAATCCGAAGAGACCCCCCAGGCGAAGATGCCCGAACTGCATGTTGCAGACAGGAAGAACAACTTCAAGGAAGTTGAGATTGGCTATAAAAAGATGGTCGCCATCCTGGAAGCAAGCCGTTGCATGCGGTGCGATGGAGGAGCTTAGGGAGTTAGTTTTTACCACTACTGAATTGCGACGGACGCTGCTTTAAAACAGCGTCCGCCTAAAAACGGAGGAATGTATGTCTTTAGTTAACTTAACCATTGACAATATCAAAGTTGCGGTAGAGCCGGGCACTACCATCCTGGAAGCTGCGAAAAAAGCAGGAATCAGGATTCCTACCCTGTGCGCGTCACAAGAACTCGGTCATACGCCGGGCGCCTGCCGTGTTTGCCTGGTGGATGTGCAGGGCCAGCGGGGCCATGTTGCATCATGTGTTTTTCCCGTTTCCGAAGGAATGGTCGTGCGAACGACAACCGAAGCGGTGCGCAATGCTCGCAAAATGGTGGTGGAGCTTCTTCTGGCCAATCACCCGACGGAATGCAACTACTGCATCAGAAACGGCAATTGCGAACTCCAGAAGGTCGCGGAATACACGGGCGTGCGTGATGTGAGGTTCGATATTCCCGCGTTTCCGAAAGAAGGGGCGATTGACGAATCCAGCCCTTCCATTGTACGCGACACCAGAAAGTGCATCAACTGCCACCGGTGCGTTGCCGTTTGCGAAAAGGTCCAGACGGTGAGCGTGTTGACTCCAGCGTTTCGAGGAAGCAACGCCAAGGTGATACCCGCGTTTGATCTCCCCTTGCTGGAAACAAACTGTATTGCCTGCGGACAGTGCATAATGGCATGCCCCGTCGGTGCGCTGTACGAAAAAGACGATGTCAACGAAGTTTGGAAAGCACTTCAGGATCCAACCAAGCATATTGTTGTTCAGGAAGCACCGGCCGTCCGTGTCACGCTGGGCGAGGAATTCGGAATGCCCGCGGGTTCGCTGGTGACCGGAAAAATGATCGCCGCACTCAGGAAACTCGGGTTCCACAAGGTGTTCGATACGAATTTTACCGCGGACCTTACTATTATCGAGGAAGGGAACGAGCTTCTGCAGCGCGTCAAAGAAGGCGGGAAGCTTCCCATGATCACCTCCTGCTCGCCGGGTTGGATCAAGTTCTGCGAACACTTTTACCCGGATCTGCTTCCTCACCTGTCAACCTGCAAGTCTCCGCAGATGATGTTCGGCGCCATGGTAAAAACCTACTACGCCGAAACCGCCGGCATCGATCCGAAAAATATTGTCTCCGTTTCCATCATGCCCTGCACTGCCAAAAAGTTTGAGGCGAAGAGACCTGAGATGTGCAGCAGCGGATACCGCGACGTAGACTATGTTCTCACGACCCGCGAACTTGCACGGATGATTAAGGAAGCCGGCATCGATTTCGTAAATCTCAAAGACGAAGACTACGATGCCCCCATGGGCGAATACACTGGTGCAGGAACCATTTTCGGGACGACCGGAGGCGTTATGGAAGCCGCCCTTCGCACCGTGTATGCCGTGGTGACCGGGAAAAACCTGCAAGACTTGAATGTGACTCCCGTCCGCGGTCTGGACGGCGTTAAAGCGGCAACGCTTCCTGTGGGCGAGTTGGGGCCGGTTTCTGTGGCTGTCGCACACGGTTTGGCGAACGCCCGCAAGCTGTTGGACCAGGTGCGGGAGGGAAAATCACCCTATGCATTTATCGAAGTCATGACCTGTCCGGGCGGTTGCATCGGCGGCGGCGGCGGTCCTCTGCCGACGACCAACGAAATCAGGCAGTGCCGCGCGGGCGGTTTGTACGCGGATGACGGTTCGGTCCAGAAATACCGTCAGTCGCACGAAAATCCCTCTATCAAAAAAGTATACGATGTTTTCCTGAAAAAACCATTGGGCCACAAGTCACATGAGCTGCTTCACACCCATTATACTGAACGGGGAACGGAGCTGCCTCATAAAGACGTCGTGCTTGGCGGATGTGAGCCGAAGAAGGCATCAGGACACTAGGAGAAAAAACATCGTTGAAATGTATGGCAGGAGAGTGCGGTGAAGCTCCGTGACATTAAAGATTTTCTTGACGCGGAAGTACTCGTCGGCGAAGACCGGCTTGATCACATCGAGGTGTCAAACGCATTTGTTGCAGATCTTATGAGCGATGTGCTTGCGTTTGCATCGACCGGCACTCTTTTGATAACCGGATTAACAAATCCGCAGGTATTGAGAACGGCTGATGTCCTCGATATTGCGGCTGTTCTTCTGGGCAGGGGTAAAAAACTTCCCTATGAGTCGCTTCAGTTGGCGGAGGAATTGAACATTCCCGTTCTCAGTACAAAGTATATTCTTTTTGAGATTTGTGGAAGGCTTTACAGCAAAGGGTTCCGCGGCTGCATAGAAAAAGTGGAAGGTAAATAGACACTCTCGTGAATGACAGGCCCCTGTACGAAAACGCATTTGCGGTTGTCGGCGATAATTTTGATCATGCCGGAAAGGCAGCGAGAAATATTAAAACGGTTTTAAGGCACCACGGCTTTTCACACGACGTGGTGCGAAGAGCGGTTCTCGTAGCCTACGAGTCTGAAATAAATATTGTTTCTTACGCTCGAAAGGGGATTATTCGTCTCTGTGTTGTTCCTGACCGCATCGTGGTCGAGGCGATTGATGAAGGACCGGGAATTCCAGATATTGAACTTGCCATGCAGCCTGGATGGTCAACGGCGACCCAGAAAGTCAGAGACATGGGTTTTGGAGCCGGAATGGGGTTGTGCAATATTAAGAACTACTCCGACCTTTTTTATATTTCATCAGAAGTCGGCAAGGGAACTAATCTGAAAATGATCATTAAGACAAAGAGCGTCGCAACAAACAAAGGCCGGCAGGAGCACAAGCAACACGGAACACAGGCTGCCGAAGTTTCGGGCCAGGCGCTCGGTAAAATGGTCGAGGCCTTCATGAAGCTCCCCGGCATCGGCAGAAAAAGCGCAGAGAGGCTTTCCTTTGCCATTCTCAGCATGTCGTACGATGATGCTGCCGGGATCGCGCAGGCGATTCAGGATCTGAAGAACAACAGCCGGTATTGCTCCGTTTGCAATAATATCACGGAAGAAGAAATTTGCAGTATCTGCCGTGATGAAAAACGGGACAGCACCCGCATTTGCGTAGTCGAAGAGCCGAGTAATATTCTTATTCTGGAAAAAACCGGGATATTCAGGGGACGCTATCATGCCATTATGGGCGCTATTGCTCCTCTCGACGGAGTCGGTCCTGACGATCTTAAAATCACCGGTCTTATAGAACGGCTGAAAACAAACGGCGTAAAGGAAGTTATTCTTGCCACGAATCCCACGGTAAAAGGGGAAACGACGGCCTTGTACCTGTCGAAACTTATCAAGCCGCTCGGCATCAGCGTCAGCCGGATCGCATACGGCCTCCCGGTTGGGGGAGATATTGAATATGCGGACGAGAATACGGTACAGCGGGCGCTTGAAGGACGGCGGGAGATGTAATGCGTGATAAAAACGTTTTGCTGACAGAATCAGCGGAGTAGCAGCTGGGTTGGGCACCGGCTTGTATTCAGCAGATTTTGTCTTATTTTACATTAAATTAATTCGAAGAGGAGGAGGTAATCAGAATGGCAGAAATGGTAGAAGTAAGGTGGCACGGAAGGGGCGGCCAGGGCACGGTTACGGCAGCCAAGGTGTTCGCCGACGCATGTCTGAGCGGCGGTCGTCACGTGCAGGCATTCCCAGAATATGGCCCGGAGCGCGCAGGTGCACCGCTTCGTGCGTATAATCGGATCAGCTCGGGTGAGCTCCGGATGCATTGTCCGGTATTGTACCCAAACGTGGTGGCAGTGGCAGACGCAACGCTCCTCGATGCAATTAACGTTGCCGAAGGCGCATCGGACGACGCTGTTTTTGTAGTCAATACGTCCAAAACTCCGAAGGAAGTCCGGGAGAAACTCAAAGCAAAGGCTTCCCAGAAGATTTTCACGGTTGATGCAACGAAGATATCAGTTGAGACCATCGGCAGGCCCATGCCGAATACACCCATGCTCGGCGCGCTTACCAAGGCATCGGGTCTTCTGGGTATTGACAGCTTGATAGAGGAAGTGAAAGGCAGCTTTGGAAAGAAGTTTGCGCAGAAGGTTATCGACGCAAATCTCACCGCAGCGAAGCGCGGTTTTGAGGAGGTAAAGCAGGGATGAAACAGATGAACTGGAAAGAACTACCATTGGGTGGAGTTATCAAGGATGCAGGAAACTCCGAGCAATATGAAACAGGTTCCTGGCGTACACTGAAACCGCGCTGGATCCAGGAAAACTGCATTCAGTGCCTGTTTTGCTGGGTGTACTGCCCGGATCTTTCAATCAACGTTGAAAACGAAAAGATGACCGGCATCAACTACAATTACTGCAAGGGCTGCGGCGTATGCGCCCTGGAGTGCCCCGGGAAAAAAGGCAACAAAGCAATCGTCATGGAAGAGGAGGGAAAATAACATGGCCGTAACATCAACTAAGACAGTCGCGGTTACAGGCAACACTGCCGTCGCGGAGGCGCTCCGCCAGTTGAACCCCGACGTCATGGCAGCATATCCGATCACTCCGTCAACGGAAATCATGCAGCAGTATACAAAATTTGTATCCGACGGAAAGGTGAACACTGAAGTCGTCCTCGCGGAGAGCGAACACAGCGCCATGAGCGCCTGCATTGGTGCAGCAGCAGCAGGCGGCCGTGTTGCTACGGCAACGAGCTCCCAGGGTCTGGCCCTGATGTGGGAAATGCTTCACATCGCATCAGGCTTCAGGCTACCGATTCTCCTGACAGTCGTAAACCGTGCCCTTTCCGGTCCCATCAATATTCACGGTGACCATTCTGACGGCATGGGCGCACGCGATTGCGGATGGATTCAGCTCTATTCAGAGAATGCCCAGGAAGCGTATGACAACACCGTCATGGCATTTGTGATGGGTGAAAATAAAGAAGTGCGGCTTCCGATCATGGTCGGCCTGGACGGCTTCATTACCAGCCATTCCATTATGACCATGCAGTATCTTACCGATGATGTCGTGAAAAAATTCGTGGGTGAGTACAAGAGCATGGAGCCGATGCTTGACGTCGAGCATCCCAGAAGCTATGGCGCCCTTGTGCTGCAGGACTACTACATTGAGCATAAACGCGCTGAGCAGGAAGCCATGATGAAGGCAAAAAAGGTCATGAAAGACGTGTTTGCTGATTTTGCCAAGATTTCCGGCAGAAAATATGATGTGTTTGAAAGCTATCGTCTTGAAGATGCTGAAGTGGTTATCGTTGCCGTCGGATCGGCAGCAGGCACGACCAAGGACCAGGTCGACAAATACAGAGAAAAAGGCGTGAAGGCCGGGCTTATGAAAATTCGCGTATTCAGACCATTCCCTTACGAAGAAGTGGGTGAAGCTCTGAAGAATGCTAAGGCGGTTTGCGTTTTGGATCGCGCTGATTCCTATGGCGGTTACGGCCCAACCTTTATGGAAATTGCTTCGGCTGTTCAGCCGCATCGTCAAGGCCCCGTGCTCTTCAACAAGATTTACGGGCTCGGCGGTAGGGATTATATGCCCCATGATGCTGACCAGGTGCTTGATGAACTGGTTGAAGTGGCAAAAACCGGCAAGGTTAAACTCGTAAAAGACTACATAACGGTGAGAAACTAAATTCTTTTTGACAGGATTCGGGAGGAATTATTCTTCCAGATATCCCGTCCAAGAAGCTAAGGAGATAATGACATGAGCACAGAGACACAGGAAACACCCCTGACGCTAAAAGCGCTGTCAAAAAAGAAGGAAAGATTTGCGAGCGGACACCGTATGTGTGCAGGTTGTGGTGCGCCAACCATCGTACGGCAGGTCCTGATGGCTATTGATGAGCCGGTAATCGCGGCCAATGCTACGGGTTGCCTTGAAGTTTCGTCCTGCATCTTCCCCTATACATCCTGGAAGATGCCCTGGCTGCACAGCGCTTTCGAGAACTCGGCAGCGACTGCCTCCGGTATGGAAGCAATGTTCCGCTCATTGAAAAAACAAGGCAAGATCAAAGGCAATACAAAGTTTATTGCATGGGGTGGCGATGGCGGAACCTATGATATCGGTTTCCAGTCACTTTCCGGCGCCATGGAGCGCGGCGACCAGCTGCTGTACATCTGCTATGACAACGGCGCCTACATGAATACCGGTATTCAGCGCTCCAGCGCGACGCCCTTCGGCGCAGATACATCCACCTGCCCGGTCGGCGAAATTGTCAGAGGAAAACCCCAGCGCAGAAAAGACCTGACCCGCATTATGGCAGCACACGGTGCGTATGCAGCGCAGGCGTCACCGAGCAACTGGAAAGACCTCATGACCAAGGTCCGGAAGGCAATCGCAAGCAACGGCCCGGCGTACATCGGAATCATCTCCCCCTGCAACCGCGGTTGGAGAACTCAGCTGAACGACTCAATCATGATGTCACGGCTGGCTGTTGATACCTGCTACTGGCCGCTGTATGAAGTGGAAGACAAGGGCAAAAAGTTCACCATCAACTACGACCCCAAAGATAAGAAGAAACCCCTTGTTGACTTCTTGAAGCCCCAGGGCCGGTTCAGAAACATGTTTGCCCCCGGAAACGAGGCAATGCTTACGGACTTCCAGAAAATGATTGATGAAGAATGGGCATTCCTCCAGAAGCTGCAGACAATGTCCAAAAGCTAATAAAATTTCTTTCAGAAAAGAATATCTAGCCGGGTGCTTTTTCACCCGGCTATTTTCTTTGCCGTCGACAAATAAAGCTTGAAATCCGGTAAGCAGTATGCTTTAATTACCTCCAGCCGCAAAGAGGTACCGAGGTATTATTGAACAAGGAGAGGTAAACATGCTGGGCTCCGATTTGGTAATGTACGAAGAAGAATTTAAGCAAATAGACGCGGAACTTCAGCGTCTTCTTCAGCAAGCGAACGCTAAAGTTGTCTTTCTTGTCGATAAGAACGGCCAGCTCATTGCAGCTACCGGCGAGACCGACAACCTGGATACAACGTCTCTTGCATCACTGACGGCCGGGAATATCGCAGCCACCGGCGGCATGGCGAAACTGCTGGGAGAAAAAGAATTTTCGATTCTTTTCCATGAAGGCCAGCGCGATAACATTCACATTTCCATCATCGGCCAGCGCGTCATCCTGGTGGTTATTTTCGACCAGCGCTCATCACTCGGGCTTGTCCGGCTTCGAGTGAAGAAGACCACTGAATCGCTCGGCAGTATATTTGGCCATCTTCTTCAAAAAGTAGAATCAGAAAAAGGAGCAGATAAGGGTGTAGAATCTCCCTTTGCCGAGATAACTGATGAAGATATTGATAAACTTTTTGGGTAGTCGTCCAACCGCACAGTTTTCTGAACGCTTAAGGAGAGGAACTTCGGTCCATGTCCTTTATCAATTATTCCTCGAGAGAAATTAACTGCAAAATAGTCTTTTATGGTCCCGGTTTGTGCGGGAAGACAACCAATTTGCAATGGATCTATAAAAAAACCAACCCTGACAGCAAGGGCAAGATGATATCCCTTGCAACCGAAACAGAACGGACTTTATTTTTCGATTTTTTGCCGCTTGCGCTGGGTGAAATACGGGGTTTTAAAACAAGGTTTCATCTTTACACCGTGCCCGGTCAGGTGTTTTATGATGCCAGCCGCAAGCTCATTTTAAAGGGTGTAGACGGTGTTGTTTTTGTGGCGGATTCCCAGGTTGAGCGCATGGAAGCCAACATAGAAAGCATAGAAAACCTGCGGGTGAACCTTGCAGATCAGGGGTATGATTTAAACAAAGTGCCATTTACGATTCAATACAATAAACGGGATTTACCGAACATCGTGCCGCTGGGTGAAATGAAGATGGCACTCAATCAGCGCGGAGTTCCCGATTTTGAGGCGGTAGCAACTGAAGGCACGGGAGTGTTTGATACCCTTAAATCTATCGCAAAATTGGTAATTCTGGAGCTGAAAAAAGGACAGGGAGGTTGATAACAAAACGGCTGTGTACTCTAGTCCTATGCTGCTCCTTTAGAAAAATATCTGGTTGACAGAAACCGTTGTATGTGGTATCTATACCTGCCTGACAATATAAATTAGTAGTCTAGCATATTTCAAACTATTCCCCGGTAGCTCAGTCGGTAGAGCAGGTGGCTGTTAACCACCCTGTCGCTGGTTCGAGTCCGGCCCGGGGAGCCAACCACTACCAAAACTGGGCACCCATCCCCTTACGGGGCTGGAGGTGCCCAGTTTTGTTTTTGTAATAGCCTCTGCAAGCGCTGCATGACTTCCTCGAACAGATACTTTGTTACCATCAACCCTGATTTCGTTTACAAGAAACCGTAAGTATTCCTTGCCGAGGCTTGAAGATTTGTCTTGCAGCTTGCTTTTCAAAGCCGAGCAGAACGCAGTAACGTGACTCGGCTTGATCTTATTTAGTGGTAATTCTTTATCACGCCGCAGACCTGCGATTTCCGTCAGTATTTCCTGCCTTCGTGCCTGATGTCTATGAACTCGCTCTTGCAGTGTTATATCCCTCGGCAATAAACCAGTTTCAACGGCTTCATAAAGACGTTCAGATTTGTCTTTTAACGTATTTAATTCTTTTGTTAATAGTTTTAGCTGATTATCGTGCGAGGCATCAGACATCTTTTGACGTCGTAAAAGCTCTGTCAATATTGTCTTAACTCGCTTAGGGTTGAAAACACGGTCTGCAACAGTTTGCAAAACGAGGCTATCTAGCTTTTCCATTGGTATATTATTACTTTGACAACTTTTTTGACCTATTTGTTTGATCCGTGTCGAGCATTTGTAATAGTGATATTTTCCGCTTTTTCCGGTTGCAAGGGTCATCCGTGCACCACATTCCCCACACCACAAAAGGCCGGTTAGTAAAGTAGGAGAACTCACAATACGGGGTGGTATCTTTGCAGGGGAACGGCTAATACGACGTTCTGCGGCAGCATTGAACGTCTCAACGTCAATAATCGGTTCAACTTTAATTTGTATCCATTCTGATTGAGGCTTAAGCTTTCCCGTTTTTGCTTCACGTTTATTAAAATAGTATTCGCCGATATAAGTAAGATTAGAAAGGAGATCATATACAAGCGTAGGTGTCCACTTGCTACCTCTCATAGTAATGCTCGTGTTGTTAAGATGAGAGGCAATACCCTTAACGCCCATAATCCTGCCTTGGTACCCATAAAGATATAATTTAAAAATGTTTTTGACGACAGCAGCTTCAGCAGGGTCTATTTGCAGCTGCTTCTTTTTACCTTTCCTTCCGAGTAATGGAAGTTCTTTTGTTCGATAGCCATAGGGCGGCTTCGAACCGTTGAAGTAGCCTTGTCGAGCGTTTTCTTTCATAGCTCGTAGCGTGTGCTTAGAATTTTCCTTACTCTGATATTCATCAAATAAACTGAAAATGCTTCGTGCCATTTCTCCCGCAGAGTCATTACCCGTAATCTGCGTGATCGATATTAAAGTAACCCCATGTTTTTTAAGACGACGCTCGTAAAAACCTAGCTCTAAATGATCACGAAAGAAACGAGAAAGGCTGTGTACTACTATCGCACCGTAAGGAGAGGGAGAGGCGCAAGCGTCACCTATCATTTGTTGAAATATTGGCCTTTTATCATCCATGGCTGAGGCACCGGGCTCAACATATTCATGAACAATTGTATGATTGTGAGATTTGCACCAGTCGCGAAGTTGCTTAAGCTGATCGGGAATTGACAAATCCTTTTCAGCTTGTTTAATCGTTGATACCCGAGCGTAAAGAGCTACAATCATAATTTTACTCCTTATTTTGTTCCACTTGCATCAAAACGTCTTTTAACAATTCCGGGAAAAAAAATTCCAGTAATCTAATTTCCGGCGCTGATATTTCATCCGGCAAAGAAATATTAGCATCAATGATAAGTTCTTCACGGTTTTTTGTCTTGCCCAATCATGGTGCACCGCCTTCTTTGCTCAATATATTCCTGCCCGATCCGTTTCGTTCCTGACTACCTAAAACCCCAGCTAATTCCTTGATAAGTCCAGTCCGACCCAGTTCATCAAAAAGTAATTTGCGAAGTGTAGAAAACTGCGCTTGCGGTAAATCCAATAATTCAATATAGCGCAAAATATTCTTCTGACGTACTTTAACTAACTGTTCTATTTTATCTAGAGTTACCATTTCCCCAGTTGCATTTCCTTGATGCGTCTCGATACGTCATTTTCCCAATCAAGAGGTTCATGAATTTTATTGATCATGTTGCCAAAATGATTTAATGCTTTCTCAGGCGAAAGCATGGGTTGTTTTGATTGGATACATTTAATAGCGGCAATACGCTTTAAATAGCCATACATAGATATAATCATGCGCATCGTGCGTTCTTCCAAAATGGCACTGTCTCCAATAACCTTATAAATGCCAAGATGACTTAATTCCTTGATTCTATCTTGCAAGTCTTTCCATAGAGGATGTAACGGCCAATCTCGGGAAGCATTTTTGTCGTCTGTCGGAATACGCAATGTGTCATGTTCAGTAGCCAAATAGGTAAGCAAATCACCTTGCTGATTAATTAAATCGTCAAAAGTCTTAATATCAAATCGTCGGAGTATATTTTTTCTCACTTGCCATTCGATACGCCAAACGTCATCGTCTCTGCCCCATAAAAGAAAAAACCAGACTTTGTCGCTTTGTTGTTTTATTTCTGCAACCTTATCGTAAATGCGTAAAACTATATCACCTTTGCCGAACATGAAAGTTTGAATTTTTCCATCTTCTCTATACTGACTATCCTTAGATGAACGGCTGATAAACGAGTCTTCATTAAAGTCAATATGTTGTATATGATAATCAAAAGAAAAATCAACACGAGACAAGCTTTCAGGCTTGAATGACCCGTAACCTACTGACCTAGCCCATGCTAGAAACTTATTATGAAGAAACAACGCGGATTCACGCCAAAGGGCCTGACTGCTGAACGTCACGAAGAAATTAGGATTATTAAATTCGCCGAATTCGATTTTGAAATCTTGATTTGAAATCACTAGTGGAAATCCTGATCTAGTGCCGTATGGTTGAAGTAAAAATTCTGAATTACCAAGCGTAATAGGAAGAGGATTTTTGTATTTAGATTGACAGATCTTTTCCTTTTGCGATATTAGCAGTTGAAAGTCGAGCCCGATCTCCTTAAAGCGTTGCATAAAGTAAGCACATTGGATAGTATCTATCCCATGAAGTAAAAGTTTATTGTGATCGCGGTTATTCATTTTGATTTTTTCGGAGATGCAATTTATCATCAATTTTTCGAACAGTCGGGCCCCATTGTTCTTTTAGGCGATCACGAAACTCTTTTGCATCTGGAGAACTTTCAAGCCATTTTTTAAATTCCTCATCACTCATAACGTGACCGCGCTTGATGTCTTCAAACGCTGCTTTTACACACCACGAAATAAACTCTGAAATTGAAACTTTCCTTGGTAATTCCTGCAGTGCATCATAAACGTCTGGATCAAGAGATAATGTGATTTTTTTTCTCATAAGCTATACCTTCTCTTTTTTAAGTTATTTTATACTTAAATACCACTATACTACTATTGGTATAGTAGCATTAGCATGAGCTGCTGTCAACTAAAAAATGAAGGGAAAAATGTAATCCATTATAATCACAGAAATGTATTTCTGAACCCCCGTGTTACCAAAACGGGGGTTATAATACTAAATATGTGTACTAAAACAAAAAACTTGACAAAATGACAAAAAAAATATATTTTGTCATTATTACTAGGAAAGGAGGTTATGAACGAGCAGCATAGACAGGAGGGAGGTTTTAGTATGGAGCACTCAAAGGAGGAGAAGAAGCTGGCGGCATTCACAAATAAAACTGTAACAAAGCTTTTTAAGAACATCTCACCACGGCAATTAGATTATTGGGTTAGAACTGGTTTGATAAAACCTTCAATTCTAACCTCGGAAGGGAGGGGTTCTTCGAGAATTTACAGTTTTAACGATTTAATTCAAATAAGCACAATTAACGCATTGCTTGAAGGCGGAATGTCAATACAACAAATTCGTAAAAGCGCCGAGTACCTTAATGAAGAGTTGGGAGAAACAATGCCACTTACAGCACGACTATTAATTTACGGCAAAACAATAGTCAAGGTTGTAAAAGATGATACCGAGTTCCTGAAAGCAATCGATACACTAACCCATCAAGGACAAGTAGTATTTATGTTATCAATTGGAAAACTTGTGCAAGAAGTTGAGGTAAAAGTAAAGGAGCTTGACAAGGCAGCTTAGAAAAGCAAAACCCGCTGGTTGCAGCCAGCGGGGTGCTTTAAAAAGATTGTGCCCTGCTTATTGAGGTAGTCCGGCGGGACACCAGTAGACACCTAGTTATAAAATGATATCACCGGCGATATCACATGTCAACAAAAAAGCATAAACAGTCTACTGTTAAGGGCTACCGGAAATGGAGGACCGCTTATGCGAACAAAGAGACGGAAACCGAGAGCCAGGTTCGTTGTCCGGTTTAAGCATTGGAAAACCGGCGTGATCATGGACGCAAGAGACTACGGGTACAAAGCATGGCCGCTTCATAAATAGTGGCAAGTGGGGGCAGATTATAATCATATAATCTGCCCTTATTTTTTGTGCTCAAATTAAAATAACAATCAACACCCAAGAGGACAAGATATGAAAAAAAATAAAATTAGTTGGAAACAGAATCTGCGCAAAATACCGGGTTGGATAATGGCCAAAATTGTTAAATTTTCAAATAAAGATTTTCTTGTAGCATGTGTTAAAAAAATTTCGGTAAACGATATTATCGCTAACAAATACAAGCATCTGTCGATCCAATTAAAAGATGGTAAAGTGCAATTTCCGAGCACATTAATCCCTAAAGAAGAAGTGGGAAAATATTCCAAAAGGAACATAAATGGTATTGAGGTTGTACGAAAAGATTTACCCATGCGAACAAAAAAATATTCTTTTTATACTCCAAATTTTGGAGATTGGAGTAAAGGATCTCATGAAGTTGAGTTCGAAAAAGAAATCTATCAGCGAGATTATATTGCACCGGGTTTAATCGAAATTAAGATTGAGTTAATAGGAGAAGAAATAAAGGGTGAAAAGTTTTATGTGTTAAAATTTATAGTCAACGAGGTTTTGAGTAAGATAGATAAAAAATATCAAGAAAAATTGCTTTGCAATTTAAATCTCCTACAGGAAAATGTTGGAATTATCGACGTCTTTCTGAGCGAGGCTACTTTAGATGATTATTTAAAAACTATTTATCTCGAATGGGAAATACTTCCTACGGGTGAAAGAAATGAAACAATAAGCAAAATTTTTTCTGGTTTTCGATCTTCCTCAGACGAACTCAGAAAAAAGATTGCCTCAAGATATGATTTACTGCTGAAATTTAACCCAATTGCTTTTATTCGAGGTACTAATGGTTTTCGCAGATACTTTGGGGCGCAATTTACCGATAAACTTGTTGCGTTCGAGAATCTTGAATATGGTAACGCAATCTATGTGATGTTTGAAGACTGGGCGAAACTCAGCAAGATGAGCCGTATTGATCTTCTCAGCGGTAAGATGAGTGGCTTTACGAGAATAGTTCATCGTAAGGGCTGGGAAAAACAACTAGGAAGAGCAATAGAAGAAAATCTCACTTAGTGCAGAATAAATAGGGTAGACATGCTATCACCTTTGAGAGCAAATCGTCACTAACGCCGACTCGGTAAATCGCCCGTTATTGACAGTTCAGTTCTCATTTATCAAGATTAATTCTCGCCATTGCCCTTTTTTATCATCTTCGCGGAGCCATAAAATAGAAACAGCTGGCTTCAGAAGAAGCCAGCTGTTTTTTGTTCTGTTGCAGAAAAAACATTTATAAAACACAGGCAGCATTTTTCCCGCCTCTTTTGGCCTCGTAAAGCAAATCATCCGCATTTTTTATCATGTCCTTTAGCGTACTTAATTTTTTTGTGCAGCAGCCGAGAGACACGGTAATACGAATTCTCTCTCTACCGTATACAATGCTTTGTTGCTGAACATGACGACGCAATTTGTCTGCGAGCGCCTGAAGAAATGACATATCGTTAAAAAGGACAATCGCGGAAAATTCATCTCCGCCAAATCTGCCGATGATATCATCCTGTCGCCTGAAAATATTTTTTAGCAATTGCGCGGTTCTGATGAGAACAACGTCACCGGCGTCATGTCCATACGTATCGTTAACCTGCTTGAAATTGTCAATATCTGCAACAAAAACAGCCACTTTAAAATTATTGCGCACAGCAGCATTATGAAGAGCTGTCCCTATTTCAAAAAAATGCCTCTTGTTGAATAAACCGGTCAGCGGATCCTGATGTGCAAGTTCCTTCAACATTTCGATCATTTGCAGATTTTGACTGACTTTTTTAGCGAGAATATTGCTTTGCTGTATCACCAGCTCTTTCATGGAAAGGAGGCCCTTGAAACGGCCGCCTTCATCAATAACAATGATGTCATCATACGCCACGCTGGTGTCTCTTTCGATTGCTTTTGCAATAACGGCATCTAAACGTTCCAATTCACTGATAATGAGCGGCGAAGTGTCGGCGAGAGAGATAATGGGATGTTTGCCGAACAGGTCCTGCCCAAACCGGTACAATAGTTTAGCCATAAGTTTTTGCCTTGTCACCAGAGCAACCGGCTTCGTCTCATCAACAACTGCCAGAGCCTCGACTTTAGGAAAACGGAAAAAATAATCAGCGATTTTTGAAGCAATCATGTCAGGCGGCACACTCAAAGCCGGTCTGATAAAAGAACCGGCCGTTGTTTCTTCATTTTGAAGGTCCAGCATTGAAAAATTTTCTTTTGAGATGGAAGAAAGATCATTCATACTTGATCCGCCGTTTCGTTCGAGCAGTTGAATACTATATTTGTACGACCAAATTGTTACAAGAGTGTTACAAAACCATTAAAAACAGTTTACACCAAAAAATTCTATCGGCTATAAAAATCATTCTTTTTGCCCTTCGGAATTTCCATATGCTCACTTCATATATTTACGATACTATGAAGGTTGACAAGGGTATATATTAGTGTTAGGCTCAATTTTTATCGAGAAATAGACTAAGAATTTAAGAAACGTATACACTCCAGAACACTGTAGATCTTCTTGCCGCAAAAACTAATTTCCTTATCCTGAACATATTGTAAAATAGTATAATTCCTCACAGCGAGCAGCACGGTCAAAAGAATAACGGCTTGATAAATTAGATCCTTCTTGCGACGAAAAAGTTTAAACGCAGGGGCTGCAGGTAAAAACAGAAACCGGATATCATTTTATGGGAGTTAATCATGAGACGAACATGGCTGGGATTTGGTTGTACAATCATTACGCTCTTGTTCTCCAGTGGCTACGCATCGGAGCAGACAGTGTCCCATTTTTCTCCGCAAGGTGAGGTAAAAAAAGTCAGACAAGTAACCGCCAACTTTTCAGAGCAAATGGTTCCATTTTCAGATCCCAATCTTGTACAGCCTTTTGAAATAACATGTCCGGAAAAAGGCAGGGGCAGGTGGATGGATGGCAGAAACTGGGTGTATGATTTTGAACGTGATCTGCCTGCCGGAGTACGGTGTGATTTCGCGGTCACGCCGGATCTTAAAACGCTCGCCGGCAGCAAGATAAGCGGTCAAAAGAAGTTTTCTTTTAATACCGGAGGTCCCGCAATTATACGATCTCAGCCATATGAAGGCAGAGACATTGATGAAGAGCAGGCGTTTATTCTTGCACTTGACGCAGAAGCGAAGGAAGAAACAGTTCTTAATCGCGCATACTGTTCAGTGGACGGTATCCGGGACCAGATCGGGGTGAAGATACTGAAAGGTGCAGATCGTGAACGCTTGCTGAAATCGCAGGGCCAGTTCAATCGTTTCGGGGTACCGCGTGACGGAGCCGCCGAATATTCCCTGCTGGTTGTTCAGTGTAAACAGAATTTCCCGAGCAGCGCAAAAGTCGGGCTCGTCTGGGGCAAAGGCATTGAATCTAAAACCGGTGTAGCGACATCCAGTGAGCAAAAACTCTCGTTTAAGGTGCGCGATCCGTTTAAGGCTGTATTTTACTGTGATCGTGAAAATGTGGATGCTGATTGTATTCCATTTCTTCCATTTTCTCTTCAGTTTTCCTCTCCGGTAGCGCGGGAATATGCTCAGGCGATTACCCTTCAGAGGCCCGACGGAACATACAAACCAGTCCTGCAGGACGTTGGTAATGAAAACGGAACGTCTGCGAAGCTGCCTGAATACGTTCAGGGAGTGCGCTTCTCCGGGCCGTTTCCACCGCGTGCAACTTTTCTAATAAACCTGCCCAAAAAAGTGCAGGACGACGCAGGGCGACCTCTCTCGAACAGCGACAAGTATCCGCTTGTAGTCAAAACCGCGGACTATCCACCGCTCGCCAAGTTTTCTTCCCGCTTTGGAATTATCGAGCGCGCGGACCCCGTGCTGCCGGCAACAGTAAGAAATATAGAGGCTGAATTAAAAATGAAGGCGCTTGACCTGGCAGACGCAAAGAGTACAACGGAAAAAACTGCGGACACCGTGCTTGGTACCATTAAAGGAACGCTTTCAGGCCGCGTCATCGGCAAAATCAAAAACTTCGCATCAGAGTCAGACGTTATACTGTGGCTGAATCGGGTTGCCGAAGCTGATTCAAAGAAGTCGGTTTTTTCGGGGACACGGGAAGAAAAGATCGTAAGCACGTTCAGTATGCCGAAACCGAACGGGGCCAAGGCGTTTGAAGTCATCGGAATTCCGCTGCAGGAACCCGGGTTTTATGTGGTAGAACTTGAAAGCATGATTCTCGGAGAATCGCTTCACGGTGAATCCCTTCCTTACTTTGTACCGACCGCGGCTCTGGTAACGAACCTTGCTGCCCATTTTAAGCAGGGGCGCGAATCCTCGGTTGTCTGGGTGACCACGCTTGACAAGTCCGAACCAGTGAACGAGGCAGCTGTTTCAATACGAGACTGCCAAGGAAACGTCCATTGGGAAGGAAGGACCGATGAACAGGGAATCGCCTTTATCAATAAGCAACTACAGCAAGAACACAAGCTGCCGCGCTGTAAACAGTACTCCGAGGGCGGTTATTACGTGTTCGCGCGGACAACAGATGATATGACCTTCGTGCGATCAGCCTGGAATCAGGGAATCGAATCCTGGAGGTTCAATCTCCCTCAGGCGGAATACCGCCAGGCGGAATACCGCGGACCGGTCATTGCCCACTCCATCACCGACCGGAGCCTGTTGCGCGCCGGTGAGACCGTATCCATGAAACATCTGGTCCGGGTACATACCGGCGCCGGTTTCTCGTTTGTGAAGGATTTGCCCAAAACCGTCGTGATTCAGCATCAGGGGAGCGATCAGCGCTATGAGTTTCCATTGACTTGGGGCCAGAACGGGGCTGCCGAATCTTCCTGGAAAATTCCGAAGGATGCCAAGCTTGGTTTATATACCATTACGCTGCTCAAAAAATCCGCCAGTAAAAAGAAGCAGCGGACGAGCATCGGAGGATATGAAGAAGGCGACGAGGAATATTTCAGAGCCGATGGCTTGGTATCCGGATCGTTCCGCGTAGAAGAATTTCGCGTACCGCTCATGAAAGGCATTATCCAGGCCTCCAAGGAGCCGCTCGTGAATGCACGAGAAACGACCGTGGACCTGTTCGTGAAGTATCTGGCGGGCGGAGGAGCTTCAGGCGCATCGGTAAAGCTCAGAACGGCAATTGCTCCCAGACAGACAAACTTTAATCAGTATGATGATTTCGTCTTTGCCAACGGCAGGGTCAAGGAAGGAATTGTAAGCAGAGGTGAACGGTCTGATGAAGAGTATGGCGAAGAGGATGAAGAAGGGCCTTCACGCGCAGGGAGAAAAATAAAACGTTCTGAAACCAGAAGCAGTGAGCTTACGCTTGATGCAAACGGTTCGGTCCGGACAACGATTAAGGATTTACCCAAAACGGCAACTCCGCAGGAGATGCTGACCGAGATGGAATTCCGTGATCCGAATGGCGAAGTGCAAACCGTATCTTCACACATTCCGCTGTGGCCTTCAGACGCGCTCATCGGAATCAAGCAGGATTCCTGGGTTTCATCGAAGGATTCCTTCAAATTTCAAGTGCTTGTTCTCGATCTTGCCGGCAAACCAAAAACGAACCAGAGCGTGACTGCAGATCTGTTTAAACGGGAGACCTATTCTCACCGCAAACGGCTGATCGGCGGTTTTTACGCGTATGAACATTCCACGGAAATAAAAAAAATCAAGCAGATATGTGAAGGCAGGACGGATGCGAAAGGACTGCTCTTCTGCGACTCCAGCTCTCCGGTGTCCGGGAACGTTATTATCCAGGCGCGCACAACAGACAACAACGGCAATGAATCAATAGCCAATCGCGACATCTGGATTGCGGACAAAAGCGAGTGGTGGTTCGACGTTACGGACAATGACCGGATCGATTTGTTGCCCGAGCAGAAGCAGTACGAGCCGGGTGAAACCGCGCGGTTTCAGGTCAGAATGCCATTCCGCGAAGCAACCGCTCTCGTAACCGTGGAGCGCGAGGGCGTGATGGAAGCCACCATCAAAAAGCTCTCCGGAAAAATGCCGGTCATTGATGTGCCGATGAAGGGAAACTACGCGCCGAATGTGTTCGTATCAGTGTTGTGCGTCCGCGGCCGGCTTGGTGAGCCAAAGCCGACTGCATTGGTGGACCTCGGCAGACCCGCATATAAGCTCGGGATAGCGGAGGTCAACGTTGGCTGGCGGTCGCATGAGCTGAGAGTCTTTCTGACGCCGGAGAAACAAGTCTACCATACTCGAGACAAAGCAAAGGTCAGGATCAAAGTGCGCACCCGCGACAAGAACAATCCGTGGCCTCCGAAGAACACCGAGCTGGCCGTCGCCGCCGTGGATGAAGGGCTCCTGGAGCTGATGCCGAACAAAAGCTGGAAGCTCCTGGATGGCATGATGGGCCGCCGCGGGTACGAAGTGCATACCGCTACAGCACAGATGCAGGTTGTAGGTAAACGGCATTACGGCTTGAAAGCCTATCCGGCGGGCGGTGGAGGGGGGAAAACAACCACCCGTGAAATGTTCGATACGCTGCTTCTCTGGAAGGGCCGAGTAAAGCTGAACGAGAACGGCGAAGCATCAGTCGAAATTCCTCTCAATGACTCGCTCACAAGTTTCCGTATTGTTGCTGTGGCGAACGCCGAGGCAGGGTTGTTCGGAAGCGGGGAGACATCGATTCGGACAACTCAGGACCTTATGCTTCTCTCGGGCTTGCCGCCGGTACTTCGGGAGGGAGACCGATACCGGGCAGGATTTACGATTCGGAACGCTTCGGAACGGAGCATGGATGTTGAAATTTCCGCCTCGGTAAAAAATGCCTCAGTCAAGCCGGACCTGAAAACCGAAAGGCTTGCAGCAGGAGAGGCGCGAGAGCTTTTCTGGGACGCGGCCGTGCCGATGAATATCGAGTCAGTTGTCTGGAGCGTTGCTGCAAAAGAGAAAAACGGCCCTGCAATCGACAAACTCAGGATTACGCAAAAAATCGCGGAAACGATTCAGCCGAAGGTTTTGCAGGCGACAATCACACAGATTGAAAAACCACAGTCGCTGGCAATAGAAAAACCAAGAGATGCGTTCCCGGCCAAAGGCGGTATATATGTCTCATTCCGGAAAAAGCTTTCGAACGGAATGGGCGGGGTGACCTGGTATATGAAAAACTACCCCTATACCTGTATGGAGCAGAAAGTTTCACGCGCCATTGCCCTGCGCGACGCATCGCTCTGGAAAAGCGTGACCGCAGACCTCCCCGCGTATCTCGATCCGGACGGCCTGGTGAAATACTTCCCCACCTGTTCAGTCGGCAGCGACACGCTCACCGCGTACCTGCTTTCCGTATCGAACGAAGCAGGCTGGGAGATTCCGGCCGACTTAAAAAACAGACTGCTCACGGGTTTGCGCGGATTCATTGAAGGCAAAGTCGTGCGTTGGTCCTCGATTCCGACTGCGGACGTTTCGATCAGGAAGTTGGCTGCGCTCGAAGCACTTTCCCGCTATAACAAAGCAGAGCCGAGGCTCCTGGGCTCCATTACTCTCGAACCGAACCTCTGGCCAACGTCCGCCGTCCTTGACTGGATGAACGTTCTAATGCGCGGACAGAACATGCCGGAACGCGACGCAAAGATGAAGGAAGCAGAGCAGATCATCCGTTCACGCCTGAACTTCCAGGGCACCACAATGGGTTTCTCAACTGAAAAATCGGATTATTTGTGGTGGCTCATGATTTCCGCAGACGTGAATGCAGTCAAGACCGTTTTGACTTTCCTCGACCATGACCAGTGGAACGAGGATATGCCGAGGCTGGTTCGCGGCGCAATGGGGAGGCAGCATCACGGTGCATGGAACACGACCACAGCCAATGCGTGGGGTGTTCTTGCCATGGAAAAATTCTCGAAAAAATTTGAGTCCGCACCGGTCACGGGCATTTCGTCAGGCACACTTGATGCCAACACAAAAAGCGTCAACTGGAAGACTGCCGCCGAAGGCTCAGGTGTAATCTTCGGCTGGCCGCAAAAAAAGACCGAGCTTGCCATCGCGCACCAGGGCACGGGGAAACCATGGGCAACAATCCAGAGCATTGCCGCGATACCGACAAAAGAACCGTTCTCAAGCGGGTACACGATAAGAAAGAGCTTACTGCCCATCGAGCAGAAGCACAAAGGCAGGTGGTCGCGCGGAGATGTCCTGCGCGTGAGGCTTGATATCGAATCCCAGGCAGACATGACCTGGGTCGCTGTGAACGATCCGATACCGGCAGGTGCAGCTATTCTCGGAAGCGGCCTGGGTGGAGATTCGAAGATATTGACAAAGGATGAAACAAAAAACGGCATGGCATGGCCCGTGTTTACCGAGCGGACTTTTACGGCCTATCGCGCATATTATGAATATGTGTCAAAAGGCAAGTGGTCGCTTGAGTACACGGTACGCCTGAACACAAGCGGCACATTTGAACTTCCCGAGACTCGCGTTGAGGCGTTGTATTCTCCGGAACTGTTTGGGGAAATACCGAACAAAAAGATGGAAATAGGGCAGTGACCTCGAACAAAACATGATTTTGCGCGAACGATCATTTGATTTTGCAATCTTGGCCTGTTCCCGGTTGCATCATTAAATAATGGATATTTCTGCAGGAAAAAAATATTTCAGCAGTATGTTGGGAAAACGATTTTTTCTCCACATTCACATGTCGCTGATTCTCGCGGGGACTGCGCTTATCGGCCTGATTGCGTCTAAAATTCTGCTTGTCTTGAACATAAATAATATTGCTATCAGGTATCCTCTGGCGGTCATTATTTCCTATGGTGCATTTTTTGGATTTATGAGATTGTGGCTGATGTATGTGTTACCAACAGGAAAGCCGAACGGTCACAATGTCAACGATGCGGTGTCGAATGTTTGCAATGTTATTCCGGATTCTTCCGGAGCTGTAGAGAACATCCAAAGCCGAGGAACTTTTTACGGAGGAAAAGGAGGATTGTCCGGAGGAGGCGGTTCGTCCGGTTCGTTTGAGAGCGGAGCAGCCTGCAATAATGATATTGCTGCACAAGAGGCTGCAATCGGCAGTGTGCAGGGAGTTGAAAAAGCAGGTGGCGACGTATCAGGAAAGGCGATATCGGGAATTTTTGATACAGAAGAAGCAGGGGTCATCCTTGCTCTTCTGGGGCTGTTGCTGGCAGTTGTTTTTGGTGCAGGACTGTATATAGTTTACAACGCCCCAGTTATCCTGAGTGAAGCGGCCTTTAATTTTTTACTTACGGCAGGTCTTATAAAAAGTACGAAAAAAATCAGTAATTCCGACTGGAAAGGCAGTGTCATTTGGACCACTTGGAAACCCTTCGTGATCATTCTGTTGTTTGTTTTCCTTGGAGCGATTATCATTCATATCAACTATCCGGATTTTCAGAGAGTTTCTCAGATCTTTGGAAAATAGACCCATGAAACAGTTCTTCATTATAATTGTAATATGCCTCGCACAGGGGAATGCTTTTGCCGCACCTTCTTTTCCCGCCATCAAGGCCTCGTACCAAGCTTCTGACGCTGTTCTTCTCGATCGGCATGGGGAGGTGATTCACGAGCTGCGTATTGATTTGCACGCCCGAAAACTCGAATGGGTGACTCTTCCGGATATTTCCCCTGCCCTCGTGAAGGCGGTTATCCGCTCAGAGGACAAGCGATTTTATGATCACCACGGCGCGGACTGGCAGGCCCTTGCCTCCGCCGCCGTCGGCAGTGTGCTCGGCAGCGGTCGGCGTGGTGCAAGCACGATTACCATGCAGCTTGCGTCGTTTCTTGATAATAAGCTGAAAAAAAAATCACCACAACGGACCGTCGGCCAAAAGTGGGAACAGATTAAGACCGCGCAGGAAATCGAAAAAACCTGGACAAAGGACCAGATCCTGGAGGCGTATTTCAATCTCGTAAGTTTCCGGGGAGAACTACAGGGGATCGCGGCTGCGTCGCGAGGACTATTTGATAAAAATCCGAACGGATTGGACGAAGTCGAATCAGCAATCCTCGCGGTTCTGATCAGGGCTCCCAATGCTGCTCCCGAAAAAGCGGGGGAGCGAGCCGTATCGCTTGCCGCATTGCTTGGGAGCACAATTCCGCAAGAAAAAATACAACAGCGAGCAGTTGCCGTATTGTCCAGACCCTATGCTGTCCGGAAAAAAATCGATCTCGCGCCGCACATGGCGCGGATGTTGCTGCACGAAAGGAATACAAAGGCAACATCGACGCTTGACATCCGCCTGCAGCGTTTTACCGGTGAAATACTCCGGCAGGCAATCATGCATCTTGCGAATCAGAATGTGCAGGACGGGGCCGCGCTCATTGTTGACAACAGGAGCGGGGATGTTCTTGCCTATGTTGGTAATGTTGGAAAAAGTTCGTCGGCAGGATACGTGGATGGCATACAGGCACACAGACAGGCGGGATCAACGCTCAAGCCGTTTCTTTACGGTCTCGCGATCGAGAAAAAAATTATTACCGCCGCATCATTGATCGAGGATACACCGCTGGATGTTCCCACCGAACGCGGCGTGTACCGCCCTGAAAACTACGATAAAAAGTTCAAAGGTCTCGTCTCCGCCAGGACAGCGCTTGCGTCATCGCTTAATATACCGGCGGTCCGGACAGCGGGCCTCGTCAGCGTCAACGCGTTTGCAGCAAAGTTGTACGAATTCGGTTTCAGCAATCTGAAAGACCCGCTGGACTACGGGCCGTCTCTTGCACTCGGCACCGCCGACGTTACGCTCTGGGAATTGGTGAATGCCTATCGTGCACTTGCGAATAACGGCGTGTGGAGCAAGCTGCGCAACTCGCATGAAGAAAAAACGGGTGTCCGCAAACGCGTACTTTCTCCGGAAGCCGCCTTCATTGTTTCCAGTATTCTTTCGGACCGCGAGGCGCGGAGCGCTACATTCAGTCTCGAAAGCCCGCTTGGAACGCGTTTCTGGACAGCGGTAAAAACCGGAACAAGCAAAGACATGCGCGACAACTGGTGTATAGGGTATTCTGAACAGTATACAGTCGGCGTGTGGGTTGGAAATTTTTCCGGAGCTTCCATGTGGAACGTGTCCGGCGTGAGCGGCGCGGCACCTGTCTGGCTGGAGATCATGAATTACCTTCATCATGCCGCCACCAGTCACGAGCCTGCATTGCCTCAAAAAATAATAGTTAAGCCCGTGAGGATCGAGAGCGAAGGCCTCATTACTACAAAACGCGAGTATTTTATTGCAGGCACCGAAACGGATGCTCTCCATCCGACCACGACAGACGCCAACCCGAAGATTACGTATCCCGCGCCGAATATGATAATTGCGATAGACCCCGATATCCCACCCGATCTTCAGAGGGTTTATTTTAAAATATCGACGTCAGATCCACTGTTCAGCCTCAAAATCGACGAAATAACGCTCGGTTCGGCTGCAGACGGATCCTGGAAACCGTCGCCCGGTACGCATCAATTGTATCTTATTGCCCCAACAGGAACTATAGCTGATCAAATATCCTTTGAAGTAAGATGATGTTCATTCACACCTGATCGTATGATGCAGATCATATCCCACCTTCCCCGGTTATCATGTATACTTAGTATTAATAAAACTCTTGCTTAAAATTGAAATGCAGCAGTATAATAAAGATCCGGAGATTCAGAATATTCAGCCGTTTTCTATAGGGAAAAAGAGCATGAAGGATATTATCAGCAGAAAACTTGAGATTATGCAGGATATCGCAAATATCGTTCGCCTGCATAATGACGCAAATCTCGGACACCACATCGCTACGCTCGTGGAAACTCCGGAATACAGCCAATGCGATGATTTCAGTAAAAAGATGAATATGGAGCTGGCCACAATTGAGAACGTAGTTCCCGATGAAGCAAAACCGATATACAAAATACGGATTAAGATCGCCATGTTGAAGGGAATTGAAGTATTCGGAGAGCCATCAAAATTTTTGCAGTGGATAGATCGGCAGACGGAAGCATTTGGCGGAGAACAATGGAGAGCACTGATTTTTTCGGCGGAAGGCTTGCAAAAAGTACTTGATAAAATAGCCCATGTTCAGTGATGAACATCTTTTCTGTTTAATCAACCGTACTGCCGCGTTGCAATATAAACAACCATTCTTTTTCCCAGCCTTCCTGATGGTTTTAACAAATCTCCGGGATGGTTTTTCGCCTAACTTCCTCTGCTGGACAGACAGTATAATCTTGATGAGGAATCAGACTGAGAGGTATAATTAAAGTATGACTATTTCGACCGAACATAAAAAAGAAAGCGATACCGCCTGGCTTGATGCCGCCGGTATTGAAGCGCAGTTGCGAACGGCTGCGCCCGATCCGGTCCGGGTCAAAGAGCTCCTGGACCGGGCACTTACGCTCAACGGGCTTACACCGGATGAGGTGGCGGTGCTGATGCAGATCGAATCACCTGAGCTTCTTGAACAACTCTTCGATACGGCCAAACGAGTCAAGGAGGAAATATACGGCAAACGGATCGTTCTTTTTGCACCGTTGTATATTTCGAATCTCTGCCGCAACGAATGCCTCTACTGCGCCTTCCGGGCGTCCAATAAGAGTCTTGTACGCCGGACCCTGTCCTATGATGAGATTGCAGCCGAAACCCGTGCCATGATCCGCACCGGCCAGAAACGCATTGTTATGCTGCTCGGGGAAGCATATCCCGAGGAGGGCTTTGATTATGTCTTGAATGCAATCAAAACTGTTTACAACACCAAGGAAGGTCCAGGCGAAATCAGGAGGATCAATGTCGAAATTGCGCCTCTTTCCGTGGAGGATTTCAGGCGCCTGAAAGCCGCTGAGATCGGTACGTATATTACCTTCCAGGAAACCTATCACAAACAGACCTATGAGAAGGTGCACCGGGGAGGCAAAAAGAAAAGTTTCGAATGGCGACTGGGGTGCATGGACCGGGCCATGACAGCCGGAATTGATGATGTGGGACTGGGAGTGCTTTTTGGACTGACGGACTGGCGTTTTGAGGTGCTGGCCCTTATGCAGCATGCGAAACATCTGGAAGACCGCTTTGGGTGCGGTCCTCATACCATCAGCGTGCCCCGCATTGAACCCGCCGCCGGCAGCGATCTGTCCATGAAGCCGCCTTACGAGGTCAGTGATGCGGATTTTAAGAAAATCATAGCAATCATCAGGCTGGCCGTGCCCTACACCGGGATGATCCTTTCCACCCGCGAGCGGGCGGAAATTCGTCAGGTATGCCTGCAGCTGGGCATCAGCCAGATTTCCGCAGGCAGCCGCACGGACCCGGGCGGATATGAGTCGGAAGACCACTCAAACGCGCAGTTTTCTCTCGGCGACCACCGCAGCCTGGATGAAGTGGTGCGAGATCTTTCGGAGATGGGTTTTATTCCCAGCTTCTGTACCGCCTGTTACCGGATGGGGCGCACGGGCCAGGATTTCATGGACCTTGCCAAACCCGGAGAGATCAAGCACCATTGCGATCCGAATGCCCTCTCCACTTTTATGGAATATCTTCTCGATTATGCATCGCCCCAGACGGTTGCTGCCGGCAAAAAGCTCATCGATTCGCTGCAGTCAGGCATGGACGACGTCCACAAAAAACTTACCAAACAGCTTATCGATAAGGTAAAAGAAGGCAAGCGCGACGTTTACGTTTAGAAAATAAAAGGCTGATCCCGCATCTGGGCAGGCAAGCTTTTGCCAACCAGCAGTCCTCAACCGGGACCGGTGACCACTATGTCAGATGTATCGAAAAAACGAAAAGAACATGACTTTCTCGGAGAGCGGGAGATTCCCGAAGGAGCATTGTATGGCATTCACACGCTCCGGGCTCTGGAAAACTTTCCGCTAACAGGAAGGCCCATTCCCGGCGTCCTTGCCAGGGCATACGGGATGGTCAAGTGGGCCTGTGCTGCAACGAACCAAGACCTGGGTGCATGGAACAGCCTTCCGGAAAAAGCCGATGCCATTCTTGCTGCGTGCCGCGAAATGGCCGAAGGCGCCTTGAATCATCACATTACCGTCGATCAGCTGCAGGGAGGCGCGGGGACGAGCACCAACATGAATGTCAATGAAGTCCTGGCGAACAGGGCGCTCGAACTTCTTGGCAAGCCGCAGGGAACCTACAGCCTCGTTTCCCCTGTCGAGGACCTGAATCGCAATCAATCCACGAACGACACCTACCCGACGGCACTTCGCCTGGCAGCCATATGGGGAACGCGCCGGCTTGAAGAAGAGGTCGTAAAACTTCAGGAGTCATTTCAGAATACTGAAAAGCGAATGGCGCATATCGTGAAAATGGGCCGCACCGAGATGCAGGACGCGGTTCTTATCACGCTGGGCAGAGAAATGTCTGCATATGCAGAGGCGTTTAACCGAGACCGCTGGCGGCTTTCCAAGTGTGAAGAGCGTCTGCGGGTTGTGAATCTTGGCGGCACTGCCGTGGGGACCGGGCTTGCGGCAGAACGGGAATATATTTTCCGTGTCGTTGATAAACTGCGCGAACTCACCGGCATCGGTTTTGCCAGGGCTGAAAATCTCGTTGAAGCGACCCAGAACACGGATGTTTTCGTAGAAGTCATGGGAATGGTCAAGGCGCTCGCTGCCTCGCTCTGGAAGGTGAGCAATGATATGCGGCTTCTCTCCTCCGGACCAGAAGCAGGGATCGGCGAAATCAAGCTGCCGCCGCGCCAGGCAGGGTCCTCCATTATGCCGGGCAAAGTAAACCCTGTCATCCCTGAGGCAGTCGGGCAGGCGGCCATGATGGTGTACGGCTATGAAGCGGCGCTTTCGATGGCATGCGCGTCAGGCACGCTGGAGCTTAATCCTTTTATGCCGCTTATTGCGGTTTGTCTGCTTGAGAGCCTTGAACTATCGGCGCGGAGTTGCCGGATTTTCCGGGAGTTGTGTATTAACGGGATTGAAGCAAATGAAAAACGCTGTGCCCTCCATATTGAAACGTCCACCGCAACCGCAACCGCACTTCTGCCGTTGCTCGGCTATGAAAAAGCGTGTGAAGCCCTGAAACAAGCGCAGACGGACGGGAAAACACTCCGGGAAGTCGTTCTTGCCAATGCTTGGATGACGGCAGCGGAGTTTGATGCAGCAATAAGCCCCGAAGCCGTGTGTAAGCTGGGGCATTAAATTCGAAAAAACGGGAGTTTTATGCAAACCGCTTCAAAAGGAATGCGTATTCATATCGGCATTTTCGGACGCAGAAATGTGGGCAAGTCGAGTTTGCTGAACGCGCTGACGCGACAGCAGGTCTCGATTGTGTCCGATATTGCAGGGACCACCACCGACCCCGTCGAAAAGCCGATGGAGCTTCAGCCTCTCGGCCCGGTCCTGTTTATTGACACGGCCGGCATTGATGACGTCGGGGCGCTCGGCGGACTGCGTATTAAAAAGACGCGGCAGGTTTTCGACCGCACAGACCTTGCGGTTCTTGTCGCCGAGCCGGATGCCTGGAGCGAGTATGAGAATCTGCTGGCGGAAGAACTTTCGAGGCGGGGAGTTCCGATCATCATTGCCGTCAATAAATCCGACACGATCCAGAACACTGAAAAACGGGCATCAGTACCCGAGCACTATCGAAATGCAGCAGTTGCCGTTTCTGCGATGACCGGTTTTGGCCTTGAATCGCTGCGCCAGGCGATGCTCGCCAAGGTCCCGGCAGAGTGTCTGCAGCCGCCGGCAATTCTCGGTGATCTTGTCGGCGCCGGTGAAATGGCGGTTCTCGTCGTTCCCATTGATAAGGAGGCACCCAAGGGACGACTGATTTTGCCGCAGGTCCAGGCGATACGGGATCTTCTCGACAGCGATGCCTTCTGCATGGTGGTGAAGGAACGGGAGTTGCGCACCGCGCTTGCCCGGCTGACGACTCCGCCAAAGCTCGTCGTGACCGATTCCCAGGCTTTTCTGAAGGTGACGGCCGATGTCCCGCGCGAGATTCCTCTCACCGGTTTTTCGATTTTATTTGCGCGGTATAAAGGGGATTTGACAAAACAAGTGGAAGGCGCTATGGCAGTGGACCGGCTCAAGGCCGGAGACAGAGTGCTTATTGCCGAGGCGTGCACGCACCATCCTATCGGCGAGGACATCGGCAGGGTAAAAATCCCCCGCTGGCTTACCCAATATGTCGGCGGCAAACTTGAATTTGTGCATTATCAAGGGCACGATTTCCCGGAGGACCTTCCTTCCTACAAACTGGTAATCCATTGCGGCGCCTGCACCATGAACCGCCGCGAGATGATTAACCGCATTCGACGCTGCAGCGAAGCCGGGGTGCCGATTACCAATTACGGCCTTGCCATAGCATACAGCCTCGGCATCTTTGAACGGGCCCTGGAGCCTTTTCCCGCGGCCCTCAGTGTTTTTCAGTCGGCGCGCAAGGCTTTGAAGGAGAAATAAAAAGGTGCAAGCAGACATCGTCAAAAAAGCCGAGACAACGCATGACCTGACAAGGCGGGAGATCGTCGCGTTGCTTCAAACTCCGGAACGTGATGCGGAGCTTTTTGCTGCCGCGGACAGAGTGCGCAGAAAATATGTCGGCGATGAAGTTCATCTGCGAGGATTGATCGAGTTCACCAATTGCTGCGACCAGAACTGCCTCTATTGCGGATTGCGACGGGACAATGCCAGACTTGAACGCTATCGGCTTGAACCCGATACAATAATCGATTTTGCCGTAAAAGCCGCGTCCAACGGCTACAAAACCGTTGTGCTGCAGGCTGGCGAAGGCGAATTCTATTCACTCGAAGAGATGGTGCGCATTATCAAAGCCATCAAGGCGCTTGATGTCGCCATTACGCTCAGCATCGGAGAAAAAACGCGCGAAGAGTACCTGGCATACCTGGATGCAGGCGCAGACCGGTATCTTTTGCGGATAGAGACAACCGACAGGAACCTGTATGAAACAATGAGCCCGGGCATGCACTTTGAAAATCGAGTTCGATGTCTGCGGGACCTGAAGGAGCTTGGATATGAGCTTGGCACCGGCTGCCTGGTCGGATTGCCGGGGCAAACACTGGAGTCGCTTGCCGACGATATTCTTTTTTTCAGAAATATCGGAGCCGACATGATCGGCGTTGGCCCCTTTATTCCAAACCCGGACACCCCGCTCGGAAATGCCGCCGGAGGAACTTTTGAATTGAGTATAAAAGTTATGGCCATTACGCGGCTGCTTCTGCCCGATATAAACATTCCGGCCACAACGGCAATGGAAACACTGAACGAAAAAGGCAGGATAATCGGGCTGCAGAGCGGCGCGAACGTTGTTATGCCCAATGTGACCGAGGGAGATTACCGCAGAATGTATGCGCTCTATCCCGGCAAGATCTGCGTCGGCGATACCCCGTCTCACTGCAGAGGCTGCATCACCGCAAAAATCCAGGGGATTGGGCGGAGTGTTTCGCAGGGCTACGGCTACCGCGAGAAAGTCGCGCGGTAAGGGAGAAACGTTCAGGGAGCGTCTCAATGAGGTTGGCGACAATCAAACTTGATAACAGCGAAACCGCTGCACTGTGTACCGAGGCAGGTCTGTTTCCGATCAGCATTATCAATGCGAAAATCGGGACGAACTGGGCAACTGATCTGTTCGAAATCATCAGTTCGGGCCAGCTGGAAGCCATGAAATCGTGGTACGCTGCCGAAGGCAAGGACCGTGTAACATCGATGGCAGCGGACGCCTTACCCAAGGAAAAAGTTCGCTTTGCTCCGCTGTACCGGTATCCGCGCAAAATCTGGGGAATTGGCCTCAACTATGTGGACCATGCTGGCGATTTAGCGGAAAAAGCACCCACGGCCGCGCCGGCCAGCTTTAACAAATTTGACACCACAATTGTCGGAGCGGGCGACGCCATTAAAATTCCGCTCCAGTCAGAAAAAACAACCGGCGAAGCAGAACTCGCGGTTATTTACGGCAAGCGGTGCAAGGATGTAGAAGAAAAAAACTGGTTGAGCGTTGTTGCCGGTTTTACTACCGTGCTTGATATGACCGCGGAAGATATTCTCAGGATCAATCCGCGATACCTCACCAGATCAAAAAATTTCGATACATTTTTAAGCTTTGGACCAGTTCTGGTGACTCCTGACGAGATTGGTGATATTTTAAAGATCAACGTGGCCACGGTCCTGAATGGAAAAATCCATGCTCAAAATGTAATTGCCAACATGACCTTTCCTCCGTCATACCTTGTTTCCTTTCATTCTCATGTTGCAACGATGCTGCCGGGCGATGTTCTCTTGACCGGCACCCCTCGTGCCGTTTCTATCAACAACAACGATGTGTTGGAGTGCCGGATCGACGGCTTCGCACCATTGATAAATCCCGTAAGAGACCTGAAAATAATAAAATGATCCGGATTTGATTTACGAAAAGATGTTGACAAGCAGGAACGTTTCGCTATAATCTGATATATCAGATCTCAAATATCAGTGTGAGGGCGGTATAGTAATGAATTATTCAGTAAAAATAGATTCAGAAACTCGGCTTGTAAGAGATGTTGTGTATGAAAAAATAAAAGAAGCAATATTAACAGAGCGTTATAAACCCGGAGATCATTTGGTTGAACGGGAAATAGCCAGTCAATTCAATATCAGCACGACACCCCTGAAAGAGGCGATAGGGCTCCTGAAGCAGGAGGGTCTGGTTGTTACGAGACCCCGAGTAGGCACCTTTGTTTCGAATGATATTATGAACTCCCTCGAAGAAATCAATCTGGTCAGAGCCGCGCTCGAAGGTGTGGCTGCACGCCTGGCAGCCACTAAAATAACCGATGACGAGATTCAACAATTGCGCGATGTGATCAAAGAGATGGAAGTTTATACAAAAAGGCAGGATATTGAAAAAATAATAGATCTGAATGCACATTTTCATAAGCTTATAAGGACCTTTGCCAAAAATAATTATGTGTCCAAGCAAATAGAGGCCATTCATTCTTATGATCGACATTTCAGGAGAATTGCACTGTCGCGAGTAGGCGAGCTGAATCTTGCGCTAAAGGAACACAAACAAATTTTCGAAAAAATTGCGGCAAGGGATCTCGACAGGGCGGAAGAAGCGATCAGAAATCATATTCACCTTACCACAATAAGAGTAAAGAAAAGAACCGCATGAAGATATGAACACCATAATAACTTCTGCGATTGAAACAGCAGGACCGTCAGGGCTGTCAAGAAGGAAACATGGTTTATGAACAACGTGCAGCGTGTAAAAGCGAAGGAAGTTCCAACAATGTCTTAAACGAGCAATTGCGCGACCCGAATCACGAAGAGTGAGAGGTAAAATATGAAAAAAGACTATTTTCCCGTTGCCAAAACCTTCAGGAGCAAAGCCGTTGTTTGCGGACCGAACCGAGCCGGACATCGCGCACACCTGCGGTCTCTGGGGTTGCTTGATGGTGATTTTGAAAAACCGTTTATTGGAATAGCCAATTCCTGGAACGAAATGCATCCCGGACATGTGCACCTCAGAGCTCTGGCCGAGGAGGTAAAGAAAGGGGTCTGGGCGTCAGGCGGAATTCCCTGGGAATTTAACACAATCGCCCTGTGCGACGGAATCGTGCATGGACATGTGGGTATGCGGTTTACGCTGCCGAGCCGCGATTTTATTGTCGACAGCATAGAACTCATGGCACAGGGGCAGCAGCTGGACGGCCTTGTCTGCCTTTGTTCCTGCGACAAGATAGTCCCCGGCATGATGATGGCCATCGGAAGGCTGAATATTCCGGCTGTGATGGTGACCGGCGGTCCGATGATGCCGGGTGTATTCAAGGGAAAGTCCGTCGCAATACCCGACATGCGGGAAGGGGTCGGGAAATGGGTAAAAGACGAGTATACCGATGAGGAAGCAAAGGAGCTTGAATGTTCCGTTTGTCCGGGCGCCGGTTCCTGTGCCATGAACGGAACCGCGAACACCATGTCCTGTGCCGCGGAAGTTCTGGGCATGAGCCTGCCGGGATGCGGTGCATCTCACGCGGTAACGTCTGCCAAAAAAAGAATCGCCATTCAGAGCGGCCGCGAAATCGTGCGGATGGTTCGCGAAGATATCAAGCCTGCAGATTATATCAACAGAGACAGTTTTCTTAATCTCTTGAAATTCATTGCGGCATTCGGCGGATCGAGCAATGCAGCCATTCACATTCCCGCAATTGCCAGGGAAATGGGCATTCGCATCACGCTTGACGACATTGAAGAAGCAAGCAGGCAAACACCCCACATCATCAATCTCAAAACAGCGGGTCCGCACACCTTATGGGATTTTGAGCTTGCCGGCGGCGTACCGGCGCTGCTTAAGGAATTACTGCCGCATCTCAAATCAAACCAAAAAACGTGCTCAGGATTGACGCTTGGCCGGATTGCCGAGGAAGCGATCAACAAAAACAAAGAAGTCATCCGACCTCTGGACAATCCGGTCCATGCACAGGGGAGTTATGCCATTCTGAAGGGCAATATCGCCCCAAAAGGCTGCATTGTCAAGCAGACAGGCGTGGACCCGAACATGATGCAGCATACAGGCCCCGCGCGGGTATTTGACTCAGAAAACGAAGCGGAAAAAGCCATTTATGAAGACAAAATTAAACCGGGAGACATCGTGGTAATCCGGTATGAAGGGCCTAAAGGCGCGCCGGGGATGCCGGAGATGTTTTCCGCCACGGCGGCGCTTATGGGTGTCGGTCTCGGGAAAACAAGCGCGATCATCACGGATGGACGGTTCTCCGGAGCGACCCGGGGGCCCTGCATCGGTCACATCGCACCGGAAGCCGCTGCGGGCGGTACGATAGCGTATATTGAGGAAGGCGACTCGATCACCATAGACATTCCCGGCAGAACACTAACGCTTTTGGTAAGCGATGAAGAACTCGCCCGTAGAAAACAAAAAATGCAGATCAAAGTAAAAGAAATTAACAGTCCGGTTCTGAAACGCTACGTGAAGCAAGTTGGTGACGTTACGGAAGGTGCAACGCTGTCATAATGCACTGTTTTAGATCAAGCGAAAATTAAACTGAAATCACAAAGGAGGCGCCGTATTATGGATACACAATTCATCCGCGGGGTTGTACCGCCCTTGATTACGCCGGTTGATGCTCAGGACCGGGTGGAACGGAAAAGTCTGGAAAACCTGATTGAATATGTGATCAAGGGCGGGGTGCATGGTGTTTTCGTGCTGGGAAGCACCGGTGAATTTTATGGCATCAACGCCGAAGAAAAACGGCGGGCCATTGAAATCACCTTGGAACAGGTACGGGGAAGAGTTCCCGTTTATGTAGGCGCAAGTGAAATCACGACACGCGAGTGCATCAGTCTCGCAAAACTCGCTGAAGAGCTGAAGGCCCAGGCGGTCACGGTATTGACGCCCGTTTTTATCAAACCGAACGAGGAGGAACTGTACCGGCATTTTCGCGCCATTGCAGAATCCACGTCGCTTCCGATCATTCTGTACAACAATCCTGACAGAACCAATATTAACATGTCCGCAGACCTGGTCGACCGGCTTGCGGATGTGCCGAATATCGTCGGGGCAAAAGACAGCAGCGGTGATATGACGCTTACGTCAGAATACATCCGACGGACCCGCGACAGAGGCTTTCGTGTAATGTCCGGCAGAGACACCATGATATTCGGCACCCTTGCGTATGGAGGCTGGGGATGCGTTGCTGCCACGGCCAATATTGCTCCGACATTGGTCGTAGAAATTTATGATAAGTTCATGGCAGGAGATATAAAAGGCTCTCTGGAGGCCCAGTACCGGCTTGCCCCGCTTCGGATCGGATTTGGACTCGGCAGTTTTCCGGTTGTCATGAAAGACGCGCTCAACCTGATGGGCATCAATATGGGTGACCCCATAAAGCCCATAGATCACTGCACGGAACCAAATATGGCCAAGTTAAGAGATATTTTAATAAAAATGAAATTGATAAAAAAATAGCAACGAAGGACAATTTATGGAAAAAGGAGCATGCGTATGCCGAAATTCGCAGTGAATTTGACAATGCTGTTTACCGAAGTCCCGTTTCTTGAACGGTTCGACCTGGCCAAAAATGCCGGTTTTACAACAGTTGAATATCTGTTTCCGTACGACTTTCCCGCTGACACGCTGAAATCGCAATTGGAAAAAAACGGACAACAGCAGGTTCTTTTTAACCTCCCGAGCGGAGACTGGGCAAAAGGAGATCGCGGTATAGCTGCCGATCCCGAGAGAGTAAATGAGTTCAGGGCAGGTGTCGAAAAGGCACTGGACTATGCATTAAAACTTGGAGTTCCCCAGCTTAATTGCCTTGCCGGAAAAAAACGGCCCGGAATTGATGATAACCGGCACTGGGCAACGCTGGTTGACAACGTCCGGTTTGCCGCAGAGGCTCTTCAAAAAAAGAATCTGCGGCTGGTCGTGGAAGCAATCAACCATTTTGATATTCCCGGTTTTGTTCTGAACAGAACCGACCAGGTAATGAAGCTTATCGATGAAGTCGGAATGCAGAATGTTTTTATGCAGTATGATGTTTATCACGCACAGCGGGAAGAAGGCGAGCTTGCCGCCACGTTGCGCAAACATATTGCTAAAATCGGCCATATACAGATTGCAGATAATCCGGGCAGACACCAGCCCGGGACCGGAGAAATAAACTATCCCTTTATAATAAGGGAGTTGGATGCACTTGGTTATCGGGGATTCATCGGGCTGGAATACATACCAAGTCCCGACAGCAGCTCTTCACTAAAATGGATTTCGAATTTTGGATATAACTTATAAAGAAAGCAAATCTCTGAAAAAAGGAGCACTGACAATGAAAATCGGATTTATCGGACTCGGCATCATGGGCAAGCCCATGAGCAAAAATCTGGCCAAAGCAGGCTATGAGCTGGTTGTGTGTGATGTTGTGAAAGCAGCAGTAGATGACGTTGTTGCTGCGGGAGCAAAATCGGCTGCTACTCCCAAAGAGGTCGCGCAGCAGGTGGACTATATTATTACCATGCTGCCTAATTCTCCACAGGTGAAACAGGTGGTTTTAGGAGAAAACGGAGTTATCGAAGGCGCACGAACAGGTGCTGTTGTCATTGACATGAGTTCTATCGCACCCTTGGTAAGCAGGGAAGTGGCGAAGAAGCTCTCCGAAAAAGGCGTAGAAATGCTAGATGCTCCGGTGAGCGGTGGAGAACCGAAAGCGATTGACGGCACGTTGTCGGTTATGGTCGGCGGTAAAAAGGAAATTTTTGAAAAATGTTTTCCCATCATGAAAGCCATGGCGGCCTCAGTGGTGCTGACCGGCGACATCGGCGCGGGCAACGTGACAAAGCTCGCCAACCAGATCATTGTTGCTATTAATATTGCGGCCATGTCTGAAGCTTTGGTCCTGGCGAGCAAGGCCGGAGTCGAGCCGGAGCTGGTATATAAAGCCATCAGAGGAGGGTTGGCAGGCAGCACCGTCCTTGATGCAAAAGCTCCGCTGGTTATGGACCGTAAATTCGACCCGGGATTCCGCATCAATCTGCATATCAAAGACCTCGGCAATGTTCTGGAAACGTCCCATGAAGTCGGCGTGCCGCTGCCGCTTACGTCAGCGGTAATGGAAATGATGCAGGCGCTCAAAGTCGACGGCATGGGCAACAACGACCACTGCAGTCTTGTGCGGTATTATGAAAAGCAGGCCCATATCGAGGTAAAGCGGTAGGTTTCCATGCAGGTAGTTGAGCTCCACCGAAAAGGGGGAACGCTTTTGTGAATAAATACGAACGGCTTGCGGCTGTGATCACTGTCATGCTTGGCGCTCTGACTATGTATTACTCCTGGCGCGTCTTGAACCTCGGCTCGATTTTTATGCCTGATGCCGGGTTTTTCCCTTTTTTATGCGGGGCAGGACTGATAATTCTCGGTGTTGTCTGGACACTTAAGCTGCAATTATCGCACAAGGCGACCAAGGACGAGGCCGCGGAAAAAAGTCGCTGGCACAGGCCGCTGATCTCGCTGCTCCTCATGGTGGTCTATGGCTGGGCATTCGAAACAATCGGATATCTTACCTCGACATTGATATTCATGATGGCGTGGCAGCAAATTATTGAACGAGAAAAATGGGGGAAGACGCTGATTATTTCTTTTCTTGGTACCATTGCAATGTATGCACTGTTCGCCTACGTTCTGAAGGTACCCATCCCGCAGGAATTCTTTTTACGGTAAAGGAGAACACGGCATGGATATCTTCAATGGTTTGATTAATGGTTTTTCCATAGCCCTGACAGGCACGAACGTGCTGTTTTGCCTCCTCGGTGCGGTCATCGGCACGGCGATCGGCGTACTTCCGGGACTGGGCCCTGCCGCCACCATCGCGCTTTTGCTGCCCATGACCTATATCATCGGCTCCCCGGTTACCGCAATCATCATGATGGCGGGCATCTTTTATGGATCCATGTACGGCGGCTCCACCACGTCAATTCTGCTGAATCTTCCGGGTGAGGCAGCTTCGGTGGTTACGTGCATTGATGGGTACCAGATGGCAAAAAAAGGGCGGGCTGGTGCCGCGCTGGGCATCGCTGCAATCGGATCCTTTATCGCCGGCACTGTCGCGGTAATCGGTCTTACGTTTTTTGCTCCTCCGCTCGCCGGTTTTGCGCTTGCCTTCGGGCCGCCGGAATATTTTTCGATGACCTTGCTCGGACTCCTGCTCGCGGTGTCTCTCTCCGGAAGTTCGATTACAAAGGGGTTGATCATCCTTTTTCTCGGACTCCTGCTGTCGATGGTAGGGCTTGATCCGATCTCGGGAAAAGTCCGGTTTACCTTCGGCAGCATTGGTTTGCAGGGAGGATTCGACTTCGTCACTCTTGCAATGGGAGTCTTTGGCCTTGGAGAAATACTGTACAATCTGGAATCAAAATTTAAAACCGAGATTGTAACCACAAAAATCGGAAAAGTATTTCCGACGCTCAAGGACTGGGCCCAATCAAAATGGGCGATATTTCGCGGCTCCGTATTAGGATTTTTCATCGGCATTATTCCGGGCGGCGGTGCGGTAATTTCATCACTTGCTTCTTACGCTGTAGAAAAAAAATATTCGAAGCATCCGGAAGAATTTGGAAAAGGCGCCATTGAAGGGGTTGCCGGACCTGAATCCGCGAACAATGCTGCCTCGAGCTCCTCCTTCATTCCCCTGCTTACGCTCGGGATCCCGGGCAATGCCTCAATCGCCATGATTTTTGCAGCTCTGATGATCCAGGGAATAACCCCGGGCCCATTTCTGGTAGCGGAGCACCCTGACGTATTCTGGGGTGTCATTGCTTCGATGTATGTGGGAAACGCCATGCTGTTGATTCTGAATCTTCCCATGGTGGGACTCTGGGTACAGATGCTCCGGGTGCCCTATGGAATTCTGGCGCCGGTTATCATTCTTTTTACGACAATAGGAGTTTACAGCACCCAGAACCAGGTCTTTGATATTTACTCGATGTTATTTTTTGCGGCGGTCGGCTATCTTATGCGAAAATTAAACTTCGACCCGGCGCCGTTGCCGCTTGCTTTTGTTCTCGGACCCATTCTTGAACGATCACTGAGACAGTCGCTTCTGATTTCCGGAGGGGATGTGACCATTTTCGCTACCCGCCCGGTTTCCGGGACGCTGCTGGCTGTACTATTCCTCTTAATTATCGGACAAATCTTTTTTGTTATTATGAAAAAGATACGAGCACCACAATCATCTGCGCCAACAGGATAGCAGGAAAGGAGGAGGTCGATTCAGACCAAGAAATAAGCAATTGGCCGAAAACAACCATACGAATAAGGAGGACACAATGGTACGAATGCGAACGCTTGTTTTATTATTGGCGGCAAGCATGATTTTCACCCTGACAACATCCGGCGCGAGTTTCGGAGCCGAGCAATTTCCGACCAAACCAATACAGATGATCGTCCCGATGGCTGCGGGCGGCTCCACTGATCTCGCAGCGCGCGCTGTGGAAAAAGTATGGAAGAAGTACAGCTCCCAGCCGTTGATCATTATTAATAAGCCAGGTGCAGGCGGTGTTATGGGCACCGAGTACGTTGTTCGGTCAAAACCTGACGGCTACACTCTTTATTTCGGCTACGGTTCCGGGCATGATCTGGTCATGCCGCACCTGCAGAAACTGCCGTATGACCCGTTCAAAGATCTCGCGCCGGTTTCGAGGACGTCAATCCATTCAGTCGTGGTCTGCGTCGGCGCTAAATCGCCAATCAACTCTATACAGGATCTTATCGCCTTTGCAAACGCAGGCAACAAGATCACCGCGGCTGTTTCCGTTTCCGCCGGCGCACAGGACATTACCATGAAAGCGCTTGCCAAGCGTGCTAACATCAAGATTGTGACGGTCCCCTTCTCCGGCGGCGCCGAAGCTTCAACAGCTTTGGCAGGCGGACATCTCGTCGTAGGAAGCGGACATCCCTCCGAAGTAATGCCGCATATCAAGGCGGGGCGGTTTAAAGCTATCGGGGTTGCTCTTCTTGAACGCGATCCGGCACTGCCGAACATCCCGACGCTGAAGGAACAGGGCGTCAATGTCTACACATGGGGTTCGGTGAAAGGCGTCGCGGCTCCGGCCGGAACACCCAAGGAAGTGATCCAATATCTTTCTGCGACGTTGAAGAAAGTCAGTGAAGATCCGGAATACAAAAAAATCATGGCTGACCTCTATCAGCCGATCATGTATCAAAACACAAAAGAGTGGACGGTGTTCTTGAAGAGGGCATCTAAGGATTATGCGGACCTGATCAAGGAATTGAATATTACGCTGTAGAAGGTGCCGTTTTAGAAAATCTCCACGACATAATGAGGTATAATCAGGAGAGCTGGTTTCTCTGAAAATCAGCTCTCTCTTATTTCGTGTTTTGCAATAATCCATCGCAAGGAGATATGTTTGCACAAGACGTCCCATCCTGCTGATTCGCCACTGCAATCCCTTTGGATGTTGTTTGCAGCCTTTGTGTTTTCAATCATGAGCGTGTGCGTTAAATTGGCGTCGAACATGTACACGACATCGGAGATTGTGATGTACCGCGGTGCCATTGGGGTTGTTTTTACCTATGCCTACCTTCGGTATCATGGCGGCACGCTGAAAACATCGTTTCCCTGGCACCACCTGCGGCGCAGTTTGGTCGGCGTCCTGTCCATGTGGCTTTGGTTTTTTGCGCTCGGCCAGCTGCCGCTTGCAACCGTGATGACGCTCAATTACATGTCTCCCATCTGGATTGCCGCAATCTTGTTTATCGGCGGGTGGTGGCTGGGGAAAGCCCGTTTTGAGTGGAGCCTTACCGCCGCCATTGTCCTGAGTTTTGGCGGTGTAATCATGCTCCTGCGCCCTTCAATTCATGCAGATCAGTGGTTCGGCGGCATTGTTGCACTCGTTTCGGGTATGGTGGCCGCAATCGCATATCTCCAGGTGCGGCATCTTGGACGATTGGGGGAACCGGAATATCGCATAGTGTTCTATTTATCTGCGATGGGAATGATCGTAGGTTTTCTGGGAAGTCTCTTCGGAGGGAATTTTCCGCACGATAAAGCTTTTGAGTGGCACGCCCACAGCAGCAAGGGGGTTATTGTGCTGCTTGCAATGGGCATCAGCGCAACCGTTGCGCAGATGGCAATGACACGGGCGTACCGGTTCGGCAAAACGCTGGTGACCGCTAATCTGCAGTACACAGGGATCATCTTTTCCAGTATTTGGGGGATCCTGATTTGGAATGATGTCCTCGGTTGGCTTGGATGGTCTGGCATTGCCGTCATTCTTGTCAGCGGGATTATCGCTACCTTTTATAATACCCGTAAACTGAAAACAGAAAACATGTCAAAGAATAAATCAGGCACTGTTGCAGATCCGATATCCACCGAGTTGTAGCCCGTCGCACACTCACCCTCTCTCCTGTTAAAAATCTTCTGAGCTCATAAGCATGAGCTTTGTGGAATTCATTCTGATTTTTTCTTCTCATTGAAAAATATCTGTGTTATTATGAACATGTATTTCCAAGGAGGTCCCATGAAAAGATATTGTATGGTTGCAATGCTGGCTATAGGCCTTTTAACAGCATCGAGCGCGGGGGCTCAGTCGGACCCGTGTTTTGAATCACTGCAGCAGGGAAAGCACGACGAAACGATTAAAATATGCACACAGCAGATTGCCGGCGTGGCAAAAGGGCAGAATACGGCACGATCCTACTTATACCGCGGGCTTGCTTATCAGGCGAAAGCACAGTTGGATCTGGCAATAGCCGATTTCAACCAGGCCATTAAGCTGAATCCAAAATATGCCGAGGCCTATAATAATCGCGGAAATACCTATGTGCTTGAAGGGAAGCCTGATCTGGGAATTGCTGATTTCAGTAAAGCAATAAAAATTAATCCGAAGTATGACCGGGCATATTTTAATCGGGGAGCTGCCTATCAGGCTCAAGATCAGTTCGAAAAAGCAATTGCCGACTATAACAAAGTGATCCAGCTTAATCCAACATTATTTCAGGCATACTTCTATAGGGGGATTAACTATATAGCACAGGGAAAACTTGACAAAGGTATTGCCGATTTCAGCAAGGCCATTGAGCTGAATCTCCAGTATGTCGATGCATACAAGAACCGGGGAGATTCCTACATGCTGCAGGGAAAACTTGACAAAGCCATCGACGATTTTAAAAAGGTCGTAGAACTGGATCCGAAGAACGAGGAAGGTTACAATAATCTGGGTGCCGCTGCTCTGGCCAAGGGCCAGCCTGAACAGGCTATTCTGCACTTCAGCAAGGCCATCGAGCTTAACCCGAAATTTGCCAAGGCTTACAGCAACCGCGGGGCAGCCCACCAAACTGCCGGGCAGCTTGATAAGGCAATTACCGACTATGGAAAAGCTATAGAGCTCAATCCCAACGAACGATCTGCGTATTATAACCTTGCGTGTGTCTATGCGACGAAAAAAAACATTGAAGAATCCTGTGTCTGGCTTGGAAAGGCAATTGATGCCGGATATGACAAGTGGGAGCGCATCAAGAGCGATCCCGATCTCGCGAACATTCGAAGCGCCGCATGTTATCAGAAAATAATGAAAGACCGGTAACAGCAGCCGACCATAATTTGACAGCGTAGCACAATGCGCTGCTTATAAAAGAGGAGCTGTGAAATATAAAAGCCGCTGAACATGGAAATCAGCGGCTTTGTTTTATTGCGGAGGGCGAGTTTTTTATACTGTACTATTGAAACGAGCTACAATTGCACAAGTCTGCTAAACCGTCATGATTTCCTTCTCTTTATGCGCGAGCAACTCGTCGATTTTCTTGATATAGCTGTCCGTTGATTTTTGTATTTCATCCTGCAGCTTCTTGGTTTCATCTTCTGATACATGGGCATCTTTATCCTTGCCCTTCTTTTTGATCTCGTCGTTTATGTCTCTGCGAACATTGCGGACTGCTACCCGTCCATCTTCTGCAAGTTTTTTTGCATGTTTTACGATTTGCTGACGGCGTTCTTCGGTCAAGGGAGGAATGTTCAGCCGGATGATTTTCCCGTCGTTTGAAGGGGTCAGACCGACGTCGGACTTCAGGATTGCTTTTTCGATTTCTCCGAGCATTTTGGGTTCCCACGGCTGGATAGTAATCTGACGCGGATCCGGTACGGCAAGGTTTGCCACCTGGCTGAGCGGCGTCGGTGCTCCGTAGTAGTCAACCATGATTCCCTCAAGGATACCGAGCGAGGCCCTGCCCGTGCGTATGGCGGCGAACTCTTTTCTGAGAGCATCAAGCGCCTTATTCATTTTATCTTCCGCTTTCTTTTTCTGCTCGTTAATCATGATTCCTCCCGGTCACCAGCGTTCCGAGGTCCTCCCCTGAAACAATTTTTTTGATATTGCCAGGAACGGTCAGGTTAAAAACGATGATAGGAAGATTATTGTCCATGCACAGGGAAATTGCGGTTGCATCCATGACCTTCAGATTTTTTTGAAGGACATCGATATAGGTCAATTGCTTAAATTGGGTGGCGGTTTTGTCCTTCATCGGGTCCGCATTGAAAACGCCGTCTACTTTTGTAGCCTTCATGATGACTTCAGCGCCGATTTCCATCGCTCGCAACGCAGCAGCAGTGTCTGTGGTAAAGTAAGGGTTACCGGTGCCCGCTGCAAAAATGACAACCCTTCCTTTCTCGAGATGCCGAACGGCCCGTCTGCGGATGTATGTTTCGGCAAGCTCCCGCATTTCTATTGCCGATTGCACGCGCGTAACCACACCTTTATTTTCGAGAACATTTTGGAGTGCCAGGGCATTCAGGACCGTTGCAAGCATGCCCATATAGTCCGCGCTGGCCCGCTCCATTCCTTTCGCGGCGCCCGAAAGCCCCCGGAAGATATTGCCGCCGCCGATTACAATGGCAACTTCGACACCGAGGCTGCAGACCTCTTTTATCTCCGACGTGATTGAGTCAAGCACGGCGTGGTCAATACCGTACTTTTGCTCGCCCATAAGGGCTTCGCCGGAGAGTTTCAGCAATATGCGTTTATATTTTGAACGGGTCATGGATGATTATTTAAGTTGGGAAGCCACTTCATCGGCAAAGGATTCTTTCTTTTTCTCGATTCCCTCGCCAAGCTGGTACCGTACAAAGCGTCGGACCACCGCGTTTTTCAGAATGTTTTTGACTTTAAGTTTTCCATCCGGATCTTTAATGTATACTTGCTCCAGCAAACAGGAATCGCCGTAAAACTTTTCGAGCTTACCGTCGACTATTTTGGAAATAACAGCGGCAGGTTTCCCGGTTTCCTTTGCTTGAGCCTCATAAATCGCACGTTCACGGGCCAGTGCCTCGCCGGGAACAGTTTCCCGTGAAAGATAGAGCGGATTTGCCGCTGCGATATGCATGGCAACATCTTTTCCGAGCTGTTCATCACCGCCGGTAAAATCCACCATGACGCCGATTCTCGTTCCATGAAGATAGATGGAAAGTTTTCCATCCGTTTGATACCGCTCAAATCGTCTAATGGATAGATTTTCACCGATTTTTTGGATGAGCGTCTGGCGTCGTGCTTCCACAGTTTCGCCGTCAACGGTAAGTTGTGATAATGCGGACACATCAGCCGGATTATGCTTGTTCACGAGCTCGGCAAGAGCCTTCGAAAACTTCTGGAACTCTTCGTTTTTTGCTACGAAATCGGTTTCGCTGTTGACCTCGATAATAACGCCGGAGCCTGCCGATGCTGAGGATGCAATCATGCCCTCTGCAGCTATCCGCCCCGCTTTCTTGGCTGCAGCTGAGAGGCCTTTTTTGCGAAGAATATCGACAGCTTTTTCAAAATCGCCGCCGGCTTCTTCGAGAGCTTTTTTTGCCTCCATCATGCCGACGCCGGTTTTTTCTCTGAGGTCTTTCACTACAGCCGCAGTTATGGTTGCCATGCTGAAAACCCCTTTCAAGGTAAGAAACTAACTAAAAAAAAGTTTATTTTATGTTTGCGTTGTTTTAAGTATTGTCATCGTCGGCTGTATCTTCAATTTCTTCTGCGACTGCCGGTGCTTCCCCGGAAGGAACCGTACTGCCGGCCGCTTTTACAGCTTCCATTGCCTCGCCGGCTTCCTTCGTAATTACCTGCCTTCCTTCAATGACGGCATCGGCTATTTTGGAAGCCATCAGGCGGATTGCGCGGATTGCATCGTCATTTCCGGGGATAACGTAATCTATATTATCCGGATCGCAGTTTGTATCTACGACCGCGACTACGGGGATGCCGAGTTTGTTTGCTTCGTGAACTGCAATGTCTTCTTTGCGCGGATCAATGATAAACACTACCGCCGGACGTTCAGGCATGGTCTTAATGCCGGAAAGTATTTTTTCGAGTTTTGCGCGTTCCTTTTCGAGCCCTGCAACTTCCTTTTTTGTCAGCTTATCGTAGGTGCCGTCTTCTTTCATCTTTTCGATTTTTTTGAGCCGATCAATGCTTTTGCGGATGGTTGCATAGTTTGTAAGCATGCCCCCGAGCCAGCGGCTGGAAACGTAATACATACCGCAGCGTTTTGCTTCTTCGGTGATTGCATCCTGCGCCTGTTTTTTTGTGCCGACAAAAAGAACGTCTTTTCCCTGGGCAGCAGTATTGCGAACAAAATCATAAGCTTCTTTGAATAATTTCAGTGTCTTCTGGAGATCGATAATATAGATTCCATTACGCTCCCCAAAAATGTACTTCTTCATTTTTGGATTCCACCGCTTTGCTTGGTGGCCGAAATGTACTCCTGCTTCCAACAGCTCCTTCATCGTGATTGTGGACATTGTGTCCCTCCTCATGGTTTTTACCTCCGCGCAGATCAACCTCGGACGGATCTCGGTAAGGAGACACCCCGTATTCGAGTCCTTGCGCGTGTGTAATTGTTAATTGCCTTTCCTTAAAAGGCGACCCATAAAATAACATATTTAGATCGGGATATCAAGAAAAATATAGGGTACTTTTTACAACGATTTCCCGTAATCCTGCGTTTACATGCATATCATGGTAACCTGTTATTACGCAATAAACACAACCAGTTGATATTTATGTGTTTTATTCTTTATAACGTTGCAAAGTCAAGCTTTTATAAGCATCCAACAGAGTTTTTTATACAAAATGCTTGACAAACAAAGCAAAATTGTTTATATTCACGTTTCTTAAAAAATGCCGAGAAGGTGGTATCGTAATATGGGGACTTATTCAGCAAAAAAAGAAGACGTAAAAAGGGCTTGGCATGTTATCGATGCAAATGGTAAGACGCTGGGCAGATTGGCTACTGTTGCGGCCTCGGTGCTCAAGGGCAAAACCAAACCAATTTATACAACGCATGTGGACACCGGAGATTTTGTGATTGTGGTAAATGCAGACAAGGTGCATTTGACCGGCAGAAAACGTGATCAAAAAATATATTATCATCATTCAGGATTTCCAGGCGGCCTTAAGTCTGTCTCTGCCGGGAAATTGATGCAGATCAATCCTGAGGAAGTGATTAAAAAAGCAATTGGAGGCATGCTTCCGAAGACCAGACTGGGGAAGCAGATGCTTTCCAAACTCAAGGTATATTCAGGGGAAAAACATCCCCACAGTGCGCAACAGCCGTTGGAACTGAGCATAAAATAACAAACGATTATTCTTCGCATAAATCGTTAGGAGGACTTGCATGGCAGCATCAGTATCCAGATATTACGCAACAGGGAAAAGAAAAAACTCAATCGCCCGAGTATGGATGATGCCCGGCAGCGGTAAAATAACCATCAACGACAGGCCCATGGATCAGTATTTCGGCAGGGATGTGCTCAAGATGATTATTCGTCAACCGTTCGAGGTTACCGGGACAATCGATAAATTTGACGTTCTCGTCAGCGTGCTCGGCGGCGGCAATTCCGGCCAGGCGGGAGCAATCCGGCATGGTATATCAAAAGCCCTGCTTGCAGTGGATGCCGAGTCGCGAAGCAAGCTGCGTCAGGAGGGGCTGCTGACCCGTGACCCCCGGGCGAAAGAGCGCAAAAAGTATGGACAAAAAGGCGCACGCGCGCGGTTCCAGTTCTCGAAGAGATAAGGGATCAAATACCTATTTTGGGTTGTGTGGTGTTGCACACCTGTTTAAAAAAGGGGAAGGTAGAGATGCCTTCCCCTTTTATTTTGTGAAACTTGTCGCATACCCTTTTCCCGCTGCTTTTTGCGGTTAACAGGTACCAACGATGAATACGAAGAAACTGAAAATTGCGATTATTGGATCAAGCGGATATACAGGCGGAGAGCTGTATCGATTGCTGCTTCAGCATTCTGCGGTGACGGTTACGGCTGTTACCTCGGAAAAGTCGGCAGGCAAATCCATTACAACAATTTTTCCGCACCTTGCGGGTTTGACGGAACTTCTTTGCGAACCGCTTGACCCTGATGCCGTCGCGAAAAAAGCGGATTTTATCTTTCTCGCGCTGCCGCATGTGACTGCGCAGGAAACAGCATTTCGATTTCACAAGCTCGGCAAAAAGGTTGTGGACCTCTCGGCCGACTACCGTCTTTCCGATCCCGTAGTATACAAGCAGTGGTACGAACACGACCACCACTATCCCGAGCTTCTTAAAACTGCAACGTATGGTTTGCCTGAGATGTATCGCGAAAAAATTAAAAAATCTGCGCTCACCGCGAATCCGGGCTGCTATCCGACGGGTGCGATTCTCGGGCTGGTTCCGCTTATGAAAGAAGGCTGGATTGACCCGCACAGCATTATCATCGACTCCAAATCGGGTGTTTCCGGAGCCGGGCGCAGTCCTGCGCTGACCTATCATTATCCCGAGGTAAACGAAGGATTTATGGCGTACAAAATCGGAACGCACCGCCATACGCCCGAAATTGAGCAGGAGCTTTCGTCACTGTCCGGTAAGAAGGTCCTGGTTTCGTTTACCCCGCACCTTGTTCCGATGAACCGGGGTATTCTAACAACGGCCTATGCTTTGATTCAGAAAAACACGGACGCCGAACACCTGCACTCGCTTTTCAAGGCGTTCTACAAGCTTGAACCGTTCGTGCGAATACTTCCCCTGGGCCAATTCCCGAACGTGCGAAACGTGCGGGGTTCAAATTTTTGCGATATCGGAGTCTGTACAGATATCCGGACGAACCGGATTGTTGTCATTACTGCGATCGACAATCTCGTCAAAGGCGCGGCAGGGCAGGCGATTCAGAATATGAACCTGATGATGGGGTTTGACGAGACAGAGGGATTGCGGTGCGCGGGGTGGTTTCTTTAGCTTTAGCCGGTCCAAATTCCGCACGGCAACGCCCATAAGGTAATACTAATAACGAGCGGTGTAGTACAACCTGTCAAATTCATAAATTGCCGTACTGGTAACATACGATGGTATGTTTAGAAACGTTACCTTGCCGTTTCTCCGATTGTCGCTTGCGATCAACGCTATCAGATGACGAGGTGCAGATTCATGAAAATTATTGATACAAAAGGTTTGTCTGTGACTGGTTACAAGGTGTGGGGCATTCACTGTGGGATCAAAAAGACGGATAAAAAAGATCTTGCGATCATTTATTCGGACCGTGAAGCCGCCGTGGCCGGCGTTTTCACAAGAAACCGGGTGAAAGCACCTTCTGTTCTGCAGAATATGGCGAGAGTGAAGTCCGGAAAAGCACAGGCAATTATTGCAAACAGTGGATGCGCCAATGCATGCACCGGCAAGCGGGGGGCTGCTGACGTTCGAACTACTGCAGAAATTGCCGCTCGGGAGCTCGGTATCAAGCCTGAGTCCGTATATGTAGCATCCACTGGTGTGATCGGAGAATTTTTGCCCATGCCGAAGCTGGCAACGGGGATCGCAACAGCCGTTGGACTTTTGTCTTCAAACGGCTGGGAGCAGGCAGCAGAGGCGATTATGACCACGGACATCTATCCTAAGATTGCGGTCGTGCAGGAAGAAATCGGCGGTAAAACCGTTACCATTGCGGGTATTGCCAAAGGATCGGGCATGATCCATCCCAACATGGCGACCATGCTTTGCTTCATTGTGACAGATGCCAATATTCCTGCCCCCATGCTTAAGAAGGCATTGCAGATTTCTACGGAAAAATCATTTAACACCATTACCGTAGATGGCGACACGAGCACAAACGATATGATTATTTGCATGGCAAACGGGGCGGCGGGAAACAAGCGCCCCGCGCCGGGCAGCAAGGAAAACAAAAAATTTCAAACATGCCTTGATACGATAACACTGTCTCTGGCAAAGCAGGTAGTGCGTGATGGCGAGGGCGCAACCAAGTTTGCAGAGATTGTGGTAAAAAACGCTAAAACTCCGACGGAGGCAAAGCTCGCCGCCATGACGGTGGCGAAATCCAGTCTGGTCAAGACTGCTCTTTCCGGAGAAGATGCCAACTGGGGCAGGATTATGGCCGCGCTTGGATATTCCGGCGTTGAGATGGAAGAGACAAAAACAGATATTTTTATAGGCAAGGCAAAACTGGTTGAAAAGGGGCTCAGCCAGGGCAAGGCGGCAGAGCGTGATGCAACGCTTGCACTTAAGCAAAGAGAAGTGCAGATTACCATTGATTTACATAAAGGCAAGGCATCTGCTGCGGTGTGGACCTGTGATTTAACATGTGAATATATAAAAATTAATGCTGCCTACCGTAGTTAAGATTGCATGCGCCGTTAGGGCCGATTTTTCTTGGGAACATACGAAAAAATAACTAAATTTCACTTGACAATCCATGGTGGAGTTGTTAATTTTAATGATTAGGTTTTCTCTGTTTTTTTGGTAGAAAAGCACAACGTTTTTCTGAAAGAAAACAGATAAGATTTTGTTTTTATTGAAAAAATTAATATAACAATGCGATATGGTGGGAGGGGGGTGTAGTAAAGGTGCCGAGTATAAGGTTGCGAGAAAACGAACCGTTTGAAGCTGCGCTCAGGAGGTTTAAAAAAAGCATAGAAAAAGAAGGCGTGCTTTCTGAGGTAAAAAAACGGGAACATTATGAAAAACCAAGCGTAAAACGCAAGAAAAAAGCCCTGGCAGCACGCAAAAAAGCCGCTAAAACAGCACGAATTTTTAGACAAAATTAATCTGGCGGCAGGCGTAGCAGATATACAATCGAGTAAAATTACCTGGCTGAGAGAGATGCAATGGAATTAAGAGAACGAATCGACACTGAACTGAAGAACGCCCTCAAAACCGGAGCCAAAGATAAGGTTTCCACACTTCGGATGTTGAACGCAGCTCTTAAGTACAAACAAATTGACAAAAGACGGCAGCTCAGCGAGGAAGAGGTAATAGAAACAATTCGCTCTCTTATTAAACAGCGTAAAGACTCTATTGAGCAATTTGCCAAAGGAAACAGGCAGGACTTGGTAGATAAAGAAACTGCCGAGGTTGTCGTGCTTGAAGCCTACTTGCCTGTGCAGTTGTCCCGAGAAGAACTGGAAACAATGGTGCGCGACACCATAGCACAAACCGGAGCACAAGGCTCCCGGGACATGGGGAAAGTCATGAAGGCACTTATACCGTTGGTAGGTGGGCGTGCCGATGGGAAACTGATCAGTGAGCTCGTGAAACATGCGCTTGGTTAGTGCATCTGCAGAAGCGAACGTGTCTGTGCAGTAGCCATTCTAAGGCTGAAGAGGGGGCCATGTAGACCGGGCCCCCTGATTTTTTGGGAGTTCCTTCCATTGAAACTTCATGAATTTTTTACAGCAGCGATTCAGGCTGGAATTGACGCTGATCTGCGGGGACGCACAGCAATTGAAAAAGAGCTGCGCGAAGTCCGTAGGTCGTTTGATGCACTGAAGCCGGACGAACAAGCTGTTTTTGATCCGGAAAAACTCGAACACCCCTATACCGACAGCAGAATTCTGCACGGCTCCCACCAGAATGAAGTAAAAAAAGTTCTCGCAGGGATTGATATTGAAGCGGGCGAACTCCTGCTGGCAGACCGGCTGAACCAAAAAGGCGCCGGCATTGACCTTGTCGTGTCGCACCATCCTGAAGGCCGCGCATACGCAAATTTCTATGAAGTAATGAAGATGCAGGCCGATATTTTTAACAGGTTCGGCGTGCCGATCAACGTTGCCGAAAATCTCTTGCGCGACCGGATGAAGGAAGTGGAGCATAAACTTTTGCCGGCAAACCATACCCGATCGGTGGATGTAGCCCGGCTCCTCGATATTCCTTTCGTCTGTTTGCATACTCCTGCCGACAACATGGTTGTTGCTTATCTGCAGGATTTGTTTGATCATGAAAAACCGGACCGTCTTCGGGATGTTATGGATTTACTGAAAAAAATTCCCGAATACCAGGAAGCGGTCAAGAACAATGCCGGGCCCAGGATATTGTTGGGCGCCGAGGACCAGCGGTGCGGCAAAATATTCGTAGACATGACCGGGGGCACCGAAGGCCCAAAAGATATTATGGAGCGCCTGTCGCAGTCCGGCGTGGGAACGATGGTGGCGATGCACCTGACAGAAGATCATCGGAAAGAGGCTGAAAAGCATCATATCCATGTCGTGATTGCAGGTCATATATCGAGCGATACACTTGGCTTGAATCTTTTGCTGGACAAAATTGAAGCGCGCGAACCGATCAGCATTGTGGCGTGCTCAGGTTTTAAACGGATAAAACGGGCGGCGTAACACTGTCATCATCGTGTTCAATGGTCCGGCGTGTTGTTATGCGGTTTGAAGGCAGGACAGTTGTCTTGCTCAATCCCTGCGACATGGAATCCCCCGACTCTCGTCGAGGGAGAATGCAGTAAGTCGCGGGAGCCTCCGGCTCCTGCCGGAGGGGACTCCACTGCGGGCACTGCGGAAGTAACGATATATTATGAACGAACATGCCCTGCGAGTGCTTGAATATCATAAAGTGATTGATCTTGTCGCCGGATATACGGCATCCGGCACGGGAAGAGATGCGGTTCTCGCGCTTCTGCCGTCAGGGGACGCGGAATTTGTTAAAACCCGGCTTCAGGAAACGAATGAATTTACGCGGATTCTCCAGAGCGGTATTATTCCACCGCTTGACGGTATTTCCGATATCAGACCTGCAATCCATAAACTCGGCGTTGCAGGCTTCCTGCTCACACCGGAGGAGCTTTTAAAAACGGCACAAACGCTCAGCGCGGGCAGGCGGATAAAACAATTTTTTCATCAGTTCGAAGGAACAGCTTCCAGATTATCTGCGCCGCTGTTATGCGCCAAGGCGTCGGTAATTCATCCGCAAAAACATATTGAGGACGCGGTTGCCGCGGCCCTTGATGAAAAAGCGGAAGTTAAAGATTCAGCCAGTCCGGAACTGCGCAAGATACGCAAGCTGATTGCACGAAATCGCGACGATATTCTGAATCGCATGGCGGACATTCTGCAGGATGCCGGCTTTCAGAAAATTATTCAAGAGCCGGTGGTTACCATTCGCGACGACCGGTATGTGCTGCCGCTCAAACCGAATTTCAGGCACAGCTTGAAGGGCGTGGTACACGGGCAGTCCGGTTCCCGATCCACGCTGTTTGTCGAACCTCTTGACGTGCTGGAGCAGAACAACCGGCTTGCGGAGCTTCGCATGGATGAGCGGGACGAGGTTGAACGCATCCTGCGGGAGCTCACGGCGCTCGTCGCCCAGGAAGCGGCGACAATAGCGGCAACGAGTAGTGCACTGGCAGAAATTGACTCAGTATGTGCGCGTGCGCGGTTCGGACTAGAATTTGACGGCATCATTCCTGCGCTGTCTCCCGATGGAGGCATCAAACTTTGCGCAGCGAAGCATCCGTTGCTTGTAGACAAATACAGGAACAATCCCGGCAATACGGGCGTCACCCCGAGCGATATAATTCTGGATTCACACAAACGGGCTCTGATTCTGAGCGGACCGAATGCGGGCGGCAAAACGGTGATTTTAAAGACCGTGGGGCTTTTAAGCCTCATGGCGCAGTCTGGTTTGCCGATAACCGCAGCGGAGGGGAGTGAACTTCCGTGTTTTCATTCGATATTCGCGGATATCGGCGATGAACAGAGCCTAGAGCAGGATCTCAGCACGTTTTCTTCGCACATAAGCCAGATTGCCCGCATACTCCGGCAGGCAGAACCAGGATCGCTGGTGCTTCTTGATGAACTCGGCTCCGGGACTGATCCGGGTGAGGGCGCTGCACTGGGCGCAGCGGTGCTTGAACAGTTAATTGAACGCGGAATTGCAGCGATTGTAACGACGCATCATAACGCTCTCAAGTATTTCGGGTCGCAAACGAAGGGAGCGGCCAATGCAGCTATGGAGTTCGATCTCCAGACCCTTAAACCTACCTACCGGCTGATAGCCGGCAGGCCGGGCAGAAGTTACGGGCTTGATATGGCAACCCGGCTGGGCGTTCCGAACGACATTGTGCTCAAAGCCCGCGAACGATTGGGATCAGGCGATTCAAAGCTGGATGAATTACTCAAACAGATCGAGGAAGAAACCCGCAGGCTAGTTGGAACGAGAGAGGAACTCGACAAAGAGCTTGCCATAGCAAAAAAAGAGAGAGACGAAGCGTCGTTGCTTCTCAAGACGGCGCAGGAAGAGTCCCGTACTGTAAAAGCACAGGCGAAGCAGGAATCGCGCGACGTGGTCGCTGCTCTTCGCCGGAAGCTCCGCGAGCTTTCGAGTATTGCCGTACTGGACAGGGCAGAGGCAAAAACAGCGGCAGCAGAGATTGGCTCCCTTGCCGGAAAGCTTGACCCCGATGTTTCCGCCCAGGACATCCAAGCCGCACAAAGCCGCGATTATCTGCCGGGTGAACGCGTGCGGATCCGGGGAGTGAACAAAACCGGCGTTGTGCTTAATTCTCAGCGGGGAATGCTTCAGCTGGACATCGGCGGGAAAAAAATAAAACTTCCGCTGCGCGAGGTCGCCCCGGTCGAGCCTGCAGCGCAGGCGCGTCGGTCCAACGCCACGCCGGGCTGGAGAGCGGAACTTCACGAAGCAGAGGGAATGCCGGGCCGTCTTAATATACTCGGCTTCCGGGTGGATGAAGGAATTGCCGAGGTAGAACGTTTGATCGACCGGTCGAGAATCGATAATTTTTCGAGTGTGACCGTTATTCACGGCCTGGGCACCGGCGCGCTTAAAAAGGCAGTGACGGACTATATGAAAAACCATCCTCTGGTTGCCTCCATACGGCCGGGAGAAGCGGCTGAGGGAGGAGCCGGGGTGACGGTGGCGGAGTTGAAAAAATAACGTGTTTTCGGAAGACACCATAAGCCGGGTTCGGGACAGCGTTGATATTGTGGATCTCATCTCGGGATATGTTTCTCTGAAAAAAGCCGGAAAAAACCATGTGGGGCTCTGCCCGTTTCACTCAGAAAAGACTCCGTCGTTTAGCGTGAATTCGGATAAACAGATATTTCACTGCTTTGGGTGCGGTGTTGGAGGAAATGTTTTTAAGTTTATCGAGCTTCAGGAAGGATTGACTTTTCCCGAAGCGGTAAGGAAGCTGGCGGAACGTTCGGGAATCCGGCTCCCGGAAAATGACAGGAATTTTTCGCAGGAGCAGAAGACAGGAGATGAGAAGAAAAAGCTCCTCGGCGTGCTTGCCGATGCAGCGTATTTTTTTCGCCGAGAGCTTGAAGAAGAATCCGGAAGTTCAGCGCGGTCTTATTTAACAAAACGCGGCGTAAGCGACCAGATCGTAAAAGATTTTGCACTGGGATATGCCCGTCCCGAATGGGACAGCCTGCTTAAGTTTTTGAAGCAAAAAGGGCACTCTCTTGCCAGCATGCAAAACGCAGGGCTTGTCGTGAAGCGGGCCGAAAGCGAAGGCTACTATGACCGGTTTCGGGGCAGAATCATGTTTCCCATTCGCGACATAGCGGACCAGGTGATTGCCTTCGGCGGCAGAGTGATGGACGATTCACTCCCGAAATACCTGAACTCTCCCGAAACCCCGCTGTACAGCAAAAGCAATGTGCTTTACTGCCTGGACAAGGCCAAGGAGGCAGCGAGAAAATACGACCACTTTATTATTGTCGAAGGTTATCTCGATGCAATCGCCTGCCATCAGCACGGAGTCCGGAACGCAACAGCAACACTCGGCACTGCTCTTACGGAAGGCCATCTGCGCTTGATGCGCAGATTTACAAAGAACATCAAACTGATTTTTGACCCTGATCCGGCCGGAATAAAGGCGGCGCTGCGCAGTTTTGATCTCCTCGCAGGAAGCGGGATGGTCGCCAAAGTAGTCTCCCTGCCGGGCGGCGATGATCCTGACACGTTTCTGAAGCAGAAAGGCTATGATGCGTTCAGCTCCTGTCTGAAACAGGCTGTTCCCCTGATGGATTTTGTTCTGAGCCAGGTGGTGAAGGAAGGCGGGGGAACGACGATTGCCGAGAAAGTTGCGAAAGCCGGCGATATGATAGGTTTTATTGCCAAGCTTCCCACGAGCATTGAACGCAATCACTATTTGAAAAAAACAGCAGAAGCACTTGATGTGTCGGAATCGGATTTGCGGCAGGAGCTTGCGAAAGCGGCAACCAAACCGGCGTCCGTTGCCCGCAGGAACGAGCAGCCGGCGGGTTCTGCCCGGCAACACCAGCGTCCGAAGGCGGAGGAAATCCTGATTCATCTTCTGCTTCGGGATGAAACGCTGGCAAAAACCCTGCTTGAAGAAATCAAACCGGAGGATTTTTCCGATCCGTTATATCATCGTGCCGCCGTGAAGATTTTTGCAGCTCTTGCAAAGAACGGAACAATAGATCCGCATAAGCTTCTTGCTGACGAGGGCGACGAAGAACTGAATCAGCTGATTTCTTACTTTTCCGTTCTGGAAGTGGACTATGACGATCCGCAGAAGCATTGCCGTGACTGCATGGATCTGATTAAGCAGCGCGATCCGGAAAAGAAAATTAAAATGCTGGTGAAAGCGATTCAGGAAGCGGAGGCGCAGGGCGATTCAGCGGGCCTTGCACGGCTGATGGAAGAACAAAAAGAACTGAGCAGAAGGCCGGGCAGAAAAATTCCCGGCAAATAAATAAAGAATGATTTAAAATTGAATGTGGTTGTTGCACGCGAGGCACGCGCTAATCATCGCATAAAGGAGCAGTACGGTATGTCAAAGCGGGGCAAAGCAGGCGATTCTAAAAAACCGAATACGGCCGGCAAAGAACGGAATTTCACACCTTTTGAAGAAACAGGCGACGCGATTCCTCATGAAGACGTTACCGCGGAACAGTTTGACAGCATAATCCACTTGTTCGGCGACAATGATCTGGAGATTGATATCACAGACTCCCGACACGACGGCAAGGTGCGCCCGCCGGTTGAAGATGAACTGGAAGAAGCTTCCGAACAGGAAGACGTGGCCGCTGATGACGCCGGGGACGGGGAGGCCGAGGAGGAGGAAGTCGAAGTAGGGGTGGGCAAAACGGACGACCCGGTCCGTCTCTATCTCAAGGAAATGGGGACCGTGCCGCTCCTCTCCAAGGAAGGGGAAGTCGCAATCGCGAAGCGCATTGAAGAAGGCAAGCGTGAGGCGGCGCAGATACTGTACAGCCTTCCGTTTTCCCTGCAGGATGTGCGTGATCTGGGCGACAGACTGCGGAAGGGAAAGGTCAGCATCCATGAGATTGTTCGCGCCGGTGATGATGATTTCGACGAGCCGCAAACACAGAACGAAGAGGAACTGCACGCACGCGTGGTAAAACTGATTACGGAAATTGACAAGCACAGCAGAGAATTGAATACGATTACCGCGTCCATTCTCAGCGGCAGGTGCAGTGAAGCACGGAAAAAAGGGCTGCGGGAAAAAATTCACTCAACGCGGCATTCTCTTTTCAGTAAACTTGAAGCCCTGAACATCCACTGCCGGCAGACAGACCGGCTTGTTGCAAAACTGCGGGAAATGGCCGGTGAGATTTACCAGGCGGAGCGCACGATTCACGGACTCGAGCGGAAAATGGGCCTGGAAATAGCGGCATGCAAGGAAGTATTCAAAAAAATGCGCCAGGGAGAGCGTGAGCTCAAAAATGCCGCCCGCAGACTGGAGATGAAGCCGGAAACGCTACTGAATCTAGAAAAAATTTACCGGCAGTCGGTCAAACAGATACGGGCCATTGAAACGCAGTGCGGAGTTTCCGCCGAGGATCTGAAAAAAGCGCTTCGCGCTTATGAACGGGCCGAGGAGCGCGCCAAATACGCAAAGAGCGAGCTTGTGGAGGCAAACCTGCGGCTTGTCGTTTCCATCGCGAAAAAATATACGAACCGTGGCCTTCAGTTTCTCGACCTGATCCAGGAAGGAAACATCGGCCTCATGAAGGCAGTCGACAAATTCGAATGGCAGCGCGGGTACAAATTCAGCACCTATGCCACGTGGTGGATCAGACAGGCTATTACGCGGGCGATTGCGGACCAGGCACGGACGATTCGCATACCGGTGCACATGATCGAGACCATGAACAAGCTTATCCGCACCTCTCGGGGGATTGTGCAGGATCTCGGCAGAGAACCCACCACGGAGGAAATTGCCGCATCCATGAAACTGCCGGTGGAGAAGGTAAGAAAAATCATGAAGATTGCCAAGGAGCCGATTTCGCTTGAAACTCCCATCGGAGAAGAAGAAGACAGTCATCTGGGGGATTTTATCGAAGACAAAAAAGCTGCGTCGCCTCTTGACTCTGCAATCCGGAAGAACCTGCATCAGCAGGTCAGAAAAGTGCTGAACACGTTGACGGAGCGCGAAGAAAAAGTGCTGCGATGGCGTTTCGGCATCGGTGAACACACGGACCACACTCTTGAAGAAGTGGGGCAGGAATTCGACGTAACGCGGGAACGCATACGCCAAATTGAAGCGAAGGCCCTCAGAAAGCTCCGTCATCCGAGCAGAAGCAAGCAACTCAAAAGTTTTATGGAATAATCGGGGCCGACACCGTATACACGATGTCTTGACAATTCGAGAAAGTTGTGCGATTATTGTCTCCCAAAACGAAAACAGTCAGCCAAGAATTCTTCACGGGGGCCCATAGCTCAGTTGGTAGAGCTACCGGCTCATAACCGGTTGGTCCCAGGTTCGAGTCCTGGTGGGCCCACCAACCATTTTGCATCGAATTGAACGAGGAGCATATAACAGGTGCCGGAAGTATTGATTATGCGGAATAACAATAAAATCTGCAAGCTGTGGAAGACAGGATAGCTTGCATAAAATGCGCCGAGAGGCGCATTTTTTTTTGGAGGCAACATGGAAGAACAACTGAGCTTGCTCATACGACTTCAGGAAATAGACACGGAAATAAAAACTCTTGCGGCCCGGAAAGACCAACTGCCCAAAATGCTGGCAGGTCTTGAACAAAAACGTGAGGCTAATCAGGAAAATCTGAACAGCGTGAAAAACGGACTGCTGGAGGCGCAGAAAAAGAAACGGGACCGAGACCAGGCCCTGGAGGCAGGCGCCCAGAAGGTCGAGCGGCTCAAAGCACGAACTTCGGAAATAAAAACCAATAAAGAATATCAGGCCTTGCTCAAGGAAATCGAAACGGCGGAACTGGAGAACAAGTCGATCGAGGATGAAATACTTCTCCATATGGAAAAAATCGATGGCGCTGCTGCGGCCATTGCCGCTGCGGAAAAGGAGTCTCGCGAGGTCGAGGCAGGCATTGTGCAAGAGCAGCAGCTGTACGAGGCGGCCATGGCAAAAGCTGCAGAAGACTTGCGGGCCGCGGAACAGAAAAAACAGGAACTGGCTTCCCGCATCCAACCTGCCGTCCTCGCTCCCTATCAGCGGTTGCTGGCGAATAAATCCGGAACTGCTATTGTAGAGGTCCGGGGAGAGTCCTGCTCCGGCTGTTTTATGAGCATACCTCCTCAAGTATTCGTCAACGTAAAAAAGAATGAAAGCATCATCAACTGCCCTCAGTGCGGACGCATTTTATATTACAAGGAAGCAATAGAGATATAAAAAATGGAGACAATCTGCCGGAAAAATCCGGACCTGGGAACTTTGAACCCTATATGGAACTAACTATTTATACAGACGGCGCATCACGGAATAATCCCGGAGAGGCAGGGGCCGGAGTTTACATTCTTGAAAACGGCAGCCCGGTAGCAACGATAACCCGGTATCTCGGCACAACTACCAATAATATCGCAGAATATACTGCAGCCATCCTCGGTCTGGAGTATGCTGTAAAGTGCGGCGCTTCACGGGTCTCTCTTTTTGCCGATTCCGAGCTGCTGGTGAAACAGCTGAATGGAGAGTACAAAGTAAAAAATGCCGGTCTGAAGCCGTTGCATGGCCGGGCCAAGGAATTGATTGCGCAGATCGACAGCGTTGCGGTACAATACGTACCAAGAGAGAAAAACAAAGAGGCAGATTCCCTGGCGAACAAAGCGATAGACGAAAAGCTGACGTAAGCAAAGCTCTTTTGCGCGAAACAGTTTCAGAGCGGGTGAGGTGATTGCTCCCCGGAAACGGGGGGAGGAAAGTCCGAGCTCCACAGGGCAAGGCGGTCTCGAAACGAGACAGGGGGCGACCCCATGGACAGTGCCACAGAAAAGCAGACCGCCCCGTAAAGGGCAAGGGTGAAACGGTGGGGTAAGAGCCCACCAGATTCCCGGGCGACCGGGGATGCTTGGAAAACCCCGCCTGGAGCAAGACCACATAGGGAAGCATCTCCCGCAAGGGAGTAAGGACGGCCCGTCCGAGACTTCCGGGTAGGTCGCTCGTGCCTTCGAGCAATCGGAGGCCCAGATAAATGATCACCGCCCTGAGCAATCAGGGAGACAGAACTCGGCTTACGGCCCGCTCTGATTTTTTTTTGCTCGAAGGTGGCTTCGTGAAGATCAAATGCAAGGTGTGGCTTGAAAAAGACAGAAAAGTCATATTTGGCCGCGGCCGTGAAGACTTATTTACGGCCATAGATGCATGCGGAAGTCTCTATGGGGCGGCAAAAAAGCTTAATATGTCCTACCGTGCCGCCTGGGGAATTATCAAAGTCACTGAAGAGCGTCTTGGCCTCAAATTGGTTGAAACTACCAAGGGAAACAAAGGCATGCGGCTTACGCAAGCAGCAAAAACGCTTCTCCATGAATTTCACCACTGCGAGGAAGACATTGAATCTTATATAGAAAGCAAAGCATATCGTTTTATCCTTCCCAATACGTCCCTCGAACAACAGAAGTAACCTGCTTCCACTGTAAGAAAAAAGTGAATATATGTTAGAAAAAACATATGCCAATAGTAGCATAAGTAATTGATAATATTGACTTTTTTCTTGACATCTTGCTTTTTTCGATATAAAAATTAAGTATCTGCAATAAAGAATAAAGGAGTGCCTAAAGCAAAACTAATAATAATAATTCTTTAGAGGAGGTACGAGCAATGGATGATCATCACAAGATTCCAAGAAGAGATTTTCTGAAACTTGCCGGCGTTGCTGGTATTGCCGCATCAGCGACTGTATTTCCCTTCACAAATTTGCGCCAGGCATGGGCTTTTGGTGAGCACCCCCAGGAAAAAGCGGCATATACCGTCACCAAAAAAGTCCCTCAAGTGTGCGCCAGAGCCTGTGAAGCTGATTGCGCATATAATATCGTAGTGGGTGTAGATCCGGCGACAGGTCTCGAAAGGGCGATAACATTAGAGGGCCGCGCTGATGATCCGGTCTCCCGGGGGAAATTCTGCATCAAGGGTCTTGGATTCGTAGATTCAATGTATGATCCCGACCGCCTCATGGTTTCACTCAAAAGAACCAATTCAAAAAAAGGCACTGATGAAGATCCGGGCTGGGTCACCGTAAAAACAGCTGATGCTGTAAAAGAAGTTATTGCCGGCATGCAAAAAGTAAAGCCCCAGGAGATTCTCATGGCATCTCCCGGTGATCCGTATACAAACCACCTCTGCCAGTCCATTGGCATGACCCGAAGCGACCAGCGGACTGAGTGTTTTGGCACGCACTACTATATCAATTGCCTGAGCATTACCAACCCGCCAAACAAGTATTATTCAAGCACCTACACACCGTCCCATCATATTTCCGGCTATGACTATGACAACGCCAAGTACCAGGTCTGGTTCGGTTTCGATTCTTTCTCCAAGTGCGGCAAGGCAGGCATGCTGAACCACTGGGCGGCAGGAAAGAAGAATGGCGCAAAGATCGTCATGTTCAATCCTATCCGCACTCCTTTGGCGGAGGGGTATGCCAGCGAAACGTATACGATCAAGCCAGGCACTGACCTGGCGGTCGCATTGGCCATGATCCAGGTCATTACGTCCGGAAAGAAGTATAATGCAAGTTTTATAAAAAAATATTCCGATGCCTCAGCTCTTGTTGATATCAAGACAAAGATGGTGCTCAAAGGTGAAAATGACACCATGCTTGCCTGGTGTTCCAAGCATAAGAAGGCGGAACCGATTGACAAGTGTCATGCACCGTCGCTGGAAGGCGGCCCGTTCAACGTCACCATAGACGGAAAAAATATTTCCGCCAAACCGGTTATGGCTATTTTGACTGAATCGGTGAAGACCTTCACCCCTGAATGGGCTGCGGAAATATCCGAGGTGCCCGCCAAAACAATACGCAAGATTGCCCTGGACTTCTCGGCTGCAGCACCTCGTGCTTTAGTTCCTACATTGAAACGCGATGCGGCAGGACCAAACTACGCCAACAGCTGGCGGCTTAGGCATGCGATCAGTGTTCTTAATTCACTCAGCGGATCAATTGACCATGAAGGCGGCATGCTCCTGTATCATGGAGTAAAAATCCCCTGGCTGAATGAAATTTCTCCCCCGGTCGCTCCGTATCCCGAACAACCGGCAGAACCTGTGGATTTCAGAAACGAATTTCCGGTAACGGATAACATTTATCGGAAAAAAGACTTTTCCGCTCCCGGCCACTACGGCATGGTCGGCTGGGGTCTCTACAAAACGAACCGGGCAAAAGTCGTTTTCTTCCGCAACCCTCACCGCGGTCTCTTTGCCATGATTCAACCCCAGATGGTTGAAAAAGCCCTGGAAAAAATGGATCTGGTCGTCGACTGGAACCTCTATCTGGATGATCTGGGATATTTCTGCGACTACGTCATTCCGGCCCCGCACCAGTTTGAAGAAGGGAAGCTGGACACGAGACTCTATTTCCCGAAGAATCCCTGCCTTGTAGGCGGTGTGCCGGTCCAGAAATCACCCAGTGATCAGATCGGCTGGGGCGGTTTCGCCACGGCAATCGGGATGGCAATGGCCCCCAAGTATTGGACAACCGACGGCAGCGGAGATCCAGCCAAAAAAATTCCAATGAACTTGGGCGATGTGGCCCTTAAAAACCTGGGGGTTGCCCAAAATACCGCCGAGTTTATGAAAAAAGGCGGAATCTGGATCGACAAGAAACCGTATGAGAACTACAAGCAAATCAGGGAGATCAGCTACGGCAGGCCCAATGGACGCGTCCGCATGTATTTTGAGGAAGTTGCCGCTGCCGGCCACGACCCGTTGCCAACATGGGCGAGCAGATGGCATGCACCCAGCGGAAATTATAAATTTTCACTGCTGATTACCCGAACACCCTGGTTCATGCATGCAGATCCTAATTTCCTGAACAACCCGATTTTGAAGGAGATGACGATAAGAAACTATATGGATTGCGTCTGGATGAATCCGGAAGCGGCAAAGAAACTGGGCATCCAGGAAGGCGACATGGTTCTGTTGGAAAACGATCCGAACTACATGAAGGACCTTCCCAGGCCTGTCAAAGCGAAGGTGCACCTGACGAATCGCGTCCAGCGGGAGGACTGCATCCTGACGTTCCACGGGATTGGCCATCGCGCGAAAAACTTGAGATATGCGAAGGATTTCGGCTATCGGGACGGCGATCTCATACCGCAGAAGGATCCCAACATTGCAAAGAAGCATGACCCCACGGGTATGGGTTGGGTGGAAGATGTTTACGTCAACATTAAAAAAGCATAAGCGAGGTGAATGACCATGAAAGAATATGCCATATTGCTTGACAATACCTTCTGCACCGGTTGCAATACCTGCGGTTACCGCTGTATACAGGAGTTCAGATATCATGACCAGGCAGCGAAAGGCCTCTTCAGAACGTTTGTGAAGATTAATGACGAGGGACTTTACCAGAAGAGATGCATGCACTGCCAAAATCCCCAGTGCGTTGAAAATTGTCCCGTTAAGGCGCTGACCAAGTCCGGTTACGGTCCGGTTCTCTATAACGCCCAGACCTGCATTGGCTGCGAGACCTGCACCAAAGTCTGCCCGTTCGGGGTTCCCCAATTCGATGAGGCAAAAAAGAAAATCGTCAAGTGCAGTTTCTGTGCGCACCGCATCGGAGACGGGAAGCAACCTGCCTGCGTGGAAGTCTGTCCGACAGGGGCTTTGCAGTTTGGTGAATACCGCGCGATAAAGAGCCTTGCAGCAAAGCAGGCAAAAGAAAAAAAGCTCAAGCTCTACGGATACACGGAAAACGGCGGGACCCATCTGTTCGTGCTCTCGAAGCAGGACCCTGTTGCTGCCGGATACCCGAAAGTGGCGAGTAAAAACGGTAAGAGCGGAAGTCTTGACCTTGGGAAAGGATCTGTCGTCCCGGTTGCAGCGGCGCTTGCCATCACCGGTTTCAAGAAGTTCAGCGACCGGCGGGCGAGAATAGAAGCAGAAGAGGAAACAAAAAATAAATAGCTGTTTTGCAGTCCCCGTATGGTAAAATAAGTCCACGGACAGGGCGGCCTGATCCATGTTGTAGTCCGTGGACTTATTGTTTCCAAACTGGTTTATACGTTCACCACAAAGAATGGAGCGCGCAGAGTGATGAATACGGCCGATCAGAGACTCATTGAGCCTTCTTTAAGAATGACCGTGTATTCCTTATTGGCTCGTGCCTTGAATTATCCCGGCGAAGAGCTTGTTGAAAGCCTGACGACCGGTGAGTTTGCGACAAAACTTGCGGGAGCCCTGGATGCCCTCGGGCTTCTCAGATCGCCGGACGTTGAACCATCTCTGAAAACAGCATATGCAAAACCTGATCAAAATAAAAAAAAGCTCCTCCTCGATTTGGAGAAAGACTACACATGGATGTGTTTTGCATCCAAGCCTCGCCAGGTTTACCTCTTTGAGTCTGTATACCGTGAAGGCAAGCTCATCCAGGAATCCACCTTTCAAATCGCCCGGCTGTACCATGAGGCCGGACTGAAGCTAAGTGAAGATTTTAAACTTCCTCCTGACCACGTTGCAGTTGAGCTGGAATTCATGGCGTATCTCTGCTTCAATGAAATAAACGGGATCAAAAATAATGATCAAAAAATCGAATCGTACGCCCGTGAACTGCAAAAGAAAGTCCTCGAAGAGCATCTGCGAAAATTCGGTCTTTTTCTTGCCGAACGATTAGAGCAGCATGCAAAAACAACGTTTTACAAAACGACGGCCCGCGCCATGAAGTCCATTCTGTCGGCGTAGCAGGCCCGCCCGCTTCCCGTCCGGATATTCGTCATTATTGTGCAGCGAACACCAGCGTGGTACAATAGTGCATGCACGGCAAAAACCCGCCCACAAAGAATTTTGCCATTCGACCCTTTGATAAGCTCAAAAAAAAGCTGGCGAGCAGAGAAACACTGCCTGCTTCCTTACCCCCCGTTCAAAAGAAAAAGAATGAGTATACCGATGACGAACTGTTCAGCACCGCCATGAACATGGTAAAAGAGATCAAAGAGTTCAGAGAATTGCCCTTTGCACAGGGGCAAAAAAAGAAAGTGCCGATTCAGGAAAGAGGTGATCCTGACCAGGAAGCCCTGCTGGTTCTCTGCGGGATTGCAGACGGTCGGCAAGCCATCTGTCTGTCTGATACGCAGGAATATGTGGAGTGGACGAACCCTGATTATCAGGGCGGTCTGGCAGAGCAAATGCATAAAGGCCGATTTTCAATCCAGGCTTATCTGGATCTGCATGGGTTCACCGTAGCGGAAGCAGAGTCGAAGATGGCTGATTTTCTAAAAGAATCTCTCTCACGGGGTTTGCGGTGTGTTAAGATTATCCACGGCAGGGGCCTCCGTTCGGTAAACGGTCCCCGGATCAAAACAAGCGTGCTCAGGCGCCTCTCGGGCCATTTTCGGAAGGATATTATCTCCTATGTCTCTGCCAGACAGTGCGACGGCGGCCTGGGGGCGTTGTACATCCTGCTTAGAAAAAAGTAGCCCGACCCTTGTCAGTCTGTTTTCCATACTATATAATCGAACTCATGACCACGGTACTTCGTGTCGCTGTATTTTTTATTTTTTTCTGCTGCCTGGCAGGCTGCTCCGCGAAACGGCTTGATCTCTCTCACCACACCGCTGCTGATAAAACAGATATCACGATTATACAGATCAAGAATGTTGACTATGATCAGCACGGACTGCCGCTGTTTCTGTCGGTTTTGAGCAGAAGGCCGGAAAAAGCAGGAGAGCAGTTTACGCTTGTTTACCTGGTAGACGGCAAACCTGTTAAATCCTTTAACGTCCTGATCGTGGAACAGAAAGCTGATTTGATGCGTCCGCTCAATGTTTTGTACTCCTGGACCGAGAACGGCTTCAAAGTGGGAACCGTGCTGGGGTTGGGAGCTGCGGAAGCAGCCGGGCGCACGGGTGGAAAAGAAGGTCTATATTCCCTCGCTGCAGCCGTGGTCCTGCCTATTGCAGGAGGAGCGGCCGGTTTTATCATCGGGACATGGGCGATCATACCTCCCGGAATGGAGGAGTTGAAAAACCTGCTCACCACGGACAGGGAAGCACTCATTAGCTTTACGGAATATACCTATGATAAACAGGGCCGGGTGAAGGTAATGAAGATGTTTCAGCCAGGCGATAAACCGATCGAACTTGTGAGGACAGATTTTGTTTATACGAGAGACGAACGAACCCCTTCACAAACCACGGTAATCAGTTTTCCAGAGAGGAAGACAAGGGTCATCCCCTAGATTTGAAAGTATCGGGAGCAGGATACAGACAGTTGCTAAAAAAACAACTCACAGCAGCACAAATCAAAACTTTTCAAAGAAAAGTCTATCAATATTACCACACCCATGGACGCGATCTTCCCTGGAGGAGGACCAGGAATCCATACCGGATTCTTGTGTCCGAAATCATGCTTCAGCAGACCCAGGTGGAACGGGTGATGCACAAGTACAAGATTTTTCTGGCGGCATTTCCCGACTTTTGTGCGCTCGCAGAGGCACCACTCCAAAAGCTCCTTTTCATCTGGTCAGGCATGGGATACAATCGCCGCGCTTTGGCGCTTCGATCACTTGCCAAACAGGTCATGGCTGAATACCAAGGAAAACTGCCTTCTGATCCTGCTGAACTGCTTTCCCTGCCCGGCATTGGGAAATACACCGTTGGCGCGATAACCGCTTTTGCGTTTAATAAACCTGTTGTATTCATGGATACGAACATCAGGCGGGTTTTTATTCACGAGTTCTTCAAAGATAAAGAAAACATCAAGGACGAAAACCTTGTCCCGCTGATAGAACAAACGCTTGATGTGAAAGACCCGCGATCGTGGTATAACGCGCTTATGGATTACGGGAGCATGTTGAAACAGCAGCAAATCAACCCAAACAGAAAAAGCGCGCATTATACGCGGCAAAGTCCTTTCGAGAACTCGAACCGGCAGGTGCGAGGAATGATTTTGAAACTGCTTGTTAACGAATCATCCCTCACATCGGCGCAAATTGTCAAGAAGACAAGGCTGGATGCCGAGCGCGTACAGAAAGGCCTTCACCAGCTGACCGAAGAAGGATTTATACAAAAAAGGAAAAACGTATTTTCAATAAAATAAAATGCGCACCGCTCCCGATTATATACAGTTCTATCCAACGCTTCGCTGCAATCGTTCCTGTGACTTCTGCTTTAACCATCACCTCTCCCCGCTGCCGGACATGCCACTTCAAAACTTTTCGATAATGATCAAGAACGTTGCCGCATTTCCCATAAAAACCCTGGATATTATCGGGGGAGAGCCCACCCTGCACCCGGACATCGGTAATTTTGTTCACCAAGCAGTGGACTGTGGAATGCGCGTGAATATCAGCTCGAATGGTTCCAATATCGATATGTTGAAGGCGCTGCAGAGGGCGGAGCATAAAACGACGGTGGGTGTTTCAATCAATGACCGGGAATCGCTACAGCAGCTCAAAAACTTTGTGCAGGACTGCAACCCCGTCGTGAAAACCGCATATGGTCCTCATACCGACCTCACGCTCATAACAGAAATCCTTCAGCTGCATCCGAAGCGATTTTCACTTATTTACCGGGATGTCATGGATAAAAATGATTCCGACAAGGCTGTGCCTTTTTACCAATTCATGTCCACAGCCCAGCAGAAATTCTATCTGGCGTCGAAAATCGACACCGTATATTGCTCCGGATTTCTTCCTGATGTAAAGCAGTATCCGGATCTTGCCGGGACGCGTTGCCCGGCCGGTACAACCAAGCTGGGTGTAATGCCGGATGGTTCGGTGTATCCCTGCAATCTTTTTTTCGGAGCCGGTGCGTTTTTGCTCGGAAACATTCTGTATGATTCTTTTGAATTGATCTGGAATCATCCTTCACTCAGCTTTTTTCGGACACACACGAACAATGCATGCCCCCGCAAGAAGTGCGAACTTCACGCAAAATGCCATGGAGGTTGTCCGGCACACGCGTACCTTCACACGGGGAATATAGCCGCGCCGGATCCGCGGTGCGCGGGGTGAATCGTTTGGTCAATCAAGCTAAATCTGCTATAATGATCACAAAAAACGGGGAGGTCACATGGTAACGGCGCTGGTTCTTCTGAACATTGAGCGGGGTAAAGTGAATATCGTCGCTGAAACATTGGCGGAAATGCCGGGGATCAGCGAAGTATACTCTGTCGCAGGACGCTTTGATCTCGCGGTGGTCATCCGCGCAAAGGACAACGAGCAAATGGCGGAACTGGTAACAAACCAGATGCTGAAGGTCGAGGGAATACTCAAATCTGAAACGCTTATTTCCTTCCGGGTTTATTCCCGCCACGACCTGGACAGCATGTTTTCCATCGGGATGTAGTGCAGGCGGGTGCCCGAAAAGCTTTTTATCCCACCAGATACGGCAGAATACCATCTGCACGAATACATCCTTTTGTTGCGATGAGCATGAAAAATTTTTTGTTCCGAGCAGCGTCAAGGTATCACCGGGCTCTGTGCTGCATAGAGATCTATCGGTATGAAAACAGTATTGACCAAACTTTTTCAGGAATTTTTTAAAAGCGAACAGATGTCAGGCAGTGTCCTGATTTTCTGTACAGTCATTTCGATTCTTATCGCCAATTCGCAATTCGGAAGCGGATATATTGAATTCTGGCAGACGAAAATCGGCGTGAGCATAGGCGGAATTGCCTTGACGCACAGCATTGAGCATTGGGTTAATGACGGCTTAATGACAATTTTCTTTCTGCTGATCGGACTGGAGATTGAACGGGAACTTTATATTGGTGAATTATCGAGTATAAAAAACGCAACCTTGCCGGTTATTGCCGCTCTGGGCGGCATGATCACCCCGGCATTTTTTCACCTGCTTCTCAATCGGGGAACCGCAACTCAGGCAGGCATGGGTATTCCGATGGCAACCGATATCGCATTTGCGCTCGGAGTGCTCGCGCTGCTGGGAGATAAGGTTCCGGTAGCCGTAAAAATTTTTCTCGCCGCGCTGGCCATTATCGACGACTTGGGAGCAATAATTGTCATTGCATTGTTTTACTCGAGTGACTTTTCCGCTGCTTATTTTGCGCTCGCAGCAGGAATATTCGCCGGGCTGATATGCTTAAACCGCCTGAACGTGCGCTGGTTGCCCGCGTATATTCTGCCCGGATGCGTCCTGTGGTATTGCATGCTTAAATCCGGCATTCATCCAACACTCACCGGAGTTCTCCTTGCCTTTGCCATACCTTTTGCAGACGGCGGCGAAAAATCACCTTCCTACCGGCTGCAGCATTTTGTGCATATACCGGTGGCGTTTATTATCATGCCGATTTTTGCGCTGGCAAACACCGGTATTGCGTTGAGCGGGAACTGGATGGAAGGCCTGCTGACGCTGAACTGTGCAGGCATTTTTGCAGGCTTGTTTGCCGGAAAACCTCTTGGAATTTTTCTGTTCAGCCTGCTGGCGGTTAAAATGGGGATTTCCCAATTGCCGGATGACGTGTCCTGGAAACACATTCTCGGCGCCGGATTTCTGGGTGGAATCGGGTTTACCATGTCAATTTTCATAACACTGCTGGCGTTCAACAACCCCGGGATCGTTTCAAGTTCAAAGATGAGCATTTTGTTCAGCTCTCTTGCGGCGGGCACTGTGGGCTTTTTCTTGTTAAGGAAACAAGCATCAAGCCGAATACCCGCTTAAAATAGTGTGCCCGAATGTTCTGATTCGCGCGCAGAACGGTTTTTTGCAAGCCACCAAAATGATATTTTAAGGATACAAACTCGTATGAGCAAAGACAAACTATCGGTAACACCCGCAATACGGGTCTTGCGTGATGCAGGCGTTGAGTATACAGACCACCCGTATACGTATGAAGATCATGGAGGTACGGAGGTCTGCGCCCGTGAATTGCAGGTGCCGGAACACCACGTAATCAAGACACTGATCATGGAGGACGAACGGAAAAATCCACTGATTGTACTGATGCACGGTGATCTGAAGGTCTCCACGAAGGAACTCGCCAGGGTTGTGGGCACCAAGAGCGTCACTCCCTGCGATCCTGCGGTTGCCCAGCGGCATTCCGGGTATCAGGTAGGCGGGACCTCGCCGTTCGGCACTCGAAAAAAAATGCCGGTATTCATGGAAGCAACAATAGCGGATCTTCCCAGAATTTATATCAACGGCGGCAGGCGGGGGTACCTTGTCGGCATGGACCCAAAAGATGCGGTAGGGATATTAAAACCGACACTCGTCCGCGTCGGAATTTCCTGACAGACGGTTCCCTTCCCGGAAAATCCCGTTGAGAAAAGGCCTGGAATAGGATACAATACGCAAGTTTTTTGCTTATATTTTAGCCGCAGGAGGAAGTAATGAAGCAGACTAAAATAGTCCTTTCCGACAAGGAAATCCCCACCAAATGGTACAACATCATGGCTGATATGCCGCACCTGCCAAAGCCTCCGCTCCACCCGGCAACAAAACAGCCGGTGACACCGCAGGACCTGTTGCCTATTTTCCCGATGGCGCTTATCGAGCAGGAAGTGACCCAGGAGCGTTGGATCGACATTCCCGAAGAAGTACTCGACATTTATTCGCTCTGGAGACCGTCACCACTGTATCGCGCGCACCGGCTTGAACAAGCCTTGAAAACACCGGCGAAGATTTATTATAAATATGAAGGGGTGAGTCCCGCCGGAAGTCATAAACCGAATACCTCCATCCCACAGGCGTACTACAACAAAAAAGCAGGGATCAAGCGTATCGCGACCGAAACCGGCGCAGGGCAATGGGGGGCCTCCATGGCGCTGGCCGGAAAACTGTTCGGTCTGGACGTAACAGTGTACATGGTAAAGGTAAGCTACGGTCAGAAGCCGTACCGGAGAATGCAGATGGAGACCTGGGGCGCCACCGTGCACGCAAGTCCATCAAAGCTGACAGAGGCCGGCAGAAAAATTCTCGAACGTGATCCTGACAGCACGGGAAGCCTCGGCATCGCCATTTCTGAAGCCGTGGAAGACGCGGCCACCCATGGTGATACGAACTACGCGCTGGGCTCGGTATTGAACCATGTCTGCCTGCACCAGACCGTGATCGGACTCGAGGCGAAAAAACAATTTGAGATTGCCGGTGACTATCCTGACGTGGTAATCGGCTGCTGCGGAGGAGGAAGCAACTTTGCCGGCATCGCGTTCCCGTTTGTTCATGACAAGCTGGCTGGAAAAAAGAAGGACCTCCGGGCCGTCGCCGTGGAACCGACCTCCTGTCCCACGCTCACGAAGGGTGAATTCCGCTATGACTTTGGAGATGTTGCAGGACTTACCCCGCTTATGACCATGTACACGCTCGGCCATGACTTTATCCCTTCGGGAATTCACGCCGGCGGACTCAGGTACCATGGAGATTCATCGCTGGTCTCCCAGCTCTACCATGACAAGATTATCGAGGCCGTGGCATATCCGCAGACCAAAGTTTTCGAGGCGGCGGTTCTCTTTTCCAACACGGAATCGATCATTCCGGCCCCGGAGAGCGCGCACGCGATCCGCGCCGCGATTGATGAAGCACTCCTTGCCAAAGAGGAGGGAAAACAGAGAACGATTCTCTTCAACCTGAGCGGACACGGATATCTTGATCTGCAGGCCTATGCGGACTACCGCGAGGGCAAGCTGTTCGACCATGAACATCCGGAAGAAGACATACAAAAGTCGCTCGCAAAATTGCCGAAGATATAATGATTCTCATGCTCCCGGTCTTGTGCCGGGAGCATTTCTGTTTTTATTCACAAATTATTTTGATTTGCCGGAATTTCAAGAAGAGTGCAGGTGCGGAAAGAAATAATGAGCGGCGGATTATGAATGAGCGTCGCTTTTTAATCTGTCCAGAGCGTTCTGCGCGATAAGAATCTGTCCTTCCGCTTCCCGGACAATTCCCTTTGTCGTAAGCACCTTCATGCATTTTGACACCGCCTCACGAGAGGACCCGATGCGCGCCGCAAGCTCCTTGTGAGTTGGCTTCCCTGCCTTAAGAAATCCTGCCGAACAATCTCCACCTGCTGCCGCGCCGTCGAGAAACACACGGACGAGCCGCTCGCCGACTTCCAGAAACGCGAGAGATTCAATCATCTCATCGGCTTTGCGGAGGCGGTCAACCAGGGTGATCATCAGTTCCACCGCAATGCGGGGATTGCCGTAAAGCAGGTCCAAAAACATGTCCTGTCTGAGCACGGAGAGCTCGGAGTCGGCATCCGCGACGATCGTCGCAGAGCGGCCTTTGCCGTCAAGCAGGCTCAGTTCCCCGAAAAAAGCGCCTTTTTCAAAATGGGCAATCACCATTTCGTCGCCCTCTTCGTCCGTGAGCACCGCTTTGAGCTTGCCTGAGTTGACAATATAGAGGTCGGTGCTCAGGTCCGTTTTGTAAAAAACCACGGCATTTTTTTTGAATTGAACGTTCTTGCAGCGCGAGGCGAGTTCTTTGAGCTGGTTTGGTTTGAGATGGCTAAAGAGCGGAATTTTTTTTAAATACTCGACAAGCATGGCAAATCCCCCCTGTACCGTGCTGGTTTTTAATCCATGCAGCATAAGTAGATTAGCATCCTGATGCGGTAAAAGCAAGCGAAAGAGAAGGCAATCTGAAAGTATTGGATAAGGAGCGATCTGCGCATGAACTGTCGTTGCGTAACAAAAAAATCAGCCGGAGCGTAAGCGATCGGCTGTATTGACGGGTTATGTCTTCTTGACAGTCTCCTTCACGCGCTGCTTGAAATTGAACAAGAAACGATCGAAATCAATCCCATAGATTTCTCTGAAGACTTTGTCGTGATTGGAACCAGAACTTAACCGCTCCACGTATTGTAAGAATTTTTCTTTTCCAAATGTTGTAATGAGATCATCAACAATGCAGCCGAATTCGGAGTAGATGAAGGCGATGGGATACTGAACGTTCAAAACAGCGCTTTCTTCTCTTGCTGTTGCGTAGTCCCTTGGGTCTATGAAATTGCCTTGTGTTATGTAAGCGTATGCTTCCTTTTTCCCTGGATACCACGATGTACCCATTTGATTTGAATGATACATGGCTATTCCTTCGAGAAGCCACTGTGGAAAGTATACATATGCGGCAAGAATTCCCATGTGCTGGTACAGCAGCGTATGGGACAACTCATGCTTCAGGTATATTTCCAAGGAGATCTTGCCCTCTTGCGCCTCTTGAAGTGCCCATGGCGATATCACTAGACCGTCGTTTGGATAGGCATAGAACCTGGCCTTCGTCATGGAACGGCGCAGATAGCTGTCTTTATCTCGAAAAATGTAGATTACGGGTTTCCTGCGGAATCGTAGTTCGTGCAACTTCTCTACCCCAGGTGGATACGAATCGATCGCCGAGAGGTTGTCGCATTTAGCCCCGTGTTGGACGTAGATAATTGTGTTTGGTAGCTCATGTTTTGCGAAACCCAACTTCACGGGTGAATAGGGGAACAGTTTACCCCAGAGAAAGATATACGTTAGAGAACCTACGGTCACAATAACCGCAATTGCAGCCAGCGTCTTGAAGATTCTCCTTTTGCTGAATTTATCCATATTCTCGAGATTCCTTGTAGTTCCTTGATGACATAACGGCTCGGCTGAGGGCGCGCGGTTTTCGCGACCCTCTCGAGCCGATTGGTTAGAATAGCACAATTACTACTTATCCTTTTTTCGCTTTGAACGAGGAGCCTGTTCGACGACGCCAGGCCCCGGAGAAACAATGATGCGAGCTTGTGCGTTTGGTAGTTTGTGCATGAGGCTAGCAACTGTAACCCCTTTAGCTTTAGCCTCCTGAATGAGATTGTAGACATCATCGCCTTTAATTGTTTTCCCGTCTTCTGCAATCGCAATGGTATCGATTTTAAATGGGGCCTCTTCAGAATTATAACCATCTGGGACAGTCACATTAATTATCTGTTCGACTGTATCGTCTCGTAATACATCCTTCATGCCTTCCCCAAACGAATGCCGTTGCTTTATAAGATTGGGCTGTGCTCGCATAGCTTCAATATTAATAACATCCATTTTGCTGAATGGAATATGAAAATCACCAAAATCAATAAATGGTTTTTTGTCTACTCGCATTTGAAAATGGTAATGTGGCTGTTGACCGTGTTGTGATGTGTCATGTCCGTTGTAATCGCCTTCAGCACATGAGAAGGACCATTCAAGATTACGATATCTTATAGTTACTTCAAATAGCTTCCCTGTGCCCCCCTCTGGCATGTCATTAATATTTCGCGCAAACCCAGCTTGGTTTGCGAACCAGCGCAGGTAACTCTGAATTTGAAAAAAGCCATATACACTGGCAACAAGTTTTATATCTTTTTTCTTGAATCCCTTCGGTTTCAATAACCAGTGGATGCAGGGGAGTTTCTTGCTGAAAGAAGTAAGTGGTTTGTTGCAAAGATAGCAGCAGCCCTTATCATATTCTTCTTGAAACTGCTTGAACTCTTCTTCTGCTCGTCGGCGTTCTAATTCGTTGCCCTTAATCCGTTCACTCTCAGGAAGGGATTTAAGAAATTCTGCAAAAGCACGGCCTTCTGCTTTTATGCTGTCGTTCAAGTCCGCGGCTCCAATAGAGAGATTAAACTAACCATTTATTGACTACTTTTTGCAGACTTTAACGAAAAAGAACGACCATGTCAAGCAATATGAAAAAACGAATTGATATGACTATTAAATATAACTATATTTATAACTCGGGATAATATTCCAAATGCGTGCATAGTTAGGTCTAACTATTTCTTTATGTTTGATATCTCCTCTGATATTTTTGCACAATATGATGCCGTTTTGTGCAGGTGCGGTGTGTCAGAAGCTCGCTAGGCGCATTGCACACCTTCCGGCACTCATTTGCCGCGCATTTCCTGCAAGCTAACTACGACATTCGGACAATCCAGACCCTGGTCGGCACAGCGACGCGCGGACAACGGAGATCTAGACGCGCTGCGTGGAATGTTTTACTTGGTATGTTTTTGCTTGATACTGCGGTGAAGTGATTTGTTGATAAAGAAGGATCAGGATGCCGTGGACTTCTGCATCTCCCGCTTGAATTCTGAGTTGAAGTGAAAGGTGACTTCTGGATAGGCTTCGATCATGTTTCTGAGCACCCATTCTGACTCGGCAAGAAAAACGGTGTTGCCGTCCTTGTCCGTGGCAATGCGCTCTGCTTTGAACCTGCAGAATTTATCCAGTTCCTGCTTGTCCGCAGCCGTAATCCAGCATGCTTTGTAAATGGCCATGGGCTCGAAGCGGCAGGTTGCACCATATTCATGTTCCAGGCGGTATTGGAGAACATCGAACTGAAGAACGCCCACCGTACCCACGATTTTTCTGTTTCCCTGCTGCTGGGTGAAGAGTTGCGCCACGCCTTCATCGGTGAGCTGTTCGATGCCTTTTGAAAGCTGCTTCGATTTTCCGGGATCACGGTTTATCAGTTCTTTGAATACTTCCGGGGAAAAGGTGGGAATTCCCTGGAACATGATTTTTTCGCCTTCGGTGAGTGTGTCGCCGATTTTGAAGCTGCCCGTGTCATACAAGCCGATTACGTCTCCGGGGAACGCTTCATCAACGATGCTCTTTCGTGCTCCCAGAAAACTTGCCGGACTGGTGAAGCGGATGTTTTTGTTCATGCGCACATGATGGAACATTTTGTTTCGTTCGAATTTTCCCGAACAAATGCGGATAAAAGCAATGCGGTCGCGATGGCGTGGATCGAGATTCGCGTGTATCTTGAACACAAAACCGCTGAAAGTTTTTTCGTCAGAACTGACCAGCCGCTGATCAGTCGGTCTGCTGCCCGGGATGGGCGCAATGTGGGTAAACGTATCGAGCAGTTCCTTGACCCCGAAGTTGTTGATGGCACTGCCGAAAAAAACCGGCGCGAGGGTGCCCTTAAGATACGCGTCCACATCAAAAGGATCATGCGTTCCGACAATCAGCTCCACGTCTTCCTTCAGTTTCGCGGCGTAATCGCCCAGTTGCTGGTCCAGAATCGGGTCATCAAGACCCTTGATGGCAAGCACATCATCTGCAACGGTAACACCGCCCGGGCGGAAAAGATACAAACTGTTATTGTACAGATTGTAAACGCCCTTGAACGATGTGCCCATGCTGATCGGCCAGGAAAGCGGCTGGACTTTGATGTCCAGTTTTGACTCGAGCTCGTCCAGGAGCTCGAACGGGTTTTTGCCTTCCCGGTCCAGTTTGTTTACAAAGATAATGACCGGTGTGCTGCGCATGCGGCAGACCTGCATGAGCTTTTCGGTCTGCTCTTCGACGCCTTTTACGCAATCGACAACGAGCACCACGCTGTCAACCGCGGTAAGCGTTCGATAGGTGTCCTCGGCAAAATCCTTGTGGCCCGGCGTGTCCAGCAGATTGATTTTGAGTCCGTTGTAGTCAAAACCCATTACCGACGTCGCCACTGAGATGCCCCGCTGCCGTTCAATGTCCATAAAATCAGAAGCCGTGCTTTTCCTGATCTTGTTGGACTTGACCGCGCCGGCAACCTGGATGGCCCCTCCGAACAGCAGGAATTTTTCGGTGAGGGTCGTCTTGCCCGCATCGGGATGGCTGATGATGGCGAAGGTCCTTCGTTTGCTTATTTCATCTTCGTAGCTCATAATTTTTCGGCAAAACCCCGCTTCTTTGAGGAGCCTGGTAAAATAACAACTGACGAGAAAAAAGTCAAGAAGTTCCTGCAAAAATGCCTCTTCCCGGTGTTCCTGGGGAGAGGATTATTCGTGGTACGCCGCGCTGATGGCATGGTGGGTTTTGGCAGCCAGGTCCTTGCGTGAATAATGGGAAAGGACTGTTATGGTCTTGAGAGGCCTCACCTCAACATCCACGGATTTGCATACGAGAAGGCGGGGAAGGTGCCGAAAGAGACTGACGCCTCCGTAGTAAAAAACCGCATCACGATTCTGTTGTGTCAACGGTTTATCGTCTATCCTGGTGTAGCGAAGACAGAGCGGGATGATGTCGACGTACGCAGCAATTGCCGAGGCAAAAAGAGAGTTTTTAAATTGCATTACGCCGTCTCCGTCAGACGTGGTGCCTTCCGGAAAAAGAACCACGGGAAATCCCTGCCTGAGCGCAACGGACAGTTGCTCGATTTCCGCTTTCAGGCCCGCTGCCTTTCGACGTTCTACGAAGATGCAGCCGGCAAGTCTGGCAATGGTGCCGAGCAGAAAAGTGTTCCGCAGTTCGATGGATGTTACAAATACCGATGGTTTGAGCGAGGATAAAACGAAAACGTCGACATACGAAAGATGATTGGAGACTATGAGGCAGTTTTTCCGTGTTTCATGCAGACGGTCCCGGTGCTTGACATGAATTCGTACACCAAGAATTCTCAGAATAGGACGGGAGAAGAGAGAACTGTTTTGTATGGCATACTCACGTTTTTTTCGTGCATTGAGCGGCAAAAGCATAATCGCGATAGAAACAATTATATAGGTGAGCAGCAGGGGCGTAATTGTTAGGAACTTGAGCAAGGCTCTCATGAGCGGTAGTTCTCCGGCCGGCGCAGACGATTGTCATACTTTTTCTGTATGGGAGCAGATTATCTCATACGGTTGTATGATTTGTAAATGAAATTCGGAGAATGCCGCAACCTTTACACCCGGAGAGACAATAGCTATACTTAAACAAGAGATGATTTTTTAAGTCGGAACTGCACTATATGATTGCAATAACGTTGCTTTTGAAACTATTCAAATTATTCAGATTTCCGGTTTGTTTTGAAGCAAGAATGTCATGGCCGGATGATTTGGGAAGGAGGGGCAAGAGTCTATGAGTACCATGTTGGAATTCAGCGTGGTTCCTATGGGCAAGGGAATAAGCATCAGTCCCGTAATAGCACAGGTTATGAAAATTGTTACGGAAAGCGGAGTGAGCTACAAAATCAATCCTATGGGGACCGTGCTCGAAGGAGAATGGGATACCGTGATGGGTGTGGTGAAACAATGTCATGATGCGGTGATGCGGGAGGCGGAACGGGTGATCACGAAGATTTCCATTGATGATCGAAAAGGCATTGAGCAGCGCCTTGAGAAAAAAGTAACATCCGTCGAGAAAAAGCTTGGAATAAAATTGCATACCTGACAAATACGAGGCGGCCATGGACAGTGCGAGAAACCCAATCAGCACGGAAGAGCGTCTTAAAATCCAGGAGAAGGCGCTTTCCAATCTTGCCGACGCCCTGAAAAAACAGGAAACGGAAGTATCTGAAGAAATCCGCGACATGCAGTCGGAACTGAAGGCGCTGAAAATGTTTCTCGCACGAGCCGTCCCGGATTTTAAAAAACAGTTTCCAGAAATACAGAAAAAACTGAAATGAACCATTACAGCAGGAACCAAGGAGGGAGGCATTATGCAACTGATCGCAAAGGATGCACGGGGCTACAAGCTTTCTTACAAGAAAAAATCTGCCACGACGGATTCGTATCTCCCGAGAGGTGCGAGCAGCAAGATTTCTGTGTGTGAAGTGTGCCATGCCGTGTACAGAAATAAACGATGGTATGCGGCCCCGGATATCAGCATCTCTGAAACAACTCACCCCAATGCTCTGGCGGTGGTTTGCCCTGCATGCCTTAAAATACGCGACAACTTCCCCGGCGGGATCGTTACGCTGAAGGGGGGGTATGTTCTCGCGCATAAAGACGCCTTGCTGAATTTAATTAAGAACGAGGAAAACCGCGCCCGCGGATTAAACCCTCTTGAGCGGGTAATGGCCATAAAAGAGAATGGATACGGCAGCATTGTTATTTCCACGACGAACGAGAAGCTGGCGCAGCGGATCGGAAGGGCGATCGGAAAAGCATTTCACGGCAAAGTTACCTATCGCTGGTCGCATGATAACAAGCTTGCCAGAGTGGATTGGGTGAGGGAGGCTGACTGATTCGCGAACCGTATTACTGAAACGGAAAAAGAGTAGAGTTACGAAAGAAGCTGGTTTCACCGGAGAAACCGGCTTTTTTGTGGTCAGAACTGAGCGGTTTTATCGCGGTAGCAGCATGATAATAGTGTGTATAAACGAATATAGGTGGATAAACAGGTCAGTTTTGTTGCAAAGCAGTCTAGTCCTGACTATCGGATATTGATTGTTTAGTGTTTTGCAGGGTTTCGAGATACGCTTCCCATTCCGTGGGAAGAAGATATTTCTTTTTTGAATTGCATTCTTTGCATGCCGGGACGATATTACCGTGTACGGATTTTCCTCCCCGCACGATCGGGATGAGATGGTCCATGGTCAACTCAGCAGGCTTGAACGTTCCTCCGCAGTAAAAGCATATTCCTGTCGAGCGTCTTCGTTTCCACCACTGCGACTCTCGTATTTCACGAGATTTTGCCTTTTCGCGCTTGATATGGCTCTCGTCCGCGCTGATAAAGAAATCATCTGTCATTGCTCTAATATGATACTTATTTTGTCCCCTCTTGTCACGCAAAAAAATACGCACCAAACTGCCCTCCCACTGCGTAACATCTCAAAAAATTAATATTTTTCTTGACAATGATGCGGCTGAATTATATACTTTGGCCAACAGGTGGTATATTGTGGGATAGAGTGGGTGTAGCGGGGGGAAAATGTTCCGCGGCAGCTTTGAACATACGGTAGACGCAAAAGGCAGGGTGAGCGTACCGTCGAGATTTCGTGAGATTATAGCAGATCGCTATGACGGAAGGCTCGTGCTCGCCATGGATTATGACCGCTGTCTCACCGTATATCCTCTTGAGGAATGGGAGCGGCTTGAAGAAAAGATCAGGACGCTTCCCATGATGAAGCAAGAGGTGAAGGATTTCATGCGTTTTTTGCTTTCCTCGGCGACCGAATGTGAACTGGATAAGCAAGGCCGTCTGCTGATTCCAACTGCACACCGTGAACATGCGAGGATATCGAAAAGCGTAACGCTCGTAGGAATTATTGATAAAATCGAAATCTGGGACGCCGGGGCATGGGAGGCGAGGAATTCACAAAATGGCGACAAAATCGGCGACGCACTTGCCGCGCTGGGCTTATGACATGGATGAAAAAATCAAAACATACCAAATGAACCTGGAAGGCGAAATTGATGCGGCAAAGATGGTGGAACTCAGCCGGGTCATCGGTCAGTTGATTAAAGGCGAGATGTACGGTTTGATCCTGAACTTTGAGTCCGTTGAACATATACATTTCACAATCCTTTCGGTGCTGGTGGAAGAAAAAAAGCGGCTCCAGTCCTTCGGTGGCGATATCCGGCTCGCAGGGATGTCCGAGTACATCAAAAATATTTTCCGTACAACCGGCGTGCTGGAGGAGTTTCAGGTATTCGACACCACCCAACAGGCCGCGAAAAGCTTCGGTGTGGCAAAACCCGCAACCAATTTGCCGCTGGGGCTTTGATCGTATTTCAATTGTAGATTGCAAAATGCGGATTGTAATGCAGGGACGGTTTTGTGAGGATTGAAGCATGAATACCAATCCGATATCCGAAATTCGCAATCGGCAATTAGAACATGTTCCTGTCCTGCTTACCGAAGCGGTTGATCTGCTGAATCCAAAAGCAGGCGGTGTGTATGTAGATGGAACGCTCGGGGCGGGCGGGCACGCAGCGGAAATTCTGAAACGGTCAGCGCCTGACGGAGTGCTGATCGGCATTGACCAGGATGCCGAGGCGATTCAGCGATGCACAACAGCGCTTGCCGGTTATGGGAATCGGGTCATTATCCGGCAGGAGAATTTTCGAAATATCGAACGCGTGCTGCTGGAAACGAATCATCCGGCAGTGGACGGCGTCCTGCTTGATCTCGGCGTCTCCTGGTTCCACCTTAAAACGCCGGAGCGGGGCTTCAGCTTCATGCTGGATGGTCCGCTTGATATGCGGATGGACAGAAACAGCCACGGCCCGACCGCCGCGGACATGGTAAACACTCTTTCACGCCAGGAACTGGCGAAGATTTTTTATGAATACGGCGAGGAACGCAGAGCAGGAGCCATAGCACGGGCGATAGAAAAGGCACGGACCCGGGGTGCCATTGCCAGCACAGCCCAGCTCGCCGGGATTGTTGCAAGCGTATTCCCACCGTATCCGCCCCGGCGCATACATCCTGCGACGCAGACGTTTCAGGCTCTGCGGATTGCAGTAAACGACGAAATAGAAGCGCTGCGGACCGGACTCCATCAGATCCTTGCGCATGTAAAACCGCACGGACGCATTGCGGTCATCACGTTTCATTCTCTTGAAGACCGCATTGTAAAGCAGGCCTTCGCAGCGGCAGCACGGGCATGCGTGTGCCCCCCGAAGATGCCGACTTGCTCCTGCGGCAAAAAATCGGAGCTTACCGTGCTGACGCGCCGGCCTGTTACGGCCGGACCGGAGGAAGTAGAGAGAAATCCCGCCGCGAGAAGCGCGAAGCTGAGAGCGGCGGAGAAACTGTAATACCGCGATTGAATAACTTCGATGAAAAGGTTTACCTATGGCGACACGAGCTGGTGAAATCGGCGCAGTTGTTCTCGAGCGAAGCAAGCGGGGGAATCTCAGCAGAATTTTTATCATGCTTCTGATCGTTGTCGGTCTGATTCTGTACGTAGGCGGCAAAGTAAAAATCGTGCGGCTCGGCTATCAGATCGAAGCGCTGGAGCGTGAAAAACAGGATTTGGAGCGCGAAAACCGGTCTCTTCTTATCGAATCGTCGAGCCTGACATCTCCGGCCCGCATTGAGGAGATCGCGGTCAAGCGCCTGGGCATGGTCAGGCCGGCGCAGGAAAACATCGTTGCCGTAAAAAGAAAAGGAAAGAAATCGAGCTCGAATAACCAGGGACCGGATGCCGTCAGATAGCTGGCAGCGATTGCTGCAGCAATGCTGGCCGGGCCGGCTGCAAATTCGGGTTTTCGCAAACGAATGCTATAATGCTGCGGGCATCAAGGATCGCAAGCAATGGAAAAACGGGGAAGAATACTCGTAATATTGCTGTTGATGTGCGTGTGTTTTGGACTCATCGCCCTGCGGCTTGTGTATCTCCAGGTCTATCAGCGGTCCGCGCTTGCAGGACGCGCGGAGCGGCAGCAGGAACGGCTGGTAAAGATTGAGCCAAAACGGGGCACGATCTACGACCGCATGGGCAGGGAGCTTGCAGTAAGCCTGGACGTGGACTCAGTGTACGGGGTGCCGGCGGAAGTCGATAATCCCCGGGCGCTTGCACAGAAGCTGTCCCGGATACTCAGGGAAGATCCCCGCGCTCTCGAACAGCGGCTTGCGGGAGATAAACACTTTGTCTGGCTCAGCCGCAAAGTCGAGCCGGGCAAGACCGAGAAAGTGAAGGAACTCGGCACGAGAGAAATCGGCATCCGGCTAGAGTCGAAGCGGTTTTATCCCAAGAAAACCCTTGCAGGACCGCTCCTCGGCTTTACCGATGTAGACAACAAAGGCATTGAGGGTCTGGAGCGCACGTACGATAAAATCCTGCGGGGCACCGAAGGATGGGTCCTGGCAGAAAAAGACGCGCGAGGAAGAACGGTATTTCCGGGAGGATCAGGACTGCAATATAAACTGCCGAAACCGGGCAGTGATATTACCCTTACCATTGACGAGGTGATACAGCATATTGCGGAAAAAGGGCTTGATGCCGCCCTCGTGAATACACAGGCAAAAGGCGGAGTCTGCATCGTCATGAATCCGTGGACCGGTGAAGTGCTCGCCCTTGCGGTGCGCACTGCCGGCGGAAAATCGGTATTCAACCCCAACGAGCCGCAGCGCTCTAAACCAGGTGAATGGCGGAATCGGACGGTGACCGATGCCTTTGAGCCCGGTTCGATTTTTAAACCGATTCTTGCGGCGGCAGCGTTGGAAGAACGGGTGGTTCATCCTCTTGAACGATTTGACTGCTCAGCAGGAAAAATTCAGATTGCCGACCGGGTAATCAATGATGCAGAAAAGCATGGGGTGCTGACCTTTACCGATGTGATCGCGCAATCGAGCAACGTGGGCACGATAAAGGTCGCCGTAAAGCTGGGAAAAGAACGTTTTGCAAAATACATCACCGCATTTGGATTCGGGAGTAAAACAGGGTCTGATATCTCGGGGGAAATCCCCGGTTTGTTGAAAGACCATCGCACATGGTCCGGGGTGTCCATCGGTTCCATTGCAATCGGCCAGGAAGTCGGCGTGACGCCGCTGCAAATGGCCGCGGCGTATTGCGCGCTCGCGAACGGCGGCGTGCTTATGAGGCCGTATGTCGTGTCGCAGATCATCGGCCATGGCAGCGGCGAAGGAAATAAAATTGAACCGCAGCCGGTGCGCCGTGCGATTACCCAGGAAACCGCCGCCAAGGTGACAAAGATGCTGCGGGAGGCGGTGGAGACCGGCACCGGGCAAAAGGCACGGCCGGCCGGCTATACGGCGGCAGGCAAAACGGGAACAGCGCAAAAGATAGACCACAAGACCGGCATGTACTCGAAGAAAGATTATGTCAGTTCCTTTGCTGGTTTTGTACCGGCAAACTCTCCAAAACTGGTCATTCTCGTAATGGTCGACACTCCGGAAGGAGTCATCTATGGCGGCAGCGTTGCTGCTCCCGTGTTCAAGACCGTGGCGGAGCAGAGCCTTGCGTATCTGCAGGTGCCGCCGGATGACGCGGGAGGGAAAATGCTCCTGGTGACGAGATGAAGCTGGCAGAATTATTCGCGTCATTGGAACTGCAAAAGCCGCTTCCGCCGGCCACGCTGGAACGGGAAGTGCAAGGGATCTTCTATGACTCCCGAAAAGTCAAGCCGGGATGCGTGTTCGTGGCCGTGCGAGGATTTCACTCGGACGGCCATCAGTTTATTGCGCAGGCAATAAAACAAGGAGCCGCCGCCGTCGTCGCAGAACGCGAGCAGGGACCGGATGCGGAGGCCGGCGTGCCTGTTGCCCTGGTGAAAGATTCCCGGCGGGCTCTGGCCCTGCTGGCAGATGCGTTTTACGGACACCCGTCGAAGAAACTCAAGCTTGTCGGCATTACCGGCACGAACGGCAAAACAACGACAACCTATCTTGTAAAATCCATTATCGAAGCTTCCGGCCAGACCGCGGGACTTATCGGCACCATTGATTATCGTGTCGGCGACCGCGTGTATGCCGCGCCAAACACGACGCCGGAATCGCTTGATCTCCAGCGGCTTCTTTCCGAAATGGTTGAGTTCGGAGCGACACACTGCGTTATGGAAGTCTCCTCGCACGCATTGGCGCTCGGAAGGGTGGTCGGGTGCCGTTTTGCTGCTGCCGGATTTACGAACCTGACGCAGGATCATCTGGATTTTCATAAAACTATGGATCAATATCTGCAGGCAAAGCTTCTGCTGTTCAAGGGACTTTCCCCGGATGCGGCGATTATCGTCAACACTGACGACAAAAATGCTGACGCCGTCATCAAGGCCGCCAAGGGGAAAACCGTCACTACCGGCTTGTCGGAGCATGCCGATATTCATCCATGCGGGAAAGTACACTACGGCATTGCAGGCCTGTCCTTTGACGCCGCCACTCCGAACGGAAGGATTGCGCTGGAATCACCGCTCATTGGCCGGCATAATGTATACAATATTCTGACCGCAACCGGGATTGGCACAGCCCTGGGTTTTAGCAAGGACAGCATCATCCAGGGGATAAAAAACATGAAAGCGGTTCCCGGCCGCATGGAGAAAATAGATGAAGCGCAGCCCTACGGTGTGATTGTTGACTATGCCCACACCGAAGACGCACTCCTGCGTCTTCTGGAATCTGTGCGAGAAATAGCAAAAAAAAGAATCATTACGGTTTTTGGCTGCGGCGGCGACCGGGACAGGACCAAGAGGCCTAAAATGGGAACAGCGGCGCTCAAGGGAAGCGATATCGTTATTGTCACTTCAGACAACCCCCGGACTGAAAACCCGCTGGATATCATCCGTGAGATAGAAGCCGGTATGGCGGGAGAGGGGAAAAAAACCGCCTTGCAGGAAACGGGGTCGTGCGAACCAGGCGATAAAAAATTGTATTATGTCATTCCCGACCGCCACGAGGCCGTGGCTGCCGCCATCCGGATGGCCCTGCCGGACGACGTGGTCGTGATTGCCGGCAAGGGGCATGAGGACTATCAGATTATCGGCGAGAAGAAGATGCATTTTGATGACCGTGAGGCCGCACGGGCGGAAATTCACAAGAAAAAGGCTTCATGATGCGCATATTGAATGCGTGATTAAAAAAAATACAGACATCTCCGGCAGAAAAGAGTTATCCGTGCTGGAAGTGCATATAACCATGAGTGGATCAGAAGAAAAAATTCTCGAAGATGTCCTGAGGAGGATCTCCGGGATGGAGATCACAGGGGTATCCATAGATTCGAGAACCATTAAGAAGGGCGAATTATTCGTTGCTCTGAAAGGGCCACGGTTCGACGGCCACGGGTTCATTTCCACTGCAATAAAAAAAGGCGCGTGGGGGGCGCTGGTGAACCGGGATGCCGTCGAAAAAAACTCTGAAAATCTCGGCGGACATAAGAACATTCTGCCTGTCGGCGATACGCTTTCCGCGCTTCAGAAGATGTCGTATCTTCACCGGAAAAAATTTTCCATACCGGTGGTCGGTATTACCGGTTCGAACGGAAAGACGACAACAAAGGAAATGCTCGCAGAAATTCTGACCGTGCGGGGAGCGGTGCTGAAAAACGAAGGGAACCTGAATAATCACATCGGCGTGCCCCTGACGCTTCTCAGAATGAACGACACCCACAAGGCGGCGGCTGTTGAAATGGGCATGAGCGCTCCGGGAGAAATTGCAGTTCTTGCCCGGCTGGTCAGCCCCACGGTGGGAGTCATTACGAATATCGGACCGGCTCATCTGGAGTTTTTCGAAAGTCAGGACGGCATAGCGCAGGCGAAAGGCGAACTGCTTGACCACATCCGGCCCGGAGGGACCGCGGCGCTGAATGCTGATGATGCATACTGCGGAGTTCTGAAAAAGAAGTTCAGCGGCCTCATTACGACGTTTGGAATAGACACTGCAGCAGATGTCCGGGCGTCCGGGATCCGGCATACTTCCGAGGGTCTGGAATTTACTCTGACCGCGCACGGCTGTAGTACGGAAATTTGCCTCAGAAGCGTGGGAAAACACAATGTGTACAACGCGCTCGCGGCGGCAGCCGCGTCGCTCGCGGCAGGATTGCCGCTTGATGCGGTAAAGCACGGGCTTGATAATTTTGCGTCTGTTGCGATGCGTTCGGAAATAAGGCAGTTGCAGGGCCGGACCGTGCTCGCGGATTATTATAATGCCAATCCCGCTTCCATGGAGGCGGCGCTTGCAGCCCTGGTGGATTTGAAACGGGGAGCAAAAACCGTTGCCGTGCTCGGTGATATGCTTGAGCTCGGCGCCTCCTCCGGAGAGGAGCACCGGAAAGTGGGGCGGACCGCAGCGCGGATGGGCGTCGACCGCATAATTGTCCTGGGCGATTATGCCAAGGATATACTCCGGGGAGCGGTCGAAGCCGGAATGACGGAGACGAAAGTCTTTGCAGTCAAAACACATGAGGAAGCAGCTGCACTCTTGCGTGAACAGTCCCGGTCGGGCGATGCCGTGCTGATCAAAGGCTCCCGCGGCATGAAGATGGAAAAAATTTTGGAGGAGTTCTGATGCTTTACCACCTGCTGTATCCGCTGTACTCCAAGTTTTCGGGCTTCTATGTCTTCAAATATATCACGTTCCGCAGCGCTGGAGCGGCCCTGACGGCGCTGATTATCTGCATTGTATTCGGTCCGGCGATGATTGCCTGGCTTCGGCGGTTGAAGGTGGGACAGCATGTTCGGGATGACGGACCCCAGACGCATTTGTCCAAGCAGGGTACGCCGACCATGGGCGGCCTTCTGATCATCATGGCACTCGTAAGCTCTGTTCTTCTTTGGTCGGATCTTTCGAACAAATACGTATGGGTGGTGCTGTTTGCAACGCTCGCCTTCGGAGGTATCGGGTTTTGGGATGACTATCTGAAAGTGGTAAAAAAACAGTCCCTGGGACTTCGCGCCAAGGAAAAATTCGGACTGCAGATTGCCGCATCATTGTTGATCGGTTTATTCCTTTATTATTTTTCGGGAGACCAGAATGCGGCTCGTCTTACGGTGCCGTTCGTAAAGAGGCTGATTATCGATCTTGGATGGTTCTATATTCCGTTCGCCGTGGTTGTCATGGTGGGATCATCCAATGCGGTAAATCTTACGGACGGATTGGACGGACTTGCGACGGGGCTGGTAAGCATCGCCGCCATAGCCAATGCCGTTATCGTATATCTCGGCGGCAACAGGGTGATCGCCGAATATCTTAACATTCCGTATATTCTCGGAAGCGGAGAGCTCACCGTGTTCTGCGGCGCAATTTTGGGAACATGCCTCGGATTCCTTTGGTACAACACCCACCCCGCGGAAGTGTTCATGGGGGACACGGGGTCGCTTTCCCTGGGCGGCGCTCTCGGTGCTCTTGCGCTGGTGACGAAACATGAACTTATTCTGATTATTGTGGGCGGCATATTTGTGGTGGAAGCAATATCCGTGATGTTGCAGGTCGCTTCCTACAAACTGACCGGCAAACGCATTTTTAAAATGGCGCCTATACATCACCACTTTGAGCAGATTGGGTGGCCGGAATCAAAGGTTGTTGTGCGATTCTGGATAGTCGGCATTATTTTGGCCCTGATTTCGATCGGTTCGCTGAAGTTGAGATAACATGATTTTCCGTATCATGAGACGCAGCGGGCAGACGGGCAGACTGTCGGAATGCTTCATGATCGTGTCAGAGCAACACGGGAGGAGGCAGGAATCACCATGAAAACCGATTTTAAAGGGAAACAAGTTACCGTTGTCGGATTGGGGCGGAGCGGTGTTGCGGCAGCGCGTGCGCTTCATGCCCTCGGCGCCCAGGTGACAGCGACGGACAAGAAACCTCTGGAGGAACTCAGTGCGCTGGTGCGGACACTGCCGGGCAGTGTCCGTCTGGAAGCCGGCGGCCATCCCGCGCGGATTTTCAGCGAGGCGGATTTGATTCTTTTAAGCCCGGGAGTCCCTAAAATTCCCCAGATTCAAGAGGCACAACGCCGGGGGGTAAAAATAATCAGCGAACTGGAGCTCGCATGGCTGCTTTCTGATGCGCCGTACGTGGGAATAACGGGAACAAACGGAAAATCCACTGTCACGACCCTTGTGGGGCTGATGCTCGCAAAGGCGAAAAAGAAGGTGCTCGTTGCAGGCAATATCGGAAATGCGCTGACCGAGGACCTGGCGCTGCTCAAAAACCGCGACTGGATAGTCGCAGAGCTGTCCAGTTTTCAGCTTGAAGACATTGAGACCTTCCGGCCCCGCGTTGCAACGATTCTGAACATCACGCAGGATCATCTCGACCGGTATCACACGATTGACGAATACGGTGAAGCAAAGGCCAGAATATTCATGAATCAGCGGAAGCGGGACATTCTCGTGCTGAATTTCGACGACCCCCTGGTAAAATCCTACGTGCATCGGACCGGGGCCACGGTCATTCCCTTCTCTCGTACGCTTCGTTTTAACCCCGGGGCGTGTGTGCACGAAGGCTTCCTCACCTATAATGGGAAGCGAATCTGCCGGGTTGATGAAATACGGATCCAGGGTGTGCACAACCTGGAGAATGCCCTGGCCGCTGCTGCCCTGTCTCTCTGCGCGGGCGCAGATATCGAATCCGTGGCCGCGGTGCTGCGGGAATTTTCAGGCCTTGAACACCGGCTGGAATTTGTCCGGGAGAAAGACGGTGTTACCTACATCAACGATTCCAAGGGAACGAATGTGGGGGCTGTCATAAAATCCGTGGAGGGGTTCACACGGCCGGTCGTGCTGATTGCCGGCGGATTGGACAAGGGCAGTGACTTTAAACCATTGTATGATTTGTTCAGACAGAAAGTAAAACTGTTGATTCTGATCGGCAAGGCAGCCAATAAAATGGGGCAGGCGCTCGGCACGGCAACCGAGACCCTGTATGCACCGACGCTGCAGGAAGCTGTGCGGCTGGCATCAATACGGTCCGCCGGCGGTGACGTGGTGCTCCTTTCTCCGGCCTGTGCAAGCTTCGACATGTTTAAGGACTTTGAAGACCGGGGACGAAAGTTTAAAGAAGCGGTAAGAGCGTTGTAAGAAAACGACGGGCGCCGGTCGGGTTCGGCTCCCTGCCGTGCGATCCGGCGACGAGGACAAGGTTATTGCAGAACGGAATGCAATATTCGAAACACTATGACAGAATTCTGCTCTTTGCCGTTTTGGCGCTTCTGGTCATCAGTGTGGTCATGGTCTACAGCTCAAGCAGTGTTGTTGCCCTGACGACCTACGATGATCCGACATATTTTATGAAACGGCAAATCCTGTGGGCGTTTGCGGGCCTTGTTCTTCTGGCAATCGCCATGCGGGTCGATCATCGTGTGCTGGCGGACCGGCGGGTTGTTATCGCGCTGCTCGTCATCGCGCTGCTTCTGTTTGTAGCGACGCTTGTTCCCGGCATCGGCAAGATGGTGAATGGATCTCGCCGATGGCTGCGGTACGGCATGCATTCGTTTCAGCCGTCGGAGTTTGCGAAGTTCGCCATGGTCGTCTATATGAGTTACTACATAGCGAAAAAAGGCGACCGCCTGCGTGATTTTATGAACGGCCTGCTGCCGGCGTACGTGGTGTCGGGCATTTTTCTGGGTGTGGCTGCGCTGCAGCCGGACTTTGGAACGGCCATGACAATTGCAGGTGTGACCGCGGTGATGCTGTTCGTAGGAGGGGCAAACTTGTTGCATCTTGGCGGTACGGTGCTGGCGGCGCTTCCCGTAGTATATCTTGCCGTGGTGCACAGCCCCTATCGACTGCGCAGGATTTTTTCGTATCTTGACCCCTGGGCCGACCCGCAGGGTGCGGGGCATCAGATTATTCAATCGTTCCTGGCTTTCGGCAGCGGCGGCATCTTCGGACGCGGTCTGGGTGAAGGAAGGCAAAAACTGCTGTTTCTGCCCGAACGACATTCCGATTTTATTTATGCCGTAATTGGAGAAGAGCTGGGATTGATCGGCGCGCTTGCCGTGCTTTTCTTGTTCCTTATTATCCTGTGGCGGGGTCTGCAGATCGCGCTTTCTGCAAATGAGCAATTCAGCCGCATGCTGGCCCTCGGCATTACGCTGCTCGTCTGTTTGCAGGGCATGATCAATATGGGCGTCGTGACCGGACTCCTGCCCACGAAAGGGATCGCGCTTCCGCTTGTCAGTTACGGCGGTTCATCGCTGGTTATTACGATGGGGGCAATGGGCGTGTTGCTGAATATTTCGAAGGAATCAGGCTGATGGTCCCGCCTCGGAAACCGCCGGAAAGATGCGTCGTGATGAGTTGCAGAGCGAACGCCTTTGCAGGATGGATAGTCTTAACAGAACAGCGGACACCATGAGGTTTTGTCAATGCGGGTCTTAATTGCAGGCGGTGGAACGGGCGGGCATCTGTATCCCGGCATTGCTGTCGCACGCGAACTGCTTCGGGAAAAAAGCAATGAAGTTCTTTTTGTCGGTACGAGTCAGGGAATCGAAGCGCGGGTGCTCCCGAAGGAAGGGCTGCAGGTCAGATTTATCAGCGCGGGAAAACTGAAAGGCATGAATCTGGTTTCCGCGTTGAAGACGGTCGCGGCATTGCCGCTGGGCCTTTTTCAGTCCCTGCGCCTCCTGCGTGAGACGCGGCCGGACGTAGTGCTGGGCGTCGGCGGCTATGCTTCCGCGCCAGTAGGAGCGGCGGCACTGGTTCTCGGCGTGCCCCTGGTTATCATCGAGCCGAATTCTTACGCAGGGCTTGCGAACAGAAAACTGGGAATATTTGCAGACAAGGTTGTGCTCTGTTTTCCCGGTACCGGTGCGCAGAAATTTTTCTCCCCCCGGAAAACAGTTGTGCTCGGGCCGCTGGTCAGAAAAGGGATTGAAACGGGTGACCGCGGCAAGGCTCGTGAAGGCTTTGGCCTGGAGCCGGGAACGTTCACCGTTTTTGTCATGGGCGGGAGCGGCGGCGCACATGCGATTAACACGGCGATGAAGCAGGCTGCGGTTGTTCTGAAGGACATGCGAGGATTGCAGGTGCTTCACCAGACCGGTCCGCATGACGTGGAGGAGGTAACAACCGGCTATCGAGAGGCCGGGATACGTGCAGTGGTAGTGCCGTATATTGAGGATATGGCAGGTGCATATGCCGCAGCGGATATTGTGGTCTCCCGCTCCGGCGCCACCAGTGTTGCAGAACTTGCGGTTTGCGGCAAGCGGGCGGTGTTGATCCCTTTCCCTTTTGCCGCGGACAATCATCAGGAGTATAATGCGCGAGCCCTGGCTGATTTCGGTGCTGCGGACGTCGTTATCCAAAAAGATTTGACCGGTGGCCTGCTGGCGGAGATAATAAAAAAACAAGCTGCGCAGAGGACGTTCGATTCTAATATACCCCGTATGAAAAATACGGCCACGGAGGAGATTGTAAAAATCTGTAAAAACTATGTTCGAAAAAATTAAACATATTCATTTTGTAGGCATCGGCGGCATCGGGATGAGCGGCATTGCCGAAGTGCTTCTGAACCTCGGATACAGGGTCTCGGGCTCGGACATGAAAGAGTCGGACACCACCGAGCGGCTCAGAAAACTGGGCGGTGTGATAACCACCGGCCACAACGCAGCGAATATTACGTCCCCCCATGTTGTGGTGATTTCGTCTGCAGTCACCAGAGAAAACGTTGAGGTGGTCGCGGCGAGAGAGAAACAGATCCCGGTGATTCCGCGGGCCGAGATGCTTGCCGAGCTGATGCGGCTTAAATACGGCGTGGCCATTGCCGGAGCGCACGGAAAAACCACAACGACCTCGCTGGTTGCCACGGTGCTTGCGGCAGGCGGCATCGACCCCACCGTTGTGATCGGCGGCAAGCTCAACAGTCTGGGAACAAACGCCAAACTCGGCCAGGGTGAGTTTCTTGTTGCTGAAGCTGATGAAAGCGACGGGAGTTTCCTCAAACTGTCACCGACGATTGCGGTGGTGACGACCATCGACGAGGAACATCTCGATTATTACAAGGACATCGACGAAATCAAGCAGGCATTTCTCACGTTTGTCAATAAAGTGCCGTTCTACGGCGTGTCGGTTCTGTGCCTTGACCAGCCCCATATACAATCGCTCATACCGCAGATACAAAAACGCTATCAAACGTACGGCATGAGTTCGCAGGCGGATTATCAGGCGCGGGACGTCGTGCTGCACGGGCTGGGGTCGACATTCAAAGTCGTGCATCATGGCGCCGAACTTGGGCTGTTTGAACTTTCCGTCCCCGGTGTTCACAACATCAACAACAGCCTTGCCGCGATTGCCGTGGCACGGGAACTGGACGTCGATCTTGAAGTCATCCGCAAGGCCATCAGGGAGTTCAGCGGAGTGCAGCGGCGGTTCCAGATCAAGGGTGAAGCGAACGGCGTGACCGTGGTGGACGACTACGGTCACCATCCCACGGAGATAAAGGCGACTCTTGCAGCGGCAGCGTCCGGCATGGACCGCAGGGTTGTGGTCGTGTTCCAGCCCCATCGGTACACAAGGACGCAGCATCTGTTCAAGGATTTTTTTACCTCGTTCAATCAGGCCGACAAGGTCATTCTTCTGGACATCTATGCTGCGGGTGAAAAGCCGATTCCCGGCGTGTCAGGGCAGGCACTCTATGAAGGGATAAAAAAATACGGACACAAGGACGTTCTTTTTATGCCTGATCGGGGAGCGGTCGTCGAGTATCTGGTTGGTGCGGTCAAAAAAGGCGACCTCCTGCTGACGCTGGGGGCGGGGGACGTCTGGAAAATCGGCGAACAGGTTCTGGAGAAACTGAAACATGGCCATCCTTGATATAAAAGGAGAGCTGCGCAAAAACGAACCGATGAGCCGCCACACTTCGTTTAAAATCGGCGGTCCGGCGGACTTTTTTGCGTGTCCGGACGACCGTGAAGACCTCCTGGTGCTGTTGAAAAGCATCAAGGAGCAGAACCTGAAATATTTTATCCTCGGCAGCGGGACCAATCTTCTTGTGCGGGACGGCGGTTACCGGGGAGCGGTGATCAGTCTCAAACGATTGAATGCGGTCGCTATAGAGCGGGAGTATCGTTCAATCGGCGGGAGTTTTGCGCTCATCTCCGCGGAAGCCGGCGCACTGATGGCAAAGCTCCTTGCGGTTGCGGTTGAAAAGGGTTATGCAGGGCTTGAATTTGCCGCCGGCATACCGGGCACGGTCGGAGGCGCCATCAGGATGAATGCAGGCACCGCGCTCGGAGAAATCGGCGATATTACCGAATCGGTGACCCTCCTCTCACCCGAGGAAGGAGTGCTGACCAAAGGAGGGGACGAACTGGGTTTCGGATACCGAACCTCTTCAGTGCAGGAAGGATGGATTGTGCTGGCGGCACGGCTGATCCTGCGACGCGGTCATCGGGAAAAAGTCGGCGCGCGCGTACTGGAGCTTCTCACAACAAGGAAACAGCGACAGCCCCAGGGATATCCCAACGCCGGGTCCGTGTTCAAAAATCCCGCCGAACAGTCCGCAGGCAGACTGATCGAATTGGCGGGGCTCAAAGGCAGAACGGTGGGCGGCGCTCAGGTTTCGGACAAGCACGCGAATTTCATCGTGACGACGGGCGCTGCGCGGGCCTCCGACGTGCTTGCCTTGATGGACATCGTAAAGCAGGCGGTTCTGGATGTCCATGGAGTGCGGCTTGAACCGGAGATAAAAATCATCGGAGAAGATTAGAAACGGAGCATTTACCAGCTGCGAAAAGGATTCTCATGAAGATATTGGCAAATAGGAAAATCGGCGTATTGATGGGCGGTCTGTCATCCGAGCGAACCGTATCGCTCGCCAGTGGAACTGCCATTTTGAACGCGTTGCAGGAAAAAGGGCATTATGTCGTTTCCATCGATATCGGCAGGGATGCTGCCGAAAAGATCCACGCCAGCGGGATTGATGCGGCCTTTATCGCATTGCACGGAAAATTCGGCGAGGACGGCGCTATCCAGGGCATGCTGGAAGTCATGGGAATACCCTACACGGGGTCCGGCATCCTCGCAAGCGCGCTTGGAATGAACAAGACCGTCTCCAAGGAAATTTTTCGCGCAAAAGGGCTGCTGGTGGGCCCGTATGAAGTGATGTATAAAGGCGCGAAAGAAGCGGTACCCGCGCTGCTCGCTGAACTGAAATTTCCTGCGGTGATTAAACCGCATGCCGAAGGTTCAAGCGTCGGAGTAAGCCTTGTTTTCAAAAAAGAAGACATTGCTTCGGCGATTGACCTGGCGTTTCAATACGGCGATGAAGTTTTGATAGAAAAATTCATACAAGGCAAGGAAGTGCAGGTCGGCATTCTCGGAGACCGTGCGCTCGGCGCAATTGAAATTGTTCCGAAGCGCGCTTTTTATGATTATGCGGCTAAATATGAGCAGGGCATGTCCGACCATTTTTTTCCGGCGCGAATACCGGATTCGGTATACCAGAGGACGCTCGAAGCAGGCCTTGCCGCGCACCGCGCGATAGGCTGCCGTGGATACAGCCGGGTTGATTTCATTATTGACGAATCCGGAGCACCCTATATTCTTGAAGTCAACACCCTTCCGGGGATGACAGCCACAAGCCTGCTGCCCGAAATAGCAAAAGGCGTGGGAATATCGTTTCCGGATTTGGTGGAGGAAATTATGCGGTTGGCAGTAGCTGGGCAGGGTGCGGAGAATCGTTGATCGCACTCCGTATTGAAGACCCGGGGAGGACCGGTATCGGTTACCCTGATTCCAACATCCGAAAGGGAACATGCGGGATTATAAAAACGTAAAGGTCCCTCGGAGAGACCGCTCAGCAAGAAATCGTGTGACGGTAAAACGCGCTGTGGTGCGGCGTGCCGCTCCGCGCCAGGGGGTTGCGACCGGCCAAATCAAAACCGTCATGGTTGCGCTTCTTGCAGCAGTGGTCATCGCGGCGGGAAGCTGGCTGGGCTGGCAGGCATATCGGACCGTCATGCGTGCAGAGCTGTTCCAGATAGCCGGTGTGGACGTCAGAGGTGTAAAACAGCTCGACGAAGGCGAACTGAAAAAAATCGCCGGAGCATTTACCGGAGAAAATATTTTCCGGGTGGACCTTGATGCCGCTGTCAGACGGGCGCAGGCAAACCCCTGGATTAAATCCGTCAGCATCAGCCGCAGTTTGCCGAATAGGGTCAGCATGGTTGTTACTGAACGGACGCCACACGCGTTTCTGGAAACCGTTGCGGGACGGTTTTTGATAGACAGCGAGGGAGTTGTCATTGAACGATATGCAAAGGAAACGGCAGGAGCTTGGCCGCTCCCCACTATCGCGATCAGGGACTGCCGGGTGCGATTCGGAGAACAGGCGTCTGCCGAAGCATTGGGAGAAGCATTAAAGCTTTTATCGGAGATTGCGGGACACGGCGGCTGGCGCCTTGAAGATGTGTATATCAGAGCAAATACACCCGAGTCGCTTGCTATTGTATACGCCGACCATGAATTCAAAATCGGCAGCACCCGGTACGCGGAAAAACTCCGCAGGCTGTCGGAGGTGATGGCGGACGTAAAGCAGCGCGACCTGCAGGTCGCCTACGTTGATCTTCGCTCCGACCGGCAGGTCGCGGTACTGTCGAAAAACGCATCCAGCAAGAGCAAAACGGTAAAAAGCAGGGGAAAAAAGAGTTAAAACGAAGCGCGGGGTGAAGAGCCATTCTCAGTCCGGCTCTCTTTGCCGGAAGAGGTTTCCTAACGGGGGTGTGTTGTGGCAAAAAAAATGGACAATGTGATTGTGGGCCTGGATCTGGGAACAACGAAAGTCTGCGCCATTGTGGGAATGGTAAAAGACGGCGGGCAGGTCGACATCATCGGGATCGGCATCAGCCCTTCACACGGCCTCAAAAAGGGCGTGGTGGTGAACATCGACAGCACGGTCGAATCAATCAAAAAGGCGGTGCACGAGGCCGAGCTTATGGCGGGCGTCGAGATCAACTCGGTTTTTGTCGGCATTTCAGGCGGTCATATTAAGGGCATTAATTCGCGGGGCGTGGCCGCCATCAAGAACAAAGAGGTGGGGCCGACTGATGTGGCCCGTGCCATCGACGGGGCCCGTGCCGTAAACATCCCCATGGACCAGCAAATTCTGCATGTGCTTCCGCAGGAATTCATCATTGATGACCAGGACGGCATCAAGGAGCCCCTCGGCATGTCGGGAACGAGGCTTGACGTGAAGGTCCATATCATCACCGGTGCAGTGACCGCCATACAGAACATCATTAAAAGCTGCTCGCGTGCCGGATTGACCGTGAATGACCTGGTGCTGCAGCCGCTCGCATCGAGCAAGGCAGTGCTGACAGCCGAAGAACAGGAACTGGGCGTGGTGGTTGTGGACATCGGCGGCGGGACAACGGACGTGGCCTTTTTCCTGGAAGGCAGCCTCTGGCATACGGAGGTATTGCCCATCGGCGGCAACCATCTGACGAACGACATTGCAATCGGCCTGCGAACGCCGGCATCAGAAGCGGAAAAAATAAAAGTCAAGTATGGGTGTGCGCTCTCCTCGCTGGTGAAACATGAAGAGACGCTGGACGTCCCGAGCGTGGGAGGCAGGCCTCCCCGTCTCCTTTCGCGCCAGATCCTGTGTGAAATTATTGAGCCGCGCGTTGAGGAGCTTTTCGGCATGGTACAGCAACGGCTGAAAAAGACCGGGTTCGAAGACATGTTCGCGTCGGGTGTCGTGCTTACGGGCGGGACGGCTCTTATGGAGGGAGCGCAGGACGCTGCCGAGCGGTATCTCGGCCTTCCCATCAGACGGGGCACCCCGAGAAACATAGGAGGGTTGATGGACGTGGTGAACAGCCCCATCTATGCCACGGGCGTTGGTCTTGTTCTGTGGGGCGCGGAAAACACGGAAGAAACACCGCGTACATTTAAAAGCGGCGGACCATTGAATAAATTCTGGAAGTGGCTGGGGGAATACATCTGAACCCGGAATTGCGGAATGAAAGGAAAAATTCATGGACGACAATCTAGAGATGAAGTTCCAGGATATCATGGATTTTGTAAAAAGTTCCGATACAGGTACTCAAGAAAGCGGGGCACGCGAAGAAGGGAGGGCAAAGGGGATGTTTCAGTTCGAAGAAGAGAAACTGCCTGCGGTCATTAAAGTGATCGGTGTCGGAGGCGGGGGAAGCAACGCCGTGAACAGCATGATTCAGTCGAACATCAAGGGGGTGCAGTTCATCATAGCGAACACCGATATGCAGGCGCTCGAACTTACACGTGCGCCGATCAAGCTGCAGATCGGGTCGAGGCTTACGTGCGGCCGGGGGGCCGGAGCCAACCCTGAAATCGGACGGTCTGCTGCGCTCGAAGACGCGGACAAAATCACGTCCGCCGTCAGCGGCGCGGACATGGTTTTTATAACTGCGGGCATGGGCGGCGGCACGGGCACCGGGGCCGCTCCCATTATTGCGAGCCTCGCGCGCGAAGCAGGCGCCCTTACCGTGGGCATTGTCACGAAGCCCTTCAGCTTCGAAGGGATAACGCGGATGCACAAGGCGGAAGAGGGCATTGCGGAATTGAAAAAGAATGTGGACGCTCTTATTGTGATCCCGAATGAACGCCTTCTGAATCTCGCGGAAAAAAGGACGACGCTGCTCGACTCCTTCAAGCTTGCCGATGACGTGCTCGGCCAGGCGGTCAAAGGAATTTCCGACGTGGTGATGGTGCCGGGATATGTGAACGTGGATTTTGCGGACGTCAAAACCGTGATGTCCAACCGGGGCAGGTCCGTGATGGGCACCGGCATCGGCAGGGGAGAAACCAGAGCCATGGACGCGGCGCAAAAGGCGATTGCCAGCCCCTTGCTGGAGGACGGCTCCATCAAAGGAGCCCGCGCGGTGCTGATCAATATCACGGGTGGAAACGACATGGGGATTTATGAACTGAATGAAGCTTCCGCCATCATCAAGGATGAGGTTGATCCCGGCGCGAACATCATTTTCGGGGCGGTGATTAATCCGGTGATGAGCGAGGAAGTCATGGTCACCGTGATAGCGACCGGCTTTGACGAGGAAGGCATCCGGGAGCGCGTAAAACGGCCGGTAAGCCTCAAGGAATTCATGAAGGTCGTTGACAAGCCGAAGCGCAAACAGGAGTCATTCGATTTTAAAAATGAAACGCTCGGCATCGACGGTGAGGACCTGGACAAACCGACGTTTTTACGGCGGCAGGCGGATTAGGAGCGTCAGGCATCAGCAAATCAGCGATGCCTGAGAATCAGGGTTCTTTCGGCAGCCGGAAACTTCGTATCAAAAAAACAGTCCAGGCAATACTGGCCGTAAAAAAAACAGCAATGATGCCCCATAGCAACTCCGGCCGCAGGAAGGGTCGAGTGGAAAAATTTGCCTTCAGACTCAGGAAGAGCACGCAGTCCATCAGAAGCAGGGCCATGGCCCCAACGAACAGGAGCTGGCCCATCAAGCGGTCCATGGTCTGCGCTTTGCGTTCCGGCGCGAGCCAGTAATTCTTGTTCGGCAGATTCATCAGGGACTCAGGCAGCCGCCGGAGAAGCAGCGGCAGGGCGCCGAAAAGAATGAGCAGGACGGCATAAACCGTTTCCATGGTCATAAAAAAATGACTTTTCGGACCCCAGCCGTCCGCCGCTCCGTCAGCGTTGAAATGGACCGCCATGCGGTCGGGAAGCAGCGGATAGAAGTAGAGCATCTCAATTCCCCCGAGAAGAAAAGCAAACACAAAAAACAGATACATTCTTTTCATACCGTCCCTCCTGAAAGCTGCGTTTGAGCAAGACCTGCCACGCCTTGACTGCATGCTACTTTAATTTTGCCGGTCGTACAACCCGGTCTACAGCCGTAAGAATGCCTCTCAGAACGGAGACGTCGCGTTTGCTCAGCCGCGCTCTCCCGAATATCTGCCGTATCGTAAGCATCATTCTCTCCGGGTGGTCGCGCTCGAGAAAGCCGACGTCCAGAAGAGTTTTCTGCAGCTGAAGATAGAATGCGTCGGTCGCTTCGGATGTCGCAAGTTCGGGGGTTGAGAGCGGGTGCAGTTCTTGCGCGGCCCGAAACAATTCATACGCAATGATCATGACCGCGTGCGAAAGGTTGAGCGAAGGAAATCTGTCCGTTGAAGGAATGGATATCAATTCATGGCAGCAGGCAATGTCCTCGCGGGTCAGACCGTTTACTTCATTTCCGAAGACCACAGCGGCCCTGTTAGGGGACAGGATTGAAATGACTTCCCGTGCGGCATCCTGCGGTGCGAGAATATTTTTTCTTAAACGGCCTTTATGGCGCGATGTGCCGAGCACCAGACCGCAATCCGCCACCGCATCCTTAAGCGAAGAAAAAATCTTTGCCTGTTCCAGAATGGTGTCCGACCCGGCTGCAAGTTTTGAGGCTTTCTGCAAAAAATCCGCAGGCGGCCGGACCAGCGCAAGGCGCACGAGACCCATGTTCATCATGCATCGTGCCGCTGCACCGATGTTGTCGGATGTTTTTGTGTCCACGAGGACGATGCTGATCGAATCAAGTTGCAGCATGATTGTACACCATGCCTATTATAAGGGATGGCTTAAGCATCCTCAAGAATATTTTTCTGCATCGCACAATGTCCTGCAACGAGAGGACCACACTCGTCAAGTGATGATTTCGCGGTTGACATATGCAGCAATGGCTGTTACAGTACGCCCGGTATGAAAATGATTGCCATTTCCCTTCAGTCAGGCAGCAACGGAAACTGCATCTTTGTCGAGGCGGACGGTGTGAAGCTGCTGTTCGACGCAGGGATCACCGGGGTGCAGGCTGAAGAGCGGCTCGCGGCGCACGGGCAAAACATCCGTGAAGTGGATGCTGTTATTATTTCACACGACCACGGCGACCACATCCGGCACGCAGGCGTGTATCAGCGGAAATATGGCCTGCCCCTTTATGCAACACCGGCTACGCTTGCTGCAGCTTCCTCGCGCTGCAACCTTGGGAAATTGAACGACGTGCGGCATTTTCGGTCGAACGACAAGCTCAGATTCGGCAATGTTCAGGTGCACGCCATTCCCACGCCGCACGACGGCGCGGACGGCTCGGTGTTCATCATTGAATCGGGTGCAAAGCGGTTAGGTGTCCTGACTGATCTGGGACATATTTTTAAAGACCTTATCAGCCTTGTCTCATCGCTGGATGCGGTTTTTCTCGAGAGCAATTACGATCCTGCCATGCTTGCGGCAGGACCCTATCCTGCCTATCTGAAGCGGCGTATCGAAGGGCCCCGCGGACATCTTTCCAACAGAGACGCCGCTGAAATTCTGCGTCGCGCAGTTAAGGCGCAGCGCCTGCAGTGGGCATGCCTGGCGCATCTTTCCGAGCAGAACAACCACCCCGATATCGCCCTGCGGACCCACCATGAAGTCCTGGCCGGCAACATACCCCTTTATGTTGCGGACCGGTATCAGGCCACGGACGTTTTTACGGTATCATAAAGCGTTTTTGACTCGCCATAAGGAATATAATACCATTTGCCGGATTTCAGAAAAACCTGCTTCTCAAACAAACGCGACTCTCGGCTCATAACAATACTGTTCATAACAAGCTTGTCCAGGGGAGGCAATTCATGATGATTTTTTCCCGCAGGGTACTGCGCTTTTTTGCTGTTTTCGGCTTCCTGGTTTTTGCAAATGTCGTCATGCTCTCTAACCAGCAAGACGCGCTTGCGCTGGAAAGATTCGTGACGTATAAATATACGGACCCCATGACAGGCATGGAGGCTTTCCGGCTGCTTGTTCCCAAAGGATGGCGGGTGGAAGGAGCAATAACCTGGTCTAAAAATCCAGCACTGCCGGCCCAGTCCCGGTTCCGATTTTACAACCCGTCCGGACCGGAAGAAATGAATCTTTTCCCGACCCGCTCCTATTTTTGGACCAACAACCAGCTGTTTCTCAGGACAAATCCGCCCGGCTCTTTGCGTTTCAATTCCCTGGTGGCAAAGCCGATCGACCTGCATGCAGCATTCACCCAGGTGCTTATTCCGAAGGCAAGAAAGAATGTAAGCGGTCTGGTCATCCTGAAAGAAAAGAATATTCCGGAGCTCTCCAGACTGGCTGCCGGCAATTCAGTCCAGGGACTGAAATCATCTGCTCAGGGCGGCAAAGTCAGAATCGGATATCAGGAACGGGGCAAACGCATGGAAGAAGAGTTGTACGCGGCCGTCAGCCAGTTTGTCATATATCCGGAACCCCGGTATTTTATAAACTACTGGTACATTGATTACGTTTTTTCATTCCGTGCAGAAAAGGGAAAGCTCGATTCCCGGGCAAAGACGTTCCAAACGATGCTTTTTTCATTGAAAATCAATCCCAAATGGTACGCAAAAGTAGTGAACGTGAAAGAAATGCTGGCTCAAAAGAGCATCAAGGAAATTAAGGCAATCGGCCGCATGGGGGACATCATTGCGAAAGCGGGCAGCCAGATGAGAGAAGACCAGATGCGCGTCTGGGAACAGCGGCAGCAGGTGCAGGACAAAATTTCACAAAATACCAGCGACCAGATCAGAGGTGTCGATCGCTACTATGATTCCCGCGCGGGCAAGGAAGTGGAACTGCCTTCCGGTTACGGCCATGCGTGGTCCAACAATCTTGGCGAATATTATGTCTCGGACAAGGCAAGCGATAATCCGAATGTCGGCTCCAATCTGCATTGGGAGCAACTGACGCCTGCACGGTAAATTGCGTGCGAGAGAGATTAAAGACCCAATGTTAAAAAATGTAAACCAGGTAAACAAAGCTTTTTCGCTAAAGAGAGATACCATGAAAAGCATGCGAATGCTGGCAAGTGTAATTTTTATGATTTTTTTTACTTCCACCGCTTTTGCTACGGACTGGTGCTCTGAGTACGGCAATAAACAAGAATATGACAGGCAAATCAAAGCCTGCACGCAGCAGATTAATGGCGTTGATAAAGTCAAAGATATATCCATATCCTACTATAACCGGGGAAATGCTTACCTGGCAAAAGGGAAATACGATCAGGCTATCGCCGACTATAATAAAACAGCCAAGCTGAACCCCACCTATTACATGTGCTACGATAATCGCGGTAACGCCTACGCGAGAAAAAAACAATACGACCAGGCCATCGCGGATTACAAGAAGGCAATCAAATTAAATCCAAAGTACGACAGTCCATACTATAATCTGGCCTGTCTGTATTCAATTAAGAACAATTCCACCGAAGCATGCAAATGGCTTCAGCAGTCTCTTGACGCCGGTTTTAACAAATGGGAGGACATCAAAGCGGATCCGGACCTTAACAACATCCGGAATACGTCCTGCTATAAAAAAATCATGGCAGGGAAGTAGCGGTTTTACAGCCGGTTCATCCTATTCAAGCCCCGGAAAGGGGGCTTTTTTTCTGTCACAGCTGTTGCTCTCGTTTACTGCGTTTATATGAGGTGCGGAGTCGTTTTCTTTAGACAAGAATACCGATGACCGCTCCGGTCATGCAGGTGGCAAGAGTGCCTGCAACAATGGCTCTGATGCCGAGGCCCACCACTTCATCCCTCCGCTCAGGCGCAAGAGTGCCGAGCCCGCCGATAAGAATGCCCAGGCTTCCAAAATTTGCAAAGCTGGAGAGTGCGTATGTCATGATGAGTCTGCTGCGTGCATCGAGCGCATCAGCCGGAAGCTTTGCAAGGTCGAGGAATGCGAGCAGTTCATTCAAAATGGTTTTTGTGCCCATGAGATGTCCTGCCGTCTGGGCCTGTTGCCAGGGAATGCCGAAGAGCCACACGATGGGAGCCATGATCCAGCCGAGGATGCGTTGGAGGGTCAGCGGCTGTCCATTCACGTCCGGAAGAAGTCCGATCAGCTGGTTCGCAAGATAGACGAGCGAAACCATGACCAGCAGCATTGCCACGATGTTCAGGAGCAGATGAAGACCATCCATGGTTCCCTTCACAATGGCGTCCATGGAACCCGTCGCAGTATGCCGGGGGACAATGTTACCTGATGTTTCTTCCTCCGTCTCGGGAACCATGATCCTTGCGATGGTAATGGCGGCGGCAACGTGAATAAAGGACGCAACCAGAATATGGCCGAGCGGATCGGGGATCACGCCGTTCAAAAACGTTGCGTACAGAATCATTACCGTTCCGGCAATGCAGGCCATGCCCACGGTCATGAGCGAGAAGAGTTCACTCCGGGTCATTTTCGAAAGATATGGCTTTATCAGAAGCGGTGATTCCACCATGCCGAGAAAAATCGTGGTCGATGCGCCAAGGCCGAGCGCGCCGCCGATGTTCATGGTTTTCTGGAGCACGAAAGAAAAGCCTTTCACGATATGCGGCAGAACGCGCCAGTAAAAGAGCAGCGCGGAAAGAGCTCCGATAACGAGAACAAGCGGAAGGGCTTGAAACGCCAGGATGAAATTCGCGCCGGGTTCCTGGAGCAGAAACGGTGGGGCGCCTCCACCGATGTATCCGAACACAAAGGACGTTCCTGCCTTTGTTGCAGCCTCGAGGGCCAGGACCACATTATTCAGCAAAAGAAAGATGCTTCTGAAAAAGGGAACAAAAAGGAGAATGACGGCAATGGCGAATTGAAGAATGACACCGCTGAGAATAATTTTGAATTTTACTTCTCTCCTGTTTTCACTGATGAGCCAGGCAATGGCGAGAAAGAGTACGATGCCGAAAAGTCCCTGAAGAAACATGACGCGCTCCTTATCGCCGATTACGGCAGCAGGGCAAGAAAAGCCCTGGCTGCGCCGGACAAATACCGGTCCTTATGGTACAGCAGATACAGGTCGCGGTTGAGGTCGACGCCGCTCATGGCGACTGTTTTGATCAATCCCGCGGCCAGCTCCCGTGCCACGACATACTTCGAAATGATGGAGATTCCCAAGTCAATTTCGACCGCTTTCTTGACGCCTTCCACCGTGCCTAATTCCATACAGTTTTTCGGGGAAATTTTCTGTCTGGCAAACAAACGCTCCATGATGGCCCGTGTCCCTGATCCCCGCCGTGCCAGAAGAATGGGCTGGTCGGAAAGATCCTGGAGGCGCACCGGCTGCCTGCGTCCCGCCCACGGATGCTTGGCCGCGACGATCAAGACCATCGGGTCTTTTGCAAAGGGTTTTACCAGCAGTTTTTTTTCCCGCGTGCAATGACCGACAAAACCGATTTCAATGGTGTTGTTCAGCACCTTCTCAACGACTTCCTGGCTCAACGATATGTCCATTGCTATTTCAATATTGGGATGCGCGTGCCTGAATTTTACGAGCAGTTCGGGAAGAATGTAGGTGCCGATAGTGGTGCTTGCGCCGATGTTCAGGGTGCCGCTGGTAAGGCCCTGCAAATCATCTATTTTAATTTTTGCGTCGTTTACCAGGCCGAGGATATTTTCCGTTGCCTTGAACAGAATTGTCCCTGCCTGCGTAAGAACGATTTTTTTGCCAAGTCTGTCAAACAGTCTTGTTTTATAATGCTTTTCGAGTTCTTTGATGTGCATGCTGATTCCCGGCTGCGTAAGATGCAGTTCCCTGGATGCGCCGGTAAAACTCAGCAACCGTGCCACCGTGTGAAAAATCCTCAGTTGATTCAGGTTCAGATCGTTTAAATCCATAAATTAGGTTTATCGTTATATTAAAAATAATTGATTTGAATTATAGTACGTTCTGCGGTACGGTGCAAGAAGATTCAAACCGGCAACTCCGTGTGATTGTTTGCACGCTTGCTGATACGTGCCACCGAAAAGAGGAGTGTATGGAGAGCGAAGGGAAGGGGAACAACATGCAGAGCGGAAAGAACAAGCACTGTATCGTCATCCGGTCGCCCTATGCATTACATGGTGAGGAGTGGATACTGGTGCAGGATCTTATCCATACGGCGCTCCGGGATTACAAAGCCGGAATATTTGATGATCTGACCGTAACGATTGAGAGCAGGGAAAATGTCGTTTGCAGTGTGAACATCCCGGCATAACGGCAACCGGAACTGCCATCAGAAGAGGGTGGCGATCCACCATCCTTGAACAGCGCTCTGAAAAAAGCAGCATGGATTCCGCAAGCGCCGTTCAGACCCCGGTTTTCGGATATCCGACAGACTGCGCGAGCGTGATTATTTGATCGGGCCGCAGCTTCATTGTCTGCGCCAGAAGCGGCTTGTCGATGGCCGCCCGCACCGTGGTTCCCAGACCCTCGGCAGCACAAAACAAATATACATTCTGACAGATAAATCCCGTATTGGCAGCCGAATAAAAAATCGTTTCTTCTTTTGTCGTCGCGCCCATTCTTGCACTGTCGGCGACGTAAACAAGATTGAGAGGGGCCTGTCCGGCATAGGATTGGGTGCCGGTGATTTCTCTGATGTCTTGTGGCAGGATCAGCTTCACCGTGTTTTCTTTTGCGTCATACACGGAAAGGCCGTTTGAAGTCGCAACGTAAATGTCTATTTCCTGGCGATTTCGGGCAGAAGGAGCGGTGCGTTTTCCATCCGGGCGGTTGATCCCGAAGGCCGACCAAAGCAGGCGTGAGATGACCGGCATGGGAAGGGGTTCCGGCCTGAATTCCCGGACAGAACGCCTCTTCTGAAGCAAGCTCTGCAGAACATTGACGTTTGCCGCCGATGAGTGTGAAGGATTGACGGCCTGCGCCTCTTTTGCGAGAGCATTCCTTCCGTCTTCCCAGAAGCCGGTGCCTGAGGAAAGCATTATGCCTGCAGTTGCAGCGGTTTTTATGAAGTTCCTTCTGCTTACCTGCCGTTTCATGGAAGTCTCCTTCGACACTGCTATTATTTTTAAACAGCGTTAATGTCTTCGCTCTCAAGTACCGGTCTGGGAAAGCCGCATTGAGCGACCCTGACCATTGCACGCCCGAGTTGTTCTGTCGTTGTAATTTTTCGGGGAAAGAGCAGCCGCAAAACCGGAAAAAAAGGAGCGAGTACCGCATACAATATTCTGTAAAGCGTTGTTTTTGAAACAGCGCCATGCAGGGGCTGGATAAACGACGGCCGGAACATATACGCTTCCCTGAATGGCAGCCGGAGCAGCGCATTCTCAGTCCGGCCTTTTACCCGGGCCCACATGGCGCGGCTGTTTTCGGTACTGTCCGTTCCCGCGCCTGATACATAAATAAACATCATGTCCCGATTCAAATCAGCCAGGATCTGTGCGGCCGCCAGGGTAATATCGTAGGTTACCAACAGATAATCTTGCTTGGTTCTCCCCGCGGTGGAAACACCGAGGCAGAAAAAACAGGCGTCATAACCCTTGAGTTCTTCCCTGATTCCGGAAAAATCCAGAAAATTTTCATGTTTGATCTCTTTCAGTTTTTCATGTTGCTGTCCAGTTGGAGTCCGGACGATTGCTAAAATACTTTCTACATCGGGATTGAGCAGACATTCCCGTAAAACACCCTGGCCGATCATGCCTGTTGCACCAAAAAGAATAACGTTCATTTCTTCCCTCTTGCCGGATGCATATAGATTTTTGGGTTTGCCGGAGAGATGTTTTTTTGTTTTGCATAGTAAGAAGAACTTCAGAGATACGGAAATAGGGAGCCTGGATCAGTTTGTATTACAAGGCTCCTGCCCCCTCTTTATAAGATGCTCGCGTTTCTCTGTCAGGTCTGGCAGGAATAAGGAACAATCACAACCGGGCAGGGCGCCCCATGCAAAACTCCCATGCTCACACTGCCTATTACGCTTCCCAGAAAAGCATTCAGGCCCCTCGACCCCATTACGATCCATCGCATACCCTGGAGCATGCAGGCCTTTCCCTGCTCGCAGTCGCTTTGAGCCTCCCTGATGATCTGGTCGCGCGGATCGCCGACCCGCATCTTGCTGGAAAAATCAACGCCGGACTGTTTGAGAACATCCAGTGCCGGGCGCATTATTTCCTCTGCCTGCTGCAGCTGATAATCATGGATCTGCACTTTGTCAAAAAACATTTTGGTGTGCAGTGTCTCGTAGCTGTGCTGGACATTGAGCAGCGTTATTTTTTCTTTAAAAACTTTGGCCATTTCAATTGCCACCCGCACTGCTTCGACGGCATTTGCCGAACCATCAAAAGGTACCAGTATGCCCTGCTTCATGTGCATGCTCCTGTATACACGGCAGCCGGTTTTCCTGATCTGTCTGTACCGCTGCCGTCATAGGTTTTGAGCTGTCTTTTTTACAGTATAATCAATGGCTCCGGTGTCGTCAAGATTTGAAGCGCTTGCATATGTCGAGGAGAAAACTATATGCTTCCAATCTCTGCACCATATCGCAAACAGGTTGATCAATATATGCGGTTCAGCACAGCGCCGGTAAGAATCCACACGTTGTCCGAAGGGTTTTTTTCCAGATACACCAGGTAGCCGGCGCCCATTTCAAAATCGGCAATATGGTTTATCTGTATAACGGCACGGGTGTTATTTGCATTAAAACCGGGCCGGGAAACAGAGGTGAGGCCGGAAGACAGGGACTGATTCCGAAGGGCTTCCTCCCTGCTATTCCTCCACGCTCCCGGACTGATAAAGCTGATTCTGCTCTTTTCCGGAACAAGGGCTTGCAGCTTTTTTTTGTCAATGCTGCAAATGTCGGCATTCTTCCGATTATAGTCTGCAATCATGCCTGCGTCCGGTGCAGGATTGTCCAATTTTTCCTGTCGGGTCACATCGGAGAGCAAAATAAAGGAAGAGGGGATGCCGTCAAGGTCTTGATCGTGTTTAGAGTACGGCTTTTTTTTGAGCGCAGCCATATTGTGTTCCGCACGAAACAATACTGCGGCAATAACGGAATATTCTTCATCGTCCAGGATGCAGGAAGTATTGTTTTCTGCGGAGGCATGAAAAGGCAGGAACAGAAGTGCGGTAATAAGGCAGATGAGACTTTGCACGAAATACGTGCGAAGACGCCGTATCATGTATGTGCTCCTTCAGACGGGAAAACTATGTTTTTACCACGCGTACCAGGGAATTATTTTCGTTCATTCCGTCTATGATGGCACCGAGACCGGCCATGTTCCTGAGATAATCGATGGCGTCCTGTGAAATTTCTTCGCCGGGAACGAGCAGCGGGATGCCGGGAGGATAAACAGTCACGATTTCAGCGGAGACTCTGCCGATTGCCTGATTAATGCCTACCATCTCGGTATCGTAGTAAAACGCTTCGCGCGGGGTCATGGCAAAGCGGTTCTGAAGAACCGGCGGGTGGACCTTGTCGAGCGGCAGCAGGGCTCCCTGAAGGCCGGTTTCTGCGGCAATCTGGCGGAGCGCGTCCACAAGCCGGTTCAGGTCGTCCTGCCGGTCTCCGATGGACACGATTACGAGCACATGGAAGGGATCCGCCATCTCGACCTGAATGTCGAAGCGGGTGTTGAGCATCTGGGAGACGGTATAGCCCGACAGCCCCAGGTCGGAAACGGTAATGGTCAGCTTGGTGACGTCCATATCGGCCATCCCGGACTGCTTTGCCCGTTCCTTGCTGAAACAGGAGATGCCGGGAATTTTGTTGATTTCTGCACGGGCCTCTTCCGCCAGTTTTATGGTCCGGTTTAACAGTTTTTTGCCTTCCGTGGCCATTTGCATGCGGGCGAGGTCAAGAGAAGCCATCAGAATGTACGACGGGCTGGTGGTCTGGAGCAGCTTGAGGGTGTTGGTGACATCGTCGATATTGATCCGCCCGGTATTTGCGTGCAGCATGGAGGCCTGGGTCATGCCCCCGACGATTTTATGGGTTGACTGGACACACATGTCCGCGCCTGTTTCCAGGGCGCATTTCGGCAATTTCGGATTGAATTTGAGGTGCGGGCCGTGTGCTTCGTCCATGAGCACGATAAGCCCCTTCTCATGAGCGTAGGGGATGATTTTTTCGATGTCTGCGCAGAGGCCGTAGTAATTCGGGCTTGTGATCAGCAGCGCCCGTGCGCCGGGATTTTCGTCTATGGCCTGTTTAACGGTCTCGAAGGTCATATTCAGGGTGAGTTTGAGATCCCGGTCAAAAATCGGCTGGAAAAAAATCGGCTGTGCGCCGCTCACGATCAGTCCGGTGAGCACCGACCGATGGCAGTTTCTTGCGATAAGCACTTTATCGCCCGGTCCCGTCGTGGAAGCGACCATGGCATGGTTTCCGACGGTTGTTCCGTTTACAAGGAAATAGGACCGGTCTGCTCCTGCGGCTTTCGCGGCCAGTTCCTGAGCTTCCTTGATGACTCCGGTCGGGTTTTGGAGTGAATCGACTTCATCGAGAGTCGTGAGGTCAATGGAAAAGATGCGGTGGCCGACGAATTTACGGAAACGGGTCGATATGCCTTTGCCGCTCTTATGTCCGGGGGTGTGAAAGGATACTTTACGGCTCTCCGCGAGGTTGACCATCGCGTCAAACAGCGGAGTGCGGAATTGTTCATCCTCAAATCGGGAAGGAGGAGGATTCATGGCCTCTAATGGTACGTAAAGAGGGGAGCGTTGTCCTCTATGATCCTGGTTTCTGCAGCCAAAGCCTTGCGGATATGTTTGGGCAGCATGTACATGCCCTGGTTGGTGATGCCGTCATAATACCGGTTCTCGCCTTTGATCCGTTTCTTGATCATTGCGTCCAACTCTTTGGGGTCGAATTTGCTCGGATCGATATTCTTGGAGGCAAGAGTGAAGCCCCACGGAAGGCCGAAGGAAGGAATAGAGACATTATACGGGCAGACCACGGGGAAAACTGCACTCAAGGTTTTATTGACCGCGGTAAAATTCAACAGCTGGTGCAGGGCCGTTGTTCCGGCCTGAAGCGATATGGTCCCGTCAGGGCTGAGCCGTTCTTTTACAATTTCATAAAACTCCCGTGTGAAGAGGAGATAGGCAGGCCCCTCTTCAACAGGCTCGGATATATCGATAATGATTGCATCATAGGTGTCCGTGGTCTCTTCAAGGTACTTTCGGGCGTCCATGAACCTGAGATCGGTCCGGGGATCATCAAAGGCCCCCTGATGCCACTCCGGGAGAAGTTCCTTGGATTTTTCAACCACTTCCTGGTCAATATCAACCATCATGCAGTATTCCACGCTTTTATGACGCAAGACTTCGCGAAGCGTGGCGCCTTCGCCTCCTCCCACGATAAAGACCCTTTTGGGGTTCGGATGGGTGAGGAGTGCCGGGTGGACCAATGCTTCATGGTAAATGAACTCATCGGTCAACGACGATTGCATTTTTCCGTCCAGGACGAGGCATCTCCCATAGCTTCCGCTGTCCATGATTTCCATACGCTGGTATTTCGTCTGGTTTGCATAATGGATCATGCGGATGCCGTGCAGATGGCCCTCTTCAGGGCTCGTGTACTCAATGAACCACTTGTAGCTCTTCGGTTCTATCATGCTTGAGAGATTCTCCTGGCTGTGCCTTGTGGGGAAGCTTTTCGTTGCCCAGAATGCCCCGCTTCATCTCGACGATGGAGGGATTTCCAGATTCGAATTTTTCAATGAGGTATTGAGCGGCAACCCGGGGATCAATCAGGTCTCCGCAGGTGAAGACATCGACTGCTGCATAGCCGTATTCCGGCCAGGTGTGGATGGCAAGGTGGGATTCAGCAATGACGACCATCCCGCTGATGCCAAAGGGGCTGAATTCGTGGAAAGCGACTTCTACAATCGTCGCCTTTGCCTCAAGCGCGGCATTTTTGAGAGTTTCCTGCACAAATTCCAGATTACTGAGGGTCTTGGGGTTGCAATCCCGCAACTCTAACAACAAGTGGGTACCCAACGCGTGCAACCTGTTTGCCTCCTTCTCCGCCCGCCGAGCATGCTTCCCGACAGTGCCGGGATTCTGCGAGCACCGCCTTCCGTTCTTACGGAAGGGCTAGCGTCCGAATCAAATCCGCCGGAACTTCCGGCGGCGCCAACCCACGCACATTTTAGTTTCCATTTATCAAAAATACTACTCTTTGTCAAGAATAAAAATGAAACGCGCTCATTTTTTTCAAAGTCGATTTCAGCCGCGCCCTGCGAGGCCTGCAGCAACGTTTCCGCATTCATTTTTTGTTGCGCAATATACTCTTTTTTTCATCAAATGCAAGTAAAAACTGAGGCAGCGGAAAAAAAACTTTACAAGCCGTCCGTATAGTCTTACAATGCGTTGCTTCGCCGGGCGTGCGGGGGCTTGTGAGGAGGACCGGGCGCCTGAACAGAGGCGAGTGAAGGCCGGAAAGCAGCTGCCGACACCATCGTCCTACCGTTTTTCAGACGTCACGAATTGCGCTGCGCGGCCGGCACGGCACACCATAGCTTTTCCCGGGAGGTTGTTTATGTCTTCTGCAGAGAGTGGTTTTGTTGAAATTGCTTCAGTTCTCGTGAATCCGGAGATTTTCACCCGCCCCTACGGGTGTGACGTGGAGAAATACGGCTGCAAATCCCAGTGCTGCTACCGTTCCTGCATCGTGCCGGAGCAGGAAGCAAAAAAAATTGAAGCCCACCTTGAAGGCATTCTGTCCTATCTCTCCCCAGAAAACCGCGAGGCAATCAGAAAGAACGGTTCCGTGCTCGGCATCTGCTCCAAGCAATGCCCCACGGGGTGCGTAATCCACGAAGACGAAGCGCAGGCCATCAGGAGGAACTTCGGCGGCAAAGAGTTCCGGTGCGTTTTGCTGTTTAACAATGATTGTTCACTGCTCTATACTACCCCGGAGGGATTGCGCTACTGTGCCGTGCATACCTATGCCATGGAAAAAGGACTGGTTTGGGAAGAGTTCAAATTTGCAGACTGCGTACAGTACCCGCTTTCGTTTTATTCCACAGAGGACGGCAGGCAGGTCCTTTCCATCCAGAACACGCCCTACCTGGACCACATTCCCTGCATGAAGCATCCTGCCGGAGATCCGATGTACAAAAGCCTTAAAAAGACGATCGAAACATTCATGGGCAAGGATTTTTACAAGGAACTTAAGCGGTACGCGGAATCAATGAAGAAATAGCGGCGACGTTTTTTCGGAGGGTGGAAGAAACCGGATTTCGGATGAGTCAATTGTAAAACCGTCGGGCTTCAACGAAATGGCTCTTCCAGTAGGGGTCAGTGAGGCTGTTTTTCCGGACTTTTTTGCCGCTGCTCGGTGCGTGTACAAAATACCGGTTTCCGATATAAATGCCGACGTGGGAGTATTTCCCGCCTTTTTCATCAAAAAAAAGCAAATCACCCTTCTGCAAGTTCCGGTTTTCAACCAGCCGGGTAGCGTTTCTCAAGTCCTTTGTTCCATGCGGAGCATCCAGGCCGGCAGTTAAATAGCTGTAGCGGACCAATCCGCTGCAGTCAAAGCCTTCCGGGCTGTCTCCCTGATACTTGTAAGGCATGCCGACCATGGATGCCGCCGTTCGAGCGGCCCGTTCCCCGACGGCTGGAGTATAGCCGGTTACTTGTTGTACCGGGGCGGAAGCACAGCCAGCCCACAAAAAAATGAACATACAGATCGAGTATGTTCTCCAAGGCTTTAAACCCATATCCGGGAATCCCGCGTTTTTCTAACCATGTTTTGTGCTATGCATCCGGGTCTGCTTTCTTTTCTCTCATCCAGACTTCCCACTGACGGTACCGGGGAAAATAAAAGGCAAAGAACAGCAACGACATGACCATGAAAATATAGAAATATAAAGCATTTCCATCCGTCAGAAAAAAGAGCACCAGACCGAAAATCATCGGAACTTCGCACAGCAGGTAAGACATGACGACCACAATCAAAAGAGTCAGCAGCTTTGCGGTGGACAACTCGGCTTCCGTTGCCTGCCGGTCGTCCGGCATAAACATCAGACTGCCCTGGAGATAATGCTGCTGCAGGTATTTAATTACGAAAAAGACCGCGCCGGACACAACCAGCAGAAAATATACGGTCAGTTCGGCCTGATCGCGCGAGATGGGCGCCGGATGCGGAAAAGGAACCTGCTTGCTTACGGCAAGTTCGACAAAACCGGCGGCTGCGAGTACGCCCCCCATCAGCGCGAGGCCTAATATCACAGCACGCTTATACGCTTTTTTGAGATCTTCCATTATGGTTCTCCTTGCAAATTCACCGCAATGCACAGCTGCCGCATTGCTGCTAGAAGATAATACAGATCAGGCGTGATTGCAAGTGAAACTTGCTGTTCGTTTTGCTCAAGCCGGTTGCGCCATTCCTGTTGCATGCCAGAATCCCCTTGACCGTCGCTGCTCCCCCTGCTATAGTCGATTCATGAAACACAGAATAACATTTTTGCCTGACCGGATCACGGTCAGCATTGACGACAATGCTGACCTGCTCGATGCCATGAAGACGACGGGAATCTCCGTCCTTTCGTCGTGCGGCGGAAAAGGCACCTGCGGAAAATGCCGGGTCGTGGTCCGGGACGGCAGGGTGGAAAGCGGAACATCACGCTCGCTGCTGACCGCGGAAGAATCAGACAGCGGCTATGTGCTCGCCTGTGTTTCGAAGGCCGTCGGCGATGTTGCCATCGAAATTCCGCCTGAGTCGCGCGTGCATGCTAAACACAAAATTGCCCTGGGCGCGAATCCGGATGACGTTCTTGCCTGGATGCGGTCTGCGGGCGGGTGTCTCGAATCGCGGATCAGGAGAGTGTATCTTGAGATACCGCCTCCCACGCTGGATGACAGCATTGCAGATTACGAGCGCCTTCGCCGCGCCGTCGCGCAGGCGGGGTTTGACGCTTCACAGCTGCATGGGGGGCATTTGGTGCTGGGCAAGCTTTCCCGCGTACTGCGCGAAGGAGAGTGGCGGGTCACCGCGTCGCTTATGGATATTGCCGGCGCCCTCGAAGTGCTCGATATTTTTCCGGGGAATGCCTCCGGCGTCTGCTACGGCGCTGCCGTGGACATCGGCACGACCACCATCGTTGCCTATCTTGTTGAGATGACAAGCGGCCGCGTCATCGGTGCTGCCGCCACCTATAACAGCCAGGGGTCATGCGGGGACGATGTTATTACGCGCATCGTGTATGCAACAGAGCGAGACGGACTCAAGGAGCTTCAGGGGCTTGTTGCGAAGAACATCAACTCGCTTTTGGCCGAACTTGCCGCGACGCACGCCGTTCCAACCGGGATGATCGATTACATCGTGGTAGCCGGAAACACAACCATGCAGCACCTGTTTTTCGGCGTGGATCCGCGCTACATCCGCGAAGAACCGTACATTCCTACAGCCGCACTGTTTCCTCTTGTCCGCGGTCTGAGCGTGGGACTTCAGGTGCATCCGCAGGCGATCGTGTATGCCATGCCGAACGTCGCGAGCTATGTCGGCGGCGATATAACCGCGGGAGTCCTTGTGTCGCAGATGCACAAGAAAGAGACCGTCTCTCTGTTCATCGATATCGGCACGAACGGTGAAATCGTCCTCGGCAACAGAGACTGGCTGGTGACCGCCGCGTGTTCGGCGGGCCCGGCCTTCGAGGGGAGCGGCATCAAGTTCGGCATGCGGGCCATGGAAGGGGCCATCGAGGAAGTGGAAATCGATCCGGAGACCTTTGATGTGCATCTCCGGGTCATCGGCGGCGTGAAGCCCGCCGGCATTTGCGGTTCGGGCCTGATCGACGCGCTCGCCGAGATGTATCTAAGCGGCGTCATAAATCAAAAGGGAAAACTGCGGGAGGAAACCGGCTCCAACCGCATCCGGCGGGGTGAAAACGGGCTTGAGTTTGTGCTTGCTTGGCGTGTGGAAAGCTCTGTCAACAAGGAGATCGTGATTACCGAAGCAGACCTTGATAATCTTGTTCGCGCAAAGGGTGCTATCTACGCGGGCTTCGCGACACTGCTTGCGCAGATGGACCTGGCCTTCGCCGATATTGACGCCATCTATATCGCCGGAGGGTTCGGACGGTATCTTGACGTGGAGCGAGCAATTGTAATCGGGATGCTTCCCGATCTGCCAGTGGACAAATTCCAGTTTCTCGGCAACACTTCCATCATGGGCGCCTACTACGCGCTGCTGTGCGACCGGCTGCGCAAGGAAGCGGAAGAAATCGCAAAAAAAATGACTTATCTTGAGCTTTCTTCGCTGCGCAGCTTCATGGATGAATATCTTTCAGCGCTTTTTTTGCCACATACAAACATTGATGCTTTTCCGACGGTGAAGGACGAACTGGAAAAGAAGGAGCGAACGCGATAAAAAAGCCTGGAAGTATTTCTCCCAGGCTTGGAGCGGTTCGCTTAATTTTTTTGTCACATCCGCGGATTGGGGTTTGGATCATACCCGCAGGAACGCGGTTATTTCCTTCAATCCGGCGGAAAGCTTGGCGAGCTCGGCTGCGGACGCTTTGATCTGGTCTGATGCGTTTGCAGCGCGCTTCGTGATGCTTGAGATGTTTTCCATGTTTTGGGTGACTTCTTCTGATGCTGCCGATTGCTCTTCCGTTGCCGCCGCGATGCGCTGAACCATGTCCATGGCGCCGGTTGATGCTTCCACAATGGCGTCAAGCGATGCGCTTGCCTCTCTTGCGAGTCCGACGCCGTTCCCCACTTCGTCGCTGCCTTTCTTTACCGCGTCGACCGCTTCTGTCGCCGCCTTCTGGATGCCACTGATTCTGTCCGCAATGTCCTTTGTGGCCTGGCTCGTGCGCTCCGCCAGCTTTCTCACCTCGTCTGCCACGACGGCAAATCCCCGTCCCTGCTCGCCGGCGCGGGCCGCCTCAATGGCCGCATTGAGCGCTAGGAGATTGGTCTGATCGGCAATGCCGTTGATGACTGCAACAATTTCGCCGATCTGGGCCGAGCTCTTGCCTAGTTCTTCAATGGTTGAGGCCGTTTGCTGGACTGTCTGCGCGATTTTCGCCATGTCTTCCGCGGAGCGGTCGACAGTCTGTTTTCCTTTTGCCGCGGTTTCGGAAGCTTTTTTACTTGCCTCTGCCGCGTGAGAGGCGTTCTTGGCCACATCCATGATTGTCTGGGACACTTCGGTCATGGCCGTTACGATCTGGTCCACCTGCAGCATCAGTTCCTGGGAGCCCTTGTTGAGATCCTCAGAGGAAGTGGAAAGGTTCGCGCTTCCCGATGCCACGTTTTCAGAAGCAGACTTGATGTCCTTGACCATGATTTTCAATTTGTCGGCCATTTTGTCCATTGATGCATAGATGCCGCTTTTTCCCCTGCCGTTTGACTGGAGCTGCGCCGTCAAGTCGCCTTCAGAAATTCGCTCAGCAACCTCCGCGATGACGACAGGTTCACCCCCGACCTGGTTCAACAGCTTCCGGGTAATGACCCGCGCTACAAAAACGAGGATAACAATCACGCCCAAGGAAAACAGTAAATTCACTTTCAAAAATGAAGCTTTTAATTGATTCAGATAATCGGCCTTGTTCACGCCCGGCACAACCCACAGTTTCCAGGGCTCGATATACCGGAACGCCACGAGCTTATCCTGACCGGTGCTGGCTGCGACGAAAGAATATGTTCCCCCTTCTTTGTGAGTGATAATATGACGGTTATGCGCCAGATTGCCCTGATTCTTGCCCTGGATTGCGGGGTGAGTGACCATCACGCCTTCTTCATTAATCAAGTAGACATAGCCGCTTTGCCCGATTTTTATATCATTCATGTGTTTCTTAAAATTTTCGTCCTGGATGGCGTCCGGTCTAATGGTGGCAATATACGTCAGGTTCTTCTGCATCGTGTTTGCGATGGAAGAGATGTCTTCAAGCATTAATGACTCTATCTCCCGCACAGCGATCAAATAGGAGAATGTCACGCTGGTTATCACCGCAATAATTGCGAGTACAATCATGAAAAAAATTTTACTGCCGAAACTGTTAAGCTTTGATGGTGACTTCATCTCTCTGTTCTCCTTGCTCAATGTTTTTGGAGGCTCCCATTACCCGGTGATGAGAGACAATGTATTTTAGTTTGCCCGCACAAGTTGAGGGACAAGCGTGCTGGTGTTCAGAATGATAACGAGCCGGTTATCAAATTTTGCAATGCCGTCGATGAATGATGTGTCTTCAGCGTTTGCAATCCGGTCGGGTCGTTCCACTGATTGTTCATCAATGGATACGACGCCGGTGATGGAATCGACAAGTACGCCATAGGTGCTTGTTCTGCAGGTGATGACGATTATTTTAGCGGCAGGATCGCCGTTTTCCGGCAGATGCATGAGCCGTTTTAAGTTTATGATCGGGATGACGCTGCCGCGGATGTTCGTCATGCCTTCAAAGTATTCAGGTAAATTGGGCAAGACTGTAATCGGCAGCATCCCGATTATTTCGCGGACTTTCAGAATGGGTACCGCGTATTCCTCATTCTGGAGGCGAAACCCGATGACTTGAAACACAGGTATCTCCCGGTATTCAGAACTATTCGGGGCAGATTCCCCTTTGTGTCTATTCTATCGGTATTTGTGATTAAATCTTTAGCAGACGGTCCGAATTCTGCTTAGTTACGAATACATGAAAAGTATTAGAATTTGTTATGCGGCAGCATGTGTTGTGAGCGCGTATGCCTTTTCGGAAGGAAATCAGGGTATTGCAGATGTCTGAATATAAGCAAAAGACTAGCTATTCTTTTTTTCGAACTGCAGGCAGACCATTCCCGAGCATTTATAAACGGCGACTGAGGGGGCTTGCTTCGATTTAAAACCCATTGCCGAGCACCCGTTTGGAAAATCCTTGTCCCACGTTACATAAAAGTGACGGCAGGAAAGGCAGGTTATTTTTTCTTTGTTGTTTTTCATGAATGGCCAAAAAGAAATGGACAAAGGCAAGGCTGCAACAACGGTTTGCAATAAAGAAGAACAAAGATTGCTTGTAAAGTCTTTGTCAAGTTTTCTAGGTGTTTTGTTGAAAAACTATACGTTCGCCGTTTTTGAATTTTTTTTGTAATACACGGCCGTCCTGAAGGGTATAAATATGAACACATGCCTTTCTGCCTGCGGTCAAGCATGTCGCCCCTGTATCATGGTACCAGACTGCGGCCCTGTTGTCACACGCAATGCCTGTCATGGCCGTTCCGGCTATCATTTTTTTAAAAGAAGCATGGCGTTTTTCAGCATCCAGATGCGGACAAAACAACCCGGGTCGGATGCCGAGCGCCCGCACTTTAATATAAGACCACTTTTTTCTTCCGGAAAAAGACCTCGAATCAGAGTGGCCCCCTGCATGCCAGCAAATTGCTCCGGCGCTTAAGCCGGCCAGAATTTTTTCCTGATTCGCCGCTTTGATCAGAAGGGCGTCCAGCCCGATGCGCCGCCAGAGCTTCATCATGCGGAGGGTATTTCCTCCTCCCACATAGATGATATCAGCAGCGCGGATTTTTTCAGTTGCCACGGCCCGGTCTTGCGGTCTGCAATACAGAAGCAGATGGTCCGTTTTGCACCCCAGCAGGTCCCGGTAAACAGCGTCGAATGTAGTGCAGTAATTTTTTGAATCACCGCTTGCCGTAGGAATAAACAGAACACGGGGAGAGCGTTTTTTGGAGAGCTTGACGATGCATTGATCGATAGCGAGCGTTTCTTTTTTTCGCAGGTTGCCGCCGCCTATTGCAATGATATTCATGTGTATATAGTCGCCTGCTTACTGGTTGCCTGATGTGCTGAAAAACGCACGCGCGTTACAAGCACGGACAAGCACAGTTTTTACCGCCGAAATCGGTTGCACAAAAGGGTTCAGGCACAGGTGCGGCCATTCTGGATGCTGCCGACGTGGCATACCTGCGCGCTAATTCTGGATCTCTATCCGGTTTCTTCCCGCCTTCTTTGCCTGATATAATGCCAGATCTGCCTCATGAATGAGCTTGTCCGGAGTGTCGATAGAGGCGCTTGCGGCGTCCGCTATTCCTGCGCTGATTGTTACTGTTCTGCCGCTCATGGAAGGGAACACGTAGCTGGACACCGAATTCCAGATTCTGCGGGCGGGCTGAATGGCAAATGCCTTTGACGTCATCGGCGTCAGCACGATAAATTCCTCGCCTCCCCAACGGCAGGCGGTGTCAACAGTCCTGATGCATTGTTCTATTATTATGGCTATTTCCTTCAGTACGACGTCGCCGACCGTGTGGCCGTACGTATCATTGATGGATTTAAAAAAATCGATGTCGATCATGATGCAGCTGAGATGCGTTGCATATCGTTTGGCTTTTTTAAATTCGGCCGCCAGAACATCCTCAAACCGTCTTCTGTTGAAAAGCTGCGTCAAGGGATCGGTAACCGACAACATCTCAACCTTGCTCAGCATGTCCCGCATTTCGTTGTTTTTTTGGATCAACTCGTCCTGAAGGCGTTTCGTCCTCAATGCAGCATACAAACGGGCCCTCAGCTCGTACTCATCATAGGGCTTGGCCAGATAATCATCTGCTCCTGATTCCAAGCCGTTGATTTTATCGCAGAGGGCATCCTTTGCAGTAACCATGATGACCGGAACGCCTCTGGTACTATGGTCGTGCTTAAGCTGCATGCACACGTCGTTTCCATCCATGTCCGGCAGCATGCAGTCGAGCAGGACGACATCAAAGAGTTCTCTCTGCGCCTGGCGGAGCGCAGACGAGCCGTCAACGACCCACGTTACGGCGTAGCCGCTCTCCTCCAGAAATTTTTTTGTTATCATTCCCTGTGTATTGCTGTCTTCAACGTACAAAATCTTAGCTTTTGCCATTTTTGCCGCCCCCCAGCAAGCGTTATGACAAGGATAGATGAACAATAAAACTGCAGAATGCGTAAGACTCAATACTCAGCAACAAGTCTGTGGGAAAAAACGATCCAATAAAAAAGGTCCATAGGAAAATACTATAAAAGAGTACCATGAAAAAAGATTTACAGTCAAGGAAAACATATAACCGTCGAAAGGAAATGTTTCGAATAACAGCCGATGATATTTTGTTAACCAGCGCGATTCTTTGATTCTGAAAGGCTTGTGGTCAGGGAAACAGAAGTGCAGGAAAAATCATGGAAAATACACGAGTGCCCGGCTATTTATTTTTTCGCACTGCCTGGACGAAAGACTCGTTTTTCAGAAGACCGTGCACCGCGGAGACAGTCGCATTGCTCAGGGCTTCATAATAATTTTCCGCTTTATAGGAATGGCCGAAACGGGACGCACTTCCGCTCGTCGTGCCGCTCCAGACCACAGTATTGTTTTTTGCCTTCAGCCGGACTTTGAGAGCGACCTCGGCTTGGTACATTGATTTCTCCGTTACGAAAAACGTGGTCACGTCGGCTTCCAGTGTCAGCGTTCCCTGGCTTTTAACAACGGTTATCCGGAATTCCTTCAGAATGCTCCCGAATTGATCGGTGAGCCATACGGCAACATTGTCCTTGGTGGTGACGCGCAAATCGCGGTTGGATGATTGTGCTTCTACATTAGCGCCGATTTCCGCGGTGTTTTTCCGCATATCCCTGAATGGTTTGATGACAAAGGCGGCGTGACGGTATGCAGCGAGATCAATGGGATCGTAGGAGCCGATTGGATCCGTCGGCCTCCATTCAAGAGGAATATCAGAGAGGCTTGCATAAGAAGTAAGAGGGCACAACAGCGCAAAACATAAAACGAACAGTGATAAAAACACAATACCGATAGACGAAAGCTTCACAAGCGCGCTCCTTTTCTTTCGCAGGAACCGGGTTTTTTGCACGGCTGATGAGATCCTTTAAAAAGTGCGGCCAGCCCTTCCCGGAAGGTGACCGGTTCAACCCTGAAGACTTCACGGATGTCCCGCATGTCGCAGATGTTGTTTTCCTGAAGCATGGTAAGCTGATCGGTGGTCAGTGGCGGCACGGGCAACGCCAGCTCAAGCAGCCTGGCTGCTACTCGCATGAGCGGGAGCGGCAGGTGCAAAACCGGTCGATGTATCCCCATGGCATTCGCAAGGGCAACCGTTATCTCCTGGTAGGTCAACTGCTCAGGGCCGCCGATTTCATACGTTGCGTTCAGCACGGCGCGATCCGTCACTGCTTTCAGCATGCAGGAAACGACATCGTCGATGGAAATGGGTTGAACCCTGGACTGCCCGGATCCGATAATCGGAAGAAACGGTGAAAGCTTGATTGCCTCAGTCAATCGGGTGGTAAATCCGTCGTTATTTCCGTAAATGAGCGAGGGACGCACGATGGAGAACGGGATGCCGCTTTTGCGCACCAATTCCTCCGCACCCCACTTGGTTTTATGATACGTGCTCGCTGCGTCCGGTCTGGCGCCGAGAGCGCTGAGATAAAGAAAGAAACGAACCCCGCTCGCTTGCGCGGCATTAAGAACGCTTCGTGTGCCCTCAACATGAATGTCTTGAAACGTAACGTGCGGCGCTTCCTGGATTATTCCGACGAGATGCACAACACTGTCCGCCCCCACAGCTGCGGACTCAAGCGCACTCTTGTCGGAAATGTCGCCCTGTACAAGGTCCACATCCAGATTTTTGAGTGCCTGCGCTTTTCTCGGGTCCCTGATGAGAGCCCGGACTGCAATGCCTTCCGCACGCGCGCGCTGGACGAAATGTCTTCCTACAAACCCCGTTCCTCCCGTTATCAGTATCATACCGGTCTCACTGGAAACTTCTGCCGCTTGGATGGCTACGGATGATCATCACCAATGGTGAGCGGAACTGACTTGCGTTCCTTTTTTAAGGCTGTCCACTTCAGGTAGAGCTTTCCTGCGATAATAACAGCCACGGCAAAAAAGGCCTCGACGGAGTAAACGATAACATCGTTTACCGGAATAAATTGTTTAACCACCTGGTCGGTAATCATCATTTCGCCGCCGACTTTTCCCAGAATCGCTGCGCCGATATAAATGATAATTGGGTATTTGTCCATAAGGGTCGTCAACAGGCTGCTGGTGAAAACGACCAGGGGAATGCTCAGCCCGAGACCGATGATGAGCAAAAAGAGGTTTCCCTGGGAGCATGCGGCCACTGCAAGCATGTTGTCGAGCGCCATGGTGATATCGGCGATCAGAATGAGTCTGACCGCGCTCCAGATCGTGGTTGTTTCAAGATGGCTTCCCTCGCCGCCTTCCTCATCTTCCACAAAAAGCTTTATCGCTATCCAGAGGATTATGGCGCCGCCAACCAACTTCACATAGCTCATGGCAAGCAGTTGTGCAACGAAAAAGGTGAACACAATCCTGAGCAGAACGGCAGCGCCGGCACCGTACAGGATGCCTTTTTTGCGGAGCTCCTTCGGAAGGTTGCGGACCGCCATGGCGATGACCACGGCATTGTCTCCCGACAAAATAATGTTAACGAGAACGATGCTGAAAAAACTCGACCAGAATGCCCAGTCAAAACTGATATGTCCGAAAAAACCAAGGTCTATCATAAGTATTTCATTCCTCTTGAATTGATAGTTGAATTGTACCGTTAGGAGAAGTTTTTTTCAACAACTTGTTCACGCGCTGTATGAAAAACCACATCCGCTGTAACCGTAACGGATATTGCTGTTCGAAAAAATCGTCCAAAAGTCGTATTGCAACTTAGCAGTGTCATGCCGGGTGATTGTCAGCCGTTTTTTCACGGTACTTTTGAGCTGCCGGATTTTTTTCTCCGGAACCATTTGTCAATTTCTGCGGCAAAGAAAACGATTGTCGACAGCGCAAGAGTCAAAGCCAATTCCGCGGCGGAAAGCGGTTGCGTTTTAAAAACAGAATTCAGGACCGGAACATAAATCGTGCAGAGTTGGAGTACTATCGCGGCGGTAATGCTCCACAGAAGGAGTTTGTTCGTGAAGAGGCCCTGAGTGAACAGCGATTCCTTCTCCGATCGAACGGCCAGAACCTGTCCCAGCTGGAGAAAACAGAGTACGGTAAAGACCATGGTTTGCCAATGGGCATCGCCGGTATACAGCGCCCAGGCCTGAAGCGAAAGAACAATCCCCGCCATAAGAAGGCCGATCCAGATCACAAAGAAGCCAAGCCCGCCGGCAAAAAGGTTCTCCTGGGGATGACGCGGCGGTCTCTTCATGGTATCGCCTTCCTCCGGTTCTCTGGTGAGCGCAAGGGCGGGAAGGCCGTCGGTCAGCAGGTTAATCCAGAGTATATGGATCGGCAAAAGCGGTATGGGAAGGCCGACGAACGGCGCGAGGAACAAGGTCCATATTTCTCCTGAATTCGTGGCCAGGAGATACCGGATGACTTTCCGGATATTGTCATAAATATGCCGACCTTCCCTGACCGCCCTGACCATTGTGGCAAAATTATCGTCCAGCAGCACCATGGATGACGCTTCCTTGGCGACATCAGTGCCGGTAATCCCCATGGCGACGCCGATGTCCGCACGTTTTAGTGCAGGAGCATCGTTTACACCATCCCCGGTCATGGCCACAAAGTGCCCCTTGCTCTGAAGTGCGCGTACAATTTTCAGTTTCTGCTCCGGGGCCACCCGGGCATATACGCGAATGGATTCGACTCGTTTCTCGAATTCTTCAAGCGAAAGTGCGTCAAGTTCGGCGCCGGTGAGGACTTCACCGGGTTCATCCTTTTCCAAAATACCGACCCGCAGAGCGATGGTTTTCGCAGTCAGGGGATGATCCCCGGTTATCATTACCGGCGTGATGCCTGCTGTTTTGCAGAGTGCAACAGCTTCTTTTGCCTCCTCTCGGGGAGGGTCCATCATTCCAAAAAAACCGAGAAGCAACAGGTGCTGTTCTATATTTTTATGCGATACAACGTCAGGGGCGTCTTGCCACATGCGCATGCCGATTGCCATGACCCGCAGTCCATCTGCAGCAATGCGGCTGGTGAGACCGGTTATTTCTTTTTCGTCCAGCGGTTGTACTCCCCGCGACGTTATCATACCGCGGCATTTGCCAAGGAGCTCCTCCACGGCTCCTTTGGTAAATGATACACAGGCAGGCACTTTTCCGGGTTCCGCCGGCTGCATTATTCTATGGATCGTCGTCATAAGCTTTCGCTCTGAATCGAAGGGAAGCTCTGCGATGCGAGGAAAGTCCGCTTCCAGCGCCTGTTTATCAAAGCCGTTCGCACGCGCGGCGACAAGCAGCGCGGTTTCCGTGGGATCTCCGATGGCGTTTCCGGATGAGTCGAAGCGCGCGTCATTTGAGAGCGCAAGGGCGGTGCAGAAGAGGGAATACGGGTCCTGGAAGAGAGGATGCCGGCGCTGTCTATTGGGCGCGGCAGAATCCGATATCTGAATCAGTTCACCATCCACCCACATCTCTTCCACGGTCATGCGGTTAAGCGTAAGGGTTCCGGTCTTGTCGGTACAGATGTAGGTGACGGAGCCGAGCGTCTCGACAGCGGGAAGTTTCCGGATCAGAGCGTTTCGCTGCACCATTTTTCTAGCGCCGATCGCAAGAGAAATCGTGACCACCGCAGGCAGTGCTTCCGGAATTGCAGCGACGGCAAGGCTGACGGCCACCAAAAAAATGCCGAGCGGTTCCTCGCCACGGAGAATTCCGGCCGCGAAAATAATCCCGCAGATAATGAGTATGGCAACGGCAAGGCGTGTGCCGAAGTTTGCGAGCCGCTTCTGGAGAGGCGTTTTTCCCGCCTCTTCCTGCTGGAGCATGGCCGCGATTCTGCCGAGTTCCGTTTTCATGCCTGTCGCTGTTACCAGGCCTTTCCCTCTGCCGTACGTGATGGAGGTGCCTTTAAACAGCATATTTTTTTTGTCGCCGAGAGGAAGATTTTCATCATGCATGGCTTCCGTTTGTTTTTCGGCAGGCATGGATTCGCCGGTCAGAGCGGCCTCGTCCACCTTCAGGCGCACGGCTTCAAGGACCCTCATGTCTGCGGGAATAATGTGTCCCGCTTCGAGGATGACCACATCGCCGGGTACCAGCTCCGATGAAGCCGCCGTGCGGTATTGACCGTTGCGGACAACTGTTGCTGAAGTCGACGCCATTTTTTTCAGAGCGGCCATGGCGCGTTCCGCGCGATATTCCTGGCTGAATCCAAGGGCGGCATTGAGAAGGACGATTACCATTATTGCGATCGTATCGGACGCTTCTCCGATAATGCCGGAGATGATTGCCGCGACAATGAGCACCAGAATCATGAAATCCGTGAACTGATCGAGAAACATGCGGAGAGGAGTTTTTTTCTTTTTTTCCTGGAGTTCATTCGGACCATATTGCATAAGCCGATTCCGCGCTTCATTCTCCGCTATTCCCTGGGAAGTTGAATGCAGCTCCATCAATGCCTGATCGATATGCATTTGGTGCAATTTCACGATTTCCTCCGTCGAGCGTTCATTGGAGAACACTGCCGGATCATCTGCAACTCAATAAAGGGCAAAAAAAAAACCTTTCCCCGATGAGTACTGGCAGTTCCAGCATGTTCACCGAGCAAAGGTCTTGCTTACCAGGCATCCCTGGCCAAGAGTACCGGCAGGACGGAAAAGAGCTCTCATTCCATCCGGCGTGTTGACGATACAGTTGTGACAGCTACTCCCCTTTACACGAGGAAACAGTACCAGAACAGGGCAAATTCTGTCAAGGCTATTTTAACGGACCTGATAAGAGCGGCATACGCCTTCGCATGCGCTCAATGCAGGCTGGCGGAAATGCTTTCCTGAAAATGCCTGCGCACCACCTGCTCTATGTTGCGGACGATGCTTCTTTTTGCATTAAGGATAAAGATTCTGTTCCGAATGTGGAACAGCTCATGCTCCAGACGCTCGATTGGCGGAGGACTCGAAAACCGATTCTCCATTTCGTGTTCAAACAGCGGAACGATCTTATCCTTCATCCGCAGCTCCGTATCCATAAGAAAAATCGCGGCATCCGGGGAAAGATCGAGAACGCGATCTATAAAAGCGGCGATTTCAGTTTTGAAGATATGCTTCGGCGGCGAGGCTTTTACTTCCGCATAAAAAAGTGATTTTTCGATGCAGGCAATTACGTCGTAGTCTCCCCCAACTCCCCGTCCCCTGAATTTTATCCCCCAGAACGCTTCTGAACCGAACTCGCGTTTAAACACTTCCGCCAGATACCATTCAAGCGTCGGGCCAAAACTCCGGATCGGCGGCCGTGCGAGAGCATAACCTTGCCTCTGTTTTTTGACAAGGCCGGCAGACACCAGATAGTCGAGATAGCCTCGAACAATATCCGGGGTGGCATACCGCGCTACCTGGCTGATAGTAAAAAATTCCTGATGTTTGAGCACATCGCGGAGAAAAAGGCGAAAGGAATATTTATGAAGCATTTGGTAATAGTAATCGAGAAGATTGTCTGCCGGGACGAGCACATCGTCGAGGGGGTCTTTTTTGTAAATGAAAAACCCCCTGTGCCGCAACAGCATTGCAAGCGCCGGCCCTTTTTGGCGAAGCGCCGCACGTAATCGTTTGATTTCACTTCTCAGATACGAAAGCTCGTCATCTGTATTTTCAGGATGAACATTCACTGCAGGGCTCATCATAGCAGCAAGCGGGAGCGGAGTGCCTCTACGCCATATCAGCCGGTGTAAAAACGACTTCGTCGCGGAACGCCTTGATCAGATAAACGGTTTTCATCACGTCCGCGTCTTTTACATTCAGCAGGGCGGCGTGCAGGCCTGCACCGGCGAGGTAGCTGAGGTATGCAGAGGCCACAACCGACGCTATTTTTTTCGGAAGACCGGTCGTTATGTTCGACAGCCAGACAATGGTATTAAGCGGAGGATCAACCATTCCGTTCAGAACAACGATGCTTTCGTGTGCGTTCAGGAGATGTTCCTGCCCCATACCGTCGCCGATATGCACGACTGAAGGATCCGCAAAGAGGCATTCATTCGGGACGCCTGCCGCGTTCGCTTTTTCGAGGAGATCTTCGAGGACCATGAGCTTGTCCTCGAGCGTCAGGGGAACAGTCCCCTTCAGCGCACGGATCACGAGGTTCGACTCGGTTTCCCGCACCAGCGCCAGCATTTCTCCGGCGTTTTTTTCATCCCCGGAGAGGTAGTTGATGATCGGCGGCTGGCTGCAGACCGGCACGGTCTTTCTGAGCGCCGCTATGTTGCGTGAATCGAGGCATAAGGGAAGGCCGGCGCCCAGTTGAACCGCCTCGGCCGCGAGAGGGAGCGCATTCTCGTCGTCCACACCGTCTGTAGAAACCTGGACGTTGATTGCTTCCGCGCCTGCCGAAGCAAGTTCTTTTGCCATGGCCGTGACTGTTTTCCAGTCGTTTTTTTTGAGCGCATCCGCATAGTCCGTGTTTCGTATATTGAGATTCTCGGCGATTACCAGCATGCAACCTCCCGTGGGAAAAGCGCGTTATTTTCAGTATATCATATAGCCGTTCAAAACACTGGTTGAAATCAGGTTTTCATGCGGCGGAAAATGAACTTTCTGGTTTCCTCAGCAAAAAAGAGAACGAAAGCAAACGGGACAAGAACGAGCCAAGCTTCAGGCGAAAGAGGAGCGGTAGAGAATATCCTGTTGCCCAACGGGTGGTAGACTATAAAGAGCTGCAGCAGAAGTTCGACCGCGATTCCAAGGAAGATGAGCCTGTTCGAGAAAAAACCGGTGCTGAAAAACGATTCATCTCTCGATCTGCAGGCGAATACGTTTGCCGTTTGGGTGATGATGATCGCGGTCAGGCATGCCGTCGTTGCCTGTATATAGAGTGGGTCATTCAATACAGTTGCAGTTCCCCATGCCCATCCGCTTCCTGCCAGTACCCAGAAAAAACCGAACATGCACGCGACTGCTTCTATCGGTCCGAGAAATAGATATGCCCGCGCAATCAGTGGAGCGCTCAGAAGACGCTCTGTCCGCTTCCGGGGAGGCTTTTTCATAATGCCGGGCGTCGGTTTTTCCGAGGCGAGGGCAAGCGCCGGCAGCATGTCCGTGCCGAGGTCCACGGCAAGGATCTGCATGATGGTGAGCGGCAGGGGAATTCTCAACAGAATATAGGCGAGATATGGCACGGCTTCGGGGATGTTCGACGCAAGAATATACGTTAAAAATTTTTTGATGTTTTCATATACCGTCCGTCCTTCCTCGACGGCATTCACGATCGTGGCGAAATTGTCATCCAGCAGCACGATATCAGAAGCTTCTTTTGCCACATCGGTTCCGGCAATGCCCATGGAAATTCCGATGTCCGCCTTCCTGAGCGCGGGAGCGTCGTTCACGCCGTCGCCGGTCACAGCCACCACTTCACCTTCTTCTTTCAAGAGGGACACAACGCGCATTTTGTGCTTCGGCGCCATGCGGGCAAAAATGGTTTCTTGCTCTGAGAGCGTTTTTCTCAATGTTCCGTCGGACATCTGCTCGAGTTCCTGTCCTTCGATGACAAAAGGCGCACCGTGCACCAAATTGATTTCCCGCGCGATGGCGGCCGCGGTCCTGCCGGCGTCGCCGGTTATCATAATGATCCGTATGCCCGCTTGTCTGCATTTTTCAACAGCCTCGGGTACTTCGGGCCGCGGCGGATCATGAAGCCCAATGAGGCCCAGGAAGGTCATATTTGTTTCTATTTCCTTATTCCAGCTGTCCTTCGGTCCCTGGTTCTCCGGTCTTTTTTGAGCAAACGCCAATACCCGAAGCCCTTTGTCCATCAGCGCATGATACGTCTCGAACACATGCTTACGGTTATTCTCGTCCAGTGTCTGCCGGGACCCTTGTATCAGGATATGGGTGCAAAGAGACAAAATTTTTTCCAACGCTCCTTTTGAAAAAATGAAGCAGCGTCCGGCTACGGTGTTGACCGTGGTCATCATCTTGCGGTCTGCATCAAAAGGAATTTCGAACAATCGTTCCGCCGGCATATCGTCGAGAACCTTTCGTGCCGCCTTTAGCAGCGCGGTCTCTGTAGGATCGCCTTTATAGTTGCCGTCGATCACCCGTGCGTTATTGCAGAGCAAGGCTGCCCGCATGACGTCCTGCGCGGCTTCGGGCAGCGTATCGGAAATTTCACAGATACTGTTGTCCGCCCAAACCGTGGTTGCCGTCATGTCGTTCTGGGTGAGGGTCCCGGTTTTGTCAGTGCAGATTACGGTTACCGAGCCGAGCGTTTCAACGGAGGTAAGGGTTTTTATCAACGCTTTTCGCTTTGCCATACGCTGGCTGCCCATGGCAAGAGCGAGCGTGACAGTGGGCAGCATGCCTTCAGGAATGAGTGCCACGGTGATGCCGACGCCGAAAATGAAGTTGTCCCAGAAGCTCCGTCCGATCAGGAAACCAAGGACAAAAAAGAAAAGGCCGACTGCGGCGGCAATACCTGCGGCAATCCGCGTCGCTTTTGCGAGTTCTTTCTGAAGCGGGCTCAAACCCGCATCTATCGAGCTGGTTAAATGCGCGATCCGCCCGAATTCCGTGCCCATGCCGGTCGCGAACGCAATCGCTTTTCCGGATCCGCTGACAACCGTTGTGCCTGCGAAGACGATATTGGGGCTTTCTGCAAATTCACCCTGGTACGGTTCATGATTTCTTAGGACCGGTTCTGATTCGCCGGTCAACGGTGCATGGTTCACTTTCAGATCGGCAGTCGTGATGAGTCTGGCGTCCGCAGGAACTTTGCAGCCTTCCGTAAGCAGGATCAGGTCGCCGGGCACGACGTGGCGCGCGGGAAGTTCCCGCTCCCGGCCCTGCCGGATGACTGTTACGAAAAAAGGCAGGAGCTTTTTGAGGGCGTCAAGAGCTTTTTCCGCGCGGTATTCCTGTATAAAGGTGAAGAGTGCATTTATGAATACGACGGCAAGAATGGCAATGCCGAGGGTGAGCATGCCTTCGCCGGGACGCAGGTACTCGGAAAGAAAGGAAAGCCCCGCAGCAAATAACAGCACGAGTGCGAGAAAGTGGGTGAATTGGTCCAAAAGCCGTGCGGGCAGATTTTTTCTTTTTACTTCAGAAATCTCATTCAATCCGAACTCGTGGAGTCGCCGCTCTGTTTCTTCCTCGGAAAGGCCCTGCCCGGAAGTCACCAGACTGCGGAAGACTTCTTTTGTTGTCAAAGCATGTATTTTCATACGCGTATCGTGTAGAAATGAAAAACCGGCACCTGCATGTTTGCATGAGACGGTGGTTATATTCTTTTGTTTTTGCGGATCGGGTTCTTTCCCGGATGCTGTATGGCGCGGATACAGCCGGCTACTTTGCTGGTTTCAAAATAATAAGATTGCAGGGGGTATTCCGGAGGACTTGTTCAACGGGATTACCCCGGAACAGGGAGCTCCACAAGCTCCTCATGCTCGCGCCCATAATAATAAGGTCATGGCGTTTGACGGCGGCCTCGATTGCAATGTTTCTGCCTGCGATACCCGAGGTGAGTTTTTTTTCATGAGAAACATGATAATGACTGAGCGAATCGATGAACCGGCTGATATCAGGCGGCAATCGTTCCTCCCATTCCACGGGCGTTAAATGAATTTCTCCATGAAAAAAACGCTTCAGCGGTTTTGGAGCATGCAGAAGAGAGACCCGTGAAGCGAAAGCGCCTGCCATGAGACCCGTGAAGGCCGCGCGTTCAGCAATATGGTCGATGCGCGCCTTGAGTGGAACAAGAATGGTCCTGGGATGTGCACGGCCGAGATGCGCTACCCGCACAAGCGCAACGGAACACGGAAGGGCGAGTGACAACTGTCTTGCCATGGTCCGCGCATAAAACCGCCGTTTCAAATCTTCTCTGCGCGTTGCGGCAAAAACGACGTCGATTTCCTCCCGGACCACTATCTTTTTGATTTGCTCGACGGGGTTGCCCGTCTCAAGAATGCAGCTCGGTTTGAGTCCTAATTCGCCCGCGCGTGCGGCCAACCGTTTGACCGCTTCCTCGGCAGCACCGAAATTTTTGTCGTTCAGGCTGTTTTCTGCGATAGAGCAGAAGTAAATCCGGGCATTTGCGGCTTTAGCCAGATGCAGCGCGTAGCGGGCCGATACCTCGGAATTCAAGTGTTCATTGACTGCGGCGAGCACTTTTTTGTACATGCATAAAACATAGCACAAAAACGCATCACAGGAGGTTGGTTTTCTGCGCGGAGCTTCAGCGCGACGCTGAAGCTGAGTGGAAGGGGCGGACATTGGCCATGTGGTCGCGGTTCGATCGCTAGGATGGTACTTTATAATTGACAGTCTATTTTTGTTTTGTTATCGTCAATATATCGTCAGGGCAAGCGTAAAAAAACCCAGTAATATTTCAGATTTGCCTTCCGGTGAGCAGGGCGTCTTTCCGCGGATGCATGCTTCCCGAAGCACGGCAAGGAGGACCATCATGGCCATAAAAAAGATCTATATTATTTCCGATGCAACCGGTCAGAGCGGTCTCCACATTATGCGGGCCGCCATCGTGCAGTTCAACCGCGCCCGGGCAAAAATGTCGCTTTTTCATAATATTGATTCGGTAGACGACCTGCAGGAGATTCTCGACCAGGCAAAATCCGCACGGGCGCTGATCGCGTTCACATTTGTGAAAAAGGAAATGCGGGACCATACAATCGCCTATTGCGCAAAGCACAAAATGTTCCATCTTGATATTCTGGGCCCGCTCATCCATACGCTCGCCTCCTATCTGCAGCAGGAACCGCTGGAAAATCCGATGCTGCTCAGAAAAGTTGACGAACGCTATTTTAAGCGGATTGATGCAATCGAGTATACCCTGCAGCACGATGACGGGAAGAGAACGGAGGGTCTGAACGCGGCTGATGTCGTCATCCTCGGGCTCTCCCGGACCTCAAAGACGCCCACGTCATTCTACCTTGCCCAGGAAGGCTTTAAGGTGGCAAATATACCGGTGGTGCCGGACATTCCTCTGCCGGAGGAGTTGTTCAAAATCGACCAGCGCAGGGTCATTTGCCTCAACATGGACCCTGAGGTCCTCCAAAAAGTGAGGCAGGTGCGCCAAAAGCACTCCAATCTTGAACACAGCTACAGTGATTTCAAGAAAATATTCGCCGAGGTTGAGCACATCTGGGGTCTTCTCAGAAAAAACCGGAGCTGGAAAATGATTGATACCACGAACAAATCCATTGAAGAAACCTCCTGGGAGATCATCCACTATATTCATGATGAACATTACGAATCCAACAGCTGATTCATGCAAAACGGACATTCTATGCGGATCGAAAAACTGGGTATAGAACACAAAGAGCTGCTTATGCCTCGCTTCAAAGCTGTCGTAACCGGAGTGTCGGAATATACGTTTGCAAACCTGTATCTCTTTCGAAAAAATCACAAATACGAAGTGTTGTTTGACGACGATATTTTCATCAGGGGCCGGTCTTACGACGGACATGCCTATCTCATGCCCACACGAGACATTCGGGAAATGGATAGTGCTTATCTTAAGAAAATGATGCAGGGCGTTGACTTTTTATTTCCCGTACCGGAAGACAGGCTTTCCCTGTTCGATCCGCGCGAATTCGAAATAACCTTTGCAGAGGGCGACGCTGATTACGTATACACCGTCGCGAAAATGAGCAGCTACGCCGGACGCCACCTTCATAAGAAAAGAAACCTGCTGAAGCAATTTCTCGAAGCGTACCGGCACGATGCTCGTCCGCTTACGAATGACCGTCTGGGCGACGCGCGTTTCGTTCTGGATGACTGGCTGAAGACATCGGAGTCGGCGCCGGAGGAAACCGATTACGCCCCCTGTCTTGAGTCGCTTGACCGGTACGAAGAACTGGTCCTCTGCGGCGGCATCTACTACGCGGATGATGAGCCGGCTGGGTTTGTGCTGGGCGAGGAGTTGAATGAAGAGACTTTCGTGCTGCATTTTGCGAAGGCCAGAACAAAGTTCAAAGGGGTGTATCAGTACTTGTTCAACAATTTTGCGAAGATACTGCCGCCGAAATACAAATACCTGAATCTGGAACAGGACCTTGACAAGGAGAACCTGCGGATATTCAAATCATCCTATGTTCCGGATATGATGATCCGGAAAGCGCGTGCGCGGTTGAAATAGTTTTTTACCACGCAGCAGTTGAACAGCAGAGGTAATTGTGTGAAACTTTCTGAGGCAGAGCAAAAACGATACAACAGGCAGATGATCATGGAAGGCTGGGGGGAAGGCGCACAGCGCAGGCTCAAGGCCTCCACGGTATTTGTGGCCGGGGTCGGCGGTCTCGGATCGCCGGCATCAATGTATCTGACCGCCGCCGGAGTGGGGAATATCAGGATCTGCGATTATGACGCCGTAGAACTTTCGAACCTCAACCGGCAGACATTGCATGACCATACCCGGATCGGCGTGAATAAGGCGGTCTCCGGGAAGAAGACGCTCGAATGCCTCAACCCCGAGATTACGATCACGCCGCTTCCGGTAAAAATCATCAGGGACAATGTCGACGAACTGGTGAAAGACTCCGATATCATCATCGATTGTTTGGACAATTTTGAGACCCGCTATCTTCTGAACGAGTGCTCTATCCGGAAAAAAATCCCTTTTGTGTTCGGCAGTATCCGGGGCATGGAGGGAAGACTTACCGTCATCCAATCCCCGGAGACGCCTTGCCTGTCCTGTATTTTTCCTGAGGCGCCGCCGACCGAAGTTTCTCCGGTGCTGGGTGCCGCGGCGGGGGTCGTCGGTTCCCTGCAGGCGCTTGAGGCCATCAACTATATCGCGGGGAAGGGCTCTTCGCTGAGAGGTGAACTGCTGGTATGGGAGGGCGTGACGGGAGGTTTCCACAGGTTCAAAACCAGAAAAGATCCCGCTTGTCCTGTGTGCGGGATGAAATATGATGGGCGCATGCACACGGGGTAATTTGTCCAGCCGTGCTGATGCGCGATTTGCGGGCGTGACAGGTATTCTTTTCTGTTGACACAAGGCGGCAATCAGAGTACAACAAGGCCTACTTTTATACGGAAGGATCACAGAATTCATGGCAAATGAGCCGAACAAAATCATCTACTCCATGGTGGGAGTGGGCAAGTTTTATGACAAGAAACCGGTGTTGAAGGATATTTATCTTTCCTATTTTTATGGCGCAAAAATCGGCGTGCTGGGCCTGAACGGTTCCGGAAAAAGCTCGCTCCTGCGCATCATGGCGGGCGTGGACAAGGAATTTGTGGGGGAAGCGGTGCTTTCTCCCGGATATACCGTTGGTTTTCTCGAACAGGAGCCAGCGCTTGACAACAACAAGACCGTCCGTCAGATCGTAGAACAGGGCGTGCAGGAAATCGTGGACCTCGTAAACGAGTACAATGCAATTTCCGCGAAGTTCAGCGAACCTATGAACGACGACGAGATGCAGAAGCTGATCGAACGTCAGGGGGCGGTGCAGGAAAAGATAGATCATGCCGACGCCTGGGACCTCGACAGCAGGCTCGATCTGGCGATGGACGCGCTGCGGTGTCCAGCAGGAGACACTCCGGTGAAGGTCCTTTCCGGCGGAGAGCGGCGGCGCGTGGCGCTCTGCCGGCTGCTGCTCCAGAAACCGGACATCCTTCTGCTGGATGAACCCACAAACCATCTGGATGCGGAGTCCGTGGCCTGGCTGGAACACCATCTGCAGCAGTACGAAGGCACGGTGATTGCCGTCACGCATGACCGGTATTTTCTCGACAATGTCGCAGGCTGGATACTCGAACTTGACCGGGGCCAGGGCATTCCCTGGAAAGGAAATTATTCGTCATGGCTTGAGCAGAAACAGGAGCGTTTGAAACAGGAGGAGAAAACGGAAAGCGACCGTCAGAAGACCCTCCAGCGGGAACTCGAATGGATCAGAATGTCTCCCAAAGGCAGGCATGCGAAGGCAAAAGCGCGCATTAATTCGTACGAAGCTTTGCTCGGCCAGCAGGGCGAAAAACGCGCAAAAGAACTGGAGATCTATATTCCGCCGGGACCGCGTCTTGGAAAGGTCGTGATCGAAGCAGAGAACGTGACAAAAGCCTACGGCGACAATATCCTGGTTGAGAACATGAGCTTCATGCTGCCGCCGGGCGGCATCGTCGGCGTGATCGGTCCGAACGGCGCGGGCAAGACGACGCTCTTCCGTATGATCACCGGCCAGGAAAAAGCGGATGCAGGCACGGTCAAAATCGGAGAAACCGTAAAACTCGCGTATGTCGACCAGAGCAGGGAAGCGCTCGATCCCAGCAAGACGATCTGGCAGGTGATCACCGACGGGCAGGATCAGGTGCAGCTCGGCAAACAGCTCGTGAATTCCCGCGCCTATGTCGCCCGCTTCAACTTTTCAGGCACGGACCAGCAAAAGAAGGTGGGTGTGCTTTCCGGCGGCGAACGGAACCGTGTACACCTTGCCCGCATGCTGAAAGAAGAAGCGAACGTGCTGCTTCTGGACGAGCCGACAAACGATCTGGACGTGAACACCATGCGGGCCCTTGAGGAGGCGCTCGAAAACTTCGCGGGCTGCGCCGTGGTCATCAGCCATGACCGGTGGTTCCTGGACAGGATTGCCACACACATTCTCGCGTTCGAAGGCGACAGCAAAGTGGTCTTCTTCGACGGGAATTACACCGAGTACGAAGCTGATCGCAAGACGCGGCTTGGCGCTGAAGCAGATCAGCCGCACCGGATCAAATATCGCCGTTTGACCCGGTAAATCGTAAAAAAACGAAGCGGTTGTTTCAGTTCGGCCGACGTACTTTTTTTAAATAATTCCATCGCTGCGTGACCAAATGAAACCCCTCACCCGGAAACAGGTGGGGGGTTAATTTTTTACGTATGCTGCACACCGCGTTCCGCCTAAAACTTGACACCAAAGAACTGGGTCAGAATAAACAGCAAGAAAAAGAACCCGAAGAAAAGCATACTGGCAATCATAATGATTTCACGCCAGATCGACGGACGGAATTCCTTGGCCAGGAATTTTCGATTGACGATGACCGTCATTATTGCTGATATAGCCATCGTAAAGTTGGCGACGTTGGCGCTGATTGCGAGGATGATAATCGGCAGGGTTATGTTCACGTAAATTGTGCCCCACACAAGCACTGCAACCAACAAACCATAGTAGACTTTGCGGATATCGTTCTTGGCCAACTTGCGGATGCCTGGTGACGAGTACCACAACATGTCGGTGCATTGCCGCGGCACCAGATCCAGATTGCTCATGGCACTCGAAAACAGGATCCAGAACCCCATCCCGGCAATCATGTAAAGGCCAAGGGTTCCAAAATGCTGCGCCGCAGCGACTGCGATGCCCCAGCTCGGGAGGGACGTCCCCTGCGGAACCTGACATACGTAAAGGATGCCGGGCAAGGCCATCCCAAGCATGCCTCCCACCCAGAATATGGCCCATTGGTCAAAACTGAGGAGTTTCCACCATCCCTTAAAATGTGCGACGTTCTCCGCGGTTGGGGCGGGCATATTCCCGGACGGAGAAACATGAACGTCTTTGCCGCCGATGGCGCTGGCAATGTAACCGATCTTTGCGGACATCCCGTAGCCCTTGTCTCTATACCAGTTCGTCAGGCAGTTATTGCCGAATCCGCCATAAGCGGAGTAACCGACCAGCGCGCCGAACAAAAGAATGTCGACCCCCGGCGGCATGACTCCAAAACTGAAATAACCGACCAGCGCCTCGCCCCAGGTGGTTGCAGGCGCCAGGAAAGCGTCGAGCAAAATGAGACCGCCAATGATGCCCGCGCACATAGCCCAGTGTACATACTCCAGTATCTTCTCGACCTTGCCACCGATGGACAACAGTATGCCGAGCCCGATAAAAATAAAGTATGCCCAGAAGATGACAACTGGCTTATCCGCAAGAGCGGGAATCCTGCCCAACTGCATCGCGGCGACTGCCGTGGCGCAGGCAAGCGCCCAGCCCGGCATGGCACGTTCGATGAACCCGGCAATCGTGAAGAGCCAGCCCCAGAATGCCTTGCCTGGTTTCAGTCGCATGAACCCGATTGTGATCGGTTCGCCGGTGACCAGAGTATATCGTGTCATCTCCAGATTCAAGAAGGTCTGAAGAGTGGTTGAAACAGTAGTGACCCAGAGAAGCACGAGCCCGTATTTAACGAAAAGTGAAGGACCAATGAGCCATTCTCCGCCGCCAATCGAACCGCCTAATGCGATGACGGCCGGTCCCATCGCGAAGAAGAGCTCTTTGTTCGTCATCTTTCCCCACTTCGATTCAGGCATGTCGGTCACGGGAAATGCGGGACCCTCGCCACCGGGACAGGTTTGCTGACTCGTGTCTTTCTTTTCTTGTTCACTCATTATTACCTCCTTATCGGCAAAGTTGTTAAACGCACAATTCACCTGACCTGGCACTATACCAAGATCAAGCCTTGCCAACAGACGGCGCAATTCGAGTAAACATGCAGTGAATAGTGCTGCGCCTTTAAATCAGCAGTTATTTTCACCTCCTTCCAATTGTATATGCTTGTTAAGTATTGTTTGTCTACCACCTCCTTTTCCTTTTTTAAATGCAGACGGCGAAAGACGGCAGCAACCCGTATATTTCAGGTCCGCTGCAGGAGCTGATCCTGAAAAAACTATTTTATAAGAAAAAGAAGCTGGCAGCTTGTATAATAAAATTGCGGACCGTATGAGGAAGTGCGGTTGGTGATTGATTTGATGCCGAATTTGGAGACGAGAGAAATTGTTGCGTTGTTGGTGAGAGACTGCGCAGAAAAGTCAGGGACGCAGGGATGGATTTGCAGGAGGATTTTTTTTGAAAGAATACTGTTTTGGGAATCGCCGTTATTTTTGAACTTCGCCATACGACACCTCTTGTGTCGAAGCGGCATCCGTGGTCTCTTCACACTTGCATGGCGCTTTTCTCGCAGGGTATATTTCCAGAAGTGCCATGAATGATGATTGTATTAATTACACATTGTTTCAAAGTCTAGCAAAAGTCTTTAGACTTTTCAAGGAAGAACATCACTGCGAATTAAAAATATTCGTATTTTGTATGCACGATTTTTATAGTACCTTTTGAGTACAAGATTGTTTTGTGAAAACATATGTGCTACGATACGATCAGTAGTCAGCTGGATTTATTAAAAATACAACTGCTGCCACTTGGATAATTGATTCGGTTTTTACTTAAATAGTTTTTTTATAAGGAGGAACGATGTCGGAGTTCAGGAATGTCTCAATAGTGCGGGAAGCAAACATTTATTTTAACGGTAACGTCGTGAGCAGAACAGTACTTTTCCCCGATGGTTCCCGGAAAACACTCGGAATAATGCTTCCGGGAGAATACGAGTTCGGTACAAAAGAAAAAGAACTCATGGAAATCATGTCAGGAGAGCTTGATGTGCTGTTGCCCGGTGAAAAAAACTGGATAACGATCAAAAGCGGCCAGTCCTTTGAAGTTCCGGCGGACGCAAAGTTTCAGCTCAAAGTGAAGGTGGTGACAGACTACTGCTGCTCGTACATTAAGTGATGATGCGATTTTGATAAAGCAATTTCTGCAATACATTCCTTCTGCTGTCTGCCCTTGATCTTCAGTGCAGTGCAGGCAACCTTCTTTTTTTCTCTTCTCGTTTCGACTGAAATAATAAAGTTCTCTTACTATGGTACTATGCGTCGATTTGCAGGAAACTTCTCCGCAGTATGCATACTTGCATGCAGGTTGCTAAAGTTTGCAACAAAAGAGCCGACAAGAAAGACAGCGTCTGATGTTCGGATTAATGATAAGAAGCGTTCGGCAACGCGGAGGAGTGTCCATGAAGAATTTAAAAATCTGTGCCAGGCTTATCATCGGGTTCGGGCTTGTTATTCTGATAATGTTCGCCATTGTCGGGATCAGCATCCACGGGTACCGGAATATCGGCACCTGTCTGAAGGACATTACGAACAATCATTTTTCGCGTGCGGTGCTTGCGAACAACACCCTTGATAAAACAAACATCATTGCCCGGTCTTCATTCGGCGTTTTTTTGCTGAACGACAAGGCGGAGGTGCAAAAAGACCTTGTCCGGATCGAGAAAGCGATGCAGGATATAGACATAAATATTGAAAAGCTGAGCGCAGGTGCGGATACCCCAGAAGGGAAAAAATTATATGAAGCATTCACGCCTGCGAAAAAAGAGTATGACGATGCGATGAGAACGTTCATCCAGTTGATGAAGGAAAACAGAATCGAGGCAGCCAAGCAGCTCCGCCTGGTTGATGTCCGGAAGATTCAACGCGAACGCTATATGCCTGCTATAGAAGCATTGACGCAGTATGAAGTAAAAATGACGCAGGAGGCCGGGGCGGATGCGGAAAAGGCCGAAAAGAAAGCGATACTGCTGCTCATTATTTTTACAATCTGCGCCGTGGTCTTGTCGGGCGTGTTCGCCGGATGGATAACATTTGGGATCAGAAAACAGCTTAAAACAGCAACGGGTGCGGCTGAACGCGTTGCAAACGGGGACCTTACCGTTACCATCACGGAACAATGCAGAGATGAAGTAGGTCAATTGTGCGCAATGCTGACCGGCATGGTCGGAAAATTAAAGGGAATTGTCGGCAATATACAATCGTCCGCGGAGCGCGTTGCATCCGGCAGCGGAGATTTGAGTTCGAACGCCCGGCAGATATCGCAGGGAATGGCTGATCAGGCCGCACGGGTGACACAGCTAGCGACGTCAACTACGGAGATGTCCCAGACCATAGTCGACATAGCGAAAAATGCCTCAAATATCGCTACATCTTCAGAAAAAGCGCTGAAGACGGCGCAGGACGGCGAGGCGATCGTCATAAAAACCGTGGCGGAAGTTCAGGACATTGCAAAATCAATGTCCGAAAGCTCTCGGCTCATCACCTCTTTGGGAGGGCGATCAAAACAGATTGGGGAAATCCTGGAAGTGATCAGGTCCATTGCCGAGCAAACGAATCTGTTGGCGCTGAATGCGGCAATCGAAGCCGCTCGGGCGGGCGAGGAGGGCAGAGGATTCGCCGTGGTCGCTGATGAAGTGCGAAAACTGGCAGAACGGTCCGCACATGCCACCACGGAGATTGGCGGCATGATTAAGGCGGTACAGGACGAGACTGAAGGGGCTATCTCAGCCATGAACGGCAGTTTCGAGCGCGTAGAGTCCGGGGTAAGTCTGTCCCGGGAGGCCGGCTCGGCGCTCGCGCTGATCACGAAGAGCATCACCGAGCTGCAGGAAATGGTCCAGCAGATCGCTTCGGCAACGGAGGAAATGTCGACAGTTGCGGAAACGATTACATCGGATATTGCCGGTGTCGCGGCCACATCGAAAGAGACGTCCTCCGGAGCGGAGCAAATCGCAGGCGCGTCCGCGGAGCTGTCGACGCTTTCTGCCGGGCTGCAAACCATCGCCCAACAGTTCAAAATTTGATCCGCCGGTAAAAAACAGATTACCGATCGAGCTCCTGCATCTGGAGATCAAACTCCTTTGCTTTGGCATCATGCTCACTTGTCACGGATTCAAGCTCCGCAAAGAGCGCATCGATTTTTGCCTTGTCTTCACTGACGGACTGGGATAACCGCCTGATTGCAAGGGCTTCACCTTTTACTGATGCATCGAGCAACGCCTGGGTGTCCTGCTCCACCCGCTGCTCAATGTCCGTAATTTCCGCTTCAAGGGCCGCGGTTCTGTTCTTGAGTGCGCTGAGCGCTTTTGATTTGTCGGCAATGAGGGCCGTTTTTATTTTTTTTGCATCCTTTTTGTTCGCTGTTTTTTGAGCGGCGTCTTTTTTCTTTGCAGGCCGGGTACGCACACCACCTTCGTCCTGCCATCCCACCCGTTCCAGAAAATCGAAATATGTTCCTTCGAAAAGGCTGACCATATCGTTGTCGAACACAATCAATTTTGTCGCAACTGCTTCCAGGATCATCTCACTGTGCGTCACAATAATGACTGCGCCATCAAAATCCTCGATGGCTTCAATCAGAGAATCGATGGATTCCATGTCAAGGTGGTTTGTCGGTTCGTCGAGAAGCAGGAGGTTGGCCGGGGACAAAAGAAGTTTGCCGAGCAGAACGCGGCTTTTTTCTCCGCCGGAAAGAACGCTGACTTTTTTAAGCGCATTGTCGCCCTCAAACATCATGAGACCGCAGATGGAACGCGCAATGTTATGGCTGTGGTCGGGGTGCGCGTTCATGATTTCGTCGAGGGCCGTACGGGAAGGGATCAGGCGGTTGATGTTGGTCTGGCCAAAATAGGCGATTTTTGTATTGGGGTGCGTTTTAATCTCCCCGCCGGTGGGGGAAAGCTCCTGTGCCAGCAGGTTCAGGAGGGTTGTTTTTCCCTTGCCGTTTTTCCCAATGACTGCGATGCGGTCGTTCTTTCCGACGGCAAAGGACAGTCCCTCAATGAGTTTTTGAGCGTCCGGAGAGAAGGAAAAAGCCAGATCTTCAATAGTCATCAGCCATTTTGCTTCGAAAGGCGACGAGCGGAATTTGAAGTCAAGGTTTTTGATTTCTTCCAGTTTGCCAAGCTGTTCGTGTTTTTCCAGCGCTTTAATGCGGGATTGGACCGCCCGCGCCTTGGTCGCCTGAGCGCGAAAACGATTGATGAATTGCTCGATTTCGCGGCGCTTTTTTTCATCGTTCTGGCGCGTTTTTTCGTAGATTTCTTCTTCCAGAAGGATTTGATCGTATAGCTTCTGCGTGCCGCCGGCTATTTTCCTGATTTTACAGCGGTGAATGATCATGGTATGGGTCGTTACGCCGTCCATGAATTCACGGTCATGCGTGATGATGATGAGTTCGTTTCTCCATGCGCGTAAAAAATTGGTGAGCCAGCGGACTGAAACAATGTCGAGGTAGTTCGTCGGTTCGTCCAGAAGCAACAGGTTCGGCTCCGAGATGAGCACCTTAGCGAGATTCAACCGGACCTGATATCCTCCGGACAATGATGAAGGCGGCTTGGTGAAATCATCAGAAGCGAATCCAAGCCCATGGAGAATCGCCTCTGCCTTGTATGTTTCATCCACATGGTCCTCATTGAGCGGGAGGGCGAGGCAGGCCTCCTGAAGCACCGTTGGTCCGGTGAAGTGGATGTGCTGGGAAAGATGGCCAATGGTATATCCCGAAGGGATCGTGATCACGCCGGTATCCTGATGCTCCTCACCCAGAATCATGCGAAAGAGTGTGGATTTTCCATGGCCGTTCCTACCGACAAGGCCGACGCGTTCGTGCGGATTTATGGTGAAGCTTACTCCGTCGAACAGTACTTGTTTGCCGTAGGATTTTTCTATATTGGTAACCTGGATCATGTGAGAGAACCTTTACTTTTTGAAAAAAATGACTGCCATATTGGCATGTGTATAACTGGTTATAATAACCCAGCAGTAAAGATATAGCAAAGGATTTTTACAAAACCATAGTCGTATCATGCCTCAACCGGACTTAAGTTGTTATGGCAGGAGCCGATAAGAGATACGAGATAACAGGTTTATGAATCGGCCAGATGAGGAAAGAGAGCTGATCCCTGGCGGCTGCCGGTCCCGGGAAAGCATGCATGGTTAAAAGGAATTTTAAAAAAAGTATACGGTATAAACTGTTGCGGGACATATCCCTTGTCCTGTTGCTGAGCACCTGCGTTCTGAGTGTGACAATCGCGCTCACGGTTGGATCAATTCTTGAGAATTCCCTGACGAAGAAAGCATCTGCATTAGCCTCTGAAATCGCACGCCATAATGAGAAACTTATGACCATGCACGACGGCGCGCAGCAGCAGGTCGTTTATACCGAACCGATCACAGACGAAGAAATCATTTATGTAATTATCGCAGACCGCAGCGGGAAAATACTGACTACGAAAAGTGAAAGCATCAATTTTAAATGGCCTGGTATGAAAAACTTCCTCCCGATGCTGGCAGGAGAAAATGATTTGGCGGACAGCATCGAAAGAATCAATAAACAAGTTGTTATCCGGGAAATATCGGAACCGATCCTGCACGGGGCCGAGAGTCTTGGTAAAGTCACGGTCGGCATGTCACAACATGCCATTACCGGTCAAATTGCCAAGACGATTTATTTAGTCGTCCTCCTGAGCATTCTGGCCGGATGCGCAGTTGGGATAACGCTGTATATTATATCCGGAAAGACGCTGATAGATCCGATCATGGAGCTTGGACAGGCCGCATCCCGGCTTGCAAAAGGAGACATATTTACGCCGGTGAGAGCCGCCACAACCGGAGAAATGCAGATGCTGGTGGACAGTTTCAACCGGATGGCCGAGGATCTGGAAAAAACAAGCGTGTCCAAATATTACGTAGACAGCATTATCAACAGCATGGTCGATACATTGTTCGTTATTTCCTCGGACGGAACAATTACTCTGGCCAACCAGACCGCATGCCGGCAGCTTGAGTATGATCAGAAGGAACTGATCGGGCGGCCGTTCGATTTGATACTGGGGCAGCCTTCGGCTGTGAAGAGCATAATCGAAGACATATTCCGGGGAAAGCTGATTAATAACGTTGAAATTGAGTATCTCACCAAACGCGGTGAAAAAGTGCCGATGCTTTTTTCCGGCTCCCTTATCAGTTTCAGTGGCGGAATGCTGCTCGGTGCTGTTTGCGCGGCCACCAATATTACCGCTTTAAAGAAGACCGAGGAGGCGCTGCGGGACGCCAATGACAGACTGAATGCCACTTTGCAAGCCTCGCCTGCCGCAATCATGACGCTCAGTCCGGAAGGGAATGTTACGATGTGGAATGAAACGGCCGAGCGGATTTTCGGCTGGGGCAAGGATGAAATAATCGGCAGGTTTTATTCACAGTTGCAGGAATCGGACCGCGAGGAGCTTCAGCTGCTCAGAAACCGGGTGTTGCGCGGTGTATCGTTTTCTGACGAGGAAATCATTTTAAAACGAAAGAACGGCACCCCGGCAGACATCAGTATCTCCGCATCGCCGCTGCATGATGCGCAGGGACGGATCAGCAGTATCATGGTCGTCATGACGGATATCACAGACCGGAAAAAGATGGAGGAGGAGATTCGGAAAGTTCAGAATCTAGAATCAATCGGCATTCTTGCCGGCGGTATCGCGCATGATTTCAACAATATTCTTACCTCGATCATGGGAAATATCAGTTTGGTAAAGTTGTCCCTGGGGCCGGACCATGAATTGCACGCGAAACTCGCAATGGCCGAGCATGCGACTCTGCGGGCAAGGGACCTGACGCACCAGCTGCTCACCTTTTCCCGCGGAGGTGCGCCGGTAAAAAAAACGACGACGTTCAGCGAAATAATAAGGGAGTCGGCGATATTTTCATTACGGGGATCCAATGTAAAGTGTGAACTGAACCTGGCGGATGATTTATGGCCGATAGAAGCCGATGAAGGACAGGTAAGTCAGGTCATTCACAATCTTGTTCTCAATGCGGACCAGGCAATGCCTGAAGGCGGCATTATCCGGGTGTGCGTGAAAAAAGCCGTACTGGGTGCGAAAGAAGGCATTCCGCTGCCGGAAGGAAATTACTTAAAAATAACCGTGGAAGACCAGGGTGCAGGGATCCCGCCGGACCAGCTGAAAAGGATTTTTGATCCGTATTTTACGACAAAACAGGGTGGAAGCGGCCTCGGTTTGGCCATAGCCTATTCCATTATCAAGAAACATGATGGATATATTATGGTAAAATCCACGGTTGGAACCGGGACGGTCTTTACGGTATTTCTCCCCGCTTCTCAGAAGCAAACATCGGCAGAGAAACCAGCTGCAGACGAGCCGGTTTACGGAAATGGAAAAATTCTGATTATGGACGATGACGCAATGTTGAGAGATGTTACAGGGGCGATGCTTGACAGTCTCGGATATGAGGTCGAATATGCCAGGGACGGACGCGAAGCCATCGAAACATATGAAAAAGCACGCGCGTCGGTACGGCCCTTTGATGCTGTTATCATGGACCTGACCATTCCGGGTGGAATGGGGGGGGAGGAAGCCATAAAAGAGCTGTTGAAAACAGACCCTTACGTTAAAGCAATCGTTTCCAGCGGATATTCACAGGATGCCATAATGGCACATTACCGGGAATACGGTTTTTCCGCCATCATTTCCAAACCGTATAAACTTACGGATTTAAGCAAAGCACTTCAAACCGTACTCAAGGGCGACCAGCCCGATTCCGGCAGTTGAATCCTGCGGAATTAATCCCTGCGACATGGAATCCCCCGACGCTCGTCGGAGGAGGAATGCAGTACGTCGCGGGAGGTCGTGTCTATCGAGGGGGCCTCCGGCTCCTGCCGGAGGGGACTCCACTCAAATCGTTCCTTCTAAAAAAAACCATGCCAGACTCTTGCAGAAGCAGCGCTTTGTGATATAGTTACATCACGACAACGACGGACGACTATTGATAATTCCGGACGGAATTGCCGGAGTTTGCCGGATAAAAAAACACAAATGCCGGTGCAGGCGGTAAACAACGAGGAGGTAGCGATATGAGAAAGCTGTTTTGCAAACTGATGCAGTACGGAGTGCTTCTTTCCCTCCTTATTTATTGCCATGAAGGGGTCGCCGCAGAACAGTATAATTTATCAAAGGGACAGACGGTTTATGTTCCGGTTTATTCCAATGTGTTCACCGCGCCCAAGCAGATCCCGTTTTATCTGGCAGCCATCCTGAGCATAAGAAATACCGATATGACAAATTCTCTCACTGTCTTGACTGCGAATTATTTTGACACAAAAGGGAAACTGGTGCGAACGTACTATCAGCAAACGGTGACTCTCGGTCCTCTTGAATCAACCTACATTTACATTCCGGAAAGCGATACCGCGGGCGGTGTCGGCGCAAATTTTATCGTGAAGTGGTCCTCGCAAAAAATAATAAATGCTCCCATTATAGAATGTGTCATGATCGGCGCGACGTCCGGTCAGGGGATTTCGTTTGTAAGTCCGGGGCAGGTAATTAAAGAAAATACAAAATAACGCGCACTATACTACAGATAATGATAAAAGCCCATCATGTTCATAATCCAAAATCAACACTGATGAACAGGAAGGAAGACCAATGAAAAAATCAAGTTGGATGCTAAATATATTGATTATATGTCTGGTCTGCATACCTGCGTGTTCCGCTATTACAACCAAGAAATTTGTTAACAATCCACAACGGTTAAAATCAGTTGAAAGAATTGCTATAGTTCCTTTTGACGCTAGCATTGCCGATATGGGATCGGCAGTTGCAGAATCGCTGTCCGCAAATTTGGTCAAGTCCAGATTCACGATAATAGAAAGGGCTCAACTTGACAAAATTTTGGCTGAACAAGGACTTTCTCTCACGGGTCTTCTGCAAAATCAGCAGTCGGTTATCGGAAAAATAAAAGGAATAGATGCCATGATCGTTGGGAGCGCAACGATAGCAAATGGTTTTGCCGGGTTGTCAAGCGGCGGGTACCGAGATTATATTTCCAACTGCTCGGCAAGGCTGATTGATGTAGCAACTGGTGAAATTTTGTTTGCGGCAACGTATACTGCGAGTAAGCCAAGAAATCATTACAAATTCATAACGCCGACCAATGTCGGTGAGTACCTTGCACAAGAATTTTTAAAAATTGATTAGAACCTATTTGTGTCTGCTTAAGGACGCGATTCTTTCTGAGCGGGGTGGTCGTTTCCGCTTCTGAGATAAGTTCTGATAATAACTGTTTTTATTCGAAAGTAGCACAGAGAAAAATTAGTTATAAATATATATAAATTGTCCCCGATCCTTATCTTTGAGCCTTTCTGCAATAACCTGCAATTTTTTATTTCTCCGATAAAATACCCAATTTGTGGTATTTACAAACAGCAAAAAGAAAACCATAATCAGCCATCTTCTATGCATATTATTATAATGAATAGATGGCAAGGAGGCGCTGATTATGGCTATGTTCTCTTGTGTCCGAAAAAAAATTCATGTACTGGTTTTTATAATAATACAACTGGTCTTTTCCGGACAACAGCCTTTTTCATATGTCGGTCAAGCATCCGCAGCCGAAAGCATGCCGCCCCGGTTGCTGTGGGTGGGAGAAGAAGGCACGGGTATCGGAGTTTCGCGCACAGACGGCCGGCCGGGTGTGTATATCCAGACCCAATCTCTTGATGATGTAGCAGCAGATAACAGCCGCGGTGTTGTTTGGCTGGGGACCAGGACCGCGGTGATGCAGTACCGTCAGGACGGCACCGAGATATTCCGGCATTTGGTCAACGTATCTATTCCTTTTTCATCATCTACCGCCGCATCTGTTTCCTCTGCCGTAGCCACTACCCAAAGCGCCATCAACAGCCGTGTTCGGCTTTCCCTTGATCCATCCGACGGCTCGGTCTGGATAGGGTCCGGAGGAGAGCTGCTCAAACTATCTTATGGTAATCAGGAGGTTTTCCGGATTGGCGGCTTCGGCGGCATAACCGCGGTTTCCGTTGACGTGTCCGATGGGAGTTGCTGGATGGCGGAAGTGCACAAGATAACCAAATACGCGCCAGACGGCACGGCATTATTCAGCGTTCCGGCTGGCGATAGCATATCCATCACCGCCCTAGCGGCAGACCCCGCATCCCATGCCTTGTGGGTAGGAACAGAAGAAGGACTCGGCAAACTAGACGCTCTGGGCCAGGAGCTTTTCCGCACTGGGGAGATTGCCGGAATCCGTGACATGGAAGTAAATACGGCAACCGGCAGTTTGTGGATTGTCACCGTCAATGAGGTGCATAAATACAGCAAGGACAATCAGAAGTTGCTTACAGTACCGCTCTGCCCGAGCAGCCAACAGAATAATGTATCGGCAACTGCAACTGTCAGTTCCGGTACCGTAAATAGACAGACTGCCCAATCCAGTACCTGCAGCGCGGAATTTATTGCCATAGCAGTTGACTCTGCTGACAATACCGTCTGGGTTGCCACCAAAGACACGCTATTTAAAGGGAGTGACGTCGGAGACCTGCTTCTTCAGGTCCCGGGGTACATCAATATCCGGGCCCTGGACATCGGACTGCCTAAAATCGGCATTACCATAACCGAGCCCGTAGATGGAGCAGTGTTTGAAACCTCGCCGATCACCGTCAGGGGCACCATAACCGATCCCACGGCAACAGTGGAGGTGAACGGGATACAGGCAACGGTCACGAATCTAGACTTTGAGGCAGCCGGGGTAGCTCTCGCCTCCGGGAACAATACCATAACCGCCACAGCAACCAACCGTGTCCGGCAGAAGGCAACAGATACAGTTCACGTCACGTACAATACGCCGGACAGCGGCGCACTCCTGGTCTGTCCAGAAGCCTACCTGGAACAGCAGCCCCATCCGCCAGTGGCGGGATGTGCACAGCAAGTCCCGCTGGGCCATGTACACTATGAACGCGGATACATCCTGGGCCGGGTGAATGATACAGATGCAACCGTAGTCGTTGATGGCATCCCGTTGATTTCCGGAGGATATATCTACAACCGGGGCAGAATCCTGCAGGCAGGGTGGACAGACACGTTTTTCTGGGCCAGAATGCGGTTGTCCGGTCCGGACGGTCCCTATCCGGTCACCATCACAATGACACCTGAACAGGGGAACCAGACTGCCGCAACCGTTACGTTCATCAAAGACACAATCGCTCCAAACATTGCTATTACCTCACCACCGGACGGGACCATTACGAACAGCCCGACCATCACCGTAACCGGGACGGTGGACGATCCTGCAGCGGTCGTTCAACTTGATTCGGATGGAGCAAATATACCCGTCACAAACGGCACGTTTTCATTCCCATACAACATGAGGCCCGGGGAAGGAATCCAGTATATTGGTGTGTCCGCGACAGACCCGGCACTGAATCGGAACTCCGTGATTATTTCGGTTATTCGCGACACCACGTCACCGCAGATCAGCATAACAGCACCAGGAGAGGGAACAGTCACCAACAGCCAGACAGTCAATATAGCCGGCACCATCATTGACCAGAACCCCGGAACAGCAACAGTAACCGTAAATACCGGAGCAGCGCAACCGCTGACCATGAGCGGAAGCGGTTTCACTGGAACAGCCGCGTTGACGAACGGTATCAACACACTTCTGTTCACCGCGACCGACCGGGCAGGCAACAGCAGCACTCTTAGCCGGACAGTCATCCTTGACCAGGAGCCGCCCACGGCAACGGTTACCGGAATCACCGCCAATGCAGTGCTCACGGGTACAGCAACCATAACAGTTACAGCCTCAGATGTCCTATCCGGCATCCGGAGCGTGACTTTGCTTGTGGACAACATTGTAAGAACAACGCTCACCCAGGGGCCGTATACGTTCAGTCTTGAAACCTTCACACTTGCATCCGGCAACCACACTGTCACAATCCGCATAACAGACGGAGCCGGGAATGTGACAGAGCAAAACTTCCCTGTCACCGTGCAACACCAGTTTGGGATACAGATAGTTTCACCACCAACAGGAACAACAATCAATAAATCCACTGCGCTTATACGAGGAACGATAAACTATCCGGCAAATCAGGAAATAGGCATAACCGTAAACGGCGTCCAAGCAGAGCAGCAAGGCAGCAGTTTTGCGGCCATAATCTCGCTCCAGCAAGGACCGAACACCATAACAGCGACGGCGACCAACATATACGGTATCCAGGAACAGGCAACGATAACGATCAACACGGACAGCATTCAGGAGCGGGTGAGATTCACCGCCAATCCAACAAGCGGAATTATGACAACAAAAACAGACGGGACAACCGGCTTTGAAACCACGATTAATGTAGAGTCCCATATCACCGGCACGATCGCAAACTACTCCTACGACACGAACGGCGACGGGATCGCGGAGCAGCAAGGAGCAACGCTCACCCAAATCACGGCAAGCTACCGGATCCCGGGGCTATACTTTCCAACCGTAACAGTTACTGATACACTGGGAAATACGTACACGGAAACGGCAATCGTGAATGTGCTGGATAGAAGCACGATGGATACGCTCCTCAAAGCCAAGTGGGAGGCAATGAAAGGGGCGGTTCTGGCGGGGAGTATAGAGGCTGCACTCAATTATTTTATTGATACGAGCAAAGATCGATATAGAACTATTTTCAATCAAATAGGAAGTGAAGGCCTTACAGCGATATTTTCAGCTTTTACGGATTTAATAACAGTAAGCGTCGGAACAATAGACGCACAATACGAAGCCATCCGTCAGGAAAACGGCAGTGTTTCTGCCTATGCCGTTCTTTTTGTCAAGGGTAGAAATGGATTATGGAAAATCAGGGCTTTTTGAAAAAAGTATTTTATAGAAAGGCATACTATATCAGACAACTATCAGCTATTTAAGCAGAGGTTTTCATGAAAAACAAGAAAGTAATTATCACGTCAATTATTATTGCGGCACTTTTGGTCGGTTATGTCAAAGGATGCGCTTATCTGCCTATTACGGGTACGGTTGTGGATGCGGAGACCGGAAAACCGATCGAAGGCGCTGTTGTGCTTGTGGAATGGACGATCAAGAAAGGGATCGGCGACAAGCATACGGAATCGGTGAAGGTTGCAGAGGTGCTGACGGACAAAGATGGCAAGTTTGACCTACCAGGATGCTATAGACCATTCATAGAAGCACCAGATCTTACAATTTACAAGAAGGGGTATGTGGCGTGGAGCAGCAATTATGTTTTCTCTAAGAACGAAAGAAGAACTGATTTTCAATGGAAGAGCGGGGCTGTATTTAAATTAGAGCAAGTTAGGAGCTCCTTCAGTTTTGATGATCACTATTATTTTATAACAAGTGCTGTGCGTCCCGAAAGCGCAACTAACCAAAAGAAATTATTTTTTAAAGCTTATAACGAGTGGGAAAGAGCAAAGGCTATAAAAGAACGCGATGTAAAGCAAAGAGGCGATAGCGGGGGTAGACGATGATAAAGAGAACGTTCCTATGTTGGGCTATTTGTTGTTCAATATTATTTTTATGCGCTCGTAATGGGTTGGCTTATGATGAAAAAGTTACTCATCCAGAGCTTACGAAAATCGCCATTAAAATCTCTATACTCGATCAATATCTCAAAAGCAATTTGAGTTTTAAAGATGGAATTCAAGCAAAGGTCCCATCGTATTCTGCTGACGACATTTTGGTTTTATTGAGAAAAGGCGCTGAACTCGAAGACTTCGAGCCCTGCCGCAGGGCGAATCATTTTCATAATCCGTTGTTGCCGTGGGGGCAGTCCGGAATGAGCGATGATCCGTTGTGGGCGGAGAGTGGGTGTACGTTTTGGACGCGTTATTCAGCGGTGACGTGGGGAACGGGGTATTTATCGCCTGCGCCTGGTGGTGGCAAGCAGGCCTTTCCCCAATGGCCGGACATCCGCGAACCCAACACGTGGGACAATGCGAGGAAGTATTGCTATCTGGCGTTGACGTAGAAGGTAAATACTGACAATGAAATAAACTTTCCTGGGGGGGGTATGAAAAACAAGAAAGTAATTATCACATCAATTATTATTGCGGCGCTTCTGGCCGGTTATGTCAAAGGATGCGCTTATCTTCCTATTACGGGGACGGTCGTGGATGCGGAGACCGGAAAACCGATTGAAGGTGCTGTAGTGCTTGTGGAGTGGACGATCAAGAAAGGGATCGGCGACAAGCATACGGAGTCGGTGAAGGTTGCAGAGGTGCTGACGGACAAAGACGGGAAATTCGATCTGCCGGGATGTTACAGGTCGTTTGTAGAAAAGCCGGATTTGGCTGTTTATAAAAAAGGCTTTGTAACATGGAGCAGCAGAAATATATTCCCTACTTGGGAAAATAGAAAAGATTTTCAATGGGCATCAAATAATAGATATATGCTGGAGAAATTTAAAACCACCTATAGTTATACAGATCATTATATGTTTACAACAGGAGCTATTAATAGCACGATCGATTCAGAAAGAAAACAATTATTCTTCAAAATGTATTCAGTAGCGGAAGAAGACAAGGTTATCAAAGAACAAAACGAAAAAGATCAAAAAAGAATGAAAGGGCAAACCAAATGAAGAAGCAAATAGCGCCCTCATTAATATGTCTCTCCATCATTTTTTCACCGATTGCCTCCTTCGCGTTTGAAGAGCAAATTACGCATCCACAAATTAGCGAAAAAGCTATAAGAGACATTTCGAATCTTAATATCTATTTGAAAGCTGCATTAGGATTAGAAAAAGGGCTTACTTCTCGGTTTCCTTCGGATTCACAAGACCCCAAAAGCACTGTAATTGAACTGTTAAAAAAAGGTTCTACCGATGAAGATACTGTCGTTTGCCGTCGCGCGAATCATTTTCATAATCCGTTGTTGCCGTGGGAGCAGTCCGGAATGAGCGATGATCCGTTGTGGGCGGAGAGTGGGTGTACGTTTTGGACGCGTTATTCAGCGGTGACGTGGGGAACGGGGTATTTATCGCCTTCGCCTGGTGGTGGAAAGCAGGCCTTTCCCCAATGGCCGGACATCCGCGAACCCAACACGTGGGACAATGCGAGGAAGTATTTCTATCTGGCGTTGACGTCCGGAAGTAGTGAGATGAGAGAAATAAACTTCGCAAAAACATTTCAGGCTATGGGGCAGGTGATGCACCTTGTACAAGACATGGCCGTTCCGGCGCACGTGCGAAACGATTTCGAGTCGCACCTGCTCAGTATAAATACAGATTTTTTTGTCCAGCCGTTTGAGCGTTACATAAGCAGAAAATCGGTCCTCATAACCAACCTGCAAAGTGTTCCCATGCCTTCCTTTGCCGATATGAGCGTTACGAAATTCTGGGACACGGATACCTACACGGGCAGCAATCCGTCCACAAGCTGGTCAATCGGTTTGTCTGAATTTGCCAACGCCAACTACTTCAGCGACTACACGATCCCCAGCAATGGTGTGACGAGGCCGCACCTTTTCCCCAATCCGTTCGTCACCAGCGCCGGTTACGAGATATGCGAAGAAGAGGCAACCGGTCCCCTTGGCGTCATGTACAAGAAAAAATATATCAGCAGAAAAGGAATGTCTGCGAACGGATGCGACCATTTCGGGCGTGTCAGCCCTCTGATGCAGTACTGGGCCTGCCTGGGCAGTAGTGCGTGCCTGAATGCCAACATTCCCAATGTAGCGCTTGTGCTTGACGACAATGTGCATGAAACCTATGCCCAGGAGCTTCTCCCCCGCGCCGTAGGCTACAGCGCGGGGTTGTTGAACTACTTCTTCCGGGGGCAGCTAAGCCTCGTGCCGGCCGGCGAAACCATGGATCAGTATGCCCTTATCAACAGCAGCACTGAGGACGTCTCCGGCACCTTCAGCCTCTACTATGACGATGAGAGCAGCAACCGCATTCTTATTGCCAAATGGGAAAACATCACTATTGGACCAGCCATCCAAAATGGACAGCAAACCATTCCCGGACAGAGCGCGCAGGTCACATTCCCCACACCGACAACCCCGGCGCCAAAAGAAAAAAACACTTATTTTCTCGTATTTCAGGGCAGGATGGGGAATGAAGAGGGTGCGGTCGCAGGAAAAGCGGTTCGATGGTGGAGGGAGGAATGGGACAACGGACTAACCGGCAATCATGCCTGGGTCCAAACACGCTTTGGTGCGATGACCATGTATCCGGCCACTGACCAAAGCCATCGTGTTGACAACGGGAGACTGATTAAAGAGAATTCCGGTGTTTTATGGAGTAATCACAGTTACATAGGAATCCCGAGCCGGACTGCAACTGATCCTGGAGGTAATCGTCATTGTTACTTTGGCGAATATCCGCTAGACTGCGCGTTCGCCGATGTTTTTCCCTATGCAATAACTCCAGCTACACGTATTAACCTCAGAATAGATACGATGGACGTTAATCAACAGATATCGGGCCCTTGCAACGGAGGGTGGGTGACAGGTGCATATCAGGGAGTAGTCGCCAAGGCAAGAATGGGTGATGGATCAACGCGGTCAATCAACTTTACGACCCGTGGCAATGAGAGCTATACTGCGATTGATGAGTATGTACCACTTGGTGAGGATTTCAGAATAGCGTTTTATGATGTTCTTGCGAAGGCTGGGCCTGTTTTACAGCCTGTTTCTCTAGACAGTATCAGTATTGTCCAGAACATTCTTTGTGACGCGGCAGTCCCCACGGAACAAAGGCTGGTGGTGGATTACATCCGGCTGGAAGAGAGATAAGTGAATTAGCCCGCCCCAAGGGGCGGGCTAATTCACTTTATATGCAAAACTGGAAGTCTGGTGCTTTGTCGGGAGGAGTTTTTTGTTTTTCTATTGGTAGAAAGAATAAAAAAGTCGCGACCAAATGGTTGTTACATACTTAGACTTTCCTTGTAGACTTCCTTTTTCGGCAATCCCAGTTCATCCGCTGCGGTTGCGATGGCTTCTTTTTTAGTTAACCCTCGCTGCGTCACGAGGTCTTTCAGATATTCCACCGTACTGACAATTTGCTCGTGCGGTTCTGCTGAGGAACCGTGGACAATAATGGTAAATTCGCCTTTCAGCGGTCCTTTCTCCAGCTGTATCAAAATCTCCGAAAGCGTTCCCCGGAGAACCTGCTCGTGAATTTTGGTAAGCTCGCGGGTGATTACGGCGCGGCGGTCGCCGAAGCTCTCGAGCATTTCACTGATTGTCCTGATGATCTTGTGCGGTGCTTCATAGAAAATGATTGTGCATTCATCTTTTGCAAGCGCACGAAGGCGGGCAAGGCGTGCGCAGTGCTTTTGGGGGAGGAAACCTGCAAAGCGAAAACTGTCAGTCGGCAGGCCGGATATCGAAAGCGCCGTAATGGCCGCGGTGGCGCCGGGAACCGGTACCACCGGTACCTGCTGGTCTACCGCGAGATTGATTAAAACATACCCCGGGTCGGAAATTCCCGGCGTCCCCGCATCTGATACGAGGGCGACGTTCTTGCCGTCAAGCAGGCGCGCGACGAGAATGGGTGCTTTTTCATGCTTGTTATGATCGTGATAACTGGTAAGCGGCGTGTCAATTTCGTATTTGTTCAGCAGCTTTTGCGTGTGGCGAGTGTCCTCCGCGGCAATAATATCCGCTTCTTTGAGAATACGAAGCGCACGGAACGTTATGTCTTCTAAATTCCCGATGGGCGTGGCGACTATGTAAAGAGTTCCTGTTTTCATGGAAGATCCGGGAACGATAAAAAATTGTGATACACTGGCGATCAATAGCTTCTATAGCGGTTGGTGATCGGGAACCGCCGGTCTTTTCCCAATCCCCGGGCAGTGATTTTGACACCGGGAGGGGCCTGGCGACGCTTGTACTCGCTGGAATCAACAAGATGAATGACCCGCTCCACGGTCTTTCGGTCAAAACCCATATTTAACATTTCATCGAAGTCCTTGTCGTCCTCTACGTATGCCTTGAGAATGGGATCGAGGAGATCATAAACCGGGAGCGAATCGCTGTCCTTCTGATTGGGGCGGAGCTCTGCCGTGGGAGCCTTGGCAAGCACTCGTTTTGGAATGACGGCTTTTTCCGCAAGACGGTTCACATATCGGGATACATCGTACACCAGCGTTTTCGGCACGTCCTTGATTACGGCAAAACCGCCCGCCATGTCTCCATAGAGGGTGGCATACCCCGTTGCCATTTCACTTTTGTTTCCGGTCGTGAGTACCAGCCACCCGAACTTATTCGAGAGCGCCATGAGAATGTTTCCCCGGATACGTGCCTGCAGGTTTTCCTCGGTTACGTCCTGCCGGGTGCCTGCGAACGCACCGCGCAGCGTGTTCAAATACGCATCGAACGGCTGATGGATGGGGATGGTCAGCATTTTCATGCCCAGATTGCGCGCGAGCAGAATGGCGTCTTCGCGGCTTTCACGAGAGCTGTACGGAGACGGCATGAAAACACCGGCCACCTGGTTCTTTCCAATTGCCGCGCATGCCACGGCGGCGACCAAGGAAGAATCGATCCCGCCCGACAGGCCGATTACCGCGGACTTGAAACCATTTTTTTTGAGGTAATCGCGAGTCCCGAGAACGAGCGCGTGGTACACTTCCTGTACAGGAGCGTAAGCTTTTTCGATTCGTGGCGGAGGCAGTATTTTTTTTCTTGATGTACCGGTGGAGATCAAGACAGTATCGACGGAGTCGAGGTGCTCCCGGGAAAGGGACTCCGAAGTCGCAGACTTGCCGCGGCTCGAAAGAGCAGGAAGCCTGACATCGCACGTAACAAAATCTTCCTCAAATTGTCTGCCTGTCGCAAGCACCTTTCCTTTCGGGTCAACGAGGAGGCTGTGGCCGTCAAAAACAAGCTCATCCTGTCCGCCCACTGCGTTTGTATATGCAATATAAATTCCGTTTTCACGGGCCCGGTCGGCAAGCATCCGCATCCGCTCGCGTCCTTTTCCTTTATGATACGGAGAAGCATTGATGTTGACGATGACTTCCGCCCCAGCCAGCGCCTGCGTATGTGTCGGTCCGTCCGGATACCAGATGTCCTCGCAGACATTGATTCCGACGGGAACACCATTGACAACGATGATCGGACAGCGTTTGCCGGGTTTGAAATACCGATATTCGTCAAACACGCCGTAATTTGGCAGCAGCATTTTATGATAAACATACAACAACTTTCCGCGGGAGATGACTGCCGCGGCGTTGTACAAGTATTCGTTCACGTCGACAAAACCGACGACGGCTGTGATTCCCTGTGTGGCTTTGGTGATTTCCCGTAAGGTGCGCAGATTGTCTTTGACAAACTGGGGCTTGAGCAGCAGATCTTCCGGCGGATATCCTGTGACAGCCAGTTCCGTGAACGCGACGATATCGGCGCCGAGTTTTTTTGCACGGAGAATGCACGCAATAATTTTGTCCCTGTTGCCCGCGAGGTCTCCTACGGTGGGATTGATCTGTGCCATGGAAATGCGAAGAATACGCATGAAGCTCCTTTGATCCTTTGTCGGGGAAAAGAATGTTTTCTCTGCCGCAGTGCTACCGTGTAGTATAGTATACTTTTTTTGCTTCTTCCATAATCTGTTTCAACGGAAGCTGTCTGCTTTCCGCGATTTTTTTGCAGTCCTCATATTCAGGAGTGACTGAAAAAATTTCATTGCCCCATTTGCTCACTTTTAGTCTGATTCTGCCGTAGCGGGTGTCCACTTCCGTGATTTCACGGAGCAGCTTCTTTCTGTGCACATCCTGAAGGCGGACGCCGATGCTCGTGGTTTCGCGAAACAGGATATTAAGCATGCCGTCAACCTTTTCTTTGTCTGTCAACACGGAGAGCAGCACCGCCGGCCTTCCTTTTTTCATGATGATGGGCGTGAAGTACACGTCCTGCGCCCCCTGGCGCATGAGTTTTTCAGCCACGTAGTCGTAAATCTGGGGGTTCATATCGTCGATATTCGTCTCGATGACAACCGACAGGTCTTCCTCCCAGGATGCTGCGGGCTCGCCGATCATAAGTCGCAGAACATTCGGCGTGCCGGGAAAATCCTGGTCCCCTGCTCCGTATGCTATCCGCTCAATATTCATGGCCGGCATACGGCCAAAAGGCGTGCCAAGCGTGCTGATGATTGCAGTTCCGGTGGGGGTCGCAAGCTCGAATTTTGTCGAAGATTCGTAAAACGGGATTCCCCGCAGCATCTCAGCGGTTGCCGGCGCGGGTATGGGCAGAATGCCGTGAGCGGTTTTCACTGTTCCAGAGCCTACATTGACCGCAGAAATGATGATTTGCGATATGCCCAAAAGCTCAAGCCCGATGACAGAGCCTACAATGTCAACAATGGAGTCTACCGCACCGACCTCATGAAAATGGATGTCTGCTACCGCTGTGCCATGCACTTTGGCTTCAGCCTCCGCCAGCCGGGTGAATATCAGTTCGCTTTTTTGTTTGACCGGCGCTGAAAGAGAAGAACTGCTGATGATGCCCAGAATGTCGGACAGGTGCCGGTGCTCGTGCGTAATATGATGAATATTGACCCGCACTTTTGTCGCCGCGATGCCGGAGCGGGTGACTTTTTCAGAGGTTATTTCGTATCCCGGAACACTCAGTTTCTGAAGCTCCGCACGAAGTGAATTGATGTCCGCACCTGCGTCCACAAGGGCGCCGAGGGTCATATCGCCGGATATCCCGGAAAAACAGTCGAAATAGGCAGTAGGCATGGTTGCTATAGACTCCCTTAGATGGTGAGGACGGCTATGCAGCGCCGTGGTTATGCTCTCCGAGCAGATTTATCCTGTGGGCCAGAACGCCGGCGCCAAATCCATTATCAATGTTCATCACGGCAATACCTGAAGCACAGGAGTTGAGCATGGTAAGGAGGGGCGCCAGACCCTGGAACCCTGCACCGTATCCCACGCTGGTAGGAACTGCAATCACGGGTTTGTCTACCAGGCCGCCGACCACGGACGGGAGTGCGCCGTCCATACCGGCGATTACAATGATGACCCGTGCTTCATCAAGGGCGTCCCGCTTGCTCAGGATCCGATGAATTCCGGCTACGCCTACATCATAGACGGTGTTTACCGTGCTGCCGAGCGCATCTGCAGTAACCGCCGCTTCTTCTGCCACCGGGATATCCGACGTTCCACCGGTCAGGACAAGAACAACGCCGTTGGTCTTTTTTATCTTTGTCTGACGGACCACAATCGTACGGGAGCGTTCGTGGTACACGGCATGGCGGTTCAGCTTTTTTACCGCAGTATACATTTTTTCCGAAGCGCGTGTTGCGAGAACATCGCTGTTATGCACGAGCATGCGTTTCGCGATGCCCGCGACCTGTTCTGTTGTCTTGCCTTCGCAATAGATGACTTCCGGCATTCCGTGGCGCAGATGCCGGTGATGGTCGATGTGCGCATAAGCAACGTCCTCAAACGGCAGGTGCTTGAGCCGCTTGAGTGCGGTCTCTACTCCGGTTTTCCTGTCGTGAACATCCTGAAGCAGTTTCATGAGGTCGGATTTATTCATGAGTATGGTTTGTCCTTGTGTCCCTGATTTTTTGCGGATATCCGGGTTGGTTCATACCGCAGTCCTCAACGGCCTGGGCCGCCGTCCGTTTTTTCTGGGGAAACGCCTGCACCCTCGGGTTGAGTAAAAACCGGTTTAAATACTGCACCGATCTGTTGCATTGGCCCATTTGTCTAAATGTCATACCGGTATGGAACAACATCAGAGGATTCTGCGGTCTGAGCCGTTCCACCGCATGAAACTCCCTCAATGCCGATGGATATCTGCCCTGTTCCTGCAGTAAAATACCGAGCTTCATCCGCAGGTCGATGCTTGAGGGATTTCGCCCGAGAGCGGTTCTTAATTCATTTTCTGCTGCGGACATATCGCCTTTTTTCTGATACAACGAAGCGAGCAGGGAGCGCGCGCGCTGATTTTGCGGGTTGACCCGGACAGCTTTTTGGAGAATTACCGTTGAGCTGTCGAGGTCAGCCTGTCTGATCGGACGGGCTTCCGTATCATTCTGAGCCAGCTGTGGACCGATATTGATCCAAACCTTGTTCGTTTCTTCATTGGATTCCTCTTTTGCGAGTATTGTCCCGATCTTTTGGCGGGTCTCAGCTGCTTTTGTTTTGTCCTTTTCCGCTTTGAGCTGTGCAACAAGCGCGTCGCGTTCTTTTCTGAGCTCATCGTTTTCTTTGGCAGAAGCGTCGAGCTGTTCTTTCAAGTCCTCATTTTCCCGGAATCCGGCTATTTGGTTTTGCAAGAGGGTTGTGTCAATTGTGCAGCGGGTTTTAATGTAGACTTCCGGCCGGTCAACTGTTCCGCGCATCTGCTCCGACACAATCTCTGTTTCCAGCATGCCTGCAGTGTACGATTGTATCTCATCACGGGAAAGCTGGTAATTTTTTACCACGGTCAGGCTTTCCACATAGGTGCCGGCAAGCTCAAGGGCTTTCCTTTTCGCTTCCTGCGTGGCAATCCTGCGCGCGTCGATTTTGCTGTCATTGTCTCCTATGATGTACGTGCTGTCCGCCTCAATGATTTTCGTTTCTGCAGACGCGGTAAAATTCGCAACACTGGCAATTGCACATGAAAAAAACATGAAAAAAAATTGCTTCATGTCCCCTGTCTCCCGGCCGTGGCATCCGAAAAAATTATTCTCCCCTGAGCTCCCGGCTCATCAGGTCTTTTGCCGCATGCCGCGGTTCCTTCTGCTCGTACAGGATCTGATAGACTTCCTCTACGATAGGCATGTTGACGCCGAATTTTTTTGCCAGATTGCGTGCTGCCAGGGCGGTCTTTACGCCTTCCGCAACAGTTCGCGACCCCTGCAGAATGTCATGCAGCCGCTCGCCCTTTCCCAGCCGTTCGCCAAGGGAGCGGTTTCTTGAAAGAACGCCGGTGCACGTTAGAACCAGGTCTCCCATGCCGGCAAGGCCGAAAAAAGTCTGCGGATTCGCACCCATGGCCGAGCCAAGACGGGCCATTTCCGCGAGTCCGCGGGTGAGCAGCGCAGCCATTGAGTTGTGTCCATAGCCGAGCCCGAGCAGCACGCCCGCTGCGATGGCGACAACATTTTTGAGCGAGCCTGCAAGCTCCACGCCGGTGACATCACGGTTGGTATACACGCGGAAATAGGCATTACTCAGAATGTCCTGGGCTTTCCTTCCGACCGTAAGGTCGTAAGCGGCGAGCGTGACGGCCGTAGGCATTTTTTGTGCGACTTCCTTGGCAAAGCTCGGCCCGGACAGAAAGCACAGGCGACCGTGGGATTCTTCGGGCAGAACGTCCTTCAGTACCTCGGAAAGCAGCATAAGCGTGTCCGGTTCAATCCCTTTTGCGGCAGAAATGATGATTGCGCCGCGGGGCAGAAAAGAAAGAATCTGCGTCGCCACCGCCCGGACGGTGTGTGACGGCATAACAAAGAGCAGAATGGATTTGTTCCTGACGGCGGCTTCAAGCGAAGACGTTATTCTGAGCGAAGCGGGCAAAGCAAACCCCGGCAGATAAACACGGTTTTCCCGGGCACGATCCGCTTCTGCGCAAAGATCCTGCTCATACATCCACAGTGTTACATCGTGACTTTTTTCCGCGAGAAGTATGGACAGGGCCGTTCCCCAGGCGCCGGCGCCGATTACTCCTATCTGTTCGATCATACTAGGAATTATAGAGGGATTGGGAAGGACTGTCAAAAGAAATGTACCGCCGGATGTGTGTTGATGCCTGAATATCGCGAAAGAATATAAAGGAAAGTGCAGCGTTAAACGGTTTTCAGTTGACCCTGGCGCGTCAAATAGATTATCATCACCGTATGCACGCATGGCATGGAAAAATGCTTTATGTCGATCTTTCTGCAAACAAGATCCGGACCGAGAGTTTAGACGCCGAGGCCCTTTCTTCGCATATCGGCGGCAGGGGGCTCGGCATGGCGATGATGAAGGATTTTTTCAGTCTCGATCCGTTTGACTACAACATGCCCCTTCTTTTCATGAACGGACCGTTGTGCGGCACCCCCGCGCCTGCCTCGTCTCGGTTGGCCGTGGTCTCACGGTCGCCTCTTACCGGAACAATAACCGATTCATCGGTGGGCGGCACCTTTCCCCTCCGTCTGAAGGCGGCCGGCTATGACGGCCTGTGCATTACCGGCAGGGCTCCGTCCCCGGTCTATCTTCAAATCGTTGAGGACAAGATCGAAATTCACGACGCAGCGCACCTTTGGGGCAAGGGATGTCTGGAGACAAACAGGCTTCTTGAATCCGCCGGGTGCACTGCTTGCATCGGTCCCGCTGGAGAAAAACGAGTCCGGTTTGCCAATATCATGATCGGCGGCGCGAACTCTGCCGGCCGGGGCGGACTCGGCGCTGTAATGGGATCAAAGAACCTGAAAGCGATTGTGGTCAATGGATCCCAGAAGGTATCGGTCGCGGATCCGGCCGCATTTAAAAAGGCACAGGAAGATGTAATGCGGCTTTTGAGGGCATCACCTGCCGTCATGGGAGAACTGGGGCTGGGAGAGTTTGGGACCGCGATGCTCGTTGATATTGTGGGCCAGCGCAAGATGGCGCCCACGGAAAACTTCAGCAAAACGTTTTTTCCGCAGGCGGCCGCGTATTCTGGCCCGAGCCTTAAAAAAGAGTTCGGCTATAAAAAGCATGGATGCGTTGCTTGTCCCATCCAGTGTAAAAAGATGCTTTCCTGCGGCAGGCCCCTGCCGGAGTATGAGACCCTGTCGCATTTCGGTGCCTTGAACGCAAACGCCGACGCAGACTCCATTGTAGAGGCAAATTTGCTGTGCAACAACCTCGGAATGGACACCATCTCCGCTGCGGCGACGGTCGCGGCTTTTGGAGAGGTCCGGGGTGCGTTTCTTTCAGGAACCGAGATCCTCGAAATGCTTCTGCAAACTGCGAAGCGCGAGAGAGAAGGGGACCGGCTCGCGGAAGGTTCAAAAAGGCTGTGTGCCGATCTGGGGAAACCGCAGTGTTCCATGAACGTGAAGGGGCTGGAGCTTCCCGCCTACGATCCACGCGGTTCCTACGGCATTGCGCTTGCCTATGCCACGTCCACGCGCGGCGGATGTCATTTGCGCGCGTATCCGATCAGCCAGGAAATCCTGCGCAAGCCCGTGGCGGTGGACCGTTTCAGCTTTGATGGAAAGGCCCGGATGATCAAGATTGCGGAAGATAACAACGCGATGGTTGATTCTCTCTGTGTGTGCGCTTTCGCTTTTCTCGGAGCATCCCTTGAGGAGTATGCCCACCTGCTGGCCGCGGCAACGGGGCTGCCGTTCTCGGGGCAGGGCCTTATGAAGATCGGAGAAACAATTGTTCTTACCGAACGGGCGTACAACACCAGGAATGGATTTACCAAAAAGGACGATTTCTTGCCGGAACGGTTTTATACTGAGGCGGGCTCTTCGGGAGAAGGGATCGATATTCCACCAGTTGACAAAAAACGGTTCACCGAAGAGCTGGATAAATACTATCGAATGCGGGGAGAAAACCCATGACCGGAAAAAAACAAACACGAAAAAGAAAAAGGCTCTCTCCGGCGGAAAAGGCGGTCAGCTGTTTCAGGAGCGGTTTTAGTTGTTCCCAATCAGTGCTGTGCGCATATGCTCCCCGGTTCGGGATCAACCGCACACAGTCGCTGAAAGTCGCGTGCGCGTTCGGCGGTGGCATGGCGCGCCGGGGAGATACCTGCGGAGCGGTGACCGGTGCTCTTATGGTAGTGGGGTTGAATCACGGAAAAGCAAAAAAGGGCGATGACGCGGCTCGGGAAAAAACATACGATCTGGCGAAGAAATTTATAACGGAATTTTCAGACAGGAACGGTTCTATCGTATGCCGAGAATTGCTGGGGCATGATATCAGCATTCCTGTGGAGATGGAAGCGGCCAAACGCGAACAGCTGTTTGAAACGCTCTGTCCCAGACTTGTGCAGGACGCGGTCGCAATTCTCGAACAACAGCTTGGAGCGCGGAAACCGGCCAAAAAAGCATGAATGCCCGGCGCCCGCTCGCAGAAGGGCTCTATGGCTGTTTCTGGATTTGGATGAGGGCCGCTATTGACTTTGTTATCAACAGAACCCATGGTGTTCCGTGCAGTGCAAAATCGAACCAATCAAGAGGCCGCACGAGCTTTCCGTGAAAAAGCATCGACAGTTTTTCCCAGATGTGCGGTGGATTGAAAGGGGCGAGGCCCAGGGTGAGGCAGGCAAGAATCACGATTCCCCACGGTATTTTTAATAAGAATTCCATAGATAGATTCCTTCACGAAAAAAACGGCGTCGGCTCGCATGCGCTGTTTCTGGTCACGAGAGCTGGTCGAACAGGCTCTCCATTGATTTCTGCGCGTCGCATTCCTCCATCCACGACACGCATTGCAGAAACGGCGTAGCACCCCATTTCTTTTTAAAAAATGTGATGCCCGGATCAATTCCCAGCCCCAGATTAATGTATCGTTTGCCTTCTGCCTGCGCATACTCGATGATGTGCGCGAGCAGCAGATCGGAGGCGCCAGGAACGCAGTGTCTGCTCGAGCGGAAGTTGAACATATAAAACGCGTAGTGCAGGGCGCCGAACTCGGCGACATCGAATGCGACCAGATTGCCGCGAGCGTTGCGCGCTTCAAAAACGACCGTGGCGGCGCATTTGGCGTAGCGGGGCACGCGCTTGAAGATGAACCGCTGCGCTGCATCGAAGTTATGTGTGCGCGTGAACTTCCGTATCAGCCATTTGTGCGCCCAGCCGATTTTGCCGACTGAAACGGTCAATTCGCCGCGCGCGCGCCTCAGCATGTTTTCTGTTTTCCTGGTCATGACCGCCTGAGACAGATCAAGACGGTAATATGCATCAGCAGCCGGCACGGAATCATTGGTCGCTCCCGCGCGCGCGGGAGCGATAACGGAAAAGGAGTCCGGCGCAAAGCGCTCTTTTGCTCCATCGAGCGCTTTCAGCATTCTCGATTCATCAGCACCATCGGACAGCGGATACCCGACGAAAATCAAATGCGTACCGGCGACATGGACGACGAAATCGTCGATTAAGAACGGCTCGGTCCGGGAGATTGCGGTGACATAATGCGGGAGGTGCTCCGGCACATATGCATGCTCGATGATATGTCCCTGTTCTTCCGGTGTAATCATGAAGACACCTGCGTAACGGAGTATCCTGCATCGCGGAATAGTTTGGTCACTCCGGGTATGTGGGGAAAACCGACAAAAGCAAGGGCATCCTCGCATGCGAAGACCGGCTGGCTCCGCTCAAATAGAACCCGGTCGCGCGCCGCGAGCGCGGAACCGCGCGCGGCAAAACGTCCGGTCAAATCCATTATTTTGTCCAGATCTCCGTCAAGGTACATTTTAACGTACTTTTTTTTATAGTCCGGCCAGTTCGCAACGTCGTTTAATTGCCGCGCGAGGCGGTCCAGGGGAATGTTGTCCAGGACGGAAAGCTGTTCTTCGAGCGTTTCGAGAAAACAGATTTTTTTTCCGGCCGCCCGGGCGATCCGGTATGCTTCCATGTCAACTGAGTGTTGCCAGTCGAGATACGCACGCCAGATTGCAAAAAACGCGGCCCAGGGGCGGAGCCCGCTTGTGAATGACTCGAAATAAACCGGCCCCTTTTCATCCAGTGACAAAAGCCACGTGTCTCCTGTTTTTCCCCGTCCGTCACGCTCGCGCAGGATGCAGTCAATCGCAGTAATTGCTTCGGGCGTGAGGAGATCGAAAAACGCCTGATTATTTTCGTCATGCTTTCCGTGCTCTGCAATTCTCCCGAAACTTGCCTCATCGAGCGGGCCTTCGAACATCACGGTCGAAACGTTCCGGACCAGGCGCTTCAGCGGCCTGCGAAAGCTGTACGGAAAAAAATGAGCCGTACCTACGAGATGCGACGCCAGTCCGTTTTTCTCCACGCGCCAGATCATGCGAAGCGGTTTATGCATTGTCCAGGGGAAAAACTTCATTTTCATACAAGGTAATTGGTTGCGATTTACGGCTTCCCGTCCAGGAGCGCGCCAAGCAGGGAAATCGGCGCCGGAGGACCATAATAACATTCGCAGAATTCGTAATGCAAGTACGGTCTGCCGCCCCATTTTGCTTTAAAGCGACGAATGCCTTCGTTAACACCCAGACCCAGGTTGATGCTTTGCTTGCCGCGGTCCCGCGCGGAATCGATCATGTCGGCAAAGAGCAGATCAGAGGCGTGTGGTATATAGTTCTTTTTGGAATGGCACCCCAGTACATATGCGTCAAAGTGTTCAGCCGCGGTCTCGACAACAAAAAAAGCGGCTAGCGCGCCGTGTCGGTCTCGCGCGTTCAACACCTGCGCTGTTTTGCATTGAGCTATGTAGTCGGGCATGGACCGGTACAACTCTTTAATCATGAGGGGAAGGTCCTCTCGGCTCTCCAGTTCTTTTGCTAGTTGCTCATGCTCGCGCGTGAATGCTCGCGTGCGCTCTACGGTCAGTGTCCGGGCGGCCTGTCCCACTTCGCGCTGCAAGGCTGAAGGAATAATTGACTGCGAGATATCGAGTCGCAGATATTGATCGCTCTGGCGCACGCGACAAGATTCAGCAAGGGAAGAGGGTATTTCAGGACCGATGAACCAGAAATAATCGGGATGGAATTGAGCGAGGATACGCACAATCAGTGTATCACAGTCGCTCGCAACAAATTGCGTGCTGAGAGGATACCCGATGAAAATTACCCAATCGTCCTTTGCAAAACAGAGACAATCTCCGATGCAAAGAGGCTCGGCGTGCGAAATTGCCGTCATCATCGAAGGGATCTGTTCCGGTACGATGGCGTGTGCCAGGACGAAGCGTTCCTCGGCTGAGTTGAGTTGGAATGGATTGGCAGCAGTGTCCATGAGCGTTTCGTTTGCGTACCCGCGCTGAAAACTCAGTATGTGCTGAAGAGCGTTGCCTTGTGGAATGATTACATTTTAGCAGATATCTGGAAAACAGGGGGCTCCGAAAATTTGAGTAGGCAGATTGGGATATCGCATAAGCCGTATAGTGTGTTCGGGAATGACTTGTGTGAGCAAGCTTGAATCAAGTTTGTGATGGTCATATCAGCTCAGAATTTCTCGTATTTTTGTTAAAAGAACGTCGGGCTGCAATGGTTTTGATATGAAGTTTATTGTATCGTTGTGCATCCCTTTTTGTTCAAGGATGTCGGCTGCATATCCGCTCACATAAATTATTTTTACATCAGGCTGTATCTTTTGTAACTCACTATGCACATCGTGGCCGCTGAGTTCCGGCATAATCACATCAGTAATAACGAGGTCTATCTTATCCAGGTTTTCTCGGAAGCATTCTATAGCCTGCTTTCCACTGGCAGCCTCCAAAATCTTGTATCCGGCCTCTTCAAGGATAGTTCGAGTAACTTTTCTGACCGGGTCATTATCTTCAACCAATAAGATTGTTTCGTTGCCGGAAGAAACGGAGGCCGCAGGCAGGTTGTCGATTTGTTGATTTGGTACCGCTGTTAACGGAAGATACAGCTTGAAGGTAGTGCCGATGCCCGGTTCGCTATAGACATTGATGAAGCCGTCGTGCTGCTTAATAGTCCCGTAAACCATCGCCAGTCCCAGACCGGTGCCTTTATTGACTTCTTTTGTTGTGAAAAAAGGGTCAAAAATATGTTCCAAAGCAGCTTTTTCAATACCGATGCCAGTGTCCGTCACTGAAATAACTGCATAGGTGCCGAGACTGCCGTATTGGTGGACTTTTATGAATCGTTCATCTATCAGCACTTCGGCAGCAGATATTGTCAATTTCCCGCCGGAAGGCATTGCATCACGAGCGTTTGTTGCCAGATTCATAAGCACCTGCTCTATCTGGGTTTTGTCGGCTTTGACGATTAAATCATGGTCGGCAGCCTTGACAGTAAATTCTATATCCTCGCCGATAATTCGTTCTAATATATTCTGCATGCCCGTTACAATGGTGTTGATATCGACAGGGAGCGGATTGAGTATCTGCTTTCTGCTGAAGGCGAGCAGATTTTTCACCAAATTTGCGGCTTTTTCCGAGGAGGTGAGGATGTTGTTGACATATTCATGTAAAAAGCCGGATTGTGGCAGTTTGGTTTTCAAAATGCTTCCGTAGCCGATTATTGCAGTAAGTATATTATTAAAATCATGTGCAATCCCGCCTGAAAGTTGCCCGACTGCTTCCATCTTCTGGGCCTGGATAAACTGCTGCTCAAGTCTCTTATGCTCAGTAATGTCTCGATTAATTCCCCGATATGCTACAATGTCGCCATTATTATTTAATAACGTTGTCGTCGTTGATAATACGGTCAATTGTTTTCCGTCTTTTCTTTTAAATTCAAGCTCATACTCCTTCACAAACCCTTTTTGCTTCAGAATCTGTTCGTATGCTTTTCTATCTTCCGAATTTACAAAAATGTCTCTTGATATGTCTAAATCGAGCACTTCTTCCTTGGAAGAATATCCCAGCAGTTCCACGCCCGCGGGGTTAATGTCCAGATATTTCCCTTGCGGTGTGCTCATAAAAATCATATCTTTCGATTCTTCAAAAAGAGCGCGGTATTGTTCCTCGGTTTTTTTGCGTTCTTGAATATGACGCTCTAGTGATTCCGCCATTTTGTTGAAACTATCACCCAATTGGTTGATTTCATCTTGTCTGCCGCGTATGTCAACCCTTGCACTGAGATTGCCTTTAGAAAGCTCTTCTGTTGCCCGGGTGAGGAGTTTCATGCGTCGCATAATGAAATACTCTCCGCCAAACCAAGCAATGATAAGAACAATACCGGTAATGATCAGGAGGATTAACAGGTTTTTAATAAGCATCCGGTTAATGTCGGCAAAAGCCGCTTCGCGGGATATTCCATACCTGACAGACATACTTCTATTGGTGCCCGGCACCTGATTAAAAGCCCATATCCGTGTAATGCCGTCCATCGCACTCTTGGCAACAACTATGCCCTCATCCAAATCGGCAATTTTCTTTGTAAGCTCCGTACCTGACAACGTTTGTCCCATCGCTTTGTCCGTATTGGGATAGCGATACAGAATTGTCTGCTTGCGGTCGAGCACGGTCAGGATCGCATTATCGGACACCTGTATCTTACTCAGTTGATCTTTAAACCAATTCAAATCCAGAGAAACATAAATGACTGCAATTACGCGTTGATTCCTGTCCAGGACCGGTTGCCCTAATGCGAACGAGGGTTTTTCATAAACACGAGCGATGACATATTCTCCGATAGAATACCCGTTGTCTTGCATCGCGGACTGGAAAAAGATACGATCTGCGAGATTTATTTTCTTTTCGATAGGGATTGCGCTGCAAAACACATCGCCGTTCGGTTTCACTGCGGCGATATTGGCATACATGGGCAACTGTTCTTTGACGGCAGAAAAATAATTATTGCAGCCTGATGAATCATAATTACGAATTGCCGGTAATTTAGATAATCCGATGAGGAGTTGATGTGACCCTTCGACAAGTTGCTCAATATTGTTTGTTGCGAGCTTGGCAACGCGCATTGTTTGCTCACGTATTTCGGCTTCTCTGCGATTTCTTTGTTCGGAAGCTGTATAAAATATAAATACCAGTGCAGGGATAACCGCTGCGATAATTAATACTAAAAGCCTGACCCGGAGGCTTGTTAAGGTGGTCGTGGACATACAGAGTTCCTTTTCCTTCTGTGGCAAAGATTTTCTGATGGTAACATAAAGTTGCAAAAAGGGCAATCGTATGCGACGACAAGACATCTTTCAAGGGGACCGTAGGGATATCCTGGAAGGCAGCGGTTCTTTGGGCCTAGCATTGTTGCAAGTTGCAGGAGTTAGAGCGATTTTTTGCCGGGATAAGGTGTGCAATTTCGTTGCACGAGAGCTATTGTGTTGTCACTGAGCGGCGCTTTTCTGTCTGATCTCGACCCTGCGTATCTTGCCGCTGATCGTTTTGGGAAGTGCGGGGACAAATTCTATGATGCGCGGATATTTATAGGGCGCGGTTACTTTTTTTACATGCTCCTGCAGCTCATGCACAAGAGCGTCGCTGGGAGCGTATCCTTTGGCCAGCACGATGCTTGCCTTGACGACCTGCCCCCGGACCGGATCGGGAGCGCCGGTGATGGCGCATTCGAGCACTGCGGGGTGTTCATGCAGCGCGCTTTCGACTTCGAACGGCCCGATTGCATATCCGGAGCTTTTTATGAGGTCGTCCGCCCGGCCGACAAACCAATAGTAGCCGTCTTCGTCTTTCCATGCCATGTCGCCTGTATAGTAGATTCCGTCATGCCAGGCGCCTTTTGTGCGCTCTAGGTCGCGGTAGTATCCGCCAAACATGCCGACCGGTTTGCGTGCGTTGGTGCGGACCACAATCTGCCCTTCCTTGCCGATGCCGCAGGAGTTTCCATCTTCGTCCAGAAGGTCGATGTCATACCAAGGAGACGGTTTTCCCATTGATCCCGGCTTTGGCTGCATCCATGGAAAGGTGGCGATCGCGGCGGTCATTTCCGTTTGTCCGTAACCTTCCATCAGTCGGATTCCGGTTGCGTTCAGAAATTGGGAATAGACTTCGGGGTTCAACGGTTCGCCGGCGACAACACAGTACTGCAGGCTGCTGAAATCATATTTTGAAAGGTCTTCCTTGATAAAAAAACGATAGACCGTGGGCGGCGCACAGAATGTGGTTATTTTGTACTTCACGATAACATCAAGAAGCTTCCTGGGGTCGAACTTATCGTAGTCATAAATAAATACAGTGGAGCCTGCAAGCCATTGGCCGTATATTTTGCCCCAGACTGCCTTTGCCCATCCCGTATCGGCGACGGTAAAGTGGAGCCCGTCTTTCCTGACGTTCTGCCAGTATTTGGCCGTAAGAATATGGCCGAGAGGGTAGGTAAAGTCATGCTGCACCATCTTCGGCATTCCGGTCGTTCCGGAAGTAAAATAGAGAAGCGAGATGTCTTCGTTTGCGTTTGCGTCGCCGCCGGTCGGGCGCTCGACATGTTCGGACGCGTGTTCCATTTCCATATTAAAATTCAGCCATCCGTCGCGGTTTCCATTGACCAGGGCTTTCAGCTTCAGGGTGGGGGATTGAGCTTCAGATTTCTCGACATGTTCGATGACGAGAGGATCCGATACGCTTACGATCATCTTGACATCGGCTGCATTGTTGCGGTAGATGATGTCTTTGTGGGTAAGAAGGTGCGTGGCCGGGATGCAAATTGCGCCGATTTTGTGAAGGGCAAGAAGGCAGAACCAGAACTCATAGCGCCTCTTGAGAATAAGCATCACGGGGTCGCCCTTACGGATGCCGTGCGACAGGAAAAAGTTTGTGGCTTTATTGGCGTAGTGATTTAATTGGGCAAACGTAAACTCAGCTCTGTTCCCATTTTCATCGCACCAGACCAAGGCGATTTTCTGCGGCTGGCGTGCTGCTATATCATCCACGACATCAAAGGCAAAATTGAAATGCTCCGGCACCATGATGCGGAAATTTTGAATAAAATCATCATAAGAACTGAAATCTATCTTCGAAAGAAATTGGTTAAGCATCGGCCTTTTAATGTAGGATCGGAAGCGTTCTGGAAGGTTCTCTGTTCAGTGCTTCGAAATCGTGGGAGTAACTGGAGCGAGAGAAAAGGGAGTCTTCCTTGGTCTGGATGAGTTCGCGCCTGTTGGGAGGAGTCTTCTTGATCGCACCTTTCTGTCGAGATTGAACCGCAGTGTTCATTTTGCAAAAGTACCATACTTGAAGAAAGAAAACAATAAAAAATTATTTTCCTTTCGTCAGGAGATGCGCTGGACACTGTTCGGCGCGTATTTATTGCTGAACTGGATTTTTTGGTGGGGGATAATCATTAGTGTATGCACAGTGGTTCTTAAAAAAACACCCATTTCTTACTTGATTTTATCGGCCCGGACAGGTAAAATACGATGCTTTTTGGCATCTTACTATATTTAAAGGAGGAACCAGAAACAATGTACAAGGTAACAGTAGACAATGGGAAGTGCGACGGCGACGGCGTCTGCGCGGATGTGTGCCCGCAGAACGTGTTCGAAGTCAAAAATAACAAGGCTGTTCCAGTGAATATGGCTGACTGCATCAACTGCGAAGCCTGCGTTGAGGGCTGCCCGCAGAAGGCCATTACAATCACTGAAGAATAAGCCTGGAGGAAAACTCATTGCAAAGGGGACCGGATGATCCGGTCCCCTTTTTTTATTTGCGTTCGCGGGAAGAAGCGCCTGCGCTCCTGACTTTATTTCTTTTCGAGCAGCTTTTGAAATGCGGTAATAAGATCAATAGGCAGCGGGAAAATAATGGTTGAATTTTTCTCTGAAGCAATTTCAGTAAGGGTCTGCAGATACCGAAGTTGCAGGGTCGTGGGGTTCTGGCTGATTACGTTGGCAGCATCGGAGAGTTTGGAAGAGGCCTGGAGTTCGCCTTCGGCGTGGATGACCTTCGCGCGGCGTTCGCGTTCTGCCTGAGCCTGAATGGCGATGGCGCGCTGCATTTCCGCCGGCAGATCCACGTTTTTCACTTCCACGGTTGTTACCTTCACGCCCCACGGCTCTGTCTGCAGATCAATCACCTTCTGGAGCTCTGCGTTTATTGCCTCGCGGTTTGAGAGGAGGTCGTCCAGGGCGTTCTGGCCCAGCACGCTTCTGAGCGACGTTTGCGAGATGAGCGAGGTCGCGTAATAAAAATCCTCCACTTCGACGATTGCCTTGCGCGGATCGATGACTCTGAAGTAAACCACGGCATTCACTTTTACGGTGACATTGTCTTTCGTGATCACGTCCTGGGCCGGCACATCCATGGTCACGGTCCGCAGGCTGACACGCACCATTTTTTGTATTCCCGGCCACAGAAGAATAAGCCCCGGACCCTTTACGCCGTGTTCTACGCTCACTTTGCCGAGCGTAAAAATGACTCCCCGTTCGTATTGCTTCAGGATTTTTACAATGTTGTACAGAACCATGACGAAGAGTATTATCAGAAATAAAAAACCCATCCCTACAAACTGAAACATACGAAGCCTCCTTTAGCGTTTTTCCGATTGATTGAACGATTGCTGCTATGCGCTCTTTTTTACTTTTAACTTCAGTCCTTCGAGGGCCACGACGGTGACTTTTTCTCCCTGCCGGATCGGCTCGTCGCTCCATGCGCTCCAGTATTCCCCCCGCAGGAACACCTGTCCGTCCGCATGGATGTCGGTTTTTGCCGTTGCCTGCATATCAATAAGCCCTTCTTTGCCGGTGTCCGGTTTTTCCCGGTACACGCGCACGGCAACGGTAACCGTGATGATGAACAGCACGGCAGACACGATCACGGCGGGAATGATGACCGCCCAGGATATCTGAAGAGCGGGTGATGCGGAATCGATGAGCATAATTGATCCAAAGAGCATGGAAATGACACCTCCGACTCCCAGAACGCCATGGCTTGTTATGAAGGCCTCCGCAATGAACAATCCGATGCCGAGAATAATGAGCATAAGGCCGGCGTAATTAATGGGAAGCGTGTGCAGGGCATAGAAGGCAAGAATCAGGCAGATGGCACCCGCCACTCCGGGGAAAACAGAACCGGGGTTGGATAGCTCGAAATAAAGGCCGTAGAAACCGAGGATCATGAGAATATAGGCGATATTAGGATTGCTGATAATTTCCAGAAGGCGGTATCGGAAACCCATCGTAATTTCTTTTACTTCCGCGCCTTCAGTCGCCAGCGTCTTTTTGCCAAGGGCCACGTCAACGGTCTTTCCATTGATAGCTTTAACAAGTGAAGGGATGTCGGGCGCAATCAGGTCCACCACCTTATCCTTGATAGCTTCCGTTTCTGTTATGGACACGCTTTCCCGCACGGCTTCTTCCGCCCATTTTGCGTTTCGTCCACGTTTTTCAGCAATGCCCCGCACCATGGCCGCAAGGTCGTTTACCGCCTTTTTCTCCATGGTTTTGTCCATTTTCCCTTCCACCTGTACCGGGTGTGCTGCGCCGATGTGCGTGGTCGGAGCCATGGCTGCTATGTTTGCCGAGAGCGTGATAAAAACACCTGCCGATGCTGCCCGCGCACCGGAAGGTGCGACATACACCACGATGGGAACTTCGGACGCCATCATTTTGATGATGATCTGGAGGGTGGAGTCGACAAGCCCTCCCGGAGTGTTCAGCTGAATGATGAGAGCCTCGGCTTTTGCCTTGGCGGCGGTGTCAATGGAGGACCCGATGTATTCCGCCACCACCGGCGTGATCGGTGCGTCTATCTTGATCAGGTATATTGTTTTCTGCTGGGCCGGTGCAGCGGATGCATCTTTTTTTGTTTCAGCTTTTTCAATGGAGTATGAGATTCCGACGGCACCGGCAAAAAGCATGGCGATAAAAGCGACAAACAGCAAGGCTTTGAAAGGTTTTTTCATTATTTCTCCTTGACAAAACAAGTATATCCTTAATAGCAGGGGCTGTCAAGAATCGCTTGACTCAGCAGTTTTTTTTCTGTAGCATCGTCTAAAAGTTCACTGTTTTCGAGACCATTTGCATGCAGGAAAATTCAGGAGTCAGACCGGTATTGCACCAGAATGTTTCGCATAAGTGCGGCGCTTCTCGAAAAAATGCGTTGTTGGTGAAGAGAAGCGGCACCGCAACCGTTTCGGGAAAATTTTTATGAGAGTGGCAGGGGGGGCAGGGAAAGGACGCCGGTTACAAGTGCCTTCAGGATTGCGGGTCCGGCCCACGTCCGACAAGGTAAAGCAGGCACTTTTTAACATCCTGGGAGACAAGGTCCCCGGTGCGATTTTTTTAGATCTGTATGCAGGTGCCGGCGGGATCGGCATTGAGGCGCTCAGCCGAGGTGCAGGCAAGGTGACCTTTGTGGACGTCTCCCGTGAGTCTTTGCATGTCATCAAGCGGAACCTGCAGCAGCTGGAGTTTGAGGACCGGGCACAGGTCGTGCTGTCGAAAGCGGAGTCATTTCTTAAAAAAACGACCGAATCCTATGACATAGTGTTTCTCGACCCGCCGTATGCGGAAGATATTGCCTCCGTGCTCGAATTATTTGGGGCAGGAGCACTGAGTCCCGGTGCCGTTGTTGTTGCGGAACATTTCAAGAAACAAGCATCTCCGGAAAAAGTTGCCGGGCTGACCCTGAGTCGCGAGTCGCGATACGGGGATACGGTGCTGGCTTTTTACGAGATGAAGTAAAAATTACGATGAAAACACACAACATGCTTGATCAAGCAAAGGGAGAATCCATGATAAGACCTATCGCTGTTTATGCCGGTACATTCGATCCTGTTACCAATGGGCACCTTGACCTTGTGGAACGGAGCCTCAGGATTTTTGGTGAGCTGATTATTGCAGTTGCGGCGAATCCAAAAAAAAATCCGCTTTTTTCTCTTGAGGAACGCGTCGGCATGTTCAAGGAGATAACGGCGGGCTACCGGAATATTACTATTGAAGGCTTCGACGGCCTCCTTATTGATTATGTAAGGCGCAAGAAGGCATCGGCAATTATCCGTGGACTTCGGGCGATTTCTGATTTTGAATTTGAGATGCAGATGGCGCTTACAAACCGCAGGCTTTGCAATACGGTTGAAGCTGTTTTTATGATGCCGAACGAGGCGTATTCCTTTATTACCTCGACCATTGTGAAGGAAGTTGCGAGTTTCGGCGGCGATATTTCCACGCTTGTTCCGGAGCTTGTTGCGGAGCGCCTCAAAAAGAAATTTGCAAAATAGAAGGTTCTCGGAGCGCAAAAACCAACCGAAAGCAGAGACGAAGTGCTACACTGCCTCTCTGCCGCCATGTGCCTGCGCACGGCAGTAATCCCTGAAATTGTTTACTCCGATAAAAAATTCGCGCATCATCAAAAACCAGTAATACCGTCCGTTTTTGGTAAGCGAGAGCTTGCTGCCTTTCTTCTGCAGTCCGTTTATCAGCCTGAAGAACATGATTTCAGGCCAGAGATACCGGTAGATGTTTACCCCGTGTTTTGCGTTCAGCAGATTTATATCCACGCTCAATCCGAAGAGCTTCATGAGAAAATCGTAGGAAATCCTCTCTCGCAGGGAAAAATCCCGCTTCGCCGCTATGGGTAAAATCCCGTCGTTCACTTTCGCGATATATGTTTCGATGTCGAACGTATTTGCATACGCGGTTCTTCCCAGGTGGCCGATGGACCCGCTGCCAAGACCGGCATATTCATCAAAGTGCACGGCGTATTCATCGATGAGAGCATCATGACGTGAAAAACACCAGGCAGTGCTTGCACCATAGTGGGACGCAAGTCCTTCCGAGATCACGGTATAAAATTCGCGTGCGCGGGTAGAATCGATAGTCCCTCCCAGCTCGCGGGACATTGTTTCCTGCGTTTGCAGAGACGACATTAACGGATAATAGGTTATTTGGTCGACACCGAGATTGTTTATAGTGACCAGGTCCTGCTCCAGCATCTGCCTGGTCTGCGTGGGGAAATTAAATATCATGTCCACATTCAAGGTATGAAAAATGCCCTGGGTCTGTTTCAGGCGTTCAGCAACTTCCGCACCGCTTCCATACTTATGATAGCGTTTCAAGGACTGCAGCAAATCGTCATCAAACGTTTGTACCCCGACGGAAAGCCTGTTCACGCCGGCGTTTTTAAGGATAAGGAGGTTCGTCCTGGTGAGGTGATTGGGATTTGTCTCGACGGAAATCTCAGTGATATGGAACTGTTCCTTCACCAATCTGATCGTGGACTCAAGCTCGTCTATTAAAACCGTGGGGGTCCCTCCGCCGATATACAGTGCTTGAAAATCGTGCCCTAATTTTTTATAGAGAATGATCTCCTTGCGCAAGGCATCAAAATAGCGCCGCGTTAAGTCTTCCTGAAACTCTACGCGGTTGAAGGAGCAATACGGACAAAGTTCCTCGCAAAAAGGCACATGAAGATACAGGCCAGCCGGAATATTTTTAGACCGTTGTGGAACCGCAAGTGAAGTCGTCGGCGTAAATTGCAGACATTCAGCGTTCTTTTTTCGGGTAACATACGTGATGAATTTTTCGGCAAGCATAATGCCGGGTTCCTTGAAAAAGCCCAGACGCATAGGAAATACCATCCCCGGAGAAAAAATTATAGAGCGAACTAAGGTATGATTTTTATAACCTGTTATATTATCACCAAAGTCCGGGAAAAGAAACATCAAAATAGCGGTATTACAGTTGCTGCAGGGAAGGGGTCTGGATGTTTGCGAGGAGGCAGGAACTATGAAGTAGAACCGGAGCTCAGGGGTCTTGGGGCGGAATGCCCCGCAATACTTCGTTCATGATAAACGATCTGATATGCTCCTGGTCTGTTTCGCTGATTTCGACAAACTGAAGCCCTACTCCCGGTTCGCTGTAAGGGCCGGTCCGGGCCGGACAGTTATACACCACTGCTGCCTCTGTGAGGACGCGGTGGCCGTTCAGGTCAACCTGGAGCGAGAGCCGTAGGTTCCGGACGGCATTCCGTGTTGTACGCAGGAACAGGCCTCGTTCAGACAGTTCCAGAGCATACGCTCCTTCAAAATCCTCGAGCGGCATATTGGTAACTTTTACCGGCTGGGTCGTCCTGATCCTCATGCTCGTCCGGGGCGTTTTTTCTGCCGCCACCTGAACAGCACGATAAAGCAGTTCTGGTGCAATGGGGCGACAAAGGCATTCTACAGCTCCCAGCTCGAAGCAACGCTGTTTTACAGCCACGTCATCCTGCTCACTTATGGCGATGACAGGAAGTGTGGCCGTGGGCGGATAGTCTCTGAGTTGCTGCATAAAGTCAAAACCGCTCATTCCCTTGGGCGGAAGAGCGATAATAATAAGCGCAGGAAGTGCCACGGACGCCATCTGAAGCGCTTCTTCGGCAGTTGAGGCTTTGAAAATTTGATAATTAAAACGATGAAGGAGCAGGGACGTATAGGCGAGGCTGTTCGGGTCGCCGTCGACAACCAACATGAAGCGGCTTCTGCGATTTTGTCTGCTGAGTGAGGCGGCTATTTTGTGCTCCATCAGGCTCATAGCAGCCTCAGAGTTGCCGTTATTACCGGCGCATGCAGCAGCTTGTTTGAACAGGCTTCCGAAAAAACAGTGGAAACGGAAAATATCATAATCGGCTTTTTCTCATGCATCTACCGGTGGTATCCCTCTGACAACCTCGTTTCTGACAAAGCGTCGGATAAGGTCCTGGTCGTGGGATGCAATTTGGGCGAACTGAAGTCCCATCCCCGGCTCGCGGTACATGCCTCTGCCGGTCCGGTTGCTGTAGAGGACAATTGCAAGCACTTGTATCTTTTTGTCGTACAGATAAAACTGGCATGTCAGCTGGGTATGTACACTGGCAGGCTTATGGGTCCGCACAAACATTCCGCCTTCTGATAAATCAGTAGTGCACGCGTTATCAAAACAGTCGTAAGACGAATCCGTTGAGTGAATGGGGAGCAGCGTTCTGATGCGAATATGGGACCGCGGGGTGGTCTCTATTGTCGCTTGAACGGCTTGATATAATTGCTCAGGTGAAATCGGCTTTGTCAAACACTTTTGAATTCCCTGCTGTAGACATTGTTTTTCGCCGATCAGGTCTTCTTGAGTTCTCAGGGCGATAAGGGGTACGTCCGTCGTACTGGGGCTCTGCATGAGCTGCTTCATAAAAGCGAGGCCGTTTTCGTCCGCAGGGTCCGTTGCTATTATCACAAGAGACGGGACTGCAACCGCTGTCATGGTGAGGGCTTCTTTCACTGTGGAGGCCGTAAGCGTCTTGTACGCAAAACGCTGGAGCAGCGCGGAAACGAAACAAAGGTGGTCTACGTCGCTGTCTACAACCAGAAGAAAACGGCCTTTTCGATCAGATTTGTTCCATTCTGCATGTGTTACATTCTCATGCATGCCTTTCCTCCTAGAAAACCCTACAGCAGAAACAACGAAAAAATACAGCAAGACAGCTGCTTTTTAACCGGGTATTCTGACTAATTAATCTTTGCTGCTAATCGGATAAATATTCAATGCCTCGCGTAATCTCGCTCAGAATAAACTGCCGAATAATCTCTCTGTCTGCGGGTGAAATCCTGCGGAACTCAAGGCCCATGCCGAGTTCTTCGGAAGGATTTCCAATGACATGGTTGCTGTAGAGAACAACCGCTTCTGTAGTGACAAGATTATTGTCTAATTGTAGCTGAAGAACGAGTCGCGTGTCAATGGGGACAGGTCGTGTCGTCGGTAAAAAAATGCCGCGTTCCGAGAGTATTGCCGCAGATGCTCCTCCCAGCCCGTTGAACGGCAGGTTGTTCACTGTTACAGGCAAAAGGGTCTTAATGCGAATGGTGCTGCGGGGTGTTGCTTCAAGAGCTGTCTGAATGGTACGATACAGCCTGTCTATGTTGACCGGCAACGGAAGAGACTCTGCAACGTGCAATTCACGGCAGCGTTTTTCCATCTGTAAATCAATCTGTTTCTGCAATACAATGACAAAAACAGAAGCAATATCAGGGGTCTGACGCACTTTACGAATGAACTCAAGGCCGGTCATATCAGGAAGGTCCAAGGCAGTGATAATGAGGGACGGACTGGACACAGCGGATATGGCAAGAGCTTCCTTGGCATTTGCAGCGGTGCAGATCTGGTAGCCCAGCCGCTGGAGAATAATGGACAGGTAGTTAAGATTATATGCATCGCTGTCTACAAGCAGCAGAAACTTGCTGTTTCTGTCAGTTTTTCGGGGGGCTGTGATTTTGCCGGAATCCATAATGATTTATAGTCTTACCATGCTTCGCGTTTTAGAGTAAGCTGACACTGCTTACCGCATAGATTTCGTGATATCCCGTAAAGCATTCTTTATCGCAGAACCAGACTGATGGCATTTGTGCTGCATGCCCTGCGGCATAAACCGCATCCGAAGCAGCTGTGCGAATCAATGCGAGCTAGAAATTTTCCGCTCCGAAAAGTGCCTGTAATTGCTTTAAAATGACATTCAGAGGCGCAAAGACCGCATCCTGTGCAGAGCGTTTCATTTACGCTGGCAATGTGCTCGGCGCGTTGCATGGTCTCTACTCCAATCTGCGCCAGGGTTTTCAAAGCAAGGCATTCGCGGGGAGAACAGTTGCAAATTGCACCGATGAAGGGGGTCATCATCGTCCAGATGGTATGAACTGCTCCCTGTGCTTCCATTTCTTTCATCTGGGCCACGGCCTCATCCGAAGAAAGTTGTTCAAGGCCCTCGGAAGAGGCTTTTCCAAAGGAGGCCATATCAATACCATTGTACCAGGGGTCGGGGCCGTAACTGATGGCATAGCAGCACCGGGTTTCTTTTTTTTCCATGCTCCAGCGGCAGGCGCAAGGCATGCGTACAACAGTCAAGGCCTGTTTTACCACCGTGCTGATTTCCTCAATGGGCAAAACCTGGCCGAAATGTTCAACCTTCGCTTTTGCAACGAGGGCTTTTGCCACAGTTTCCGGAAGTTTCCCTCTTTTTTGGTAGATTGTTTCCAGCCTGCCCAGTGTTTGAAACCCTTCCGCGAATGTGGTTGTTAGAAAATTTTCAATATACTGCCGGCGACGGATATCCGACAGCAGATCGTGGGAATAATTTGCGGCATTTTTGTACCAGATTTTTCCTTCACCATGGTGTGTGCAGAATTCACACATACATACTCCAAATTATAAAAAAGTGATGTTTCATGCATATTGTATAGGAAAAAAAACTTGCTGACAATATTAATTGAGCTTTTTCCATTAAAAAAATGGGGAGACTTCCGGGAAGTGCATGGCGGGAACTCGGTTAGACGGCAAAGAGTACAGAGATTTTATTTGAAGTGCGGCAATGATAATGCGCGCAGGGTTTGCAGGTTATATCGGAGAGAGATATGGCCGGCAGACATTCCTTATACGCCACGCGCCGTTACTGTTGACATTATGTAAGATATTGTTTTACGTCAATTTTAGCTACATTATTATCAATAGTGCCGGAAATAGTACGCTTGTATTTTCCTCCCGCTGTTTCGAGAAGACTGACTTCAGTGCCGTCCTTCTTTTCTGAACCGTCGAATTTGGTAAGAAGAAGCACTCGGGGACGCAAAAGGTCACGGGTCTGATGCCTGACCAGCCCGATTTCACCGGTGTCCAGTTTGACGAGCGTGCCCGCAGGAAACAATCCCATCATATTAACAAAGGCTTTCACCAGGGTAGGGTCGAAGGCAGTGACCCGCTTTTTTACTATAATGCGAATTGCCTGCTCCGGCGATATCTGGACTTTGTAATATACCCGTGCAGCGGTAAGTGCTTCGTAGGCGTCCGCGAGGGTAATAATATGCGAGAAGGGGTGCTGTTGCAGTCTGTCGTCAATCCAGGGGTAGCCTTTATGATTCCCGTGCTGATGATGTTCAAAGGCAGCAACCATGGCGAGTTTCGTCATTCCCGGGGTGTGGGAGAGAATCAACGCCCCTTCGATGGGATGCCGCTTGACGATCTCCCATTCCTCGTCCGTTAACTTGTCCGGTTTATTGATAATCTCGTGAGGCACATTCACTTTGCCGATATCATGCAGAAGTCCGGCTACTCCCAGTGCCGCGATCTGCGCTTTGCTGAATGAAAGAAATGACCCGAGAGATATGGCAAGGATCGCGGTGTTTACCGAATGCGCAAACGTATATTCGTCATACATTTTTATGCTGGACAGACCCATCAAAGCGTCCCGGTTGTTCAAAATATCATCAACCATGGTTTGAACAGTCGTATTGATCTTCCGCATGTTGATTGCTTTGTCCAAATGGACCGTTTCCACCATCTCTTTGACTGTTTCTACGGCCTCCATAAAAATTTTTGCCGCCTGTTTTTTGCCCTCCTTGAGGGCGCCGCTGACGCTTTTATCAACAACCATTACCCGGTGAAGTTCAACATGGACGATCCCCTCTTTTTCGAGGACCTCCGTGATTCCGCCCAGAGAGACGAAAAAAGCCGGTTCTTTGTTCATCAGGAGGGCAAACCTGACCAGTTCTTTCTGCGTGAGTTCCGGTTTAAAAATAATTCCGCTTACTTCGAGACCGGTAAACTGTTCCATGAGCTGGGCGAGACCTTGATCCACGGGAATGGAGAGGGTCTCAAAAAACAGCTCGCCGCCCACAAGGTAGAAGGCGACTTTGTCCCGGTCCGTCATCAGTGTCGCAATCGTCCCGAGAAGCTTTTCTGCAGATGCACGAAGAGACGGATGTTCTTCAGGATACAGAGTCGTATTTCTCATTACCGCGGACAGCTGCTGGAAGGCGGTTTTTGCTGCGCCTATCAGGTGCTGTTTGGCGATAAAGGATTCACGATTCTGTTCGGGCCTGTCAAACTGCGGTTCTGCCATTGCCCTGTCTCCTTGAGATTTCTTCCATGGCTCGCTGCGCGGCGGCCCGGAGCTCAAGCTGAAGTTTCCGGGGTTTCCACCATCGAATGCGGGTATATCTCTTTAAAAAATCTGCCGCGTCCCGACCGCCGATTTTGGCGAGCGACTTAATAGCTTCTATCGTATGATCCTGTTCCCTTTTTTTAATCGGTCGTTTTTCGAGAAAAGCGATAAGAAACCGGGATTCTTCAGAGCCGGCATGGGTGATGCCGGCAAAGCCCCGGATTGCCATTACCCGGATGTCCTCCGTCGGGTCTTCCAGGAATTTTGCGAGAAGCCCGACCGCCTTTTTTCCGCCCAGGGAAACCAGTCCCTTGACAACTTCCTGCCGTATTCTGGCATCCGGATAATCCGCGACTTTTTGGAAATAGGTGAATGCTTGTTCTGATTTGCTTTCTCCCAGAATGCTTACAACATTACGGACGACATACCAGCGATGGTCCGAAAGATATACGCTCAACAGCTGGAGCTGATTCTTCCCAAAATCTTTCAGAAGTCCGAGGAAAAAGACGCGCATCGATCTGTCCTGCTCTTCGGCCAGGAGCTCCAGCAGAACTCCCGTGGTTTCGGTTTCGAAAATGGTCAGGTATGCATAGGCAGAGCGGTATTGTGGAGAACCTTTTGGGTGGGTGTGCATGGCATTGATTGTTTCAGCGATGGTGGCCTTGGAAACAAATTTTTGAATGGCCTCTTCCATGCGGGGCTTAAAAGCGGCTTCTACCGGCATTTGAAACGCCCGAAAGATGAGAGAAGAAAGATCATAGTCCTGTTGTTTCAGAAGATAGCTGAGGATGTCTTCAAGTTGATGGACAATGCCGGAGAAGACCTCAAGATCATGCTCTTCGCTTGAAGAGCGGTGAGGGTTTCTTACCTGAGGGAGGAGGAAAATGAGGGTGCGTACCGCGGCTTCAACAATGTCCGATTCAAGGCCCAATTCCCCCATCGTTTTGAGCTCTTCCATCTCCTGCGTGGTGTATTCCCCCATTTCTCGCGCCATTTCACCAATATCGGACGGAACCGGTTCAGCAACAAGGGTTTGCGGAGAGGGGGGCGGTCCCGATGGTGTCGGTTTTTTTTCAGACGATTTTTTCAATAGCGCAGTAACCTGTTTCAGATTCCATACATTGGAAAAACGGCCGGATAAAATTTCATGAAGCTCATTCGGCACGTGTTCCTCGATTTCGGCTTTTTGTTCGTTTGCAGTTTCTGCGTCGTAGTCGCCATACAGCTTTCCGCCGATAAGCCCGTCCCGCAACGGCGGTTCAAGTGAAAGGGCTGATTGCGCCAGCTTTTCGAACATGGCATCGCTCTGGTTCGGATGCTTCTCGCGAATTTCGCGGCCTGCTTCCTGATACAGCGAAAAGAGCCTGTCTTCAACGCTTTCGTGTTCCTCACGGGTCCTTCTGGCGGCTTCCGCCATGCCGGCTCCGAAGCCTTCCGGATCGGTCATTAAATCGCTGAGAACCAAAGTGCGGCCCGAAGGCAATATGTCTTTCGGGACCGGGGTCTGGGCAAGTTTTTGCGCATTTGCTTTTGCGTCTGCAGCGGCATCTGATTTTACGGAGATGATTTCTCCGAGACCTGCTTCAGTGACCTTGATATTCAGGGCATCCGACTCCCAGAGAATCGAGGCTACTCCGTTTTTCATCCCCAATTCTTCCGGAGAAAGCGCAAGTGCTTTCAGCAGCAACAGGAGTTCTGCTTCTTGCAGCCCCTCGTTGAAAAAAATTTCCCGCATTCCTTTTGCAAACAGGTCCTGCGCCACGGGCTTATTGACTTGCGTATCTTTGCCTACCGGGGTCGCTTCATAGGTAAAATAGGTTTTTTGAATGCCAAGATGATACACCGGTGTGGTTTTTAGAAAATGAGACAGCGCTTCGTAGGATTTTTTTATGGACTGCGAATATATGGGATTATTGGACGGGTACAACTTTACAGCTCTGATAGCGGCAATCAGGCTCCGCATAACATCCGGAACATCAGGAGGGATTGTTCCCTGAGCTTTTGCTTCTTCTTGCATACTGTTCAGAATATCATAAGAGTGTTTTAGTGTCAAAAAAAATTGGGGAAGATACTGATTACGAAACAGGAGCCAAAACAATCACAAAAACGCAGAACGCAGCGTGTTTTGGGACGGAGTGTTAATCAGGAATTGCTTTCTCGACCCGTGAAAGCAGTTCTCCCGTGTGTAACCGGGTGATCAGGAGATCTCCCGCGGCAACCTGAGACGACTCTTTAAGGATAATGCCGGAAGGATACTGTTTCGTAATGCTGAACCCGCGGGAGAGAATGCTGAGTGGATTCAAATGGCCGAGCGCTGATGTGAACGAAAGGAGGGCTGCTCGCTTTTTCTGCACGTGATTTCCGATTCCCGTCGCGGCCCTTTCCGTCAATTCGTCCACTCGCTGAGCGTACTGCTCCAGCTGCTGCCGGGGATTTCCAAGAAGCTGCTGGCTTTGTTTGCACAACAGGCGGGTCCGTTCAATACGCAATCGAATATTTCTGATAAGGCCGGCCTCAAGGGTGGCTAGGCGTTTGCGGAGGTGCTCTTCCGTTTCTACCACCATTTCCGCTGCGGCGGACGGAGTCGGAGCTCGGAGATCAGACACAAAATCCGCAATCGTATAGTCCGTTTCATGTCCGACAGCGGATATTATCGGAATTTTCGATGCGGAGAAGGCGCGGGCGACTTTTTCTTCATTGAAGGCCCACAGGTCTTCGAGAGAGCCACCGCCCCGGCCGACAATCATCACGTCCGCCTTCTTCTCGCGGTTGAAAAAGCGGATTGCATCGACAATTGCCGGAGCTGCGTCCGCGCCTTGTACGGGCACGGGGTAGATAAGGATTTGGATTCTCGGATGCCTCCGCTTCATCACGCGCAGAATGTCCCGCAAGGCCGCACCGCTTGGCGATGTAATAATCCCGATGCGCCGGGGAAGCGCCGGAATGGATTGTTTGCGTTCCCGGTCAAACAAGCCTTCTTTTTCAAGCCGGGCTTTGAGCTGTTCGAATGCCAGCTGAAGCGCTCCGATGCCTTTAGGTTCGACATATTCAAGGATGAGCTGGTATTCTCCCCGCGGCTCGTAAACAGTGACTCTTCCCCGGCAGGTTACGTGCATGCCGTGTTGCAGCGTAAATTTTATGAACCGTTGTGCAGAGCGAAAAAGCACCGCGCGGATCTGGCTGTGTTCATCCTTGAGGGTGAAATAAGCGTGGCCTGACTGGGGAATGCTGAAATTGGAAATTTCTCCCTCTACCCAGATCTCGGGAAGGGAGTTTTCCAAAAGATTTTTAATCCGGCCGGTAAGTTGAGTGACGGTTAGAATATGGGTTTCCATGATGATGCTCACGGGACCTCATGACTCTGCAAACATTATGATTTGATATGTATTCTTTGAATGGAAAGCGCCATGCCGCTTTTGACGTCGATATCAAGAAGCACTGCACAAAGATGGACCGGCCCCTTCGGGATTTCGAAGCGATGCGGGGTTTGATATAAAAACCGCGCGATGGCTTGTTCTTTTTTCACTCCGATGATTGAGTCTGTGGGGCCTGTCATGCCTACGTCGGTAATAAAGGCGGTGCCGCCCGGCAGGATGCGTTCATCCGCGGTCTGTACATGCGTGTGAGTCCCGATCACCGCGCTTGCTTTGCCGTCCAGGTGCCAGGCAAGTGCGATTTTTTCGGAGGTCGCTTCCGCATGGAAATCGATCAGCACAACCGGTGTTTGTTTTTTGAGCTTTTCGAGTTCGCGCTCCGCAACACGGAAGGGATTGTCGAGATTCGACATGAAAACGTTTCCCTCCAGGTTCAGCACCGCGGCGTCTCCTGCACTGCGTGTGGAGACGACCACGCTGCCGGATCCCGGATTCCCCGCGGGGTAGTTCGCAGGCCTGATAAGCCGGTCTTGCTTATTAAGATACGGCTCGATTTCTTTTTTGTCCCAGATATGATTGCCGGATGTCAGGACGTCGACTCCGAGAAAGAACAATTCGTCAGCAATCTCCGACGTGATGCCGAAACCTCCGGCGGCGTTTTCACCGTTTGCAATCACGAGATCAGGGTGATGAGCTTCAATCAAACCGGCGAATTGCGCTTTCAGCGCCTTCCTGCCTGGTTCTCCGATAATATCACCGACGAATAAAACCTTCACGGAATTCCCCCCTGCGCATGATGCACCTTAACGTCCTGTCTCCGCAACGCGGTTACTTCGCATACTCCACATATCTGCTTTCCCGCACTACGGTTACCTTGATCTGGCCGGGGTAGGAAAGTTCCTGCTCGATTTTCTTGGCAATATCGCGGGAGAGCTGGGCCGAATGAGCATCTGAAAGGTCCTCCGGTTTTACAATAATCCTGATTTCACGTCCCGCCTGAATGGCATAGGACTTTTCTACACCCTTAAAGGTGTTTGCCGTCTGTTCCAGCTGTTCAAGCCGCTTCAGGTAGCTCTCCAGTGTCTCGCGCCGGACGCCGGGTCTGCCTGCCGAAAGAGCATCTGCGGCGGCAACCAGGACGGATTCAACGCTGCTCGGCTCCCCTTCGCCGTGATGCGTCATAATGGTGTTGATTACTTTTGGAGATTCACCATATTTTTTGGCAATATCAGCGCCGATCTGAGGATGTGTTCCCTCCACTTCGTGGTCCACGGCCTTGCCCAGATCGTGGAGGAGGCCTGCGCGGCGCGCCAGCTTTTGGTCGACGCCGCATTCCGCCGCCATAATGCCGGCGAAGTAGGCAACCTCTCGCGCGTGCATGAGCACGTTCTGGCCGTAGCTTGTCCGGTATTTGAGTCTGCCGATGAGCTTGATGATTTCCGGATGCATATTGTGGATGCCGAGGTCGAAGGCCGCTTTTTCACCCTCTTCCTTCATGGCAATATCCAGGTCTTTTTTGACTTTTTCCGCGATTTCTTCTATGCGGGCGGGGTGTATGCGCCCGTCGTGAATAAGCCGCTCGATGGTCAGGCGGGCGATTTCTCTCCGGAGCGGGTCATAACAGGAAAGAATGACCGCTTCGGGTGTATCATCGATGATCAGGTCGATTCCGGTCGCGGCTTCAAGGGCCCGGATATTGCGTCCTTCCCGTCCGATGATTCTTCCTTTCATTTCATCGTTCGGCAGGTTCACAACGGATACCGTTGCTTCCGCGACATAGTCGCTTGCGTAGCGTTGGATGGCAAGGCTGATAATATTTTTAGCCTTTTTATCGGCTTCTTCTTTCGCTTCATCCTCAATCCGTTTGATGGTTTTTGCCGCCTCGTATTTGGCTTCATCTTCCATGGAAAGCATAAGCTGCCGCTTTGCTTCTTCGGCGGTCATACTCGCTATTTTTTCGAGCATAAGACGCTGTTCATGCAGTCCCTTTTCGAAGCGTTCTTCCGTTTCTGCTACGATTTTTTCCTTCGCTGTAAGCTCTCGTTCGCGACGGCTGGTGTCCGACTCCCTCTTTTCAATCGTATCGAACTTCTTTTCGATAATTTCTTCCCGCTGAGCAAGTCGTCGCTCCTGGTTTTGGAGCTCCTGTCGTTTATCGCGATTTTCCTTTTCAAAGTCAGCCCGCGCCTGGTAGAGTTTGTCTTTAACCTCAAGTACGGCTTCTTTGCGTTTTGTCTCGGCCTCGCGTTCCGCTGTCGAAATAATTTTTGCCGCTTCTGCTTCCGCATCTTTGATTTTTGATGCCGCCGCCCGTCCCTTGATCATAAGACCGAGGCCGAATCCTACGGCAAGTCCGGCTAATGCAAGTAAAATATAACTTTCAATCATGTTTTTCCTCCTGGTACCTCTTCTGCAACCCGGCAAGGCGCTCCTTGATTCTCTTTTCTTCGCCTTGCTCCGTGGGTCGATAGTATTCCCGCTTCTGCTTCTGCGGCAGGTAGTCCTGGGCGACATAGTGGCCCGGATAATCGTGCGGGTACCGGTAGCCTTTGCCCCGGCCGAGCCGGGCCGCTCCTTTGTAATGCGCATCTTTGAGATGGTCCGGCACCGCCAATAAGGTTCCCGCTTCCAAATCCTTCATAGCTGCTTTGATGCCGAGGCAGGCGGCATTGCTTTTAGGCGCTGCAGCGATATAAACAGCGGCCTGCGCAAGCGACAGTGCTCCCTCGGGCATTCCTATGCGTTCAACCGCCTGGTATGCCGCCGTGGCGACAAGGAGTGCCCTCGGGTCCGCATTTCCTACGTCCTCGCTCGCAGCAATCACGATTCTGCGGGCAATGAACAGCGGGTCTTCGCCGGCATAGATCATTTTTGCCATCCAATAAAGCGCTGCCTGCGGGTCGCTTCCGCGCATGCTTTTGATAAATGCAGAGATTGTATCATAGTGCTCGTCTTCATCGTAAACCAGCGCTTTCTTCTGGATGGATTCTTCCGCCGTTTGTAGATCAAGCAGAATATTGCCGTCCGAAGCCGGTGTTGTGGAAAGCACGCCGAGTTCGAGAGCATTCAGAGCGCGCCGGGCGTCCCCGTTGGACTTTGCAACGATAAGATCGAGTGCTTCAGGCGTCAGGGTTACGGGCAGGGTGCCAAAACCCCGTTCCTTGTCTGCAAGAGCCCTGAGAAGCAACGCTTTGATGTCGTCATTTTTGAGCGGCTTGAATTCGAAAATCTGGGAACGGGAAGAAAGTGCAGGGATGATGGCAAAAAATGGATTTTGCGTCGAGGCTCCCACAAGGGTAACGGTTCCCTGTTCAACATCAGGAAGAAGCGCGTCCTGCTGCACCCGCGTGAAACGATGTATTTCATCAATGAACAGTATGGTTTTCGTGTCGTTCTGCGCACGTTCGTTTTCGGCTTCCTGGGTGACTTTTCGTATATCAGCAATGCCTGCTGTTACCGCGTTGAGGGATACAAAGCGAGCCTGGCTGCGCTCGGCAATCAGGTGCGCAAATGCGGTTTTTCCCACGCCCGGGGGGCCGAACAGAATAATCGACACGAAACGGTCTGCTTCGATGGCCCGGCGCAGGAGTTTGCCCGGCGCGAGAATGTGCTCTTGCCCCATGAATTCGGAGAAATCGCGGGGCCGCATTCTCCACGCAAGCGGTGCATCAGCGGGGCGGGACGAGGCAAAGTCAGCCGTTAACTGTTTTTTGGGGTTCTTGAGGCCCAATGTGTTTACTTCAGGAGGATACAGGGCGGCTTGTGATGGTCAGGAAACCGGGCCAGAGCAGGACAACACCGTACGTGGGATATCAAGCATCAAGTGGTTTGCAGATATTTCCGGGACAGAACATTGACAACAGCTGCTGTCAAAATCCAACGCAGGAAAACTGTATTAGTACTGGCTGGTCTGTCCTCTAGGTTTTGTTGCACTTTATATCTGCAAAATATCTCCATGGTTTCCGAGTGTTGCATTACTGGTAAAATCTTCGTGCGGTACTGATACACATTCACTGCTTTGAAGATTCGTATTCTTCCGGTTGCCTTCCGTGTATTCCGTTTATACTAAATGCTATCACAAGCGCTGGAGCCCTTACATCCTGCCCCTTTCTTTATATGCGCTGATCAACGATTAAAAAATAATTATGATGCCGTTCTGAAAGGTTATAAGGTTATAGAGAAATCCCCCGCTTTTGCCGTGCAGACATTCTTGATTCCTGGTATAAACCAGGTGGGTGCCATGTCGAAAAGTTTAGGCTTCCCAGTCTTGCCTGGGCATGCACACCCTTTCCGTATGATGGCTCCCGTTATTTTTTATTCACGAGGAACAAGATCTATCTATCACGCGCAAAGCAGGGGGTAACAAATATATCTTGTATGTATTATATACCAGAATCATGCAGAAATGGCAAGGAGAAAAAAGGAATACATTCCCGGGCTAGATACAAAAAACTTTTAATTTCAATCGATTATCGTATATTGCACGTGGACAATCCAAAAAGGGCGGCCTCTTCAGAAAATATATTTTCAGGAAAGAATTCAGTGAAAGGAAAAGATTGTCTATTTGTCAGTATCAATTTGTTCGGTAAGATTCAAAAGTCGTTTTGCAGCCGCATCTGTCGTTTCTTCCAGAGCACTGAGTTGATCGCGAAGGCGATATAGTTCGTCACTAATGGTAAGTGCTGTCAGAATGGCCACGCGAAGCGGGTCTACAGTGCCCGTTCCTTTTTGCACATCCTTCATTTTGTCATTCAGGAACGAGGCCAGCTCACGGATATACTCCGGATTGTTCTGGCCTTTAATGCTATATGTCTGGCCAAATATCTCAACCTGCACACTCTCCATAATTAAATATCCATCAGTCTAGAGCAGTTGTTCCTGTCTTATAACAGCGCGTCGACGTATTCCTTTGGGTTAAAAACCCGAAGGTCTTCAATGCCTTCCCCGATTCCCACGAACTTTACCGCAAGCCCCAGCTCTTTGTATACGGCGAAGACGATGCCCCCTTTGGAGGTTCCATCAAGCTTGGTAAGCACGATGCCGGTAAGGCCCACCGCATCATGAAACATTTTTGCCTGCACCAGCGCGTTCTGACCGGTGTTTCCGTCGAGCACAAGGAGCGTTTCATGCGGCGCTCCCGGCAGCTCCCGCGATATAATACGGTGCACTTTTTTCAGTTCTTCCATAAGGTTGGATTTTGTATGCAGTCTTCCCGCCGTATCTACGATAAGCACATCCATGGAGCGGGCTTTTGCAGCGGAAACAGCGTCAAAAACCACTGCTCCCGGGTCCGCCCCTTCCCGATGCTTGATCACGGGAATCCCTGCGCGTTCCCCCCAGATCGAGAGTTGTTCAGAGGCAGCCGCGCGAAACGTATCTGCCGCGGCGAGCATCACTTTTTTCCCCTCGGTCTGAAGACGATGTGCGAGCTTTCCAATGGTCGTTGTTTTTCCGGTTCCATTCACGCCGACGACAAGGACCACCGCCGGGGATGTTTTAAGAGAAAAAACGGAAGATTGAGCGGAGAGAATTTCATACAGTATCTGCTTGAGCCGGTCTCTTACCTGGACCGGTGTGGAAAGTTCCTGGCGGTTGAATCTGTCCCTCAAATCCTTCAGCACCCATGAAGCGGTTCCGATTCCCACATCAGACGCAATAAGCGCTTCTTCGAGTTCATCGAGAAAAGTTTCATCAATCTTTTCTCCCAGGATAAGCGAGCCTATTTTATCGCTGAAGCCTTTGCGGGTTTTTGCCAAACCGTCGCGCAGGCTGCGGAGAACATTGAGCATTACATACCTCAGATATCCAGCGGCAGTTTTCCGGATACATCAGACACGTTCCGCTGGCTGTTTTTTGCAGTTTTAAGGGCCGGCTGCTTAGGCTCCTCGGTGGTTTCCTGTGCATGCGAGGGAGCAGGGGAGACAGCGTGACGGTAAAGATATCGGTCATGCATTTTGCTGAATGCAGTCCATTCGCCTTCGCCCACCTGTTCTTTCTTGATGGTTGCGCTGAAATTATTGATCTTGGCAGCGAGATCGTCTAGGTAGTTGATGATGAGCGCTTCCCGAATTTTTGGCCTCTTGGGTGAACCATATTCATATTCACCGTGATGTGAGAGCATAATATGCTTGATCAGCATGGCAAGTTCAGGAGGGAAATCCGGAAGAGCATTGATTTTTTCCGTGACCATTTCATATCCGAGGGAAATATGGCCCAGCAGGCGGCCTTCCGTCGTGTATTCAATCGATTTTCTTACGGACAGTTCGCGCACCTTGCCGATGTCATGCAGAAAGGCGCCTGCAGTCACCAGGTCCATATCCGCGGAGGGAAAATGTTTTGCAACATCCCGGGCGAGCGTTATAAGCTCCACCACGTGTTCGAGCAGACCTCCGATATAATTATGGTGCAATGCTTTGGCGGCGGGTATCTTTTTAAACGGTCCCATGAATGCAGGATCGTTTAAGAAAGCGTTCAGAAGCCGTTGCAGATGGGGGTTGGACAGCGCGGTCACAACGGTTTTCAGCTCCGCCACCATGTCTTCCACGCTGCGGGGCGACGATTCCAGAAAGTTGGAGATGTCCACTGAGGCATCGTCCACTTTTTCGAGCTGCTTCATCTTGATCTGCATGCTGCCCTGATAATTGGACACCATTCCTTTAATGCGTACAAAATCTTCACGCTCGAACTTTCCTGCCACATCGTCGGCATTGTCCCACAGTCTGCCGTCGATCTCGCCGGTTTTATCCGCAAGTTTCAGGGAAAGATAGGTTACGCCGTTTTTGGCTGTGGATATCTGCTTGGACGTTACGAGATATATTTCTTCGATCCAGTCGCCTTCTTTAAGAGATGCAATAGTCTGCATGCGGCTCCTTTTGCTTTAATAACGTGATATTAAACTATCCCCCGGGCATTGTCAAACGGAAAGGAACTCATAGTATGGATGCGGACGTTGTTTCAGAATGGTTTTTCTCGACGGCAACGCCGTCGTTCGTGTTACAACATACTGCCGGAGCGAAAATAGTCAAATTAGTGCCATCGGCTTGCATCTTGTGCAAAAAAAACTATAATGGATCAGATTCCCTTCACTTTTGAGAAAACTGAGACGAGGATTTTAGCATGAGTAAATACTGGAGTTCAGTGGTACACGGTCTTACGCCTTATACACCCGGAGAGCAGCCAAAGATTCCCAAGCTGATCAAACTCAACACGAATGAAAACCCTTACGGCCCTTCGCCCCGCGTTCTTGAAGCACTCAGACAGGAAGCGGGAAACACGCTGCGGCTGTATCCTGATCCCAATGCAGACCGTCTTAAGGCGGCGGTAGCCGATTATTATTCTGTAACATCTGACCAGGTTTTTGTCGGCAACGGCTCTGATGAGGTTCTGGCGTTCACGTTCATGGCTTTGCTCAAACAGCCGCGGCCGGTTCTTTTCCCGGATATTACCTATAGTTTTTACCCGGTTTTTTGCAGACTATTCGGGGTGTCTTACGAAACAGTGCCTTTGCGTGATGCTTTTGAGCTGTGTGGCAAGGATTATTCAGGGGCCAATGGAGGCATCATCTTCCCCAACCCGAATGCTCCTACCGGCAGGTTGTTGCCGTTGGCCTCCCTTGATGAACTGCTGCAAAGAAACACCGAATCCGTTGTGGTCGTCGACGAAGCGTATATAGACTTCGGTGGCGAGTCCGCAGTCGCACTGATCGACCGGCATCCCAATCTGCTGGTAATTCAGACTTTCTCCAAGTCCCGGTCTCTTGCCGGATTGCGTGTGGGCTTTGCGGTCGGACATTCCGCACTGATTGAAGCATTGGAGCGTGTGAAAAACAGCTTTAATTCCTATCCTCTTGACCGCTTTGCGATTGCTGGCGCGGTTGCTGCCGTCGAAGATCGTGATTATTTCGAAGAAACCCGGAAAAAAATTATCAGGACCAGAGAGTCTCTGTCAAAAAATCTTTCGTCGCTCGGTTTTCATGTCATACCGTCAGCTGCAAATTTTGTTTTTGCCGGCCATGCTGAACGAAGTGCTGCCGAATTACTCAAAAAATTAAGGGAGCATTCGATTCTTGTGCGTCATTTTCCTCTGCCGCGTATTGAAAACTACCTGCGCATTACGATCGGTACCGATGAAGAATGCGCGATTCTGGCTGACACATTGAGAACAATTCTGGGGATGGCCAAATAACAGAAAAAGCGCTTCTCTATTTTGGGAGACGTTTTTTTCGGCTTTTTACGGGCAGATTTTTTAAGCAGACTGTCTGGGTTGGAAAAGGCATTTCAATGCTTTCTTGCTTAAATCGGGAGTATATACGCTTGCGCAGTTCGTGCAGGACCGGCTGCTGGTAAAGAATATCCTGCACCTGGCAGCTGATCGTAAAATCAAGGGAGGAGGCTCCGAACCCGGGAGTAAAGAACACGGTCGGTGCGGATTCCTGCACGATCCCCGGAATATCGAGCACAGCTTTCTGTATTTCATCCAGGAGAATGCGCTCTGCAAACGCCGGGGCTGTGTCCGTATGCACACTGACCGGCATCTGAATAGTGATCGTCCGTTCCGGAAGGTAGTAGTTCGTTACTACACTTTGGGACAATTTGCTGTTCGGAACAACGACCATATTGCTTGTCGGTGTGCGGATTTTTGTAGTACGCCAGCCTATGTCGACAATATGGCCTTCCTGGCCGGTTTCCAACCGGATAAAATCACCGACCCGCACTGTTTGCTCCGCAAGTATATGCATGCCCGCAAACAGGTTCGAAAGGGTGTCCTGAAGCGCCAGGGCCATGGCAAGGCCGCCGACGCCAAGAGCAGTAATAATCGGCGTGATGGAAAACCCGAGATAGTTCAGCGCGATGAGAAAACCGATTGCATAGATCGTGGCTTTCGTTACGCCGAGAAGCAGCCCGGTAACGGAGATGGGAAGGCCGGATTTTTTTAGAAAGAAATCAAGCGTCCTGCCGCTTACGTTTGCGAGGCCCATCGTGACGGTCACGATGAGCGACAGGTACATTCCGGCAACGATGGAAGGAACATATGCAGCTGGAAGGTCGGCGAGACGAAGCGCGATATAAATCGCAAGGAGAAGAATAAGCAGGGTCAAGGGGACCTGCAAACCTTTTTCAAAAAAATCCACGACATGCAGCGCGGAATCCCGAATCACATGACGCAGAATGCTGAAAAAAACCTTCTTAAGCGCAAGAAGAACCGCAGCAATGGCAACGATAATAATGGTGGTAAGGAAGATTTGGTAGTAGCCGTCCATAAAAACCGCATTCGTCGATTAACCTTGCCGCCGCATTTTTCAGATCGAATCCTGCCGGGAGCCGAACCGGTAGACGCAGGCTTCTGATTAGAAAATGAAAACCCGGCCCTTGTCTGTACTCCGCAGTAGAAGGCGGCGTGATCAACAATGGTTAACGCTTGCGCACGTATACGCGATACTCATCGTTTTCTTTTTTAAAACCGAGATACTCGTGCCCGGTTTTTTCGCACCAGGCCGGCATATCTTTTTCAATGCCGTCGTCGTCGGCCTGCACCTCAAGTATCTGGCCGGGCTGCATATCCTTGATCTTGATCGTTGTTTTCAGGATAGGCATGGGGCATGCCAAGCCAACGCAGTCCAGTATCTCGTCCGGTTTGATTTTCTGAACGTCCATTTTCTACAACATGCAATATTTTTGCATGTTCTCCGGTGAACAATTACTCCATTTCGTGTTCATGCTCTGCATTGGCCGGCATCTGCACCGGAGAAGGGATGCCTTTTTTCTTGTAGTAATCGTCAAGCGCCGATTTCAACGCTTCCTCCGCGAGCACCGAGCAATGCATCTTCACTTTTGGAAGGCCGCCGAGCGCTTCGGCAACCGCGGCGTTGGAAATTTTAAGCGCTTCACTGATGGATTTGCCCTTCACCATGTCTGTTACCATGCTGCTTGTGGCGATGGCCGCACCGCATCCGAAGGTCTTGAATTTCGCCTCCGTAATGATATCGTTTTCCACTTTGATGTAAAGACGCATAACATCTCCGCACACGGGATTGCCCACGGTGCCGACGCCGTCCGCGTCCGGGATTTCGCCAACATTATGCGGCTGAGCGAAATGGTCCATTACTTTTGTGCTGTACTGTTCCATTAATGCTTCCTCCTCTGTTAAGCTTTTTCTTTTTTTAGCATGTCTTCATAGAGAGGCGACATCTCCCGCAACCGCTGGACAATGGGAGGCAGCGTTTCTATGACATAGTCAATATCTTCTTCGGTATTTCCCGTCCCCAGCGACAAAAGCAGCGTTCCATTGGCCACTGCTGCGTCGGTGCCGATGCACACTAAAACGTGAGACGATTTGAGGGCGCGCGAAGTGCAGGCTGATCCGCTGGAGACCGAGATTCCCTGCATATTCAGAAACAGGAGCATGGACTCTCCCTCCACATACCACATGGACAGGTTCAGATTGTGCGGCAGCCTCTTTACCGGATGGCCGTTGATTACGATGTGGTCTATTTTTGCCACAAGACCTTTTTGAAGCCTGTCTCTGAGGGCAGAAACATATGTCATCCTGCGGGGAATGTCCGCTGCAGCAAGTTCGGCAGCTTTGCCCAGACCGACAATGCCGGGAACGTTCTCCGTTCCTGCACGTCGTCCATCTTCCTGGATGCCGCCCTCCAATTGCGGTTTAATGCGTACGCCTTTCCGGACATACAACGCTGCGGCTCCTTTCGGTCCGTAGAACTGGTGGCCGGAAAGTGAAAGAGCGTCCACGCCCAGCTCTTGTACGTTTACGGGGACCCAACCAACGGACGCAACCGCATCCGTATGCAGCAGCACGCCCTTTTCTTTCGTGATTTTAGATATTTCTTCAATGGGTTCAATGGTCCCGATTTCGTTGTTTGCGTGCATAATCGAAACGAGAATGGTTTCTTTCGTGATGGCCTTCGCGATGTCGTCCGGATTTACCAGACCTGTTTTGTCGGTGTCGATATAGGTGACTTTAAACCCGGCCTTTTCAAGCGTTTTCACAGGATGGAGGACGGAAAAGTGCTCAATTTGCGAAACAATGATATGGTTGCCCTTCTGGTTATTGGCCTGCACCAATCCTTTTATGGCGAAATTATTGGATTCCGCACCGCTCGACGTAAAAAAGATCTCTTCCGGTTTCGCGCCGATAAGCCCGGCAGTTGCAACTCTGGCCTCTTCTACCGCATTCTTGGCGTCCCGTCCTACATCATGCAGGTTCGAGGGGTTGCCGAACTTCACGGTAAAAAACGGAAGCATGGCCTCCAGCACTTTCGGATGCACCGGTGTCGTGGCTGCGTGGTCTAGATACACTTTTCTCATAATTAACAAGCCCTCCTTCCTGCTGATGGCGTCTTCTTTCTTGACTTTATCGGAACGGACGGTTGCCGGTGCAGAAGATCTTCGAAGCTGATGCTGTCGAGCGCTTCTTCCAGCTTTGCTCCGACTTTTGCCCATACCATCCTCGCGACGCAGTCATCCGTCTGGTGGCACTCGGTTGACTCTCCCGGTTCAAGACAATGCGATAATGCAATGGGGCCTTCCAGCACCCGGACAATGTCTCCTACGGTCAGTTCCGCAGGTTTTTTCGCAAGTAGGTACCCTCCCGATGGACCGCGGACGCTCTCAATAAGCCCGGCTTTTCCCAATCGGTGCAGGATTTGTTCAAGATAGGAGAACGAAATGCCCTGCCGCTCCGCAATTTCCTTGATCGTTATCGGACCTTGACCATAATGACGGGCAATTTCTACGACTGCCCTGACCCCGTATTTTCCTTTTGTAGACAGCTTCATGCGTCTCCTCTGAAGTTGCCTTTCATCTCTTGTGCGCTTTTGTTGAGATAACCATAACAAACTTGACCAATTTTGTCAAGTATATTATTCTCCAGCTTTTTCTCTTCCTCCTGAGCCGGACAAAAAATATTTTGTTCGCGAACAAACATGATTATGATATACTTCCGGCCATGCAGCAAACCACTCCGCACAACCCCATCACCAGCAAAGAAAACAGCATTGTCAAGTATTTGCACTCGCTCTCCGATCCGAAAGTCCGGAAACAAAAGCACGCGTTTTTAATCGAAGGCTTCAAAATGGTTGAAGAAGCGCTGCGGGAAGATCTCGGAATTGCCCTGGTCGTCGCGACGCCTGATCTTGTCCGGCATCATGGAAAAGGTGTTTTGAAGCTTGCAGAAGGGAAGTCAGCGGAAATTTGCTGGATATCAGAACGCCTGATGAATGCCATATCCGAAAGCAAAACGCCTCAGCCTGTTTTGGCCGTGGCAAACATCAAAGAGCATGCGGAAGAGGAATTGTTTGGCCACGCTTCAAAGCTCATTGTCATGCTGCACCAGCTTCAGGACCCCGGCAACCTCGGCACCATTATCAGGACTGCGGAAGCGGCAGGAGCAGCAGGAGTGGCTCTTACTTCCAGGACCGTAGACCCATTCAACGCAAAATCTCTGCGGGCTTCAATGGGCAGCGCACTCCGCCTGCCCATTGTGCATATTCACAGCGGAGATGCTTTTATGCAAGAATGCAGACGGAGGGGTTTTCAGACAGTTGCAACGGTATTAACAGGCGAAAAAGCGCATTTTGGCGTTGATCTGACGAAACCGACACTCGTAATTCTGGGCCAGGAGGGGGGAGGGTTGCCGCAGGAAATGACGGAAAACGTGGATTGGCTTGTTCGCATCCCCATGGCGGAAACTATTGAATCGCTGAACGTCGCCACCGCAGCAGCCGTCATTCTTTATGAGGCAGTGAGGCAGCGGTCTTTCAAATAAATGATGTTGCGGGCCGCATAAGATAAGGAGAAGTTGCAGCAGGTTCTTAGCGGTTGGTCTCAGTAAAATTTGCAGAAAACGTTGATGGAAGAATGCTGAGATGGCCTGGCAACTTGGTGGTCCCAACGGGAATCGAACCCGTGTCTCCGGCGTGAGAGGCCAGCGTCCTAGGCCGCTAGACGATGGGACCAGCTTGGAAAAGATTTTGGCTGAAAATTGTAAAAAGAGCAAATTTTACAATTGGTGGTTGTATGGTTGGGGGAGGAGGATTCGAACCCCCGTAAACAGGTTCAGAGCCTGTCGTCCTACCACTGGACGATCCCCCAGGGTGAATTCAGATTTAGCACTATATACAAAACCAGATTGAGTGTCAAGGGCAAAAGCATTTTTTAAGCGCGCGGAAATCGCAAAAACGCCCAGTATTTGAAACAGGAATAACGTTTCCCGAACTACACGGTATCAATCCCTGCGACATGGAATCCCTTGGCGCCTGCCAGGGGAGGAATGCAGTAAGTCGCGGGAGGTCGCGTTTATCGAAGGAGCCCCCGGCTCGTGCCGGAAGGGGCTCCACTGAGGAAGTCCGCCAGTCTTCCAAATTCCTCCACGGTCAGGGTTTCAGCCCGTCGGCCCAGGTCAACGCCTGTTTTATCCAGACTTGTTTCCATCTTCTCTTGCGGAATATCAAGCTGCTTGAGGGCATTGCGAAGGGTTTTTCTGCGCTGGGAAAACGCTGCCTTGACTACCCGGATAAAAAAGGCCTCATCCCGAAGCGAAACAGCCGGGCGGCTGCGGATCACAAGAGTGATGACCGCTGAATCCACTTCTGGTTTTGGTGAAAAGGCTTCCGGCGGCACGCTGAATTCTATTCTGGGTTCAGCATATAACTGGACCAAAACGGAAAGATAGCCGTAATCCTTTCCTCCCGGCGATGCGGAAATTCGCCGGGCGACTTCCTTTTGCAGCATAAGCGTGAGACTGAAAAATTTTTCGCGATGGGCAAGGAGTTTCTGGATAATAGGTGTTGATATGTAATAGGGAAGATTGGCAACGACCTTCCATTGTCCTGTCAAACCGGCATACGGATACTCAAGCGCGTCTGCCTGGACTATTTCAACCTGTTTTTGTCCGGAGAATTGCCGGCGCAAAACAGGTATGAGCCTTTCATCCAGTTCAATTGCAAGAACCTTTTTTGCCTTCTCCACAAGTACAGCGGTTAAATGGCCCAGTCCCGGCCCGATTTCGAGAACCAGATCCCCGGAACCTAGCTGTGCTGCGGTTGCTATTTTGTGATGATAGTAAGGATCCTTAAGAAAGTTCTGGCCCAGAGATTTTTTTGCGCGGACATTCATATTTGCGTGCTCGGGTTGTTAACGATAATTTTGTACAGGGGCAGTGCGGTTTCCCGCATTTCTATATACGCATCCTTGGATCAAGTCTGTCTCTCAGAAAATCGCCGATGATGTTGAAGCTGATTACTGTGATACAGATAGCGATGCCGGGAAAAATCACCATCCAGGGGGCGGAGTTGATATAGTCGCGGTTCAGGCTGATCATAGAGCCCCAGGTCGGCGTGGGCGGCTGGACGCCGAGGCCGAGGAATGAAAGTGATGCTTCCAGCAGAATAAATCCACCGACACGCAGACTGCCTGCCACGAGCAGCAAGGGAATCGCGTTCGGCAGAATATGCTTATACAGAATCCGTGCCGGTGTGGCCCCCATCGCTTTTGATGCATCCACGTAGGTCTGCTCCTTCAGTGTAAGCGTGATGCCGCGCACCAGCCGCGCGAAACCGGCCCAGCCGACAAGCGTGATTGCAAGCATGGCAGAGGTGAGGCCTGGCGGCGTCATGACGGCACTGATGCCGATGGCAAGAAGAAGGCTGGGAAATGCAAGAAAAATATCGAAAATCTGAGAGAGGATGATGTCCGTCTTGCCGCCGAAGTATCCCGCGATCAGTCCGAAAAAAATGCCGATACACAAGGACAGCGCAGACGAGGCGATTCCTACTGCCAAAGAAATGCGCGCGCCGGAAACAATCCGGGAAAGGATATCTCTTCCCTTGCTGTCCGTCCCGAGATAGTGCGTTGTATCCGGCGGCTGCTTGATCTTGTTGAGATCCATGGCAAGCGGGTCAAAGGAAACCAAAGAGGGACCGACGAGCGCTGTCAGTACAAGCAGAACAAGCAAAACAGCCGCAATAATCGCAGGAATGTTTGCCGCAGCTTTTTTGTGCGCAGAAGAATGGAGCATGGCTTTCATTGTGCAAAAAACTTCATTTTGCCTTTTGTCCCCCGGAACGTGCGTCAAGCATTTCGTGCCTGCTTTTCGCGCACCCGCGGATCCAGAAACTGGTACGAAATATCTACCAGCAGATTTATGGTCACAAAGACCAGGGATCCAAAAAGAACGACGCCCATGATCACCGGATAATCCCGCTTCAGAATGCCGTCGAGCGCGTACCTGCCGAGCCCGTCCCACCCGAAAATAGTTTCGGTCAGGACCGCGCCGTTCAGATATGAGCCGAGGTCCAAGCCGATCAGGGTTACGATCGGGATGAGAGAATTTTTAAGCGCGTGCTTGAGCACCACCTGTGTTTCGGAAAGCCCCTTGGCGCGGGCTGCGGCTACATACGGCTGAGAAAGCGATTCCAGCATGGAGGAGCGTGTTACGCGCGCAATATAAGAAAGCGAAAATGTTCCGAGCGTTGCGGCAGGGAGAATGATATGAAGAAAACTGCCGTTGCCCATGCCCGACGGCGGAAGCCACTGGAGATAGAAGGCGAAAATAAGCATCAGGGCGAGGCCGAGCCAAAAAACCGGAATGGAAATCCCTCCCACGGAAACGAGCAGTATCAGCCGGTCCCAGACAGTGCCTTGTTTGACTGCTGCGATTACGCCCATGCCGATCCCGAACACCGAAGCGAACAGCATGGCCGCGGCAGCGAGCTTCAGCGTGTTCGGAAATTTTTGCACTAGGTCGTCGTTGATTTTGCGGTTGGTATAGTATGAACGTCCGAGTTCACCGACGGCAATGAGTTTCAGGTAACCCAGATATTGGGCGGCCAGCGGTTTGTCGCTGCCGAGTTCCGCGCGGATCCTCGCCAGCGTTTCCGGATTTGCCCGTTCACCGGCCATACCCTGGACAGGATCGCCCGGCAGAGACTGCATAAGGATAAAAGTAATGAGCGTTATGCCGATAAGCGTGGGGATAAAAAGAAGTATCCGATTCAGAATGTAGCGTGGCATGGATACGCTGATCTTACACAAAAAGACAAGAAACCGCAATTGGAAAGTGTTGAGGGGTGTTCTTCGGTTGCAAAATTATTAAGCGCTTGCTTTCGAAAAATGTTTATGGAATAATTCGATCATCGTTTCTAAGCAGGCTGTTTCTCTATTTTTACGACAGGTTCTCCGCGGAGGCACTATGGCAAAAAAAACGGAAGCACTTCTTATCGCAAAAGCAAAAGAGGACATCGCAATTCTTCCGAGCATGGCCAACCGACATGGCCTGATTGCCGGTGCCACCGGCACCGGCAAAACCGTGACGCTTCGCGTCATGGCGGAACAGTTCAGCAGGATCGGCGTGCCGGTTTTTCTAGCGGATGTAAAAGGCGACCTTACCGGCATTGCAAAAGCCGGCGGCGACAAACCGGATTTTGCCTCACGCGCAAAACAGCTGGGGATCGACGGATTTGCTTTTGAGAATTGTCCGACCGCCTTCTGGGATCTGTTCGGTCTGCAGGGGCACCCGGTCCGCACTACGATCTCAGAAATGGGACCGCTTCTGCTTTCCCGTGTTTTGAAACTGAATGAAATTCAGAGCGGTGTGCTCTCCATTATTTTCAAAGTCGCCGATGATAACGGCATGCTCCTTTTGGACCTTAAGGATCTTCGCGCCATGGCTCAATTTGTGGGCGACAACGCGGACAAATTCAAAACCCAGTATGGCAATATTTCTACGGCGAGCATCGGGGCCATCCAGCGCGGTCTGCTCGGAATTGAGGAGCAGGGCGGTGAGGCGTTTTTCGGAGAGCCCGCCCTGAATCTTGCGGACCTCATGCAAACCGATGCGGTAGGCAGGGGGATGGTCAACATTCTTGCTGCGGAAAAGCTTCTGCAGTCGCCAAAACTGTATGCCACCTTCCTTCTTTGGATGCTGGCGGAGCTTTTCGAGACCCTTCCTGAAGTCGGTGATCCTGAGAAACCAAAGATCGTGTTCTTCTTTGATGAGGCCCATCTGCTGTTCGATGACGCACCGAAAGCCCTGGAAGATAAAATAGAACAGGTGGTGAGGCTTATTCGCTCCAAAGGCGTAGGGGTGTATTTTATAACGCAGAATCCGCTCGATGTGCCCGAAACGGTTCTGGGCCAGTTGGGAAACCGGGTCCAGCATGCTCTTCGCGCTTTTACGCCAAAGGACCAAAAAACGGTCAAGGCCGCAGCCGACACGTTCCGCCCCAATCCGAATCTGGACGTGGCAAAAGTTATCACGGAACTCGGTGTCGGCGAAGCGCTTATTTCCGTGCTTGACGCAAAAGGTTCTCCCACTGTCGTGGAACGGGCATTTGTCTGCCCGCCGCGAAGCCGGCTTGCTCCCCTGACATCTGAAGAGCGGATGGAAATTATCAAAGCGTCCGATTTGTTCGGACATTATGAAAAAGCGGTTGACCGTGAGTCTGCTTACGAAAAACTGAAACAGCGCACCGCGGAAGCCGAGGAAGAGCAGGGTCAGGAGCCGGGCGCGCCGACGCGGCGGGGAAAGGCTGCTGAACCGCAATCAGAAGCCGCCAAGATTGTCGGTGCCATGGCAAAGAGTGCCGCACATGCCATCGGAAGTCAAATAGGACGCCAAATTATCAGGGGAGTGCTTGGATCGATCCTGGGTGGAGGAAAGCGCTAAAAAAGAGTGGAATGGTCTGTCAAAAGATTTTTTGTTGCGCGTGAAGCAGGGTGTTCTGGAGCGATGTTGAAAAAAACGGCAGGCACAAGGTGTTGCTACTTTCTTCCTTTTGACCTCGGCACGTAATATTGCGTGCCCTGTTTCATGCTCAATATCTGCTTGAGCAAATCATCAAGATCTTCCCGCCGGTGAACAAAATCGATATCTGAAGTGTTGATGACAAGAAGAGGGGTGTCGCTGTAGCGAAAGAAGAACTGGTTGTAAGCTTCATTTACGGCGGCGATGTAGTCCTGATTGACCTGTTTTTCAAATGATCTGGCGCGCTGCCTGATGCGCCGGAGAAGAGTATCCGTATCCGCCTGCAAAAAAATGACAAGATCGGGCCGAACGATGTTGGGCTCGAGTATTTTGTAGAACTGCTCGTACAGTGCGAGCTCATTGTCGCTGAGGTTAAGATAGGCAAAGATGCGGTCTTTGTCGAACAGATAATCGCTGATGGTGATCTGCGTGAACAGATCAGGCTGGTTCATCTCCTGCTGCTGGATGAATCTGTTCAGGAGAAAGAACATCTGGGTTTGAAAACGAAAGCGTTCCGGCTCACGATAAAAATCGGGAAGAAAGGGGTTTTCTTCCGCCCGCTCAAGAATCAAGCGGGCCCCAAGTTCCTCCGCAAGCAGGCCGGTAAGGCTTGTTTTCCCCACGCCGATCGGTCCTTCGGTTACGATGTACTTTGCTTGAGAAACGGCATCAGGTTTTCTAATCATGGTTTTTTCGGCAGCTGCACGCTGCAACACGATGAGGATCATCCAGTTCTGCGAGCAGACGTGACGCCGTTTTTTGCAGAACCGGATGCACTACCTGCGGTGCGATTTCACACAAAGGGACAAGCACGAACCTGCGGGATGCCAGTAACGGATGCGGTATTGTAAGATCGGAGGTCTCCATCACGACATCTCCGTACAGCAGAATATCAAGGTCGATTGTCCGCGGTCCCCAGCGGAGTGTTCTGCTGCGTCCCAGCTTGTTTTCAATGTCACGACAGGCTTCAAGCAGCTGGCCGGCCGAAAGATCCGTGTGCAATTCCGCGACTGCGTTGATGAAATCCTCCTGGTTGCGAAAGCCTACCGGCTCGGTGCCGTAAAAAGAAGAAGTTTTTTTTACGCGGCCTGCTTCACGCAAGAGATTAAGGGCCCGCAGGCAATTGCCTGCTTTATCTCCCCTATTTGAGCCTAAACCGATATACGCTATGGTCGGCATGAAAAATCCGTTTCAGCGCCCTCCGCACGTGACGCATTGCCTCTTCAGGAACGCCGCTTCTATTTTAAAACTCAAATTGAAGGCCGCTCATTCTTTTCCCGAATTCGTCGAGCACTCGTTGCTCATCTTTTCTGCCATTCGACACAAACGTAGCGGAGAAGCGGACATACGATCCCGCATCGTCCCACGGCACGGTGCTGATGAGTTTCTCCGAAATAAGAAATTCGGAAAATTCCTCCGCATTTGAAAACCGTCTGCCGTTTTTGATGCCTTTCGGCATTTTGACATACAGATAGAAAGTGCCCGCAGGCATCTTGGCGTTGAACCCCATTCCTGCAAGGACGGAAACCATGGCTTGCAGTCTGCGCTCGTATTTTGCGGTGATTTCGGACGTTATCTCAGGATGGTCCAGAGCGTGCACGCCCGCCATCTGGATTGCCTTGAACTGCCCTGAGTCGTAATTGTCCTTGACGTTTCCATAACCCGCAATGACGCGTTCGTTTCCCGCAACAAAACCCAGACGCCAGCCGGTCATATTATACGCCTTCGACAAAGAGTGAATTTCTACTCCCACATCTTTTGCGCTGGCTACGGAAAGAAATGAAAGCGGCTTTGATCCATAGGCCAGCGCGGCATATGCAGCGTCGTGAACTACTACAATGTTGTTTGCTTTTGCGAAAGCCACCACGGTTTCAAAAAAAGCCCTGGTCGCGCCTGCACCGGTTGGATTGTTCGGGTAATTGATATAGAGGAGCTTTGCGCGTTTTTTCACGTCATCAGAGAGTGCTTCGAAATCGGGAAGAAAACCATTTTGTTCGAGAAGCGGCAGATTAACCACGTCTCCCCCGTACCAGCGGGTATGTGTCCCCATAATGGGGTATCCCGGAACCGTCATCAGCGTGATATCGCCGGGATTAATGAATACTGCCGGAAACATTGCAAGCGCCGGTTTGCTCCCGATGCAATGCAGCACTTCGGTTTCCGGGTTGAGTCCGGTAATGCCGTAGACGTTTTGAAGATAGCGCGCGGCGGCATCCTTGAACTCCTGGATACCGTTGTCTGCGTAGCCCCGGTTCTGGGGTCTTTCTGTTTCCTGCTGAAGAGCCCTGACTATACCCGGAAACGCCATCTCATCAGGTTCTCCCACCCCAAAATCGATCAGTTCCATGCCGGGATGCGCGGCAAGTGCGGCCCGCTTGGCGCGTTTGATTTTTTCAAATTTATAGATTTTCTGCTCTTTGCCGAACAGCGCACCTCCGAGGCGATCCGCAAACAGCGCTTGAATATATGTTTCTTTCTCCGTTGTTCCTGACACGAATAAAACCTCCTTATGAATTCTTTGAATCCTCAAAACAAATGTTATTTGCCCGTGTTAATCCAATCCAACAGTTTTTCTTCCGGAAGATACCCCGGAAGCACAAGTCCGTCCTGCCGCACTAAGAGCGGTGTTCCGGTAAAGTCGTAGGATTTCGCCAGGGCCGTGGTCCGTTCGACCGCATCTGCAGGACAAGACGGCTCTGGCACCGGTTTACCGCTGAATGCATCATCGAGTATGGGAATTGATTTTGAGCACAATATAGCCTGGGCCTTTTTGTATGCATCCTTGTGCATCGGCAGAGGATTCAGGATCAGATAGAACGCTATGTCGGCATGCTTTTCGACAATGCGCTTCATCACCGGATGCAGTTCGCGGCAGTACGGACAGTCCGGATCCGTGAAAACAATGACCTTTTTCTTCGCCGTCGCGGCGCCCAACACAATGGCGTCCGAAAGCGGAATTTTAGAGAAGGCCACTTTTTTCGGCACGGGACTGAGGCCGCCGATCAGGTACTTTTTCGAAAAATCAAGAAGCACAATGCCGTGCTGTGCTTCCTTCTGGACTTCGATTTGCCACGCCCCTTTGAGCGGCGAGGCCTTGATATCAAGAACTTTGCCGTTCGGCACAACGCGATCAACAATATCCTGTGCCTCGGACTTTTTTAATTTATGGCATTTCAGACAGTCCTGCCCTTCCTTCATCTTAAATGCATGCGCCGACACAGGAAGGATGAACAATAAAAAACCAGTAAGCAAACAAACAACATTCTTCATGGAAAACTCCTTTAGAGGGGATTACACATCGGAAAGCATTATTTCAGTCCCAGCACATCCTGCATATCATATATGCCGGGTTTTTTATTTACAATCCATTTTGCCGCGCGAATAGCGCCTGCGGCAAACGTGTCCCTGCTGTGCGCACGGTGCGTGATCTCAATTCGCTCTCCCGTGCCCGCAAACATGACGGTGTGTTCACCGACAATATCTCCGGCGCGCACCGTTTGAATGCCGATCTCCTGTTTGGAGCGTTCACCGATCATGCCTCTGCGGGCATACACTGCGGTTTTTCCCAGGTCGCGGTTCACAGCCTGGGCGATAATATGCGCCATCTTCATGGCGGTGCCCGAAGGAGCGTCTTTTTTCAGATTGTGGTGGGCTTCTATGATTTCCATGTCATAGTCGTTGCCGATGGTTGCTGCAATTTCGGCCAAAATTCTGAAACAAAGATTGACGCCGATGCTCATGTTGGGTGAAAGTATACAGGGGATTTTGCGTGCATGCCGTTCGATTTCCGCAAGGTGCTCCGGCGAAAAGCCGGTGGTGCCCACCACGATCGGCTTGCCCTGCTCCGCGCAGGCTCTTATGCTGGCAAGACTAGGGGCGGGTTGGGTGAAATCAATGAGAACATCTCCGTCTTTAAGGGCGGCTGCAAGATCGTCAACGATGGGTGCAGGTTGTTTGCCGGCCGGAAGGCCCGCCAGAGGAAAAACATCCTGACCAATGAGCGGATGGCCGCTTCGTTCTAGTGCGGCAGAAAGGCGGATGTCTTCTTCCGTCGAGAGAAGATTGATGATCCGCAGACCCATTCTGCCTGCCGCTCCCGTTACGACAGCGTTAATCATAATGCACTCCTGGTTAGCCGCAGGGAGGATATGAGGTTCCATTGCTGGAACGGTTCGCGGGAAAGAATTGTTGATTGTCAATTCTTCCGGGCATTGTTCCTGCCTGCGAACATTTTCTCTCTGCGGAGTATGGCGCTGCTCAGATCAGTTTGTAATCCTGTAATGCTTTTTTCAGTTTTAGTTTGTTCGCATCAGCCATGGGACAGAGGGGCAGGCGGAACTCTTCTGCAACTTTTCCCATAAGCACGAGAGCCGTCTTCGCCGGAATCGGATTTGTTTCGATAAACATGGCACTGTGCAGCGGTTCCAGTTTATAATGAAGCTGAAGGGCTTTCTCGAGGTCCCCGGCAAAAAATGCGTCAAACAAGGCCGCGCAATCGGCTGGCGCCACATTCGCCGTGACGGAAATGGACCCGACGCCTCCAATGGAAAGAACGGGAAGATTGGTGAAGTCGTCCCCCGAGATCACATCAAAATCCCTGCCGCACAGCCGGAGCACCTCGCTTATCTGCTTCAAATCGCCGGTGGCCTCTTTGATGCCGACGATATTTGCAATTTCGCGAAGACGCGCCACGGTTTCCGGCAGCATGTTCACTCCTGTCCGGCCGGGCACATTGTAAAGAATAATGGGAATTTCCGTGGATTCCGCGACCGTCTTGAAGTGCCGGTACAGGCCTTCCTGTGTTGGTTTGTTATAATACGGCGTAATAAGCAGCACACCGTCCGCGCCCGCCTTTTTTGCAAAACGGGTAAGCTCCCGCGTCTCTTCGGTGCTGTTTGAGCCGGCTCCCGCAACGACAGGTATCCGCTTGTTTACTGTTTGGACGGTGAACTCGACCACGCGGTGGTGTTCTTCGTGTGAAAGCGTGGCGGACTCACCTGATGTCCCACAAGGCACAATGGCGTCGGTGCCGTTTTTGATATGGAACTCGATCAGATCGCCGAAGGCTTTTTCATCTATGGTCCCGTTTTTGAACGGTGTGATTATGGCAACCATCGACCCTTTAAACATAGCAACCCCCTCTTAATGCGTACTATAAATACCTTCAGAACGTCGAAACCGCTTGCCGGCAATCTGCAATGCACGGGAAACAATGCACGGTTATCAGCAGTACAATAGCCCTTCGCATATTATTTCTGCTTCCCCTTCGAGGAATATTTCCCTGAATTCCGACGGTGTTCGCTCATAGGAAACGGTCAGTTTTTCACCGCTTTTCGTTATAACCTCAACCGGTGAAGAGACTGCCTTGATGGAGCCTGCTATAAGTGCGGCGGCAACAGAACCCGTCCCGCATGCCAAGGTCTCACCCTCCACACCGCGTTCATAGGTTCTGATTCTGAGTTTACGCGGGCTAAGGACTTGAATGAAGTTGACATTGGTGCCCGCCGGTTTGAAAAGTGCATGGTATCTTGTCGCACGGCCGATGCGGTCCACGTCTTCCTGGTCAATGTCTTTTGAAAAATAAACGAGATGCGGAACTCCGGTATTGATAAAATGACCCATGCGCAAACCGCCCTCGAGCGGAACGGCAATATTCATACGCAGTCCGAAGGCGTCCGTAAGCTGTACTTTTACCCGGCTGTCTCTGACCTGCGCCCAAATGGGGCCTGCCAATGTCTCGAACGTCATTTTTTTCGGGGCTATTTTTTTTATATAGGCAAATCGCGCAGCGCACCGTGAACCGTTGCCGCACATTTCCGCCTCGCTGCCGTCCGCGTTGAAGAAGTGCCACTTGAAGTTAAACTTCCGCGACGGAGCAATCACGATCAGCCCGTCGGCGCCCACTGAATAATGCCGATTGCAGACGCTCAAAGCTACTTTTTTGAGATTTTTGCCTTTCAGAACACCGCTGCGATTGTCGATCAGAATAAAGTCATTGCCGCTTCCCTGCATTTTATAAAACGGTATTTTCTTCAGCTGTCGCATAGGGCACTTCCTCTCAGGGGTTTCCTTGCCAGGGCATGCGCACTAACCTGCCAGCCATCGCGGGACTTTTTCCCCTTTAATAAGATCATTGTAGGTTTCCCGTTCCCGGACGACATAATATTCGCTGCCCTTGACCATCACTTCCGGTATGCGAAGGCGCGAATTATAGTTGGACGACATGGAGAAACCATAGGCGCCGGCGCCCATGACCGCAAGCAGGTCTCCCGGCTGAATATCCGCCATGGGACGGTCTTTTGCAAGAAAGTCGCCTGATTCACAGATGGGGCCGACGACCTCGGTCGTCAGCAACGCCGTGTCACCAGCGGATTCGGCCACCGGACGGATGTCATGATACGCTTCATACAGGCTGGGGCGGATCAAATCATTCATGCCGGCATCAACGATGAGGAAGCGCTTTTTATCGCCGTCCTTGCGGTAGAGAGCGCTGGTTACGAGTATGCCCGCGTTGCCCACGATCGCTCTTCCCGGTTCCATGACAATGGTGCATCCCGAGCCGCTGAGCAGGGGCCGTACCGCCTTTGCCACATCGCTTGGGAGGGGTGGAGTTTCATCCTTATAGGTGATGCCCAATCCGCCCCCGATGTTGATGTATTGAATATTCATGCCGGCAGACCGAAGGTCTTTTACAAACTCGACAAGTTTTTCCAGGGCGTCCACAAAGGGCTGCACCTCGGTGATTTGGGAGCCAATATGCTGATGCACGCCGATGACTTCGATGTTCGACAGCTTTTTCGCGGCTTGATAGTATTCAAGCGCGTGCTCGATGGGGATCCCGAATTTATTCTCCTTGAGGCCGGTGGAAATATAGGGATGTGTTTTCGGGTCGATGTTCGGGTTCACCCGGAGCGCAATACGCGCAACCGCGTGCATGTCTTTTGCCGCCTGATCGATTGCATGCAGCTCTTCGCCTGATTCCACGTTAAACATCAGGATGCCCACTTTGAGGGCGTATTCTATTTCATCCCGGCGTTTTCCAACTCCGGCAAAAACGATTTTGTGAGGGTCGATGCCTGCCCGAAGGGCGCGAAACAGTTCACCGCCGGAGACCATGTCCGCTCCCGCGCCTTCGCAGCTGAGAAGTCTGAGTACGGCGCTGTTCGAGTTGGCTTTCAGTGCGAAACAAATGAGATGGGGGACGCCTGCAAACGCATTGTCGAAAGCGCGAAAATGGTTCACGAGCGTGCGGCTGCTGTACAGATAAAACGGCGTGCCGACCCGCTGGGCGACGCTTCTGACGGATACGTCTTCACAATACAACTCGCCATTTCTGTATTGAAAATCGTGCATGGTTTATCCTCTCCGGAACGTGCTGCGAACCTGGGAATAGAAAAACAATTTTTCCCGCCGCTATGGCGTTTGCTTTTTGTTGAATTTTTGCTTCAAATCCTCGACAAAAGCCTTTTTTTCCTGCGATCGGGCGCTTTCATTGCCCGATTTATCTACTGCGGTGATAACATAAAAATACGTGGAACCCGCTTTTGCTGTTTCATCGGAAAAGGTCGTCTGGTTAAGAAGTTCCGCGGTCAAACGGACGTAGTCTCTTCCGCTGCTGCCGGACCGGTAGACGTAGTAACCCGCAAGATCCGGTTCCGTATTTTCACTCCAGGTAAGAAAAACCCGCGCTATGCCCGGAACAGCGGTGAGCCCGGCCGGCCTTGCAGGAGGCGTCGATTTCCTCGGTGTTGCGGACGCCTCGTTCGAGTCCGGGCTTTCATGCAAGGGAGGCGTCGGGCTGTCTACAGAGCGCACCCGGTAATAATATGTTTTGTCATTCTCGACCGTGGTGTCGTTGTATGCGTTTGTTCTGACCGGTTCCTTGTTCAACGGAGTTTCATCGTATTTGCTTTTTTCAGCGGCCCGGTACACATTGTATCCGACAAAGCCGTCATATTGACTGCCGTCCATCCTTGTGGCCACCGGATCCCAGGAAAGCGTCGTGGTGTTCTCTCCTCCCTGCGCAATAAGACCTTTTGGTATGGCAAGCGACAACAGAGGGGCGATCCGCACGTCCGGCGACCAGGCGCTTATTCCGCCCCGCGTGCTTATCGTCCGTATCCGGTATCCATACATCTGATTGTACTTGAGATCGGCATCATTCCAGAACACCATGCCGTTCCGGACAACAGCGGGCATGGGGTTCGCCATGTCGATGTCGGCATAACGGCGATATCGCGGTGTTTTCTGGTCTTGCCTGATTACGGCGCGCTCTATGCGAAATTCTCGGGTATCGGCCGGCCCCATGCTTTTGCCTTCAACATTTCGGACCGGCACAGGCCACGAAAGAAAAGCAGTGGTGTCCCTGGTAACGGCTTTTATGTCCCGTATCATCTCGGGTCTCGGGCTTTCAGGAACAAGAGGCTGGGTTTTCCATCCGCAGGCGCCGGTAATCGTCAGAACGAGCAGCACGAAAGCCGCGGTCAAAGATCGTGTATGCATGGTCATCGCATCTTTTTCTTGAGCGCGAAGAGGCGCTTGCGCAGGTTTGTTGGAGCGGTGCCTCCCTGTGAAATACGTCTGCCCACAGAGGCTTCTAGGGACAGCGCATCGTATACGTCTTTATTGATCAGGGATGAAAGATGTTTATATTCCCTGAGCGGCAGGGTCGAAAGGCCGCACCCCTGTTCAAGGGCGCGGAGAACCGCCTTGCCCACGACTTCATGCGCCTGCCTGAAGGGAAGACCTTTCCGCACCAGATAGTCGGCAAGGTCTGTGGCGGTAATAAAGCCGTCGTCAGCGGCCCTTTGCATTGCGTCTTTGTGCACCGTGATGCTTTTCAGCATATCGATAAACACGGAAAGCGACTGCTTCACCGTATCCGCGGCGTCAAAAAGGGGCTCCTTGTCCTCCTGCATGTCGCGGTTGTACGCGAGCGGCAGGCCTTTCATGATCGTCAAAAGCGCCACAAGGCTGCCGTATACTCGCCCGGTTTTGCCGCGGGCAAGCTCTGCCACATCGGGATTCTTTTTCTGAGGCATGATGGAAGAACCGGTGGTGAACGCATCCGAAATGGTAATAAACTGAAACTCGGACGTCGACCACAGGACAAGTTCCTCTGAAAGCCGTGACAAATGCATCATAATCTGGGCGCAGGCAGCAGTAAATTCGATGGCAAAATCGCGGTCGGACACCGCGTCCATGCTGTTTTCCGCGATCCCGCTGAATGCGAGCTGTTTGGCCACAAAAAGCCGGTCGATGGGAAGCACGGTTCCGGCAAGGGCACCCGCACCCAGCGGCAGGACGTTCACGCGCCTGAAGCAGTCGGTAAGACGGCCTCTGTCCCGCTCGAACATCTCGTAATACGCGAGCAGATGATGGCCGAAAAGCACGGGCTGTGCGCGCTGCAGATGCGTGTAACCCGGAAGGACCACCTCGGAATGCCGGTCTGCGAGCGACACCAGGGTTTTTTGCATTGAGCCGAGCAGGTCATGCAGTTCGGCGATTTCGTCCCGCACATACATGCGGAGATCGAGTGCAACCTGGTCGTTTCTGCTCCGCGCGGTGTGCAGCTTGCCGCCGACGGGGCCGATTTTGCGCATCAGGCGGCTTTCGATGTTCATGTGGATGTCTTCAAGCTCCAGACGAAACTTAAAAACACCGCCGGCAATTTCCTTGAGAATATCCTCCAGCCCGCGCACAATTCTGGCGGCTTCCTTCTTGGTAATAATGCCGGTCTTTGCCAGCATGGTCGCATGGGCTATGCTGCCTGCGATATCATAGGGATAAAGCCGCCAGTCATACGGAATGGAAGCAGTGAACTCTTCCACGAGTTTGTTCGTGGCTTCCGTGAATCTGCCGGCCCATGGCTTGGGCGCGGCGGCAGCCGTCCTTGCTTTTCCTCTTCTTTTCGATGGTGTATTTTTTTTCGCAGTGTTCATACAATGGTTGACCAGATTAAACAATTGAGAAAAAATTACAGCTGACAATCATGATGCATGAAGCGCAATGATTGTCGCTGTTTCGTTTTTTCAGCAGGGCCCTCTTCTTTTTGCTACTCTCAGTCGCAGAGCATTCAAGCGGATGAAACCTTCCGCGTCCTTTTGGTTATAAACCGTCTCGGCTTCGAAGGTGGCAAGTTCCGGATTGTAGAGCGACACCGGGGATTTTCTACCCACGGTTTCGCAGTTGCCTTTGTAGAGTTTCAGCCGGGCGGTGCCGGTCACGTTTTTCTGTGATTCATCTATCGCCGCCTGCAGCATGACGCGGTCGGGCGAGAACCAGTATCCGTAGTAAACCAGTTCAGCATAGTTCGGCATCAAGCCGTCCCGGAGGTGCATCACTTCCCGGTCCATGGTGATGGACTCCACGGCCCGATGGGCCGCGTGCAGGAGCGTGCCGCCCGGGGTTTCGTAGACGCCCCGGGATTTCATTCCCACGAAACGGTTTTCCACGAGATCAACCCTGCCGACCCCATGGCTGCCGGCAATCCGGTTTGCTTCTGCCAGGAGCACGGCCGGAGAAAGTTTTTTCTTATTGATTGCCACCGGGTTTCCGGCCTCATATTCAACTTCGACATACTCCGGTTTGTCGGGCGCCTTTTCAACCGGCACGGCCAGCGTGTACATGTCCTCGGTTGATTCTTTCCACGGGTCTTCCAGAATTCCGCCTTCATAGCTGATATGCAGAAGGTTGCGGTCGGTGGAAAACGGTTTGGACTTGGTTGCCGTCACGGGAATTTTGCGTTTTTCAGCATAGGCGAACAGGTCTTCACGGCCTTTCATGCTCCACTCGCGCCAGGGGGCTACGATCTTGACGTCCGGCTTGAGCGCAAAGTAGGTGAGTTCGAAACGGACCTGGTCATTTCCCTTGCCGGTCGCTCCATGGCATACGGCATCGGCCCCTTCCTGCTCGGCAATTTCGATCTGCCGTTTTGCGATCAAGGGACGGGCAATGGATGTTCCGAGAAAGTACCGGCCTTCATACACGGCGTTTGCCCGCAGCATGGGAAACACGAAATCCCTCACAAACTCTTCGCGCAAATCATCGATGTAAATCTTGCTTGCGCCGGTCTTGATGGCTTTCTCGCGGAGCGGTTCGAGCTCTTCTCCCTGGCCCACGTCGGCGGTAAAGGCGATGACTTCGCACCCATACTCCTCTTTTAGCCAGGTAATGATGACTGAAGTGTCAAGGCCGCCGGAATAGGCGACTACGATTTTTTTTATATTTTGTTTCAAGGTGTCCTGTCCTCGTACTATCGAATAGAAAATGTTGTTGCATCAAAAAGCAGGCGCATGACAAAAAACGCGATTACTTTCCTTCAATAATCTTGACTTTCATCTCGATGCGGTCATTCGGGTTGTCATTTCCGTCCCGGGGCTGGGAAACGATTTTATCGGCAACATCCATGCCGCTTTCTACTTCCCCGAATACGGTATACTGCCGGTCGAGAAACGAGGAATCCTTTACGCAAATAAAGAACTGAGAGCCTGCGCTGTCCGGGTTCGCCGCCCTGGCCATCGAGAGGGTGCCTCTTTTGTGCGGGCGCGCGTTGAATTCTGCCTTAATCGTGTAGCCGGGTCCTCCCATGCCGTGCATCTTTTTGTCCGGGTTCTTCGAGTTCGGATCTCCACCCTGTATCATGAATCCGGGAATTACCCGGTGAAAGGTTGTGCCGTCATACAGCCCCTTCTGGGCAAGATCGATGAAGTTTTTCACATGTCCCGGTGCGACATCAGGAAAAAATTTCAGAGTAATGTTGCCGAATTTTGTTTCAATAATTGCTTTTGTTGTAGACATTTTCTTGATCTCCTTTTTGGTGACCGGTATGGTCTTGGGTTGCGGCGAACCGAATTGCGCGTAGGCAGCAACGCTTACGCAAAGGCCGAGTGCGACCGCAAAAACCAGTTTTATTGTTTTCATCGAGTCCGCTCCTTTGCAGAATAATGCAGAATTTTAACGGGAATATACATTTCTACCAGAAACCCGCAGGGATGTCAAATAAAACCAGAGAGTTACGCGGGGGCAGGGACCTGCCAAAAGTTTGCTCATTGTATGCTCAGGTGCTGAAAGAGTTTTTAGGGAGAACCATCGTTCAACAGTCGGATTCATCCCCTTGCGGCAAAGAATAGAGAATGCTGTTTATGATCACTGCTTTTCATCAGGAACGCCCTGAGTTTCTCAGTAGTAAAAAAACAGTGCTGCGCAAAACGGCAACCCCGGCATCTCATTCGGCATTATGTTTTTTGCAATAAGCTGTTGAAAATACGTGTATATTTGTGCATTGATGAAGCGCCACGCCTGACGAATCGTTTTTCTATTGACAGGCAAATCATTATGCGATATAAAACGTGTATATACACGCTTTTCATGATTGTCTTCTCAGGACGACAGGATGACTAAAACAAGACAAGCTGATGGACTCGTACCGAGTTACCGGAGCCCGAGCAAATGCGTCTGTTCCAATGTGCGGAGGGCTTCGCGGGCGATCACAAAATTTTATGATGCCGCCATGGATCCAAGCGGACTCAAAATCACGCAATTCGCCATGCTGCGGAATATCTCGATGTCCGGTGCGTTGAACGCCAGTGAATTAGCGCAGATATTGAGGCTTGATCGCACGACTCTCGTCAGAAATCTCAAGTCGTTACAAGAACAGTGGCTTATCGAAAATGCTGCCAGTGAGGATTCCCGCACGCGGCCCTTGACGGTTACTCCAAAAGGCAAAAAGACACTGGAGTCCGCCCTTCCTTATTGGGAAGAAGCGCAGGCAGCCATTTCCTCAAAGCTGGGATTGGAAAACCTTGAACAATTCGTTTCTTTGTTGATGAAGGTCGAGTCTTTGACTGATTGATTTTTTTTGATTGTTCGCGTGTAGATACACGCAAAAGGTTCACCATCTGATGGAGGGGCAGATACCATGTCATTAGCACGGAAAATAAAAGAATACGCTCTGGACCTCGGCTACTGCAAGGCGGGCATCACCACGGCGGACGGTTTTCCCGACTACAGTGAAGATTTAAAATCCCGGCGTGAAATGTATTCCTTCTATATTGATTCGACCCGCAAGCCGCTGGAAGCGGCGAATCCACGAAACATTTTTCCTGCAGCTAAGTCGATAGTATCGGTCGCCTATGATTACGCGTCCCTGTCTTTTCCGGAAAAATTGCTGGGCAAGATCGGCCGGATTTATCAGGCACGGTGCTATATGGCCCCTCCGCATCGCATCAACGGCGCCCGCTCTGAATTGCTGAAAAAATTTTTGGAACAAAACGGCTGCCGGGTAAGCCCGTATGAGCATTGGCACCCGGAGCGGCTGGTAGCCGCCCGTGCCGGGGTCTCTCGTTACGGAAAGAACAATTTTTCGTATGTCGAGGGAATCGGGTCGTTTGTGGTGCTCAGCTCTTTTGTCGTGGATGCCGAACTTGAGCAGGATGCCCCCACGCTGGAGGTACAGTGTCCGGACAATTGCAAGGCGTGCATGAACGCCTGCCCTACCGGCGCGATTTACGAACCGCTCAAACTGAATCCCCGGCGGTGCATCTCGTATAACAACTGGTGGACCAATAACCGGCCCGGGGTGAGCTGCACCATTCCTGCAGAAATCAGGGAAAAAATGGGGACCCGGGTTCACGGCTGCGACGTTTGTCAGGAAGTCTGTCCCCGCAATCAGGCGAGGTTGAAAATGAAACTGCCTCCGGACCCCTTCCTTGAGCAGATCGCACAGGATTTCAGTCTGCGCAAAATGCTGAACATGACTGATGACTTTTATGCGCAAAGAGTGCAGCCTTTGATGTATAACTATATAAAGGAAAAGAAATGGTTCCAGAGAAATGCCGCCATCGCGCTCGGCAATACGAAAGATCCCGGATATATACAAGATCTCCGCACGGCCATGCAGGATCCGGAGGATGTTGTCCGTGGATATTCCGCCTGGGCTTTGGGCAGAATCGGAGGCAGCGAAGCGAAGCAAATTCTTGAACTGAGCCTGAGCCGGGAAACGTCAGATGATGCCAGAAAAGAAATTGAAGCGGCCCTTGCCGCGGCCTGAACAATTCGGAGTGTATCCTTTTCCGTGTATTTGCCGTCTTTAGGAACAACAGCGGATTAATTTCAGAACAGGAGAGCATGCATGAGCGAAAAAAATTGCGGTAAAACAGAAAAAATAATCGGCTCCGAGCACTGGGTGGAGCAGAATGGGATCAGACTGTATCTTTGGGAGAAGCACCAGGGAAACCCACACGGCAAACCTGTGGTCATCCTGGCGCACGGTTCCGCCACAGCAGGCCGGGAGAGTTTCGATCTTCAGGTTCCGGGGCAACCTTCGTACAGCTTGATGGACCGGCTGGCGAGAGAAGGGTTCGATGTGTTCGCGCCGGATGTGCGAGGCTTCGGCCGATCGACCCATCCCGAAGGCCACATAACCACGGCGGAAGCCTGCGAGGACCTCGGCGCTACAGCGAGTTATGTCCTGAATCTCAGAAACGCCCAGAAGATAAATCTTCTCGGGTGGTCGTGGGGCACTCAGTACGGCGGCATGTTTATCATGGCTCATGCCGACAAGGTTGACAAGTATGTGTGCTACGCTCAGATGCACGCGAACAGTCCGGATATCGCCAAACGAAGGCCCAGGATAGACACCTTCAGAAAAAATGCATATATCAGCATTCCCGAAGCAGGATGGAAGCCGCGCTTCTACTCCATGACGCCGGCAGAGGCGAACGATCCTGCGGTTGTGGACGCGTATGCGAAGGCGGCCGCGCAGGCGGAAGCCAGGACTCCGACCGGTCCGCAGCTCGACCTGATTACCAGCACACCCATGGTGAGCCCGCGTCTGGTGCCGGTTCCTACGATGGTTATTCACGGAGAGTATGATGATGTCGCCGATCTGGACGGCCTGCTGCCGTTCTTTCAACAGCTTCCCAATCCGTATAAGCGCTACGTCGTCATCCCAAACGCAGGACATATGATGCATGTGCAGAAAGGACACCAATTATTTCAGCATGAGGTTTGCAGCTTTTTTAAAGCCAAGCTGTAAAAAATGTTACACATGATTTACCGCACAACGGACGCATCCTGATAAAATTTACAAACCCCTTCACGCTTAGCCTGCAGAGGTGAAGGGGTTTGTTTATGTTCGCAATAAATCAATAAAAATTAATTAATAGTAATATTATTTGCAATATAATGCTTGACTTTATGGATTTTTTAATTAAAATATATAAAAAAAAGTTTATATATTAAGTTTTTTATTTTCTTGCGAAAGGACCGCAATAATGAACAATCTGGCAAATGTCTTTAAAGCCCTCTCCGACGAGACGAGGTTGCGGATTATCAAGCTGCTTGAAAAGGGTGAGGTCTGTGTCTGCGATCTCGTTGCCGGGCTTGACCTCATTCAGCCCAAGGTTTCGTTTCATCTCACCGTTTTAAAGGACGCCGGTCTGGTCAGGAGCCGGAAAGAAGGCAAGTGGATGCACTACCGGCTTGATGAATCGGATGCTTTTAAGCGGTTTTTGATATTGTCAGTGCTTGAGCGGATGCCGCAGGATACAACAACAGCGGATGCGGCAAGACTGAAGAAGTGGACGCTGCAAAAAAACGGCAGTACCTGCTGCACAGTCGTGTCAAGGAGGAATAAAAAATGAGCGAACAGGAGGGGAAAAGACTTTCCTTTATTGATCGTTACTTGACTTTCTGGATTTTCATTACGATGGCTGCCGGTGTCGGTCTTGGCTATTTTTTCCCGGAAGTTGAGAGCATAATCAACAGCTTCCAGTCAGGAACGACAAATATTCCCATCGCCATCGGGCTCATACTCATGATGTATCCTCCGCTGGCAAAAGTACGCTACGAGGATCTGCCGAAGGTTTTCAGCAATTACAAAATTCTCGCGATCAGCCTCGTGCAAAACTGGATTGTGGGACCGATAGTCATGTTCGCGCTTGCCATCATGCTTCTCCCGGACATGCCGGGGTATATGGTCGGTATTATTCTGGTGGGTTTGGCGCGATGCATTGCCATGGTGCTTGTGTGGAACGATCTTGCCTGCGGCGATCCTGACTATGTCGCCGGTCTTGTCGCGTTCAATGCACTGTTTCAGGTGTTTACCTACCCGATATATGCGTGGATATTCATTACCATTCTTCCGCCCTTTTTCGGTCTGGGCGGAGTCGTGGTGGATGTGACCATCGGGCAGATTGCAAAAAGCGTTTTCATCTATCTTGGCATCCCGTTCCTGGCAGGCATGCTTACCCGTTTTGCTCTGATCAGGCTTAAAGATAAAAAATGGTACCATGAAAAATTTATTCCGAAGATCAGCCCGATCACCCTGATCGCACTGCTGTTTACGATCCTTGTGATGTTTTCACTCAAGGGTGAATACATTATCAAACTGCCGCTGGATGTGCTGCGGATCGCCATCCCGCTGTTCATGTATTTCGTGTTTATGTTTTTGCTCACGTTCTATATTGCCAAAAAAGCCGGCGCGGATTATCCGAAATCTGCAACGCTGAGCTTCACCGCGGCGTCGAACGATTTTGAACTGGCCATTGCCGTAGCCGTGGCGGTCTTTGGTATCAATTCGGAAGCCGCATTTGCAACAGTCATCGGGCCTTTGGCAGAAGTGCCGGTGTTGATCGGTCTGGTCAATGTCTCGTTCTGGATTCAGAAAAAATTTTTTGCAGAAAAATATTGTACGGTAGCCAGTGCCGATCTTCACAAGTAAAGATATGCATCAGATATAGGCCGTGGTAAAAATGATGTGCTCACATTCTGTTTGAGATTAGACGCTTTATCCGTTCCGGAACAAACATAAAAAAGTTGTCTGCCTGCATCGGAATCACGGATATGCAGGAAACGCTAAAAGTGGGAGAATATTATGGAAAAATCAGTCGGTTTTATCGGCGGCGGCAGGATTACCAAAATCATGCTGGGAGGGTTTCAGCGTGCAGGAAAGCTTCCTCGAAACATTATTGTGAGTGACAACAACGAAGCCGTTTTGCGGTCCCTGCGCAATGAGTTTCCAGGCATTGCGACAGCGTTGAACGATAACGCGGCACCGTCGGCGCAGGACCTTGTATTTTTAGCCTTGCATCCGCCGGCAATGGGTGCTCTCCTGTCTGAAATAAAAAGCGTTCTGAAATCGGACACCATTGTGATTTCACTTGCGCCGAAACTTTCGATTGCCAAACTTTCTGAACTGCTCGGCGGATTTCAGCGGATTGCCCGCTCGATACCGAATGCGCCGTCTCTCGTGAATAAAGGGTATAACCCGATTACGTTTTCATCGATGCTTTCCCGGGAGGAAACGACCGAATTAAAAAAAATATTCGGATATCTCGGGGAGTGTCCCGTCGAAGAAGAGAAGACACTCGAAGCGTACGCAATCGTGAGCGCCATGGGGCCGACATACCTTTGGTTTCAGCTCTATGAACTTCTGGCGCTTGCGGAGGCTTTCGGCATTTCACGGAACAGTGCCGCCAATGCCATCAAGTATATGGTTCACGGTGCGGCAGACGTAATGACAGACTCCGGGCTGTCTGCCGACCAGGTAATGGATTTAGTGCCGGTTAAACCGCTGGCGGAAGACGAAACGCTTGTCAGGGAACTGTATCGAAAAAAGCTTTCCTCTCTGCATCAAAAGCTTACAGGAGGGGCGTAGTAAAGTGGTGTCTTCACAGGCATACAAGGCCTGCAGCAGTTCCGATTTCAGCTATTCATACTTAGGCGGCGAGCGTTGATGAAGTCCTTGACCGGTATTGAAAGAGGCGCTAAATGAAAATAGCGGTTTTCGGTGATATTCATGGCAATATTGAGGCATTGAAAGCCGCCTACGGCGAAGCTGTGCCTGCCGGAGCAGAAAAATTTTTTCACCTCGGCGATCTCGGGGGGTATGCTCCTTTTGTGAACGAGGTCGTTGATTTCCTCATTGAGCACAACATAGAAGGCGTTCAGGGAAATTACGACGAGACCGTGGCGAATGACCGGGAACACTGCGGGTGTAAATACGAAGATCCGCTGCAGGAAGAAATGGCGAACCGTTCGTTCGCATGGACAAAAGAGCATGCATCACCCAAAAGCAAAGCATATATGAAAAATCTGCCGACGGAAATCAAACGCACGATGGAAGGTAAAAAACTCTGGCTGTTTCATGCCACGCCGAAAAAGAACAATCTCTACTGGTATGAGGACCGATCGGAAAAATTCTTTCACGAAATGGCCGGAAAAGGCAGTGCCGATATCATGATTTATGGACATACCCACAAGCCGTACACGAAAAAAATTGAAAACAGATTCTTTGTCAATGCCGGAAGTGTGGGAAAACCGAAGGATGGGGATTCGCGAAGCTGTCTGACTCTGATTGATATAACCGCGAATGACGTGGAGGTTACATTCCGGAGGATTGCGTATGATGTTCAAAAAACAGCCGACGCCATCGTCGCCAGCGGACTGCCTTCTTACTTTGCAGACAGGCTGAAGATTGGACAATAAAAAATGTTACTTCCACTGCCACAGGCAAAAGACCGGCACGACGAGCGTATCAGGCATGATACAATAAAAATGAGGGAGGTTGCCAGCAATCATGCCGCTGCTTGAGATTTCTGGGCTCATGTTTCATGTCGCGGGGAAAAAAATACTTGATGGGCTTTCCCTGAGCATGGAACCATCGGATGTTCATGCCCTGCTGGGAACCAACGGGACCGGAAAGAGCACGCTTGCCTATGTAATCATGGGATGCGAAGGATACAAACCGACAGCAGGAGAACTGCTCTTCGAAGGACAGCTGATTAATGATCTGAAAATCCATGAACGGGCGAAACTCGGCATAACCATGGCATGGCAGGAGCCCGTGCGGTTCGAGGGCATCTCGGTCCGCGATTACCTTGCCGCAGGAAGCAGGACGTCCGACCCGTTTCGCTGTCTGGAGATGGTGGGGCTCAGTCCGGACATTTATTCATCAAGGATGGTAGATAAATCGTTGAGCGGCGGAGAGCGAAAACGGATCGAACTCGCGTCACTTCTGGCGCTCAGTCCCAAGCTCGCGGTCCTCGATGAACCTGATTCGGGAATCGACATGCTCTCGACGCAGGACATCATCAACGTGATACAGGCATTCAAGCAGGCGGGAACCGCCGTCCTGCTCATCACGCACCGCGAAGAAATCGCCCTCATCGCTGATCAGGCATCGCAGGTGTGCAACGGCAGGATCATCTGTTCCGGCAACCCGGCCAACGTTGCCGCGTATTACAAATCAAAAAAATGTCTTGTTTGCGACAAGGAGACGTGCGTGTATGTCTGAACTCGATGCCCTGATGGAGGCGTTTGGAGCGGCCGGAGGTGAGAAGAGCGTCCTTGCCGACAAGGAGACGGCGCATCTTGTCGTGAATCAAAACCGGATCGTGAGCCTGCAGGGAATCGAAGGCATGAAGGTGAAAACCCGGGAAATGCGGAACGGCATATCGGCCTCAATCAGCGTTGCGGAAGGGGCCGTCATAAAAAACCCCGTTCATCTCTGCTTCGGCATCGTGCACAAAAAAGGACTGCAAAAAATAAAAATGAACGTCAGGCTTGAACGCGGCGCTTCAGCAAAGTTCATCGCCCACTGCATTTTTCCAAAAGCGGAAAAGGTGAGGCACCTCATGGATGCAACGGTCGAGATAGGCGAGGGGGCGGAAATGCGGTACTCGGAGACCCATTACCACGGTCTGTACGGCGGAATTGAGGTCGTGCCGAAGCTCGTCGTCCGGATCGGAAAGGGCGGAAGGTATTATACCGACTTCACGCTCGTGAACGGCAGGGTCGGCAGGCTCGCGATCGATTACGACGTGCGTGCAGGAGAAAACGCGGTGGCGGAGATGACGGCCCGCGTCTTTGGACATGCAGATGACGACATTAGAATAAAGGAGAGGGTCGCACTCGAAGGGGAGAACGCCCGGGGTCTGGTGAAAGCCCGGGTCGCGGTCGAGGATGAAGCCGCTGCCGAGATCACCGGCATTACCGAAGGCAATGCAGCGGGAGCGCGGGGCCACGTGGACTGCATGGAGATTGTGAAGGACAAAGCCGTGGCAAAGGCGTATCCCTTCGTCCAGGTGAATCATCCGCTGGCAAAGGTGACGCACGAGGCCTCTATCGGCAGCGTCGATAAAAAGCAGATGGAGACGCTCATGGCTCATGGACTTTCTCCTTCGGAGGCCGTTGACATGATTGTGAAGGGGATGCTCGCGTGAAAACAATGACCGCGGTTCCGGCCTGGTTTATGCTGGCGTTTTTTTCAACAGTGCCGGTTTGGGGGGCCGAGGCTGCCCCGCAGCCTATGCAAAACAGCCCTGTTTCAACAGTGCAGCAGCCATTGCTTCCACTCCCGGACGCGCCGGAAAACTGCCCTCCTCCGCCTGCATTGCCGGGCGCGGAGACAGGCAGCCCGGCCGCTTCTTCCGGATCGACAATTTCACAAAAAAAACTATCAACCGCCGCGGGTTCATTGAAGCCTTTTACAATCATCTTATTCTGGGGAGATGGATGTCCTCACTGTGCGGATGAAAAAGATTTTTTGAAGGAAATCGGAAGACAGTATCCATCGATGAGGGTCAAGTTATATGAGGTCTGGTATGACCGGAACAATGCCGCATTGCTGAACCGGCTGGCGGGAAAATACGGATTAACCCCGAGTGGTGTTCCCGTCACGTTCATCGGCAGCAAGGCATTCGTGGGTTTTTCAAACACGATGAAAACTGAATTGCTTGACCTGATAAAAAAGTGCTCGGCCTCAGGCTGTCCGGATCCGCTGGCCTCCTTGCAAGAACAGGCTGTCCGCCCATCGGCTGCAGCCGAACCGGCTCCGAAAACCGCCGCGCGAAAATCCAATATGAACGCAGCAACATCTCCCTCTGCCGGAACCGCGGTGAAACCGGACGCGAATTCAACCGGCGGAAGAGGAGAGCTCATCGATATCCCGTTTCTCGGCAGGTTTGATCCCGCCGGGATGTCGCTGCCGGTCATGACGATCGTGATTGCAGGGCTCGACAGCTTCAATCCCTGCGCGTTTTTTGTCCTGTTCGCCCTACTCGGCCTTCTGGTGCACGCGCGGTCCAGAACACGCATGCTGTTCATCGGCGGCATCTTCGTCTTTTTTTCCGGATTCATCTACTTTGTGTTCATGGCCGCGTGGCTGAATCTTTTTCTGGTCATGGGACAGGTTGCGCTCATCACAGCCATAGCAGGAATCGTCTCGATACTCATTGCCGCAATCAATATCAAGGATTTTTTTTCGTTCAAAACGGACGTGTCGCTCACCATCCCCGACAGTGCGAAGCCGAAGCTGTTCGATCGCATGCGAAAACTGATGCGTTCCACATCCGTTGCATCGATGATAGTCGGTTCAGCGGTGCTTGCCATTGTCGCCAATTCGTATGAATTGCTCTGCACCGCCGGGTTCCCCATGGTCTTCACCCGGATTCTTACTCTGAACCAGCTGCCGCTCTCCATCTATTATTGTTATCTGATGCTCTATAACCTCATCTACATCATACCGCTGGCGGTCATCGTAATCATCTTCACGCATACCTTGGGTAAAAAGCAATTGACGGAACGCCAGGGCCGCGTACTGAAGCTGGTCTCCGGAATGATGATGCTCGGCCTGGGAACGGTTCTTCTGCTCCGGCCCGCGCTTCTGAACAACATGCTTGCTTCAATCAGTCTGCTTGTAGGCGCGGTCCTGATTTCGTGCGTGGTAATGTTCGCAGACAAAAAATACAACGGAATCAGAAACAAAAAACAGCTGTAGGAAAGGCATGTATGCAAAAAATTAAACTGACCATTCTTCCTCGCGAGAACAAGCAACCGGATGAATCCTGCTGTGCAGCTCCTGCCCCGAAAACATGCTGCTCCACGGAAAAGGCGCTGCCGCAGATTACTCTTGGCTGGGATCGCTCGACATCCGGCACAATCCGGAACGTTTCAACCGAATGGACCCGGTCAGACTACTGGGGCATGATCAAATGCAGAATCAGCGCTTTCCGCACGCGGTACACTGTTTCACCGGGCTTGTACGCGGTGGGAGAACCATCAAACGAATCCGATGTCTTCGTGAGCGCCAATTACAAGTTCAGCTTCGATGTGCTCCGGCGCGAACTGAGGGGAATGAACGCGTGGATTCTGGTGCTGGATACCAAGGGAATCAATGTCTGGTGCGCGGCAGGCAAGGGGACGTTCGGCACGGATGAACTGATAAAGCGCATCCAGGGAGCAAAGCTGGACGCCGTGGTCAGTCACCGCAGGATCATTGTTCCTCAACTCGGGGCCGTGGGAGTGAGTTCGGGAGAAGTCAAAAAGAAAACAGGGTTCACCGTCTCCTACGGCCCGGTGCAGGCCGCCGATATTCCTGCCTACATCAGGGCAGGGTACAGGAAAACGAAGGAGATGAGTCTTATGCAGTTTTCCCTGCTTGACAGGCTTGTTCTCACTCCGATGGAGATCAACCCGTTCATGAAAAAGTATCCGTGGTTTGCCGCAGCGGTTCTGCTCATCTTCGGTCTTCAGCCTTCCGGCATTCTGTTCCAGCAGGCATGGACCGGCGGCCTGCCGTTTCTGCTGCTCGGGTTTGCGGCAATCGTCGCGGGAGCATTCCTGACACCGGTATTGCTCCCGTTCATCCCGGTCCGCTCGTTTGCGGTGAAAGGGTGGCTCATGGGCGTGGTGGCCCTGTCGGCAGTCATGCTGTTTTTGAACGCGGCGCTGCAAAGCAGCGTCCTGCTTCTTGTCATAGCGTGGCTGTTTTTTCCTCTGCTGAGTTCGTATATTGCGCTTCAATTCACCGGGTCAACGACATTTACCGGCATGTCCGGGGTGCAAAAAGAGCTGAAGCTCGGCCTTCCGGTTTATATCAGCTCGGCCGGAATAACGCTGCTGCTGGTGGTTTTGTACAAGATTGCTGAATGGGGGATTCTATGAAATATCTCGCTGATGTTACGACACTGGAATATGCCGCGGACAAATGCGCGGGGTGCGGACGGTGCGTCGAGGTTTGCCCGCGCGGAGTTTTTGTCATGCATGAAAAGCGGGCCGCTGTTACGGACAAGGATTTGTGTCTGGAATGCGGCGCCTGCGCCCGGAACTGCGATTTCGGCGCCATTATTGTCAAGGCCGGCGTGGGATGCGCCGCCGCCATCATCAACAGCATGATTACTGGCGGGGAGCCGACCTGCGGGTGCAGCGACACGTCAGGAAAAAGCGGCAGCTGCTGCGGGTAAAGCAGCTCAGTTATTCCCCGATGATTTTCACCAAGACCCGCTTCCTTCTTCTCCCGTCGAACTCGCCGTAGAAAATCTGCTCCCAGGGGCCGAAATCAAGTCTGCCGTCTGTCACAGCCACCACGACTTCGCGTCCCATCACCTGCCGCTTCAGATGGGCGTCGCCGTTGTCCTCGCCGGTCCGGTTGTGCTGATACTGTGAAACCGGCTCGTGGGGCGCGAGCTTCTCCAGCCAGACGTCATAATCATGATGCAGCCCGGATTCATCGTCGTTGATGAAGACTGAAGCGGTAATATGCATTGCATTTACCAGAATCATGCCTTCCCTGACTCCGCTTTCGCGAAGGCAGGCTTCGACCTGCGGAGTGATATTCACGAACCCCCGGCGCGCGGGGATATTGAACCAGAGTTCTTTTCGGTAACTTTTCATAATTATAAAAGGATCACAGGGCCGCTGTTTTCTGCTACACGAACCTGACTGCCTTTACCGCCTTCAGGCCGACACTGCCGCGTGTCATTACGCCGTAGCCCTTGAGGTCGATGGTTTTTTCCTTGTCTTTTTCGTCGATCACCCGTACCTGGTCGCCTTTGCGCACAGGACGGAAGAGCGCCACTTCCCCGGCTTTGACATTCACGAGCTTGACTCCCTTGCCTGCGCCGGAAAGAAGGGGGATGTCTTTTGCGGCCACGACAACTGCCTTGCCCTCCGTGGTGAGGAACAGCACATTCGGCAGGTCGATGATGTCCACGCCCATAATGCTGTCTCCGGTTTTGACCCCGGCGAATTTCTTTCCCGCGCGCGTGGTCACGGCGTTGAACTGGGAAAGTTCGAACTTGAATCCGATCCCTTTTGCCGAAACGCTGAGTGCAACAGCGTTTTCCGCTCCGAGTGAAAGCTGGGGCTGTTTTCCCTGTTCGTCGCCTGCGGCGGCGCCTCCGCCGAAAACGGTTGAGAAGTTCATCGTGGACACCGGACGCTCCCCATCGCCGAATTTAAACAGGCTCTGGACCGGTTCGCCGAAACCTGCTCCGGAGGGAAGATCATGGGCCTTTATCACATACACTTTTCCTGCCGAGGAAAAAATGGCGATACTGTCCCGGGTGTTCGCAGGCAGGAGCGACAGGAGGTCGTCTCCTTCCTTGAACCGCAGGTTTTCTCCCACGGTCTTCACGCGCCTTATCCATCCCATTTTCGTGAGGATCACGGTAATGTCCTCATGCACGATGAAGTCTTCCTGGGTGAATTCCACGTCCTCAGCCGCCTTGATCACGGACTTGCGCTTGTCGCCGTACTTTTCCTGGATTTCAACCAGCTCTGTTTTGATCAAACCCCAGATCTTTTTCTGGCTCGCGAGAATTGCCTCTATATCTTTTTTCAGTTTCGTTTTTTCCGCTTTTTCCTTCAGGATGCGTTCAATCTCAAGGCCCACGAGCCTGTATAACTGCATTTCGAGAATGGCTTTTACCTGTTCATCATCGAATTTAAAATGCTTTTTCAGCTTCTCCGTGGCGTCCTCGCGTGATTTTGCCCTGCGGATTATTTTGATGGCGGTATCGAGATCATCGTACAGCAGCTCGAACGCTTTTAATATGTGCAGCCGCGCTTTCAGGAGACGCAGATCGTAGTTGAGCCGTTTGGTGGTGATCTCAAACCGGAAGTCGAGGAAGTACTGCATCAATTCCTTCAGGGACAGCCGCTCCGGCTCCATGTTGGGCTTGAGCGCCGTGAAATTCATCGGGAAGGTGGACTCGAGGTCCGTGTGCTTGAAAATATAGGCTGTCACGAGTTCTGCGTTCGTATCTGCTTTCAGTTCAAGCACAAGCCTGACTTCATGAGTTGACTCATCCCGGACCGCGGTGACCTGGGGAAGTTTCTTGTCCTCCATCAGGCCGAGGAGCTTCTCCAGCAGCTTCGCCTTGTTCACCATGTACGGGATGGAGGAAAACACAATGGCCTGCTTCCCGCGCGGAAGATCTTCAACCGTATATTCGCCGCGGATTCTGATTCCGCCGCTGCCGGTCTGATAGATCTCTTTCATCTCTTTTTTGGAGTTCAGTATCTGCCCTGCGGTCGGGAAGTCCGGGCCCTTTATGTATTTGAGCAGGTCCTTGACATCGATGTTGGAGTCGTCGATGAGGGCCACGAGGCCGTCAACTATTTCACCGAGGTTGTGCGGAGGGAAGGAGCAGCTCATGCCGACCGCGATTCCCGACGTCCCGTTCACAAGAAGCTGCGGGAAACGGGCGGGCAGCACGGACGGTTCTTTGAGCGAGTTGTCGTAGTTGGGTCGGAAACCTACGGTCTCCTTGTCGATTTCTACAAGGAGCTCTTCCGCAATCCGGGAGAGCCTTGCTTCCGTGTATCGCATGGCGGCCGCAGGGTCGCCGTCGAGACTGCCGAAGTTTCCCGACCCTTCCACCAGGGGGTACCGCAGCGAAAAGTCCTGCGCCATTCTGACCATGGCGTCATAGGCGGCCTGATCTCCATGCGGGTGGAATTTGCCCAGCACCTCACCGACGACCGCGGCGCTTTTCCTGAATTTGGCAGTGGGGCCGAGGCCCATCTCCCACATCGCAAACAGTATTCTGCGGTGCACCGGCTTCAATCCGTCGCGGACATCCGGAAGAGAACGGGAGACAATGGTCGAAAGCGCATAGGTAAGAAACCTGGTCTCGACTTCCGAGTGGAGCGCGGCAGTCAGGATTGTATCATCTTTAACAGGCATGAAAAGTCCCTTTCATAAAAGAATTCTTGAAAATATAGTTCATAAAATGTATCTTTCTGCATCAATATGCTTGTCGGCCCGTGTAACGGGGGCTATATTACCACAAACGCAAGAGTATTTTGAAGTAAGTTTTAAAAAAAAGTGTATAATAAAATTATGTTCAATTTGCTTGCACGAAATGCGGAAGCCTACAGTACTGAAACCTTTCAGTGCCACAAGTGCAATTGCGAGTTTGAGGCCCGCATCATAACCTGGGTCGACGTTACCAAAACTTCGCAGGCAAAAACCGCGCTTTTAAACTGGGAATTCAACAATGTTCAGTGCACCCATTGCGGATACAGTCATTTTTCAGGCACCCCATTTTTTTACGAAGACTTCGAGGAAGGGCTCTTGATTGCCGTATTTCCCGCCATACCGGAAGACCGTGCGGATGTGGAACGGGCCATTAAAGCAAAATACGGCTACTACCCCGTGCTGGAATTTTTTTATGACATGACGCAAATCTGGCTGCTGATTTACTTGCAGGAGTATTATAAAAACCACAAAAATTTTCGCACGCTCTCCCGGATAGGAGAAGGAGAAAAGCGGCTGCTGAAGATGCTTCGGTTTTTGAAAGAAGACGCCCTGATGATCAGCATTCGAGAAAAACTTACCGAAAAGCTGCTGGGATATACCGAACATGATGAGCTTGAAGACCTTCTTTGTGAAGCGGCGTGTACTCTCGAGGAAATGCTTCCCTGGCCGCTTGACCTGCAATGCATCTGCGGAGCAAAGCTGAACAATGAAATTTCCTGCCGGGGGATACGAATAAATATTCGGAAATACGATTCCCAACTTTCACGGCGCTATGAAGTGTATTGCCCTGTCTGCAAAGACGAAGTCACCGGAGTGGCGTGCGTCAAGTGCAGCAAAGTCTATACCTGGAAGCTCGGCACGGTTTCCAGCTATGCGCAGCTGGAAGACCCTGCGCATGATGTGCTGCACGCAGACCAGAAGCCGCCGATTGCGCTGTAAAAAAGGGAACAATTGCATCCACCAATCCCTTCCCTGCGACCCTCTGCTCCTGCCGGAGCGGGCTCCATTTCAGAATGCTTCGCACGATGTTTTTTTTCGTTCACAGCGGCGATAATACACGCAGAAAAAAAGCAAAAAAAAATGTTTTTTGGTCGCTTTCCGAAGCATCGCCCAGGCCCGCAAATCGCCAATTTTTTCTGGTATATTCTTCCCTTGATTTTCCTTGACGCCCTATCAGTCTTATGGTAATTATAATGCGGTTTAAAAGTTTCTTTTTCCGTTCTGGCGAATTAAAACAATATCTTACAAGGTTTTTTTGCAGCGCGGCAAGGCATCTGCACGGCGTTTGATATCCGAGGGTGAATAGACGGCTGAATACAGTTCCCCTGAGTATTCCGCACTCCTCGTGATTCACACGGACACTCTGCAACTCCGCCAGGCTTCCGCATTGCGCGATGCGTCGGTTTAGCTATTCAAAACGTTGTTCTGCAGCAAAGGATGTGGTTCGTCGGAGGCCTCGTGCTGAACGCAATTAAAGGAGATGAACTGAAGGACCTCTTCACGACCGAGACGTGGCGAGACCACTTCACGACGCTCTCTGACAGCCTCGGCTTCTCCCTGAGCATCTATTCTCAGACCAGGCAACTGCTCTTCGCCTCCCCGGGCGCGCTGCCGCTGTGCCGCGCGTTCCAGAAGTCCGCGCCGGCGCTCAAGGATCAGTGCAAATCGTACTGTGATCCGTTAATGACAAAACCGCTGCAGACCGGGAAACCCGAGATCTACAAATGCTATGCGAAGATCGTATGCTTTTCCCTTCCGATCGAGTACATGCATGAAAAGGCAATTATCCTGGGGCAGGGATCTTTTTCCTCGTACGAGGATTTCCGTGAATGCATGAACCTTGTCAGCATAGCGGGCCTTGACACGATTTCCATCCCGACGCCGCTTACCTTCACGACGTTTGAGCATGCCTACAAGGTTTGCGGCTTTGTGGCTGATGTCGTGAACAGGCTTCTTAAGAATTCACAGGAAAACGTTACCCTCAGAAAAAAATTCGAGAACCTCAAGCATATTCTGGGAACCTGGGGCAGCGCATCCGAAGAGCGCCCCGAAGCGCTGTACCGGGACATGGTGGAAAAGCTCTCCACTCTGCTCGACATAGAATCAATCGCCATCCTTCCGCTGGACAAGAAACAGGGGAGGTACCTCAGCCAGTTCAGTTTGACGCGAAGCAAACGGCCGATGGAAGCCGTTGCGATCAGCGAACACGACGCGATGGTCCGCGAACTCAACAGCGGCAAACCGTTTGTTCTTTCCGCGGAACCGGTGCGGGACCCCCGCGCTGATTTCCTGAACGGCATGGGTGCGCTTTATTTTTTCCCTGTTCTGATCAGCAAAAAACTGGAGGCCATCGTGCGCATCGCGGACATGGTCCTCAAGGAGGGCGACAAGCAGATCATCGCCACGTTCTGCCAGCAAACGGCGCTTTCGATTGAGAACCATCGCCTTCACCAGGATCTCTACAAGAAATTCAACCGGTTTGCCACGCTTGCGGACCTCACGAAGGCGATAACGCCCATTCAGAACCACGAAACGCTGCTCCGCACGATTCTCGAAAAATCAGCGGAACTGCTGAAGGCCGAGCAGGGGTCGCTCATGCTGCTGGATCAGGCGACGGATGCGCTTCTCCTTGAAGTGAAAAAAGGAGTCGTTGCGGGAGTGGGTCTGAAGCTGCGGATCAATCGCGGTGAAGGGATCGCCGGGAAGGTGATGGAGCTTGGCGAACCGCTGCTCGTTGAAAACGTCGAAAACGATCCAAGAACACGCCAAAAAAACAGACAGCATTACAAAACACCGTCGTTTGTCAGCGTTCCGCTTAAAATCGAAGACCGCACCATCGGGGTGCTGAACCTCTCGGACAAAACTACCGGCGAAGTTTTTGATGAAGAAGACCTGAAACTGGTGCAATCGTTCGCGACGCACGCCGCCATCGTCATGGAGAGAAACGACTTATACACGAAGGCTGAGGAGCTTAAAAAGCTGACGATAACGGACTCTCTGACGGGCCTCTTGAACCGCCGGTACCTGTTTGAGCGGCTGAAAGATGAACTGGCCCGGTCAGAACGGCATAACCACAGCCTGAGCCTCCTCATGCTGGACTTGGACGGATTCAAATACTGCAATGATACCTTCGGCCATCTTTTCGGCGACAAGATACTCAAGACGCTGGCGGAAACGTTGCTGAACACCCTCCGGTCCATGGACGTTGTTGCGAGGTTCGGAGGAGATGAGTTCATCGTAATCCTGCCGGAGACTCCGGAACCGCTCGCCATCGAAATCGCGGAACGGCTTCGCTTCAATATTGCGAAGCAGATGACGGTCCCTGATGACATGGAGCCGCTGGAATCGCGGGCGATCACAGCCAGCATCGGGATTGTCTGCTATCCCCAGCACGGGGAAACGCTCGAGAAACTCATAGAAAATGCAGACAAGGCTTTGTACCGGGCCAAGAATAAAGGAAAAAACGCCATAGAGGTTTTTGCCTGATATGCCATTCAGCACGCTTTCAGATAATGAATTTTCGGGACGGCAGGAGGAGTTGACGTTTTTGTTCAACAAAGTCCTGCAGGCCGATGCCGGTGCGGGAGCGGGCATTGTTCTGTCCGGATCGAGAGGCATCGGCAAAACAGAGCTGCTGAAGCAGCTGTTCGGCCTGCTCTTCTGGAAGCAAGACCATGTCGCTCCTTTTTATTATGTCGCCAATCCCGCACTGCTGTCTGCGGAAACGTTTTCCAAAACGTACCTGATGCAGTTCCTGTATCAACGGATCGCCTTCGAGAAAAAAGAGCAGTCGTTGTTCTGGCGCGATGGCACCTCGCTCGCGGATTTGTCAATGCTTCTGGAAGACCGCGACGCAGCCTGGGCAAAGGAAATTCTGCAGCAGTACGAGCAGAACAGCAGCGATCCCATCGGTGCGCTCAGGATTGCGCTTGCCGCCCCCTACCGGTCGGCGCTTCTGAGCGGCATGCCGGTTGCCGTTTTATTCGATGAATTTCAGCGATTGCAGGGGCTTTCCATACACGGAGCCGAAGATCCTCACTTGGTTTCCCTTTTTGAGAAGCCGTTTTCGCTCAGTAAAGCGCTGCACGTGATTACGGGCAACGCCGCAGAACTCCGGGAGATGCCGGTTACGAATTCCCTCGAACGGTTCTCCCTCACCCCGCTTGATCTTGCGGATGCAGCGTCCAGAGCGCAGGCCATTCTCCGTGTGCATAATCTTGATACTGAAATGCCTCCCCTCCTCATACGTCACCTCGGAGGAAATCCCTTTTACCTAGAGTGCATCGGCAAAGCGCTCGCCCTGAAAAAAGACCCCGGCAACAAGGAGTTGTGGGGTGTCTACATCAAGGAAATCACTGAGGGAGGGCTTGCGCTGTACTGGTCGTCGGTCCTGAAGGGCTTTTTTCAGGATCTGGGAAAACGAAAGCACGCCATCGCAGTAAGTTATAAGATATATCATGCGAAAGAGCCGTTTTCCTGCAGCCGCATAGCCGCAACATTTTCGATGACCGAGAACCAGGCGGAAACGCTCGCGCACACCCTGTACCGTGCGGGCATTATTCAGGGAGAATTCGGCGTGTTCCGGCCTGTGGAAGACAACGTGCTGCATGACATTATCGACTGCCTCTATCTGAAAGAAGTCCTCGCAAAATCCGCGCATGATCTTGAACGGGAGCTTATGGAACGGCTGCTCCCTGAAAAATCGGGAGTCAGCCGCTTTGATTTGACCCTGCCGATGACCAAGGAAGCGGAACTGGTGGCGGCTCAGTGCATCGATCAGATAGGAAAAAATCTGCATCTCAGCCAGGACATCACCGGACAGCTGCAGATAGCGGTTATTGAAGCCTGCATCAACGCCATGGAGCACAGCAGAGGGGCGGAGCGAAAAGTATATGTGAGCATTGTCGCGGATGAAGGGCGACTGGAAGTCTCCATCGAAAGCTCCGGGCAGGAATTTATTGTGCAGGAAACCGGAGAGCCTTTTGGCGGCAGGGAAGCCGCAAAGACCTCCGGCAGAGGATGGGGAATCAAGCTGATGAAACGGTTCGCCGATGATGTGAAATTTGAAAAGACAACACGGGGCATAAAAACGGTCCTTATCAAACATCTTGATAAAGCCGCGCGGGAGCAAAAGGAGGACGCAATAACCAATGAATAACTTTACTTTAACCTCAAAATCGGCGCAGGATGTCGCCGTCATGACACCCAAAGGGTATATCAACGATCTGGGAGCGATCCGCCTTGAACAGACCAGCGAACAGTTTCTCGGAAAAGGTGTGAGAAAGTTCGTCGTAAATTTTTCCGATGTGCAGTTCATCAACACGATCGGATTGTCCATTTTCACGGGCATCGTGCACAGGACCCAGGAGCACGAAAGCCTGCTGTGCTTTACGAATATGAAAAAAATCCACCTTGATGTTTTCGAAATGGTGGGCTTGACGAAGCACGTCAGGGTTTTTAAGGACGAAGAAGAAGCTCTTATTTTTTTAAAAGGAAGAGGTTAACACATGAACAAGAAAGTGCAGCTCAAACGGTTGATGTTCTGCATAGAGTCGCTGGTTGATCTGGGCCAGGAGGTCAGTTCTGCAAAAGAACTGGCGGAAAAAATGAAAGCTGCGCTCTACGTCATGACCGGGATATTCTCCGTACCCACCGCCGCATTGTTTATTTATCATCCGCAGCGAAAAAGCCTCGACCCCATTGTAGAGAAGGGCTACCGGGACAAGGTCAAAAAGGAGATGAAGCTGTCCGTTTTGCGCGAATATATCAACCGGTTTCGCATGAACGAACCGCAGGCCGTTCGCGATATGAGCAAGACGGCTTTTTTCCGGAAGAACAGCGAGATATTCACCAAACTGCAAACCAGGATGTTCATTCCGCTCTTTGCCAAGGGGGAGTTCGTCGGTGCCATAGCACTCGGCAGGAAACTCGGCGGATCGCCCTTCCATGCGGGAGACAAGGACGTTCTCAGGGTCATCGCGCATCAAATGGCCATTACCCTGCACAACGCACGGCTGTTCCTCGAACTCGCCAAGAAAGCCTCTGAAAACAGAAGGCTCTATACCAGCATGCAGCGGATCTATCACGATACCATCCAGGCGTTTGCCGCCGCCATCGACGCAAAGGACGATTATACGAAGGACCATTCCTTCCGGGTGGCATGCTACGCGGTGGCCATTGCCCGGGAACTGGGATGGAAGAAAAACGAAGTAGAAGGGCTTTACGTGGCGGGCCTGCTGCATGACATCGGAAAAATAATTATAGACCATGACATCATCAACAAGGGTGAAAAGCTGACGACGCCGGAAATACATGAAATAAAAAGGCACCCCCAGATATCCTACAATATTCTTTCCAAAGTCAAATTCCCGTGGAAAAATGTCGAGTATTTTGTCCGTCATCATCATGAACGGGTCGATGGCAAGGGATATCCTGACGCACTGATGTCCTCCGAATTGAGTGATGGAGTGAAAATTCTTACTCTTGCAGACGCTTTCGACGCAATGACCACGGACCGGCCATATCGGGGAAAGATGGCGCTCAGCGATGCCTTCCGCGAAGTAATGAGATGCAACGGCACGCAGTTTGACTCAAGGATTACCACTACATTTTTCAACATCCTGCGCAAGGAACTGAACGGTGAATACAAGGAACAGCAGATCCTTCCCCATCTCCGGAACGTCGACGTGACGGGGTTTGCCCCCCTTGATCCTGCGACGGTGAGCAAAGAGGCGGCGGAGAAACGCATCCCCGGCAATGGTGAGTATGTTCTCGCGTCATAGCCGGCTGTGCTGTCCGGTTGTTCGTTGTTGACAATTGTGCAAGGAGATGGCGCGCGCCGGGCTTTTCTCCCGCGGGCAATCGGTTCTTGTGTTCTTCGCGGTATTTCCTTCCGGTCTTATCCCCTCAGGTGACAGTCAACGAAGTGGCCATTCCCGAGGTCGGTTGTGCGGGGTACAATCTTATCGCAGGGTTCAAAACGGTGAATACAGCGTGTGTGGAAACGGCATCCGGCAGGGACCTGGGTAGGGCTCGGGATGTCTCCGCGCAGGAGGATGTGCTTTTTTCGCACGGTCGGGTCCGCCACCGGGATGTCGGCAAGCAATGCCTCGGTGTAAGGATGCGACGGGTTCCGGTATATTTCCTCGGCCGGGGCACTCTCCATAATTTTTCCAAGATACATCACTGCCACGCGGTCCGAAAAATGCCGCACGATGTTCAGGTCATGGGCGATGAACAGGAAGGACAGCTTCAGAGCCTCCCGCAAATCGTCGAGCAGGTTGATGATCTGCGCCTGGACCGAAACATCGAGCGCGGAGACCGGCTCGTCGGCGACGATGAAAGAGGGGCCGCTTGCCAATGCCCGTGCAATGCCGATCCGCTGGCGCTGGCCTCCTGAAAATTCGTGCGGATAGCGGTTGAGCGCTTCAGGAGCGAGCCCGACTTTTTCAAGAAGCTCGGCGCCGCGCCCCGGCAGTTCATTTTTTTGTGCCAGCCCGTGAATTACCAGCGGCTCGGTGATGATTTCCTGAACGCTCATGCGGGGGTTCAGGGACGCAAAAGGGTCCTGGAAAATGATCTGCATCTTCCTGCGCAGTGCTCTGAGGTCCTTTTTGCCGAGCAACCCCAGATTCTGGTTTTCAAAAAAAACCTCCCCCGCTGAAGGCTCCAGCAGCCTGAGCGCAAGTCTGCCGAGTGTTGATTTGCCGCAACCGCTTTCACCGACCAGGCCGACGGCCTCTCCCCGGCCCACGGACAGGCTTACGCCGTCCACGGCCTTCGCTTCAAGCGTTTTTCCCAGCCCAGCCTTTACGGGGAATGATTTGTATATATTGTTTATGACAACAAGTTCATTCGGCATGTCGATTTCATTGAGAAGCGCGGAATGCAATGCTGCTGCGTGAAGCTGCATCCGGGCGTCCTTCTTTTTATGGAGCTTCCCAGCATCGTATCAAGTGCCCGGGTGTTATCTCGATGAGTTCCGGTTCCGTTACGCATTGGGCTGTCTTGATATCGCACCGGGTGATAAATTTGCACCCTGCGGGCAGGTCGGAAAGCTGCGGCACGGATCCGGCAATCGTGCTCAGACGCTTTTTGCCGTTCCGGCCCGGTTTGGGGACAGAAGCCAGCAGACCTTTCGTATAGGGATGCAATGGGTTCTCAAAAAGCTCCCGGGTTTCCGCCTGCTCGACTATTCTGCCTGCATACATAACCGCCACTTCGTGGGCGCGCTCGGCAATCAGGCCGAGATCATGCGTGACCAGAACCATCGCCATGTCCATTTCCGCCTGAAGCCTGCACAGCAGGGCCAGAATGTGCGCCTGGATCGTGACGTCAAGCGCGGTTGTGGGCTCGTCCGCAAGGATGAGAGACGGCTTGCACGCGATGGCCATGGCGATCATCACGCGTTGGCGCATGCCGCCGGAAAGCTGGTGCGGATACTCATGCACCCGCTTTTCCGGTGAGGGGATGCCGACGGACTGCAAAAGATCAATGGCCGAGGCCATTGCTTCCTTCTTCGGGACGGTTGAGTGTGTGGTTATTACTTCGATGATCTGGTTTCCCACCGTGAAAACGGGATTGAGCGCCGTCATCGGCTCCTGAAAAATCATCGAAATTCGCGCGCCGCGAATCGATCTCATTTCTTCTGGGGGGAGTTGAAGAAGATCCCGGCCTTCAAAAAAAATTTTACCGGCGACAATCCTGCCGGGAGGAGGAACGAGGTTCAAAATGGAAAGCGCGGTCACTGTTTTCCCGCATCCGGATTCACCCACCAGTCCGAGGATGCGCCCCTTTTGCAGCGCGAGGCTGAGATTGTCGACCGCTTTAAGATTGCCTGCTCTGGTATGAAAGAGCGTGGTAAGGCCTTGTATGCTGAGTAGGTCCAACGGCGAGACTCCGGTCAGGATTCTTCAGGTTTTACAAAATGCAAGTAGGTTCTTACCGCGGAATTATCGGGGTCAAATACGAGCGCCTCTCTCCATTCTTCCTCGGCCAGTCCAAGAAAACCTTGAGAGTAATATGTAATGCCGAGATGCAAACGAGCCGGAATATAACGAGGGTTGTACTCTTTGGCTTTGTTGAACTGCCAAACGGCTTCATCGTATCTGCCCTTGTCTCTGAGCGCGATGCCCATTTGCGTGATGATATCGACGAAGCCGGGCGAGAGACGCAGGGCTTTCTGGTATTCCTCAATTGCTTCATCGAGAAGGCCGAGTTGATAATACATGTTTCCGACCCGCAGGTGTTCTGCAGACAGTTTTCCTTTGATGAACGGATCAATGGTGGGGCTGGGTGCTTCGGTATTTTTTCCGGCGGATTTGGCGAAGCGGGCCGCCCGCTCAAAGACTTCGCGGGATTTTTCGTATTTGCCCAAATCACCGTAGGTAATGGCGAGGTTGAGAGACGCTTCAGTGTATTCCGGGTTCAATTCCAGGGCTTTCTCAAAAGTGCGGGCAGCGAGCGCAAGCCGGTTCGTCTGATTGTAGATGATTCCCAGTTTATTCTGAATGTCGGCAAAATTCGGGTTGATATTCAGGAGCTCCTTAAATAAGTCCTCTGCAGCCTTATACTCATTTTTTTCAAACGCTTCAATTCCCTGCTTGTACAACTCATCGAGCTTCGGTTCCATGTTCACTCCATCATACTGAGATTCTCTATACCGTGCTCTGTTAAAAAAATTTAGCACACCTGGACTTGATATGTCAATGAAAAACAAAGAAAAGCATTTGCGCTCGGAAAGCAAAAATCATACAAATCCGCTTGTGAGATGGATTGCACACGGTACCTGAAAATATCAGCAAATCCTCATTGCTGCTGCGTATTGCCGCGTGAAAATATTAAACCGCAACACTGTTTTCACGTTCCCCTGAAAAGCATCTTCATTCTTCTCATAAAGATCATTGTTGCATTTTAACTACACAGCATCATGATAAGTTGTTTTTTTACCACAGTAATTAGACGTTCTGAAATAATAATATATTGATTATAAACATATTTTTTACATAAAAAATTGGCATTTCAATTGCTATGATCAAAATCAAGAGAGGAAGACATTATGATAAGATTTCAACGGACCCTGCGGAACAGTATCTCATGCGAAGGCATCGGCCTTCATACCGGCAAGCCGGTAAAAATGATCATAAAGCCCGCTCCGATTGACTCCGGCGTGGTGTTCATCCGCACCGACATCGGCAATGCGGCGGTAAGAGCTGTTGCGGCGAACATCGGAACGACAAGCTACGCCACAACGCTCAGCAGCAACGGCGTGTCTGTAAAAACGGTCGAGCATCTGCTCGCGGCTTTTGCCGGACTGAACATCGACAACGTCTCCGTCGAGATCAATGCTGATGAAGTCCCGATCATGGACGGCAGCGCCAGACCGTTTATTCGCCTCATTGCCGACGCCGGCATCCAGACGCAGGAAGCGGTCCAGCAGGTGCTCAAGGTCATCAAGCCGCTTTACGTGCGTGACGGCAACAAACAGATTGCCATCTGGCCGACCGATGAAACAAGCATCTCGTACTTCATCGACTTCAACCATCCCATGCTCAAAGAGCAGAGCATGCAGTATGCGCTGTCTGAAAACGCTTTTCTGCGGGAGATCTCAGATGCCCGGACCTTCGGGTTCCTGAGCGATGTAAAGACCCTTCAGGCCAACGGTCTGGCCAAGGGTGCGTCCCTGGACAATGCGGTGGCGCTTACCGAAGACTCCGTGGTAAATAAAGAGGGTCTGCGCTATAAAAACGAATTCGTGCGGCACAAGATTCTCGATCTGATCGGCGACCTGGCGCTTGTGGGAATGCCGATCATCGGACATATTGTCGCCCATAAATCCGGACATGGACTGAACTCTCAGATGGTCGGCAAGCTTTTAAACAGCCCGCAGAGCTGGATAGTACTGGGAGCGTCGGCGGTCGAAGAAAAACGGCAGGCAGAGATGTCCCTTCACCTTCTTCAGCACGCAACCGTCTAGGATTGCATGCTGTCTTGACATCCCGTGGTAAAAAATAAAGCCGGCGTTTTTACAGACGCCGGCTTTTCAATTCAGGCAGAAAGATCAACAACTGGCTTTCAGGGCAGCCTACCAGAGATATTTCAGCGGATTCTGGGGAATGCCGTTTTTCCGTATTTCAAAATGAAGGTGCGGGCCCGTCACCCGTCCGGTCTGGCCGGATTTCGCAATAATCTGCCCTTTTTTTACCGGTTTCCCGGGCGTCACCAGTATCTGGGAACAATGGCCATAGATTGTCGTGTAGGAGTCGCTGTGGGAAATCATGACAAATTTTCCGATGTATTCTCCTTCACCTGTCTGGCTGACCGTGCCCGCCGCTGCAGCGGCAATGCTTGTGCCTACCCGCGCCGATAAATCAATGCCGGTGTGCCTGCCGCGGAAACCGCCGACCGGATGCTTTCTCATCCCCATGCCGGAAGTAATTCTGCCCGGCAGCGGCGATGCAAAAATACCGCGCAGGCTGAATTGTGAAGCCATTTGATTGGATATTTTTTTCGGCTTTGCTCCGGGGATGAATACTTCAAGACCCGGAGCCAGAGTGCAGTCAGGCCCGATGTTGTTCAGGGAGGAAATTCTGTCAGCAGGAACATTATATAATGCCATCAGCATTGGCAGCGTTTCCTGCTCTGTGGTCTTGTGAAGCACGCCTTTTTGATTCGGCACGCGGATTGTCTGGCCTCGTGCGGCGTTCAATTTTTCAAGCTCCGGGTTCGCGGCTACGATTGTATCTATGTCCACCCCGTATTTTCTTGCCACTTTCCAGAAGTTCTCTTTTTGCTGGATCATATGGTCAGCAATTGTCAGATTGGCGGTTTTCCAGCCTTCAGCGATCTGCATCTGCGTTACGACGGATGAGCGCGTAATCAGGCTGTAGCCCAGCAGACCGATCAAGGCGGCTCCGATGACTACGATGCCCAATCCGGCTAGAGTCTTTAAACGCTGTTCCGGAGAAAAAAACCTGAGAATAAAATCCTTCATGCTCCATCCTTCTGGTACTGTGTATGGTGCAGAAAAAAATGCGGTATAAAATCAGCTTGCCGCGATGTATTCTTCCATGATTGCTGGACCCGCACTGGTTCCGATCCGTTCTGCACCTGCCTCCACCATGGCGGTGAGTGTTGCAAGGTTTCTGATTCCGCCCGATGCTTTGACGCGGCACACGGAGCCGACGGCTTGCTTGATCAGTTTTATATCTTCCGTTGTTGCGCCGCGGGAGCCGTACCCGGTAGATGTTTTGACGAATTCCGCCCCGCTCCGTGCAACAACCTGGCTGACCCGGGTAATTTGTTCCGCGGTAAGCATCCCCGTTTCGATAATGATCTTGTGGACTTTTTGAGGCGTCATGGCAATAATATTCTTTATGTCGATTTCCACAAAATCGAAACGGCCTGATTGTATCATGCCGATGTTCGCAACGATATCCAGCTCCGACGCGCCATTCTTCACCGATTCCATTGCTTCGAATATCTTGACAGCCGTTGTGTTCGCACCGTGAGGAAACCCTACAACAGCGCAGACTTTTATCAGGGTGCCGGATAGAAGGCTGCGTGCCTGTGCAACATTGCCGCTGTTCACCACGACGCACGCAAATCCATATTTTTTCGCCGCCGTACAGGCTGCGGCAAGGTCATCAAGACTTGCATCCGGCCTGACAAGGGTGTAGTCGATACATTGTGCAAGTTGGGTAGCAGTGCTTAACACCAGGGCACCTCTTTTCGTACAGGAAGGTATCATTGTTGGGTACAGGTGTCAAGCAGGAAAGGGGTTTTTATTCAAGACTGGAGCGGAGAAAAAAGTCTTCCGAAAATCCGTATACAGGTGGAGGGCCGCCGGTAAAAGGATCTGTTCGGAACAGCTGCATGGTGATTTGTCTGGACAGCTAGGTTGTTGTCGTAAACGGTTTGTTTTCCTTCCTGCAAATTATTTGAATCACATTTCTTCCGCTCATTGCCGCCGGAGGGACTCCTCCGCCGGGTTCCACCCAGTGGCCTGCCATATAGAAGTTTTTGAGGCCCGGCAGGGTTTTGGGCATGAGTTTTCCGATGCTCCAGGTGTCCGGCGTGACCTGCCATCCCTCGAAACTTCCCTTCCAGTTGCCTGTGTACCGTTCGAATGTCAACGGAGTGGCCACGTCGCGCATTTCCACCTGCGCGGCGATCCCCGGAAAGCGCCTGTCGAGGAGCGCAATGACGCTATTGAGAATTCTGGTTTTTTCGACCAGATATTGATCATGATTTTCGGCGAGTTTTTTCCAGTAGTGATAATCAGAGTGGAACATCACGGTTATGACTGTTTTTCCTGCCGGAGCGAGCGTGGGGTCGAAATTATAGATTTTCATGCTGAGGCTCTTGACCTCCTGCTCGCCAAGCCTGATCGGATTTTGGAGCGCAAGGCTGATGCCTCCTGCTGAATGCGGCAGTTCATTGAACGCTCTGTTCACACCCAGAGCGATATATACCAGCGGCGGGAAGGGGATAAGAGTAGTGTAATACTGCTGTATGGCAGCATCGAGATATTTCCCCTCAAGCATATCGAAAATAGTGGTGCGGCCGTCCGCGGCGGAAATTACATAGTCCGCACGAAGTTCAGTTCCGTCTTCAAGAAGGGCTCCTGTGGCGTTGCCGTTATCCGTTAAAATTTTTATTACGCGTGTTTTATATTGCAGGGTTCCGCCAAGGGAAAGGAAGCGTTGCTCAATGGCGCGCGCGAAGGCAAGAGAGCCGCCCACCGGATATCCGGCGGCCTTATTGTGCAACCAGGCAAATGTCATAAGCAGGAAAGACATGGGAAATTCAGGGAGGAACATCTGCGCAAAAGCTTCGCGAAGCAGCGGGTTCTTAAAGCGTTTGCCGTACTGGGTGAGCGATACCTTGTTCCATTTCCAGAGCATGTGCAACAAAGGGAACTTGGTAACAATCAGTTTTAAAAAATCGAACAGCCCGAACAACTCCGGGGCTTTTCCTACGGGGGGCTGAAATCGTGTGCAGCTGCGCACCGTCCTGATGAATTCATCAATGACCTGCATATCCTCAGGAGCGATTTCCTTCATATGCCGCTCGAGCCGGTCCACATTGCTGTATGCGATGAACGTTCTGCCGTCTGGGGCCTCAAAGCGGGCATACTCCTCGGGGTATAAAAATTCCCGGTCCTGCAAGACTCCGAGTTCCTGCCAGATTTGATGAAAGTTCGAAGCTGCACTCGATCCTACGAGCCAGTGAATGCAGCCGTTTATGGTGAAGCCATGACGCTTCCAGGATGTGCAGAGTCCGCCCGGCAGCGAGTGCATCTCAACAATATGGACAGGAAAGCCGTTCATCCGTCCGTAGCAGCTGGCGGAAAGGCCGGCTATGCCGGCACCGATGATAAGGATTGATTTTTCATGCATGAGTCACCTCACAGTACTGCCGAGTTAACGCAGAGTTCTTTTCAATCCCTGCGACATGGAATCCCCTGGCTCCTGCCAGGGGAGGAATGCAGTAAGTCACGGGAGGTCGCGCTTATCGAAGGAGCCTCCGGCTCCTGTCGGAGGGGGCTCCACTAAGGAGCATACATGCCTGCAGAACGGCGCTGTGTCACATTGCGCACTGCATGTAGTATAGCACACGAAGGCGGTGCGGGAAAATCGTTTTTCGCTGGAATTTTTCTGTCATCATCTGTATTCTTTCTGATATACTGTATCCAAAAAGGAAAGCCTATGACGGCTGCGCATACAGATGACAAAGAAAACTTGAATCTGTTGAGATCGCGGTATCCGCAGAAATTTGCTGCGAATGAGCTGATTTTCGGCAACATTCATCCCGGGAACCGCATCTTTGTCGGAACCGCGTGCGGAGAACCGCAGTATCTTGTCAGGGCCCTCACCGAATATGTCCATTCCCACCCAAAAGCATTTTTCGACGCGGAATTGTTCCAGGTCTGGACCCTGGGCGTGGCGCCGTACACTGACGAAAAGTTCAAAGAAAATTTTCGTCACAACTCTTTCTTTATCGGCAATAATACCCGCCGCGCGGTAAACCGCGGCCTGGCTGACTATACGCCGATTTTCCTGTCTCAAATTCCCGCACTGTTTCAGAAAAAGCTTGTACCTGTTGACGTGGCGCTGGTCCAGACATCTCTTCCGGACGAGCGCGGATTTCTGAGTCTTGGCATCAGCGTTGATATTGTAAAAGCCGCGTGCGAGAACGCTGCGCTGGTGATAGCCCAGCCGAACGTGCACATGCCCCGGGTGCCGGGAGACACGTTTCTCAACATCAGCGATGTCGATTTCATTGTTCCGCATGATGAGCCGCTTCTGGAATACCAGGAGCCTGTTTCTGACGAAATCGCTCAGAAAATCGGCTCCTATATTGCGCGGATCGTCCAGGACGGAGACACGATCCAGGTGGGGTATGGAAGCATCCCAAACGCAGTGCTTGCTCATCTTAAAAACAAGAAGCACCTGGGTGTGCATACCGAACTTCTGACTGACGGCATTGTCGAGCTGATAAAAGCCGGTGTTATCGACAACTCCCGCAAAGAACTGGACACGGGCAAAACGGTCGCGGCATTCTGCATGGGGAAACACGCGACGTATGAATTCCTGCATGAAAACGAATCCATTGAATTCAAACCCGTGGATTACACCAACAACCCGCTGGTGCTTGCCAGACAAAAGAACATGACGGCCATCAACAGTGCGCTGGAAATAGACCTCTCCGGACAAGCGACAACCGAGTCGCTCGGAACCATGTTTTACAGCGGGATTGGCGGACACGCCGACTTTATGCGCGGCGCGATGCTGTCTTCCGGCGGAAAAACCATTCTTGCGATCCAGTCAACGGCCGAAAACGGAGAAACCTCGCGCATCGTTCCTTTCCTCAAAGAGGGATCGGGTGTAACGTTTTCCCGGGGAGACGCGCATTACGTGGTGACCGAATACGGTATCGCCTATCTCCACGGCAAAAATATCCGCGAACGTGCCATGGATCTGATCGCCATTGCACACCCCCGATTCCGGGAAGGGCTCATCAGAGAAGCGAAGCACAGAAACCTTATTTATCAGGATCAGGCATTCATCCCGGGGGCAAAAGGAGAATACCCGGCAGAACTGGAAACGTATAAAACCACCGACACGGGACTCAATCTTTTGCTCAGGCCGGTAAAGCTGAGCGATGAACCTTTGTTGAAGGACTTTTTTTATTCCCTGTCGGATGATTGCATGTACCGTCGGTACATGACTGCGCGCATCGACATGCACCATGAACGCCTTCAACCGCTTGTTGTTATCGACTATACCAAGGAAATGGTCATTCTCGCGGTGATGCAGCAACAGGAAAAGGAAAGGGTTGTGGGGATGGCTCAGTATACCATCTATGAAGCTGCAAACACCGCTGATGTAGGCTTTGTCGTCCGCGACGATTACCAGGACAAAGGCATCGGTAATGTGCTGCTTGAATATGTCACCTATCTGGCAAAAAAGAGGGGTCTGCTCGGATTCACCGCAACCGTTCTGATGGAGAACCGGCACATGCTCTATCTTTTTGAGAAGGCGGGATTCAATATTGAAAAACGCGTGGAGAGCGGTCTCTATGAACTGGTTCTGTCTTTCAGAGAGTAAGTGCCGGTTGCAAATCGAGCGAAACCGGCATAAATTTCGCTTGACTTTTGTTCTCGAATAATAGATATTACGATTTCCATGTTGCTGGTTGGAACCGGGCGGGTAGCTCAGCTGGGAGAGCACAGCCCTTACAAGGCTGGGGTCACAGGTTCGATCCCTGTTCCGCCTACCAAATCAACTTCATTCTGTTCAGTTCTTCACACGCGGGGTGGTAGTTCAGCCGGTTAGAACGCCGGCCTGTCACGCCGGAGGTCGCGGGTTCGAGCCCCGTCCACCCCGCCATTTTTAGACGATAGTTCCCATCTAAAAATTAAGTCCTTGCAGAATCCCAATCAAGTTTAAAATCAGAAGCAATTAACTCTCTGACCTTCAACAGCAGGCGTTTGTATTCTCACTTTTTCCTGATCTTGCCCATGTGCGCCGCAAGCCGCTCTGTTTCGCCCAGGAGCATTTCCACCCTGTCCAACCCGCGGTTCCAGAACTCCCTGTCTGCGATGTTGATGCCGAGTTTTGCGAATATATTCTTGGGAGACTCGGAAAGGCCGGCAGAAAGAAATTCCTTGACCTTCGTGATGAACTCGGGGTTTTGCTTCACGGACTGCTGAAGGGCCTTGGAAATCAGAAGCCCGCTTGCATAAGAGTACACATAGAAGAAATACCGGATGTGGCTCCAGTACACCCACCAGTTTTCGGAACCCGGGGACTGTTCAACCGCGTCTCCCATATACAAAGCCATGTGTTTCTGAAAAAGGGAGCCGATTTCATCTTTCGATAAATAGCCGCGGACGCGGAATTCCGAGTGCAGTTCCTGTTCGAAGCGGTAGCATGCTACCTGCCGGAAAATGGAGGAAATATCATCGTTCAGCTTCTGCATCATGATGGCAAGCCGCAGTTCGTCGTCTGCGTTGCGCAGGATTTCTTCAAGAACGAAATCCTCCATAAACGTGCTTGCCACTTCAGCGGTCGAAGTCGGGGTCCCAAAATCGAGAGCGTGCTGTTTTTTCTTGATGAGCTCGTTGTTGATGCCGTGGCCCAGTTCGTGCGCAATGGTAAGAACGTCATGCAACTTCCCGGTGTGGTTCAGCAGGATATAGGTGGGCTGCGTCATGAGATGATAAATGCAGAACGCGCCGCTGCCTTTGCCTTTTCTGGGATATGCGTCAATCCGGTCGTTTTTGATGAAATCCGCGACGATACTTCCCAGTTCTGCATCAAGTTTTGCGAGAACGCCGTGTACCAGGTTTGCCGCCCGAAAATACGGATAGTGCTTTGCGACCGCGCCGAACTCTACGTTTCTTTCGTGGTATTTGAGCCTGGAGACTTTGAACAGCTTGGCCTTGAGCGCGTAATATCGCGCAGAGATTGAAAACCGCCCGGCAACGGAATCGATGAGCGTGTCCACAACGTCGCTGTCTATGTCATCCGCAAGATGCCTGAGTGTGTCCGGACGGAGCGCGTTTCTGAGTTCGTCGTCGATTTTCTTGTTTGCCAGGACCGAATTCAATTCCGCCTCGGCCACGTCCGCCTGCTGCAGCAGTATATGGTTGAATGCTTTTGCAGCGGAATTGCGGACGGGTTTGCTTTTGCTGTTCATCAGTCCGACAATCTCTGAAAAGGTCCTGGTTTTTTTGCCGCCGTCTTCCGTAGCGACTGTTCGTGTTTCCTTGGAAAGAAAACCGGCGGTCATTTTTGTCCAGTTCGAATACGATGTCGCTGATTTAAGGTTGAGGATTTTCTCCTCCGGTTCACTCAAGTGATACCGCGATTCGGCGAAAATCCGCTCCAGAAAATGACGATACGGTGCCAAGGCGCCGTGGGTGAGAAACACCGCCTGTCTCTCTGGTTTGATCCTGGCAATGCGCAGGTGAAAGAACTGGCTGTCATTCTCGATTTTTCTGCTGAAATCCTCAACCTGGTTGAATTTTGCCTTCAGTTTCGGATCGTTCTGGTCTTGCTGGGTGCGAAGCCAGAAGTAGTACCCTTCATCACCGTCAGTCCCATACAGCCGCTTCCACGCTTCATACTGGTCGAGGGCCTGACGCAAAACAACGGGATCCTCCAGGTAATCCGTGCGGTCTTTCCAGGCGTTGATGAATTCATAGCTCTTTTGCTCGATGATCTTCCTTTTCTGCTCAATCTCCGGTGCATCGTCACTTTTAAAAAGCGGCTTCAGGTCCCAGGTTGCTTGCTCTCTACGTGCCGCCCGCTGGTTTTTTCGTGTCATTTTTTCTCCTTGCAGTATAAACGCACAGATTCTATAGCGAAGTATACTATCTCTCTTACCCGGTGTCCAGACGGCCCGGTGATTCAACCGTGAAAAAAACTCCCCGCGGTTCTTGAAATGTCTTGACTTTTTCCGGCTGGTATGGGATCATGCCGCCGAAGTTCGGAAGTCTTTGTTGAAGAGAAGCCGCAAAGATCGTTCCCTTTTGCGGCATTTTTTGTGACGTTTCCGCTATCTTCAATATCCACAGAAGGAGGTTCATGCTGAATGGCAAAAGGAACCGTAAAATGGTTCAATGATTCCAAAGGTTTCGGATTCATTACCAAGGAAGACGGCGGAGATGTTTTTGTCCACTTCTCAGACATTCAGGACAGCGGATTCAAGTCCCTGGCCGAAGGTCAGAACGTGACGTTTGACGTTGTTGACAGCCCCAAGGGCCCGAAAGCAGCGAATGTTGTAAAAGAATAAAACACCAAGCCAAACCTTAGAAGGCGGACATCGCACAACGATGTCCGCCTTTTTCTTTTCTCGTTTTCCCCGACACCTGCTTTTTTTACGCGGCTTTCGCTGCAGCGAGCAAGTGGTTCAACTTTACCAGCGCCTTGTCATAATCGGGATGGTTAGTCTGTTCCGAAACGATTTCCCGATACCGGACGATATTATCCTTGTCTATGATGAAAATCGATCTTGCAAGAAGGCGCAGCTCTTTGATCAAAACCCCATAGGCCCTTCCAAATGACGCTTCCCGATGGTCGGAAAGCGCTCGCGCCCGTTCGATATCGGCAGTAGCGCAGAAGCGGGAAATTGCAAAGGGCAAATCCATGCTGATGTTCAGGACTTCCACCTCGGACGGCAGCGCTGCCGCTTCATGGTTAAATCTCCGCAGCTGCAGATCGCATACCGGCGTGTCCAGAGAAGGTGTTACGCTGATGACTTTGATCTTTCCCTTAAAGTCGCCGAGCCGCACTTCCGCGAGATTGGCGTCCAGAACGGTAAAGTCGGGCGCCTTGTCTCCCGGGTTGAGGTCGTTGCCGGTAATGGTAAGCGGTTTGCCTTTCATGGTTATTACATCTGTTCGCTCCATCTGATTGCCTCCTAATATATGTCCTTTTGAAATGGTGTAGTTGTAGCCTTGTCTTGTACCTGGATTCCCGGTTCTCGTCAGGAACCAGACGGCATATAAATAGGATATAATATATCCTGTATTTTGTCAAGCTTCCGCTCCGTATTCCCGGCGCGTACCGGCTTCGGAAAATGGATACAGCCAAACAGGACGGGATTTTGTCTTTTTCAGGGCTTATTTTTCGCGGTAATTTCTGCAATATTTTGCTTTTCCTTCTAGGCGACTTGTGGTATAGTCCTCCGTCAGAAATTGTGATTTCTCCGCTATCGGGAGTTCCCATGATAAAAGATGTCCTTCCGCTTGACCACTTGCTGCGCAGGCGTGCTGCCCTTGCCCCGCGCAAAACATTCATACGATTTGAAGGTAAAAAATTCTCCTATAGAGACATGGACCAGCAGGCAAACGTGTTCGCGGAATTTCTTCTGCGCCGCGGTATGACGCCGGGCGATAGGGTAGCGCTCCTTGCCCATAACTGTCCGGACTATATTGCGGCATATTTCGGGATTATTCGCGGCGGCGGCGTTGTCCTTCCGCTCAATAATCTGCTGACGCACGAAGAGATTGACTTTATTTTAAATGATGCGGACGTTCACACCTGCTTCTACGACACGGATTGCGCAGGAACGGTTCAGAAACTTACCGAGACGAATTCCCGCACGTTCATTCCTCTTTCCGAAGTAGTGAATTCTCTTTTGTCGGGCGAACCGGCCGATACCCCTGAGCATTCTGTGGATGATGTCTCAACGATCCTTTATACATCGGGGACCACGGGCCGACCCAAGGGAGCGTGTCTGACGCACCGCAACATCCTTATGAACGCCTTCGCATCGACAAAAGTTTTTCAAATCAAACAAAAAGACCGTTTCGTTGTCTTCCTGCCCCTGTTTCATTCGTTTACCTATACCGTGTGCGTAATCGTTCCGCTGGTAACGGGGTCCATGATTTCACTGCTTCCCGGCGTCCGGCCGTTTTCCCGGGTCGTAAAAAGCCTCATTATGGACCGCATCACGCTTTTTGTCGCCATTCCCACAGTGTATAAAATCCTCGCAGAGAAGAATATGCCGTTCTTCGTGAAACTCCTGCTGAATCTCAGGCTCTGCATTTGCGGCGCGGCGCCGCTGCCGGTTAAGGTAATCCATGAGTTTGAAAAGACCTTCAAGGTGATGCTTATCGAAGGATACGGACTGACGGAAGCCTCTCCGGTGGTTGCCGTCAACCCACCGGAGCTTGCCAAGAGAAAACCCGGCACCGTAGGCCTGCCGCTGCCGGGCATAGAAGTCAGAGTGGTCGACGACTCCGGCGTTCCCGTGGCCGCTGGTGAAGCCGGAGAACTTATCGTGAAGGGGCCGAGCGTCATGCAAGGCTATCTGAACAAGCCTGAGGACACGTCAAAAACCATCAAGGACGGATGGCTTTACACCGGTGACGTTGCCTGCATCGAAGAAACAGGGCATATTCGGATTATCGACCGAAAAAAAGACATGATCATTGTGGACGGTCTGAACGTCTATCCCTATGAGGTGGAAGAAGTGCTCCACCGGCATCCGGCGATCAAGGACTGCGCCATGATCGGCGTGTCGCATGAGCACGAAGAGGGCAAGGAACTGGCGATCATGTATGTGGTGTTGCACGAAGACGCAAACGTGACGGCAAAAGCGCTCCGAGAATACCTTTCAAAACACGTCGCACACTACAAGATCGCCCGAAGATTCATTTTCACCGACGATCTTCCGCGAAACGCAACCGGGAAGATCATGAAAAAAGAACTACGGGTCAGATATCGCGAACAGGACATGCGTACCCCATCATAACGGACCATTTCATAGCAAAAACCTGTTCTGAAAACCCTTCAGAGTAATACTCATCTCAACGACAGTTGTCGTGGCTGTCAGCAACGCTGGCAAGACAGTTTTCATCTTTTTTATTATCAGCAACGTCCTGAAAGACTAAGCAGCTACCAATCATTACGCCCGTGCGACATGCAATGCACAGGGTACAGCTTGCCCTTTTTTTTTGCTGGAACCGTCAACCAGAAAGGTTGAGCACAGCATGAATTCCGTACGAATCGTTACCTATGCTGAAAGTTTGGCAAGCGAATTTGCAAGGCTTAACCGCGCATGGATTGAGCGGTATTTTACTCTTGAAGCAGCCGACCTGGAGCTGCTGGATAATCCATGCGAAAAAATTATTCTTCCGGGCGGGCAGATATTTTTTGCTCACATACATGGAATTACGGTCGGAACGTGTGCGGCCCAGAAACTATCCGGCGGCGATTGAGAATTGGCAAAACTGGGAGTTGACGAAAAACACTAGGGCAAAGGAGTGGGACGCAGGCTGTGTAAGCGTGTGATGGAATTTTGCTGGTCCCACGGCGCAGAAAGAATTGTCATTGAAACCAACAGCATTTTGGTGCCGGCGGTTAATTTATACTCCAGTCTCGGGTTCAGGGAGTTTACTCCGGAACTCAAGTCGCCATTCGCGAGGACGAACCTATTCCTTGAATTAAAAAAAGAACGGATAGCGTGTTGATTTTCCCTCATGCATAATGGTTCACGAGAATCTCACTGTAAGCAAAAGCCCTGGGTTGTCCAGGGCTTTTGCTTATGGAGCGGAACTGAAATATAAATTATTTCTTTTGCCAGGGAGCCGGCGTGGTGTCCGGACAGCCCGTTTCTATAGGAAGTTTTTCATCCTTCGACCAGGCAATCCAGGAACCGTCGTAGTTGTGCATTTTCGAGATCGGCCAGCCCATAGCATAAAGGGTAATGATCCACTGTGAGCAGCGAACGCCGGACTGGCAATAGAAATACTGCTGCATCTTGGGGTTCACGCCGAGTTTTTTTACAACTTTCTGAACCTCTTCGGCAGTCAACCACTCGGCATCATTGTCCTTCTTTTTGAGAAGCACATAATCCGCCTGAACGCCCCAGGGAATTCGTCCGGCGCGAAACGCGCCTTGTTTGATTTCCTTGCCGCAGGATTCCGAGTCGCCCCGGACGTCCCACAACTGCGCATCTTTCTTGTCTTTCAATCCAAGTATTTCCGGTGTGTCAACGCGGAGCGTTGGATAGGTAATTTTTGCGACCCATGTCCCCGGCCGCGGGTCTTTGCTGGCCAGGAGATCAGTGCCGTAACCAGCCTTGGTCCATGCCTTCAGTCCTCCGTCGAGCACGCGAACGTCAGTCTTGCCGTAATAATAGAAGGCCCACCAGATTCTGGTTGCGTCGTATTTATGGTCATATACGACGACTTTGGAGTCTGCATTGACGCCGATTCTCTGCATCAGTTTAGTGAACCCTTCCGGCTGAATGAGGTTGTCCGTTACGCCGCCCTGTGTCGCGGGATCAGCTTCATAATCAGGCCGCCACATCTGGAAGGAACCCGGAACATGGCCGAGGTAGTAGTCTTTCGCGTTGGCGACCGCGATGACGACCAGCTTCTGGTCCTTTGCCTGTATGAGGCCGTTGAGTTCCTGTGCGGTGATGAACACTTCTCCTTTTACATAGCCCTTGTAATTTTCCTTGGCGTACATCGTTGCAGCCGAAGCAAGACAGACCAGCAGGACAAGCATACCAATCAGACTTTTATTCCGCATACTTTTTATCATAAAACTCTCCTTTCATAAAAAGATATCAAACAGACTGAAATTCTCGGCATTTTTAAAGTATAGCGAATTCCCTTGGTAAGGGGTTTAGGATTTGGCGATTTTGTTGATCAGTTTTTTTGCCTTGTATCGGTTCACCCAGCCGGTGAGAGGGTTGCCCGGAAGTTCCGGATAACTGGAGTCAAGCTTCCACGGGCCGCCGAAAACAAGGTCCAGAATATGGAGCGATTTTTTTCCGCCCCGTACCATGGATTCCCTGCAGGCGGCGCAATAGGTTACCATGACATCCGATGTTACTTCCGCGGTCCTGCGGTTCATCACCCGCTGCGCCAAAGGGGGGTTTGCCGGCACGACCATGCCTCCGAAGCCGCAGCAGAGCGTCGTTCCCCGCGTGTGGGGCGGCTCCTCTATCACATAACCCAGGGTGTCTATTATTGAACGGATGCCGTCCTGTATTTGCCGCACATCGCGCGTAGGGCAGGAATCATGGACCGCGATGGTGAGGTTTGTGCTTTTACCGGTGCCGACAGCATGTGCCGGCAGGCCGATTTCGGGAAGGACCTCCCACAAAGACCGGACCTTCTGGTTCGGGCTGTAGGCCTGCATGGTCACATAACAGGATTGGCAGGCAACGATAATTTCCTCAGCACCCAGCCGGTCGATTTCCGCCTGAAATTCCGCGTAGCGTTTTTTAAACGCTTCAACCTGTCCGAGTGCTTTTGTCGGCTTGCCGCAGCATTTGAGAATTGCTCCGGTATCAGGCAGTCGCTCCCGGAGGTGCGACAGTATGCTGCCGACCAGTGCCGGATTATACGATGGCAGGCTGCATCCGGGAATGAATACCCGTCTGGTCTTGGTGCCTTGTTTAGCCGGAATACTGGTGTTAAAGAAGCGGGAAAATCCAAGCATCTGGTGGGCGTCAATGGCTTTGTGTCCCTTGATTGGTGATTTGCCGTTGTTTTCGCGAACCAGTTGAATGCGAAGGTCCATAAAGCGGTCCATCATCACATACTCTTTCGGACAGACCAGAGTGCATTGTTTGCACATGTTGCACGAGAATGGAACGAGAGGGTCAACATTTCTTTTCGCAAGGATGTCCCTGAAGAGCACTCCGGGGCAGCTGGTGAAGTCCGCAAGCATCTCGCATTCTTTCATGCACATTTTGCATTCGCATTGAAAACAGCGGGACGCTTCCTGAACGGCACGGGGTTCATCAAAACCATTGTCAGCCTCGGCAAAAGAAAGGATCCGTTCAGAAGGAGGAAGCATTGCTGTGCGTACTCTCGGGAGGTTGGGTTCATCGGGTGCGATTTTGGTTTCGAGTTTCGTTTCACAGCCGGTTTCCGTTTCTCTGTTTTCATAAAGGTCCCTGCCGGTCAGATAGCGGTCAATGGATTCCGCTGCCTTCCTGCCTTCAGCCATGGCCTCCACAGCGATGATGGATCTGCCGGTTGCATCTCCAGCGGCGAAAACGTTTTTTATGCCTGTCTGGAGGGTAATTGGATCAACGACAAACCATCCTCGTGATTGCCTCAGGACAAGATCTTCCGAAATAAACGCACCGTCTACGGACTGTCCGACGGCAAAAATAATATTGTTTACATTGTCGATTTCATTCGTGATTCCGTCATCGAAACGGGGGCAGAACTTTCCTCCGTCGTCAAAAACAGAGGTACAGCGGCGTATCCGGAATCCGGCAACCGTTCCGTGCTTTCCGAGAATTTCGGTCGGTCCGCAACTGGTATGGATGGTGACGCCTTCGTCTTCCGCATCCTTGATTTCCCAGTCATGGGCGGGCATTTCGTCTCTGCATTCAAGGCACACGAGGTGGACGTTTTTGGCCCCGACGCGTCGCGCGGTTCTTGCGGCATCAATAGCAACGTTGCCTCCGCCGATGACCACCACGGTATTGCCGAGTGCATGGTGCTGCGTAAGGCTTACGGTTCTCAAAAAGTCAACTGCATTCAGCACGCCGTTCAGGTCTGCCCCGGGCACCGGCAGGATGACGGCTTTGTGGGCTCCCACGGCGACAAGAACCGCATCATGTTCTGCATGGAGCTTCTCAAAAGGAATGTCTTTGCCGATCTCGACGCCAAGAACAAATTGAACACCAATTTTTTGGAGTAAAGAATATTCCCTGTCGATAATATGTCTCGGGAGCCGGTATTCGGGAATTCCGACCCGCAGCATTCCTCCAAGAACGGTGAGTTTCTCATATACGGTGACCTGGTAACCTTTTCTGCGCAGGTCCAGAGCGGCCTGTGCACCCGTCGGCCCGGCTCCGATAATGGCAATGCGATGTGATTTATCGGGAGCTGTGGTCAAATCCCAGAAAATTTCATTATCGTAGTTGTCCGCTACAAATCGTTTTAATGTTGCAATGGAAAGAGGATTTTTCATTTCGCCGCGTTTGCACTTCTCCTCGCAGGGATGTGCACAAATTCTTCCCAGGGTGCCGGGAAGAAAGAGTGTTTCGCGAACCCGCCTCAGCGCTTCCTGATGCTTTCCTTCGCTGATCAGGCCTACATAGCCTTTGGCATCGGTGTGCATGGGGCAGGCGGCAACGCAATACGCCGGAGCCTCACCCATGCAGCCGTCGGCAATCTCTTTCATTTTTTCGAGAACTGCAGAAGCATTGTCATTATTTCCCATAGTGCGTGATTCCTTTTGAGTACGGTATTTTACCAGCCGGACAGGAAGTCGGCAGATGCTTCCGTTATTCAGCGTTCGTTCTGTGGTTGTTTCGATTTGAACTTCTGATAAAGCGCCGGTATGAGCGCAAACAGACCGAGCAGGGCAAAAGAGCCGAGCACACGGGGAGAGGCAATCTCGCTCATGCTGGTGATTGTTGCGAGGCTTGCCCCTGCATTGCAGAATACAAAGCTGCCCGGAATAATGCCGATCAGAGTTCCAAAAAAGAAGGTCCGCAGGGGCAGTTTCGTTAAACCTGCACCCAGGTTAATGAGGAAAAAGGGAAAGAGCGGAACCAGGCGCAGGAAGAGGAGATAGTTGAGTCCCCGCGCTTCAAGTTCCGTGTTCATTTTTTCGAGGCGCGGTCCGAATTTATTGAGAATGACATCGCGAAACAGATAGCGGGAAACCAGAAAAGCCAAGGTCGCCCCCGTTGTAGCTGCAATATTGGTATATATTGTTCCCATAACAGCGCCGAAAATGGCTCCGGCTGCGAGGGAGAGAACAGCTGCGCCGGGAAGAGAGAGGGCGGTTTGCAGAACATAAACCGCGATAAATATTGCGACCATGGAGGTCTGATGGTGTTCATAAAACTCCAGCAGAGCCTGCCGGTTTTCTTTGAGCGATGCTAGAGTAAGATATTTGCCCAGATCGAAATAGAAAAAAAGAGCGCCCAGGATGAGGATGACTGCAACAATCCAGATCTTTTTACTGTTCATGCGGTCTCCTTATTTTAGATGGTGCAGAGTGTGGTGCGTTAACAGGGAGGAATTTTACTGCTGCCGGTTCTTTCTTGCTTTGCCGTCAGAGGTATGCTATGGAGCTATGATCATATTGTTTCTTAATTAAGCAATAATGCACGTAGGCATGCTAAAAGTCAAGATGTAATTGTGCTTGTGCTGACAAACGCGTCCGTGCTCCATAATCGTGGGTGTGTTCTCTCAAGTATAGTACAAATATTGCCGATCGGGCAGGATGGGTAAAAAAATAGCGGGGCCGTTCCGGGGATTACGTTGAATTGAAAATCAGTAATGGCGGGTGGAGAGGAGATGCGCCAAGCGCATCCGGCGGCTGATCAATACAGGTCATATTCGAGCAATCTGCACTCGATGTTGCTGTTGAAAAACTGCCAGCTTTGGTTCGGTTTCAGGCTTACTCTTTTGGCAAGCCGCGGATTGCCGGTGAAAACATAACCTTTGTATCCCGTGCATTTCCGCTTAAAATAATCACCGATTCCTTTATAGGTCAGTTCTAGGACACCGCCTTCGCCCATGCGCTTGCCGTATTCCGGATTCATTACCACGATACCTTTGCCGCCGGGGACCGGCGTTTTTTCGAATGGACATACACTGAAATCAATGAGATGCTCGACGCCGGCAGTTGCAGCATTTTTGCGGGCAGCTTCAACTGCGGCAGGGTTGAGGTCTGTGGCGATAATTTTTCCGGTAAAGGTTTTTCGTGCGTCTTTCTTTATGGCATTGCGTAATTGATCCCAGAAGGCAGCGTCGAATTTTTTACAGTGCATAAAGCCGAAATTGGTCCGCAGGAGGCCGGGCGCCCTGTTCAGGGCAAGAAGAGCGGCCTCGATGGCAAGGGTCCCGCTGCCGCACATGGGGTTGATGAATGCTCCCGCGCCGTTCCAGCCGGTCGCGAGCACAACAGCCGCTGCAAGAGTCTCCTGCATGGGTGCTTCGAGTGGGATCTTGCGATAGCCGCGCCGTGAAAGAGGCTCTCCGGACGTATCGAAATATACCGAGCATTGTTCGTCTTTCCAGTGCAGATGCACCACGGAACGCCCGCGCTCCGGGCCTGAGTCCGGACGCCTGCCGCATGTTGTCTTGATGCGGTCGACAATAGCGTCCTTGCATTTCAAACTGGCAAACCGGGAGTCTCTGATTGTTGCGTTATCAACGCTCGATGTGACGCAGAGGTATCCGTCTTCAGGAATATACTGTTCCCAGGGGAATGCGTTCAGGGCGCGATACAGCTCATCCGCGGTCGCCGCCCTGAACTGCTGAAGCAGCAAAAGCACGCGGTGCCCCGTGCGGATGAGAAGATTGAGGCGCATGCTTTCGTTCAGCGAGCCTTCTGTTTCGACCCCGGCGATATTTTCCGACAATACGGGAAATCCCAGAGCGAGGATTTCCTGCTTCAAAAACACCGGAATGCCTTTGGCGCAGGTTATGAGAATTCTTGTTTTGGTCATGAAAGAACACGTGAACCACGATTAAATTTCGACTGATTATACACGGTCTTGAAAGGAAAAGCCCTCGTAATTTTTGAGAAAGACCGGTTTTTCCTGTTTTGGAGCCTAATACCCTGCAGATAGCGCTGTCGTTTAGAAGCAATGTATTTCTTGACAAGTGAACAAATGTTCACTATACTGTGTTGTATGATGGTTGAGATTGATGAGCCCATAGTCGTAGGGGCTGTTTTTTCGCGCGGTGGAGTAAAGCCTGCCTGGTTTACCTGGAATGGACGAACCATCCGGATTCGCGAAGTCGCCCTTACCTGGAAAACGAAAGCGGGAAATACTTCTCTTATTCACTTTTCGGTCGCGGATGGACAGGGGCTGTACGAAATCGTTTACAACACTGAAAGATTTACCTGGAGAATAAATAGCGCCGAATAATCGGGGAATTTTTTGCGGTCAAACTCATGAGAACAGTTCTGCATATTGACATGAACGCTTTTTTTGCTTCCGTGGAGCAGCGGGCCAATCCCGCGCTCCGGGGAAAACCGATGGCCGTGATCGGGTCCAAACACCGCGGAGTGATTCTTTCGCCGTCATACGAAGCACGGGCGTTCGGGGTGAAAACGGGAATGACCTATGGTGAAGCAACGCAGGCCTGCCCGCACATCATGCTGGTGCCGGCGGATTCGGCAAAGTATTCGCATGCCTGCGAAGGACTGCTCTCTATATGGAAGGACTTTTCCCCGCTGGTGGAAGTATTTTCCATAGACGAAGCCTTTCTCGACGTGACCGGATGCGATGCGTTGTTCGGTGATCCTGTCCGGATTGCCCTCCAGATAAAAGAGCGGGTCTGGAACGAGGCCCGTCTCACCTGCTCCATCGGCATCGGGCCGAACAAGCTTTTAGCCAAGCTGGGAAGCGATATGCAAAAACCGGATGGTCTGGTTCTCATTACCCCGGAGGACGTGGCTGATGTGCTCGAAAACCTCCCGGTGAAGGAACTTTGCGGTATCGGACCGCACATGAGGCTGGCGCTGGCCGCGATGGGGATCCGGACCTGCGGCGAACTCGGCCGCGCACCGCTCCGGCAGCTCACTGCCCGGTTCGGTATCGTGGGCGAACGGCTTCACGACATGGGGCTGGGTATCGATGACGATCCGGTGATATCGCCGGAGTTGCAGGACAAGGAAGAGAGCAAGTCCATGGGCCACAGCATGACGCTCGATGAAGACTGCTCGGACATCTCCATGATCGAACGCCATATGCTTCAGCTTTCGGAAAAAGTGGGACGGCGGCTTCGGCGGGGCTGCTACAGGGGGAGCACGGTAAGTCTTACGCTCCGGTACGCGGATTTTCATACGTTCTCGAAGCAGAAGCGGCTGCACCATACCATCAATCATGGCCTCGATATTTATGCAGCGGCAGCCACCCTCCTGCGAGAGATTCGCATTGAACAGGCAGTAAGGCTTGTGGGCGTGAGCGTTTCCGGGCTTGACCGGTACGCGGCGCAGGTGCCGCTTTTTGAAGAGGAACGAAGGCGCACGTTTCTCGCTGAAGCAATGGATGAAATTAATGATCAGCACGGCGATTTTACGGTCACCTGGGGGACGCTTGCCAGCAGATACCGGCATGAACGAATCATCTCTCCGGCATGGCGGCCTGCGGGAGACCGGCAATATTAATAAATAAGAGGAGTAACCATGAGAAATAAAATTAGCGAACGCCAGCTGGAGATTTACGAATTCATCCGGTCTTCCCTGGCAATGAAGGGAAGACCTCCCAGCATGCGGGAAATCGGCGAGAAGTTCGGCATTCGTTCAACAAACGGTGTGGAAGGGCACCTGGCGGCCCTTGAACGAAGCGGAATGATTGTACGGGAACGCGGAAAATCGCGCGGCATCGCGCTCCATTCCGGCGAACGGATGCCGGCAACGATCCCGGTTCTCGGAAGGGTGGCCGCCGGAACGCCGGTGCTTGCCCCTGAAAACCGTGAAGGAGAAATCACGGTGGACCCGGCGCATTTTTCCCTGCGGAACGCGCATGATCTTTTCGCGCTTAAGGTGCGCGGCGAAAGCATGGTAAACGCGCATATTATGGATGGAGACACCCTGATTGTCCGGATGCAGACCACGGCCCAGAACGGTGACATCGTGGTTGCCCTTGCGGATGGCGAAGCAACGGTCAAGCGGTTTTTTCTGGAGGACGACAAGGTCCGGCTGCAGCCGGAGAACAACACCATGAAGCCGCTGTATTTTGACCGGGGTGATTTCCGGATCGTGGGAAAGGCCGTGGGCGTGGTGAGAAAAATCTAAGATACTGTTTTTTTAAAACGCGCAACAACAGTTTCTGTAATTACCCTCCTTGATGATATCAAAAACAGCAATGCCACTTTTGCGGCCGCAAAACCTCTTCAATTAAAACGCATTTTGCCGGCAGTATAAGCAGATAAAAACTTTTCGTTTGATTTTATCCCCTCATGATGTTATTATTTTCGTTATTGTTTAAAATGATCGGAAAAACACGAGGTTATCAATATTGCGATGAAGAAACAACCGGAAAAACCAAAGATAAAATGGCTGGAGAAAACCATAGAGGCTCTTACGAACGCGGTTCTGTTTCTGTGGGAGCTGTTCAAGGTCTTCTGGTTTAATATTGCCGTACCCTGGATCAAAGGACTTACTCCAAAAAAAGCTCTGAAGCTTTTGGGGATCGGTTTCCTCTGCGGAGTGCTTGTCCTTGTTCTGATGTTTTTTGTTCTTTCCTTCGGACTCCCCACGGTTGAGTCCCTCAAAGACTACAAACCGAGCACGGGAACGATTATCTACGCGCAGGACGGCAGGGTGCTCGGCCAGATCAGGATTGAAAAAGGCAATTATGTTCCCTTGACGCGTGTGCCGAAATTTCTGATCAACGCGCTCCTCGCCACGGAAGACCCCCGCTTTTTCGAACACAAGGGCATTGACTACCGCGGCATCCTGCGGGCGGCGATAAGAAACATTATCGCGGTAAAGGTGACCCAGGGAGGAAGCACCATCACGCAGCAGCTCACCAAGGTTGTGTTCCTGTCTCCCGAACGGAAGATCACGCGCAAAATCAAGGAAATCATCCTGGCGCGCAGGCTTGAGAAGGAACTGACCAAGGAAGAAATCCTCGAACTATACCTGAACAAGATATATTTCGGACACGGCGCGTACGGTGTGCAGATGGCGGCAAAGACGTATTTCGGCAAGAACATCTGGGAAATAAACCACGGTGAAGCCGCACTTCTCGCCGGACTTCCCAAGTCTCCGATGTCCTATTCTCCGTACAGCGATATTGATCTGACCAAGCTTCGGCAGGCGCACGTGCTCAAACGGATGGTGGCGGAAGGCTACATTACCGAGGACCAGAGCACGAAGATCTACAACCAGCCGCTTAATCTTGAAAATCTGCGCCCCCAGGAAGAAGTTGCGCCGCATGTTGTGGATTCGATCCGGAGATATATTGAAAAAAAATACGGCCCGGATAAACTGTACCTTGGCGGCCTGAAAGTATATACGACCATCGACATCGACCTGCAGCGGACCGCGGTGAACGCACTTCGGGACGGGCTTCGCGCGCTCGACAAGCGCCAGGGGTTCCGGGGGAGGGTGGGATTCAAGAAACTCAAATCGAAGCAGAGCCAGTGGGGAGCGCTTAACGTGATGGTGAAGCCCGGGGAAGGGTTCCTTGCCCAGGTGCTTTCCGTGACGGATTCATCCATAACGGTCAAGGGCCGGGGCATGATCGGGAATATTTCGAAAGAAGACACGATGTGGGCCCTTCAGAAACGAAAAAAGAAAAAGGACGACCCCAACGAATACAAGAAACTGACTGAATTGCTCCAGCCGGGGGATATTATCAGGGTCCGGCTCAAGGATTTCGACAAGAAAAAACAACTTGCTTCCTTTACGCTTGACCAGCGCCCGCTCGTAGAAGGCGCAGTCGTGTCTATTGAGCCGGGCACCGGCTACGTGCGCGCCATGGTCGGCGGATATGATTTTATGGAGGGAGGCTTTAATCACGCCACCGACGCCAAACGCCAGCCGGGGTCGTCGTTCAAGCCGTTTATTTACGGCGCGGCGCTTGAAAATGGCTTTACGCCGGCCTCCATTCTTATGGATCTGCCGGTGATTTACGAAAAAGGCGAGTTTAACAAAAAACAATGGAAGCCGACGAATTACGACGAACGCTTCCTCGGCCCCATGCGCCTTAGAACGGCGCTTGCCCTTTCACGGAACGCGGTAACCGTAGGCCTTCTCGAAAAGGTGGGGCTGAACAATGCAATCGCCTTCGCGCGCAAGGCGGGGATCAACAGCGCCATCAGCTACGACTACACCACCGCCCTGGGATCGTCCGTTGTGACGCCCATCGAACTCACGGCCGCGTACGCAACCTTCGCGGCCCAGGGGATTCACGCGGAGCCTCTGGTGATCACGAGTGTTGTCGATGGCAATGGCGCGGTGCTTGAAAGTTTTGCGCCGCAGCCTGTGGAAGCCGTCAACAGGACTACGGCGTTTCTGGTCTCGAGCCTCCTGAAGAGCGTGGTCGAAGAGGGCACGGGAAGAGGCGCGCGGGTCCTTCATAAGCCGGTCGCCGGAAAGACCGGGACGACCAACAACTTCGTGGACGCGTGGTTTGTGGGATATACGCCTGGCATTGTAACGGGAGTTTGGGTCGGCTACGACAACCCGAAAGCATCGCTCGGCGACCGGGAAACCGGAGCGCGTGCAGCGCTGCCGATCTGGATCACCGTCATGTCGCGGGCGCTTGCGGACAAGCCCGCCCAGGATTTTCCGGCAACGGATGATGTCGTCTACCGGAAGATCGATCCGGAATCCGGCCTCCTGGCGCGGGACGGGGAGGCGGACGCCATTACCGAGGTGTTCCGCAGAGGTTCGGAGCCGACGCAGTATGCCGATGTGGTGAAAAAGAAGACCGGCTTTTACGATGTTGACCAGGGTGATGGCGGAGCGGCGCCGAAGAAAAAAATCGATCTGGATGAAATAGAAGACTAGAACAATGAAATACAACCGCGATTGCGGATTGCGGAAAGGTGGATGCAACCGGGATGGATTATAAATCGACATTAAACCTGCCAAAGACGGATTTTCCCATGAAGGCGAACCTGAAGGACATGGAACCGCGGGCAATCACCCGCTGGCAGGACCTGAAAATCTATCATAAAATCCAGGAGCGGAACAAAGACAACAAGACGTATATCCTGCATGACGGACCGCCGTACGCGAACGGACATATTCATATCGGGCATGCCCTGAACAAAACCCTGAAGGACATTATTGTAAAATACAAATCCATGCAGGGTTTTCTGTCGCCGTATGTCCCGGGCTGGGACTGCCACGGTCTTCCCATAGAACACCAGGTGCTCAAAAATCTGGGGTCCAAAAAAGACACGATGAGCCAGGCGGAAATCCGCAAGCAGTGCCGTGAATATGCCGACAAGTTCATTTCGATCCAGCGGGACGAATTCAGGCGGCTCGGTGTGCTGGGCGACTGGGACCGGCCGTATCTGACCATGAACTACCCCTATGAAGCCGCGATTGTGCGCGAACTGGGCAAGTTCGTCGGGACCGGCGGCGTCTACAAAGGCAAGAAGCCGGTGTACTGGTGCGGCCACGATGAGACCGCGCTTGCCGAGGCGGAGGTCGAATACGCCGACCATGAATCGCCGTCGGTGTTTGTTCGCTTCGATTTTCCGGAGGCGGGAAAGGCACTCCCGAAACTCCAGGGGAAAAAAACGTCCATCGTGATCTGGACCACGACACCGTGGACGCTGCTGGCCAATCTGGCGGTTGCCCTTCATCCAGAATTCGAGTATGTCGCCGTCGAAACAAAAGGTCAGGTCCTGATCCTGGCGGAAGGACTCGTAAAACAAGCGCTCGAAAAATTCGGCATCGCCGAATATAGCGTGCTTGAGAAATTCAAGGGCAGGAAGCTTGAAGGCCTTAAGGCACGGCATCCGTTTCTGGACCGTGATTCCCTGGTGATTCTTGGAGACCATGTTACGCTCGATGCGGGCACCGGAGCAGTGCATACTGCCCCGGGGCACGGCCAGGAAGACTACGAAGTCGGCCTCAAATACGGACTTGACATCTATGCACCGGTGGACCACAAGGGGCGTTTCACAAAAGACGCCGGTCAATTTGCAGGGCAGTATGTGCAAAAGGCGAATGCCGGGATCATCGAACTGCTCAAGAGCCGCGGCGTGCTCATGGCCGAAGAAAAAATAACCCACTCCTATCCGCATTGCTGGCGCTGTAAAAATCCGGTTATTTTCCGCGCAACAGAGCAATGGTTCATCTCCATGAAGACGAATGATCTCCTCAAAAAGACGGTGGAGAACGTTCACGCCGTGGCCTGGATTCCGTCTTGGGGAAAGGACCGGTTTCTGGGAATGGTGGAAAACAGGCCTGACTGGTGCATTTCGCGGCAGCGGGCCTGGGGAGTTTCCATTGCGGCGTTCACCTGCAAGGACTGTGGAGAACTGCTGCTGGAGAAATCCATTATCGACCACATAGCAGATCGTGTGGAAAAGGAAGGCGCTGATGTCTGGTTTACCAGACCGGCCGCCGAGCTGCTTCCTGCAGGGACGGCGTGCAAAAAATGCGGGAAACATGAATTTGAAAAAGAGATGGACATTCTCGATGTGTGGTTCGATTCCGGTGTCAGCCAGGCCGCCGTCCTGAAGCAGCGCCCGGAACTTTTATGGCCCGCCGACCTGTACCTCGAAGGAAGCGACCAGCACCGGGGCTGGTTCCAGTCGTCGATGCTTGCCGCCGTGGGAACAACAGGAAAGGCCCCCTACCGGTCGGTGCTTACGCACGGGTTCACCGTTGACGGGTCCGGGAAAAAGATGAGCAAGTCTTCAGGCAACGTGGTGGCTCCGCAGGAAGTGATCGACAAATACGGAGCGGAAGTGCTCAGACTCTGGGTGTCCGCTGCGGATTACCGCGATGATATCAGAATATCGCAGGAGATCCTTGCGCACCTTGCCGAGGCATACCGCAGGATCAGGAACACCTGCAGATATCTTCTCGGAAACCTGTCCGACTTTGATCCGGGCAAGGACATGGTCGCCGACAATGAACTGCTCGAAATAGACTGCTGGGCGCTGCATCGTCTTCAAAAGCTGGTCCAGCGCGTGACAAAAGCCTATGATGAATTCGAGTTTCATGTGGTGTTCCATTCACTGCATAATTTTTGCGCGGTGGATATGAGTGCGTTTTACCTCGATATTCTGAAGGACCGTCTCTATACCGCCAGGGCCTCGTCCCGGGAGCGGCGCTCGGGGCAGACGACCATGTATAGAATTCTTTCCGGAATGGTGCGGCTTATGGCTCCGGTTCTTTCCTTCACCGCCGATGAGGTCTGGGGCTACATGAAAAAGGAAGTGCAGGCTGAAAGCGTGTTTCTGGCATCTTTCCCTCAGGTGGAAAAGAAGTTTATTGACGACGCGCTTGAGGCCCGCTGGGAAAAGATTCTCGGGGTGCGCGGCGAAACGGCGAAGGTGCTGGAAGGACTGCGGAGAGACAAGACAATCGGGCATTCACTCGATGCGCAGGTGACTCTGTACGCCGGAGCGGAACTGTTCGCATTTCTGGAAAAGTACAAACAGGATCTCGCGTTCATCTTCATCGTCTCGGCCGTGGAGATCGCCGGAGAGTCGGAAGCGCCTTCGGACGCCTATGCGAGCGACGTGGTGCCGGGGCTCAGAATATCTGCACGGCCTGCGAAAGGCGCCAAATGCGGCCGGTGCTGGATGTACAGCGAGACGGTCGGGACCGTGAAAGACCATGCTGAAATCTGCGACAGGTGCGCGGGAAACTTGGCCTGAACGCGGAGCGCAAAAGCGGAGCATTATGAAGAATAAATACTTCTGGACAGGCGCGATCGTCGCGGTCGTCCTGCTTCTCGACCAATACACGAAATATCTTGTTGAAAAAAGCCTCCGACTCCACGAGGTCATCACGGTCGTTCCGGGATGTTTCAACCTTACTCATGTACGGAACCCGGGAGCGGCGTTCAGCATTCTTGCCACGGCCCCTGCGACATTCCGGACGATTTTTTTTACGACGGTCACCATCATTGCCGTCGTGGTAATCATCGTGCTTATCAAAAAAACACATGAACGGTTGCTTATACTCACCTTCTCTCTTGTCATGGGAGGGGCGTTGGGCAACTTGATCGACCGTATTCGCTATGGTGAGGTCGTGGATTTTATTCAGTGGTACTATCAGTCGTACTACTGGCCTTCGTTTAACATCGCTGATTCAGCCATTACGATCGCCGTGGTGCTGCTGGCCGTCGATATGCTGTTCAGAAAAGACACTCCGAAAAAAGCCTGAAGAAAGATACTGTTCAGAAACGGCTCTGCCGCAGTATGGAGAGCTTCCGTTTCGGTGACCCGACCTATGCATCCCATCCTTTTTGAAATTCCGGGTGTTCAACTCGGCAGTTGGATGATCGGACCCTTCCCGATCCGGTTGTACGGCCTGATGATCGGCGTTGGATTCCTGCTCGGCATTTACCTCGCTTCGCGTCAGGCGAAAAAAGAAGGCATCAATCCCGACCGCATCATGGATTTGGGAATCTACCTTCTGCTGGCGGCCATCATCGGCTCCCGTCTGCTTCACGTGCTGACCACGCTGCCGGACTACGCAGCCAACCCGTGGGAGGTCTTTGCAATCTGGAAAGGCGGACTGGTGTTCTACGGAGGCGTGCTCGCGGCCGTGCCGGTCGGGATCTGGTATGTGCGCAATCACCGGCTCCCCGTCTGGAAGACGGCGGACATCATAGCGCCCTATGCCGCACTCGGCCATGCCTTTGGCAGGCTTGGGTGCTTCTTTGCCGGTTGCTGCTTCGGCGCGCCATGCGACGGTCCTTCTTGCATAACATTCACCGACCCTCATTCCCTTGCGCCGCTCGGCGTGGCGCTTTATCCCACGCAGCTTATGGAGGCCGGCGGCGAATTTTTGATCTTTGCCGCGCTTCTGCTCCTGCGACGGTGCAAGAAATTCGACGGTCAGCTGTTTTGGCTGTATATACTTTTTTATGCAGTGCTCAGGTTCATTCTTGAATTCTACCGCGGAGATGACATTCGCGGTGTGTATTTCGGCGGAATTGTGTCCACATCGCAAATCATCGCGATATGCCTGTTCGGATGCGCCGCATTTCTGCTGTGGAGACTGGGCAGAAAAAAAGCAGCGCCCTGAGCAGCGGCCTCGGCCATTGTCATGCCCCAAACGACCCTCACTGTCACCGACAAGCATGTCGGCAAACGGCTCGATATTTTTATCGCGCACTACGAGCCGCATATCTCCCGCAGCCGCATCCAGAGCATGATTAAAGACGGCCGCGCGCGTGTGAACGGGATCATTGAAAAACCGGGCTATAAAGTAAAGCTCGGCGAGTCCGTCGCGCTTGACCTGCCTGAACGGACCGTTCATGAGGTGCTCCCCGAGCCGATTCCTTTGGACGTCATTTATGAAGATTCCCACATGCTCGTATTGAACAAACCGCCGGGGATCGTTGTGCATCCCGCTCCGGGAAACTACACAGGAACACTCGTGAACGCGCTGTTATACCATTACGGGAGCCTGCCGTCCCTCGGAAGCGGAACACAGGGCATCGAGCGCGAACGCGCAGGGATTGTGCACCGTCTCGACAAGGACACATCCGGCGTCATGGTGGTGGCAAGAACGCAGGAGGCGCTGCGCTCCCTGTCGATGCAGTTTAAAAACCGTGTTGTGCGAAAACGGTATTGCGCGCTTGTTGCCGGTGTTATTAAAAAAGGTTCCGGGACCATCGAGGCGGGAATCGGCAGGCACGTAAAAGAGCGCAAAAAGATCAGCGTCCATACCCACAAGGCACGCGAGGCGGTCTCTCTTTATAAAGTGAAGGAACGTTTCCGAAGCGCCACCTTGGTCGAGGTTGAGATCAAGACCGGACGCACGCACCAGATACGCGTGCATATGGCCCATATCGGTTTTCCCGTTCTCGGCGACAGGGTCTATGGAGGGCCAAAGGCGGCAAAGTTCGGCGGCGAAGCCATTGCCCGCCAAATGCTGCATGCCGAGTCTCTTTCCCTTCTGCATCCGGACACCGGACACCCCATGACATTCAGCGTGCCGCTGCCTAAAGACATGGCGGGGATTCTCGAGAAACTGAGAGCGGAGTAGTTCGTTTTTCCGCGGGATTTCCCGTCTTGCTCGTGAGCATATGCAGTTGTATAATAAATACACTGATAGCACTAGCGGTACTGACCGGAATCTGAGAGGAACAACAGACAGTGATTGCCTATCCAAACATAGATCCCGACATCATACGCATCGGTCCCGTTGCCGTCCGCTGGTATGGACTGATGTACGCGCTTGGCTTTGCAGCCTCGTATTTTCTTGTTAAATACCAAATTAAAAACCAGGGTCTGAAAAGAAAAACAAAGCAGCTGGCTGAAACAATACCTTCTCAAATTTTTCTTGATTCGCTTTATACCTGCCTCATCCTCGGCCTGGTTGTGGGCGCGCGGTTGGGGTATGTGCTGTTTTATGATCTGCCGACCTATGTGCGGAATCCGCTCGAAATTTTCGCGGTCTGGCACGGCGGGATGTCGTTTCACGGCGGGATGATCGGTTGTCTTGTCGCGGGCTATCTGTGCTGTCTGAAATACCGGATGGATTTTTGGAGGATTGCCGATCTTGTGATTGTCACCGCGCCGATCGGGCTTGGGCTCGGCAGAATCGGCAACTTTATCAATGGAGAATTGTTTGGCAGGGTGACTGATGTGCCCTGGAGCATGATATTCCCCGACGGAGGTCCTCTTCCCCGGCATCCGTCGCAGCTGTACGAATTCATGCTTGAGGGAGTGCTGCTCTTTCTCATTCTCTGGATCCTTAAGGACAGAAAACCGACCCCGGGCGTTCTGAGCGGTTTGTTTCTCGTTTTTTATGGAGTGTTCCGGTTCTGCGTCGAATTTTTCAGAGAGCCTGACCCTCAGCTCGGATTTATTGCCGGTCCCTTTACTATGGGCCAGATCCTGAGTGTTCTCACAGCCCTTGCGGGTGTTCTCTTTATCGCCATTCGACGGAAAACGTACCGCGCTTGATTTTTCCTTCCCTTGTTGCAAGACTCTTGTCTTTTCTCTTCCCGGAGAACGGATTGCCTTTGCCTGTTCGCAGATGTTTCAGCACGGTGTGTTCATAGTACGGGTATGTTATACTGTAATCAGCTGCGGAATGTTCCGCGAAAGGCGGGGACATGCAAAAAAAAGAAAAAGTAATTCACGGCATCAGCCTGCTGACAGACCATGACATCTATCTTTTTAAAGAAGGAAATCATTTCCGGCTTTACGAAAAACTCGGTTCTCATATTCTGACCATAGACGGAAGGGACGGCGTGCTTTTTGCCGTCTGGGCGCCGAACGCGGCATCAGTTTCGGTCATCGGCGATTTCAATCTTTGGGACAAAAAAGCGCATAAGCTTCAAGTGCGCCAAGATGGATCAGGAATTTGGGAAGGTTTTATCCCCGGTGTGGGACAGGGCTCCCTGTACAAGTATCATATCGTCTCCCGGTATCGCCACCACGCAGGCGACAAGGGCGATCCGTTTGCTTTTTTCTGGGAAGAGCCTCCGCAAACATCGTCAATCGTATGGGATCTGTCGTATCGCTGGGGCGACGATGAATGGATGAACGGCCGCCACGCGAGAAATTCGCTCCGCTCGCCTTTCTCCGTGTATGAAATCCATCTTGGATCGTGGCGCCGGGTCCCGGAACAGGGCAGCAGATCTCTCACGTACCGGGAACTGGCGGATTATCTGCCGGAATACCTCAAGGACATGGGCTTCACTCATGCGGAGTTTATGCCGGTCATGGAGCATCCTTTTTACGGCTCCTGGGGCTACCAGGTCACCGGCTACTTCGCGCCGTCGAGCAGATACGGCACCCCTCAGGATTTCATGCATCTTCTTGACCGGCTGCATCAGGAAGGAATCGGCGTGGTTCTTGATTGGGTGCCTTCACATTTTCCGAACGATGCCCATGGACTGATATATTTCGACGGGACCCATCTGTACGAACATGAGGACCCCAAGAAGGGCTTTCATCCGGAGTGGAAGAGCCACATTTTCAATCATGGGCGATACGAAGTGCGGAATTTTCTGATCAGCAGTGCGCTCTTCTGGCTTGACAAATACCATGCGGACGGACTGCGCATTGACGCAGTGGCCTCGATGCTGTACCTGGATTATTCACGGAACGAAGGAGAGTGGGTACCGAATGTCTATGGCGGCAGGGAAAATCTGGACGCCATAGATTTCCTGCGCAGCCTGAACCGCGAGGTATACCGCGCATTTCCCGACACCCAAACCATTGCCGAAGAGTCCACGGCATGGCCCATGGTCTCCCGCCCTGCGCATGTGGGCGGCCTTGGCTTCGGCATGAAGTGGAACATGGGATGGATGCATGACACGCTGGATTATTTTTCCACGGACCCGATCTTCCGCAAATATCACCACAACAATATAACCTTCAGCATCTGGTACGCTTTTATGGAGAATTTCATGCTCCCCCTGTCGCACGATGAGGTTGTGCACGGGAAAGGAGCGCTTGCCGGGAAAATGCCGGGCAGCGGATTGGAGAAGATGGCAAACCTCCGTCTGCTGCTCGGATACCTTTACACGCACCCCGGCAAGAAGCTCTTGTTCATGGGCGGAGAGATCGGACAATGGGCGGAGTGGAACCATGAACAGAGCATTGAATGGCATCTCCTGCAGTATCATTCCCACTATGGGGTCTGGAAATGGGTGCGGGACCTGAACCATCTGTACCGGAATGAACCGGCGCTGTATCAACTCGACTTCGATCATACCGGCTTCGAGTGGGTGGACTTCAGCGATCAGGAACAGAGTGTTATCAGTTTTCTCAGGCGGGGGGCCTCTCCCCGGGAGGCCGTCCTTGTTGTTTTTAATTTCACTCCAGTGGCCCGGCTCAACTACCGCATAGGAGTGCCTCAGGAAGGATTCTGGAAGGAGCTGTTGAACAGCGACGCCGAAGAATATGGCGGAAGCGGGTACGGAAATTTCGGCGGCACTGTTGCTGCCCCGCAACCCATGCACGGCAGGCCCTGCTCCATGCTGCTTACCTTGCCTCCTCTCAGCGTTCTTGTTTTTAAAAAAATGGAATGAGCCGGCATCTGTTGCTGCTTCTGACGACATCCAGAAGAGGTGAGTTTTTCCTTGGAGCAGCAGCTGTTTTGCGGTAAAATATTCCTCACGATATTTCCTCTGAAGCAGAACAACGTATGAATTCTGACGATTTGCAATCCCTGCAAAACTGGTTTTCCGGCTACTGCGACTCCTTTGCAGCACTTCCTGCAGAAGACCAGAGCAATATCAACCTTAAAAAAACACATACCCGGGAGGTATGCCGCAACGGGGTGCTCATTGCGCAGGGACTGGGTCTGAATGAACCATCGACCCTGCTTGCGGAAGCCGTATCGCTGTTTCATGATGTCGGACGGTTTCCGCAGTACAGCCGGTTCAAAACCTTTGATGACAGCATCTCCGTGAATCATGCGGCCCTCGGCGTGAAGGTGCTTCAGGACAACAGGGTGCTTCGCGATATGCCGAAACGCGACCGCGATATTCTGATTCGCTCCGTGGCTTTGCACAACGCGTTTTCACTTCCTGACGACCTTGATGAAGAGACCCTGCTGTTTGCCAGGTTGATCCGCGACGCGGACAAACTGGACATCCTGCGGGTGTTTATTGAGTACTTTGACCAGGACAAGGACACTCGTGCGAAAGCGGTAGTGCTTGGCCTGCCGGACGCTCCGGGCTGTTCTCCGGAAGTACTGTCCAGCCTGCGGAACGGCAGCATGGCGCTGAAATCGACGCTCAAAAATCAAAATGATTTTAAATTAATGCTTCTTTCCTGGGTTTATGATCTCAACTTTGCTATATCCGGCCGGCTGGTTCGTGATCGGGATTTGATCTCCAGACTGGCCGCGACGCTGCCGAAGGACGAAGAAATCTCACTGATGCTTCAGGCCGTGCGTGAGCATATCGATGCAAAAGCGACGGGCTGCTGACTGCCTTGACTCGGAAAGAATACGTCGCATCGGAGCCGGCGACAAAGAAGTAAGGCCAAGCGAATTTATCATCAGTCTTTTTGCGGTATTTTAAGCCTGGTCTCCATATCAGTTATAAAAAGCAAGGCCATTTGGGCATACCCTGATGGCCTTTTTTATTCATGGACAACATGTTGTTTTAAAAGAGAAAGCTGATCCCGGTTTTTTTGCAGGAAAAAAGTTCCAAAGAGCTTGACAGATGCATACCTGTAAACTATAGTTATTCTCGTTGTACGAAAGCCCGCAGCAGGGCTTCCCGCCGCACAAGCACCACAAAGCAAAAGGAGAAAGAGAGGCTATTATGGGAACAACGGAAATTAAACCCGGCATCCATTGGGTTGGAGCTATTGACTGGGCAGTACGGGACTTTCACGGGTATATCACGCCGCATGGAACATCCTATAACAACTATTTGATTCTCGACAAACATGTCACGCTTGTCGATACGGTGAAATACGACTTTGTTGACTATACCATTGAGCACATAAAAAGTCTTGTGGATCCCGCAAAAATAGAAAACGTGGTGATCAACCATATTGAAAACGACCACGTATCAAGCCTTGACCGGATCATGGAACTTGCGCCGAACGCGCTGATTCACATTACCGAACGAGGCAAAAAAGGCCTGGATCGCTTTTTCAACACCGCCAAATGGAAATTCAGAATCGTCAAGAGCGGAGACACGCTCGATACCGGGACAAAAGTCATCACGTTTCTCGAATCGCCGATGCTTCACTGGCCGGACTCGATGATGAGCTATATTAAGGCCGACAAGCTTCTGATAAGCCAGGACGCTTTCGGGCAGCATCTGGCGTCGTCGGCCCGGTTTGACGATGAATACTGCAATGAATATTCGATCGCCGGTCTGGAGCACGCGGTTCGGGACTACTATGCGAATATCCTCATGCCGTTCGGAGCGCTTATCAAAGGCAAGATCGCAGAGGTGCAGAAACTCGGCCTCGACATCGACATGATCGCCCCGGACCACGGGATCATCTGGAGAAAGGACCCGGGAAAAATCATTCAGATGTATCTCGACATGGCAAACGACAAGACCGATCTGCGGGTCGTGATCATTTACGACACCATGTGGCACAACACCGAACACATGACCATTCCTCTTATGGAGGGCGTCAAGGCCGCCGGTGTTGATGTAGAGGTCATAAAACTCCGTGCAACACCCATGAGCATAGCAATCAAACGGTTCTGGGAGTCCCGCGCTATGCTGGTGGGGACGCCGACCCTGAACAACATCATGTTTCCGTCCGTCACTGAATTTCTGCAGCACCTGAGAGGGCTGCGCCCCAAAAACAGGCTGGTAGGCGCCTTCGGCAGCTTTGGCTGGGGAGGAGGCGCGGTAAAGGAAGCATACGCAGCTTTCAAACAAATGGGCCTTGAAGCCGTGGAGCCGGGCGTCGAATCCAACTATCGGGTGAGTCCTGAGGACGTAAAAAAATGCTTCGAATTCGGGAAGCTTTTTGGAGAAAAAACACGCGAGTATCATAAGAAATTCAACGGAGGCTCATCCGACGCCTGCAAAAGGTCCTGAGCCCGGAACCTTTTCATAAACGCTTTTTGAAATTTCAACGTTATTAAAAAAACAGGGAGGCTATGATGTGGAAATGCTCGATATGCGGGTATGTGTATGATGAGTCCAAGGAAGGAACAAAGTTCAAGGATTTGCCCGATGACTGGTCTTGCCCGGTGTGCAATGCCCCGAAAGACGCTTTTGAAAAAGTGTAATTATTTTGTACTTATGCAGAAGCGGCGGCAAGATGATTGCCGCCGCTTTTATTTTGGAAAACCGTGCCCCGATGAGACGATTTTCTGCTCGCACATGTAATGCTGAAACTACCATTATGCGTCGTTCGTTTATTTTATTAAAAACAGTTTTCTTTCCGGTTGTTTTTTTTATTTTCTATTTGTCGCTGTCGCTTGCTGCGACCGTTGATGTCCGCGCTGCAGATTCGGGAGCGCCGGACGCACAGCAGATCCCGTCAGTTACAGTGCCGCCGCAAAAGGTTTTCTTTTCCTCAATTGACGGTTCGGGGCCGGGAAAAGCACTCTTGCTTGACGGTTATGTGTTCCGGCCTGCAGGAAAGGGACCTTTTCCGGCCATTGTGGCCTTGCACGGGTGCTCCGGACTTCTCACAAAGCAGGGGAAGCTGAATGCGCGGTTTCTCGACTGGGGAAAACGCCTGTCCGGCTTGGGTTATCTAGTTCTTTTTCCGGACAGCTTTAATCCCCGAGGCATTCCGGAAGCATGCACCAGAAAGAACCGGAGTGGATTCTCACCGCATAAAGAACGGGTCGACGACACATACAGCGCACTGCGCTGGCTCCAATCGCAGCCTTTTGTGGTTCGTGACCGCGTTGCCCTCATGGGCTGGTCAAACGGCGGCGTGACCCTGCTGTCTGCCGTTGACGCATCTCTGAAAAAGGACGCCTCGGAAGATTTCCGGACCGCCATAGCATTTTATCCAGGCTGTACCAGTTTTTCCAAAAACATGAACTGGCTTCCCCGGATCCCTCTTACAATCCTGATCGGAGATGCGGATGACTGGACGCCTGCGGCGCCATGCTGTGCCATAACTGCACGCGCACAGCGGGCGGGCATCAATGCCGAGATAGTGGTTTTTCCGAAAGCATATCATGACTTCGACCATCCAAATCTTCCATTGAAAAAGAGGAATGGTCTTGCCTTCACGGTCAGAAACGACGGGACGGCAACGATCGGCACGAATCGCGAAGCGCGTGCAGCCGCGTTGGAACTTGTACCGAAGGTTCTCGATAGGTTCCTTGCCGAAAAAGAGAAGTGAAAAACGGTCTTCATCCGATGCTTTTCCTGCGCACACGTTACTGCAATGTAATGGCTTTTTCAGGACAGATTTCCTGGCAGCAAAAACAGACAATACATTTTTCATCCACGCGCGGAAGCCCGTCGCACAAAGTCAATGCCGACGCCGGGCACTGATCAATGCACGTTCCGCAACCGGTGCACCACTCCGGATTTACACGCGGCCGCATGAGGGTCCGTTTATGCAGCATGGTCTGAAGCGGTACGTTCTGCTCCATGGCTTCACCACCCAGCGAAGGCAGCTTGAAATCCGGCAGCTGCTTTAACTCCCCGACAACATCGATTGCCGCGAGGTCATAGTCGCCCAGACCCGCGGTTTTTGCCTTTTGCAGGAACCGCAGCCGTCCCGGTGCGCATCCCATCATCGTCGCCATGACCGCATCCATGGCAACGGCGTTGTCCGAGGCGAGAAGCAGGCCGATCCTTCTGAGATCAGGAGAGGCTGGCCCGTTTCCCTCCATTCCAACCACAGCGTCCATGATGAAAAGATCGGGCACCCGGAGCCGGAATACGTCGACAATCAGGTCGTGGAAGCGCCCGGGACTTCCGGCCGCCTTGTGCAGCTGTGCTTTCTGCGCCCCGGGCAAAAAGCCGTAACTGTTTTTTATCGCCCCGGTTATGACGGTCAATCCATGCGTTTTGAACTTCGGCAGACTGATGATGATATCCGCATCCAGGACAGCCCGTGAAATGCTGATGAAAGGCATAAATTCAGAATTGAACGGAATTTTGCGGGAGTCGTTACCGATGTTTTTATAATATCCCTTGGCAGCTTCCATGAGTCCTGTTTTGGCAAAGCTTTCCTCGTTTGCGCCGTAACTGAAAATGCCGGGATTGTCTCCCACAATGATGGATGCTGGCCTCGCCTGTTCAACTTTTTCAACGACAGCCCGAAGAACTGCCGGGTTCGTTACAATGCCTTCCTTGGCTTCTGAAATCCGAAGCACGTTCGGTTTTACCAGGATTTTTTTGCCGCGCAGATCCTGCGGGAAGAGTTCAAAAACACGATCAACAGCCGTGGTGACATCTTCATAGGTTGCCGGATGGATCAGGACGTGTGGCATAACGAGGGTTCCCTTCTGAAATAATTTTATTACTAAACTATAAGAGCCGGGTGAATATTTGTCAAGACAGGAAGGAAGCCAGATACTTTAAGGGCAGCGCAAGACGGTAGAGAGCCTCGGGAGAGGTTGTAAGAGTATCTCGGAACTACTGGATGAGAGGTCTTATGGGAACACTGAAGAATGGGTGAAGAAATGCTCCATACGGCTGGTCCGGAAAAGGAACAAGTGACCGGTTCCCGTCCTGATTTCGTGACGAGGCCTGGAGTTCTTCGATCGGGACGAACGGCCGGTACGTCGATCCGAAATCAGTAAGCATTGTGGTGCATTCCCACAAACGGCTGCGTGAGGTGGCCCCGAGCACGGCGGTATAAATAAGCCCGTTGCCCGTGTCTATGGCCCCCACAAAGCAATGTCGTGCTTTCCGGGTAAAACCCGTTTTGCCTCCGATCATATTGCTTCTGAGCCACAACAGGTCATCCGTGTTTTCAAGGAACAATTGTCTTCCTGAGGAAGCTGTTACCAGATATTCCTTTTTCCCGATAATTTCTTTTATCAGAGGGTATGTGAGCGCTTTTTTCAGTATGATCGTGAGATCACGCGCCGTTGTAAATTGCTTGCCTTTCGGCAGGCCTGAAGCCGTCACGAAATACGTATCATCAGCGCCTATTTCCTTTGCTTTTTGGTTCATCAATAACACGAATTTATCTTCCGAGCCGCACGTCGCTTCCGCTAATGCAACAGCAGCGGAATTGATTGATTTCATAAGCGCCAGATGAAGGAGATCGGAAACCGTCAGTTCATCACCGGGTCTCAGCCTTGGTTTGATGGACGGCGCGGAAGCAGCCGTCCTGGTCACCTTCACCGCCAGAGATGGTTGCAGATAATCGAGGGCCACCATGGCGGTCACCAGTTTTACGGTGCTGGCCGGAGGAAGTTTCGCGTAAGGATTTTTTTCATACAGGACCTGGCCGCGGTCATTGATCAGAATGCATGCTTTTGCGGGAAAATCTTTTTCCGGCAAAGCAAAAACCGATTGTCCATGGAGTACTATGAACGCTGCAAGGAAGAAGGCGGATAAAAATTGTTTCAATTCAAACCTCTGTATAGGAAATTAAGACGAAAGAATTATATCAGAAAACAATAAAATTTGGGAACTTTTTTTAAGAGCAGATGTTTTTGTCAAACACCTCGATTGTGTTGCAATAAATAAAAAAAATCACGATATGACCTATATCATACGCATTATTTCTTTTTAGTGTGTATACTTTATTCAACAAGGTAATCAACTTCACAAGGAGGATTATGGATATGTTTTGTTATCAGTGCGAGCAGACAGCGCAGGGGACCGGGTGTACCAAGATCGGTGTGTGCGGTAAACAGCCGGACGTGGCAGCATTGCAGGACCTTCTGGTGCATGCCCTGAAGGGCCTTTCGCAATATGCCGTCGAGGCAAGAAAAAAAGGGATTGTGGACAATGAAGTGAACGCATTCACCGTCAAGGCGCTTTTCTCCACCCTGACGAACGTGGATTTTGACGCGGACCGTTTTGTTGCTCTCATCAATACGTGCGTTACGTTGCAGGAACAGTTGAAGAAAAAAGCCGGAATCGCCATCAATGAAGGTCCGGCTGCGTTCACGTTTGCCAAAACAAAGGCGGAACAAGTCAAACAGGGTGAAAGCGTCGGTGTGAAATCCGACACCTCGATCAATGCGGACATACAGTCTCTGCAGGACACGCTGATGTACGGCATCAAAGGCGTAGCGGCCTATGCAGACCATGCCCAGATCCTGGGACAGCAGGACGACAAGGTCTACGCCTTCGTGCAGGAGGCCCTGGTGGCCACGCTGAACAAGTCCCTCGGCCTGAACGACTGGGTGGGGCTCGTCCTGAAATGCGGCGAGATCAATCTTCGCACCATGGAACTTCTTGATGCCGGCAATACGAATACCTACGGCCATCCGGTCCCGACTGCGGTGCCGCTCGGCCCCAAGAAAGGAAAAGCGCTGCTCGTGTCGGGGCATGACCTGAAAGACCTTGAGGCAATCCTGAAGCAGAGTGAAGGAAAAGGCGTATATGTTTACACGCATGGAGAGATGCTGCCGACCCATGCGTATCCAAAGCTCAAACAGTACGCGCACTTCTACGGACATTGGGGCACTGCGTGGCAGAACCAGCATAAGGAGTTCAGCGATTTTCCAGGGGCCATTGTAATGACGACCAACTGCCTTCAGAGGCCGCAGGATTCCTACAAGGACAGGATTTTTACTGCGGGCCTGGTCGGCTGGCCGGGAGTAGCGCACATCGGAGACGGCAATTTCAAACCAGCCATTGACAAAGCTCTTGCGCTGCCCGGTTTTCCGGCGGATGTTCCGGGCAAGACGGTCACGGTCGGCTTCGGCAGAAACACGGTCATGAGCGTCGCGGGCAAGGTTATCGAGGCCGTGAAGAACAAGCAACTCCGCCATTTTTTCCTCGTCGGCGGTTGCGATGGCGCAAAGCCGGGACGCAATTACTACACTGAATTTGTAGAGAAGGTGCCGAAAGACTGCGTGGTGCTCACGCTTGCCTGCGGAAAATTCCGGTTCTTCGACAAGGAGCTTGGCGACATCGGCGGGATACCGAGGCTTCTGGACGTGGGGCAATGCAATGACGCGTATTCAGCCGTCCAGATCGCGGTGGCGCTCGCGAAAGCATTCAATGTGGGCGTAAACGAGCTGCCGCTGTCTCTCGTTCTTTCCTGGTATGAACAGAAGGCGGTTGCAATACTTCTCACGCTTCTGCACCTCGGCATCAAGAACATCCGGCTCGGACCTTCTCTGCCGGCCTTCATCACACCCAATGTCCTCGATGTTCTGGTGAAGAATTTCAACATCCAACCCATCACTACACCGGACCAGGATCTCAAAGCAATCCTCGGCTGATCCCCATTCAGGCGGGCCTTCGGGCCCGCCGTTTTATTGCCATCCGTATATTTCAACAAAACAGCCAACACCGATTTTTCGGATAACCGACACTCCTTTTTTTCAACTCTGCATGTGATATCATTAAATTATCGAGCCATTACAAACAGGGCGTTCCTGTCTCTTATATCCAAAGTATGAATACGAAATCGGTCTTGCCGCCATCCTGAAAAAAGACCGGCAGCAGGCCGATATGAAATTCTCTCAAAGCGTTCTGCGTAAATTGCCTGGATGGCATCCCGGGAAGAAAGGGGTGAAAGCTTGTCAGAGCAGACTGTCGCAAACAGCAGAGGAGAAGATAGTGCGGAGGCAATCAGCTGTCAGATTGGAGTAAGTCGTCCATCCCTTGAAATTGAGGATTTACCCGCGCCCGAAGAGGTTTTTAATGTAAAGCGTGTCGGTGTTATGGAGCTGATTTTTATCGTTCTGGGACCGGGCGTGATAGCTTTGGGGCTGGCTGTCGGCAGCGGAGAATGGATGCTGGGACCTCTTGCCGTAGGACAATACGGATTTAGGGGCATCGGCTGGGTCATTCTCTTATCAGTCGTCCTGCAGACATTCTACAACGTGGAGCTGGCGCGCTTCACCATTGCAACGGGAGAACCTCCGATCGTGGCATTTGGCCGCACTCCACCAGGCTACCTGTTCTGGGTTCCGTTGACGGTATTTTGCTTCAGTTTTGCGTTGATGTTGGGCGGCTGGGCAGTCAGTGCAGGCAGCAGTCTCTTTGCGCTTTTCATGGGCAGAGCAAACCTGCCGCAGGAACTAGAAATAGTGCGGGTTCTGGGGACATTCCTGTTGGTCACTACGTTCCTGTTTGTGCTGTTCGGCCGCAATATCGAGAGAACACTGGAAATCTGTCTTGCCATCTTCCTGACGTTCATCCTGATCAGCCTTGTTCTGGTGACCATTGCGGTTGTCCCTCTTGAGTACTGGGGCCAGGCGCTGGTTTCGCTTGTTGCTCCGGCTGCGCCTCCCCGAGGAACCGATCCATCACTTCTGGGAGCGTTGGCAGGTTTTGCAGGCCTTATCGCTGGGTTGAATTTCATGTGCATCGGCTACTACCGTGACAAGGGCTATGGCATGGGGCACAAGACCGGTTATATTCCCGGGCTTATCGGCGGGGAAAAAGCACGTATTCTGCCGGTGGGTAAAATATTCCGGGAGAATGCGGCGAACGCACGGATCTGGAAGCGCTGGTTCCGATATCTGCTGATTGATCAATGGGGAGTTTTTTTCCCGGGATGCATGATCGGCATGGTGGCTCCCTGCGTCCTTGTGGGTTATCTGTCGAGTTTGGAGGGGGCAGCTCATCCCGAGCGGACTTCCATTCTGGTATATGCGGCGTTTCAACTGGGTGAGCGATACGGCCCTGTTCTGTTCGGGTGGGCGCTGCTCATGGGCTTCTTCATTCTTTACAAAACACAGATTGTGATTCTTGAAGTGCTGACGCGCAATGTCACCGATGCAGTGTACGGGACCAGTCCCCGCTTCCGCGAATGGATCGGCCACGATGCTCGCCGGTTTTATTATCCATGGATGTTTGTGGTGGTTATTATCATCGGGGTCATGGTCCACCTCGCGCTGCCGGTGGATTTGATCGTTCTGTCCGCCAATCTGACGAATCTGGCTTCTATAATTTTCCCCCTGATCATGATCTACCTCAACCGGCAATTGCCCAAGCCAGCCAGGATAACGTGGTGGTCATATCTGGTGCTGGGCGCGAACGTTATGTTTTTTGGTTTCTTTTTTATCAACTTTGTTGTTGTACAACTGACCGGTTCACCGCTGGTGCGGTTCTGAAGAGAAAAAGCAAGAGCAGCCGGCGGGAAATATAGTAGAGAGACAACCATGGTTGAGCCGAAAACAAAAACCACTTCCCGTTTTGACTCCATTCGCACACGGCTTACCCTTGCATTTATCCTGATCGTCCTCCTTCCCATGGCCATCATCAGCGCAGTTCAAGCCATTTCCGGCTCAGAAGGCGCGCACCTGCAATTAGCGACTCAACTCGACACGGCCGTCGCTTTTAAAGAATATGCCGTCAATACCTGGGCGGCAACGGTCAAAAATGAGCTCGGAAACGCTCTTATCGGAGAGAACACCGGCCGCATAGTGGATGCGCTTGTACAAAAAGCAGGTGATGCCGGGGAATTCAAGAGCGCCCATGATGCTTTCGAGGGGCGGCTCAGGCAGTTGATAACAACCTCACAATTGTTCGAGGTCGTATTTCTAATGAACAGGCACGGACGGGTGCTTGTGTCCACGGATACCGACCTGGAAGGCCGGAGCCATGCGAACAGCGGTTTCTTTCAGCTGGGGAAAAAAGAACCAGCCATCTGCCCGACGACGGCATTCCATATGGCAATAATCGTGTCGCGTCCTGTTCCCGGCAGGGACGGACAGGCAGCAGGAGTATTGGCAGGAGTGGTCCGTCGGGCGGTCCTGACGAAAATGATGGAGAATACAGCTGGTCTGGGAAAAACCGGCAAGACCTACCTGGTAAATGGAGACAATATTCTGCTGACGAAGCTGGGCGACACAGAACCGGGCACTACCGTCCGGAGTGAAGGCATCCAGGCAGCATTGGAACACCAGAAAAAGCTGACCAAAGCTTACCTTGATTTTCGCGGCATTCCGGTTTATGGGGCATACCGCTGGCTGCCTGAACTTGGTGCGGTTTTGGTGGCCGAACAGGAGCAGGCCGAGTATTCCCATGTCCGGCGCGTACTGTTCGCAGTGAACGCGAGCGTGGCCCTGTCCGCTCTTTTGATTGCCGTGTTCGCTTCGCTGGCGGTCACCCGCAGCATTGCCGCTCCGCTGGGTGATTTGGCTGATACGGCCTCAAGGATTGCGTCAGGACATCTGGAGCTTGCTGCGGAGGTGAAGCGCAGGGACGAAATCGGCGCTTTGGCGGTGAACTTCAATTTTATGACTGATAAAATCAGACAGATGATCGACACGCTGCGAAAAAGTGAAGAACGTTTCCGGGCCCTGTATCTTGACAACCCTTCCATGTATTTTACGGTGGATGAGAATGGCATCGTGCTTTCGGTCAATTCATTCGGCGCCGAGCAGCTGGGGTATCGTATGGAAGAGCTGATTGGACAGCCGGTTTTTATCAGTTACCATGCGGACGACCAGGCTGGCGTAAAGCGGCAGCTTGAAGACTGCTTGCAGAGATTCGGCGATGTGGCGCATTGGGAATTCAGAAAAGTATGTAAAAACGGCAAAATGCTGTGGGCGCGGGAGGCCGCGCGGGCCGTGCGGGACGCCGAAGGCAGGGCGGTGGTGCTCATTGTCTGTGAGGATGTCACGGAACAGAAGCAGGCGGAAGAGGCATTGAAGTCGTCAGAAAAAAAATTCAGGGAGCTCTTTGAAGAGTCAAAGGACGTGGTTTTCTTCAGTACGCCCGAAGGAAAGTATATTGATATCAACCATGCAGGGGTTGAGTTGTACGGATATTCCTCAAAAGAGGAAGTTCTCAAGCTGGATATATCGCGCGATATCTACTTGAACCCGGAGGAGCGCGAAAAGTTCCAGTCCGATTTGGAGCAGCATGGATTCGTGAAGGATTATGAAGCGCAGTTCAAGCGAAAAGACGGGGAGAAGCTGACTGTTCTTGTTACTGCGAACGCGGTCCGCGATGGAGGCGGAAGCATTACCGCATACCGCGGGATCATTCGCGACGTCACGAACCAGAGACGCCTGGAGGGACAGCTCCTGCAGGCGCAGAAGATGGAAGCCATCGGGCAGCTTTCGGGCGGGATAGCGCACGATTTCAACAATATCCTCACAGCCATCATCGGATACGCAACGCTTCTGAAAATGAAGATCAGGGAAGACGCCCTTATGCGGTCCTATGTGGATCAGGTCCTGACCGCGTCCTCCCGCGCGAAAAACATAACCCAGAATCTTCTTGCGTTCAGCAGAAAACAGGCGATTCATCCGGTCCCGGTGCAGGTCAACGAAATAATAACAAATATCGAGGCCATGTTTACCCAGCTTATCAGGGAAGACATTAAACTGAAAACCATTCTTGCAGATGAAAACATGACGATCAAGGCGGACAGCGGCCAGATTGAACAGGTATTGATCAATCTCGTCACGAATGCGAGGGACGCGATGCCTCAGGGCGGAACGCTGACCATAGAAACAAAACCGGTCGAAATAAGCGACGAGTCCGGAAAACGGCGTGTGCTCGCAAAACAGGGAAAATATGCGAGCATTTCAGTAACCGACACCGGAACAGGCATGGATGAAAAAACAAAAGAAAAAATATTTGAACCTTTTTTCACCACCAAGGAGACCGGGAAGGGGACGGGCCTCGGACTTTCCATCGTGTACGGGATTATAAAACAGCACAATGGAGAAATCACCGTCTACAGCGAACCGGGAATGGGCACGACATTCAGAATATACTTTCCGATGATAGAAGCAACAGTGGAAAAAAACCGGCCGCAAGAGCTGCCGGAGGCAAGAGGGGGCAATGAAACACTTCTGCTGGCCGAGGACGACGCAGGCGTAAGAAATTTAAACAAGACCATACTCTCGGAAGCAGGATATACGGTGCTGGAGGCGGCAGATGGAGAAGATGCCGTCAGGATTTTCATCGAAAACAAGGACGTTATCCAACTTGTTCTGCTGGATGTCATAATGCCGAAAAAAAGCGGAAAGGAAGTCTTTTCCCGGATTTCGTCGGAAAAAACAAATACCGGAGTCTTGTTTATGAGCGGATACTCTGAACATGAAATTTTCGAACAGGGTGTTCTTCAGAAAGGGCAGGATTTTATCACTAAGCCCGCGACGCCTCAGGAGCTCCTGAAAAAGGTGCGAGAGATCATCGACAGAAAGCGAACATATGCTGGAAAAATGACCGAGGAAAAACCGTCAGCGGTTACCAAAGCACCGCCGAGCGCCGAACATGAGCCGGAAGGAACGAAGACAGTTGGGCGGTACGAGGGGTCCATTGTTGTTGTGGAAGATGATCCCCAGCTGCTGGAGTATGTATCATTCCTGCTGAAAGAGAACGGGTATGCAATCCATGCCTGCAGCAATGCCCAGGATGCTGTGAACGCACTCAGGAACAGCGTGGCCGACGTCGTATTGACGGACATCGTCATGCCGGGAATATCCGGACTCGAATTGCTCGAAGCGGTGCACGACAGAGATCCGGACATGCCGGTGATCGTGGTGACGGCGTTTGCCGATCTGGGCAAAGCAGTGGAGTCTGTGAAGAAACGGGCCTATGATTTTATCATGAAACCGTATGATCCTGAGCAGCTGCTGCGCTCCCTGGACAAAGCGGTCCGGTATCGGAAGCTGCTGCAGGTCGAAAAAGAATACAAAACCAAACTGGAGGATTTTAACAAGGAAAGGGAGACCCTTGTCGCAGAGCGTTCGATGAACCTCATGGCGCTCACCGTTGCCGACCGGGTCAGAAATCCCGCCACGGTGATCGGGCTGGCCTGTAAAAAAATTCTGGCGCAAAAACTGCCGGAAGAACAGCGTAAATATGCCGATCTTATCCTGGAAGAGTCGAACAAGCTGGAGTCCCTGGTAAAGGGATTTCATGACCTCCTCAAAAGCAGAAAGTCTGTGTTCGAATACGAGGACATCAATGTTCTTATCAGAAACATTGCTTCCCTCGTTGAAAAGGAAAGCAAGACAAAAAACGTAAAGCTTCGGTGGCGACTTTCAGACCGTCCGTTGAAGATAAACATGCAGAAGAATTTTTTGCAGGTCGCGATCCAGCATGCATTGAGAAATGCCATGGAGGCAACGCAGCCCGGAGGAACGGTCATTGTCGAAACGGATGCTGAAAACGAAACGGTAACGGTCACGATCACGGACACGGGAAGCGGCATTCCCGAGCAGGAGGTAGAAAAAATATTTGATCCATTTTACAGCACAAAAACGCACCGATACGGGATGGGTTTGCCGATGATCAAACAGGTCGTATCGGAACACCTGGGAGAAATAAAACTGATAAGCGAACAGGGCAAAGGAACGAGTTTTCGCATGATATTCCCGTCCCGGTGGCAGGAAAAATAAAATATAACGGGGCGCAAAGAGATTGACAAAAAAAGGATGCCATGTTATACATTTACAAATAGATATTGGTACGTGTAGGCTGCGTGAGGGAAATATACAATGACGCACGGCATGAAGCAAAAAAACAGCGTAAAACATTGGCCGGAAGAGGAACGGCCGCGGGAACGGCTCATGATGCACGGCCCCGGCGCCCTGTCTGATGCGCAACTGCTTGCGATCATCATACGGAATGGCCGGTCAGGACGCACTGCCGTGGACGTGGGGCGCGACCTTTTGGAGACATTTGGAAGTCTCGCCGGCGTGCAGCAGGCGGCGATCAAGGAAATCTGCGGGGTGAAAGGAATCGGGCCTGCCAAGGCGGCCGAGATCAAGGCTGCGATAGAGCTCGGCAGAAGGTACCAGAAGCCGAGTCTTGCTGGCGCGTCGTTTTGTTCCAGCGCGGACGTGGTGGTTTACTATCGGCCGAGAATGAAGGATTTAAAACAGGAAACGTTTCGGTGTGTGCTGCTCGACACAAAGAATAAAATTATCCGTGAAGAAGTTATTTCCATAGGCAGTCTTTCCGCGGCGATCGTCCACCCCCGGGACAGTTTTAAATCAGCCATCCGTGAATCAGCTGCGGCGGTCATATTCATACATAACCATCCGAGCTGCGATGTGAAACCGAGCCAGGAAGATGTGTTGCTGACCAAACGGCTGGTTCAGGCCGGAGAAGTGCTCGGAATCCGCGTGCTCGATCACATCATCATCGGCGACGCCGATCACTTCAGTTTTAAAGACGGCGGGATGATCCCGTAAAAAATGCGCGCTTTATTCGGGAGATTCGAGGTTCAGTCGCGCCGCTGTTCGAGCCTTCGGTCTTTGCCGTTCCTGCGGCTTGGCACTTTGAGTTCGGGGTCGTCCAGAATCCTCCGGTCGCCGCCGGATCTGCGCTCATGGCGTGACCTCCGGTCTTTGTGCAGGCGTTCAAATATCCGCGCAATCATTTCTTTCCGCTTTTCAGCGAGCATGTCGCTATAAGAAGTGTCAGGAGGGATCACCGCGGCCTTCACAGGAAACTGGTAGTCGGAAATAAGCGCGACCAGCAGTTGCTCTGCACGAGTGAAAAGGTTTTTTTCTTCTTCGAAGTTTTTCTCCGGTACTGCTGCAATGATGTCCATAAGAGCAACCAATTCGTCTGCAAACTTTGAGGCATGGCTGTAAATTGCCGTATACAGGCGCGTCAGCGAGGCAAGGTCCTCGTCGACAAGTGTCTTAATTTCTTTTGTGAGCGCATCGACGTCCTGCTTCACCGCGTCAAGGTGCTCCCTGGTGATCGGACCATTGCGCAGTTCGTCCTTGAGCTGCTCTTTGAAGTGGTTTTTGATGTCGGCAACCAGCAGGTTTGTTTCGGTTCCCGATGCCCGGATTTCGGCCAGAACTGCAATAGATGCGTCGGAAAGAATTTTAATTTTCTCCAGATTATCCGCGATGTATCGCAGAATACCGGTGAGTTCTTCTGAAATTAAACCGCGGTTCCTCCTGAGGGCGGAGAGGTTCTCTTTTCGTTCATCAACCATTTCCTGCAGCCGTGCCAGCCTGGCTGAGTCTTCTTTTCTGTGCGGGTTAAGGTTTGCCATCTCTACTTCAGCCGATTGGATAAAAGCTGAGGGTTTTCTGAGGTCGATCAGAGAGTACGCGTGCACATGGTATTTGTATTGCTCAATTGCAAGCTTAAGGGACGCGCTGAAAAAACAGGAATGCCGGACGGCACCGTAAAAAATCAATTCGCGGAAGTCCTGCCTCCCGATCGCGTGCAGCTGGCGCCCCTCGTATCCGGTGATGCGTTCGAGCATCTCCTGATATGCGGTCAGGTCGTCTTTGTGCAGAGCCGGGCTTCGCTCATCCTTCCGGCTGCCAAGAAACGCATCGAGGTCGCCCCGTGTTGGGGCTATATCTTCACTCGATCCGAAGCGGAGCCCGAATATGGTTTTATCAAGCGTCATGATAGTGCCGGTTCTCCTGAAACATACTCAACAGGTTGTGCTTGCAGCTTTAAATCAAGTATACCATCCGGTCAGGCTTCATGTCAGCAGAAGCAGTGGTTCATTCTTAACCCTTGCGGCGAAGCATTCTGAGTATATAAGTGTCCACCGGCGCAAAGTCATCGGTAAGCACGGGGACGTCGCATGCGACCATGCCGGTCCACGCATGCGTGAGATATTCGGCCAGTTCCGGGTCACGGCTGCCGGGCGCGGGCCGACTGTTGGATTTTAGTGCCACCAGCATGATATTCTGCGACACCATTCCGTCGCCGGAATTGCGCACCGGGAAAAGCAGGACCTGAGGAAAAATTGATTTATAGGTTGCATATTCGGCGCGGAGAAACATGCCCGCATCTCCCTCAATGGACGATATGATATTCACAAGTACGACTCCGTTATCGTTGAGCAGGCTGTACAATCGTGCGACCGTTTCTCTGGTGGTAAGCTGAAAAGGGATTGTGTACAGGGAAGTAAAGGCGTCGCAAAATATGGCATCATACCGTTTCCTGGTTTTGTTCAGATATGCGCGGCCGTCTTCATGGATTATCGTCAGCCTGTTGTTCTCCGGCAGCTCGAAGTGTTTTTTTGCGAGATCGGTCATGCCGGGGTCTATCTCCACGACGTCAAGACGCGCTGTGCGGTATTGTTGCAGGTAGTCTTTTGCGTAGGAATATCCCGCTCCTCCGATGAGCAGGGCTTCTGAAACAGCCGGCTGAAAGTGGCGTGCGAGCCGGTAATATTTTGTGTACGCGAGGGCCAGGTCTTTGCTGCCGTCGAGCAGCATCGCGGATTGTATTTCGCCCGGGCTGGTGGCAAGGGCACGGATGGCCTTTCCGGTGCCGGGATGGACGGTCTCGTATATCCAGACCCTGCTGTACCGGGTGTCGACATCGTAAAACCCCTCGCGTTGATGCACAGCACTGTACAACTCCATCGCTGCCATACCTGCTAGAAGAGACAGAAGTATGCAGGTTTTAAGGATTCGTCCGTCTCTTCCGTATGCGAGGAAAGAGGTCAAAACAAGCACCAGCGCGAGTACGATCAGAATTTTTGTGCTGCCGAAAAAAGAAATCAGATAATATCCCGCAAGAAAAGTGCCGAAGATGCTGCCGACCGTGGAAATCGCATAGAGATTGCCGACAGTTTCGCCCGAATGAGAGACATCGTTCATTTTCAACCGGACAGCATAGGGGGTAATCATGCCGAGGAGCGTGCTCGGCAGGCCGAAGAGCACTATGGTGGCAACGGGCGCTGCCGTTTGAATATCAGAGAAGCAATTCTGAAAAAAGAGAAGGGCGAATTCCTTCAGAAAAGCCACGGCACCGATCAGGACGCCTGCTGCAAGGATTATCAGGGAGAACGTTCTGCAGCCCTGTTTTCTGTCCGCCAATCTGCCGCCATACCAGTATCCGAGGCTGAGGCAGCCCAGAATGACGCCGATAAGACTGGACCAGACGATGATGGAAGTGCCGAGATACGGTGCAAGGATCCGCGAACCAACGAGTTCTAGTACCATGACTACGGCACCGCAGATGAATACTATGGCTTCGAGAAAATACTTTTTCATGTGTTTAAACGGAATGCTACCCACCGCTTCCGCAGAAATCAGGCCTATTGCGCAAAGCGAACACTCGAAAGGAATTCCGGAGATGATCAGAACTCCCAAAAACCGCCGAACAGAAACCCGCCTTTTTTATAGGTGGACTGGAGATCAAAGTAGCTCAACTCTCCGAACACTCCATAGTTTTTTGCCAGCCATTGCCGGTGATTCAGAGATACCAGATAAGAGTTTTTGCTCACAGCTTCCGGCTCAGCAAGCGACGTGGCCAGGTAGGCCTGTTTTCCAAAGGAGAAGTTTGCAGTGGTCCAGTGGCGTCCCTCCTGTCCATAGGCGAGTGAAAAAAGATGAGAGTATGATTCAACCCAGCCCGGAGAACTGAGGTTTCTGAAAATCCGGTATTCCGCCACCCAGTCTCCCAGATACGCCATGAGGCCCGTGGACAGGATATAGTCGCGATGAACGTCGTAATAGCCTATGTATGTTCCTCCGAGAATCCATACGAACTTTTTATCGGGTCCGAACTTGAAATTAAAATCATGATCGACTCGTATTTGCGGAAGATATTCCACGTCCGTTCCCGCGGCAACAGAGGTATAGGTATAGAAGGCGGGAGTCCAGTCTTTATAGGCCCCGACATTGCCCAGCAGGCCGGTTCCTTCCGGCCTTGTGTATGTCTGTATCTGGGCAAACCAGGTAAAGTCCGGGCGTTCCTTCCGATAAAAGGCGGCGGTGAACGTGCCCCAGTTACCGTAATCGCCGTTAGGGGAAAGATATTCGTATGAGCCGGAAAGTTCAATACGGTTCTTGAACTCCGGGGCAGCAGGATCGTCCGCAGCCGCGGACGGAAAGCATGCAGAGGCCAGAACACACCCGATAAAGCACAGGGGAAAGAAGAACAGGCAGAATTTACGCAACCGCAATTTTCGGCCCCTCATTGTCGTCAAGGTATTTTGCCCTCCATGGTTTTTCCGGTCAGTTCATAGATGGTTCGTTGTTCTGCCGGGAAGCCGGACGATTGTCCGGCATATCGTCGTACGAATTCATTCCACAGGTGCCGCTTCAGATGCGGCCTGTCCGCCAGCAACCCGAAGTAAACGGGGAAGAGCTGGGCATAGGCATCAGGGTAAAAACGGTTCCAGTCCGAGAAACTGCGTTGATTGTCCGCAACAGCCCAGGAAAAGATTCTGTTCCTGGATTCGTAGAGCTGCGCGAAAATGGCTTTCTTGATGTTGCTGCGGACCAGATTGTAATACGGGCTGGTGTGCTTGTGCAAGAGTTTTCTGAGCTTCAGATAGGCTGATATGCCTGCATAGGCCTCGCTGTTATCCATGAGGTATTGTTCGTTTCCGCCCGGCAACGCCCTGGTAAGGCCGTTGCTGTCCTGTAGAAAAGGAAGAAGATATGCAATGTCCTCTATTTTGGTCCAGTTGTTTCGCAAGACGTCCAGGTCCCCCGTCTTCAACGCGTACCGGGAAAGAAGATGCAGAAACATTCCTGCATATCCGTCGACAGAATCATACGTTGTTGTGGATTGCTCTTTCCCGTTTTCGAGCACGTAGTCATATATGGTCCCCGTAAGGCCGTTGCGGTCGGGATAATTAAGGCTGCTGAAATACCAGAGTATAAACTGCTGCACTTCATCCAGATGCCTGTTCTGTTCCACATCATCCAGGGCGAAGATGCTTACGATGTACGGGTTGATTTCCGTGATGTCTGCACGGTCCGCAGCGTGCCTCTTCATAATCATGAGCGCCGGATGCTCAGCACGGGATACACCGGAAAGGACGAGCAGGAAAACACCGCTAATCAGCATCAACAGTAAAGGTCTTGTCCTTATCATTTGCCACCATCGTAAGATAGAAAAAACGGCTGTCTTCTTGGAGAGTTGTTTGTTCTATGATCGGTTTCCGGTATGTATGCTTCGGCAGGGCGATGCAGATGCCTGCCAGCCCTTCAGGATTCTGGAGCACGACGCGAAGCTGACTGCCGTCTTTGCTGAACGAATAGGTTGTTTTTAAAAAACGTCGGAAGAACGACGCGTATCCGGTCATCGTGGAAACTGCAATTGCTTTACGCTGCTGCATTGCTACGGCCGCATCCATGAAGGCCTGTACCGCACGTGGGTACAATTCGATGTTGTACGGATGAGAATAAACAAGACGTATGGTCCTATTTTGCGCCGCGTATGTAAGGATGTCCAGAAACCATTCTCTGATCTCACGGTCTTTTCTTTTGTCCAGAACATTCATTTCATACAACGACGCGCTGCGGCCGAACGGCATAACAGGAAAGGCAATGACGCTGCTGCTGACCATGCGTCCTTCGAAAAAAGTCCGGTTCGGCGCACTTCCCACATCGCCGGTCGAATAGTAGGCAATAAAACCAAGTTCTTCCAGAACAGAGGTCGTTACGGGTTGCGGATGGACCCCATCCGGCGCTGAATATTCTATAATTTTATAGCCGGTGATTTTTTCAAGACAGCTCGAATTTTTTTGAATATATCGGCGAATTTCTTCTTTGGTAAACGTTGCATTCCTAATATTATTCGCAAACCAGTTGTGGGCCCACCCGCCGTGGGAGCCGACGGCGCCATACGGCTTTATGAGTTCCATCAAGGGCCGACCTTTTCCGCACGCGTCGAAACCGGCATCGTCGCCGGAACGCTCAAAAAAATCTCCTGCGGTAACATGGAAGGAGAGCGGAACGCCGGCGCGCAGAAGGCCCATTTTCTGCAACCTCGGCAGTATCCGATACTCCGCATTGCTGTCGATGTGCCAGTTGATGACAATGCCGCCAATTCCGTTTTCCACATTCACAACGTGAGGGATATTAATAATGGAAAACAAAAATGTGCGCAGGACGGCCCTGAGCGGCAGATCGTCTGCATTCGCCTTTAGTTGGCCGAGAGGGAGATTGATATACAGGACCTTACCTTTAGCATAGTCGGTCAGGACTATTGCGGGAAATTTCTCCTTGTTTTTGGTTACTGCATACGCATAAATATTATCTTGTGAAATGGCGCGGACTTGTTCATTTTTTGCAAGGGGATAGGCAAGCTGACCGTAGTAGTAGCTGCTGAGCGTAAGACCCTCTGTCGTTTTACCCGTCGGAATTTCGAAAAAAGTCCGCTTTGCTTCAGATGTAAATCGGAGAAAGCCGTGATCATACGCTGATCCGCCTGCGGTTGCGTACAGTATGGTATTGAAACCGGTTATTTCAGACAGTGCAGCCGTGTTCAGGAAAAGACCTTTGCGGTTTTTTACGCCCACGTCATAAACAACGAGCAGATTACCGCCGTTTTCCAGGTAGGTTTTTGCCCAGTCTCTAAATTCAGGGGGGACATGCTGCAAGATGGTGTCCGGCAGCAAGATAACCGGGACGCGCTTCGCAAGTTCTCCGGCCCCTTCCCGGGGGAGTTGGTAGATGCTTATGCTCTTATGGGGTATGCCCTCTTCCTGGAGAACACTCTCATAAGCATCAAGGACGCGGACTGTTTCTGTAAGATACGCAGGATTGTACAGGAGCAGCACCTGCAGTTCCCCGTTTTTTGCCAGATCTCTGGCTTTGTTTGTGGTATGAACAGCATACAGAATCAGGATTGCTGCAATAACGAGAGCTAAAATAACGGTTTTTTTCATACCACGAGGCCTTTTCCTTCCGTCATGACATAACCGTAAACTTTTGCGCCGTTTTCCAGCGTAACGCTTTTTTTCCCGACCACGGATTTGATCCTGCCTTTTGCACCGACCCGCACTCCCTGCCGTAACACAATATGTTCCTGTGAAAATACGGTGCCCAGTACGCGGCTGTGCGGGCCGAGTTCTATGTTTCCCGCCGCAAAAACATTTCCGGTGATAATGACTCGTGTGCCGGTGACAAGGCTGCCATGGGTCTTGACATGTCCCCGGATCACGGCAAGCTCCCCGATTGTTACTGATTCGGCGGAAATGATGCTGCGGTTTATCCGGCTTGCCGCTTTGATATCACTGCATTCCCGCTCCGGGGGCTCTTCGCCAAATACCCCCGTGTCACTGTCCGGTTCTTCCCGCTCCTCTGTGAAGGCCTGAGGCCCCGACGCTACAACGGGAAACCCGTACAACTTCAGGAAAGAACAATGTTGTTCCAGAGAAAGAATCCCGCTACAGCTGGCATCGACGCCGAGTATGCACGATCCTTCCGCGGTAATATTGCCCTCCGCGTCCAGCCATCTGAAAAAACGCGTGCCCTTGCGAAGATGAATGTCACCGTCGCACGCCAGGGCCTGCAGCAGATTTGACTCTCCGATATGAGCCGTCTGCCGTACGTAGACTTCCTTGTTAAACCGGACGTCAGGGCCGGAGTCAAGGTTTTGCATCACGTACAGAATGTGTTCCACAGCAGAACCTCCGGCAAGACTGGCGTCTCGGACAATTTGGACTTTTTCATTCTTTGATAGTGTGATATCGTGAACACCTTCTCCTCGCGGAGCAGCTGCCAACGAAGTGTGAAACAACTTTCTGAATGAAAACGCGAAGTAACGCGGGTCTTTGAGATATTCATTATTGATGTACAACGGCGATGCGTCCTGTTTTTTTGCGAGTTCGCGCGCTCCGGGAATGAAGGGGAGAATGAACAGGAGAACAAGCAGGATGAATGCGATGAGCAGCATCATGAAGGGAAGCCCTTCTTCGGCGTCTTTCGGAACCGCTCTGTTTTGTGCCACTTGGTTTTGCGCCAGGTAATCAAATCGATGCAGGAGTCCAAAAAACCTTTTGAGATATACCACATGTTGAAGAAAAAACTGAAAATCAGGAACGGCAGCAGCAGGATGCGCTGCGCTGCGCCGTCGAGGAGGCAAGCCGTTCCGACTTGGTAAAAAGGCGCGAAATTTCCGAAGTTATTGTAGGCGCCGAGGAAAACCAGAAAAAGGATTCCTGAAAAAATTTCCATCTCATCCAGAAAAAAGAGCGCGAGGGAGTCGAGGAGGCCCAGCAGGAGAATAAAGGGGACGCAATAGACGAGCAGCAGCAGCAGTCCATCGGTTTTTTCCCGAAAGGAAAGATGAGGAGTCTTCAGCAGCGGGAAAAAATACCGGAACATGACGCTGTTGTGCCCTCGTGACCATCTGCGGATCTGACGGGCGCGAACGCTCCATTTTTCCGGCACCTCTTCATAGCACTCAGCGCGGTTTGCGTACAGCACTTTCCAGCCGTTGATGGAAAGCCGGTAGGTCAGTTCCGTGTCTTCCGCCAGAACCTTTGTGTTAAACCCTCCGAGGCTCTCCACCACGCTCCGTCTGAAGCCGCCTACCGTGCCCCCGTATTGAGGCATAAGTCTGAGATTATATCGTGCCTGCTGGTCCACCTGATACCCGCCGGTGCGCTCAAGGTCCAGAAGGCGCGTCAGAATGTTCCGGCGCGTGTTTACGGGAATGACCCTCCCCATGACGGCGCCGACTTCCGGGTCGTTGAAACAGATGGCGATGCTTTTCAAAATGCCTTTTGGAGGAAGGTAGTCCGCGTCAAAAACGATGATGATCTCACCCGTCGCCTTCTGGATGCCTGCGTTCAGTGCGGCGGGTTTGCCCCTGTCTCCCTCGTAGCGATGCAGGGGCTTTATATAGGGGTGCTGTTTCGCATAGGCCTCGATGATTTCCCGCGTCTTGTCATCCGAAAAATCATTGATTGGAATGATTTCAAGCTTTTCCCTGTTGTAGTCGGCCAGGACAAGCAAGTCAAGGATGCTGGTGGCGACTTTTTCTTCGTTATGCATCGGAATGAGCACTGATATTGTCTTATAGTCGGAATCGATGATGTCCTGGTAGTAAATCCGCTGTTCACCAAAAAGCCTGTTCAGGGTAAAGATGTAGTGTCTGATGGAAAACACAACCATGACCCCGATGGTGAACAGGAGATATCCCTTGAGTATCAGTATGACCATTTCCATGAGGCAAAATCACCCTTCATTTTTTTTGCCAGTCTGGTGACATGGACGCTGTAGATGCCCACGATATATACAAAATCGACCAGAGGGCCCAGCACGAAAAAAAGCACTGCCATATACAGCAGGGATGCCTTTGTTAATATAAAAAGAAACACCGCATACCGGAGTGTCCCGAAGATCAGCGAATAGCAGAAGGTGACAAGCATGGTAATGCACTTCGATGCAAGAGAGGAGGGCAGTGGCAATACAGCGAGGCCCATGATGATCGGCACAAAAAACCATATACTGATCTGCTGTTTGATATAGAGCTCCGAGTAGTCAACGGTCTCGTAGGGAAACCGGTAGGGAACAAATGTGAAAAAAAGCGATGACACGAAATTGATGAATGCCACGACAATCAAAAAGATAAATATATGTTTCGAGCTTTTTACCGTCGGCAGGAACACGAGGAAAAACAGGCTGACAAGGGCGTTTATTACGGAAAAAACAAGCGACGGATATTTGCTGGGCAAATCCAGAAGAAATGCGTCCCCGATCACGTAGGGCAGGTGCAGCGTCCTGATTGTATCGGGAGGAAAGAACGGGGCAAGCATGGCATCGGCAATGCGGCAGACCGTATGCGTGATCTCGGGATACCAAAAGACAATTATAAGAGAAAGCGGCAGAGCGATGATGAAGAACTGAAGAAAAAACATTTTTGCGGAACCGGGAACTTTCCGGTACGACCGGTGGTATAAAATAACCGATTTTGGCTCTTTTGCAGTCATGGCATGCCACATTCTTCCTGGTAGTTGAATTCGGAGGCCGGTTCCAGGAGCGGGTGCAGGCCGCGCGCCCAGCGTTCAAGCGCCTGGGCGATTCGTGATGCCGCCATGCCGTCGCCATACGGGTTGCTTCCTCGAGTGGCTCCTGCGATATCTCCGGCATTCAATATATGCGATGTTTCCTGTACAATTGCGTTCCGGCTCGTTCCGATGACCTTGGAAAGGCCCCTCTGAAAGGCCTCCGGACGTTCGGTGACGGTGCGCATGACGAGGAGCGGTTTGGCGAGCGTCGGCGCCTCCTCCTGCAGACCTCCGGAGTCGGTCAGAATGAGATGGGAACGCTTCATAAGATTAATAAAAGCCGCATAATCAAGCGGTGGTATAAGATGGATGCGGTCGACGGTTGAAAGAATGCGCTTCGCCATACGTTGGACTTCGGGGTTCAGGTGCACCGGATATACGAAATGAACGTCAGGGAATGCATGCACAATATCGATCAGAGCGGAGAAAATATTCTGCATGTTCTCGCCCAAGGACTCCCTGCGGTGACAGGTGACGAGAATGATCCGCTTGTCGTTGAAATCGAACGTTTCCAGTGCCGTGCCGGTGAAGGAAAATGGTTTGTCGAGGACATAGTGGAGTGCGTCGACCACGGTATTGCCGGTAACAATGATCTTTTCGGCGGGAACCCCTTCCTGCAGTAGTCTGGTCCTGGAAAGCGCTGTGGGTGCGCAATTAATCTCGGCAAGAACTGTCGTCAGTCGGCGGTTCGCTTCTTCGGGAAAAGGATTTTTTAAATCATAGCTCCTGAGTCCGGCTTCGACATGGGTAACGGGAATCCTCCGGTAAAATGCCGCAAGAGCAGCTGAAAAAACCGTCGTAGTATCTCCCTGAACCAGGATCATGTCGGGACGGATCGTGCCGAGTGTTGTGTCCATGCGGTCCAGTACTCGTCCGGCGATGCCGGAAAGAGTTTGGCCGGGAGACATAAGGTCAAGGTCATGGTCGGGCACAATGTCAAACAGCGACAATGCCTGGTCGAGCATTTCCCGATGCTGTGCAGTGGCGACGACGACCACATCAAAAACAGAGGAACGCTCCCGCAGCTGGTAGATGACCGGGGCCATTTTTATCACTTCTGGCCTGGTCCCGATGACGGCGGCTACACGCATGCGGGTAGTATGGCTTTCCTGCAGCAGCCACTGAACAGGATTATGAACAAAATGATTTCTCCTTCTGGAAGGGAAGCGTTGTCGCCGCTTCTTTGCCGTGAACAGTCAACGGGGCAACGATCCATGAATTTAGTATAGTATATGGCATGGACAATCAGAGTCAAGCTTTTTCCGTTTATTAAAATTTTCATTGCATGCGGCTCGCATCTCTGCTACCCTTTAACAAGATCATTGCAGGAGGCGTGGCTTTATAACGCCGGACAGTGCGTTCGGCGAAAGGAATACGGCGAAGTCCCCTGGCCGGTTCCATGCTTGCGGCAGTATCAAATCCATACTGTATCCATACTGTAAGGGAGGTTTTATGAGAATCGGGGTCCTTTCCGGCGGCGGCGATGCACCAGGTCTGAATGCAGTTATCCGTGCGGTCACCAAGACCGCCATTTTCAAGTATGGCTGGGAAGTAGTCGGTATCATCGACGGGTTTGAAGGACTGCTGACGCCGACTAAAACCCGCCAGCTCACTTCCTGGAACACGCGCGGCATTCTTTTTATGGGCGGGACAATTCTCGGCACCACGAACCGCGGCAATCCGTTCGCATACAAAACCGTTGTCAACGGCAGGGAAGTTGAGGAAGACATGTCTCCCATGATTCTGGGCAATATTAAAGAATTGGGCCTTGATGCGCTTGTCGTCATCGGCGGCGATGGTTCACTCAAAATAGGAAACAAGCTCAATCAGCTCGGGGTTCCCGTCATCGGCGTTCCCAAAACCATCGACAATGACCTTATGGCAACGTACGTGACCTTCGGTTTCCAGACAGCGGTCAATACCGCGACCGACGCGCTTGACAAGCTCCATACCACGGCGGAAAGCCATCAGCGGGTGATTGTGCTTGAAGTCATGGGGAGGTACGCGGGGTGGATCGCTCTTGAAGCCGGAATGTCCGGCAGTGCTGACGTGATTCTGATTCCGGAAATACCCTTCAATATGGACAAGGTCGCAGGAAGGCTTCTGGAGCGGAAAAAATCGGGAAGCAAATCCAGCATTGTCGTTGTCGCGGAAGGCGCGAAACCGGTCGGCGGCGAAATGGCGGTGCGCGAAAAAGCGAGCGACGGATACGCGCTCAGACTCGGCGGAATGGGTGAAATTGTCGCGGCGGAGATCAGCAAGCGGACGGGGTTCGAGACACGGGTCACGGTGCTCGGCCACTTGCAGCGCGGCGGCAGCCCGTGCGCGTCGGACCGTCTTCTGGGCACACGGTATGGTGCTGCAGCGATCGAGCTCATTGCCCAGAAAAAATTCGGCGAAATGGTTTCGTTCCAGCCGCCCTGCATTACGTCGGTACCGCTTGAAAACGCCATCAGCTGCCTCAAACTCGTCGAACCGGAGGGCGAACTGGTGAAAGTAGCTGAAGGCATTGGAGTATGCTTCGGCAGATGAGTCTTTTTTTCCTCTCAATAGTATTGATTTATGGCGGTCTGCACGCCTATGTTTTTTTGCGGGTGCGCAGCGCTTTTGCGATTTCCCCGCCGGCTGCCATCGTTCTTGCCGCATTCATGCTGTTTATGGTTTTTGCCTTTTTCCTGATCCGGGCTCTTGAACAGTATGAATACGAGAGCACCGCCAGGGTGCTCGCGTATGCCGCGTATTTCTGGATGGCCGCTGTTTTTCTTTTCTTCTGCAGCTCGATTGTTCTTGATATCGTCCATCTGATCATCCGCGCGGCAGGATGGTTCTCCCGCTCCGATGTCTCCGCGGCCCTCCTGCCTGTGCGGGCATCGTTTTTCATAAGTCTCGGCATTGCGATCGCCGTCTGTGTGTCAGGCTATTTTGATGCCAAGGACATCCGCGTCGAAAGAGTCAGGATAAAGACGGAAAAACTGCCGGCCGGCATTGACAAACTCACCATTGTGCAGATTTCAGACGTGCATCTCGGATTGATCGTCAGGAGCGAACGGCTTGAGCAGATGCTCCAAGCCGTCAGGGCTGCAAAGCCCGATATTTTTGTTTCCACGGGGGATCTGGTTGACGCGCAGATCAACCATTTAACGGGTCTTGCCGAAGCCCTGAACGGGATACAAACCAGATACGGCAGTTATGCCATAACGGGAAATCATGAATACTATGCCGGACTTCGGACGGCACTGATTTTTACGAAGGAAGCGGGTTTTACCATCCTTCAGAATGAAGCGGTCAACGCGGGCCCCATCACTATTGTGGGCGTCGATGACCGGACCGCCGTCCAGCTGAAACTGGAAAGTCCCATATCGGAAAGAGATCTTCTTGCGAAACTTCCACGCGATCGGTTTGTCCTTTTCCTCAAGCACCAGCCGAGGATTGATGAATCAACCGTCGGCCTCTTCGACCTGCAGCTGTCCGGCCACACGCACAAGGGGCAGATATTCCCCTTCAACTTCGTGACGCGCCTCGTCTTCCCCCGGAATGCGGGCACCTATGATCTCGGCAAGGGGTCGATTCTGCATGTAAACCGAGGGACCGGCACCTGGGGACCGCCGATCCGTTTTCTCGCGCCGCCTGAGGTGACGATTTATGAACTGGTGGGGAAAAGATAAATCTTATTTGGTTTTGTCATTGTTTGCCAGTAGTAATGGTCAAATCTTGTCTTTAGAGGATTACAATGTCAGAATTAGAGAAGAGGGTAAAAGAGTACATCGAAAGCCTTGGTTCTCCTCCTCGATACGACAACTTACTAAAGGAAGTTAAGCTTATTTTTTCCGACCTTGCCGAAACTGGTGTCTTAGTCTTGGGTGAGGATAAAGATTTAACTGGCAGTACTCTTGAAATACGAACGAGTTTACTATTTCGGCGATTTGGTTTTAAGGTTGATAAGGGGAGACAAAACCAAGAAGATTTCTTAATAAAGTATGATTTCGCTACAGAAAATAATGAAATACTTGCTGTGGAAGTAAAATCATCGAGACAACCTAACATCAGTAGAGATGATCTTCGGCAGCTAGATGATTGGGTATTTGATCTCTCGGGCGAGGAAAAAGCGCGCAAAGAAGGACTAGGGGGTGGGCTTGATCCAGCTTCTATTATAACAGGTGGTTTGATAAGCAGTAGACACAGACACCCGAACCCTCATAAAGGAGTTATGATTTTCAATGGACCTTTAGGTATAAGCTTTGATAATCGTGATAAGACTTGCTTCAACGAGAACGATCGGGAATTCATAAAAAAACGAAATTTTTGTATTGTTGCATTTGGAACTCTAATTGAATATGAAAAGGTTTTTGAGAGAGATGCCTCTATAGCGCAAACTCTTTGGAAACGTCTCCATACAACTGTAGGTATGCTGCAAGCTCCTGTCTAGGAAGCTTTCGCTATTCAAAGCTCTGCTTCGGAGAGGGCGATTACATCAACCCTTCCCCTGCGGCCCTCCCGCAATCACAAACCGTTCACGAATAATTCTCATGAACCGGGGCTTATAAATCAGATCATAGACATCTTCTTTTCCGGGAAAGAGATTCAGCGCAGCCTGCTTGGTGTTTTTCATGATTTCAAAAGCGTCCCGCATGGTCAGGTCAGTCTGCTGCATGAGCGTTGCCTGTGCCAGGTCTGCAACGAACCTGAGCAGTCTCATTCTTTTTTCTTCCTCCCGAAGCGCTTGATTCATGTCATCCACCTTGCAGCAGAATACAATGTTCTGCTGCCTCTATGCTACTTCCTTTCGGGTGGATTTTCAATTTTTTTGTTGGATGCGGCAACAATAAGACTGAATGCTTTTTGCAGAACTGAAGAAAAACCGCAGGATAAAAGAAGAGAAGAATCAAAAATGATTTGCGTGAAAGCACGCTGCGAGCGCCGGCACTATCTTTCGAATGTTCCGCTTTTTCCGCCCATTTTTTTCAACAGCCGGATATGGGTAACGGTCATGCCCCGGTCAACGGCTTTGCACATATCGTAAATGGTGAGTCCTGCCACCGCCGCCGCCGTCAACGCTTCCATCTCCACGCCGGTGCTGCCCGTTGTCCTGACTGTCGCGCGGATGTACACGCATGATGCTCCCATGTCCGGTTCAAAGGCTATGTCCACGGACGAGAGGTTCAGAGGATGACAGAGCGGGATGATATCGGCGGTTTTTTTCGCTGCCATGATGCCCGCTACCCTGGCGACACCGAACACATCGCCTTTTGCGAGCTTCTGGTCCAGAATCAATACAAGCGTTTCAGGCTTCATGAGGATGTTGCTTTCAGCCACGGCTTCCCGGAGCGTTTCCTGTTTGCCGGAAACATCCACCATGCGTGCAGCGCCCTGATCGTCAAAGTGAGAAAGTCCCGACATGATATGCTTCCTCCTCTATGATTAAAACTGTGGATACTGACCCGGAATCATTGCATAAGCTGCAGTCATCCGCCTATTTGAGACATGGTGCGGCGGGAGCATCCGGTACCCATCTCTCCGACAGCGCCGATGTAGTGCCGTTCCGGTTTGATCTCAAGCGAAAGTCTAATGAGCCGCTCCAACTCCTTGTCATCGCATCCGCCACGCATCGGGGATTTGATGTCTATTTCCGTATCCGACAAAAGGCAAGGACGGATCTTGCCGTCGGCGGTCAACCTGAGTCGTCTGCAGGAATCACAAAAATGCCTGCTGACGGGGCTGATGAATCCGACTACTCCCTGCGCGCCGGACAGCTGATAGTTGTTTGCCGGACCGGCTGTCGAGGAGGAGGAAAAAGGAATGAGTTTGCCGAGCTTTTGTTCGATGACAGCCCGGATGCTGTCTGCAGGAAAACACTTGTCCTGATTCCACCGGTCGTTTGCGCCTATTGGCATGAATTCAATGAACCGGACGTGGAGCTTGCGGTCGAGCGTAAGCCTGGCGAAATCGACGACTTCGTCGTCGTTTAATCCTTTGATAGGGACCATGTTGATTTTTATGGGAAAGAAGCCGAGCTGCTCCAGCCGGGAGATTCCCTTCCAGACTGCGTCCCAGCAGTCTTTGCCGGTGATCCGATGGAACCGTTCCCGTTTGAGGGAATCAAGGCTGATATTGATCCGGGGTTTTCCGGCCGCAAGAAGTTTGCCCGCTGTTTCTTCAAGCAGGAGGCCGTTTGTCGTGAGACTGATGTCCTTAAGACCGGGGTTTTTTTTGAGCGAAGCGATGAAATCAACGACACCGAGCCGTACCAGCGGCTCGCCGCCTGTCACCCGAACGCGGGATATGCCGAGAGGCACTGCCACGGAGACCAGCCGAAGAATTTCTTCATAGGTAAGAATATCATAATGGGACAGAGGTTTTATCTCTGTGAGCGGTTTGCAGTAGAAACAGGAAAGATTGCACCGGTCGGTGACCGAAATCCTCAAATAATCTATGCTTCGTTTAAACGGGTCCTGGAGAGACATAGGAGAAATTTACCACAAGGGTAGGGGTACTTCAAGGCATATTGTTGTATTATTTTGAATTAATCCCTGCATCAGAGAAATCCCGGCTCTCGCCGGGAGGATGTCGTGTTCATCATGGGAGTCTCCGGTTCCTGCCGGAGGGGACTCCTCTGTCAAAAAAAAACAAAAAATTCAGTAAAATAACCAGTTTTTCAAGAAAATGCATTCACTCATATAACATAAGTATGACCTTGACCGGCTGTGTATTTGCCAGTATAATTTCAACAGGTAGTTTCAAATGGTCGATTTTTTTCAAGCGCGAAGACGTAGTCAGGGTGCCGAATCCGTATGCAGCAGACAGGAAAAAGAGTCGTCCTCGGTAGAAACAAAGGCTATTTGAGCGTGGCAGGTCCGCAATACCGCTTTATTATTTTCCTCCTTATTGTTCTCGGAGTATTCACCCTGCTTCTGAAGGTTTTTCAAAAACTTGCTGAATTTGTGGACTTTCCGGTGTTTCTGCCGATTGCGCTGGTTACGCTCCTTGTTTTTATCGGCATTATCGGTGCCGCATATTCCCATACCATCGTTGGCCCTCTGCTGAGGATACGCCGGACGCTTCAGCAACTGGCGGAGGGAGAAATGAGCATGAATCTGCGTCTTCGCGAGACGGACGATCCCATGCTCAAGGAGATTGCCCGGGAAATATCCGCATTGTGCGAACACAGCCGCAATTCCAGTGCGGTGCTGCGGGAATCACTCAGGGATCTCTTCAAGGATGTGGTTGTGCTTCAGGAGATGATTCGTCTCGATGCTCCCAAATCCGATATTGAGAAACACCTCAATGAACTGCACAAGAGGCAGGACGAGATGGAGAAGATGATCAAATCACTCTGCAAGGTATGATTCTGCAGTCAGGAGAGCGCGCGCTATGGCGGAAGAAGGCGGGTTTAGAGGCAAGAGTTTGAAAGCGATAACCACGGATGTGGCGGAAGGCTATGTTACCGTGAATCCGCTTTTCGTAAAGAAATTCGACAAGGACATGATCAAAGGGTTGTATGAGAACATCAACAAGGGTATGACCAGCATCCGGAACGAAAAAATGTCCTTCACCGATACAGTCGCTCTTCGTCAAAGGAACATGAAGCTTCAGCGGCTTCACAGCGCGCTGATCGTTCTCCGCAATATAGCCCGCGAAAAAAAAATACCGCTGTAAATCCGAAAACCCTGTATCCGGCTCGGAAATAAAAAAGGGAGCGGCACCTGTGCCGTTCCCTTTTTTTGGAAACTGTGTTTTTCTTATACCACTGCGACCATGAATTTTTTCTTAAATGCTTCAGGGCTCAACTTTGCAGTGGCCGCCAATTTTTCCAGTGCCTCGCCTTCCATATCATTTTTCTCAAGGCGGATCATATACCGCCTCGCCATATGATAATCATCAGCGGTAATGTCCACCGTGCGGATCCTTGTTTTCTTCGTTTTGGGATCAAGCAGGTCGGAAAACTTGATTGGGAGGCTCTTTCCGTCTTTCAGCATGATCATGGCGCCGGTTCCGCCTGAGACCAGAAATTTTACCGCGCTGTACCCGAGATACCGCGTATACTCGCGGTCGTACGAAATGGGAGGATGGCAGCGCAGTTCGTAGCCGATATCCTTGGCAATAATCGTTCCTTTCAAACCGAGCGCATTCAGCTCGTCGGTGACCCGCTGCTTCAGCATGTCTCCCAGCGGAACCTCAGCCAGCCGGATATTGCCATGATCGTCCAGCGGAACGTCTTTCAGGAATGTCAGCTCCTCTGGATCAAACCGCGTGGCCACGCCCTCGGCAATAACCGCCACCCCGTGGTTTTTTCCGTCCGCACGACGCTTGATGATGGCACCCGTGAGTATGGCAAGAACTTTGTTCAGGGATATTTTTTCACCAAGTTCTTCAGGGATCAACGTCAGCGTGGCGCCGGCACCCATGCCCATTCCGAGTGCCAGATGACCGGCCGATCGTCCCATCGCAATGATGAAATACCATCTGCCGGCGGTACGTGCGTCTTCCATGATGTTCTCAACCAGCTGTGATCCGAGCTGACGCGCGGTCTCAAAACCAAATGTCGGAACTCCGTGAGGGAGCGGAAGGTCGTTGTCAATTGTTTTTGGGACGTGGCAAACGGCAATTTTGCCGCCGGCCTCCTGCTCGACCCGCGTGGCCGTGTAGGCAGTATCATCACCGCCGATCGTCACCAGATACCGGACTCCGAGCTGTGAAAGCACCTTGAGCACATTGGCCATTTTTTCAGGATTTTTCGTGGGGTTTTCACGCGCCGTGCCGAGGATGGATCCTCCCCGCAGGTGGATGCGCGATATGTCCGCGTTATTGAGCGGGACAACATGCGATGCGTCGCCTTGCGACAGCCACTTGAAACCATCCAGAATGCCGGTGACTTCAAGTCCCTGTTTGATCGCTTCGAATGTGACTGCGCTGATAACACCGTTTATACCCGGGGCCGGGCCTCCGCCGACGACTATTGCAAGTTTCTCCGCCATGATTTCCTCCTGATAAAAGCTTGCGGTAATTTATATTTTACACGAGCAACTGTAACAAAACCCTTTCTACTTGTCAATCAGGAAGCCGTTTTATCGGTCATGTCGACATCTGTCGATTGCAGCGTTGGTTTTCAGAACAAAAAAAGCCGGAACCTTGGTTGCAGGTTCCGGCCGTCGCTGGTTCATGATTATTTAGATATCGTAATACAGGAAGAACTCATAGGGATGGGGCCGCAGGCGGAGCGCGTCAACTTCCTTGGACCGCTTGTAGCTGATCCAGGTTTCTATGGCGTCCTTGGTGAAAACATCGCCTTTGAGCAGCCAGTTGTGGTCTGCTTCGAGATTGTCGAGCGCTTCATCGAGGGATGCCGGCATGGTCGGTACGCTTGCCAGTTCTTCCGGTGCCAGATCATAGATGTCCTTGTCGAGCGGTTGACCCGGATCAATCTTGTTTTCGATGCCATCGAGTCCTGCCATGAGCATCGCTGCAAATGCAAGATAAGGGTTGCAGGAGGGATCCGGGAACCTGACTTCAGCGCGTTTTGCTTTGGGGCTTGCGCTGTACATGGGGATGCGGACGGACGCAGAGCGGTTTCTGCTCGAATATGCGAGATTCACCGGGGCTTCGAAGCCGGGAGTCAGCCGCTTGTACGAATTGGTAGTCGGGTTTGTGAAGGCCGCGAGCACTTTGGCATGCTTCAGGATGCCGCCGATATAATGGAGCGCAAGCTGCGACAGGCCTGCATAGCCGTCGCCATGGAACAACGGTTTGCCGGCTTTCCAGATGGACTGATGCACATGCATGCCGGACCCGTTGTCGCCGAAGATCGGTTTGGGCATGAAGGTTACGGTTTTATTGTGGCGCTTCGCAACATTCTTGATGATATATTTAAAATACATCAGCTGGTCCGCCACCTTGACCAGGGAGTTGAAGCGCATGTCGATTTCCGCCTGGCCGGCAGTTGCGACCTCATGGTGCTGCCGTTCAATATAGATGCCGACTTTCTGCATTTCTTCGACCATTTCGGTCCGGATGTCTTCCTGGCTGTCTACGGGCGGCACCGGGAAATAACCTTCCTTGTGGCGGGGTTTGTAGCCGAGATTCGGATTTTCTTCCTTGCCGCTGTTCCAAATGCCTTCGACGCTGTCAACATAATAAAAGCCTGCATGAGCATTCTGGTCAAAGCGGACATCGTCAAAAATGAAGAACTCCGCTTCGGGGCCCATGTAGCATGTGTCGCCGATACCGGACGACTTGAGGTATGCTTCCGCTTTTTGGGCAATGTGCCGGGGATCGCGCGTATAGCGTTCCTTGGTGATCGGATCAACGATATTGCAGATGAGGGAAAGCGTGGGATATTTGGTGAATGGATCCATCACAGCGGTTTCCGCATCGGGAACTACCAGCATATCGCTTGTGTGGATGGACTGCCAGCCGCGGATGCTGGACCCGTCAAAACCGAGGCCCTCTTCAAATATGTTCTCGGTCAGTTCCTCAACCGGAACGGAAAAGTGCTGCCAGAGTCCGGGATAATCCATGAATTTGAAATCCACCATCTTTGCCTTGTTTTCTTTTGCCATCTTCAGTACGTCTTTTGGTATCATAGTTTCCTCCTAATGGTTGTTGAGCGTGAATCATGATGCCTGATATCAGAGGACATCACGCAACTCGTCATGATCAGATTGCCGTGTCACCCCGTTCACCCGTACGAATCCTGATAACTTCCTCGACAGGGGTAACGAAAATTTTTCCATCTCCGATACGGCCGGTTTTGGCTGCCGTTTCAATTGTCTCGATAATTTTTGCGACGAGATTATCGGAAGCGATTATTTCCAGCTTTACCTTGGGCAAAAAATCTACAACATATTCTGCTCCCCGGTACAGCTCTGTATGGCCTTTTTGTCTGCCGAATCCCTTTACTTCAGATACCGTAATACCTTGAACGCCAATGGCATTTAAGGCGTCTTTCACTTCGTCAAGTTTGAACGGTTTTATGACCGCTTCTACCTTTTTCATACAGACAACCTCCCCGGTAATTGTTTTATATTAGAGCAATTTTTATGCTAAATTTTGAGGCAAGATATTTCAAGAGGTTAGGTAAAAGAATGAGCACTATCAGTGGTCAAAAATTAATCACGTGCTTAAAAAATATGCAAAGCATGATTACGATTTGATTATTTTTTTGCTTTTTTCTTCTCGCTCTATGCGTTCACCTTCCCGGAGGAATTTTGCGGAAATTTCTTTTTCGATGTCGTCTTTAAGTTGTCGAAGGGAAATTGATTCTCCTTGGCGGAGTTCTTTCAACTTTTCAGCGGCATCGCGATATCCGGGGTTCGCATTGATGATTTCCTGGAACTCACCGATGGCGGCCTTCGTATTGCCGACGCCTTGATATGCAAGAGCAAGGTCATAGCGAACGCTGATTCGTTCTTGAACGTCGATTTGCTGGTTTGCGGGTGCGTTAAGGGCGTTGCGGAACTCGGTGATGGCGTTTTGGTAGTCGTTTTTTTCCAAATAGCACAGACCGAGCAAATAGCGGCTTTGAAAAAACCATGGTTCTCCGCGGGGTGTCAACACAAATTCGGCGATTGCATCGTCAAGCAGCCCCATCTCTTTGTATGCCACACCCAGATTATAGTGGGTGTCAGTGTCCTCTTTTACGGTATGTTGTTCGACACCTTTTTTGAATTCCTCAAAAATATCATCAAGGCTCTGATTTTCCGGAAGCAGGGAAGCCCGTGGAGAAGACAGCGATACACTGTTGATTTCATCCCGAAGTTCGGCAGCAAGGTCGAAATAATCGTCGGACTTGTTCCGCTGTTTCTGTTTCGAGGTGTCTTCATCCTGCTGAAGGAAGGCCTCCAGATCAAAGAATTTTTCTGCCGCAGGCTGTTTGGGCGGCGGAGAAGCTCCCCGGAGGTGTTCCGTGATCTGCGGAGTCGGTGACTGAAACGGTGGAGCGGGCTTTTGTTTTGGCGTAGTTATCGGTTGATCGGGCTGAACGGACCGTGGTACAGGAGCAGGCTTTTGTTTCTTGGCGGTTTCCGGCTTCGAGGGCGAGGGTTGCGTCGGTTTGGCCTGCTTTAACTTTTTGTTCATTTCCGCAATTTCCGTCATTAAACTGCGGACCGCCTCATCGTCTGTTACGCTCGTCGCCAGAGCTCGTTCACCAGGAGTTGGCACGACGGTATCTTCCAGGCCTTCGACTGCCTCTGCAAGCCTTGAGAATTCTTTTGTCTCGTCTTCTTCCCTGGATATCTCGGCAAGCCTGTTGATGGCCCGCCGGTCGCTCGGAGCAAGCTCAATGATCTTTGCATAATATTTTCTTGCCTCGTCGAACAGTCCCTGCTGGTAATAAAACTCAGCCTCAGCCCATATGTCCGCGAGGTCGGATTCTGGAATTTTTTCCGCCTGGACCTGGAAAGACGAAGGTTGCTGAGCGATCTCCGTTAATTCCGGTTCACCGGCTGGTTCTGGTTGCTGTTCCTGCACAGGTGCTTCGGGTGCTGATGCAACATCAAACGAGGCGGGGCCTTCCTCGGGCGGAAACGGAGCGGCAAGCTCTTCCTCCGCAGGCAGGACTTCGCCGGAAGGCTGGAACTGTTCTTGAAATGCCTGCTGGGGCGTGGCTGCAGCATCTTCCGCAGCGGGAATTTGTGAGTCGAGACCTTCAAAAACGATATTGCCGTCGTCCACCAGGGCGGGCTCAAACGGAGGCGGTGTTTCCTCAAACTGATCAGGCATGCTTTCAGGGAGAGAGACCTCTTCAACCGCAGGGGGAGCGGTGATGCCAAGCTTCGCGAGGACAAGCGGATTGCGGGGGGCCGCCTCGCGCGCTGCCTCCAGTTCCGCCTGCGCCTGGTCGGATTTTCCCTGCTGCGCGTACAGATCAGAAAGGACAATCATATGCTGAACGGATTTTTCGCTGTTGCCCTGCTCTGCATATAAATCCCGCAGTTTTAGATGGATACGTATATTCCCCGGATAACGGACGGCCAGCTCCTCCAGTTGATCCGCGGCTTTGGCCGGCAGTCCGTATTTAATCAACACGTCCGCTTCCGTGAAAGCTTCATTGAGCGCGGGGGGCTCTTCCGGCATAATCGCTTCCGGAGCCGGGGAGGGCGGCTGCGTTTCAAACACGGGTTCAGGTGCAGCAACCGGAGTGGTGACGTCGGCAACCGCAGACGGTGTTTCCTGGACGGGCTCCGGCATTGCAGGCGCGGCAGAGACTTTTGCTGAAGCTGCAAGACGCTCAAGATGTTTTGTCGCGTCCGGCAAACCAGGGACCGCTTCCAGGGCCTGATACAGAAGTGCCTTGCAGTGATCAGGGTCTCCTTCTTTTTCATATAAAAGAGCGGTCTGAACGAGTTCTTTGGCCGCGTCATCAGGCCGGTTTATAAAGGAATAAAATTCTGACAGTTTTTCGCGGGCCGGAGCGAATGAAGGGCATTGCGATACGAAAGCGCGAAAGATGTGTTCCGCTGCTTCCGTTTCACTGTGTTCGGCTTTTGCATACGCAAGCGCAGAAGCTTCTCGGAGCGCTTTGTCGTATTCTTTTTGTGCAAGATATAATTGGCAGAGTTTGTCACGAAATTCCGTTCTGTCAGGATCGGCAGTGGCCAGGGACAACAGCACTTCTTCCGCCTCGGCATGCTTGTTTGCCTTGGACAGCGCCTCAAGATACATGTCGGCCAGTTCTTTGTTCGACGGGTCGTTCTCGAAGGCGGGTTTCAGGGCCTTGCACGCTTCAACAAATTTGCCTTCCTTGAAATAAACAAAGCCTGCTTTATGGTAGACTTCCCTGTTTTCAGGATCAAGCGTCAGAATTTTTTCGAACAGTTGCCGTGCTTCCTGGAACGCATTGTTGGACACCTGAACATCCGCAACGGCAAGATATGCCGTGGATGCTTCCGCTTTCATGCCTTCCTTTGCGTACATGTCACCCAGTTTGACCCTGAATGCCAGGTTGGAGGGGTTCAGATCGGCCATCTTCTGGTAGATGCCGAGGGCTTTCTGCATGTTTTTCTGATTGGTATAATGGTCGAGAACGAGCTTGTAACTTTCAAGGGCGGCGCTTGTAAGGCCTTTTTCCGCATTCAGGTCGCCGAGTGAGAGATGAATCTCGATTTTGTTGGGATCGATGTTCAGAACTTTTTTGTACAGCGCGATGGCTTTTGAAGTGAATCCGTCATCCGCCAGGATGTCGGCAGCCTTCTTGTAGGCCTCAACAGCCTCGGTTTTGGCGTCTTTTTTGAGACACAGGTCTCCGATGGTATTGTAAATATTGGGATCCGACGGCGATTCCCTCAGGAGTTTTTTCCACTCGGCGATGGCCTTGTCGAACTGGCCCTTGGACGCGAATTTCTGGGCCTCTTTCATGACGGTATTTTTATCGATGGCCATGGATAAAAATACCACAAAGATCAGGAGGGTGTCAACACCTCATAGCATCTTATGCCTTGATTTTAAATATAAATCATGTTACATATGGTTATGGCACTCCGCGAAATCCGCAAATATCCCGACCCTGTGCTCAGAAAAAAAACGGTCTGCATCGAGCACATAGATGATTCTCTCAATGGTCTTATCGAAGATATGGTGGAAACCATGCGCGCCGCACCCGGTGTCGGTCTTGCCGCCAACCAGGTGGGAGAGCCGGTCCAGCTTGCCGTGATCGATCTGGGAGTGCAGGATGAAGATGAAAGCGAAAACCCGCACGATCTGCTTGTCATTATCAATCCTGAGGTGCTTTCCCTGGAAGGCTCCATCGTCGAAGACGAGGGGTGCCTAAGCATACCCGAATACTCTGAAAAAGTGAAGCGCGCCGCGAAGATACGGGTGCGCGCCCAGGACCGCACCGGCAAACCTTTCGAAATTGAAGCAGAAGGCCTGCTGGCAAAAGCCCTGCAGCATGAAATCGACCATTTAAACGGGCTGTTGTACATAGACAGGCTGAGTCCTCTGAAAAAAAATATTTTTAAACGGCGGCACAGAAGAGCACAGGCTGAACAGGAATAGCCGGTTTTTGACCGCTCCGGCGGACGGCATTTTCTGACTTAGGGAGAGCAGGAGTTTCTCCGGCACCTGTGCATGACCGAAGGCAGGAAAGGGTTGCCGCATGAGACTTGTCTACATGGGTACGCCGCAGTTTGCCGTACCACCACTTCAGGCTCTGGCAGAAGCGGGGCATGAGATCGCCGGCGTGGTCACGCGGGCCGACAAGCCGGTCGGCAGGGGAAAAACGCTTGCCGCTCCGCCGGTCAAACGTGTTGCAATCGACAGGGGGCTTCCGGTACTGCAGCCGGGACGTGTGCGGGACGCGGCGTTTGTGGAGCAACTGCGCTTGCTTGCTCCCGAGGCGATTATTGTGGCCGCATACGGACAGATTCTGCCGAAGGACATTTTAACCCTGCCGAAATTCGGATGTCTGAACATTCACGCGTCGCTTCTGCCCCGCTACCGAGGCGCGGCCCCAATCAACTGGGCGATTGTGCGGGGAGAGAAAGAATCGGGCGTGACCATTATGCAGATGGACGAAGGGATGGACACGGGCGCGATTCTGACCCAGGAGCGGATCCTGATCGAAGATGCCGACACCGCGGGCACGCTGTCAGAAAAGCTTTCCTTGCTCGGCGCCCGCATGATTACAACAGCATTGCAACTTCTTGTATCCGGAAATCTTGTCCCCACGGCGCAGGACGCTTCACAAGCAACCCTGGCACCGCTTCTCAAAAAGGAGAACGGCATCATCGACTGGACGCTTTCCGCGGTTGAAATACGGAACAGAGTGCGGGGTTTTTCACCCTGGCCCGGAGCGTACAGTTTCCTAGACGGAAAGATTCACAAAATTCTTGCGGCCGAGGCGGCGTCCGGCACGGGGGAAGCGGGGCTGTTGTATGTCCGGGAGAAAAACATTCTCGAAACCGGAACAGGGAGCGGCCTGCTTCGCATCCTGAGCATTCAGCCGGAAGGCAAGAAACCGATGACTGCGGCGGAGTTCACACGCGGGCACCGGGGTCTGGCAGGAAAAAAATTCAGCAACACCTGATGCATGCAGTATTCCTGATTTAAGGTCATTCACCATGGCGGTATCAAAAAAAACAACATTCATTCTGCTTATCATGTTCACGATGGCCCTGATCGTAGGGGCCGCGGCGGGGCTGTATCTGATCCCCTACGTGGGGCTTCAGAACATACATCCGCTTGCTCCCAAAATCCTGCTCATAACCATGGGTGTTGTGGTCGGCGCGCTGGTCCTCGGCGTCGGCCTGCTGGTTCTCACGCTTGTCCGCGGCAGGGAGGTCCTGTTTGCCGGGAAACTCAGGGGCATCGTAATCGGAGTTCTGTTCCCGCTGATGATTTTTGCAGGCAGATTCCTGGGTATGTCCCGGGACAGGGTGCAGCAGTCCTTCGTTGAAGTGAACAATCTGCTGGTGCGTGCGAAGTGCAGCGGCAAAAAGCCGAAACGCATTCTGCTGCTCATGCCGCATTGCCTGCAGTTCAGCGACTGTGAGGTCAAAATCACGAATGATGCCTCAAAATGCCGGGCCTGCGGCAGGTGCGGGATCGGCGATCTCGTTGAACTTGCACAGAAGCATAATGTAGACCTTTCCATTGCGACCGGAGGAACGCTCGCGCGGAGAAAGATCACCGAGACCAGACCGGAGGCGATCATTGCCGTTGCGTGCGAGCGGGACCTGACCAGCGGCATCCAGGACGCTTACCCGCTTCCCGTCATCGGAATTTTGAATGACCGCCCCTTCGGCCCGTGCTTCAATACGAGCGTGGACATCCAGAAAGTTGCAGACGCGCTCGAATTCCTTGCAAGCGGCCTGTGTGAACCCCGTGCCACCCATCGATAAACCCAGAGAAAAAGCGCTCGAAATACTAGAGAACAGCGAAGCCGGAGTGTTTGCCGACGTCCTGCTCGACAGGACGCGCCAAACCTTTGATGGCAGGGACAGCGCGTTCATCTGTGAGCTTGTGTATGGAGTGCTCAGGAACCGCGAGCGGCTTGACTGGATTCTGAACCAGTTTTCCGCGCAGCCGGTCAACAGGACCGACGCCTTGACCCGAAATATCCTGCGGCTCGGCGCCTATCAGATGCTTTTCCTGGACAGGGTGCCGACAAGCGCTGCAGTAAACACGTCGGTGGAGCTTGCCAAACGATATGGGAAGAAAAACGGATATGTGAACGGTCTGCTCAGAAATCTGGACCGCAAACGCGGTACGATTTCGTATCCGGATTCCGGCAATACAGAAAAACAGTTGTCAGTCTTGTATTCGCATCCGGAATGGCTGGTCAAACGATGGACCAGCCGGTTCGGCGCCGGGAAGACGGAATTGCTCCTTCAGAAAAACAACCTGCCCGCGCCTCTTACCATACGGACAAATCTCCTGAAGGCAACACGGGACGAATTGAAAGCGTCGCTCATGAGCGAAGGCGCGGAGGTCGCGGAAACAAGCTATTCGCCTGTCGGCCTTGATCTTGTTTCCTCGCCCGGCCTGCATACGCTCACGGCTTTTCAGCAAGGCTGGTTCATGGTGCAGGACCAGGCAGCGCAGTTGATCAGCATGATGCTCGACCCCCGGCCGGGAGATGTCGTGCTTGACGCCTGCGCCGCGCCCGGCGGCAAGGCGACCCATCTTGCCGAGATCATGCAAAACGAAGGAACGCTGATTGCGCTGGACAACAGCCGCGACCGGCTCCAGAGAATACTCGAAAACAGCGGAAGGCTCGGGACACGGATCGTCACCCCGATGCTGGGCGATGCGTCACGGTACCGGAAGGGCACATTCGACAAAATTCTGGTTGATGCGCCCTGTTCAGGCCTCGGAGTGCTGCGCCGCCATCCTGACGGACGGTGGTGCAAAAAGGAAGGCCTGTTCGAGGAGTATCAGGCAAAGCAAAAACTGGTTCTTAAAAACTGCGCGGATCTTCTCAAACCCGGCGGAGCGCTTGTCTACGCGACCTGCTCGACTGAGCCGGAAGAGAACGAGTCAGTCATTGAACAATTCCTTTCCAGGAGTGGAGGGAATTTTTCGCTCGATGCTCCGGCCGCGCATTTGCCTGAAACAGCGGCCAAGCTGGTGAATGAAAATGGTTTTTTTCATTCATACCCGATTGCCCCTGAGATGGACGGTTTTTTTGGAGCGCGATTGATTAGGAAAGCGTGATGGATGAGCCTTGATTGAAAAAATCATGGACGATAATTTCAAAAGCCCCGAAGCGATTCGGGGCTTTTTATTTAATAGTTCATGAGTAGTAAGAGGTGGGGAGTATACTTTGAACTATCTGGTTTCTGTTCAAGAGAAGAAGGGGAAGAACGCGGAGTTCACGCGCCACAAGTGATTGGCGTGGAGCGACAGGTTAGAGTGTATTTGTTGCACTCATCTTGTTCTCCCAGGCCCACAAAAAAATTTTTGGTGATTATAAAATACAACTCTTGAATAAAGACATGCTATCCTTGTAATATAAAAATTACTTGTGATATAAAATAACCAGACCGCTAACATTATCGCTAGATGCAAATACAACATCTGGCAATCCATCTCCATTGATATCACCCACGGCTAATCCGTGAGGGTTATAATGCGATGCACGCGCTATAGGATAGAGTTCTTCACTCTTTAGTGTTCCATCTGAATTTTGTATATACACCCCCATAGCATTAAATCCAGCATGGAGAACAATAACGTCCGATTTTCCATCAGCGTTAATATCAGCGATTTCGACAGGTTCAGGTATATCATACGAAGAATAAGTAATTGCAGTATTTAAGGAGCCTATGCTGTTCTGAGCAAAAACATCAATGCGGCCAAAGTTGCCACCATAAGTGACGACAACATCTTGTTTACCATCACCTGTCACGTCTCCGACCGCCACGCCACCTGGGAATACGTCGCCGAAATTGTAATAAACAGGCACCTCAAAGGTCCCAGACCTTTGGGTCATTATTGCGATTTGTGTAGGGTATGATCGGCCGTTCATTATTATTATATCCGTCAATCCGTCATTGTTCACATCTCCAACTTTCAGATCTTCAATACCATCATGGGTTACATTATATATCACTGGGGGATTTAGGGTCCCGCCGGAATTTTGATAAAAAACATCTACGGTACTGGTATTGTATCCAACACCGACCACATCGAGGCGTCCATCATTATTCAGGTCGACGATTCTAATTCTCTCAGAATTAACCGTTGTATAAATGGCGCTCGAGATAAGACCACCTGAACCATCCTGCACGAATACCTCGATATTGAGCCCATTATTACCTATAACGACCTCGTTCTTTCCGTCATTGTTGATATCGCCGATAGCAACTGATGAAGGATATTGTCCTCCTGACCCGCTTGTCGTATAGGTAACTGCATTATTAAGGCCACCCAAAGCGTTTTGTGCAAAGACGATCAGCTTGTAATCTGTGGTAGGGTTATAAAAAAAAGAAGTTGTCATGACGACATCATTTTTTCCATCACCAGTTACATCACCGATGGCAACTGCCTCGGGTTTGGATCCAGTTGGAATTAAGAGGAAGGAAGAAAATAAATTAGAATTATTAAAAGGACCTGTACTGAATCTCCAACTATAGTTATTCGATAGGTTGTTTCCGACCAAATCTTTGATGCCGGACGTAATGGTAACAATGTAGGTAGTATCGGCTGAAAGGCCATTCAAAGGAGTAAATGTTGCTGTACGGCCATTAAGAATTATACTCCCACTTATTATTACAGATGTTCGCGCTTCTTTTAGAGAAAAAGAAGCAGAATTAATCGTGGCGGGGTCGATGTTTTTGCTGAAGGTGACAGTAATGGCCGTTGAAAGGGTAACAGATGTTTCACTTGTAGAAGGAGCCGTGGAAGCAACGGAAGGAGCACTGTTTTGCAGAACGCCACTTGTTGAAGAGGAGCCAGTACATGCAGATACCTGAATAACTAAAATTGCGATGCAAAATAGAAGAAGCCATTTCTGAGTAGGCATGCGTAACTCCTTATATTGATTCAATGCAGTTTGAGATGTAAATAGATATTAGCTCTTCAAAAATATAGCATAGAATTGAAATAATGGTCAATGAATTTAAGAAAGATTTTGTCGTATTTGTTGAATTTACGAGACATTAGAAAACGGCTAATATTTAAAATATGGAATAGTTTTTTTGAAACAAGCGCAATTGTGGGGAGCGAAGGATAACATTTTAATGCAGTTTAATATTATTTTAAGCTTGGAGGCGATTATAGGATTAGCGCTCGCGAATTATAGTGCTACAATATATTCAGGAGCAGAGGACATGGCACTCGAAACGCCTAATACACAATTGCCGCAGAACGCGCTGACTGTTCTTGCCCGAAGGTATCTCAAGAAAGACGAGCAGGGCAGTGTGATCGAGACGCCGGAGGAGATGTTTCGGCGGGTGGCGGCCAACATCGCCCAGGCGGACTTGATATATCACGACCACGCGGACGTCCACACGACAGAAGAAGAGTTTTTCCACATCATGTCCTGCCTCGAATTTCTGCCGAATTCACCGACCCTGATGAACGCGGGTCGTCCTCTTCAGCAGCTCGCGGCCTGCTTCGTCCTTCCGATTGAAGATTCTCTTGAATCTATTTTCGAGAGCGTAAAGAATACAGCCCTCATCCACCAGAGCGGCGGCGGGACCGGTTTTTCATTCAGCCACCTGCGGCCGAAAAATGATACCGTTCGCACAACCGGCGGTGTCGCAAGCGGGCCGGTTTCGTTCATGCGGGTGTTTAACGCCACCACGGAAGTGATCAAGCAGGGCGGCGCGCGTCGGGGGGCCAACATGGGCATCCTGAGCGTGGACCATCCGGACATTCTGGAATTTATTTCGGCCAAGGCAAACAACAAAGAGCTTTCTAATTTTAATATTTCCGTCGCGATCACGGAAGAGTTTATGCGTCTGGTGGAAGAGGACAGAGACCTGGTGCTTATCAATCCGGCGAACCGGAGAAAAGTCAATCAGCTGAAGGCCAGGGCTGTTTTCGATAAAATTGTGGATATGGCCTGGCAGAACGGTGATCCGGGCGTCATTTTCCTCGACCGCGTAAACCGCGACAACCCCACGCCGCAGCTCGGGGAAATGGAGAGCACGAATCCATGCGGTGAGCAGCCGCTGCTCGCGTACGAGCCGTGCAATCTGGGCTCAATCAATCTCAGCCTCATGGTAAAAACCAAAAGCGGCGTTGGTGAAATAGACTGGGACAAACTCGGCCGGTCTGTGCGGACCGCGGTCCATTTTCTTGATAATGTAATCGACATGAGCAGGTACCCGCTGGACCAGATTGACCGCATGGCAAAAGGCAACCGTAAAATCGGGCTCGGGGTTATGGGTTTTGCCGACGTGCTGATCAGGCTCGGTATTCCGTATGATTCCGAGGAAGCGCTGCAGACCGGCGAAATGATAATGAAGTTTGTACAGGAAAAAGGACGGGAGATGTCGGAAAAGCTCGCTCTGGAACGGGGCGTATTTCCGAATTACCGGGGGAGCATGTATGACCGCAAAGGAGGGCCGAAGCTTCGGAACGCCACCGTGACCACGGTCGCGCCCACGGGCACTCTTTCGATCATTGCGGGTTGTTCAAGCGGCATTGAGCCGCTGTTTGCCCTGTCGTTCGAGCGGCATATTCTCGGTGATCTCATGCTGCCTGAAGTGAACAGGTTCTTTCTTGATACGGCGAAAGAGAGAGGATTCTACAGCAATGAACTTTTAATGCGCATTGCCGCGGGCGCGCCTCTCCGGAGCATTGCCGGGGTGCCGGAAGACGTGCAGCGTGTGTTTGTGACTGCTTTTGACATCGCACCTGCGTGGCATGTCCGCATGCAGGCGGCGTTCCAGCGCCATACTGACAACGCTGTGTCAAAGACCATTAATTTTCCGCAGAAGGCCACCCGGGAGGATGTGCGGCAGGCGTATCTTCTTGCATACAGGGAAGGAGTAAAAGGCATCACGATTTTCAGGAGCGGCAGCAGGAGCGGTCAGGTGCTCACGTGCGCGGACCCGCTGTATTGCTGAGAGCCGCCTGAAGAAAATAGTAATTTCATGGCCCTCTCCGAAACAAAAAAAGCCGGGTGGCTTTCCGCCATCCGGCTTTTTTACGAAAATGTTGTTACCGTGTTACTGTCTCGATGACTGCGTTGATGCGGCGGTTTTTCTGCCTTCCTTCCGCGGTCGCATTGTCCGCTATAGGCTTCGACGGGCCGTAGCCTTTGGCAGTCAGTCGTTCAGGAGCGATTCCGAATTTCTCAATCAAGTATTTCTTGACGCTTTCCGCTCGCCGCGTGGAAAGCGTGCGGTTGGACGCATCGCTCCCGACATTGTCCGTATGACCTTCAATGACCGCTTTTGTTTCGGGATACGTGGTCATAAAGTCGGCCACTTTCTTTATTTTGTCATGATACTTGGGTTTGATGTCCGCCTTCGCGGTGTCAAACTCGATTTCCAGAGCCACGCTGATTTTTTCCGGAGCTTTCGCGGCCGGGGCCTTTTCCGGAACCGGGCAGCCGTTCTTGTCTACGACCGTCCCTTTCGGAGTGTCGGGGCATTTATCGAGATAATCAGGCACGCCATCTCTATCGCTGTCCAACGGACATCCATACCGGTCCACGGCAACGCCGCTCGGCGTGCCGGGGCACCTGTCCTGATCATCGGGCACACCGTCATTGTCGGAATCAACAACAGCGGCAACAGCCGGTGCTGCCTTGGCTTTCGGCCCGCCGAACAGGTATGTCAACCCGACGGTATATTCCCAATCATTCCTGCCGCCGTCGAACACCCATAAATTCCGGACATCCGCCCTGAGCGCCAGTGCCTCCGTCAGGAAGTATTTCAGACCGCCGCCGTAGTTAACCAGAAAGTCTGTTTCGTTGCTTCTGCTGCCGGCTGATTTGTCGGATGTTGTTCCGCCCACGCCCGCGGCAAGATACGGAACGAGCCTGTTCTGCGGCATGAAATGGAACAATGCGTCAAGGCGGTAACCGAAAACGTTGACGTTGCCGCCTCCGTTTTTCAAGGTTGTCGGCACATAGTCAAAAGCGCCTTCCACGCCCCATCGCTCGGTAATATCGTAGCCTGCTCTCAGGCCGACCACGGGATTGTCTCTGAAGTATGTTTCATGATAGAAGGAATAACCGCCGATGACGGGCGTTATCGAAAATTTCTCCGGTACGATCTGCGCCGAAGCGTTCGATGACAAAATTGCCAGGGAAAAAACCAGGCATACCGTAATCAAAGATTTTTTCATGGTAGATTCTCCTTTGCTGTAAACATTGCCAGTGATGAAAAACAAAACACATCCCCCGGAGCTTCAAATAATGAAGTCCGAAGGATGTGTTTGCCATTTTAAAGCGTGACTATTTCATGAATGCTTTTTTCAATATGCTGAGACCATCTTCAAGAACGCTGGCGTTCGGCATTTCGCCGTTCGGCGTAAGTTTATCGATGATCTGAGGCAGGTACACGGACAACTGCTGCGACAACGCCTCTCCGGACATGCCGGCCTTTTGGGCTATCTGCCCGATTTTCTCCGGTCCAAGCACCTGAAGAATCTGCTCGGCGGACACCGGCAGATTTTTACCCGTGGATATCCAGGATGCGGCGAGATCGCCGAGGCCCTTGTTCTTAAACGCCTCGATGATTCCGGGCAAGCCGCCGGTCGAAGGATTATTGATGATGCCCATGGCGTGTTCCAGCAGATTATTGAGATTGGCCTCACCTCCGAGAGTCTCTGCTAATTTCCCCTTGAGCTGGTCGAGCAATCCCATGATAACCTCCTTCGGTGTGTCGATGGTTCTGGTCTTTATTTCTTGGCTTTGCCTTTTTCCGGTTTTGCCTCGATGCTTGTAGCCTTCATCTGGTACTGAATGGTGACTTTGGATCCGACTTTAACATCGGCGGGAACTTTGGTAGTTGCGTCGAGCGCGATTTCCCATTTATCCTTGCCTTTTTGCACCACAATCTTGTCTTTTGTCAGTTCAAGAACCGGTCCGGTGACCTGATAGGAATTGACGCCCGCGAAAGCAACTGATGCCACAAATAAGAATGCCACTACAACGATTAAAACACGTTTCATGTATGTCCTCCCTGTTTTAGAAGATTCTCAAGCCGTATAAAAGCATGAGTTGTTTCTTGCTATCGTACTGAAACATAGTCCTTTAGTTTGTCGAAGGTTTTTTGCTTGATGCCTTTGACCTTCATCAGATCTTCTGGCTTATCGTACGGTCTTGCATCAATGATGGCCTGGGCTTTTGCCGGTCCGATTCCGGGCAGGGCCTGTATCTCTTCCTTGGTGGCGGTGTTGATGTTGATCCGCTGGCCGGGGGCGAGTTTCTTCGCGGCTTTTGAGGTTTTGTCCGTTGCTGATTTCTCGGCGGCGGCCGCTTTCTGAGAAGCTGCAGCGGAGGTATCGGTCATCTTTTTCTCCGCGGCTGTTACTTTTTGCGATGTGGCAGCTGTTGCGGCTGATGCCGCTGCTTCTCCTGCGGAAATTTTTCCCTTTAGCGCCTGTATCTTTTTGTCAGACATTCCTTTTACGCGCTTCAATTCGTCCACACTTTTGTAAGGACGCCCTGCAATAATGGCTTTAGCCGTTGCTTTTCCGATTCCGGGCAGGGACTCGAGGGTTTTTTCGTCAGCGGTATTGATATCAATAATGGCCGCCGATCCTTCCAATGTCTTTTTTGCCGCGAATGAAGCAGTTGTCACCCCCATGATTAATGAAGCTATGACCGCTGTGTACAGAAACATACGCCACACTCTGACCATCTGTGTACTGCTTGTTTTTTCCATAACTGTGCCTCCTCCTTTCAGTAGTATTTTTGTATTATTTGAGCATATATAAATGCAGAAAAACTACAATCTCAGAAGTGAATTGCTGATGATATCTGTTGCAGTAACTACTACGGTATGTAAGTATAGCAAAAACAGTTATTTTCTGCATGATTTTGTTTTGTGCTATGGACTTGCTTGTTTGACAAGCTTCTCTTTGTACGATACACTCTCATACACGTACCGGCGATCTCTTCTCCCCGGCAAGAAGAAGGAGGTGGACGATGAAAAACACCCTGACAGAACAGGGCGTTCCTCTTATTCAGAACGCAAATTTAAACGGGAAAATCGTCCTTGTCCGGTTTGATCACAATGTGGTGAAGAAAGGCGAGGTGCGGGACCCTTTCCGGATAGACCGGACCATCGGAACATTGTTTCATATTGTCGAACGGGGCGGAAGGCCGATTCTGATGACGCACGTCGGAAGGCCCAAGGACAAAAAAACCGGGGCCATTGTTTGTAGACCCCAGGAATCGGTAGAGCCCATTGCGCAATACCTTGAGCAGAAGCTTCACACAAAAGTCCACATTCCCCAGTTCCCTGCCGACGCCGACAAGGGGATCATTGGCATAGACACCTCGATCAACCTGGCCATTCGGGACCTCCGGGAAAGAAAATACGGAGCCATCTATCTGCCGAACACGAGATGGTTCCAGGGCGAGGAGTCAAAAGGCGCGCCGTGCGACAGTTTTGCCTTGCAGCTTGCCGGTTTGGCGGACATTTATGTGAACGACGCTTTCGGATCGTGGCAGCCGCACGCCTCAACATACAATATCACCAGATGTCTTCCTTCTTATGCCGGTTTTCTGATGCAGCAGGAGCTCCTGAATCTGGACCGGGTGCTCAGTCCTGAACGGCCTTTTCTCGCCGTGGTCGCGGGCGCCAAGTACGACACAAAAATAGGACCGCTTTCCGCGATCTATGACAAGGTCGACCGGCTTATTCTGGGCGGAGTCATCTATAACACATATCTTTGCGCGAAATATAATGTACGCATTCAGGGCGTGCTCGATGAAGACATTCAGCTTGCAAAAGCTCTGGTCGAAAAGGATCGGACGCAGAAAAAAATAGTCGAACTGCCGCGCATCGTGGAATCCGATACTCTGGAAGGTAAGCAGGCCGGCAAATATAGAACACTATCCATAAACGATTTCAAACCGGGAAACGCGTATCGTTATGTTCTCGACATTGATCCGGCTTCTTTTGAAGACGGTACGGTTGCATCGGCCCTGGACAGCGCGCGGACGATTTTCGTTAATGCGGTCATGGGGTTCACCCCGCATTTTTCCGAAGGGTCGCAGGCTCTGGACCATACCATAGACAGAAATCGTGCGGCCATGAAGATGTACGGAGGGGGCGACACGCTGCAGGAGTTTAAGGACCTGTGCCCCGGCCTGTACTTGTCGGTGATGGATAACGCCAACTACTACTTCTTTACCGGTGGAGGGACCGTGCTGACTGCAATAGAACAGGAGAGTCCCTATGGGTTGAAACCGGTTCAGGCGTTGATCGAGGCAGGGGCAAAATAGGAGCAAAAGATTTCGAAAGCCGCGGTTGCGATTGTCCGGCAGATGGCGGCACGAGGAGGGCGTCATGGGTGAAGAAAAAAAATCAGCGGGATTGAACAGACGAGAATTTTTAAAAGCGGGAGTGGCAGGGACCGCATCAGCCCTCGTGGGAGGCGTCGCGATTGCCGGAACAGTTTCACAGCATGCGGTAGCAGATCCTTTTGCGTTTCCCCAGCCGGTGTATCGCACGCTCGGCAGGACCGGTCTGAAGATCACGGTCGTGAGCTTTGGTGCCATGCTGACTCCCGAACCGGAGGTTATCGCGGTTGCCCTTGATCACGGCGTCAACTATGTTGATACCGCCCGCGTGTACATGGGCGGCAAAAATGAAGAGATTGTGGGGAAGGCGTTAAAAGGAAGACGCAACCGGGTCTATCTGGCGACGAAAACAAAATCAACAGCGAAGGCGGACGTTATCAAGGACGCCGAAACGAGCCTGAAGGCACTTGATACCGACCATATTGATGTGCTCCAGCTTCACAGCCTGTCGGATAAAGAGCGAATTTTCATCTCAGAGACAAAAGAAGCGCTCCTGAAACTGAAAGAACAGGGAAAAGTGCGGTTCTTCGGAGTGACCACACACAAAAACCCGGTGGAAGTGCTGAACGCGCTTGTGGACGACAAAGACCGGTTTTTCGATACGGCGCTTGTTTCCTACAATTTCAAGAGCGACAAAAACGTTGCCGAGGCAATCGAGCGGGCGGCGCGGGCAAAGATCGGCATTATCGCCATGAAGACCCAGGCAGGCGGGTACACGACGAAAGAGCTGGGGATGATCAGCCCCCACCAGGCGGCGTTGAAATGGGCTCTTCAAAACAGCAATGTCACAACGGCGATTCCGGGCATGAGGAACATGGCGGAGCTCAGGGAGGATATCGCGGTCATGGGAATGCCGTTCAGCTACGCCGATGAACGCATTTTGAACCGCTACAGCGCCGCCGTTGATCCATATTATTGCACCTTGTGCGGACAATGTGAGGGCACCTGTCCGCAAGGCGTGGAAATCAGCACGATCAACCGCTCGCTGATGTACGCGGAAGGATATAAAAGCCCGCAGCTCGCCCGGTCGACGTACGGTGAGTCAAAGATCGCCGCTTCGGCGTGCATAGACTGTTCCGAATGTGTCGCAACATGCGTGCGCGGTCTGAATATCGCATCGAAAATGGCCCGGGCAAGAATGGTTCTGGGCTAGCATTGCGGTGCGGTAAAACGAGTTGTCGTTTGTTGCGACCGATGTCCAATGATCTGCCGCGCTGCTTCATTTTTTCATTGAAACAACAAAGAGCAAATGAGGAACAACGTGGAATGCACCAATGGCTGGGATCCGGATTTATATCTGACCTATAAAAATGAACGCACGCAGCCGTCCATTGATTTGGTAAGCAGAATTACAATACGTTCCTCTCCTCGTTCGATAATTGATATCGGATGCGGACCGGGAAACAGCAGTCAGGTATTGATGCAGCGCTGGCCAACAGCGCAATTATTCGGAATAGACAGCTCTCCGACAATGATCGAACGGGCAAAACGCGACCATCCATCACACACATGGATTGTTGCCGATGCCTCCGGATATCGGAGTGATGCAAAATTCGACATCGTATTTTCGAATGCGGCGCTTCAGTGGATTCCGAATCACACGCGCCTGCTCGATGTGCTGTGCGACTTGGTGTCTGCGAACGGCGTGCTGGCCGTGCAGATACCGCAATTCCGGGACATGCCGTTGAGCAAGGCCATTGAAAAGGCGGCAGAGAACGAACGATGGCGGAAAAAAATGGACGGATGTTCCTCGGTATTTACCCGTCACGATTACCGGTTCTATTACGATCATCTTGCCGACAGGTTCCGGTCATTTGAAATATGGGAAACCTATTATCTGCACCCGCTCGCATCCCACACGGCCATTCTTGCGTGGATAAAAAGCACGGGTTTAAAACCCTATCTGGATTGCCTGCAAGACAATGCTGAAACTGAACAATTTGAGGATGAAGTCCTGCAGGAAATAAAAAAGGTTTACCCGTTGCAGAAAAACGGCATGGTGATTCTTCCGTTTAAACGGTTGTTTTTCATCGGATATACGCATACATCCGCATCCCCCTGAAAAATCCGTCCGGAATCTTTCAGGGCACTGTCGCGGTGCCACGTGACAAAAAACCTGTTAACATTGTTTCCCTATATCAAATTTCATTAGAGTGTTCGGAGAAAAAATGATTTTTGAAAGAACAATATTTGAATTGATCATGCTCATCTGTTTTGGCATCTCGTGGCCGTTTGCAATCGCAAAAACAGTAAGAACAAAAACAGTCAAAGGCCAAAGCACGGTGTTCTACGTTTTTATCGTTATTGGATATATAAGCGGCATTCTGTATAAATTTCTGTACAATATGGACTACGTGATCTATTTCTACGCGGTCAATACCGTTATGGTCGCATTTCAGATATTTCTTATTTATTATTACCGTCAGCAGGAATAGGGCAGGGAAGACTTGCCGTTGAAAAAATGGTTCTCTCTGACCGCTCGAATGAGGAGGTTTATAATGAAGAAGGTTTTCGCCATACCGATGTGGCTTGGCAGTGGGATGCTTGTCTTTAGTCTGCTGATCACGGGAAATACTGCTGTGGCCGACGGTTCACTGAATTCAGCATTAACCAACGGTTTGCAGACGGCACAGCCGGGAACAGGCGCGTCGATGGAGCCGATAACGGTCTATACGGCGAAAAAAATCATAACCATGGAGCGCGGCAATCCGGAGGCCGTTGCCGTGGCAGTGGCCGAAAAGCATATCCTGGCCGTCGGCACGCTCGAAGAAGTGAAGTCTGCGCTTGGCGGACGGCGGTTTGCAGTGAACGATACGTTTAAATCAAAAATCATTCTGCCGGGACTCATCGACCAGCATCTGCATCCAATCCTCGGCTCGTTGACCTTATCAACGGAAGTAATCGCGACCGAGGATTGGGTCTTGCCGGGTCGCACATTCAAGGCGGCAAATAACCCAGAGGAATATATGGCGAGGCTCAAAGCGGCAGACCGCGCGATGAAGGACAAGGGCAAATGGTTGTTCTCATGGGGCTACCACGCGCTCTGGCACGGCAAACTCGACCGCAAGACGCTGGATGCCGTCAGCGCCACGAGGCCGATTGCAGTCTGGCAGCGGTCATGCCATGAATTTTATCTTAACACTGCAGCCATCAAGGCGCTTGGCCTGACCGAAGAGCAGATGCAGGGTAAAGGCGACGCCAGCAGCATGGTGAACTGGGAAGAAGGCCACTGGTGGGAGACAGGGATGAACCTAATCCTGAGGCCTCTTCTGAAAGTGTTTGCCACGCCGGAGCGCATGGCGTTCGGGTTGAAGCAGATGGTTGCCTACCTCCACCAAAACGGTGTGACCGCCTATATGGAACCCGGCGCGCTTTTTACGCCCGACATTTGGAAACTGTACCAGCAGATTCTGGGATCGGACGATGCTCCGTTCTACAGTTATTTTGTCGTGGATGCCCGCAGCCAGGTTGATGCAGGCCTTGGATTGCCTGAATCGCTCGCTGCAACCGAGAAGCAGATTGCCCTGGCGCCGCAGGGTAAGGTTTCTTTTTTTCCAAAACAGATTAAACTGTTTGCCGACGGCGCGATCATCTCGCAGCTCATGCAGATGAAGGACGGCTACCTTGACGGCCACCATGGCGAATGGCTGATGACTCCGAAGAACCTTGACGAGCGCACGCAGCTTTACTGGAACGCCGGCTATCAGCTCCACATCCATGTGAACGGCGATCAGGGGCTCGAAACGGTGCTTGATATTCTGGAACGCAGGATGATCGAAACTCCCCGCGCCGACCATCGCGCGGTCATCGTCCACTTTGCCACGTCAACACCGGAGCAAATCGCGCGCATCGCCCGGCTCGGCGCCATTGTGAGCGCGAATCCTTATTATACGGTGGGATTTGCGGACAAATATGGTGAGTTCGGACTTGGACCGCAGCGGGCGGACACGATGGTGCGCTCCGCTTCGGTCCTGAAACGCCGTATTCCACTGTCCTTCCATTCCGATCTTCCGATGGGGCCGAGCTCCCCGCTCAATTTCCTGTGGGCTGCTGTCAATCGCGTTACACCATCCGGCCGCGTGGCGGGCCCTGAAGAACGCATCAGCGTGGAAGACGCCTTGCGCGCTGTCACGATCGAGGCCGCGTATTCATGGAGGAAGGAGAGCGAACTCGGCAGCATCATCCCCGGCAAGATTGCGAATTTTACCGTGCTCGATCAAGACCCGTTCAGCGTCGACCCTCTGAAACTGAATCAGATTCCCATCTGGGGAACAATATTCGAGGGGAGAGCGTTCCCGATTCCTGCCAAAGCACGAAAACCGGCCGGTATGATGCTCGGATCGACATCCGCGCATGATACGGCGTCGATGCCGCATGACGAATCAATCGACCAGCACGCCGGCGACCCATGCGGAGTCGCACGGCAGATAGCTGCGGCATTGCTGAATAACCAGCGTTGAAAAGCAGGAGGAGCCATGCAGATCATCCGGTTTATTTTTATAATCGTTTTTTGCTCTTTTTTTGCGCCGATTGTATCCGGTGCTGCTGAAGCTGCGCTTGAGACCGTCCTGGCTTCGCCGTCGTGCGCGTCCGGATGGGACAGGGACGGGAAGGTGGTCCTGTATAACAAAGACACCCTCTTTGAACGCATCAATGGCGAGTCGGAGCTGTATTTCCCGTATGGATTCGAACTGCTTGCCTCGGCCAGATATGGAAACAGCAAAAATCCTCAAATTGCCGTGGATGCTGATGTCTATAAGATGGGCTCCCTGCTCGATGCTTTCGGCATGTATGCCAACTACCGGAAAAAGGACGACGCTGAAGCCGCCGTCGGCGCCGAAGGCACTGTTTCTTCGTCACAGCTGTTTTTTTACCAGGACAGATATCTCGTAAGACTTCAAGCCACGGGAACAACAAGCCTGGAACAGAATATCCTTCTGTCCTGCGCTCAGGAAATAACCCGACGCCTGCCGAACAACACCAACAGACCCAGGGAACTTGCAGCGCTGACGATACCTGCAGTCGTCCCGAAGAGCGAGCGGTATATTGCGCAAAGTCTCCTCGGATATGAATTTTTCAGGCGGGGACTCATTGCGGATGCGCAGCTGCAGGGGGAAGAAATGCAAGTGTTTATCGTGCTGGAAGACACTCCGGAAACAGCACGGGGATCTCTTGATCAGTATCGGACGTATTTGACGGCATCAGGAAAAGGCGTTCACGAGAAAAAGATGCACGGAGAGACATCCTTGCAGGCCGTGGATTCCCTGTATGGACCGGTCATGATCGAACAGGCCGGCCGGTATCTTATCGGAGCCGTTAAATTTAAAAAAACAGCAACAGCGATACAGGTTCTGGGTCAACTGAAGAAAAAGATAAAGCTGCAATAACCGTCCTTTACGGACGAACAGAGAACGCCGCAAACACGTTCCCATTCAGAAAAGGTCAAACCGGCACTCACCCTGTTTCAGCAGCCGCCATCAAGCTGGGATCGGTGTGGACGGTACGGGCCGTGCCGCCTTGACATCCCTTTAGGTTATGCTATGATTTTTTTTAAAGATATTCTTCCCTGAAAAGCATGTTCTGGTTTTTCCATTCGCATCTCCGCGCTGTTCCTGCGGGAGAAAGGAGCAAAAAACTGCTATGAATATAGCCATCGGCGCTGATCATGGAGGATTTCAGCTGAAGGCGGTTCTCGCTGAATATATTCGAACGCTCGGCCATACGGTGCACGATCTGGGGACTCACAGCTTCGAATCTGTTGACTATCCGGATTATGCCCGCGCAGTGGCCCTCGCCATATTCGACAAAGAGGCCGCCCGTGGCATTGTGGTATGCGGCAGCGGAGTCGGCGCGTGCGTTGCGGCGAACAAATTTCCGGGCATCCGCGCGGCGGTCTGCCATGACTCTTTTTCCGCGCACCAGGGAGTGGAGGACGACGACATGAATGTCCTCTGTCTCGGTGCGCGAATTGTTGGTCCTGAACTTGCGAAAGAAATAGTGCGTACGTTCTTGTCCGCATCTTTCTCCGGTATCGAACGGCATGTTCGAAGACTCGAAAAAATCCTTGCCATAGAAAATGAGTGCATGAAAAAGAACAGAGAGCGTGTCCTTTAACCGGAAAGCCGGTGCTTGGAAACAACAGAGAACGGCAGGCGGCTTTAAAAAAAAGAGGTCATATGAAACTCGGATATATCGGTTTGGGAAAAATGGGCTTCAACATGGTGGAGCTGCTTCTCGACAGGAGCTACCAGGTCGTGGTGTACAACAGGAGCGTGGAGCCGGTTAAAAAAATCGCTTTGCGCGGCGCTCAGCCTGCAGACTCAATCCAGGCACTTGCCGGCTCGCTGTCCTCTCCTCGGCTGGTCTGGATTATGGTGCCGTACCAGGCCGTGGATGATGTTTTAGCGGAACTCCTGAAATACCTCGAACAGGGAGACGCCATAATTGACGGAGGAAATTCTCCCTACAAGGAAACCATGCGGCGGGCGAAGAAACTCGAACAGCACGGCATCGATTTTCTTGACGCAGGAACGAGCGGCGGCCCGGCAGGCGCGAGAAGAGGCGCCTGCATCATGGTCGGCGGGAAGAGGCCCGTCTATGAGAAGTTTGAACAGCTGTTCAGAGACTTGTCCGCAGAGAAAGGACACGGTTATATGGGAGGGTCCGGTGCGGGCCACTTCGTGAAGATGGTCCACAACGGCATTGAATACGGCATGATGCAGGCGCTGGCGGAGGGGTTTGCGGTCATGAAGGGATCGCCCTTCGAACTTGATCTTGTAAAAATCGCAGATTTGTACAACCATCAGAGTGTGATTACGTCTCGGCTTGTGGGATGGCTTCAAAAAGCTTATGAACAGCACGGCGCCGATTTAAACGGAATTTCAGGCACTGCAGCACAGAGCGGCGAGGGAATGTGGACGGTGGAAGCCGCAAAGGAATTTGAGATCCCGGTGCCGGTCATTGAAGGGGCGCTCAACTTCCGGCTTGAATCCGGGAAAAAACCAAGCTACACGGGAAAGATCATTTCAGCATTGCGGAACCAATTTGGCGGACATGAAGCAGGGGGGAAACGGTAAAACGCGTACGCCGACATCGTCAGAAAGGAAACTCTTCCCTTCACCCCAATGCCGTTTTGACCAGCACGAGGGCGCATGAACAATTCTGCAATTCAGAAAGCCGGCGAAGATTGTCCTGATGATCGGGACGCAGGACCGGAGTACAGAACCGTGAATACCTGCGAAATCGAAGTTCCGCAACCGACCGCGATGATCATTTTCGGGGCCTCAGGAGACCTTGCGAAGCGGAAGCTGTTTCCATCGCTCTACCGGCTTTTTAAGAATGGAATGCTGTCGGAGCATTTTTTCATTCTTGGCACAGGCCGCATCAGAATGAGCACGGACCAGTTTCGCCGGGCCATGTTTGAAGCGGTACAGGAGGCCGCTCCCAAAGACTTTGACCAGGAGACCTGGAACGCATTCATACCGCATCTCTACTATTCACCCTTTGACTATGCCGACCCCGCATCGTATGCCGGATCTCTCCGGGACATCCTTCCTGAATTGGAAAGCAGACATCAGACCGGAGGAAACCGAAATTTTTATCTTGCCATTCCACCGGTGGTTTTCGAACCCGTAGTCCACAATCTCGGCGCCGCAGGCCTGGCGCGCGAAGACAGAGGACGGAGCCATGTGGTGATCGAAAAACCTTTTGGCCATGACTTCGCCTCGGCTTGCAGGCTGAACCGGCTTGTCCATGCCTATTATAAGGAAAGCCAGATATTCCGGATTGATCACTATCTGGCGAAAGAAACCGTGCAGAACATCCTTATGTTCCGGTTCGCGAATTCCATCTTTGAACCGCTCTGGAACGAGCGCTATATTGATCACGTCCAGATCACCGCCGCGGAGACTCTCGGCGTGGAGCACCGGACCGGATACTACGAGGAAGCCGGCGTGCTTCGCGACATGTTTCAAAATCATATGCTCCAGCTGCTCTGCCTTACTGCCATGGAGCCGCCCGCAGCGTTTGTCGCCGACCGGGTGCATGACGAAAAAGCAAAAGTTCTCCGCTCGCTGAGGCAAATTCCCCGGGAAACGCTGGGTGATCATCTGGTGATCGGACAATACGCCGAAGGAGAGATCAACGGCCGCCGGATGCCAGCATATCGGGACGAAAAAGGTGTTGCACGGCAGTCGGCAGCGCCGACCTATGCCGCGCTGAAGGTATTTATCGATAACTGGCGCTGGCAGGGCGTGCCTTTTTATCTCCGATCGGGCAAGCGGCTTGCAAAGCGGGAAACGACGATTTCCATCCACTTCAAGGAAGTGCCGCATTCCATGTTTCCTGATTCCGTCGGGGGACCGATTGAGCCGAATGTCATCGTTCTGAAGATCCAGCCTGACGAAGGCATGAGCCTCGCGTTTCAGACGAAACAGCCCGGAACAAAAGTTTGCCTGGGGCCTGTGCAGATGCAGTATTCCTATCCCCGGGGAGTTTTGCTCGACGCCTATGAGTGGGTGCTGATGGACTGCATGCTGGGAGATCACATGCTGTTCATGCGGGAGGACAGTGTGGAGCTTTCGTGGTCCGTGCTTACGCCGGTACTGAACGCGCCGGCATCGGACAGCCGTGTGCCTCTGACGTTTTATCCCGCTGGTTCGGACGGACCTGATGAAGCCGACCGGCTGATAAGCAAGGACAACCGCACCTGGAGGCCGCTGTGAGCGGCATGCTTCCTCCGAAGGTGCAGATATTTGCCGATCTGGAAGACTTGAGCAGGAATGCCGCGGACTTTTTTTGTTCTCTTTTCCAAAAAACCGTTCTGCAACAGGACCGGTTTGTTGCCGCGCTTTCAGGCGGGTCCACGCCCCGCCGTCTGTACGAACTGCTGGGTTCTTCCCGCTATCGCAAGACGATTGACTGGAAGCGGGTTCACATCTTCCTGGTCGATGAGCGATGCGTTCCCCGGAATCATCCGGACAGTAATTACGGGATGATTTTTAACCTGCTCCTGGCTCCCACAAACATTCCTAAGTCGAATATCCACCGGATTGCGGAAGATGACAAGGCGGAGCAGGCAGCGCGGCGCTACGAGCAGGAAATTCGCACTCTCTTCAGTGCCGTCGGAACCCCTTCATTCGATCTCATCATTCTCGGCGTGGGCGAAGACGGACATACCGCGTCGCTGTTTCCGAACACAGAGGCCGTGTTTGATCAGGAGCGCCTGACAGCGCCTGTATATCTGGAACCGCCGAAACCGAGCAGGGTGACGCTCACGTTTCCTGTATTAAATCATGCCGCGCAGATTCTTTTGCTTGCATCAGGGCAGTCAAAGGCACAGGTGGTTCACGAGATAATTGAAAAAGGAAATCCACGGCACTATCCCGCCGGTCTGCTTCGTCCGGCGGAAGGCAGCATTCTCTGGTTTTTGGACAGAGCGGCGGCCGGTTTGCTAAAGGAAAATGTCTGATGGTTCAGGAAATTGTTCCTGGGATTCTCGGAAAGGGAGGTAGTGATCATGGATGCAATGACGGCGCTGTATTCACGCAGGAGCATACGACAGTACACGTCGAAACACGTTCCCGACAGCCTGCTGCAGGACATTCTGCGGGCGGCCATGTGCGCGCCTTCAGCCGGGAATGAACGGCCGTGGCATTTTCTTGTTCTGACCGAGCGCGCGATTCTCGACGAGATACCGAGTTTTCATCCGTATGCTGCAATGCTCAAGCAGGCGCACACCGCTGTTCTGGTATGCGGCGATGTTTCACTCGAGAAGCACAAGGGGTCCTGGGTGCTTGACTGCGCGGCAGCAACCCAAAACCTTCTGCTTGCGGCCCATGCGAAAGGGCTCGGCGCCGTATGGTGTGGAGTATACCCCGTTGATGACCGGATGCTTCACTTCCGAAAGCTGCTGAACCTTCCGGAACGCGTTGAGCCTTTTTCACTCGTGCCGCTCGGCTTTCCGAATGAGACAAAAGAGGCTCTGGAACGTTTTGACGCTTCCCGGGTCCACGCGAACCGTTGGTAACTATTGCCACTGCTGGAAAAACGGCAGATTCTCTTCATCAACCAAGGAGGAACAACTCAATGAAAAAGTATGTGGTTCTGTCAATAGTGTTGTTTACGCTGTGTCTGGCGGCAACACCGGCGTTCGCCAACAAAACATCCGCGGCGATTGATGCACCGGACAAAGCGAAAAAAGGCGACATCATCAAAATAAAAGTTACTTTCACGCACAGCGGCAATAATTTTATTCACCACACCGATTGGGCTTATGTGAAAGTGAACGGAAAGGAAATCAACCGATGGGAATTTTCTTTCCACAATCTTCCGGAAAACGAGGTGTTTTCCCGGGAGGTGGTTTACACGGTGGACGGCCCTTTCGTCATCGAGGCGGAGGGCGATTGCAATATTCATGGCAGCGCCGGCAAGGCTGAGAAAAAAATTTCGGTCGAATGATTTCCGCAGCATGCAGAAATCCGGTAGGCAACCCGGCCGGAGCAGATTGGAAGCGGCCTGACCTGGCGCAAAAAAATTGTTCAGCCTTCGCTTCTTCCTGAGGGAAACTCAGTATCTTCCGCATTTACAAAGGGAGGGGAACGAGGTATTGTTCAATCAACAAAGAGCATAGCAGCTGTCGAGATTCGGTAAGAATTCACGCTGCTTTCAATCTCCCAGCCACAGCAACGTTTTACGGGTAGTTTTCGGGACGTGCTGTGGCTGTTTTATTTTTCCCGCTCAATTCTGTCGCCTATTGAATTATTTGTTGTCCGGTCAGGCAGGATGCGGGAAAGCGGACGTCCGGCGAGCACGATTATTTAGCTCTGATCTCTTCAATCAGCTTTTTAGTATACGTAGGCAGTTCTTCAAAAGAACGGACACAGATGGTCAATTTCCGGCAGGCCCACGTGTCTTTCAGCGCAATGAGATGAATCCCCGTCGATTTCTGACACCGCCTGGCCGCGGTTTCAGGGACCACCGCAATTCCTACTCCTTTTCCTGCCATAAGACAGACTGCTTCAAAGCTGCCCAAGCGGACTCGGTATTTCAAGTGTGCTCCGGCGCGGACCGCGTGTCCGTCCAGATGGTCCTGCAGCGGATTCCCTTTGATCAAACCGATGAAATTCCGGTCAAGCACGTCTGCGAAGCTGATGGCTTTGCTGGAGGCAAGCGGGTGCTTGCGCGCAGTGACGAGAACAAGCTGGTCGAGGCGGAAGGGAAACGTCTCCAGACCTGCGATGTCGACCGAGTCCGCCACAATGCCCACATCGGCCTTTCCTTCAACAATCGCCTGAACGGTTTCGAAACTGAGCCTCTCTTCCAGGATAATATCGACGTTGGGATGCGATACCAGGAATGTACAAAGGGCTTTGGGAAGGAATTCATCCAGTGCGGCCGTGTTGCACAGCAGACGGATCTGTGCTTTGAGCCCCTTGGCAAAGGAACTGAGATCTCCCTGCATCCGCTCCAGCTGCAGCAGGACGGTCCGGGCATGGTGGGTCAATGCCAACCCCACCGGAGTGGGCTCCACGCCGTGCCGACCCCGGACGAAAAGAGGCAGCCCCAGAATGTCTTCCATGCCGCGGATGCGTTCGCTTGCGGATGCCAGCGTCATGTTCGCCCGCCCGGCGCCTCGCGTAATGCTTCCGGTTTCCACCACGTGGATAAATAATCGCAGATTGGTCAGATCATAAAACATGGCCGCTCCATTTCGTCAACCCGGGCTATTTGTATTGTGCGGCGTACTATGGCCGTGCAGCAAAAAAACCTGCTGCCGCAACGGTCGCTGAAACGCTCACTCACAGGCTTCTGCGGTTTTTCCCGGTTCTGCGGTCTATGCCGCTTCTTCGCTTCTGTCCTTTATAGTTTGAAGGGGTGCCGGATTTTCTGCGCGGTTTTGATGTTCTGCGGTCCGGCAGAATTCTGCGGTCCTTTTGCGCCACATCAAACAGGTATTCGAGCATTTCACTTCTTTTCCGGGAAATAAATTTCTCGTATGCTGTTGCCATGTGCACGCCTGCTGACTGATTATCAGGACGCAGTGACGACAGCAGCGAAACGAGCGAATGCTCAGCGGCGGCCAGAAGCTGTTTTTTTTCTTCGGTGCTTTTGTCCTTATTTTCTTTGAGTGCCAGCTGCAGGATTTCAATCGCTTTTTTCGTATTTTTTACCTGGTCGTGCAGCGACGCATAAAGATTGGTGAGCGCAAGAATGTCTTTTTTGATTGCGGCAGACGTTTCTGATGCGATGAGCCCCACTTCTTTCACGGCTTTTCCGAGGTCCTGCATCGAAATTTTGCCTGATTGCAAGGCTTTCTTGGGACGGTCCTTAATGTCCTCGATCAGCTGCCGTTCTTTCTTTCCGGTAATGCTGATGTCCGCGAGCATGGCGATAGACGCTTTGCAGCGCTTTTGAATTCTGAAAAGGTTCTCCTTGATATAGACCGCAATGCGGACCAGTTCGTCCGACAGACCGGCAAAGGACCGGTCAAGCCTCTGGATGATTTTTTTGCGCTCGAGGACCATTTCCTCAAGCCGCAGGATACGCACTACGTGGTCGATGTTCTTTTTATTGAGCTTTGCCATTGTCTGTTCAGCGGCCTGAACAAACGACATCGGAGTTTCAAAATCGAGCAGCGTCATTGCGTGCCGCTGATATTTATACAGTTCCACCGCGGAAAGAAGCGCAGGATTCGCAAACCGGGCGCTGCGCAGGACACCGTAGAAGATTTGGTTTTTGACATCCTCGCCCGTTGCCGCGGCCGTTTGCTTTTGTTCTGAGTCGTCAGCTTCACGCAGCAGCCGGCGGTAGAGTTGAAGGTCGCTGCCGTTCAGGTCTTTTTCACCTTCCGAACAGGGGGCCTGCAGAAAAGCGTCCAGCTGCTCCCGGGTGGGCCGGAGGCTTCCATCCGGCTCGAAAGGAACGCCGAATATTGATTTTTCGTTCGTCATGGTCGTTATAATCTCTATATAGTCTTTCGAATCATATAGGAATAGAACCGCGGGGTCAAGCAGAGACCGAGGGGCCGTGGGCATTCCGGCATCTACAGCCGGGTTTTGTCTCCCCTCCCGCGGTTGCTTTCCATATTGTGAACATGCACATGCTGCCCGGTTATGATATCACGGGTGGCAGTGCCGATGGTTTCCCCGTATTTTATGATTGAGGTCCCCTTGGCGATATCGCGCACCGCAAGCTTATGCCCGAACGGGATTGTTTCCGTGACATGAAGGCGGATTTGCTGCCCGGCAACATCCAGCGTGATCCCGGTGCCGGGTTCGATGGTTTCAACCGCCGTCGCCGTGTTGTCTGAAAGCTTCATTACAATAGCCCGAATCCTCGACATTGTCAAACTCCTTAAAGAGCGTCTTTTCTTTTCCGCGGACCGGTTACATGGTCGGCCCGATGCGCCTGATCGCGAAATCATTGAAACCCAGCACCTCTGCCTTCGCGGGCTTGCCGGATGCGGTAAGGATTATTTCGTGAAAGATTTTTTGCCCCACCTGTTGTATTGTTTCTTCCCCGGTGACGACGGTGCCCGCATTGATGTCCATGTTGTCGAGCATTCTTTCGAAGAGCTGCGTATTTGACGCGACTTTCAGCGTTGGCGCTATGGGAGAGCCGCAGCAGGTGCCGCGCCCCGTGGTAAAGACTACGATATGGCAGCCTCCGGCTACCATGCCGGTGATTTGTTCAATATCATGCCCCGGCGTATCCATCCAAACAAGGCCTTTTTTGGTGACCGGCATCGCGTAATCAACGATGTCCTGAAGGGGCCTGCTGCCGGCTTTGCGTATGCAGCCGAGAGATTTTTCTTCGATGGACGACAATCCACCTTCGATATTTCCCGGGGTCGGCTGTCCGCCCCGCATGTCGACGCCCATTGCCATTGCCGCCTGTTCGCACCGGTGAATGACCTCATAGCATTGCTTGGCAAGCTGTTTGTTCGCCGCCCGGGCGGCGACCAGATGTTCTGCACCGATCAACTCGGTTGTTTCCGCCAGAATCACGGTGCCTCCTGCGTCGATCAGCAGATCGCTCGCGACGCCGAGCGAGGGGTTTGCGGAGATTCCTGAACAGGCGTCGGATCCGCCGCATTCCGTTCCTAGGATGAGCTCCGAAACGGGAATCGGCGTCCTGGTCAGCGTGGACGCGGCCTTTGCTATTTCCCGTGCCGCGGCTGCTCCGTTGGCGGTTGCCTTGATTGATCCTCCGAGGTCCTGCATGATGACGGTGTGGACCGGTTTGTACGGACACTGCTCTTGAATCCGCGCGGCGATGTCCTGTGCCCGCAGCGTTTCACAGCCGAGTCCGACGACAATCACTCCGTAGACATTAGGGTGCGTACCATGGGCGACAAGAATCCTTGTGGTAAGCTCCGCGTCGGCCCCCAATTGGCAGCAACCATGCTGGTGCTCAACCCATATGGTGCCTTCGACCTGCTGCGAAATTCCCCGGGCGACCCTGTTTGCGCATACAACAGAGGGAATGACAAGGACATGATTGCGAAGGCCTGCAGTGCCGTCCGGACGGCGGTATCCTGAAAAATTCATTGTCGTTCCCTCCCGGCATGCGCCGCCGCGGTGTCCCGCTCTCTGAGCTGGCCGCATGCGGCGGAGATGTCACCGCCGCGCGATTCCCGGACAGGCGCCGTGTAATGGTGGTCAAGCAGTATTTTTTGAAAACGTCGAACCGTTGCTTCTCCGGGCCTCATTAGAGAACTCCCGGGAAAAGGATTAAACGGAATGAGATTTATCTTGCACCGGATGCCTTTGAGCAGTTTCGCCAGACGCAGGGCATCGGCTTCTGAATCGTTTTTGTTTTTTAACAGCACGTATTCGAACGTAATGCGCCGGCGCGGCTCAAGAGGGTAACGCCTGCAGGCGGCCAAGACATCTTCGATCGGATAGCGTTTGTTCACGGGCATGATATCGTCTCTGACTTCGTTCGTTGTCGCGTTCAGGGAGACCGCGAGATTCACCCTGGTGTTTGCTTTCGCCAGGGCGCCCATTTCCGGAACGAGGCCGGCCGTGGAAAGCGTAACGCGGCGCGGAGAAAAACCAAGGTATTTATCCGAAGTAATAATCCGTATTGCTTTTACAACCTCCCCCAAATTTGCAAGCGGTTCCCCCATGCCCATCAGCACGATGTTGGTAATTTTTCCTGTTCCCTCCGAATCCAGCAACTGTGAAACCTCAAGCACCTGATCGGCAATCTCATGGGCTGCAAGGTTCCGGCGGAAACCCTGTTTCCCGGTCAGGCAAAAAGTGCAGCCGAGCCGGCAGCCCACCTGTGACGATATGCAGAGTGTCATGCGGTCTTCGTCAGGGATCAGGACGCTTTCGATCGTGTGTTCATCCGCAAGGTTGAACAGGACTTTTCTGGTGCCGTCTTGCGAGACCTCCATTCTGCAAATCGCAGGGGTTGAAATGCAAAAAGTAGACGCAAGAAGATCCCGTTCGTGTTTCGCGATATTCGTCATCTCCTCGAAAGAGCTGACGTGGTTGAGGTATATCCAGCGAAGAATCTGGTCTGCCCGGAATTTTTTGAGACCGAGCTCAAGCAGACGCGTCTGCAAATCCTCATAGGTCAGTGATTTAATATTGATTTTTGAGCCGGCCACGGGATTCTTCATGCCTTCAAGGGCTTCGCGCCAAATATTCCGGTTGGTCGCGTTCAGCGTATTCTGCGGAAGGAGCCGCAGGCTTTCAAAATGTAACATCTTTATTCTGTAAAAGCAAGATTGACATGCGCCGTGCAGAACCCGAAAAAGCGGCGTCCGCAACTCAGGCTCCGGTTCACGAGGCCGCCTGTTTTATGCCATAAACGCCCCATTTCGGCCAGAAGTATAAAAAAATTAAGTGGAATGTTGCCCGGTACCATGCTATTATAATCGGGCTTTTGGTCTCAGGAGCGTCTGTGAAAGCATCACTACGAAAACAGGCAACCGAGGCGCGGGATGGGCTGCCGCGGGAAGAGCGGCAGGCGGGAAGCCGGGAAATCGAGAACCGGTTGTTTGGTTTGCCGGAGTTTATCAGATCGTCAACCGTCATGTTCTTTGCGTCGTTCCGGAGCGAGGTTGACACCATCCCGATGATACGGAAAGCCCTGGCCGCGGGCAAGCGTGTCGTGCTGCCGAAGGTCAAGGGCAGGGACCTGGCGCTGTTTGAAATCAGGGACCTGGAAAAGGATGTTTCCCCGGGGGTGTGGGGCATTCCGGAGCCGGTCCGGAACAACCCTGTCGCCCTCGAAACCGTGGATATCATGATTGTGCCGGCTCTTGCGTTTGATGAACAGGGCAACCGGTTGGGACACGGTGCCGGGTTCTATGACCGGGTTCTCGCCCGGTATCAGGGACTGTCAATCGGACTGGCGTTTGAAGTGCAGATACTGCCGCGGATTCCCGTGGATTCGCATGATTGTCCGGTGCGAAAAATTGTAACCGAGAAGAGGATTATCACCGTGAAACAGGCAGGGGACCAGACAGTGTTTCCCTGAATTTCGCCAGACTGTTTTAAGGGGTTCGCAAAAATACATGGACAGAAGCAAGATCGAAAAAGGCGTACGGCTCATTCTGGAAGGCATTGGAGAAGACCCGACCCGCCCCGGGTTGAAGGACACTCCCGCGCGCGTGGCCGAGATGTATGCGGAGATTTTTTCCGGCATTTCCGCGAACACCGATGAGTTGCTGAAGCCCATGACCGGCGAAAACCACGACGAGATGATCATCATCCGCGACATTCCCTTCTACTCGGTCTGCGAGCATCATTTTCTTCCTTTTATCGGAAAGGCGCACGTCGCATACATTCCCGGCGCGGGAAAGATTGTCGGTATCAGCGCTCTCGCGCGAGCCCTGGAGATACTTGCCAAACGGCCCCAGGTGCAGGAACGTTTGACGGCCCAGCTGGCGGACCTGATTGTCGCCCATTTGAAGCCCAAAGGCGCCATGGCGGTGATCGACGCCGAGCATTTGTGCATGAGCATGCGCGGCGTGAAAAAACCGGGGTCACATGTTGTAACATCGGCGGTCCGCGGCGTGTTCCGCTCCAAGGAGTCCACCCGGCTGGAAATGCTGGAGCTGTTAAAGCAAAAACCGTAAAATCGCGTGCCGCTGTGCGAGAGAATGTTGTCACCAATTTTCCCCGTTTCACAAGGGCTCATCATCGTTTTTTCCGAGGGCATAACCCAAAAAGAGCAAGGAGTCTTGCCGATGTCTTCACATATATTCCCTGAAGCCGGGACAAACTGTTTCTTGACGGAAGCAGTCGCCGAGCGCTCGGGACAGAACCTGACGGCGTGCTACCAGTGCCGGCGGTGCGCAGCGGGATGCCCGGTGGGAGGAGAAAACGGGGCAGCGCCGGACAGACTGATCAGGACTATCCTGCTTGAGGACAAGGACGCGGCCTTGCGTGATCCTCTGATCGTGAAGTGCATCGCCTGTTATACGTGCGGGACCAGATGTCCGAACGCGATCCAGACGGCACGTATTGCCGAGACGCTGAAGCAGATGGCACGGGAGGCCGGATTGAAACTCCCGCTGCCCAATATTACGGATTTTCACGATGCTTTTCTGGCGGCGCTCAAGCGGCGGGGGCGGTTTCACGAAATCGAAGGCATGGCCGCTTATCAGGCCAGAGTTGCGTCAAGAGAATTGGCCGGAGGCAGGTTCCGGGCAGTTTTTGATGATCTGCTTGGCCAGGTGCGGCTCGGCGTGGCATTGCTGAAAAAAAAGAGAGTGCACATGGGCGTGGCTGCAATCAAAAGACGGTCCGAAATAAAAGCATTGTTTGTAAAAGCAAGACAGGCCAAAAAAAACAATGCTGCAGAAACCCAAAGAACAATTCGTTAAAAAACATTGATGAAATCCGAGCAAAGCAACATACGGGAAATCGCGTATTATCCGGGCTGTTCGCTGCGCGCGTCCTCAAAGTTGTATGACGTCCAGTGCAGACTCGTGTTCAGACGGCTTGGGATAGAACTCCGGGAAATCGAAGACTGGAACTGCTGCGGGACGTCGTCCGCGGGCAAGACAGACGATTTTCTCGCCGCGGCGTTGCCGGCAAGAAACCTTGGGATTGCCGACGCCACGGGGCTGCCGGAGCTCGTCATTCCCTGCTCTTCCTGCTACAGCAGGACGATGGCGGCCCGGAAGCTGCTCCAGTCTGATGCAGCACTCAGGGAAACCATCAATGCCGGGCTTGTCCGTAAAGTTGCCGATTCAATCAAGGTATCGAATATTCTTGAAGTCCTGCTCCCAAAGGTGGACACGCGCGATTTTCAAACAAAGGTGGTCAGAAAGCTTTCCAGCCTCAGACCGGCCTGTTATTACGGCTGCCTTCTGTCCCGGTTCCCGTGCGATATGGATGTGGCCGATTCCGTGGAAAACCCTCAGGCAATGGAGATTGTCTGTGACGCAACGGGCGCGGAACCGATAGACTGGAACTGCAAGACGGATTGCTGCGGCGCGTCCGCGGCTTTTAACGATAAGGAACAATCGCTGCTCCTGATGTTCGGGATACTGAAGGACGCGGCCGCACGCGGGGCGAACTGTCTGGTCACTTCCTGTCCGCTTTGCCAGCTCAACATGGATGCGTATCAGGATGAAATCAATGCGAAGTACGGACTGGAAAAGAGACTGCCGGTTTACTTCATAACGGAGTTGATCGGAGCATCTCTGGGAATTGATCTCGTGGAGATGCAGGTGGACCGGCATATCGTGGACGCAATGGAGTTGCTGAATGAATGATTTTGCCGTCATCATAAGTTCCGTTCAAGAATAATGCAGGGGATTGTTGCGTGAGCGAAGCAAAACCTACAAGACGCGGATCTGTCTTGGTCGTGGGCGGCGGCATCGGCGGGATGCAGGCATCTCTGGACCTCGCGGAGAGCGGGCTCAAAGTGCACCTGGTGCAGAAGGAGTCCTCCATCGGCGGGATCATGTCCATGCTCGACAAGACCTTCCCCACGGGCGACTGTGCCATGTGCATGATTTCACCCAAAATGGTGGACGTGGGCAGGCACCTGAACATCGATATTCATTCCTGCTCTGAACTGATCAGCCTTGCGGGGGAGGCCGGAGACTTTACCGCCACAATCCGCAAAAAGGCGCGGTATGTTGATCTCAAAAAATGCACCGGCTGCGAGGACTGCGTCCAGAAGTGTCCGGTGGCCGTTTCCAGCGAATTCAACCAGGATCTGGTAAAATGCACGGCCATCAGCCGCAGATATGCGCAGGCAGTGCCCGGTGCTGTCGCCATCGACAAGGACGGAGTTTCCCCGTGCCGGATTGAATGTCCCGCAGAAGTAAACGCCCATGCGTACGTGGCGCTCATCGCCCGCGGCAGATTTGGCGAGGCCCTCGAAGTGGTCAGGAGAAACAATCCGTTTCCGGCCGTCTGCGGACGGGTCTGCGCCCATCCCTGCGAAGAGGGGTGCCGGAGAAATGAGCTGGATGAACCTGTTGCGATCTGCCATTTAAAGCGGTTTCTGACGGACTGGGAAGACAGCCAGGGAGGATTCAAAAAACCTGAACTGCCCGAAGAAAAGCTTGAGAAGGTTGCCGTAATCGGAAGCGGTCCGGCAGGCATGACCTGCGCCCGGGACCTCGCGCTCAAAGGATACCGGGTCACGGTCTTCGAGAAAATGCCGGTGGCGGGCGGCATGCTCAGCCTTGCCATTCCTGAGTACCGGCTGCCGAAGGATGTGGTGCGGAAAGAGATTGACGCCATCCTGGCACACGGCATTGATATCAGCTATAACCAGGAGCTGGGTCGCGATTTCAACGTGGACGATTTGAAGCGGCAGGGATACAAGGCCGTGTTTCTTGCCGTGGGAACGCAGAAGGCCGCAACACTCCCGATAGAAAATGACAACCCGCACGGAATATATGATTGTCTCGATTTTTTGCGCAGGGCGGCCTTAGGCGAAAAAGCCGGAGCGGGAAGCAAGGTTGTCGTTATCGGCGGCGGCAATGTGGCTGTTGATGCGGCGCTCACGGCAAAAAGACTCGGCGCTAAAACGGTCAGAATCGTGTGTCTCGAAACGTGCGATGAGATGCCTGCTCACGGATGGGAACTCGAACAGGCGCGCGAGGAAGGCGTCATCATCGATAACTCCTGGGGCATAAGCGGAATCAGAACGGAGGCAGGCAGGATCTCCGGAATCGACGTTAAGCGCTGCACCTCGGTTTTTGATGAGAACAAACGCTTTAATCCGCAGTACGACGAGTGCGCACTGAATTTTTTTGAAGCAGACACCGCCATTTTTGCTGTGGGACTGAGTGTTGATGCTTCCTTTAAAAAGGGCATAGAGACGCTCGACGTGCTGCCCGGCGGCAGAATCAAAACCGACCCCGCCACGTGCAGAACCAATGTAGAAGGGGTGTTTGCGGGTGGAGATTCCGTTTCAGGTCCGTCGACCATAATCGAGGCGATTGCATCAGGAGCACGGGCCGCGGAATCAATCGACCATTTTCTGAGAGGAACCAATCCTCCGGTAAATCGGGTAAAGATTGCGGAGCGGGTGAAAGCGGTCAAGGATTTGACCGGCCTGAAGAAAGCCCGCCGCAGGCGCGTGCCAATGCTTTCTGCTGCGGAACGCGAAGGCAATTTTAAAGAGATCGTGCGAGGATACAGCGAGGAAGACGCAGTCGCAGAGGCTTCCCGCTGCCTGAGCTGCGCCGGTTGCAGCGAGTGCATGCTGTGTGTGTCTGCGTGCCAGGCAAAGGCAATCAACCATGAGATGGTTGCCGCGGAAGAGATCGCGCTGAATGTCGGCGCGGTCATTCTCGCCCCCGGGCTTGAACCGTATAACCCCGCAGTACGCGGGGAACTGGGTTTCGGGCGATGGCCCAATGTGGTCACGTCCCTCCAGTTCGAACGCATCCTCTCCGCATCGGGTCCGTACAAAGGCGAGATCAGGAGGCCGGGAGATGGAAAGCATCCGATCAGGATCGCCTGGCTGCAGTGCGTCGGTTCACGGGACCCGCACAACGCGAACCCGTGGTGCTCATCGGTTTGTTGCATGTACGCTACGAAGCAGGCCGTCATTGCCAGAGAGCACGACCAGCGGATCGAGCCCTCGGTTTTTTATATGGACATGCGGTCGTATGGAAAGGATTTTGACCGATATGTGGAGCGGGCAAAGAATGAATACGGCGTGCGGTATGTGCGATCCATGGTGTCAGCCGTGCGTGAGGAAGCAGAGACCGGTGATCTTCTGCTGCGCTTTGTCAGGGAAGACGGCTCGCTGGTTGATGAAGTATTCGACCTGGTCGTTCTTTCAATCGGTTTGGAGCCCGGAAAGAGCGCAGCGCCGCTCGCGGAAATTTGCGGAATTGAACTGAACAGTCACCGCTTCCCCAAAACAACAACGTTCGCCCCGGTTGATACGAACCGCCCCGGTGTTTTTGTCACCGGTATCTATCAGGGGCCCAAGGACATCCCCGACACGGTGATGCAGGGCAGTGCCGTGGCGGGACAGACAATGGCCCTGCTGGGCGAATCGCGGTGGAGCGAGACTATTCAGAAAGAGCTCCCTCCCGAGAAGGATGTTGCAGGCGAGGAACCGCGGCTTGGGGTCTTTGTCTGCTCGTGCGGTTTCAACATCGCGGGTACGGTTGATGTGAAAAAGGTGGTGCAGGAAGTGGAGCACCTTCCCGGCGTTGTTCACGCGGAGAATCTTCTGTATTCATGTTCACAGGACAACCAGGAGAAGATCAAACAGCTGATCCGTGAAAAGGAAATCAACCGCGTGCTGGTCGCGTCATGCACGCCGCGCACGCACACCCAGATTTTTCAGGACACAATCCGCGAAGCGGGTTTGAACGCGTATCTGTTCGAACTTGCGGACATCCGGGAGCAGTGCTCCTGGTGCCACATGGACCGGAAGGAAGAGGCGACTGAAAAAGCGGTCCGGCTCGTGAACATGATGGTTGCCAAGGTGAGGCTGCTGCAGCCGGTCAAAACCGAGACCGTGAACGTTGTGCCCGCGTGCCTTGTCGTGGGCGGCGGAATCGCGGGCATGACAACGGCGCTGTCCCTCGCCGATCAGGGATTCGGCGTTCACCTTGTGGAACAGGAAAAGGAACTGGGAGGCCTCGCGCGAAGTTTATACTACACCCAGGACGGAAGCGATGTCCAACGCTTCCTGCGGTCGCAGACAATCCGGGTGATGTCGCACCCCCGCATTGCAGTCCACACCGGCGTCGAGGTGAAGAAAACCGAAGGTTTTGTGGGCAACTTCAAGACCCTGCTCACGGACGGTTCGACGTTCCAGCATGGGACCGTCGTGATCGCCACCGGCGGCGTTGAATATCAACCAACGGAATACTGCTATGGAAAGAACAGCCGTGTCATCACCCAGCGGGAACTGGAGAAGAGAATCCATGACGGTCTCCAGCCGGAATCAGGCCAGCGGTATGTGATGATTCAATGTGTCGGCTCGCGTGAAGAGCCCGCGCAGTACTGCTCGCGCGTTTGCTGCCAGGACGCGCTGAAGAACGCGATAAAGCTCAAGGAAAGAAACCCGAAGGTCCAGGTTGTCGTTCTGTACCGCGAAATGCGGGCATACGGACTGCGCGAGGATTACTATGCACAAGCACGCGATATGGGCGTGCTGTTTGTCCGATATGAAGCGGACAAAAAACCCGCAGTACAGAAGGCGGGGAACGGACTGCTCGTTACGGTCAGGGATCCTGTGCTGAACAGGGAAGTGAGTATGGATGCCGGCTGGCTCGTGCTGTCAACGGGGCTCCGGCCCCATCCGTCCGCTGAAAAATCCGGACGCACCTACAAGATTACGCGCACTGCAGACGGATATTTTCTGGAATCGCATATGAAGCTGCGGCCGGTTGATCTCGGGAGTGAAGGACTTTTTGTGGCGGGGCTGGCGCACGCTCCCAAGAACTTCGATGAAACCATCAGCCAGGCCCTTGCCGCGGCAGGCCGGGCGGGTACCGTGCTCTCGCATGAAACGCTTGCGGTCTCAGGGCTTATCGCGAAACACACGCGTGAGCTCTGCATGTCCTGTCTGAGCTGCCTCAGGATCTGCCCTTTCGGCTCGCCGTATATCGACGAAGAAGGCAGAGTCAGCCACAACGAAGTCATGTGCCAGGGCTGTGGTCTGTGCGCGGGCGTGTGCCCGGCAAAAGCGTTCCAGGTGAACGGCTTCAGGGACGAACAGATGCTTGCCATGGTTGATGCAGCAGTGGAATGCGAAGGGAACGGGTAACGAACGCTGTTTCATACAGGGAAAAGGAAGATATTTCTTGCCGGCAGATTTTAGCATGTCACAAACAGATGCGGTTTCGTCCATAGAGAAGCCGCGCGAAATTCGAGCGGACTTCAAGCCGGACGTTCTTGCTTTTGCATGCCACTACTGCGCGTTTGCGGCGGCCGATTTGGCGGGAGTCATGCGGCTGACGTATCCACCCGCTGTCAAGATCATCCGCATGCCCTGCACCGGGAAGCTGGACCATGTTTATATCCTGAGGGCATTCGAGCGGGGAGTGGACGGCGTTTTTGTGGCAGGCTGCCTTGAAGGACAATGCCATTTCCTTGAAGGAAACATCAACGCCGCAAAACGGGTGAAGCATCTTCAGAAACTCCTGGCCGGTATCGGCATCGATCCTGCCAGACTGGAGATGTACAATCTTTCCGCCTCCCAGGGACCCCGATGGGCCTCCATCTGCGCTGACTTTACGGAGCGGATCAAAAAGCTCGGACCGTCTCCCCTGCGGATTGCGAAAGAAAAAAAAACGAAATGAAGAGGGCTGCAATACAATGATAGTCGGTGTGCAGAAACCAATTGCAGAAATATGGGAAATGATAAAGCCGTACCGCAAAATCATGGTCTTCGGATGCAATACCTGTGTCGCAGTGTGCCATGCGGGAGGCGCAAAAGAGGCAGAAATTCTTGCCTCGCTCATCCGCATGAAGTCCGTGCAGGAAGGCGGGGAAATGACGGTGGAGCATGGAGCGTGCGAACGGCAGTGCGAACAAGAGTTTATACTGCCCAATGCCGAGAAACTGAACGGGCATGAACTGGTGCTGTCCCTGGCCTGCGGCGCGGGTGTCAATCTGTTGTCCGATATGCTCGGCACGGTCCCGGTCTATCCGGGTCTGAACACGGTATTTTATGGTGCTGTGCCCCAGACCGGAGTTTTCATGGAAGCGTGCGGGGGCTGCGGCAACTGTGTCCTGCATCTTACCGGCGGCATCTGTCCCGTCGCGCGCTGCTCGAAGTCGCTTCTGAACGGCCCCTGCGGCGGGACCCATAAGGGAAAATGCGAGGTCGGGCCTGAAACGGACTGCGCCTGGTACCTGATCGTGGAGCGCATGAAGAAACTCGGGAAGCTCGAAAAACTTATCGAGATTCAGCCTCCGAAAGACTGGTCCTCGGCCGGCCACGGCGGTCCCCGCAGGATCGTGCTCGATCACATTGCCGCAGCAACGGAACAAGCCGTGATGAAAAACGGGGAAAGCGGGAAACAATGAAGTCAGGCAGCAATCTCGAACGGATCATCAAAAGCGGGAAACCCGCGGTGACCGCAGAACTTGGACCTCCCCTGAGCGCTTCTCCGGACGAGGTCGTCCGCAAGGCGCATCTCCTGAAGGGGTTTTGCGACGCCGCGAATATCACCGACTGTCAGACAGCCGTTGTGCGCATGTCGAGCATCGCCGCGGCCGTCCTTGCCCATCGGGAAGGACTTGAGCCGGTCATGCAGATGACCTGCCGCGACAGAAACCGCATTGCCATGCAGGCCGATCTTCTGGGCGCGGCGGCCCTCGGACTCAAGAACTGTCTGTGCATCGCCGGAGACCATCAGAAATTCGGGGCCGCGGGAAAAATGAAGGGGCATCCGGGCGCGAAGAATGTGTACGACGTGGACACCGTCCAGCTCGTCGGTATCCTCAAAAAGATGCGCGACGAAGGTCTGCAGCAGGGCGGTGATGCGATCGAGACTCCGCCCAAATTTTTTATAGGCGCAACCTGGACGCCGTTGGGAGATCCCATGGACTTCCGGCCCTATAATCTGAAGAAAAAAGCCGACGCGGGAGCAGACTTCATTCAGACCCAGGGCATTTACGACATGGAGCTTTTCAAATCGCAGATGGAAAAAGCGCGGAACCTCGGCATCCATGAACAGACGGCCATTCTTGCCGGCATTATCGTGCCGAAGAGCGCCTTGATGCTGAAGTACATGGACACGTCCGTGGCGGGTGTCACGGTCCCGCAATCATTGATGGACCGTATGAACAGGGTCAAGGAAGCAGCCGGCGGCGACAAGCAGAAGGCAAAGCAGTTGCAGGAAGAAGAAGGCATCAGGATTGCCGTGGAACTGATTCATCAGGCGCTCGAAATCCCCGGCATCAGAGGCGTCCATATTCAGGCCATTGAATGGGAGACAGCCATTGAAAAGATTGTCAAGGATGCGGGCCTGTATCCACGGCCGGAACATGCGCCGGGCGGACGATAAAGCCCCGAATACGCTATACTATGGTAGATATTGCCGTCACCCGGAGGCATAGAAACGAGCTCATTTACTGCAGTCAGGGAGGAAAAACATGGCAAAGATCACAGTCCTCGATTTGTATAAGAAAAAAGCCGAGGCGAAAAAAATCACGATGCTCACGGCGTACGATTTTCCGACGGCCCAGATCGTCGACCAGGCCGGTATCGACGTTATTCTTGTGGGAGATTCCCTCGGCATGGTGGTGCAGGGGCTGGGGAGCACCCTTCCGGTCACGATGGAGGAAATGCTCTACCATACAAAACTGGTGTCGCGCGCGGCCCGGTCCTCCATGGTCGTGGGTGATCTGCCGTTTCTTTCATACCAGGCAGGCATTGAAGAAGCGGTCAGGAATGCCGGAAGGTTTCTCAAAGAAGCAGGCGCGGAAGCCGTGAAGCTTGAAGGCGGTTCAGCGGTGGCCGGCGCGATCCGGGCAATCGTGGATGCGGGCATTCCGGTGGTCGCTCATATTGGGCTTACGCCGCAGGCCGTCCATGTCCTGGGGGGATTCAAGGTCCAGGGCAAAGACCAAGCGACGCGGGAAAAGATACTGGCTGATGCGCGGGCGGTCCAGGACGCGGGCGCATTCTCCGTCGTGCTGGAAGCGATGCCGTCCTCTCTGGCGAAAGAAATAACGGAAACTCTGCACATCCCGACCATCGGCATCGGCGCCGGACCGGACTGCGACGGACAGGTCCTTGTACTGCACGATATTCTGGGAATGTTCGACCGGTTCACCCCGAAATTCGTAAAGCAGTACGCCCGGCTGAAAGACCAGTCGCTGAAAGCGGTGCAGGAATACAAACAGGACGTGGAAAGCGGAAAATTTCCGTCTGAAGAGCAGTCGTTCAAATAGCAATTGCTTCATCAAAAAAATTCTGTTATATATAGCGCGGAATACGAAAAAAACGGGGAAACGGGTGAAAATCGATGCCGGAAACAGCACTGCACGTAGTTCTTCTGAGACATACGCCGGAACCTGAGGAAGTCGTGGCCATGGCCGCAAAGCTCTGCTACAGTCCTGCCGGGGTGGAAGAGCTGAAGGAAAAAATCGAAGCAAAGGACCAGGCGACGTTTGTGGAGCGGCTGGCGTCCATCGGCCATCTTTCGCCGGTGGAGCATATATCGTTTACCTTCGGCATCGAAGGGATCTCACGGGCCTGCACGCACCAGCTGGTGCGCCACCGGGTGGCATCATACTCCCAGCAGAGCCAGCGGTATGTAAAAGCGGACCAGTTTGATTATATCGTCCCCCCGAGCATCAAGAAAGACCCGGACCTGACACGGGAGTTCGAAAAATGCATGGCCGAGGCCCAGAGCAATTACACAAAGGTCCTGAAACGCCTTGAAGAACTCGGATACAAAGGTGAGTCCGGCCAGCAGGACGCGAGGTATCTTCTGCCGAACGCGGCAGAGACTAAAATCATCATCACCATGAACGCGCGGGAGCTTCTGCATTTTTTCCGCGTGCGGTGCTGCAACCGGGCCCAGTGGGAAATACGGGGCATGTCCGAACGCATGCTCGCAATCGTAAAAGGGATTGCGCCGACTATTTTTGCCAAAGCCGGCCCCGGCTGCCTCGCTGCCGCCTGTCCGGAGGGAACGATGACCTGCGGCAAGATCGACGAGGTCCGGAAAAAATATGGTGTAAAGCGGTAAGTTTTCCCGCGTGCATGCGTGGAGCGTGCGGTGTTGATGTGTTCACTTCTTCCCCGGACGCTTTTGCAATCTCAGCGGCGGGAATGATCCGAGGCGGGAATGGGTTTTTCAATAGCGGTTGCAGGCAAGGGCGGAACGGGAAAAACCAGCCTCTGCGGTCTCACCGTCCGTTACTTGACGGAAAAAAAACAGGGTCCGGTGCTCGCCGTCGACGCGGACGCGAACGCGAATCTTCATGAAGTGCTCGGGGTGACCGTGCATGCCACCGTGGGAGCGCTCCGCGAAGATTCGTTGCAGGCGGTCAGGTCAACGGCTCCCCGCCCCGGCGGGATGAGCATGGAGCAGCTTTTTGATTATCAGATCCAGCAGGCGCTTGTCGAATCGCAGGGCTTCGATCTTCTTGTGATGGGCAGGCCCGAAGGGCCGGGCTGCTATTGCGCCGCGAACAATATTATCCGCAAGTACACGGACAGACTTGCGGATTCGTATTCCTACACAGTGATGGACAACGAGGCCGGGCTGGAGCACTTGTCGCGGCGGACGACACGGGACACGGACCTGCTGATTGTCGTGAGCGACCCCACCGCCCGGGGGATCATGACCGGCGGCCGCATTCACGGACTCACCGAAGAGCTTGCACTGCGCGTAAAGCGGACGGTGCTGATTGTCAATCGGGCGCCGGATGGCGAAGAGGAAAAACAAAAGCTGCTGCAGCTGATCAACCGGCAGGGAATGGAATTCGCAGGGTTTGTGCCGGAAGACCCGCTGATTTTCGAGTATGATTTGCAGGGGAAACCGCTCATTCAGCTCCCTTCCGCTTCAACGGCGCTCATGAGTTATTTTGCGATACTGAACAGGCTGGTTCCATGATGAAACGCAAAGCTGCTGACGGAAGCACACCCGCCGTAAAAAAAACCGTTGCAATCATTGGCGCCGGCCGCACCGGCAGCGCAGTGGGATTTCTGCTCAAGCAGAAAGGGTATGCCGTGACCGCGGTCACGGCGCGCACAATGGCGTCCGCGGAACGGGCCTCCCGTTTTATCGGCTCCGGAACGCCGATGACCGACGCAGTGCAGGCCGCGTCGATGGCAGAGGTGGTTTTCCTGACCGCTCCGGATGATGCGATCAACGACCTGTGTACGGCTATTTCCCGGAAGAACGGTTTAAAGCCGGGTTCGCTGGTTGTGCACACATCCGGCGCCCATTCTCTTGATCTGCTGCAGTCTGCGCGGCTGGTTGGTGCGTTTCGCGCGGTAGTTCATCCGCTCCAGTCGATTCCGAGCAGGGAACTCGGCATCCTGAATATTCCGGGGTCCTATTTCAGGATCGAAGCGGATACGGAAGCGCGTGACGCGGCGGCAGCTATCGTGAAAGCATTAGGCGGCATTGAACTGAGCATGCCGAACTGGAGCCCCGATAGAAGTTCGACAGCGCTGTACCACGCGGGCGCGGTGGCCGTGTCCAATTACTTCGTCGCGCTGGTGGACTATGGTCTCAAGTTCTATCAGACGCTGGGAGCGGAGAAACAGGAGGCCCTCAAGGCCGTGCTCCCGCTTATCAAAGGAACGCTCGCGAACATAGAGGCCGTGGGAGTTTCCGCGGCGCTTACCGGCCCGATCGCCCGCGGTGATGTGGAAACCGTTCGCGACCACGTGGACGCCATGCGGAAGAGGGCGCCGGAGCTGCTTGATCTGTACTGCTCATTGGCGCAGCATACCATCGATGTGGCGAGAGACAAGGGAAGTCTGACGCCGGAAACAATAGAGAAGCTGCTGAAGGCGATAGACACGACGGATTAACGGCGCGCGCAAAGCGTGCGTTCAGAAAAAAGGAGATTTCCGGCATGATCATAATTGGAGAAAAAATCAGCGTCATGGCGAAAAAAGTGCGCGAGGCGATGACGAACCGCGATGCCAGACCGCTGCAGGACCTTGCTGTTGCCCAGGCAAACGCGGGGGCCAATTACATCGACGTCTCGATCGGTCCCGCGGAGGAAAACGGCCCGGAACTCATGGACTGGTCCGTGAAAGTAGTGCAGGAAGTCGTGCAAAAGCCTCTGTGCCTCGATACGACGAACGTGAAGGCCATGGAGGCCGGCATCAAGGCGCATAACAACCAGTGGGGACTCCCCATCGTGAACTCCACATCAAACGAACCCGAAAAATTTCCGATGATGGAACTGGCTGCGAAATACAACACCAGCGTCATCGCGCTCACGCTCGGCAAGGGAGGACTGCCCGCGGACGCGGAAGACCGGTGTGTTATCGCCTCCGAGATCATGGCGCGCGCCATGGAATACGGCATGCCGCTCGAGAACATTTTTCTGGATCCCCTCATCCTCCAGATATGCTCCATGCAGGACCAGGCCTGGCAGGCGATCCGCGCCGTCCGCATGTTCAAGGACCTGAACGACCCTCCGATGAAAAGCCTGGTGGGTCTTTCCAATGTCTCGAACGGTGCCCCGAAGCAGGTGCGCCCCATCATCAACCGCAATTTTTTCGCCCTGCTTATCGAAGCGGGACTTACGGCGGCCATCATTGATCCGCTTGACAAGGATATGATGGACACCGCAAAAACAGTGGAGATGATCATGGGCAAAACCATGTACGCCCACTCTTATCTGGACATGGAATAGCGGAATACCGGAGATAAAATGGATCGCGCGTCCCGCACGGAGGCGTGAAAAAATAGTGCCGTCGAAAACGAAGTGACGGCCCGCGTGACAAATCAACACGGAGGCATTCATGGCATTGACCGTTCCGAAAGAGAACTATACCGGGAAAATATATACTGTGCAGATCGGGACCGGCGCACAAGCGGTGACTATCGGCGGGGCGACGGCGCTTCCCTTCCTGAGGTTCGAAGGATCGTTTCCGAACAAACCCGCCCTGGCGATGGAGATCACGGACAGCGCTCCCGCAGACTGGCCTGAGACGGTGAAAAAGGCAATCGGCGTCGCGGCGTCTTCGCCGGTGCAGTGGGCGAAATTCTGCCAGCAGAACGGGGCGGACATGGTGGCGCTCAGGCTCATGGGCACGCACCCGGACCAGCAGAACAGGAGTGCGGAGGACGCCGCCCGGATTGCAGGCGAAGTGGCTGCGGCCATCGACATTCCCCTGATTCTTCTCGGCAGCGGCCACGCGGAAAAAGACGGCCAGGTGCTCCAGGCTGCTGCAGCGGCCACGCGCGGCAAAAACTGCGCGATCGGCAAGGCGGTTGAAGAGAACTATAAGACCGTGGCCGCGGCAGCGATGGCAAACGACCATAAGCTGATCGCCATGAGCCAGCTCGATGTGAACCTGGCAAAACAGCTCAACATCCTGCTGACGCAGATGGGACTCGACAGGGAGCGGATCATCATCGACCCGATGTCGTCGGCGCTCGGGTACGGCCTTGAGTATACCTACAGCGTTATGGAGCGTATCCGCCTGGCCGCGCTCCTGCAGAATGACCAGATGATGCAGACGCCCATTGTCTGCGATATCGGTGAGCAGGTTTGGAAGGTCAAGGAAACCATTGCGCCGGAATCCGAAGCCGCGGAGTGGGGAGCCCTTGAGGACCGGGCGCTTGCGTGGGAGGCGGTCACTGCCTCGGCCATGCTGGTCTCGGGCGCCGATCTGCTGATCATGCGCCATCCGGGCGCTGTGATAAAAACAAAAGAAACAATAGCAGAATTGCTGGGTTAAGCTTTTCTCTGAAAGGAACGTGACATGGCGCTTTCGGGTATCGAAATTTTCAAATTATTGCCGAAATCCAACTGCAAAAAATGCGGTCATCCCACCTGCCTGGCGTTTGCCATGAAGCTTGCCGCCAAGCAGGCAAACCTTGATGCCTGTCCGGACGCTTCTGAAGAGGCGAAAAAAATCCTGGGCGAAGCGGCAGCGCCGCCGATCCGGTCCGTTGCCATCGGCGCGGGCGCGAAGGCGGTGAAGGCGGGCGACGAGATATGCCTGTTCAGGCATGAAAAAAAATTTTACAACCCCTGCGTGCTTGCCGTAGCGATCAAGGCTTCCGAAGCGGGCGATGCCGCGGCGGCAAAAATCGAAGCGGTCAAGGCATCGGAGATTGACCGGGTCGGCCAGAAGCTGCGGGTGGAAGCGATCGCAATATCGGACGAAGGCGGTGACAGCGCGGCCTTCGCTTCCGTGGTAAAGCAGGTTGCCACCACGGCGCCGGACATTCCTCTTGTTCTTATGAGCAAGGACCCCGCGACGATTGAAGCGGGCCTGGCCCACTGCGCGGACAAACGGCCGCTGCTCTACGCAGCCACAGCCGGAAATGCGGAAGCAATGGCCAGGATCGCGAAGGAGAAAAAAGCGCCGCTCGTCGTGTCGGCTGACGGGCTTGATGCCCTTGCCGCGCTTTCGGAAAAAATGAAGGGACTCGGCATTGAAGATTTGGTCCTCGACTCGGGCGCGCGCACTGCCGGGGACATGGTGCAGCACTATACGATCATCCGCCGTGCGGCGATCAAAAAGAACTTCAAATCGCTCGGTTATCCGATAATCAGTTTCGCACGGGAGGAAAGCACTCTCGCCGGGGCAATGGCCGCGGCCATCGGTATCATGAAATACGCCTCCCTCATCGTGCTTGACAGCGTCGAAAAATGGAAAATGCTGGCCCTGCTGTCGCTCCGTCAGAACATCTACACGGACCCTCAGGTGCCGATGCAGGTTGCGCAGAACATTTACAAAGTGGGCGATGCCGGGGAAAAATCCCCGCTTATCGTCACCACCAACTTTTCACTCACGTATTTTATCGTCCGCGGAGAAATCGAGAACAGCAAGGTGCCGTCCTGGCTTGCCATCATGGATAATGAAGGCATGTCGGTGTTGACGGCGTGGGCCGCCGGAAAATTCACGGCCAGCAAAATCGCGCAGTTTATCGTTGAAAGCGGGGCCGAGAAAAACATCAGCCACCGGGAGCTGATCATTCCCGGATATGTCGCGATTATTTCGGGTGCGCTTGAGGAAAAACTGCCGGGCTGGAAGATCATTGTCGGACCGCGCGAGGCAAACCAACTGCCGGGTTTTTTAAAGGCGCGGGCATAGCCAAAAATCATTCACGCTATTCAGGGGTTGTTCATGTCGGAAGTCATTATTGCAGGCGCCATGCAGGGCCTGCATCATTATCTGCAGCAGGCCGACGATCTTGTTCAGAAGGCCGTTCGTGAAAAAGGTGCGGATTGCGCGGTTGAATTTCCGGACACGGCCTACTTCCTCCCGCTCCTGTTCTCCATGACCGGGTTTGAGGTGAGGACCGCGGGCGACATGAAGACCGTTCTTGAGCGGCATGTAAAACCGCTGGTCCCCAAGGAAAACACGATGGCAGGGGTGCTGGACGCGGGCATGGCGACGCTCTTCGCACAGGAGATGATCATGGCTCTCCGCGGCCTCTATGGCCTGGAACCCGTGAAGGACGACGCAATCGGGCCTGCTTACAACGGCTTCATCTCGGACACCGTTCTGCGGCATCTCGGCGTCCAGCTTGTGGACGGCTCCATGCCCGGGTTTGCGTGCATCGTGGGCGCTGCCGATGACGACGATCAGGCCGTCAGGATCGCCCGCGATCTGCAGCAGAAAAACATGCTGACCATCCTGTGCGGGAATGTGAACGGCGACAGCATGACCAAGCAGCTGCTACGGAAAGGGGTCCAGCTCGGACTGGACACCCGCCTTGTTCCTCTCGGTCCCGACGTGGAGCATGCCGTGTATGCCATCAATTGGGCCGCGCGGGCGAGCCTCACGTTCGGCGGACTGAAAGGCGGAGACAGGGCAAACATTCTGAAGTACTGCAGGGAAAAAGTGTTCGCTTTTGTCATGGTGCTCGGCCCGGTGAACGAAACGATCATCGCCACCGGCGCGGGCGCGATCAACATGGGGTTTCCCGTCGTGTGCAATACGGATGTCCCCGTGCTCAAACTTCCCGGCATTACCGCCAACGAGGCTATCGAGAAGGAGCTTGATTCCGCCAAAATCGTGGACCGGTGCCTTGAAGTGCGCGGCCTCAAAATAACCGTATCAAAACCCCCGATTCCGGTCGCGTTCGGTCCCGCCTTTGAAGGCGAACGCGTCCGCAAGGAAGACACGCATGTCGAATTCGGGGGCCAGCGCACGCCCTCCTTTGAATGGCTCCGGACCGCGGAACTCGGGACGGTTGAAGACGGCAAGGTCATTATTGCGGGGGCCGGCGCCGAGGACCGGTACCGGCAGGGCGGACAGATGCCGCTCGGCATTGTGGTGGAAGTCGCGGGCAAGAAGATGCAGAAGGACTTCGAGCCGGTGCTCGAACGGAAGATCCATTACTTCATCAATGAAGCCCAGGGCATCTGGCACATGGGCCAGCGGGACCAGAACTGGTTGCGAATCAGCAAAAACGCACTGCAGGACGGCTTCCAGTTGAGGCATCTTGGGGATATTCTCACGACCCAGATCAAGCACAAGTTCGCCAATATCGTGGACAAGGTGCAGGTAACTCTTTGCATCGACGACGCCGACATCCGGAAGCTGCTCGCGGACGCACAGAAAGCGTACGTTGAGCGGGACGTGCGGCTTGCAGCCATGACGGATGAGTCCGTTGACACGTTCTATTCCTGCCTTCTGTGCCAGAGCTTTGCGCCGAACCATGTCTGCATTGTGACGCCGGAGCGGCTGGGCCTGTGCGGCGCGTACAACTGGCTGGACGCCAGGGCCGCGTATGAGATAGATCCGAACGGAGCAAACCAGCCCATTAAAAAGATCGAAACGCTTGACGCAAAAAAAGGCCGCTGGAAGGGCGTGGACGATTACCTTTTCCACGCGTCCCACCAGGCGCTTGAAACCTTCAACGCCTACACCATCATGGACAATCCCATGACGTCCTGCGGGTGCTTTGAATGCATTGTCGCAATCGTGCCGGAGGCGAACGGCGTGATGGTGGTGCACCGCGGTCATGCGGGCATGACCCCCATCGGCATGAAGTTTTCCGCGCTGGCAGGCATGGTGGGCGGGGGCGTCCAGACACCCGGCTTCATGGGGGTGGGGCGGTTCTTTTTGCTGAGCAAAAAGTTTCTTCAGGCAGACGGCGGCTTCAAGCGCATTGTCTGGATGACCAAAAATTTGAAAGAGACGTTTGCCGAGCAGTTTAAACAAAGGGCCGAAGAAGAGGGTGTGCCCGACCTCATGGACAGAATCGCCGACGAAACCGCGGCTGAAGATATTGATGCCCTGATGGTGTTTCTTACGGAAAAGAACCATCCCGCGCTCGCCATGGAGCCGATGTTCTGATTTCCGAAATTCGCGGCAGCGTTGGCAGAAAATACTCCAGCAAAACATCCGCATACTTCACGAACCATGACACAACAGAACATGATTGCACTCGCGATTGACGGAAAACAGGTGAGCGTGCCAAAGGGGACCACAATCCTCGAAGCGGCGCGCAGGAATGGCATGTACATTCCCACGCTCTGCGACGACCAGCGGCTGGAACCCTACGGCGGATGCAGGCTCTGCCTTGTCCAGATCAAGGGCATGCCGAAACTGGTAACCGCCTGCACGACGCCCGCGGCGGACGGCATGGAGATTGAAACTTCGAACGACGAGATAGAGCGCCTGCGCCGAACCATTCTTGAACTGATTCTTGCCGGTCATCCGAACGACTGCATGCTGTGCGAAAAGGCGGGCGACTGCACCCTGCAGGAATTGTTTTATTTTTACAATCTGAAGACAAGCCGCTTTTCCGGCGAAAAAAAATCCGCTTCTGAAAAAAATGAAAATCCCTTCATCGACTGGGACATGGAGAAGTGCATCCTGTGCGGCAAATGCGTGCGTGCGTGCAATCAGGTGCAGGGAGTAAGCGCGATCGATTTCGCCTTCCGCGGTTTTCATGCCAGGGTCTCGACGCCCGGAGGAAAAGGGCTCGAATGCGAGTTCTGCGGCCAGTGCGTGAGCGTCTGCCCGACCGGCGCGCTGACCGGCAAAGAATCACTCGGCAGGGGGCGGTTGAAAGACGTTCGGTTGATCGACACAGTTTGCCCGTACTGCGGGTGCGGATGCAACCTTACCCTGCACGTAATCAGAAACACCGTGGTGCGCGTGGCGTCACGCCCGGACACGGTGAACGAAGGATGGCTCTGCGTAAAGGGAAGGTTCGGCAGCAGCTTCATCCAGAGCCCCGAGCGTCTCACCACGCCGCTCATCAGAAAAAACGGCGTCTTTGTCAAAGTTTCATGGGACGAAGCGCTTCAGTACACAGCGGAAAGGCTTACCGCAATACGGAAGGAACATGGTCCTGATTCAATCGGGGGGCTCAGCTCCGCGCGGTGTACCAATGAAGAAAACTATCTCTTCCAGAAATTCATGCGCGCTGCGGTCGGCACGAACAACGTGGACCACTGCGCCCGGTACTGACACAGCGCAACGGTGGCCGGTCTGGCCACAGTATTCGGTTCTGGCGCAATGACAAATTCCATTGCGGAGATTGAGAACACCGACGTGCTGTTTGTCATCGGTTCGAACACCAAGGAAAACCACCCCATCATAGCTCTCAGGATGATCAAGGCAAAAAAGAACGGCTCGAAGCTGATCATAGCTGACCCGCGGAAGGTTCCGCTTGTGCGGTTTGCGGACATATGGATGCAGCACCGGCCAGGAACAGACGTCGCTCTTTTGAACGCGATGATGCAGGTGATTCTGCAGGAAGAATTGGCCGACCTCGATTTTATCGCGTCCAGGACCGAAGGGTTCGATGCGACGTTCAAAAACAATCTCAACGGATACACACCTGAGTGGGCTGAAAAAATAACCGGTGTCCCGAAAGATACGATCATAAGAGCCGCCCGCATGTATGCGGAAGCGGACAAGGCCGGAATCTATTACACCATGGGCATCACCCAGCATTCGCACGGCACGGACAACGTATTTTCGGTTGCAAACCTCGCGCTCTTGACGGGAAACCTTGGCAGGGAAGGCGGAGGGGTAAATCCGCTGCGGGGCCAGAATAATGTGCAGGGGGCCACGGACATGGGATGCATTCCGAACACCTATCCCGGATACCAGCGCGTGACCGATCCCGCAACCAGGGAGAAATTCGAAACACTCTGGCAGGCCGGGCTTTCCGACAGGGAAGGAATGACGGCTCCCGATATGCTTGTTGCCGCGGAGAGAGGCGCGCTCAAGGCGATGTACATCATGGGTGAAAACCCGGTCGTGAGCGACCCTGATGTTGCACACACCGTGAAAGCGCTCAAGGCACTTGAGTTTCTCGTGGTCCAGGACATCTTCATGACGGAAACAGCGGCGCTCGCGGACGTGGTTCTGCCTGCCGCGGTTTTTGCGGAGAAGTCCGGCACGTTTACCAATACAGAGCGGCGCGTACAGCGCGTCCGGCAGGCGGTGAACCCGCCGGGCCAGGCCATGAAGGATTCCCGTATCATCATGCAGCTCGGACAACGCATGGGTTGCGCCATGCTATATCACCACACTGAGGACGTATTCAATGAAATCGCCAGAGCGTGGACCGCTCTTGCCGGCATGACGTACGGCAGGATTGACAAAGGCGGACTGCAATGGCCCTGTCCTACGCCTGACCACCCCGGAACCGCCCATCTATTTGAGGATGGTTTTCCGCGAGGAAAAGGCAGGTTTACCACCGTGACATACAAACCGTCCGTGGAGCAGCCTGACAAGGAATACCCGTTCATTCTCACGACCGGAAGAATGCTGTTTCAATATCATACCGGCACGATGACGAGAAAAGTAAAGCCGATTGACCGGGTTGCCCCTGAGGCATACATCGAGATCAATTCCGAAGATGCGGCCGCTCTTTCCATCAGCGAGGGCATGCCGGTGAAGGTGTCCTCACGCCGCGGTTCCATTCAGGTAAAGGCCAGGATCAGCAACAGAACAGGCAGCGGCGTCGTGTTCATTCCGTTTCATTTCAAGGAGGCTGCCGCGAATGTGCTGACGAGCAATACGGCGCTTGATCCTGTTTGTAAAATACCGGAGTTCAAAGTTTCGGCGGTACGTATTGAGCGTATTGCATGAGATTTTACTGATTGATATGCACGCAATCCAAACAGTTTGAACAAACTTTTAAAGGGGGGATGCTGAATGGCACTGGATCCAAAAAATCATGCAGATTGGGAAATTGCAGAAGACGCTGAAACACGAATGAAACCCATTTCGGAGATTGCGGAGAAGATGGGACTGAAAACAGAGGAACTTCTGCCGCACGGTCATTTCATCGCAAAGGTGGATTTCAAAAGCGTGCTGAAACGCTTTGAAGGCAAACCGGACGGCAAGTACATCGACGTAACGGCAATCACGCCGACGCCTCTCGGCGAAGGGAAATCCACTTCGACCATCGGCCTGGCGCAGGGCCTGGGCAAGCGCGGAAAGAACGTGATCGCCACGATTCGCCAGCCTTCCGGCGGCCCCACCATGAACATCAAGGGCTCCGCGGCGGGAGGCGGTCTGTCGCAGGTCATTCCGCTCACGCCGTTTTCCCTCGGCCTTACCGGGGATATCAACGCCATCATGAATGCGCACAACCTCGCCATGGTCGCGCTGACGTCTCGCATGCAGCACGAATTCAACTACACGGATGAGCAGCTCGCAAAAAGAAAACTGAAACGTCTGAACATCGACCCGCACAATGTCGAGATGAAGTGGATCATCGACTTCTGCGCGCAGTCGCTCCGGGAGATTGTCATCGGCATGGGCGGCAAATCCAACGGGTTCATGATGAAATCCGGCTTCGCCATTGCCGTGTCGTCGGAAGTCATGGCCATTCTTGCGGTTGCCAAGGATCTTAAAGACATGCGCGAGCGCATGGGCAGGATCGTGGTGGCGTACAGCAAGGACGGAACGCCGGTCACTACAGCTGACCTCGGCGTGGACGGCGCCATGACCGCCTGGATGGTGGAGGCACTGAATCCGAACCTGCTCCAGACCATCGAGGGACAGCCCGTGTTCGTGCACGCGGGGCCCTTCGCGAACATCGCCATTGGCCAATCATCCATTATCGCGGACCGGGTGGCGCTCAAACTCGGCGACTATGTAATCACCGAATCAGGTTTTGCCGCGGACATCGGATTCGAAAAATTCTGGAACCTCAAGTGCCGCATGTCAGGCCTCAAGCCGCACGCGGCAGTGGTCGTGGCCACCATCCGTGCGCTTAAGTGCCACGGCGGGGCGCCGATTCCGGTGCCGGGCAAGCCGGTCCCGGATGAATACAAGGGAGAGAACGTGGGATGGGTGGAAAAAGGCTGCGAAAATCTGATCCATCACATCAAGACGGTGAAGAAGGCCGGCATCAATCCGGTGGTCTGCATCAACGCTTTTTACACGGACACCGAGAACGAAATCAAGACGGTCCGGCGCGTTGCCGAAGCAGCCGGCGCCCGCGTCGCCCTGTCGCGCCACTGGGAAAAAGGCGGCGACGGCGCTTTGGAATTCGCGGACGCGGTCGTTGACGCGTGCAATGAGAAGAACGACTTCAAGTACCTGTACGAGCTTACCACCCCGCTCCGCCAGCGCATTGAACTGATCGCAAAAGAAGTGTACGGCGCGGACGGTGTGGACTACACGCCCGAGGCAGAGGCCAAGGCCAAAAAAATGGAGGCCGATCCCGAGCTTGCCAAGATGGGCACCTGCATGGTAAAGACCCATCTCTCGCTCACGGACAATCCGAACCTGAAAGGAGTGCCTAAAGGCTGGAGGCTCCGGATCAGAGACATTCTGACCTTCAAGGGAGCAGGCTTCGTGGTTCCTGTCGCTGGCGCCATCACGCTTATGCCCGGCACTGCATCAGACCCGGCATATCGCCGCGTGGATGTTGATGTGGAAACGGGGAAGGTTAAGGGAGTGTTTTAAATAAGATTTCATTAAGTATGTCGCCAACCCCTGCCGGAGCAATTCGGCAGGGGTTTTTTTGTAGCAGCAACAGAATACAAAATGGCGAAATCCTGCCCCCGTATTGTTTTGCATCCCTCCAATTTTCGTGACAACGGGACGTTTTTTGTGGTAACGTATCTAGCATATTCCTCAAATCCTTCATACCGGTGATCCATGGCTTTTCTGAGCATACTGAATGTCCGGCGGGCCGTGTCAGCCATTCTCGCAGTGTCCGCCTTTACAATGATCTGGGGCATATTCTATCATCTCGTGCTGCTGCAGGGTGCAGATCAGGAAATACAGCATTTATATCGACCGGACATGTCGGATAAAATGTGGCTCTCCATTCTTGGTGTGTTCGGCATTTCCTGCTTTTTTGTTGCCGGTTATCGATTAGCGGCAAGAAGGGGAACCGTCATCGAAGGCATGCTTTACGGCGTTTGCTTCAGCGTTCTGGCGCTGCTGCTGGTAGACCTCAACCAATATGTGCTGTATCCCATACCGGGAATGCTGGCAATCAAATGGTATTTGGGAGGTTTCGTTGAGTTCGGAGTCAACGGTCTGCTCGTGAGCCTGATTTATCCCTGCAAACCTTTGCTGATCCCTGGGTACAAGAGTGGATGAAAAAACAGTAGGAAAACATAACCAGAAACTCGAGGGCGCTTCTAGAGAATAGAAAGGAGATTCCGAATGCAGAATACGAGTGATCTTACTGGTATTGTCCTGAATATGAAAGACCTGGTTGCGTACCAGACAGGCTCGGTTGTCAGCCGAACAATCATAGACAAAAGCGTTGGAACGGTTACGATGTTTGCATTCGAATCAGGTCAGGGGCTGAGTGAACATACAGCCCCGTTTGACGCGCTTGTCCAGATCATTGACGGCACTGCGGACATAACGATAGACGGGAAAACGCACAAGGTTTGTGAAGGCGAAATGATCATTATGCCCGCAAACAAACCGCATGCATTACAAGCGAACACGAAATTCAAGATGGTCCTTGTCATGATCAGAAAATAGTTGAGAAGTAGGCAGCCTGTTTCCTTTTCTCTATGCCGATGAATACGGAGTGACTTAATATGCCGATTCAGTATCATTTTGACCCGATCCTGAAAATTCTGCTCGCAAAAGGCAGCGAAGTCGTTTCACTTGATGACGTTTTGCAGTATGGCAGGAACGTCTTAGAGCTGCCTCACGATTTAAAAGAGACCATAGAATACATCGATTTGAGCGAAACAAAGGACGTCGCTGTCAGCTACCAGTCTGCGCAGCAGATGCTCAGTATTTATCAACAGTGGATGGAGCGGGGGGTCATTGGATCGGTTGCCTATGCACCGAATGATGTTTGCTACGGCATGGCGCGGATGATAAGTGTTGTGCTGTCCAGTGTGGCCAGCGGTCCGGTGCGCGGTCATATTCTGTCCAGAACGCCGATACGTCCGGAAGATCTGCGATCGTGGCTGGCCAAGGCAATCATGGCTGAACAGAATGCCAGCAAATAAAACAGGTATTACTCTGCGAGCACGCGCAACCAGACTGAATATGCCCGTGTCCTCACAGAGAAAGACAGCGTATTTCATGAAGAGAGGTTTTGATGAAACAGTCCCTTCTTCTTATCGATATTCAAAATGATTACTTTCCTGGTGGTGCGATGGAACTGGACGGAAGTCCTGAGGCAGGCGCAAAAGCAGGAGAGTTGCTTCAAGCCTTTCGGCGTGCTGCCTTGCCGGTCATTCATATTCAACACATTTCCATACGACCGGGCGCAACCTTCTTCCTGCCGGACACACCCGGCGTGCAGATTCACCGATGTGTTTCACCGATAGACGCGGAGCCTATATTCCAGAAAAAATATCCGAACAGCTTCCGGGAGACGCCCCTGCTTGCCCACCTGCGGCAGATCCAGATCGACCGGCTTGTGATTGCGGGAATGATGACCCATATGTGTGTTGATACGACCGTGCGAGCTGCCGCTGATCTGGGGTTTCATTGTATTCTCGCTTCCGACGCGTGCGCGACAAAAGCACTGTCGTTCGGCAACAAAACGGTTTCAGCAGAGAATGTGCAGACTGCCTTCCTTTCATCCTTGAACGGCTTGTTCGCGGCAGTGCGGTCTGTTGAACAAATATGTGCTGATTTCTGATCGGTTTCAAACACAAATATTCTGAAAGAGGTTACGCAGTAAAAACAGCCCGCTTTCCTGGCGCCGACACAAGAATGTCAGTCATCAAAAACCTCATATCCAAAAAAGGAGGTACGGCATGAAAACAATAAAGTTTATGGTGGCACTGCTGGTTACAATTCTTCTGGGATCAGGTTCAACGCTCTGGGCTGCGCCCAATGATGCTTTTTTGGCCGGTGCGCACAAGGCCAAGGGCGTCAATTGCGCCGCGTGCCATGGCGCTAAAATGGCCGTTGATGACAACGAAACAGCTGTCAATGTCCAGTGCGTGCAGTGTCATGGCACGCTTGCGAAGGTGGCGGAGAAGTCGAACCATGAAATAAATCCGCACAAATCCCATCTGGGAGACATGAGCTGCACTTCCTGCCACTACGGGCATGCGGCATCCTGGACATATTGTCTGAATTGCCATAATTTTGATTTAAAAATACCGTCAGGCGCGGTTGCGGCCAGGCTTCCCTCGACGTCGCTGCCCGAAGTAAAGAATGTGCCCACAAAAATCAGGACTGAGAAAACCGACATTGTGATCATCGGAGCAGGGGCGACCGGCCTTACTGCCGCAATCACCGCCCATGACAAGGGGGCAAAAGTAATTTTGCTCGAAAAAATGCCCATCACCGGGGGCAACAGCCAGCTTGCCGCGGGTGGGATGAACGCTGCGGAAACCCGGTTTCAGAAAGAAAAAGGCATAAAAGATTCGGTGGAACTCATGTATCAGGATACCATGAAAGGCGGCAAAAATATCAACGATCCGGAACTGGTCGGAATCCTTGCAAAGAATTCCGCCTCCGCTGTTGACTGGCTCACGTCTCTCGGCGCGGACCTGAGCGACGTGGGACGTCTGGGTGGCGCGAGCGTGGCAAGGGCCCACAGGCCGAGCGGCGGAGCGGCAGTCGGCGCGCATATCACCCAGGTACTCAAGAGAAACGCGGAAGCACGCAAAATCGACGTCCGGGTCAACAGCAGGGTCGTAAAGATTCTCGAAGACAAAAAGGGACGCGTGGTCGGTGTGCTGGTGGAAGGAAAACACAGCAAACTTTACAAGATTTCCGCCAAAGCCGTCATCATCGCCACCGGAGGATTTTCTGCGAATCCCGCCAGAGTTGCCTATTACCAGCCGTCATTTAAAGGTATGACAAGTTCCAATCAGCCGGGAGCGACGGGCGACGGCATGGACCTTGGATCTGGCGCGGGCGGATATCTTATTGACATGAAGGAAATACAGATCCATCCCACGGTCGCGGCAGGAAGCCGCATCCTGATAACCGAAGCGGTGCGCGGGAACGGTGCGATTCTTGTGAACCGAGAGGGAAAACGATTTGTGAACGAAATTACCACGCGGGACGCGGCTTCCGCAGCCATTCTGAACCAGACCGGCAAAACGGCGTTTCTCGTGTTTGATGAAGGCATCCGCAAGAGCCTCAGGCAGATCGAAGGCTATTTTCATCTGAACCTGGTTATAACAGGCGATACGATTGCAGATCTTGCAGCAAAAACAAAAATTTCCGCGTCGGAACTTGAAACAACAATAACCATGTACAACAAGGCGGTCGACGATAAAAATGACGCTGCTTTCAAACGGCCCGATATGCCTATGGCTCTCAGGACGCCGGGATACTACGCCATTGAAGTCATGCCGGGCGTACACTACACGATGGGCGGCCTGAAAGTCAATGCCGCCGCACAGGTAATGGCAAAAGACGGGAAACCCATTTCCGGGCTGTATGCTGCAGGAGAAGGGACCGGTGGAGTGCATGGTGCAAACCGGTTGGGCGGAAACTCCATATCGCAGACAATCGTGTTCGGAAGAATTGTGGGTGAGAATGCCGCGCAGTTTGTGAAATAACCAGTCAGGAAGTCAGTCCGGAGATAGGTTCCATGAATTAAAAGACCCATGCCAGAAGAACGGCATGGGTCTTTGCGCAACATGAATTCCGATTGATGAAACGGAGCCCTCCATCTCCCTCAATGTTTTTTGATTTCCTCGATTTTATCCTCGATTTTGTGTTCGATTTCCTTTATTTCCTTGGCAATTTTGCTACTGACCCGTTCATAACCTTCCGCGATATCAGTGAGCATATGACGTGCTTTTTCCCACAGCGGATCTTCCTCTTTCAAGTGGATTTTTCCGTTTTTGAGGGTCGCTCCTTCAAAACAGTTGACTGCCCGATAAGCATCCACTTCCAATGCCATATCGACAACTCCGGAACACTTCGGTCGAATGGTCAGGTAGTCTGTTTTTATTCTGACAGACTGGACTTCGCCGATCTGGTCGAAGATGCCTTTCAGGCGGTCTGCGGTAATATCAGGTGGAAGGTTTTCCACATAAATACGTTTTGTCATACGAATTCCCCCGTCAGTGTGGATAATGGTGCGAAAGACATGAATCCTACATCCGTTATGATGTACGATCCGTTGTCCGGTGCATCGAATTTACTATAGCATAAAAATGGAGAACCGGGGAAGTGAAAAAAGCATGCGGCAAAAGCGTGAAAAGCAAGGAATAATGCGCCTGAAAAGCAATTTTTTGCGCTTGTGTAATTTAGGTCAATACGTTATTATAGATCAGTGAAAACATGCCATTCCTGCAAAAAAAGCCTGTCTCTGGACCGCAGCGTCGGCAGAAGGGATGTATGCCCCCTCTGTAAAGCCGACATCCACTGCTGCCTGAATTGCAGATTTTATGACCGTACCGCACCGAAGCGCTGCAATGAGCCGGTAGCGGAAAGTGTTAAGGAAAAAGCAAAAGCCAACTTCTGCAATTACTTCGTATTTGCGGAAACCGGTATCAGTGAAATATCCAATACTACAGTTGAGCAGGCGCGCAAATCGCTTGATGATCTGTTCAAAAAATAGCAGATGTTCTTTCCGGGGTTATGATTAAACTGGGGAAAAAAACGATCATCAATTTTCTCGTGTTCCTCGTGGCGTTTGTGGGGATCATTGTCCTCATGTACGTTTTCGGTTGGCTCGACCTTTTTCTGGACAAGCAGCGCCTTCTTGATTTTATCGAAAAACACCGGACGAATGCGGTCTGCATTTTTGTCGGTCTGCAGGCACTGCAGGTGGTGTTTGCCCCCATCCCGGGTGAAATGACCGGTTTTGTGGGCGGCATGCTTTTCGGAACGTTCTGGGGAATAGTGTATTCGACCATCGGGCTCACGCTCGGCTCCTGGATCGCGTTTACCCTTGCCAAAATTGTCGGCAGGCCGCTGGTGGAGTCCATTGTCAGCCCGGAAACCATGCAGCAGTATGACTATGTGATGAAGCACAAAGGCCTGTTTCTTGCTTTGCTGCTATTTATTATTCCGGGGTTTCCCAAGGATTATCTGTGCTATCTGCTTGGACTCGGCCACATGGGGCATATTTCGTTTCTGCTCATTTCAACCATGGGACGGTTGCTCGGTACGGTGATGCTTACCCTGGGCGGGGCTTTTTTCCGCAACAAACAGTATATAGCGCTCTTTTCCCTTGTAGGCATCAGCATTTTCCTGATTCTTCTTACAATGATTTACCGCAAAAATATCGAACAATGGTTCCGCAACCTGCGGGCCGCCCACCTGATCAAGACACGAGCTGAACGTGATCGCACAAAAGAAAAAAAATAAAAGCGTCAGACCCCCTTCCTGGTTTTGTCTCTCCTGTCCATATGGAAGCCGCCCACGCGGTCTTTGTAGCGTTTGTTTATGATGGCGCATATTTCTTCCGGCTCGTCAACAACATGCATGAGGTCAATGTCTTCCTTATTGAGGTTGCCAGCGGCAAGCGCGGTTTTGTTCAACCATTCAAGCAATCCCTGCCAGTAGGACCTGCCGACCAGAACCACCGGAAAACTGCGGATTTTTTTTGTCTGGATGAGCGTGATTGCTTCAAAAAGCTCGTCCAGCGTGCCGAGCCCGCCCGGGAAAATAACATATCCCACTGCATATTTTACAAACATGAGCTTGCGTACAAAGAAATATCGAAATTCCAGATGCACATTCTGGAACTGGTTCGGCATCTGCTCCTGGGGTAGTTCTATGTTCAGGCCGACGGACGTACCGCCGCCGTTTCGGGCCCCTTTGTTCGCAGCTTCCATGATGCCGGGCCCTCCCCCTGAAATAATGGAGAACCCGTCTTTCGCGAGGCGCTCAGCCACCTGCAGGCAGTTGTTATAGCAGAGTGAACCCGGTTCGCTGCGCGCGCTTCCGAATATGGCGACGGCAGGCCCGATATTATTCAGGGCTTCGAAACCCTCCACCAGTTCAGCCATGATTCTGAATACACGCCAGGGCTCTGATTTTGCGAGATCTTCCATATACGACCATTCCTCCGGATAAAATAAAAAGTCTGCTGCAGATGCGCCGAATATACGGAGCCCGCATCGGCTGAGAAGAGCCGTGACTCTTGCAAAACCGGAGTGTTCCGGCGTCTTCAACGCATAATGTGTCGCAGCGATTCTGCTGTTATTGGTTTATGTATTCCGCACGGTATATATCAATGAAAGCCATAAGGAGTGTGACCACGAGGGGGCCGAACAACAAACCCAGCACTCCGTATACCTGAAGTCCGCCAAGCAGGGACAGGAAGAGGACGAACGTCGGGATGTTTGCTTTGCGTCCGATGATGAGCGGCTTCAAAACATTATCTGCCATGCTGACGATCAGCAGCCCCCAGATTGAAAGCAGCACCGCTTGCAACGTCATGCCCTTCAGGAACAGAAAGACCACGCCCGGAATCCAGACGATCGCGGCTCCTCCGACGGGAAGCAGGGCAAGCAATGCAGCAACGAATCCCCACAGCACCGCCAGGGGCACCTGGAACAGTGCAAACCCGATTCCGGTAAGAAATCCCTGCAGTAGCGCGATAAGGAACACCCCGTTTATGACAGCCGCAAACGTATCGTGCAGCTTCCGGGCGACCGTGTGCTTCTGTTCGGCGGTGAAGGGCAGGAGATCCATAACCGCGTGATAGTAGTTTTCCCCATTTCGGAAAAAGAAAAAAAGGGAAATCAGCATGATCGCAAGGTTCACGGCGAGAACCAGGGTGTTTTTCATCAAAGGGCCGATCTGGCCCGCAAGGGCGGAAGAGAGCTCTCCGATGCTTTTTATGGCGATGCCGTTGATGTCGATGGTTGCAAGAGAAGGGTGGGAAAGAAACTTTTCAGAAAGCATTGAGGAAAAACTGTTCCACAACTCGATGAGTTTGCTCGACTGTATGCCGCTTGATGCCCAGTCGTAGAGCGCGACGGCCTGTGACGCGCACAACGTCAGCAGCACGACGGCCGGGACCACAATGAGCAGCACTGCAGCGAATGTCATGACAGAGGCGGCCAGTCCTGCTCTGCCTTTCAGAAACCGGAGCACCCGATCATGAAGCGGGTGCAGGGCCAGCGCCAGGATGGCCGCCCAAAGCAGCGCGGACGAAAAAGGCGCGAGGAGGCACAGCATTTGATAGAGCAAAAAAATGAACGTCGCGAAAAAAGTTATTACAACGATATGCGTGCGCGTTATGAACGGAGCCGGGGGTGTGCTTTTCACATGTGCTCCTTTGCGGAGGGACGGCGCTTGTACTGTGCCATCTGAGCCGCGAGTGCCGCTGCTTCCAGCAGGCTCTCGGGGTTTGCGCAGCCTCTTCCTGCGATATCGTACGCGGTTCCGTGGTCCACCGAAGTTCTGATGATAGGAAGCCCTACTGTGACGTTCACCGCATTGCCGAATGCAAGCATCTTGAGCGGAGCGAGGCCCTGGTCGTGATACATTGCCACCACGATGTCATATTGGTTGTTTCGTGCTTTATAAAACAGCGTGTCGGCGGGAATGGGGTCGCTTGCATGAATGCCTTCTTTTCTCGCCTTAATCACCGCGGGCAGAATGTCGTCCCATTCCTCCGACCCGAACAGCCGTCCTTCTCCGGCATGAGGGTTTAGCGCGGCGACGCCGATGCGCGGGTTGTCTATGCCGAAATATTTCATGGATGCATGGGCAAGCCGGAGGGTCTTCAGGACCTTTGCGGTGCTGACGTGCTGGGGTACGTCCCGGAGCGCGACATGAATGGTGACGAGAATTACCCGCAGGCCGCCGCCCACAAACAGCATGCCGAAATCCTTGGTGCCGGTGAGATGGGCGAGCAGTTCGGTATGACCCGCAAAACGATGGCCCGCGGCGTTCATAATTTCCTTGTTGATCGGCGCAGTAACAATCGCGTCTGCTTCATGCTTCATGCACAGGCCGACTGCTTTTTTAATATACTCCACGACGGCAGTTCCCGAGGATTTGTCAGGAGTTCCCCAGGCATGGTGGCTGATATTTATGTTTTTGCAATCGAGGATGTCCAGTGCACCCTTGTCCGGGTCCGTCTCTTTCGGGGACTTTATGCTTCGGACAGGAACGGTGAGCAGCAAATCGTGGACCACTTTTTCCATGATTCCCGCGTCGCCGATAATAAACGGTCTGCATGTCGTCGAGAGCTTTTTGCTGGCGATTGCCTTTGCGATGATCTCGGGGCCGATTCCGGCGGGGTCACCCATGGTTATGGCTATAAGAGGAGTTTTATTCATACCGTGTTTTCCTGAGGGATGGTTTTTTCAGCAATAATCCGATACGGGACGTCCGTATTGGTGTTTTTTGGTGAAAGAGGCAAGGAAAGAACTTCCAGTTCCACCCGTTTTGCATTGAACAGAATTTCGATAACGTCGCCCTGCCTGAGTTCTTTGCCGGGCTTTGATTCATGGCCGTTCACGATCACCCGACCTGCGTCACACAGGCTTCTGGCAACCGCACGGCGCTTTACCAGCCTGCTTATTTTCAGAAACAGGTCTAGACGCACAAAAATATTGTATCGCAAACAGGGGTGTTTTACAATCGGAAAACGGAATCATTTAGGGGCGCTGATGCCGGAGTAGGGAACAATCTGATGATTAAGAGTCGAGAGAAGCGAACTTCACAAGCAGTGCATCCGCCTCGCGCGCGACAGCATCATGGTTGCGGAGAATGAGCTCTTTCGCGATTGCAATCGAATGCTGCAATTCGGATCCCAGATCTGCCGGTAATTCCGTTTCGTCAAGAACATGCAGATGCCCGTCAGGATCGATCAATATGTCGATCACCAGATCGCGCCAGATGAATTCGGCCGGATGCAACGTTATGCTGTCCGCAATATTAAAATAGTAGGCACGTTTTCCCCGGTCCATTTGCCAGACGTACAGTGTATATGGCCTGTCCGTCCAATAGAGGGCATGCGTGATGTCACCGGGATTCAGTTGCAGGCCGTCGATATTGTAACAACGTTCGATGATATGCTTCAGTATACCGAATTTTTTTGAGCAATAAAGCAGGTCGCAGGAATAGGTTTGAATTTCACCGGTGAGGAGGATCTTTTTTTCAGTGCAAAGAGCCATGATACGTATTTAAAGATTGCACAGACGCCGAAGATCGCGAAGAAAATTTGCGTTTTGCTGCGTGCGTTCTTCCGGGGTCATTTCCTTCGGCAGGAATGTTGCGTGGCCATAAGGGTCTGCTGAAAACGTTACGCTGCGACCCAGAGGATTCGCAAACCCGACCAGCTCTTCTTCCGTATAACGGTGCAGAAACCCGGCATGCCAGAGAAACAGATCATTGGCATTGAGTGCCGGAGAAACTTTTCTCAAGCGGGCGAGCAATCGGCCTGTCGCGCGGCCAAACCGGATCGGCCGTGTTTCCTGATTGATCTGGACGGTATCGGCAAAAAAGCTGAGCAGGATGGGGCCTCGTGGGGCCAGGGCATGACAGGCATCAAGAAGCTGCCTGCGTTTTTCCGGATCGATGATGTGGGCGAAACTGCCCCAGCCGATGATTACGGCATCGTATGTCCGGCCCCGGAGTGCGGCAGCCGGTCCCGTTCCGTGCAGAAAACCCTCGACGATGTCGTCGTGGTCTGCTTTGAAAAAATCTCCGATGCCCCGCAGTCCGGCACATTCCGCGGTGAATTTGTCAACAGGTTCGGCAGCGTCGACAGCGTAGCCTGAATGTATCAGTGCCGCAGCTTCGCGGCCGCTGCCTGCCGCCGTGACCAGTATCCTTGCAGGCGGAGGCGGCAAAACCCTGCTGTACCATGACGCTTCCCATGGGAATAATCCTCCCGAAGCCGCATACTGTTCAGACGCCGTGTTATAGAGGCGCAGCGTCAGATGCTCTTTTTCCCGGGTATCGAGCGATGTTTCCAGGACGCCGATCAAAACATCGCCCAGCGCGGCAATGGCGCGAAAAAGGGCCTGTGATACGCGTGCATTTATTACCGCAGCGGATGCAAGAATTCGGTAAGTGAATTTTTTCGGGGGCGTGCGCTTTTCGTTTGAAGGATGCGAATTCATAATGGCATCTATGCTTTTTAACGTTTACTGCCGCGGTGCCGGCCGGATCCGTAGTGCATATTTTCAGGAGATGGTTCTTACGATGTCTTCTGCTTCCCTGATAATGGCCGGATAATTCCGCAGGATAAGAGCTTCCGTGTTTTGGATATAGCGGGACAAATCCGGGTCCAGGTCAGCGGGCAGTTCATCCCGGTCGAGCGTGTGCACCCGCTGCCCGGGATCGATTACGATGTCAATGACCAGATCACGCCAGATGAATTCGTTGGGATGCAGGGATACCCGATCCGCTATATTGAAGTAGTATGCACGGTCTTTTCCTCTGTTTACGATCCAGACATACAGCGTGTACGGCCTGTCCGTCCAATAGAGACCGTAGGTGATGTCGCCGGGGCTGATTTTGATGCCGCTGATGACATTATTCCGCTGAATGACATACTTCAGAACACCGAAACCGTTGCTTAGATGTTTCAGCTCGCATTCGAACAGCTTTTCCGCACCAGCAAGCGTCAGTTTTTTTTCAGTACACAACTGCATGGTTCTCTTTCCGGTTTTGCAGCAGCCACATTCCGTCAGCCGGCTTTATGAATGGCATACTCAATTCTTCTGATGGATTTGTCCTTGCCCATCACTTCAAGCACTTCGTAAATGCCGGGGCTGACCGTACCGCCGGTGAGGGCCACGCGCACCGGCTGGGCGATTTTCCCGAGCTTTATGCTTTTTTCAGCAACAAAGGAAGTGAATATTTTTTCGAGTTCATCGTGTATAAAAGGGTCCGTAGACCTGAGTTTTGTGAGCAGGTCTGACAGGAGCGGTATCACGTCCGGGGTCAGGTGCTTTGCTTTTGCCTTTTCGTCCATTTGAATTTCATCCGCGATGAACGGGATCGCAGCCTGTTTCATTTCAACGAGGGTGTGGCTGCGTTCCGTCAGAATACCGACAAGTTTTTTCCACCATGCGATATCCGGCTCTTTGTCCCCGGACACCACTCCGTCTTTCTTGAGAAGGTCGAGCACGAGCTCTGCAAGCCGTGCAGGATCAGCCTGCTGGATATAGTGATGGTTGAGCCACACGCATTTTTCCTGATTAAACACGGAGGGGGCTTTGCCCACGCTTTCGAGTGTGAATTTTTCTATCAGTTCCTTCCGGGTAAAGATTTCCTGGTCGCCGGAAGACCAGCCAAGCCGGGCCAAATAGTTCACCAGGGCCTCCGGCAGATATCCGAGGTCCACGTATTCGGTGACCGCAGTCGCCCCGTGCCGCTTGGAAAGTTTGGTCTTGTCAGAGCCCAGGATCATGGGCAGGTGTGCGAATTTCGGCGGCTCATATCCGAACGCCTGGTACAGCTGGATCTGGCGCGGTGTGTTGTTCAGGTGGTCGTCTCCACGGATCACATGCGTGATGTTCATGGTCACGTCGTCAACCACAACGGCAAAGTTATACGTGGGAAGCCCGTCCGAGCGCTGGATGATGAGATCATCGAGCTGCTGGTTTTCAAAGGTCACGTCGCCGCGGATCAGATCATGCACCACGGTCTGTCCTTCATCGGACGACAGAAAGCGGACCGCAGGGGTCCTGCCCGGAACGGGTGCCGTCAGCGCGCGGCATTTTCTATCGTATTTCGGCGGTCTGCCCGCGGCCAGGGCTTCCTTTCTTCTGGCTTCCAGCTCCTCCGGAGTGCAGTAGCAATAATACGCCTTGTTCTCTTTGAGCAGCTTGTCCACGTGCGCCCGGTAGATGTCCCGGCGTTCAGTTTGGCGGAACGGGCCTTCATCCCAGTCAAGACCGAGCCATGTCATGCCGTCGAGGATGATCCTGATGGATTCATCCGTAGATCGGGTCTGGTCCGTGTCTTCTATTCTGAGGATGAATTTTCCGCCGAAATGGCGCGCGAAAAGCCAGTTAAAAAGGGCGGTCCTTACGCCGCCGATATGCAGGGCTCCGGTGGGGCTCGGCGCAAAACGAACGCGGACATTTTCTGAGGTGCTCATGGGTCAACATACTCCTTGTGCGACAATCGAATTAACAGCAGGGAGGCATTATATATCAAATCAGGCGTTTAATCAAAAGAAAACCGGTTTTTTCCGAGTAATGAAGTGAATCCGACTGCTGTGTGCGGGTTTCAGCGACCGAGAGTGTCGGTATGGAGAAGCTGAGGAAAAAAACGTATCCAGAGGATGACGATAAGAAGGGTGCCGATTCCTCCGATCAGAACAGACGGCACAACGCCGAACCATGCTGCCGTGATCCCGGATTCGAACTCCCCGAGCTGGTTTGACGTACCGATGAACATGGAGTTGACCGCACTGACCCTTCCGCGCATCTCATCAGGAGTCCCGATCTGCACCAGCGATTGGCGGATGACAACGCTGATCACGTCTGCGGAACCGAGTATGATCAGAGAAGCAAGAGAAAGGACGAACGAGGTGGACACGGCAAAGATCATGGTGGCGATCCCGTAGACCGCGACCGCGAAAAACATGGTTCTCCCGACGCGCTGTTTCAGAGGATGGCGGGCCAGAAACATGGACATGGTTAATGCGCCGATTGCCGGGGCTGAGCGCAGCAGTCCCAATCCCCATGGACCGGTCATGAGAATGTCGCGGGCGTAAATCGGCAGCAAGGCGGTTGCACCGCCAAGAAGAACAGCAAACATATCCATGGATATCGCGCCGAGTACCACGGGACGGCTTTTAATAAACGTGATTCCTGCAAACAGGGATGCGAGGCTTATCGGTTCCTGCGGCGTCGGTAGAATTTTCATGCGGATCATGGCCACAAATGTGCTGGCGGTCAAAAAGAGTATGCAGGCGCAGGTATAGACTGTAGCGGGGCCGGCAGCATACAGAAATCCACCGAGCGCGGGGCCGAGGATGGTGGCGGTTTGAAACGCCGAGGAGGACCACGCAACAGCCTTGGGTATGAGATGGGAAGGGACCAGCTTCGGCAGCAATGCCTGCATCGTGGGACCCTCGAAGGCGCGCGAGGCACCGATAATAAACACCAATGCCAGGATGGATGTTTCCGTCAGCCAGTTGGAGAAGCTTCCCCAGGCAAGCATTCCGGCCGCAAGTCCCTGGACCAGCTGGCAGATGCGCGTGACCGCACGCCGGTCATAGCGGTCTGCCACATGCCCCGCTACGAGAGACAGCAGAAACATCGGCAGAAACTGCGCGAGTCCCACGAGTCCGAGATAGAGCGCGCTGTTGGTAAGAGCATATATCTGCCAGCCCACGGCAACGCTCAACATCTGAAAAGCAACGGCAGTGGATGCGCGCGCACCCCAGAAGAGCGTGAAAGATCTGTCCTGCAACGTTTCACTCATGGAAACATCTCCAAACAAAACGGGCGGCCAGGTGGCCGCCCGTTTCTGTTCGTTTTGTACAGCTGGTGCCCGTTTTCGCTGAATCAGACAACTTTGAACGGGTTGTTGTAGAGGAAGATGAAGATGATGACCAGGGTGTAGATCACCTGCGATTCGATCAACGCCAGACCCAGGATCATCGTGGTCATGATTTTCCCCATCGTTTGCGGGTTGCGTGCGATACCCTGAACTGCACCGCTGACGGCATGACCCATACCGGCGCCGGCGCCGGCAGCAGCAATGCCGATACCAATGGCGCAGGCAAGCTCAACATATGCATAGAACTGCAGGTGCGATGCATCGGTCGGCTTTGCCGCTTCGGGGGCTGCCTCGGCTGCTGCGAATGCTGCAGTGGCGGCGAGCATCAGGATGAAGGCCAGCATGAGGATTGCGGTAATTTTTTTCATGCGCTCCGTCTCCTTTCTTTAAAACTTGCATCAATGTTTACCGGATATCACCGGGGTGCAACCTCCCGGACGGTCCCTTGCGGGAGTTCGCCGGCCGGGGTCAAGTATATCTTAGTGCTGGGCTCCCAGATGAGCCTCTTCCAGAGAACCCGCTATATAGAGCATGGTAAGGAGTGCAAACACACCGGCCTGCACAAAGGCGACCAGCAAGCCGAGGCCGAGGATGGGAACCTGCAGCAAATACGGGCAGAGGAAGAAAAGCACCAGCAGCAGCAGATGTTTCGCCACCATGTTGCCGAAAAGACGGAACGAGAGCGAAACGATGCGGGCAAGATGGCTGATCAGCTCAATCGGAAACATAAGCCAGGCCATTGCCCACATGGGGCCGAGAAAATGCTTGATGTAGGCAAATCTCCATTTTTTAAGGCCTACGACATGGGTCAGGACCACCGCGATGATCGCCATCGGCAGCGTGGTGTTGATATTTGCCGTCGGTGATTCGAATCCCGGTATCAGGCCCATCAGGTTGCACACGAGGATGAACAGGAACAGGGTGCCGATCAGCGACAAAAAAGGCCTGCCTTCGGGGCCCATGTTGTCCACGACGTAATTTTCGAGGCCGTCGACGATTGTTTCAAAAAAGTTCTGAATGCCGGTCGGCGCAGCATCCCGCTTGAGGGTGAAACGAGCAATAAGCGCGAGACCGATGAGAATGGCCATGGCCAGCCAGGTATAGGTCACATATGCAGGTATGTTATGCAGTTCGGGGAGAAGTAACGGTGCTTCTTTCATAATGCACGCTCCTGAAAATGAAGGGAATAGCTGATGAGATTTCTAAAAATCTACAGGAACGTGTGTTTTTTGTCAAGCAAAAACAGGGAAACCGCCGACGCCTTGTCCACAAAAATATTTTTTTGTGCTGCGGATTCCACCGGAAAAACAGAAGCCTGTCCCCCGGGAACATTGCAGCATCGGGCGCTACTTTCGTGCATACAGCCCGATCAGTTCAGCCTGGGCGAGGATGCGGCCCTTCATGGCGTTTTCCACTGCAGTTTTTGTTGCGCACGGGCCGGGGGTGAGCAGCGAGTCGAGTGCGTACAGCTTGAAAAAGTAGCGGTGCGTGCCCGACGGAGGACAGGGGCCGCCGTAGGTCTGCCTTCGAAAATCCGTCATGCCCTGAGAAGCGCCTTCTGGAACGGAATTTTCTTTGATTTCCCGGGTGGACGGGTCGATGTTCCACACAACCCAATGCACCCAGGTGCCTGCAGGAGCGTCCGGATCGTCAACGATCAGCGCCAGTGACTTTGTTCCTGCGGGGACATTTTCTATTTTCAGGGGAGGATTAATATCGGCGCCGTCGCAGGTGTACTTTTCGGGAACATGCCCTTTCTGGTTAAATGCGGTACTCGAAATTTTCATCGTGTCCATGGGAAATCTCCTTGGTACGAATGTAGTATGAATAACATCCGCTGGATGAAATATATCAGCGGCATCCTCAGTTCCTTGTTTCATGATATCACAACATATGAAGGAGGAAGCGTCAGAGGACGGAATGAGAGACGGACGGAATTTCTGGAGAAGTCGGAAACAGAAATATTGCAATATTTACTTTGGCATGGCAACGCTGCGCAGCGCGTTCAGGGGACCGCAGCTTTTCAGTGTTTCAAGCACGTGTTCACTCTGAACGAACAAAGAACCTGCATAGGCCAGCGAATTTAAAGAAATATCTCCAAACGATTCCCTGGACCGCGGTACAAGCAGCATCCAGTCGCGCGTTGCAAGAAAACAGTATGGCATGGATTGGCGGACGGGACTGTCTGCTGAAGAGATTGTCATGCCGACGCTGGACAGCATGATATTGTAAAGCGAGAATATTTTTTTAGCTGCTTCAACCGGAGACAGCGCGAGTCTCCGGTCCAATCGTACAAACGAGTGCAGGAAGGAAAAGACGGGAACGGTGCTGAGTTCATAAGGCGGTGTTTGGGGAAACAGCGGTTCGACAGGGATGGCCGGACCCGCAGGAGCAAGAGGAAGCGGTATTATCTGAAGATGTTTGTGCCGCTGGCTTGCGCCCCCCGCTCTGCCGCCGTTATAGAACCCCAGACCGTTGAATTCGGCCATGCACAGGCAGAAGGCTTCGAAGTCTGCAGGCGTCAGAAGTGATTCCTGATCTTCGAACTGCCTGGTGATGATCAGCAGATGGTGTCTCACCACATTGAATTTGTTCAGGACGGCTACGTGCGTATCGGAAATGTCTGCGACGGTAAGCTCTTTTTCAGGCGGAAGAAACGGGTTTGTGGTTTTCCCCGTCTCGGATGCTGCAATCTGTTTTTTCCAGGCGTCATGTTTCTGCGCCAGGCCTGCCAGCACTCTGACAAGGAAGCGGATTCCACTGTCTTCGATAAAAGAGTATTCCGTGGGGACAGGCAGAAGCGCGCCCGCGGCAATAGCACGCTCGGTGACTCTCGAAAGTTGATCCCATAAAGTGCCTTGTTTAAGGATCATGGATTGCGTTCCTTATGCCTGCGCCGCGCCATGAAGCCGGAGGTTTTCTTATTTGGCGTAGTAGTTGATCAGGCATCCGGCTAAAATGATATCACGGTCATCCTGGCTGAGATTCCGCAGGTGCAGTTCTATCGGAGTTCTGCTTCCACCGCTTATGACAAAAGCTGCAATTGCATCCTCTTTATTGAGCACAGCCTTGCGGATGCCGGGAAGGTAAATATAAGCATCGAGCAACAGTAAGGATTGTGCGTCCGCTTTTATCGTGAACGGCAGCATGCCCCAGTTGATGAGATTGCTGCGGTACCGCTTGGTGGCGTATTCAATGGCAATATTCGCCTGCCCTCCGAGGACTTTCTGGCAGGAGGCCGCCTGTTCCCGGGCGGAACCGTCACCCGGTTTGACTGCGAATATCACGCTTCCCAGGCCGGTTTTGCCAATGAAACGCTGCAACTCCTCGGGGGTACGGCATTCCTCGCATGCCTGTGTGCAGACAGCCTTCAATGCATCCGGAAGTTCGCCGCCTTCAACCGCTTTTCGTCTTGAGAACTCCAGCTCCTGGACGAATTTTGCTTTCGCAACGTACGAGGGGTCTTTGCGCGACAGTGTGAATTCCGCAAGCTTGATCGGATTGGACCGGTAGGAGGATGTCTCACCGGAAGGTATCAGTTCATCAGTTGTGGTGATCGGATCATGAATGACCGTGATCAGTTTGAGCAGCAGGTTTTCAGAAAGAGGCAGCATTTTCGGCCAGTCCGCAATGTTCGGACCGAACTTCAACTCTTCCTGAGGCATCGGCTTTCCCGCGCCCTGATATACCCGGTTTTCATACACCTGCGCGTTGAAAAAATAAGCCGGTGCCGCGGGGGCGTCAAACTCAGTGGCCGGGGTCAGGAAGCCGTTGTTCAGGGTGGTTGCGGCTATGGACCGGGCGTCCATCAGCGCAACCGAAGCAATCTGGCCGCCGGAAGGTTTGGAGCCCTCCCTGTTGGGGAAGTTTCTGGTGACATGGCGGATGCTGAGTCCCTGGTTTGCAGGAGTGTCACCCGCGCCAAAACACGGCCCGCAGAAGGCAGTTTTTATAGCTGTTCCCGCAGTCATTAATTTTTCGATAGACCCGTTCCTGATCAAGTCAAGGTATATCGGCTGGCTTGCCGGATAGACGTTGAGGGAAAAATCTCCAGCGCCGACGGATTTGTTATGCAGCATTTCCGCCATGGCGGCAATATTTTCAAAGGTACCTCCTGCGCAGCCTGCAACCACGCCCTGATCGACTTTCAGACGTCCGTCGATGATTTTGTCCGTCAGCCGGAATTTCAGCGCGGCGCTTTCCAATTGTTTTTGGCCTTCTGCTTCGACTTCCGCAAGAATTTCCTTCGGATGGCGGTTCACTTCCGCGATGGTCCAGGCATTGCTGGGATGGAAAGGCAGCGCAATCATCGGCTCCACTTTGCTCAAGTCCAGTCTGATCAGTCCATCATAGTAGCTCACGTCGCCCGGGGACAGTTTGCGATATGCGCCGGGACGTCCATGTATCCGATAATATTCTTCCACGTTTTCGTCGGTGATCCAGATCGATGACAGGCAGGTCGTTTCCGTGGTCATGACATCAATGCCGTTTCTGAAATCAACCGTGAGATTGGCGATTCCAGGCCCGACGAATTCCATAATTTTATTGTTCACGAAGGAATTTTTAAAAACGGCTTTAATGATGGCCAGGGCAACATCCTGGGGCCCGACGCCGGGGGCCGGTTTTCCTTCCAGGTAAACTGCGATTACGTCGGGTTTCGAGACATCGTATGTTTTTCTGAGGAGCTGCTTGACGATTTCCGGGCCGCCTTCGCCGATGCCCATGGTTCCGAGGGCGCCATAACGGGTATGGCTGTCCGAACCGAGGATCATGTTTCCACAGCCTGTCATCATTTCCCGGACATACTGATGAATGACCGCCTGATGAGCCGGAACGAAAATACCGCCATACTTCCGCGCTGCGGAAAGACCGAATATATGGTCGTCTTCATTGATGGTTCCGCCCACAGCACACAGGCTGTTATGACAATTTGTCAGCGCGTAAGGCATGGGAAATTCCTTAAGGCCGCTGGCTCGCGCCGTTTGGACTATTCCCACATAGGTAATGTCATGCGATGCAAGCGCGTCAAAGCGCAGCTTCAGGCTGTTTCCATCGCCCGAAGTGTTATGGGCGCTTATAATCTGATATGCGATCGTGCCGGCTCGGGCCATCTCTCTGCTGATTGCCTGGTCCGGCAGCGGAGCGTATTGTGCATTTTTTAAATGGTTGTTTATTTCCTGAATGTTCAGGCTTTCCGTCTGTTCAACGACAACGGCGCCGCGTAAAAGATAAACTCCCTTGTTTAACAGCACTACCATGTACTACTCCTTTCAACTGAGGTGCTTTTTAAGCCGTTCGGCAACAACATCGATAAACTCGCCGGTCTGGGCAGGACGCGACACGGGCGGCTGTGCAATTGCCGTCAGGTCTTTTGTCATGATGCCGCCTTCGACGGTTTCAATGATGATCCGTTCAAGAGTATTTGCAAAGGCGACGACGTCCGGTGTGGCGTCGAGCTCGCCCCGTTTTGCAAGAGCCCCCGTCCAGGCGAAGATTGAGGCGATAGAGTTGGTGGAAGTCGGATTGCCCTTAAGGTGCTGATAATAATGCCTCGTCACCGTGCCGTGCGCTGCTTCATACTCGAATTTCCCCTCGGGAGACACGAGGACCGATGTCATGAGGCCGAGACTCCCGAATCCGGTTGCGACCATATCCGACATAACATCGCCGTCGTAGTTCATGCAGGCCCAGAGCATGCCGCCTTGCGACTTTACGATCTGCGCTACCGCGTCGTCAATCAGGAAGTAGTGATATCCGATGCCCGCCTGTTCGAACTGGTGTTTTGCCCCGGCAACTTCTTCCGTGAAGATGTCTCTGAAAAAGCCGTGGTACAGCTTTGAAACAGTGTCTTTTGTGGCGAACCAGAGATCTACTTTTGACGAAACGGCATACTGGATGCACGCTTTCGCAAAACTTCTGATGGATTTTTCGGTGTTATGCGTTCCCATGACCACACCGGGACCTTCGAACCGGTGGATTGTCAGGGTCTTTTTTTCGCCGCCGTTCGCAGGGGTGAAGACCAGTTCCGCGGTGCCTGCTCCGGGAACGACATATTCGGTGCTCTTATAAATATCTCCATATGCGTGACGGCCTATCACGATCGGCTTCTGCCATGATTTCACCCCGGTCGGGATGTTTTTCATGATAATCGGTTTTCTGAACACTGTTCCGTCAAGAATGGACCGGATGGTCGCGTTCGGGCTTGCCCACATTTTTTTGAGGTTATACTCCGCCACGCGGCCTGCGTTCGGGGTTATGGTCGCGCATTTTACGCCGACGCCATATTCTTTTATGGCGAGCGCGGCTTCTTTGGTGACGGCATCGTCCGTGTCGTCCCGGTGTTTTATTCCGAGGTCAAAATATTTCAGGTCAATATCGAGGAACGGCAGAATAAGTCTGTCTTTGATCATCTGCCAGATTATCCTCGTCATTTCATCTCCGTCCATTTCGACAACGGGATGTTTCACCTTTATTTTTGCAGCCATAATTCCTCCCTGATGCTAGTGACTGCGTGTCCGTATCAGGAACACGTGGCTGTCACGAAAATGATCGTTACTATAAACTATTTTAAAACTATTGGCAAAAAAAAACGACAGTTTTGAACGGGTTTGTGCCGGGTAGAAGCGGGGTGAACCCTACAGCTGTTCGATGATTGCGGCTGCAAGCAGGGGAAGCATGATTTCGTGATGACCGGTGAGCGAATAGCCTTTGCCGCCTCCCTGTGTGGGGCGCCGAACGACATTGGTGTTCGGACGGTAGTGCTGCATAAAATCCATGTTTACCGTTGTGAAACGGCTGAGGGAATGGCCGAGATTTCTGGCAAGGGTCACCGCTTTCAGAAAAACTTCAGGGAGAAGCACGGCAGACCCGAGATTGATATAAACTCCACCGTCCAGATCCGCAACGAGGGAACAAAAGGTGAGGAAATCCCTGTGGGACGCTTCGCCTGTCGCCTTCCCGTCAAAAGACGGATGCATATGGATGATGTCGGTGCCGATGGCGACATGCACGGTCACCGGAACGCCCAGACGATGTCCGGTGGCCAGGAGGCTTTTGTCCTTATGCGGGAAATCACTCTGGTGAATCATTTTGCCGATGGCCGCGCCGATTCCTTCGCCGGCGCCTGCCGAGCGGATTGCCCGGTTCAGAAGGCTGCCGGTTTCCTCCGCCATGCCGAACGCGCCTGAGAGAATTTCCTTGTCAACGTCCTCGGACGTTTGGCCGATGAACGCAAGTTCGAAATCATGGATGATTCCGGCGCCGTTCAGCGAGAGGCTGGTAATGATATTGCGCTCCATAAGGTTGATGATCACCGGGCTCAATCCTACTTTAATCGAATGTGCGCCCATCCCGAGCATGACCGGACGGTTGTTCTTCCGGGCTTGAACGATTGCCGCAGCAACGTCTTTGAAATGTTTGGAAGCCAGGATGTCCGGCAGAGAAGAGAGAAAATCGCGGAAGGTGCCGCCCTTCTGATAGGGCTTGGAAAAATCATCAATCGTTACTTTGCTGGCACGGCCTTTCAGCGAATAGGTTTTTACTTTGGAAGGGTCTATTTTTTTCATGTCCGTCTACCGCCGCAGATTGCCGAACAGCGCTTCATCCACCATCTGGCAGATGGCGTGGCCGAGCGTGATATGCGTTTCCTGGATCCGCGCCGTAACTTTGGAAGGAACGATGAAGGTGTAATCCGCTATGTTTGCAAGCTTGCCGCCCGTGCCGCCGGTCAGCACGACGCTTTTCAGGCCGTTCTTTTGCGCTACTTCCAGTGCCTTGAGGACATTGGGGGAGTTCCCGCTCGTGCTGATGCCGATCACCACATCGCCTTCATGGCCGAGGGCCGCAAGCTGTTTGGAAAATACCTGAGAGTAGTCGTAGTCGTTGCTGATGCTGGTGAGAACGGCGACGTCCGTATTCAGAGCGATTGCGGGGAGCGGCGGCCGCTCCAGCAGGAAGCGGTTCACGAATTCCGCGGCAATATGTGACGCATCAGTGGCGCTTCCACCGTTGCCGAACAGAATGACCTTTTTCCCTTCCCGGAACGCCTGTGCAATCAGCTGCACAACGTCGATGATCTTATCGACGTTTTCGCGGACGAACTTGATTTTGAGCTGGGCGCTCTCTTCAAAGATCTTCGTTATTGCATCTTTCATGGTGAATTCCGCCTGAAATTTGAGACGGTGGTTATTATAGGGGACGGCTGACAAATGTCAAGGCAAAAAGGCGCGGCAGGCGCGGTGGGATATTTCTACATAAAAAAGTTTTCCGGCACTGCCCGCTGTTCTTCCGGGCTGCTTTGCTTCCATAAAGAACACTCAATCCCAGCGACAAGGAATCCCCCGGCTCCTGCCGGAGGGGCTCCACTCACGGTACGCCGTTTTTTACACGGGCTTTCGTTTCTCAATTTTTTGACGCTGTTTCTTGATCGCCGGGACCTTTTCTTTTGAAGCATTGCTGGAAAAAAGGTTTTCGAGCTTTGCTATTGATGCCGGCGGACCGAGAACGATGAGCGTATCACCGGGTTCAAGGAGGGTAGTTGAGTCGGGATTAAAAACCATTTTCCCGGTTGCTTTTTTTATGCCGACGATGATAACGCCGGTTTCTTTGCGGAGACCGGCCTGCAGCAGGTTTTGGCCCGCGAACGGGGACTGCTGTGGTATCAGTATTTCCTCCATCTGCAGATCAATATGGTCCCGGCCGGTGGCTATCTCGATGAAGTCAACTACGTTTGGTCTCAGAATGGCCTGGGCCATGCGGTTGCCGCCGATGTGATACGGTGAAATGACTTTGCTCGCTCCCGCCCGCTTGAGTTTTATGTCCGAGCCTGTTTCACTGGAACGCGCAAGAATATAAAGATCCGGATTGAGCCCGCGTGCGGTAAGGGTAATGTAAACGTTTTCCGTATCTGAGTTGACCACCGATACCAGGCCTTTTGCACGTTTAATTCCAGCCTGGAGAAGGACTTCATCTTCCGTAGCATCGCCGCGGAGAAAAAGATGGGAGTCCGTTTCAAGCTTATCAAGGACGATAGGATCGTTTTCCACAACGACGAAAGGAATAGGTTTGGCGGCGAACTCTTTACAAATAAGGGATCCGATTCTTCCGTAGCCGCAAACGATGTAATGACCGGTCAGACTGTCTATGGATTTTTCCAATTTTTTCCTCCCGATAAAACGCTGGAGCTGTCCTTCAAACATGATCTGGGCGAGCTTGCTTAAGGCGAAGCCGATGACGGACACTCCGAAAACGATCAGCAATATGGTGAAGATTTTTCCCGCATCACTCAGATCATGGACTTCTTTAAACCCTACGGTGGCGAGCGTGATGACCGTCATGTAAAGGGCGTCAAGGAAATACCACGACTCAATAAACATATATCCTGCTGTGCCGAGAGAGACGAGAGCGAGGAGAACGACCAGTGAAATTTTCAGCTGATTTACAGGGTTCATAAGTTTTTTGTGGCGTGTTTTGTTTCCTTGCGGCACCGGAAAACAAAAGTGCTTTATTCTATCAGATTCTGTATTTGTGTCAAAAACATTTATTATGGTCCAGCTGCCTGATGCGGAACAAAGGTGAAAAAGGTTCCTCATAAAAAATTATTGCTTTCGGAGGAGAAAAAATGTCTGTTTTGTGAGCCCGGTCACACAGTTGAAAACGTTTTGGAATTAAAAGTGCATCACCGGGCTGGCTAACAAAAATAATGTTTATCCATTTTCTTGACAAGGGACAGATGACATGTTAGATTGCAATAAATTGGACGTAGAAACACGATTCATAAATAATACGTCTTTGCTCAGAGCAAACCCCGGGAAACCGGAGGGCGCAGAGCCACGAAGCTAACTAAAACACCGGCGACTTGTCGTACACCAAAAGCATCAGCAGAGTCGCAGTAATTGTTTTATATGCTAGTCGAGCCGCCAAAGAACATAATCTGTTCTCTTTGGCGGTTTTTTTTTTGCGATTGCGGCAGCAAGTTGCTTCGGTATTAGAATCAAAGAATGAATCTTACGCACGGGTCAGGAGGAGGCGGGAATATGAAATGCACAAAGTATATTTTACTGGCGGTTCTGGGGATCACGCTGGGTGCCTGTGCACCGAAAATATATGGAACGGTCGAGCTTGTGGACGCAAACCTGCAACCTATTCCTCCTGCCAAGGAAAGTCCGCAGGGATCTGTTGTGAACATGATCAACACCACGACCACGCTCGAAAAGGCATCGCAGGCCGTTGTCGTGGACGCAGAAGGCAAGTTTGAGTCTCTGAAGGACTTTATTATTCCGGGAGTATACAAGGTGGAAGCGAGCAGGATCGGCTATATGACTGAAACACGGTCCGTGGAAGTAGGAAGATTCGGCGGCAAGAAGGTGGAATTTAAAATAAAGAAAATCGCTGAAGGGAAACGGAAAAGCATAGAAGGTTCAAAATCCGATGAAGACAAAATTGTAAATCCCGGCGAGGTAAACATCCAGCCCCCAACGATGTAAGCAGCCTTTTTCACATGTTTTCTGCTTAACGCAGGTACTTTGATAGAACGCGATAGTTTTTTCGCAAGACGAATGCCGAGCGTATCCGGTGGTTTTCAAGGAGGTCTCTGATTATGGCAAAACGCATTATTTGCTCAAGCCTAATTATTATGGCGTCAGTTCTGCTGTTCGGCTGCGCCGGGGAAAAGCTCGATCTGCAGGTAAAGGCCCGTCTGGACGGCCAGCCTGCGGCGCAAGCAAGAATAACTGTCGACGGCAAGGAAGAAGGTCTTGCCGATTCGAACGGTAATTTTTCCAAAATAATAAAAAAGAAACCGGGGGCCGAAGTAGAAGTAGCCGTGGTCAAGGAAATGCCCGGATACCGGGTCAAGCCCTGGAAAACCACGTTTCTTATGAAACTGCCCAAAGAAGGGACCGTAGACAAATATTCCTTTGACGCAGATCTCGAAGCCACGCGATACATTACGATCGTTGTTACGGAAAAAGGCGCGCCCGTGAAGGATGCAGCCGTTGCGGCATCAGGAAAGGAACAGGGAAAAACGGACGCAAAAGGTGAGTTCATCTACGAGTATAAGGAAATGCCGAAAGCAGGATTGGACATCACGGTTTCGAAGTCGGGATATTCCACCTGGCGCAAAACAAGCAGAACAGAGCCGGGCCAGAGGCTTGAAGTGGCACTTGCCAGGCGCGTTCAGGTTACCATCAGCGCGCTGATGGAGGAGTATGGGCTGTCGAGCGGCATCCCCGGCGTTGCCGTCAGCATTGACAACAAGTCCGCAGGCAGTACGGATTCCAAGGGAGTCCTTGTATATACATATAATGGAGAACCCGGCAAGAAAGCCCAGATTCAGATGTCCGCGCCCGGATATATTCCCGCCACTTGGAAGGGGAGCATTACGCTCGAAGGCGAGGTGGCTCTCCCGCGCTATTTCTACCCGACGAAGCCCAAGCCGATCAGGGCCGGGATCTACCGCTTTGTAGGCAATACTCCCGGAGCGGATATGAAAGATATTCTTGTGCAGACGGAGCATTCCGTGGCAAATCAGATATTCAAAAACGCCTGTTTTAGAGAAGTGCCGACGAAAACACTGCAGACTGAAATGAAACAGGCAAAACTTGGGATCGAAAAAGCGACTACAAAGGGATGGCGCGACACTCCGCTTCGCAGAACCGTTGACATGATTATCATGGGCAGTGTGGCAAAGGATGACAAAGGGTTTCTCATAGAAACGAAGTTTTATACATCCGGGGGAAAATTGATTCTGAGTCAGCTGAACAGGGCATCAGGTGCCGGTGATATCAATGGCGCGGCGAAAGAGATCGCAACGAATATCATGGAGCGGTTTCCCTTTGAAGGGACTGTGCTGTCGAAGGAAGAAGACCGCTATCGCATCAATCTTGGAAAACAGGGCTACCGGATCAGCAGGGGGATGGAATTTTCGCTCATGACCCCCCGGTTTGATGAAAGCGGCAAGATATCGAGCTATCGTGATATCGGAAAGATCAGAGTAAAGAAGGCGGAAGACTCGGGGGCCTGGGTTGAAGTTGAGGACCTGAGAAAAGATGAAAAAATTGCCATTGGAGACCGGGTGGTCAGGCGCATTTACCGGGAAGAGCAGGAAGCGGCGCAGAATTACTTTGTTCTGTCTGCCAAAGGCGGTGTTTCTCCGGATGTGGCCCCTCTGGGTGGTGTGAACGTTTACCTGAATGAGGAATGGGTTGGCTCCACGGGTGCTGACGGCAGAGCAGAGATCCCGATCCGCGTGGGGAAAAAATACGATATTATTCTGTACCGGCATGGTTATCAGCAGATCAAGGGCCAGGTCAAAATAGAAAAGAACAAGGATTTGAAAGAATATGTTCTACAGGTGAACAATTCGCTGTTCAAAGTAGAGTCCCAGCCGTCTTCCGCGGACGTATACATTGACGGAGAAAAAATCGGTACCACGCCTCTCAGCGCAGGAAAACTTGTGGGACTCGGATTCCATACGGTCAGAATTTCTGCCGGTGGTGATTACCGTGATTGGGAAGAGATCATCGAGTTTGCCCAAAAAGAAGAAAACAGGACAGGTGACCGGCGGATTGTTTTGCAAAAAGATTACCTGAAGATCGGCGAGCGGGCGGAACAAAAGGGTGATGTGGAGGGGGCGGTCCGTGCTTACCAGAGCACGGAAAAAGGGCATCCGGATTATTCCCAGGCCCACAGCCGCCTGGCACAGATTTACCTCGATCAGAAAGGTGATTACGATGGCGCGATCCGTGAATTTGAAAATGTGCTTTCACTGCCCGAGAACCGGGAACTTCTGTATAAACAGTATGCGGTGACTTACACGAACCTGGGACACGCGTACTATGAAAAGGGAAGCGGGCTCGTTCAAACCAATAGGGATGCAGCGGCACAGGCCTTCGGAAAAGCGATCCAGCATCTTCAGACGGCAAAACAGAACACAAGATTTTTTCCGAATATCCAGTATGACGAGGCCGTGCATGATACCTATTACTATCTTGCGCTGTCATACCACAAACTCTATCTGATGACCCGGAAACCGGCGTTGCTGAACAGTGCTAACCTTGCCTGGCGGGAGTACTTTGACTTTTTCCCGAAAAAGCTGGAGGGAAACAGTACGTTCGAGCAAAGCCGGGATACGGCGCAGAAATATTGGGAGCAGATTAAAAATCTTTGATTGCGGGAGACGCTTTGGTGAAAACAGCAACCCGATACCATTGTCTTTTGTTTGCGGTGATGTTTCTTCTGGGAGGCTTACGGGCGGTCGCCGGCGGAGACCTGCCGGCAGCTCCATCGGAAACCGAATTCACTGAGCAGGAGGCGGAAGACCAGGACGTCGAAGATGCGGCGCGGTTGGGCCCGGATTCTGCTGTTGAGTCCCGCCCTACAGCGACAGGGGATAACACGGAAGAACGCACGAACGCAATTATTGAACCGCTTTTTGTGAAACCGCTTGTTCAGATTGAAACAGGGAGAAATGATTCAAATCCGGTATGGTCCCGGCAGGGAACCCTGATTGCGTTTGAACGGAGCAGCGGCGATAAAAAAGAGATTATTATCGCCCGTCCCGACGGATCAATAGTTCAGACCCTTTATTTCCAGCTATCCGAAAACCGCAGGGAAGAAAAGTTCTTTTTCCCAGGTGTCTATGAGGAAGTGAGTTATAACGCAGGTCTTTCGTGGTCTCCGCAGGGAAACCGTGTTGTTTTTATGAGCAACGGCGGCGAGGGGAATTACGATCTTTATTTGAAGGACATCAGCAGCATGCCGACGGCGACAACAACCCGGCTTACCAATCACAAGGAGAAAAACGGCCATGCGCACTGGTCGCCGGTTGCTGATTCAATCGTTTTCGTATCAGGCAGAACCGGCAAGGGCGATGTGTATCTTCTGGATACCGCAACCCGCGGGCTGACACGGCTGACCAGGGGAGGAAAACCGTATCTCTACCCGCAATGGTCCCCGGACGGAAAAAGAATCGCTGTGATGCACGGCAGCAATGAAAACCATGACATCTATCTGATCGGCGACGTGACCAAACCTGTTGAGACGCTGAAAGCGCTCACCACGTGGACCTACGACGACTTGCGGCCGATGTGGTCGCCTGACGGGAAGAAGATAGCGTTTTACTCAAATGTCAATCCTGCCGGAGACCCCAAGATATGGTCCCTGATGGTTATTGCTGCCGACGGGTCAGATTCTCCTGCAGGAGACGGGCTTGCCGCAAAAGTGGTCGCCCAGGACATTATTCCTGACGTGGAACGCGGGCCCGCGTGGATGCCTGACAGCGCGCAAATTGTATACGTAAAAAACGACCGGGTCGGATTCAATCCCATCTATATCGTGAACATCAAAGAGAAGACGAGCCGTCTGGTAAAAACGGGCACCAAAATGAACCATGATATCACCTGCTCTTCAGACGGCGTGATAGCATATCGCGCCCAGGTCAATCAATGGGACCAGATTTTTCTCATGAAACTGAAGCAATAACGGTGAAAAATCTGCACCGTTTGGCAAGGACATCCGATGAAGCGAATTCTTTTTTCCATCATACTCTTTCTGAGCATTCCGTCAGCCGTACCTGCCGCCGCCGACGACGCAGTTGCGCGTGCGATGAAGCTTTATGAACAGCGGCATTATGAAGACGCAGCTTTGAATCTTCGAACAGAGATTACTTCACTTGATCCGTCCCGGCAGGGGGCGGCGAACCTGACCCTCGGCATGATCTACCTGAAAAACGCCGAACTGTACCGGGCGTTCTACGAAGAATCGCTTGCCGCGACGCAGGATTATCTCAAAAAACTGTCCGCGTCAAAAGGGTCGGCCAGAAGCCGCTTCGCGGACCTGTATAGAGGGCAGCTGCTTATCGAGTCGGAAAAACCTGCTGATGCTGTGTCCTTTCTGGAACGATTCATTGCCGACAAAAAAATCAGTCAGTTGCATCGTTCGATCGCTGAAGTGAATCTGGGCCTCTGCCATTACCTGAACGACAACGGGCAGGAAGCGGAGCGCATCTGGAACGGCATAGATTCCGCCTCCCCGGAAGTACGGTCCGAGCTTGCCGCAGCGTACAGCAGAATTAACTTTGCAGAGAAAGACCCCGTTGCCTTGTGCGACGGCAGCCTTGCAGACGTAAAGAAAACCGGGAAACCGGCGCTGGTCCGGATGGTGAAGAACTGTCTGTCTGTTTACAACGAAGCAGGACTGATCGACAAGGGGCTTGCACTGCTCAGACGCGTTGATGGAAAGGAGCCTTCTCACAAAGAGGTGCTCGGAAAATTGAAAGTCCTCTTTTTTTACGATCCCGGACTTCTCGATGCCATGTCGGTTCTCTATGGCCAGGCAAGCATAGCTTCGCTCGAAAAAGCCGCCGCCAACGGAGCGGTAAAAGACGCGGCTGAATACTATCTTGCCGCCGCGTATTCTTTTGCAGGGAGCGAAGAACAGTCGGCTGAGGTTGCAGCATCTTTTATCGCTACCTCGCGCATGTCGCAGCATTATAAGGACCGGATACGGGCACAGCAGGCGGCGCATGAATATCTGCAAGGCAATCAGGCCGGAGCATTGAAGGTATGGACCGGTCTTTCGCAGAAGCAGCCGGCAGACCCGGACCTTCTGGGAGAGATACTGTTTGCCTGTGCGCGGGCAAAAGCAGAATGCGGTGCAGTTTCGAAGCGCGCGGAATCCATCGCCGCGGCCGGTCAGGGCAAAAAGTTTTCCATCCTGCACTTCGGGCTCGGCAGATACGCTCTTGCGAAGAAAAACCGGGGAAAGGCTTTGTTCTCCATGGAAATGGGCAGGGATAAAAGCAACAAGAACAAGATTGAGTCGAACGACCCGCTGATGCTTGCGGATCTGGCCGGACTGTATTACCGGAGCAAAAAATTTTCAGAGGCAATCGAGATTTATTTCGAGATGAGCAAACAGTTTCCCGCCGTCCGGCAGATACAGGAAGCAATGCAGGGTGTATATGCAATAGAACAGCAGAGCGCAGGAGATGTAAAAATTTTTTAACGCAGAACGGATTTTGGTTTGCGGCCGCACACATCACATGCGTTGCAAACCCGGATATGGCAAGGAGGACCTATGAAAAGAATTCCTATTGTTGTGCTTTTGCTGGTTGTGGTGTCTCTTGTGGCTGCGCCATTTGCAGACGCAGCTCGTAAAAAAGACAACAGGCCTGATGGCGGCATGCTGAGCTACGGTGAATACGGGCGGCCTGCCACACTTGATCCCGTCACGAGCAATGAAATGATTTCCTTGCGCATCACCGAGCTGGTTTTCAACGGTCTGGTCGGCATCAATGAAAAACAGGAAATTGTCCCGGAGCTTGCCGAACGGTGGGAACAGTCAAAAGACGGACGCACCTATACTTTTGCTCTCCGGAAAGGAGTGACCTGGCATGCACGCGATGGAGAAGAGCCAAGAGCGTTCAGCGCGGACGACGTGATTTTTACCTATAAAATCATGATGCATCCGAGGACCATCACGCCGCTCAAGGTCCGGTATGAGTTCATCGATACCGTCGAAAAGCTGGATGATTACACGGTCCGTTTTACTCTGAAGCGGCCGATCCTGAATGCGCTTGCCAAATTCAGCTTCAAAATAATACCCCGGCATGGACCGGCCAACCCTGTTTTCCTCACGAGGGAAGACCCCTTTGTCCAGCACCCTATCGGCACCGGGCCGTATATTCTCAAGAACATTACGCCGGACCGGGAAATCATACTTGTGGCGAACGACAATTATTTCAAGGGACGGCCGCACCTCGACAAGTTTATTGCAAAGCCGTTTGCGGACCAGAATATCATGACCCAGGCCCTCATGTTCAATGCCATCGACATGATCGTACTGGTGAATCCCCGCGATATTCCCGAGGTACAGGGCGATAAGCGTTTTGTTCTGCAACCGTACAATGCGCTTTCGTATTCGTTTTTCGGCTACAATGTCCGGAACCAACTGCTCGCGGACAAACGCGTCCGGCAGGCCTTTACGTATGCAGTGAACAGGCAGGAAATGCTCGATTCATTTTTCAACGGCCAGGGGACAATCATTTCCGGTCCCTTTGCGCCCGGCAGCTGGGCATACAACCTTGAAGTACAGCCGTTTCCCTTCAATCCTGAAAAGGCGAAATCGCTTCTCCGGGAAGCAGGGTTTGCTCCCGGTCCGGACGGGATCATGCAGAAAGACGGGAAAAAACTTGTCTTGACGCTGAAAGTCCCGATTGAGAAAGAGAGCGAAGCAGTGAAACGGGTAGTGCTTGCCTTCAGAAATTACCTTAAAAACATCGGCGTTGATGTCCAGGTGGGATTCAAGGAATGGCAGGCATGGAAGGAGGACGTGTTCCTGGAGCATGACTTCGACATTGTTTTTGCTTCCTGGGTTTTTGATGATTCCGCGGACATCTCGTCGCTGTTCCATTCCGGAGAAATTGGCCCGTGGAAAAACAATTTCATCGGGTACTCCAATCCGGAGGTTGACGGCCTGATCAACGAGAGCAAACTTACCCTCGATCATGAGAAGCGGAGGACGATCAACCGGCGGCTTCATTCCATTCTTGCCGACGAAAACACCTATACCTTCCTCTGGACGCTTACGAATTATGCGGCGTACCACAATAAGGTGCGGCATGTTGCCATACACCCGTACAAGTTTTTCTCCTTTGCGGATGAATGGTTTATTGCGGAAAAGGACCAGAAGTAGATTTTATACAGAGAACTTGCAGTACGGCTTCATCCTCCCTCCCCCTGTGCCCTCTCTTCGCACTGAAGAGAGGGCACAACCCTTTCCCGGCATATACAAAGGAGGATGATCAGTACTGATTAGCCGGTGCCGTCTCGGCAGGTTTGAGAGAAAGAACCATGATCTGATTTAGTGGAGGCGTAAGGAGCATAGAAAAGCATGAAGCTATCAGCGGTCCGGCCTATAGCCCTTGTGCTGTCAAAAGAGCTGGCGATTACAGCGGTCCTGCTCCTTGGGGTGAGTTTTGTGGTTTTTATCATTCTGTATCTTTCTCCGGGAGACCCGTTTAGTCTTCTCCTCGAAGGACAGCTTTACTCAGCGGAGGCGCGCGCGGGTGTGCGTGAAGCGTTAGGAGTTCCGAAATCGTGGTATGCGCAGTATTTTTCCTGGTTCATGGAAATGCTGCACGGCAATTTCGGAACATCCATCCGGACAGGCCTGCCGGTGCTTTCCGAGGTGCTGCGCGTCGGATGGAACACGCTTGTTCTTACTCTCGGCTCCCTGCTCGTTACGCTCTTGATCGCAGCGCCCATTGCGGTTTACTCTGCCATGCGCGGAACAACAAAAATTTCCTGGCCCCTCACGATGGCTGCCTATATTGTTTCCGCAATTCCGGTATTCTGGCTTGGGTATATCGTCATCTATTTTTTCATGCACAAACTGGGGCTGTTTCCGCTTGCCTTCGGATTTTCGAGTACGCCGCAGCATTTCAAATGGCTTTATCTGCTGCTGCCGATTTTTGTTCTCGGCGTCGGCAACGGCACGATAAGCGAAGTAATCCGTTTTTTACGTGCTGAGATGGAACGGGTTCTGGCAGAAGACTACCTCCGCACGGCCAAGGCAAAAGGCGCGGCGGTATGGAAGCATTTTTTCAAGGAAGGCCTGCTTATTCCGGTCACCGAGATCATTGCTTCCAAAATTCCTTTTATTCTCGGCGGTGCCGTTATCGTCGAACAGGTGTTTAACTGGCCGGGCATGGGGAGAATGGCGTGGCAGGCCGCACAGGACCGCGACTATCCTGTCATCATGGGCATTGCGATTCTGGCAGCCATTTTCGTGCGTCTGGGAGGCTTGTTTCAGCGGCTGGTTTATGTGGCGGTAAATCCGCGGGCATCGAAAGAATGACGACCCGGATACCTGTAAAAATGACCTGGCTGTAAAAAAAAGTGCACACTTTTTTTGAATAGCTAGAATTGACTCGTATGAAAACATATTCCCAAATATCCGGCGAAATCAGCGAATTTTCGGACCTGCCGTTCTGGAAAAGAGCGGAGCCCGTTGACCTCGCATACGTAGCGTACGGCCTGTTCATCATCATCGTTGTCCTGGGTTCTTATGTTCTGGGATCTCTTCATCTTCTGCCGTATGATCCGAATGACATTGATCTTGCCCTTATGATGGCGCCGCCGGGCGTCGGGGGGCATGTGCTGGGCACGGATTTTTTGGGACGCGACATTCTTTCGCGCATGATCGTGGGCATTCAGGCGTATTTTCTGCCGGGCCTGCTTGCGGTTTTTATCGCGCTGCTGCTCGGTACCGTGTTTGGCGTGCTTGCAGGATATCGCCGTGGAGCTGTCGACACCATCATAACCTACTTCATCAATCTGGTGGATTCTTTTCCCCGTCTCGTGTTGATTCTGCTGGTAATTGCGGCGTTCAAACCGAACATTTACTACATCATGATCGTGGTAGGACTTACGAACGTGCCGGTTGTTGCATCGCTTGTCAAAGGCAAAATCCTTTTTCTGAAACAAAAAAACTTTATCGAAGCCGACACCGCGCTGGGGCTGCCGCTTAGGACAATTATTCTGAAACACATTCTATGGCATAACTGCCGGACGATTTTGATTATCCAGGCGACCCTGGGCATGGGCGAGGCGATTTTAATGGAGACCTCCCTCAGCTATCTCGGATTCGGCGTGCAGGAGCCTGCACCGTCATGGGGGAACATGGTGCAGGCCGGAGCAAATTATTTTATGCAGGGGAAGTTCTGGCCCTCCACGGCCCCCGCGCTCGCGATTTTATTCACCATTCTCGGATTTCATCTGCTCGGCGACGGTTTGAACAACATGCTCGAGGGCAAAAAGAGGGGAACATGACGAGCGCCTCTCCGCTTCTCAAAATAGAAGACCTGCGCACCTATTTTTACTCGCGCAGCAAAAGGGCATTTGTCAGGTCCGTAGACGGTGTGAGTTTGGAAATTGCCCCGGGTGAAACGCTCGGCGTGGTGGGAGAGAGCGGCAGCGGCAAGAGCATAACAGCGCTGTCCGTCATGGGCTTGATCAGCGCGGGGCCGGGGGTAATCAGCGGCAAGATCGGCTTCAAAGCTCGCGACATCCGGAAGAACCTGCTTCAGGACCTTGCCGGCTACGTTACGCTCACGAAAAATAATGACAAAATCATGACCGTGAGCAAGGACCACAGAGGGTGGAACAAGAACGTTGAGCGTTCCATGCACATGATACGCGGCAAGGAAATCGCCATGATTTTTCAGAACCCCAAGTCCTCGCTGAATCCATTCACACCGGTAGGAAAGCAGATCGCGGAATCTATCCTTTTGCACACGGCCTTGAAAAACGGAAAAGAAGCGAAGGAACGGACGCTGTACTGGCTTGAACGGGTGAAGATAGACTCTCCCTGCCTCCGCTTTGACAACTATCCCTTTGGCCTTTCGGGAGGCATGTGCCAGCGTGCCATGATTGCCATGGCGCTTGCCTGCGAACCGGCGCTATTGATTGCTGACGAACCCACGACAGGGCTGGACGCCACGATCCAGTCCAAGATCGTTGATCTGCTGGCGGAACTCAAAGCGGAATTAGGAATAACGACCATGCTCATCAGCCATGACATCAGCGTTATTGCGCGGCTTTCAGACAGCGTTGCGGTCATGTATGGAGGGACGGTTGTCGAGTCCGGTCCTGCCGGAGACGTGCTTGCCCCTTCATTTTCGTCAAAGCATCCGTACACTCAGGCGCTCCTCGCTTCCGTTCCCTCCGGAGAGCATATGAGCGAACAAGGGCGGCTGCAGGCGATTGAAGGCGATGTTCTTGATACCATCAATATCCCGCAAGGCTGCCGGTTCTATGGACGGTGCGCACGCATGACGTCTTCGGTCAAAGAACGTTGCATGATGAGCGAACCGGAACTGCGGGAAATCTCACCCGGTCACCGGGTACGGTGCTGGTTGTATTTTCAAGAAGTCGCGTGCTGAGCGACATCGGGGCGTGCGCTGGCAGAGGCAGAGGTGATTTCTTTCCTTGAGATGCTGCGCTGTTCATCCGGGAAGACGATATCATGACAAAAACAATTCTTGAAGTCATCGACCTGAAAAAGCATTTTGCCCATCATAAAGGCTTTTTTTCTGTTCTGAAAGAAAATATGCCGTCCATTCCTGCTGTGGACGGGGTCAGCTTTTATCTTAAGGAAAATGAAACAATGGGGCTTGTAGGAGAGTCCGGCTGTGGAAAAACCACGATCGGCAGGACCATTCTGAGACTCACACCGGCTACGGCGGGCCGTATCATTTTTGACGGCAGGGATATCACCCAGATGCCGCATGAAGAAGTCCGTCAACTGCGGGGACAAATGCAGATGATCTTTCAGGACCTGGATGCGGCGCTGAATCCCAAGATGCGCATTCGCGACATTCTGAAAGAAGCCATTACGCTTCATCACCAGGCGGGCGGTGCTGAACTGGACAGGCGCATCAGTGAACTGCTCGAGCAGGTGAATCTAAAAAAGAGCAAGCTTTCGAATTTCCCGCACGAGCTTTCCGGCGGTGAAAAACGGCGCGTAGGAGTTGCGCGTGTCCTGTCCGTGGGGGCGCGGATGATCGTCGCCGACGAACCCACGAGCGCTCTTGATGTGTCGATCCAGGCGCAGGTTGTCAATCTGCTTCGGGACCTTCAGAAACAGCTGCATCTTTCCTATCTGTTCATTTCGCACGATCTGCGCGTGGTCGAACTTGTCAGCCACAAAGTCGGGGTCATGTATCTGGGAAAGATCGTGGAGATGGGCCTCACCGGCCGCGTCGCAGGCAAACCCTGCCATCCGTATACGCGTGTGCTGTGGTCTTCTCTTGTTGAAAAACAGAGCAAAGAAGCTACCCGTGCTTTCCCGCCGGCACAGGGAAAAAACTGGGGTGTGTTCGATTTTGAACGGCCACTCACCGGATGCCGGTTCGCGCCCCGGTGCCCGGTTTATGAGTCTAAGGGCAGGCCTGAAATCTGCGCGGATCCCGCAAGCGAACCGCGACTCCGCGACATAACTGATGCACACCAGGTTGCCTGTCATTTTCCGCTGCTGTGAAACAAAAAGAAAAGCTTTTCCGATGCATACCGTCCCAGCGCTACAATTCTTGTTCCGTTCTCCAGCGACTTTTTTCTTGATTTCCCCTCCCGTTCATATGATAATAAAAAAAATATTTTGCATTTGCAGGTGAGGAGGCTGTTGGATGAGAATTATTTTGTTAGGCGCCCCGGGCGCAGGAAAAGGTACGGTGGCAAAAGTTTTGACGAGACTGGACGGTTCCGTGCAGATATCTACCGGAGATATTCTTCGTGGTGCGGTAAAGGCCGGGACCCCGCTCGGCAAGGAAGCCCAAGGTTATATTGACCGGGGAGACCTCGTTCCTGACTCGCTTATCATGGGAATTATGGAGCAGAGGCTTCGGGAAAAGGACGTAGAGAAGGGATTTCTGCTCGATGGATTTCCCAGAACCATTCCACAGGCGGAGGCGCTTGATGCTCTGCTGAAAAAACTGAACATCAGGCTCGATCTGGCGGTAAACCTTGACGTGCCGCGCGAAGTGATCCTCGACCGGCTGACGACACGCAGGACTTGTTCGAATCCTTCGTGCCAGGAAATTTATAACGTAAAAAGCAATCCTCCGGGACCGAACGACACCTGCCGGAAATGCGGCAGCCCGGTGATTCAGCGCGCAGATGAAACGGTAGAAGCGATTACAAAGCGTCTGGATGTCTACAATGAGAAGACATCCCCCTTGATCGGGTACTATGAGAAAAAAAACATGCTGCTGGCTGTGCGAGAGACGAACACGGAAACAATCGCAAAAACGATTCAGAACGGCGTTGCCGCGAGGCAGTAGGCAAAACGGAGCCGGACTGTAATCGTGAGGGAATCCATGATGCGTGTACATCGGCCGGTAACGGGCACTAATTTTGCTTCGGCGTGAAAATCACGAAGGCGGGGTGGGCCATCCCGCCTTCTGATTTTTATCGCAATCCTCCGACCCACGAAGGCTTTCTATGTTTAATCTGAGCGATAAAGCTGTTCTGATCGTGGATGACTCCACGATCATGCGAATGCTCCTCGTGATAAACCTGAGACGGATGCTCGGCGTCAAGACTACCGAGGCGGTGAATGGACAGGACGCGCTTGCGAAGCTTGAAAGCAATCGGTTCGACTTGGTCCTGACGGACATGGTCATGCCTGAAATGGATGGCGCGGAACTGATCCGGCAGGTCCGCACTAGGCTCAAGAGTGATGTTCCCATTGTGATTATCACGACGAAGGGGGAGAGCAATGATCGGAATGTGGGGCTGTCACTCGGCGCGAACGGCTATCTGACCAAGCCGGTGAACATGGCGGAGCTTATCAAGACAACGCTGCACTTTCTTGGAGAAAAGTATTTCTGACCCTGACCATCGCAAACGGTCCCAGATGGCGTGACCCTGCTTCAGCAGCCTGCCCTTACAGCCTCACCGGCACGCCCCGCTCCTGCAAATACTCTTTTGCCTGCCTGATGGTGAATTCCCGGAAATGAAAGATGGACGCTGCCAGTGCCGCGTCTGCTTTTCCCCTGGCAAACCCTTCATAGATGTGTTCAAGGTTCCCAACGCCGCCGGACGCTATGACCGGAATGGAAACTGCTTCAGCGATTGTTCGCGTCAGTTCAAGATCATAGCCGGTTTTCTGACCGTCCTGGTCCATACTGGTGAGTAGAATTTCTCCCGCGCCGTACTCTTCCATCTTTTTTGCCCACGCAACCGCATCGATTCCCATCGGATTTCTGCCCCCGTGAGTATAGACTTCCCATTGCAACATGGATTGGCGTGGAAGCTCGGAATGGCCGAGGAAAAGGGATTTATATTTCGGATCGCCTGCCCAGGTGAGCGGAGGCTTGAAGTCCTGTGAATACGCGACCACCCGTTTCGCGTCAATGGCAACAACAATGCACTGGCTGCCAAAACGCAGGGATGCGTTTTTGATGAATTCCGGATCATGGACCGCCGAGGTATTGATGGAAACCTTATCGCAGCCGGCGAGCAGCAGATTTCTGATGTCGTCGATCGTTTTTATGCCGCCGCCCACCGTAAGTGGCATGAAGACCTGTTCCGCGGTGCGGCGGACGACATCAAGAATAATGCCGCGTTCTTCATGGGATGCGGTAATGTCCAGAAACGTCAGCTCATCCGCGCCTTGTTCATCGTAAATTTTGGCGATTTCCACCGGATCGCCCGCGTCGCGCAGATTCAGAAAGCTTACGCCCTTGACTACTCGTCCGGCCTTCACGTCGAGGCACGGGATGATTCTTTTGGTTAACATAACGAGGTCCTGCTGTCCTTTCACATCAGTGTTGAAAAAAGAGCGTATCGTTACCTTGCGCAGAGGTTGTCGTTCAGCTTGACAAAGGTAATAGCTTCCCTCAAATTGAGGGAGCCGTTATAAATCGCCTTGCCGGTTATCACGCCGCTGATTCCGGAGTGTCGTGCGGCCAGGATATCCTGAATGTCCTGCATTGTCGACACGCCGCCCGATGCGATGACCGGGATATGCAGGGCGTCCGCCAGAGTTTTCGTGGCCGTGATGTTCGGGCCGGACAACATCCCGTCCCGCTTTATGTCCGTGTAGATAATGGCAGTGGCCCCGGCTTCCTGCATTTGCATCGCCAGATCCACGGCCTGCATACTGGTCACTTCGGCCCAGCCTTTGATCGCAACCATACCGTCCTTTGCATCGATACCGACGATAATCTTTCCCGGAAACTTTTTGCATGCTTCGCGGACGAACGCAGGGTTCTCGATTGCGGCGGTCCCGAGGATGATGCGGTTGATCCCGATGGATGCCAGCGTGTCTATCGCGGCGATGTCCCGAATTCCGCCGCCGACTTCAATTGTCATTGTGACGGCGCTCCGGATTGCCTTGATGGCTGCGAGATTCCTGGAAACACCCGCAAAGGCGCCGTCCAGGTCCACGACATGCAGCAGTTCAGCTCCCTGTGATTCCCAGTGGTGCGCCGTGGCGGCGGGATCATCGGAATAAATTGTCGCCTTGTCCATGAGCCCCTGCTGGAGGCGGACGCATTTACCGTCTTTTAAATCGATTGCCGGAATGATCAGCATAGAGTTGTCCTTTGTATGATGGTTGATGCAGAGGATGGTTCAGTGAAGAGCCTTCCGTACCTCTGCGGACTGAATCAGCTTTTTTGCAGTCCGAAATGTTTCAGGATAGACAGCCCCAGCGCCTGGCTTTTCTCCGGGTGAAACTGCGTTGCATAGATATTGTCTTTCCAGATGCTTGAAACAAATTCTACGCCATACGTTGTTGTTGTGGCAATAATGTCCGGGTCCTCCGGTACTACGTAAAAGGAATGGACGAAATACACGTTGCTCTTGTCCGGAACATCCTGAAGCGCCGGGGCCTTTCGTTTGATGGAAAGGGAATTCCATCCCATGTGCGGCACCTTAAGGTCCGTGAATGCCGGTCCCTGAAAACGGATCACTCTGCCTTTGATGATGCCCAGCCCTTTTGACAGTCCGAATTCCTCGCTTTCGGTAAAGAGCAGCTGAAGGCCCAGGCAGATGCCGAGAAAGGGCTTTCCGGCGCTGATGGTTTTGTGGACCGGTTCGACGAGTCCATATTGTTCCAGATTTCTCATGCAATCGGGAAATGCGCCCACTCCGGGCAGCACAACCTTGTCGGCATTCAGGATGGTTTTTGCATCCCTGGTCACCAGGGCTTCGCATCCCACGCGTTCAAATCCTTTTTGCACGCTTCGCAAATTCCCCATGCCGTAATCAATAATTGCTATCATGCTATAAACGTCTCCGTCACGAAAAGCGTATCAGACGAGTGGCGCAACGAAAACACTCCGTTCTTTCCTATACGGTCTCCGTGGTAAGCAGAACTTAAATTTTTCCTTTTGTCGAGAGAATGCCCTTGATCCGGGGATCGAGAGCCGTTGCCTGGTCAAGAGCGCGCCCGAAGGCCTTGAAGATTCCTTCGAGCATATGGTGTACGTCCCGTCCGTACAGGAGGCGGATGTGAAGATTCATTCCGGCATGATTCACCACAGACTGAAAGAAATCCTCAGCGAGTCCAGGATCAAACTCTTTGAGCTTGTATTTTTTCGGCAGTTCCACCTCGTACACGAGAAAAGGCCTGCCTGATAAATCCATCACCACCTGGGCCAGTGTTTCATCCATGGGGACCGTTGCCTCTCCATACCGCCTGATGCCTTTACTGTCGCCCAGGGCCTTTTTAAGGGTTTGGCCGAAGGCAATGCCCAGGTCCTCGACCGTGTGATGGTCGTCGATTTCGGTATCACCCGTTGCCTTTACCGTGAGATCGAAAAAGCCATGTTTGGCTACATGCGAGAACATGTGGTCCATGAACGGCACCGATGTTTTTATGTTGTAGATGCCGGTGCCATCCAGGTTCAGGTCGATTTTTATCTGCGTTTCCTTTGTTCTTCGTTCGATTTTCGCCTTTCTCGGCATGCGGTCTCCTTTTCGAAAAAGAAAGGTTTTGAGTTCCGAGCAATGCAGCATCAGCTCCGTTGTTTGCGGGGGGCAATCGCCTTTTGCGGGCAGACGAAGGCACAACACATGCAGTGTATGCAGTCATCATCCCGCATTTCACCATACCTGCGGTATTGTGCGGGGTTTAATTGCATGGGGCATACCATCATCCCGCATACAGTTCGCACACACCGCAGCTTCGACAGGATATATCAATCCGCAGATGATGCCTGTTGAGCGAACATGCATTGGCCAGAGTTCCTACCGGGCAAAGAGAGCACCATCCCCGCGCATGATACCGTATTCCCAATGCCACGCCGAGCAGCACAGACGCTGCCAGCATGGTGAGCAGAGCGAGTCCTGCACCATTCACGGTGCCCCACATACCGTAGACAAGCAGGCTTGCCGCCCCGAGTACGATGAGACCTGTTGCTGTTTTAAAAAGTCTTTTTCTGAAAAAGGAAGGTACTGTTCCTTTTTTGCTGATTTTATTCAGGTAAAGATCGTAAAAACTGCCCATCGGGCAGAGCCAGTCGCACCAATACCGCCCTTTATAAGGCGCAATAAGAAGCGCCGCAGCTGCACCTGCCGGAACAATGTATCCCAGCACCGGGAAAAACCATCCTGCAACGAGTATGAACGGCAAACCAAACCAGGTGCATTTTTGGCGATTGTGTCTTTTCTTTTTGAACTCCTGAAACGTCATCGGGTGCATCAGACGGTCTTGAGAATCTTTTTGACCGTGTCCACAAATTCATTGTTTTCTTCCGGAGTGCCCACTGTTACTCGCAGGCAATTACTCAGAATGCCTGGTCTGCTCAGGTTTTTGATCAGGATCCCGGATTCCCTGAGTTTTTCATACAGATATGCAGCATCAGTGCCGGTTTTGAAGAGGATAAAATTTGCTTCTGAAGGATAAACAGTAATACTGTGTATCTGCGACAGGGCATTATAAAGCCTTTCTCGCGCTGAAATCAACAGGGAAATCTGGCGGTTCAGTGTGTTCTTATGCCTGAGCGCAACGACCGCAGCCGCCTGTGAAAGAGTGCTAATGTTATATGGCAGCCTGATTTTAGCAAGTTCGTTGATGAGTTTTGACGAAGTTGTCAGCGCGCCGATCCGAAGTCCTGCGAACCCGATTTTTGAGAGGGTGCGCAGTATGATCATATTCGGATAACTGCTCAGCAGGGGAAGAAAGGTCTTTCCGCTGAAACTGAAGTATGCTTCATCGATGACCACAATTGCATTTGCTTTGTTCAGTATTTTCAATATTGCTTCATCCGAAAAGCGGTTCCCTGTCGGATTGTTGGGACAGGCGAGGAAGATCACTTTTGCACGTACATCGCGGGTTTTTTTAAGCATTTTGTCAGCATCAAGCGAGAAATCTTTTTTGAGCGGTACGGCAACAACGCTTTGAGCAAGTGTTTTGGAAATGATTTCGTACATGGCAAACGTCGGCACGGGGACGAGCACCGGTCCGCCGAAGGCGAGAACGATCATCTGAATAAGCTCATCCGACCCATTGCCCAGGACCATGCGCTGCGTCCCGATGCCCCATAAGTCGGCAAGTGACATTTTCAGTTGAGCTGCTGAAGGATCGGGATACCGGTTGATCTGCTCGGATTTAAGGGCCTCTGCCAATTCCTGCCGGATTTCGTCCGGCAAAGGAAATGGGTTTTCCATGGCGTCCATCTTAAGGCGGGCGGGGGATTCATCAACGGAATACGCCTTGAGTCTGCGTATTTCCGGTTTAAGAAGGTTTGCGATATTTTTTATTTTTGCTATTTTTTTGCGCATGGTAAAACTATACAAGAAAAGAGAAACAGCCACAAGCAGAAATTAGCATAAAAAGAAAAAGGCGGCCAAAAGGCCGCCCTGTAAATTAGTTGTAATTGAGCTGCACGTGGTTTTAAAACCCACGGTTTTACAGCCGATCGAGGGTGACGCTCGGTTAGCAACCTGTTATCACCGTGGTGACTATTCCCGTGGTTCCGTTATAAACTGCTTCGCAGGTTGCACTCGGGTTTGAGGTGAACTGGAACGTTACCGCCGTCGGAGTGGTGTATGTGCCAGTAAAGCCGGTCAAGTCCTGCATTGCAGCCCCGATTCCCGCAGCAGTGCCGGTTGGGATGCCGGTGCGTGCGGCGCAGGCAACAGCCGTGCCGTCCATGGTGACTGTGGTAGCAGTCATATTCCCGGTCGCCATATACTGTGCCCGTGCCAGAGCGACCGCGCCTCTGAGCCCGCCTGCCAGGCCATTGATCGAGGCAGTACGCGCCTGCTGTTGAACAGAAATATACTTTGGTATGGCAAGCGCTGCCAGAAGACCGAGGATAACAATCACGATAATCAGCTCAATAAGCGTAAAACCTCTTTGTTCCTTCATCATTATGCAACCTCCCTTAACAGATTTAAAGGATTAAAGAACAATATTTTTTGTCCAGGAAAAATATATACAGGAAATTGTATTGAGGTGCAAGCAAAAACTGAGATGCGATAAAAAAAGCGGCCATTCGGCCGCCTTGGTTTAAGGAATCACTTTGTTCAAAGGGTATTCAACGATGCCTGATGCACCGCGCCGCTTCAGGCGGGGTATCAGGTTTCGGGCCTGTTTTTCATCCAGGATGACCTCGAGACTGACCCATGCCGGGTCCGTCTGGTGTGAGATCGTCGGAGCATGCATTGAAGGAAGCAGGCCGCAGATCTCCTTGAGGTTCGCCTTGGGCGCGTTCATCTTGAGCCCCACTTTTTCCTCAGCTGCAAGTGCTCCCTGCAAGAGCATGGTCAGGTTTTCGATTTTCTTTTTTTTCCACGGGTCCTTCCACGCTTTCTTGTTTGCGATGATGCGGGTGGTGGATTCGAGGATGACATCGACGATTCTGAGTTTGTTCGCTCTGAGTGAATTGCCTGTTTCCGTAAGTTCCACGATGGCATCGGCGAGCTTCGGCGGCTTTACCTCGGTAGCGCCCCACGAGAACTCCACATCTGCAGAAATCCCTTTGGATTTCAGATACCGTTTGGTATAGCCGACAAGTTCGGTGGCGATGCGTTTTCCTTTCAGGTCTTTTAGCGTTTTGATAGGGGAATCCTCGGGCACAGCCACGACCCATCGGACGGGCGTGAGTCCTCCCTTTGCATATTTGAGCTCTGCGACATCGACCACATCGGCGTTCTGCTCAAGGACCCAGTCCCTGCCGGTGAGGCCTACATCAAATATGCCGTTGTCAACGTAGCGGGCCATTTCCTGAGCGCGTACGAGAATGCACTCGATATCAGGATCGTCTACGCTGGGGTAGTAGCTTCTCGAATTGACCTGTATGCGATAACCTGCTTTGTCGAACAGCTTAAAAGTCGCATCCTGCAGGCTGCCTTTGGGAAGTCCGAGTTTGAGCTTGGGAGCGGCGGGGGTTTTACTGTTTACCGGTTTGGCTTTATATTTTGTCGGCATGTGCATCTCCTCACAAGAAACTGCGGCCGGAGAGGTTGTGTTCCCGGCGGCCTTTAAAAAATTATTTTTTTGACATCCGTACCTTGATTGTATTCCCATGCGCATCGAGCCCTTCCACTTCCGCAATTTGCAGAACGGCATCGGCAACCTTGTCCAGACTTTCCCTGGGATAAAAAATCAGGCTCGATTTTTTCAAAAAACTGTCTGTAGACAGGGGGGAAAAAAATCTCGCGGTACCGCCGGTCGGAAGCACATGATTCGGTCCGGCAATATAGTCGCCAATGGACTCCGGAGTATAATGGCCGAGAAAAATTGCTCCCGCGTTTTTGATCATGGCAAGCAGTTCGAAAGGTTTCTCCACTGCCAGTTCCAAATGCTCCGGAGCGATCGAGTTGGAGATTTCAGCCGCCTCCTGCAGATTATTCGTGATGATAAGAGCGCCGAACCGGTCCAGGGATTTTCGCGTAATTTCCTTTCGCGACAGGGCTGCGAGCTGCTGCTCAATTTCCCCGTTTACTTTCTCCGCCAGTTCCCGTGAATTGGTGACAAGGAGGGAGGAGGCGAGCTCATCATGCTCGGCCTGCGAAAGAAGGTCTGCCGCCACATAGACGGGATCGGCCGTATGATCGGCGATAACCAGGATTTCACTGGGGCCTGCTATCATATCTATATCCACCTGTCCGAAAACAAACCGTTTTGCCGTAGCAACATAGATGTTTCCGGGGCCGACGATCTTGTCCACTTTTGGAATGGACGCCGTGCCGTACGCCATGGCGGCAACGGCCTGAGCCCCGCCGATCCGGTAGATTTCTGTTACTCCCACAATGTCTGCGGCAACCAGCGTATAGGGGTTCAGGTTCCCTCCAGGGGCCGGACAGCACATAAGCAGGTGCTCTACGCCTGCGACCTGCGCAGGAATGACATTCATGAGCACGGAGGAAGGATACGACGCCTTTCCGCCCGGGACATACACGCCCGCGCTTCGGATTGGACGGATCAGATTGCCTACCATTACGCCGTCTGCCTCCTGAGAGACCCAGGAAGTGTGCTTTTGCTTCTCATGAAAGGAGCGGATATTATCGGCTGCTAGCTTGAGCGAATCGACTTTTTTTGCTTCGACGTTGGAGTACGCCTGCTTGATTTCCTCCGGTGACACTCTGATGTCTTTGAGACCGAGCTTGAGCTTGTCGAATTTTTCGGTGTATTCGATGACCGCAGGATCGCCTTCCTTGCGGACGCGCTCGATGATTTCCTTTACGGTCGCAGCAATGTCTTCAGTCACTGTTTCGCCGCGGTTGATGATGCGTTTTAGCTCCGAGCCGACGTCGTTTTGTTGAGAATCAAGAATTTTCATGACAACCTCTGTGATGGTTAAGTATGCAGTTACGGTACGAAAAGCCTGTCTGCTGCAGGTGGATTAAATTCGCTTGATGTCCGCCCCGAGCGCTGACAGCTTTTGTTCAATATTTTCATATCCCCGGTCCAGATGGTATATGCGGGATACGACCGTCTGCCCTTCTGCGGCGAGGCCCGCGAGGATCAGCGAGGCGCTTGCGCGAAGGTCGGTCGCCATGACCGGAGCGGCGGAAAGCTTCGGCATGCCTTTCACAACGGCGCTTCTGCCTTCCGTCTGGATGTCGGCGCCCATGCGCCTCAGTTCCGCAACGTGGGTGAAACGGTTTTCAAAAATGGTTTCGTTGATTACGCTCGTGCCGTCCGCCAGACACATGAGGCTCATGAATTGAGCCTGCATGTCCGTGGGGAAGCCAGGATATTCCAGCGTCTTTATGTCCACGGGTTTTATTTTGCGGCTGCCGGTTACCTGCAGCGTTCCCTTGTCGATTTTGATCTCCGCACCGGCCTCGGCTACTTTAGCGAGGATGGCCTCAAGGTGGACGGGGCAGCAGTTTTTAATTTTGATCGAGCCATTGGTTATGGTCGCCGCGATGATGAACGTTCCCGTTTCGATGCGATCCGGCATCACCGTATAATTCATGGGCCCGAGTTCCTCCACGCCCTGGATCCTGATAATGTCGGTACCGGCACCTTCAATCCGTGCGCCCATTTGCACGAGTGCGTTCGCAAGGTCCGTGACCTCGGGCTCCCGCGCGGCGTTTTCCAAAATGGTTTCACCCCGGGCGAGTACGGCTGCCATCATGATGTTTTCAGTGCCGGTCACGGTCACGGTATCGAAATAGATGCGCGCTCCCCGGAGTTTCTTTGCCTTTGCCAGAACATACCCATGCTTGATTTCGACGGACGCTCCGAGCTTCTCCAGGCCCATCAAATGCAGATTAATCGGGCGGGCTCCGATGGCGCATCCACCGGGAAGCGAAACCCGCGCTTTTCCAGCACGTGCCACGAGGGGGCCGAGCACAAGCACCGATGCCCGCATCGTGCGCACGAGGTCATACGGCGCTTCGGGGTTTAGAATCCCGCTTGCGTCGATGATGACGTCTTTGTCCTGCCGCTCGACGGACACTCCCATGTTCTGGAGTATCTTCCCGAGGGTTTTCACATCGGCCAGAAGCGGCACGTTGGAAACAACGTGCTTTTCCGGACACAGAAGTCCCGCGGCGATAATCGGCAGCGCGGCGTTTTTCGCACCGCTGACAAGGACTTCACCTTTCAGTTTTTTCCCGCCGTTAATGACGATGGTTTTCATGATAATACAAGTGATTTGAACGGTCCGAACGCGGATTACGCTTTTCGCGCCGTCACGACCCTTTCTATGCCCGCAAGGTCCTTGAAGAAAACAGGAGCCGTGTATTCGCCCGATGCGGAGAACATTTCCCGCAGCACTCCAGCCTGTCCCATCCCCATCTCCATAATAAGCGCGCCATGCCGCCTGAGATAATCGGGCGCCGCTGCAATGATGCGTTGATGCATTTCAGTGCCGCAGGAACCGGAAAAAAGGGCAGCTTCCGGCTCATAGTCCCGAACTTCGGGTTGCAGCGAGCAGCGATCCCCTGAGCGCACATAGGGAGGGTTTGAAACGAGTAAGTCTATCTGTCCGCGGACGTTTGTCTCAGCCAACGGTTCCAGCAGGTCGCCCCGCAGGAACCGGATGCGCTCTGAAACATTGTGTCTGGCTGAATTATCCCGGGCTATTACAAGCGCCTTTTCCGATGCATCAATGGCGAAAAAATGCGCGGTCGGCAGTTCTTTCGCAAGACTTATTGCAATGCAGCCTGACCCGGTGCCGAGATCCACAATGGTTGTCTGTCGGTCAAGACTTTTTGCAACGGTGAGCGCCGATTCTACAACCAGTTCCGTTTCCGGCCTTGGGATGAGCGCATCCGGAGTGACCCTGAATTCGAGCCCCCAGAATTCCTGCATGCCGAGGATGTACTGGAGCGGTTCGCGACGCGTTCTGCGGTCGCATGCGGCTTCGTATTCCCGATTGGCTTCCTCATCCAGAACATCAAAAACATGCGTGACGACCCATGCGCGGTTTTTGTTCAAGATATGCGCGATGAGGACTTCGGCATCAAGTCGTGCGTTGGCAACGCCGGCTGATATCAGTTTTGCTTCAGCGTTATGTACCGCTTCTCTAATAGTCAATGGCAACGATTGCAGCCGACGGCATGCAAATTACGGCGCTGAGTACCTGCCGCTGTTTTAAGACCGTTGTTTTGCAACCAAAAATTGAAATGCAATCACAAATTTTTCAACCGTTCGGCGTTTGATGCCGCCGCCAGAGCGTCGATAAACTCATCCAGATCGCCGTCGAGCACCGAGTCGAGGCGGTACAGGGAAAGCCCGATGCGATGGTCGGTCACCCTGCTTTGCGGGAAGTTGTAGGTTCTGATTTTCTCGCTCCGGTCGCCCGATCCCACCTGGGACTTGCGGTCCTGGGCGGTTTCTGCCTCCTGCCGCTCCCGTTCCCGTTCCACGAGCCGGGATTTGAGAATCTTCATGGCTTTTTCGCGGTTTTTGAGCTGCGACCGCTCATCCTGGCACGCTACAACCTCACCCGTCGGAATGTGAGTGATTCTGACAGCGGAGTATGTGGTGTTCACGCTTTGGCCGCCGGGGCCGGAAGAGCAATACGTATCGATACGGAGATCCTTTTGCTCAATCTGGACGTCCACATCCTCTGCTTCGGGAAGCACCGCCACCGTCACCGTCGAGGTGTGAATTCTGCCGCCTGCCTCGGTTGCCGGAACCCGCTGCACCCGGTGGACGCCGCTCTCGTATTTGAGTTTGCTGTACACGCCCTTGCCCTGGATTTGTGCAACCACTTCCTTTGCGCCGCCGACGCCGGTAGTGTTCATATCAAGAAGCGTTACCTTCCAGCGTTTCTTCTCCGCGTACCGTGAATACATGCGGAAGAGTTCCGCCGCGAAAAGGCCTGCTTCATCGCCGCCGGCGCCAGCCCGGATTTCCAGAAAAATATTTTTATCGTCTCGCGGGTCCTTGGGCACGAGCATGATGCGGAGCTCCTGCTCCATCTGCCCGACTTTGGTGCGGAGGTCTTTGAGCTCGGCGTCTGCCATCTCCCGGAGTTCGCTGTCCGCCTGTTTGTCGTTCAGCATCTCTTCGGCGTCATGAATCTGCCTGATGCTGTCCTGATATGCGCGGTAATGGTGCACCACTTCTTCAATATCAGACCGTTCCCTGGAGTATTTCAGATATTGCTGATGGTCTGCCGCGACCGAAGGATCAGCAAGGAGTCTCGTCAACTCGTCGTATTTTTCCGCTACAGCGTCCAATTTTTTCAGCATGATTTTATAATCACCACACGGGGGACGCTCTCAGGAGCGGCCTCCGAAGGCTGAATATTCCCTATAAATAGAGAAAACTATTTGCACCCCGCAAGCTCCGGGGAGCGGCTGCTGTTTCACCAACAAAAAACCCCGCTTTAGCGGGGTTCCATCGCGAGGGCCTCATTGAGGGCCCTGATGGCCACCTCTATCTGATCGTCCGACGGTTCACGCGTGGTAAGGCGCTGGAGCCAGAGACCCGGGAGCATCAGGCATTTGATCAGAGCGTTCTCGCTTTTTTTTGCGCTGTACTTGATGAATTCATAGCCAAGCCCCGCGATAACCGGCAGCAAGGCAATCCGTGCGGCCCCTTTTGCCCAGAGCGGCCAGTCTCCGGGAATGAGCGAAAACACGAGAATCGAGAGCACGACCACTGCGAGCAGAAAACTCGTCCCGCAACGCGGATGAATGCAGGAATACCAGCGAGCATTCTGCACCGTCAGTTCCACACCTGCCTCGTAAGCGCCGATGGATTTATGCTCAGCGCCATGGTATTCAAATACCCGGCGGATGTCCTTCATGCAGGAGATGCCGGACACATATCCGAGAAACAACGCGACCCGGAAGACGCCGTCGGTCAGATTGAACAAGACCCCGTTTTTGTTGACGGTCTCATAGTGCATGCCGAGCAGATTGGTCAGAAGAAGAGGGAGTGCCAGAAAGATGCCAAGAGAAAAAATGAGCGCTACGGCCAACGTGCCGGCCATGGCGAGCGGGGTTATTTCTTCCTTTTTTCCGTCTTTGCTTTCGAACGCTTCGTTTGCCGAGAAGTTAAGCGCCCGGATGCCGAGCCACAGAGCCTCGAATAATGCCGCCGTACCCCGGATTAATTTTTTTTTCAAAAAAGGGAATCGTTCGCCGAGCGGCTTGAGGTGCTGGTTCATAACAACGATTTCAGCGTCGGGTTTCCCCCCCTGGCGTACCGCCACGGTAAAAGCATGGGGAGAGCGCATCATAACGCCTTCCAGCACCGCCTGACCGCCTATGTTCAGTTTCTCAGACAAAGCAAAAACCTCGGAACCGTGAAAATTGGCCTCTATTTCGCGTGGGAAGGAATGAAGAAAACGAGTTCCCTCCTCCCCATCGTCCGGCCTACGCCTTTTTGTATTTTTTTCTGAACTTGTCCACGCGGCCTTCAGTATCGATAAGCTTCTGTTTGCCGGTGAAAAAAGGGTGGCAAACGGAGCAGATATCGAGCTTCAATGTCTTTTTTGTCGACCGGGTCTGAAATGTTTCTCCGCAGGCGCAACTGACCGTGGTCAGTTTGTAGTCTGGATGAATGTTCTCTTTCATATGTTTCATTTCCTCCTGTTATAAAAGCCACAGCCACAGCAGGATGCTGTGGCTTTCTCGTTAAGGGCGTAATAATATACCAAACTATCTAAATTTACAAGCAAAAAATGAACGACAACGATGCTCTGCTTGAGGAGGCACGGTGATAAAAAAACCTCTTCGATTTCGGTCCACAGGGCATCCTGCCGAAAATACCGCAGTCTGTATACGGTTTGCTACTTGTTCATGGAGTCCAGGAAATCGCGGTTGGTTTTTGCCTGTTTGAGTTTTTCAAGAAGAAACTCCATGCTCTCCACCGTGGTGAGCGGATTCAACACCTTTCGGAGAATCCACATGCGGTTCAGATCGTCCTTGTCAACCAGCAGCTCTTCCTTGCGGGTGCCGGACGCATTGATATCAATGGCCGGGAAGACACGTTTGTCCACGAGCTTCCGGTCGAGGTGGAGCTCCATGTTGCCCGTACCCTTGAATTCTTCGAAGATCACATCATCCATGCGGCTGCCCGTATCAACGAGCGCTGTCGCCAGGATGGTAAGGCTTCCGCCTCCCTCAATGCTTCGGGCCGCGCCGAAAAACCGTTTCGGACGCTGAAGCGCGTTGGCATCAAGGCCGCCGGACAGCACCTTGCCCGAGGCGGGAATGATTGCATTATGGGCGCGCGCAAGCCGGGTGATGCTGTCGAGAAGAATGACCACGTCTTTTTTGTGCTCCACAAGCCGCTTTGCTCGTTCGCTCACCATATCGGCGACCTGCACGTGCCTTTGCGGAGGTTCATCGAAGGTGGAACTGATGATTTCTGCTTTCACCTGCCGCTGCCAGTCCGTGACTTCTTCCGGACGTTCGTCAATCAAAAGCACGATGAGCTTTATGTCTTTATGGTTTTTCAAAATCGCCTTGGCAATGGCCTGGAGCAGCATGGTTTTGCCGGTGCGAGGCGGAGCAACGATCATACCGCGCTGGCCCATGCCGATGGGCGTGATAAGGTCCATGGCGCGCGTGGTGTAGTCCGTGGGGGAGTGTTCGAGTTTTATTTTCTTTTCCGGATAGTACGGCGTGAGGTTGTCAAACAGGATTTTTGTTCGGGATATTTCCGGATCTTCATAGTTAATGGCGTCGACTTTCAGCAGAGCGAAATACCGCTCGCCTTCTTTTGGAGGCCGTATCTGCCCCGAAACCGTGTCACCGGTGCGGATGTTGAACCTGCGAATCTGCGACGGGGAGACATAGATGTCGTCCGGACCGGGAAGGTAGTTGTAATCGGGAGCTCTGAGAAAACCGAAGCCGTCCGGCAGAATTTCGAGCACGCCTTCGCCGAAGATCATGCCGTTCTTTTCGGTCTGCGCCTGCAGGATTGCAAAGATCAGTTCCTGCTTTCGCATTCCGCTGACGCCCTCGACTTTCAGCTCATCCGCCATTGCGGTCAGCTCAGCAATGTTTTTTCCTTTTAGTTCTACTAAATTCATGGTGTTACTCCTTGGGCCCGGGATTGAAGGGCAGACAGGTTTGATCCCTGATAATGGGGGTGGGTTGATAAATTATTGTGCTCCTGTGTACATGCGGCGCAACCATATGCACGATGGCAATGTCCTAAAGGCGAGCAGATTCCGTTAATCTGTCGGCGTTTGGGTTGAATTATAATGGCTCGTGATTTTGTTACGGATAAGCTTATTTCCTCTGCAAAAGGGTTGTTTATTAACCTGGTTATTCAGCTTTGGCTAGGTAATAACAGGGGTTGTTGACTAGGATAATATGCGGTAAAATCTTAACCTATAAAATTGTATTTGTCAATATTATTTTATTTTGTGCAATTTTTTGTTTGGTTGCAGAACCCCTTTTTTTATGGTACGTTACGCGCAATTATAAAACGGCTCAGCGGATAAGAGCTCTGTAATTGCACGTTGCCTTTTCATCACACGGTTTTTTTGACGAGGGACTGAAATGCCACTGTACCGATATAAGGCACGGGACAAAGAAGGTGGTTTGCACGCCGGGGCAATGGAGGCACGTGCCAAAGAGGCCGTCGCTGACCAGCTTTCAACCATGGGTTTTATACCGGTTCTGATCGAGGAACAAGCCCCCAAACTGGTTACGCCGGATTTTTTGTCGAGATTTTCCCGAGTCAAACCGCAGGACCTTATCATATTTAACAGACAGCTCGCGACCCTTATGAGCGCCGGCATACCACTGCTTCAGTGTTTATTCACGATGGAGAAACAGACGGAAAGCCCCCGGCTCAAAAAAACCATTATGGATGTAGCGCGTGATCTGGAGGCCGGTCTTTCTTTCTCCGGAGCGCTGGCCAAACATCCGGCGCTTTTCAGTAAAATGTATGTAAGCATGATCCAGGCCGGAGAGACCGGGGGCATTCTGGATGATATCCTGAACCGTCTGGCACATCTTGCGGAGCACGAAGCGGAGACATCCGCCCGCGTCAAGACCGCGGTGCGGTATCCCTTATTTGTCGTGGCGGCCATTTGTATTGCGTTTGTATTTCTGGTCACCTTTGTCATCCCGAAGTTCAGTGCGGTTTTCGCGCAGTTCAAGACTGAGTTGCCTCTGCCGACGCGCATTCTTATCAACATCAACCACGGTATACAAAATTACTGGTATCTTATTATTCTGGGTATCGGCCTTCTTGCCGGCGGAATTTACTGGTATATACGCACGCCGCAGGGCAGGTGGCAGTGGGATGCATTCAAACTGAAGCTCCCCATATTCGGGGCACTTTTCCAAAAAGTGGCGCTCTCCCGGTTCGCGCGAATATTCGCCGCATTGCAGCGGAGCGGTATTTCCATGATGATCACGCTTGAAATCGGAGCGGAGGTTGTGAACAACGTCGTGATTGCGCGTGCGATAGCGGGAATGCGCGACAGCCTGCGGGAAGGGAAAAATCTTCACGATCCGATGGAAGCATCGGGGCTGTTTCCTCCGCTTGTTGTGCAGATGATGGCCGTCGGGGAAGAGACCGGTAAAGCTGACGATATGCTGAACAAGGTTTCCGATTATTATGATGTGGAAGTGGATTATACCCTGCGAAATCTTTCGAGCATGATTGAGCCGGTCCTTCTTTTCTTTATCGGCGGGATGGTCCTGTTTCTGGCTTTGGGGATATTTTTGCCCATGTGGGACCTGATGAATTTGTTTAAACGGTAACACAGGTAAGAAAACAAAAACTTTATTTTTTTGTTGTCTTATCATGGAATCATGATACAATCGTATAGGTTATAGATGGTTTGATTTGTATAAAAATTTATTATGCGTCGGAAGTCTCGGTTTCGGTTGCTGTAGATTCCCGATGTTGCCGAAAGAACACCTGACAGGTACTTAACTAATTTTTGGGGAGGGGATATGTTAATGAAGCAGAAAGGTTTTACGTTGATTGAGTTGATCATGGTCATTGTGATTCTTGGCATTCTGGCAGCGGTCGCTATTCCACGGTATATTGACCTGCAGACCAGCGCCCGCACTTCAGCCGTGAACGGCATGCTCGGTACAGTGAACGGCGCAGCCGCCATAGTAAACGCGTCTGCCATCATCAACGGAGAGCTCCGGTCGACCGGAACGGTCTCGGTAGGCGGTGTAACGATAAGTACGGTATATGGCTTCCCTGCATCAGCAACTGGAGGAATCAACAACGCCATATCCAATATGTCGGGCTTCACCTTTGTTTCCGGTGCACCGTCATCGTTTACCTTGAATGGCTCTCCAACTCCAGCAAACTGCGCGGTGAGTTATACGCAGCCAGCTGGGGCCGGTGCTTCTCCCACCATTGTTGCCGTCACGACGGGTTGTCAATAACTGCCGGGCTGCTCGGTAAAAGAGATTTAGGTGAACGATCTTATCTTATAACTGTTTTTTAACCGCCCTGAAATATATGGGGCGGTTTTTGTTTTTTTATCACCGATCGTGTGAAGAATAATTTCCAGCTTATGATAAAAGCAGAAGGAAATACACGCGCGAATGAAGGCTTTACGCTGATCGAACTTATCATGGTCATTGTTCTGATCGGAATCATCGCTTTCTTTGCCGCACCGAGGCTGGGAACCATACCCAGCACCAATGCCGGAGCATTTGCAGATAAGTTTCGCGCGGATGTACGGTACGTGCAGGATGTTGCCATGGCAAGAAACAGGCGGACCAGAGTATACTTTAATGGAACCGGCACCGCTCCGGCCGCGGGGTATGCCGCTGTTCAGGACAGCAGCATCCTTGGGAATTGCAGTGCTTTTACTGCACTAACCGACCCCGCGTCATACGGGAACTTGACCGTCACTCTGAACGCGGGAAGCTTTGCGGGCATTTCCATAGCGCCTACTATGACATGCCTTGAGTATGATACACTCGGACGACCGTTCAACTGCGGCGGCAGTCTGGGAAGCTGTTCCGCTGCCGCAGCCGGAATGTCCATTGTGGTAAATGGAAACGGGACTGCGGTGAGCACCATTGTTGTTACAGCGCAGACCGGAGCGGTGAATTGAATTCTCTGAATAGGGGATACAGATTGCGGAATGTCGAAAGCAACGAGGGTGGTTTCACCCTCATAGAGCTTATTATCACGATTGTTGTTCTTGCCATTGCCGGGATCGGCGTGATGTCGGTGTTTTCGAACAGTATGCGAACCGGTGCGAATCCGCTCGTGGTGGCCCAGGCAAATCTTCTTGTGAGGGAGAAGATGGAAATCATCATGGGCGACCGGCAGAACACGGCGCGGGGATTCTCCTGGATAATTCCCGCGAACTATCCAGCGGAGAATCCTATTACGGTTCCGGGTTTTTCGGCATTTAGCCGTTCCGTCTCAATTTATTGCGTCACCTCCGGAGATTTGAACACGAATGTAGGCTCGCCGCCCTGCACAACAGGGTACGCGCATATAACAGTGTCGGTAACGAATGCCGCCATTGGCACGATTACTTCAGAATCAATTGTGGCAAACTATTAGCGTGACGGATCAGCCTATGATAACCGTAAAAAGAAGCAAATCCCGCAAGTCCGGAGCTCCGGTCTCCGACCCACGGCCCGCGTTATCGCGCGGTTTGACGCCTCTGAGATCAAAAGGCTTCACGCTTATCGAGGTCGTCATTGTGATCGTGATTATCGCTATTATTGCAGGCATAGCCGCTCTGATAATCCTGCAGGGAGTACGGGGATACGCTGCCGAAGACCAGCGGAGCGCTCTGCACTATCAATCACGGCTCGCGATGGAGCGCATGACGCGGGAAATCAGGCTGCTGCGAAGCAGAACGGCCGCGGACGTTCCGATTATGACCGCAAACAACTTCCAGTATATAAACCTTCAAGGAAGCCAAATGGGCTTCCGTCTCAACGGGAACAGCATAGAACGCACCGAGGATAATGGAGCCACGTGGCAGCCGCTCGCAAACGGAGTGACCTCTCTGACATTTGCATATCTCCAGCAGGACGGAAGTACCGCGGCGACGGCGGCAACACTTTGGTTTGTAGCCGTCGATCTGACTGTTCAGCAGGGGACGGAGTCCCTTGCCATGCACACACGGGTGCACCCGAGAAATTTGCAGTAAGGAGTCAGGAATGCGCTGTACCATAAAGGATCAGCACGGCGTCTCGCTTATCGCGGCAGTATTCATCATTGTCATTCTTGCATTCATGGGCATGATGTTTATATCCATGGTTACAACCAGCAGCGTTACCGCCACGAATGATCTGCTGTCTGCGCAGGCTTTGGATGTGGCCGAAGGGGGGATTGAGTTCGCGCTGTATCAGTTTAAAAGCGGGACGGTCTGCACCGCACTCGCAAATAGCAATGTCTTTCTGGGACGAGGGTCTTTTACCGTGACCAGCACGCTCTATTCCCCGGCCGCAACCGTTCTTACCGCAAACATCACCGCGACTTCAGCCACCATCCCGGTGATTTCTACAGCGGGGTATGCACCGCAGGGAAGAATCACTATCGAGAGTGAAGCTATGTGGTACGGCGGCATTTCGGGCAATAATTTTGTCAATGTGCAAAGAGGGGCCGGCGGCACTACGGCAGCAACGCATGCTGTTTCCTCGTCCGTGAGCCAGAGCCAATGCAATATCCTTTCCGCAGGGAACGTTGGAACGGCTCAAAGGACGGCAGCTGCTTCTGTTCAGGGAACTCCTCCGTCACCATCGTCCTCGGCAACATCGTTTGACGGCCCGCTTACATTAGTCAGCACGGCCACGACCAGCATCGCCAGTTTGGCAACCACGCTTGCTGCCGGGAACAATTTGATTATTGCCATAGTGACGTTTCAGAACGTTACCAACACTGCTGCTGATATCAATGCGGGAAACCTCCAGTTGAGATACGACACCACGGTCCTGGATTCGACCAAAAGCCTTATACGCGTAACCGGGCCGAGCACCAACGCCGGTACGCTGTATGACACAGACAATATCTTTGCACAAAAAACGCATTTTTTCCTGTACCGGCACACTGGTGCGCCCGCTTCTCCCACCTACAATCTGGTGGCGCAGGCAACGGCGAGTAATCGTATTTACGCAAAGGTGAAGATGGTAGTTTTGAACAACGTGCCGTATTCCTATAGCAGCAACGACAGCGACGGCAATATTCAATTAACAACAAATGCCAGCGGCGCTGTCCTGGCGAGCCATGCGACCGGACTGCCTGCCGGGAACAATATCGTGCTTGCTGCGGTGCAGCTGGACCAGACCACGACAAACAGCAGAACTATCGATGCCGGTGATTTAATTCTGAGAAAAGGCGGCGGCACGGGAACATCGCTGAACTATAACGCCTTTGATATTGATCTGGAATCCCGGGACAATGCCAAGAGAGGGACCGGGTATCTGCTGATCGCAACCGACAGCGGTGCAGCAAACCAGACCTATACCGTCACCGGACGGGCTTCCCGAATGAATTCGATAAACGGATCGGTGAGCATTATGGTTCTGCAGGGGCTTTCGTTTTCGTATCTTTCAACCGGAACAGTTGATCTTTCGGCAACAGCTGCAACACTCGGCAGTCTGTCGACAACGTTTGACGCGGGAAATAATGTCGTCATCTCGGCAACGCAGACCATGAATTATGACTGGTATAACCGGAATGTTTTGACGGATCGCCTGGTATACGGCGGAGGAGGGATAACGCCTTCATCCAACGTGGTGCCCATCTATCTGCAGGGATCCATAACAAATGATGATTATGCTTCCGGTCTTCTGCTCTATCATTCCAATGCTCCGGCAAATCCCACGTACAACTGGCAGTCTCAGTCTGACTCCGCGGCAGGACTCGAACCGATCCGCGCAGACACGGACATGGTGGCTGTCCACCTGAGCAACAACAGTTCAATATCAATTTTCAGCAGACAGTAGATATCCTCCCCTACCCATGCGGTTTATTTTTTTTCCTGTATCCGGGAGATTTCACACTGCATTGTCAGGAGCTTCCTGTCGTTGGGTTCTCTGAATACTACTGGATCAGGCTCCGCTAAAATAGCTTGACAAAAGCGCAAAAAATATATATTTTACAATATAATAATCTATAGAAAAATAAACCTAAACTTAGATTTAACCTTATTTTTATACTAGTCATCCATGGAGAAGCAGTATGAAAACATCTGAAATCATAAACAACCTCCATATCCCGAGGCATAAACTTTATTATCTTGAGCAAAAAGGGTATGTCAAGCCAAAGCGGATACCCATGGGAGACCTTGAGTCTCGTGAGTTCAGCAAACAGGATTTTGAACTGGTGAAACTGATTTGGAAATACCTGCAGCAAGGTTTCAAGCATAAGGTTGCTTATCACATGGCGAGAGAAGAGCAAAAAGGCGGCAAAGCGCCGAATGAACCGCAAACAGAAAGCTGATGTGTGTTGTATTGACTGAATCTTTTGTTCGTCGGCAGTGAACCCTGCAGGGGTGGTTTTCTTTATGGGAATTTTCAGTTCGAATGAAATTACCGGAATAGATATCGGCGCCGGAAGCATCAAGGTGGTGCGTATGGCGCAGAGCGGCAAGCGCCCAAAGCTGATCTCCGCGGGAATTATGGACCTCCCGGTTGAGGCGGACAGCACAACCATTGCCGGGCATATCAAGCGTTTTCTGGCTGAAAAGAAAATCGGCAGCAACTATGTCATTACACAAATGCCGGGAAGAGACCTTACTATCCGCTCTTTCACGCTGCCTAAGATGCCGCTTTCGGAGTTAGGCGAAGCTGTGCGATGGGAGGCAAAACGGCATATTTCGTATCCGCTTGACACCGCCCTGGTCGAGTACCTGGTTGTCGGGGAACGCAGGGAGGGAGCGAGCCTCAAGTATGACATCGTTATGGTGGCTGCCGAACGAAACCAGGTCCATGCGCATCTTGCTCCTTTGCAGGAAGCGAACGTTACCGTAAGTGCGGTGGATGCAAATGCGCTTGCGCTCCGCAATGTTTTTCACCTGCTCGAAAAACCGTCCGATGCGAACACGGTGGTGGTGGATTTGGGAGCCGGCAAGACGGAGATCGATATCTTCAGGGGCGGCGTCCTCCGGTTCAGCCGCTGTCTGGAAACCGGCGGATATGCCATGAGCAAGGCAATATCAGAGGCGCTTGACATCGGACTGCAGGAGGCTGAAAACATGAAGCGTACGCGGAATATGCTCACGCTTCCGGAGCCTGATCAGGCCTCTGCAGCAGTCAGGACCGTGCTCGATGGCCTGCTCATGGAGATCCGGCGATCGGTGGATTATTACAAGACCACCTTCAGAGAACAACGCGTTGACGATACTCTTCTTACCGGCGGCGTCTCACTCATGCAGGGACTTAGGGAATATTTTCATCAATCACTCGAAGGCGTAGTGGAGCTCGACCAGCCTTTTGAAGGGTTGACGGCCGGAAAAAATCTGCTGCAAGAATATGGCCCTCTGGCGCCCCGGTTTTCAGCCGCCGTCGGGCTGGCATTGCGGAAGGTGTAATGTAGATTCGATTCCGTTGACCGGACAAATACGTGCAGCAATACGTCTGATGTCATCGGGCAGCGGCCGTTCCTTCCGGCGGGAGTTTAGCAATAGGTACATTATGAAAAGAAAGAAAGATTATATTAATCTGCTGCCTCCTGAGAAGAAAAAGGCAAAGCGGACCTTCAGCAGGATAACCATCGGTGCCGGACTGTTTATCCTGGCGTGGCTCGTGGTATTCGGCTGGCAGGCGAAGCACATATCGGATTTGCGCTCCAGCGAGCGCTCACTCGCTGCAAAGAAGCAAACGCTTCAGCAGCAGCTGGCATTCATGTATCAGGATTTCGGCATTGCCCTTCCTGCAGGCACGAGCCCAGAAAAAGCATGGCTGATTCAGAATCTTCTGAGCGAGCGGGTGCTGTGGTCGGAAGTGTTCAAGCAATTTTCCCTTATCGTCCCGAGAGGTTTGTGGTTTGACAATCTCGAAGGCAGTGCCGCCGGCAAAGCTGAAATAAAGATCAGAGGCGGCGCGCTCACCTACCGGACGGTCAGCGAATTTATGCAGGCCATGGAGAAGTCGCCTTATTTTGAAAAACCCCAGCTGATATTCGCGCAAAAAACCGCGCTCCAGGGGCAGGAAGTCATCGGTTTTGAAATAGTCAGCGGCGTTAAAAAAATGAAGGGGACCCAGTGATGACAGAGCCTCGTACAGATGCGGCTGCGGATGCTGGACGATGGAAGCTTTCAAAGCGCGAGCACGTGATCGTGACCATAACCGCCTTCGTGCTTGTCGGGGCGCTGTTGTATCAAGTGCCGTACCTGCTTCTCGAAAAATATGCGAATACGCTCAAAGCAAACATCGAAACGGCAAACAAGGAAATACTCGCTCTTTCCGTGCAGATTGCGGATATGAAGGCCCGTGAAGCTGAAATAAAGGCCGGAGCCAAGATGGGGATTGCCGGCTGGGACCTTGTTGATCAGAAAGGGGTTGTCCTGTTTCTTGAAGGCATTTCGGCAGAAGCGAAGCGGGAGGGGATAAATCTGCTTTCCGTACATCCCGCCCAGGAGATTGACAAGGAAAAATATAAAGAGGTTTCCATGAACCTCGATCTGAAGGGGCGATATCGGGACCTGGCCCACTACTTTAAACAGCTTGAGAACCTTTCGCAGATCGTGAATATACGTAAAATCCGGGTTGAGGCGTGTCCGGACTCATCATCCGCATGCGCTACGCAGCTTGAAGCGGTAACGTACATGGCGAAGTAGCACAACACGACGGGAAAAAAAGGCTCCGTTTTAGCCTGCAAAAACACAGGACAAAATGCAACTATTCTTTGCCCATAGGATCCGATTCCACAGCACCAGCATGATAGGCACCATGCTGGTGCTGGTGGCCCTGCTTCTGCTGGACTGCTTGCTTCCAGCCTTGGCAAAAGCGGCGGACGCGGAGCGGGATCCATTTTTTACCGCCGGTCCGAGGTCGGCAGCGCAGGAAGCAGCTTCTCAGGATGCGGACTGGGGCAGGGACCCGTTTAACAGACCCTTTGCCGGGAAGACGCAGTCGGCTGCACCGTCTGCAGACCGAGGACGAGAAGGCGGACTGAGCGGCATCATTTCCGGCGGTACGGTGCGCCTCGCCATTATCAACGGAGAAGCGTACAAAGAGGGCAGTGTAATCGGCGAACAAAAACTAATAAGCATCCGCAGCCGAAGCATTGTGCTCATGAACCGTGCGGGCACCCGCGAAGAAGTTTTTCTGGAGGATTTTTCGTTCCGAAAGTAGGAGGAAATATCGATGCGTTCCTATTCGCTTAAACTGAGCATCCGCATTGCTGCCTGCGTCTGGGCGCTGGTTTGGGTCGCCGCGAACGGCGCAGCAAATGCCGGGGCAATTGAAACGGCAAAATCAGGGCCTCTCTTTTCCATGGAGTTTCGTGACGCCAGCATCAAGGATGTACTCAGGGCCGTCGGGCAGGCGGCAAACATGAACCTGATCGTCAGTGACGCGGTAATCGGACAGGTTTCCATGAGCCTCAAGGACGTGAACATCTGGGACGCCCTTGAGGGGATACTCAAGACCAAGGGCCTCACCTATGTCCGGGAAGGAAAAATCGTGCGCGTGCTTGCGGCCGCCGAAGCGCGCGATGAGGACCTCGAGCTGCGCGTTTTCCCTTTGGGATACGCAAACGGCAAAGAAGCGCTTGCGGTGGCGGAAAAAGTGAAGAGCGACAAGGCAAAAGTGTCCGTGGACACGCGGACCAATTCTCTGGTGGTCAAGGACCTGTCGCTCAACATTGACCGGATGGAGCGTCTCCTGAAGAACCTCGACAGGCGCATTCCGCAGGTGCTGATCGAGGCTAAGATCGTAGAAGTGTCCAGCAACTATGCCAGAGACCTCGGCGTACAATGGGGCGGGCAATACACGGGCGGAAATACGATCGTGTCCGGAGGGGCCACGGGCGTCACGAGCAGTTCAAGCAGCGGCACTTCCTCGACCACCACGATACCCGCAATCGGCAACACGACGTTCTATCCCCAGCTTGGCGATATCGGCAGAAGCGGCAATGCCTATGTTGTGAATCTTCCAGCCGCAGTGGCGGCAGGCGCGGGCGGAGCACTCGGTCTTACCTTCACCAGGCTGATGGGCGGGAAACTTGCGCTCGACCTTCAGCTGTCCGCCATGCAGACCACGGGCAACGGCAAAATACTTTCAAGCCCGAAGGTGCTGACCATGAACAATAAGGAAGCAAAAATATCGAGCGGCACCGATATTCCCATTAAAATCGTGAGTGCCACAGCGGTCACCAGCACGAACACCGTGGCGGTGCAGACCATATCCGCCAACCTTGCCCTGTCGGCGACGCCGACGATTACGAACGACGACCGGATTGCGATGATCATTAAAATCGAAAAATCAGAACCAAATTATTCGCAGACGGTGGACGGCCTCCCGACCATAATAAAACGCTCTGCTGACGCGCAGCTGGTCGTGAACAACGGTGAGACAGTCGTGCTCGGCGGAATTCTTACCAAGAACGAATCGCAGTCAGAGGCCAGCGTTCCATTCTTGTCGAAAATTCCCGTGCTCGGCTGGCTGTTCAAAGAGGTAAGCAAGACGGAGACGCAGGACGAGATCATGGTTTTTATAACACCCACTATCGTCTATGAATGAGCAGTGCATGCAGATTGAATACAACCGGCTGTAGCAGCGTGAGCGGACGCGGAAACGAGACCTATGGAAAAAAAGTTGCTGGGCATCATGGTTACAAAGCACAAAAATATCGATCACATTACCGGTGTTGTGAAGGCCGCGCAAACGGCTGGTCATGCCGTGCAGATTTTCCTTACCGATGAAGCAGTGCGGTTTACGCAGGACCCGCAGATGCTTGACCTGCTGGCGCTCCCTGAAGTAAGAATTTCCTGCTGCGATCATAATCGCAAACAAAAGGGCATTCAGGAAAAGGCGAAAGGAATTTTTTACGGCAGTCAATTTGACAATGCTTTGATGATGCACAAAAGCACCCGGGTTTTGGTGTTCTAAATTACGGAAAGCGGCTCCCGACGCCGGCGAAATGAAAAAAGGACAGGAAGAATGAACGATACGAAAAAGTTTGCAGTCATTGTGCGCGACCGCCAGGACGAGGCCCTTCGGGTGGCCTGCGGGCTTATGCTTGCGGGCGACCTGGTCGACATTTATATCCTTGAACGCGTGCTCGACAAGGACAATCCCGCCGTCGCAAGTCCGCTGGAGATGATAGCCGAGCTTGAATTGAAGATATACTCAAACAATCCGGCCAATAACTATACGGCAGTGACTCTGGAGCAGATGGCGAAGGCATTGCCGCAGTACGATATGGTTGTTCCCTATTAAGAAAGAGATTCGGCGTGAAAATACTGCATATCATAAAAGAAGAAGCAGATGCCAGCACAAAGAAAATCATAGAACTCATGAGAACCGGCAATGACGTGACGATCATCGAGCTCTGCCAAAAGCCGGTGTCCTACGATGAACTTGTCGCAAAGGTGTTTGCCGCGGACAAGGTTTTCTGCTGGTAGGGTCGCGGTCTCTGCTAGAGTTTTAAAATTCTTTCCGCTGTGATTTTTGCCTGGCGGATGCAATCACCGATCCCAATTCCTTTGTACGAGCATCCGATAAGGTGGAGGCCGGGATGATGGGTAAGCATCCGGTCGAGCACGGCAACGCGGTCAAGATGTCCCACCGTATACTTCGGCATTCCTTTAAACCACCGGTAGACCCGGGACAGCTGCGCATCGGCCTTCAGGCCCAGGACCGCATCCAGTTCGTCGAGAACCAGCCTGACCATGTCCGCGTCATCAAGCTCCTGAACCAGCTCTTCATGATGTCCTCCGCCGACAAAGCCGCGGATAAGAACATGCTCCTCAGGCGCCCGGTAAGACCATTTGATGGAACTGTAGGTCGCCGCGTTGATTCTTCTTCCTTCAATGCGCGGAACGATGAACCCGAATCCGTTCAGCGGCGTTCTTACATCCTCTTTGCGGAACGCTACCGAGATTGTCGCTGAAGACGACCATTCGATTTTTCGCAGCTGTTCAGCAAGGTCCCCTTCAATGTCCTTTACTATTTCGGCAGCATCGAATGCGGCTGTACCGATCACGACATGATCCGCCTCAAGCGTTTCACCGCTTTCCAGCGTTACCGCGTATCCTTTTTCTTTTGGAGACAGGGAAGAAACGGCGGCGCCGAGCCGTATCGTATCGTTTCCGACAAAATCCAAGCATGCCTGCGGAAGGGTCTGCATGCCGTCTTTAAAGCTCATAAAGTACGTCATCCGGGTGTCACCGGGCTTTGGCAGGGGCCTGTTCAGTGAAGCAAGAGGACGATTTTTCATGGCGGCAATCATGCCGAGGATGAGGCTTCTGCTTTTCTGCTCCATCTGGACGAAGCGGGGAAATGTGGCGAGAACGCTCATGTTGTCCGGATTGGACGTGTGGATGCCTGCAATAAGCGGTTCGGCGATTTTTTCGAGGCATTCTTTCCCGAGCCTGCGGGTAACGAAAGAAGCAAGGCTTTCATCTTCCGTCGTTTTGTGCTTCGGCAGAAAGACATCCATGCCCATGCGGATTTTGCCGGACCAGGTGAGAAGGCGGGATTTCGCCATGGGTTTGATTGCGGTCGGCACCATGAGCATGACGCCCTCCGGCAGAGGATGGAGCTGCTTCTGTGAATAAATATAGGTACCCTTGAACTGGTCATTGGTAGGAAGCAGGGCGGGGCCGAGACCAAGACGCTTTGCCAGGTTTACCGTCCAGACTTTTTCCGGCAGGAAGCTGTCCGGTCCGCCTTCTATGAGGAATGGATCGTGCTTCTCCGTTACAATTTTGCCGCCGATGCGGTTGGTTTTTTCAAGCAGCAGTACCTCTACGTTCTTTCCGTGCGCCTTGGCTCCGGCTTTGAAGTGAGCGGCAGCAGCCAAACCGGCTATTCCGCCGCCGATAATAATAACTCGCAACATTCAGTGGTTCCTTCCTCCAGCTCAGCAACGTTCCAAATCAAATCACTGCATTGTCTCGAACGTCAATTGCGTTTGAATTCTTCACATTTAAAGAATTTCAGGTCTGTCTTGGCCAGAAGCTCTTTCGCTTTTTCAATATCCTTCACCTCGACGAGAAGAAAAGCGCGTGCCCGCGACTCAGCCACGTACACATACGCGTTTTCGATATTGACTCCCCGTTCCGACAGGATATGGGACACCTCGTGCAGGCCCCCCGGGCTGTCTTTCATTTCGATGGCAAGCACTTCGCTCATGGTGACGGTAAAACCATTCCCCTTCAATTTTTCATAGGCAAGCTCCGGGTTGTTGACCAGGAGCTTGATAATGCCGAAGCCGTTTGTGCTGGTGATCGAGATGGCAAGAATATTGATGCCTTCCTGGGCAAAAATTTTCGTAATTTTTTCAATTCTGCCTGGTTTGTTTTCCGAAAAGACCGAAACTTGCATCACCTTGTCCATAGCAGCTCCTTATTAATATGGTTAGTTTTTATCAGATGGTCCTGTTGTCGATGACCCGCTTCGCCTTGCCTTCGCTTACCGGAAGCGTACCGGGTTCGTGGAGTTCCACTTTGGGCTTCACCAGTATTTCAGCCCTGACCTTATCGGCGATTTCCGTCTGCAGATTCAGCAACTGTTCGATGTTTCCGTCAAAAAGCCCCATGGCTATTTCAACATTCACGGTAAGCTGGTCGAATGAGTCGAGGACGATCTGGTAGTTCTGCGCGACTCCTTTAATGCCCATTAGCACCCGCTCGATCTGCTGCGGGAATATATTCACTCCGCGTACGACAAACATATCGTCAGAGCGGCCCAGAATGCGGGAAATTCTTCTGTGCGTTCTGCCGCACGGACAAGCGCCGGGAATAATCCGGGTGATGTCCCGTGTCCGGTACCTGATGAGCGGCATGGCCTCCCTGGTCAGGGAGGTGATCACAAGTTCGCCTTCCTGGCCTTCAGGAAGCACTTCGCCGGTTTCCGGATTGATAATCTCCATCAAAAAATGGTCTTCCCAGAGATGCATGCCGTTTTTGAAGCGGCATTCGAAGGCGACGCCCGGGCCGTTCATCTCTGTCAGACCGTAGCAGTTGTAAATGTCGATGCCGTATATGCTTTCCACTTTTTTTCTTGTTTCTTCGGAATAGGGTTCCGCCCCCAGATATGCCCGGCGGAGTTTTAGGTCCCTGCCGGGATTGATGCCCCGTTCCTGAAGCGCGCTTGCCAGGTAGAGTGCATAGCTGGGCGTGATATGCAGGACCGTCGTGCCGAAATCGCGCATAAGCGAGATCTGGCGTTCGGTGTTGCCGGGGCCCGCGGGAACAACGAGCGTGTTGACCTTCTCCGCTCCGTAATGCATCATCAGCGCACCGGTGAACAGTCCGTAGGTCATCATATTCTGAAGAACGTCGCCGGCACCGGTTCCGGTCATGACAAGGCAGCGGGCGATGAGGTCGGCGGCCCGTTCAATATCCGGTTTCGAGAAAAAGATCGCCTTCGGCGTTCCGGTCGTGCCGCTGGAAGTATGCACGCGGATAACATCTTCTTTTGGTATTGCGAGGAGACCATAGGGATAATTCTGGCGGAGATCATTGCTGGTGGTAAAGGGGAGTTTTCTCAAGTCTTCGAGGCTGGTCATTTTTAGCGGATTCAAACCGGCGTCGTCGCAGCGCGTTCGATAAAAGGAAACATTTTTGTACACATGCTGAAGGGTTGCCGCAAGGCGTTCGAGCTGAAGGGACGCAAGTGTTTTTGGATTTACTGCCTCCTCTGCTTCTTTCCAAAAAGCGGAAGCACTGCCGGATTCGTGAGCACTCATTTTGCCGCCTTAATCATCGGGAGTTGTCGGGGGTATTTCGTGCGGGAAACATCCCTAACTGGTTTGTTCTTTCCGCCATGCAACAGGACAAGCGGTTGCGCGGCAAAAAAATTTTCTGAAAGCCTGTTGATTTTATCACACTCGTCCGGCGTACGCAACCGCTTTCGAGCGGCACCCCGGCAGCATGATGCCGGAACGGCTCCGTTCTTTCAAAAACGGTGATTGACGATTCAGGAGTTGTATGGTATTTTGCTAACCGCTTTGCTTTCTATCGTACAAAACCACCGGGAAAGGAACTCTGCGGCCTGTGCACTGTTGTTGATTGCTTTGCGAGGTGAGTGATCTCCTATGAAACAAATATTGAATATTGCCGTAGTCGTGGTCTATGTCCTTATCATGCTTGGGGTCGGCTATTGGTCCATGCGCAGGACAAAGGACGTGGGTGACTTTTTTCTGGGTGGGCGCACGCTCGGCCCCTGGATGAGCGCTTTTGCCTACGGCACCACCTATTTTTCCGCGGTCATTTTTATCGGATACGCCGGGAAGCTCGGCTGGGGATTCGGCATCCATACCCTCTGGATCGTGCTCGGCAATACCCTGATCGGCACATTCCTTGCCTGGAAACTGCTTGCCGGACGCACGCGTGAGATGACCGTCCGGCTGCATGCCCTTACCATGCCGGAATTTTTGCGCGCGCGCTACGGCAGCAAATCGTTGCAGGTGGTTGCCGCCCTGGCGGTTTTTATTTTTCTGGTTCCCTATTCGGCTTCCGTTTATATGGGACTGAGCTATCTCTTTGAAAAGGCCCTCGGCCTTCAATATAATGAAGCGTTGATTTTTCTGGCCGTGCTGACCGGCGTGTACCTGGTCATGGGGGGGTACCTTGCGGTGGCCATCAGTGACTTTATCCGGGGTTTGGTGGAGTTCGTCGGTGTCATGGCCATGGTGTACTTGCTGGCACAGTGGAAAGGCGGTTTTCTATCGACCGCAACAGACCTCCTGTCGAACACGACGGCCATGGCACCGGGGCTGGCCAAGGCGGTCCCGCTTGGGCCTGTAGGGTTCCAGATACTGGTGCCGGGAGCGATCATCCTTTTTTCACTCGTGCTGATTACCAGCTTCGGTCCCATGGCCCTGCCGCAGATGGTGCAGAAATTTTATTCCATCCGGAGCAAAGCGGACGTGTTCCGCGCTATGACCATTGCCGGTATTTTCGCCTTCTTTATGACCTTCGGCGCGTATTACAGCGGCGCGCTCACGCACCTGTACTATGCTGGCGGCCTGCCGCAGGAAATCATGGTGCAGGGCAAGCCGAACCTCGATCAACTGATGCCGCATTTTCTGACGACGCAGTTTTCATACGGTTTTGTTCTGCTGATTCTGCTGCTGGTATTTTCCGCGTCCATGTCCAGCCTGTCGTCGCTGGTGCTGGTGTCAAGTTCCGCGATTGCCATCGATATCTACGGCGCGTTTGTCAACCGTCACGTCAATCAAAAGCAGACCATGCTCCTGATGCGGGTCCTGTGCGGCCTGTTTGTGGCGCTTTCTCTTATTCTCGCCATGAATAAGGTGGACGTCATCGTGAACCTCATGGTGATGTCCTGGGGCGCTCTTGCCGGCGTGTTTCTTGCTCCCTATATCTATGGGCTTTTCTGGAAGAGAACCACCAGGGCGGGCGCTTTTGCCGGGATCATCACCGGACTCTTGTCTGCTTTTGTGTTGTTTATACTCTGGGGCAAGGACGGCATTCCGGTGGCCGGGGCCATTACCATGTTCCTTCCAATGTTTGTTGTTCCTATCGTCAGCCTGATGACCAAGCCGCTGCCGAAGGAGATGGTGGACGCGGCGTTTGGAGAGGGGGAAATAAAGAAGTAGGGACATTCATTGTCCGTATCTTGTCTTATACCGGTAAAATGATGCGAGGGGAAGCGTTTCAATACGCTTCCCCTCGTTGCTTATGGATTACCTGCCGCAGCTTCCCCGGTATTATGAAAGGGGGTTACTGCGATACAGTGGTTTTCTGCTCATTGTGCTTCTTTTTTTCGATATTTTTGCTTGCCCTGTTCTGTTCTTTCGCCAATTTCCTGCGTTCTTTTTTTGTAAGTTTTCCGTCCGACTTCATGCGCGCTTCGTCCTGCTTAATTTTTGCCTGCTGCGCTTCGAGCTTTCCCGCCTCGCGCGGAGTCAGTTCACCGGATTTCACACCCTGGTCAATCCGTTTTTCCTGGAGTTGCTCCCGCTTCTGAATGCCCGGATCATCCGCGGGGCCTGCGTACGCCGTGGATGCGATAAGAACGCAGACCGCGCTTGTGCCTAACAGCATTTTCATATTATATTTCATGATCACTCTCCTTTTCGATTGGTCTTTTACTGAACTTAATGATGCCCTGATTGTTTACGCTCCTCAGTGCTTATCATCACATCCTTTCCGGAACACCATCGTCGAATAGTATGACCTTTGAGACAGCGGAAAGTTTAATGCATATGTGATATTCTTGAGGTGAAAATTCACCTGACATAAGACGCTGTATGCTTTATACTGCATTCACTCGGGTGAATATTGCTATGCTAAATGCATTTACAAGAAAAGCCGCTTTTGATACACTTTTGATTATCAGCTTACAGCGATCAAAAAGGAGGTGTCGTATGACATTCGCGCATCATTTCCTGAAAAATATTTCGGTTTTGCTTGTCTGTCTCATGACTCTTGGCTCAGTGGCAGCGATGACAGCAAACGCTGCCGAGGACATCGCTCCGCTTATGAACAGCGGCAAGAACTTTTTTGACCAGAAAAAATATGATCAGGCGATAACGGCTTTTAGCGCCGCCCTGATCAGGGACCCGAAGAGCCGTGACGCCTACCGTTTGCGCGGCATCACATACCGGGCGATGAAAAAATACAACGAGTCCATCAGCGATTTTACCAAGGGAATTGCACTGGATTCCTCAGGCTACGACCTGTATGCCGGCAGGGCTGTCACCAAACGGGAGATGAACAATCTGTCCGGAGCCATTGAGGACATGGCTTCCGCGGTCCGTCTTGCCCCTCAGAAGGACGCTCTTTCCGTAACCATGATGCTGGCCGCGTTCAAGTACGATGCGGGTGACTACGCGGGTTCCCTCGACGCATGCTCACAGGCAAAGAAGATTCAGCCTTCTCCGGAGACAGCCAACTGCGCGGGTAAGGCCATGCTGAAACTGGGGCAATATGAAAAAGCCGTGCAGGAGTTCGACAGCGTCATTTCCGTGAACGACCGCCTCTCTTCGGCATTTCGCTACCGTGCCAAGGCGCATCTTGAACTCGGAAACCTGGACAAGGCGCGCAAGGATTTCGACAGGGCAATCGAGCTGAAGCAGGAATTGGCAGGTCAGAAAGACGTTCAGGGGGACCTGGCGAAGCTTGCTGCGATGCAGAAAGCGGCTTTGGAAAAACAGGCAAAGGAAGCGGCTGAAGCGAAGGCCGCTGCAGAAGCAAAAGCTGCTAAAGAAGCAGCAGATGCAAAAGCAGCCAAAGACGCGGCAGATGCCAAAGCGGTCGCAGAAGCGAAGGCTGCAGCCGAGGCAAAAGCAGCGAAAGAAGCACAGGACACAAAAGCTGTGAAAGATGCGGCCGATGCAAAGGCAGCCGCAGAACAAAAAGCAGCAAAGAAAGCACAAGATGCAAAGACTGCGAAAGACCCAAAAGAAATTCCAGCTGTGAAATCAGCTCCCTCGCCAACTTCAGGACCGACTACATCATTTTAATCCCAGCGACAGGGAATCCCCCGACTGCCGTCGGGGGAGGGAAGGGTGTACCTACAACTACATCAACGACAAAATAGCCAGCGTGTTAAACAACGCCGCAACTGATCTTAGGTCAGCGGCCAAGGCGCAGTGCATTATCGAGGTTGGGCCGACGATGCAAGAAAAGAATACAATAAGTTAGCAAACGATCCTATTCCGTAATAATGTTTTCAAGATAACCTCCGCCAATGCCTTAACAAACATAGGCGAGGTATTCAAAGACTCCGCCCGCTCAAATCCAAGCCCCACTTTCACAGCGTGTGCCCGGTGTGCAATATCTATATCGTAGAGGGTCTCCAGATGGTCGCACGTGAAGCCGATTGGCACTTCGAGAACAGTTTTGTGACCTTCCTGCGCGACCTGATTCAGTGTCGTTTCTACGTCCGGTTCAAGCCACGGCTCAGTTGCACGAGCGCCCTTGCTTTGCCAGGCTATGCGCCAATGTTTTAGACTCATCCCCTCCACAAGGAGCCTGACTGTTTCTTCAATCTGTCTTTGATAGGGATCTCCCGCATTAATATACCGCACCGGAATACTATGGCTTGAAAAAAGAACGACTGCATCCTTGCGTTCTGTTTCTGGAAACTTACTAAGTCCTTCTTTAATCTTCTCCTGCCAAGCTTTGATAAAGAGTTGATTATTATGCCAGTTGGAGATGAACTGTTTGGTGATCCCGGTGCTTTCCACAGACTCGAATGCGTTTCGGTACGCTCCTGTCGTGATTTCTGTTTCAAAAGGCGAGAGAGACAGGCCAATGATCCGGGTTGCGCCGTTCTTGACGGCTTTCTCAAAAGAGTCCGCAATAGACGGTTGGGAGTACCTGAACCCTTCATGCACTTGGTAGTTATTGCCAAGTTCTTTTTCGAGTGCTTCTGCCTGCTTTCTCACAATTTCAGGAAGAGGGGATTTGTTTCCGATCAGCTTATAACGCTCAATGACGGTGGAGACAACAGGAGGGGGAGCAGGCTTTCCCATAAACGCGGCCATGAACGGCCCGACCTCTTTGAGGGAGCCCGGCCCGCCCAACGCGATGAGAATGATTGCGGTTTTATCGGACATATAATATTGGAAGTAACGTAGTAAGAATCAGGGGAAACAGGGACGCCGATATTTGTGCGATTCCTGTTCTTCCCGGTTGCTCAGCTCGTGCGTTGCGTTGATAAACTCTGTCGCGTTTTCAAGCGGCGTCTGCTGCAGAATGCCGTGTCCCAGATTCATGATATGGCCGTTTCTGTTGCCGGCAGCGTCAAGGATGTCTTTTGTTCTCTTCCGGATGAATTCTTTTGTGCCGAAGAGGGTGAGGGGGTCCAGATTTCCCTGAACACCTTTATCATATCCAACGCGTTTCCACGCGTCATCAAGATTGCATCGCCAGTCAAGGCCGATTACGTCGCCGCCGGCTTCGGCAACCATCTCGAGGAGATGTCCCGCACCGTTCGCGAAGTGAATGAGGGGCACGCTTTTGTTGATTCCGGCAATGACCATTTTCTGATGCGGAAGCACAAACTCACGATAATCATTCGGGCCCAAAGTTCCGACCCAGGAGTCGAACAGCTGGACCACCTGCACGCCGGCATCGATTTGAGCGTTCAGGTAATTGATAATGACCCCGGCCAGATGCTCCATGAGTCTATGCCAGGCTTTCGGGTCGGTAAACATCATCGTCTTGGCATATTCATAATTTTTGGAGCCGCCGCCTTCTATAATATAGCTTGCGAGAGTAAACGGCGCACCCGAGAAGCCGATGAGCGGCACCATTCCATTCAGCTCTTTCAGCACGAGTTTGATGGCCTGCATCAGGTATGCGATCTGTTTGGCAGCGTCAATGGGTCTGAGGTTTTTTACGTCCGCCATGGTACGGACAGGATTATGAATCACCGGTCCTTCGCCTTTGGCAAACTCAAGCCCGATGCCCATGGGTTCGAGTGGGAGCAGGATGTCCGCAAAAATAATAGCGGCGTCGATTTCATAACGCCGGAGCGGCTGGATCGTGATTTCCGCGGCGAGTTCCGGAGTTTTGCACATTTCCAGAAACGTATGTTTGGCGCGTATCTCGCGATATTCCGGAAGATATCTTCCGGCCTGCCGCATCATCCAGACCGGAGTGCAATCTACCGGCTCACGCCTGCATGCTTTGAGAAACCTGTCGGATCTGGACATCTGCTTCTCCTGAATGTTTAAAGACATACTTGCATTACGACACAAACCACGAAGCAACTATAGTATGTTATCCGATGGAACTCAAGATTTTTTTCGCGCAATCAAGAAAGGATAACAATACTAAGCATCAATCCGTGTCGCAGGGAGGAGTGCGTTCCTTCAGTTTTGACAGCCTCGCAGGCGTCAATTCTGTTTTGAGCATGAAATCCGGTTCGGCGCGGGCATCTTTTTTCTTCATGAGGAGCCATTCTTTTCCCGTATTTTTGGGAAGTTTTTTCATCTGGGCAAGAGTGAAGGTTCCGTTCAACTTTTTGCCTTTCAGCTCAAAGGTGAGTTTTCCGGTGTGAAGTGACGCCGTTGGATCGTGAGTTTCGAGCGGAATGAACTCGCCTTGATCCCAGATGACAACCGGCCCGGCCCCATAGCTTCCTTCCGGAATGATTCCTTCATAATCTATATAGGAAAGTTCATGGTCGGGAACCGAGACCGCGAGCCGTTTGTCGGCGGGGTTCAATGACGGTCCCTTGGGGATGGCCCAGGATTTCAGCACTCCGTCGATTTCGAGACGGAAATCATAATGGAGCCGTGTGGCTTTGTGTTCATGCACAACAAACCGCAAGCGCTTTGCACTCATCATAGGAAGAAACCCCTTTTTTTAAAAACCTTGACAAATAAACATGCAATCTATAAAATTTTATTCTTTGCACTGGCTTCATTTTTTTAGACTATAATAAAACTAATTACAGTATATCAGAAGTATACGAGGAAACACTATCCATGATTAAACTGTTTAACACGCTTACCGGGAAAAAGGAGGAATTTGTTCCTTTGCACCCCGGCAAGGTAACGATGTATGCGTGCGGTGTTACGGTGTATGACTATTCCCATCTCGGACATGCGCGCGGCGCCGTGGCATTTGATCTGATCCAGCGGTACTTTAGGCGCAAAGGTTTTGCGGTGAAGTATGTCCGAAATTTCACCGATGTTGACGACAAGATCATCAACCGCGCTCATGAAGAAGGGATCACCCCGGCAGAAGTGGCGCGTAAATATATTGAAGCGTATCAGACCGATATGAGGCGCCTCGGAGTGGGGAAGGCGGACATTGAACCAAAAGCCACTGAGCATATCCCGGAGATGATCGAGGTAATCAAGGGGTTGCTTGCGAAGGGACATGCGTATGTTGTGGACGGCGATGTCTATTACCGCGTGTCGAGTTTCAAGGACTATGGCAGGCTTTCCAAAAGAAATCTCGATGACCTGAAAGCGGGCGCCCGTGTTGAGGTGGATGACCGCAAAATCGATCCTCTCGATTTTGCATTGTGGAAAGCTTCCAAGCCGGGCGAACCTGCATGGGAAAGCCCGTGGGGGCCGGGAAGGCCCGGCTGGCATATCGAATGTTCCGCCATGGGATTCAAACATCTTGGGGAAACATTTGACATCCATGCCGGGGGCAAAGACCTCGTGTTTCCGCACCATGAAAATGAGATTGCCCAGAGTGAAGGATATTCCGGCAAGCCGTTTGTGCACTATTGGCTCCACAACGGTTTTGTGAATATCAACGCTGAAAAGATGTCGAAATCACTCGGCAACTTTTTTACTATTCGAGAAATACTTGACCAGTATGATGCCGAAATTGTCCGTCTGTTTCTTCTTTCGACGCATTATCGCAGCCCGATAGACTTTTCCGATGCAAACCTCAAAGACGCGCGCGCGGGTTTGGACCGTTTTTACCGGATGAAAGAATCGCTCAAGAAATTTCTTTCGGGCAAGACTCCTCCTCCGGTCAAACCCGAGGAAGTCATTGAGGCGGCCGCCCGCCCCCTGTACGAAAAAATATTGAACCTTCCGCACGCTTTCGAAGAAGCCATGGACGATGATTTTAACACCGCGTTTGCCATCGGCATTGTTTACGATCTAGTGCGTGACGTGAACAAATATCTGGCGGAAATCGATCAAAAACGTGAAGATGCCGCATATATTATTCTTTCGACGGCCCTCGAAGCTTTCAACAATGTAGGCGAAACACTCGGGCTGTTCGTCCGCGATCCGGAAGAATGGTTCCAGGAAGGCCGGCGGATGGACAGCAAAGTGACGATGTCGGTGGAGCAAATAGAAGAATATATCGGTTTGCGGAACGAGGCCCGGCAGCGCAAGGATTGGGCGGAAGCAGACCGCATCAGGAAAGTTCTTGATGAAGGCGGCATAGAGCTTTTCGACCGGCCGGACGGCACTGCCTGGAAACCGAAGTAGAAACGCAGATCGGACGTTTGGACGTTGATGTTTAAAACCCCCGCAATGGTAAATATGAATTTATGTCCAAAGATAAAATAGTCGGTATTAACCCGGTGGCTGAGGCGCTTAAAGCAGGCCGTCCCGTCCAACGGCTTCTCGTTTCAGAGCAGCGCAAGAAAGACCGGGATGTGCTGGCAATTATCAGGCTCGCACAGGAAAAAGGAATTGAAGTCAGATTTGCGACGCGTGAACATTTGAATCGGGAAGTGCCGCATGCCCTGCACCAGGGCGTCCTGGCGATAACCGCGGCTGTTGAATATTCCACGCTTGATGACGTTTTGCGTATTCCCGCCCAGCGGGGAGAAGCGCCGCTTTTTATTATTCTGGACGGCGTGGAAGACCCGAGAAACCTCGGCGCAATCCTGCGGACGGCTGATGCTGCAGGTGTGCATGGCGTGATAATTCCTGAACGCCGGGCCGTGGGGCTGACGGAAACAGTGGCAAAGACGGCGGCGGGCGCATTGGAATACGTGCCGGTTGTCAAAGTAGTAAACATCGTTAATACAATAGAAGAGTTGAAGAAGAACGGAGTATGGGTAGTCGGAGTTGAAGCGGACGGTGATATGGTTTACTGGGATGCAGACCTGTGTCGTCCAACTGCCCTTGTTCTTGGAGGGGAGGACAGTGGAATCCGCAGATTAGTGCGTGACCACTGTGATTATGTGGTTTCCTTGCCGCTCATGGGAAAAATTACTTCGCTTAATGTGTCGGTTGCGGCGGGAGTAATATTGTATGAAATCCTGCGGCAGCAACAAAAGAATAAAAAATGACGGTTCCGTTGTTCCTCGGGCCGTTTCTGAGAAAAACCCCCTTTAGCAGTCGGCTATCTTTTTCCTTGACAAGAACAGTTGTATTCTTTTATAATTACAATTCTTTGGGCGTGGCAGTTGTTTCTCTACAAGCCTCATAGTGTTTGTAACACGCATTCTAAAACTAAATTCCTCAGGAAACAGTAAAACGAGGGGACGTGGTGTGTCCAGAAGGTTCTGCCACCGTAACTCAGTTGGTAGAGTAGCTGATTTGTAATCAGCCTGTCGGGGGTTCGAGTCCCTTCGGTGGCTCCAGTTTTTTTAGAAATGCCAAGTCGGTAAATTGTTCAGCGGCTAGTTTTTTTTAATGGGGAGGTTCCCGAGCGGCCAAAGGGAACAGACTGTAAATCTGTCGGCGTCAGCCTACGGAGGTTCGAATCCTCCCCTCCCCACCATAAATTGTGTAGAACGCGGGAATAGCTCAGCTGGCTAGAGCGCCAGCCTTCCAAGCTGGGGGTCGCGGGTTCGAATCCCGTTTCCCGCTCCATATCTATGAGACGGTGTAAACCGTTTGAGTTGCTATGTTGCCCATGTAGCTCAGTTGGTAGAGCACATCCTTGGTAAGGATGAGGTCAGCGGTTCAATCCCGCTCATGGGCTCCAGTACAGAGTGTGTTGTATTACCTGATTATCGAATAATAACTATTTTTTTTCACTTCCCGGACAGGAGGCGGAGAGCATGGCGAAGGCAAAATTTGAGAGGACGAAACCTCATGTGAACGTGGGTACGATTGGACATGTGGACCACGGCAAGACGACGTTGACAGCAGCCATCACGAAGGTGTTGGCGCTTAAGAACATGGCGAGCTTTGTATCGTATGATAATATCGACAAGGCTCCGGAAGAACGGGAGCGCGGTATTACCATTGCGACGGCGCATGTGGAATACCAGACAGAGAATCGCCACTATGCCCATGTGGACTGCCCGGGCCATGCAGACTATGTGAAGAACATGATCACCGGCGCAGCTCAGATGGACGGAGCGATTCTGGTAGTTTCCGCGGCGGACGGACCGATGCCCCAGACCCGCGAGCACATACTGCTAGCGCGTCAGGTGGGAGTACCGTATATCGTGGTATACATGAACAAGGTGGACATGGTGGACGATCCGGAGCTCATCGAGCTGGTAGAGCTTGAGATTCGGGAATTGCTGTCGAAGTACCAGTTCCCCGGCGACAAGACACCGATTATTAAGGGGAGCGCGTTAAAGGCGCTTCAGAGCGAGAGCAAGGATTCGAATGCGGCGGAATACAAGAGCATTTTTGAGTTGATGGCCGCCATTGACAGCTACGTACCGCAGCCGAAGCGCGACATAGACAAGCCGTACCTGATGCCTATTGAAGACGTGTTTTCGATTGCGGGCCGCGGTACCGTTGTGACGGGCCGTATAGAGCGAGGAGTGGTCAAGGTAAGCGATGAAATCGAGATAGTGGGAATCAAGCCGACGCAGAAGACGGTGGTGACGGGCGTAGAGATGTTCCGGAAGCTTTTGGACCAGGGCGAGGCCGGCGACAACGTTGGAGTATTGCTGCGAGGAGTCAAGAAAGAGGATGTGGAGCGCGGCATGGTATTGGCGAAGCCGGGGAGCATCACGCCCCATACGAAGTTCAAGGCTGAGGCATATGTGCTGACGAAGGAAGAGGGTGGCCGCCACACGCCGTTTTTCAAGGGTTACCGGCCGCAGTTTTACTTTAGGACGACGGATGTTACGGGAGTTGTGACCCTGGCAGAGGGAGTGGAGATGGTAATGCCGGGGGACAACATGAGCTGCTCGGTGGAACTTATCACGCCGATAGCGATGGACAAGGAGCTTCGTTTTGCCATTCGTGAAGGCGGCAGAACCGTTGGCGCCGGCGTCATCACGGAAGTAATTGAATAAATCAACAGCGGATTTCCGGTTGTCAGTTGATTTTTTATGATGCCTTCCGGGATTCGTGGTGGAAATTATAAAGAAAGAGGCAAGAGACCATGCGGGAAATCGTTCTTCTCGCCTGCAGTGACTGCAAGCGTAAAAACTATTCTACAACCAAAAACAAGAGAAATACGCCGGATAAACTGAACCTTGAAAAATATTGCCGGTTCTGTCGTAAACATACCACGCATAAGGAAACAAAAGCGTAGTTTGTAGTTTATGGAAGCCATATTACAGGCCAGTAGCTCTAATTGGTAGAGCTCCGGACTCCAAATCCGGCTGCTGGGGGTTCGAGTCCCTCCTGGCCTGCCATATTTTTCCTACACAGAAAGAGGCCTCTTCATATGTTCAAAAAAATAGCTGAGTTTTTCAAGGAAGTAAAGCTTGAGCTCAAAAAAGTTGTATTTCCGACGAAAAAGGAGGTTATAGGCTCTACGTGGGTGGTGATCATTACCGTGCTTATTTCCGCCTTTTTTCTGGGTGTGATTGATATGACGCTGGCGAACGTTATGACGGCCACGTTCAGATAGAGATTAAATATGCCGATGAATTGGTATGTTGTTCATACATATGCGGGTTTTGAAAACAAGGTGAAAAGCAGTATTCTTGAAACTGTTTCCAAACTCGGGTTGCAGGACAAAATTGGCCAGATTCTTGTGCCGACTGAAGAAGTCATGTCCATTAAGGCCGGAAAAAAACGCAAGTCACAGAGAAAGTTTTTTCCTGGATATATTCTCGTTGAAATGGAGATGGACGATAATTCCTGGCATATCATCAAGGAAACCCCCAAGGTAACGGGATTCGTCGGCGGCAGCACGAACCCGACTCCGTTAAGCGATGATGAAGTGAAAACAATCCTGAAGCAGACTGAAGAAGGGGCCGTTGCTCCAACCCAGCCAAAGCAGGCATACCAGAAAGGCGACCGGGTCAGGGTGATCGATGGGCCGTTCAGCAGCTTCATAGGAACCGTGGAAGATGTAAATCCTACCCATGGCAGACTCCGCGTGATGGTAAGCATTTTTGGCCGTTCAACACCGGTAGAGTTGGAGTTTCTCCAGGTAGAGCGGGAAAAAGAAAAATAGTACTACTTATTACTATTGTTAATTAAGGTAAGGTGGGAGCATATCAATGGCAAAAGAAATTACAGCAAAAATTAAACTTCAGGTTCCGGCAGGAAAAGCAAACCCGGCTCCGCCGGTAGGACCCGCGCTCGGTCAGCACGGCGTCAATATCATGGAATTTTGCAAAGCGTTCAACGCAAAAACCCAAAAAATGGGAGAGACGATAGTTCCTGTTATTATTACGGTGTATTCGGACCGGTCTTTTACGTTTATTACGAAAACGCCGCCAGCGGCGGAATTGCTTAAAAAAGCCGCCGGGATCATAAAGGGGTCCGGGACGCCGAACAAGGAAAAAATCGGCAAGGTAACGCGCGCACAAATTAAAGAAATTGCCCAGACAAAGCTTCCGGATCTTAATGCGGCAACTGTAGAATCGGCCATGCGTATGATCGAAGGTTCCGCAAAAAGCATGGGGCTTGAAATTACCGAATAAGTTTGCAGGTAATGTTGAATTGCAGAGGCAATCTGTATAAAAAGCGGGAGGCCGACAACGGCCGTGAACACCGCGAGGAGGACTGATGTCAGGAAAGAAGTATAAAGCTGCTGCAGCGCAAGTTGACCGTTCCAAGCTTTACGGCATTGAAGAGGGGATCGGGCTTGCTAAAAAGGTCGCCAAAACAAAGTTCGACGAGACGGTTGATCTCGCATTGAAACTCGGTGTCGATCCAAAACAGGCCGACCAGATGGTGCGGGGAACCGTTGTTCTTCCTCATGGTACGGGAAAAAAGGTCAAAATTTTGGTGTTCGCCAAAGGGGAGAAGGATAAAGAAGCTAGGGACGCCGGCGCAGACTATGTGGGCGCCGAAGATCTGGCAGATAAAATTCAGAAAGAAGGCTGGGTCGATTTTGATACCGTGGTGGCAACCCCGGACCTCATGGGTCTTGTGGGTAAACTCGGAAAAGTTCTCGGCCCCCGCGGGTTGATGCCGAATCCTAAAACCGGAACCGTTACGTTCGACATGGCAAAAGCCATCAAGGACATACGTGCCGGTAAAGTTGAGTACCGCGTAGAAAAAGCCGGAATCGTTCATGTTCCGGTGGGAAAAGTTTCTTTCGACGAAAACAAGCTTGTGGAAAATGCTAAGGCTGTGCTGGAGTCCATACTAAAAGCAAAGCCGGCGTCGAGCAAGGGCAAGTACCTTATTAGTGCGTATGTTTCCTCGACCATGGGGCCTGGCATTAAGATGGATACTGCACAAATCGAGAAATTGGTCGGCTGATTCCATTTGCTGGAACCAAGTAATTGTATATCGCCGTTTACAACGCGATTTGCTACACCATAAAAAATATAAAATTTAACAGATAATGGTCGATCTCTGAAAAAAACAGAGATGCGGTCCGAGACAGCAGGCGCTGAAAAATTTTTCTTTCAGCTTAATTCCTGAAGCGGGGCCTGCCGAGACCCGGGTAAAAAAGAACGCACGCAATGCCGCTTTCTTTTAAGATTTCCGGGCGGATCATCAGGAACTCTTGAAAGAAAGGAGGGCTCAGTGAACAAGCAGGAAAAACAAGAAGCAGCCGATGTACTGCACGAAAAATTTGCACGCGCCAAGTCCGCAATTATTACGGAATACGCCGGTATTAATGTGGAACAGATCACGGACATGCGGTCAAAGTTGCGCAAGGCACAGGTTGAATACCGAGTGGTAAAGAACACACTGGCCAGAAAAGCGGCAGAGGGCACCAGCCTTGAACCGCTCAAAGATCATTTTGTCGGTCCCGTGGGAATTGCGCTCAGCTATGATGATGTTGTTGCACCTGCACGAGTACTTTTTGATTTCAATAAAACACAGGCAAAACTTCAACTGAAAATCGGGATACTCGACGGAAAACTGCTTCAGCCGGCTGATATCAAGGCGCTGGCAACGTTGCCGCCTCTTAATGTACTGCGGGGGAAGATTATTGGACTTCTCCAGGCACCTGCATCAAGAATTGTTGGTACGCTTGCAGCACCTGCAGGCCAGGTGGCGCGAATCATACAAGCAAAAGCAGACAAAGGATAAAGACGCAATCCCAGATAACTTAAAAGATAACCAGGTTCTAGGAGGATAATTCAATGGCAGATTTAGCAAAATTGGTTGATGAACTGAGCGGCCTGACCGTTCTTGAAGCAGCAGAACTCAGCAAAATGCTTGAGGAGAAGTGGGGTGTTTCAGCAGCAGCGCCTGTGGCTATAGCGGCAGCGGGTGCGGCGGGCGCGGCAGCAGGCGGCGCAGCGGCGGAAGAGAAGACGGCTTTTGACGTCATTCTGGCAAATGCCGGCGCCCAGAAAATCAATGTGATTAAAGTGGTACGCGAACTTACCGGACTTGGCCTGAAAGAAGCAAAGGACTTGGTGGAGGGAGCACCCAAGCCTGTGAAAACAGGTGTTTCAAAGGAAGATGCAGAAAACATGAAAAAGAAACTTACCGAAGCGGGTGCCACCGTCGAGGTAAAGTAAGATACAGACAGTTTTTTGTTTTGAGTCCTTGCCCTTCGGCGTTGGTCCGAAGGGCAGAGGACTTTTTGCGTTTATGGATATAGTGCGCGGAGACTACAGAAACCATTGATTTCATGAAACACAAAATAAAAAATGTAAAGAGAACGGCCGCAATTTTATGTTTTTTTCTGTTTGCATTTTTCATTTTGTATTTTACGCTGCCTGAGAGGTGTGAGCATGTCTAAGGAAAAAAAAGAATTTGTTCGCGAACGGAAAGATTTTTCAAAAATTCCTACAATTCTTGATATCCCTGATCTTATTGAAATTCAGAAGCGGTCATATGATTTCTTTCTTCAGAAGGAAGCGGCTTCGGAAAAACGAAAAGACATGGGGCTTCAAGCCGCATTTAAAAGTGTATTTCCCATTTACGACTTCAATGAGACCGCAATGGTTGATTACCTGGGCTACTCTCTTGGGGATCCCAAGTACAGCATCTGGGAGTGTCTGCAGCGCGGAGCTACCTATGCGGCACCGCTTAAAATCAAAACACGGCTGGTTTTTTTCGAAAAAGACGAACAGACAGCCACCAAACGGGTAAAGGACATTAAAGAGCAGGAAGTATATGTCGGCGACCTGCCGCTTATGACGGAAACCGGAACATTTATCGTTAACGGGACCGAGCGCGTGGTCGTAAGCCAGCTTCATCGTTCTCCCGGTGCGTTTTTCACGCACGATAAAGGCAGAACCCATGCAAGCGGCAAGATACTCTATTCAGCCCGCATTATTCCTTACCGGGGGTCTTGGCTCGATTTTGAGTTCGACGTCAAGGACATTGTCTATGTAAGAATCGACAGGAGAAGAAAAATACCGGCCACTATTCTTCTCAAGGCTTTCGGCTATTCCAACGAAGATTTGCTTCGCATGTATTATCCCATCGAAGATATCCGGATAAAAAAGGAAGGCTTCACGCGCAGCATTCATGCAGATGTTCTGGCAGGCATGAAGTCTCCCATTACGCTTACCGATAAGAACACCCGTGAGCAAATTGTCAAGGAAGGCGCTAAGATTACACGCCTGGCCGTCAAAAAAATGGAGGCGGCCGGAATCACGGAAATTCCCATTCCCCGTGAGGAGTTGATTGACCGCGTGGTGCTCCGCGACGTAGTGGATCCAGAGACCGGCGAAGTGCTTCTTCCTGCAAACGAGAAGATTACGGAAGCCTTCCTGACCCGTATCGTGTCCACAAAAGTGGAAAAGATTGAAGTGATTTACATGGACGGTATCCACGTAATCGGCGCCATTCGCGATACGCTGCTGTCCGACAAGGTCCAGACGCCGGATGAAGCGCTGCTCGAAATCTACCGCAAGATGCGGCCTGGAGAGCCACCGACGGTGGACATGGCGAGAAACTTGTTTTCCAGCATGTTTTTCAATGCGAAGCGCTATGATCTTTCAAATGTAGGCCGGCTGAAGCTTAATAAAAAACTGAAGTTGGACATCGCGATTGAAAAAACAACGCTTACCGCCCAGGATGTAGTCGAAGTGATCCGCTACCTTATCAATCTCAGAACGGGCAAGGGCGAAGTGGATGATATCGATCATCTGGGAAACCGCCGCGTGCGATCCGTCGGGGAACTGCTCGAAAATCAAATTCGGGTCGGTCTCGCGCGTATGGAGCGCGCCATCAAGGAGCGGATGAGCCTTCAAGACATCGATGCGCTTATGCCGCACGATATTATCAATCCCAAACCGGTGATTGCAACCATCAAGGAATTTTTCGGATCAAGCCAGCTTTCCCAGTTTATGGATCAGACAAACCCCTTGGCGGAGATTACGCACAAACGCAGATTGTCCGCTCTGGGACCAGGCGGTCTTACCCGCGAGCGGGCAGGGTTTGAGGTCCGCGACGTGCACACGACCCATTACGGCAGGATTTGTCCTATTGAAACCCCGGAAGGTCCGAACATCGGACTTATTGTTTCACTCGCAACATATGCCCGCGTGAACGATTATGGCTTTATCGAAGCGCCCTACCGGGAAGTCAAGGCGGGCAAGGTAACGGATGAAATAGAATATCTTTCGGCTGTGGATGGCGAGAATTACGTGATAGCTCAGGCCAATACGCCAATCGACGGCAGAGGGAAAATTGCCGTTGACAGCGTGTCGGCGCGCGTCGGCGGTGAATTCAAATTGGTGAGCGCGGAAGAAGTTCAGTTCATGGATGTTTCGCCAAAGCAGATCGTTTCAGTCTCTGCAGCGCTGATTCCATTCCTTGAAAATGATGACGCGAACCGTGCGCTGATGGGCTCAAACATGCAGCGACAGGCAGTGCCGCTTCTCCGGCCGCAAGCACCGGTTGTCGGTACCGGTATGGAACGGGTTGCCGCACGGGACTCAGGAGCCATTGTCGCAGCAAAACGCGACGGTATGGTAGAAGCCGTGGATTCGACCCGGATCACCGTGAAGGGCGAAGATGCCAAGGGAAAGACGGTCATTGACAATTACCCTTTGACGAAATTTTATCGGTCCAATCAAAATACCTGCATGAATCAGAAACCAATCGTCCGCGTGGGCGATAAGGTGAAAAAAGGACAGGTAATTACCGATGGGCCTGCTACGGACCTTGGCGAACTCGCCCTTGGACAAAATGTTCTCGTGGCGTTCATGCCGTGGAGCGGCTACAACTACGAGGATGCCATCATCATCAGCGAACGATTGGTAAAAGAAGACCGCTATACTTCCATCCATATCGAGGAATTTGAGATCGAGGCGCGAGACACCAAACTCGGCAAGGAAGAAATTACGCGCGACATCCCGAATTTGGGAGAAGAAACGCTGCGCAACCTCGACGAAAACGGAATTATTCGTATCGGCGCTGAAGTAATGCCCAGCGATATTCTCATCGGCAAGGTGACCCCGAAAGGCGAGACGCAACTTACTCCGGAGGAAAAGCTGCTTCGCGCCATTTTCGGAGAGAAGGCCGGTGACGTGCGCGACGCTTCGCTGTATGCACCGCCGGGCATCGAAGGAACGGTAATTGATGTCAAGGTTTTCTCCCGCAAAGGAGAAGACAAAAATGAACGGCTGAAAACTCAGGAGAGCGAGGAAATCTCGCGGCTTCAGAAGGAATATCAGGATGAAATGCGCGCGCTGAAAGAGGACCGGTATAAACGGATACGCCGGATCCTTATAGGGAAAACTGCCGCGGATAAGGTCGTCAATTCGAAAACAGGAAAAACCGAGCTCGCAAAAGGAAAGAAAATAACGGTTGAAATTCTTGATAAGGTGCCGGAAAAGGATTACGCAAAAATCAAGGTAGAATCGGATGATTATCCCGCAAAGCTTCAGGAAATTTTGGACAGCTCGGAGAATCAGCTCGGCATTCTGGAAGCCATTTACGATGAAAAAATCGGCAGGCTGAAGCGCGGAGATGATCTGCCGCCCGGCGTTGTAAAGCTCGTAAAAGTATATGTCGCCATGAAACGAAAGCTCTCCGTAGGAGATAAAATGGCAGGAAGGCACGGCAACAAGGGTGTGGTTTCGAGGATTGTGCCTGAAGAAGATATGCCATATCTTCCGGATGGCACCCCTGTCGAAATTGTCCTGAACCCGCTCGGTGTGCCGTCGCGTATGAATGTGGGCCAGATACTGGAGACGCATCTGGGATGGGCGGCGAAAGCACTCGGTTTGCACGTTGCGACACCGGTATTCGACGGCGCGACCGAAGAACGGGTCCGCTCTCTGCTGAAAGATGCGAAGCTTCCGGTTACGGGCCAGTCCGTACTTTATGATGGGCGGACCGGAGAGGCTTTTGATAAACCGGTTACTGTGGGATACATGTACATGCTGAAGCTGCATCATCTCGTCGATGACAAGCTGCATGCACGCTCCATAGGACCTTATTCCCTGGTGACCCAGCAGCCCCTCGGAGGAAAAGCTCAATTCGGAGGCCAGCGATTGGGAGAAATGGAAGTCTGGGCGCTTCAGGCGTATGGTGCCGCCTACTGCCTCCAGGAATTTCTTACGGTAAAATCGGACGATGTCTCGGGAAGAGCGAAAATATACGAGGCCATTGTAAAAGGTGAAAATACTCTGGAACCCGGATTACCGGAATCCTTTTATGTGTTGATCAAAGAGCTTCAAAGCTTGTGTTTGGATGTAGAACTTATTGAGCGCAAGAACGAGAAAGAACGAGTTATCGGACTGGAAAAAATTTCCTCGGCAAGATGAGGTAACGGTAGAGGAAAAAAGTTTCAAACTGTAATTCTCACAGACTGACAAACGCTTGTGCGACTGCATACATCATTGGTTTGCTTGAACGTGAGATTTGGTTGATTAATGGAGGTCCTCTGTGGAAGAAAAACAACTGTCTGAAAACAAGGCCAGAGCGGATGTCATAAACTTGTTTGAAAAACCAAAAGATATCAGCTTTGACGCAATGCGCATAAAAATCGCTTCGCCCGAACGCATTAAAGAATGGTCATATGGTGAAGTCAAAAAACCTGAAACCATTAATTATCGTTCCTTTAAACCGGAACGAGACGGCCTTTTTTGCGCAAAAATATTCGGGCCTATTAAAGACTGGGAATGCCTCTGCGGAAAATACAAGAGAATGAAACACCGCGGCATTGTCTGCGATAAATGCGGCGTCGAGGTGATTCAGTCCAAAGTTCGCCGTGAGCGCATGGGACATATAGAACTTTCTTCGCCGGTCGCTCATATTTGGTTTCTGAAAGGACTGCCGAGCCGCATCGGAACACTTCTTGATATGACCCTTCGTCAACTCGAAAAGGTCCTGTATTTTGAAAGTTATGTGGTGGTTGATCCCGGCGATACCCCGCTGAAGGTTAAAGAGCTCCTTACCGAGGAAAAATTCCGCAAGATACAGACGGAATTCGGCCCCGGATCGTTCAAAGCGGGCATGGGCGCAGAGGCAATTCGCGAAATGCTCAAAGCCATTGATCTGGAAAGTGAATCCGTCGAAATCAGAGGCAAGATCGATACCGCTACATCAATGGCCACAAAGAAAAAATTGACGAAACGGCTCAAGGTCATCGAGTCCTTCCGTAAGTCCGGCAATAAGCCTGAGTGGATGATTCTTGATGTTATTCCCGTGATACCGCCGGAACTGCGTCCTCTTGTTCCGCTGGAAGGGGGGCGTTTCGCAACATCTGATTTAAATGATCTCTACCGCCGTGTTATCAACAGAAACAACCGCCTCAGGCGACTTGAAGAACTCAAGGCGCCGTCTGTTATTGTCAGAAATGAAAAGCGGATGCTGCAAGAAGCGGTGGATGCGCTTTTTGATAACGGCCGGCGCGGACGGGTCCTTCGCGGACCGAATAAAAGACCGCTCAAGTCCCTCTCAGACATGCTGAAAGGCAAGCAAGGCAGATTTCGTCAGAATTTGCTCGGTAAACGCGTTGACTATTCCGGACGTTCCGTTATTGTGGTCGGTCCCGACCTTAAACTCCATCAGTGCGGTTTGCCGAAAAAAATGGCGCTTGAGCTGTTTAAGCCGTTTATTTTTAACAAGCTTGACGAAAAAGGCTATGCAACAACAATAAAAAGCGCAAAAAAGATGATTGAGCGTGAACGGCCGGAAGTTTGGGACGTGCTGGAGGAGGTCATCCAGGAGCATCCGGTCCTGCTCAACCGGGCTCCGACGCTCCATCGCTTGGGCATTCAGGCTTTTGACCCCATACTTGTGGAAGGCAAGGCCATCCGGCTCCATCCCCTTGTGTGCGCAGCGTTCAATGCCGATTTTGACGGCGACCAAATGGCCGTTCACATACCCCTCTCGGTAGAAGCCCAGCTTGAGGCGAGAGTGCTTATGCTTTCGGTCAACAATATTCTTTCTCCGGCAAACGGACGGCCTATTACGGTGCCGTCTCAGGACATTGTGCTCGGTTGCTATTATCTCACCAAGGTTCGTTCGGGCGCGTTGGGAGAGGGGAAAATCTTCTCGAGCCGGGAAGAGGTCCGTATTGCCTATGATCAGCGCGAGGCCGAAATTCACGCCCGCGTTAAAGTCCGGATAAACGGAAAAATAGAAGAAACCACGATCGGAAGAGTTCTTTTCAGTGAAATATTGCCGGAAGGTATTCCCTTCTCTTCAGTGAACAAAGAGATGAACAAGAAGGAACTGGCCAAACTCATTGACGAATGCTACCGGAAACTGGGACTCAGGCGCACCGTTGTCCTTATTGACGATCTGAAGGAAATGGGATTCAAGTTTGCCACGCGTGCAGGTATATCTATTTGCATCTCCGACATGCATATTCCGAGCAAAAAACAGAAGTTTATCGACCAGGCCCAAAAAGAAGTGATGGAAATCCATCACCAGTATACCGAAGGATTAATCACAAACGGCGAGCGCTACAACAAGGAAATCGATATATGGGCTAATGTAACCGAGAAGATAGCCGACGAAATGATGGGTGAACTCGGCATGGAAGCGGTTGAACTCGGAGATGCCAAAAAATCGGAGCTGCAGGAAGCCCGTTCATTCAATAATATTTTCATGATGGCCGATTCGGGCGCACGCGGCAGCACCCAGCAGATCAGGCAGCTTGCCGGAATGCGCGGTCTTATGGCGAAACCGTCGGGAGAAATCATTGAAACTCCGATTACCGCCAACTTCCGCGAAGGCCTCACTGTGTTGCAGTATTTTATTTCGACCCACGGTGCGCGCAAAGGACTTGCCGATACAGCGCTCAAAACGGCAAACTCCGGATATCTTACCCGCAGACTTGTTGATGTTTCACAGGATGTGATCATTACGCAGGATGACTGCGGCACGTCGGACGGTATTATCGTTGGCTCGCTTGTGGAAGGCGGAGAAATCATTGAGCCGCTGTCAGAGCGTATTCTCGGCCGTGTTGCCGCAGAGGATATTAAGGACCCCATCACGAAGGAAGTTATTGCCGGGACGCATAGAGAAATTAACGAAGATCTCGTCAAAAAGATTGAAGAGGCGGGCATTGATCGAATCAAGATCCGCTCGGTCCTCACGTGTCAGTCCCTGCGTGGGGTATGTAAAATGTGCTATGGCCGCGATCTCGGCCGCGGAAAACTGGTGGAAATCGGCGAAGCCATAGGTATTATTGCCGCCCAGTCTATCGGCGAGCCGGGCACTCAGCTTACGATGAGAACGTTCCATATCGGCGGTACAGCAAGTAAGGTTGTCGAGCAGACCGTTCTTGAGGCGAAAAATTCAGGTATCGTAAAATATATCAACCTGAACACCGTGAAAAACAAAGAAGGCGACTATGTAGCCATGTCGAGAAGCGGAAGTATCGCTATCTATGATGACACCGGTCGTGAGAAGGAAAAGTACGCAGTAATTTACGGTGCCCGCATCAAAGTGGCGGATGGACAAAAGGCTGATATCGCCCAAAAACTTGTAGAGTGGGATCCTTATTCATTGCCTATCCTTACGGAAATAGGCGGGAAAATTGCTTTTGGCGATGTTATCGAAGGCGTCACTATGAGGGAAGAGGTCGACGAGATTACCGGCTTGTCGCGCAAGGTTATTATTGATTACCCGAACCAGAATCTCCGTCCGAGGATTTCGATTAAGGATCAGCACGGCAAGACGGCGAAACTGCCGGGGAGCAATGTGGTCGCCCGCTACTTATTGCCTGCTGGTGCGCATATTCTTGTTGATAAGGGTGATGAGATATTCCCGGGTGATATTCTGGTTAAAATTCCGCGTGAAACGACCAAAACAAAGGACATTACCGGCGGTCTTCCGAGAGTGGCCGAACTGTTTGAAGCGAGAAAACCGAAGGAACAGGCGATTATCAGTGAAATTGATGGAACCGTGGAGTTTGGTGGATTTGTGAAGGGCATGCGCCGTATCCTTGTAAAGGATGGCATGGGGAATGAAAAGGAATATCTGATCCCGAAAGGCAAGCACGTTAATGTGCACGAAGGCGATTGGGTAACGGCCGGGGAGCCTCTTATGGACGGTCCGATTGATCCCCATGATATTCTGAGCGTGCTTGGTCCGAGAGAACTCCAGAAGTACCTTGTTGATGAGGTGCAACAGGTTTATCGTCTCCAGGGTGTGAGTATCAATGACAAACACATTGAGGTTATTGTCCGCCAGATGCTGCGCAAGGTCAGGATCGAAGATGCAGGAGATACCTCATTCCTCATCGGAGAGCAGGTGGATCGATTTGCGTTTTCAAAGGAAAATGAAGCGGTGATTGCAAACGGCGGCAAGCCCGCGACCGCGCGACCGATACTTCTTGGCATCACCAAGGCCTCCCTTACCACGGACAGCTTTATTTCTGCGGCGTCATTCCAGGAGACCACTCGGGTGCTGACTGAGGCTTCTATTACGGGTGCAGTGGATGAGCTTGCCGGATTAAAAGAAAATGTGATTATGGGCAGACTGATTCCTGCAGGAACAGGCATGACCGAGTATAGAAACACCTATGTCGCCGTTGAGGAGGAAACACAGCAGACAGCCGAGCAAAACTAGCAATGTGCACATATAATTGTCATTGAGCAGAGATATTGCTCTAAAATGCAACTAAAAAAAACCTTGACAAGTGGTCAGTAAATAGTTATAATCACCGGGTTTTGACTCAACTTTTCTTTATGTTTGCTATATAAATGATTTTAAGGAGTATTTTCCGTGCCGACGATAAGCCAACTGGTCAGAAAAGGCAGAACATTAGCTGCCAGTAAGACTAAAAGCCCAGCCCTGAAGAGTTGCCCGCAGAAACGGGGGGTTTGTATCAGGGTCTATACCACCACCCCAAAGAAGCCAAACTCCGCTCTCCGAAAAGTGGCAAGAGTGAGGCTTACGAATGGAATGGAAGTAACCAGCTATATTCCGGGAGTCGGGCATAATCTTCAGGAGCACTCCATTGTGCTTATTCGCGGCGGCAGAGTGAAGGACTTGCCTGGGGTGCGTTATCATATTGTGAGAGGAACGCTTGATACGGTTGGGGTTGCGAATCGCAAACAAGGCCGTTCCAAATATGGTGCGAAGCGTCCTAAATAGGTTTTGAGGTCGAATGTATTGAAGTTTTTAGGGAGTAGGTAAAACCGATATGCCAAGAAAAAGCGTCGTTGTAAAAAGAGAAGCATTGCCTGATCCGAAATATAACAGCAAAATGCTGGCAAAGTTTGTGAATGTGCTTATGCGCAAAGGCAAGAAGAGCACGGCAGAGGCCATCTGCTACAAGGCGCTCGATCGGATTCAGGAAAAGACAAATAGCGATCCTATTGCTATATTTAAGAAGGCCATTGAGAATCTGAAGCCTACATTGGAAGTCAAATCGCGCAGGGTCGGCGGTGCTTCATATCAGGTTCCTATCGAAGTCAAGCAGCCGCGCAGGATGTCACTTGCGTACCGCTGGCTTCGGCTGTATGCATCGCAGCGTCCGGAAAAATCAATGGTTGAAAAGCTTGCCGGAGAAATACTTGATGCCTCGAACAATACCGGGGCGGCTGTAAAGAAAAGAGAAGACGTACACCGCATGGCAGAGGCCAACAAAGCCTTCGCCCACTATCGCTGGTAGGGTGTTTACGAAGGAGCGGAGGGAGTTTTGGCTAGGCAGTATTCATTAGAAAATACACGCAATATCGGCATTATGGCGCATATTGATGCCGGTAAGACAACGACAACAGAGCGTATTCTTTACTATACCGGTGTCTCATACAAAATCGGCGAGGTGCATGACGGTACTGCGGTCATGGACTGGATGGTGCAGGAGCAGGAGCGCGGCATTACTATCACCTCTGCTGCGACAACCTGTTTTTGGAAGGACAAGCGCATCAACATCATTGACACCCCGGGGCACGTTGATTTTACTATTGAGGTGGAGCGTTCGTTACGCGTGCTGGATGGTGCTGTCGCGGCGTTCGATTCCGTCAGCGGCGTGGAACCGCAATCGGAAACAGTATGGCGTCAGGCTGATAAATATCAGGTTCCCCGTATTGCGTTCATGAACAAAATGGACCGCATCGGCGCTGATTTCTACATGAGCGTCCAGAGTATGATCGACCGGCTTGGAGCGAAGCCTGTGCCGATTCAGATCCCGGTTGGAGCTGAAGACAAATTCCGTGGCTGTGTCGATCTGGTGTCCATGAAGTCGGTTTTATTCGACGACGAAACTCTTGGCGCGAAATACGTTGTGGAAGACATTGCCGCTGATTTGCTGCCAAAGGCAAAAGAGTATCGCGAAAAAATGATCGAGGCGATATCGGACGTAGACGACACCGTGATGGAAAAATTCCTGAATGGTGAAGAGCCTACGGAAGAAGAAATTAAGGCAGCGATCCGCAAGGGGACTATTGCAATGAAAATATTCCCGGTCATCTGCGGTTCGGCGTTTAAAAATAAAGGTGTGCAGCTTCTGCTTGACGCTGTCGTAGACTATCTTCCTTCTCCGGTCGACATTCCTCCGGTAAAGGGCATGAATCCGAAGACAGACCAAGAGGATGTTCGCAAAGCTTCGGATACCGAGCCGTTTTCGGCCATGGCATTCAAGATCATGACGGATCCGTTTGTCGGTCAGCTTACTTTTATCAGGGTATACTCTGGAACGCTGAATTCCGGTTCATACGTGTACAACTCTACTAAAGGTGTGCGCGAACGTATCGGAAGGCTCCTTAAAATGCACGCCAATAAGCGCGAGGAAATTCAGGAAATTTATTCCGGTGATATCTGCGCTGCGGTTGGTTTGAAAAGCACTCTTACAGGGCATACGCTCTGCGATGAAAACAAGCCGGTTGTTCTGGAAGCTATGACTTTTCCAGAGCCGGTGATTCATATTGCCATAGAACCGAAGACCAAAGCAGATCAGGAAAAATTAGGTTTGTCTCTTCAAAAATTAATGCAGGAAGATCCGTCATTTCGGGTCCGTACTGATATAGAAACGGGACAGACCATCATTTCGGGGATGGGCGAGCTTCACTTGGAAATTATCGTTGATCGTCTTCTGCGCGAATTCAAGGTGGATGCAAACGTAGGAAAACCGCAGGTTGCGTATCGTGAAACGATTAAAAAGAAGGTTTCAGCAGAGGGCAAGTATGTTCGGCAGACCGGCGGTCGCGGCCAATACGGACATGTTGTTCTTGAGTTGGAGCCGCAAGAACCAGGCAAGGGGTTTGAGTTCGAAAACAAAATTGTAGGCGGTTCGGTACCCAAAGAATACATTGCGCCGGTGCAGAAGGGTATTGAGGAAGCCATGGAAAACGGCGTGCTTGCCGGATATCCAATGGTTGATATTAAGGTGAAAATCGTCGATGGATCGTATCACGACGTGGACTCCTCGGAAATGGCGTTTAAAATTGCCGGTTCTATGGGGTTCAAAGAGGGTGCGCAGAAGGCCAGCCCTGTTTTGCTTGAGCCAATCATGGCTGTCGAGGTGGTTTGCCCCGAAGAATATATGGGTGACATCATCGGCGATCTTAACTCAAGGCGGGGACGGGTGCAGGGTATGAATATCAGAGGAGCAGGCAGGGTTATCACCGCCCAGGTGCCGCTCTCCGAGATGTTCGGATATGCAACTGACATCAGATCAAAAACTCAGGGTAGGGCAACCTATACTATGCAGTTTGAGCATTATGAAGAAGTGCCAAAGAATATTTCTGAACAAATTATTGCAAAAGTTAAAGGTGAAACTGCTAAGACAAGGTAAGTTTTAAGATAATCTGCATAGTAGGCCGCTAGGGCCTACGGATATTATATTTTTTTACTTTTTTCACTTCCCGGACAGGAGGCGGAGAGCATGGCGAAGGCAAAATTTGAGAGGACGAAACCTCATGTGAACGTGGGTACGATTGGACATGTGGACCACGGCAAGACGACGTTGACAGCAGCCATCACGAAGGTGTTGGCGCTTAAGAACATGGCGAGCTTTGTATCGTATGATAATATCGACAAGGCTCCGGAAGAACGGGAGCGCGGTATTACCATTGCGACGGCGCATGTGGAATACCAGACAGAGAATCGCCACTATGCCCATGTGGACTGCCCGGGCCATGCAGACTATGTGAAGAACATGATCACCGGCGCAGCTCAGATGGACGGAGCGATTCTGGTAGTTTCCGCGGCGGACGGACCGATGCCCCAGACCCGCGAGCACATACTGCTAGCGCGTCAGGTGGGAGTACCGTATATCGTGGTATACATGAACAAGGTGGACATGGTGGACGATCCGGAGCTCATCGAGCTGGTAGAGCTTGAGATTCGGGAATTGCTGTCGAAGTACCAGTTCCCCGGCGACAAGACACCGATTATTAAGGGGAGCGCGTTAAAGGCGCTTCAGAGCGAGAGCAAGGATTCGAATGCGGCGGAATACAAGAGCATTTTTGAGTTGATGGCCGCCATTGACAGCTACGTACCGCAGCCGAAGCGCGACATAGACAAGCCGTACCTGATGCCTATTGAAGACGTGTTTTCGATTGCGGGCCGCGGTACCGTTGTGACGGGCCGTATAGAGCGAGGAGTGGTCAAGGTAAGCGATGAAATCGAGATAGTGGGAATCAAGCCGACGCAGAAGACGGTGGTGACGGGCGTAGAGATGTTCCGGAAGCTTTTGGACCAGGGCGAGGCCGGCGACAACGTTGGAGTATTGCTGCGAGGAGTCAAGAAAGAGGATGTGGAGCGCGGCATGGTATTGGCGAAGCCGGGGAGCATCACGCCCCATACGAAGTTCAAGGCTGAGGCATATGTGCTGACGAAGGAAGAGGGTGGCCGCCACACGCCGTTTTTCAAGGGTTACCGGCCGCAGTTTTACTTTAGGACGACGGATGTTACGGGAGTTGTGACCCTGGCAGAGGGAGTGGAGATGGTAATGCCGGGGGACAACATGAGCTGCTCGGTGGAACTTATCACGCCGATAGCGATGGACAAGGAGCTTCGTTTTGCCATTCGTGAAGGCGGCAGAACCGTTGGCGCCGGCGTCATCACGGAAGTAATTGAATAAGGGAAGGAACGAGCACGTGACACAGAAGATTAGAATACGATTAAAAGGATACGACCACAGATTGCTCGATCAATCGACAGTCGAAATCATGGATACGGCAAAAAGAACAGGAGCCAAAGTGTCCGGCCCTATTCCGCTTCCGACCAGAATTAACCGGTGGACCGTACTCCGTTCTCCTCATGTGGATAAAAAATCCAGAGAGCAGTTTGAAGTCAGAACCCATAAGCGGCTCATGGATATTTTGGATCCTACCCCGCAGACCGTGGATGCGCTTATGAAGCTTGATCTTGCTGCGGGTATTGACGTGGAGATCAAGCTGTAGGAATGAATCTGACCGCAAACTCATGATGAGCGTGTTCTAAAGCTGCCATCGTGCGTGGGTGAGGGAAAAGGCAATGAGTAAGGGAATTATCGGAAAGAAAATCGGAATGAGCCAGCAGTATAGCGAAGGGGAACTGATTCCTGTTACTGTAATTCAGGCTGGTCCGTGTGCTGTAGTGCAGAAGAAAACCGCCGAGAAAGACGGCTATGAAGCGGTACAGCTTGCTTTTGAAGAGATGCCGAAAAAAGACCGGGTGACCAAGGCTATCGCCGGCCACTTCAAGAAGGGAAATGTGCAGCCACACCGTATTCTCCGCGAATTTCGCACCGGAGTGTTTGAGCAAGGCCAGGTCGTCACCGTCGATATATTTAAAAAAGGTGAATTAATATCGGTCAGCGGTGTGAGTAAGGGTAAAGGTTTTGCCGGTGTCATGAAGCGGCACAAATTTGCAGGTGGACCCGGCGGACATGGATCTATGTTCAACCGAGCTCCTGGTTCTATTGGGGCGAGCGCGTATCCATCCCGTGTATGGCCAGGCAAGAAACTTCCCGGGCACATGGGTTCGGTGAATGTTACGATAAAAAACATCGAGATTGTTGATGTGCGGCCGGATCAGAATCTGCTGTTTGTGCGTGGAGCCGTGCCGGGTGGCGAAAACGGGTTTTTGCTCATTTATAAAGCAGATTAATCAAGAGATAGAAATAACAGAGGGTTAATAAGATGCCGTCAGTGGTAATGGTTGATCAAAACAATAAGAAAGTGAAGGATGTGGACCTTCCCTCGCTGTTTTCAACGGAGGTAAGGCCGTATCTTGTCCATTCTGCGGTGGTAAATCAGCTTGCAAATAAGCGAGCTGGTACGGCAGCTACAAAAAACAAGGCTCTTGTGAGCGGCGGCGGTAAAAAACCGTTTAAGCAAAAGGGAACAGGCAGAGCACGGGCCGGGAGCAGTCGGTCTCCACTCTGGAGGCATGGAGGTACTGTTTTTGGGCCGATGCCGAGAGAATATTCTTATGCTCTTCCCAAAAAAGCTAAGCGGGCGGCGCTCGTGGATGCCTTTGCCTCAAAAGTATCGGACAATAGGCTAATCTTGGTAGACAGTCTTGATCTGGCAGATTCAAAAACCAAGTTGATGACACAGTTGCTTAAGACGCTTGGCGTGCAAGAGACTGCGCTTGTCCTCGTGAAATCAGATAATAAGAATGTTGCTCTTGCTGCTCGAAATATTCCGTCGGTAAAAGTGCTGAGAATTGAAAATGTGAATGTTTACGATCTGTTGAAATACCGATACCTCATAACAACGCAGGATGTCCTAAGCGCTATGCAGGAGGTGTATGGTAAATGATGACTGATTTTTACGATATTATACGAATTCCCCGTATTACGGAAAAAGGTACGCGGTTAAAGGAAAAAAACAACGTCCTGACTTTTGAAGTAAAAGTTAATGCCAATAAAGTGCAGGTGCGGAAGGCTGTTGAAGGAATTTTTAAAGTAAAAGTGGCGGATATTACCACGGTGAAGAACGCGGGTAAAAGCAAGCGCATGGGGCAGCGGATAGGCCGCAGATCAGATTGGAAAAAAGCCTATGTTACGCTTAAGCCCGGTGAAAAGATAGATATTTTTGAGGGTGCTTAAATGCCGGTAAAAACGTATAACCCAACGTCCGCAGGAAGACGTTTCCAGACAACATCTACATTCGAAGATGTGACGCGGACCAAACCTGAGAAGTCTTTGGTTGTTAAATTGGCCCAAAGCGGCGGAAGAAACAACCGCGGTAAAATAACAGTTCGGTATCGGGCAGGATGGCACAAGAAGAAATACCGAATCGTTGATTTTCGCCGTGATAAAAACGGCGTTCCTGCTACAGTGGCGCATATTGAATATGACCCGAACAGGACGGCGCGTATCGCACTTTTGCATTACATCGACGGTGAAAAGCGTTATATTCTTGCTCCACTTGGTTTGAAAGTGGGAGATAGCGTTATGTCCGGTCCGGAAGCTGATATCAAGCCGGGAAATGCACTGCCGATGGCATCAATACCGGTAGGTACCGTTCTTCACAATATTGAACTTAAAAAGGGTGCCGGCGGGCAGCTCGCGAGAAGTGCCGGCTCCTCAGTTCAACTGTTGGCGCGTGAAGGGGAATATGCTACGCTTCGCCTTAATTCTGGCGAAGTAAGGATGGTTCGCTCGGAGTGCATGGCATCAATAGGTCAAGTTGGGAATCTTGATCATGAAAATATCAGCATTGGGAAGGCCGGCAGGGCTCGCTGGTTGGGAAGACGACCGCGCGTGCGCGGAGTTGCCATGAACCCTGTCGATCATCCGCTCGGCGGCGGAGAAGGAAAATCATCCGGTGGACGGCCTGGATGTTCGCCGTGGGGGCTTCCAGACGGTAAAAAAACCAGACACAACAAGAAAACGAATAAATATATTCTTTCCAGAAGAACTAAGAGCAGATAACACAATTACGATCGCAGGCTAAAACAGAATCAAAAACTCCAACCTGTGATCTGCATTGAAAACGGAGGATACGGTGCCGAGATCGGTTAAAAAAGGCCCTTTTATTGAAGCAAGCCTTATGAAAAAAGTGGAGACTATGAATAATGCGGGTGAAAAGAAGATTATGAAAACGTGGTCCCGCAGGTCGACGATTACGCCGGATTTCGTAGGACATACACTGGCTGTACATAACGGTAAAAAATTTATCCCCGTATATATCACTGAGAATATGGTTGGTCATAAGCTCGGTGAGTTTTCACCTACAAGGATGTTCAAGGCGCACGGAGGATCGAAAGCAGCAGAAAAGGCAAGTGCTCCGAAATAGTGCTGCATTGCGCATATACAGCGCATTTTGAGTGAGGATGACCAGTATGGAAGCAACAGCTACAGTAAGACATATACGCATTACGCCGCGCAAAGCGAGACAGGTTGTAGATCTGATCCGGGGTAAAATGGTCGGAGAGGCGCTCAATATTCTTACCTTTACTCCGCTGCATGCGGCGCGGATCGTAAAAAAATTATTAGACTCTGCAGTCGCAAATGCTGAGCAAAAGAAGGTCGGCGACCTTGATTCGCTGAAGGTGGCAAAGGCTTATGTAAACCAAGGTGCGACCATGAAGCGAATGCGGGCACGGGCCATGGGTCGCGGCAACGTGATAAAAAAACGGACAAGCCATATTACGCTGGTGCTCTCAGCGTAATTATTTACGGAGGCGTCATGGGGCAAAAGGTTCATCCAATAGGACTAAGGCTGGGAATTATAAAAACATGGGAGTCGCGCTGGTTTTCTCAAAAAAACTATGCGGCACTTCTGCATGAAGATATTAAAATTCGCAAAATTGTAAAAGAGCGGCTTATGCATGCTGGTGTCTCCAAGGTTGAGATCGAGCGGGCAGGCCAGAAGGCGAAAATTAATATTCATACCGCGCGACCAGGCATTATTATCGGCAAGAAAGGCGCAGAGGTTGACAAACTTAAAAAAGACCTTGAGGCCATGACGGGAAAGCAGATTTATATCAACATTCAGGAAATCAGAAGACCTGAATTGGAAGCTCAGCTTGTTGCAGAGAACATTGCGCTTCAGTTGGAAAGAAGAATCGCGTTTCGAAGGGCAATGAAAAAAGCTGTTACCTCTGCTCTCCGACTCGGCGCGCAGGGCATTAAAATAACCTGTGCAGGAAGATTGGCTGGCGCCGAAATAGCTCGGACTGAATGGTATCGTGAGGGTAGGGTTCCCCTTCATACGCTGCGCGCTGATATCCAGTATGGATTTTTCGAGGCAAAAACCACGATGGGGCAGATTGGTGTCAAAGTTTGGATTTATCGTGGAGATATTTTGCAGCAGTCAACACCGGCGGCATAAGTTTATTTTCGCGTCATCATTATTATGATTGAATAAAGGATTTAATCATGCTAGCACCAAAACGAGTTAAGCATAGAAAAATGCAAAAGGGCAGAACCAACGGAACAGCATACCGTGGCGCTGAGGTCAGCTATGGTGAGTATGGGCTGAAGGTTCTTGAGCCGGGATGGATTACGAGTAGGCAGATAGAAGCGGCACGCATTGCCATGACCCGGTATGTCAAACGCGGCGGGAAAATATGGATCCGCGTATTTCCTGATAAACCGATTACCAAGAAACCAGCAGAAACACGCATGGGTAAGGGAAAGGGCGCGCCGGAGTACTGGGTCGCAGTGGTAAAACCAGGCCGGGTGCTCTACGAAATGGGAGGGGTAGAGGAATCTGTCGCCCGAGAAGCATTCCGCCTGGCCGCATATAAACTGCCGGTAGCGACAAAATTCGTTTCCCGCGAGGCAGAGATATGAAGATGAAGGCAAAAGAATTAAGAGATTTATCCAAGGACGAACTTACAGCGAAAGTTGCGGAGATGAGGAAGGAACTGTTCAATCTTCGTGTCCAGCAGGCTATGGGGCAGATAGAAAATCCTATGCGTCTTAGAATCCTGCGCAAGGATGTTGCAAAAACAAAAACCGTTTTAAAGGAAAAGTATGGCCGCGCTTAATGAGTCAAAAAAAAGAAAAACGTATATCGGGCAGGTTGTAAGCGACAAGATGGATAAAACTGTTGTGCTGGCGGTAACGAGGAGGATTGCGCACGCACGCTATGGTAAAACCATAAAGCGCACCACCAAGTTTAAAGCACACGACGAGAAAAACGAGTGTAAGGTCGGGGATGTGGTTCGTTTCATCGAGACTAGGCCGCTTTCCAAGGAAAAACGGTGGAAAGTTCTCGAAATAGTTGAAAAGGCCTCAGCATAATCAGAACACTAACGCTTTCCAGAGGATGAGCTATGATTCAGCAGCAGACAGTATTGGATGTGGCGGATAATTCCGGCGCAAAAAAAGTAATGTGCATTAAAGTATTAGGCGGCACACGCAAGCGTTATGCTACGCTGGGTGACGTGATTGTCGTTGCTATTAAAATGGCAATTCCAGAGGGGCAAGTTAAAAAAGGAACAGTTGCCAAAGCCGTTGTTGTGCGTACGACGAAAGAAGTCCGCCGGCAGGACGGTTCGTATATAAAGTTCGATCGGAATGCTGCTGTTTTGATCAATAATCAAAACGAACCAATCGGAACGCGCATTTTCGGACCCGTAGCGCGTGAGCTCCGAAAAAAGAACTTTATGAAAATTATTTCACTTGCACCGGAAGTTTTATAGCCTAAACGTTTCATACCATTTTTGTGCAAAGCAGGATTTGAAAATGCAAATAAAAAAGAATGATACCGTGATGGTCGTTACAGGCAAGGAAAAAGGTAAAAAAGGCAGAGTTATTACCGTATATCCTGCTGCAAACCGGCTCCTTGTGGAAAAACTGAATATGATTAAGCGGCACACGCGGCCGAATCAGCAATTAAAACAGGGTGGCATCGTAGAAAAAGAAAGCCCGATAGCGGCGTCGAATACAAAACTGATTTGCCCGAAGTGCGATAAACCTACTTCGGTTTCACGCAAAGTGCAGGGAGATGGCACGCGCGCTCGCGTATGTAAACTTTGCAATGCCGTTATCGATTAAACGACAAGTTATCGAAGCGGGTCTTTGAATTACGGTGAACCGGGTAAAATAGGAAAGCGATACTATGGCGGACAAGAAAGATAAAACGACAAAAGAATCTAAAGGCGGTCCCGGAGAAAAGCAGGCCTCGCCTAAAGCTCCGAAAACGACGGCAGGAAAGTCAAAAGGGAAAGAATCAGCTAAGCAGGGAAAGCCAGATGAAGCCGCCTCTGGAGCTTCTGTGGAAAAACAGGCTCCAGAACGAGTTCCGACTCCGCGACTACAACAACGATATCGTGAGGTTGTTGTTCCGGCGCTTATGAAGGAATTCCGTTATAAAAATACAATGCAGGCGCCAAAACTCCTGAAAGTAGTGTTGAATGTTGGAATGGGAGAGGCGATTTCCAATGCAAAAGCCTTGGAGCATGCTGCAGATGAATTGGGCAGGATCTCAGGGCAGAAGCCTGTTATAACTCATGCGCGGAAGTCTATTGCAACATTCAAACTGCGGGAGGGAATGCCGATCGGATGCATGGTAACCCTCAGGCGTGAACGTATGTATGAATTTCTCGACCGCCTTATTAGCGCAGCGCTGCCGAGAATCCGCGACTTTAAAGGAGTACCATCGAAATCCTTTGATGGTCGAGGAAATTATACGCTCGGCGTTAAAGAGCAAGTTATTTTTCCGGAAATAGAACTTGACAAGGTTGACTCAATACATGGCCTTGATATTGTGATCGTAACAACGGCGAAGACAGATGAGGAAGGCAGGGCGTTGCTCGGACATCTGGGTATGCCGTACCGGAAGTAAACCGGCAATCCGGATGTAATGGAGGAACTATGGCAAAGAAGTCACTTATAGCAAAAGCAACCAGAGCCCCTAAATTCAAGGTGCGTACGTATAACCGTTGTCCGCTTTGCGGCCGAGCACGAGGGTATCTGCGAAAGTTTGACATGTGCAGAATCTGCTTTAGAAATAGAGCGCTTAAGGGAGAGATTCCGGGCGTTATTAAGGCAAGCTGGTAAAAAAAGAGGGGTTTGAATCAATGATGACCGATCCAATAGCGGATATGCTGACGCGTATTCGCAATGCCAGTAAGGCAAAACAAGAAAAAGTTGATATTCCTTCCTCAAAATTGAAAATTGAAATTGCTAAGATTTTGAAAGACGAAGGATATGTCAAAAACGTAAAATTAGTAAAAGACCGCAGGCAGGGTTTGATCCGTATATACCTTAAGTATACGGAAGATGAGGCTCCCATTATTCAGGGCTTGAAACGCATTAGCAGGCCTGGCCGCAGGGTTTACGCAGGGAATGATGCGATTCCGAAAGTTTTAGCAGGGCTTGGCACAGCCATTATGTCAACGCCGAAGGGAATTCAAACCGGAAAACAGGCGAAAAAGGACAATGTCGGCGGAGAAGTTATCTGTCACGTTTGGTGATGTTTTTAATTTTTGCCTATTAGAACGTTAGGAGTTGTTATGTCAAGGGTTGGTAAAAAACCAATTGAATTGCCGTCCGGTGTCGATGCTAAGCTTGAGACCGGGAAGGTAACTGTAAAGGGGCCGCTGGGCGAAATCAGCCAGGATGTTAATCCTAATTTGGCCATCAAAAAAGAAAATAATAAACTCACTGTTGAACGACCGTCAAATCAAAAAATTTATCGAGAGCTGCACGGGCTGACGAGAAACTTGGTTGCCAATATGGTAATCGGAGTGAGCAAGGGATATGAAAAAACGTTGGAAATATCCGGGGTCGGTTTTAAAGCCGCTGCACAGGGAACAAACTTAATTTTAAACCTCGGTTTTTCTCACCCTATTGTCTATCCATTGCCAAAAGGCATTAAAGCGACGGTTGACTCAAAGCAAACCCTGATTACGCTTAAAGGAATTGATAAGCAGCTTGTAGGGCAAATTGCTGCAAACTTGAGAAGCTTGAAAAAACCGGAACCCTATAAAGGAAAAGGCATCAAGTACGGCGGTGAAATAATCCAGCGCAAGGAAGGAAAAGCCGGTAAAACTGGCGGAAAGTAAAACAATACATTAGCTATAAACGCGATGGACTTGAACCAACCTGCATCGTGCTGAACGGAGAGTGACTGTGTCGCAGAGCAAATTAAAAGCAAGACAAAGACGGCATGCTAGAGTTAGAAAAAATATATATGGAACTGCCGATAAACCAAGGTTGAGCGTATTTAAAAGCTTAAGCCATATCTACGCACAACTTATTGATGATACGACCGGAAAGACACTGATTGCGGCGTCTTCTACGGAAAAAACGCTGAAGAGCGAGTTGAAGCACGGCGGAAATGTCGAAGCCGCCAAAAAAGTCGGAACATGTATAGCGGAACGAGCACTGGGTAAAAGTATCAAGCAAGTCGTGTTCGACCGAGGCGGTTATAAATACCATGGCTGCATTAAAGCTCTAGCGGATGCGGCGCGCAATAACGGGTTAAATTTCTAGAAAGATATTTACTGCGGAGGCGGCATTGGCAGAAAGATATAACAAAGAAGCGGAAGAAAGCGATGGTTTAAAAGATAAACTCGTTTACCTGAACCGGGTAGCAAAGGTGGTTAAGGGTGGTAAACGTTTTAATTTCAGCGCGCTTGTTGTTGTCGGCGATGGCAACGGCAAGGTAGGGGTTGGCAAAGGAAAAGCTGCAGAGGCACCGGTAGCGATCAAGAAAGCTGTGGAACGCGCCAAAAAGAACATGGTTCTTGTTTCTCTAAAGGGCGATACTATCCCCCACGAAATACTTGGCCATTATGGAGCAGGCAGAGTACTTCTCAAACCAGCTTCAGAGGGCACCGGATTGATCGCCGGCGGAGCAAGCAGGTCTGTGCTTGAAGTCGTCGGGATCCGGAATGTTCTATGCAAATCGCTGGGATCGAGCAATCCGCATAATGTTGTGAGCGCCACGATCAACGGCCTGATCAGGCTGAGAAGCGTAGATCAGGTAGCGTCACTTCGCGGTAAATCTGTAGAGGAGCTAGCATAGGCATGGTAAAGTCTGACGCAAAAAAAATTAAAATTACACTGACAAGAAGTGCAATTGCTCGGCCCGGAAAGCATAAAGCCGTGCTTCTTGGGCTTGGCCTCAAAAAACTGAATCATTCCGTTATCCGTACAGATACTCCTCAAATTCGCGGGATGATTGATAAAGTCGGTCATCTCATTAAGGTTGAAGAAGCATAGATAAAATCTATTTTATTGCACTTTACTAGAACGGTCGTGAGCTAACTATGAAATTAGAAGAATTAAAGCCCGCACAAGGGGCAACAAAAAAATCAAAAAGAGTCGGTCGAGGAGTTGGGTCCGGCTCAGGAAAAACCGCCTCGAAGGGGCATAAAGGACAGAAAGCACGCTCAGGTGGTGTGAAAGGTCCCGGTTTTGAAGGCGGCCAGATGCCTCTTCAGCGGAGAATTCCTAAAAGAGGCTTTACTAATATCTTTAAAAAAGAATATGCTATTATAAATATTTCCGACTTGGACAAATTGCAGGGAAATGATTCCGTAACACCTGAATTGCTTGTACAAAAGGGTTTGATCAAGAACAATAAGTCAGAAGTTAAGATACTCGGCAAAGGGGAACTTAAATTCAAGCTTGTCGTTCGTGCCCATAAGTTCAGCAAAAGTGCACTTGAGAAAATTGAAGCGGCTGGCGGGAAGGCAGAGGTACTATAATTCTTGTTCTCCGGCATGAAAAACATATTCAATATCCCTGAGCTTAGAAATCGCATCATATTTACGCTTATGATGCTTGCTGTGTACCGCATTGGAGCTCATATCCCTACACCTGGGGTGAAGGGAGAGGCGCTGAGCCAGTTTTTGCACCAATCGGCAGGCGGCCTGATGGGTTTTTTTGACATGTTTTCCGGTGGTGCTCTTTCAAGGGTTACGATTTTTGCCCTTGGCATTATGCCTTATATTACCGCTTCGATTGTCCTCCAGCTTTTAACAGTGGTAATTCCTCGATTGCAGGCGCTTGCGAAAGAGGGTGAGGCAGGCAGGAAAAAAATAACTGAATATACACGGTACGGCACGGTATTTATATCTGCTTTTCAATCTTTCTGGATGGCTGTCGGCATTGAAAAAATGGGAGACGGTGCTTTTGTGGAATCGACCGGCTGGACATTTCGCATTCTCACCATGATCACCCTGACAGCAGGGACCACATTTATCATGTGGCTTGGAGAGCAGATTACGGAAAGAGGCATTGGGAACGGGATCTCTCTTGTAATTTTTGCAGGTATTGTTGCGGGCTTCCCGAGTGCGGTGGTGAATACCTATCAGCTTATGAGAGCAGGCGAGATACAATATTTCATGATATTTGTCATTCTTGCCATTATTATTGCAGTAGTTGCTGCAATTATCATTATGGAACGCGGCCAGCGAAAAATTGCCATCCAATATGCGCAACGAATGGTTGGCCGTAAAATTTATAAAGGTCAGAGTACACACTTACCTCTCAAAGTCAACTCGGCTGGAGTTATCCCGCCGATTTTTGCATCGTCTATCTTATTATTTCCTGCAACAATTGCAGGATTTGCACAAGTTGAATGGGTGCAGCAAATAGCTCAGCAGCTTTCTCCAGGAAGCTGGCTTTATACGATAGTATATGTTCTCATGATTGTTTTCTTCGCTTATTTTTACACCGCTATCGTCTTTAATCCTGTGGATATTGCTGATAACCTGAAGAAGTACGGTGGATTTATCCCTGGCATCAGGCCTGGAAAGAAAACTTCTGATTATTTATATAGAGTGCTTACACGCATCACTCTCGGCGGAGCGTTATACCTTTCAGCGGTCTGTGTTTTGCCCGATATTTTTTACAGGTTCTTTAATGTGCCTTTTTATTTCGGCGGCACGTCATTGCTGATTGTGATTGGAGTTGCCCTGGATACTGTCTCGCAAATAGAGTCGCACTTAATACAAAGACACTATGGTGGTTTTTTGAAAGGTGTTTCCATCAAGGGGAGACGTTGATAGCCGGGATGTATCATGATTATTCTTAAATCCCGCCAGGAAATTGAAAAAATACGAAAAGCAAGCGTAATTGTTGCCAACGTACTCGAACATATACGCAGCATGATTCAACCAGGGGTCACAACGAAGTATCTGGATGAAGAGGCTGAAAGGTTTATACGCGCGGCTGGAGCAAAGCCGGCATTTAAAGGATACCGAGGCTATACAAAAACACTATGCACTTCGCTCAACAATGAAATAGTACATGGGATACCATCAGAAAACGTTGTTCTCCGGCAAGGCGATATAATCAGCATCGATGTAGGGGCCATTGCTGATGGATTTTATGGTGACGCTGCAGTAACACTACCCGTCGGGCGAGTATCTTCTGAGGCGGAACGCTTAATTCGTACCACAGAACAAGCTCTTGCGCTGGGGATAGAAAAAGCACAGCCGGGAAATCACTTGTATGATGTTTCGTATGCAATACAGGCTTTTGTTGAATCAGAAGGCTATTCAGTCGTTAAGGATTTTGTGGGCCATGGGATCGGAAGAAATCTTCACGAAGATCCACAAATTCCGAATTTCGGCACCCGCGGCCAGGGACCGAGGTTGAAACCGGGAATGGTATTGGCTATTGAGCCAATGGTCAACACGGGAGGAAGCGCAACAGTTGTGAAGGATGATAACTGGACTGCAGTAACGGCAGACGGCAGTCTTTCGGCGCACTTTGAGCATACAGTTGCAATTATGCCTGAAGGTCCTTGGATACTGACGACAAAATAAACTTTTTTAAGTACGGAATCAAGACTATATAGGAACATGGTAAAACGGGAAGATGGCTAAGGAAGATTCCATAGAGGTACAAGGTACGGTGCTGGAGACGCTCCCGAACGCCATGTTTCGGGTTGAAATGGAAAACGGCCACAAAATACTGGCACATATTTCCGGTAAAATGCGCATGCATTTTATTAAAATACTTCCCGGAGACAAAGTGACAGTTGAACTTACTCCTTATGATTTGACAAGAGGGAGAATTACGTATCGTTTCAAGTAGCATTGTGTTTGCAAAATACGCATAAAATCCTGAAGAAATGGATGTGGTATGAAATGAAAGTTCGTTCGTCAGTTCGCAAAATTTGCCCTAAGTGTATGATCATCAGGCGAAAAGGTATTGTTCGTGTGATTTGTGACAATGCACGCCATAAACAGCGGCAGGGGTAAAATCAATAATTCTGTCATCAGCGGGATCATGGTGTCCAGAACCAGATCTCTATTACGGAAGACGATGTATGTATGAGGAGGAACCGTGGCGCGAATTGCCGGTATAGATTTACCGAAAGATAAAAAAATTGAAATTGCGCTTACTTATATTTATGGGATAGGGCCGACATCCGCAAAAAAAATTCTTGCTGCTGCTGGTGTCGATCCGAATACTAAGAGCGGAAATATTACTGAGTCTGATATAGTCAAAATTCGTACTATTTTGGATCGCGATTTCACCGTCGAGGGCGATCTTCGGCGCGATATAACGGCCCACATTAAACGTCTGATGGACATCGGCAGCTATCGGGGTCTCAGGCATCGCAGAGGGTTGCCTGCGCGGGGCCAAAGAACGAAAACCAATGCGAGAACAAGAAAAGGACCTAAAAAATCAGCGATGTCCGGTCGAGGGAAGAAAAAAGGCCTGGCGAAAAAGTAGCCGTGTTGCTGAGCAATAGCGGTTGAAGCTGTATATATAACAGGAGATACAATGGCAAAAAAGGGGAAAGAAAAAAAGAATATTTCAAACGGCATTGCCCATATCCATGCTTCATTTAATAATACGATAGTCACAATTACAGATGCGGCTGGAAATGTAGTTACCTGGTCAAGTGCTGGTAATAAAGGATTCAAAGGATCCAGAAAAAGTACCCCATTTGCCTCTCAACTTGCTGCAGAGACGGCGGCCAAAAAGGCAATGGAACATGGAATGAAACAGGTTGAAGTGTATGTTAAAGGCCCTGGAACCGGCCGGGAATCTGCGATCAGATCGATACAGGCCGCCGGCCTAGAAATTGTTGCGATTAAGGACGTAACTCCGATTCCCCACAATGGTTGCAGACCGCCAAAACGAAGACGGGTATAGTAAGTTTTTCTGTATTTAACAGTAAGTAATGGAGGAAGAAACACTTGGCACGATATATTGGATCAGTTTGCAAGCTTTGCAGAAGAGAAGGAATGAAGCTTTTTCTAAAGGCGGAGCGTTGTTATACGGATAAATGCGGAATAACTCGCAGAAGCTATCCGCCCGGACAGCATGGTCAAGCGAGAGTCAAACAGTCTGAATATAGTTTGCAGCTCAGAGAAAAACAAAAAATCCGGCGGGTATATGGTGTGCTGGAAAGGCAATTCCGGGGCTATTTCGAAAAAGCTGAGCGCATGAAGGGTATTACCGGTGATAATCTGCTGCAGCTTTTGGAACGGCGATTGGATAATATAATTCAGAGAATGGGCTTTGCTGGTTCTAAAAAAGAAGCACGGCAACTTGTTCGTCACGGTCATTTGCTGGTAAATGGACGAAAGGTCAATATCCCCTCGTATGTGCTGAAGGCAGGAGACATTGTAGAACTGAAGGAAAAAAGCCGAAACATAGCCCAGATACAGCAAACCCTATCTGCAGTAGAGAAACGAGGATTTCCTACGTGGCTAGAAATCGATAAGACGCAATTTCGCGGAAAAGTCTTGGCATTGCCGGCAAGGGACGAGTGTACTCTGCCGACAGTGAAAGAGCAGCTTGTCGTCGAACTCTATTCAAAATAAGACTTAATCGGTTTCCACATTTCAGAGAACTTGGAGCAAAAACTTACCTCAACAGATATATCTTTTTTGCTCAATCATAATTATTTTATTCACTCCGTTTCGGAGGAGCCATGCTTAAAAAAATCAAGGATTTTCAGATGCCTAAAAAGCTTCAATACGATCCTAAAAAAATAACAGATACATTCGGAAAATTTACAGCTGAGCCGCTGGAACGCGGTTTTGGCACTACCTTAGGTAATTCCTTACGAAGAGTTCTTCTCTCGTCGCTTGAAGGATCTGCTATTACATCGCTAAAAATTGGCGGAGTTCAGCATGAGTTTTCCAGCATTCCGGGTGTTGTAGAAGATACTACGGAGTTGATTCTAAACTTAAAAGAAGTCCGTTTAAAACTGCATACAGATAAAACGAAAACTATTTTTCTTAGAGCAAAAGGCCCGGGAGATGTATTTGCAAAGGACATTGAATCCGACCCGGAAGTGGAAGTACTGAATCCGGATCTGCATATCGCAACAATTGATAAAAGCGGCAAACTGGAGATTGAAATGAGGGCGCGCCGCGGCAGGGGATATGTCGCTTCAGACAAGAATAAAGAACCAGGGCAGCCTATCGGTGTTATCCCGATTGACTCGATTTTTTCTCCAATTCGCAAAGTAAATTTCAAAGTAGAAAATGCCCGTGTTGGACAGGACACAGACTACGATAAGCTCGTCCTTGAGGTTTCAACGGACGGCAGCATCCGTCCGGATGATGCTATAGCCCATGCGGCTAAAGTCCTGAAAGATCATCTGGCCGTTTTTATACATCTGCCGGAGGAGGAAGAAGAAACTCCGGTTCTGGAAGAGGAAATCAGGAAGGTCCCACCGTTTAATGAAAATCTGCTCCGGAGTGTTAATGAGTTAGAACTTTCTGTCCGGGCAGCAAACTGTCTCAAAAATGCGGGAATTGAAACCATTGCGGAGATGGTGCAAAAAACGGAAAGCGAAATGCTGAAAACAAAGAACTTCGGCAGAAAATCTCTTAATGAAATTAAAGAAATACTCTCAGAAATGGGTTTGAGTCTCGGCATGAGAGTTGATGATAAAATTGTGACAGAAGCGCGGCGGCTTCTTGCAGAACGGCCGAGCGAAGCTTAAACATATTACCTACGATCACAGAGATAAGGAATTAAAAAATGAGACACGGTTGTGCAGGCAGACAGTTTGGAAGAGATTCAGGGCATCGCAAAGCATTGTTGAGAATGCTTGTAGGGGCAGTAATAAAAAACGAAAAAATCGAGACAACTACTGCTAGAGCCAAAGAGATCAGGCCTCTTGTTGAAAAAATGATTACTTTGGCTAAACGTGGTGATTTGCATTCCAGACGGCAAGCACTCAGTTTTATCCAGGACGAATCTGTGGTAAATAGCTTGTTTACAACGGTAGCTCCGAGATTCTCTTCACGCAATGGCGGATATACCAGAATTGTATTAACCCGCAATCGTTTAGGCGATGCCGCACCTATGGCGGTTATAGAATTTGTGGAACGGCAGAAGAAGGAAACAGCTGAACCTAAAAAAACAGAAAAAAAATCAAAAAATGAAGTAAAAGCTGCAAAAAAACCCGCTAAAACAGAAGACGCTAAGGACACAGAGAAACAAAAGACGAAAAGAAATGCGTCAACGAAAAAAGCGGAAAAATCAGCAGAATAAGTTTTAATCTTCTTGACCGCAAAACATAACTTCCGATTGGTGACACGCCGATGGAAAACTATTGGTTCCACGAAAACCCTGTACTGAGTTTACAGGGTTTTTTTTTTGTGATAATATACGAAAGCTTAATGATTAACATAAACATGGGCCAACGGCAAAAACTGCGGATGGCCTGATATGAAACAGTGAAAAAAATGGAGTGAACTATGGCCGGTGAGAAAATTCTGGTTGTAGATGATGAGCACATGATCCGGAGTTTATGCAATCATATGCTGATGGACGAAGGATATCAAGTCAACACTGTTTCTAATGCTGCGGCAGCCTTAGAAGAACTTAATCACATATCTGCAGATCTCCTTATTACAGACGTTAAGATGCCTGGTATGGACGGCTTAGAACTTATTGAACGGGCCAAGAGCTTGAACCAGGACATTATGATAATTTTAATCACGGGACATGCAACTCTCGATATCGCTATTGAGTCTCTCCGGCGGGGGGCAGATGCTTTTGTGCTCAAGCCGTTTACCCAGGAAGAACTTCTTAATGCCGTGGATCGCACGATAAATCGCTGCCGTTTAAAAAAAGAAAATATTCGACTCAAGGCACTTATTCCTTTGTTCGAAATCAGTAAACTGCTTGTAACAGAGATTGATCTCGAAAATCTCTTTACGCTAATAACTAATATCTTAGTGCAGGAATTCTCCGCTGACAGGGTCTCCCTGATGTTGGTAGATGATGCTTCCGAAAATCTTTTGATTCGTGCTTCCCACGGTCTTCCGGCTGATATTGCCCTCCGGGCATGTCGCAAACAGGGAGAGGGAGTTTCAGGTTTAGTGTACAAGTACGGAAAACCACTTATTATTTCTGCAGGTCATCATCAAGACCTAGAAGTAATGAGCGCAATGAACAAGGAGAACTCCCCATCATCGTGCATGTCCGTCCCGCTGATGGGGAAAAATAAGTTTTTTGGCGTTCTTAACGTAGGTAAATTTTCCGGTACCGCTTTTACTACGAGTGACTTGCAGATTGTTACGATTCTGGCGACGCAAGTAGTGACTGCCATGGAAAATGCAGGACTTTTTGAGGATTTGCAGGAGAATTATTTTCGTACCATTCAAGCGCTCGTCGCTGCGGTTGAAGCAAAGGATCCTTACACTCGGTGGCACTCAACCAACGTAGCACGATATGCAGTTGAAATTGCTCGTGACATGGGAGTGAAACCGATAGAACTCGAGGATATTCATATCGCGGCCATTCTGCATGATGTGGGCAAAATCGGCATTAGTGACCTCATCATCAGCAAGCCGAACCAATTAAGCGAGGAAGAATTTAATATTATGAAGGACCACCCGGCGTATGGTGTGAGGATTCTCGAACCGATTGGATTTCCTCCCGAGATTATTGATGCAATCCACCAGCACCATGAACGATACGATGGAAATGGATATCCACAAGGACTTGCCGGAGAGGAGATTACGCTTACGGCAAGAATTCTCGCGGTGGCTGATACAGTGGAAGCCATGGTGTCTGAACGCCCGTATCGAAGCATGATTCCTCCTGAAAACGTATTACAGGAACTTACAAGGGAATCGGGGCGGCAGTTTGATCCGCAGGTAGCACAATCAGCTCAGCGATTGATAGAAAAAGGGCTTTTAAAACTCGGGAAACGATCTACCAATGGGTATACTGCCGGAACTACTAAGGGAGGAGAAAATATCGGAAAGGCAGATATCCAGTAAAAAAAAGTATTCAGCAAATTTTTTGCGGTAGTCTTTATAAGGTAATTTAATTCCTAGGATTCCGGCGATGGAGCTGCCGAAGCGCTTTCCCTGTAAGAAACAGCAGCAAAAGAAAAAGTGATGAAAATACGGCGGCATTCAAGACATGATTTATGTTGAAGAAAATATTTATAAGAGGCATAACAGGAAAAAATATCGCCAAGACAAAAAGTCCTCGGTTGAGCTTTAGACTATAAAGCACATTGCCTGTTATTACAGCAGCTGCAGCAGAAATAAGACCAACCCCGCTGATGATGATTAGTCCCGCATATTCCTCAGGTGCATAAAATCCAAAAAACTGAATCAAAATTCCAATAACCGTCAGGAAACAAACAGCTTTATCCAGCCAGGAGCAACTGCCCAGAAAAAACAAAGAAGAAAAAAGAACACCAGTCTCAAAGACCATAATTCCGATTGTGAAAAAAGGACTTTCCAGAGGGTAGAGAACCGCTAGAATCGCCAGGCCTATTACCTGAATTACGAGGCCGAGCCGGAAAAGGATTTTCTGAGATACGCAGTAAATAAAATCGGTTCTGTCCTCGAGAAAGGAAAACAAGCGGTTAAGTATCATTGAATACTTTTATATCACAACGATATTATAAATGCAAGAAGCAGAAATATTTAAGTTTTTGAATCAATTTCCGATAAAAAATAATAGAAGAGCAGCTTTTCATCCATTAGCATGGGAGGAAGGCATTAATATTGAGAGGACAATGAAAATGTCTAATAGAAAAATGCTCATTTATAATCTATTTCCTTTGTTATGTGGTAAAGTCGCGAATTGGGAGACTCATCTCAAAAGAGCAGCGGAAATGGGATTTAACTGGGTTTTTGTAAATCCAATTCAGCGTCCTGGAGTATCAGGAAGCCTTTACTCTATCGCAGATTATTTTGATTTTAATCAAGAGCTGATAGATTCTGACTGTGGTTTGACTGCTACAGAACAGGTACGGCAAATGATTAATACTGCAGGAAAACTTGGTATGCAAGTAATGGGGGATCTGGTTATAAATCATTGCGCGTCTGATTCACCGCTGATAACCGCTCATCCGGAATGGTTCTTATGGGAACAAAACAACATCGTTCATCCCGGCGCAGATGAAAACGGCCAACGGGTCGTCTGGAGGGATCTCGCGAAGTTTGACCACCGGAATACAAAAGATCAGAAAGGTCTTATCGAATTTTTTTTAAGCATTATAGAGCATATGATATCAATGGGTTTCAGGGCTTTTAGGTGCGATGCCGCCTATCAGATCCCCAAAAGTATGTGGATTGAATTGATCGGTAGAATAAAACAAAAATATCCGGACATTCTTTTTTTGGCGGAAACCCTCGGTTCTCCTTCGGAGATGACAAGAAATACGGCATCTGCCGGGTTCGATTATATTTTCAACAGTTCTAAATGGTGGAATTATGATGATTATTGGCTTATGGAGCAATATGCGTTAACGCGTGATCTTGGTCCGTCAGTCGCATTTCCGGAAAGCCATGATACGAACAGACTTGCTGCAGAGTTACAGGGAAACAGAGAAGGGCTTCGTCAGCGATATTTTTTTTCAGCTCTTTTTTCAGGCGGTGTTATGATGCCGATCGGCTTTGAGTTCGGTTTTCACGAAAAACTGCATGTTGTGAATACGAAGCCGGAAGACTGGGAAAAAACTGAGATAGATTTAAGAACATTTATCAGCACTGTAAATAGAATAAAAAGCAGTCACAGTGTTTTCCAGGAAGACGGTCCTACTCATGTGTTACATCATGCAAATAACCGGATTTTGCTTATATGGAAAGCATCAGTAGCAACACGCGAGGAGGCGCTTGTTATTTTGAATAAGGACATACACTCACAGCAGCATTTTTATGCTGAGAATTTAAGAAACTATATGCAATCGGGAAGCACGCTTGTCGACGTATCGCCATCTGATCAACTGGACTACATATCGGCTCCCTTTCATTATAACTTACAACCAGGCCAGGGGATAGTTTTTACAGCTTTGCGCGATAAATTGCCTGTTGATTAGTCCAAAACCAAGTAAGAAAAAAACAATTAATATCTCGGCTGGTTAAAAGGTTTCTTGACTAAAGGCTTGCACTTTACTAAACTATGTTTAAGTACTGTACTCAATATCTAGCTGTTTTTTCAACCCGACGGTTGCATTCCCGTGAAGAAAAGGTCGTATTTCTTTGCTTAATACGGATTTCAGTCAACAGCGAATTAACAGGAATAAGTATGTCCGATACTTCTGTAATTATTAGATGCTATAATTGTTTAACATTGAATCGCGTTCCTGAAAATAAACTTTTGACAAAACCTTTATGCGGTAGCTGCAAAACAATTCTTGAATTTCCAAGACAGTCGATGTGGATTAAAAGGGAGAATTTTGATAGGGCAGTTGCGCATTGGCCTGAAACCCTGCTTGTTGTTTTTACCGCCCCCCTATGCCTTTTCTGCAAAATTACTGATCCGGTGGTGGAGAATCTCGCAAGAGAAAAAATAGGAAAACTCAAGGTCCTGAAAGTGGATATAGAGTCTGATGTCGAATTAGCCAGCCGTTTTAAAATAGAGAAAACGCCGACGTTTATTGTTTATAAGAATGGTAAGGAAATTATCAGAGTTGACGGTGCGCCGAAAGACAAAACAGATCTTGCAAAATGGGTGGAGAACCTTATTAACTTTACAAGTTATTGATCAGGTTGCTGATGTGGACTCTGGTTTTCGGTATTTTAGGATTCTATTATACAACACGGGAGCTAGTAATACTTAGGATGATAAAACTTTTTGAGTATGGTATGCTTAAGCAGCTCTAAAAGCGCCGATTAGATTCTAGATTAATGTTCAATTGCAAATTTCTGCGATTTTTGATTGTGCAGTAATGCAAGAATACGATCAGTCTGATCCTCTATCGATAAACTTCTTTGATTATAACGCCAGACATATTCACCAAGATAGAGAGGCAGCCGTTCTTTTCGAACACCTCCCTTTGTCGCCAACTTGCGTCTAAGGTATCCCCAAAATCCACCCTCAATACTGCTGATGCGGTTTCCGGTATCAATACTACGGCGTTCTGCTGGTTCACGCTTCGCAAAATGGTAGAAGCATCCCTTTGCTGCAATTCCTGAGTAGTTTTTTGATATATCGGGAAAAGCAGAAGAAGTTCCTTTTCTTTTTGCATTCATTAAGGGTATCAGCGACTGTGCGCTAACATCATCTACAACTTCTGCCCATACTTTGCCATTTCTGTATAAAATTCCGAAAACAGGAGTTTTGAGTGTTCCTCGGTGTCCTTTTATGTCTCCGGGTTCTTGTGTGGCAGCATTATTTTTGCCCTGACCGTCGAGATACGCTTCATTGATCTGTATTTTTCCATTAAACACTTTTGGGATATCAAGCGTCATTGCTTTTCGAATCCAGAGAAGTGCCCGCAAAATACGTTTGCGTTCAAATCCGGTTTCAAGAGCGATTCCACTGCTTGAAAAACCCTTCAGGAAGGTTGTCACTACGCCTCTCCACTCGGATGTTTCCAAGTGTAATGGAAGACGTCCTGGATGCCACTCATATTTGCAGCGTTGGCAGCGCTTCTTTTCTCTCCGTATTGCATACGCTTTTGTAAAACCACACCGAGGACATTTATGTCTCTTTGTCATTTGAATACCCGCGAAAATTTACAAAACCTCCTCCGGCAAAAAGCCGGAGGAGGTAAAAAAAGATAGTGTGAAAATTCAGTCTAGAGTATTATTTTCCAAGTGGCGGTATTGGAATCATCCAGGTAAAGACATAAGCCTGCAGCATGACAATAACACCGATCACGCAAGCTCCGGCAAGGGAATGCCAAAACACGGCGCGGAAAATCGGGCCCAGAGAGTGAGCGCGTTCTTTCGGATCGTCGTAGCACGCTGCGCAGGCCACCATGATGGACTGTGCGTCGATCATTTTACCCATAACGCCACCGGTGGAGTTGGCGGCAACGATCAGATACTCGTTCAAGCCCAACTGCTGTGCGGTGATTCTCTGGAGGCTTCCGAACAGAGCGTTGGATGCTGTGTCGGATCCGGTAAGGAAGACACCGAGCCATCCGAGGAAGGCCGCGAAGAACGGATACCAGAAGCCGGCATGCGTAAAGGCCAGACCGAGGACCGCGTCAGTGCCTGCGTAGCGGGTAAGGAACCCGAGTCCGAGCACCTGAGCGATAACCGAAATGGGGATCACCATACGATGGGCCGTGCGGATAACAGCATCTATCCACTGTGAGGCATTCATTTTGAGCACAAAACCGGCCAGAATTGCAGCAGTAAACACGCCGGTACCTGCGCAGGAAAGCCAGTTAATGATGAAGCGGGCGCCTTCCGGTTTTGCATCGACAGGAGCCACGGGAGGCATGCGCATCACTAAATTATGCAGTGCCGGCATATCCCAAACCGGCAGAGAAAGCGTTCCAGCAAACTTGGAGCCGAGCAGGGTGGTGCTGAACGTAATTGTGGAGAAAAGATTGTTCAAATATTTTTTCCATGCCGGCATACCCCAGATAGCGCAGCAGATGATCAGAATAGTCCAGGGAAGCCAGGCATATATTGTCTGCCCAGTGGTATGGGGGTACTTCCACTCCGTGGCATCGGTGGTCGTCGTAGAAGTACTCTTACCGGCTTTAGCCAGGGCTTCACGCTCTTCCCTAAGCAGGAAGCGGGTCTTAGGATGCCATACGAAGCGCAGGAAGAGGGCTGTGCAGACAACGGAAAACACACCCGAAACCACATCGGTCATCAGCAGAAATGCTTCCTGTCCTGATGCCCAGAACTGCATGATGGCAAAAGAGCCACCGGCTACGAGAGCTGCCGGCCATACTTCAAAAATATCCTTCCAGGTGCCACCCTCATAAAACACGAAGGCGCCGATCAACCAGAATGGCACCAGGATGGTGCAGAAAGGAAGCTGACGGCCTGCCATGGAAGAAAGCGTGACCAGATCGAGTCCGCTGACAACAGCAAGCGTTGCGATAGGCGTTCCGACAGCACCCCACGCAACAGGCGCGGTATTGGCCAGAAGGTTCAGAACAGCAGACTGGAACGGTCTAAATCCCAGACCCACCATCACGGCTCCTGCAATGGCAACCGGGGTACCGAAGCCTGACGTACCTTCAATGATGGAACCGAAGGAGAAGGCGATCAGCACGCACTGGAGACGCCGGTCAAATGAGATGTGAATAATGGAGTCCTTCACGATTTCGAACTGTCCGGTTATGACGGTCATCGTATAGAGGAACATGGCCCCCAGAACAATCCAGATGATCCCTAAAAATCCGGACAGGGTGCCGAGACAGAAAGCAGACGCAGCTGACGCAAAAGGCATCCCGAAGGGCAAACATGAGACCAGGAAGGCCGTGATAACGCCAAAGAGCGCCGCCCATGGGGCGGATATACCGAGATGTTTCACACCATTTTTATCAGTATGCGGGTGCAGGGCGATGAAGTATAGCAGCACGATGATCGGGAGTGCTGCCACAATGGTGGAAAGGAAGACATTGCCGAGCGGATTGTAATTCTGAAAATACATACAACCTCCTTTCAAATCACTACAAGTCTATTTAGAATCGCACATCTGGATCTGTTACCCGGTACAGCCATATACAAGCGAAAAACTAAATAATAGAGCAATTGCTGAAAAGGGAGATTGGATTCTCCAGTTGTTGATATGCTGCTTGACTATCCAATCCATGCTTTCTGTCGTTAAGTGTTCTTGCATCCTTAAACTAGAAAGCGAAACTGCGGCTGAATACCTCCTTTCTTTATGTTGTAAACATCAGTTTCACTTCAAACCAGATGTTTCGGTTGTTTCAATGTCCAATTTTGCGAATTTCAATTCCGTGAAAAGTCTGCTCATGCAACTTCTTATAAGTAAAAAACTTGCGAGACTTTCTCCGGACAAACGCTCACAAAAGTACCTAAAGTTATGCCAAGAGCCCACGTTATACTCCATTTGAGTAAACGAGAGGGGTAGTCTACATTCAACAAAAAAAAGCTAAACAAGAGATTTTAAAAAGCAGGTTGGCAGTTCTTTTTTAAGCAATCCCTTACACTTGGAAGGGATATAGTTGTAAATAGCAACAGTTGTTAAATACAACTAAATATTCAAAAAAATTAGCGATTTCCACGTTGGGCCTTGAGACATCGCTATACAAGTTTGTATGTTTAGTATTTTGGAAGCCAGCTACTTTGCATCTATTTGCTGAAAATTGTTGCTAGGTGCACTCCAGTAAAAAATTATCGCAAAAGGTTAATACACAACCGATTAAAAAGCTACACCACGTTTTGGTGCGCTCTGCGCAGGACATCTTTACATAGCGCTATTTCCCGTTCCGAAATTCCTTTTGCCACGTTCGTATAGCACAGTTTTTGGGCAATTTCAGAGAGTTTATGGATTATTTTTTCCCCTTGAGGGGTAATAAACACCGTTTTTTCCCTGCCATCGTGTTTGCCCGCCTTGCGTGCAACAAGACCTTGGGATTCTACGCTGGATATCAGACGTGCCATCGTAGTTTTATTTTTGTAAAGTTTTTCGGCAAGAAATTGCTGGGTCTGCCCGCCTTGAGCCCACACATGAACCAGGAAAGACAACTGCTCCGCCGTAATTTTGTAACCTTTGCCGCTCAGTTCCTGATTAAGGCGTCTATGAACAGTCCGCGCATAAAGTGCAGCCAAATAGTATAACGAGTCATTCAGTAAATACTTTTGAGCCGTTTTAGCCATTTAATTTAGTTTCTCTATGCAACTGTCATTATGCAACGATTAGCGTATTCTTGTCAAGAAAAAAAAGGGATTTTGTAGCAGTCGATGTAAGGTGAAGAAGGTATATTTGTGGAGCCTTCATCAGCGGTATTCTCGGGGGGTCTGGAGAAAACAAGTCGTCTGATATGTTGTTTTTTCGGTTATTGAGAAGCCATGATGTTTAAAAGCATATCTTTTATCGAAATAATTTATTTACCTGTTCTGAATGATTCCATTCGGAGGGGATAGTTGTTGATTATAAAAAAAACCTCCCCCGATAAAGCCGGGGGAGGTTACTATTAGAAAATACTGTTGTTACTTACCAAGCGGCGGGATTGGAATTGCGCCAGTGAAGATGTAGGCCTGCAGCATGGTGATGATGCCGATCACGCAAGCTCCGGCAAGGGAATGCCAGAACACGGCGCGGAAGATCGGGCCCAGAGAGTGAGCGCGTTCTTTCGGATCTTCGTAGCATGCTGCGCACGCAACCATGATGGACTGTGCGTCGATCATTTTACCCATAACACCGCCGGTGGAGTTGGCGGCAACGATCAGATACTCGTTCAAGCCCAACTGCTGTGCGGTGATTCTCTGGAGGCTTCCGAACAGGGCGTTGGATGCTGTGTCGGATCCGGTAAGGAAGACGCCGAGCCATCCGAGGAAGGCCGCGAAGAACGGATACCAGAAGCCGGCATGCGTAAAGGCCAGACCGAGGACCGCGTCGGTGCCTGCGTAGCGGGTAAGGAACCCGAGTCCGAGCACCTGAGCGATAACCGAAATGGGGATCACCATACGATGGGCCGTGCGGATAACTGCATCTTTCCACTGAGAAGCATTCATTTTGAGCACAAAACCGGTCAGAATCGCAGCAGTAAACACGCCGGTACCTGCGCAGGAAAGCCAGTTAATAACAAAGCGAGCGGCTTCCGGTTTTGGTTCTACAGCCACCGGTGGGGTGCGCATCACCATGTTATGTAATGACGGCATATCCCAAACCGGCAGAGAAAGCGATCCAGCAAACTTGGAGCCGAGCAGGGTGGTGCTGAACGTGATTGTTGACATAACACCATTCAGGTATTTTTTCCATACCGGCATACCCCAAACGGCACAGCAAACGATCAGAATAGTCCAGGGAAGCCAGGCATATATTGTCTGACCAGTGGTATGGGGATACTTCCACTCCGAGGCATCGGCGGTCGTCGTAGAAGTACTCTTACCGGCTTTAGCCAGGGCTTCACGCTCTTCCTTCAGCAGGAAGCGAGTCTTAGGATGCCATACGAAGCGCAGGAAGAGGGCTGTGCAGATAACGGAAAACACACCCGAAACCACGTCGGTCATCAGGTGGAATTCTTGTGTTCCGGAAGCGTAGAACTGCATGAGAGCAAAAGAACCGCCGGAGCAGAGGGCCGCCGGCCATACTTCAAAGACATCCTTCCAGGTGCCACCCTCATAAAACACGAAGGCTGCGATCAACCAGAACGGCACCAGGATGGAGCAGAAAGGAAGCTGATGGCCTGCCATGGAAGAAAGCGTGACCTGGTCGAGGCCGCTGACGGCAGCAAGCGTTACGATAGGCGTTCCGATGGCACCCCACGCAACAGGCGCGGTATTGGCCAGAAGGTTCAGAACAGCAGACTGGAACGGTCTAAATCCCAGACCCACCATCACGGCTCCTGCAATGGCAACCGGGGTACCGAAGCCTGACGTACCTTCAATGATGGAACCGAAGGAGAAGGCGATCAGCACGCACTGGAGACGCCGGTCAAATGAGATGTGAATAATGGAGTCCTTCACGATTTCGAACTGTCCGGTTATGACGGTCATCGTATAGAGGAACATGGCCCCCAGAACAATCCAGATGATCCCTAAAAATCCGGACATAACGCCGAGGCAAAAAGCGGAAGCGGCTGATGCAAAAGGCATCCCGAAAGGCAGGCACGAAACCAGGAAGGCCGCGATAACGCCGTAAAGCGCTGCCCATGGGGCGGATATACCGAGGTGTTTCACACCATCTTTATCAGTATGCGGGTGCAGGGCGATGAAGTACAGCAGCACGAGGATCGGGATTGCTGCCACAATGGTGGAAAGGAAGACATTGCCGAGCGGATTGTAATTCTGAAAATACATACAACCTCCTTTCAAATCACTACAAGTCTATTTAGAATCGCACATCTGGATCTGTTACCCGGTACAGCCATATACAAGCGAAAAACTAAAATAGAGCAATTACTGAATGGAAGATTGAGTCTGTACGGTTCTTTTTTGCTTACCTCCAGTCTACACAAAAAGCACCCCTTTTGAGCATACATCTGCAACTATCCTGCTCTTTTCCATCGGGTGAAATTGTGTTGGTGTAGTGAATGAATGATGATAAGACGTGCAGTACGATAAATCGGTTCATATGATAGAGATTTTCTGGCAGAGTGTCAAGCTTTTTTTAAGGGTAAAGTACCAATTTAGCCACTAATTTTTGGGCAGATTTTCGGTATGCTAGAGCCGCAAAAAAACTCAATAATAATATGTAAATATTGATATTTCATGATCGGAGTCATAAAATACAATAGCTTTTAAAAAGGAGTCATCGTAATACGTGGCTATTTGGGTGACGAATTTATTGAGCATGAAAAAAGGATATACATTCGTATAAAGAGTTTCTAAAAATGCATTTTTATGTTTTATTATCGCCATAGATCTGATGTTTAATTTAGTCTTGAACTTATTATGAACAAGTACTAATCTAATTAATACTGGTGGCATAAATAGTACTTTACCAACAAAATATGCTGCATAAAAATCATAAGAATCAGGGGGAGAAACAGGGAATTTAGAATGCACATAAAATTGCAAACTGTTTTTTTTGTACACCATAAAAAATACCCATATTTGGTGATTTACTTTTTACTTTTTAATATGGTATATTTAAAAATAAATTTGCTAATTGGAACCTTGAAAAAATAAATGTAATTTTTACAACAAGTTATGTTATATTTTTCAGCAAGAAACATAATAAAGTGCTAAATTTGCACGATTGCAACAGCAGGGTAGCTTTTTTTCAGACTTACCAAAGGAGATAGAAGTATGGATAGTATTCTCATTGTGGATGACAACCGAATGATTCTTCATTCACTTTCATCATTTTTTGGTTTAACGTTAAGGAATTTTAATATTTTAACGGCTGAAGATGGTGAAAAGGCAATTGAAATACTGCAGTCCAAATCCAATTCTGTGAGTCTCATCCTGACAGACCTGGAGATGCCGAATGTAGACGGGTATCAGGTTATTGAATATGCTAAAAAAAACCACCCTTCAATACCAGTGATTATTATGACCGGTTCCTGGTCGCTTGATTTAGAGTTGCTGGTGCAGAAAACGGGAATTATGCGGTGTATTGAGAAACCCTTTCACTTTGAGGACATCGCAGAAATGGCAATTGAAGCATTGGGGCAAAAAAGTCCGGAAACTTCCTGCATGGTTTCACCGGTCCAGCCGATTAATGGAGCCTGCTGAACAAGCTTTAAGAACAAGCTGGATTTATAAAAACTGGTTTGCTACAGAGGTTAATCCTTCCTAAATCTGCATCTACTATCCTGGTCTTTCCTTTCTGGATAAGTTCTACGTGTGCGCGTGTGCGGCAGTTTATATTTCAGGTTTTTGTGGCAAGCGCTGTAAATGAATAATCACACGAACGTTCAAGCAAAAGAATGCCGCGCCATTCGATAAGTTTATTCTCGATATGCTCCTTTTTTCGGATAATATTTAGTTGGTTAAATTTTTTGGTACACCAGTGCCACTGTCTTAAGCAGTTTCCATACGATACGCATTGGCAGCGCACGATGAAAACAGTTTCACAGGATTAGTAACAGGTTTTCAACAGCGTGTGTGGAAAGTCAACGGAACTGTTGAAAACGATAAGGCCGGACGGCAAAATAGAAAACAGATGTATTCGATCAGATGCTAATTTGATCGAGAAAAGGCAGGAGGTGTCCGACAAGAATAATCGATTTTTGTTTCAGTATATTGCAAACCGGTCATTGTATCAAGCTTGCGGACTTATTCGGTACGACTTCGGATCTTTTTTAAGACAACTTGTAAATCGTCGGCAGTTATGCTTTTCTCAATTTTCTCCATTAAACCCGGATAAATCCTGCTCAGTTGATCTTTGAATTTTTTTTCTGCTTCACTCTGGTTTTCATACTCGACAGTTGTATTAGCGCTGAGAGAAGCCGCGTCTACCGTCCTCGTGAAGACTTTATTGTTTGACCGTGGATCGAAAAATTCAACGGTGACGGTTCCGGCAAATTGTAAAGTGCCTGTATTTGCAACAATTGACTCTCCGCCAAAGTAGCGATATATCGTTTGTGAATTATTTATCTGAGGCCCAAAGCTGAAACTGGTTGTAACCACAATGTCTGCTTTCTGCTTGTCTCCAGGCGTTAGCTGCTCAACTGAATCGGCAACATGAATTGTGGTAATTCCTCTTATTTTGAAAATCTTTTCCATATCCGATTGTATAGCTTCCTGCAGACGCAAACAAAAGTCAGTGTTATAAGCTTGTGCAATTGTATCAGCAGGGCCGGGTTGTTCGCTCTCGTTATCACTTACTTGTTGCAAGCCCGTAAAGACCGGTTTTATGAGCAAGATTGATATGGTATCCCGGAAGACGGCGCGATGAGCAGGAGGTGTATAGCTGAGACTCCACGATGGTGCAGGCTGAGGCCCGGCACATGCGGGAAGAAGAAGAAACAAAATCAACAGTATTCCAAGCGGTAATCGCATATCCATCTCCTTATCGTAAGACCGCAATGCCGCAATACATAGATTTTCGCATCGAGAAAACCGGTCTCCGCCACTATCATCCGCGGGATATAATGGTAACTTCCATTATTGAGAGCACCTTATCAGAGATTACTGGTAAAATCAAGATAGACCAAAAAAGACTATTTATGAAAGGGTTATGTTGTGAGAACCGCAATATTATAAACCATAGAGCTCTTTCATTTCCTCTGAATAGTTTTGACCGCATGCATGAATAATCAGCGGGGGAAGCACTGCAAGACCTGTTCCGGCAGCCTTTACCGCTTCGATCAGAACAAGGTACGCCGATTTTTCCTGCCGGGAGTGAACGAAGCGTATGCACTTGGGTTCTAGACCGCGAACCCGAAGCGAGGTGATAGCATCTGCGAAACGATCCGCTGAAAAAACGAGAACAAACCGGCCGTTATTTTTTAAAAAAAACCGAAGATCAAGCCATACATCCAGAGAGGCGAATCGGTCATGGCGTGAAAAAAAGCGTTCAGGTGAAGGGCTTTGCTTTCCGGCGCCTGTTCGAAAATAGGGTGGATTGGCGACAATAAGATCGAAGGATGATGGATGAAAAAAATTCCGCAAATTCGTGATGGGTTGTTCGACGAGGGTTATACGGTCAGTAAGGCCGTTTTGGGTAATATTCAAACGGCAAAGCTCCGCCATTGTTGATTGTATTTCGACGGCGGTAATTTTTATGTGTGCGAATTTTCTTGCGAGGAGGATGGAGATGATGCCAGTTCCAGCACCAGGCTCAAGCACGTTGTAGCGAGGTTTAACACGACAGAAATCAGCGAGCAGAAGGCTGTCAAGCGTGAAACGATGCCCCTTTTTTGGCTGCAGAATTGATACAATGCCGGCTCCTCGTAGCGAGATGGTGTCGGCAATCGCTTCTTTCACCGCAGGTTCTCCAGTGCTTGGCGGGGGATTTTTTTTGGTTTGCCGGTTGCATCCACACAGACGGCGGTTGCCTTGCATTCCGTGATAAGCCTGTTTGTTGTTTTCTCTTTCATGGTATGCTGGAAGGTGATCGTAGCACCGGTGGTTTCCGTAACCCAGGTTTCCACAACCAGGATGTCACCAAGATGTGCGGGTGAGCGATAATCAACCTCTGCGTGAAGGATCATGAACAGCGATCCTTGCTCCATAAGCGTTTTGATCGATGATCCTCGGGCAGCCATGTATTCGGTTCTTGCCCGCTCCATGTAGCGAAGATAATTTGCGTAGTATACGACATTTCCGCAATCCGTGTCTTCATAATAGATTTTTATTTCCATGATATGGTTCATATCGTTTAGTCTCGGAGAAGATAGGTTTTGAAAAAACTAAGCCAGTGTAAAATATTTCTGTTATTTTGTCGAGGAAAAGATGAGGGGTAATTATTAAGGTAGGGAAACGGCTCTAGTGCACTTCTAATGTCACAATAAAAAAGGCGTTGCCATCGAACCTGTATTGGTATTCCGCTGAGCTTCGGCAGCTGTCAGGAAGAACAACCTGCTTCTGCGGCTCCGCACTGCAGACCCTGTGAAGCTTCGTGTATATAGAACTTCCCCGCTTATACGAAATCGAAGCTTAGTGGCATTCAGTTCTTCCGTCCTGGTGGAAACCTGTAAAACAACCGGGAGAGTTACTGCCCAACTAGCAGCTCTCTTGCCGGTTCGGTAATTCGCCAGAACGGTACCTATTCCACTTTATAACGGGTTACCATCTGTACACCTATCGGTGATGGTTCGGCAACGCCCAACAACCCTTGAACTTCTCAAAGAGCTTACGATCCAGCAAGAAATAGCTTACTTATAGTATAGCATATTTTTCAGGATAGGTGAATTTTATAGAATTATCTTGACCCTCTTCTTGTTTGCAACTAAAATTCCTTCCAGCCATGCATACACTCAGGCCGCAAAAAATAGATTTTCTCAATTCCATCAAAACGGGAATAATGCTGCCCATTTACGCAGAGATCGGCTTTCCGGGGCTTACGCCTATTTCGGCGCTTGAATCCTTGAGCTCGGAAGGATATTCCATATTTTTCGAAAGCATCCCGGATTGCAAGGAGGCAAAAAGATACTCTTTCGTGTCGGAAAATCCATATCTTATCTTCAAATCATATGGTGATGAAGTAGAAATCAGCTTGCCTGAAACGCCTGCAGGTAAATATGGAAAACGGGCGACAATGAGGCGTAAGCCGCTGGAAAAGCTAAAGGAACTTCTGTCAAATTATCAAACCGAACGCATTGCCGGCCTTCCACCTTTCACCGGCGGCGCCATAGGTCTTTTTTCGTATGATTTTGCACGACAGCATAGCGCTGTATCGCGTAGTGCAAAAACGGACATCAAAATTCCGGAGACCTACTTTGCCTTCGTTGATATGGTTCTTGCTTTTGACCATAGCCGGGATAAGGCATGGATAATCGTAAACCCAGGAGCCCGCGAGCAGGAGCTGGGGTTCCGACGCCCCGCTCCTGAACAAGGTGAGCGGTACTATGATGAAGCAGTTTCTCGGATTGCAGATGTTGCCCAAAAACTTGAGAAAGCGTCGAAAACAGAAATGCGGGCTGTTTTCCCGGCCAGCGACGATACGAGAAATGCTGGTCCGCTCATTCCCGATCTTACCAGGTCTGAATTTGAAAACAGGGTGAGAAGATGCAAAGACTCCATTCTGAAAGGAAACCTTTGCCGACCGACTGTGTCTCTGCGGTTTTCGGCTGCGACAGATTCTCAGGATGTTCTTCAACTGCACACGATACTGCACAAGAGCGATGCATCGTCTTCCGTCGCGCATTTTGATTTTAAAGATCTGCAGACCGTAAGCTTTTCGCATGACCGCCTTGTGCGATGTCATGATGGAATTGTTGATGTGAAATTGCCGACAATGACACATCCGCAAGGTGGTGCTGCGGGAAAAATCATAGAACAGCCTGCCCATACCATTGTGCACAGGTATGCTGAAAACAACGGCTTGGGCGCCATGCTCAACCCCGGCAGTATCATTGTAAACAAAAGAGAAAGGACCGGTCCCGACAAAAAATGCAGCACGGCTTCGACCATGCAAGGCGTTCTAAAACAAGGCAGAAATAGTGTTGACCTCATCTCTGCGGCATTTTCGGGAGCGATGAGAACGGATGATCCAGAAGCGCATTGCATGGAAATTCCTGGTGAACTTGAACCTGCAACTCGCGGTCTGTTTGCCGGTGTTGTTGGATACTTTTCTAATAATGGCGATATGGATTTCAATATTGCCTCCGCCACCATCACGGTCAAGGATGGGAAAAAGCATGTACAGGTAGGCGCGCTTGTAACTGGGGATTCGGATCCAACAGATAAATATTTTGAAGTAATCAAAGAAGCAGAGCTATTCGGAAATATATTGCAAAAGCGTTCATGAAAAGCCAGGCATGCATGATGACATCGCGCCGGAGATTATCGAGCCGGTGCGTGCAGGTCGCCTGTAATGTCCGGTCTGCAATCAGTTTTTTGCGGAAGAGGAAGCCATTTCCCTGTTGCAACTTCGGTGTACTTGCGTTATAGTAGCAAAATATCAAGGGAAAGGGGCATTATTATGTTCCTGGTTGAACTTGTTATGCAGGGAATCCGCGGCTTTCGGGAACTCGCACGGTTAAGATTTCAAAGCGGGTTTAATTTTGTAGCTGCCGGAAATGAAGCGGGGAAGACCACTGCAGTGGAGACCACGAAACGGCTGCTTTTTCCCAGCAGCCAGCCTGGGCCGATGGACGCGCTTGTGTCACGGCAGAAGCCTGACGCCTCGCGTGGGGCACTGGTGTTGTTTTCCGGCGATGGGGCCTATTACCGTATTATCCAGGATTTTTCAAAGCAGGCGGTCAACCTTTCCAAATATGATCCGGGAAAGAAGGAATTTGCCCTTCTTCATAAAGACTGGAACGATGCAGAAGCATTCATGGCCACACTTACCACCGGCATGTCGGAAGAGGATTTTTCAAAAATTTTTATTCTCAAGAGAGACCACTATGCAGACCGGTCTGCTCAGCCTGCATCTGCGCCTGTACTGGCGCCGCGTACACAACCGGCAAAACCCATTGGCTCTCCAGTCAGGCAGCCAGTCGCAGACCAGGCGAGGCTTGCCGAGCTCCGCGAGGCGCTCAAAAAAGCTGAGGACGCCGCAGATGCTGAATACCGGGCGCAGTCGGCTAAAATTGCTCTTGACGAGATACGCAAAAAACTTGCGTCTATCGAAGACATAGATCAGAAGAAAAAGGAGCTCGACGCAAAGCTTGATGAGCTTAAAGCCTGCGCAACATTGCCGCAAAACCTGCACGAGCTTGTTGAGACACATGAACGGCTTCACGGGCAAAGACTGGTCGAAACAGAGGACCTGAACAAACAGATGGAAGGATTGAGGATTCAGCTTGCCGGCATCCCCTCGGTAAATCTTGTCACCGATAAATTGTTTATCGGCGGCATTGTATTGGGGGTTATTTCGATTGCTGCAGGAGTGTTCTTGCTTACGGAGGAGTATAAACATTTTTTTCCGCTTGGTGTTCTCCTGGCAGCGGGGTTGATGGCGGCTGCGTGGTATAACGGCTCCCGTAAAAACGTGCGGCGCAGTTCACTCGCGAAGGAGCTGGATGGGCTGGAGAAAGATCGCAACGATTTGGAGAAGCGCAAGGATCAGGAAGATGCGTCTTTATATGCCAGCATGAAGGCGGTGGGCGCCTCCACTCCGGGAGACTTGAAAGAAAAAGCAGATAATTATCGTTATTTTTCTTCGCTTCGAGCGGATATTGAAGAGCAGCGCCTCCGACTTGTCAACGATGCCGACCCGGAAGCGCTGCAGCAGGAATACAATAAGCGGCAGCAGGAAGCGCTTGATCTGGAGAAGGCGGCGCGAGCTGTAGCCCAATATAACGTGGATACCTATGCCATACGTCAGGACATCGAACGGATTGAGGGCTCGGCGCTTCCTTCGGAGCCATCCTGGGATTTTACTGCAGAAATGCCGGATTTGACGGCGGACTTCTCTGCTCCGCCTGCAAGCGGAAAACAGGGAGGATTCACCGTTGAGCTTGAAGTTGCCAGTAGAATCGGAGGAATAGAACTGGAAACACTGGTGCCTGCGGTAGAAGCTGCAGCCCAGAGAAACCTCATAGCAATCACCAACGGTAAATATGTCAGGGTGGATATGGGGCAGAACGGCGGACCGCCGCTTGTTCACGCAAAGAACGATTCCGTCATCAGGTTTGAAGACCAGAGCCATGGCACCCGAGATCTTGTCTATTTCTGCCTTCGAATCGGGCTGATTGAGGCCCTTGTGGGGAAGCTCCGGATGCCGGTTTTGTTGGACGACCCGCTTGCGGGCTTCGATTTCGCACGTCAGAAAGCCGCATATCAGGTTCTCCGCTCCCTCGGCTCCAAGACGCAGGTTCTCTTGTTTTCCTCGAACGCTGCCCTCAAAACAGAGGGAGATGTTTTTTCGGAGCTTAAATAATGAAGGGAAGGTTCATTACCTTCGAGGGGATCGAAGGCTCCGGGAAATCCACCCAAATAATCCTGCTTGCAAACTATCTGAAGTCCGGGGGCAAGGAAGTTATGCTCACCCGGGAACCGGGCGGAACGCCGATCGGCGACCAGGTGAGAAAAATTTTGCTCAACCCGGAGAACACAGCGCTGAATCCTGCTGCGGAACTTCTTCTCTATGCGGCGAGCAGAGCGCAACATCTGCACGAAGTTATTTATCCCGCGCGTGCAGCAGGCAAGATTGTTCTGTGTGATCGCTTCTCGGACGCAACGCTTGCCTATCAGGGCTATGGACGGGGTCTTTCGCAGGAAATGATCGGCGAAATAGACCGGATTGTAACAGCCGGAATCCGTCCCGATCTTACTATTCTTCTTGATATTGATGCCGGCGAAGGAGTCGAGCGGGCACACAAGAGAAATGCCTGTTGCGGGCTTGAGGCGGAGTCCCGGTTTGAGAACGAAAAAATAGCATTTCATGAGCGAGTAAGACAAGGGTATCTTGCATTGGCCGGTCGAGAACCAGACCGAGTTCGGATTGTGGATGCATCGTTATCAATGGATTCAATACAGGCAACCATTCGAACGATCGTCGATGCCGTCATATAACACATCGTCTCTTTTCGGAGGGAAATATGAAAAAGCTGTTTTATGCGCTTATCGCATTAACCACCCTTGTCGCATGTAGTAACTATGTTTATGATCTCCGGGGTAAATTCGATGACAGCCTCAGAAAATACAATAGTTATTATCGCTGGAATGACCTGGATACCGCAAACGCGTTTGTTACCGACTCTCTGAAACAGGATGCCCGGCAACGGGCACAAACAGCAAAAAAAGTAAGAATTGTGGACTCCCGAATCGTCAGTACGGCGTATGATGAAATCAGGCGCAAGGCGATTGTGGAAGTTGAAGTCGATTACTATGTTCTCTCTACTACCAAAGTAAAAACCCTGCGAGATACGCAGGAGTGGGCATATAAAGACGAACAGGGAATTCAGGGCTGGAGACTGATGAGCCTCATGCCGGAGTTTAAATAGCCGGCCGCCGGGGGAAGCTGCTTTTGTTGTTTTTTGTTATTTACCATGAAGTCATCCGATAATTCATTTGCTGCAATAGAAGGTCATGAACAGCCCGTCCGCATCCTGAGGCGGGCGCTCACAAACGGGTCATTGGCACACGCCTATTTATTTTCCGGCGAGAAGGGTGTCGGAAAAAAAATGACCGCTTTTGCGCTTGCGGCCGCTCTCAACTGCCGGGAGGCGTCGCCGGACGGCGGTTGCGGTGTCTGTCCGTCATGCCGAAAGATTGCTTCGCGGAGCCATCCGGATGTGCATTTTCTGGAACCGGACGGCGATGATATTAAGATTGATCAGATTCGGCAGGTGCAGGATTACCTTGCGCTTAAACCATTCGAGGGATCGAAAAAAATATTAATCGTGGACAGGGCCGAGAGCCTGAACCAGGCTGCATCGAATGCTTTTTTAAAAACACTTGAAGAGCCGCCGGGAGACTCACTGATTATTCTGGTCACGTCGTTGCCGCAGAGCTTGCTGGCGACCATTCGGTCCCGGTGCCAGGAAATAAAATTTCATTCACTTCCCCGGCGTACGCTCGCGCACGTGTTTATGAAAAAATGCGAACTTACAGAAGAAAACGCCTGGTTTCTGTCGGCGCTTGCCCAGGGGAGCATCGGTCGTGGATTTGAGATGGATGTAGAACAGGAAAAGTCGGACCGGGAAGAAATCACGGCGTTTTTATCCGGTCTCTCCTCGGTAAATTTTTCGGATGTGCTCGCGCATGCCGACGCGGTTTCAAAAGACCGGGAACGGCTGGAACGGCTGCTTGATTTAGGGGTTGAGCGGCTTCGTGATGCAATAGTTTTCCGGTTGACCGGCGATCCGGCACTCCTTGTGTACGCACTCGACAGGGAACGGTGCAGGGAATGGGAAGCGCGGTTTCCTCTTCAGAAACTGCTGGCCTTTATGGAGCTGTTTGTTGCGAGCAGGGTTTTGCTCGGACGCCATGTGAGCGCTCAACTGGTGGCTGAGAACCTGTTTCTAAAACTGGGAAAAGAATAAATCGATTTTGCTGGAAAAACAGCACGAGAAAGAACACATGGAAAAACAGCAGACAGACAATTTTATAAAAGTGGCAGGTGTTCGCTTCCGGGAAAATTGGAAAGTCTATGACTTCGACGACGCCGGAGTCAATGTTGCCGTCGGAGACAAGGTAATTGTAGACTCAGACCGAGGACTTGGTTTTGGCCAGGTGGTTCGTGTCAAAAAAATCGAAGCCGCGGCCGTTGCAACATTGCCTACCACCGGTCCCGAAGGATTGGAAGTGGAGACTGATGTGGAGGAAATAAAGGCCTCCGCAGACACCCGGCCCGAAAAAGGACAAACGCTGAAAACCTTGCGCAGAATTCTTCGCAAAGCAACCGCCGATGATGTCGCCCACGAGGAAGCAAACAGGACGCACGAAGAAGAGGCGTTTGCGATAGCACAGGAGATGATTGCCGAACGCGAACTGACCATGAAACTGATTCGCGTGGAATATTCTTTTGATGCAAGCCGGGCGGTTTTCTATTTCTTTTCCGAAACGAGGGTTGATTTTCGGGAATTGGTCAAGGAACTTGCGCATAAACTCAAGAGCAGGATTGAGATGCGCCAGATTGGCGTGCGCGATGTGGCGCGGCTGATTGGCGGATTCGGTTCTTGCGGCAGGGAACTCTGCTGCGCGTCCTTTCTTAAAAATTTTGAACCGGTTTCAATCCGGATGGCAAAAAAACAGGAGATGGTGCTGAATCCGGCGAAAATATCGGGCGTCTGCGGGAGGCTCCTCTGCTGCCTGTCGTATGAGTATGAGATGTATGACGAGATTAAAAAAGACCTCGCCGATATGCGGGAAGCGGTAGCAAAAGACAAAAAAGAAGAGGCAAACCGCATTGAGGAAGAGCGCAGCGCTGCAGAAGAACGGCGGCTGGCGGAAGAAAAGAAACGGCAGCGAGACCGACGGCAGGAAAAACCAAAGGAGGCCGGTCAAAAAATCGTCGGCAAAACCGAGACACGAAAAGCTTTCCCGCAAGAGAGGAAGCCGCAGCCTTCGCCGGAGCAGCTCAAGGATATGCAGCATCAGACAATTGAAAAAGAGCCATCTTTGCAGGCGCAGGGCCCCCCGCAGCCTCAGCAAAATGGAGAGAAATCAAACAAGAAAAAAAGACGCAGATTCTGGCGCAAGAAAAAGAAGAACCAACAACAAGGCGACAGCAAACCACCGGAGCCTGAAAAAACATAATACGATCTGATTCACGGTGAACCAAATTGCTCCTGATCAGATATTTTATAGAGGACAAATTTACTGCAGAATACAAAATAACATGGCGAGTAGAAATTTCTATATTACGACCCCTATTTACTATGTAAACGACGTTCCCCATATCGGACACGCATATACGACAATTGCCGCCGACACTCTTGCACGCTATCATCGGCTGCTTGGCGATAAGGTTTTCTTTCTGACCGGAACGGACGAACATGGCCAGAAAGTTGAAAAAGCAGCCCAGGAACGGGGTCTTACACCCAAGTCTCATGCGGACAGCATGGTTGAAAATTTCAGGCAGCTATGGAAAAAGCTTGATATTACCAACGATGCATTTATCCGGACCACGGATAATGCACACATTGCCGTGGTGCAGGAGCTTCTTCAGAAGTTATACGACAAGGGTGAGATTGAAAGAAGAAAATATGAAGGATGGTATTGTACCCCCGACGAGCGCTTCTGGACCGAAAAAGAAATCGTAGAAGGGAAATGTCCGGACTGCGGCAGGCCGGTAGAGAGGATTTCCGAAGTCAACTACTTTTTCCTCATGGGCAAGTATCAGCAGCAACTTATCAGGCATATCGAGGAAAATAAAAATTTCATTCACCCGGAGAGCAGACGAAACGAAGTGCTCGGATTCCTGAGGACGCAGCAACTCGGCGATTTATGCATTTCCCGCCCCAAGGCACGATTGTCCTGGGGTATTGAGTTGCCTTTCGATCGGGATTTTGTTACCTATGTATGGTTTGATGCGCTGGTAAACTATTTTTCAGCGACGCGTTATCTGAGTCCTCCTGCGGAGGGATCCTCCGACCAGTCGGCTCGTGAGCGATATTGGTGGCCTGCGGATTACCACCTCGTGGGGAAAGACATTCTGACGACGCACAGTGTCTATTGGTCCACGATGCTTATGGCGCTCGGCTTGCCGCTTCCCGGAACCATATTTGCCCACGGGTGGTGGACCAAGGACGGAAAAAAAATGTCAAAGTCGCTCGGCAATGTAATCAATCCAGGCGAAATTGCCGATTCGTATGGTCCTGATGCCTTCCGCTATTTTCTGCTGCGCGAAGTCCCCTTTGGGTTGGATGGCGATTTTTCCACGGAGACGTTTATCACCCGATTCAATACAGAGCTCGCGAACGATCTCGGGAATCTGCTTTCACGGGTGCTTACCATGATTGCTAAATATTTTGACGGCAGGATACCTCCGGTGGGCGCACAGCATCCTTCGGATGTGGAATTGCCTGGGCTTGCCTCCACCCTGCCGGAAAAGATAGACGAAGATCTCGGCAAACTCGCATTCACAAAATACCTTCAGAATTGCTGGGCTTTGGTGACGGCCGCAAACCGTTATGTGGAGGTGAACGCTCCCTGGTCACTGGCAAAGAAGAAGGATTTTGAGCGGCTCGGGACCGTGCTTTACAATCTCGCGGAGTCTCTGAGGCTGATTGGATTATATTTGTTTCCCGTAATGCCGCTGACGTCCCAGAAGATATGGGACGCTCTTGGCTTGAGTGTACGGATTGAAATGTGCACCATGAGTGCAGAACAACGCTGGGGGAAATTGGCATCCGGCAGAGAGGTGCAGCAGGGTGCGCAACTGTTTCCGAGGATAGACCGGCAGAAGAATACGGAGAAGAAGATGGAAAATCAGGAAGAACAGAAGAAAACAGAGGAAAAGCCCGCTCTTGAGGAATCGGCGCTGATCGGGATAGAGGATTTCATCAAGGTAGACCTCCGCGTAGGAAAGATCCTGTCGGCTGAACGCGTGGAAAAATCCGACAAACTGGTGAAGCTTATCGTGGATATCGGCGCTGAAAAGCGGCAGGTGGTTGCCGGCATCGGTAAAGCGTATCAGCCGGAAGAACTTACCGGTAAATCCATTATAGTGGTGGCCAACCTGAAGCCTGCAAAACTTATGGGTGTGGAATCCCAGGGAATGCTCCTTGCCGCCAGCACGAGCGAGATGTTGTCGGTGATCACGCTGGACCGGGAAATAAAACCGGGAAGCAAGGTAAAATAGCGGTTTTGCATTTTATGGACAATCGAGAAGCAGGTCGCGGTTTGGTTCTGATGGATAGGAAACGAGAATTTTTTCAAGAATATTCCGAACCAATGATTGAATAATTCCAGAACCTTTGCCCAGTTCACCATACACTATATCAGCAGCTTTATTCGGTTTAAATCCTACTTCCTCTTTTTTCAATCCATGGCTGCTCTCGCTCTTTTTTTGAGAAGGTAGATTATGGCAATGCTTATAGATACCCACGCGCATCTTGATGCGCACGAATTTGACGCCGATCGCGACTCCGTGATTGCACGGGCACGGGAAACGGGTGTCGAGTATATTGTTGCTATCGGAACGACAGTGGAGTCCAGCCGCGCAGCAGTGTCGCTTGCAGAACAATATGATTGCGTCTATGCTGCGGTTGGCGTCCATCCGCACGATATTAAAGATGCTCCGCCGCAATCCTCCGAGACGTTGCGCGTTCTTGCGCAGCACCCGAAAGTGGTCGCTTATGGAGAAGTTGGGCTTGATTACTATTATGAACACTCGCCCCGTGAGGATCAGAAAAAGCAGCTTCGCATCATGCTGCGTGAGGCCCGCGCATTCAATCTTCCGGTCATTATTCACGATCGGGATGCTCATGAAGACGTGCTCCAAATTCTTTCCGAGGAATGGTCCCCCGGCCTGGGCGGGGTCATACACTGCTTTTCAGGCGACCCGGCAATGGCACGCAAAGTAATTGAGATGGGGTTCCATATTTCCATTGCCGGACCCGTGACATACCCGAAAGCAGACGTGCTGCGTGAAGTGGTGCGGCAGATACCCATAGAGCATATGCTGATAGAAACGGACGCGCCATATCTTGCTCCGCAGCCGAAGCGCGGAAAACGAAATGAGCCTGCATATGTGTCCCATACAGCCGAGGCCATAGCGCTGATCAAGGGGCTTTCCCGGGACGATGTTGCGAGAATCACGAGTTATAATGCCATGCAGCTGTTCGGCATTGGCGTAATTTCCCGGCAGGGATTGATAACCTATCCCATCCGGAACTCTTTATATCTTAATATTACGAACCGCTGCACGGCTGCCTGCACTTTCTGCGTGCGATATTCCACCGACTTCGTAAAAGGGCACAATCTCCGCTTGATCCAGGAACCGACACCCGAGGAAATTATCAAGCAGATAAACGACCCCGCGAAGTATGCGGAAATCGTATTCTGCGGGTACGGCGAGCCGCTTTTGCGGCTTGATGTTGTCAAGACCGTGGCTGCGGAAGTCAAGCGAAGGGGAGGCAGGGTTCGTATTGACACAAACGGGCATGCGAACCTGATCCATAAACGCAATATTCTGCCGGAACTTGCCGGTCTTGTCGATGCGGTAAGCGTCAGCCTGAACGCCCAGAATGAAGAACTTTATAACAAGGTAACCCAGCCCCATTTTGGCATGGGAACATATGCCGCGGTTCTGGATTTTATCGCCAAAGCAAAAGAGTATGTACCGGATGTTTCCGTCACCGTAGTGGCGCTTCCCGAAGTGGATATTGCGGCCTGTCGCGCGATTGCCGAGCGCCTCGGCGTCAAACTGCGCGTTCGCGAGTATAATGTCGTGGGATGATGCCGCTTCCATTTCGTTTTTTTAAGCTTGCTTATTATTTTTTTTTGTAATAATCTTTCAGGACAGGGTGTTGCATATGGACTTTAAACCGATCAAGGCCAAGAAAATATATGAAGAGGTCGTGGAGCAGATCCGGCAGTTGATGACCGGCGGCGCCTTGAAACCTGGTGATAAGCTTCTGCCTGAACGCGAACTTGCCGAGAAACTGCAGGTGAGCAGGGCTTCGGTCCGGGAAGCGATCAGAGCCCTTGAAATGATGGGGTTTGTGGAAATTCGGCCGGGTGACGGGACCTTTGTCCGGGACACCAACACCGACGAAATCATTCAGCCTCTGGCGATGTTTCTCGCCGTCGAAAAAAGCTCACTTCTTGAAATGCTTGAGATCCGCAGAATTTTCGAAACGGCTTCAGCAAGAATGGCCGCCACCCTTGCCACCGACGAAGAGATCCATCAGATCAAGATAGCCCTTGAAAAAATGAAAGAGCGATTGAACGTCCAGGATTCTGAAAAAGGAGAGGAGTTCGACACGGCTTTTCATTATGCCGTAGCAGAGGCGACACATAATGCTTTGCTGATCAGGCTTTTCAGAACCATCACTGAGGACTTTTCACGGTCTGTTTCCGCAGCGCGAAGACAGCTGTACACTGACGCGCACAACCCTCAAAAAATCATCGACCAGCATATCCGCATTTATGAGGCAATTAAAAACCATAATGCAGACAAAGCGGCAAAAAGCATGCTTGAGCACCTGACGTATGCGGAACGCGAGATGACGAAAAGAATGGGTTAACCATTTATACTGTGCTTGCGCTGTTTTATAAGAAAAAGCAAAAATCATACATCCCTCAGTTTCAGCTGATGGAGCAGGAGCAGAACGTACAAACGGTTCGTTATAGTCGTTCTGTGCAATAAGAAAATCCTTTCGGCTTCCTACAAAAAACCTTCTGACCGTTTTGTTGGCATAACGGTTTTTTCTCAGACTCTCATCGCAACAGTAAGCAAAATTTACGTAAAAACAGCTTGACAATATAAAGCGTAAGGAGTAAATATTATTAGTCTGGTGGTCTGACCACTAGACTGGTATGATAATAGTACTGGTATGATAGCTGTATGATAGAATTTATTTTACGAGGAGAGTGCACTATGCTTGACAAGGCTATTGTGGAAAAACTGAGAGACATTGTTGGTAAAGAGAACATGTTGACGCAAAAAATCGACTTGTTGACGTACAGCTATGACGCCACCGCGGATATGCCCCGCCAGATGCCTGATGTGGTGGTGATGCCGTCGAGTACCGAAGAAGTGCAAAAAATCGTAAATCTGGCGCGTGAAAATAATGTTGCTCTGTATCCAAGAGGAGCAGGAACGAATCTTTGCGGTGCGTGCGTCCCTCTCAAGCAGGGAGTGGTTGTTTCTTTTCAGCACATGAATAAAATACTCGAAGTCGATGCGGAAAACCTTACCGCAACGGTCCAGCCCGGCGTGATCATTCAGGACCTCAATAATGCGGTCGCGAAATACGGTTTGATGTATCCGCCCGATCCCGGTACGGTCACCACGGCGACCATGGGCGGCTCCGTGGCCCAGAATTCCGGAGGTCTTCGGGGACTGAAATACGGGGTTACAAAGCATTATGTCATGGGAATGGAAGTGGTCCTTGCAAACGGCAATAAGGTCCGCTTTGGCGGCAAGACGGTAAAAAATGTCACCGCGTATGATTTTTCCAATTTGTTTGTCGGCTCCGAAGGTACTCTCGGCTTCATCACTGAAATTACCTCGAAACTGATCCCCGGTCCAAAATATCGCAGATCCATGCTGGCAACCTTTAAAACGGTGGAAGATGCGGGGAATACCGTGGCGGGAATTATCGCGGCTCAGGTCATTCCTGCGACCCTCGAAATTATGGACAATAAAACAATCCGGACCGTGGAAGACTATGCAAAAGTAGGTTTGTCCACCGATATCGCTGCCTTGCTGCTGATCGAGGTGGATGGGATGGCAGAAGCCGTCGTGCAGCTGGAAGCAGAGGCGGTGCAAAAAGTCGTCAGGACCAACAATGGAGACCTCAAAGTGGCGACCTCGGATGATGAACGGGACAAACTGTGGTCTGCCCGCCGTGCGGCCTTGCCCGCCCTCGCGCAATTGGGAAATTGCGTGATCATAGAAGATGCGACGGTCCCCCGGTCCAGGATCACGGACATGCTCACCGCCTGTGCCAACATCGGGAAAAAATACAATGTCACCATCGGAACCTTCGGCCACGCCGGAGACGGCAACCTGCATCCGACCATTCTTGCGGACAAAAACAACAAAGAAGAAATGGCGCGCGTCCACAAGGCAGTTGATGAGATATTCGCTTCAGCACTCAGTTTTGGCGGCACCCTTTCCGGCGAGCACGGCATCGGAATCGCAAAGATGAAGTATCTCGGCGATGAAATCGGCCAGAACGGCCTCAACCTCCTGAAAAGCGTCAAGGAAGCCCTTGATCCCAATTACATTATCAACCCCGGGAAGATGGTTCCCGTTAAAGAGGTGCGCTGATGGTGCAGACTGTGGAACCGGATAAAACCGTGTATGATGAAATGGAACTTATAAAAAAGGAAGTAGACAGATGCATGAAGTGCGGCAATTGCATGGCGGTCTGCCCCATTTATGGAACGGACAAGGTGGAGGCGGGGGTCGCACGCGGAAAAGTGGCGGTTTCCGAGGCGGTACTTTCCGGTGAGCTTTCGGTGGACGATCCGAAAGTCTACAAGATGCTTTTCAATTGCCTCGTGTGCAAGTCGTGCATGCAAAACTGTCCGACAAAGGTCAATTTCGACAAGATCATGCTGGCGATGAGAGCGGCTCTGGTAAGAAAAAAAGGAGTGTTCTGGGTCAAGAAGATGATTTTCAGCATGCTCAAGAACCCCAAATTGTTCGATGCCGGAATGAAGGTCGGAGCAGCCTTATCGGGAATAGCGTTCCGCGATTATAATATGAAAGACCAGAAACTGGTGTCACCGCGAGCGCCTTTTGCGATGGTCGGTGGGAGCCTGGGTCTCGATTCAGACAAAGTAATGCCCGAATTGACATCCCTTCCGTTCCGTGAGCGCATGTCAGAAGTTGTTAAGACGGCAAACCCGAAAATCAAGGCGGCGTTTTTCACGGGCTGTTCCATCAACTACTTTTATCCCGAAAACGGTGTGGATATTGTCGATATACTGAAAGAAAACAATGTAGAAACGCACATTCCCAAAAAGCAAAACTGCTGCGGCGTTGCCGTATTCGCCCATGGCGATGTTGAATCAGCGCGCGTTCTCGCCAGAAATAACATCGACGCCATGGAAGAGACAGGCGCTGACTACATGATCGTCGGCTGCGGTTCCTGCGGGGGGTGCTGGCAGCATGACTACAAGGAACTTTTGAGCGGGGACCCTGTTTATGGTCCCAAGGCGGAATACTGGAGCAAACGCGTTTACGAAATATCGGTGTTTCTCATCAACGTGGTCAAATACCGCAAACCCAAGGGGATGATAGATGCCGTGGTGACCTACCACGACTCCTGCCATCTGAAAAAAACCATGAAAGTCTTCAACGAACCGCGCGAGATCATCAAAAGCATTCCCGGTGTCACCCTCAAAGAGATGTCAAAACCCGACGCATGCTGCGGAATGGGCGGAACGTACATCTTGACCCACTACGAAACCGGAGCGGAAATCGGTAAAAAGAAAATACAGGACATCAACAGCACCGGAGCAGATACCATCACAACGGGCTGCCCCGGGTGCGCCATGCAATTACTTGACTTTTCACACCGCTACGGGAAAAACCAGAAGGTAACTCATTATATTTCCCTGCTGGCAGAATCGTACAGAAAAGAAAAAGAGAACAAGAGCACCCCGTAACGCACAATACATTCCCGACAGCACATTCAGGTCTTTGCGCAGACAGTGTTAATTGTTTGCGCAAGGGCCTGTTGTCCCACCTGGAAATTGCAAATTGACATTCCGACCTTTTCCGGTTACTATTGCCATAATTTCACATATTTCTTGGGAGGACCACCGTGGCTAAAATAAAGCGCGCGCTCATTAGTGTATCTGATAAACATGGGATTCTTGATTTTGCCAAAGGGCTTGAGGCACTGAACATCGAAATTCTTTCAACGGGTGGTACAGCCAAACTTTTAAGGGACGGCGGAGTAAGCGTGAAGGATGTTTCCGAGTTCACGGGGTTTCCCGAAATGCTCGACGGCAGGGTCAAGACGCTGCATCCGAAAATCCATGGGGGACTTCTCGGCAAACGGCACGACCCCGAACACGTTCGGCAGATGAAAGAGCACGGCATCGAACCGATTGACCTCGTGGTGGTGAACCTGTACCCCTTCGAACAGACTGTTGCAAAACCAGGCTGCACGCTCGAAGAAGCAATCGAGAACATCGACATCGGCGGTCCGACCATGCTGCGCTCAGCGGCAAAAAATTACACTGACGTGGCCGTCGTGGTTTCTCCGAGGGATTACGGACGCGTGCTCGATGAAATTAAAAAGACCGGGGAAGTATCAGCCAAGACCCGTTTCGACCTGTGCCGGACGGTCTTTCTGCACACTGCCCGGTACGACAGCGCCATCTCGGCATGGCTCGACAGCCAGGTGCCTGATGAGGAGAAAACCCGGTTTCCCAATATTCTTACGCTTCAATTTGAAAAAGTGCAGAATCTCCGCTATGGAGAAAATCCTCATCAGCAGGGCGCCTTCTACCGTGAATTCGGACGCAAGGAACCGTCGGTAGCCAATGCGAAGCAACTCCACGGGAAAGAGATGTCTTTCAATAATTTCCTTGATGCAAACAGCGCACTTGAGCTTGCAAAAGAGTATGAACAGACAGCGACGGTGATCGTAAAGCACAACAACCCCTGTGGTGTGGCTGTCGGAGGAGCGCTGGTTGATACCTATCGCAAAGCGCGTGAGTGCGATCCGGTGTCGGCCTACGGCGGAGTAATTGCCTTCAACCGCATGGTCGACATTGAAACAGCCAAGGAAATCACCTCGACATTCGTGGAAGTTGTCGTCGCGCCGGAATTTGCGCCTGATGCCCTCCAGGAGCTGAAGCGGAAAAAAGACGTACGCCTGCTCGATATCGGCCCTAACGTCAAAGGTGCACCAGAGGGTATGGACTTGAAAAAGATTGTAGGAGGACTGATCTACCAGGACCGGGATCTCGGCTCGATAGCGGACATCAGAAAACTGGTAGTGGCGACACGGCGAAAACCCACGGACGACGAATATGAGGGACTCGCGTTCGCATGGAAAGTGTGTAAACATGTGAAGTCCAATACAATTATTTTTGCAACCAAAGACCGGACCATTGGCATTGGAGCCGGCCAGATGAGCCGTCTGGATTCGGTGAGGATTGCCGTCATGAAAGCCCAATTTCCGCTGAAGGGCACGGTGGTCGCATCGGACGCATTTTTCCCCTTCCGCGATGCACTTGATGAAGCTGCAAAAGCCGGAATGACGGCAGTCATTCAGCCCGGTGGATCCATCAGGGACGAAGAGGTGATCAAGGCAGCCGATGAGCAGGGTATCGCAATGGTGTTTTCAGGGATGCGGCATTTCAGGCATTAGTTTGCAGGATTCCGCAGCCTGCTTGAAGTAGGAGCCAAGGTATTTACATGGTACGCTATCTTGTTATTTTGGCAGTTGTTATTCTGTTGTACTATGCCGCAAAAGCAGCAATCCGGTCGGTAATCAGTGCAAACACCGGTACAGAACGGAAAGACCGCCTTCCCGGCGAAGAGATGGTACTCGATCCGGAATGCAATACCTATGTGGTGAAGCACCGTGCCGTCTCACGGCGCATTGACGGCAAAACGTATTATTTTTGCACGGAAGCCTGCGCCAGGAAATACGAAAAACAAGACTGATTGCAGTAAAAACAGTTGCGCTGAGAAAGCCCCGCGGCGTGCATGTCCCGCAGGAGCTTTTATACAAAACAAGCTCGCCAATCCCTGCATGTTTGTCAATTCAATTCCGAGCAATGCTGCCTTGGCTTGACAGTCGCGTATAAATGCCATAAAATGCAACACGTAAATTGAGAAACCGGCAGTTTCTCGGAAACCGCCCGGTGAAGGAGATGGATCATGAAATTTTTTATTGACACAGCAAACGTAAAAGAAATCCGGGAAGCGGCAAGTCTTGGAGTGGTTGACGGCGTGACGACCAATCCTTCGCTGATAGCAAAGGAAGGACGGGACTTTAAACAGGTAATCACCGAAATTTGCTCAATCGTAGATGGTCCGATAAGCGCGGAAGCGGTGAGTCTCGAAGCAGATAAGATGGTGGCAGAATGTGTTGATCTGGCGAAGATCCACAAGAATATCGTTGTGAAGCTTCCCATGACCAAAGATGGCCTCAAGGCGACAAAAATATTGGCGGAGCGCGGGATCAAAGTCAATATGACGCTGGTTTTTTCTCCTTCCCAGGCACTGCTTGCCGCCAAGGTCGGTGCTGCTTATGTGAGCCCTTTCGTGGGGAGATTGGACGATATCAGCACGTATGGTATTGATCTCGTACGGCAGATTGTTACAATTTTTGACAACTATGGCTATGCGACCGAGGTTATTGTCGCAAGTGTAAGAAATCCGCTTCATGTGGTTGATGCAGCGCTGGCCGGCGCCCATATTGCCACGATTCCTTTCAGCGTGATCGACCAACTCACAAAGCATCCTCTCACTGACATTGGAATTGAAAAATTCCTCTCTGACTGGAAAAAACTGGAGAAGAAATAGGAATCTAGACAGGTTTGCTGCGAGCGTGAATCATTATGCCTATCTACGAATATCATTGCAACGGCTGCGGTGCCGATTTTGAAAAGCTTGTTTTCGGATCGAATCCTGAAGTAGCCTGCGAGAAATGCGGTTCAAGGAAAACAAGCAAGCGGATGTCCCGCTTCGGTATGGGCAGGTCTTCAAACAGTCCAGCGGCAGACTCCTCCGGAGGCAGCTCCGGTTGCGGCGGCTGCACGTCTTCCTCGTGCGCAGGGTGCAAGTAATTTTTTCCCCGGCTATCCGACAAGAAATTGTAGTTATTTTCTAAACAAGTCCAAAGGATTACGTATTTTTTTGCAAAAAAATATTGACGCCCTGGTTTCTGAGAGTTAACATATCCCGTTGTTTTTATCATACTTGTTGAGAAGGTGCCGGTATTATTCATGTATTTTGTTCTTCTGGTAGTGGGATTTCTGCTCGTTCCGTCTTTTGCGTTTGCATGGGGGCCTTTGACCCATATGTATCTCGGCAATGAACTTCTGTCGTATACTTCATTGATTCCCGCGGGCATTCTTGCACTTTTACGAAAGCACAAACAGGATTTTCTGTACGGCAATCTGATGGCCGACATCATCCTTGGGAAAAAGTATCTTCCCGAAGACAAAAGCTCACATTCCTGGGATGTCGGGCTCAAGCTTCTGGATCAGGCGAAAACATGGCCTGAACGCGCTTTCGCCTACGGATATCTGAGCCATCTCGCTGCTGATTCCGTGGCACATGAGGCTCTTACGGACGAAAAGGGCAATATGGGGCATACCTGGATGGAAATGCAGGCGGACAGCCTCATCGACAAAACCTATTGGCTCCAGACGGTTTTAATCAGCAAACATGTGCGCAAAAGAAGCGACCTGCTTCTGGAGAGCTCACTTGACCGTTATATGTTTTCCTTCAAAACCAACAAAAGATTGTACAAGAGCATGGTTTTTCTTTCCTTTCTGAATGGAAAGCGGAAGTGGGGCATGGACAAGGATTATATTCGCGAGCTTCACGATGAGTCCATCGCCCGCATGCTTGATCTGCTTCAAAACGGTACCGAGTCCCCGGTTCTGTACAAAAATCCTCTCTAGCGCTCAAAAATTTCATCACGGGTTCCTCCCATTGCTAAAATCTGGTATAGTAACAGACAGTGCGCAGATTTCTCTCTGAAGGAGGTCCTATGAATCTGAATACTGTTTCAGTTGAAATTCCTGATGGCTGCAATATTATTCTCGGCCAGACCCACTTTATAAAAACAGCGGAAGACTTGTATGAAATTATCGCCGGCACGGTGCCGCAGGCAAAGTTCGGCATTGCGTTTACAGAGGCTTCCGGTCCCTGCCTTATCCGTACGGAGGGCAACGATGACGGTCTTATCGAATCCTGCACGAAGATTTTGCAATCAATCGGCGCCGGCCATGTGTTCTGCGTCATGCTGAAAAACGCCTTCCCGATCAATGTCCTGAACCAGATCAAGAACTGCCCGGAAGTTTGTCGAATCTTCTGCGCCACGGCAAATCCGCTTGAAGTGGTGGTGGCGTCGACGGATCAGGGCAAAGGGATCCTCGGTGTTATCGATGGTTTTCCACCGAAAGGCATTGAAGGCGCCGGTGATAAAGCGATGCGCAAGGATTTTTTAAGAAAAATCGGGTATAAACTTTGACGGATCAGTTGCAAAACGCAGGTTCAGTTTCAAAAAAACTACGTTAATTCAGTCATATACATGATGTTGTGACTTTCCGGCAGGTCCCGTGCTTTACACACTGTTGAAAATCTGCTACAGTATTTCCTATGCCGCATGAAACCATTTTGATAATCGACGATGAAGAAAGCGTTCGTAAAAGTTTGGCAGACGTAATGCGCGATGAAGGTTACGACGTCGTGACTGCTGCCTCCGGCAGGGAAAGCATTGACCTCCTAAGTGAGATACAGCCGTCTCTTGTACTGCTTGACATTGCCATGCCTGAGATGGATGGCATCGAGACACTGCGCAGGATCAAGGATATCAGGCCTGAAATGCCCATAATCATGGTCACCGGTCACGGTACAATCGATACTGCGGTCAAAACGGTCAAAATGGGAGCCTACGATTTTTTAGTCAAGCCGCCGCAGCTGGACCACTTGATACTGGTAGTTCAACACGGCCTGGAAGAATACCGCTTGCGTGAAGAAAATCAGACACTCAGACAGCGTATTGAACGACGGTACGAAATTGTGGGAGAGAGCAGACAGATCATGTCGCTGAAGCAGCAAATTGCCCTTGCCGGTCCCACAAACGGCTGGGTGCTTATTCATGGTGAGAGCGGTACAGGAAAAGAGCTTGTTGCACGGGCGATTCACCGCGCCAGCAGGCGTGCAGACGGCCCTTTTGTGGAAGTAAACTGTGCAGCCATACCTCAGGAGTTGATCGAAAGTGAGCTTTTTGGGCATGAACGGGGCGCCTTTACCGGCGCGACCGGAATGAAACGCGGAAAATTCGAGGTCGCGGACGGCGGTACAATTTTCCTTGATGAAATTGCCGACATGACCCTTGCCACGCAGGCCAAGGTGTTGCGCGTGCTGGAGGGACAGGAGTTCCAGCGCGTGGGCGGCACGAAAACGCTCAAAGCGGACATGCGGGTGATTGCAGCATCGAACAAGAATCTTGGTGATGAGATCAGAAAAGGCATATTCCGTGAAGACCTGTATTATCGGCTGAATGTCCTCCCGCTTGAAGTTCCTCCGCTCCGCGAACGATCTGACGATATTCCCCGGCTGATCCAATACTTCCTGCTGGAGTTTTCCAGGGAATACGGACAAAAAGTGAAAACGATGGACACTGAGGCCCTTGAACTCTTTGTCCGTTATCCATGGCCGGGAAACGTCCGTGAACTCCGGAACATCATCGAGCGGCTGGTCATCATGATCCCAGGTCACCGAATCGGCATCCAGGAGGTTCCTCCACCGGTCAATACTGACAAGTCCGGGAGCAAATCCGCGCTGACCGTCGCGGTCGCGGTTACTTCAAGATTTTCCACACTCAGGGATGCCCGCGCCGAATTTGAGCGTGAGTTCATTACCCGGAAACTTGCGGAAAACGGAGGCAACATAAGCAAGACGGCGGATGCCATCGGCGTGGAACGCAGCAATCTTCACCGGAAGATCAAATCGTTTGGAATTGAAGTAAGAGACTGAGCGGGACCGTAAATTCTCTCTTCCGAACTTCCCCAGTACCCCTCTATTTCCCTGTTTTTGATTGACTTTTCGGAGCTATAAGGCTAATATTTCAAACTGTATCCTCATAAAATTTCGAGGAAACTTGAGGTCTTGACGACATGCCGAAAGTACAGTTTATTTTCACGATTCATAACCATCAACCGGTCGGCAATTTTGAGTTCGTCGCCGAGGAGGCATACCAAAAATCCTATCTCCCGTTTATCAAGGTGTTGGAACGCCACCCGAAGATCAAGATTGTGCTCCATTACACAGGAATTCTCTATCATTTTTTTGAAAAACACCATCCGGAATTTATTCAAAAACTGAAAGCGCTTGTATCTGCAAAACGGGCGGAGATACTTTCGGGCGGATTCTATGAGCCCGTAATTGCCGTGCTGCCGGATGCTGATAAAACTGGACAGATCTGCGCGCTTTCCGATTACATACGCTGTACTGTCGGCTATAATGCGCAGGGCATGTGGCTTGCCGAACGGGTTTGGGAACCGCATCTGGCAAAGGCCATTGCCGCCGCAGGAATAAACCATGTCGTAGTTGATGATTTTCATTTTAAGATGGCCGGTCTCCATGATGATGAACTCGACGGCTACTATCTTACCGAGGACCAAAACAGCCTTGTACGTATTTTCCCGGGAAGTGAGCGGCTCCGGTATTTAATCCCGTTTCACAGGCCGGAAGAAACCATAGAACTTCTTGCAGGTTTGCGTTCGCAGGAGCGCAACCGCCTGATGGTTATGGCCGACGACGGGGAGAAGTTCGGCGTATGGCCCGAGACGTTTCATTCCGTATACGAAGAACAATGGCTTGAACGGTTGTTTGCCCTGATCGAGCAGAACAGCGACTGGCTGGAAACCACGACGTTTTCGGAATACCTGGCCAAGGAGCCGCCCCGGGGAAGGGTGTATCTTCCGACGGCGTCTTATATGGAAATGGGGGAATGGACTCTTCCGACGCGAGCTATGATGGAGTATGATCGTGCACTGGCCAAGGTGAAAAATACTCCTGATTTCGAAGGACTGAGACCGTTCATCAAGGGCGGGATCTGGAGAAACTTCCTGGCCAAATATTCCGAAAGCAATCACCTGCACAAACGGATGATGATGGTGAGCGAAAAGGTTCATGATGCCCTGAGCGTTTCCGTTCCGCAAGGATCGAAGAGAGGGCAGACCGCGTCACGAATGACCGATCATCTGTATCAGGCCCAGTGCAATGACGCATACTGGCACGGCGTATTCGGCGGACTTTATTTGCCGCACCTGCGCTCAGCGGTATACGAACATCTCATCGAGGCCGAGGTCCTTGCAGATACCGTGCGACATCAATGCAAGGAGAAAGACCGGACATCCAAAACAGGAACAAGACGACCGGCCCGGACAAAAAGTGATCCCGTAACCTGGCTGGAGATTGAACAAGGAGATTTTGATCTGGACGGCAACAAAGAAATCATGCTGAATTCCGAGTTGCTGAACCTGTTTATAGAGCCGTCTGAAGGTGGCAGAATAACCGAGCTTGACTGGAAGCCGCGTTCGTTTAATCTGATGAACACGCTGACGCGCAGACAAGAGGGGTATCACGAAAAGATTCTTCAAGCTGTCAATGCCTCTGCCGGCGGAACTCACGACGGCGGTGCAAAAACGATCCATGAACGGGTAATGGTAAAGGAGGACGGACTCCAGCAGCACCTGTTTTACGACTGGTATGTCCGGGGGACGCTCCTTGATCATTTTCTCGGCCCGGGCGCGGACCTGGCGGGATTCATGAGATGCAAGTATCATGAGGCCGGAGATTTTGTGCTTGGTGCTTATGAAACACTATGCAGAAAAGCAAAAAATCGTGCAACGGTGACCCTGGCGCGCAAAGGGACGGTGGCCGGGATCGGCGTGCAGGTCAGGAAAGAACTGTTACTGCAGAGCGCCGTTCCCGAGGTCTGCATTCGGTACAGGATTGAGAACCTGGGCGATTGTGAACTTACGACGGATTTCGGAAGCGAGTTTAATTTTTCGCTTCTTGCCGGAAACGCCCCTGACCGCTATTATGAAATTCCCGGGCATGCGCTGGAAAAAAGAAATCTTGCGTCAACAGGCGAATCAAACGGGGTGTGTCAGGTGAGCCTTGTGGATGAATGGCAGAAGATCAGGCTTGCCTTGGTGTTTTCACAGCCGGCCCTGCTCTGGCGTGCGCCGGTGGAGACCGTTTCACAGTCGGAAGCGGGATTCGAGCGGGTATTCCAGAGCTCCATGGTGATGCCGATATGGCGTATTTCGCTTTTACCCGGACAGTCATGGGAAGCACAGGTCGCAATGAGAGTTCAGTGAAATACGACATACTGTGCGGGATTGAAAGTTAAAAAAGATTATTAAAGCAGCAGAGAGAAAAGGAGTACGGGAAGCATGAAAAAGTTCCTTATGCTGTTTTTGCCGGTCATAATGTTTGTTGCAACAGCCGGCAGCGCGGAAAAGCCGCTTGGGGTGGAAGAATATACCTCGGTCAATGAGCTTGCGAGCGCCATTTCTTCCTATTTTCCCAAGGTGCAGGGTGAAATAAAAACCGTTCAGGGAGAAACGCTGATGGTGGCGTTGGGCAGCAAAGACGGGCTGAAAGCTGGCGTGACGTTGTCGCTTTGGCGCGCAGGCAAGGAAATACTCCACCCGGTGAACGGAACAGTGCTTGGCCGCATGGAAGAGGAAGTCGGAGAAGCAGAAGTTTCCGAGGTGGGAGAAACGTCGTCCACGATACGCGTCATTAAAAAGATCAAACAACCGCAGCCGGGGGACACGGCCCGGATCACGCCCAAAAAAATCCGGATTGCCCTCATACCGTTGCGGGTTGCCCAGGCGGGAATCATGCAGGAACTTTCCCGCCGTTTGAACGAACTCGGAAGATTTTCAGTTGTCGAGAACGACACTATGGCGGCCTTTCTGAAAGACCGGAAACAACGCGATGCCTCCTTGATCAAAGAAATGGGACGTACGTTTGCGCTTGACGTGGTCGCTGCCGTTGAAATTTATCCATCGGAGGGAGGTAAACTTCTGGTGACGGCAGGGATGTATTATGCAGATAACGCGAGGCCGATCAATACGATCATGGCCATGCTTGACCTGAAAACCAGGAAAGAATCGCTCACGGACGTGAAACCGTTTTTTGCTCCGGACAGAGAGGAGACCAGCTTCTTTGCCGAAGGAAAAAGCTTTGTGTCAGACGGGAAAGTCATACCGAGGCTTCCGTTTGACGCCCGGTTGTTTGCTGTTGCTGATCTCGCAGGAAATGGTGTTCTGCACTATATTTTTTCTGATGGCATAAGACTGCATATCTATTTGCAGGAGTCAACGGGATGGAGAGAAGAATGGTCGGAATCAGTACCGTTTGCTTCCGGTGAGATAACGCACATCAACATTGATGTTGCCGACATTAACAGCGACGGCAAACCGGAAATCTTCGTGACTGCCATGCAGAACGAAAAAGTGATTTCGTATGTCATGGCGCTCCAGAACGGCATTTTCAGCCGGATAGCGGCAATGCCAGGCTTCCTGCGGGTTGTAAAATACCCCGGCAAAGGAGACATTCTGATCGGCCAGAACTATGACCCGGTAACATTTTATGCCGGAAAGCCGAAGCAATACTCTTGGGCGGAAGGAAAATACGTTGCAGGACTCGAGTTTCCGCTTCCGAAGGGTGTAGAACTTTATGGCTTTGTAATCGCCGACATGGGAGAGTCCCAGCCGCTCCTGGTATCTTTGAATAATAATGATCAACTGGTCGTTTATGCAAATAACAGCGTCATTTGGAAAAGCGAAGAAAAATATCCAGCAGTCGGAACAACGGTAATCAAACCTATAACAGGACACGATGCTGACTTTATAAAAGCCGCCTCAGAACAAGCAGAAAAAACAGGCAACCCTCCGGTATCTCTTGAACGAGAAAAAGCGAGGATTCGGGGCCGGGTGCTCGCACTCGATCTGAACGGTGACGGCAAAGAGGAAATCATCGTGCCTAAAAATAATGCTGTCCCGTACCTTGATACCATCGGAATTAAGTTTATACCCGGATACAAGGATGCTGAATTTGTGGGGCTGAGCTGGAACAATGCGAGGCTTGAGGAACGGTTCAACATAAGGAAGGTTCAGGGGATCGTGATGGACTTTCAACTACTCAAGCAACAGGATGTGAAAGGCAAGCTTTATGTTCTGGCGAAGATTCCCGGCTGGTGGATAAAGAGCGACACCATTCAGGTAACATCCTATACGATAAAGTAAATCCAACTGGATCTTTTCGGACGGTTGCCGGTTGTTTGGTGCTGATAAAATCACTCTAGCACAAGAGTGCGTTTTCCGGCAACTGGAATTTAATGAAGACAGAAAAAAACATAAACAGCAAAAGCCTGATACCAGAGCGGCTTTATGCGCAGCTGGATACTCAGAGTTTGCCGAGGCACATCGCCATTATTATGGATGGCAATGGAAGGTGGGCATTGCGCAGAGGCCTGCCGCGTATTGCCGGGCATAAAAAAGGCGTGGATGCCGTGCGGCGCGTGACGGAGCAGTGCCGCCAACTTAAAATACCGGTGATCACTCTGTACGCTTTTTCCGACGAGAATTGGGGGCGGCCCAAAGAAGAAGTTGGCTTTCTGATGGACATGCTGGGGCACTATCTCGAGACTGAGATAGCGACCATGAAAACAAACGATATCCGGTTTCGAACCATCGGCAGGATTGAAAAGCTTCCGATGTCTGTGCAGGGCTGGGTGGGGAAAGCAGTCTCTGAAACTTCCAACAACTCGGGAATGATCCTGAATCTCGCCTTATCATACGGCGGCCGGGGTGAAATACTGGAAGCAATCAACAGGCTGCGCACCGAAATCGCTCCAACGGACAGCATCACCGAAGAATCATTATCCGCTCATCTTGACACTGCGGGCCTTCCTGATCCTGATCTGATCATACGGACGAGCGGTGAAAAGCGCATCAGCAACTTTCTCCTCTGGCAAGCGGCGTACACCGAGCTTTACTTTACCGATACGCTCTGGCCTGATTTTGTGGAAAAAGATCTTATTGACGCGATTCTGGATTACCAGGGCCGCCAGCGCAGATTCGGCCTTACGCAGGAACAATTGCTGCAAAAACCGTGACAACGCCCCGCGTTTCACCCCGATACAGACCTGACCCTATGGAGACAATGCATGCTGTATAAGAGAGTGATTTCTGGGCTTTTGTTTCTTCCCATCTTTTACGCGGTCACGTGGGAACTGCCGCCGGTGTATTTTGCAGCGCTGCTTATGCTTACTGCGGCGATGGGGCAATATGAATTTTACCGCATGGCCCGGACCCGCGGAAGCAGCCCCTGTGCCGGCCTCGGCATTCTGGCCGGGGTGCTGATTATCCTTGAGGCATATCATCCTTTTCCCCGAGGCGCGGAAATTTTTTTTATGGCGGGATGCATTATGCTGGTCATGGTTGCACGGCTCTTTTCCCGACGGCCCGTGGAAGGAGCAATCGACGACATAGCATTTACGCTCGCCGGCATATTCTATGTTGCAGTATTGTTTGCGTTTCAAATCCTGATCCGCATGGGCGTTGATGGAAAACAATGGCTTGTGTTCCTCTATTTTGTAATTTGGGCGTCGGATATCGGCGCCTACGCCATCGGCATCCCCTTTGGCAAACACCGTTTGTATGAAAAAGTGAGCCCCAAGAAAAGCATCGAAGGATTCGCCGGAGCGCTGATCGCGTCCGTGGGAATGGCGCTTGTCTGCAGAATATGGTTTATGCAGGCGATTCCGTTCGGAATTGGAGAGGCAATCGGAATTGCACTCGTGCTTGCGGTGGTCGGTACGATAGGCGACCTGGTTGAATCGTTGCTAAAACGGGCATCAGGACTCAAAGATTCAGGCGGAATAATTCCCGGACATGGCGGAATTCTCGATCGCATGGATAGCATGCTGTTTGCCGCACCGATACTGTATTGCTACTTAATGACCAGATAAGTCCATATACATTCGAACGTTGCTGCGATTTGCGGCAGCGTTACGCTGTGGAGTGAAACAACATGAAAAAAATTTCCCTCTTGGGTTCTACCGGTTCCATCGGGCAATCCACGCTTGCGGTGGTGGAAAAATTTCCCGACCAATTTCGTGTTGTCGCCCTTGCAGCAGGAAACAACATTGATCTTCTGGAAAAACAGGTGAGATTGTTCAAACCGGACCTCGTCGCGGTTGCCGGAGAAAAACCGGCGGACATCCTGAAGAACAGATGCTCTGACTTGAAGGTCCGCGTCATGCATGGTATAGAAGGCATGATCCAGGTTGCGGCTGCAGAAGAAGCAGACACCACGGTCTCCGCCATTGTCGGGACAGCCGGACTCGTGCCCACGATGGCGGCGATCCGTGCACGCAAAAACATAGCGCTTGCAAACAAGGAAGTGCTGGTGACTGCGGGTGAACTTGTCATGGCGGAAAGCCGCGCACGCGGAGTGTCCATCCTGCCTGTGGACAGCGAGCACAGCGCCATTTTTCAGTGTCTGCAGGCGGGTGCATGCAGGCATATTATAAAACTGATCCTGACCGCATCGGGTGGGCCGTTCCGCAAATATTCAAAGAAAGATCTTGCAACCGTTTCGTTGGCGCAGGCCCTCAATCATCCGAACTGGAGCATGGGCAGGAAAATCACCATTGATTCGGCAACCCTTATGAACAAGGGGCTGGAAGTGATCGAAGCGCGTTGGCTTTTCAGCATGGAGCCGGAAAGGATCAAGGTGCTCATCCATCCGCAGAGCATTATTCACTCTCTGGTGGAATTTCAAGACCATGCGGTGTTGGCACAACTCGGCATGCCCGACATGAAAGGGCCCATTGCCTATGCACTTTCGTATCCCGAACGACTTCCTGACGTATCGCCAGCGTTGAATCTTGCCTCGGTCGGCACGCTGACATTCGAGGAGCCCGACATGGAGCGATTCCCGTGTCTTGCTCTTGCGTATGACTCCTTTACGGCCGGCGGCACCATGCCGGCAGTGCTTTCAGCGGCAAACGAAATTGCCGTCAGATATTTTTTAGAGGAAAAAATCGGTTACAACGACATCGCCCGCGTGATTAAAGCGACAATGGAGTCCCATACGCCGTTTCCCCTTAAGACCGTCGAAGAGGCGCTGAAAGCGGATATTTGGGCCCGACAGAAAGCGGAAAAAATCGTCGAAACGAAAATGCACGGATAACAGCGGACGACTCACTCGCATATGCTGTTCGAAAAAAAAGGAAAATGCAATCATGGTTCTTCTTTCGGCTCATGCATGCTTTCTTTCTGAATGATATGTACACCGTCGGCGAATCCTGAGGAATAAAACCTGTGCAGTAATCTAAATGGTAGTAAGGAGCAATAATGACACTGATATATTTTCTGATCGTGATCGGCATCCTCGTGTTTGTGCACGAGTTCGGCCACTTCATCATGGCGAAGCGGGCCGGCGTCCGGGTGGAAAAGTTTTCGCTGGGATTTGGGCCGAAGCTTGTCGGCTTTAAAAAGGGGGATACGGAATATCTCATTTCCGCGCTTCCGCTCGGCGGTTATGTGAAAATGGCCGGAGAAAACCCGGACGAAGAGCCGACGGGCGACGCCGGAGAGTTTCAGTCCAAAACCGTGTGGCAAAGGATAAAGATCGGAATCGCGGGTCCGCTTACGAATATTCTGCTCGCATTTCTGGTAATGCCGCTTGTGTTCATGATCGGGACCTATTCCGAAGGGCCTGCGAAGGTCGGCTATGTGGAAAAAAATTCACCGGGAGAACGGGCAGGATTCATGGCCGGCGATGTGATCGAGAAGGTAAATGGAAGGAGCATCACCGACTGGTCGAAGGCGCTGGCCCTGATCGCGGTGAACCCGGAAACAGAGGTGACGGTTGTTGTCGAACGGCACGGGGAGAAAAAGAATTTGGCGCTCCGGCCTGCGACCGCGACGGAATTTAAAATCGGCACTTCGGGTCTCGTTCCTGATATGCCGGCGGAGATCGGAAGGCTGAAACCGGAATTTCCCGCCGAGCAGGGTGGCATCAAAGTGAACGACAAAATCATCGCCGTAAATGGCCGTATTATCTATCACTGGAACCAGTTCTCCACACTGATACGCGAGAGCAAAGGGGAAAAACTCACGCTTCTGCTGGAACGCGAGGGAAAGCGTATTGAAAAATCCGTGACCCCGATTATAGACAACGGAAGATATGTGATCGGCGTGGAACCCATTATTAAACAAGTGCTGGTCAGATACGGATTTCTTGAGTCTGTGCAACTCGGTTTCAGCAAAACGATAGATTTAATGGACCTTACGTTTATTACCTTAAAGCAGCTGTTCAGCCTGAACATCTCCATCAAAAATATCGGCGGACCGGTCATGATAGCACAGATGTCAGGCCAGGCCGCGGCCGCCGGGCTTTCGTCGTTTTTACTGTTTCTCGCATTTGTAAGCATCTCTCTCGGCATTCTGAATCTGCTCCCCATTCCGGTGCTCGATGGAGGGCTGGTCCTGTTCCTGATCATTGAGGTGATCCGGAAAAAACCGCTCTCGCGCAAGACCATGGAAGTGGCCCAGAGCATCGGGGCGGCATTGCTGATAACATTGATTGTGGTGGTGTCTTACAACGATATCATGAGAATGTTTTTCACCAAGTAGACTCTTGTTCCTACCCGGCAGAATCGGGAAACAGAACGTTTGCGGATATTCATTCCTATGAGCGATACCATTATGCGTAAGAAGACCAGGCAGATATCACTCGGCGCGCTGAGGATCGGCGGAGACGCGCCTGTAGTTGTTCAGTCCATGTGCAATACGGACACGAGAAACGTCCAGGAGACACTGGCGCAAATCATGAGGCTAGAACAAGCTGGTTGTGAGGTGGTGCGTTTGGCGGTGCCGGACAATGACGCGGCTCGCGCCCTCGGGCAGATCAGAAAGGGAACGTCTCTTCCGCTGATTGCCGATATCCACTTCGACTACCGGCTTGCCGTTGAGGCGGTAAAGCAGGGAGTAGATGCGCTTCGCATCAATCCCGGGAACATCGGGGGGAAGGAAAAAACTGCTGAAGTGGTGAGGGCGTGCAGCGACAACGGCATCCCCATCCGCATCGGCGTGAATGCGGGGTCTCTGGAGAAACAGCTGCTCGAGAAATACCGGCATCCTACTCCGGAAGCCATCGTGGAGAGCGCTTTTGGGCATATTCGCATTCTTGAAGAGCTGAATTTTACGAGTATCAAAGTCTCGCTCAAAGCATCGGATGTGCTTACGACGGTACAGGCGTACCGGCTGTTCTCCGGCAGATCCGATTATCCGCTTCATATCGGCATTTCCGAGGCTGGTACGATTTTTTCCGGAACGATCAAATCAAGCGTGGGGCTCGGCATCCTGCTTGCCGAAGGCATCGGTGACACGCTGCGGGTTTCTCTTACTGCCGACCCGGTGGAAGAAGTGCGTGTTGGATACGAGATCCTGAAGTCGCTCGGCATCAGGCAGCGCGGTGTAAACGTTATTTCCTGCCCGACCTGCGGCAGAACGGAAATAGATATTATCAGCCTTGCCCAGGAAGTAGAAAGGCGGCTTGCCGGCATCAAAGAACCTCTGACGGTTGCAGTCATGGGTTGCGTAGTGAACGGACCGGGAGAAGCGCGTGAAGCAGACGTCGGCATTGCAGGCGGCAAGGGAATCGGACTGTTGTTCAAGCATGGGGAAATCATCAGAAAACTCCCCGAAGCAGAACTGGCGGATGCCTTGGTTGGTGAAGCTGAAGCGCTGGCCAGACAAAAAAAAACTGAAGGCGGAAACCGGGAAAAAGAGTAGAGCCAGCCATGCCTGCGCTCTCTCCGCGGTCCGTGTTTTGGAGGTTGCATGCGTTATTCTCATCTGTTTATTCCCACGTTGAAAGAGGCCCCGGCGGAAGCGGAGTCAATTTCACACAAACTGATGGTGCGCGCGGGATTTGTGCGCCAGCTTGCCGCAGGACTCTATATTTATCTTCCCCTCGGACAGCGGGTGATGGAAAAAATCAACCGGATCATCCGTGAAGAAATGAACGCCATCGGCGGTCAGGAAGTGACCATGCCCGTGCTGAACCCCGGTGAAGTATGGCAGCAAAGCGGAAGATGGGATGTCATCGGCGATGAGATGTTCCGCCTGAAGGACCGGGGCGGTCGCGACATGTGTCTGGCCATGACGCATGAAGAAACCATGACCTGGCTGGCCGCCCATGATATCCGTTCCTATCGTGAACTGCCGCAGATTTGGTACCAGTTGCAGACCAAGCTGCGGGACGAGGCCCGTCCCAAGAGCGGCGTGCTCAGGACCCGCGAATTCATCATGAAAGACTCCTATAGTTTCGACCGGGACCAGGAGGGCCTGGACAAGTCCTACGAACTTCATCTCGACGCATATAAGAGAATCTACAGCCGCTGCGGCATTGCATTCAGCGTCGTCCAGAGCGATACCGGCCTCATGGGAGGCTCCATGGCGCACGAATTCATGGCTCCGTCCGCAGCAGGCGAGGACGATGTCGCACTGTGCGACTCCTGTGGATATGCGGCAAACGTGGAACTTGCCGAATCAATTCCGCGGTCGCCGGATTTCCCGGTTTGGGCGTATGAGGAAGTGGCAACGCCGGAAAAGCGCACGATTGAAGAAGTCGCCCGTTTTCTGAAGCTTTCACCCGGCCTGCTGGTTAAATCAATCTTGGTAATGAGCGAAAAAGAGCCGGTTCTTGCCCTGGTGCGCGGCGATCAAACGTTGCACGAGAAGAAACTTGCCAAGCTTATCGGTCCGCACCGGCCCGCGCAGAAAGATGAAGTAAAGAACATCCTCGGAGTGCCAGCCGGGTTCATCGGCCCCATGGGTCACTCTGTGCGGAAAATCGCCGATCCATCTCTCCGGCAGGGCGTTTATGTCGCAGGAGCAAACAAGGAAGGATATCATGCAAAAGGGGTGTCAGCGGCCGGTCATTTCGCCGATGCTGAGTTCGCGGATATTCATTCGGCAGCAGCGGGCGATGCGTGCATCCGGTGCGGCAAGCCCCTCCGCATAGAACGGGTAATCGAGATCGGCAATATCTTCAAGCTCGGAACGAAGTATTCCGTCCCCCTGAAGGCGAACTATCTGGATGAAAACGGCGTTGAGAAGCCGATTATCATGGGCAGCTACGGCATCGGCCCCGCGCGGATTGCGGCGGCGGCCATCGAACAGGGCAACGACGAAAACGGAATCATCTGGCCGCTCTCCATAGCGCCGTTTCATATTCAGATTATTCCGGTGAATGTGAAAGACGTGTCAACAATGGATGTTGCAGAAGGGATTTACACGGGGCTGGAGGAAAAAGGTTTCGAAGTTCTGCTGGATGACCGCGATGAACGAGCGGGCGTTAAGTTCAAGGATGCCGATCTCATCGGCATACCGTATCGCATTGTTATCGGCGAGAAAAACTTAAAGGAAGGTTTTGTCGAATTAAAAGTGCGGAAAACCGGAGCGATTGAAAAGATAAAAGCCGATCAAGTGGTCGGGGAAATAGTCGAAAAGCTGGTAATGCAGGTATGACAATCTCGGTTTTTTTGCAGTCTGTATCCCGTTTGGAAGAAGTCGCATAGGGAAAAAAGACTTGAATTTCATCAGTAAAATGCCTATAATCAACTTCAGGGGGTACGTTCAATGGAAGAGGCTGTTAAACTTGAGTTGACGGCACAGCAGAGTGCGGATATCAAAAAGCAGATCGGTTTTGAGCTCCACGAAATATATCTCTCAAAGCGTTCATTGAACAAACTCCGTGTTTTTCGGCTTCGCCTGAACGAGGCGCAGCAGGAACTTTTGACAGAGAAGCTCGGCCAGCAGGTAAAAGAGCTAACGGTTACCCGTTCAGTAGCCACCAGAATACTATAAACACTTCTGCGGAAACCGGCTTGATTCATATTCGACAATTCTCTTGTGACAGGACGCTGTCCCGGGAAAAAGCTGTAAGCGGGATCTGTTCTGTATTATCAACACCAGCGTATTTGGTCGTCCACAATAAGTTACTCTTGCAAGCATGGCCCTCCCTAGCATTCGTGGGGGCCTTTTATGTTTAAGCCATCTTGTGCAATTGAGGACTGTGACTTCGCGGTATTTTTATGACAAAGCTGACGACCAACCTTCTGTGCGATATGTTAATCAAAGCCGGGAAATTGAACCCTGAACAAGCCCGGGAAATCAATATTAAGCAAGATACGCAGAGAATGAAGCTGCTGAAAGCCAGGGGAGACTCGCTACAGCGGGGCAGAGTCCATATCGAGGACGAAATATCAGCGATCGAAGTAGCATCATCGCTCAACCTCGAGATACCCGGAGCTCCCGGCCAGATTTTGACAGAGGATGCGATTACCGAGATCGTAGCACAGCATGCGGGTCTGCCTTTTGTGAAAATTGACCCGCTGAAACTCAACCCTGAAATTACCACCCAAATCCTCTCCCGGGCGTTTGCCCGCAGAAGCATTTCCATCCCCTTGGATCGGGACACTGACAGCATTACCCTTGCCGTATCGGACCCCTACAATATCGAGGTTGTTGAGAATGTAGAGCGCATGGGATACAAGGTCAAACGCGTTGTTTCCCCGAAAAGCGACATCCTGAAGATCATAACCGAGTTCTATGGATTCCGCTCGTCGGTCTCCGCAGCGGCAAAGGAATTGACGTCGGAAGTGGATCTGGGAAATCTCGAACAGTTCGTCAAAATGAAGTCCGTGTCCGAAATCGAGGCTACGGACAAACATGTCGTCAATGCGGTCGAGTTTTTGCTCCGGTATGCGTTCGATCAGCGGGCGAGCGATATCCACATTGAACCCAAGCGAGACGCAAGCGAAGTCCGGTTGCGGATAGACGGTGTGCTGAATACCGTCCACAAAATCCCCAAAGCGGTGCATCCGGCTTTTGTTTCGCGCATCAAAATGCTCTCCCGCATGGACATCGCCGAAAAGAGACGGCCCCAGGACGGAAGAATCAAGACGGAATTCAAAAATCGCGAAGTTGAACTCCGCGTATCCACCATGCCGACCGCCTTTGGCGAAAAAATCGTAATCAGGATATTCGACCCGGAAATCCTGCTCCAAAACCTGGAGGAACTCGGCTTCTCCCCGCGGGAGTACGAACTGTTTCGCTCCTTCATTGCCCGGCCGCACGGTATCGTTCTGGTGACCGGTCCCACCGGCAGCGGAAAAACAACGACGCTTTATTCGGCGCTCAAGTTAATTGCTCTGCCTGCGGTCAATGTGGTGACCATCGAAGATCCCATCGAAATGGTCTACGATAAGTTCAACCAGGTGAGCGTTCAGCCGCAGATCGGCGTTACGTTCGGAAGCACGCTACGCACCATCCTGCGACAGGACCCGGACGTCATCATGGTAGGCGAGATCCGCGATCTTGAAACCGCGGAAAACGCGGTTCAGGCGGCGCTCACCGGCCATCTTGTTTTTTCCACGCTTCACACCAATGACGCTCCCAGTGCGATCATCCGGCTTCTTGATCTCGGAGTCCCCCCGTATCTCATCTCTTCCACGGTGATCGGCGTCATGGCCCAGCGGCTTGTCAGAACGGTTTGCTCCAACTGCGAGAAAACGTACGAACTGCTGCCGGAAGAGGCGGAGGCGATCGGACTCATTGCGGACAAAAGCAGAAAGATCGCGGTGAAATACGGTGAAGGATGCACGCTCTGCAGGGGCACCGGCTACAGGGGGCGGAGCGGTATCTTTGAAGTCATGGAAGTGAACGACAAAATCAGAGATATTCTCAGAGAGAAGTCGGATGCTGAACTGCTCAGGAAAACCGCGATCGAAGACGGCATGATCGGTCTTCGCGACGCTGCGGTGCAAAAGATGCTGTCGGGGGCGACGACCTTTGACGAAGTCATCAGGGTAACGGGAGAAAAAGTATAATCTCGTACTTCAGTCAGCAATCTGTTTGTAGAACCGTACTATGGATACGAATACGACCGTGATACTCCATTTCTGGCTTCCGCTGGCCATCGCATGTCTCAGTGTCGTTTTTGCAGCACTGTTTGCGGCTTCGGAAACCGCGGTGGTTTTTTTAAGCAAATCCCGCTTACAGCAGATGGCGGAATCCGGAGATACCAAGGCAGCAGCAGCGCTTCTCCTGCTGCAGGAATCCGATATTCTTCATTCCACCCTGTTGCTGGCAGAAAATTTTTTCATTGTCCTTGCGGCGGTTCTCGGCGCGGTTATCGCCATGAATCTGCTGACGTGGCTGTATCCTGCTGCAGGGCTCGCGGCGTTTTTCATGACGCTGCTCATTGTTTTTTTTGCCAAACTTGCCCCGAAGAGCGTTGCCTGCAGAAATCCCGACCGTTTCGCGCTGCTGGCCGCTCCCTTTTTGCGGCCGGTTGTGCGCCTGCTGTCACCGGTGTCCAGATTTCTGACGAAGACAGCGGATTTGATGGTGGGGCCTGGTCCGGAGGGAACGTCCTGCGCCGCCGTAGTCACCGAGGAAGACATCAAAAACATGATCAACCTCGGCGAGGAGCGCGGTTCCCTCAAGGAAGAGGAAAAGGAGCTACTCCACAAAGTTTTTGAATTCGGCGACACGCTTGCATCGCAGGCGATGCGGCCGCGGACTGAAATTATAAGCGTGCCCGCAAATGCGACACTGCGGGAGGTCTTTTCCCTTGTTGCGGAGTTCGGATACTCCCGCTACCCGGTCATTGAAGAAACGATAGACACGGTGATCGGCATTCTGTACATTAAGGACATTCTCGTTGCCATGTCAACCCGAGATGTCAACCGAGAAGCCGGCATCCGGCAGTTTATCAGGCCGGCGTATTTTATTCCGGAAAACAAGCGGGTCAGCGAGCTTCTTGCCGAGATGCAGCGGGACCGGTTCCAGATTGCCATTGTTATCGACGAGTACGGGGGTACATCAGGACTCGTTACGCTGGAAGATCTTATCGAAGAAATTGTCGGGAACATTCACGATGAACTGGAAGCGGAGGAAAAAGACGTCCAGATCGTGGATGAGAAGAACCTGGTGGTTTCCGGCCAATCAGCGCTCGATGAAGTGAATGAACTAATCGGGTCCAACCTTCAATCGAAGGAATTCAACACCCTCGGCGGATTTCTGTTTGGTTTGTTCGGCCGCATGCCGAAAGTCGGAGAACTGCTCAAATACAAAAACCTGAAGCTTGAAGTCCTCGAACTTGAGGGAAGAAAAATAACCAAGATCAAAATAACGAAACTGTAGCGCCTGCGCGTACAGTATGCGGCGGACAAACGATGCGGGAAATTCATGTTGACGAAATACGGGATATAGTCGCTCAGATGTGCATTGAAGCAGCCTATATTCTGAGCGACGATGTGTTGACGGCCCTGGAACGGGCGGCTGAAATAGAAACGGCTCCCACGGCGAAGGAAATCATCGGGCTTCTGCAGGAGAATGCGCGCATTGCGCGTGAGGACCATATTCCCCTCTGCCAGGATACGGGCATTGCCATTTTTTTTGTCGAAATCGGCCAGGACCTCAGAATCAAGAATGGTTTTATCGTGGATGCAATTAATGAAGGCGTCCGCAAGGGATATCGAGAGGGGCATCTCCGGAAATCCGTGGTGGACCCGATCAGCCGGAAAAATACCGGCGACAATACTCCTGCCATTATTTACACGGAACTGGTGCCCGGCGACAAGCTCAAAATATCGTTTATGCCCAAAGGGGGAGGGAGCGAGAACATGAGCGTGATCCGTATGCTCAATCCCACTGAAGGGGTGGACGGCGTCAAAAACTTCGTGCTCGAATGCGTACGGAAGGCAGGCGCCAATCCCTGTCCGCCGGTTGTTGTCGGAGTGGGAATCGGCGGAGATTTCGAAAAAGCGGCTCTTCTCGCTAAAAAAGCGCTGCTTAGGCCGGTCGGGAGCCCCAATGCGAAACTGGAGCTGTCTTCGCTGGAAGAGCTGCTGCTGAAAGCGGTGAACAAAACAGGAATCGGCCCGGAAGGACTCGGCGGCAAAGTGACCGCACTGGCAATTCACGTGGAAAGCTTCCCGTGTCATATGGCCAGTCTGCCGGTGGCCGTGAATATTAATTGTCATGCAGCAAGACACAAAACGATCATATTATAAAAGCGCTTAAGCCGGACTCGTACTTTTTTCAGGAGCAGCTTCAGGTGGGTGGCCAAATGACTGATTCCATGACAATAAAACCGCCGCTGACAGACGACGTTATTGAAAAGCTCAGGGCCGGGGACCGTGTAATGATTACCGGCGTGCTTTATGCCGCCAGAGACAGGGCTCATCAACGCATGGTGGAACACTGCAAAAAGGGTGAGAAGCTGCCGTTTGATCTGAAAGGTCAGATCATTTATTACACTGGTCCCACGCCGACACCGCCGGGGAGCCTCATCGGCTCTGCGGGGCCCGCATCGAGCCACAGCATGGACAACTATACCCCTGCGCTGCTGGAACAGGGGCTGAAGGGAATGATTGGCAAGGGTCCTCGCAGTCAGGAGGTAAAGAACGCCATTCAGCGGCACAAGGCCGTCTATTTTGCTGCCATCGGCGGCGCCGGCGCGCTTATTTCCAAGACCATAAAAAAGGCGGAAGTGGCCTTCTTCCAGGATTTGGGTGCGGAAGCAATCATGCGGCTTGAAGTCGATAATTTCCCGGCGATTGTGGCGAATGATATCTATGGAGGTGACCTCTACCGGATCGGGGTGGAGCAGTATGAGGAGACCGGGAATGCGGAACGCGGATCTTGTTGAGTTTTGAAACACGATACCGGATGAACAGATGCGTTTTGTGCAAGTTACCACCGAAAAAAATAAGGAGAGGCAACGATGACTATTAAATCGAAAATCAGGACCATTCCGAATTATCCCAAAAAGGGCATCATGTTTCGCGATATAACGACACTTATCAAAGACCCTGTAGGTTTCCGTCTGGTCATCGACAACCTGACCCAGCGATACATCAATGTGGATTTCAACTTTGACACCATTGTGGGAATCGAATCGCGGGGTTTTATAATCGGTTCAGCGCTTGCGTACACCCTGGGAAAAGGGTTCATTCCCATCCGGAAGAAAGGCAAGCTCCCGGCTGAGGTTGTGGTGCAGGAATACGATCTTGAGTACGGTACGGACAGAATTGAAATCCATAAAGATGCCTTGAAAAAAGGCGAACGGGTAATCGTGGTTGATGATCTTCTTGCTACCGGCGGCACTGCGCTGGCCGCGGCGGCGCTTGTCGAAAAGCTGGGCGGCATTGTCGTGGAGATGGCGTTTGTTGTCGACCTTCCGGATGTCGGCGGAAAGAAGAAGATATTGGACAAGGGATATAACGTGTTTGCTCTGACGGAATTTGAAGGAGAATAACAGAACAACGGTGGCGAATATAAAAGGCGCTGCCTTCTGCAGACAGCGCCTTTTATTATTGTTCCTGAACTGTATCAACTCGAGCTATCTAAGCATGGCTTTCACAGCAGCGATGATATCGTTTGGCTGGGGATACACATGATCTTCGAGCGCCGGGCTGAAGGGAATGACGGTATTCAGACCGGTGACCCGTTTTACCGGCGCATCCAGATCATCAAAAGCATGCTCCATGATCTGCGCCATAATTTCCGCCGCATACCCGCCCCGCTGGACGGCCTCCTGCACCACGACCGCTCTACGCGTCTTCTTGATTGAAGCAGCTATCGTTTCCCAATCCAGGGGAACCAGCGTCCTGATATCAACAACTTCTGCATCAATGTCCCACTCATTCGCGAGCTTCTTTGCCGCCTCCAGGGCAAACGACACCTGGCGTGAATAAGTGATGATCGTGACGTCTCCCCCGGTTTTTTTGACATCTGCTTTTCCAAGTGGAATGACGTATTCTTCGGCGGGCACTTCTCCCTGCTGACGATAGAGCATCTTGTGCTCCAGGAAGACAACAGGATCGTCATCGCGAATTGCTGCTTTTAAAAGTCCTTTCGCATCGTAGGGAGTGCTTGGGGTAACTACTTTCAGGCCGGGGAACTGGGTGAAAATACCTTCCAGACTTTGGGAATGCTGGGCCGCATTTCTGCGCCCTGCACCGCCGGGAGCACGGACAACCATGGGTATCTTTACCTGACCGCCGGTCATATAGCGCATTTTAGCCGCCTGGTTCACGATGGGGTCCATGCATACAGCTGAAAAATCGACATACATCAGTTCCACCACCGGGCGCAGTCCCCGCATTGCCGCGCCCACAGCCATGCCGGTAAAGCCCGCTTCAGAGATGGGCGTGTCGATCATTCGCTGGGCGCCGAACTCTTCAATAAAACCCTTGGTAATTCCGAAAACGTTGCCCATGACACCCACGTCTTCACCCAGTATTATCACCGCTTTATCGCGGAGCATTTCCTCATGCAGGGCCTCGCTGATGGCCTGCCCGTACGTGATTGTTCTCATTTCGCAACGCTCCTTTCATTGTCCGTCGCATAGACATCGGTTGTCGCCTGATCAATTGACGGATAGGGAGATTGCTTTGCAAATTCCACGGCCGCCTCAATTTCCGCTTTCACTTCTGCAGCAACAGCATCCAGTTCTGCCGGAGTGGCGATGCTCTGCTGCAGGATATCGGTTTTCAGCAGCAGGATCGGGTCCCGCAGCTTCCATTTCTCCATTTCCTCCGATGATTTGTACGCCTGGGGATCGCCCTCGTAATGTCCCCGGTGCCGGTAGGTTTCACACTCGATCAGGGTCGGCCCTCCCCCTTTTCGTGCCTGGTCTGCCGCGGCTCTGACGGCTTCATACACGGCAAAGACACTGTTCCCGTCGACGATTACACCGGGGATATTGTATGCCTTTGCACGGTCAGAAATATTTTCAACGCTGCAGACGCGGTTGATGGACACCGAGACGCCGTATTTATTGTTCTCACATAAAAAAATGCACGGGAGCTTCCAGACAGCGGCCATATTGACCGCTTCATGAAAACTGCCCTGGTTCGATGCTGCGTCGCCAAAAAAAGCAAGAGATACCTCGTCCGTACCCATAGCTTTGGAGGCCAGGGCCGAACCGGCGGCGAGGGAAATTCCCGCGCCGACAATGCCGTTGGCGCCCAGAATCCCGAGATTGACCGCGGCAATGTGCATGGACCCGCCTTTGCCTTTACAGTATCCCGTGGCCTTGCCGAATATCTCCGCCATCATGCTGCCCGGATTGCCTCCTTTTGCCAGACAATGTCCGTGTCCGCGGTGAGTGGATGCTATGTAGTCAGTCGGCTTTAGCGCCTGGCAGGCACCCACGGCAACGGCCTCCTGTCCGGCATAGGTGTGGATATTGCCTGATAACAATCCTTGCTTGAACAGCTCCGCCGCGCTCAGCTCAAAAAATCGGATTTTGTTCATTTCCCGATAAAAATGCAGCGCTATTTTCTTTCCATATTGTTCTATGCTCATATAGCTGCTCCCTTAATTTGGTAAATACTTTTTGCTCTCCGTTTAGTAAAATTATCGTGATTTTTCTTTTTCCTTCACCTGGCGATGCTATCGCTTTCGTCCGCAGCAACAATCGCAGGAAAGTATTCCGTTCGGCCTTTCATTCCAGCTGTCCGCTGTAGAAAGAAAGTATACCAGATTTTATCTATTAAATACAGCGCTTAGATGAAATACCCGGGATTTTGGACGAGAGTAATTGTAATTAGCAAGGAGTCTGGAAAACCATAAGCAGAGAATATGTCATCAATATGAGCATATGAGCGGGAGGCAAATTACATTTGTTTGAATCGTCGATGCCGTGAATACATGCTTCCCGGGTCCATTATGTCGGCGATGAATTCGACCCCGTTGTTTTTGCATCCAATACGTTCCGTATTTTTCTGGCCAGAGCCCGAGGATGATAGGGCTTACTGATAAAATTCAGATCTGCTTCGATCACACCGTGATGTACAATCACATCTTCGGTATACCCGGAGGTGAATAACACTTTCATATCCGGACGGTCCTTAAGCAGCCGCGTTGAAAGCTCCCGTCCGTTCATTCCCGGCATGACAACATCAGTCATTAAGAGGTGAATCTGTCCGGCATGGCTTTCCGCCAGCCTGATGGCTTCAGGCCCGTCGGATGCGTGCAACAGCCGGTACCCCAGCTCATCCAGAATCATCAGCGCGACTTTACGAACGCCCGCATCATCTTCCACGACAAGAATCGTTTCGCTTCCCGCGGGCAGGTCCGGAGACGAGACGCCGGAAGCGGGTTTTTCAGGAGCATCTCCGGTGTGCGGCAGATAGATTTTGAACGTTGTCCCTTTGCCGATTTCCGAATATACTTCGATGCTGCCGCCTGCCTGTTCAATTACGCCGAGAATGGTCGCCAGGCCCAGGCCGGTTCCCTGTCCCAGGGCTTTTGTGGTGAAGAACGGTTCGAAGAGGCGTTTTTTTACTTCTTCATTCATCCCTTGCCCTGTATCGCTTACGACAAGTAGAACAAACTTGCCGGGCGTTACCTGTGGATGGACCGCACAGTATTTTTCATCCAGAACGATGTCGGACGATTCAATGATGAGCTTGCCTCCGTGCGGCATTGCATCCCGGGCATTGACTGCAAGGTTCATCAGCACCTGTTCAAATTGCCCGGGGTCGACTTTGACCGAACCCAGGTCCGGGGCCGGAATCGTCAGGAGTTCAATGTCCTCTCCCAGGATCCTGGCTAGTATCTGTTCGATATTTTTCACTAGGGCGTTCAAGTTTATTACTTTCGGCTCGATGATCTGTTTGCGAGAAAACGCAAGCAGCTGGTGGGTCAATGAAGCGGCGCTGTCCGCGGCCTTGTTCACCTCGTTCAAATACGGGGAGAGGCTGCAGAATTCGGGGAGTCCTCTCCTGGCCAGGTCGATGTTTCCCGTGATGGCGGTAAGCAGGTTATTGAAATCGTGCGCGACCCCGCCAGCCAGCCGTCCGACCGCCTCCATTTTCATCGCCTGCTGAAGCTGCTCCTGGAACTTGTTTCGTTCTGAAATATCCCGGAGGTTTACAACGATTCCTTTTACAATCGGGTCGTAAAGCAGGTTGGTCGCGACGGCTTCCATGGCCACCCAGGTTCCGTTCTTATGACGGCAGCGGAATTCAAGCCTGCGGGAGGCACTTGGCTGCATGACAATTTCGGCGAACGTTTTTACGGTGAAGTCCAGGTTGTCGGGGTGGATCAGATCGAAACAGCTGGTACCGACCAGTTCATTCTCCGCATATCCCAGTATTTTTTCAAGGGGGCCGCTGACAGACATCTGTATGCCGCGTTCGTTCAGCACCGTTATTAAATCGCTGGTGTTTTGGACGAGGCGTTTAAACCGTTCTTCACTTTCATAGAGCGCTTTCTCTGCCCGGTTTGATTTCAGGATTTTCCACATCCCGTCCATCATCAGCGTAAGCTGCTTGACATCATCTTCTTCATACGGATCTTCTTTATTGCCGACGCCCGCGACGAGAACAATTCGGTCCCCGTCAAAGAGCGGAATGTTCATGTGGCGTCTGATCTGAATATGGCCGTCGGGATACCCTTTTTTCGATGGATTCGGGGCCTGATAATCGTTTGTGATGACTGCTTTTCTCCGGCGCACCGCTTCTCCCCACAGTCCGCAGGTCGTCAGCGGATAGTCGATCGGTTTCGTAAGAAGGCGGCAGTCCTGCATTGCAACACGGGACCAGGAATACATTGTAAGCACCGTTTCGTCAGCGTTCAGAAAAGCCAGATAGCCGATCATGCTTTTGGTCAGGACAATGGCCCTCTCCAAGGCGAAGTTGGTCAGCTCTTTCTCGGGTTTTTCCGACATTTCCGACAATTCCAGAAGGCTGGCCAGACGGAATTCATTCAGCCGGAGCGAGTCTTCGATGCGCTTTCTGTCGGTGATGTCATGGATGGTTGAATGCAGGATTGTCCTCCCTTGGATCTGTATCGGACCACTGTGAACTTCAACGTCTCTGATAGATCCGTCAGCCCTGCGATGTTTGAACAAAAAGCGATTTTGTTGGTGGTTTTTGGCCGCCTTCAGCTCTGCATGGACTCCATCCGGTGACAGCGTATTGATATCAGTAATTTTCATGGACGTTAAGTGCTCGCGGGACCATCCATAAAATTTTGATGCCGCAGCATTCGCTTCCACAATGCGTCCGTTTTCCGGATCAACAATCATCGAGACGATATAATTGTTCTCAAAAAGCGATTTAAACCGTTCTTCCTCTTCAGCCACCTGCTGCTTCATTTTTTTGAAATAAACGACCAGAATGCCGATGGCCACCGACAGTTCAATGATCGCCGAGAGCAGATATCCCCAAGGGGCAAGCTGAGTGACCGGCTGGATGAACGGGTAGTCCATTTTATGCAGGCCCCAAACAATAAACGTCCCACCGACGACTTTTCCTTCAGGATTCTTGTACGTGCGTAATAATAGTATCCCGTTCCATATATAGAGTGCGCCGAGGAAGAAAAAATCAGGCAGCGTCACCATGAGGGATGGAGCGTTTTGTATAATGGACAACACGGTCCATGCACCGATCACAGCGGCCCCTGCCGGCCATGTTTTGCTGAAGGGCTTGCCGATAAAAAGCGAAGTTCCCCAGAGAAGCAGTACTCCGCTTGCCAGGGCCATCAGATGATATGTTGCGTTGAGGAACAGTGCTTCATCCGCCAGAGTCATAACCAGCATGAATCCATAGCGAAGGAGATAAATGAACCAGCCGATGGTCCAGATCAAGAGGAATTTCTGACGATCCTGCGTGTAGAGATAAAAATAAACAATGGTTAGAACGAAGGTGCCGACGAACGCGGCAATCACAGAAGGGAGCAGCCAGGGCATGCGTACACTCCAAGCGTTCCTGAAAGCGTGTTTCCGGAACGCTCACAAGAAAGATTTGCTGGTGTATCCTGTTGTATCAGCGGCTGGTTGCAGATGAGATATTAGTTGCACATGAATACTATCACAGAAAGCTGACTTCGGCAATACATTTCATGCCGGGAATTGATCCCAGGTTCTTTTCAAGAAGAGTATTGTCATCATCCTATGCCGAATATTAAACATTTACGCCCTTCATTCCTTCGGCGGGATACCGTTCGCCAACAGCAGCACCGCGGGGCATGGCTGCATTGATCTCCGCCAGATCGACGGCGCTTAATTCAATGGCGGCCGCGGCAGCATTTTCGCCAAGATGCATGCGGCGTTTTGCGCCGGGAATGGGCACAATATCTTTTCCCTGGGCAAGGAGCCAGGCAAGGGCAAGCTGGGCGGGTGTGCATTTGTGTTTATCGGCAATGATGTTAAATTGGTCCACGATTGCAAGATTTTTTGCGAAATTGCTTTTATTCAGACGCGGAAGGCTGCGCCGGAAGTCGTCAGGGGCCAACTGTTCCGTCTCCCGAATCTGTCCGGTCAGAAATCCCCGTCCGAGCGGACTGTAGGCGACGAAACCGATGCCAAGCTCCCGGCAGACAGGAAACACATCCTGTTCCGGATCGCGCGTCCAGAGGGAATATTCAGTCTGCAGCGCCGTCAGCGGGTGCACGGCATGAGCGCGCCGGAGTGTTGCTGCGGATGCCTCGCTGACTCCTATGGCTCGGATTTTTCCCTGGTGCAGAAGTTCAGCCATGGCGCCGATTGTCTCTTCAATAGGTACGCTGGTGTCGATGCGGTGAATATAGTAGAGATCGATCGTTTCAATGCCGAGCCGGCGCAGGCTGGCATCACAGGCCTGATGCACATATTCGGGCCGTCCGCAAATACTGCGGCGGTAGCTTGCTCCCTCGCGCACGATGCCGAACTTTGTGGCCACGATAACGTCCTGACGATGCTTCCTGAGAAATTTGCCCAGCAGTTCTTCGTTGTGGCCCAGACCGTACATGTCTGCTGTGTCGAAAAAATTAATTCCCGATTCGACTGCCTGTTCGAGCGTGGCAAGAGACTCAGCATCATCGCCGGGCCCGTAGAATTCGCTCATCCCCATGCAGCCGAGGCCGATTGCAGAGACCGAAAGGGGGCTGTTGCCCAGACGTCGTTGCTTCATATGCTCCTCCTCGTAGTTATATCTTCGTTTGGAATAGTCTGCCTGCTATCCCACCCCTATTCCGTACAGAACTATCAACACGATTGCCGGAAGCATGTCGATGGTTTTTATGGTTTTGAGCTTCAAGAGATTCAGGCCGATGGCAAGAACGATAATGCCGCCTACTCCGTCGATGTTGTTCATCATGCGGTCTGTTGCGAGAAACGTAAGCGCGCTGGAGAAGGCTGTTAATGTGCCCTGTACAACCAGAACCGTGAGAGCTGAGAACAGTACGGAAAGCCCGTATCGGGACGCAAAGACAAAGGCCGCGAAGCCGTCAAGAACTGATTTCGTTTTGATGAGTGTGCTGTCATTATACAATCCGTCTTTGAGCGAGCCGATGATCATCATGGACCCTACGCAAAAAAGCGTACTCGCCACCAGAAAGCCTTCTATATCATATTTTCCGGAAAGATATGACTCATTCAGACGGTTCAGCTGCCCATGCAAACGGTCTTCAAGTCTCATCATGCTTCCAGCGAAGCATCCGAGCACCAGCGAAAAGACGATGGGGATGATGTCTCCCCCGTTCAGGCTCATTTTTATGCCGACGAAGGCGGTCACTAATCCGAGGACGTTGAATACGGCGTCTTTTACTGCGGAATGAATTTTTTTCCCCACGAGGAGCCCGAGTATGCTTCCAGCCGCGACCAGCAGCGCGTTGAACAGAAACCCTTTCATATGCGGCATTATAATCAGTTTTTACTTAAAAAGGAACAGCGAACAGGAGTGAGGCGATGAAATCTCTTGATTTTGCGGGAAGTTTTGTCTATTATGTGTCTTTGTACCACAGGAATACCAGAAGACCATTTTGCCTTTTTTAGGAGGATTTACCGTGATCAAAGTGAACCAGGAAGCGCTTCAGGAAAAAATTAAAAAGTTGAAGCAAAAAGCATCGGAAACATCCACAAAAACAGCCGGCAAAAAAAGCGATCCTGAAGTGCGCAAGACCCGCAAGAAAGTAAAGCGCGCCCAGCGGAAGCTCCGTGCTGCGAAAGCATACAAGTCGGCCGGGAAGAAGGCAGCCGAGGCGAAGCCGGCGGAAGAGAAAGCATCTGCATAAAACAGACACTGTTGCATCGCGTATGAAAATAACAGCTTGGTGCGATGGGCTGTAACGAGCATGGTGGCTGGGATGAGATCCCGAAGCTGCGGACAGAACTCTTGTGCGCCACAGTGAACAGCGGCAGCTTCTTCTTGGCGGTGGGTGTGTATGAAAATCAATGTAGCAACAGGAACAATAGAGAGTACGAAGACCAACGGGGCGGTCATTCTGTGTTTTGATGATGAAACGCCGGGAGATGTCCCCGGACGCGTGGATTCGGCGCTCGGCGGGATGATCGGGCGTCTTCTCAAACGGGGTGATTTTAAACCGAAGCCCGGTGCTGTCTCTCTGCTGTATCCAGACGGCAGGATCGCAGCTGAACGGCTGGTACTCGCCGGGTTGGGCAAGCGAAGTGAATTCACGCAGAACAGGCTGCGGCAGGCCATGGGTAAAGCGGCATCTGCTTTGCGAAAGGCCGGAGCAAGGGATATCGCGGTCGCTGTTGACGGCCTTGCTCTGGATGCGGAAGTGCTGGGCCAGGCCGTGGTCGAAGGAAGCATGCTCGGACTCTACCGGTTCCTGCAATACAAAACCGACAAAGATAACGGCTCCGCTAGTGCTGTCGAACTATGTACCATCGTGACAGGAGAGCCAGCTCTGATCAGCGGGCTGCGGCAAGGCGCGGCTGTTGGAAAAATAATTTCGGATGCAACCATCATGGCACGGGACTTGGTGAGTGCACCGCCTGCCGATATGACTCCGACGGCCATTGCCCTACAGGCGAAAAAGGTCGCGAAAGAATTTGGCTTGAAAGTCCAGGTGTTCGAACGCAAACAAATGCAGCGGTTCGGCATGGGAGGACTCCTGGGGGTGGCATCCGGCAGCGCGCAGCCACCCCAGTTTATCGTTCTTGAATATCGGCGCGGCGGCAAGAAGCCGTTCATTGCATTGGTAGGCAAAACAATTACCTTTGACTCCGGTGGCATTTCAATCAAGCCGGCGGAAAACATGGACAAGATGAAAGACGACATGTCCGGAGGGGCTGCCGTGCTGGGTGCCTTGCGGACGGCTGCAGCATTGAAGCTTCCTCTGAATATCGTTGGTTTGCTGCCTGCTACGGAAAATATGCCGGGCGGCCGCGCGTACAAGCCGGGGGACGTGCTGCGGACAATGTCAGGACAGACGATTGAGATCGTCAATACGGATGCGGAGGGAAGACTGGTCCTTTCCGATGCTCTGTCCTATGCATGCCGGTACAAACCTGCGGCTATTGTAGACATCGCGACGCTCACCGGTGCGTGTTCCATTGCGTTGGGAAATGAAGCCACCGGCATGCTCGGCACCAGCGACGCATTAAAGGCGCGGATGCGCACAGCCGGGGAAAAAACCGGGGAGCGCGTATGGGAGCTGCCGTTGTGGGATGAGTATTACGATCTGATCAAGAGTGATATTGCGGATATGAAAAATGCCGGTGGACGAGCAGGAGGGGTTATTACCGCTGCGGCGCTGCTTTCCAAATTTGTGCAGAAGCATCCCTGGGTGCATCTCGACATAGCGGCAATGGCCTGGGCCGATAAAGAGCGGCCGTATACGCCAAAAGGCGCTACGGGCATCGGGGTGAGGCTCTTGACGCAATTTCTGAGAGACTATGAGAAAGAAGAATTAAGAGGACCGTAGCGTACAGCGGTATGCACGCAATTTACACTCCGGTTTTTTCATGGATTTACATCACATCGAAATATTCTATTATCTCGTAAAACTCCGCAGTTTTTCCAAAGCCGCGAAGATGCTACGGCTTTCCCAGCCGACCGTGAGCGGTCATATCAAAAACCTCGAGACCGAACTCGGAGTGCAACTTATCGACCGGATCGGCAAACGGGTGGTCCCCACGGAAGCAGGTGATGTGTTGTACCGTGCCGGACAGAAGTTTCTCACACTCCGCGACCAGACCCGGCAGGAAATCGAAGGTGTTCTCGGAAATGTCACCGGCAGCCTGAGAATCGGCGCAAGTTCCATTCCCGGAGGATATGTTCTTCCTTCCGTTATCAAAATGTTCAAGCAGGAGCATCCGTCAGCGTTCATTCGCCTTGAAATCGGCAATAGCGCGCGGGTGACCGAGTCTGTGCTGGCCGGCGATCTGCACATCGGCGTTGTGGGCTTGCGCTCTACCGATCCTCGCCTGGAGATCCACCCGTTCCTGCAGGACGAACTTGTGGTTGCCGTTCCTGCAGATCATGCATGGGTGAAAAGAAAAACCGTCACGGTGGAAGAACTGGCGGATGAACCGCTGATCGTGCGCGAAAAAGGACCGGGTTCCCGCCATGTTATGGAAGAGCGGCTTGAAGAGGCAGGAATGTCTTTTGCGGAGCTGAATCCGGTCGTTATAGCAGGCAATAGCGATGCGGTCCGTCAGGCGGTGAAGGCCGGACTCGGCATCGCAGTTCTTTCTCTCAGGGCGATTCAGAATGATATCGCCACAAATCATCTGGCGGCAGTACGGATCAAGGAGCTTCCCCTGGTAAGTAATTTTTTCATCGTTTTGCTCAAGGGGAAAAGCCGTTTGCCTCTTTGCCGTGCTTTTCTTGAAAAACTGTTCGAACATAAAGTCCCTTGAACAGCCGGAAACCTGCTGGTGCAAAAACCGGGCAGGCCGCGGATTTTTTACCGCGCGGATGGCCCGCCTTTTCTATGGATTTACATCATATCGAAATATTCTGTTCTCTCATGAAATTCCGCAGCTTCTCCAGGGCAGCGGAAGCGCTGTATCTTACCCAGCCAACGGTGAGCGGTCACATTAAAAACCTGGAGGCGGAGCTCGGTGTAAAACTTCTGGACCGCATCGGAAAACGGGTCATTCCGACGGAAGCAGGGGAAATTTTGCTTCGCTCAGGACAAGAGCTTCTCGCGCTTCGCGACCACATCCGGGAGGAGATCAGAGGGCTCTCCGGGAACGTTACGGGAATGTTACGAATTGGCGCCAGCACCATTCCGGGGTCATACGTCCTTCCCGTGTATATCAGCGCGTTCAAAGCAAAATATCCAAACGCAACACTACATCTGGAAATAGGGGACACGGCAAGCGTGACGGAATCCGTTCTGACGAATGATGTGCACATCGGCGTTGTAGGTGCACGTCCTGCTGATCCGCGTTTGGAAGTTCATGCGCTGTTTACAGACGAACTGGTACTGGCCGTTTCTCCCCGCCATCCCTGGGCGCGGAAGAGAAGTGTCCCGGTTGCGGCCCTGGCCGGGGAACCATTTGTGCTGCGCGAAAGAGGGTCCGGCACCCGGCGTATTACGGAAGAGCGGCTGGAGAAGGCGGGGTTTTGCATCAGCGATCTGAATGTTGTTGCAGTCGCCGGGAACAATGACGCAGTACGCCAGTCTGTGAAGGCGGGGATCGGCATCTCCATCCTTTCCATCCGGGCGCTTCGTGATGACAGGGAAGCGGGCCGCATTGCAGCGGTCCGGATCAAGGGTGTGCCGCTTGAACGCCACTTTCACGCTATTCTGTTAAAGAAGAAAACCCACTCTCATCTCTGCCGTGAATTTTTGAATATTCTCCTGTGCGCGGGTGGAAAGAAAAAAAGCACATGACATCCGGACGATATTGGTGCAACCGGATTTTCTCAAAATACCCGTGAGAGATGTTTTTCAGCACGGTTTCGTTTTTCTGCTCCTCCTGCACCCCGCGTCTCAGAATGGTCCTGGACCGCAACCTTCCGTGCATTGACACCGCTGCTTATAAAGGATAATATTCTTTCATGCCTCCGTTCAAAATTGTATCTGATTTTAAGCCGACCGGCGATCAACCCCAGGCCATCGATAAACTGGCCGAAGGCATCAGTAAAGGACTGCCGCACCAGGTTCTGTTGGGGGTCACCGGCTCCGGAAAAACCTTCACTATAGCGAACGTGGTGGAGAAAATACAGAAACCGGCGCTGGTCATTGCGCACAACAAAACGCTTGCTGCCCAGCTCTACAATGAATTTAAAGAGTTGTTTCCGGAGAATGCTGTTGAATATTTTGTCTCCTATTACGATTACTACCAGCCCGAAGCATACCTGCCGACCACGGACACGTACATTGAAAAAGATTCCTCCATCAACGAGCAGATTGACCGCATGCGCCACGCTGCCACCACTGCGCTCTTCGAACGGCGCGATGTGATCATCGTTGCTTCTGTTTCCTGCATTTACGGCCTGGGATCGCCCGAGGCCTACCACGGCATGCTGCTTTTTCTGGAACAGGGCCAGCGCATTGAACGAAACGAGATGCTGCGAAAGCTCGTCGACATCCAGTATGAGCGGAACGATTTTGATTTTCAGCGAGGGACGTTCCGGGTGCGCGGCGACGTGGTCGAAATTTTCCCCGCGTCGTACGAAAACACGGCGGTCCGCATCGAGATGTTCGGTGACGAAATCGATTCGATTGCCGTGTTCGATCCGCTCCTGGGAACGGCGATCCGGAAACTGGATAAAATCGCGGTGTATCCGAACAGCCATTATGTGATCCCGGAAACGCGGATGAAGGCCGCCGTCGACGGCATCCATGACGAACTGAGGGAACGTCTCCAGTACTTTCGGAAAATGAACAAGCTGCTCGAAGCTCAGCGGATCGAGCAGAGGACGATGTTCGACCTTGAGATGATCCAGGAGATGGGCTACTGCCACGGCATAGAAAATTATTCGCGCCATCTTTCAGGCAGGGCGCCGGGAGAACCGCCGCCCACACTGCTTGATTACTTCCCAAAAGGCTATCTGCTGTTTGTGGACGAGTCTCATGCCACCATTCCCCAGATCGGCGGCATGTACAACGGCGATCGCGCACGGAAAACCACCCTGGTGGACTATGGTTTTCGCCTGCCCTCGGCGCTCGACAACCGCCCGCTCAATTTTCAGGAGTTTGAAGAGCGGGTGCATCAGACCGTTTATGTCTCCGCAACGCCGGCAGATTTCGAAGTGGAGAAGAGCGGCACCAGGATCATTGAACAGGTGATCCGTCCCACAGGCCTGACCGATCCGCAGATCGTCATCCGCCCGGTGCAGGGTCAGGTGGATGATTTGCTCAACGAAATCCGGGCGCGCGCAGAGGCGCGGGAACGGGTGCTTGTCACTACGTTGACAAAACGCATGGCGGAGGACCTGACGGAGCATTACAAGGAATTGAATGTAAAAGTGGCCTATCTCCATTCAGACATCGACACGCTTGAGCGTGTCGACATTATTCGAGACCTGCGTCTCGGCAAGTATGATGTACTGGTCGGCATCAACCTTCTGCGGGAGGGCCTCGACATTCCCGAAGTGTCCCTGGTCGCGATTCTGGATGCGGACAAGGAAGGATTTCTGCGCTCCACCCGCTCACTCATTCAGACCATGGGGCGAGCGGCAAGAAATGTAAATGGCCGGGTGATACTCTACGCCGATACCACCACAGATTCCATGCGCGCCGCGGTTGCTGAGACAAACAGACGCCGCATGATGCAGGAAGAATACAACAAGAAACACAATATTACGCCGCAATCCATAAAGAAAAACATACAAGCAACACTGCGCACTGTGTACGAGCAAGATTACTTCACCGTTCCTCTGGCCGCTGAGGATGCCGGAGAGTATATCTCCACGGTGAACATCCCCGCCCTGATTGCCTCGCTCGAAAAACAGATGCGGGCTGCTGCAAAGGAGCTGGATTTTGAAACAGCGGCAGAACTGCGCGACAAGATCCGATCTCTGCGTCAGCAGGAGATGGCGATTGGAGTAAAAGTAGAATAACCGACACCAAAAAATTCACCATATCTTCGGATCGCAGGATCGGTTGCCACACAACTGTGAAGTCCGCAGATTCTCCGCAGAGCCAGCCATTTCCCCAACTGGTATTCTCAAAGCGATATATTCCTTAAGTTCGATGAATCATCATTTATAAAATACGGCAAATTTTTTCCCGTTTTCTTGACAGACCGCAGTCTCCTTGCTACCCTTATTACATAGTTGCATAAAATCGCATATACAAATTACTTCTTGAAAGGAGGCCGGAATGAAATCTGAACAAGATGCAGGATGGAACCCGTATGTGGCAGGCGCATTGAGCGGGCTCGTGTCGCTGTTTGCCGTTCTTACGGCGGACAAGTTTCTCGGAGCATCAACAACGTTTGTGAAAACAGCCGGAATGATCGAGCAGACCGTGGCGTCAGAACGCGTGGCGTCCATGGCGTATTTTATCAAAGAGGTGCCGAAAATAGACTGGCAATGGATGTTTGTAGTCGGAATATTTATTGGTGCCTTGATTGCGGCTTTTGCATCACGGAGTTTCCAATGGAAAGCCGTGCCTGACATGTGGATGGAACGTTTCGGCCCGAGTGTGCCAAAGCGGGCGGCTGCGGCGTTTCTCGGAGGCGCCGTGGCGATGTTCGGCGCCCGTCTGGCTGATGGCTGACCGAGCGGCCATGGGCTGAGCGGTTCGCTTCAGCTTGCGGTGAGCGGATTTATTGCCTTGGTTTGTTTTTTTGTAGGCGGAATTGTTATGGCGCGCATTCTGTACGGAGGGGGTGACCGGCGATGAACATACTTCTCTTGGGACTGGTGACCGGCATTATGTTCGGATTTCTGCTCCAGAAAGGCAGAGTGATCAGATATGACAAGCAGGTCGGCGCGCTGCGGCTGATGGATATGACCATTGTCAAATTCATGCTTTCGAGCATTCTTGTCGCCATGATCGGCGTTTATCTTCTGAAGGACTTTGGGATTGTGAAATTGCAGATCAAGCCGACCATCATCGGAGCTCAGGTGCTGGGAGGACTTATCTTCGGGCTTGGGTGGGGCGTGCTCGGATATTGTCCCGGCACCCAGATGGGGGCTCTTGGGGAAGGAAGATGGGATGCGGTCTGGGGCATTCTGGGCATGTTGACCGGTGCTGCCATCTTTGCAGAGGCGTATCCTGCGTTAAAAGAAACCGTGCTGACATGGGGAGTCTTCGGGAAGATTACCGTCCCGCAGATGCTTGGCGTCAATCACTGGGTGGTGATCGTCGTTTTCACAGTCGGAACATTGCTGCTTTTCCGATGGTTTGAGAAAAAAGGCCTCTGATGTTCTACACACAATTATGAATAAAGGAGTGCGTATGAGAAAAGTTAGAATCATACTACTTTTGTTTGCGCTTCTCTTGTGCCCTTTGTTGGCGATGGAATCTTTTGCTCAACCCGGCATGATGTGGAAAGGAAGCGGCGGATGGGGCATGGGCTCCCAATACGGGCGGATGTATGATCCCAAGACCGTTGAAGTTGTCAGCGGAGAAGTAGTAACAGTGGACCTAATCGCTCCGATGCGGGGAATGTCGCATGGTATGCATGTTCTTTTGAAAACCGCCAAAGGAAATATATCCGTTCATCTCGGGCCGACATGGTATCTTGAAAATCAGGATGTCAAAATAAACGTAAACGACAAAATTGAAGCCAAAGGTTCAAGGATTGTTTTCAATGGCAGTCCCGCTCTTATTGCGGCAGAGATAAAGAAAGGAGAGGAAGTGTTAAAACTTCGAGATGAAAACGGTTATCCTGTCTGGAGCGGTTGGAGGCGGAGATAAGTATAAATTCCGTGTGAATGCGAGCTGACATATACAGAAGTCAATTCACAGAGGGAGGCACGCATGGTTGCGCCCAAGTGCAATGATTGCCACGGTGCGAAAGGGCGGCTTGATTGGAAAGCTTTGGGCTACCGTGGGGACCCACGACAAGGTGGAGCAAAGTAATTACAGATATCTTCGTTATCTCTAAGAAAACCGACTGATTTAGAAAACACAAAGGCGCCACATGGCGCCTTTGTGTTATTCGCTTATCAGGACTGTAATGCTAGGCGTCGTGTTTCGACAAAAAGATATTGACAACATGAGATGTTTCGAGTATCATTTTGTGCATATGCACAGAATGCTGGGGGTGGTGTAGTGTCTCCTCGATGTAAAAAACCGAGATTCTGCGGATGTCAATTCCGCGGTAAAGCGTTCAAGCCTACCGGTATCCCGATGAGTGAGGTTATGCGGATTACCCTTTCCCGGGATGAACTCGAGTCCTTGAAGCTTTGTGATCTTGATGGGCTGACCCAGGAGGAAGCAGGCGTTCGTATGGGTGTATCACGCGGGACCGTTCAAAGAATCCTTGCCGCGGCGAGAAAAAAAGTTGCCATGGCCCTGACGCAGGGCGGGGCGATTGTGTTTGAGTAATAATATTTCATTAAAAAAGGAGATTTAGTATGAAGATTTGTTTTCCGGTACAAAATGAAGAAGGGATGGACAGCACGGTGTACAACCACTTTGGTTCAGCGCCGATGTTTCTGGTTGTCGACATCGATGCAAACACGGTCGACGTAATAAACAACCGCGACCAGCACCATGCGCACGGCATGTGCAGCCCGATGAAAGCGCTCGACAACCGGCAGGTGGATGCGATTGTCGTGGGCGGCATCGGCGCAGGCGCGCTGAACGGCTTGAATAGAATGGGGCTGAAAGTATACCGCTCCCAGGGCGGCACGGTGCGGCAGAATATCGAGATGTTCCGGAACGGGACGCTTGCCGAGTTGACGCTTTCCCAGTGCTGTGGCGGACACAGTCATGGCGGAGGGTGCGCGCATTAATTGCGGCATGATGAAATGGACGCTACTGCAACGATTACCGTACTGGTGGATGACAAAGCCGGTGAAGGCCTGATCACAGAACACGGGTTTTCCCTCTGGATCGAGATGGGGGGCAGTCGCATCCTTTTCGATACCGGTCATGAAAAAGCCCTGGCTCATAACGCAGAAAAACTCGGTATCCGGCTTGAAGATGCCGATGCAGTTATATTGAGCCACGGCCATTACGACCACTCCGGTGGAATTTCCCATATCCTCAGGAAAAATGCAAAAGCACACGTTTATGTTCATCCGGCCGCAGGGATACTGCGTTACAGTATTCCGTCGCCAGACAAAGCCAAAGCAGTCCACATGCCGCAGGATGCGCAAGCCGCCCTGGCGGGAGTGCCATCAGACCGGCTGCACGTAACGACGCAGCCGGTGTTTGTCGCGCCGGGTATCGGCCTGACCGGCCCCATTCCGAGAAAAACAGATTTTGAGGACACCGGCGGGCCGTTTTTTCTGGACGCTGAAGCCCGGACTCGCGACCTTATTGATGACGACCAGGCCCTGTGGATGAAGACCCCCCAAGGGCTCATCATCATTTCCGGCTGCAGCCACTCCGGCATTATTAATACCATTGCCGCTGTCCGTAATGCGTCGGGTGAATCGACTATTGCAGCTATTATCGGCGGTTTGCATCTTAGAAGTTCTTCCGCGGAACGTCTGGCGAAAACAAACGCAGTACTGAGAACATTGAATATGAATGTAGTCGTGCCCTGCCATTGCACCGGAGACACGGCCGTGGAATCGCTGCGCGCTTCACTCGGGGAAATGGTGAAGCCTGGTTATGCCGGCTTCAGAATCAGCGTGTAACGCTTCACAATCCTGCATTATTTTTAATCAGATGATTAAAATATATCTTCTGCAAAAAATCCTCATTCAATACTGCACTCATCACACTGTCTAATCTCTTCAACATTATCAATCTGTTATCCCCTGTAGTACCTGCCTCTCCATTGTGGCATATGCCTTGCAAAATATCTTAGCAAGGAAGTTGTTCATACACAACTTTCAGAAGGCTCCGGAGGCTTTCATAAAAATATCCTGTTGTAAAAGAACAGGAGAATAAGAAAGAGGGGGGAGGAACATATGAGTAAAACAGTTAAGGCTTTGTGTGCAGCGCTGCTTCTTGCGGGCGCAACGATGTTCGGTTCTCCGGTATTTGCAGAAGATGCAAAACCGGCATCCGGACCAAATGTAGATGAAATTAAAAAAGCACTCGGTTTGAGCATCTATCTTCAGGGCAGTTATAATTACAATTTCAATAGTCCCGATTCCGGCGTAAATGATCTTAGAATATTCGATCAAAAAGCAAACAGCTTCATGCTGGATATGGCACAGATTGTTTTTGCCAAGGACCCCGCGACAGCGAACAGTCTCGGTTTTAAAGTGAAGCTTTCGGCAGGAGAGACAGCAAAATATATTCATGCTACTGGGCTCGGAACATCCGATCAACCTTTTGATTTAACGGAGGTTTATATCAGCTATCTTGCACCACTCGGCAAGGGAGTTCGGATAGATTTCGGTAAAATGGCGACCTTCATCGGAGCGGAAGTCATCGAAGCACGTGACAATCCGAATTATTCCCGTTCATTCCTGTTCAACTACGCTGAACCGCTTACGCACACAGGAATTAAAATTGGTTACAATTTTACCGATGCTGTATCAGCTGCAATTCTGGCAGTCAATGGATGGGACAATGCAAGCGACAACAACAAAGGAAAATCCTACGGCCTCAGCATCGGTTTTGCGCCGGCTGATCACTTCTCCAGCAGCCTCAATTTAATAACCGGTCCGGAGCAGAACAACAATAACAGCAACAAACGATCACTGGCCGACCTAGTGGCCACGATTAAACCAATAAAACCGCTTGCAATCATTTTGAACGCTGATCTTGGGTATGAAGAAAAAGGCGCGGGCGACCTGAATGCAAGCTGGCATGGCATTTCCACGATTGTGAAATACGACATCACTGATATGCACAGCATCGCGCTCAGGGGTGAATACTTCAACGATCGCAACGGTGCCAGAACCGGTACTGCCCAGGAAATGAAGGAAATAACACTTACCTGTGAAACCCGGCTGCTCAACAGCTTGATTCTGAGACCGGAATACCGGCATGACTGGTCGAACAGAAACTCGTTTGACGGTAATACGAAAAAGCAGCAGGACACGTTGGCGCTGGGTGTTATGTACACGTGGTAAACCGGCAATAGCAACAGTAATGCATAAGACAGGAGGTTACAATGAAAGGTCCATTTCTTAAATCAATTGTTTTGATTGTACTGTTCTTTGCTATGACAGTACTTGCGGCTCCCGCAATCGTTCTGGCGGAAGAGGCCGCGGCACCTGCGGCTGCTGCCGCTGCGGTTCCCGCAGCGCCGCTTAAGATTGATACAGGCGACACAGCCTGGATGATTGTTGCAACGGCACTCGTCATGCTGATGACAGTGCCTGGTTTGGCGCTGTTTTACGGCGGTTTGGCAAAGCGCAAGGATTCGCTCAATACTATGGCCATGAGTTTTGTTGCTTTCTGCATTGTGAGCGTTCTTTGGGTTCTCTATGGATACACGTTTGCATTTGGTACGGATGTAAGCGGCTGGATAGGAAAAGCGGACAAACTGTTCCTGAGCGGAGTCGGTGTGAACAGCATAACGGATCTTGCCAAGACGATCCCAGAGCAGATATTTGTGGTGTTCCAGCTGACATTCGCTGCAATCACCGTTGCACTGGCAAGCGGAGCCTACATCGAAAGAATGAAATTTTCCGCGTGGCTGCTTTTCTGCGTACTCTGGTTCAGCTTTGTATATGTTCCGATTGCGCACTGGGTCTGGGGCGGAGGATTTCTGGCACAGGCAGGAGCACTGGACTTCGCGGGCGGCACGGTTGTGCATATTAACGCCGGTATCGCGGCCCTTGTCGGCGCCCTCGTTCTCGGAAATAGAAAAACCAAACCTATTCTTCCGAGCAATCTGACGCTGGTGGTGACCGGAGCGGGATTGCTCTGGTTCGGATGGTTCGGCTTTAATGCGGGTTCTGCGGTTGCTGCGAACGGCCTTGCCGGTGCGGCGTTCATCAACACCAACACGGCTACTGCCATGGCTGCATTATCATGGATGTTCGTCGAATGGAAACATTCCGGCAAGCCGACCATGCTGGGTCTTGCATCCGGTGCGGTTGGAGGTCTTGTTGCCATCACGCCGGCCGCAGGTTTTGTAAATATCATCGGAGCACTGGTCATCGGCATCGCAGCAGGCGTTATTCCCTTCTATGCGGTTGCCGTCGTAAAACGGAAATTGGGATACGATGATACTCTTGATGCATTCGGGATTCACGGTGTTGGCGGGACGATTGGCGCGCTTCTTACCGGATTTTTTGCTGACCCCGCAATCAATGATGCAGGCAAGGGATTGTTCTACGGCAATCCGATCCAGGTGTGGATCCAGATAAAAGCGATTTTGGTGACCGCTGTTTACTGCGCAGTCGTGACATTTGTCATATTCATGATTGTAAAACTGATCGTTGGTCTGCGTGTCGATGCGGAAGAGGAAACGGTCGGTCTTGATGAAAGCCAGCATGGAGAGCATGCGTACAATTCATAATGAAGCGAGATGTCGTAAGGGAAGGGAAACGGGACGGCTCAGGGACGGATTGAATCCCATCCCGTGTACCCTTCACAAGGAGGTCCTATGAAAAAGATTGAAGCCGTAATCAAGCCGTTTAAGCTTGATGAAGTGAAAGACGCGCTGAATGCGCTTGGTGTGCAGGGCATGACCGTGAGCGAAGTGAAGGGGTTCGGCAGGCAGAAAGGTCATGTGGAGCTTTACCGAGGAGCGGAATATGATGTGGCTTTTATCCCGAAGGTAAAGCTGGAAATTGTTGTGCCGGACAGCATTGCCGACAAGGCAATTTCCACCATACAGGAAAAGGCAAAGACCGGAAAAATCGGTGATGGAAAGATTTTCGTATCGAAGATAGAGGAAATCATCAGGATCAGGACCGGCGAACGCGGTGAAGCAGCGATATAGCAGATCGCTGTGATCCTCCCTGGGTTGGCATGTTGTATTACATGCCAACCTTTTTTTGTGCCGAAAAGCGGGACGCCGTCACAGACTGCTCATGAACGGGAAGGGGGCGTATACGTCACGCAAATAGCAACTAGTCGTAAAGAACTCACGGTTTCTTTCGTTTTGTTAAACTTCGATGGTCTAAATCGTGGTAGCACTGCGCCTCGGCAAGAAACAGCCTCATCTCGGCCGACTCTTCTCCCTCAAAGCGCCTGGTCACTTCTTCATAGGCCGCCAGGGCTTCCGGGAGCTTGTCATACATTTTGTACAGATTTCCTTTGCTTATCAGCGCTTCGGCTACATATTTTTTGAGCTCTACGGACTGTTCATTGCCAAAACGTTCGATTACCTCATCATACGCACGTATTGCCGGGGCCAGATCACGTTCGGGATTGTTGCACTTGAGTGTGTTGCCTTTTCGTATCAAAGCGCCGGCTACCCATTTTTTAAGTTCAGTTGACTGCTCGCCGGAAAAGCGCCGTACGACATCATCGTAAGCGGAGACAGCTTTTGACAGGTCGTCCCATTCGAACGTATTACCCTTTCCTATCATCGCCTCGGCGACCGCCTGCTTGAGTTCAATGGCCTGCTCGTTGCCGTAGCGCGCAATGATTTCTTCATACGCAGCTCTGGCCTCAGGTTCTTTATACATTTTGTATAAAATGAACCCTTTGTGCAGCAGAGCCCCTGCAACGGATTTTTTAAACTCGGGTGATTCCTTTTTGCTGCAGCGTGCCACCACCCTGTCGAAATCTGCAAGAGCTTGTTCCAGCTTGTGCTGACGACCGAGGCCTTTACCGAACAGCGCGTCCGTATAATCAGCGATGTATTCTGCGTCGGTTCGAAAAGCGGGTGCATCAGAATACAGCCATCCCGCGGGCAGTGGACTGGTTTTTTTTCTGAACAATGCCTGAAGAAATCCTTCCCGTCTGATGATGCAATAGGCCGGTGTCGATTCGTGCTCCAATGTGTAAAATGCACGTTTTTTGCCATAAAGCGACAAGAGTTTGTCTAAGAAGGATCGGGGTTCAAGCGTAATAGGCATATGCAAACCTTTCATGTATGGCCATGGTTACTGAAAGCTCCTCAGACCATAACGGATAGTCGTGGTGAAGTTGATACTCCGATAGCGCAGTGAAGGAAAGGGTTCAGGAAAAAATCGCTTGCACTGATAAGCAGACACAACTTTAGGAATGATTTTACAAAAAAAAACCGGATTAGTCAACAACAGGAACAACGTGACTCAACGGGTGGAGGCCGTTATTGCATGGATGATTTTGATGAAAAAGGAGGCAAAGACGGAGCTTGCCTCCTTTTCAGGGACCGATGGTTTTCCGGGAAACAGGTGACCGTTATTCTGCTTTCATAAATGCAACTTTGCCTGATTTACAGACCGGGCAGGTATCAGGAGCTTCACCTTCAGCGGTATATCCGCATACTCTGCAGACATAATAATCGAAGGTTTCTTTTGTTTTGCCAAGTTTGTTCAGTGCCTTTTGGTACAGCGCTGCATGGATTTTTTCCACTTCATTCGCGTAATTGAATGTTTTGAGGGCCCTGTCGTTGCTTTCTGCCTTGGCGTCGGCGATCATTTGCGGATACATCTTCTGGAACTCATACGATTCTCCATTGATGGCCTCCTGCAGATTTTCCGCCGTAGACTTGATGCCACCGAGTTCCTTCAGGTGGTTATGTGCATGGATGGTTTCTGCCGCAGCCGCAGCCCTGAACAGTTTCGCCACCTGGGTGTAGCCTTCCTGTTCCGCTTTCTTTGCAAACGCAAGATACTTTCTGTTGGCCTGGGACTCGCCGGCAAAGGCATCCTGCAGGTTTTTCTCTGATGTTGGCATTATTAACAATCTCCTTTCTTTTTCCAATTGATCCTGTGTTTTATTTTATTCGCGCTTCAACAGCAGTCCAGTTAATATTTTTAAAGAACGATTCGATGTAATCTGCGCGTTTGAGCCCATAATCAAGCATGAAGGCGTGCTCGAACACGTCCATGATAAGCAGAGGGTTGCACCCGGCAGGATGGGAAACATCATGTTCATTGATCCAGAAATTGATAAGCCTTCCGGACAGAGCATCCTGGTATAGAACAACCCAACCGATGCCGCGCATGGCGCCTGTTGCCCTGAAATCCTTTTCCCATGCTTCATAGCTGCCGAAACTTTCAGCGATTTTTTTGATCAGCGAACCGCTTTTATCAATGCCGCTTTTGCCGCCCAGATTTTCGAAATAATATTCATGAAGCCGCATTCCGTTGAATTCCCAGCCGAGACGGCGTTTGAGCTCTGCAAATTCCGGTGTTGCTGTCTTGCCGTCTTTGGCCATTTGATCGAGAGTATCAAGCACCTTGTTTGTATTGGTCACATACCCCTGATACAGCGTAAAATGATTTTTGAGCAGGGTTTCGCTGAACCCGGCCATCCCGATAAGTTTTGAATACTCTTTTGCTGTATAAGCCATAACTGCTTCCTCCTTTTAATATTTAGTCCGATTGCTATAGTATAGCAGACAAAATGTTTTTCGTGGCGTTCGAAAAACGGGGAAAATCAGCTGCTCCGGTGCCCGTTGCTGCACTATTATTTTTTTTCCGGACGATTTTTTCTGCAGTTCGGGCAGAGACCGTGAAAATCAAGATGGCTTCTCGTAATAGTAAAATTTCTTTTAACGCTTTCCGGCAGCACCAGCGTGTACTCGACAGGAATATCGAATATCCGGTTGCAACGCGTGCAGAGAAGATGGCTGTGTTCACTTGTTTCAGGATCGTAGTGTTTTTTGTTAGGATTGGTCGTGAGTTCAAGCAGTCTGCCTCTCCGTTTCAACTCCGCAAGAGTCGTATAGACCGTTGCAAAGGAAATTGTCGGGAATTCCTTGAGTACCGCCTGGTAAATATCGTCAGCAGAAGGATGCTGTAGATTTCCTTCCAGGTAATCCAGAATAGCCAGTCTCTGCGGGGTGAGTTTAAAGCCGATGTTTCTATATTTGTCCATACGTTTCATTATAGTTAATAATAATTATTTGTCAATAATAATTATTATGTAGACGTATTGCTTTGCTCCTCCTGTCCATGCTTCGCAAAGACCTGGTGCTGTTATGTCATGCCTACTAATTATACACATGCCTAACAAATAGACTGCGAGATGGATAAAATTCCCGTTCGCAAAAATGAAAAGATAAAAAACAGCACAAAATCAAAGGATTTATTCTTTCTTTTTTCTGGCTGTCTGTGGCATACGCCTTGCTAAATAAGAAAGCAGCAGCTGCGCACAATATGTGCATCAACAAATCAGTGAGGAGGCCGGATTGATGAAGTTGATAAAATGTGTACTGCAACCCTATAAGCTTGATGAAGTAAAAGAAGCACTGGCAGCCATTCAGATCCAGGGAATGACCATTTCGGAAGTAAAAGGATTCGGTAGGCAGAAAGGGCACACGGAGCTTTATCGCGGCACAGAATATACCGTGGATTTTGTCCCTAAGGTTGAGATAGAAGTGGTCGTTCCTGATGCAATGGCCAAAACGGTCGTTGATGCAGTAGTGCACGCAGCAAGAACCGGCAGAGTGGGAGATGGGAAAATATTTGTTCTGAATGTAGAAGAGGCCGTGCGCGTCAGGACCGGTGAATATGACAATGAGGCCCTTTGAATTGATAAGCGTGTAATCGTATGTATAAACTCAGGGAGGATTTAGCTACATGATTAGAAAAGATTTACTTCAAATAACGGCAGTTGTGCTGCTCTGTTTTCTGGTATTTGCACCCTTTGCCGCAGCACAGGAGAGCCCTCTGTCAGCTGCTGCTGCGCCGACCGGCGCATCGGCTGCAAAGATCGACACAGGAGACACAGCCTGGATGCTGGTATCAACGGCATTGGTGATGCTCATGACGCCGGGTCTTGCCATGTTTTACGGAGGCATGGTCCGCAGAAAGAACGTGCTCGGCACGATCATGCACAGCTTCATAGCCATTGCAGTGGTCAGCGTTCAATGGATTTTGTTCGGCTACTCGCTTTCGTTTGGCCCTGACATCAAAGGCATTATCGGCAGTCTGGGCTGGGCGGGACTGAGCGGCGTGGATTTTTTGCCGAACGCAGATTATGCGCCCACCATACCGCATATGGTTTTTATGCTGTACCAGATGATGTTTGCGGTAATCACCCCTGCGTTGATCAGCGGAGCGTTCGCGGAACGCATGAAGTTCTCCGCATTCCTGATTTTTACGATCGTCTGGACAACCGTGGTGTATGACCCTGTTGCTCATTGGGTCTGGGGGACAGGAGGGTGGCTCAGGAATCTGGGGGCGCTTGATTTTGCCGGCGGCATCGTCGTCCATGTTACTTCGGGTTTTTCCGCGCTGGCCGCGGCGCTGTTTATCGGCAGAAGAAAAGGTTTTTTGCGCGAATCCATGCCCCCGCATAATCTGCCAATGACGGTTCTCGGTGCGGGGCTGCTCTGGTTCGGCTGGTTTGGATTCAATGCCGGAAGCGCTCTATCCTCCGGCGCCCTTGCCGCTTCCGCATTCATCTCAACGCACGCAGCTGCTTCCGCAGCCACGATCGCCTGGATCGCAGTAGAGTGGATCCATCGCGGCAAACCTACCATGTTCGGCGCTGCTACAGGGGCAATCGCCGGTCTTGCGACGATTACGCCAGCGGCCGGATTTGTGGGACCCCTTCCGGCCCTCTTGTTCGGGATGGCAGCCGGCATTGTATGCTACATTGCCCTGAACGCAAAAACAAAGTATGGCTATGACGATTCTCTCGATGCTTTTGGCGTGCACGGTGTCGGCGGGATGGTCGGAACCTTGATGGCAGGGCTTTTCGCATCCCTCGCGGTAAATGCGGCGGGTGCGAACGGAATGTTTTTCGGCAATGCAAAGCAGTTGCTTATTCAAGCAGGGGCCGTGGTTGTCGTTGCCGCTTACTCGTTCGTTGTCAGTTTGGTTGTGCTGAAGGTCATTGAAGCGGTCGGGGGGCTGCGGGTGAATGCGGATCAGGAAACGGAAGGACTTGATATAACGCAGCATGGAGAGGCAGGATATTCTTCATAGAAATAAACCTGTTCACCGCCGCTGGACAATCAATACGCCGATAAGGGCGGCGGTGCCTCCTATCACTTGGAGAAGAGTGATGCGTTCACCGAGAAAAAGTGCCGCAAATACCACTGCGACACACGGCATAAGATAATGATATACGATGGTGCGGGTGACGCCTATTTGCTGTATTCCCTGGTACCAGAGCGTGAAGGCCACGCCGGCGGCGATGAAAGCGCAAAAGCCGAGTGCGAACCAGGATTGCAGCGAGATGCCCGACCATGATTGCTGTGCCAGTTCGTACGCGCTGACGGGAAGGAGCACGATGGTTCCTGCCGCAATGCTGTATGCCGTGACTTTCAGCGGCGAATATTTCAGGAGCAGCGGTTTTGCCTTGAGCGTATAGAATGCCCAAAGCACAGCGCCGCAAAGAGTCAGAAGATCGCCGAAAAAACCCGACGAGGAAAAACTGAATTCACCATAATGGCTTCTGATGATCAGAAATACGCCTGCGGAAGCCAGTGCCAGGCCGGCGATGATACGGGCAGTGACTCGCTCGTTCCCACTGAGGGACTGAATGAATACCGCAAAAAGCGGCGAGAGGGAGATAATCAGCGCGGAATTTGAGGCTGATGTATAGTTCAGTCCGTACATGAAGAACAGGTTATACAGGGTGATGCCGATAATGCCGAGCAGAACAAGCGCGGCACGGTCCTGACGGTCGACCGAAAGCGGCTCCTTGTTCAAAACCATGACGGTGATAAGGAAGAGCGCCGCCAGAAAGAACCGGACGACCGTAAAACTCAGGGGCAGAAACTCCGCGAGCGCGAATTTTACAACGGCGAAATTAACGCCCCATATTAAGGCGACGAGAAGAAGGCGGATATTAAACATGGCAAAAATCGTTGCGGCGCCGCTTTCCGAAAAGACAGCCGGCCGGATATCAGCAGTGAGCGGCACTATACCACAAATTAACTTGAATCATCAAATATATTGTGCTATCAATTACGTATGACTCCTATTTCAACACGCATACCCGATCTTACTGCTGATATTCTGGCCGGCATTGTTGACGGTGTTGTCGTAACGGATTTGGATGGTACGGTTTTGATCTGGAACCGTGCTGCGGAAGAAATGACCGGCATTGCTGCAGCGGACGCGATAGGAACAAGTGTTTATGCAATATTTCCCGATAATCCTGCCGTCAAAAAACAGATAGAAAAAACGTTTTCGAGCGGCAGGTCCTATTCTGATTATGAAGCCGAACTGGTGTCAAAACACCGGTCCCCGCTGCCCGTGGGTTTTGTAACATCCGTGCTCACGGACCGTGAGGGACGGCCGACGGGACTTATCCTGTCTATCCGCGATCAGGAGAGTGTACGGGACCTCAAAGAACGCATGCGCCGCTCCGACCGCCTGACAACTCTGGGAATGATTGCGGTAGGGATAGCGCATGAAGTCAAAAATCCGCTGGTCGGCATACGCGGAGCAGCTCAGCTTCTGCAGTCGGAACTCCGTTCGGCAGCGGCTGCCGTCAAGGGAAATTTTGGAGAATATCTTGATGTGATTCTCAAGGAGGCCGACCGCCTGAACAGCGTGCTTGAAGAGATTCTCGATTTTACGCGCCTGAAGCCCCGGGAGATGCGCGCCCATAATATTCACAGCATTCTGGACCGCGTTCTTTTGCTGCAAGAGGGAAACGTGCGGGAAACCGGCACTGTTCTTACCCGGCTATATGATCCGAGCCTTCCGGATATTATCGGAAATGAGGACCAGCTGGTTCAGGTGTTTTTGAATATCATCAAGAATGCGATTGAGGCGATGCCTGGTGGAGGAAAGCTGACCGTGATCACGAGGATGTCCGATTTTTTTACGAGCGTGCAGACGGATGGGAAAAAGCACAGGCTCATGGTCGTTAAGATTGGCGACACCGGCCCCGGCATAAAACAGGAACACTTGGCGGATATTTTTACGCCTTTTTTTACGACCAAAGACAGAGGATCAGGCCTTGGCCTGGCGCTTTCCTATCAGATTGTGCAGGATCATCTGGGCACGATCAAAGTGGACAGCCGGCCGGATGAGGGCACCACATTCAGTGTGTATTTACCGCTGGCGGGATGATACGCGCATCCACAGCTGGAAACCGAGAGAGTTGATATGATGAATGAAAAAATTCTGATCGTTGATGATGATGAGAGCGTCCGCTGGGTGCTTAAAAAAGCGCTCGAAAAAGACGGGATGGAAACGGTGCTTGCGAGGAATGCCCAGGAAGGCCTTGACCGTATCAACGAGGGAGACATCGCCGTTGCGCTTATGGATATCCGCATGCCGGGGATGTCCGGGTTCGAAGCGCTGGCAAAGATACAAGAAGCCGGGAAAAATATTTCGGTTATCATTATGACTGCCCAGGCCACCATGCAGAACGCGATCGAAGCGATGAGGCGCGGGGCGTTTGATTACATCACCAAACCCTTTGATCTTGATGAAGTAAGCATTCTTGTACGAAAAGCGATGGATGTCAGACGCCTTTCACTCGAGGTCAATGCGCTCCGGGCCGAAGTAAGGGGAAAATATGAAGGAGGACTGGTCGGCAATACGCCTGCCATGCAGGAAATATACAAAACGATCGGACGCGTTGCGGAAAGCGACGCAACAGTCCTGATCCACGGGGAGAGCGGCACCGGCAAGGAACTTGTTGCCCGGGCTATTCATTATCACAGCAAGCGAGCGGGGCGTCCGTTTATGGCAGTGAATTCCGCAGCCATTCCGTCGGAGCTTCTTGAAAGCGAGCTTTTCGGCCACGAAAAAGGATCTTTTACCGGCGCGGTGGCCAGAAAGATCGGAAAATTTGAGGCAGCCGCGGGCGGGACGCTGTTTCTTGATGAAATCGGCGATATGAATCTTCCGCTGCAGGGCAAGCTTCTCCGGGTGCTGCAGGAACGTGAATTCGAGCGGGTCGGCGGGACCGAATCAATCAAGACCGATGTGCGGGTGATCGCGGCCACACACCAGGACCTGGACAAAGCCGTGCGCGAAAAGCAGTTTCGGGAGGATCTTTTTTACCGCTTGAACGTCATTCAGATCAATATTCCGCCGCTCAGAAAACGCAAGGATGACATTATTCCTCTTGCGGAATATTTTGTGCAAAAACACCAGTCAGTCTCGGGCAAGGCGAAGATTCTCACTCCGGAGACGCTCAAGATTCTCCGTGCCTATGATTGGCCGGGAAACGTGCGGGAACTGGAGAATGCAATTCAGCGCGCGATGACCCTTGCACAGGGGGATAAGGTATTCCCGGACGCATTGCCGCCCCAGGTTTTCAGACCCAGCCAGGGAGCGCCGCTTTCCTTCGAAAATTTTTTGGAAGAAAAACTCGCCGATCTCGTGGAGCGCATGGGCGGTCTCGAACAAGGGGACATTTATTCCATGGTGCTGCAGCGTGTCGAAAAGCCTCTTCTTACCCTGGTCCTCAAGAAGACGGAAGGAAACCAGGTGCGCGCAGCGAATCTTCTCGGGATCAACAGAAATACTCTCCGGAAAAAAATCAAGGAGCTTGGCATCAAAGGTCCGTTTAGCGGCGAAGAGGACGAGGAATTCACGGATAGATGATCGCGGTTTGACGTTGTGCCGTCGTAGTCTTTCGAAGCACGGCAATAAAAAAGCCACCGATAATAACCGGTGGCTTTTATTTTTCATCTGGCAGCAAAACAGCAATGGGGAGAGCCCTGGATGCTACGGTTTGCAGGCCCGGTATATCGTTGCGATTCCCATGGTCATGGAGTTCACGCGCACGTCGGCAAAGCCGTTCTTCATGATGATCTCGCGAAACACCGGCGGCTGGTAGAATTCCTCGATCGAGCGGGGAAGATAGAGAAACGGCTCGGCTGTTTTCATCACAAGATTGCTGATGAACGGCATGATCCGAAAAATATACCATTTATAAATTGCGAGAAACCAGCGGTTCTGCGGTCTGGTCAGCTCAAGGCAGAGAAATTTTCCTCCGGGCTTCAGCACTCTGCGGATTTCCTTCAGCGCGAGAATGGTGTCCGGAATATTCCGCATTCCGAAGGCAACGGTTACCGCATCAAAACTATTGTCTGGGAAGGGGACTTTCTTCGTGTCGGCAAACAAAAACGTGATGTTGGCGTACTTGTCACCCTGTTTCTTCCGCGCAAGTTCGAGCATGTTTTCGCAGAAATCGGACCCTACAATGGAGCCTTCGTTTCCCACGGTGCGTGCAAGAATAAAGGAGAGTTCTCCCGTACCCGCGCATACGTCGAGCACGCGGTCTCCCCGTTTTATGCCTGATATGGCCACTGCGCGTTTCCGCCAATAGTGGTCCATTCCGAGGCTGAAGCTGCGGGTCAGCAAATCCACATACGGCGCCACCGTGGTAAAAATTTTATGTACAAAACGGTCTCTTGTTCCTGTTGTCATGGTTATGTGCGTTCCTTTTTTCTACGTCCTTAATACGTTCGTATTCTTTCGAGAACGGCGTATGTTACTCTTTTCTTCCAGGGTTGTCAAGGCGCGCTCTTCGCGGCGGTCACCCTATGTCCTCGTGGTTGAAATTGCGAGCCGATGCGTTTTGGGTGAGTGAACAGACTGGCACCACGTCCTGCGTGCGGCGGTAGGTTATCAAATCTTCCACGGAGAGCAGGGCCATGGAGTGCTTTTTGGCGAAGCTAACGATTTCCGGCAGACGGGCCATGCTGCCATCCGGGTTTGTGAGCTCGCAGAGCACCCCGTATGGTTTCAATCCGGCAAGACGCATCAGGTCTACGGTTGCTTCCGTATGGCCGGGGCGTTCGAGGACCCCGCCGGGTCTGGCGCTGAGCGGGAATATATGACCCGGCCGGTTAAGGTCACCCGGCTGCGCGTTGTCGGCAATGGCTGTTCGAATTGTTGTAACACGGTCGGCTGCCGATACGCCGGTTGTGACTCCCCGGGCTGCTTCGATGGAAACCGTGAATGCCGTTTGATAGCGGCTGGAATTATTGCTCACCATCATGGGCAGGGCAAGTGACCGCACTTTTTCTCCCGGCAGGCAGAGGCATACGATGCCGCTGCATTCGCGGATCATCATGGCCATCTGGGGTTTGGTAAGAAACTCGGCGGCAAAAATCAAATCGCCTTCATTTTCGCGCTGTTCATCGTCAACGACCAGCACGCCGCTGCCTTTACGAAGTGAGTCCAAGGCTTTCTGTACGCGTTGTTCGGCATCTCCGAATTGCGCAAGCAGATTCTGATTCATGGTAATCCTCCTGTTGTAGTATTATGTACCAGAACCAGGGCGAAGGGCAGGCAGTTTCCCCCACGCGTGAGGGCAACCGTGTGCAAGGCATGCCGTCTGTGACAGGCAACCGCCTTGTCCTCTTTCATCCGGACTGTGACCGTCGGCTCTGGCTTTTCACCAGATCTGCTGACCTCCTTCCTGCATGGAAGGAGCGCTCGCGGGCTCCCCGCCGAAACGCGGGACACCGCCGGTGGGGAATTTCACCCCGCCCTGAGAACAAGTGACCGTATACTACAAGAAGTGCAGGAGCTTGTCAACGGTCCGAAATCCCGGAAGACCAGAGGATCACTGTCCGTCGTGCAGTTGCTTTCTCTGGACTAAAATACGAAGACAGGATATGCTTTCTCCATGGACAACGTTAAAAAAAAGCATGAATCAGGATTGCGCTCACCCGTTGCCGCAAGCGATACCATCCGACGCAAGCTGCTTGTTGAACTGCAAGAAGGGCCTGTGTCGGCATTGGAGCTTTCCGGCAGAATCGGCGTTCCGGAGAAAGATATATACGAACATCTGGAGCATATCCGTGCGATGCTCCATCATACCGGCAGACGCCTTGCAATACAGCCTGCGGAATGCGTGAAGTGCGGATTTCTTTTTCAGAAACGGGAACGGCTCAAAAAACCGGGGAGGTGTCCGGTCTGCCGCAGCGAATCCATTCATGATCCGCATTATTCACTTACGCAGGAAAAGTAGTTTTGCTACAGAGCGGCGTCCGTCAGGAGAAAACAGGGAGGGATAATACGCTGCGGTCGTTATGACAAATGTACAGTATAATATTCCGACTACATCAACACGAACAAGACCGGCAGTTGCAGCGCCAGAGAGGGGAAACAGATGGTTATCAGGAGATCCACGCGCATGACCACGTGGAAAATGACATTACAACTACCGGATGCTATTAGTGCACACAGCGGTTATGCTGTCTCTTTCGTTATTTTTTCCGCATCAAAAAGTACAATTTTCCCTCATGCTGCATTGATCCGGCGCCGAGTTCCGCTTCCTGTCCTTGTCCCCAAAACAGGTCCGCTCTGCCCGCGCCTTTGATCGCACCGCCGGTGTCCTGGTTCAGCACAAACCGGGTAAACGGCGCCCAGGATATGATCGTCCCGTTTTCAAAGACCGGCTTCTGTGAAACCAGAAAACCGAGAGCGCCTTTCGGGAAAAGCCTGCTGTCCGTTGCAATGGAGCGTCCGGGAGTGAGCGGCACGCCGATACTGCCGATTGACGGTGCTGAGTCCGTCCGGAAGAAAACATAACTGGGATTCCGGCCAAGGATCGAGGTCGTTTCATCCGGATGGTCGCGCAGATATGCGCGGATCGCCTGCATCGACATCTTCTCTTTGCTTATAGCGCCGGAATCTATCAGGTATTTGCCGATACTTTTGTACGGCCTGCCGTTTTGTCCGTTGTACAGCACGCTTATGACCGTGCCGTTTCCCAAATCGGCCCTGCCCGACCCCTGGACCTGCAACACAAAAATATCAACGAGGTTCTTACACCAGAGCAGTTCGAGGTCCTTTCCGGAGAGGGCCTTTTTTTGGTCGATGTCATCGCGGGAGTAATAGGGAACGATTTTTTTGTTTTCCAGTCTGCCCAAAAGCTTATTCTGAGGAAAGCCGTTGCCGAAAAGAGAGAGGTCTACCTCTATGATGTCATCCGGTTTTTTATACAGCGGGTACCGGAATGTCTCGTCCGACCTCAGCCTGCAGGAAATCATCGGTTCGTAATAGCCGGTAAACTGCATCGTTCCCCGCCCATCCTTGCCTGCCGCTTGATATGGTATAAAATTTTTTTTGATGTGCTCGATTTTCTGGCCATAGGAAAGAGAGTCATTTTCAATGATCAGAAGAAAGTTCTGAAGCGTCACCGTCATTTCAAGTGCCGTGGACATTTCTTGTCCGGTCTGCATGACGGTATCCGGAGGGAGTTTCTTTAAATATTCGAGGTTCTGGCGTATGGCGGCGGCCATGCCTTCGAAAACCATATCATCGCCGGGCTCTGCCGCCTTCCACCAGGAGACAGGCGTGAGCGCGTCACGCGGATCTGTTACCGGCAATGGTTTTGAAGTGCAGGAAATGAGCACGAAAAGCAATATAATGGCAAAAAAGATTTTTTTCATACGGGTATGCCCGGAATATTGAAGCGGATGCGCATGCGAAGGGTTGGTGTGTCATGAAGCGCCGCATCCGGTTTTTTTATTGACTTCCGGTGCTCGCTGATTGTGAATCCGCCAGGTAGTCTATAAACATTTTGAGCAGCTCTGTATCCTCATCGGTCAGGTTCCTGAATTCCACACCGGTTTCGTAATACGTCTGCCCTTCTGTATTGATCATCGTGCAGGAAGCGACCCGGCCGATAAATGTTACGGAGCTGTCTGCATTCAGGGACAGTTCCATGGGGATCAGGCTTTCTTTGTCCAAGGGTTGCTCGGACTGGATGCGCATGCCGCTCAGACTGATTTCCGTCAACTTGAACTGCGCGGGATAGCTTAAAATATTCTGGTGTGAATCGGTGATACGAAACCGGATGCTCAACCTGCGGTCAACCATGATCGGCACGGTTGTATGCTTGTGCTGTTCGATCGAACCGAGGAAATCCTCAATAATGTTCGCCTGGCCTTCCTTGAACATGATGCCTGCCGTATAAAACAAGACCTTTTCTCCATCAGACCGCGGCTCCATACCGGTCAGTTCGGAGCGGACCACAATGCCTCGAACATCGATGGATTTTGCTTTTTCGCCGAGCTTGATGACAACTTCCTTGGAAATGTTCAGCCTTCTGTCCGCTTTAATGGCGATGCCGCCATAGCTGATGTCGATGATTTTCACGCTGTTTGCCAGGCTCATTTTGCCGTTTATTTCCATCAGATCAACTTTGAACCGTTTGTGTCGCCTTTTGTCCTGCATGTATCGAATTCCTCCACCCTGGCTTTATAGTTACTTAAGACGTAAAAAAATGCTCTCCGCAGTGTGCATTGCCATGCTAATCCTGAGGCTGGCCGGTGACAATATAAAAAATCGCGACAAAATATAAGCTGTTGCATCGGAGCGGCCAGGTTCTTTGCACTGTGCTCTTGATGACAAAACCTTTTTTTTTGGGTTTTCGCGAAAGCCGCGGCTGGTAATTTTTAATAATGTAGGATATTCCTGGAAACTTGTCAACTGGAGAAGAGTTTTCCGGAAAGAGAAGAATATTTCTGCTTGACAGAGTAATTGGCATCATAGTATGGTATCTAAAACAGACCAGGAGCAGACCACAATAAACCATGAACAGACCGCAAACAGACAAAGACAAAACGAGCCTTTCACTTGCACTTATCAAGTCGAAGCCATTCGATACCATCCTGCGGCATTTTAAGGAAGAAATTCTGAAAGGCGGCTTGAAATCGGGAGACCGGCTCCTGCCGGAACGCGAACTGGGAAGCCGTATCGGTGTAAGCCGTGCAAGTCTCCGGGAGGCTTTGCGGGCTCTTGAAATGATCGGCATTATCGTCAGTGTGCCGGGGCAGGGATCGTATATACTTCCCCCGAACGTACACTCGCTCGCTTCTTTCTTTGAATTGATGCTGATGCTGAAACCGACCATTTCCGAGAACATTCTGGAATTGCGGCTCACGCTTGAGTGCGAAGCCGTACGGCTCGCAACCAAACGGGCGACCCCTCAGGAACTGGCCTATATTAAAGAGATAATCGGGCGCATGCCCAAAAACCTTACGAGAAATCAGTTGGGAGTGGAAACAGACGTTGAGTTTCATCTCGCAATCATGCGCGCCACGCATAATGATTTGTTCGTGTTTGTTTACGAGATCATTGACGCTTTTTTGCGACACAGCCATTATGAGCGGCGTGCGGGCGTTTTGTCCGTTCCTAACATCGGAAAGCAGTTTATCGAGGTTCATAAAAACGTTTATAACGCGCTTATGAAAGGAGATGAAAATTTAGCGGTAAAAATGATGGAGAAACATTTTCTGTTTATCAATAGGTTTCTGAAGAAATGACACGCTTATTCTGTCTAAAACCTGGATTCTGTTCGGGAAAGTCCGGAAATTTTGCCAGAAAGGAAGGAGTCTGCAATGAGTAAGAGAAAATTGATTTTTGGATTTGTCATTGTACTGTTATTCGCTTTTGCTCTCAATAGTGTGGCGCAAGACAGGAAGTTTACGCTGGAGGAAACGACTGTTACCGGTATTCATTCTGCAATGAAATCGGGGAAATTGACCTGCCGCGGACTTGTAGAGATGTATCTTGCCCGGATAGACGCCTATGACAAAAAGGGCCCCGCGCTTAACTCTATTCTTTTGGTCAATCCGAAGGCGCTGGAAATTGCAGACGGATTTGATAAGGCATACGCGAAATCCGGGTTCGTTGGGCCGTTACACTGCATTCCGACTATTTTGAAAGACAATTATGATACAGCTGACATGCCGACGACCGATGGATCTAAAGTCCTCGAGAAATCGGTGCCACTCGAAGACGGTTTTCTGGTGAAAAAACTGAAGTCTGCAGGCGCGTTAATTCTCGCAAAAGCCAACATGCATGAGATGGCCCTGTCCGGGACGACGGTAAGTTCGCTCGGAGGGCAGACGCTTGATCCATACGATCTCACCAGGACGCCGGGTGGCTCAAGCGGCGGAACGGGAGCTGCTATTGCCGCGAATTTCGGCACTCTGGGAATGGGTTCCGATACGGTCAATTCGATCCGGTCTCCCGCATCAGCGTGCAATGCCGTAGGAGTGCGTCCCACCAAAGGACTGCTGAGCAGGGCGGGGGTTATCCCTGTTTCAATGTGGCAGGACGCAACCGGTCCCATCGTCCGCACGGTAAAAGATGCAGCCCTGATGATGGACGTTATGACGGGATATGATCCGGCAGATCCGGTGACTGCCTGGAGCATCGGCCGGACAAAATCCTATGCAGCTTCTTTAAACAAGAACGGACTCAAAGGGGCGCGAATAGGGGTTTTGAAAACGCTTTTCGGAACAAAACCCGAGCATGAAGAGGTCAACCGCGTCATGGCAAAAGCGATCGAGACCATGAAAAAACAGGGTGCGGTCGTCATTGAAATAAGCGACCCCGCTTTCGATGCAGGCAAACTAAACGCGGAAGGCGATGTCCAGCGCTATGAGTTCAAGACGGCTTTTAACAATTATCTGACGGGTTTGGGCCCAAAAGCGCCAGTCAAGAACCTGGCGGAATTTCTTGCTGTTGGCACGTACCATAAGCCGACTCTTGAAAAATTTCTGACGGACGCGCAGCACTTTGAGAACCCGCTCAATGAGCCTGATTACAAAGACCGGCTATTGCGGAATGCAAAGCTTCAGCAGACAGTCATGAGCCTGATGGCCGACAACCGGCTTGACGCGATCGTGTATCCCCTGCAAAAACGCCTTGTTGTTCCGGTCGGGGAGTATAACCAGGCGGATCGGAATGGAATCCTTGCCGCATTGACGGGTTTCCCCGCCATAGACGTTCCGGCGGGATTTTCGTCGCCGACGAAAAACGCGCCGCTGGGCGTTCCTATCGGACTTGACTTTTTCGGCAGGCCGTGGAGCGAAGATACTCTTTTCAAACTGGCCTATTCATTTGAACAGGCAACAAAACTTCGCCGCCTCCCGGCAAGTGTGCCGCCTCTTTTGAAATAAACATTTTTCCAGAGAAATATAAATAGAAAGAGAGCAGGGATGCCGTTCCTGCTCTCTTTCTATTTTATGCCGTTTAAAAAACGCTCGGATAGGATGTCTTACAGAAAAAATTGAATAGTCTGTTCACCAATTGCTGGCAGTTCGGATTCTTCGATTTGGCGTGTGAGTGAATTCCATTCCGGATCATGCCGGCGAAGCACGTCAGCCGCTTTTTTGTGGTTCGTGGTCGCGTAGCAGTACGAGCATCCGTGAGCGCACGTGTCATATGCGCCGATATCCATGCTCCTTGTACAGGTGCATTCTTTACGTGAATGGGCTGGGCGCGTATCAATGGCAGTCCGGAAGAGCGTGGACAGATACTGCCCGTCTATACAGCGGGCCTTTTGTATGGGGCCGGTAACCAGATAATCATTGCAGCAGGCAAAAAGGCGGATGCCGCACTTTTCTGCCAGTTCCGCCAACTGGAATGCGTATTCCTTTTTTTTATCCTGGGACAAATCAACCAATGTCTGTTTGGAATGCTGATGCAGATTCCTGATGACTTTCTTATAAGGATGGGCAAAGCTTATGAAACTTTTTTTTGCATATCCTCCCAGCAGTTCAGCGCAGTGAACAAACCGTTCCTGAAATACCGCAAAAGACAGTTCATCAGTTATACAGACCGGATCATACCGCCAGATGACCTGTTCTGGAGAATATCGCCTGGCAAGAAACAGATAGTCGCGCACTGCGTCTTTTATATCAGGAGTGCCGGATTCCAGCTCTTTGTTTGCGGTTATGCTAAAATGAAACAACAGATTTTTTGTTGTCTGTTCCACAGCCTCCAGCTTATTCAGGAGAGGAAAATAGTTTTTTGACCAGAAGACGATTGCGCTGACGTCTTTGGGATGCAGCGAGACCAAAAACGGCTTGTGCGTGTACGGGTTCAGAACGAAAACGCGTCCTGCTTTCAGCCGGTTTACGAACCAGTCTGCATAAAACGCCGGAATATCTGTTCTTCTGCTGGCGGAAATTACGAGCGGCATGTTTTTCACGTTACACAACCTCTGCTGGAGACACTATAAACCGCCCGGGTGGATGAGTGAAGCGAAAAAATACACAGAATATACGTGATGATTGTTGACGGAACCTTCACTTTTTTCCCTTGTTTTAGTGTAGTATAGTACTTACTTACATTTTACTTGTTATCGAGGGCCCTTTATGCCGCAGCTATTTTTTTTACTTCTATGTATAGTTTTTCTGTTTCCACTGGGAGCGGAGGCATTGAATTTGGGAGAGGGTCTTCGGATTGTGTTGGAGACGGGGCGGGACATCCGGATAGCCCGGACCCGCGAGGAGTCTGCCCAGAGCAGCGTATGGGCGGCGCGCTCCGGCCTGTTTCCCAGGATCGACGTCTACGCAAACCAGACGTGGCTCGCAAACCAGCCCGCGGCCAAAACCCCCTTCGGTACCATGCCCACATCCAATGACCGGTATTACGCCTACGGTCTGAGCGCCACCCAGATACTGTACGATTTCGGCAAGACCTATTCTTCCATAGACGCGGCAAAATACGCACTCAAAGCAAAAGAGATCGAGACCCGGCGGGCCGCAAACCGGTCAGCCCTGGATTTTATCATTGCATATTATGACCTTTTGGAAGCGGACAAGCTGCTCCAGGTGGCCGGGGAAGACGTCCAGCGGTACGAAGGCCACAAAAAAGACGCCGACGCGCGGTATAGCGCGGGCGTGGTCACCCGGAACGAAGTGCTGGAAGCGGATGTGAAGCTGGCGGATTCCCGCCAGCGGCTGCTTTTAGCAGAGAACCTCCGGTCCTTCCGGGCGTCCCGGGTGAACAGCCAGCTGCTCCGGCCGTTAAATGACCCGGTACAGCCGGAGGAGGTCGCCAAAAGCCCGATACCGGCCATAACGCTCGAACAGGCCTGGGCAACGGCAGAGGCGGAGAGTCCGGAAATCGGGGTAATAGACGCCGGGATTTCAGGCCAGGAGGAAAGCATCAAGTCCATCCGGTCGGAATATCTGCCGAACCTCTTCCTGCAGGGAGGATACCAGTACCAGGAGAACCAATACGTCGTGCACCAGGACAACTGGTCTTTGCTTGCCGGGATCAGCATCAACCTGTCGTCCGGCGGAGGGACCCGTGCCAGGGTGGCCGCGGGCAAAGCGGAACTCCATTCGCTCCGGATCACGAGAGAGAAGATCATTGACGCGGTCCGGCTGGATGTAAAGAACGCGCATCAGGATCTGCGGAGTTCGGAGCAGCGGATCGAGGTCATGAAGACATCGGTGGCACAGGCAGAGGAGAACCTCCGGCTGCAGCGGCTGCGGTACCAGGAGGGAGTCGGAACAGCCATTGAAGTATTGGATGCGGTCACGCTCATGTCCACGGCCCAGACGAACTGGTGGCGGGCGCGGTATGACGCGGAGCGGGCAGAGGCGGGGCTGTTGTACTCCATGGGGAAAGATCTTCAGGGCGTGTATGGGGTTCAGGGGAGTGGAAAATAACCCGGGAGGGGAGCGGGAGAGCATATGGTTGAAGAACAGAGCGGCAACGCGCGGAAGAAAAAGAAGGCCTTCATAATCGTCGGCCTCATCGTCATACTAGGACTGATAGGGACGTATTTTTACACGTCGTACCGCAAGACGCACATTACGACGGACGATGCTTTTATCGACGGCAATATACACACCATTGCAGCGAAGATCAACGGGACCGTGAAGGCGATTGCCGTTGCGGACAATCAGCCGGTAAAAAAAGGCGACCTGCTGGTCGAGATCGATCCCGTTGACTATACGGTCCGGCTGCGGGAAGCGTCCTCTGCCGTGGGCGCGGAACGGGCGAAATTGTCCGAAGCGGAAACGCGGATCGCAGCGGCAAAAGCAAACTTCGATTTGCAGCAAGCAAATTTCAAGCTTGCGGAGATCGAGAAGGTCCGTGCGGAAAACCTGTATCAGAAGGAGGTTTTCTCACGCGAACAGTATGACCGGGCAATAACGGCATACGAGGTGGCCCAGGCGCAGGTGAAGGCCGCTGCGGAACAGCTTCGAACAGCGGAATCCCAGAAACGGACGCAGACGTCCACCATTCAGCAGAAAGAGGCAACGGCAGCCATGGCCGAACTCAACTATCAATACACAAAGATTGTCGCCCCGATTGACGGATATGTGACGAAAAAATCGGTCCAGATCGGCAATCAGATACAGGCGGGCCAGCCCTTGATGGCCGTCGTGGGGCTGGGCGAAATCTGGGTGACCGCCAACTTCAAGGAAACCCAGATGGAAAACATCCGTCCGGGGCAGGCCGTGGAGTTGAGCGTGGATTCCTACCCCGGCAGGACGTTCAACGGAAAGGTTGACAGCATCATGGCGGGAACGGGCGTGACCTTTTCCCTTTTCCCGGCTGAAAACGCCACCGGCAACTATGTCAAGGTCGTGCAGCGCATACCGGTCAAGATCGTCCTTGACGAAGGGGCGGACAAAAACCATATCCTGCGCATCGGCATGTCCGTGGAGCCGACGGTGCTCGTGAAATGAACCGGTGGCTTGTCGCATTAACGGTGATGCTTCCCACGCTGATCGAGATCATCGACACGTCGGTAGTGAACGTGTCGCTCGAACACATCAGAGGGTCGCTTTCCGCGGGATTCGACGAGTCAACCTGGTGCATTACCGCCTATCTGGTGTCGAATGCCATCGTGATTCCCATGGCCGCCTGGCTCTCGCGGCTCATCGGCAGAAAAAATTACCTTCTCGGCTCCATAGCGCTTTTTACTTTCAGTTCGTTCATGTGCGGTTCTGCCTGGAGCCTCCAGAGCCTGGTCTTTTTCAGAGTTATCCAGGGCATCGGCGGGGGAGGACTGGTGCCGCTCTCACAATCCATTCTGCTCGAGAGCTTTCCCCGTGAAAAGCACGGCACGGCCATGGCTATTTTCGGCATGGGCGCCATGCTGGGGCCCATCATCGGCCCTTTGCTCGGCGGATGGATAACGGACACCTGGTCCTGGCGCTGGATATTCTATATTAACATTCCCATCGGGATTCTTTCCATAGTCCTGAATATGTACGTCATTCATGACCCTCCGTACATGAAACGGCAGAAAATGAAGATAGACTACTGGGGCCTGGCGTTTCTTGCCGTAGGGCTCGGGTCGCTCCAGTTCGTTCTGGACAAGGGAGAGCGGGAAGACTGGTTTGCGTCTGATCTGATCACCACGTTTGCGGTCATCTCCGTGGTCTCGCTTGTTCTGCTGATGATCAATGAGTATTATTCAGATCGCCCCATTATCAATCTGAAGCTGCTGAAAGACCGGACCTTTACGAGCGGCTGCGTTGTAATGTTCTTTGTCTTTTTGAACCTGTTCGGAAGCATTGTCCTGCTGCCCATCTTTCTGCAGATACTTATGGGATACACTTCACTGTACGCGGGACTGGTGCTCGGACCCGGCGGAATAGCCACCTTGCTCGCCATGCCTGTCGTGGGAAAACTGGTCAGCAAAGTCGATCCCAAGCGCATTCTCATCGCAGGCATAAGTATATGCGCCCTCAGCACCTTTATGATGTCCCGGTTCAATCTTACCGCGGATTTCTGGACGTTCGTGTGGCCCCGCGTTGCCCTCGGACTCGGCATGGGAATGACTTTTATCCCGTTGACAACCATGACGCTTTCCCATATCCACCGCGAGAATATGACTGAGGCGACTTCTTTTTATAACCTGATCCGCAACCTGGGAGGGAGCGTGGGAATCGCCGTGTCGGCGACCATCGTATCGCGTCACGCACAGTTTCATCAATCCAGGCTTGTGGAGCATCTGTCTCCCTTTGATTTTACATATCCTTTTTATCACGCCAGAATTTCAGAGTTTCTCGCTGGCAAAGGGCAGCCGACCGGAGGGGCCGATGGAGTGATCTACCAGGAGCTGATACGGCAATCCACGGCGCTTGCTTTTAACGACGCGTTTCTGATCATCTGCCTGCTGATTCTGAGCATTTTCCCGCTGGTGTTTCTGATGCAGCGGGCCGAATCGCCCGGAAGCTCGCCTCCTCAGCATTAACAAACAGGCATGAACGTTCGGAGTTTTTATGACGGTGCTGCTGTTTATTTGCAAGGACCTGATTTGTAACGCCCTGGAAGCAGTTTTTAAAAACGCCGTCAGGCAAAAAACGCGGCATGATTGGAAGTAAAAAAAGGCGGGTTGTTCTTCAGGATAGGTTTTACCGCGGGATGGCGCCTGAATTCGTCATCCAGAAAATGCCGTACCAGCATTCTGTCCCATCCGCGTGGATGCTTGAAATCAGTATAGAGCGACAAGTCCCCTTCATAAAATTGCTTTGCTTGAAACTCTCCGGCCCCCTGTCTGCAAAGCGGCATATTGAAAATCGCCAAATTCAGAAAACTGATGGCATCATGATGCGCTGCGATAAAATCAAGCGTTCGGCGCGCTTCCTGCATTGTTTCAGGCGGAGTGCCGAAAAGAAGATACACGTACGAGGCGATCCCGGCTTTCCGAAGATTTCGCAAAACCCGCGACGCGGCGGAAAGATCAATTCCCTTTCCCAGTGCGTCCAGCACTCCCTGGTCCCCGGATTCCAATCCGAGCTTCAGCATCACGCAGCCGGATTGTTTCAGCTGCAGGCAGTAATCCGGATCTGCAAGCTCGCTGTTGATCCGTGCAAACCCGTACCATGGCGCGCCGGCAGGATCGTCCGCAAGTGACCGCATAAGCGCCGGATTGATCGCGTTGTCGAGAAGATGGACAAGCACAGGCTTTGTTTCTCCGATAAGGCATGAAAGGTCTGTTCGCGTTTGCCGGACCGGAATGGGAGTATAGGGGTTGTTTTCTGCTGTCTCAGGACAAAAAGAGCATTGATGCCAGTAGCAGCCGTTCGAACCGCTGTACGGAAGCACAAGGCCGGGCGACAGGTAATCATGGAGAGGCATTGACTGGTAATTCGGAAGGTAGTGCTCATGCGTGCCATTGGTTATCCCGGCCAGGCCGAGCATCGGCCGTTCTCCGGGGCCTGCGATCAGATGGTCCACAAGACCTGCAAAGGGATTTTTCCAAGTGGGCTGTTTTACCCATGAGCTTACCAACCCGCCTCCGAGTACAATCCGCAATTCAGGAAACTCTTTCCTGATATGGCCGATCATGCTGAAAGTGCACAATGCCTGGCTCTGATAATTGAGCGAAAATCCGACAACAGGCATGCCGGTCTTTTTCTCGGTTATGATTTCAGCCAGTCGTCTTTTGAAATAGGGATAAAAAGGATTTTGCTCCGGACATTCGGCTGCGGCTATAAGGTCTGCGCTCCTTACCGGGGAAAGATGTTGATGGCTGTAGTCTGCAAGCCCCGGGACCGTGTTCAGACTTCGGGCTGAAACAGAAAGAACCCGGTTTAAGTCCCGTACCGCACGACAGTAGCTGTCAAACGAGTCGTATAGTCGCGGACTGCGGAGCGCGGAAACATTATTGTCCAGATTCTTTCTCGCCCGGCGGGTCCAGGTATCGTTTCCGGTCTCCGCATGCGCCGCAAGATGAAGCATGCCTTCGATGTTTGCGTCAAGAATCTGATGAGGGACAGTATGTGCACGCAGTGCGCCGGAAAGCTTTGCAATGCCGGCGGGAGGTTCTGAAGGCTTCGCGATGGGCGGGTGGATAAGCAGCATGCGACATTATGCCGGATGGAACGATGCATGACAAGGATATTCGCCTGCACTGACAAGGACAGCGAAAGATTTCTTATTTTCGCAATGATACGGAAAATGAATGTATGCCGGGGAGGATGTCTTGAGTCGGCAGGAGAGTATCTGCTGGAAATTATGCCCGTCTGTATTCATTGGCGGATGCCATCAGGCGTTCTTTGTCCTTAAACAGCATTTCGCACTTGTTTGCGTACAGCTTCAGCACCACGCCTTTGCCGAATATCTGGTGGTTGACAATGTCGCCGACGCGGTATTTGGCGGTCATGGTATATTCATACTCTCTGCCGGTAGCTTCCGCAATGCTGGTTTCCCAGAGTATTGCTGCTGTTGCTGCGGCGTCCGCGCCTTTTTTGATCCGCGGTTTTCTGGCCTTCTGAGGATCAGCCGGTCTTCTGAATTTATGGTTGCTCCCGCACGTCTTACACTTCACTCTGGCGATTGTTTCGCCGTCCATTGCTATAATAATATGGTCGAGATTTAACTTGCATTTTGTGCAATACGATTCAATATTTTTCCCGGCTGAATTTTGTTCCATGATGTCACCTCGCTGATGGCTGAAATTGACAGGAGTAGAAAATATACACTCGCTGGGGCTTCAAGAAGGGGATCTATTTTACACTGCTGAAAAACGGTTGTGTCTGCTAACGCCACTTTTTTATTATACACCATTTTGAGCATAAAAGCGCTAATTTTTTTGTGTTTCAACAAGCCGTGTTTATTCGCTCTCGACAAACAGCTTGAAATAGCTTACTATTTCATATTATTCTGATGCCGCACCAGGATAATGGGGAAACCGAAAAGCCATGAAGATTCGTTTTACAAAAAACAACGGAGAAATAGACGAACGCATCGAACGTCTGATGGAGACCGCTCAAGGGATACAGAGGCCGGAGTATGTCCGCGAAATGATTATTGCTGCGCTCAAGGCAGGCCAGGAGGATGACGCAAGCGCAGACCTGAAGCTGATGAATACAACGCTCAAGGAAATGCGCTTCACTTCAAAAATTTTCGGTCCCTACCGGAATATACGAAAAGTCACGGTCTTCGGTTCCGCGCGCACGCAGCCGGGAGAACCGGCATATGAAATGGCAAAAGAGTTCGGCAGAAAGCTCGCCCAGGCGGATTATATGGTCATCACCGGGGGCGGGCCGGGCATTATGCAGGCAGCAAATGAGGGCGCCGGCCCCGATCATTCCTTTGGAGTGAATATACGGCTTCCGTTCGAACAAAAGCCAAACCCTGTGGTGGAAGGGAACCCAAGACTTATTACCTATAAATATTTTTTCAACCGCAAAGTCGCTTTTCTCAAGGAGTCCGATGCGGTGGCGCTTTTCCCGGGCGGTTTCGGCACGCTTGATGAAGCGATGGAGACCCTCACGCTGGTGCAGACTGGCAAACGCAACCCGCTTCCGCTTGTGCTGGTGGACGATCCTGCCTGCCCGTATTGGACCCGCCTGATCAAATTTCTCGATGAGGAACTCAGAGAGCGCGGCTATATCAGTTCCTCGGACTTCTCGTTTTTCGAACGGGTCTGTTCCGTTGACGCCGCCCTTGAAAAAATCAAGCGTTTTTACCGTCGCTACCACAGCATACGGTATGTGGAGGGACAGCTTGTGATGCGGCTTGCCTCTCAACTCAGTGACGACGCCCTGCACCGTCTTGTGGAAGAGTTTCATGATATCTTGCTTGGAGGGGGACGCATTATTCCTTCAGGACCGCTGGAAGCAGAGCGCGACGATCCGGAAACGCTTCAATTACCCCGGCTCTTGATTGATTTTAACCGCAAGGATTTCGGACGGTTGCGGGCTTTTATTGATGCAGTTAATGACTATTAGTATGCAGCAGTCTTTGTTGATTCTTGCAAATAAACTCCGAGAATTATCGGCAAAAAGCAGGAGGAAACCATGGCGGCAGCGGCATCAGTGTCAATATTTGTTTTAGTCGGGTTTTTGTTCGCGCTCATGTGCGGTTTTATTTCCATGCTAGCGGGTTTTGGCAGCCGCTGGAAATGGTGGCATTTTCGCACCGGATTTGCCATCCTGAGATGGTCTGCGTATGCAGGCGTGCTTGCCGCTGTGATAGCAGGTATAGGACTTATCGCATCCTTGCAAGAAAAGCTCTATGACGGCGTCATCCTGGCGGTGTTCGGCATGCTTGTCGGGTTGGTTACGTCAGGCAATACCTGGAACTGGAAACAATCGATAGTAGCATCCCCGCCGATTCATGATATTACAACCGACACACAGAACCCGCCGCAATTTGTCTCAATCCTGCCGCTCAGAAAGGGCGCTGAAAACCCGGCTGAATACGGGGGACCGGCCATTGCCGCCCAGCAGCTTAAAGCATATCCGGATATAAAACCATTTATGATGAACCTGCCGACTGAGGCGGCATTCGACAAAGCGCTGCAGGTCGTACGAAGCAAGAAGTGGAACCTTATTGCCGTGAACCGGCACGAAGGACGGATCGAGGCCGTGGACACCACGTTCTGGTTCGGTTTTAAGGACGATATCATTATCAGAATAACCCAGGACGGGGAGCGAAGCCGGATTGATCTGCGCTCGGTTTCCCGCATGGGGCGGACCGACGTGGGCAAGAACGCGCACAGGATCAGGGATTTTTTTAAACGGCTGCGGGAATATTGAGCCTGAATTTTGAAATTTGAGGGGCAAAATATTGGTAACTGTTTGAAAAAAAAGAAGCCTGCCGAAGCCTGATAATCATTTTTCACTTCAGTAAATCTTCTCCACCCAATCGGTATTTTCGACAAAAAAATATAGTAATTTATATCTTGACCTGCTCTTGTTTTATCTCTATACTACGCGCCATCTTTGTCTCGAAAAAAGATCTATTTCAGTCAGGGGGGGGCAGATATGAAAAAAAACTTGTGTTTTCTTGTGGTAACTTTGGTCGCCTTATGTCTGGGTATTTCGACACATGCGTCAGCTGCCGGATTCGCGCTTCCGGAGCAGGGCGCAGCTGCAATGGGTATGGGGAGCGCTTTCGCGGCTCAGGCCGATGACGCCTCGGCAGTGTGGTACAATCCCGCTGGCATCACCCAGTTGAACGGGACCAATGTGATGAGCGGATTCGTTGTAATTCTTCCGACGTTTTCGCACGAAAACACGAACGGGACCACGGACACTGCTTCCCGCGCAAGCCATGTTCCCGCTCTTCTGTATGTCACGCATAAAGTAAACGACAGTATTTCACTGGGGTTCGGCGTGAACAACCCCTTCGGCATGGGCACGGATTGGCACTTCGGCAGTACGACCCGTGAAGTTGCCCTGTTATCACAGGTGCTTACGACCGAATTCAACCCGAATATTGCCTATAAGATAAATGACAAACTCTCTGTTTCCGCTGGCCTTGCTTATGTGTACATGACCGCAACGTTGTCGAATATGTATCCCACCACAACGTATGTCTCTCAGTTGCGAGGGTCCGGAGAGGGATGGGGAGGCAATGTTGCCGCGATGTATAAAGTTTCAGATACGGTTAAGACCGGAATTTCGTACAGAAGCCGCGTCCGGGTGGATCTGGACGGCATAGCGCAGGTTGTCGGACCAACCCCGCCGTTCCCGGCACCTTCAACAGTTACCACTTCAATTACGCTGCCGGACCTTCTGTCATGGGGTATCTCGGTAAAGCCCACGGACAAGCTGACACTGAACCTGGATCTTGGCTATACCTGGTGGTCAACCTATGATAAAATCCAGACTACCGCGGCCAATTCTGCGTATAATCATACCTATGAAAAACAATGGAATGACGTCTTGAACATACGGGTCGGCGGACAATATAAGTTGAACGACAATTGGAAACTGCGCGCAGGATACCAGTATGACAAAAACCCGGTCCCTGACCATTATTTCGAAACAAGAGTCCCTGATGCCGACAGGCACGGCTTCACAATCGGGGCAGGATATACTATAGGCAACCTGAGTATTGATGTTGCCTATCTTTATATGCTGTTCGAGACCAGAAATGTCAGCGACAGCCTGTACGGTAGCACTCTGAACGGAACATATAATACTGACGTGCAGATTTTCGGCATGTCGGTAGCGTATAAATTCTAAAAATTAGTGTCAGACAGCATAATTCCCCTCTCGTAATTTACAGAAAGAGAGGGGAATTATGCCTTTTTCTATCAGGTAAAAAACGCTTGACTTGGATATGCTACTTTGCTATAGTTTGCCATAAGTTTCTCAATGCCTTCATTAGCGGCATGTTCTTTTGCAGTCGGTAGTATTGAATGACCGTAGTTTGTAGCAGTTTGTAATAGTGGCGGATTTAAGCGATTTAAATTGTCTATGATAACCACTAACAGACCTACATATCACGATTGTCCCTCGATCCCAGCTGAAATGCACGCCGTTAAACAGCCAGCAGCATCTCTTCAAGGATTCTCTCTAGGCGCGCAATCCAGCCGTTATTATCTCGAAGCAATAATGCCAACGTACGGATGTAAACGGTTTGTCCGTTTTTTTTTCGGTTGATTATAAGAGTCATATTTTACCGTGAAAGGGGGGATGAGTCGGTATCTTATTGTAAAGAAACACTGTCGTATAAGTATAAAGAAACATTGCTTCATTAAAAATTCGGAAGTCAGTCAGTGCTTCGGATAAATCGGAGCAAAATTAATATCAAGGGAGGATAAACGATGAAGAAGTTTTTGGTAGTAGCTGTAGTACTCGCAGCGCTCTGCATCAGCAGCGTGGCCTTTGCGCTCGACGTAACGCTGAGCGGAGAAGCCGCGGTGCGAAGCAGGATGTTCTATAATATTGCCGCATCACCGCAGCCGAACAGCCACGCAGATGCAACAAATGACAATTATACCCAGACACGGTTCTTGCTCGAAGTGAACATCAAGGCAGACAATAATATCAAGGGAAAACTGGCCCTCTGGAACGATTATGATACATGGATTGGCAGAGGGGTAAGTGACGGCGCAGCAAACAGAGGTACGAATGGTACAACAAGCACGACGCTCATCCGTGAAGCATGGATTGATTTCATGATCCCTGGCCTTCCGGTCGGCGTGAAAGCCGGACGTCAGCTTGGCCAGATCGGCCAGGGCTGGTTCGAGCGTTCAACCTATGGCGGTCAGGATGCATGGATTGTGTATGCTAACCTTGGCAAAGCCACAGTTGCTCTTCAGGATGTAAAAATCAATGAAGGCACCACCACGGTGAACCATGATGATGTGGATCTCTACACCGCACTCGTAACTGTGAAGCCGACAGATGGAATTACTCTCGGTGTTGATGTGTCCTATCTCCTGGACAACAATGGTTCCGTACTTGCGGCACCAACTGCTGGCGGCAGCGGCTATTTGATGAACTTTGGCGCCAACTGGAACGCGAAGGTCGGCGTTGCAACGATCAAGGGTGAAGTTGATGTACAGAAGGGTAGAGTGCAGACTACAGCAGCGGCTGGCGGCATCGATTATGACGGCTTCCAGGGCATCATTCAGGCTACCGTACCGGTCAGCATCGTGACCTTCAACGCCGGTGCAGCATACGGCAGCGGCAACCGCCCTGGTTCTTCCAACGTATCACAGGTAGTTAACCTGCTCGACATCGGCCAGCACTATTCCTTGATCTATGAATATCGGTTAAGAGGTGCTGCAAACGCAACAAACCGTGGTTTCCAGAACACCATGATGGTTAATGCTGGCGCAATGGTTCAGGTTGTAAAGAGCCTTGCAGTTGGCTTCGATGCCTATTGGTTCAAGGCAGCTGAGTGGATCGCTCTGAACGGCGGCACCCCCTCCAAGGACCTCGGCTTTGAAACAGACCTCAAACTTAACTGGCAGATCAGCCCGAACCTTTCCTGGAGCTGGCAGGCTGGTTGGTTTGCGACCGGTGGTTGCTACCGCACTGCCGCAGGAATCAATTCCGATGCCTATGCAATTCAGGGAATTCTTTCCCTCAAGTTCTAGTATAAAAAGCACAGCGATGTGCTGATGTTCGGAAACACAAAGCCCCGGAGGATTTCTCCGGGGCTTTTTTATTTTTTCCCAAATGATATTTCAGCTTATTTTATTAAAGCGTTTTGCATCTTCGCTGCGCGGACCACATGCTCAAGCAATACTCGTGTGGTTACAACCCCGACCCCTCCCGGAACAGGGGTGACAGCCCCGGCCATATCTATGGCCTGCTCCGTATCAACGTCGCCGCAAAGCTTGCCTGTTTCTACGTTAATGCCCACGTCTATAACCGTTGCACCGCTCTTTATGTACTCAGGTGTTACCATTCTGGCTTTGCCGATGGCAACGATCAAAATATCGGCCCTTCTGCACACAGCAGGCAGATCATGCGTTTTTGAGTGGCAGACAGTCACCGTGGCATTCTCATGCAGCAGCAGCATTGACAGCGGTTTTCCCACAACCATGGAGCGTCCGACAACCACGACTTCTTTGCCGCTGAGCGGGATTTCATAAAAACGGAGAATTTTCATTACGGCCTGAGGGGTCGCGGGAGGAAACCCGGTTAAGTCTCCGACCATGACTTTTCCGGCATTCACCGGGTTGAGGCAGTCCATGTCTTTTTCCGGATCGATCGCGTATTTGACCACATCTTCGCTGATATGCTTCGGAAGCGGCCGCATAATGAGAATCCCGTGAATGCCTGGATCGCTGTTTCGCTCACTCAGTGTCTTGATGAATTCATTCTCGCTCGTATCGAACGGCAATTGTTCGATAGCGCAGGAAACACCCAGTTTTTCGGCTATCTTTACCGCATTTTTGGTATACGCTAGCGATTCAGCAGCAGTCCCAACGATCAATATCCTGAGAGCGGGAGCAATTCCCTGAGCTTTCAGGTACTGGACTTCACGCTGGAGGCACTGTTCAATGTGGTGTGCGACTTCTTTTCCTGTCAAAAGCTTTGCCGGCATTCTCCATTCCTCACACGCGTGGAATCACATTTTCGAGTATGTTGTCTCGAGAATAGTTTTTTCAAGGGCAGACGCCTGTTCCAATACGCGTTGCATCTGCTCCCAGGTTGTTCGGTTGTATGCCTCGTCTTTAATGCTGTTGATATTGATTTTTACGTTGAGAGCGGCGCTTTGCGCGCACGCGCGGGCCAGAACTGCTGCGACACCGGCATCGCTTATTACTCCGGTATTGCCGAGAACAGCCGCGCGTTCTGCAAGTCTGGTTATTTCGAGGGATTTTTGCCCGATTTCGAACGGGACGCGGCATGCCTCTTTGAGCGCGGCCTGCATCTTCAGAGTGCGATCGGTTTTCTCATCGTCGGTGTTCTTCGGCATTTTATGCACGGCGGATAAGGTGCCGTAGACCTCGGTGTCCTTCTGGATCAGGTCCTGCATCTCGGCCCGAAGTTTTTCGGACTCTTTGAGAAGTTGTTCGATCTGCGGTTGGACGTTTTTGTATTTTTCCTTGCCGAGAGTAAGGTTTGCAACCATGCTCACGAGCGCTCCAGACAGTGCCCCTACTAATGCCGCCACACTGCCGCCCCCTGGTTCGGGAGAACTGCTTGCCAGCTTGTCCAAAAAGTATTGCATCGGTTGCTTGATATACATGAAGCTGCATCCTCCTGATTGAAGATGCATAACGTTAATGAAATTGGCTGTTTTTGTCAACAGAATAATCCTCCATACCATACACAGAAATGAGAAAACTTTATCTTGATAGATTATAAATGCTTTGTTATGATGTTTTATATTACTTACAAGGTGACATCCATGGACCCTGCACAGGGACTGACACTGTACACGCTGCTGTTTTCTCTTTTTATGGGGCTCACGTCCTTTGTGTCCCCCTGTATTCTTCCCCTGATCCCTTCCTATGTTTCCTATATCACGGGAATCGGCTACGATGATCTGGTGAGCCCCGGCTCACGCGGCAGAAACATGAGAATTTCACTGTTGCATACCGGTGTTTTCGTTGCAGGGTTCACGATAATATTCGTGCTTTTAGGGGCAACAGCAAGCATGGCGGGCGGCATTTTGTCACAGCACCTGGAGAACATCCGGATTGCAGGAGGAGTTTTTGTCATACTCATGGGTATCTTTGTCATGGACGTGGTAAAGATCCCTTTCCTTCAGCAGGAAGCAAGGCTGCATCTGAAAACAAGGCCTGCGGGATATGCGGGAACGCTTGTTATCGGGATGGTTTTCGCCGCGGGCTGGACCCCGTGCACCGGACCGTTTCTGGGGTCGGTACTGGCGCTGGCCATGGAAACGCGCACGGTGGGCACAGGCATGGTGCTGTTGACGTTTTACTCGCTGGGCCTCGGTATTCCGTTTATTCTTTCGTCAATCGCCATCAGCACGTTTCTGACTTCATTCAACATCGTCAGAAAACACTTCAAGGTCATTAAAATAATAAGCGGAGTTGTCCTGATTGTCATGGGCGTGCTGCTGATTATGGACAAACTGACGATTTTAATACCGGGATGGAATACATACTAAACGCTGGCTGTGCGAAGTGAAACAACAGGGGCTGTTCGTATTCTGAAATTTATGGATGCGCTTCCACCCAGAGTTCTCCTTCAGCGGTGGTTTCCTTTTTCCAGATCGGAGTGATTCGCTTCAATTCATCAATGCAAAAACGGCATGCGCTAAAGGCCGCGTCGCGATGTTCTGCCGCCGCCGCGATCAGCACGATATTTTCTCCCACGGGAATTGTTCCTGTCCGGTGTATGATGCACACGTCAATCGCTCCATAATCCCGAATCGCCTTGTCACGGATTTCCTGCAGTTTCTTTTCCGCCATGCCGGGATAATGCTCGAATTCCAGTTTGGCAACCTGTTTGCCCTGCGAAATGTCGCGCGTAGTTCCCAGAAACGTGACGATTGCGCCGATCGACGCTGATGTTTTTTTTAAGCGTTCCACTTCATCATCGAGCGAGAACGGTCCTGCCTGAATCCGGACATTGCGGGACGGTTCCGCGCCGCCGGAAACAGGAGGCATAAGGGCCACTTCATCTCCCTCTTTGAGCCGTGCATCAGGTTTTGCAAATTCCTGGTTCACCGCGACCAGTACGCTTCCCCGTGAAAGGATATCCGAGATTGCGGGGTGTTCCCGTGATATCTGCTGAAGCAGGTCAGAGACGGTTGCCGGGACAACGGCCAGCTTTAGCTCGGACGCGCCTGCTTTATCTTTCAGTATCGCAAAAAATTTGACGGTAATCATGATGCCTTCCTCTCGACGATTCAGGACGTCTGGGGATCGGCTGGTGTTGTCAGGCATTGCAGCATGTTCAGCTCGTCCTGATCAAACCAGGTAATGCCGCAGAGGCTGCAGCGGTCAATCTCTACAAGATACGCGCCGCTGTAAAAGCCCCGATACATGGGATTTTTGCATTTGGGGCAGGGATAAAGCGGTACGGGGCTTTTCCCGGTTCCCGTCAGCTTCTGGCGGGTAAACCTGATCTGGTTTTCTTTCTGCACAGAGCAGGCAAGCGCTTTTATCCGTTCCGAGCAGGGTTGGTCGCGTCCTGCTCGCGCAAGAATTCTCGGGATTTTTGGTGTGTCCACCAGTGTGCCCGCGCAGAAAAGACATTGGTATATCTGGGTGCCTTCATACGTTTCCATCCGGAGCGGCTGGCGGCAAACCGGACAGGTAAAATCAGACGCCGTTTTGTCGTCCTGGGAAAGCTGGGAAACAAAAATAGCATTGATGAGCGGCTGTTTCCATGCGCGTTCCGCGGCCTGCTTGTCACCGTTTGTGATCCAGGTGAGCGGAGACAGCCACGGCAAAGCGCTAAGCTCCGGCAGGGTAAAAGGGCCCTGCCATTGCTGCTGCGGGTTCATGGCGAAGAAGGAAGGGGGGAAAGATTCGGTGATTTGACTTGTTTTCACGGCTGTTCTGGCTTTCAATTCCGCGATACTCATATGAGCCATGCGAAGCAGAATATCGATCCGTTTCCGGATCGGCGGATGGGTGGAAATGAGGTCGGCCCAGAAACCCTCGGACTCGTCGAGCATGGCCGCGTTCGGATTTACGATGCAAAGCATTTCGTATCCGCTTCCGATAAAACCTGCCCCGCGCCATCCTCGCGACAGGAGATGGAGCGTTTCGGCGAGCGCTATCGGATTTCTCGTCATGCGGACGGCGGCCGCGTCTGCGCGGTACTCCCGCTCCCGTGAGATGAACATATTCAGGAGATTGCTCAGAAAGAGCAGCAGCCAGGCGAGGAAAAATGCGGGATGAAAAAACGAGCGGCCGCGCGAGGTATCGGTGATTTTATCCACAAAAGCGGACAGTGTGCCGAACAGGCTTGCGGCCACGGTGGTCTCAAGGCAGTCTCCCGCCAGAACATGATTCGCTTCATGAGCGACGACGGACTCAAGCTGCGGTCGGCTCAACTTTGAGAGGAGGCCTTCCGTGATCGCAATAACGGCATTTCCCTTCAAGTCCGCAGCGGCCAGTGCGTTCAGGGAAAGCGTCGGTATGACCGCGCACCGGATGCGGCGTTTGTTGCCGGTGACCGTATGCATCTCCTGCATGACGTTGATAAGCACTTGGTGAACGGCATCTTTTGAATCAGGAGGCTGGGCGTCAAGTCCCTGAAGCACCGTGGCAACGGTATCGGAAGCAGAGAACCAAAAATGTGTTCCGGCCGCGGCAAGGGCTATAAGAAGTGCGGAGAACAGGAATTGAGTTGAAATTGCTGCCGCATGAGGGAAAAACGGCAACGCGCATGCAAGGATGACGGCAAAGTACAAGACTATGAGGACGAGCAGAAAAATCCAGATACGCCAGGTCTTCTGTTTTTCTATATCAATAAAAGTCAATGGCATGCGGCAATAATCAGGAAATCAGATGCACAGCAGGGGTTGCTGCTCTGGCTCCTGGCTCACTTTTTCAGGCTTATATTGACAGCGGGAACGGCACGGTCCGCTTCCTCAGCGCCGAAATATTCTTCACTGTTAAAATTGAACATTGACGCAACGATATTGTTGGGGAATATTTGAATCCGTGTCCGGTAGTTCGCAACCAGATCATTATAGAACTGGCGGGCGAAAGATATCTTGTTTTCCGTGGAGGTGAGTTCCTCCTGCAATTGCATCACGTTTTGGTTGCTTTTCAGGGCCGGATAATTTTCCATGAGGGCAAAAAGTTTCCCAAGGGTTTGCGTCAGGATATTCTCGGCCTCCGCTTTTGCAGCTGGTGTCGGGGCCGACACAGCCTTCGCCCTCGCAGAAATGACTTTTTCAAGAGTGTCCTGCTCGAACTCCATCGCCCCTTTCACGGTTGCGACCAGGTTTGGAATGAGGTCGTGCCTCCGCTTCAGCTGGACATCGATTTGCTTCCACGCGCTCTGGACATCGTTGCGCCGGGTAACCAGACCGTTGTAAATCATGATGATCCAGACCAAGAATAAACCGAGCACCGCAAGTAGAATCCAACCGACCATGCTTCCTCCTTACCGTAACGCGGGCAAGCAGCCTGCGAAATAGTGACGCATTGTGCCGATATTATACCATGAAACATTTTTTATTGTAGTAAAATAATTTTTTTTTGACGGTACGATGTTGCGTTCAGTGCCACTCCGGGTCTTCATCGATCAGTTGCTTTCCTGTTCAGCCAGGAGAGGTTTCCCGGAAAGCAGGAAGAGGCCCCGACCTTCTGACTCCGAAAAAAGTTTTTGGATGGCGGCAAGCCCCTGCTCTCCGATATCGAGGGAAAAGTCGTTTACGTAGAGGCTGATATGATTCAACATTACTTCTTCGTCCATTTCCTGACTGTACTTTCTGCAGTATTCCAGGACTTCCCGGGGATGGGCCCAGGCATACAGCAGACTCTCGCGGATGGCTGTTTGCACGCGTACTAAGAGGTCTTGTCCGAGAACGCGTTGGCCGAGGATACCGCCGAGGGGAATCGGCAGGCCGGTTCGGCGTTCCCACCATTCACCGAGATCCAGCAGCTTTTCGAGATGATAGTGCTGGTAGGTGAAACGGCTTTCATGGATGATCAGTCCTGCCGTTGCCTGCCCGCGCACAACCGCGTCCATGATGCTATGAAACGGCATGACAAGTACGTTTTCGAGTGCAGGCTCAAAAAGACGAAGCAGCAGATATGCCGTCGTAAGTTTTCCGGGCACGGCAATGGTCCCGTTTTTGAGGTCCTGAAGGTTGGTCCCCGGTTTTGCCACAAGCAGAGGTCCGCATCCTCTGCCGAGCGCGCCGCCGGAACGGAGCAGCGCGTACTGTTCCCGCAGACGGCCCAGGGCGTGATATGATATTTTGGTAAAATCGAGTTTTCCGTCGAGCGCCAGCCGGTTCAGCGTCTCGACGTCTTCAAGCTGTTCGCGAAAGACAACGTCCGGTATTTGCACTTTGCCATGAACCAGCGCGTAGAAAATGAACGTATCGTTCGGACAGGGGGAATAACCTATGGTCAGTGTTCTGGTCATACGCGAATGAAAACCCGGAAGCTCCGCATTGGTTGAGATTACGTCCCGAAAAAATCCAATACCTGAAGCACCGCGTTCTGCACCGCGTTCGCCGCGCGCGGGATGTCCCACGCTGCCGGGTTCCGGTCTTCAACGATATTGGATATGCCGCGCAGTTCTAGCCAGGGAACACCATGCAATTCCGCGACCTGGGCTGCTGCCGCGCCTTCCATGTTTTCACACAAACCGTGATACCGTTGTTCCAGTTCGGCCGCACGGGCCGCTGTCCCGGTGCAGGTCGACAGCGTGACAAAGGTGCCGGCATGCACTGTTGCTGCGTTTTGCCGCGATTTCAGCACATGCAAGGTACATTTCAACAGGTCATCCGGTGCAGGATACGTCGTATACACCACGGAAGAAGTTGTTTTGACGAGCGGGATGCCGATGTATTCGGCGTCTTTGAAGCCGTCCCCGGTCAACACTCCCTCATCACCCGCAATTTCTTCCTTTGCAACGGCGATATCCCCGATCTGAGCGCCGGAAGAAGGGTATGCTCCTCCGATGCCGAAGATGATCAGGGCGCTGGGTGTAAACTGTGAAAGCAGCAGCGTTGCCGCGTGTGCCGCATTCACCTTGCCCATCCCTCCGACGCAAAGCAGCACCTGTTTGCCGCCGAGCGTTCCTTCGATTATGGATTTGGTTCCCAGCAGTTTCGATCTCGTTGCCTTAGTGCGACTGAGGAGAAGTTGGGCTTCAGCTTGTACGGAACAGAGCAGGGCGATCATGCAAATACTCCCTTGGCCACGTTCGTTGACGGTTTACCAACCGTTCAAATTTCCGGGTTTTTGGAACGACGTTCTGGTGATATTTTTTACAGCTCCAGCATTACGAGCCCGGTTTTTTCGTTCAATGCTTTTCGGGCATCAACAGCGAGGATTTCCGTGATGATCGCTTCGATCCCGATGAACACAGAGTTGTTTTTGCGAAGACACCCCGTCAGGATGTCTTTTTCATGCCCCATGGCTCCATGAATATGGATGACCGGTTCATTGTCTTTCCAAAAGATGGTGCCGATTCCCAGCATGTCACGGCCGTCATTGAAATTTACCCAAAGCGATTCCGGAGGGACCACCGGCTCTTTCGGGCCGGAGACCATTTCTGCAGAACGCATGCCGCCGATCAGCATGATGGTACCGACCTTTATTGTTTCCTGGCATACTATTTTTTTGACTTCCTCAAGGATATCGTCTTTGTCCTCAAATTTAAGTACGAAAACCCGCCCTAATGACCCCTGTTTATACTTCACAGCCATCTCCTTGTATGAATGAAACATCAGATTTTTATTGAAAAAACGGTAAAATACCTAAAAAATACCCTGAATAGTAACATACTTTTGATTGCACTTCTACTGTAAATTTGCTATGATAATCGCGATTTTGCGGGAGTTTTTAGCTTTTTCGGGTATCGGCCGCCCTCAGAAGCGCCGGAATGCTATTTTTCCCCTTTATTATTAAATAGATAGGGAGGGCTGAGGATGCTACGCTTTCTGACAGCCGGAGAGTCTCACGGAGAACTTCTAATGGGAATCATCGAGGGAATGCCCGCGGGACTTTTGATACGGGTGACTGATATTGACCGTGACCTTGGGCGCCGCCAGACAGGATATGGCCGGGGCAACCGGATGAAAATAGAAAAAGACACGGTCAAGATCTATACCGGTGTACGCTGGGGTAAGACGCTCGGAAGCCCCATCGGTCTTGTTGTCCGCAACAGAGATTGGGATAACTGGCGCGATAAAATGTCGTCGGACCCCATGTTTCTGAATTCCACCGGCCCGGTTACCCGTCCCCGTCCGGGACATGCAGACCTTGCGGGCGCGCTGAAATACGGTACCGCGGACATCCGGAATATTATCGAACGATCAAGCGCAAGGGAAACCGCCATGCGTGTCGCGGTCGGCGCGGTGGCGAAAAGACTTTTGGAAGAGTTCAACATTGAGATCATCAGCCACGTGCTTTCCATCGGCGGGGTCTTTGCCAAAGTCCCGAAATCATTACCGAAGGAAATTAAAAAGAAAGCAGAGGCTTCAGAGCTCCATTGTGCAGATGCGGAAGCCGAGAAAAGCATGATGCGGAAGATCGATGACGCGAGATCGGCGGGTGATTCGCTCGGCGGCGTGTTCGAAGTGATGGTCACGGGCGTTCCCGCGGGTCTGGGGAGCCACACGCACTGGGACCGGAAACTCGATGCCAGGCTCGCGGCGGCGCTCATGAGCATTCAGGCCATCAAGGGGGTCGAGGTCGGCGCGGGATTCGGCGTGTCGAACCGCCCCGGGTCACAGGTGCATGATGAGATTTACTGGAGCAGAAAAGATGGCTTTTACCGCAAGACCAACCGGGCGGGCGGCATCGAAGGCGGCATGAGCAACGGCGAAACCATTACGCTTCGCGCTGCCATGAAGCCGATCCCGACGCTTATGAAACCGCTGCGTTCGGTGGACATGGCGAGCAAAAAACCGTTCAAAGCGAGTGTGGAGCGCTCCGATGTCTGCGCGGTGCCCGCGGCGGGCGTGGTGGCCGAGGCCGCGGTCGCTTTCGAACTGGCGTCCCTTCTCATCGAGAAGTTCGGCGGAGACAGCATGGACGAGATGAAGCGAAACTACGAAGGGTATGGCGCCTATCTGAAAACCCGGATGGAAGTTGAGGAAACACGGGGAAAGAACAGCGGCACCGTTCAGGAAAAACCGTCGCGGACATAATGGTATGTTAAGAAATATCATCCTTACCGGATTCATGGGAGTCGGCAAAACAAGCGTGGGGAAAAAGCTCGCGAAGGACCTTGGATACACGTTTGTAGACACGGACGCATGCATCGAAGCCGATCAACGCACGGACATTCCGTCGATATTTGAAAAACACGGAGAGCCCTACTTTCGCGATGTCGAGGCAAGAATTATCAAAAGGATTTTGGAAGGCGAAAGCCAGGTGGTTTCGACCGGAGGCGGCGCCGTGATCCGTGATGAAAACCGGGATCTGTTCAAAAAGGCCGGCATGGTGATCTGCCTTGCCGCCCGTCCGGAAGTTATTTTTGAACGCATCAAACAGGAGACCCACCGGCCGCTGCTCCAGACCGCGGACCCTCTGAAAACGATCAAGGACATCCTTGACATCCGCGCGCACTTCTACCAGCAAGCCGATCTTATTGTCGACACTTCTGAAAAAACCGTGGACGAGGCGGTGCACGAGATCAAGGAAAAGGTGCGGTATGCACGTTGTTAGAGTAGATCTGGCAGACAGAAGCTACGATATAGAAATCGGCATCGCCCTTGAGCAGACGGGAGAGCGGCTCAGCAAACTCGGACTCGGAAATAAAATCGCCCTTATTACGAACCCCACGGTCGGCGGTCTGTACGGCCGCCGGGTGGCCGACAGCCTCACCGGATCGGGCTTCCTCGTCCTCACGATTGAAATCCCGGACGGCGAGCAGTACAAAACACTCGACTCCGCGAACAACATCTACTCGGAACTTCTGCAGAACAGGTTTGACAGAAGATCCGCGCTTGTCGCCCTTGGAGGCGGCGTGATCGGCGACCTGACGGGTTTTGCCGCGGCCACCTTCATGCGGGGGATCCCGTTCGTCCAGATTCCGACCACCCTCCTTGCCATGGTGGACAGCAGCGTGGGCGGCAAGACCGGCGTCAATCATCCGCTGGGAAAGAACATGATCGGGGCATTCTATCAGCCGAAAAAAGTGCTGATGGACGGCGGCGTTCTCGCTACACTGCCGAAGGAAGAGTTCCTCGCGGGCATGGCCGAGGTGATCAAGTACGGCGTGATCTGGGATGAACCGTTTTTTGACTATCTCGACGCCAATCGTGAAAAGCTGCTCGCGCGTGACCCCGGCGCGCTTGAGCAAGTCATCCGGCGCTCCTGCGAGATCAAGGCGGATGTCGTAAGCAGGGACGAGCGCGAGAACGGCATCCGCGCGATCCTCAATTTCGGCCATACCGTGGGCCATGCCGTTGAAACCGCGGAGCACTATACGATGCGCCACGGATACGCGGTCGCACTCGGCATGGTGTATGCTTCCCGGCTTGCGCACCGCATGGGACTGTGTGCTGCCTCGGTGCCGTCGCGGGTCGAACGGCTCATCACCGCGTACGGACTGCCTGCTCATTTTGCGGCCCTCAGCAGAACACCGTCTGCGGCGGAACTCATGAACACCATGCAGATCGACAAAAAAGCGGAAGGCGGAAAAACAAAGTTCGTGCTGCCGAAGAAAATGGGCGAGGTAATCGTCACAAAGGAATGGGAAGAACGGGTGTTGCAGGAGGTGCTGGAGAAACCCTGACGCCGTGCCGCACATCACTCCTTTCCTGAACGTACCCTGAGTATTCACAATCATGGACCCCTTCATACTCTCATGCCTCTCAGACCTTCTTTCGATCACCACGCAACCGGTTTATCTTGTCGGCGGTTCTGTGCGCGATCTGCTGATCGGGAAGCAGGACATCAATGATATCGACCTCTTGTTTCCGGCAGGTTCAGTGCCCGCGGCGCGCGCATTTGCCGACAAAATCGGCGGCAGTTTCTTTTTCCTCGATGAAGAACGGGATATTGCGCGTGTCGTGAAATATGCGGACAAAGGGGCAGTGCAGTTCGATTTCACGAACTTTGACGGCCCTGATCTGTATGCTGATCTGGGCCGCAGGGATTTCACCGTGAATGCCATGGCCGTTTTCGTGCGGGAGTTTCTTACAGAACAACTTTCAGCAACGGTGATTGATTCGTTTCACGGGAGGGAAGACCTTGCGAACAAACTGATCCGCACGGTGAAGCCGGAAGTGCTGGATGAAGACCCGCTCCGGCTTTTGCGCGCCGTGCGGTTCGCGGCAACTCTGGGATTCGATCTGGAGGAAAAAACGATCCGGCAGATCCGGGAACGCTCAAACCTGATCGCGCTTCCTTCCGCTGAGCGGGTGCGCGACGAACTGTTGCTTGTCCTGTCGGAACGAAATGCCGGAAAACATCTGCATATGATGGAATCGCTCGGACTGCTGTCGCCGCTTTTGCCGGAGCTTGATCCTCTCCGCGGTTTTGCGCCGGGCAGATATCAGGCGCATGATGTCCTGACTCACTCCATTAAGACGGCTGAATATATCGACAGCGTGCTGGACGATCTGCTGAAAATATCTCCGGAGCATGCAGAGCTCGTGCTTGTTCACCTGGAAGAGCCGCTGGAGCGTCTGGCGCCCCGGAAGGCCGTGCTCAAGCTCGCCTGTTTGCTGCATGATATGGCCAAACCTGAAACATTTACCGACGTCGGCGGCCGCGTGAGGTTCCACGGCCACGACAGTCTCGGAGCGCGCAAAGCCGGACTTCTCTGCCGCCGGCTTAAGCTGTCCCGGGAATCGGAGTCAGTGGTCGAGAGGGTGATCAGGGACCATATGCGGCTGTTCAATCTGGCCACCGCGGCAGGAGTGAGCAACAATGCAATGTACCGCTACTGCCGGGACGCGCGCACTGCCCTGCCCGAAAGTCTCCTCCTTGCGCAAGCCGACGCCCGGGCTACACAGGAAATAATGCCCGGCGACAAGTTTACCGACACGGAAAAGACCATGGCAACGGTGCTGGATTACTATTATAAGAAGTTTCTGAAAGCCGCAGCCAGACCGCTGGTGAACGGACAGGATTTGATCCAGCGCGGATTTGAACCGGGGCCGCGGTTCCGGGTGATTCTCGACGAGATCAGGGAACTGCAGGCAGACGGGACGATCAAGGACAGGCAGGAGGCGTTGGCGCATCTCGCGCGATTGAAATGATTTTTACCGCTGCAGATGGTCCACAAGCCTGCAGAGCACGAGATATTCATTCTGCATTCCGGACAAGTCGTCTTTGAGCAAACGGAGCGCTTCCGGAACATGCTTCAGAAAATATTTTTTCCCCTTCACCACCGACAGAAAACCGTACGCGCCGAGCGCCTGCATATGGCGCTGAAGTCGGCACAAAGCAAGGCTTTCCATGAATATTTTTTCATCGAATTCTGGAGAGTCTTTTTTTCTTTCCTGAACATAATATGCAAGCAGCTTTTCCCGGACGCCGTCCTCAAGTCGATGGTATGGGTCCCAGAGAATCGATGCCACATCATAGGCAGCCGGCGCCATGCGTGCGCCCTGGAAGTCGATGACGCGAGGAATGCCGTTGCGCGTCATCATGATGTTCTGGCATTGAAAATCGCGGTGGATCACGCTCTTGGGGAACGAGTCTGTTCTGTGCGCAAGGTGATGGAATTCCTGCTCCAGGTCTTTTCGGTTTTTCGGGGGAGTGTTGCGTAATCCGATGACGAACCGATCCAGAAAATAGCTCGTTTCCCACCGCAGGTATTCATAGTCAAATATGCGTTCCCGAAGCATCGGACATTCATGCACGTGGTTTGTGATGCGGGTATGGAGTTTGAGCAGAATGTCCAGCACACGGGAGTAAACATCGCTGATGTACCCGGAATCACGGGGAGGCTTCATACACGCATACAAACTCGCGTCTCCCAGATCTTCAAACAAGGCGCATTTATGCGCGGAGTCCGTGGCAAGAAGTCCGGGGACCGGCATGGTATGGGCCGAGAAAAAACGGGTATACATGATATGACGTTCGTAATCCGGGTCGTCCGGGCTGCATTCCATCAGCACCGCGCTGGTGTGGTCGTTGCGCACACGGAAATAACGCCGGTCTGAACCGCCGAGGCCGATGAGGATGGCATTCGACCAGATTCCCGTTTTTTGCTGCTGAATCGCCGGATGTCCGTGACGGGAAACATCAAGGCCGGTCGTTTCAGAGGATGTCTCCGTGAAATATCCCGAAAAGAACGGCTCCGTCAGCGAAATCTGTTTCTGCTCCACGGCGTGAAGTGACGGTTGCATGTCCGTTTCCGAAAGACTTATAGCGTAGTCCGGACCGAGGATCATGTTCTCTTGTTCACCAGATACGCGTGCGCCCGGCATCACGACGCAGTTTCTGAGGCGCGCCCCATCCTCGACCGTGCTTCCCGATTCCAGCACGATGTAGCCGTCGATCGAGATGCGGCCGCAGTGGGCGGACGGTGAGACGTAAACTGTTTCTCCGGTATTCCGCAGAGCGTCAAGCATCGCTCTTGAGTAGGTTACGGGATTGCCGATGTCATGCCAGGAGCAGCCGGTAACGTCCACGGCCCGCACGTTAAAACCTGCTCTGGACGCGGCGATCCAGGCGACCGTCGCATGCGAAACACCTGTAGGAAGAAATCCCAGGATTTCCGGCGAATAGACGGCAATGCCGGTGTAGGCAATCTTGTCCGCTTTGGTCGCCGGGTCGGGTCTGGATGTCCCTGCGTTCTCGACATCGAGCACCTGGTTTTTTTTGTCTATGACCACGTTGCTGAGTTCAGGAATGCGGTGGCAGACGAGGGTCGCTATGTTTCCTGACGAGATGTGCGCGGCTATCAGACCCTGAAAATCTATGTCGAGCAAAATATCCGAGTTGTGCACGATGAACGGCGCGCGGGACAGCAACGGTTCGGCGTTCTTGAGTGCGCCGCCTGTACCGAGAATGGGGTTCTCATCGAAAAAATGTATTCGATCGGCGTACGGTGATCTTTCTGCCCATTCGCGGAGCAACTCCGGTTTGTAATGCAGATTGATGCCGATTGTTCCGGAGCAGACAGGCGCGATTTTTTCGAGGATCATTTCAATAATCGGCCTGCCCAGGACCGGGAGGAGCGGCTTCGGAAGATGGCTCGTGATCGGCCTGAGCCGCTCGCCGAGGCCGGCGGCTGGAAGAAAAATGTTGACGGGGAATGTGGACATATTTTTTATTCGAGACGACGCGGTAAAACGAATTTCCTGGCAGCAAAAAAACAAAAACCGGCAGGAATCGTGAAACAGCCGCACGGTAGCCCTATTTATAGATCAAGTATTTTTTCCTGGTTTTTTCAAAAGTCTTTGTTTCTTTCTTCCACCAGTGTTCCATCTCTCCGAGGTTTTTCCATGACTCTATGTCTTTTCGCAGTCTGTTGCCGCCCGCGAGGACGTCGAAGGGAAGATTTATCTCTTCATATTCGTATGGAGGCTGATTCCACGCAAAGTCGCGCGGATAGGTATTGTGAACCGCCTTGATGACGGCCACGCCTGTCTTGAACGGCTTGAATTTCTCCCTATCGATCACATGAATCTGCGCGCCTCCGCAGAGGATGCCGGTGTGTTTTTGAAACGTTGGCTGGAATGAAAGCGGACGGAACACCACGCCCGGCAGTCTGAACTCATCCAGTACTCCGACAATGGTTTCCGCATGAATGAAAGGAGCGCCGAATATTTCAAAGGGCCTCGTTGTTCCCCGGCCTTCCGAAATGTTGGTCCCTTCTAGGAGACACATGCCGGGATATACAAGGGCCGTATCGAGCGTGGGCATATTGGGAGAGGGAAGGACCCACGGAAGAAGCGTTTCATCGAACCACATCGACCGTTTCCATCCTTGCAGCGGAACAACGCGGTAATCCAAACCGGGATGGAACGTGTCCCGGAGATACAATCCTATCTCGCCGATGGTCATGCCGTGCCGGATGGGCAGCGGCCTGAGCCCTATGAATGATGCATAATCCGGATTAAGGAGCGGTCCCTCGGTCGTGCGCCCGTTGATCGGATTGGGCCTGTCGAGCACGATGACCGCTTTGTTCAGCTCTTTGCAGGCCTGCATGCAGAGCTCCAGCGTCCAGATGAAGGTGTAGTATCTCGCGCCCACATCCTGTACGTCGATGACCAGAACGTCTATATCAGACAGCATGTTCGGCGTGGGTTTTCGGGTCTTTCCGTACAGACTGTAAATGGGCACGCCGGATACCGGGTCGCGGAACCCTTCCCATTCGATCATATTGTCCTGGGTCTGGCCCAGAATGCCGTGCTGGGGGCCGAACAGCGCGGTGACCTTCAGTTTCCTTGATTTGTGCAGGATCGTTGCTGCGTGGTCGAGCACACGGTTTACCGATGCGGGATGCACCACGAGTCCCACGCGTGCGCCCCGCAGGTCCCTGGGCCAGAGCTTTTCCGCGCGGTCGAGACCGGTGAGCACACTTGTTCGTTTTTTACGCATGCCCGATTATATTGCCGACAACCGTGAATAGCAACAGAAAATTTCCCAGTTTAATACACAAATATTGAAAAAGAGCAGTTCTTTCTCTATAATATCAACATGCCTTACAAAGTTGTCGAAACGAGCACGGTGACCGATGAAGAGATTGAACGGATACTGAACGAATGGACCATGAAAGGGTACACGTTCGAGAGCATTCAGTTCGTTGTCTCTGTTTCGTCCCGCAGGCCGACCATGGCGTTTCTGTTTTTTACAAAAGCAGCATAGAGGACCAACCTTCTCAGGCATCATCGGAGCCTGTCAGGCTTGTTGTGTGCTGTATTCTGCCTGAAATTTAGGTTTGACCAGACGCGGGGTAGTATGAAAGGAGAATTTGTTTGAGCAGAGAGGTCGCACAAGCGATTCAAGAGATGATAGATCTCGAAACCGAAGGGTGGAACACGAAGAATCCAGACCTTTTTCTATCCATGATCCACCCGGATATGGCCTGGCCATGGCCGCCAACGTCCGATGCCCATGATCCCATTGATTGGATTTTTGTAATGGGACGATTTAACAGGGAGCGATGGCGTAAGAGCTGGCAGGACCTCTTTGATTCACATGACTTGATCCATAATTGCCGCAATACCGTAAAGATTGAAATCTCCACAGAAGAAGATGCAGCATTCGCGGTTGTTGATATAGACACTCTTTGGCGGCATAAGGCCACGAAGGAAGTTTCTCATTGGAAAGGCAGGGTCTGCAAGATTTACACAAAACTATCGACGGGCGAGTGGAAATTTTATTTTCAAACAGGGGCTCTTAATTTCCCACCCCGGAAGAGCGTCTAGCCATGTTTTGCGCTCGGGCACTAACGTCGCTGTTCTCTATTGAGACCGTTGAAGGTCACGGTAAACATTAAATATAAATAAAAAAGTGCTTACGGAACTTAATCCATATCGGGTAACATGATAGCCGGACATACGAGGAGATGACATGATCGTGAATTCGAACGATGCACAGAAGAGAAACTTCCTGGGTGTTGATTTTGTTTTGCTCTCTCATGGTCCGGAATCTATGGTAACGAAAATGCTTTACAAGAAAGAGGATGCTCCTCCATTGCATAAGCATCCGAATGAACAGAGTGGATATGTGATCTCCGGTAAATATAAAATTATCATTAATAATGTCGGGCATGAAATTGGTCCGGGTGATTCATACTCTATTCCCCGCGACGTAGAGCACTGCATGCTAATCATGGAACCTGGGGAAGTATTGGATTTCTTCACCCCTCCAAGAAAAGACTACCTGTGACTTTGAATTGGATTTTGCATTTGCTTTGCTCAACTTATATTTGAATGACTTTTAGGGGAGATGGACAATGATCAAGGGGAGCGAAAAACGCCGGGCTGACCACCCGGTTGACAAACTGTTTTTGGACCGCTGGTCGCCCCGGGCAATGTCCGGAGAACCGATCGATCTGGATGATCTTATGGTGCTTTTTGAAGCCGCGCGATGGGCGCCATCGTCGTTCAACAATCAGCCGTGGCGCATTCTTTTTGCCCGGCGCGACACGGTGCATTGGCCGGTGTTTCTGGATCTGCTGGCCAAATCGAACCAGAGATGGGCTGGAAACGCTGCGGCATTGCTGCTGTTCATATCGAAAATGACCTTCGACCACAATGGCAAGCCCGCCCGAACGCACTCGTTCGATGCCGGCACGGCGTGGGAGAATCTGGCGCTGCAGGCAAACATGCGCGGCTATATCGCGCACGGAATGCAGGGATTTGACTACATTCGGGCGAAGACAACACTTCGAATCCCTGACGAGTATCAAGTGGAAGCAATGATAGCTGTGGGGAAACCGGGTTCACGCGAATCCCTTCCTGAAGATTTGCGGGAAATCGAAACGCCGAATAATCGTCGTCCTCTCGCGCAGACCGTTTGCGAAGGGCCGTTTTGCCTGTAACTGTTGGACAGAATAGAGCAGAATGAAAGCCGTTAAATTTTTTTAGCCGGATAATCGTCCTGTAAAACCGCTCATCATTAATTCTCTTCACGGCGTGTGACCTCGTCGTCGACTAATAGATAGCAATATTATACAAGACATTCATTTCGCCGGGATGTATGCTCCTTGGGAAATTCAAAACCTGATCAAACAGCAATAGGAGACATTATGAAAAGCGAAGAGATTGCAACTCGTATGGAAAATGGTTCCACAATCTATCTGAATAGAGAAGATGCATCCAAGGAAATTCCCTGGGAAAAGCATCCCAAATTTTATGGAGTCTGTTTGAAACATCTTATAAAAGGCGCGGATACTGAAGGGAAATTAAGCTGCCATATGGTCCGAATTGATCCCGGTTCCGTTTTAGACGAGCACACTCACGATGTCCAGTGGGAATTGCATGAAGTGATATCCGGTGATGGAGTATTCCTCTTAAACACAAAGAAAAATGCATACTACCCAGGGCGCATGGCACTGATTCCAAAAAGGATGAATCACAAAGTGATAGCGGGTAAAAATGGTTTAATTCTGCTGGCCAAATTTTTTCCTGCCCTAATATAGCGTATAGGCGGGTAGAGAGCAGTAAAACAGACATGATGACTTTCGTAAGCTGGTTAGTTTGTTTAATCCCTGCGACATGGAATCCCCCGACTCTTGTCGGGGGAGGGATGCAGTAAGTCGTACCCTGCACTTGCGCTATCGCACTCGTTAGCGCTGGGTACAAGCAGGAGGTCGTGTCTATCGAGGGATCTCCGGCTCCTCCCGGAGGGGACTCCACTCGATTCTCTTGGACATTATTGCCCCGGGTTGATTTTTTCCCCAATAATCGTATAATTAATTATCAGAAACAACGGGAGTCTGTCATGGCAGTCGGTTGGTCCCGCGATGGGGCGGTGCAGGAACAAATAGATGCCACGGTGGAGTCGGCAGTCCAGTTAGCCAGAAGCCGGATGCCGGATGGTGAAAGCCTGACTCACTGTGAAGAATGCGAGGCGGTTATCCCTGAGGCGCGACAGAAGGCGATGCCCGGAGTCCGTTATTGTGTCCAATGCCAGTCAGAACTCGAAAAAAGGCAGAAGACGGTTGCCTTGTACAATCGAAGTGGCAGTAAAGACAGTCAGTTGAAGTAACTCCCTCGTCGAACATCGGATGCTTTGCTCAAGGAGTGATAAAAACCTGAAGCTGCCGGGTTTTTGCATTCGTTCTCTGAATCGAGAGCGGGCTTCCTGTCTGGATCTTCCGAGTATTTTCCCCGCAAGTGGACAAGAAAGACCAAGTAATGACGTTCGTATTTATATACGTTACTTTTCCTTTCTCTGGCAACTGCCGCACGGATTGCTGAGCGGTATATCCTGCATTAGCTACAGACTTACCTGTTATGGAACTGTTCATCTGCTGCTTCCTGAATATTCACAAAAAAATGACATTTTTTTGAAATTACAGTAGAGGTGTGCAGGATGACATATCTGAATCACCTATTTGTTGCATAATATTTCATTTGACAGCACTCCTTGTAATTGTTACTATTTCATAACTTAAGTTGTATGCAAATATGCCGATATCAAAAATAACTTGCCCAAAAGTTATCGATGTTATCCAGCGGAAGAGACTTCACTCTCTTCTCGATGCCGCCGGCAGGAAGCCTGTTACATGGATAGCCGGACCCGGGGGGGCGGGAAAAACGACCCTGGTTGCCGATTATCTGAGCAGACGCAAACTGCCGTACCTCTGGTATCAGCTGGACGAAGGTGACGCCGATCTTCCCACGTTTTTTTACTATCTGGGACATGCTGCGCGGAACGCCAATCCCAAAAGCCGGAAACAGTTGCCCCTTCTGACACCTGTGTATCTTCCCGGCATCAATGTTTTCACCCGAAGATTTTTCGAGAAACTCTATAGCAGCTTAAAAACTCATTCAGTACTGGTCTTCGACAATTATCATCATATCCCCTCTGATTCCCTGTTTCACAAAATCATCTGCGATGGGCTGGCCGTCCTTCCCGATAATCTGCGGATTATTTTCATCAGCCGCCATGAGCCTCCTGCGACATTGACAAGATTTCGCGCAAACAACGCGATCAGTTACATCGGCTGGAACGATATGAAACTGACGCTTGCAGAAACCGAAACATTCGTTTACTCACGTATTCACAAAAAGCTCGGCCATGCAATAATAAAACAATTGCATGAAAAAACGGACGGATGGGCTGCAGGTCTGGTTCTTATCACTGAAAAAGGCAGCGGGGCATTACCGATCCTTCAAAAGACGGCAAGCTTTAGCAGGCAGGAGATTTTCAACTACTTCGCAACAGAACTGTTTGAAGGGCTGCCGGATGAAACGCGGCAGCTTCTCACGAAAACATCGTTGTTTCCCAGAATAACCGCCGACGCGGCCTGCAATCTGACCGGCATGGCAGAGGCCGGCCAGATCCTGGCTGAAATGCACCAGCGTCATTTTTTTACAAACAAGTATGGTATGCATGGAGAAGCGTACCAGTATCATCCTCTGTTCCGGGAATTCCTGCTGACATATTTTGAGAAGACCTGCCCGAACGACGAAATAAAAGCGCTTAAGCAAAAGGCAGCGCGTGTTCTTGCGGAGAACAGCCAGAGTGAAGATGCCGTAATTCTTTTTCTTCAGTCGGAAGATTTTTCAGAAGCGGCAAAACTGATCTGTAAACTTGCGCAAGACATGTTTTCCCAGGGCCGGGTCCTTGTTGTAAAGGGCTGGATAGATAAATTCCCCAGGGAGGTAATCGAAAATTATCCCTGGTTGTTCTACTGGCGCGGCGCTTGTACAATGACGTCCAATCCAGTTGATAGCAAAAAGGATTTCGATCATGCATTTGAGCTGTTCGAATCTCAGAATGATCGTGCAGGGATGTTTTCGGCCTGGGGCGGTGCGGTTGATGATGCTTTTTACAGCAGTGATTTCCGTCCCTTGGATCACATGATCTCACTGCTTAATAGGATGCTTGCTAAGGATACTAGGTTTCCCTCCCGGGAAATTGAGGCGTCGGTAACGATAAGCATGTTTGGAGCCCTCTGTCGCAGGCAGCCGCACCATCCCGACATCAGCATCTGGGAAAATCGGTCCTTGAATATTCTCCGTACCAACTATAACCCGGTCCTACATTGCAAAGCCGGTTCCTATCTTGTGGCGCACTACCTGCGCCACGGTAATTTTACCAAGGCAAGCTTTGCGTTGAGCCTATTCCGAAATGCGATGCATTCTACAAACGCTCCTGATTTTGTAATGCTCATTTTCAAAAGCCTGGAAACGATTCATGATATTTTTACGGTAGCCGGTGAAAACAGCCAGAACTTGGTTTTTGAAATGATCAAGCTGGCCGATAAACTGGGTGTATACGTTTGGGAAGCCCATGTCATCGGGTACAGTATTGCTGCTGCGCTGAGCAACGGCGACATCTCAACCGCAGACATATTATTCAAAAGAATGGAATCCGGCACAGAGGGAAAGGAGCGCCTCGATAGATGCTACTATCATTTTGCAAAAATCTGGAAAGCCATGCTCGATGATGATAACGTTACCGCACACCTGCATTGTAAAGAGTTAAGAAATATTTCGGAGCTGGTCGGCGACATTCCCTTCACAATGATTTCTCACGTCATGATTTACGAAATTTTCAGCAAACAGGGAAGAACAGAGGAGGCCGAATATCATCTTGCTCATGCACACCAAATTGCCGATGACATGAAAAGCAGCTTCATGAAGTATCTGTGCCTCGTCTCGGAGTCCTATGTAAGACTCAACTGTGCAGATGAGCAGAAAGCGCTGGCACCCTTGCAAAGCGCCATGAAACTGGGACGTGAAAACGGATTTATGAACATGTTATGGTGGCGGCCCTCCGTTATGAGTTTTCTTTGTGCAAAGGCGCTCGGGGCGGGAATCGAAGTGGAGTATGTTCAGAATATTATCAAAAAGCGAAAGCTTCTTCCGGATAAGGATGTGTTGCTCCTTGACAACTGGCCATATCCGCTCCGGATATACACGATGGGAAGATTTGAGCTTGTAAAAGATGGAAAGAAAATTGTTTTTTCCCGGAAAGTCCAGCAGAAACCTATTGCATTGCTGAAAGCGTTAATTGCATTCGGGGGCAGGGCCGTTCCAGAAGCGGAGCTTACTGATGCGCTCTGGCCTGATGCGGATGGTTACTCCGCGCATCGTTCCTTCGAACTGGCCCTGTACCGGCTTCGAAAGCTGCTCGGCAACGATAAAGCTTTGCAATTCAAAGACGGGACCCTGACCCTCGATGGTCAATATTGTTTTGTCGATATCTGGGGATTTCAGCGTTTGATCAAAAAAGCAGAAGACGGATGGAAAAAAAATCAGAAAATGAAAAAAAAGAGCAAGAGAGAACTGGATGAAATACAAGAGGTCATTCAGCTTACGGATCGGGTGTTGGAGGGCTACAAAGGACACTTCCTTGACGGCGACGACAGCCAGCCCTGGATCATGTCCCTGCGGGATATTCTCATAAGTAAAACCGTTCATATTATTCTTGCTCTCGGGTCCTACCGGGAGGAGAGGAAAGAATATGATAAGGCAGTGGAATCGTACCGGCGAGGGCTTGAAATTGACAATGTCCGGGAAGTGCTCTATCAAAAACTGATTATTAACTATCACAACCTCGGACGAGATGCTGAAGCCGCCAGTGCTTATCAACGCTGTCATTCCTACCTTAAGGCCAATCTGGACATTACCCCTTCTCTCAGAACGGAAGAGATTTATAAAGCAATCAAAACCCCTCGCTCATATTAAGTTTTCCAACCTGTCTTGTCGTTATATCCGAAAATACCCTTCTTTTATCAGTACTTCAACGGACTTCTGATCTGTGTGTAATCCGTGTGTCCTCCGGCTGCATTATTATGCAACGGAGAGCCGTAGTTTTTTATCATCACGATCCGTTAATGTTTCATCCGTTTTCCCCATAATTTTTCCAACCACGAAATACCGTCTATAGCTTGTGTTCAAAGCATATATGCGCACGTATACTATGCGCTCTAACCGTACGATTTATGAAATGAGGTCAGGAATGACATGTTTACGAATATCGGCGGTAACATCAGAACTTTGCGGCAAAGGCGGGGATACAGTCAGGAAAAATTGAGCGAGCTGGCAGGGATTAATGCCAAATACCTGGGGGAGATTGAGCGCGGCGAAAAAAATCCAACCGCATCGGTGATCTATAAGCTTGCATCAGCTTTGCGCGTGTCGATGTGTGCATTTTTTCCGATGGACATTTGTCCGCTTGTAAATCATAAACCGGCTGCCGATATCCTCGAACCTTTCCCAAGCCGGCAGGAAAATCCTGAATAAGAATATTTCGTGCCCGGGCCATTCCGGAAATTTCAGCGGAGTCTCATTGCGTGAATCTCATTCTCAAAAGGGGGGTGATACATGGAAAATACGCATGCTGTTCTGTTTGAGTTGTATTCTTAATCTGGTTGTTCATGGCTGAAAAAGAGTATTTTAAAGACGAATAGCAATCTCTAACAAAAAAGGGAGAACCATATAAAATGAAGAAGATATTTGCTACCATATCGGTCTTTGCTCTACTTAGTGCAGCGATAGCAGCCCTTGTATTAAACGCCTGTTCAGGCGGCGGGTCGAGCTCATCCGGAGTAATCTCTGCCGGGACAATGACGGTCCTGAATCCGACAGTGACGGGGCCGATTGCGGCGCCGGACAGGCCCGCGGCGGGTGCGACCACCAGCCCGGCAACTCGTAACTTTAATTTCTTCTCGTCACAATTCGACCTTGCGGCAAGAGGATATGTCGAGGAAGAGTATTTCATTTCAGGAACGGCGACCCGTTTCATCATTCCCACGGGGTCGGCAGCAACGACAACCGCAACGATCCGTGACGACGGCCATCCTTACAAAAGCCGGATTGTTGTCCGGAAGCCGAGTGACCCGACAAAATTCAGCGGCACGGTCATCGTTGAGTGGTTCAACGTGACGAACAACATGGACATGGAGTATTGCTGGTACGAAATTTATGATTATGTTATGCGCAAAGGACATGTGTGGGTCGGTGTTTCAGCCCAGCGCGTTGGGGTGAATGCGTTAATATCCTGGAGCACCCCGACCACGGCGTCGGCCACAAACAGCCCGACAGCGACCAACCGGTACTCAACTCTTGACGTTTCACATCTTAAAGACGGCACGGCGCTCACGAGCGATGCTTTGCATTTCGATATATTCTCCCAGGCTCTACAGGCCTTGAAACATCCGGTGGGTGTAAATCCGCTCGCCGGGCTCACTCCGACAACCTTTATCGCTATGGGACAGTCACAATCAGCGGTCATGCTGTCGTCATATGTAAACAACGTCCATCCGCTGGCGAAGGTGGCTGATGCCTTTGCGCTTGAAAGCACCTACGGGACCAATATCCGTAAAGACCTCATAAACCCCGTTTGGAAAGTGCTGACGGAGAACGACGTTGTCACGTTTAGCGAAGCTACCTATCGCCGCCTTGATGACAACATGTTCGTGACCTGGGAAGTGCCGAACGCGTCGCATAACGACTATCGCGCCTGGGTAAGCCGCGTTTTTCTTGAACATCGCGATATGAACAATATCGCGGTCGAGGATTCTCTGGCCTGCACATACATGCCTGTCGGCAGTAAAGTGCCTTTCTATCATGTATTATCCGCCGGACTGGAACAGCTTATTACCTGGGCCCATGGCGGGGCTCCGATCGTGTCTGCGCCGCCGCTTACTGTGGTCCAGTTCACTCCCAACGTGGTGGTAGACCGTGATCCGTTAGGCATGACAAAAGGCGGTATTCGTCTTCCGCAGGTACAGGTTCCCGTTGTCAACAACTCAAGCAACAACTCCGGGCCGGGGACGTGCACACGGTGGGGGTACTCAATGGATTATCCCACTACTACGCTCAATGACACCTATGCCACTCATGCGTCCTACGTAAATCTGGTTACTCTTGCGACAAACTCGGCGTTGAACAGCAAGTACATTTTGTCTGAAGACGCGACACAGGATATTGCGGACGCCACTGCAGCAGTCATTCCGCCAAATGGCCATTAACAGATGATAATCAATAAGGTGTTATAAACTTCATAGCCTTGAGGAGAGTTTCAACGAAACCATTGTTTCGGTTTTCTTGACAAAACTCCTCAAGGCTGTTTTATTTATTATGCTTAGTTTCGCGCGCGGATCAGTCGTTTCCGTGCGTTCGAGATAATAAAACATAAGTTGGCCGGAGTGGCTCTTTACCTGCTGCATAGCAACTAAAGTATAAAAAACATTGCGCTGTTCCTAATTGACAATAAATATGGTTGAGAGTATAATTTTTTATCAAAATAACAATAAAATATGAAAGAGAATAAAACAACATATACGCTGACCCTTGCGGCGTTGTTGACCGTTTCGGCATATTTTGCAGCCGACATTGTCGATTCCCTGATCGGACGGACCCTTGAGGCTTCCCCCAAGTTTTCCGCGTCACAGGAGCGCGCACGTCCCGCATTGGAACCGCGGCGCGAGCTGAGCGAGTATTCCTCGATTCTGGATCGGGGGCTGTTCGGTGAGGGCAGGGGGCCATCAAGCGGACCCGCGGCTGCATCATCGTCGTATCGCCTGATCGGGACGGTGGAAGGGCAGAGCTTCGCGGGCGCGGTGCTTGAAGATGCCGGCGAACAGGTTTTTTACCGCATCAACCAAAAGCTTCCGGACGGTTCCGTGATCATCAAGGTAATGCGGGATAAAATAACGATTAAACGGGCTGACGGCTCTGTAATGGACGTCCAGGTTGCAGATGACACCAAGATCGTCAATGTTCAAAACCCGATTGCATCCAAAACCAGCGTAAAAAAACTTTCTGAAGGCAAGTGGGCGGTCGATCAGAAGGAAGTGGCTGCGAGCACCGAGAACATGAGCCAGATCCTGACGCAGGCGCGGGCATTGCCGTATCTGGAAAACGGCAAGACGGTGGGATTCCGTCTGAGCGAAATAGTACCCGGCAGCATCTACGAAAAAATCGGACTTCAGAACGGCGACGTAATACGGAGCGTCAACTCTCAGGATGTGGACGATCCCGCGAAGTTTTTCCAGCTTTACCAGGGACTGAAGAACGAACGGAACATTACGATCGATGTGGTGCGGGGCGGCCAGCGGCAAACATTGAATTATGAGATCCGCTGAATATTTGCCGATGGTATCCGGAGCAGATGTTCATTCATTAGAAACCAGGAACAAATCCCTAATCCAAAATTTCAGGTACAGGCTATTACAACCGCTATTATTCCCTATGTGGTTTTTATTATGAAGTTTGAGAATGTGATTTTGGAGGCTCTATTGTGAGAAAATCGGCCGCCCTGCTGTTTCTTATAGGGTTTATAATCGCGGCAGACGTTTCTGCCCAGACACCTCCCCCCAAGCCAACCCCTGCACCTTCAGAGCAGATTGACATTCAGAAGATAAAATCCGCCGATAATTACGTTACGCTTAATTTCACGAATGTCGAGATCAATGCCCTGGTCAAAGTGATGAGCGAACTGACACGGAGAAACTTCATTCTGGATGAGCGCATTGCCGGCAAGATCACCCTCATGACCCCCACCAGAATATCGCCGGACGAGGCGTACCAGGTGTTCCTTTCGGCCCTCGAAATCAAAGGTTTTACCGCAGTGGAGGACGGCAAGGTTATCCGCATCATACCCACGGCGACAGCACGCCAGAGCGGGCTCAAGGTGTTCAAGGACGACAACATACGCGGTGAAGGATTCGTCACCAAGCTTATCCGGATGAATTACGTCAATCCCCAGGAGATTGTGCGGACGATAACGCCGCTTCTGACCAAGGACGGAAATTTGATTGCCTATCCGACCACGAATTCGGTCATTCTCACCGATTCAGTCTCCAATATCCGGAAAATCGAGACGCTTTTGAATGCGCTGGATGTGCCGGCACCGGAAGGAAAAGGGAAAATCAATGTCTATTATCTGAAAAACGGGAACGCGGAAGACATTGCCAAACTGATGCAGGGGCTTGTTTCAAAGCTGCCGGCCACGCAAACGGGAGGAACGGCCCAGGTTGGGGCAACCACGCTGCTTGAAGGGGCTGTTACCATTACCGCGGACAAGGCGACCAACTCGCTTATCATTGTGGGTTCGCCTGGCGACTATGAGACCATGAAAGACGTGATCCAGAAACTGGATATCCGGCGGAGACAGGTGTATGTCGAGGCCGCGATTATCGAGATGAGCCTGTCAAAATCCCGAGAGATCGGATTCGAATTTCAGTCGTTCAACCGCGTCAACAGCGGGACGACCAGCGCGCTCGGGGGGACGAATTTCGGCAACATAGCGAGCCTTATCGCGAACGGGCCTGCCGGACTTGCCAATCTGGAAGGACTCACCCTTGCAGCCGTCAAGGGGGTCTTCACGTATAACGGCACTGAATTTTTGAATATCGGTGCGCTGATCCATGCGCTCCAGAGCGACAGCGATGTAAACGTGCTTTCCACCCCGAATCTTCTTACCACGGACAATCAGAAGGCCGAGATCATGGTGGGAGAAAATATTCCGTTCATCACCGGCCAGACGCAGAACGCGACGACGAGCAGCACGGCGATCCTGACCTCCGTGGAGCGGAAAGACGTCGGGGTTACGTTGAAGCTGACTCCGCAGATCACTTCCGACGACAACGTTCGGCTCGATATCTATCAGGAAATTTCCGCAATTATTGACTCGCCCTCCGGACTGAATGTGAACACGGTCGGCCCCAGCACCAGCAAGCGTTCGGCAAGCACCACGGTCGTGGTAAAGGACCGGCAGACCATGGTCATCGGCGGGCTGATCAAGGACAACGTTACCTCTACCGTCTCCAAGGTTCCATTTCTCGGAGACATCCCGGTGCTCGGCTGGCTCTTTAAATCGAAGTCTACGTCCGTCGAAAAGACAAACCTCATGATTTTCATCACGCCGTATATTATTAAGAATGAAGGGGACGCCGGCGATCTGACGAAGAAAAAAGGCGAAGCGCAGGAAGACTTCCGCAAGGAGTACCGCATTGAAAAGAAAAACGTGGAGCCTGCTCTGCAGAAGCCTGCCGAGACATTGGAGCAGCCATCCGCGCCTGCTGCTACAGATGAGCAAGGCGAAGATGAAGACGAGGACGCTGAAGTGCTTGAAGAGACTCCGGCTGGAGAGTCTCAACGGACAGCGCCGACCGGAACAGGCGGGGACGCTACCAATAACGATGCACTGAAATCTTCTGCCACGGGCACCGCGGCAACGAAAGACGGTGATCGGGCTGTTCTCTCTGCGCCGACCGGTACTCTTCCCAAGAAAACCGATGAAAACATGCTGAAGACTGCTCCTACCGCGACGTCGGGTGCGGCAGGAGGCAGTTCTGTTCAAACATCCACTGCTACGTATTCACCTGAGACAGGGGGGGGGCGTGTGCTTCAGACGGCCCCCACCGCAACTACAAGAATACCGGCGGACGGCCCTGCCTCAAAAGCGCCTGTCACCTACACCCCATCGATGCAGGATGCCGTTGGCGCGCCGGCCTCTTCTCCTACCGGCACAGCCCAGAACGCTCCCAGGGAGCGTGAGAGGTGAAACGCCTGCTCGGCGATATACTCGTTGAGTCCGGACTGGCGCCGGACCGCCTCAAAAAAGCGCTCGATCATCAGAAAAAGCGCGGCGGCCGGATCGGCACTCTTCTCATGCGGTTGAACGCGGTAAACGAAGAGGAGGTTCTCAGGGCGCTCAGCACGCAGTTGGGGCTGCCGTTTCTGACTGAACTGGGTGAAATCGACCGGGAACTGGCGCTCAGGCTGCCGATCACCTATGCTAAAAAGGCGATTGTGCTTCCGCTCCGCAGAGAAGACGGCACCATCCTTGCTGCTACCTCGGAACCGCTGAATCTTTCGGTGATCGATGATCTGGCCGTGCTTTTCGGCAGCGACATTTCACTCTGCCTTGCCCCCACCGAGAAAATTTTCGACACGCTCAACCGCCTCCATAGCGAAGGCATGAACAAAGCCGAGGACACGGTGCAGGAAATGGAGGAAGAAGACCTGTCGTTCCTGGCCGCGGAGTTGGACGAGCCCACCGACCTGCTCGAAGTCACCGATGACGCGCCGATCATCCGCCTCGTGAACTCGCTTCTGTCGCAGGCAATCCGCGAACGGGCAAGCGACATCCACATCGAACCTTTCGAAAAGGAAATGGTCGCCCGCTTCCGCATCGACGGCATTCTGTACAATATTCTTACGATTCAGAAGCGGTTTCAGGCAAGCATCGCATCGCGTGTCAAGATCATGTCCGGCCTGAACATAGCCGAGAAACGCCTGCCGCAGGACGGCGGCATGCGGATCAAGATCGCAGGCAAAGACGTGGACATCCGGGTCTCGATCGTGCCGACCGCCTTCGGGGAGCGCATTGTGCTGCGGCTCCTGTATCGCGAGAGCGCCTTGCTTCCCCTCGATCAGATCGGTTTTGCCGGGAGCACGCTGACGGCGTTCAACGGTTTTATTGAGCGGCCCCACGGCATTATTCTGGTGACCGGTCCCACGGGCAGCGGCAAGACCACGACCCTGTACGCGTCACTTTCAAAAATAAACTCCCCGGACAAGAACATCATAACCATCGAAGACCCTATCGAATATCAGCTGAAAGGCATCGGACAGATCCAGGTGAACTCCAAGATTCAGCTGACGTTTGCGGCCGGGCTTCGCTCCGTGCTCCGGCAGGACCCTGATGTCATTCTGGTGGGCGAGATCCGTGATTCGGAAACCGCTGAAATCGCGATCCAGGCTGCCCTGACCGGCCACCTGGTTTTTTCCACGCTGCATACGAATGATGCTGCCGGCGCGATAACGAGACTGATCGATATGAAAATCGAACCGTTCCTGATTTCCTCGTCGGTCATGGCCATTCTTGCCCAGCGTCTGGTGCGCGTCCTGTGCAAGGAATGCAGGGAACCGTACCAGCTTACGCAGGACGAGATCAGCGAACTGGAGATCAAAGGAAAGACCGAAAACATGACCGTGTACCGAGCCCGGGGCTGTGACGCCTGCTTTAAGACCGGGTATCTCGGACGCACCGCAATCTATGAATTGCTGAGCGTGGATGATGACATCCGGCAGCTGATCATGAAGAGCGCCGACGCATCCACCATAAAGGCGGCGGCCATGGAAAAGGGAATGACCACGCTGCGGCAGGATGGCGCCGACAAAATTCTGAAAGGGATCACGTCTGTCGAAGAAGTGGTGCGCGTGACGCAGAAGGAATCGTAGCCGGAAACCGGAATCGAGCCTGCCCGGCATTCTGTGTTCGGTATTGCAACCATGCCTGTTTATGAATACAAGGGCGTTACCGCCCAGGGGAAAAAAGTTTCCGGCTCCCAGGACGGAGAAAGCCTGAAAGCCGTCAAAACACGGCTGAAAAAAGAGGGCGTTGTCGTCCTGGAAATCAGCGAAGGATCGGCGGCGCGCGCCGCACGGCGCGGCACGGTTTCGTTCAGCTTCGGGAACCGGGTGAAACTTGTCGATCTTGCGAACGCAACGCGGCAGCTCGCCACGCTGCTGTCGTCCGGACTGCCCCTGATGGAAGCGCTGTCGGTGCTTGTGGAGCAGGAAGAATCTAAAGCGCTGAAAGGGGCACTGTCGTCGGTTCGCGACAGCGTGCGGGAGGGCGCATCGCTTGCAGATTCGCTCAAGGCGAACCCGAAGGCGTTTTCGCAGCTGTATATCAACATGGTCTCGGCAGGCGAGGCGAGCGGGACACTCGAAATTACGCTCGACAGGCTTTCCGATTTTCTTGACGAGCAGGTCAGGTTCCGAGGAAAAATTCTGGCCGCACTGGCTTATCCGGCCTTCATGACAGTAATCGGCATCGGCATGCTGTTCTTTATTTTCAGCTTCGTAATGCCGCGCGTGGTCGGCATGTTCGAGGACATGAAGCAGCAGCTGCCGTTCATCACGATCATGCTGCTGACTACCGTTCGGTTTGTTTCGTCGTACTGGTGGGCGATCCTGATCGCGCTGGGGGCGGCGGTTTACTACGCAAAGAAACATATCAATACCCCGGCCGGGCGGGAGATGCTGGACGCACGCCTGCTCCGGCTGCCGGTGTTCGGCGGGCTCATCAGGATGATCGCGGTGTCGCGGTTCACCCGGACCCTTGGAACACTGCTCCAGAGCGGGGTTCCTGCGCTTACCGCACTTGATATCGTCAAGAGCGTGGTCGGAAACAGCGTTCTCGCGAACGCCGTCCAGAAGGCGCGGGAGAATGTGCGTGAAGGCGAGCCCATTGCCGATCCCCTCCGCAGAAGCGGATTGTTTCCCCCGGTTGTCGTGCAGATGGTGGCGGTCGGGGAAAAGAGCGGCGAACTCGAAAAGATGCTGCTCAAAATATCGGACTCTTTCGACCGGACCGTCGAAACGCGCATCACGGGGCTGATGGCCCTCATGGAGCCGGTTATTATTCTGGCAATGGGACTGGTCATCGGGTTTGTGGTGATAGCGATCATGCTGCCGATGCTCGAAATGAGCTCGGGAGTGCGGTAGCGTTCCAAACGGGATCGGCTACGGTATTCAGAAAAGGAGAATGCATATGAACAGGAAATGGCAAGAAGGTTTCACTCTTATTGAAATCATGGTCGTCATTATTATTCTCGGGCTTCTCGCGGGTCTGGTACTCCCGAAGTTTCTGGGGCAGGAGGAGAAGGCGAAAAGAGAAGTGGCGAAGACCCAGATACGCTCCCTTGAGCAGGCGCTGGATTCGTATAAACTCGACAACGGTTTTTATCCGACCACGGACCAGGGGCTTGACGCGCTGATTAAAAAACCTGAAACCGGCCGCGTTCCCGGCAAGTGGAGGGACGGCGGATATCTCAAGCCCGCCCGCATTCCGAAGGACCCTTGGGATAAGGAGTATGTCTACATTTCCCCGGGAAGCGAAAACAGAGAGTATGAGATTGTTTCGTATGGAGCTGACAAGGAACCCGGCGGAGAAGGCAATAACGCCGACATACAGAGTTGGAAAATGGAGTAACACGCGGGTTGCGGAATGCGGAACACGGAGAAGCGGCATAGTCCGGAATCAGAGATCCACAGTCTGCAACCGAGAGGGTTCACGCTTGTCGAACTTCTGGTCGTCATCCTTGTGCTGGGAGTGGTGCTGTCTTTTGTCATTCCGAAGCTGGGTGAGATCGGCGAAGCCAACCTGAAGCGGAGCGCGCGGCATCTTACCGGCGTGATTCGCTTTCTGAAGGATGATGCGCAGGCAAAAAAAGCGGTATATCGCCTCCGCTTTGATATTCAGGGCGGGCACTATTGGCCGGAAGTGCTGGCTCTGACGGGCAGCAACACCATGGAATTCAGGCGGTACCACACGGTGATGGCGGGCGAGGACAGCCTCTCGGGCAGCACGACGTTCAAGGATGTGCGCGTTGCCGGACACCCCGAAGATCCGTACATCCTGTTCACTCCGGACGGCTGGGTGGAGCGGGCCGCTATTCATCTCCGCGACGGCTCCAATAAGGATTTTACCCTGTGGGTGAATTCTCTTACCGGCGCTACAGAACTGCGAGAAGGATATGAGGAAGAGCGGTGATAACGGGCATCACGGAACGCGGATCGTCATATAAAAAAGATAGGCACATTCTGAAAAACCACAGTCGTCAAGCCGGAACACAAAACAGCAATGGCTTCACCCTGCTTGAGGTCATGGTGGCCGTAGTCATCATGGCCACGGTGCTGATAACGCTTATCGGTCTGAAAAACAGGAGCATGCAGGACGTCCTGCTGGCCGAACACATCACCACCGCGACGCTGCTTGCAAGAAACATGATGGTCGATACACTGCCGTTGGTTGTTTCAAAAAAGCTGCTGCCGCCGCTGGAAGAAGAGGGTGATTTTAGGGACGATGAAAGTCTGAAGGAATACACCTGGAAAAGGACAATTTCAAAGTTTCCTCTTCCGAACGGGAGCTTCATTACGGAAATCCGTGTAGCAACCCTGTGGAAGGAAGGTGACCGGCAGGAGCAGGTCGAACTGGTGAGCTATGAGAAGTAAGACGGATTGCGGCCTTCGCTCTGCGGCCCGAAGGGAACACGGGTTCACGCTTCTTGAGGTACTCCTTGCGCTGGCAATCCTGACGTCTGTTCTTGCAACCGTGTACATGGTTTTTTCGACGACAGGACGGAACGTGGAACAGGCGGAAGCAAGGCGCGACAGCACGGATTTGGCGCGCACGCTCCTGACTAAAATTTCAAACGACATAGCAAACGCGTACATTAATCCTGCTATGCTGAATCAGACTATTTTCTATGGCAAGAAAGAAGAGTCCATGACCGGGAGCGACAAGCAACGACATGACTCGCTTTCTTTGACGACGCTGACGAACTGGCGCAGGGCGAACTCGAAGGAAACTGATCTCTGGGAAGTCGGCTACTTCTTCAAGGAAAAATCGGACGGCAAAGGTTTTGTTCTGATGCGCAGGGAAAAACGCGAGTTGAGCAAAGACGTTCCCGCAGGTGAAGGCGGTATCGAGTATCAGATAACAGACCGCGTAACGGCATTTCAGGTGCGCTATAACAGTGGTGGTGACACTTGGTCCGATGAATGGCCGCAGAAAAATGCTCTGCCGTCAATTGTGGAAATTGCATTAACGCTTGATTCCGGAATGACGTATACGGCGCGGGTGAACGCTGAAATGAAAGTGCAACCGAAAGGTGGAATTTGAGACCGGAGGTGCATCAAATAATAAACCGTGAACGAGGCGTCGCGCTGATTGTCGTGCTTCTGATCACCGCGCTCCTGATCGCGCTTGTTTTTGAATTCGCCTACGGAACGCGAGTGAGCCTGCAGGCAGCCATGAATTTTCGCGACAGCCAGAGGGCGTTTTTCCTCGCGCGCTCCGGGCCGGCCATTTTTGTAAAATACAAGGCGCTGAAAGACAATCTCCCACAGGGAGAATGGGGCGTTATTCCTCTGGTGAGCGCAAGCGACACTGAACTGAAAATCCGCTGGGAGGATGAGGCAGGGAAGATTGATATCCACGGTTTGCGGAAAGAGAACGCCGCGTTTACCTGGCTTACGGAGCTCTTTAGAAGAAAGAACGTGAGCCAGGAGATACTGGACACGCTTGTTGACCCGACCAAGCAGCGGCAATTGCTGACCGAGCTCCACAGATTCATGAAAGACGAGGACTACAATAAAATAGCTCCTTATGTGACGCTCTATTCACAGCCGGCGGATAGAATTAATATTAATACTGCGCCAGAAGACGTTTTGCGGAGCGTTTTAGCGACAAAAACCACCATATCGGTAAGCGCGATCTTATCAAGAAGAAAAGATCAACCGTATACAAGTGCGGAGTTGACTACCGACATGAGTGATTTTGTTGCTATCAGCAACGTATCCAAAGTTTATTTTTTTGCTACGGTGGGCAGCTATACAAAACAGATAGAAACTGTTATTGATGGCAGTACTCCTGTTTATTGGAGATCGTTGTGAAAATTGTCGGATTAAACATAGAGAAAGGCAGGCTGGCCGTTTCGGTCGTTGAGAAGGGCCTGCGCCAGACCGATCTCAGGGATTCCTTCTGCAGCACCTTCGCGACGGACGCAGAGCTCGTGGACATCCTGAAAGAAAAAGCCAAGGACTGGGCCGGGGCGCGGATCGTTTCTTCCATTCCAGGCCGGTATTTCAGCCAGCGTCCGGTGCAGTTTCCGTTTGACGACCGCAAGCGCGTGGAGAAAGCGCTGCCGTTTGAGATTGAAGACAGCGTTCCGTTTCCGCTCGACGACGTTGTGCTCGACCATCTGATCATGAGCAAACCGGACAAAAAGTCCGGAGAGAAGAATGAGACGTCGGTGCTAGGCATCATGCTGCCGAAAACCCTTTTGCGGCTCCATCTCGATCTTCTCGCTTCGGCGGGCGTGGATCCCCAGGTTGTTGTTCCGTCCTATATCGGCCTCTATCATGTTGCAAGGATGATCCCTGTTGAAGGAACGGCGGTTTTGATAGGCGGTAATGATCTGTGCGTGAAGGACGAGAAGACAGTAAAGGCCTGCAGAAGCTTTTCGATTTCGCGTTCGACCGGCGGACTCAGGCATCTGCACAAAGGACTCGAAACAGAGCTGGCCACGCGCATCGACAAAGCGTATCTTCTTGCCGAAGGTGAGAGCGTGGGTGCGGAACTTGGAGACATCGGGGTCGCGGTGGAGAGGATCATCCCCGATTTCGGCGGGAAAAAAGCGACAGATCCCGTAAGCCTCGGTTTGGCACTGTGCGACGACGTCAACCTCCGGAAGGAGGAGTTCGCATACCATTTAGTGGACGAGGGCAGGCGCAGAAGGCGGCGCACCCTTGTCATGGCCGGGGCGGCAGCAGGTCTGCTTGCGCTGGCGAGCCTCGGGCTGAAATTCTATCTCACGCAGTCCAGCTACGGAAAACTGGACAGGGAAATCAGGGAAATATACCGCCAGACCGTGCCGGATTCGAAACTCGTGGGCGACCCGGTGGAGCAGCTTCGGAAAAAAATCGACGAATCCAGAAAGAAGTTCGGTGTGCTGGGATCAGGATCGTCCGCGCTGGATATTATGAAAACAGTGACGGATGGCATCCCGAAGGAAGTCCGGGTGAGTTTTCAGGAATTTCTTCTTGAAGGCGATCGTCTCAAGCTGCAGGGTGAAGCGTCTTCCTTCGAGTCGGTAGACAAGATGAAATCAGAGCTGCAAAAAGCGCCAGCCTTTGCCGAGGTGCTGGTCCAGGACACGAGAATGGGTATGGACAACAAGGTGAAATTCCGTTTTGATATCAAACTCAAACAGGCGATGTAGATCCACGGCAATACTATGAAACTTGAACAGCGAGATAAAAGAGTACTCATTATCGGAGGGATTGCGGCAGCGCTGATTCTGCTGTCCGTTTTCGTCCTGTCTCCGCTTCTGTCCGATCTGGCCCGCAAGAAAGACTTGATTCCGCGGAAAGAACGGGACCTTGCGGAAATGCGCGTCCTGAAGGAGCAGTACCTTGAGATGCAGCAGCGCCTGCAGCAGGTGCAGGAAATCGCTTCCAAGCGCGGGCCGTTGCTGACGGAAATCGAGAACATTACACGGCGGGCGAATCTGAGCAGCAAAATCGTATCGCTGAAGCCGCAGACCGGGATACAGACTGAATCCTTCAAGGAAAGCATTGTCGAAATAAGACTGGACAACATAACGCTGTACGATGTCGTCAACTATGTTTTTCTGCTTGAAAAAAACGCCCTCCGTATCAGGAAGCTGTATTTCAAGCCCCGGTTCGACAACCCGAAATTGCTGAATGCCACGATTCTTGTCTCAAGCGCCGGATAGGACATGATCGACAGAAAACTTCTCATCAGACGTGCACTCTTTGCCGTATACTTTTTTGCGGCTTTTCTGGTGTTCCTGGTCGTCCTGTTTCCCGTTGACCGGATCAAGACAAAACTCGAAGCAGAAGTGCGGCAGCGTACGCCCTATGAGATGCACGTGTCGCGCATTTCTCCGCTGTTCTTCAATCATTTCGTGCTGAGCGATGTGGTGGTCTCGGACAGAAGCGGCAAAGTTCTGTTCGAAAGCCAGTCAGTACGGACTTCGATCTCCCTTTTTGATCTGCTGCGGAATCTTGTTTCCCTGGACCTGAAAGCGAAAGCATACGGAGGGGAACTGCTCGTAAAGGCGCAACAGGGCCCGGGCAGACAGTATCTCCATATCGATGCAAACGGTCTTGATATCAGTTCGTATTCTCTGCTCAAAGATTTTGGATTTCGCCTGTCCGGAAAGCTGGGAGGCAACGTCGAAATAACCGGCGATACGGGCAGGGGGAAGCTCTGGCTGAAAGGGTTGGCATCACGGGAATTGAAGGTCAAGGGATTTCCCGTCCCGGATCTGGATTTTGATCAGTGCTGGCTGGAGGCGGACCTCAAAGGCGACAGGCTGACGATCCGGAAGCTGGACCTTGACGGAAAGGAGCTTAAAGTCCGCTGTCAGGGAGACGTGGTTCTTCGGGAGCGGGGCACGCTGAATATCGTTGTAAAGCTGAAGCCGTCCGAGCGGCTTGCGCGGGAGCAGGCGGGGCTGTTGTCGCTGATAAAGAACAAGGACCCGGAAGGATTTTATCAGCTCAGCCTCGGCGGCACGCTTGATGCGCCCATGCCGAGGCTGTAGCAGAGTATGACAGGAGCGCCGTCAGAACGAGGCGCCTAGTTTGATTCCGTAAATATCCGCCTGGGATTTCGGCTGGTAATACGGAGTGCTGCCGGAGTAAGCAATGCCTGATCTCGAAAAAAGCATACTGTCGTAGTAAAAACTTGCCTTAAACATTCTGTATTTTATGCCTGCTTCAGCAAACCATGATGGTTCTCTTCCCGGATTAAAGGTCACATCCGGCCCCAGATTTGCTTCATCAAAATGCGCCGTATTCTCATTATAAACGGGGAACTTGCCGCCCGCCTCGGCAAAGAGCCGGGTGTTTTCTGTTAAGGCAATATCGCCTCTCAAACCCGCGCGAATATAGAAGGTGTACCACTCTTCCGTATATCCATATGCCGGCGTGCCGTTCGAGGCTGTGGCGTCCTGGATGTCACGGGACCATCCGTGGACACCGATTCCGGCGAAAGGTTCGATCGAGGCACGCTGCAGAGATCCGAATCTCCACCCGAGATCAAGCTCCAGCTTTCCGCTGAAGTAGTTCGTATCGGTTTTTACAGGAACACCGGCCTGGGTGGCGCCGTCGTAATCCATTACTCCACCGATGATCTCGATACGTGGCTTCAGTATCAGATGATGTTCCTGAAACTCGAAATTATAGGTAAATCCTACTCCGAAGCGCGGACCTGATTCCCGAACGAGCCGCCTATTTGCATCGCCAAATTCCTTCCAGTCAAACCATTGTGTGGTGAAATAAGGGTTGGCTTCGCCTGCGAAGCTCGGAGCTGCTTGAGCGAAACCCGGAGAGAGAAAAAGAACAAAAACAATTATTATCCAGGGATACGTTCTCAGGTTTTTTTTCATAGCGGTCCTCCTTCAATCGTGCAATTAATTAGAACGGTACCACAACAGCGGTCCGGCTTCAAGGTAATTTTACCCTTGCCCGGGAATTATCCGTGTTCAAACCGGAGCAACCGTGGTAAAATTACCTATCATGACGCTTGAAGAAACAGTAGCAAATCTGCCGGACGTGCCGGGCGTTTATCTCATGAAGGATGCCAAGGGACACGTGATCTATATCGGGAAAGCCGTGTCTCTGAAAAACCGGGTGCGCTCGTATTTCCAGAAGGGCACGAAGGGGGAAAAAACGGAAATCATGGTGCGGCAGATCGCGGCCATTGAGACCATGGTGACCCACACGGAATTGGAAGCGCTTGCGCTGGAATCAAACCTCATCAAAAAACACCGCCCGCGGTACAATATCATTCTGCGTGACGACAAGAATTACCCTTATATCCGGTTCGACATAAAAGCGGAATTTCCACGGCTCGAAGTGGTGCGCAAATTAAAGAAAGACGGAGCGCTTTACTACGGCCCGTACGTTCCCGCGGGAGGCATGTGGGAGACTCTCGCCCTTATCCGTCGTACGTTTCCGCTCGCCCCCTGCAGGACGGAACTGAAATCGGACAAGCCGGGCAGGTCATGCATCCAGTTTCAGATCGGCCGGTGCCTCGGCCCCTGCACCGGAAAGGCAGACAAGACCCTGTATCAGAACACCGTGGAACAGGTGCGTCTTTTTCTTGAAGGAAAGAACCGCGACCTGCTGGATCTGCTGAAACGACATATGCTGGAAGCCTCTGAGAAGATGGAATACGAACGCGCAGCGGAACTGCGGGATCGGATTGCACGGGTCGAAGGCGCGCTGGAAAAGCAAAAAATCATCTCGCCGGGTTTTGAAAACCAGGATGTTATCGGCATTGCTTTCGAAGCGGGCCACGCCGACGTTCAGGCGCTTTTTATCAGAAACGGCATGCTGCTGGGCCGCAGGGATTTTTATCTCGATGAACTGGGCGGGGCGGCTGAAGAAGAAGTCCTGGACGGCTTTCTGCGGCAGTTCTATTCGAAAGACATGATTGTCCCTCGTGAGGTCCTGTTGCCACGCGAAATCCCGGATTTTGCCATGCTTGCATCATGGCTTGCGGAAAAACGCGGGGCGCATGTCGAAGTCCTCGTTCCTCAGCGGGGGAGAAGAAAAGAACTGGTCCAGATGGCGTCGGACAATGCCGCGCAGTCGCTGCGGCAGCACCTGCTTTCACGCAGAAGCAAGGAGCGGATATTGATGAAGCTCCAGCAGGAGCTTGGGCTCAGGAATCTTCCGCGCAGGATCGAGGCGTTTGATATTTCAACGATCCAGGGAACGGAATCAGTGGCAAGCATGGTTGTTTTCGAAAATAATCTTCCGGATAAGCGCTCGTACAAAAAATTCAAAATCAAGGGCGTGACGGGCCAGGATGATTTCGCAAGCATGGCAGAGGTTGTCCGGCGGAGATATTCAAAGGAGACGAACGCGGAGACGCTGCCGGACCTTATCCTGATCGACGGCGGAAAAGGGCAGCTCAATGCGGCGCTCGATGTCCTGCAGGAACTGAAGATAGAAGTCCCGGATATTATAGGCCTGGCAAAGGCGAGAAGCGGAGAAAACGGCGCAGAACGGGAGTTCGAACGGGTGTTTCTGCCCGGTCTGGAAGAGCCGATCATCCTTGATCCCATGAGCCCTGTCACGCATCTTCTCGCACGCATTCGCGATGAATCTCATCGTTTTGCCATTTCCTACCACCGGAAATTGCGCGAAAAGCGCGCAATAAAGTCGGAGCTTGACGATATACGCGGTGTCGGAGCAGTTCGAAAACGCGCTTTGCTTCGTCATTTCGGCAGCCTGGAAAAAATCAGGCATGCAACGGAGGAAGAGCTCATGCAAGTGAAGGGGATGACAAAACGGACGGCGGAACATATCGCGGTTTTTTTCAGGGCGCCCTGATCCACCCTTGATGCCGGCGCTGTGGGGACCTGCTGTTTATGACGGTGTTTTTTTTAAAGGCTGTATTCTTGCGTGGCGCGCATTGCGGGGGAGATCCTAATGAACAATGAAGACTGGCTGGAACTTTTCAAGGAAATCGGCCGGGAACTGCACGGCAAACTATCGGAAATAATGACCGGACAGGACGGCACGATTGCGCTCGGAAGAGGTGCCGGCGGAGACAAAACATTTCCTGTGGACAGATGGGCGGAAGACATTATTCTTGGCGCCCTGGAAAAAGCGCATCGGGCGGGAGAAGCTTTCACGCTCATTTCCGAAGAACTGGGCATCAGAGATTTCGGGAAGGGGAACAAGATTGTACTTGTAGATCCTGTAGACGGGAGCAATAACGCAAAGAACGGCATTCCATTTTTTTCCACTGCGCTTGCGCTGCTGGATGGGAATACGCTGTCGGACACTGCTGTCGCGTATGTTGTAAATCCGTGCGCGGGAGACGCGTTTTGGGCAGTACGGGGAAAAGGAGCGTATAAAAACGGGCTCCGCCTCACCACTTCGCCGGCTGAAACCCTTGCCATCGTGGCCTGTGAAGCGTCTACGCCCGCCGTGGACATCCCGCGCATCATGCCAGTTTTGACGAAGGCGCGCCGGATGCGCTGTTTTGGCTCAACGGCACTCGATCTTGCGTATCTGGCTTCGGGGGCAGTAAGCGTATTTTTAACCGCCACGGCATCGCGGACATTCGATTATGCGGCAGGCAGGCTGATTGTCCAGGAGGCAGGCGGGGTGGTGACCGATCTGGCAGGCGGTGCGATCGGCGATGTGACGGTCGGACTTGCCCGGACAGTTCCGCTGCTCGCGAGTGCGAATGCGACACTGCACGAAGCGGTGTTGAAACTGCTGGCGAACGGATGAACCTGCGTTCCTGATGCGGACATACCGCGATGGATCCGCATCGCTTTTTCGAAAGCGTCCGGTTGCAATTTGAATTTTCGACGGTAAAAAAGACGCGCGGATGCATGCTTTCTGAATTGATCGCGCGGCAGGCAGTATTGACATACCATACTTTTTGTGTAATGATGGGCCATGGCTTTAGTAAATCATACTACCCGTGAAATAAACGCGAAGATCGTGTACTATGGACCCGGTCTGTGCGGCAAAACGACGAACATTCATTTGATCTACCACCGTATTGCACCGGGAATGAGGGGCAAACTTATCTCGCTTTCGACCGAAACGGACCGCACTCTCTTTTTCGATTTTCTCCCGGTTGAAATCGGCGCCGTCATGAATTATAAAGTGCGGTTCCATCTTTATACGGTTCCCGGCCAGGTCTTTTATAATGCGACACGGAAACTGGTGCTCAAAGGCGCGGATGGGGTGATTTTTGTCGCTGATTCCCAGCGGGCCATGCTCGATGCAAACCTTGAGAGCATTGCGAACCTGCGTGAGAATTTTGCAGAGCAGGGCATCGCTCTCGACGAGTTTCCCATGGTGATCCAGTATAACAAGCGGGATCTGCCGGACATTCTCAGCATCGAGGAACTGAACGCTGCACTAAATCCAAGGAATCTTCCCTACTACGAAGCGGTTGCGACGACCGGCCAGGGCGTTCTCAAAACATTCACCGCCGCGTCCAAGCTTATCCTGCAGGATATGCAGAAGTTTCCCGAACGTCACAATTTTACATTCACGGAAATTGCCGGAAAAGACGAAAACACGCCGCAACACTTGGAAAACGAACCGCAGGCATTTTCTTCTCACGAGTCCGCGGTGCCGGACAGCCGTCCGGCAGATGACGGATTGAACATGGAACCGCCGGGGCAGCTGCCCGATGCAAGACCCACGGTGAACTTGGGGAGTCCGTTCATGGAAAACGGCCAGATTATTCTTCCGTTTGATGTTCTGGCAGAAGGACGGGAAGAACAATTCCAGCTGTGTGTAACGCTCAATATGGAAGCTCCCTTGTCCAAGCGGTTTAAGATAATCGTCAAAAACTATAAAAAATAGCATTTGTGCATTCATGACGCCCGCGCTCATGCTTCACTGAAAATATTTTTTTGCTTGTGGTCTGATTCCTTCCTGAATCTTTTTATGAACAGTCAGGAAGAATGTTGAGGTGGCCATGTCTAAAGTGACAGTACTCGTCCCGGCAGCAGGTATGGGCAAACGGATGGGAAAAGCCGTTGCGAAGCAATTTCTCCCGCTTGGCGACAAGCCGATGCTTGCTCATACGCTCCTTGTATTTCAGCGGGCTTCGGAAATCGACGAGATCATTCCCGTTTTGTCCGAAGAGGACATGGAAACCTGCCTTCAGGATATAATCGAACAGTACCATATTACAAAGGTCAAGACTCTGGTTGTCGGGGGCAAGGAGCGGCAGGATTCGGTTGCAAACGGTCTGAAGAAACTGGAAAAGGACGCTTCGATCGTGATGGTTCATGACGGGGTTCGTCCCTTTGTGACGAATGAGATGATCAGGGAATCCATCGAATTCGCGAAGAAAGGCGAATGCGTCGTGGCAGGCGTGCCGATCAAGGACACGATCAAGGAAGTTGACGATAAGAGGGTCGTCCGGAATACGCTGGAACGCAGCCGGCTGTGGGCGATCCAGACACCGCAGACGTTTCCGGTCAAAATCCTGAAACGTGCATATTCCGAGTCATACAAGCATAATGTATACGGAACAGACGACTCGACGCTGGTAGAGCGGATTGGCGTTCCCGTGCGCGTCATTATGGGAAGTTATGATAATATTAAAATAACGACGCCTGAGGATTTGATCCTGGCGGAAGAGATACTCAAGGGGAGATGATCGTGCGTATCGGGACAGGGTATGATGTCCATCGTCTTGTCGAGGGCAGAAAACTTATCATCGGCGGCGTCGAAATACCGTATGAAAAGGGCCTGCTCGGGCACTCCGATGCAGACGTGCTGCTTCACGCAATTTGCGACGCCCTGCTGGGCGCGGCGGGACTCGGGGACATCGGCAGGCATTTCCCGGATTCGTCGCCGAAATACAAAGGCATATCAAGCCTTACGCTTCTTGAAGAAGTTCACCGGCTGCTTGCCGATTCAGGCTTCCGGATCAATAATATCGATGCGACTATTGTAGCTGAAAAACCCAAAATGTCGCCGCATATTTCCGTGATGGTTTCGAATATCGCCTCTGCCGTAAAAATCGACAGGACGTCCGTCAATGTGAAGGCCACGACGACTGAAGGGCTCGGTTTCGCGGGGAGAGGCGAAGGAATAGCGGCATACGCCGTCTGCACCATCCAATAAAAGGAGCAGCTATGCGCCTGATAACTGTTGCCGCTGCAATTCTGTTGTTTGTCTCCGGCACGCTTTTTGCCCAGACCGGACCAACGGACCAACCAGCGGGCAAGGAGCCGCAAAAAAGTTATCTGTATCAGTGGACTGACGACAGGGGAGTCGTGCATGTCACTGATGATCTGGGCGCGGTTCCGAAGCAATATCGCAGCAAAACTCTCAGGGTTGAAGAATCAACGCCCGACAAAGACTCTGATCAGCAGCAAAAAATAACCAGACCAGCCGACACGGGCAATGATGAACTTTCTGAGCAAGAACGAAAAGAAGAATGGCAGCAGCGTCTGAAGCAGGCCCGGAAACGTCTTGCGGACGCTCAGCAGCGGTATCAGGAGCTTAACGAAAAGCGAAATGCGGCAATGGCACGATGGGCAGGAGGAGCTTCCGGGAATATAGGATTAAAACTGGAAGCTGATCGCATCGAGCAGGAAATGGCGGTCGTGCAGCAGGAAATTGACAGCGCCCGAAATGAGGTGGAAAAGGTTATTCCCGAGGAAGCGCGCAAGGCCGGCGTGCCTCCCGGATGGCTCAGAGAACAGGACTAGCAGGTGCGCGTTGCAGATGTCACGGCAGGAATATTTCACAAACCCCTGGTGTGGACAATTCGTTCGTGCCTCATTATCCGCAGCAAATTCCTCTGATACATAATGCCGGGGTGGAGCGAAAGTTCACCTTTCGGAGTGCTGTTCGTCCGGATTTTGCGTCCGGCTGATTACCGCATCCCGGCTGCATTGAAACGCGGTCATTGGCCGCGCGTCTGCCGCCCGGAATGCGATGCGGAAACAACAATGCTTGCAGGGTCTATTTCGTTGTTTTTTTCGATGAACTGCTTTTGGTGGCGGTTTTGGTCTTCTTCTTTGCGACCGGTTTTGCCTTGGGTTTTACCTGGAGCTGCTCGATCTTTTTCTTGAGGAAGGCATTGTCCTGGCTCAAGTCTTTGACCATTTGTTCAAGTTTGGCATTGTCCTGCCTGAGCATTTCCGCTTCCTGCCGTGCTGCATCCCGCTCGGACCGGGCCTTGTTCATGGAAACAACACTCCAGACCAGAAGGATGGCAACCAGTGCTGCAAGCGAGAGAAAAATGATTTTTGCTTTTTGCGTGTCTTTTTTTTCAGCCCTGTCTATTTTTTCCATTGATTCTTTTCCTTCCTGTAATCTTCACAAAAACGGGTAATTTTTCCGCCCTGCCTTCATCCTTGTTTGATTTCGAAAGAATGGAAGGAGTCACGGCCCTTGCTGTTTAATGGTAGCGTTTTACTTCAAATCTCGACAGTTCCACCGGCGTTCCCGGTGGGATGCCCGCTTTCTGCATGGCGATGCTGATCTGGAGCGCAACGGTGTCCACTCCTTCGATGTCCGGCAGAAGCAGGCCCCGCCTGCCCCCTGCCTGAACAATGATCCCGTAGTGCCGGGGATCAAGCTCGCTTTTGTCCGCAACCGGCACGGGAGGTGTTAAAACATCGACCGTGTACTCCACCTGGCCGAGTTCTTCCTCACGCAGGCATTGAAAACGGGGATCACAAGTGGCGGCGCTGATGGCATTTCTGATCGTTTCGTGCCCTATGGTCGGTTCCTGCGGCTGGAACGTCCCGATACAGCCGCGAAGCACCCCCCGTATTTTCAGGCAGACAAAAACGCCTGCCCTGCCCTGCATGTCGGGCGAAAGCTCGTGTTCCTGAATTTCGCGGACTTTCCGCTCCCGAACATAGAGCTCAACAGTTTCCTTTGCCAGCGCGACAAGGGGGTGCATATTACATCTCCCGTTGTATCACGTAATCCGCAAGCGCCGTGAGGGCACGGCGGTGCAGCGTGTCCGGAAACAGATCCAGAGCTGCCTTCGCTTCGTTGGAAAACTGCTGCGCCTTTTCGAGGGACTTCGCAACCGAAGCGTATTTTTTCATGAGCCCCAGCACAGAGGCGAGATCTGCGTCGTTGACTGCGTCAGCCTGCAGGATGCCATGGAGATTTTTTCGCTCTTCCGGGGCCGCCTCACGCATGAGATAGATCAGCGGAAGCGTGACTTTGCCCTCGGCGAGGTCTTTTCCCAGAACTTTGCCGAGTTGTGACTGATCAGCGGCATAATCAAGCGTATCATCCGTAATCTGGAACGCCAGCCCGAGTTTTTTGCCGTATGCCGTGAGGGCGTCTTCCTGGGACAACGGGGCCCTGCTGATGATTGCGCCGAGCCTGCAGGATGCCGCGATGAGGACGCCCGTTTTGCATTCGACGAGCCTGAAGTAATCCGCTTCGGTGATGTCTGGATTCTGGATATGCATCAGCTGGAGCACTTCGCCTTCCGACATGACGGTGGTCGTTTCTGAAAGAACGGCCATAATGCGCTGGTTCTCAAGCCGGACGGCGTGATACAGCGCTTTCGAGTAGAGGTAGTCACCCACAAGAATGCTGGCCTGGTTTCCCCAAATGGAGTTGGCGGAGGAACGGCCCCGTCTGAGTTTCGCATCGTCGACAACATCATCGTGCAGAAGGGAAGAGGTGTGCAGGAACTCCATGATGCTTCCGATAAGATATTCTGCATCATGCTCCCGGTAGCCGCAGAGCCGTGCTGACAGGAGATGCAGCAACGGACGAAAGCGTTTGCCGCCCGAGCCGAGGATATATCTGCTGACTTCCTTGATAAGGGGAATTTCCGTGCCGAGGCTTTCATGGATCCTGCGCTCCATGCGCTCCATGTCGGACTTGTATTCTGTGAGGACGTCCTGAAGGGTCGTAATCATGCAATTATTCCTGGGGTCCGGGGAATGCTGCTTGAATAATAGGGGAGACGTACAGCATTGTCAAGGATTTTTCAGGCAGAGGCAGACCAAACATCACGCTCACGATGCGGCAGAGTCCGCAAAGAGATGCATTGCATGAACCAGCGCCTTTTCTGCATGGAGAAAAAATCCGCTCACAGCTTCATCGCGGCGGTTGCTTCTGCCAGGGTTTTGGCTGCGACAGTTCGCGCGCGGCGGGAGCCTTCCTGAATGATCTCCATAACGTCCTTCGGATGTTCGGCAAGCTTTTTTCTCCGCTCCTGCATCGGCTTGAGAAACGCGAGAAGATGTTTTAACAGTTCTTTCTTGTCATCCACACAGCCGATTCCCGCGCGTCTGCACTCCACATTCACCTGTTCGCACCACGACTGCGGCGCGAATATTTTATCAAGCGCAAACAGAGGACAAACATCCGGGTTTCCAGGGTCCTGCCGGCGCACGCGGGCCGGATCGGTGACCATCTGCATTATCTTTCTGGATATTTCTTCCGGGCTTTCAGAAAGGTAGAGGCAGTTGTTATAGCTTTTGCTCATCTTTCTGCCGTCTATGCCGGGGACCTTTGGATACTCGGTCATCAGCGGCTGGGGCTCCGGAAACACTTCGCCGTAAAAGGAATTGAACCTGCGGCAGATCTCCCGGGTAAGTTCAAGGTGCGGCAGCTGATCAATCCCGACGGGAACGAAATCGGCCTTGTAGATCAGGATGTCCGCGGCCTGCAGCACCGGATACCCAAGGAAACCGTAGGTATGCATGTCCTTGTCCTGGATCTGGTCCATTTTTTCCTTGTACGTCGGGACGCGTTCGAGCCAGGGGAGGGGCGTGGACATGGAAAACAGGAGATGGAGCACCGCGTGCTCCGGAACAAGAGACTGCTGAAACAATACCGACTTTTCGGGGTCAAGTCCCGCTGCAAGCCAGTCCGTGACCATTTCGGCGATATAGTTCCTGATGTTCGACGTGTCGGCGTAGTTGCTGGTAAGGGCATGCCAGTCAGCGATGAAGTAGTAGCACTCATACTGGTCCTGGATCTTCTGCCAGTTGTCGAGCGCTCCCATGAGGTTGCCGAGGTGCAGCTTACCGCTCGGCTGCATGCCGCTTAAGACTCTCTTTTTCGCCATGGTACATCCTTTTGTCCAATTAGAGTGTGGTGTATCAGAAAAAAATTTTAAAAAGTAGAGCTCGAAATACAAAAAATATACAGCGATCTAGGCGGTTAGAACTTATATTGCATTACCACCTAAAAGTAGCTGAAGTAATGGCTTAATAACGGGATATATTATCAATTCCAATAACTTAAATATATAAAGCAAAGGGCTGAAAGTACTTGCGTTTATAAATGTTAACAATATATGAATCAAAAACAAATAAAAAAATCCCTTCATAATATAGGGTTGAAGCCCATAGTATGCTGCTGCGAGCCTATTTGGGAGGAGCCAGTACACAACCCTGCTTCCATCGAGCGGTGGTATGGGGATCATGTTCAGCACGGCGAGTATAACATTAATAAGGACGCCGTAAGCCAACATGAGGGCTACAGGAATCGCTATCCATTCCCAAACTTTAGTAGGGACCATGTCCTCCAATGTAGGCATGAGTACGCGTAGGATGAATGCGAAGAAGAGTGCCATGGCCATGTTGATACCCGGTCCGGCGAGAGATGAATATGCCATATCTTTTTTGGGGTCTTTGAAATTGTAAGGATTGATTGGAACAGGCTTGGCATAGCCAAATAGCATTTGCCCATTTGTGAGCAGGAACAAGGCAAGCGGCATAATGATAGTGCCGATAAGGTCTATATGCGGAAGCGGATTTAAGGTAAGTCTGCCCATGTCGCGTGCCGTATGGTCACCTAGTTTGTTTGCTACCCAACCATGAGCTACTTCATGTAGAACAATGGCGACCACGAGTGGGAGTGCCATGACCGCGATTGTTTGTATGGTGTTCAGTTCTTCCATAATATTTCAGGTTATTACAACGTTGAACAGATATTGAAAAACTAAAGAACTATCGGGGCATTGTCAGCAACAAACGGGGCGGGGATACTATTGCGCGCCGCTGGTCAGGACGAATTTGCCGTTCTGTACTTTGATAAAGAAAAGCTTTTTCTGGGCCTCTCCATTGCCCGGAAACGTGGTGCTCCCCGAAATACCAGGGAAATTTTTTATGGAGAGCAGGCCGTCGCGGACCGCCTGCGGAGTATCTTTTCGTTCCTTCAGGAGCGAGAAAACCATCATGGCCGCATCGTACGCCTGGGCAGAGAGGATGTCAGGCTCTTCCTGATATGCCGACCGGTAGGCGTCGACGACCTGTTTGATTGCGGGAGCGTCGCTCTCGGGATAGAACCCGTCGGTGAAAACAGCGCCTTCGGCATACCTATCGGCCCGCTCGATGAGATCTGTCGAATGCCAGTCGTTCGAACCGATTATGGTTGTGTCCTTGATATTGTAATACGCGAGCTGTGGAATCAGCAGCCCGACCCGCTCCGCATGGCCGGGAAGATACAGCGCGCCGAAACTCGGAGAATACTCAAGGAAAAGCTTTTTTCGCGTTGCTTCGTCCTCGGGAATGGGAATCTTTCTCGACCGGAGGTCTATCTCGATTATTTTGCGGATATAGGGGCCGAAATCCTTGATTTCCGACGGGTAGGAGACTGAGGCCAGGATGTCGGACCTCCGCTCCAGATATTTTGCGAAGAGATGCGCCAAATCCTTGCCGTATGCATCGTCGGGATAAAAGACCACGATTCTCTTCAGATGCTGATCAAGCACGTACTGGGCCGCGGCCGCGGCCTGCCCTGCATTGGTAAGGGCGTTTCTGAACAGCCAGGGGCTGATTTTTCCAATGCCTGCTCCGGACGCTGCCGGGGTGATCACGGGAATTTTCAATCTGTCAAGCACGGGGACCAGCGCTTCCGCTTCTTTGGTGAGCAAAGGACCTATGGCTGCCACAATTCCCTTGGATGCCGCTTCATGCAAGGCAGCAACCGCTTTTTCGGGAACGCCTTCGGTATTTTTGACGATAAGTTCCACTCTGCTGTCGGGGTTCTGCAAATTATAAGTGTGCACGGCGAGCTGAACGCCTTTAAGCACCCGATCGCCGAAGAAAGCAGCGCGCCCCGACTGGGGCAACAGCGCCGCAATGGCATATCTCGGACTTGCAAGCGACGATGTGGCTTCGTTCAGGAGCATTTCAGCGCGGGTTTTCTCAGGATGCGAGGGATACCTTTGGAGAAATTCTTTGCCGGCAGAAACAGCGTCGCGGTATTTCCGTTGCTCGATCAGCAGTCCGGCGAGGCGAAGCTGCGCCGCGTCCGCGGGGTATGTTGTGCCTGCCGCAAGAGTTTTTAATTCCTGCACGGTCAGACTTTTATCGACAATCTCGCGAATACGGTCATGATAGCCTGACCGCTGGCGGTCGTTTTGTGCAGTTTCTGACAGAACAAGAAATTCTTTTATTGCCGGCAGATACTTCTTCTGGGCCAGGTATGCCGTGGAAAGCATGTCGGCAATGCGCCGCAGCTGAGCCGGGTCGGAAATCCTGCTCCGGTCTTCAAGATTGGCAATGGCCAGATCGTATTCCTTCAGTTCGAAATAGCAAACACCGAGCCGATACTTGGCGTCAATGATGCGAAACGAGGACGGGAAATCCTGGATGATTTGTTTGTAATAGTTCAGTGCCTGCCGGTAGTCACGCTGCGTGATCCGGATTTCTCCCAGAAGAAAAAGCGCCCGGTCCCGGTGTCTGCTGGACGGATATTTATAGAGAAAACTGTTTATGGTTTTTGCAGACTGCTCGTATTGCCGTCTGGCATACAGCGCATCGGCCTGGTCCAGAAGGGTGGTCGCATCGAGTTCCCATTGCGGTTCGGGCGGAAGCGTCGGTGCACAGCCGAGGGGCAGGAGCATGGCCAGACACACTGCCACGAGCAGAAGACCAGTGAGGGAGCGGCGCGATGAGGACGGCATGGGTTATTTCCCTTTTTTGGCCGCTGCTTCAGCCTTTGCTGTTTTGCGCCGCAGCTTCAGGGTTTCTTCTCTGCGTTTCCGTCTGCGGTTGATTTCCTTCTGTCTTTCACGCATACTAAGTAGGTCTCCTTTCAAAAACTGGTCACTTCCGTTACGCCGGATAAGTCTGCACACTATAGCTGAGATGGCCTGATTTGTCAATAAGGCTGGAAAACCATCATGATCTAATATAATGGAAGAAAAGAATGCAGCCGGCTTCAAGACAGAAGGCCGGTTCCTGTTTTTTTTCTTGATTTATTTCATTCGATAGATTAGATTATAGCCGCCTTCTAAACCGGGGGCGAGTAGCTCAGCTGGGAGAGCACCGCGTTCGCAATGCGGGGGTCGAGGGTTCGAATCCCTTCTCGTCCACCAATTATTCAACAAGTTGCAAGACATACCGTTCTTCCTTCACACTGGACCGTGCTAATCTTGTCCAGTGTCTCAACCCCATTCCTCAAACTTCTGGAGGGCAGATTGCAGTTGCTTGCTATATTTGCAGGGAATTAAAAGATTAGTCGTTCCAGATAATAAGGTTATTGAAAAAAGCGGCAACAATTTTCGATAGATCCTTAACAACCCAAAAGCTTCACCTGTTCACCCATGCAATAACTTTCGGAGTAACTCTATAATTCAACCCCTGCGCCATGGAATCTACTGGCGCCTGCCGTAGAGGATGCCAGTAAATAATAAAGCGACCGCAGACGAAAGTAATCAGCCTTTATTTAATTTAAGGTTTAGAAGTGCTGTGGAAAGGGAGCAAGAATTATTATGAATAGAGAACTTGGAGCTATAGAAGAACTCGCCTCTCCGGCAGTGCACGATAAGGTTTTGGAAATTGTGAATAAGCTTCAAGCGGATAAAATTTTTGATGCGCCTACGGGACAGGGGGCAATCACGAAAAAACTTCTTTCTCTCGGCAAGATGGTGACGGCAGGCGATATAAATACCGATCAATTTAAACTCGACCGACAGCAGGAAAAACTCACCGTCATGCAACTAGATTTAACGCAACCTGATTTGCCGGTGAACGAAAACGACTATGATATTGCAATTTGTATAGAAGGAGTGGAGCATCTCGAAAATCAATGGATACTCGCAAGAAATCTGCATCGAATATTAAAACCAAAAGGGTTCTTAATCATATCAACACCCAATATTATTAATTTCAAATCACGGTTTCGGTTCTTCTGGGAGGCGAGATACGAGTTTTTCAAAAGGCCGTTGGTCCTCGAAAAATCCTGCGATCACGATTTAAAAGTTTTTCATATTGCCCCCATCTCCTATTTTGAACTGCAATTTATTCTCGAGAGCTCCGGTTTCTCCATTCAGGAAGTGCACGCCAATATATACAGTTCAAAACATATCTTTTCTATGCTCTTAAAACCTCTTTTTAAACTTTGCTATGTCTACAAAAATTATCGTGACAAAAAACGCAGGCGTGGAGATTTTTCAGATATTTACAGAACTATTATGTCGGATGAATTATTCTATGGTGAGACATTAATCTTAGTGGCACAAAAAAAGGAACGGACACAGCAGGGTGTTGGAATCGACAAGCAACAATAACGGAAATAGTAAAAGATTAACTTACAGCTTTTCCTTACCTCCAAATTTCAGGGTCTCGCTCCGGCAATTCCTAGGTTCTCTTCTCTGTTTACCATCATGCTTCAACAGTGGCCATTTGTCGCAAATTGGTGACATCTCGCAGCGGCGACACGCCGAATAGGCGGCTGTATTCGCGGCTGAATTGGGACGGACTTTCATAGCCGACCCGGAAAGCCGCGGTTGAAGCATCCTGATTTTCGGCAAGCATCAGTCGCCGTGCTTCATTCAAGCGCAGCCATTTTTGGTACTGCAGCGGACTCATGGCCGTAAGCGTCCGGAAGTGATGGTGGAAAGTCGAGGCGCTCATATTAACCTGCATTGCAAGATCATCGATGCGTAACGGTTCCATGAAATTAGTTTTCAACCATTGGATTGCCTGCGCTATTTGATGACTCTGACTTCCTGTCGACGCTAGCTGGCGCAGGCTGGCTCCCTGATCGCCCACAAGCAACCGGTAAAATATTTCCCGCTGGATTATGGGCGAAAGTATCGGGATATCCTTCGGTTCATCAAGCAACTCGATCAACCGTTCAAAGGCATTGAGCAGCGACAGGGTTACTTCTCCTATCAGCATGCCCCGGCCGGATTGCTGCGCGCGTGGCTGCGGGAGACTGCTGTCCACCATCAGCTGTGAAATCTCGCGCTGATTAAGTTTCAACACCATTCCCAGGCAAGGCTTTTCCCGGCTTGCTTTAAAAATCTGCACCATAGTGGGTAAATGTACGGACGCGATAAGATAATGGTGTTTGTCATATACAAAAGTATCATCTCCGAGCATCGCACGCTTGGCTCCCTGCGCGATCAGGCAAACGCACGGCTCGTACATGGCGTTATGCGGTTGGGTCGGCGCAGTGTGCTGATAAAGCAACAAGCCTGGAACCGCGGTCTCGAGTATCTGGTCTTTATCGGTCAATCGGGATATGCTCATTCTGAGGGTTTCCAGCGCCGCCGCAATATCGTTATTCTCAAATGCCTTATTGCCAGTGTCTTTTCTCATTTATGCCTCCTTTCTAAATATTAACAGACAGTGCATTGATATTCAATCATTTATCTCAATTCTCGGAGGATCAGGCAAGAATTGAGCAGGAATGGTCTATCCGTTTCCCTGGTTCAGACTTACAATAGAAACAATAGCAGGGCGGCAAACAGATGTGATCATATTTTATGAAATATCAAGTATTAATAAAATGGAAGGAGAAAGCAATGCAAAAACGTACGTTGGGAAACAGCGGTCTGGAGGTTTCGGCCTTAGGGCTCGGGTGCATGGGCATGAGCTTTTCTTACGGGCCACCCAAAGACAAACAGGAGATGATAAAATTGCTCCACTCGGCCGTAGAGCGAGGGGTTACTTTTTTCGACACTGCCGAGGTTTACGGCCCATTCATTAATGAAGAGCTTGTGGGCGAGGCCCTTGCTCCATACCGCAAGCAGATTGTAATTGCCACCAAATTCGGGTTCGATTGCAGCGTTGATCCCAGAGGGACAAAGGGTGCGCCGGTACTGAACAGTCAGCCTGCGCACATAAAGCAGGCTGTCGAAGGTTCGCTCAGGCGGCTCAAGGTGGATGTCATCGATCTGCTCTATCAGCATCGCGTTGATCCGAATGTCCCGATCGAAGACGTGGCCGGGGCAGTGAAGGAATTGATTCAGGAAGGGAAGGTAAAGCATTTCGGACTTTCCGAGGCCGGCATTCAGACTATTCGCCGGGCGCACGCAGTCCAGCCGCTTGCTGCCGTGCAAAACGAATACTCTCTTTGGTGGAGGCGCCCAGAAGAGGAATTGCTGCCGACGCTTGAAGAGCTTGGGATCGGTCTGGTTCCGTACAGTCCGCTTGGCAAAGGTTTCCTTACAGGCAAGATCGGCGGAGACACAAAGTTCGACAACTCCGATTTTCGCAGCATCCTGCCACGCTTTACTTCGGACGCCTTGAAGGCCAATCAGGCCCTGGTTGATCTGCTCGGCAGCTTAGCTGAACGCAAGAAGGCGACGCCCGCCCGGATTGCGCTTGCCTGGCTGCTGGCCCGGAAGCCATGGATAGTTCCAATACCTGGAACCACACAACTGAGTCGACTGGAGGAAAATATTGGAGCGGTTACCGTTGTACTCACCCCCGATGATCTGCGAGACATCGATGAGGCGGCATCAAAGATCACGGTAGAAGGCGCCCGCTATCCTGAAAAGCTGGAGCAAATGACCGGGCGATAAGCATGATAGTCAGCAGAGACGCACAATATCAGACGGGTAGTAAATAACAGGAGGATACAAAAATGTACAAAGCAAAAGCATATTCCGCTGCAAGCGCAACATCGCCGCTGGTTTCAGATACAATTCCAAGACGCGACGCTACTGAGCGCGACGTTCAGATCGAAATCCTTTTCTGCGGTATCTGTCACTCCGATCTGCACACGGTCCGCAACGAGTGGAGCAGTATAATGCCCACGGTCTACCCCTGCGTGCCCGGCCACGAGATCGTAGGCCGTGTCACAAGAGTCGGTTCTGCGGTAACGAAGTACAGGCCGGGCGATCTTGTCGGCGTCGGCTGCCTGGTTGATTCAGATCATACGTGCCCCAATTGCAAGGATGGACTGGAGCAATTATGCCCAAACCAGACCCTCACTTTCAACTCTCCGGACAAACACCTCGGGGGCGTCACCTACGGCGGCTACTCAGAAAGCATAATGGTAGATGAGCGCTTCGTTCTGCGCGTTCCCGCCAACCTAAATCTTGCTGGTGTGGCGCCTCTGCTTTGCGCCGGGATCACGACATACTCTCCCTTGCGGCGCTGGGGTGACATCAAAGGCAGGAAGGTAGGCATAGTCGGTCTGGGCGGGTTGGGCCATATGGGGGTCAAGTTCGCCCGCGCCTTCGGGGCCCGTGTAGTTGTCTTCACTACTTCACCGGCCAAGAAAGAAGATGCGCTCCGTTTGGGAGCCGATGAAGTCATCATTTCCAGAAACCTCGAAGAAATGCAAAAGCACGCAGGCACATTCGACTTTATCCTTGACACCATCGCTGCCGACCACGACATTAACGCCTACATTAACATGCTTGGCAGGGACGGCAATATAACCCTTGTCGGCGCCCCGGAAAAACCTCTTGCTGTCTCCGCCTTCGCTCTTTTGTTTGGCCGCCGCAGTCTCTCCGGTTCGATCATTGGCGGCATCCCCGAGACACAGGAGATGCTCGATTTTTGCGGCAAGCACAGTATCACTGCAGATGTCGAAGTCATCCCCATCCAGAAGGTCAATGAAGCTTACGAGCGGCTACTCAAGTCAGATGTGAAGTACCGCTTCTCAATCGATATGGCGTCGCTGAAGTCCTGATGGCAAAAGAATCCATCATGAAAGCCATGGCGCTCCGGAAGGGAAGATAAACATGGAGAAGAATATTTCACGGCGAAGTTTTCTGAAAGGAAGCTCAATCGTACTGGGCGCTGTTGCCGTAGGTGATTTCAAGGGGCTGGATATCGCTCTTGCGGCGCAACAGGGCAAATCCCAGGTCTATTTCACAAAAGACATCAGCGCCGATGGGTTGCTGAAAATCTATTCCAGAATCAATCACAACATAACGGGCAAAGTCGGGATCAAAGTCCACACCGGCGAGCCGAATGGCCCCAATATACTGCCGCGGAACATGGTGCGGGCGCTGCAGAAGCAAATTATCAACAGCAGTCTGGTGGAAACAAATACTCTGTATATGGGCAAGAGATATACTACGGCAGATCATCGCGAAACCATTCGGGTTAACGGCTGGGATTTCTGCACGGTTGACATCATGGATGAGGACGGGGCAGCGCTGATTCCCGTCAAAGGCGGGAAGCATTTCAAGGAAATGTCGGTCGGCAAGCACATGCTCGATTATGACTCGATGGTGGTGTTGACCCATTTCAAGGGTCACGCCAGCGGCGGCTTTGGCGGTTCACTGAAAAATATCGCCATAGGTTGCGCGGATGGGCGCATAGGCAAGAAAATGATCCACGGCGCTCCGGACAACGTAAATTATGATAGATGGCTGAAAGGCGAACCTTTTCAGGAGAACATGGTGGAGGCGGCTAAAGCCGTCATGGATTATTTTGGCAACAGGATTGTTTATATAAATGTACTGCGCAATATGTCCGTGGACTGCGACTGCGCTGGTGTCAGGGCCGCGCCGGTCAAAGCGCGTGATCTGGGCATCCTGGCTTCCACCGATCTCTTGACCGTAGAGCAGGCGTCCATAGACATGGTGTATAAGCTGCCTGAAGCGGAACTGCATGACCTTCAGGAACGCATCGAATCCCGCAAGGGGCTGCGTCAGCTGTCCTACATGAAAGAGTTGAGAATGGGCAATGATCAGTATGAGTTGATTACGCAAGTCTAAGGTAGCCGACCGAGTGTTTGCCTCTTCACGAGGAGAAGGCAGCGACCCGCCTTATAACTAACGCGGAACGTGAGCAACCCTTATGCCTTGCGCATGCCCGTGAATCGGGTTGCAGAATAAAATACAGGATCATGAACCCAAGCAGTTTTTCACTTACCCGGCAGTTTTAACCAAGAAAGGAGATAGGTATGTCAAACAGCGACGTCCAAAAAGCAACAAGTGAATTAGCGGCGATAGCGCCTGAATTCGCGAAGCTTACCCAGGATTTTCTCTTCGAGGATGTCTGGAAGCGTCCTCCGCTCTCGCAGCGAGACAAAAGCCTGATCACCGTCACGTGTCTGGTCGCTCTGAATCGTATCGAGCAAGTAGAGTTCCATCTGAACAAGGCGTTCGAGAACGGCCTGACAAAGGAAGAGCTGGTAGCTGCGATTACGCATATTGCGTTCTATGCAGGTTGGCCGACTGCGGCGTCAGGCTTCAGTCATTTGAAGAACGTGCTTGAGAAGAAACAATTTTAATAATGAGGATCCCGTTATGAACTTAACGAACAGGAAATGTCTGATAGCCTATTTCTCCCGGAAGGGAGAAAACTATGTTAGCGGCAGGATTGTCGATCTCAAAGTCGGCAATACCGAACTTGTCGCAAAGATGATTCAGAGACAAACGGGAGGCGACCTATTTCACATTGAGACTGCCGCCGCCTATCCCAAAGATTATTCTGAAACAACGGAAGTTGCCAGGAATGAACTGCGTACCAAGGCCAGGCCGAAGCTGAACGGACGTGTCGAAAACATTGAGGCATACGAGGTGATATTTTTGGGGTATCCGAATTGGTGGGGGACGATGCCTATGCCGGTCTATGCGTTCCTGGAGAGCTATGATTTCTCGGGAAAGACAATCGTGCCATTCTGTACCCATGAAGGAAGCGGCATGGGCCGCAGCGAAAAGGATATTGCCAAGGCATGCCCCAAGGCTACCGTGCTGGAGGGACTTGCCATACAGGGAACCAATGCAAGCTCTGCGGCATCAGAGGTGTTGAGTTGGGCCCATAAACTCGGGATTTCGTGATTTTGTTTTGCGTGAATCGGCGGAAACGCTTTTTTTGCTGTGATAAAAATGTGATAATCCTGTCCCGTGTGTCAACTCCATCCCGTAAACCTTCCGAATAATGGTGCGCGTAGTGAACTGACTTCCCTCCTAATAAATATTCAATCGCGTCAAATTTGTCTTGAATATTTTTATCGTTTCATTTATATTAGGCAACTTTTTGCAACATTTTGCGTTATTTTCTGCAATAGTTGCTACAATATATTATAAGCAGTAATTCTTTCTATAAATTTTCATCTTATACGTATGCCAAGTATGAAATTATAAAGGTTATATCCCTATGAACGAAAATGGTGATTTAAAAACGCACAACGCTGAACAGCGGGATAATTTTGCCCGTAGATTGGCAGCAGGCACAATTGTCATCATCCTGTTTGTCATAACCCTTGTGGGGCTTGCACTCTATAATAGCCGTCGGCACTATGATGCGATGGCCATAGTTACGATCCAGAACCTGACGAAGTCCTTTGACACTCACCTGGGTGATATTTTTGACAAGATCGATATCGGCTTGCTCGCCGTGTCGCAGGAAACCGAGAGACAGCTGGTTGCAGGTGGTATTAAAAAGAAGGAACTGAATGCATATATTGCCAGACAAGTTCAACAGTTTCCGGAAGTGTACGGCATGCGTGTCACTGATGTCGGGGGGAATATGTTGTACGGAACCAATGTCCCTGCCGGAAAACCGACAAACATCAGCGACCGCGACTATTTTAAGCGACTTCGCAGCAATCCGGAAGAAAATCTGGTTGTATCCAAACTGCTGCTGGGACGCGAATCCGGGAAGTGGAGTATCTTGCTAGCCAGAAGAGTTAACCATCCTGACGGTTCTTTTGGCGGAGCGGCGGTTGCACAGTTTGACGTCAAATATTTCGACAAGCTTTTTTCACAACTGGAGATCGGCAAGGGTGGCGCAATAGGCATCAGGGATGCAGAACTCAATCTGATTGCTTTGCATCCGAAGAGCCAGGAACCGGCAAGTCAGATCGGCTCGGACGTCATATCGCAGAAGACCCGCGACATGATCAGGGCAAATCCTGTTACTGCAACATACAATACGGTATTTGCGCGCGATAACAAAGAACGAAAGGTGACCTTCCGCAAAACCGACAGATATCCATTTTATGTTTTTGCCACGACCGCTCCGGGCGACTATCTGACCCCTTGGTACGAGGAAGCAGCAAGCGCACTGATGTTGATCGCCATCTTTGCGTTGGCGATGATCATATCATCTCGTATGATTTATAGAAGCAGAATTACTACCCTTCTTCATGCAGAAGCAAAACAACATGCTGAAGAAATGCAGCGCCGAAATGAAGAGCTGAACGAAGCCCTCTCCAGGGTAAAACGGCTGGAAGGAATCATCTCCATCTGTTCGTACTGCAAAAAAATTCAGAATGAGCAGCAATCCTGGGAGGCATTGGAAAAATACTTCTGCGAACATTCTGATGCCATGTTCAGCCACGGGATTTGCCCCGATTGTGCGAAAACGCTGGAAGACAAAATAAAAACGCTGAAAAACGACAAGACATGATGTGGCGATCAGAACTTCCTGCTTTCATTGATACAAGGCTTCGGGCAATCCGGGGCTTTCGTCTTCTCCTCAGATTAACACAGCAACAAGCCTGCTTTACGGTTTTGCTTTGCCAGTAAAATCCCTAGTCTGCCTTTCCATCCAACTGGCGGAATCAAACACGTCTCTTTCTTACCACCAATTTTTTGTCTCTTCTGATTAAAGTTTATGCATAGAAAACCGATAGTAGTGATAAGCAGAAAATTGCAAAAAATAGCATTAGTAATCTTTAAAAAACAGATACTTAAGTCGCAACATGGGTAATAATTAAAACCAGTGCAGAAAGGCCAAAACCATGAAAACAACACATAAAATCAACACATTTGGAAATAAAATTTCTCTTTTGGTAATAGCGGCGTGTGTGTCTGTGGCCTTTGTCGTAAGCGGAATAGCGCTGCTACAAAGTTATAAAATCTACTCGCAGGCAACAGCAGAACAGCGGGAAATGCTCTATGCGGACTTTGACACGCTGGCCAAAAGCGAAGTCCAGACTGCGGTTTCGCTGCTGCAGGGCATTTACAACAGGCACCAGAACAAGGAATTCACGCTCGAACAGGCGAAGAAAATCGGAGCCAGCCAGCTGATGACGCTTAGATTCGGGAATGACGGATATATTATTGCCTATACTATGGAAGGCATCAGCGTCGCCCATCCGAATACTAAAAATATCGGCACCAACAGGATCGATATGCAGGACAAAAAAGGCAATTATATCGTGCGTGACTTGCTCAAGGAAGGCGTGAAGCAGGACGGTGGGTTTACTGTTTACTGGTTTCCTAAAGACGGCGGGACTGTTCCGCTTCCCAAGAGAAGTTATGTTGTAGAATTCAAACCGTTTGGCTGGATTATTGCTTCCGGTAATTATATTGACACCATTGAGGCTATCCTGAAAAAACAGGAGGAAGATTTCCAGGGGAAATTCAGAAAGGGCATACTCTTATTGGTAGTCGGCACGATACTCTGCGTTATCGTGGCGGTATTTGTATCGAATTTTGTTACTCGCAAACTGCTGAAGCAGGTTGGCGGTGAGCCGGCCGTAATTGCGGATATTGCAGAAAAGATATCTGAAGGTGATCTTAAAGTCCAATTTCAATCAAACAGCAAAACAAAGAGCGGGATCTACGCTTCCATGGAAAAAATGTCCGGCAAACTAAAGACGATCGCCGGCGAGATTAAATCCGCATCAGAGCGGGTCGCGTCAGGCAGTGTACAGCTCTCAACATCCGCGGATGATCTGAACAGCGGTTCAAAAGAGCTGTTGTCGCAGGTAGAGCAGATTGTGACCGCCATGACCGAAGTTTCCCAGACCATCATGGATGTGGCAAAAAATGCGTCTCATGCTGCCGATGCGAGCAAGAAAGTTTCGGAAACGGCAGTAAAGGGCAAGGAAACAGTCGACCGGTCTGCTGATGACATGGCAAAAATTGCGCAGACCGTGCAGCAGACCGCGGCTACTATTGAAGAGCTCGGGAAAAGCTCCGCACAGATCGGCGAGATTGTCGCGGTTATCAACGGCATTGCGGACCAGACGAACCTGCTGGCCCTGAATGCGGCCATTGAGGCTGCACGGGCCGGAGAGCAGGGAAGGGGGTTCGCCGTGGTGGCCGATGAAGTGAGAAAGCTTGCGGAACGGACAACCCAGGCGACAAAAGACATTGCCGACAGAATCAGCGGTATCCAGGCTGCTGCAACCGGCGCGGTTGAAGTGGTAAAAAACAGCAGCACTGAGGTTGAGAACGGCGTGGGGCTGGCAAAAGAGGCAAGCACCTCGCTGAACTCCATTGTGGAGGCTGCGACCGGCGCGATGGACATGGTGCAGCGTATTGCAGCGGCGACTGAAGAGCAATCAGCGGCCTCGGAGCAGGTTTCGCAAAATATGGCGAATATTTCAAGCATAACACAGCGCGCTGCAAGTTCCGCTGATCAGATCAAAGCCGCAGCTGCGGAACTTGCCCGGCTCTCGGACGGCTTAAAAGAAGTAACCGCTTTTTTCAAAATATAAAACCACATATTGGATGCCCGGGAAAAAGCCTAAAAACTGCGTGCATGATTTTCGTCCGGGACTCCCTGTCATCGACCGTAGTTCCACAGATGCTCATGAAAAGAAAAAAAGGATGTGTTCGTGAGTAATATTTTTGTTATACTATTAACAGACAGGTTCGATATACGGATTTGGCCCAGAAGGGAGCAACCTTGCCGGCATTCAATTTTTCCAGCCTTCGAACTCGCCTCCTGATTCTGGTAATCATTGCGTCCATTCCCGCACTGGCCTTCCTGCTGTTCTCAGCTTCAGAGCAGCGAAATCAGAAAGAAGCAGAAGCCCGCGCCGAAACCATGCGGATGGCAATACTGTCCGCGAATTATCTTGAACAGATTGTGGAGGGATCTCAGCAGGTCCTGAGCGGCCTCACGGAATTTACCGCGGTGCAGAATTATGACGCTAATGTGTGCAGTACCTACCTTGCGAATTTCAAAAAGAAACTGCCTATCTACAACAATATAGCCGTTGCAAAACCGGACGGAAATCTTTTTTGCAGTGCTATCCCCTTCACCAAGATAGTAAACATATCAGACCGGCCCTACTTCATAAATGCTATCCGGAAAAAGACATTGTCATTCGGCGAGTTTCAATTTTCAAGAATCAACGGACATCCGCAGATAAATGTGGCGCTACCGGTGCTTGACAAAAAAGATCAGGTTAAATCTGTTGTATTCTTGGCCATTGATTTAAACGCTTTTAAAGAAAAGCTGAAAGAAGTGCCGCTGTCTGAGCAGGCGAGCCTGACCGTGCTGGACCGCAACCTGACCGTTCTCTACCGGTACCCGGAAACGGAAAAATGGTCCGGTGCTAGTATGGCGGATTCAGCGGTCACTAAGGCAATCGAGACCCAGACCCGGGACGAGGGAATCGTCACCGCAACAGGGATGGACGGCGTCGCGCGGATATGGGCATTTACCCTGGTGCAGGGCACAGACAAAGGTCTGCATGTCAGATACGCTATGTCCCGGGAAGCGGTTTATTCCGAAATAAACCGCAGGCTGGTGAGAAATCTAGCGGTACTCATTGTATTATTGGGCATGGCATGCGCCATTGCGTGGTATGGCGGAGACTATTTCATCATGCGCCGCGTGAGAAAACTGATCGGGGCTGCGGACGTCATTTCGCGGGGGGACCTGAGCATACGGGTGGACATGGGGGGCGGTAAACGGGATGAAATCGGCCAGTTGGGTGACAGCTTTAACCGCATGGCCGCCGCGCTTGAATATCAGAAGGAAGAGCGCAGACAGTCTGAAATAAATTATCAGCTCCTTTTCGAAGAGTCGAAAGACGCGATTTTTGTGAGCTCGCTGGAAGGAAAATATTTGGATGTAAATCCTGCGGCGGTGGAGTTGCTCGGCTATTCGTCAAATGACGAAGTTTTGGCGCTGAATACAGCCAGAGATGTTTTTACCAATCCTGAAGATAGATGCAAATACGTGGCGCTGCTCAAAGAAAACGGATTTGTAAAGGATTTTGAAGTAACGCTGAAAAGGAAAGATGGCAAAAGGCTGACGGTGCTGTCGACTTCTACCGCAATACGGAATAAAACAGGCGATATTGTAGCGTACCGCGGCATCGTCCATGACATTACAGAACGAAAGCAGGCGGAAAAGTCCCTGGAGGAAAGCGCAAAAAGGCTGAAACTGACACTCGATGCCGCCCATGTTGTCGCCTGGGAGATCAATGTTGACGGCACCCATACTGAAACCGGCCCAGTGCATGAGCTCTTTGGAAGGCCGGAAGGATTTTATCATCCGGGCGTTTCAGATCTTTTTCAAAGCATCCATCCGGAGGACCGGGAAGGCGTGATGTCAACGGTGCAGTCGGCTCTTCGCGGTGAGCAGGAATATCACGTGCAATTCCGCGTCCCGCAGGCGGATGGACGCATGAGATGGGTCGAGGCCAATGGGACGCTTATGCGGGATGAACAAGGGAAGCCGCTGCGGATTCTCGGCATCGCGCGCAATATCACCGAGCGAAAACAGACCGAGCAGATATTGCGCGAATCCGAGAACAGGACCAGGTTCATCGTGGAATCGCTTGCAATCGGAGTGTATTACTATCGTCTGGAAAACGATGACCGTCTGGTGTTCAACGGTGGTAATTCGGCTGCCGACAGGATTATCGGTGTGGACCACCGGGTTTTCATCGGCAAGACCATAGAAGAAGCGTTCCCCCCTCTGCAAGAGACTGAATTACCCCGGCGATACCGCGATGCGGCCGCCTTCGGAATTCCGTGGCATACAGAAAATTTAGTCTACGATGATGGCCGTATCCAGGGCATATTCGAGGTGCACGCGTTTCAGACATCACCCAACAACATGATCGCTGCTTTCACGGATATATCGGAGCGCAAGCGCGCTGAGGAGAAGCTGCGGACCACTCTGCAGCGGTTTTATGCAATCCTCGCAAATATGTATAACAGCATTTTACTCGTGACGAATGAAGGGAGAATAGAATTTGCCAACCAGGCATTCTGTGATTTGTACCGTTTGAAAGAACGGCCGGAGATGCTGACCGAGCTTACTTCCCAGGAAATAATCGATAAAATCAAAAGAAGATATCTGCACCCCGACGAAGCAGGCACCAGAATTCTGGAAATCGTCGCCGAAGGGAAACCGGTACGGAGCGAGGAAGTGCAGATGCAGGACGACCAGACTCACCTGCGGGATTTTATTCCCATATCCGTGAATGGAAAACCGTTTGGACGATTGTGGCACCAGGTCGACATCACCAGACAGAAACAGGCTGCGGAAGCTTTGCGGGTGAGTGAAGAGCGCTTCAAACGGCTGGTACAGCATTCCAACGACATTGTCACGCTGGTGGACGCGAACGGCATCCAAACCTCGATCAGCGGCCCCCTGGAGAGGATCACGGGATACAAGCCGGAAGAACTGATCGGGACCAGTTGTTTTGGCTTGTTACATTCCGATGACCGGGAGCCTGCAAAAAAGAGTTTTTTCGAGGCTCTCGTACATCCAGGCCTCGCCCGCAGGCTTGAAACCCGTTACCGGCACAAAAAGGGACATTGGATCACTCTGGAAATTGTAGGGAGCAACCTGCTTCACGATCCGGTCGTGAAGGCCGTAGTGCTGAACACCCGCGATATCACGGAGAGAAACAAACTTCAGGAGCAGCTGCGGCAGGCCATGAAAATGGAGGCAGTCGGTCGTTTGGCAGGTGGGATTGCCCACGATTTCAATAATCTCCTTACGATTATTATCGGGAATCTGGAGCTGGCCAAGAGAGGCCTCAATCCGCTCGACCCGCTTGCTCAACATCTGAACGAAGTGAACAATGCGGCCGCTAGCGCGGCATCGTTGACCCGCCAGCTCCTTGCGTTTTCGCGCAAGCAGATCATCGAGCCGAAGGTGCTGCGGCTGAATGACCTTATCGAGAACCTCTATAAGATGCTGGTCCGCATTGTCGGCGAGGACATTGAGCTGCTGACCTCTCTCGGGAAAGAACCCGGCTCAGTCAAGGTCGACCCGGGGCAGTTCGAACAGGTCCTGGTAAACCTTGTGGTGAATGCCCGGGACGCCATGCCGGACGGCGGCAAGCTCATGATCGAGACGGCCAACGTGGACCTTGACGAAAGCTACTGCACCTACCATCCGCAGGCGCGTCCCGGAAAGTTCGTTCTGCTGGCTGTAAGCGACACGGGGTCGGGCATGAGCGATGAGGTGAAGGAGCATATTTTCGAACCCTTCTTCACGACCAAAGATCAGGGACGGGGGACAGGACTTGGTCTTGCCATGATCTTCGGGCTGGTCCAGCAGGCCGAAGGCTCTATTGAAGTGTATTCCGAGATAGGGCATGGTACGACGTTTAAAATCTATCTGCCGAGATTTGCAGAACAGGCCGAGAAGCTTTCCCGGGACGAACCCGCACTGGACCTGCCCGCGGGCAATGAGACAGTACTGCTTGTCGAGGATGAGGCGAGCGTGCGCCAGGTGGCGCTGATGATCCTGAAGGAACTGGGATACAAAGTGCTCTCTGCGCCGAACGGCGGCGAGGCGTTCATGCTCGCGGAAAAACACGCCGGGCGGATCGATCTTTTGATGACTGATGTGGTGATGCCGGGAATGAACGGCAGGGATCTGGCGGAACGGCTGCTCGGACTTCATCCGGAGATGAAGGTATTGTTCACCTCAGGGTACACGGCAGACGTGGTTGTCCATCACGGCGTGCTCGAAAAAAATCTGAATTTTATCGGCAAACCATACACTCCCCAAAGCCTTGCCAGAAAAATGCGGGAAGTCCTCGACACGGAACCTCGCTGACAGTCTTCGGCGGCCGGATTCTCCTGTCAAACCCTGCGGTAGAATATTTTTGACTGCACTCCCCATGCCTTCAAGAGCGGCACCAGTCAGCCTGCACACGGCGTATCGTTGTAAACATCTGTATTGACAGGAAGCATTACAGTGGGTAGACTAGAGTCTTGTGTTTACGGTGGGAAACTTTGAGCAGACATTGCATGATCGGAGGCGAGGTAGTATGGCAAGCGTGTATGTGCAGTTATATGATCAGCGCATTGTGAAACCTATCTGGATTCTTCACCTTGTGCTGGCTGTATTGTATTTCGTGTACGGGAATTGGGACATCGGTTGTTTTTTGATGATTATGTGGTTCCTGTTGATGCTTGTATCAAAAGCATTGAAGGCGGAACCTCCCAAGATAGAATTGCCGCAGGATAAAGCCCCTTCATCAACGGACGCAGTTATCGTACCGCATGGACTGAACCATGCTGATTCCTTTATGATCACCCGGGCCAATTTCAGAATTACGCGTCTTTTGGGCCTGACCGTGACTGTTCTGGCCTGGCATTTCGGGTTCCAATGGTATATTGCGGTAATTCTCGGAATCATAAGCATGTTTCTCTCTAAAGCGATGTTTTTGGTTTACGCGACAGCGCTTTTCCGAAAGAAGCTGAGAGAAATTATGAGTACGGCCGATGCGCCAAAAACGGAATAACCACGCGGGGCACATATACTGACACAAAAGCTCATGTGTGCTCAGGATATGCGGATTATTTTCTGACAGGGAGTTTCCTCCTTTCCCAGGGGGCTACCCCCCCGTCTTTTATTGCGAACAGGGGATGGGCCTCCGGTTCGCGGATGCGCAGTATTGCCCGGTACTGTGTCTTGTCCCGCACCCGCAGCTTTTTTTTAAGATGCCTCCATTCATACGCTAGCTGGCCGCGTGTCTCCGGTATCGCAGCGCATTTTCTTTTGCGGCCGATTTTTTTCCGCTGAAAGCTGTAGCTCCGCCGCAGTGATTCATCATACACAACCTGCAGGTAGTGCGCGATTGCGGCGACGGGGTCCGTCTGCTGTTGAAAACGGAGGAGCTGCGGATGATGGCGGTACCCCCGCGTTTCTCCTTTCAGGACCTTCTGTGCCAGGAGCGCTTCACGCCAGAGAGCCACCAATCCTTTTGTGTCCAGATATTTCGGGTGTATTGTCCAGAGTCGCATGATTTTCGCCGGGCAGTGTGATGGTTTCGCTCCCCGCCGACATCCACAAGATGATTATAGCCGCTGAGATGGCAAACGGCAATGGCGTACAATATTCTCAAAGGTTCATCGCTGATCGCGCAATATTGTGTTTCGCCTGGATTGCAGGTATAATAAACACTACGGTGTGTTCGCGCGCCGGGCAGCAGCAAAGTGAATGAATACTTTTATATAGAAGAGGGCATTATGCTTGAACGACTTCAGAAAATCATATCTGCCGCGGGAATAACGTCGCGCCGGGCCGCTGAGGAACTTATCGCAGAGGGCAGGGTGAAGGTGAACGGCAAGCTCGTGACCGAGCTCGGCACGAAGGCTGATGCGTCAAAAGACCATATCAAGGTGGACGGCAAACTGATCAACCCCAGACAGCCGCTGACCTATATTATGCTGAACAAACCGGCTGGTTTTATGACGACCATGTCGGACCCTGAAGGGCGTCCCACCGTGCAAGACCTCCTGCAGGGCGTAAAAGTCAGGGTGTACCCCGTCGGGCGGCTTGATTACAATACCGAGGGACTTTTGCTCATGACGAACGACGGAGACTTCGCGCACTTGATCACGCATCCGAAGCATGAGTTTCCAAAAACCTATCTGGCGAAGGTAAAAGGCGTGGTTGATGAAAAGGCCTTGAATGAACTTGAGCAGGGCATCTATCTTGATGACGGCAAAACCGCTCCTGCGAAAATCAAAAAGATCAGAAAGGAAGAGGCAAACTCGTGGCTGGAGATCACTATTCACGAAGGCAGAAAGCGGCAGGTCAGGCGCATGTTCGATCGTGTCGGCCACTCGGTGATAAAGCTTAAACGGGTCCGAACGGGAACGCTTACGCTCGGTGATCTGCAGGAAGGCTCATATCGCCATCTGACGACGGACGAGGTCAGCGCACTGAAAGACCTGTCAGGCAAAGCTGACACCGGAAGAGAACGGCCCCGGCCCTCTGTGCAGCCCGGCTATCATAAAACGGAGACAAAAATTCCGGACCGGAAAAAAGCACATAAAGGCAGGACACCGGACCTGAGGCCGGGCCGCACCACGGCAAAGTGGGAAGAAGAACGAAAAGGGTACGGATTTGGAAAGCCTGGAAAACAGGGAATGCATAAAGCGCCGGGGCGGGCGGGAAAGCCTGGAGAAGGAATGATTCAGAGCACCAGCACGCGAAGAGATGCAGGCAGCAGAGGAACGGAGTCCCGTGCAAAGCGAAGCTTTTCCAATAAAGGGCGGCGAAGGACGGCAGGCAAAGGCGTTACCACGCGATAGAGGGCTGGTTCAAAAAGACGTTTGACGGCATGAAATATCTTTGTGCGCAGGTTATTATTCATGGTTTTGTTCAGGGCGTCGCTTTCCGGGCGAGCACGCGCTACCAGGCAGAACGGCTTGGCCTCGGTGGATGGGTGCGAAATCTTCCGGACGGCACTGTAGAGGCGTTTTTCGAGGGAGAAGAGAAAAAAGTAGAAGAAGCCATTGCGTGGTGCCGGACGGGGCCGCGCGGTGCGCACGTGACCTCGGTCGAAATCAACCGGAGACAATCACAAGGAGAGCATCACCATTTTGATATCCGCTATGACCTATAGGCTGTTGTTCTTCGGGTTCGCGATGCTTGTGCTTGTCAGTTCATGCAAGGCCGATAAGCCGGTGGAGCAGCAGAAACCCGCGCCTGCCGTGATTCTGAAACCGAAGCCGCTTTTGCTGAGTTCTGAACAGCGCCGCGAACTTAACTTTTCCGCTGATATCATCGAAAGTGTCGAACGCGCGGCCGGCGTCCGGGCGGAGCCTTTTTTCTCGACCGTGGCGCTGCAGTCCGAAAATCTAAAAGGCGGGACAGGGCTGGAGGGCAAAAAGCTGGCAGGCTTCAGCGTCAGGACAACAGGCTCCGGCGACCTTATCGATTCACTTCGCTCCCCCCTGCGGGCAAAAGGGTATCTTATTTTCAAGAGTCAAAAGGGATATGGTTCACTCCCGGATATTGTGAGCGTCGTCAGAGGCAGCAATTCCTATGATATTTTAAAAATCCAGGGAACGGAAAGCGTGGGGCACCGTCTCGATACGAAGACGATCATTGCCTGGCTGAAGATGCAGCAAAAGGAAGCTTCATTTTCTATAACAGGCGCAGGTTCCGACTGGGTCGAGGCGAGGTTTATTAATCGTCCAAAGGATATGTCCGCATTTGCAAAAAAGGTCGGGGAATTTGCACCGGACGTCCTGGCACACGACACGAGGACGGTGGAAAAGCTTGCCGAGTGGATGAAGAAGACAAATGGCTTCTACCTGAACTGGGATTAAGCGGGCATCCATCAGGTTTTTCCGGAATCTGTCAGCACAGCATAATGACTGACGAGAAGGGGATCCGAATGTCCGAACCGGTTTGATTTCCATGACCATGAACCAGAACACGCGGCAAAACATGGCAGCAGTGCACATATGAACCGGTCATACCGTACGGCCCGTTGAATCAGCCTGTGGGGAGGGCCGTTCCTCGGTGTCTCGACGGTACCTCATCCTCATGAAAACGGCACTGAACATTATTATTGGAATTATCCTGCTGAGTGTTGTTTTCTCCCTTGTCCTGGTCTATACCAACACCCATCCGCCGAAATATCCCCTGTTCATTCCCCCCTCGGAATATCATGCTGACTACGAGACCGTGTCCTTTTCGTCCGAGGACGGGATCCTGTTGCGGGGCTGGCTGGTCAAACCGCCGCGACCGGCCGCACGTTTTCCGGCAATCATTATCTGCCACGGCGTGGGAGCGAACAAATCTGATTTTACCGAACTCGCGGCAGCCCTTTCCCGGCGCGGATATGCTGTGCTCCTGTTTGACTTTCGCGCACACGGTGAGAGCGGCGGCAGCCGGAGTTCGCTCGGTTATCATGAACAGCAGGATATCACCGCAGCACTTGCTTTCCTCAAAACCAGGCAGGAAATCAATGCAAACCGCATCGGCATATACGGTTTTTCCATGGGTGCTTCTTCGGCAATACTGGCCGCGGCAAAGACCAGGGCATTCTCCGCACTCATAGCGGACAGCGCATTTACAAGCCTGCGCGACCAGGCGCGGGACGCCATCAACGGTTTTTACCGCCTGCCTGCGTTCCCATTTTTGTATCTCGCTGTTTTCGGCTATGAAGTGTATTTTCAGGTGCGCATCGATCAGATTTCACCCGTGAGCGTGATAACGGAGATCGCCCCGGCGCCCGTGTTCATCATAGCAGGAGAGAAGGATACGCTTATTCCAGCGGATAACGGCAGGAAATTGTATGCAGCCGCGCGTGAACCGAAGGAGTATTGGCTCGTTCCAGGCGCCGACCATGGCGCTACGCTGTCGGCAGCAGGAACTGTTGAATATGAAAAAAGAGTCGGAGATTTTTTCGACAAATATTTACAGTGAAATCGGCCTTCAGTGCGGCATCGGAAGGCATGCGGTTTTGATTTTGACAGGAAGCGGCTTTTGAGGTAAGGTACGGGCATGAATATCCTCGGCATCGAAACATCAACCAAGACGGGCGGTGTTGCCGTTGTTTCCGAACAGGGTGTTGTCGCGCAATATACGTTAAACATCGAAGTGACGCACTCCGAGCGGCTGATGGCAACCGTGGATCGTGTGTTGGGCGACACCCGTATGAACATATCCCAGTTCGATGGCTTTGCGGTTGCAATCGGCCCGGGGTCGTTCACCGGCCTCCGGATAGGTATTTCCACGGTCAAAGGGCTTGCGTTCGCAACCGGCAAACCCGTGGCTGCCGTGCCCACGCTGAAAGCGCTTGCATGGAACCTTCCGCATGCGGCATACCCCGTCTGTCCGCTGCTTGATGCCCGCAAGCATGAAGTCTATGCCGCTCTCTATGCTTTTGACGGATCTGCGCTCAAACAGGTGCTGTCCGAAAGGGTGGTGCCGTTTTCCCGGCTTGCAGAGCAGCTCAACGGCAGGACGATATTTACCGGGGAAGCGTCCTGTCTTTTTCGAAAAGAGATACAGCAGACGTTCGGCGATGCAGCATTATTCGCGCCGCTCTCCGCACTAATTCCCTCTGCCGCTTCGGTGGCTGAAATCGGCATGAACATGATTAAAAACGGCGAACAAGTCGATCCGGACAGCCTGATCCCGATGTATATACGCAGGCCCGAGGCGGAAGTAGCATGGGAAAAAAAACAAACATTACGGTGACCTTTATGCGGAAGGAGGATGTTGACCAGGTTCTTGCCATTGAACATGCCTCATTCAGCATGCCCTGGTCAAAAAACCTTTTTCTCTCCGAGTTCAGGAGCCCCGATGTTTCCACGCTGATGGTGGCGCTTGCAGACGGACCGGAACGGACCGTGGTGGGCTATCTGGTATTCTGGCTTGTGCAGGATGAAATGCATATCCTGAATCTTGCTGTCGCACCGGGATTCAGAAGGAGCAGGATTGCCAGGAAAATGGTGCTTGCAGGGCTCAAACATGCCTTTCAAAAAGGCGCCCGGCGCGCTTTTCTTGAAGTTAGGTTTTCAAATACCGCGGCCCAGAAGCTCTACTCCAACCTCGGCTTTGCCGGCACTTCATTACGGAGAGAATATTACGATAATCCAATGGAGGACGCTGTAATCATGACGCTTGGGCAGGGGGCCTTCATACAGAGTGTTGCGAACGAATGAAACAGGGATATTTTTTTGTAGACGGCATATCGAGGCGGTAGCAGGGCGCGCTGCTCCAGAATATAAGCCGGTTCTCTTCTTTTGTCGGCACGATGGACCTATGAACTTACCGATAGGAAAACTCAAATAACTATTTGATTAATAAGATTTATTCTCTCTTGCCTTTTTTGGAGGAATGTGTTAACCTAATTTTAATTATTAATATAACGGAACAGAGCTGCTTTTTTCTAAACCTTCTCATCGAGATCAAACCCTAAAGGAGGGCTGAATTATGAATGTGGAGGCAGTTGAAGAGGCACTTGTAGCAAGGCTCAGGATGGAGAACCAGGAGTATCAAAAGTGGGAGAAAGAGCATACTCAGCTTGAAAATACCCTGTTGACCTTTGAGACTCACCGCTACCTCACTCCTGAGGAAGAGTTGGAAAGAAAACGGGTCCAGAAACTGAAGCTGGCCGCGAAAGACAGAATGATGGATATAATCAGGCGCTCCAAGACAGGACAAGCCTGATAACGTGACGGCAGGGTGAACCAGACCTTGCCTTTTGTATTTTATTGCATGGTGAAATGCAAAATCCCTCTTTACCATGAAGAGTAAAGAGGGATTTTTTTATTGACTCGATTCCAGTATCTATGTTAAAAATAATGATAATCAGCCGTGTACAGGCCATTCTGAAACATTTTGTGACGCTCTATCGCAGATACTTGAAAATCTGCCGGAGCGGTTCACGCCGCTTTTTTGCACTGCGGCACGGTTTTTTAGTGTTCTATGAGGAGGAACTGGTTTCATGAAGAGCGATCGGATTAAAAAAGGCGTGGAACGCGCGCCGCACAGGGCACTCCTGCTTTCCTCGGGCATGACCCGGGACGAGCTTGATAAACCCATGATCGGTGTTGCTACAAGTTTCACCGATCTTATTCCCGGACACAACACGATGCGCGACCTGGAGCGATTTATAGAAAAAGGCGTGCATGCAGGAGGGGGCTGGCCGTTTTTCTTCGGCATCCCCGGTGTCTGCGACGGCATTGTGATGGGGCATGTCGGCATGCATTATTCTCTGGCATCGCGTGAACTGATTGCCGATATGATAGAGTCCGTTGCGCTGGGGCATGCTTTTGACGGCCTTATACTGCTCACGAACTGCGATAAAATCACGCCCGGCATGCTTATGGCGGCGGCCAGAATCAACATTCCGACCGTTGTTGTCACCGCCGGACCCATGCTTGCAGGCAATTATCGCGGTGAACGGGTGCATCTCATCAGCGCTTTCGAGGCTGTTGGCAAAGTGCAGAGCGGAGAAATGTCCGAAGCGGATCTTGCTGAACTCGAGACCTGCGTCTGCCCGGGCTCCGGATCGTGCCAGGGGATGTATACGGCCAATACCATGGCGTGCGTTACCGAAACGCTCGGCATGAGCCTGGCGGGTTCAGCAACAGCCCTGGCCGTGTCCTCCGAAAAGCGGCGGATCGCCTTCGAAAGCGGCAAACGGGTTGTTTCGCTCGTGCGGGAAGGGGTCACCCCCCGTTCAATCATGACAAAAAACGCATTTGAGAATGCCATCCGCATTGATATGGCGCTGGGCGGGTCGACGAACACGACGCTGCATATTCCCGCCATCGCGCATGATGCCGGAATAGAGCTCTCGCTGGAGACGTTCGACGGCATCAGCCGCCAGACGCCTCATGTGTGCAGCATGATTCCGGGAGGGCGCCATTATCTTGAGGATCTTGACGCCGCGGGCGGTATTCCGGCAGTGCTCTCACGGTTTGCGTCCGTGCTCAAGGATTCGCCGACTGTGAGCGGAAAATCGATTCTTGAGATCGCAAAAGCGGGCAAGGTAAGAAATGACGATGTTATCCGTCCGCTTGACAAGGCTTACCATAAAGAAGGCGGCATTGCCGTACTCACCGGCAATCTTGCACCGAATGGATCGGTCGTGAAACAGACCGCCATGAGCGAGAAGATGGCCTACTTTGAAGGCACGGCGGTTGTGTTCGATGCGGAAGATGATGCCATGGCCGCCATTCTTGCCGGCAAGATCAAACCGGGGCATGTTGTCGTGATCCGGTATGAAGGGCCAAAAGGGGGGCCGGGCATGCGCGAGATGCTTTCGCCCACCTCCGCCATCACCGGCATGGGGTTGAGCGAATCCGTCGCGCTTTTGACCGACGGCAGGTTCTCAGGAGGGACGCGCGGACCGTGCATCGGGCACATTTCTCCGGAGGCGGCCGAGGGCGGGCCCATCGCTCTTGTGCAGGATGGAGACAAAATAGTTCTCGATGTTCACAACCGCAGACTGGAATTGAAAATTTCCGACGAGGAAATGAAAAAACGGTTGGCGACATGGAAACCCCGTGAGCCGAAAATAAAAAGCGGCTGGCTTTCCCGGTATGCAAAGCTGGTTACATCCGCCAATACCGGAGCTGTGCTGAAGTAAGAAAACAATTTTCACACATCTATTCTTTCATGCAGAATACTTCCTGTGATCACCGATATGGCGATCAGAAGAAGAATTATCCGAGCAGTTAGGAATGCTATGTCCGGCAAACAATTAAAAGGCGCCGAAATTTTTCTGGAGTGCCTGAAAAAAGAAAAAGTGGACACGCTCTTTTGCTATCCCGGGGGCGTTGTTCTTCCGATATTTGACGTGCTGTACGGCCAGAGGGACCTGCGCATCGTCCTTCCCCGGCATGAACAGGGCGGGGTGCACATGGCGGACGGCTATGCGCGTTCCACCGGCAAGGTGGGAGTCGCTCTGGTCACTTCCGGACCGGGCGCCACAAATGTGGTAACGGGGCTTGCCACCGCCCATATTGATTCCATTCCCATGGTCATGTTCACCGGCCAGGTTCCCACAGCGCTTATCGGCAATGACGCATTTCAAGAAGCGGACATCATCGGTATCACCCGCGCCTGTACCAAATACAACTTTCTGGTAAAGGATGTGAAGGACCTCGCCCAGACCATAAAAGAGGCGTTTTATATTGCCTCGACAGGACGGCCGGGGCCGGTGCTTATCGATCTTCCGAGAGACGTGGTCACGAATAAAACGGAGTTTTCTTACCCGAACAGCGTTGAGATCAGAAGCTATCATCCCACCATTGTCGGCAATAAGTGGCAGATTAAGCAGGCAGCTGAGGTCATTGTCAATGCCAGGAGGCCGGTGGTGTTTGCCGGCGGCGGCGTCATAAGTTCGAATGCCTCCGAAAGCGTCATCGAATTCGCGGAAACCACGAAAATTCCGGTTACGACATCGCTCATGGGGATGGGTGGTTTTCCCGGCACGCATCCGCTTTCACTTGGCATGCTGGGGATGCATGGAACCTATTACGCCAATATGGCCATCCATCATTCAGACCTTATTGTCGCCATCGGCACCCGGTTCGATGACCGCGTGACCGGGAGGGTGGAGGGATTTGCACCCAATGCCAAGATAATCCATATTGACATTGATCCGACCTCGATCAGGAAAAATGTGAAGGTGGACGTTCCCATCGTGGGAGATGTCAAGCATGTAATGGCGGTGCTGAACAAAGAGATACTTGCCGCTAAAGAGCCGTGGGACGCCATCCGTAAAAGCTGGCTGAAGCAAATCGACGCCTGGCGCGCGGAGCGGCCTCTTTCGTATGAGCAGCGCGAGGACATTATCAAGCCCCAGTTCGTGGTGGAAAAGCTGTACGAAGTCACCGGCGGGGACGCCATCATTGCGACCGATGTCGGTCAGCACCAGATGTGGGCCGCCCAATTCTATAAGTTCGATAAACCGAGGACGCTGATTACGTCCGGCGGTCTCGGAACGATGGGGCTCGGGTTTCCGGCGGCAATCGGCGCCAAAGTCGCCTATCCGGACAAAACGGTATTCTGCCTCACCGGCGACGGCAGCGTCCAGATGAACATTCAGGAGCTTGCCACGGCAGTGGAATACAATATTCAGGTGAAAACAGCCGTGCTGAACAACCGATACCTCGGCATGGTGCGCCAATGGCAGGATATGTTCTATTCCGGCCATTATTCTTCAAGCGATCTCGGCAATTCACCGGACTTCGTGAAGCTGGCGCAGGCATACGGCGCCGTCGGGCTGCGGGCGGAAAAACCTTCTGAAGTTGTTCCGGTGCTGAAGGAAGCGCTCAAGATCAAGCTCCCGGTATTCATGGATTTTGTGATCGACCGGTATGAAGATGTTTTCCCCATCGTGCCTCCGGGAGCAGCCATTAACGAGATGCGCTTCGGCGATGAAAAAAAGAAAGAAGAACGGCCGTTAAAAGCGGTGAAGTAGCGGTTCCGGTGCCGGTGCATGAAAAAACCGGCAAAAGAAAGATTGACGATGAAACACATTATATCCATACTGGTTGAAAATAAATTCGGGGTGCTCACGCGGATATCGGGGCTCTTCAGCGGAAGAGGGTTCAATATAGAGACCATTTCTTCCGGACAGACGCTTGATCCGGGAATTTCACAGATAACGATTGTGACGTCCGGAGATGAGTACATCTATGAGCAAATCATCAAACAGCTCAACAAGCTGATCGATGTCATCAAGGTCACCGATCTGGCGGACAAGGAATATGTGGAGCGGGAAATGTGCCTTGTCAAAGTGAATGCTCCGATGGAGCACCGCGCCGAGGCGCTCAGAATTGCCGACATTTTCCGCGGCCGGGTGGTTGACTCCTCTCAGAAAAGCTATACCTTCATGGTGACAGGGGATGAAAAGAAGATCGCCGCATTTATCGAACTTCTTCAGCCTATCGGGATTAAGGAAATTGTGCGTACGGGAAAAGTGGCGATCACCCGCGAATGATCCGCTCGTGGGCGGACGATGAGATTTTTCATTCGTGGTGCACGATCCGCCAATCCATAACTGTTTATTACTATCAGCGGTACAAAAAAGAGGAGGAATACCATGGTAAAGATGTACTATGACAAAGACTCGAATATTGACATCCTGAAAGGGAAGAAGATCGCCATTCTGGGATATGGTAGCCAGGGACATGCGCATGCGAACAACCTGAAGGAAAGCGGAATGGATGTGATTGTCGCGGAAGCAAAAGGGGCGAACTGGGACAAGGCTGTTGCCGCCGGTTTCCCGGTCATGACCGCCGCAGAAGCTGCGAAAAAAGCGGACATCATCATGATCCTGCTGCCGGATGAAATTCAGTCCGATGTCTATAAGAGCGAAATAGCGCCGAACATGAAGAAAGGAGTGTCCCTTGCGTTCGCCCATGGGTTCAACATTCATTTCGGGCAGATTGTTCCCCCGGCGGACGCCAGTGTATTTATGGTAGCGCCGAAGGGCCCCGGACATCTGGTCAGATCGGAATATACTAAAGGAAGCGGCGTCCCCTGTCTGATTGCAATACATCAGGACGCTTCCCAGAACACCAAGGATATTGCACTTGCCTACGCGACGGCCATCGGCGGCGGAAGGGCCGGCATCATTGAAACGACATTTAAAGAAGAGACCGAGACCGATCTTTTTGGCGAGCAGGCGGTTCTCTGCGGCGGGTTGACCGCACTTATCCAGGCAGGCTATGAAACACTTGTGGAAGCCGGTTATTCCCCGGAAATGGCCTACTTCGAATGCCTGCATGAAGTAAAGCTTATTGTGGACCTTATCTACGAAGGCGGCATCGCGAACATGCGGTACTCTATCAGCAATACCGCACAGTATGGAGATCTGACGCGCGGTCCGAGAATTGTTACCGATCAAACCAAACAGGAAATGAAAAAAATATTAAAGGAAATCCAGAATGGAGAGTTCGCCCGGGAATGGATGCTTGAATGCAGGGCAAACAAACCTGTTTTCAGCGCGCTGACCAACAAAGGCAAGGCGCATTCCATAGAAGTAGTCGGCGCAAAGCTGCGGGCAATGATGCCGTGGCTCAAAAAAGACCTGCTGGTGGACAAGTCCAAGAATTAACGCGGTGTGGGCAATAGATGGCCCCGAGAAGCGGTTGCGGTCAGCATCGTATATGCCGTTACTGCTTCTCCGTGCCGCCGCATCATTTCTCCCGCGCACCGACGAAAGGGCCCTTTGATGATGAAAAACTACGGCATCCCCATAGCTGCAGAGGGTTGGCCTTTTATCATACCGCTTGCGATCGTCACGATTCTGCTGTTTATCTTTGGCTGGAAAAATATCGGGATCGTGATGCTTGTGCTTACGGTCTTTGTTGTTTTTTTCTTTCGCGATCCGGAAAGGACCGTTCCCGATGGATCTGATCTGATTGTTTCTCCTGCGGACGGAAAAGTGATCGTGATCAAGGATATTTATGAACCGACGTACCTCAAGCAGGATGTAAAGCAAATCAGCATTTTTCTTTCGGTGTTCAATGTACATGTAAATCGCTCGCCGATTTCGGGGACAGTCGAGCTTGTGCAATACAACCCCGGAAAATTTCACGTTGCCTCGGTTGACAAAGCCTCGCTGGACAATGAGCAGACTGCAATGATCATCGCACAGGGGAAGCACAAGATACTGGTGAAACAGATCGCCGGGCTTATCGCACGGCGCATTGTGTGCTATGCAAAGCCCGGGGATGCGATCAAGACGGGCGAACGCTATGGACTTATCCGCTTCGGCTCGCGGGTTGATATTTACCTCCCGAAAAACGCAGAAATCAAAGTTGCCCTTGGAGACAGAATCAAAGGGGCCCGGGACGTCATCGGGGTGCTGAAATGAGAAAAGGAATCTATATACTTCCCAACCTCATAACGCTGTTGAGCATGTTTTCAGGCTTTTATTCGATTGTGGCTTCCCTGAATTCCGATTATGAGCGCGCAGCATGGGCAATTCTGGTTGCCTCCATCTTTGACGTTTTGGACGGCTGGGTCGCCAGAATCACCCATACGGCAACGCGATTCGGCATTGAGATCGACTCGCTCTCCGATGTAATCTCCTTCGGGGTCGCCCCCGGCATTCTTGTATATACGTGGTCGCTGTCATCCTTTGGACGAATCGGATGGCTTGGGTCGTTTTTTCTGGTCGCCTGTGCCGCACTCCGCCTTGCCCGGTTCAACGTCCAGATGGGCAGCACCGAAAAAAAGCATTTTACGGGTCTCCCTTCACCGGCAGCAGCCTTGATGGTTGTCACGACCGTTCTTGCCTATGAAGAAATTATCGAGATTCTTATCAATTTCAAACTGGTGCAGCTGGCCGAGATGGCGGGCAAGGATTATTGGGTGCTGGCACTGACCTGTCTTGTGGCCGCTCTTATGGTAAGCAACATCACGTACCATGGCCTGAAAGAAGCGAATTTACGGGAACGGCGTCCGTTCGGTATTCTTGTCGCCATTGCCGTTTTTCTAGTGGTCGTGGCATACCATCCAGCCATTGTTCTCTTTCTGGTTCTGATCCTCTATGTCGCAGCAGGCCTCGTGGAAGCGCTCTATAAGCTGGTGCGCCGGCAGAAGCCGGCTGTTCCTTAGTGTGGGCGACAACGGCCGCCGCGGATGATTCGATCCCGTAAACACACTCTGGCAAGTGTCTGAGGCTCCCCAGTCTTTAATACGACGTTTTCTTTCCGGATATTTTCATTGATGTACCTGAGAGTATTGGTACGGCATGCCGCGCATGCATGGAGGTCCTGATGAACCGCATAGTCCAAATTTTTGATACGACACTTCGCGACGGCGAACAATCGCCGGGCGCAAGCATGAATACCGCGGAAAAAATCGAACTTGCCCGCCAGCTTGTGCGGCTCGGAGTTGATATCATCGAGGCGGGATTTCCCATTTCCAGCCCCGGTGATTTCGAAAGTGTACGAAAAATCGGTGCAGAGGTGGGGGATTCCGTAATCGTCTGCGGCCTGTCGCGCGCCATACCCAGGGACATTGAAGTTGCGGCGGATGCGCTGTCAACGGCAAAGCGCCCCCGCATTCATACGGGCATCGGGGTGTCCGACAATCATCTGAAATACAAGTTCCGGATCAGCCGCGAAGAGGCGCTTGATCTGGCGAAAAACGCCGTCAAACTCGCACGTTCTTTTGTTGAAGATGTTGAATTTTACGCCGAGGACGCCGGCCGTTCCGACCCTCTTTTCCTGTACCGCATGATAGAAGTCGCAATCAAGGCAGGAGCAACCGTAGTGAATATCCCGGATACGACCGGATATACCTGCCCGGAGGAATTCGGAGCGCTTATACGCGGCCTTCGCGAAAATGTACCCGGTATCGACAAGATCACCATATCCGTTCACTGCCATAATGATCTTGGCATGGCAACGGCAAACGCCCTTGCCGGTGTTAAAAACGGCGTTGGACAAGTTGAGTGCACGGTGAACGGCATCGGGGAGCGCGCCGGAAACTGCGCGATGGAAGAAGTCGTCATGGCTTTGCGCCAGCGCAGCGAATATTTCGGCGCGGACACACGAATCAACACCAAGGAGATCATGCGCACCTCGCGGCTTGTGGCCTCGATTACCGGAATCGCGGTACAGCCCAATAAGGCCATTGTGGGGACGAACGCCTTCGCTCACTCATCGGGAATTCATCAGGACGGGGTGCTCAAAGAGCGCTCAACGTATGAAATCATTGATCCGGCGGATGTCGGCGTGGGGGGATCGTCCATCGTTCTTACCGCGCGTTCCGGCCGACACGCTCTCCGGCACCGTATTACTGAACTCGGATATGAGATGCCGGATGCCGATTTCGAAAAAGTGTACGAAGCTTTTCTTGCGGTTGCCGACAAAAAGAAGGAAGTGTATAACGAGGACATTGAAGCCATTATCTCCGATAAAACAAAACAGATGATTGAAATCTATGTTCTGAAGTCCTTGCACGCCGAAAGCGGTACGGGCACCACTCCCACGGCCACCGTCGAAATGGAAGTCGATGGGAAAACAATAAAACAGACCGAACAGGGTGACGGACCGGTTGATGCGGTTTACCGGACTATTGCAGCAATCACGAAGACGAAAAGCCAGCTTAATGCCTATCTGGTCAAGGGCATTACGGGAGGAACAGATGCTTTAGGCGAGGTGACGGTAAAAGTGGAAGAAGCGGGTAAACGGGTTGCCGGCCACGGCTCGGACACGGATATCATCGTGGCGAGCGCCAAGGCATATGTCAATGCACTGAATAAGCTCGAATACTGGAAAAAAGGCGGAGAGAAAGACGCTTGACGTGATTTCCTCGAAATTATTTTTTTCCGGCTGATTGGCTTATTCCCCTTTCGTTTGTCTCCAAAAAATCCTGACACAAGCCCCCACGCGGGGCTTTTTTGTTTTCGACGGCCATTTCGGTTTTTCTCAGAAACCCTCTTGAGACCGCCATATGATTTTTGCAACGGTGTATCGGAAAGCGATCAATTTCCCTCCTATCTTAATAAAAAAGCGATAATGCCGATAAGTAACATATGCAGCAACGAGAGAAAAAACGTGTTCTGTCGGAGCGGAAAAGCAGATGTTGTTTTAGTATTACTTAAGGAGTATGCGGATCTTATCCATACTTTACGGAAGTGATATATTTTAAAATAAGCAGGAGGAAGAGCTCCCTTATACGGTAACGCTATGATGGACTTTACTAAAAATTTCAACCTGAGCGCCAAGATAGCGCTGCTGGGTGCAGTCAGCGTTCTTATTACCGTATGTGCTCTGATCATCCTGGCAACATGGCAGAGCACACAATACAACAATCTTGCGCAGAGCAAAGTTGACGCATTGATTGACGCCGACCTGGACCATATTACGCTGGGAACATCCTATCTCGTTCAAACTGAAAATGACGCTGTACAGCAGCAACTCGATGTGAACCTTAATGTCGCACGGCATATTCTTAAAGACACCGGCGAAGTAACTCTGGCAGACGAAAACGTGATGTGGACTGCTGTCGATCAGTTTACCAATAAACGGCGTAGTATCCAATTACCCAAGATGCTGGTGGGCGGCCAATGGCTGGGACAGAACACAAGTCCAGCTGTTAAAACCGCTGTGATAGACGATGTCGTGCATTGGGTCGGAGAAACGTCCACCTTGTTTCAACGCATGAACAAGCAGGGGGACATGCTGCGCATCGCAACCACGGTCACGACTGCGCAGGGGAAACGGGCTATTGGAACGTACATTCCTGCCGTAAATCCAGACGGCGCACCCAATCCCGTTATTTCAGCAATTCTGTCGGGCAAGACGTATCATGGCCGTGCGTTTGTCGTGGATGCGTGGTATCTGACCGCCTATGAACCGATCAAGGACAGAAACGGCTATCTGGTGGGAATGCTGTATGTCGGCGTTAAGCAAAAAACCGTTGAATCACGCATTCGCAAAGCCATCCTGCAGACGAAAGTCGGCCGGACCGGATACGTCTACGTTCTGGGCGGAAAAGGTGAAGGCCGTGGCCGCTATGTCATTTCTCTCCGGGGTGAACGCGACGGGGAAGATGTCTGGAAGGTCAAGGACAGTGATAGCCGCTACGTGATTCAGGAAATTATTAATAAAGCCATCGCTCTGCAGCCCGGTGAATTGGCTACGGTACGGTATCGCTGGAAAAACAGCGATGATGCGGAGCCGCACTGGAAAGTTGCCCGCATTGCTTATTATGCTCCCTGGGACTGGATTATTGGAGCCAGTGTCAACGAGGAGGAACTTCAATCGTATCAGAAAATTCTGACCGATGGCAGATATCGCATGACCGGTACCATGGTCACCGCGGGGACTATTATCATCACGCTGATGATACTGCTCGGAATCTTTACAGCCATGACAATTGCCCGTCCCGTCAGAGAGATGACCCGGGCAGTTGAAACCATTGTACAGGGAGATCTGGACCAGAGAGTTGAGGTGCGATCCCGCGACGAAGTGGGAGCCCTGGCCTCCGCATTCAATATCATGACTGCAAAGCTCAAAAGCACCATTGAAGGACTGCACCAAAGCGAGGCAAAATATAAGAGCATTTTTGAAAACGCACGGGAAGGAATTTACCAAAGTTCTCTTGATGGACGCTATTTGAGTGTGAATCCCGCTCAGGCCCGGATGTTGGGATACGATTCTCCCGAGGATCTTCTGGGATGCCTGCATGATATGCGCAACGAGCTCTATGTTCGCCCGGAGGATTACGATAATTATTGTGCAGCCGTTCTAGAACATGGCTCAGTGACCGGATATGAAGTGCAGGTGTACCGCAAGGACAAGGAGAAAATATGGATGTCGGTCAGCGCCCGTCTGGTGCAGGAAGAAATGAGAAGCAGCCCGTTCATTGAAGGAGTCAATATCGATATCACTGAACGAAAAAAGCTAAATGAGTCTCTCAAAAATTCGGAAAAACGCTTGTCGGAAATTATCAACTTTCTGCCGGACCCGACGTTTGCCATTAATCTTAAAGGGGAGGTTATTCTGTGGAACAGAGCCGCGGAAGAGTATACAGGGAAGAAAGCGCAGGATATTCTCGGCAAAGGCAATTCCGAAATTTCCATTCCGTTTTACGGCATTCGGCGGCCCATGTTGATTGACCTGGTGCTCAAGTCGTCCAAAGAAGTGGAGGAGCTGTATCCCTATATCGGACGAAACGGCATGATCGTTACCGGTGAAGGGTATACGCAAAACATCAAACGCGGCGCGGCATACATGTTCGGCGTGGCGGGGCCATTGTACGATTCCTCCGGAGCCGTTATTGGAGCAATCGAATCCATCCGTGACATCACGGATAGGAAGAAAATGGAAGAAGAAATTTTGCGGAGTCAGAAGATGGAGTCCATCGGATTGCTTGCCGGCGGCATAGCGCATGATTTTAATAATCTGCTGACCGCAATTCTCGGCAATATTTCGCTGGCAAAGCTGTCTCCCCGGGAGAGGATTTTGGAATGCCTTGATGCGGCAGAAAAGGCCTCTTTAGGGGCGAAAGATCTGACCCAAAGGCTCATAACGTTTGCAAAAGGAGGAGAACCTGTCCTTAAAACAATCAATCTTGCAGAAGCGATAAAAACATATACTGAGCTGTCATTGAGCGGCTCAAAAACCAAATGCGAATTTTTAATTCCTGACAACCTCTGGTCGGTAAAGGCGGACAAAAGCCAGATCGGCCAGGTCATCAGCAATCTTGTGATTAATGCTGATCAGGCAATGCCTAACGGCGGTGTCATACGCATGACTTGTGAAAACGCAGTGATCAGCGAAGACAATGCCGCAGCATTAAAGCACGGGCAGTACGTGAAGGTGGTCATACAAGACCAGGGCATGGGTATTTCGCAAGAAGATATTGCAAAAGTTTTTGATCCTTATTTTACAACAAAAGAAAAAGGCACCGGTCTGGGTCTTGCCACGGTCTACTCCATCATAAAAAAGCACGACGGGCACATTAATGTTGAGTCCAAGGTCGGATTGGGAACTCTCTTTAGCTTCTATCTTCCTGCCAGCGAATTGCAAGCCGCCAAATCGCCGTCGCAGGAAAAAGAAATGAAAATGGACTCCGGCAAGGGCAGAGTTCTCATCATGGACGATGAAGAGATTATCAGGCAGGTGGCAGGGGCGATGCTCAATTATTTCGGTTATGAAACCGATTTTGCAAAAGACGGTACCGAAGCTATCAATAAATATGTACAGGCAATGCAATCAAAAAAATCCTTCGATGTGGTTATTATGGACCTGACCATTCCTGGCGGCATGGGAGGCAAAGAAACCGTACAGGAACTTATCAATATCGACCCGAATGTAAAGGCAATTGTTTCCAGCGGTTATTCCAATGATTCTATTCTGTCCAACTACCGTGACTACGGATTTATAGGGGTCGTCTCAAAACCATATCGCGTTCATGAGCTGACCGATCAAGTGGCGAAAATTTTACAAGGGCAATAAAGATCCGAAGATCGCAAAAAAATATATAACACTTCAATCCCTGCGACAGGGAATCCCTCGACTTCTTGCGAGGAAGGTCGCCTTTGTCGAAGGATCTTCCGATCCTGCCGGTGGTGACTCCATTCGTATTACCTCAAATTACAAGCGAATTTCCATCAGATATGCTGAAAGACAATAATTGTCAAAATTACCAAAAAAAGTATTTATTCAAAAAAAAACTACGGAAAAATCAAAATTTTGCTATATTTAAAAAGAAATGCGTTCTCTCAAAAGTAATTGCAGTTTCCGGCGGGAACAAACGACAATTCATGCAAATAGTTCCTGCCATTTTTTTAGCCTGCCGTAGCAACAACTACAGAGAGAGTTTTACCTGTCGTTCAGGGATAAGTAGTAACCTATTAAAAGTAAATGAGAAATAAAGCCGCAGAGACCATAGTGCACTACCGGCAAAAAGAGGGAGATTGACAAAAGATTAAATAATATTCCTTGTCTGCAGAGGGGGATAGCATATGCCATCCGATACTTTGGAATTACGAAAGTTTGTTGCGCCTGAATTCATTTTTGGAACAGGAGGGCGACATCTTGCCGGCCGTTATGCAAAAAACCTCGGAGCTCGCAGAGTGCTTGTGGTGACTGATCCCGGAGTTATGTCTGCCGGATGGACACAGCAGGTAATGGAAAGCCTGGAGGCGGAAGGAATTGTATGCATTTGCTTTTCACAGGTTACCGAAAACCCGAAGGCAGAAGAAGTGATGGCCGGAGCGCAAGCCTATCAGAATGAGGACTGCAACGCAATAGTGGCCGTAGGCGGCGGAAGCCCCATGGATTGCGCCAAGGGCATCGGCATCGTCAGCTCAAACAAGAACAATATTCTGTCCTTTGAAGGAGTTGATGAAGTTCCGGTTCCGGGACCGCCGCTTATCTGCATTCCGACAACCGCAGGAAGTTCCGCCGACCTTTCCCAGTTCGCTATAATAACCGATGCGCGGCGCAGGGTAAAAATAGCTATTATCAGCAAAACCGTTGTGCCTGATGTTTCCCTTATCGATCCTGAAACCACGACAACCATGGACGCCTGTCTTACTGCGGCGACAGGCATGGACGCGCTGGTCCATGCAATTGAGGCGTATGTCTCCAATGCCCATTTTCCCATTACCGATCTGCACGCACTGGAAGCCATCCGGCTGGTGACAGCGTATCTCGTACCCGCGATAAAACAGCCGGATGATCAGCAGATACGAAGCCATATGATGCTCGCAAGCTTGTATGCGGGGCTGGCGTTTTCAAACGCCAGCCTGGGCGCCGTTCATGCGTTGGCCCACAGTCTGGGAGGTTTTCTGGACTTTGCCCATGGGGAGGCCAATGCCATCCTGTTGCCGTATGTCATTGAAGCTAATTTTAACGCTGCTGCCGACCGATATGTACAGATAGGGAAAGCCATGGGTCTGCCGGCAAGTGATGCAAAATCCGTCCTGATAGAAGGAATAACCCGGCTGCAGCGAGAAGCAGGCATCACCAAAAAGCTCGGTGAAATGGGGCTGGCGAGGAACAACATTCCCGATCTGTCCGAAAAAGCAATGCATGACGCCTGCATCGTGACCAACCCACGCCGCTTGACCCGGCAAGAGATCGAGGGGATCTATGAAAAAGCCATCTGATCCTCATTCCGACAAGGAAAGCACTCGTGACAAAATCATCGGCCTCGGAGAACGGTCCATCCGGAAAAGCTATTACCCGGAGCTCCAACAGCAACATGCGGAACTGGAGCGCTTCAGGGCCCTGCTGGACCAGAGTCAGGACGCCATACTGCTGATCGAACTACCTTCCGGACATCTTGTTGACGTAAACGCCTCCACCTGCCGGCAACTGGGATATTCTCGCAAAGAATTGCTGGCCCAGCCGTTAAGCGCTCTTCTTCCGTCTGATGCCGCGGAAAAGATCCATATCTTTTTTACGAATGCAGGCGACTACCAGGGAGAGGGAATTGTCGTGCTTTCCGAATTTCGCAAACGCGACGGGGACAACATTCCGATTGAAATGACAGTCAAGCAAGTGTCCTTCAGCGGTGCGGATTATGCAGTGCTTGTAGCGCGCGATGCCACGGAGCGCAGACGCGCGGAAGACACCCTGCATAGACGCCTTGTCGCATTGATAAAGCCGCTTGATGACGCGGCAAATATTTCGTTTACCGATTTGTTTAATATTGAAGAAATCCAAAGCATACAGGACGCTTTTGCCGAAGCAAACAACGTATCATCAATTATCACCAAACCGGACGGGACTCCAATTACACGGCCGAGTAACTTCTGCCGTTTATGCAGGGAAATTGTTCGAAAAACAGAGAAAGGACGGAGTAATTGTTTTCATTCAGACGCGATCATAGGCCGGCACAATCCGGACGGTCCGAATATCCAGCTTTGTCTGAGTGCCGGTCTTTGGAATGCAGGTGCGAGCATTACCGTGGGAGGAAAGCATGTAGCCAATTGGATTATGGGGCAGGTAAAAAATGAAGAGGTTGATGAGGAAAAAATAATCCAACATGCCGTTGAAATCGGCGTTGAAGAAAACGAATTTCGCGCGGCGCTGCAGGAAGTCCCTGCCATGTCGAGCGGCCAGTTTAAGAAAATCGCCCGCATGCTGTTTTTGCTGGTCAATGAACTGTCCCTGAAAGCATATCAGAATGTACAGCAGGCACGATTTATCGCAGAGCGCAGACGGGCGGAAGAAGCGTTGCGAGAATCGGAAAAGAGACTGTTCGAGATTATAGACTTTCTACCGGACGCGACTTTCGCCATAGACAGGGAAGGGAAGGTCATTGCCTGGAACCGGGCCCTTGAAGAGATGACCGGCACAACCGCGGAAAAGATGCTGGGGAAGGGAAATTATGAATACGCAATTCCGTTTTACGGAATCCGTCGCCCGGCCTTGATTGACCTTGTATTTTCTCCTGATTTGCAAACTGAGACAAAGTATGATTATGTAAAGCGGGAAGGAAACTCTCTGATAGCGGAAGGCACTGTCTCTTTGTCCGGGAAACAACGAATTCTTTGGGGAAAAATTTCGCGATTATTTGACAGCCACGGCAATCTTGCAGGAGCCATCGAAATCATCCGCGATATTACGGACCAAAAGCGCGCGGAAACGGAGCAGCAGAAGCTCAAGGACCGCCTGTTTCAATCGCAGAAGATGGAGACGGTAGGGCTTCTGGCAGGAGGTGTGGCCCATGACTTCAACAACCTGCTGACGCCGATACTCGGTTACAGCGAACTGCTGATGATCGGCCTTCCGGAGGGAGATTCCCGACGGTCGAAGATTGAGCAAATCAAGCAGGCCGCTGACAAGGCAAAAGAAGTGACACAGCGGCTGCTTGCGTTCAGTCGAAAGCAAATGCTTGAATTGAAGCTGCTGAACCTGGGAGATGTTATTCTGGGATTCGAGCATATGCTCCACCGCACAATCCGGGAGAATATCGAAATTAGAATGAATATTCAGCCGTCGTTAGGAATGGTGCGTGCTGACAAGGGCCAGATTGAACAAGTATTGCTGAATCTGGCCATCAATGCGCAGGACGCCATGCCGGAGGGCGGGGCTTTGAGCATTGAAGCATCGAACGCTGACTTGGACGCTTCGTATGCATCTGCCCATCCGGAAGTCAACCCGGGACCATACGTTATGCTGTCCGTAAGTGATACCGGGATGGGGATGGAAGCTGAAACTATTCAGCACATTTTTGAACCGTTCTTTACCATGAAGGAACAGGGGAAAGGAAGCGGTCTTGGCCTTCCTACTGTGTACGGCATTGTCAAACAACACGGTGGATACATATATGTTTATTCTGAAAAAGACCGGGGAAGTTCCTTTAAGGTTTTTCTGCCGAGAACTGCAGAAGAAGAAAAGAAAACGGACACATATCCGCCGGCAGTGAACACCACGAGTGCGTCCGGAGGGAAAACAGTGTTTGTCGTTGAGGACAATGAAACCGTTCGGATACTTGCCTGCAGGATGCTCGAAGAGCTTGGCTACAAGGTGCTGTCGGCCGAAAATGTGGATGCTTGCATTGCGTCGTTGGAGCGGTATGCGGGCGGGATCGATCTGCTTTTGACGGATGTTATTATGCCCAAAAAGAACGGAAAAGAGCTGTACGAACTGCTCAAACGCGGCCGCCCTGACCTCAAAGTCCTATTTATGTCAGGATACAGCCAGAATGTGATCGGCCATCATGGTGTCCTGGAAGAAGGGGTCCATTTCCTGCAGAAGCCGTTTACCCTGACGGCATTGTCGCAAAAAGTTCGAGATGCCATCGAACAGTAGTATGCATAAAAACGCTAAATCGCACTATCGTATTTCAAAACCTGCGACGGAGAATTACCGGACTCCCCTCGGAAGGAGTCTCCACGTTCGGTTTAAAAACGGAGAAGTTTTTTGCTCTAAAGAGATCGTTTTGGAGTTCGATAAGTAATAGAAGGAAAGATGCGTTTTCAAAAGGCTAAAAAATGATAATCATTCCGCTGACCAGGATGCTTGCCGCAGTATGCATGCTGCTTCTGATAACCACGACGCCGGCAGCTGGGGAAAAAACCGCCCCTGTTCAAAAAGAAGTCCTCATTATTCATTCCTATCATTCCGGCCTTGGCTGGACTGATTCCATCATGAGCGGCATACGGGATACGTTTACCCGGAGCACGTATGACATCCAGTTAAGCGCGGAATATCTCGATGCGCGACGTACTGTTGATGTGGAGGGCATACACGCAATCCGTACTTTCCTGCTGTCAAAACTGAAAAGAGCTGCGCCGGACCTTGTAATAGTAACTGACAATGCCGCTTTCGACTTTATCCTGAAAGAGCGAGCTCATCTTTTTCCTGATATTCCCGTAGTATTCTGCGGTGTAAATGACTTCCGACCAGCCATGCTTTCCGGGCACCAGGGGATAACCGGCGTGGCGGAAGATTCTTCTATTCCGGAAACAGTCGACATCGCTCTCCGGCTGCATCCAAGGACAGTTAAGATTATCGTCATCGGTCAGACGAAAGTGGCCGCGGATAAATATAACCGGGACGGTTTCGTAGCGGCTTTGCCGAAACTGCCCTCCCGGATACAGGTTGATTTCTGGGACGATCTTACGACCACCGAATTGAGCACGAAGTTGAAAACACTGAAAGATGACGCCGTTGTTTTTCTGAATGGTCAGATACGGGATGAATACGGTCAGCAAATGGTGATTGAGCGGACGGCAAACTGGATATCCACGAACAGCCCGGTGCCCGTTTACTCCCTATGGGATGTATTTTTTGGACATGGAATAATGGGAGGCAAATTAGTAAGCGGGTATCGGCAGGGACAACTGGCCACGGAACTGGCAGTGCGCATCCTAAACGGCGAACAGGCTGATTCCATCCCTGTTTATAACGCAGTGGATGCAAACCGTTACATGTTTGATTACGACGAACTCATCAGATTTGGCATTTCATTATCACAGGTTCCCCGCGGTTCGCTTATTATCAACAAGCCAGAATCATTCTACGAAATGCACAAAACGTATGTCTGGACGGCAGGCAGCGTGATCCTTATTTTGATCGGATTGACGACTTCTCTCAGTATTGCCATTATACGCCGCCGCAAGGCTGAGCAGGCAATGCAAAAAAGCGATGAAATGACGAGTCTTTTTTTTGAGCGCCAGTTAATTGGAATGGCGATCACATCGCCGGAAAAAGGGTGGCTGCGGGTCAATGAAAAAGTATGCAAGATGCTGGGGTATCCCCGGGAAGAACTGATCCGGATGACGTGGGAACAACTGACCCACCCCGATGATGTTGCTCTCAGCATGCAATTCTTTTCACGTCTGACCACCGGAGAGATTGACGAGTATATTCTGGAAAAACGTTTTATTCGTAAAGATGGGACAATTGTCTGGACGAACCTTGCGATTGGCTGCGTCAGGAAAAAAGACCACTCGCTGGATTATGTTCTGGCATTGATGGAGGACATTACCGAACGGAAACGCGTGGAGGAATCGCTCAGGCAGGCGAATCAGGTGATAGAAAACAGTCCTGTTGTACTTTTCCGCTGGAGAGCGGCAGAAGACTGGCCTGTAGAATTTGTTTCAAAGAATGTGATCCAGTACGGGTATTCTTCGGAAGAACTTCGTTCCGGCGCGATTTCCTATGTCTCGATCATCTACGCTCCCGATTTGGAACGAGTTGCCGCCGAGGTCCAGTCCATTTCCTCGTCAGGCTGTAATTCCTTTCAGCAGGAATACCGGATTGTCTGCAAGAATGGAGATATCCGCTGGATAGACGACCGCACTGTGATTGAACGAAATACTCAGGGAAACATTACTCACTACCAGGGAATTATTGTTGATATTACCGAACGGAAACGAGCAGAAGAAGCGTTGCGGGAGAGCCAATTTTTCTTAAACAAGTCCCAGCAGGTAGCGCGTATAGGTTCCTACCGGCTGGACGTCACAAAGGGACTATGGGTGAGTTCGCCGTCACTGGATGATATGTTCGGCATCGATGCCGAACATCCAAGAACCGTGGACGGCTGGTTATCCCTGATGCTGCCCGAGGACCGTGAAACGATGAGCTCGTATCTGCTTCAGCATGTGTTTACCGGACACAATCGTTTCGACCAGGAATACCGGATTGTCCGGCGCAGTGATGGAGCAATTCGATGGGTTCACGGTATCGGCGAGCTGGAAATTGACGCACAGGGAACAGTGCTCTATATGATCGGCACGATCCAGGACATCACCGAACACAAACAGGCTGAAGAGGCTTTGCGGGAATCGGAACAGAGGCTGTCGGAGATCATAGCTTTTCTGCCCGACGCGACATTTGCAATAGATCGGGAAGGGACCATCATTGCCTGGAATCGCGCGATTCAGGAGCTCTATGGCGTTTCCGCGGATTGCATGCTGGGGAAAGGAAACTATGAATACGCACTCCCGATATATGGAACCCGAAGACCGATGTTGATTGATCTCGTATCCGCGCCGGATGAGGAGATAGAGAAAAATTATCATGCCATAAAACGTGAAGGAAAAGCAATCATGGCCGAAGCCACTACCATTCTCCAGGGAAAACGCCGTAATCTCTGGGGAAAAGCAGTGCCGCTTTATAACAGCAAAGGAGATATTGCCGGAGCCATAGAGTCAATTCGCGATATTACCGAATTCAAACAGGCGGAAGAGGAGCGGGTGAAGCTAAAAGACCAGCTTTTCCAATCGCAGAAAATGGAGACTGTCGGCCTCCTGGCAGGCGGCGTGGCGCATGATTTCAACAATCTTCTGACGCCGATATTGGGATACAGTGAAATAATGATGCTGGGACTTCCGCCTGAAGATCCAAACCGCCAGAAGCTCGAACAGATCAACCACGCGGCAGACCTGGCAAAAGGACTGACCAGACGTTTGCTGGCGTTCAGCCGGAAGCAGGTGCTTGAGTTAAAGTCGGTAAATCTCGGGGGAATTATCCGGGAGTTTGAACATGTGCTGCACCGCACAATCCGTGAAAATATAGAGATCAGAATGCATGTCGCGCCGGTGTTGGGGACGGTGAAGGCAGATAAGGGACAGATTGAACAGGCTTTGCTGAATCTTGCAGTCAATGCGCAGGATGCAATGCCCGAAGGCGGCGTTCTGACTATAGAGGTGAAAGAGATTGATCTTGATGAATCATATACAATCGAGCACCCGGAAATTGTGCCTGGTCCTTATATCATGCTTTCCGTGAGCGACACCGGCATCGGGATGGACGCGGAAATCCAGGACCATATTTTTGAACCGTTCTTTACCACAAAGGAATTGGGACGAGGCACGGGCCTCGGTTTATCAACGGTATACGGAATCGTCAAACAACATGCGGGTTCTATTTCCGTGTATTCAGAAAAAAAGCAAGGCAGCATTTTTAAAATTTTTCTTCCGCGGGTCACGGAAGAAGGCAAGAGCATAAAAGATCACACGCTGCGTTCTGAAAAAAAACTTGAGAAGGGCAGCGAGACCATACTCGTTATGGAAGACAACGAAACAGTCCGGACACTTGCCTGTAAAATGCTAGAAAGCCTTGGGTATCATGTTCTCACAGCCGAAAGCACGGAGCATTGTATCGAAATGACGGAAAAATATCCTGAAGCCATCGACCTGCTTCTGACAGACGTGATTATGCCGAAGAAAAACGGAAAAGAACTATACGCTGAGTTAAAACGATTCCGTCCTTATCTGAAGGTTTTGTTCATGTCCGGTTATACCGCGAATGTCATCAGCCACCACGGCGTTCTGGACGAGGACGTCAATTTTCTTCAGAAACCCTTTACCGTACATGATCTGTCGCACAAAATACGACGGGCGATGGAATCATAAAACCACGGCGTTTTGTCGTCTTCTGGTTATCATAGATACAAAAAAATATTTACAAACTTCATGCTTTTTTGTTATAGTATTTAAATATTCCTGTTCCTCGAATGAACAAAAGTCGCTCATAGCCCCATTGAAAGGGACAACGGCAACCAATGTTTTTTCGTGTTCGGCAGCACTGGATAGCCCGAATTGTTTTACTGATTCTCTGTGCCGCACAGACAGTGCATGCTGCTCCCCCGTTTCAAAAGAACGTTCTCATCATTAATTCCTACCATCAAGGTTTTGCCTGGTCCGATGCCGAAATGTCCGGATTCATCGAACGGCTGAAGTCTGTCTATCCTGAAGCTGATGTGCCGGTTGAATTTCTTGATGCAAAACGGCATCCTGTCCGGGCAGACCTGCAGATCGCAGAAAAATTTTTGCTGGAAAAATATCGAGGCAAAAAAATCGATTTGATAATAGTTCTCGACAACCCGGCATTGGATATGCTCATTCGCTATCGCAATGAACTCTTCCCTACCGTTCCCGCCGTTTTTGCAGGGATCAGTCACTTTGACCGGGCCATGCTTGCGGGTCAGAAACAAATAACAGGCATCATAGAAAAGCAAGATGTAAAAAACACGCTGGAATTGGCGCTTGCACTCCACCCGAAAACACGAGAGATTCTGGTGGTCAACGACAATACCATGAGCGGGATAGCGGCGCTCAAGGACGTGGAAAAACTGCTTCCGCATTTCGAAGAACGTGTTAAAGTAAAAATTCTTCCTCCCAGCACGTTTGAAGAAGCACGGGTGGCAATAGCCGCGCTCCCCCAGGATGCGATCGTTCTGATTCATTCTTTTTCCACTGACCGTCAAGGAAATACCGCCTCTCTTTCCGAGAGTACGCGGCTCTTTGCTTCCGCCGCAACAGTCCCTGTATATGCAACGCATGAAACCCGGCTGGGGCATGGCATTGTCGGTGGATTCATGCTGAGCGGCAAAGAACATGGGCACAGGGCGGCGGACCTTGCATTGAGAATTTTGTCCGGTGTGCCACCTGATGCGATCCCAGTCGAACAAGAAGGCAGTTCCAAGCTGATGTTTGATTTTTTACAACTCCAGCGGTTCGGCATTCTGCAGGAAAATCTTCCCCGTGGCACTACTCTGGTAAACGCTCCAGAATCATTCTTAGACAAACATAAGAAACTGGTGATAGGGACTGTTGCAATATTGATTGTGCTTCTTTCGTTGGTGCTGTTGCTAATAGCGGCCATTGTCCGTCGTAAACGCACGGAAGATTCATTACGCTCTTCGAAAGCCTTTTTGGACAGCGTTCTGGAACACAGTCCTTATTCTACCTGGGTGGCCGACAACACCGGGACCCTGATCAGATCAAACCAGGTCCTGCGCGATGTCCTGCGTGTTGCAGACAAAGACCTGCTCGGCAAGTACAATGTGTTTCAGGACGAGATGGTCCGGGAGCAGGGGCTGATGCCTCTGCTCAAACAGGTTTTCGAACAGCAAAAAACAGTGCGGTTTACGATGCAGTATGATACTTCCAGAATGCCGAGCATTGAAAGCAGGCATCCGTCGCAACCGTTGATACTGGACATAACTATGTCTCCGATCATCGATGATCATAAACGGTTGATGAATGTAATCGTGCAGCATGTCGATATTACTGAACAGAAACGGGTGGAGCAGACGCTGCGGGAAAAATCCGAAGAACTGGACCGCATATTCAGCCTGTCGCTCGACCTGCTGTGCGTTGCCAACTTTGATGGACGGCTGATTAAACTAAACCCTGCCTGGGAACAGACGCTCGGCTATAGACTGAATGAGCTGGAAGGCAGGAAATTTATGGATTTCGTCCACCCCGACGATGTCTCCTCCACCATGCAGGTTACAGCTGATCTTGCGGCCGGCCGGGATATTATTGATTTTACCAACCGATACCGTTGCAGCGACGGTTCCTATCGATGGATTGAGTGGCGCTCGAAGCCATTCCAGAACGATTTGATTTACGCGGCGGCTCGTGACGTCACTGCGCGGAAACAGGCGGATGATATATTGCGGGAGAATGAAGCAAAATTCAAAAAAATGCTAGAGGCATTACCGCTGCCTATCGTGACGGGAACGGATACGGGGGAGATCGAATATGTCAATCCAAAGTTCGTCGAGACCTTTGGATATTCACAAGAGGACGTTCCTACCCTGGATGCATGGTTTCAGCTTGCATATCCCGACCCCGACTACCGGGAATATCTCAAAAAAATGCTGGCAGCAGCAATCAAGAGAGTTGCGGAAGGAGGCCCACCGATCCAGGGGTATGAGGTATATATCCGTTGCAAAGACGGTTCAACCAAGATCGCCGAGGTATTCGGCGGGCCTTTCGGATACCATTCAATGAGGATGTATAATGATGTAACTTCCCGCAAGCAGGCTGAAAAAGAGCAGGAAAAACTCCGGGAACAGCTCTTCCAAACGCAGAAGATGGAGACCGTGGGCATGCTGGCGGGCGGCGTGGCGCATGACTTTAACAACCTGCTGACACCGGTCCTCGGCTACAGTGAAATTCTGATGCGCGGTCTGTCAGCGGACGATCCAAGGCGTTTAAAACTTGAATATATAAAACAGGCGGCGGACCTGGCACGGGGGCTGATAAAACGCCTGCTCGCGTTCGGACGGAAACAAATGCTGGAGCTTGCAGCAGTCGATTTGGGAAACCTTGTTGGGGATTTTGAGCAGATGCTGCACCGGACGATCCGGGAAAATATTCAGATAAAAATCAATTTTCCGCCGTCACTGGGGCTGGTGCATGCAGACAAAGGACAGATCGAGCAGGTATTGCTGAATCTGGCCATTAACGCCCAGGATGCCATGCCGGAGGGAGGTGTGCTGTGCATCGAGGCGGGAGATGTGGAACTGGACGCTGCATATACGTCCACGCATCCGGAGGTCGACCCCGGGCCCTATGTCATGCTTTCCGTGAGCGATACCGGAACAGGCATGGACGAAGAAACCATGAAACACATATTTGAGCCATTCTTTACCACGAAGGAATTGGACAGGGGAACCGGTCTTGGACTGTCTACCGTATACGGCATTGTGAAGCAGCATGGCGGCTCCATTTCTGTGTATTCGGAAAAAGGCCATGGGAGCATATTCAAGATTTTTTTGCCGAGAATTTTAGCGAACGGGACAGAAACCGTTGCACAACCGCTGCTCAAGGATGAGACCTCGCATGGAGATGAGACTGTTCTTGTGGCGGAAGACAACGCAAGCGTACGGACGCTCGCCAAGGGAATGCTTGAAAGCCTGGGATACCACGTGTTGTCTGCCGGAAGCGTAGACCACTGCATTGAAACAGCAAAAAATTATCCAGGGACCATTGATCTGCTCCTGACGGATGTTATTATGCCCAAGCTGAACGGAAAGGACCTGTATGAACTTTTAAAGCGCGACCGGCAAGGTCTGAAAGTCCTGTTCATGTCGGGTTATACCAACAATGTGATTGCGCATCATGGAATTCTGGATGAAGACATAAATTTTCTCCAAAAGCCGTTCACCATGACCGCTTTATCTCAAAAGGTGCGAAAAGTCCTTGAGTCTTGATTCGTATCTGTTTTCCACCGGGAATACCTGCCGATTTTTTCTTAATCCTTCCGTCACATTGTTTCGATGCCATGGCATGATATGAATCCTTTGAAATTTGACATTTTTTTTGCAAAAACATGCAAATAGTGCAACATTTTGCTATATTTTTATAAAAGAACAAAAAACGTGTCATAAACATCAGTTTTTTAACGTAACATTCACAAACAGATATTGTCAGCAGTAACTAAAATATTATCAGAGAGGGGAGAAATTGCATGACCACTCGTTTTCAACTGCCCCGAATGCTCCTGATTATGCTGCTGTCTTTTCTTACGGTCCCGACGACGCCATCCGCTCACTCTTCAACCGAGAAGCATATTCTTATTATTAACTCATACCATGCGGGGTATTCGTGGTCGGACTCTGAGCAGGCAGGGGTGGTTGCACGAGTGCGGGATGTTTATCCGACCATGGACATTATGGTCGAGTACCTGGATGCGAAACACCGTACGGACCAGAAGAATCTTACCCGCATGAAGAACTTCCTGGCGAGTAAATATCGCGGTGAGCATATTGACCTGATTATCTCGCTTGACAATCCCGCCCTCGACATGCTTGCGCTCTACCAAACGGAACTTTTTCCCGGAGTACCCGTTGTTTTTGCAGGCGTCAATGACTTTCACCCATCCCTTCTGAAGGGCCGTAAGCAGGTGACAGGTGTCGTTGAAGTGCAAGCCGTAAAAAACACCATCGAGACGGCGCTTAGATTGCATCCGGGGACAAAGGAAGTACTGATAATAGCCGACACAACTATCAGCGGCATTTCGTCACGACACGAAGTTGAGGGGATTATTCCTTATTTTAGCGGGCACATAAATATCCGTTTCCTGCCTCCTAGCACGTTTGAGGAAGCCCGGGCCACGATAAAGGCGCTCCCATCAAATGTGATCGTTTTGATAACGTCTTATTCTACAGACCGCAAAGGAGAAAATTTTTCTCACGCAGAAACAACGAAGCTTTTTACCTCCGGAGCAAAATCGCCGGTATATGGAGTGCATGAGGCCAGACTCGGATACGGTATCGTCGGCGGTTATCTACTCAGCGGGCAGGATCATGGACGCAGAGCCGCTGATCTCGCTTTGCGGGTTCTTGCGGGAGTAGAAGCGGAAGCTATACCTGTGGAGACAACGGCGTTCATCAGCCCGATGTTCGATTTTGCGCAGTTGAAACGGTTCGGCATTGCTGAAAAAGAGCTTCCGCCTGGTAGCAACGTCATAAACAAACCGAGATCGATTTTTGTCGAGCATAGGAAATTTATAATCACAATTTTTTCAGTGCTGGTAATCCTCTGCGCCATGGTGGCGCTCCTGGTAGGAGCGGTTATCCGGCGCAAGCGGGCAGAAGAGGCATTGCGGGAATCAGAGAAAAGGCTGTCCGAAATCATAGATTTTTTGCCGGACGCGACTTTTGCGATAGACAGGGAAGGAAAGGTGATAGCCTGGAATCGGGCAATTCAGGAATTATTCGGCGTCACAGCCGAGAAAATGCTGGGAAAAGGTAACTATGAATATGCCTTGTATTTTTATGGGACCCGCCGGCCCATGCTGCTTGATCTCATCTTTGAGCCGAATAAGGAATTGGAAGAAAAATTTCTTTACATTAAGCGGGACGGACTGACGCTCGTGGCCGAAACCACTGCGGTAATTCACGGCAAACGACTGAGTCTCTGGGGAAAAGCAGTACCGCTTTTTAACAACAAGGGCGACATTGCCGGCGCAATAGAGTCAATTCGCGACATTACCGACATCAAGCAGGCGGAAGAAGAACGGTCGAAGCTTAAGGAGCAGCTCTTCCAGTCCCAAAAAATGGAAACGGTGGGGCTGTTGGCGGGCGGCGTGGCGCATGACTTCAACAACCTGCTGACGCCGATACTCGGCTACAGTGAAATTCTGATGCGTAATTTTTCCAAAGAAGATCCCCGATATATGAAGCTTGATCACATCAGGCAAGCTGCGACGCTGGCACGAGGACTGACGAGGCGCCTGCTCGCTTTCGGCCGGAAACAGGTGCTTGAGTTGCGGCTGCTTAATCTGGGTGAGTTCGTTTATGAATTCGAGCCCATCCTGCATCGGACAATCCGCGAAAATATTCTGATAAAAATCAGCATTCAGCCGTCATTGGGCCTGGTGCGGGCTGACAAGGGACAGATGGAACAGGTTTTGCTAAATCTTGCCGTCAATGCGCAGGATGCAATGCCCTCCGGGGGGAGTCTGGCCATTGAAGCTCAAAACGTCATTATTGATGAGTCATATGTAGACACCCACTTGGAAGTTACGCCGGGACCGTATGTTATGCTGTCGGTGACCGATACCGGCATCGGAATGGACGCGCAGACGCAGGAGCATATCTTCGAACCGTTTTTTACCACGAAAGAACTGGGCCGGGGCACAGGTCTGGGCCTCTCAACCGTATATGGAATTATTAAACAGCATAGCGGTTCCATTTCCGTTTACTCGGAAAGAGGACAGGGGAGCATATTCAGAATTTATTTGCCGAGAGCAGTGGAAGAAAGGGAGAAAAAAGAGCAGCAAACCGAGTCGGCAATAATTGAACAAGGTACCGGCGTCGTACTGGTTGTTGAAGACAACAAGACGGTCCGTGCACTTGTTTGCAAAATGCTTGAAGGACTTGGGTACAGCGTGGTCACGGCGGAAAATGAAGATCAGTGCATTGAAGCAGCGAAGAAGTATCCAGGTGGCATCAATCTGCTTTTGACCGACGTCATTATGCCGAAATTAAACGGCAAGGAATTATTTGAAGTCCTGAAGCGCGACTATCCTGATCTGAAGGTTTTGTTTATGTCCGGCTATCCCGGAAACATAATAGGAAGCCATGGTGTTTTGGACAACGATACGAATTTTCTGCAGAAACCGTTTACCCTGGCAGCATTGTCCCAAAAAATCCGAAAAGTTCTTGCCGTATGATGCGATGCAAAAAGCGCAAGCATGTGACGAAGGCGCTTATTCCCCCGAGTAAAGACAGCAGACAGCTATCGTTGGTCAGGAATTACAGCCGGCCGGATTTCCGCGCATGCTCGCCATCCTTGCAATACAGCAGTATCTATTCTTCTCTGTCCTGTATCGTGTAGACCAAAGGCAAGGGTATTTCCAGATTCACCAGAGTGCCTTCGCCTGAACCTGATACCTGCAACGTTCCTCCGACTTCCCGGGCGCGCTTTTCCATGTTCGGCAGCCCACGGCCCGGATTTGGAATTTTGGCGCATCCAAGGCCGTTGTCTCGAACGCTCAGGAACAGACTGTTCGTGGTGACGTACAGCCGGACCGTCACCGATGACGCCCGCGAGTGTTTTATAACATTGGTCAGCGATTCCTTGTAAATCCGGAAGAGATTCAGCCAAAGCAGACTGCCCGGCTGATCGGCAGGGTCTTCTATGGTTATTTCGGCCGTAAAACTGAGAGAATGGGGCTCCGCGAGTGCGGAACCCTGTTTTCTGATTTCTACTCCAAGCGAGTGCCAGGTCAGTTCCTTGCTGTCCAGACTCTGCATAAAACTGCGTATCTCAGAGACTCCCTCGTCGGAAAGCTCGGAGATGGTACACAGCGTTCTTTTTATATGATCCGGATCGGTTGATTTCTGGGCCAACGCCGACAAGATACTGATATTTGTTGTGATGCCCCCGATTCCGTCATGAAGGTCCATCATGAGCTTTTCTTTTTCAAGTAGGTGCCGTTGCTCTACGGCGAGCCGTTCTTCAATCTGAGCACGGTATGTCTGCAGCCGGTCCCGCATGTGATCGAATGATCCGGCAAGATCTGAAATTTCATCACTGGTGCGTATTGTAAACGGGGTGTCGAATTTTCCCTCCGCGATGTCCTGCGTTGCCTCCCGAAGACGCTTCAGCGGAGAGGTGATCTTGCGCGTCAAAAAAAAGGTAAAAGCTATTCCGAGCAGTACAAGCACGGATGTAAAGATGGCAAGGGAAAAGAGCATCTGTCTGATGCGTTTTTGAAGGCCTTCGTGCGTCAGGCCAAGTCGTACATACCCTATGACGACAGGTTCGACAGATGAGGACTGATCATCCTTGAAAGGACTGCTTGAAATATTGCGGTCTTCTCCGCTCATGAGCGGGCATAAAATTTCAGTGTACCTTATGCCATTTTTCTCATCGATAAAATCTGCGTGCCGAATTTGATCGGCAACTGTCCGTGAGAACTTCAGGTCGCTTTCTTCATCCACGAAATCCGTGCGCTGGGGCAGGGGTGAATTGTCGAGAATTGGGATGGAATGTTTCGGGAAGAGTCGATCAGTGCCTTGGAAAACGCGTGATGCGAGTATGGCATGGTGCGGGTTTATGACAGAGACATAGGCGATCACTGAATCTGAGGCTAGAGCTTCAAGCACGGGAAGCAGCAACTCCCTGTTTTCTGTATAAATACCGAGCTCGCAGTTTCTGGCGGTCGTATCCGCAATTGTTTTTCCGTGGTTCAGCAATTCCTGATAGGATTGCGTCATTTCCATACGAATCATGAACAAGCATGCTCCTGCCGAGGTGATGAGGACCAGGCTGATGGTAAGAATGTTGAATTTCGTGGCAAGAGTAAACCGTTTACTGAGCCTCAGCCTGCTCAGTATTGCTTCAAAACCGGATCGTTTTTCACTACGCATGCCGCACCTTCGTCCTTTAGTAAACGCTGCGTGCTTTTTGTAGAACACTGTCAGGAATGGACAGCTTCAGATATTCGGCAGTTTTCATATTTATGGAATACTGTACTTTTCTCGGGAATGCGGGTGGAATTTTATCCGGTGAAATACCTTGCAGTATCTGCAGAGCCATTCCTCCGCACTGTGCCCCCAGGTCTCGGTAATCCCAGTCGAGTGAATACAGCGCTCCGGCTTTTGTCCATCTGTCGGAGGGGCCTATAAAGGGGATATTATTTCGAAATGCAAAAAGCAGAATGTGTTTTGCCAGATGAGGAGACAGGATGAGAGAGTCGGGAAGGCCCCAGAACACATCGACATTTTTGGCAAGGGTCGCAAGCGCGGAAGGAACATCCCGGGGAGCGTGCACCTCGATAGCTTCAAGCCGAAGACCCATGCGGGAGGCGATGCGTCCGGCATGGGCGATCCGGTTTCTATTCTCTTCAGGGTTATAGAGCACGCCGATCGTTTTAACGTCCGGAAGAATAATTTTTATCCATTGCAATTGGATTTCCGCCGGAAACTCGAGACCGACGCCGGTGACACCCGGTATTTTGGAAAGTGATTCCGAACGCAGCACCAGACACGCAACAATAGGAACCGCAGATGTTTTTTGAGCATGAGCAGCCGCATGTGTGGCGACTGAACCCAGGGTGAAAAGAACTCTCGCCCCGGTTTTTTTTATTTTCTGAATGTCCTGTTCAGTCTGTGATGCGTCGCCTCCGAGGCGATAGATATCGTAATCAGGATCGAGGCCTCGTTTTGAGAGATATTCCTGGAACCCGGCAAGCGCTTCGTCAAAAGGCGCTTCCGAGGAACTTACCAGCACGGCAATTTTCGTTCCCGCTGCGGCATGTCCTGCAAGAAACGGCCAGAACGCAGTAGACACGGCCGCGGTCAAAAAAAGAATGATACGGATCATTCTCATGCGGTTATGCCCGATATTAAAACGCATAGGTCAGTTTCAGCCGGTAGGAACGGCCGTCCTGCTGTACGGCATTGAGTGGATTTAGATCGGGAGAAACAGGATCGGCATATGTACGGTTGAAAAGGTTGTAGATGCTCGCTGACAATTCAAGTCCTTTTGCGAAGCGTTGTCCGTACACGGTAATGTTCGTAACGGCGGCATCGGATGTGTAGCTGCCCAGATACGTTTTTCTCTTGCTGGTATATTGTTCTTCAATACTTACGAAGAGCTTGTCCTTCCAGAGCGGTACGCTGATATTCAGTTTCAGCAGATGCTCGGGGGAATTGGAAAGGAGCTGATGTGTCTGTCCGTCGACGGTTTTCTGAAGGGTATAGCTGAATCTTCCCTCCATGCCGTTTCCCCATTTGTTTTCCAGCTCGAATTCCATGCCTTGAGACTCCGCCTGCTTCAAGTTCCGGAAAACGGTTTTTCCGCCGCCCGCGTCGATTTGGTTGATAAGATTATTGATGTCGTAAAAAAAACAGGTGGTTGTTGCGCGGAAATGGTCTCCGAAGTACTGTTCATAGGCCAGCTCAATGGTTTCTATTTTTTCAGATTTCAGGTCGGGATTAGGTGTATTTGTCGAACTTTGATAATACAATTCAAAAGGGCTTGGAGCGCGGAAGGCAGTGCCGTACAGGATTTTAATGACGCTTTTGTCAAGAGGCGTCACGATGAAAGCGAGTCTCGGGTTCACGGTTGAACCGAACGTGTCGTAGTGATCATACCGTCCGCCTGCGGTAACGTTGAGCCACTTCGTGACGTTGAACTCGCCCTGAACATACGCTGCAAAAACCTGTGAACGGCGTTTGTCGTCAAGATAGAGCGTATAGGGAGCAGTGTTGTAATTGCGCTGATCCAGGCGGTTGTTATATGTATACTCGGCTCCGAGTATGAGCCGCATGAAATCAAAGGGACGTGACGAGAGTTTGATTTCTCCGCCCCACCATTCAGCCTCGCCCTGGTCCATATTCAGAACACCCGAATACAGGTAATGCCCCGTGTATTTGTAGGAATCATAGAAGAACCGAGCGGTCATATCCAGTTGGTTTCCGAATCCGTGTTCATATTTCAGGTCCACGTAGCCGCGGTCATCGAATGTTTTATTTCCCGTGGTAAAAAAATCAGTCCCATATGCTCCGGTCGGAATACCTTTGGTCCTTGTGGAATACGCAGCCGACAGGGTGAAATCCCTGATGGATGTTTTGGTAAAAAAGCTATAGAATCGGTCATAATCCGTGTGATTCGTGATACCGCCGTTTGCCGCTCTCGGATCGGCAGAAAAAGCGGGGTCGAACTCTTTGAAGTAAAGACTCCTCTGTCCGCTGCTGTTGTATCCTGTCGCGGACGCCAGTATTTCAAGGCCGTTTTGGTATCTGTCTCCGTAGGTTGTTCTGCCTTTGTAGGTATCATACCGTCCTGCTTCAGCGGACAGTTCAGCGCTTTTCAACTCCCTACCCCGCCTGGTGATGATATTTACAACGGCGAATAAAGCATTGCTTCCATACAGGGATGAACCGGGACCGCGGATGACCTCGACCCGGTCGATAAGATCTATATCAAGGATGCCATCGGTGCCGATGAAAACCATATCATACAGGTTGTCGTTCGTTCTATGACCGTCGATAAGAAGGAGCATCCGGTTGTTATAATCTCCGGGGCGGCCGAAACCCCGCGCGCCTATATAGCTGTAGTTACGGTCGTACGTTACATAAAAACTCCGAATGCTGCGAAGGATGTCCGCAAGGGTCCGGTATCCGTATTTCTTAATTTCAGCCGCGGTCACAATACTGATCGATGACGGCGCTTCGGTCACTTTTTGTTCGTATTTTGATGCGCTGTAGACTGAGGGGATTTCCTGAAACAGCATTATTTCTTCAGCTGATGGATCAGGGGCCGGCGAGGACTCCGATTGTGCGTAGCTTGCGGAAAGGGAGAGGACCAGAGAACAAATCATGAGGAACAGAAAAAAAGACAAACCCCGGTTCTGCATACCAGCCCCCCGTTTGCGGTATTCTTACAAGTATGAATAAAAAAATATTTGTTACCTTAGTATAAAAAATAAAATAAGTCAATATATATCCGGTTTTATCTGCATGCCGGAAAGAACATAAAGACAAATGGTTTCAGCCGGGACAGCGCATTGTTTCGTGTAAGAGATTGCAAACAACGGGCAATCTGGTATAATTCAACAACGGCAACGACAGGATGGTTGCTTCATTGTTTTGCACGTTTTCTCATTGGTCCCTATGAAACAACAGGCTCTTGACGAACAATATATGCGCGTGGCACTGCGGCTTGCTGCAAAGGCCAGGGGCAGAACAAGCCCGAACCCCATGGTCGGGGCGGTCGTGGTGAAGAACGGCGCAATTATCGGCCGTGGCTTTCACCGGAGGGCCGGCGGCCCTCACGCGGAAGTGCACGCGCTTCAACAGGCCGGAGAACAAGCCCGCGGCGCCGACCTGTATGTCACGCTGGAACCGTGCTCGCATACGGGGAAACGCACGCCGCCGTGTACTCCGCTTGTCATCCAGAGCAGGGTAAAACGCGTGGTGGTGGCGATGATTGATCCGAATCCCCGTGTTTCCGGCAAGGGACTGCGGGCTCTTCGCGCCGCCGGGATTACCGTGACCCTGGGCGTCCTCGAAGCGGAAGCACGAACCTTGAATGAAGCGTTTATCAGGCATGTCACCACAGGGATGCCGTTTGTGACGCTGAAAATCGCCCAGACCCTGGATGGGAAAATTGCAACCGCTTCCGGAGAATCGAAGTGGATAACCGGAGAGCAAGCGCGTAAGGAAGGCCATCGGCTCCGCAGCATCAATGATGCGATCCTTGCGGGCATTAATACCGTCTTGAAAGACGATCCGGCTCTGACCGCGAGGATACCGGGCGGCCGCGACCCTGTCCGGGTCATTGTTGATACCCACTTGCGTATTCCGCTCAGGGCAAGGGTCCTGACCGGCAAGTCAACGGCGCGCACCATCATTGCCGCGAAGAAGAATGCGCCTCCCGGCAAAATCTTGAAACTTCAGAAGTTGGGAGCGGAAGTGATCACAGTTGCGGCGGAACGCGACCGCCTGGACTTAAAGAACCTGATGAAAAAACTGGGGGCAAAGGGCATCATGTCTCTCCTGGTAGAAGGCGGAGCCGAGGTCAATGCAGCCGCTCTCAGGTCGGGTATTGTTGATAAAATTGTATTGTTTATCGCGCCGTTGCTTATGACCGGAAAAGACTCACTCTGTTCGATAGGCGGGGAGTCACCATTAAAACTGGCCCAGGCAGTAGGGCTCACCGGGGTGACATCGCGGTTCGTGGGACAAGACCTCATGGTCGCCGGATACATACGGCGCAAAGGACCTCAGAAGCGGTCTCGCTGAACGCATCATTACAGTATTCCGAAATTCCTCTTTCGTACTGCTTTCCGTATCGTACTCAACCATGCATAAAGGCCATGAGGCCGGTTCTGATCATTTTCACGGCAAAAGCAGCCAGAATCAATGCCATGACCTTGGCAAAACCCCGGGAACCGCTGATGCCGATCAGCCGGATGATCAGGTCTGATTGGGAAAAAATAATCCAGGCAATGATCAGGTTGGCGGCCAGGGACAGCATGACCGGGGCATAGCCATAGCTTCCGACGAGGACGAGGGCGGTTGTGAGCGTTGCCGGTCCCGCGATGAGGGGCGTACCGAGCGGTACGACGCCGAGTTCCCGGCTCTGCAACACCTTACGCTCTCCCGCACGCAGAACATCATAAATGGCAATGATCAGCAGGACGATGCCGCCCGCGATCATGAAGTCTTCGACCAGGATTCCGAGCGCTTTAAAGACTGCCCGCCCGATCAGAATGAATCCCATGGTCACAAGAAGCGCCGTGACGATCGACTGGCGGACCACCCGCGCCCGCTCCTGCTTTTCCATGTCTTCAGTCATTCCGACGAAGATGGGAAGCGTTCCCGGCGCATCCAGGGCGACCATGAGAGGTATGAAACTCATTAAAAAAGGCTGGATAAATTCCATCAGTGCATAACCTCGTACAAAAACTGATATAGGTACCGCTGTCATCAGTATAACGTAACTTCGGAGGAGTGTCCAGACGGCGCATTCTTCTCCCTTGTGTAAAGAAAGCAGATGGGCTACAATAGAAATCGCACTAAAAAGGTTTTTTTTCGGAGGTAGGTCTGAATGGACAAGCGGACGTCTGATCAATGCGACAGTAACAGGAAAAAAATCAAGGAATACCGGAATGAGATCCCGGGTATTGTTGAACAGCTCGTGCGCACCTGCGACGGAGACACCTGTTTCAACCACGTGGATCTAGAGCCGCTGCCTTCCAAGGAGTCGATTATTGAGATCATTCAGATGGCGTGCCGGCTGCTGTTCCCGGGATACTTCTCGCGCATACGCATTGACAAGGTCAATCTCATCTATTATTACGGCCAGGAGGCCACTGCGTTCTATGAAGCGCTGTCTCAGCAGGTGGCATTCGCGCTGCGCCATGAATGCCGCAGACGGGGCATGACCTGCTTTACCTGCGAGGAGCAGGCAAAAGAAATTGTGATCAATTTTATGAAGGAGCTTCCCCGGATCAAGATGCTTCTTGCCGATGATATACGCGCAGCCCATGACGGCGATCCGGCAGCCAAGAGTTATGATGAAATTATTTTCAGCTATCCCGGACTCTTTGCGGTCGCTGTGCAGCGGATGGCCCATCAGTTGTACAGGCAGAATGTGCCTCTGGTGCCGCGGATCATGTCAGAATACGCCCACAGTGTGACCGGCATCGACATCCACCCCGGGGCGCGGATCGGGGAAAGCTTCTTTATCGACCATGGCACGGGCGTCGTCATCGGGGAAACCACAGTAATAGGCGATCATGTCCGAATCTATCAAGGGGTCACCCTGGGGGCCCTGTCTGTTCCCAAGACGGAAGTCGAGCAGCTCAGGACGGAAAAACGCCATCCGACCATTGAGCGTGATGTCATTCTGTATTCCGGAGTGACCGTATTGGGCGGAGATACTGTGATTGGCGCAGGTTCGGTAATCGGCGGCAATGTCTGGATCACGCATTCAGTCCCTCCCGGTTCAAAGGTATTTATCGAAGAACCCAGGCTGATTATCAAATAATGGCCGGAAAAACCGGATCTGCGTATCAGGCCTATCCTGTTTTTCATTCTGTTCGCATATTTCCCGGCAGTTTCTGCGGGCAGGCATTGTTTATTCCTATCCTTTTTCCATAAAACATAGATATTATCAATTTGACTCTTTCAGGTATCGGGTGCTAGTCTGCGGCGGGTGAATAAGGACTGCGCTCGGAGAGGAGGATTTTGTGGCTGAAGAGAAAGACCTTTCCGGCCAGATGAAACTGACGGCCTTGAGCCATGGCGCGGGCTGAGCCTGCAAACTGGGTCCAACGTTGTTGGACCGGATTCTGCAGACGCTTCCCGCGATCACGGACCCCCGTGTCCTTACCGGCATAGAGGACGACGCCGGCGTTTATAAGCTGAGCGATGAAATCGCCATGGTTCAGACCGTGGATTTTTTTACCCCGATTGTCGACGACCCCTATGATTTCGGGGCCATCGCAGCGGCGAACGCACTGAGCGATATTTACGCCATGGGAGCCAAACCGCTTACCGCGCTGAACCTTGTTGCCTTCCCGAAGGATGCGTCCCTTGATGTCCTCGGCAAAATCATGCGGGGCGGCGCTGAAAAGGCGCAGGAAGCCGGGGTGAGCATCATCGGCGGCCACTCCATTGATGACAAAGAGCCGAAGTACGGTATGGCGGTGACCGGCATTGTGCATCCTGACAAGGTTGTTTTGAAGGGCGGCGCCTGCGCGGGTGATTTACTCGTGCTGACCAAGCCGCTCGGTATCGGCATTATTTCCACGGCAATTAAAGTGGGCAAAGCAGCAAACTCATTGATTGAAACAGCAACAAAGAGCATGAAGACACTGAACAGACCGGCGTCTGAAGCCATGGTGGATGTAGGCGTAAAAGGGGCGACGGACATCACCGGATTCGGTTTGCTCGGTCATTTGCATGAGATGCTGCATCGCAGTTGTGTCAGTGCACGACTTTCACTTTCAAAGGTCCCGGTTTTCGACGGGGTAGGGGATCTAGCACGCTTGTGGATTCCCGGCGGCTCCCGTACAAACCTGCGGTATGTGGACGAGAAGGTTGTTTGGGATAAAAAAATAGCTGAAACTGATAAGCTGATTCTCGCAGATGCACAGACCTCCGGAGGACTTCTGATCGCTGTTGCCGCTGACAAACTCGATTCACTTCTTTCCGGCCTCGCTGTACGGGGTGTCGAGACCAGGGCAGTGATCGGTGAGGTCGTTGCCGGGGAACCCGGTAAAATATTCGTTACGCAGTAACAATAGCCGTGAGGGGTAATGGGGCTGGCGCCCCTCCTGGTCTGCAAAACCAGAATCACGGTTCGATGCAACAGTCGGGCGGAGATATCTGCCGGATATTTACGCCGGAATGCATCTGAGAACCGTGGTGGGTTCGATTCCCACTTCCTCTCTCCAGACGCAGAAATACAGAATAATTGCTGCGGTGTTGCTGATGCTCCATCCTGTTCCGAGAATATCAATTACGTTATCGCTGCATGTTTTATCCCGGTCAATAAACAAGCAAATACAGTGAAGGAGATGACATGGCTGTTTTGAAGAATTTTTTTGCGACAAAATGGGGAATCATCGGCGTCGGTGCGTGTATCGGCTTATTTGCACCGTTGCTGCAGTATTTTGGGAACCCGGGAAACATGGGTATTTGTGTTGCCTGCTTTGAGCGCGACATTGCCGGGTCTTTGGGGTTGCATCGCGCGGACATCGTTCAGTACATGCGGCCTGAACTTATCGGGTTTGTGTTGGGGGCCATGGTTGCCGCATACAGCTTTAAAGAGTTTCGTCCCCGGGCCGGTTCGGATCCCATCGTGCGGTTTCTGCTGGGGGTTTTCGCGATGATCGGTGCCCTGGTTTTTTTGGGATGTCCCTGGCGCGCAGTGCTGCGGTTGACCGGAGGTGATGCGAATGCAATCTTTGGCCTGCTCGGTCTTGTAGCCGGCATCTGGATCGGCACGCGGTTTTTGAAAGCCGGATACAGTTTGAACAGATCGCAATCGACTCATACCGCGGTCGGCTGGATGATGCCCCTTATCATGATGGGCTTCCTTGTGCTGATGCTGGTGTATCCCCAGATCGAGGGGCAGGAAAAAAACACTGTTCTTTTTTACAGTGTCAAGGGACCGGGAGCCATGCACGCGCCGCTCCTCCTGTCGCTTGGCGCGGGGCTGGCGGTCGGTTTTCTGGCCCAGCGGAGCCGTTTTTGCACCATGGGTGCGTTCAGGGATTTGATCCTGTTCCGGCAGTCCCATCTGTTTTACGGCGTCGCGGGCCTTGCCGTGACTGCCTTTGTTGTCAATCTGGCCCTTGGACAATTCAAGCCGGGATTTGAAAACCAGCCGGTCGCCCATACCATGAGCATTTGGAATTTCCTGGGCATGATGCTTGCCGGACTCGCGTTTACACTGGCAGGAGGATGTCCTGGACGCCAGTTGTTTTTATCAGGAGAAGGGGACGGAGATGCCGCTGTGTTTGTCGTCGGGATGATGGTCGGGGCGGCCTTCGCGCACAACTTTGGACTCGCGAGTTCTCCAAAAGGAATCGGACCCTTCGGCATATCGGGCGTTGTTATCGGCCTTCTGTTCTGCCTTCTTGTCGGTTTTACCATGAGAAAGAAAATCGCCTCCGGAGGTGCTGCATGAACAATGTGATCGATACCCGCGGGCTTTCCTGTCCCCAACCGGTTCTTGCCACGCTCGACGCGCTCACCGACACAACGCTGGAGGCGTTTACCATTCTTGTCGACACGGACACCTCAAAGGAAAACGTGGTCCGCGCAGTGGAAACACTCGGATGGAAGGTACGGGACATGCAACCGGATGGCGGAGGATTCAAGATCGCCATTATAAAAGCGTGATTGCCGTGGCGTTTGATTTTTTAAAAAAGAAAAAGAATGAACCTGCCGGCGCTCCGGCCGCGGACCTGGGAATTCTGGTTTTTGAAAATACCAGCGAGGTTATCCGGGCCGAAAGCGTACTGAAGGCGGACGGCTGGCAGATCCGGGTCATGGGGCCTCCACCCGAACTCCGCACGGGTTGTGATCTTGTTATTGAATTTCCTCTCATTGAGCAGCTGCATATCGTCCGTATTCTGAAAAAAGCGGAAATCCCTCCGCTTCAGATTGTTCCTGTCCACAGCCTGCTGCTCAAACCGGTCGATCTTTTTCAGGTGAAAGACTTTGGCCGCTACCTCATGGTCCGCGCAGCGAACATGAAGCTGACCGTGGAAAAGGAAACCCTTCTCATAGTAAATATTTCGGGCGGGGGATGCCCGGATGTCCCCTATCTCGCACAGCAGCTGGTTGGGCAGGCTCTGCCGGACGCGCCGGCGCCAAGGGAAATAGGCCACACGCTCTGCGGCTACGCGCTGCAACTGGCTTATGAGGAGATGCAGCGTCGATGCTTGCGATAGCCGGCACCATACCTGATGAGAATTTTCCCCTTGTTGCCGGACCGGTCGTCCTGAGGGACGGCCGCATCACCGTGGAAGGCAATGCCATCCCGGTGCTCCGTGGCACGCCGGCCCTGCTGGCCGCAGCTGTCAAAACGATCGAAGCCCTCGGTCTGCCGTTGCCGTTTTGCTTCCTGGCAGGCGACACCGGCATCGGGAAGGGCAGCAAGAAACTGTACGAGCATCTGCTGCGACACATTCCGATGGCGGACTTCACCGCTGTCGCCTTTCATTATATCTTGCCGGACATGGATTACTGCAATCGCATTTTATTTTCACTGGAGGACATGCCCCGCAAGCCCCTTCTTATAGCGGATGCCGGCTTTATGTATGCGGCCAAGATGAGCGGCCAGGCACCTGTGTTTGATCTTTTCACTCCGGACGCCGGAGAACTCGCCTTTCTGGCCGATGAGGAGGCACCGCATCCGTTCTACACACGGGGGTTTATTCTGCATGACGGCAACTGTGTGCCCGACCTTATTGCCCGTGCGTATGCCCATGAGAACGCTTCACGGTGCCTTCTGGTGAAGGGCAGGACGGATTATGTGGCGACCCGGAACGGCATTCTCGCAATGGTAAACGAACCCCTTGTGGAAACACTGGAGCCTATCGGAGGAACCGGTGATACGGTCACCGGAATCGTCGCCGCACTGATTTCCGGAGGCATGGAAACAGGCACAGCAGCAGTCCTAGCGGCGGAAACAAACCGTCTCGCGGGCTTCCATGCAAAACCCACTCCGGCCACCCAGGTATCAGAGATTATCGAGCAGATTCCGCGGGCCCTTGCGGAAAGCATGAAGCTTTAAAACGATTTTTTCATTCAAAATAACCATGACTGTTTTGGAGGACACGATGCACAAAAAGAAAATGGCTGCCAATATGATTATGATTCTGCTTCTGTGCGCGCTCAGCATCTCAACGGCGTTTCAGGCTTCGGGTGCAGAGCAGGAATTCCCGGTTCTTTCGACGGCACAGCTTAAGGCGATGCTTGACGCAAAAAAGGACTTTTTCCTGATCGACGCGAGAACAGCGACGGAATATCAGGAGGCGCATATTATCGGCGCCGTCAGCATTCCCGAAAACAAATTCGAAGAGTCCCGCGCGCTGCTTCCGGCAGACAAAACGAAGCTGCTGGTGTTTTATTGCAATGGTGTGAAATGCGGAAAGAGCAAAAAGTCAGCGATCAAAGCTGCTTCGGTCGGATACAAAAATATCAATATCTATAATGAAGGTTTTCCGGTATGGGAAGAAAAGGGACTGAACATTGTGCCGGGACCGGATTATTCTAAAAAAGTGGAAACCGCGATTATAACTCCTGTTGACCTCAAAAAGCTTATCGACAGCAAGACCCGAGATCTTATCATTGTTGACGTGCGCGGTGAGTCAGAATACAAAGATGGACATATTCCCGGGGCTCTCAATATTCCCGTGGATGTTTTTGCGACCCGTTCGGATGTTTTGCCAAAAGAGAAAAAGATCATCGTTTATTGCAATACCGGCGGCAGCAGTTATTCTGCCTACCGGAAGCTGATCAAGCTTGCGTATCCATTCATCGCGCAGACAAAATTTGCCGACTGGAAAGAAGCGAAAATGCCGGTTGAAAAATAAGGAGACGTATGCAAATCGATGCAAGAGGGAAAGCCTGCCCCGTGCCGGTACTCATGGCGGAAGAGGCCCTGTCCACAATCAAAGAGGGGATTGTCGAGGTCATTGTCGACAATGAAGAATCCGCCATGAATCTTTCCGGCTACGCTGCGCAGAACGCGCTCTTTGCCGAGATCAACCGGGAGGACCGCGACTGGAAGGTCAGAATCGTGAAAGGATATGCCTGTCAACCGAAATCAAACGCCGGAGCGCAGATTGCGGAACCGGAAACAAAAAAAAATCTCTTCTGCTCATTATCGGGACCGACAGCATGGGCAAGGACGAGGACCTGGGCAAAAAGCTGTTTAAAGGTTTTTTCGATACCATGAAAATATATAAACAGCTTCCGCACACGATGATTTTTCTAAATGCGGGCGTGAAACTGACGACCGTGAATGATGAAACCGTCGGCGTGCTGAAGGACATGGAAACCATGGGGGTAGAGATCTATTCGTGCGGCACCTGCCTGAAACATTACAATCTTGAAGCAGAATTGAAGGTGGGCCATCGGGGCACAACAAATCACATTGTGGAAGGAATGCAGGATTTCGAAAAGATAGTGTGGATTTGATTAAAGTTCCGTTGTAGTGTTTCGCGAAAGCTTCTTCAACTGCTGTTTGGAAGGATTGTCCGTAAAGATCAGCGCCCCGTCCTCACTATGGCCGACATAGATGGTATGCCGGGGAGCAAATACGCCGCCGCTACCATTGTACAGCGACAGGATTCTTCGTACATAGTTCTGCGTTTCTTTTATCGGGGGGATCGTACCCCAGCGCTTTACCGTTGTCTCGCCGGCATTGTACGCCGCGAGCGCCAGAGAAAGGTTTCCCTCATAGCGGTCCATAAGATACTTGAGGTATTTTACCCCGCCGTAAATATTTTCTTTCGGGCTGAATGTGTTCTTAACATTCATTTCCACGGCGGTCTGCGGCATGAGTTGCATGAGCCCCATGGCCCCCTTCTTTGACATCGCGTAGGGGTTGAAGTTTGATTCCACCTTAATGACGGCATGCACAAGCGAAGGATCCACGCCGTGACTATAGCAGGCGGAATTGATAATCTCTATGTAGGAGTGCGGGATGCCGGAGGACGTCTGCTTAATCGGACCGGGGATGCCGGACGCGGGTTCAGAAGTGTCTTCTTTTTTCAAATCAGATTTAGGCTCGGACTTTACTTTTTTGAATTTTTTGCTGCCGCCGACGCTGACGTTGCTGAAGTGCACCACGCCGTTCTCGTCAGTATACTGATAAATGTCTGCCGAGGCTGGCAGGCAGGGGACGAGCAGGAATGCCGCAACTGCCAGTATATAGGCTAATTCTCGCTTCATCAGCAACCTCATGCCATAAGATCTTGCCAAAATTATCATATATTCTTCACAATTATAGAGAAAAAAAAGCGGTTTTGTCAACTAAATATTGGCTGATTCTCTGTTCGGGCCTGCTCAGCTGTTTTTGTGATTTATGCTTTATTCATCGGCATAATAATGAAAAACTTAACTATTCTTGCGTCAAGGTCATAATTTTCTTGACAAGTGCGGGCTCGTGCTTTATTATGCATTCCTCATCGCGGGGTGGAGCAGTCCGGTAGCTCGTCGGGCTCATAACCCGAAGGTCGTCGGTTCAAATCCGGCCCCCGCTACCAATAAATTCAAGGGGTTACAGCATTTGCTGTAGCCCCTTTTCTTATCAATGAGACGCTAGTGAGACGGTTGTGAGACGGTAATTAAAACACTGCCCCGCTACCCAAAAAGGGAGGGAACTATGTCCCAAAAAGATAAACCGATTACATCAATGTCGGAAGATGAAAGAGAAGAAGTCTGGGATGAAGTTTACGCAAAGGAAGAAGGAATCATCATGGAATTTAATATGGATGATCGCACCGGAAGAATCCGCTCGCTTCTGAATGGTGAAGAGTACAGGATAGACAGTCGCGAATTGGTGAGAACGAAAATCGAGCTTCAAGCCGGGGATAAAGTATTGTTTGCGCCAATAGAAGATCCTGCTGGTGAGAATTATGCGCGAATCGTACAAATCGTTGAACTCAACTCATAAATAGCTTTTAGATTTTTATATGCAGTAGAGGTAGTCTCAGCCTTTGCCGTTTGTTTTCTCCCTTAAATAAGTCGTTTTTTCTTATTGGAACATCACCCCGTTCACCCTCATGCTGGGCCTGGAGCTTTGCAGGCAGGCTCGCGCCATGCAGAATCGTATGCTTGCTGTATTTCCGGGCAATCTCATCAAAACTCTCAAAAATTTTCGCCATCTTTGTCTAACCAGAATACATCGAGCACCAGCTCGAGCACATGATCTGCGATCCGAATGGTCGAGCATACAACAGAACCGCGTATCTGGATGAGCGGAAGAAAATGATGCAGCAGTGGAGTGATTATATGGGCGGCATCAAGGTAGGGGCTCAGATTCTGCCGTTTGCGAAGATGGCGGAGTAAATAAAGATAAAATAGCTCACAAAGATCAGAATATAATGAGGGGCCGATGATAATGCTGAGCCTTTTTATATATTTTTACTCATCTCTTATCTGGACATTAGCGGTAACTTGTAGTACAGTTTTTTAGCTGGAATCAGCAATTATCTGCGCGAATGACAACTTCACTTTATAACATAGATATTCCCGATGGACTAGACGATATTGACAAGTTTGGTTTTGTTGTGGATAAGATTCAGAAATGCAAACTTGAACACAGCATTTCTGTTGTCTTAAATTTACGAAATGTATCGTTTATTTCTCCGTATGGTTTGTTGGGTTTGTTATTCATCGGCAAACAGATCTTTGAACGTACACGATACAAGATTCATATTATAGATAACAGATCTGAGTTGATTAAATACTTGGAACGAATGGATTTTTTTAAAAAAGGTGGTCAGTGGTTCCACAATCCGGCAATAGATGCCAAATTTTCGCGGAGTAGCGCGACAAAAAGTTTACTGGAAATACAAAAAATCAGCACTTCAACAGAAGATGGAAGAGGGGATGTCGATGACATCGTGATAAGGTTCAGAGAACGAGCCGTCTCAATCCTGTCTACATTTCGAAAAAAGATGAATGTTGATTTTTTCGTTAAAGTAATGACCGAACTTTGCACCAATGTTTATACGCACAGCGGAAGCGATGGCTATGTTGCAATTCAGAGATATAAATATAAAAAATCTGGATCTGAGATCGTAAAGCTTGCTGTTGTCGATGATGGTATCGGTATTAGACACAGTCTTGCATTAAAATATAGATTCGGCTTCACCAATGATTCAGAATTTATTAGAAAGGCATTGGAGCCTGGCGTTTCAGGAGCAGGTGACAGAGGTTTAGGACTTCACGAAGTTCAAAAAATAGTTTGGGACTCTTCAGGGTATCTATGGATAAATTCGGGTGGTGGCGCGGTACTCTGTAGACCTGATGGCAAGTTGAGCGAGTATATCAATATGCCACTATGCAGAGGCACGAGAATCGCGATCATTCTATCTTTGGGAGAGATAAACTTTGCTCTTGACACACATGAGCAACATGGTTTATTATAGCCTTTAAGTATAGATCATTTAAAGGCTAGCTTCGCATTATGATTATTTCGATCCTAAAAATAAAGAAACAGCTTGGCATTAAAGGAATTGACCTAAATTCGCGAGATTGGGGCGTTGAAATAAAAAAGGATATTCTGAAACAAACGAAGAATTTGCTATCTAACGAAGATATAATCTATCTGGACTTTGAGGGCATTGGGTCTTTTAATTCTTCTATTGCAGATGAAGTCATCGTGCTTTTAATGAAAGAGTTGGTAAGCGAAGATAGAGAACTTTTTCTTGTAAGTAAAAATATTCCTGACAATTCTATGTATGATCTCGAACTTGTAACATCTTATCGGAAAGTTCCATGCCTGGTTATGCAAAAGAACAAAAAACATCCATTTATTGTATTTGGAGAGAAACAAGGTAAAAAGAAAGTGTCTGTAGATTTGCTAATTTATGATTATATTATGACAGCAGGTAAATGTACAGCAAGAGAAATCGCAGATCTCGTTTTTAAAAAAGATATTTATACAGCAAGTACTTACTTGGGTAAGTTGTTCAAGTCAAGGCTGATTCGAAGAAAGGAAATTATTGACCCTCATGGCAAGCAATATCTTTATATGCCAGTGACATAATTTTTTTAGCAAGGCTTTAAGTTGGATGTATTTAAAGCCTTCTATCTAACAAGCCACAACTAATAGTTTTAGGGTGTAAAGGAGGTATCAACGATGCCGCGCAATAGGCTGAGTGATGGACTTTATCTTATAAAGCAGAAGTGCACCGTGAAAGGGGTTCTGATAGACCATTACGGGATTCTCGATATCGGGAATCGTTTGGAGCTTTCAGTAGACCACAACTTGCCTGTGGTAATTCATCAGACCCCTCCTCGCATTCGAACCGACTGGTTAGCCGATACGGGCAAATGGGAGTTCATAACCAAGATCACCGACGAGCCTTATGCAATGGTAAGAATTAAAAAGGCTCTTGAAAATGATGCATACGATCTATTTGGCAACAATTGTGAGCATTTTGCGCGGTTCGTAGCTACAGGGTTAAGGGAAAGCAAACAACTACAGACAGCAGTATTGATGGTCGGGCTATTGGCAACGACTATTATTCTTGTTATATCAAATGATGGTGCCTAATCCAAAAAGAAGGGAGGTGAACATAATGGCGAAAAACCCACCAACAGGAGACGGTCACAGGCATGGCCAAGTAACAGACCGGTCTCAGACCTACAATCCACACAACGACCGCTGGGTAAAGCGTGATGCGGAAACCGGTCGCTTCATCGATCAGAAACAAGACAAGGATCCTTTCAAGGGCGTGCGGAAGGAAAAGTAATTTGCAAGGGCGAACTCATCTATGAGTCTCGCCCGATTGTTTTAGAACAAGTAGTGCACATGACGAAAAAGGGAGCCCGATATGTCATCCACGGATTTTCTCTGGCGAGTTATTAATCGTTTCGATCATTACATTAATACGACAAATACGAAGGCAACGGTGATCGTGGCCTTTGATACATTTATCTTTAGCGCCATTGTTCTCAAATGGGGCGAGCTGCTTCAGACGTTTGGTCAACAGGCAGTCGCGATCGCTATCGTAAGCTTGCTACTTTTTATAGCAGCGATATCATCCCTGTTCTCTTTGGCGACGGTGTTCCAAGTCATAAATCCATTCTTGAAATCACCAAAGGACCCGACGAAATACCATTCGAAGATATTCTTTGGGCATATCGCAGAATTCGATACTCCGGAAGAGTATCACCAATGTGTTAATGAACTCAATAATGAAGAACTGCTTCGAGATTGTTGCATGCAGGCTCATGTTCTGGCCCGAGGCCTCAATGACAAGTTCCGAAAAATGAAAATAGCGGTAGGCGCCATTCTTTTTGTTCAGCTACCGGCACTTGGTTTGATGATTTTGGTTAAGATCGTGGCAGTGGCCAGGGCTCTTATTTGAAAGGAGAATTGCCGGTATGGGAGTCAGAAATAGTTTTCAGAACACATTTTCCTGCTATCTTGAAGATGCGAGCAAAAGAAACGCTACCCGCTTGCTGGCATCGAAATCGATGGATTCTGCAGTGACTTTTTCCGAATCTACAGCTAACGTGCTTGTACCGCAATATTCAATTCAACGGATACTTCGCCCTCTCTATCACAAAGGTGAACCTCAGCGGCCGGATATTGGTGATCATCCCGATTTCAAGCACCTTCTCGGGACAGACCAGGTGATTAAGTGTCAAATTACGACTCTATTCATGGATATTGAAAGCTCCACACGCCTTAGCCTTCTTTATCCATTAGAAGATGTATTCCGGATCAAGAACGCATTCGTTCGAGTCGCTATGGAAATCATCAAGTCATTCAACGGCCATGTGCACAGAATCATGGGCGATGCGGTGATGGCATATTTCGGCGGTCGAACTGTTGCACCGGAATCTGGCATCGTCGATGGTCTGAACTGCGCGTCTGTCCTCGGCTATTTTGTTGAGCAGAGCGTTGTTCCAAAACTGAATTCCATGGGGTATAAGGAGCCTTTTGGAATTCGCGTGGGTGTCGATTTTGGCAAAGAAGCAGATGTGCTGTGGAGTTCCTATGGCTATCCTGGCATGGAAGAAGTCACTGCTACATCCTTCTTTGTTGATGTCGCTTCGAAACTACAGCATGCGGCCAGCCGGAATCAGATTATGATTGGTGAATCTATACGAAGTTTTATTGATTTTCCTGAAGACCTACTTTCTGTAAAGTCGGTTACGTTGAATGGCAATAAAGTTCCGGTGCCGTATCTTCAACCGAATCACACCGATGGGCAAGGCAACCCGATAAACTACCGACAATATGAACTTAACTGGAACGCATACTTGAAACATTCACCGATCGCGCAATTTGATCCGACTTACCATAAGAATGCAGACGGTATTCGGATTACGGCCGAAATTTACAGCGAACGGGGTGGCCAGTTTGAAGGCATCTATTCACCTACAAGCCGTTTTTTGCCAAAAGGGAAAAGTGTCAAGTTCAGTTTGAATCTGCCCTATTTACCTTTGCTGCCATATACAATAAAGTTCAAAGTTGAAAATCATGGAGTTGATGCGCGTAACAAAGCGGGAGATATCTGCGGGAATCATGTTACTGACAAAATCGTGTCTACGGTGAAAGAACATGAGAACATTGTCCATTGGGAGGACACAGCCTATCGCGGCTTGCATTTTATGATCATCGAGGTATACACACATCAGCGCTTGAGTCACAAAACTCAATTTGGTGTTTTCATCGAATGATTAAGTTTCCGCGTCTCTTTTCTGGACATTTTTCCTGACCTGTAGTAAAGTGCAGAATAATTGAGGAATTGGTGGTCATGCCGCAATGTGTTTAAGCACATGATGATTGAATGTACGAGGGGTCTAGATGGCCGTAAATTCTGACAAAACTCATCTTTGGAAGGCAGATGTTGCACAATCGATTGACTTCTATAATGACTGGTTTCTACGTTTTGCCCCCGATACCTACCGCAAGCAACGAATCATTCGTACTAAGGAAGTTCTCGATACTTTTGAGAAGACTCTGAACCTTTCTCAAATAACCCCCGCCGTTCTTAAAGACAATCCTGGAATTCTTCCTATTCTACGGATGGTCACTGCACCGCCTTTAGCGCGAGATCGTCTTATCGGTCTTGCACATCTCAATAAGGCTATGGTAGGAGCGATGGAAGGTAGCGATGAACGAGTACCTCGTCTGCCTGTCCGAATGGACAAAACTGCACTCACAGCGGGGCTGCAGAGTATTTGCGAGATCATAATGGAACTCGCGGACAGAGATTTGCTCACATGGCTTGTTTCGGGAGAAGAACCTTCAGATTCGGAAAGAGACCGCGCAGCTACTGTGATAGCTGACAGACTTTGTGGCGCAACTGCCGATCCGATCATAAGAAATGCGCAGGAGAAACGTCAGCTTGCTTCGCTTAAAAGATGGCTACGTCGAAAAGGTTATAAAGAGATTGAAACAGCAAAGGCTCGTGACATAGCCACTATGCCAGCTGGAACCTTCACTTTTCGCCTCAACGTTCCAGCGGGTAAGAAAAAGTCGCTCGTCAACATTCCTATTGATTGCGTTGTAAAACCACAGCATGGAAGCGAAGGAGAACTTCCATTGTTGATAGAAGCCAAATCCGCTGGTGACTCAACAAATACAAATAAGAGGCGTAAGGAAGAAGCGCAGAAGTTTGCGCAGTTGAAGGAGCGTTATGGTCGCCATGTAGAATTTATCCTTCTTTTATGTGGTTATTTTGAGCCTGGTTATCTTGGATATGAAGCATCGGAGGGGATAGACTGGGTATGGGAACATCGACTTGATGATTTGAATGGCTTTTTGAGTAAGGATAAAAAAAAAACGTCCAGTATAAAAGAAATCAATCCGGTCCATGAATCAGCAAGGCTGGATGTATCCGAAGAAGAAAGGTTTAAATTTCAATTAAGCGTTGATGAAAAAAAATCACGGGAAGAAAGAAACATTCTTGGACAGTTTTCAACGCCGTATCCTCTTGCTTGCCAAATAGTATCGAGTTCGCTCGCAGAACTTCCTCAGGCTCAACCCGTTTCCTTTCTTGAACCAGCACTCGGATCAGGAGTTTTTTATTCGGCTTTAATGCGGGAGATTGGTGATCGGCAGCTTCGCGAAGCTGTCGGTGTAGAGCGAGACGGAGCCTATGCAAGAATAGCCATACAGCTTTTCAAGGACAAGAAGCTTGATGTCCTCATTCAGGATTATTTCGAATTTACGCGAGCAACCGAGAACCGAACTCGGTTCAATCTACTTTGCACCAATCCGCCTTACGTCAGGCACCATCATATTGATCCTGCATTAAAGCAAGAGTTGCAATCACTCGTTCGCTCTAATCTTGGATTAAATGCGAGTGGCCTGTCCGGCTTGTATATTTATTTCATTTTGCTCTCCGATCCGCTACTAGCTAAAGATGCTATCGCTTCCTGGTTAATTCCCTCCGAATTCCTATATGTAAACTACGGCCAGCCGTTAAGAGAGTATCTAAGTAAGCATGTTACTTTACTGAATATTCATCAATTTAACCCTGAATCCGTTCAGTTTGAAGATGCGCTCGTGTCTTCCTGTATCGTTACTTACAGGAAGAGCCGACCGGAGGGTACAACATTATTTAATTTTTCATTTGGCGGAAATGTCTCCCACCCCGAGGAGGAAAAAGTTGTTGATCTTTGTGGCCGCGATAGTGTCCAAAAGTGGACGCTCCTTCATTTTGAACAGGATGAAACAGCGCTACAGGATCAATTTACCATAGACGACTTCTTCATGGTTCGGCGTGGAATCGCAACGGGAGCAAATGAATATTTCATAATCTCTCGGAATCTCATTGAAAAATATTCAATACCCTGGCAATTTCTAAAGCCGATACTTCCAAGTCCTCGTTATTTGACTCAGGACATCATTGAGGCGAAGCCGGACGGATCACCGAATATTGAAAACTATAAATATCTCTTGGACTGCAATCTTCCGCCTAGTGTGGTGCGTGCTCGGTTTTCTGGTTTATGGTCTTACTTTCAAAAGGGGCGGAAAGAAGGCATACATGAACACTACTTATGTGCAAATAAAGAGGTATGGTACTTTCAGGAGAAGAGAGCTCCGTCGCCATTTATGGTGACATACATGGGTCGTACAAATGGAGACAGCAAAGCTCCTATTCGTTTTATATTAAATTACTCTCAGGCAATCACAACGAATGTCTTCTTACATCTTTATCCGAAGCCGGCGCTCATGACACTGCTCAACGCCGAGCCGCAACGCATGAAAGAGCTTTTTGCTATTCTTAATGCGATATCATCCGAGGAATTCTTGCGTGTTGGGCGGGCATATGGTGGAGGGCTGCACAAAGTGGAGCCAGGCGAGCTTAAAAATTTACCTCTCGGCCGTATACCGGATTGGATGAAAGAGATTGTTTCTAAGCAGATGGTTTTAATTTGATAGCAACTTGTTTATACCTCTTCTTCTCCATCACCACCCGGCAATTCGATACTCCAGGTTTTTGTTAAGCACGATGTCTTGGTATTTCGGGTTCAGGGGATGGAGGATTCTGGTGTCGCTGAACCTCTTGCACTGTTTGAACGTCGCCTCATCTTCGTCATTCTTCGCAACAACATAATCTCCGGACATCGCCTTGTCGTGCGGGCTCACGATGATGTCGCCCCTCTGGAATCATAATACTATGCTATGTCTTAAAAAAAACGTTATTTTTTCGATTGCTTTTTGATTTCAACACCGTTCTTCTTTAGCACGTCCTGAATCGCTTCCTCGACCAATTCTGACAAAGTAGTTTCCTTATCTACAGCGAGTTTTCTTGCTTCTTTCCAAATATCGGGATCTACTCTCACAGAAAACGTTCGTCTTTCCGCCATGCTCCACCTCTCTACGCATATTATGACGTTTTTTATCATACTACTTGTAGTAAGTCAATAAATATTACTTGACATAAATAATAGGGCGCTATATAATTAAATCAAGTAGTAAAGTAGTATAGTACTAAAAAGGAGGTAGCATATAGAAAAAAAGTTCTCAATTACTAAACTAGGATCTAAACGGCAGGAAGTATTAGTAGTCAAATAAAATGAACCATTAGAAAAAAGGAGAGTGATTAAATGAACCAAATATGCATCAAAGGAACGGAATACCTTTATTTTGAAAAGATTATTGGAAGTCTTGATAGGGCATGTCAATTGAGACTTCTAGATTTAGCAAGAAAAATGGCAGGTGAGGAAATTGGTAACAAAAATCAAAAGATCCAAATCATTCCAGATGATGTATACGAGGAACTGCAGAAAAATCCGAATAACAAGTTCATAACTAAAACCATGATCAGGAGAGCTTATGAAACGGTCAGGGAAGAAACAAAGCTTAACAGATAATTAAGAAAGGTATCACGACAAACAAACGAGAAAGAAACGAGAAAGGAGAAAAATGAGCTTATACCTCACTACGGAGGAACTCAGCACACGGATTAAATACGATCCCAAGTATATCCGCGAGCGCATGAAGGACAAGATATTTAAAAAAGGGATTCATTACATCAAACCTTTCGGCGGCAGGAAAATTCTGTTTATTTGGAACGAGATTGAAAAAATTATTAATCATAAAGAAGAGGAGAGTAATCCCATGTCTAAGATAACGCTGCGAAGAGGTAATAGTAATGGGTAAGATCAGATACACTCGGTCAGGATATTTGTATTTTGACTTCTATTATAAAGGTATCCGATGCCGGGAACATACTGAGCTTAAAAATACGCCGGAAAATAGAAAGCTTATGGAAGACGCCTTAAGTAAAATCGAAAGCGAAATCCGGCTTGGAACATTTGATTATTCGAAATACTTCCCTAATAGCTTTAATGCAAAGAAATTTGCAGGGGAGAAAAGAATAAGTCAAGGCATTACCTTCGGGGAATATGCCGAGACTTGGTATAAAAACAACAAGATATCTTGGAAGCCATCTGTCCAGATGGATTTTCGTTCCACACTGGACAGGCACTTGATTCCGGCTTTTAAGGACCAGGCCATTATGGGAATAACCAAATGGCAGATTAAAGAATTTAGAACAAATCTGGCAGAACTGGAAGGTAAAAAAGGAAGGAAAATAAGCAATAAACGCATCAACAACATTCTTCAGGTAATGCGGCTTATCATGAACGAGGCTGCGGAAGAACATGACTTTAATACACCTTTCGCGAATTTGAAGCCCCTCAAGGTGAGGAAGCCCCAAATCATGCCCCTTTCACCGGAGGAAGTGTTTAAGTTTCTCGAACTCGTGCCGGAAGATTTCCACGACTACTATGTCGTGAGGTTCTTTACTGGCATGCGAACCGCCGAAATAGACGGTCTTAAATGGGAATATGTGGATTTCAAGAACAAGAAAATACTCGTACGGGACACCTGGCAGAGGAAGCAGTGGGTTTCCCCGAAGACAGAGAGTTCCGTGCGTGACATTGATATGTCGAAAATTGTTTTCGATGCTCTAAAAAAGCAGAAGGAGAGAACTGGTGACGGTGAGATGGTATTTCGGACAAGAAAGGGAGGTCCGCTCGACCACAACAACGTTACCAAAAGGACCTGGTATCCGACATTAAAAAAAGCAGGATTGGCTCCACGGGCGGCATACCAGACACGCCATACGGCAGCCACCATGTGGCTCGCCTCCGGCGAGAATCCTGAGTGGGTGGCCCGGCAACTGGGCCACTCCAATACGGAGATGCTCTTCAAGGTCTATTCGAAGTTCATACCGAACCTAACCAGAATGGATGGTTCAGCGTTCGAGAGGTTCCTCGACAGGAAACTTGAAGAGCAAAACAACCCAGAAAAGGAGGAAAACGCAAACAATGAAGAATAAAAACTTCATCGGATCGTCAGAATTTAAAACGTATGAATATTGCCCGAGAAAATGGTTTTACAGCCAGACCTTAGGCAGTAATACCCAGAATCATGCAGTAAAGCGGGGGATGGACTATCATCGGCAACGAAGCAGGCAGGTTCAGCGGGTGATAAATACACAAAACGTTTTCAAAAACATAATCATAATGGGAGGACTAATATGGCTGGGATTCTCTGTGGCTGTTTTATCGCAACTATAATAATGATCTTTTTATTCAAGAAGTTAAAAAGAGAACGGATAAATGCCGGCAACCTTCAGGGTTGGGTCATTGACCACGACCAGAATGACATGCGGAGCAGGATTTACCGGAACTATCAGTATAGAATTTCAGGCAGGCCCGATGTCCTGGAACGCGGCAGGGTGATTGAGCATAAGAGCGCTATTGTTCATGGAAGCGCCAAAAAGGGCGACTTACGGCAGGTTGCAGCACTTATGGTGGCAACCGGTGTTGATAACGCCGCACTTCAATATGCTAATAAGACCTTCAATCTATCTAAAAATAATCCAGAAATGCAATCTCACATAAGGGAGGTAATAAAACAGAGTCCTATGATGCTAAAGCTTTTAAAAAACAGAACAGCACCGCGGGGGAACCCTTATTCTCAAAAATGCCGGAAGTGTGAGTTTAGATCAAAATGCCCGGATGCGAAATGTAAATAACATACGGATATAATCGAGAGGTGGGCAGCATTGCCGCTTATTTTTAATTGCTACCCGCCTCTCCATTTTTATGGAGATTAACTCGGATGAGAAAGAAAAAAATCACAAAGGTTTTTGAAGTAGAGCCTGTGGACAACTCACCTCGCGGCCTTGCGGAACTGCAACACATTCTTGAAGCACTCTTTGCCGATTTAAACGCTTGTGAGACAGAAGAAGACGCAATCAGGTACATAAAAGAGTATCTTTCCAAACCAAAAGAAGAGCAGAATCGAGAGACGCTGGCCATCATCAAAGATGCAAAAAAAAGCTTTAAGAGGAAAAATGATTGTTAGATTGAGAATTTTCATAGACCACTGTGCATGCAAGCCGTGTGGGCCCAAAGTGAATCGTAGTAAGTTTATGTCAAACGGCTGTAGACACTGGCATAAATTTATAAAACATGTCCCGGGTAAACCAGCGCGTGTCATTTTGGACGTTAGCGGGATACAAAGGACTGTAGTGGTAAAAGCGCTCAAATCAGGATACTGCCCTGCTCGTAACCTTTTACCGGTTCAAGAAACGCTGATCATTATTTATCCTCCTGTTCCAACTCATTCCGCCATTCACTTAAACCGGCTTCCGCTATCTCCTTAAATTCCTGTATGTCAATCAATCAGTGCCAAGCCTGATGCAGGGGTATTTGACATACACAGTGCAAGTCCACTCGTCTCGACAGACGGAACACCTTATAATAGTTAGTAGCAATAATCTGTTTAAAAAATCCTCCAAATATGCCTTTTCTGCGGTCTTAAATCTTTGATGATAGGTACGGTGATGGCTAAACAGACAGGAAAAAGGTATTCTGCTTAAGCATCAATAAGCTCTTGACATCCTGTCATATTGTCACTAATATATGTTGTATTATGACAAAATATCGAAAACGCGATATCGCGGGGACAATTATTAATGCACTGAAAAATATGCCGGTTGTAGTAGTAACCGGCATGCGGCAGACCGGAAAAAGTACTTTTTTGCAAAAAGAACCCGGATTGGGAAAACGGCGGTATGTGACTCTTGATGATATTGTTCAACTAAGCGCTGCCAAGGAAGCTCCAGAGCAGTTTATCGAGAGTGATGAGCCACTTACCATCGATGAGGTGCAGAAATGCCCTGAGCTACTGACCGCAATCAAGAAACAAGTTGATCAGAATCGAAAACCCGGTCAGTTTTTGCTTTCAGGTTCGGCAAATTTCGCGGTTTTGCAAGGAATCACCGAGAGCCTTGCGGGAAGGGCTATCTATTTTACGATGCACCCGTTTACTCGGCGGGAGATTGCCGGTTCGTTGGAAGACACGTCTTTCGTGGAACGGTTGCTCGACGATGGCAAACCGCCAAGAAAGCATATATTGTCTGCCATCAAGGACGACGAAATCCTTGCAGGGGGGATGCCATCCGTTTGTCTTGGGGAGGTGAAAGACCGCACGCTCTGGTTTAAGGGATATGAGCAAACCTATCTTGAGAGAGATATCAGGCAATTTAGTCGCCTTGACAATCTTATTCTCTTCAAAAACCTTCTTGAGTTATCCGCTTTGCGGACAGGACGGCTACTAAGCCCCAGTGAACTCGGAAGGGACGCGAAGATGAATGCAGTAACGGTATCGCGGCATCTTGATTTAATGGAAGTTTCTTTTATTGGGTATCGTTTAACTCCCTATCTAAAAAATCGTGCAAGCAGGCTGATCAAGTCTCCTAAGTTCTATTTTTCCGACGCAGGTCTTGCCGGTTATCTTGCTGGCGTTCGAAAACTCAGTAGTGGCCCATCCAGGGGAGCATTGCTGGAGACCTATGTCGCCCAAAACCTCACTGGTATCATCGATGCCAGGCTGCCTCACGCATCCATCCATTTTTGGAATGTGCAGGGCCGCTATGAGGTGGATTTTGTTATTGAGTCAGAAAACAGATGTATAGCAATTGAAGTCAAGATGTCGGCGCGATGGGAGGAACGTGATATTGCCGGGCTTAAAGCGTTTCTTGCGAACACTCCTGATTGCGTTGCTGCTGTCCTGGCTTATAACGGGACTGAAACTGTTCCGCTCGGAGAAAAAATATGGGCTGTTCCGTTAAGTGCCGTCATCGGGTGAATTTAAAAAACGTGAGCTTCGCGAATACTCTTTTATAGCTTTTCCGAACAGTTTTACAAGAGTTTCACACGCATCCGCAGTACTGCACAAAAGAGTTTGTGAAACGCTGCGGAATATCCAACCGAGCTGCAATGTGAAACTGATTTTAAGTGGTTTAGACTGACCACCTCGAGTTATTGTATCGGGTGTAGAATCGGGCTTTTCAAAGAAGAGCGACTGCTCTGTCTTTATTTTTTTAATTATTCACGCTCCTTTCTTGTAAGACAATAGAAAGAAGCATGGCTAACCGAGATATCTTTCGTTTCTTAGTAATGCTGATCTCTGATTTTGCGAACCATTTCAACTGCCTTCACTGACATTTGTTGTTACCTCCCTTGGGGAATAAATGGAAATCGACCTGTACCCCAGATCGGGATTCATGGCATTGAATTTCTGTATCTTTTCAAAATGAACAATATGTTTGAAATTACAGCTTACAACCAAGTCATCGAAGTATGTGCCGTTCAATGATATGATCCGGTGTAGGAACCGCACTCAGTACCTTCTCCTCTGTATTCTTTAAAATTTTAACTTCAACATCAGGAAATCCTCTTGCATCAGAATAACGCGCACAGAGCGATGCTCCAAAATCGATAAACATTCCTGCATCTGAACCTCGGAGCAGGACAATAGGTCCAGCTACTGTGCACGTACTGATTAACACGTCCTCCGGTTTTCTTACTCGCGCGATCATGTCGTTTTCCCCTTCGTTTCGTCCGACAATAATCCTGCAGTTGTCCGATAGTCGGAAGTGCCGTCCGATGCGAAGCAAGGCCAGGTCTTCTGGGTTGGGGTCGCGAACAGTATGAAGGAGGTCGCGGAGGCGACGGGAGTAGATAGGATCAGTGAGAAGACACCCGCCGGCAGGATTGGGATAATCGGTTAAGCCGAACTCGTGCGCAAGAGTGATCTGCGGTTTTCTTGAACGGCCATTTAAACCGAGAAGTTGCTCACGATGAATAATTCCAAGCTTTTCAGGAGTGGTTGTTGGCAAAAGCTTGGCTGATAATGGCCGCACGATGTGGCCTTTCAGGCCACTTTCACGGTCGATAATATTAAGCGTGTCTTTTCTTTGCGACATGGGCCTCTGACCTAATACTTCACCGGTAATGATGAAGTCCGCTCCGGTGATTTGCATCAATTCCCCCGCTTCCCGGAGCATAAGTATTCGGCAGTCGATACACGGGTTCATATTCTTGCCATGGCCGAAGCGTGGAGATTTTACGATTTCGGTAAATTTTTCACCAAGATGGCAAAGCTTTAGGCTGAATCCAAACTGTGCAGCGGCTGGCGCCGGGTTCCTTGAACACGACGAAGTATCACTGGCATCACAGCCGAAGTCGGTTAGAAAAGTAATCGCTGTTACTTCAATGTTTTGCTTGAGGACCAGAAGGATGGCAAGGGTACTGTCCAATCCCCCAGAGTAGAGTGCAATTGCTTTACGTTTCATGGCGGAGTGAATGCTCAGATTTCCTAAAAAATCAGTCTAGGCAAAGATGTTTTGGCGATTTCAAATAACAGTATAGCAACCATTTGAGTATAATACTACAGATTATTTACAGCTATAGTCAAAACGGCAATACTTGTTTCTGGAAAAATTAATATATTCAATGATTATAAAATATACAATTTGTTAAAATAATAACCAACGTCGATAGAGCCCTCCATGCATAGTGCCTGTTTATGCAGTTTTTTTTGATGGCATATGGTTTGCTAGATAAGTGCCTGTAACAGTGTAGCGGTACCTGTAGGGTACCGAAAGTAATTTTTGCGAGCAATGGAATAAAAATCAATAGTTCAGTCTTGTGGGCAGTCATTGCAAATAATAAAGGCAAAGCATGTTTGGTGATCGTTTCTCAGTCGAATACCACATTAAAGGCAACGAACAAGAGGCATTGAACAGGGCGCAGGATATCTGCTATGAACAAACAGTAGAGTTCCCGGCCGCACTGATAACGGATCAGGCGATCAAACAGCATATCGTTGGAAGAATTGAATCGCTCAAACAGATTGATGATATCGGCTGCCGTGTCGTAATAAGTTTCGATGTGGAAATTTGCGGTAAAGACTTCAGCCAGTTTCTGAACGTGCTCTTCGGAAACATCAGCATCAAACCGGGAGTTCGGGTGGAGAAGTTTGATCTGCCAGACAGTCTGTTGACACTGTTTAGTGGACCGCGATTCGGCCGAGAGGGCTTGCGGAAATTTTTGGGTATTCGCAAACGGCCGTTGCTTTTTACTGCGCTTAAACCTTTGGGCCTGACAGCGGATAAACTTGCGTCGCTCGCTTACCAGTTTGCCAGCGGCGGCATAGACATTATCAAGGACGACCATGGCATCGCCAACCAGCGCTTTGCTTCTTTTGAGGAAAGGGTGGAAGCGTGCGCGAGAGCGGTTGAGAAAGCGAACATTAAAACTGGGTATCGTTGCATTTATATGGCAAATATAACTGCTGCACCGGATGAAATGTTAGCGCGAGCCCGGACAGCAAAGAAGCATGGCGCACTGGGTTTTCTCGTATCTCCCGGTTTGGCAGGGCTTGATGCCATGCGCAAAATAGCAGAGAATGATTCACTTGGCCTTCCGGTGTTCAGTCATCCGGCGTTTCAAGGCACGTACGTTTTGAATGCTGAAAGCGGCATCTCACATTATGCACTGTTCGGTCAGATCGCCAGGCTTGCAGGTGCTGACGCAAGTATTTATCCCAACTTCGGTGGAAGGTTCAGCTTCACAAAAGAGGAATGCGCCGGCATTGCCAGGGGGACTGAGGTCCGGATGGGAGCAATACAGCCCAGTTTTCCCGCACCAGGTGGGGGTATGAGTCTGGAACGGGTGCCCGAGATGCTTGATTTATATGGATGCGATGTGATCTTTCTGATCGGCGGTGGGTTGTTTACGCATGGACCGGATTTGCTAGAAAACTGCCGGTATTTTCGTCACATGGTAGACCGGTATGAGAATTGATAGAAAAAGAATGCAGAAGGATACCCCCTATGCTTTATGAAAGTCCTTTTTTATTTGCGAACAGACGAGGTCAGCAGTTGTCCGGCGTCTTGCATATGCCGCAAAACATAATATGTCCTCCGGTGCTTATTATGTCTCATGGATTTACGGATGATAAGGTGAGCGACAACCGGCTTTTTGTAAAGTTTGCTCGACAAGCTCAGCATGAAGGGTATGCAGTTCTGCGTTTTGATTATGCCGGCAGCGGAGATAGTGAGGGTGATTTTGCTGACATGACGGTCAGTCGGGAAATAGAAGACCTTGAAAGCGCGATTGCATACGTCCGGACTATCACTGTGCTGTTACAATCACCGATATTTTTAATCGGTTACAGCCTGGGTGGTGCAGTAGCGTTGTCCGCTGCGGCACGTGATTCTCATATCCAGGGATTTGTGGGATGGGCTCCGGTTTCAAGTCCATTAACCGTGCTTCAAAGTATCCTGGGGGGAAAAGCCTTTTTTGATGCAAAACGTGGCAAAAAGATTTTGTGCAGAAATGACGCAAAACAATTCGTACTGAAATCCACTTTTTTTTCTGATTTGCCCAAACACCGGCCTCTCCAGGATATTGCTGATCTCTCACCACGGCCGGTACTTCTCATTCAAGGCAGTGCGGACACCAAGGTGCTGCCCGAGCAGACGATGGAACTGTTTTTATCGTCGAGAGAGCCGAAGGCGCTGCGTGTTATTCAAGGCGCACCGCATTCTTTTGCCTTTTTTGAAGGCGAACTGTTCAGGACAACGTTTCAGTATTTGCGAACCTGGATCGGGAACAGCAAATTATTGAATAAACCAGGACCAAAGCAGAGCGAGTCCCTGCAATCGGCAAGCTGGCAGAAATAAAACCTGTATCGATGGGAGAGGCCTCATGCCATTGAACAAACACAACGGCGACTTCACCTGGAAAAATGTACCGATGCTAGATTATAAGGAAGAAGGAACACATTTTCGGGCTGTTACCCGGCAAATACTGTTCGATGGAACCAAAAATCTTCACGGGCAGCTTCGGTATTTTGAAATTGCGTCTGGCGGATATTCAACGCTTGAACGGCATACACATGAGCATGTAGTTATGATTATCCGCGGGAAAGGCAAAGCACTTGTGGGTCAGGAAGTATTATTATTGGACTCGTTTGATGTCGTATATATACCACCCAATACGTGGCACCAATTTCAGGCAATAGAGCAGAAACCTTTTGGCTTTCTCTGTATAGTGAATGTGGAACGAGACAGACCGGAACGGCCTGATCGGGCAGCGCTTGATGAAATACGGAAAAATGATGTAGCAGCCCGTTTTATAAAAATCTGAAGGGACAAGGGATATGCCGCACATTGATAAAAGAAAATTTGGATTTGAGACGCGCATGGTTCATGCTGGCCATATACCAGATCCGGTTGTGGGAGCCCGCGCGGTTCCTATTTATCAGACAACATCATATGTATTTAGTGATACGGAACAAGCAGCCCAACTTTTTGATCTTAAGCAATACGGTAATATATACACACGCATCAGCAATCCGACGACGGCAGCACTTGAGGAACGAATAGCGTCATTGGATAACGGTACCGGTGCTGTGGCTGTAGCAAGCGGTATGGCAGCGCAATTTGCAACATTTATGACTCTGTTATCTCCGGGAGACGAAATAGTCGCTTCTTCTCAGCTTTACGGCGGAACCATGACCCAACTGACGCACACCTTGAATAAACTTTGCATACAGGTGCATTTTGCGGATCCCTCCGATAATAATGCCTGGGAAAAAGCCATAACGCCGAAAACTCGGGCGCTATTCGGTGAAATTATTGGAAATCCGGGCGGAGGAATTTTGGACTTGGAACCTCTAGCTTCGCTTGCCAAAAGCAACTGCATTCCGCTCATCGTGGATAGTACCTTTGCCACACCCTATCTTTGTCGTCCGATTGACTGGGGTGCTACCATCGTTCTCCATTCAGCGACAAAATTCATCGGAGGACATGGAACGAGCATCGGAGGTGTTGTAGTAGAATCTGGAAACTTTGATTATTCACAGTATCCGACGATTGCGGATGCATCACCTTCATATCACGGCCTGCGTTTTTACGATACTTTTGGCCATTATGGGTTCCTTATGAAACTCCGTGTTGAAACAGTACGTGATACCGGCGCCTGCATATCTCCGATGAACTCATTTTTGCTGCTTCAGGGATTGGAAACACTTTCTGTCCGTATGGAACGCCACGTTGCGAACGCACGTAAAGTCGCAAATTTTCTCACACAGCACCCGCAGGTGGCGCAGGTGCACTATGCGGGGCTGCCGGATCATCCCCACTATGACCGTGCGAAAAAATATTTGCCGAAAGGACCGGGGGCCGTTTTTTCTTTTGATATTAAGCCTGCTTCCGGCGACGTGCGGCTGGCAGGAAAAAAGTTTATTGAATCATTGCAGCTATTCTCACATCTAGCCAATGTAGGTGATGCCCGCAGTCTTGTTATACACCCCGCCTCAACGACGCACCAGCAGCTTTCGGATGAAGAGCTGAAACTGGGTGGTATAGGTCCGGGACTGATTCGTTTGTCGATCGGTTTGGAAACAGTGGAGGATTTATTATGGGATTTGGAACAGGCGCTGCATGCGATATAAGCATGAATACGACGCTCACACCAGAACAGCGTGAACGATATCAGAATACCGATGCGATTTGCGGCCTCTTGAATACTACAAAAACCATAGCAATAGTAGGTCTTTCATCAGACCGCCAAAAAGCAAGTTATTTTGTAGGATCGTATCTGCTGTATGAAGGCTACAGAGTTATTCCCGTAAGTCCGCGTGGAGGTAAAATCTTGGAGCAAGTATGTTATCCAAACCTGACATGTGTTCCTGAGAAAATTGACCTCGTGAACATTTTCAGGCCGTCAGCAGAAGTGATGCCTATAGTCGAGCAGTCGATCGCGATTGGCGCAAAGGCCGTCTGGTTGCAATTAAAGATAGTGAATTTCGAGGCTGCGGAGAAAGCCTTGGACGCAGGGCTTTCCGTAGTCATGGATAAATGTATAAAAATGGAACATGGCCGGTATCTTGGGGGACTGCACTGGGCAGGCATGAACACGGAAATCATCACTGCACGGCGTCAAAGACGATATTGATGGAAAATATGCAGACCGACATGTAAGGGTGTCTAAAATGACTGTGAAGATAAAAATACCTGCTCCATTACGGAGTATTATCGGCACGGAGGAAGTTTTGGCCGCACCCGGTACCGTGATAGAGATCATAGATAATCTTGAACGACAATTTCCCGGTCTTGCGGGAAAAATTAGCGAAAATGGAAAAATCAGGAGATTTATCAGTCTGTACATAAACGAAGAAGACATACGGTTTTTACAATCAGAACAGACGGTAGTAAAAGATGGAGACGAGCTCTTAATAATCCCAGCTGTATCTGGTGGATAGAACAAAAAGAGGCCTGCTCATTATTGACGGACTGGTTTTAGCTGTATATATTATTAACATATTGTTTATAAATTAATCAGTGTTAGATAGTGCTCTTGTGAAAACCACCGAATTTCAGAGTTTTTTTGTGGCACGTCTATTGCAATATAATTAGCAGAATTTTATGACGAAACATAGACTAATAAATATCGACAGAAGTTTACAAGTGAGTATCTAAATGCAAAAAACGGCTGATATAAATAGTCTTGAAAACCATGAAAAAAAGCTTCTGTTGAGTATTTTGAAAGCCATCAAAAGTCTGCAATATGGAAGTGTCGAAATAACTATCCACGATTCCAAGGTAGTGCAGATTGATAAAACAGAAAAAATAAGATATGACAAGTACAACTCGTGGGATTATCAAATATGAAGAATAATTTTTACTTCTGCAAAGGATAAAAACCAGCAGACACACTGCCACATACTATATCAACGCAACACTAATTATCGGCTGACCAGTCAACTGGAGGCTACAAGGGTGTAGTAAATCCCCTGTGCTAATTGTTGATTTGGTCAGCTTTTTTATTTTCAGGAGAAAAAGTAGTGCTAGTTTTTGGGATGGACAACCCAATATTTAAAAAAGAGAATCTAATATAGACAGAAATGTGGGGAAAACATGTAATTGAGAGTTGCATCGCTATCTGCAAGCTAAGGTTCTGCATCCTTTACCTTTGATCTGTTCAGTGATTTTGATAAGACAGGAGGATGAGTAATCGTGGATAATCATCAGATTACCGGCGATAGAATCATTGTTGCATCACTAGCAGCGGTCGACGGAAGTCCGATGGACAGTACAACGCGGCGCGATGAGTTTAAACGGGAATTAAATGCTTTTGTGCGAAAATGGTTTCCGCATTGGGAAGCAAAAGATATAGGCTGAGGAGGCTAGAAATTGAATATCAAGATAAATGGTCAGCAGCGAAACATAGAGAAAAAGGAGATCCCTGTTTCCGAATTGCTTGTGATTGAGCGGGTTAAGAATCTCGATACCGTTGCGGTACAGGTGAACGGTGCTTTTGTAAAGAAGGAACGATTTTTAGCAACACTTTTGAAAGATGGGGATGAGGTGGAGTTTGTGTATTTTATGGGCGGCGGGGAGAGTGAGATTGTATGATTGGTTTTACTACAAAGGCAATTCATTCACCATTTTCTACTGTTGATCGGCATGGAGCACTCAGAATGCCGGTATATGACTGTGTTTCTTTCGAACTCGAAAGTGCTGAGGAAATGGAAGCGGCTTTTTTGGGACGGAAAAATGCTCACGCATATACCCGGATTACTAATCCGACAGTTGAGGACTTCGAACGGCGTATTAAAAATGTGACAGGGTCCTCTGCAGTCGCTGCATTGTCTTCGGGCATGGCTGCTATTACGAACGCAATTTTGGCGGTAGCCGGAGCGGGGGACAACCTGATTGCAAGCAAGTTTCTCTTCGGCGATACGTATTCTTTTTTTAAGGACACATTAGGAGAACTTGGCATAGAAGTACGTTTTATAGATCCCTTGGATCTGAAAGGGTGCGAAGCACTTATCGACGATCATACGCGAGCACTGTATGTTGAGACGATCTCAAATCCCCTTCTTACTGTGCCGGATATCGGAGCTTTTTCGGAACTTGCAAAGAAATATAATTTGGTTCTTATCGCAGATACGACCATGACACCTCCTTATCTTTTCAATTCAAAAGATTATGGAGTTGATATTGAAGTGCTGTCGGCAACAAAGGCCATCTCCGGCGGCGCAACAGTATTGGGAGGGCTTATTATTGATAATGGAAGCTATGACTGGAACAACAACAGAATGCTTGCCCAGTATGCAAAAAAATTTGGTCCATTTGCTTTGATAGCAAAAATTAGAAAACAAATTAGCAGATATCTTGGCGGATGCTTGGCCCCACACAATGCCTACCTGTTGTCTCTAGGACTTGAAACGCTAGCACTAAGAATGGAACGGGCTTGTTCAAACGCGCGGGATATCGCGGAGTACCTTGCGGGAAAAAAAGAAGTCGTAACGGTTCATTACCCAGGACTTAGGAAGTCACGGTTTTATGGCATTGCACAAAAACAATTTCTGCTTTTTCCAGGCTGTGTAGTCAGTTTTGAGTTGAAATCACGGAGTGACTGTTTTGCATTTATTAATGCTCTCCAGATTATACGAAGATCAACGAATCTGCATGATAATAAAACACTCTGTATACATGCCGGATCGACTATCATGGCGCAATTGAGCGAGCAGGAAAAACAATCTGCAGGCGTCAGTGACTCGTTGATTAGGATGAGTGTGGGGATTGAAGACAGAGAGGACCTAATCCATGATATTGAACAGGCTCTTGCGATGAAAGGATAGAAATGGAAGTCAGCGAGGAATATCTTGAGCGCTATAGCAGGCATATTATTCTTGAAGAAGTGGGGATAGATGGTCAGGAAAAAATCAGCTCAGCCCGGGTACTTATTATCGGCGCTGGAGGGCTCGGCTCGCCGGTTGCGCTCTATCTTGCCGCAGCTGGCGTGGGTACCATTGGGATTGCGGATGCCGATAATGTGGAAATATCCAATCTGCAGAGGCAGATTGTTCACTTTACATCGGATGTCGGTTCTGCCAAGGCCGTTTCGGCCGCCGCAAAAATACAGGCAATAAATCCTCATGTACGGGTTAACGTGTATAAAGAGTATTTATGTGCTGCGAATATTTCAGCTATCATTCGGGAATATGATTTTGTTGTTGACGGCACGGATAATTTTGCATCGAAATTTCTTATTAACGATGCCTGCGTATTGAACCGAATACCGTTTTCTCATGGGGGTATTCTGCGCTTTTCCGGGCAGGCCATAACTGTTAAACCGGGCGAAACTGCCTGTTATCGCTGCATATTTGAACAGCCGCCACCCACAAACAGTGTGCCCACGTGTTCTTCCGCCGGAGTCTTAGGAGCAATTGGGGGTATGCTGGGAACAATCCAGGCTACAGAGGCATTGAAATATATAACGGGTGCAGGTATGCCGCTTTATAACAGTCTGCTTCATTTTGATGCAAAAAAAATGGATTTTCGCAAAGTGGCTGTGAAGAAGAACGATCACTGCCCGGTGTGCGGTGAAAGACCGAGCATACATGAGCTTGTAGACGGAGAACAGGCAGTCTGTGACTTGAAAAAAGGATAAAGAGATGCTCAAGATATATAGAAGCGTGCTGGAAAATATTCTTGCACATGCACGGGAGGAACTGCCGATTGAAGCTTGCGGTTATCTCGCAGGTGATGGCGGGATTATTAGTGTTCATCATAAAATGAAAAATATTGACAATTCTTTTGAACATTTTACGTTCGACGTTCGGGAACAGTTCTCTGTTTTAAAAAAAGTTCGTGTACGGGGTTTGACCCTCCTGGCAGTATATCACTCACATCCGACAACACCTGCTCGGCCATCTAGAGAGGATATAAAACTTGCCGTCGATCCCTGCGTCAGTTATGTCATCGTATCACTTGCAGAAAGAAAGGAACAAGTGAAGGCATTCAAAATAAGAAATGGCATAGTAGAGAATGAAGACCTGGAGGTAATAGATTAATGATCGGTCCTAAAAATTTGCGAAGGAATGAATCCGACGAGGTTAAGGCAAATGCGGAAGCGACTGCTGAAACGAAACAGATGGTAGCTGCAAAATCCACCAATACCGCAGGTCGGTTCAAGGATTATCGTGGGGTTGTCTGTCCCATGAACTTCGTAAAAATAAAACTCGACTTGGCTTCCATGAAATCAGGCGAAATACTTGAAGTCTTGCTTGATGACGGAGTTCCGGCGGAAAGTGTTCCCGCGTCGGTGGTGCAGCAGGGGAACATCGTCTTGAACCGGGAAAAAATCAAAGATCATTGGGTTCTGCTGATACAGAAAGTCTGAGGAGGCTTTTAAATATAGTGCCTTTAAACCAACTGAATCATTTTTTTGACGAAACGGTTTGTATAGTTCAAGCCGGGTTTTTTTTGTGATGAGCATCGCTTTTATGCACGTTTTAAAGGCAATCAGTCAGGAGGATAACTCTGTGTGGATGCTATGGAGGTGAATAAAATGAACATTGAAATCGACGAAGATGGATTTCTCATAGAGTTAAATGACTGGACTGTCGAAATTGCTGCATACCTGGCAGCGCTCGATAAAATTTACCTGTTGACGCCGGATCACTGGAAAGTGATTTATTACTTGCGTGATTATTTCAATAAATTTGGCTCTGCACCTATGACACGAAAACTTTGTAAAGAGACAGGTTTTACCTTTAAAGAAATTCGCGCACTGTTTTCTTGTAGCTGCATTCGAGGTGTTTATAAAGTGGCCGGACTCCCAAAACCTACGGGTTGCATATAACATAATAAATAAGAAATTTATTATTTATTCTGTAAGAGGAAATTATTTATTAATACACGTTTGTAATACTCAAAGTGGCATTTTAAATAAACATCTTCAGGAAGCTGACCAGTCAACTGGAGGCGACAAGGGTGACGTAAATCCCCTGTGCTCTCTGTTGATTCGGTCAGCTATTTTTGTCGGCTTGGCTGTATAGGATTCAAAACAGGAATCATGAACACAATAAAAACTACTGGAGGCCATCATGGCAATACTGTTGTCTCTCGGAAGACAGGAACTGACATTACAGGAAGTGGCGGATAAATATCCTGAAATACCGCGGTTGATCATCATCAAGACAGATGTACACCGCCGGGGCGTCTATTACACGGACCGGGCTCTCGACCGGGTCGATCCCGCGCTTCACCAGACCGGCGGCACACATATTTTCGGCACGAGGGACGGCAAACTTACCCATCGTCCTGAATCGCTTTTGCTTCGCGACGGCACATCGGTCATATCGACGCCTACGTCTATTGCTGAGAATCCGTATATTGTGGATTACCGCGAAGGGAAACTGGTTCTGATTGATGATGAGGAAACCATAGAAGAGGTAGAGTTCTGGCCAAAACCCTTTTACTACGATAAAAAAACGAGTTCAGGCGTGCTTATGCAGCATGTGGCGAGTTCACGGCCGCAACGCCTCTATATAATGGCGGACCGGTTTTGCCACTTTTGGAAAGACGGCGAAGAATGCCGATTTTGCGATATTGTGAACAACCTAAAAAAGCAGAAAAGCGAAATAGGATTGCCCACGCGGATAAAGCCTGCGGATGTTACAGAAACAACCAGGGAAGCGTTGAAAGAACCGGGTCGATTCAGCGCGGTCTGCCTTACCTCCGGATCGAATCCGCATGGTCCGGAACCATTCGATGCTGAAGTACAATATTATATTGATTTGCTTAAGGCTGTAGGAGATGCTTTTGCCGTGCCCAAGTTTCCGAGCCAATTGATAGCCACGGCCTTTACCGTTAAACAGCTCGAACGGCTCCATCAAGAAACGGGCTTACTGAGCTATACGTCTGATATTGAAATCCTGGACGAAAAAGCATTTAACTGGATCTGCCCTGGAAAAGCGAAATGGGTTGGGTATCAGGAATGGAAAAACCGTTTGATAGGAGCAGTTGATGTTTTTGGAAGGGGCATGGTGGACACCTGTATTGTGGCCGGAGCTGAAATGGCGAGGCCTCACGGCTTTAAAAACGAAGATGATGCCTTGGCTGCAACGCTTGCAGAGGCCGAGTCTCTTGCCGAGCGTGGTGTTGGAACTGTTTTTACGGTATGGATACCGCGTCCCGGTTCATTCTTTGCCGGTCAGAAAAATCCTTCACTGGAGTATTTCATTCGGTTGACTAAAGGTCTGCATGAACAACAGAAAAAGTACAACGTAGGCCTTGATTTCGATGATTACCGCCGTTGCGGCAATCATCCCAATTCCGATCTCGCACGGTTGTTATAAGGAAAGGAGAAAGATGCCACAAAAAATTACTCAGTCTATTGCGAAGCTGTTGGAAGATAAATCCACGGTCAAAGTTCTGGCCACCTCGGATGAGAACGGTAATCCCCATGCAGTTGTTAAACAATCGATCCATGCTGATAAAGATGGAAATCTTGTGTGCCTTGAGCTGCTGGAATCGTCAAAAAGCAACAAAAACATGGTGAGAAGCATCTGGTTCGGCCGGAATGTTGCGGTGTCGATTTATGGAGAGGATGACATCAGCTATCAGATTAAAGGCCGGCCGGTCAAAGCGCATGTTGCCGGACCCGTGTTCCGGAAATACTACACAAAAGTGAGGGAAACGCTGGAGGATGCGGACCTCGCTGCTGTTTGGATCATCACTCCAGACGAGGTGATCGATCAAACATTCTCGGCACGGAAGTCTGAGGAAGAAACCGCACGGCCCTATTTCAAGCATCTCGATAAAATTACGCGAAAGGAAAAAAAATATGTCTAAAATAAAACATATTTACAGAATATTGGGATCACTTATGCTGTCAATCATGATGTTGGCAGTCATGATACCAATCGCGGCAGCAGAAGTGACACAAGTGCGCATAGCAAAGCAGTACGGATTAGGGTACCTGCCTCTTATTGTTATGGAAGAGCAGAAACTCGTAGAAAAGCATGCGAAGGCATCAGGATTGGGCGATATTAAGGTAATTTGGGCTACGCTTGGCGGAGGCGGAGCGGTCAATGATGCTCTTCTCTCAGGAAGTGTGGATTACGTTTCAAGCGGGGTAGCTCCGTTGATCATACTTTGGGCGAAGACCAACGGTAAAGTCAAGGGGGTGGCTGCTTTGGACAGTTCTCCTCTCTATCTGAATACCAATAATGCTGCGATTAAATCAATCAATGATTTTACCGACAAAGACCGGATTGCGCTGCCGACCGTTAAAGTATCCATCCAGGCAATCGTTCTGCAGATGGCCGCTGCAAAGGCATTCGGCAATCAGAATTATGCCAGACTAGACCGTTTAACTGTTTCAATGAAACATCCTGATGGAATGGCCGCTCTCCTGTCCGGCAGGTCGGAGGTTATCGCACATCTGACCAGCCCTCCATTCATGTTCCAGGAACTGGATGACAAACGGGTGCATACCGTGTTGAACTCATTCGACGTCCTAGGAGGGCCGCACACGTTTAATGTGCTTTCCACAACAAAGACATTTTATGAAGCAAATCCAAACACATACGCTGCTGTCTTTGCTGCGCTTGAGGAGGCCATCTCGTTTATTCAAAAGAACAAACGTGCAGCGGTGGATATTTATATCAAATCGAGCAAAACGAAGGAAAGCCCGAATGATCTGTTCGCGCAGATAAACCATCCTTCACTCAGTTATACAACCACGCCTCTTAACATCACGAAGTTTTCGGATTTCATGTACCAAACAGGATCGATCAAAACAAAACCGAAGAACTGGAAAGACCTCTTTTTCCCCAATGTTCACGGCAAGAAAGGAAGCTGATGAACGATATCATTGCATCCGACAGGACAGATCCGGTCCTGAGCGCAAAGGACGTTACGTTGCAGTACAAGACCCGGGATCATCTGGTCACTGCAGTACGGGATGTAAGCTTTGATGTATTTCGCTCGGACCGCCTTGTACTCCTGGGGCCCTCAGGCTGCGGAAAATCGACCTTGTTAAAAGCAATCGCCGGACATCTAAAACCGACTGTAGGTTGTATCCTGCGGGAAAACCGCATAATAAGCGGGCCCGGTCCGGACAGGGTCATGGTCTTTCAGGAGTTCGACCAGCTGTTTCCCTGGAAAACAGTCAAGGAAAACGTGGTGTTCGCGTTGACCGCAAGCGGAAAGATGAAGAGACCGGAGGCAGAAGAGCAGGCTCTGCATTTTCTGCGCAAGGTGAAACTTGAAAAATTTGTTCATGCCTACCCTCATACATTGTCGGGTGGCATGAAACAGCGTGTTGCCATTGCGCGTTGTCTGGCCATGAAACCGGAAATAATTTTGATGGATGAACCTTTTGCGGCTCTCGATGCCTTGACACGCCAAAAGATGCAGGATGAACTTCTGGCACTCTGGAATGAAATACAATTCACAATGCTTTTTGTCACTCATTCCATTCCGGAAGCAGTCCTGCTTGGCGATCGCATTATTCTGCTCTCGCCGCACCCGGGAAGGATTCGGGCCGAACTTATGGTAAATGTATCCGATCTCGGCAGGGCAGGGAATGAACTTTTTAATAGCATCAGTGAGCGGATACGAAAGATATTATTTAAAGATGCATTTGACTACAGTATATGAGCTGGGGGGAGCGGTGTGAGCAGAAATGAATCGATAGCAGCAGATGTTTTGGTGAAAGAACATATTATTTCAGAAAAAGAATTCACGACCTCCGAAGAAACGAAGCAGCCACTGTCACTGGGAAGGCGTGTCTGGGAGATAGGGCTGGTCAGAAAAATTGCTCTTCTTGTCCTGATGGCATTTCTGTGGCAAATCTACGCTGGCTGGCTGAACAACGACCTGCTGCTTCCGAGTTTTAGTACAATGATAATGGCCCTTTTTGATGCGCTCGCAAGCGGAGAGCTTATATCTCGGATTTTTGTATCGCTCAAAGTTCTGTTTACCGGTTATGCAGGCGGCATTCTTGCGGCTGCCACACTTTCCATATTTGCGATCTGCTCCCGTATTGGCGCCGATCTGCTGGATACGCTTACGTCCATGTTCAATCCTCTGCCGGCCATTGCTTTGCTGCCGCTGGCACTGCTGTGGTTCGGCCTCGGTACACCCAGCATCGTGTTTGTTCTTATTCATGCTGTACTCTGGCCGATAGCGCTCAATACGCTTTCCGGTTTTTCCGGCATTACTCCCACACTGCGCCTGGTGGGAAGAAACTACGGACTCACCGGTCTGCGCTACGTTGTCCAAATATTGATACCTGCGGCATTTCCGAGTATTGTTACCGGTCTGAAAATCGGCTGGGCATTTGCGTGGCGCACTCTGATTGCCGCTGAACTAGTCTTTGGCGTGAGTTCCGGATCCGGCGGGCTGGGCTGGTTTATCTATGAAAAAAAGAACCAGCTTGAAACAGACTCCGTGTTCGCTGGGCTGTTTACTGTTATCCTTGTAGGTTTTCTCTTTGAGAACTTCATTTTTCGCGTTCTTGAGCGATATACCGTCTATAAATGGGGAATGCGGTCTTGAAAGACTCAGGAGAGGAAATAGAAGCTTCCTTTGAAAGGAGTGATGTTTATGGAATAATATGTTGTATTAAAAACAATCAACTTAGAGTCAGGGTATTTATCAAATGTATTGTTTAATTGTGGTTTTTTGTGGCATGGCGCTTGCTAAATAGAAGACTAAAGCGAAAGATACATAATGTGCAGTTTTTGTAGAATACGGTTTAATCAAAAATCCAACAAAAAAGGAGAAGACTGTAATGGGCAAGATCTACAGTAATCTGACAGATATCATCGGCAAAACTCCGCTGCTTCATTTGCAGCGAGTAAGCAAAGGAATTGATGCAAAAGTGGTGGCGAAGCTTGAATCATTCAATCCTGGCGGAAGTGTAAAAGATAGAATCGGTTTCAGCATGATTAAGGATGCGGAAGAAAAAGGATTAATTAAGAAAGACACGGTGATTATTGAACCGACGAGCGGCAATACCGGGATTGCCCTTGCGTTTGTCGCAGCGGCGCGCGGGTATCGGCTTATTTTGACCATGCCTGACACTATGAGCGTGGAACGCCGGAATCTCCTGAAGGCATACGGTGCAGAACTTGTTCTGACTCCCGGTGCAAAAGGCATGAAAGGGGCGATAGAAAAAGCCGAAGAGCTTGCTGCCCAGACTCCTAATTCATTTGTACCGCAGCAGTTCAAAAATCCTTCCAATCCCCAGATCCACCGAGAAACAACCGCACAAGAGATATGGGAAGACACTGATGGGGCGATCGATATTCTCGTGGGCGGTGTGGGCACGGGTGGCACTATTACCGGTGTGGGAGAAATCATTAAAGCAAAGAAACCCGGATTTAAAGTGGTGGCTGTTGAGCCGTTCGATTCTCCAGTATTGTCTGGAGGACAGCCGGGACCGCATAAAATTCAAGGCATCGGTGCCGGATTTGTTCCACAGGTATTGAATACAAAAATTGTCGATGAAGTGTTCAAGGTAAAGAATGAAGAAGCAATTGAAACAGGCAGGCTTTTGAGCAGGACCGAGGGATTGCTTGTTGGAATATCATCAGGAGCCGCAACATTCGCGGCGCTTCAGATTGCGAAACGGCCTGAAAACAAGGGCAAATTAATTGTAGCAGTGCTTCCGGACACCGGCGAGCGATATCTTAGTACGCCGATGTTTCAGGAGTTATGAATATAACCGCCTTTTTAAACGTGCATTTTCTGTTTGTGCATTCGATTGCCGCCGTTTTTTTTCTGTACATTATGAGGATTTCTCGTGAATGGAACAACAAATTCATGAAAGGATAGTAAACACGATGAAGATAGAAACACTGCTGGCCCAGGCCGGCAGCAGGTGGGAGGAGCGGACGGGAGCGGTTTCGATGCCCATCTATCAGACGGCAACCTTCAGACATCCGGGCCTTGGGAAAAGCACAGGATATGACTATTCGAGGACGGTAAATCCTACCCGGCAGGCGCTGGAAGAGACCATGGCTACGCTTGACAATGGCAGCAAAGCCTTTGCCTTCTCGTCAGGGATGGCGGCAATCGACTGTGTTCTGCGGTTGTTCAAGCACGGTGACAAGATCGCAATTACCGAGGACCCCTACGGAGGAACCATTCGTCTTCTTGAAAAGGGGTATGCTCATTTCGGTATCAAATCCGTCTGTATTGACACGTCAGATACGGATACTGTGAAACAGACTATGGCAACCGGTGTCAAGGCGATTTTTATCGAGAGCCCGACGAATCCTCTGCTGAAGATTGCGGACATCCGCGCCATTGCGGCATTCGGGAGAGATCATGGCGTCCTTACAATTGTAGACAACACGTTCTGTACGCCGCTACTCCAGAAACCGCTTGATCTTGGTGCCGATATTGTTGTTTACAGCGCCAGTAAGTATCTTTCGGGTCACAACGATGTTGTGGCAGGAATTATCGTGGTAAAATCACCAGAATTTGCCGAGCAAATAGGTTTTTTTCAGAATGCAGCAGGAGCGGTGCTGGGACCGCTGGATTCCTGGCTCGTTCTGCGAGGGCTCAAGACCCTGCCACTCAGACTGTCGAGGCAACAGGAAAACGCGATGCTGATCGCAAGTTGGCTAAAGGATCAACTAAGGGTCAGGCGCGTCTATTATCCCGGGCTGGAAAACGGTCCGATGCACCATCTGTTCGGTAGACAGTTCAGAGGTTTCGGTGCCGTTATATCGTTCGAAGTCGATAACGCCGCACTTATACCCGAGATTCTTGAACGGGTGAAGATATTCCTTTATGCGGAAAGCCTGGGAGGACTTGAATCTTTGATTACGTTTCCCGCAGTACAGACGCACGCCGACATTCCCGTAGGCACACGCGAACGGCTCGGAATAAATGACCGTCTACTACGCCTTTCAATCGGAGTTGAGCATGTCGATGACCTGATCGATGATTTGGCACAGGCATTGGGCGGAATGGCCGGGAAGCAAGGACTAAAATGATGGATTACCGAACAAAGATACTTCATACCGGAAAGGATATCGATCCCTATACCGGAGCATCTAGTGTACCGATATATACGGCATCGACGTTCGCACAAAAAGACCCGGTTGATTTCGGATCATATGAATATAGCCGCGGTAATAATCCGACAAGAGAAGCGCTTGAACACACGGTTGCTATTCTTGAATCCGGCTGCCGTGGATTTGCATTCTCTTCTGGGATGGCGGCCATCTCGTCCGTATTCATGCTTTTTAAACCGGGAGATCATCTTGTGGTATCTTCCGATGTTTATGGAGGAACCTACCGCGTTCTGACAACGCTCTTTGAGCAGTGGGGCCTTAAGAGCACGTTTGTAGATACAACTGATATAAATAACATAAAGAAAGCCCTGATTTCAGAAACAAAAGCGATTTTTGTGGAAACTCCGTCGAATCCGCTCCTGAAGATTACGGATCTTCACGCAACAGTCCAGCTTGCGCGCGAACAAAAGCTTCTGACTATTATTGATAACACATTTATGACGCCGTATTTGCAGCGTCCTCTCGAAATCGGGTTTGACATCTCGATACACAGCGCCACAAAATTTCTCGGAGGGCACAGTGATCTTCTCGCTGGTGTTGTCGTGGTGAAGGATAATGGTATCGCGGACAAGATAAAAAAAATACAAAATGCTTTCGGCGCCGTACTCGGGCCATTTGACAGCTGGGTTTTAATGCGGGGAATAAAGACTCTGGTGCCGCGAGTTGAAACAGAGCAAAAGGCTGCGGTGGAGCTGGCACACTGGCTCCTGGAGCAGGCTGATATAGTGAGCGTCTATTATCCCACGCTTCCTCATCATCCCGGACGGGAAATTCATTTAAAGCAATCAATCGGTGGCGGTGCTGTTGTTTCGTTTGAGCTAGAGGACGGCGCAACGGCCCGGTCATTTCTCCGTAGTGTGAAAATTCCTCTTGTAGCAGTCAGTCTCGGTGGTGTGGAAAGCATTCTTTCCTATCCAGCGACCATGTCTCACGCTGCCATGCCGAAGCAAGAACGTTTAAAGAGGGGTATTACCGACGGATTGATTCGATTGTCAGTAGGTCTTGAAGATGTAGAAGACATCAAAAATGATTTACGAAGAGCGCTGGATGTCGCAAAAGACTAAATGACCAAGAATATGATGCCATGACTAAAACAGAGCCAGACAAAAAAGACTTAATCAATATCGCCCTTATCGGAGGAATAGATCGGCTGCGCAGGCACTATGTCAGTGCCGCTGAGCAATCAGGAGTCAAGCTGACGGTATATACAAAGAAAGCTGTAAAACTTGACACAAAAATTCAAAATCAGGATGCAGTTGTGATTTTTACTAACAAGATATCGCATGGGACCAAAATAATAGCCCTGAGCGTAGCCAAATCAAAAAAAATACCGGTCGTGATGTCGCATTCGTGCGGAATATGCTCCTTAAAAGATTGCATAGAGTGTGTATTGAATATATCGTTATCTTCATCAGCGCTCTGAGCTATCTATTATATAGATAGAATTTGTTCACCTTTGTTTAAGTGAAAATTGTAACATTATTATATGGGATATTGCGCGAAGCTATGTTACGTATGAAATACAATCAGAATACTTCTATAGAGTCGAGGTCTTGGACAAACTGTTAAATAACCGCAGCCCAATAAAACAGGGGCTAAAATATGCTAATAAAAAGTAATGTGACTGTCATACTTTTGAAGAAAATATTCGCCAGATTATCAAAGGGAAAAGATTATCTCAGAAAGGGCCTAGTCTTTATAAGGCCATATAAGACACGCGCCATCTTGGCTGCGACAGCAGCTACAAGCCAAAAGGCGAGCCGTAAACGGCTATTACCATTTTTCGAATGTTTCGTAACGTCCCTGACATTGTAAGGGTAAACATTGATTATGCTAAACAAATAAATAATTAGAAATATTTTAAGACCAGTTCAAAGGAAATAAAATAAAGTTATCGTATGATCATGATTGTTAAAATTGCAAGGGTAATTTACATGTCCTGATAGCGTACGTCGCTTATAAACGAAATGGTGGCATTATGAAATCATAAAAAATAACTTCCTCTGGTGCGGCCATATTTTATACCCAGTCTATCCATTCGTCCTCTTAGTGTATTGGCATTAATTCCCAGCAGCTCTGCCGCACCGCCCGGGCCGTGAATTTTACCCTTGGTTATTTTTAAGACATTACTAATGTGCATAGCATTGACATCATCAAGGTTTAACACTGCAAGGGCAACTGTATCCTTCTGTAGGGTGACTGTTGGTGACTGTTTTCGAACTGGCAGCAGGGAGTCGAAGGTAATATACCCCTCCAAGCCACCGCGGAGGCGAATTAATTCTCTTTCTATTAGATTTTCCAATTCTCGAACGTTTCCCGGCCAGTCATAATCCATAAGGTGTTGCAACGCGCCCGGAGCAATAACTGGAGGGTTGGAAATGCCAAGTTCGATTGATTTTTGGGCAGCAAAATGACGGGCGAGTGATGGAATATCTTCTTTTCGTTGCCGAAGTGGAGGGATCACGATGGGGAAAACATTTAAGCGGAACCAGAGATCTTCGCGGAACCTGTTCTCGGACACCATACTTTCCAAATTTCGGTGAGTGGCGGCGATTACCCGTATATCAATTTTGATAGGCTTGTTTCCGCCGACTCGTTCTATTTCCCGCGTTTGAAGCACGCGAAGAAGCCGCACTTGCGCTTGTTGCGGCAACTCACCTATTTCATCCAGGAAAATTGTACCACCGTCTGCTCGTTCAAACCGTCCTCGTTTCTCGGCAATAGCGCCGGTAAAAGATCCTTTCTCATGACCAAACAGCTCACTGTCAATAAGTGTTTCCGGGATAGAACCGCAGTTTACCTTGATAAAGGGCCCGTCTTTACGATGAGATGCATAATGTATGGCGTTGGCTATCACTTCTTTGCCTGTGCCAGTTTCTCCGAACAGCAGGACTGAGTTGTTGAGCGGTGCGACCTGCCGGACCATCTCGAGAACGTTCCTAAGCCCAGAATTACCGCCGATGATTTCATCATCCATTAGCGGATGAAGCTCATTTTTTAAGAACCGGTTGTCATCAATGAGAATGTCCCGATAATGCAGCAATTTTTCATGAGCCAGCGCGTTTGCTAGTGCAATGGCTATGGGTTCAGAAACGCTTTCCATCAACTTCGCATGGTAGTACGAATACTTTCCTTCTCCCTTTACACGAAGCAGCAAAAAGCCAAGATTCTCATCTTCTATCCAGATCGGCAAAGTAATTTCAGAGCACGGCACATATTTCTTGTTTAAAAGAGAGAAGAGAGCGCGCTGGATATCGCCTCTGTCTTCTAGTGAATTGATAATAACGGGGCCTCTTTTATTCCAAGACATAACCCGCGCCCAGAGGTCTTTGGGAATAGGAATTATTTCATCGAAGGGTTCAATCATTCCTGTTGTAACATCGCTGATCATTCTTATTGCCGAGAGGTTAACATCGCGGATGCCAAGGATGAGATCATCGAGAGGAATGTGATTTTTTAGGTATTCGAAAACGTTCTCTAACGCAGTTTTAATTTGAAGGCTGCTGCAAATTCTGACAGTTATTTCACGGAAAAATTCCTCTCTGTTTACTTCTTTCATCACTCCACCTCAGTAGTAATAAATGCAAATTACGTTATGAGGTAATTGTATGCCTTTTTACTATATATAACAATACTTTTACGTAATAGCGTATTTAAAATGAAAATAGAATTATAAATTGCTGTTTTTATTGATTTAATTATTGGCACAATAATGGCTATAGATTTCACAAAAAAGCAGATTCCTGTGCATCGTATCAGCAAAAAAAAGTAAATTTCAACGCTATGCGGAACCGTGCATCTATCAGGATTTGCCTGAACATGGAGACGCCTTGATCGTACTGAGTGGCGGACGGTGGATAGACGGGGAAAACAATAGCGCAATAAATTTTTTGCCAGACGACTTCCTTGATTAAAGATCGGGAAGAAACAATATGGAAGTAAGGAGGCGACCTCCATGGCAAAACTTCTTTATATCACCTGTGACCTAAAGCCCTTGGATAAATCCCCGAGCCTTTTTGTCGGTTCTGAATTTTTGACCGAATATATGAAATGGAATGGTCATGATGAGATCGATCAATTTGATATTTATCGAGATTATATTCAAAGAGTCGACGAAGATGTTTTAAATGCTCATGAGAAGCTGCTGCACAATCAAGCGATAGCAGCATTAACAGCAGATGAAAGACATAAGATATTCCGCATTTGGCGGTTGAGCGAGCAATTTGCCAAAGCAGACAAATACGTATTTGCCACACCGCAGTGGAACATAGGCTTTCCCGCGCAATTCAATATTTATATTGACTCCATCTGCGTTGCGGGCAAAACGTTCAAATTTACGGCATCAGGGCATGAAGGTTTGTTAAAAGATCAGGGTAAGAAATGTCTGCATATTCACTCGTCGAATGGTTTTTACGCCGGAAAGCATGAAAAATTTACGGTCTCCTATTTCAATTTCATTATGAACTTCATGGGGATTGAGAATATAGAGTCAATAATTATTCAATGCGACGGAATACATCCTGAATCGGAACAGTTAAGAAGAACCATGATCAGCGCGGTAAAAGAAGCAAAAATAGCTGCGAAATATTTTTAAAAAAAATAAAGGAATATTTCTAGAAGAATTGAGTGATTTTATAGCAAAAATTAAAATAGCAGCGCTATGGAGCTTTATTGCTTTACTTGGCGTGTGTCCAGTTGGAGCCCAGGAACTGTCTGTTCTGGGCGGCGCTATGCACGACTACACCAATTCATATGATCGCTCCTATGCGTGGCAGGTAGAATATCGCGAAGGATTCGGCGACTATTACGCGTTCAGCATCTCTTACCTGAACGAGGGTCATCTTGAGCGCCATCACAGAGATGGGCATGCCGTTCAAGTATGGGCTCGCGCGCCGTTGCTTGACAAGCGCCTAGTTCTTTCAGCGGGGATCGGCCCTTTTTTTTATTACGACACGACCAGAGCCACAGAAAATGCCGATTGGAGCAACGAACATGCCTGGGGCATCATTATGAGCTGCGACGCGCTTTGGTACTTGACGGACAGATGGTATGTCCTGGTTCGCTCAAACTGGAGCCAGGCGATATCAAGTTACGACACGGTATCTTTGCTTACCGGAATTGGATACAGGTTTGACCCTCTCTCTAAGTCGTTGACGACAACCGGCGGTTCACCACCGTCCAGGCGGATAGAACCGGCAAAAAATGAGATCACTCTATTTTTGGGCAGAACTATTGTCAATAGCTTTGGGTCGGAACTTGCCAACGCAAGAAGCATTGAATACCGCAGACGCCTTTTCCCGTATATGGATTGGACCATTTCCTGGTTGAACGAAGGAGGGAATGAGGTGCTCCGAAGAAACGGGATCGTTTCCGAATTATGGGGTGTGAGATCGTTTTTCGATGACCGTTTTTCGATCGGCATCGGGGGCGGCGTTTATTTAAGCATAAACCATCAAGCCAGACAACAAGATGGTGAGCATGATGGATGCTTGTCAGGAATCGTTACCTTATCAGGTAATTATAAGTTTTTCGAGCACTGGGGGATAAGAGCTTCTTGGGACCGTATCGTGACTACATACGATCGCGATGCCGATGTGGTTCTTGGCGGCATCAGTTACTTCTTTTAACGCAGTTGTAAAGCATCAACGCGAATATTGGATGAAATTCAAACACTAATTATGTCTTTGTCTGGAGACCTATAATGCGCACATTACTTCTTAATCCGCCTTCATATGAAGGATTTGATGGAGGCGCTGGCTCCCGCTACCAAGCCAGGCGTGAAATTCGATCTTTCTGGTATCCGACGTGGCTGGCATATCCCGCAGGCATGATTAAAGAAAGCAGGTTGGTCGACGCTCCGGCTGATGGGCTAAACGCTGTGGATGTTGTGCGTCTTGCAGAAGGTTTTGATTTGATCGTAATAAGCACGAGCACGCCGACAGTTTCACATGATGTCAAATTGGCGGAAACCCTGAAAAAAAAATATCCCCAGGTAAAAATTGGCCTTGTTGGTCCGCACACGATGGTACGTCCCCTTGAAACAATGGACCTGTCATGGGATCTGGATTTCGTAACGACGGGAGAATTCGACTATTCCATTGCTGAAATAGCGTCGGGAACGTCATTTCGAAAAGTAAAAGGGGTTGTTTTTCGCGATAAAAAAGGGCTGATACGAACTCCTGACAGGCCGCTTATAGAAAATCTGGATGCCCTTCCTTTTGCAAGCGCCATTTATGCCAGGGATCTTAATATCGAAAATTACTACAACGGCTATTTGCAGCATCCCTACGTCTCCATTTATACCGGCCGCGGTTGTCGCGCCCGCTGCACCTATTGCTTGTGGCCCCAAACAATATCAGGCCATGCATACCGGGTGAGAAGCATTCAGAATGTATATGAGGAAATGCTGCTTGCCAAACAATTATTTCCGGCGGTGAAAGAATTTTTTTTCGATGATGATACGCTGACAGAAGAACCAGAACGGGTTGTGGCACTGTCGAAGATGCTGAAACCGCTGGGTATCACGTGGTCTTGTAACGCGAGGGCGAACGTGCGTAAAGATGCACTTAAATCACTCAAAGATAGCGGGCTAAGATTGCTTACTGTTGGATTTGAGTCCGGTAATCAAAAAATTTTAAATAATATAAAAAAAGGTATTCATCTCACTCAAGCGCGCGAATTTATGAAAGCGACAAAAGAGCTGGGGATCCTTGTGCATGGAGCCTTCATTCTTGGCTTGCCGGGAGAAACGGCCGAGACAATAGAAGAAACGATGCAATTTGCACTGGAGCTTGATCCCTATAGTATCCAGGTGTCTTTGGTAGCTCCCTATCCAGGCACCGAGATTTACAAACAAGGAATGCAGGAAGGATGGATCAAACAGGAAGGAGAACAGCTGCTGAATAATGGAGTGCAGAATGCGGTGATTTCATATGAAGATCTGCCGGCTGAATATATTTTTGAATCGATGGAGCGGTTTTACCGGAGATTTTATTTGAGGCCGCGCCCTGTTCTCAGAATTTTGAAAGAAATGCTTCAGGACAGGCATGAATTCTTTCGTCGAGTCAGGGAGGGAAAGGAATTTTTTTCCTTCATGGCAACACGAAAAGGGGATGATCGTATCTAATGCAGCACGTTGCCAAAAAATACGCAGTCATTACGGCAGATGATTTTGGTAAATCTTCGTCAGTAAACGAAGCAATTGCGCTTGCGCATGAATGGGGCATTCTGAGCGCCGCGAGCATGATGGTGTCGGGCAATGCTTTTAAAGAATCAGTCCGCATCGCGCAACAGCACAGGAATCTGTCCGTAGGACTGCATGTGACGCTCTGTGACGGCAAAAGCATTCTTTCCCGCGCAGAGATCCCGGATTTGGTAGATGAAGCCGGCTTATTTTGCAAGAGCCCTTCTTGCGCGTGGATACGGTACACAAACACGGGTTTGCACAAACAGCTGGAAGCGGAAATTGAGGCGCAATTCGATTGCCTGATAAATGCAAATATACAACCGGACCATGTGGACAGCCACCATCACCTTCACATGCATCCCGCAGTATGCGCGATAATTTGCCGTCAGGCAGCAAGAAGAGGCATACGATCTATCAGGATCCCTCATGAACCGATTCAGGTTCTTCTCCGGTCTCTCAGGCTTTCTCGCGGCGTCATGCCGTTTCTAGAATGGGCCGTTTTCAGAGCGGTACGGAAGTTCAATATTGAAACGGCCGAGCTATATGGACTAGATATGCTGCCTTCCGCATACGGTCTTGCAAGGACAGGACATATTGACGAAAAATATATGCTCAATATGATCAGATATCTTCCCCGGAGAGCAGAGATTTTTCTTCATCCTGACATATCGACAGACCGTGGGCAAAAAGAGCTGGGCGCTCTCACCTCAAACGCAGTAAGGGCCGCGCTGGAATCTCTCGACATATGCGTATTAAACAGAAAAGAAATGTTAAATATGAAAAAGGACTGATTATAGAAAATTAGAGGCAAATCTGCCGGATTAAACATACCGAGTTACAGTTTAGAAAGAGGAAATATGAAAACCTTCCTTGTTGTCATGATAGCTGCAGCATGTGCTGCGGTGGGCGAAACATTGTTAAGCTACGGCATGCGCTCATACGGCGCGATTAACTTGTCCAGCTCGGAGCACTGGCTGACGCTCGTTTCATCCGTCGTGAAAAATCCATATATTTTTGCGGGAGTAGTCTTTCTCGCGGTCTTTTTCTTTCTGTATCTCGCAGCGCTTTCCTGGGCTGACTTGAGCTTCGTGCTGCCGCTTACCGCCGTATCGTATCTGTTTGCAGTTTTCCTGGCCAAATATTTTCTGAAAGAAGACATATCCTGGTATCGCTGGCTCGGCACCATTGTCATAGTGATCGGAATTGTCCTCGTTTCTCTCGATGATAATAAACGGACAACGGATCACGCGGCAAAAAAGCATTTTTTGGCGCAAAGTTCGTCTGATTCCGGGGCATTAATTGATAAATAGACTTGTCGTTCTACATCTAAATTACTGAGGTGTGATTATGCGAGCTTTAGTGACTGGAGCAACCGGTTTTATAGGTTATCACGTGGCAAAACTGCTACACGAAAAAGGGTACTCGGTCCGAGCGTTGGTGCGACCTGAAAGTGATATTACGTTGTTAAAAAGTTTTTGTGAGCTAATTACGGGAGACGTAAGGGAATCAGAAACAGTTGCCAGGGCGATGAAAAATTGCAGATATGTATACCACATTGCCGCAGATTACAGATACTGGGTTCCAGACGCATCAACCATGTATGCGACTAATGTAACCGGAACGATAAATGTCATGAAGTCCGCTCTTCATGCTGCAGGGTTGCTAAAAGTTATTTATACGAGCAGCGCCGGCGTCCTTTCCAGCGGCTCAAAGACAAAACCCGCCGACGAAAATGACACGGTGAACCTTCATGACATGGTGAATCTTTATAAAAAAACCAAGTTCCTTGCAGAGGAAGCCGTATTTGCGTTCATCAAGAAAGGTTTACCCATTGTCATTGTAAATCCTACCACTACGCTAGGTGCTGTCGATAGAAAACCTACGCCGAGCGGACAAATTATTGTGGATTTTCTGAATGGCAGGATACCCGCGTACATAGAGACAGGAATTAACATTGTTGATGTAGAAGACGTTGCAGTCGGACATCTGATGGCGGCCGATTATGGAAGAATTGGTGAGCGGTATATTTTGGGGAATGCAAACATTACGCTTAAGAAGTTTTTTGAATGTCTGGCCGGATGTGCGAAACAAAAAGCGCCAAACATCCGTCTCCCCTATGCGCCTGTGGTAATTGCAGCGTACGTGAATGAAGCCATATCCAAGTGGGTTACGCACAAGCAGCCCAGAATATCGCTTCCAAGCGTAAAAATGGCTAAAAAGTACATGTATTTTGACAGCAGAAAAGCAGTAAGAGAACTGCAGATGCCGCAAACGCCATTAGAAATAACGATAGAGAAAGCAATACGGTGGTACGAGAACAACGGCTATGTTGTCTCGCATCCGAAATGCGACGTTTACAGTGCCTAATCGCTGCACGTGAAGCTGGCCTTGCTGCAAAGAATCCCGGACAAATAATTATTTTCTCTTTTAAGAATTGGAGCCATGACAAGCATATTTATCTACGTTTTGACAGCCGCGTCGATTGCTTACAGCGTTATCGCGTTGTATTGCGTGTGGGATTTTTTCGGCAAAAAAAAAGACCATGCACACCTCCTGATATATGAACCGGTTTCCGTCATAAAACCGATCAAAGGAATAGGAAAAGACTTCAAAGAAAACGTTGGAACTTTTTGCGATCAGGATTACCCGGAATATGAGGTACTGCTCGGAGTGACAAATGACGCCGATGATAGAAACGCCGCCAAGGAAATTTCATCAATTCCGGCCGGGAACAAAATCCGAAAAGTTAAGAGTACTGAGCAGCGCGGCGCCAACAGGAAAGTATCAAATCTCATTGGACTTCTTCAATCAGCCAAATATGACCTGCTTGCTATCAGCGACAGCGACATGCGTGCAGACAGTGAATATCTGAGAAAAATTACCACAGAATATGCAGCAGAGAAAAACACCGGACTGGTAACTTGTCTTTATAAGATATCAGACCCCCCGTCTGTGGGAGCTGCACTAGAGTCGCTCAGCATAGCTCTCGATTTCATTCCCTCGGTGCTTATCGCCCGTAAGCTCGAAGGCGTTACGTTTGGATTGGGCGCCACCTTGCTTGTTTCCCAAAAAACGATAGAAGAGATTGGCGGAATGGCATCGATTGCCGATTACCTTGCTGATGATTACCAGATTGGAAACCGTTTGTGGCAGCGCGGATACAAAATTGTTCTTTCAAATGTTGTCATAGAAAATGTTGTCGGTCCAATGAGCTTTGCCGAGTATTTTAGTCATCAGCTGCGGTGGTCCAGAACCTGCCGCGTGTCCAGACCCTATGGCTATGCCGGCTATGGGATCACGCATCTTTTCGTTCTTTCTCTGTTTTGTCTGGCCGTGAGCGGTTTCAGTCCGCTTGCGGTGTCTTTGCTCATTGCCGCACAGTTTTTACGGTATTGTCTTGCAGCGTTGCTGCACCGGCTGGTCATCCCTTCTAGAAAATGGAGAAGATGGCTTGTTTTACTGCCGGTAAAGGATGTTCTGAGCTTTGTAATCTGGGTTTGGAGCTTCGTCGGCAATAAAATCACCTGGAAGGGAATACCGTACAGGATATTGAGGGACGGACGCATCAAAGAGGACCGTTCATTTGGCTAAAGAGCCTTGAAGCCGGGAAGCCATGCACCTTTTAATAATACTTTATACCAAACAGGCAGACAAGATTGAAAATATCACCACGTGCAAATTATAGTCAATATCTGGTCATCGTTTTTATCATACTGCTTTCAGCTTGTTCTGCAGGGAAACACCTGGAAACGGATTTGCAGCAGCCGTCCGGATTGCCTCCCGCGGATGAAACGCTGGTTTCAGCATCCGAACAGGCTTCAGAAGAAGCAATCCCCGGATTTGATGACACGGAAGAAGATATCTACGATCCCCTTGAACCCGTGAATAAAACGATGTTTGCGGTTAATGACAAGTTTTATTTCTGGTTTATTAAGCCGGCGACAACGGGTTATAACTGGGCTGTTCCGGAAGTCGCCAGAAAATCGGTGAAAAACTTTTTTTACAACATTGAGATGCCTGTACGATTCGTCAGCTCTCTGATGCAGGCGCAGGTAAAATCCATGGGAATAGAGCTTGCGCGCTTCACGATAAATTCTACGATCGGCGTTGCCGGTTTGTTTGATGTGGCAAAAAGTTCGTTTTCTCTCGAACCACAGGAAAAAGACATTGCCCAGGCTTTGGGCAGGTATGGTATCGGGGAAGGATTGTATCTGGTCTGGCCCTTTGCCGGGCCTTCTACGGCAAGGGAGACAGTCGGCTCGATTATCGAATTATTCCTTACGCCCTGGAGGTTCGTTCAACCTGATGCGGTCGCGGCAGCTATCGGCCTATACGATTACTTTAATCGGGCCTCGCTCGACGCGCATGAATACGAAGAATTGGTCAAGTCTTCGATCGAACCATACGCTGCGTTGAAAAATGCGTATGTCCAGTACCGGAGAAACATTGTGGCCAACAAATGATATTTGACCACAGCAGGAAATAAGAATTGTCCTATCACTATTTTTCAGACGGGAGTTGATTCCCGTTATGAGTCCGTAAGAATGCAGAGCGCATGACCGGAGATTGTCTCGCGGAACCCTGCTTGATGCGAAAGGAGCTCTCATTGAAACAGAATACATCGAAATTTCATTTTACTGGCAACACGGCAAACTCATTAAAAAAAGACTATCTTGCATGTCTTCATTTTCTTCAGGGAGCGCTGCCGCAGGCAGCCACTTCCAACGATCATTACCTCGCGCTGGCCTTCGCCGTGCGAGCCCGGATGCTGCAGAACTGGCTGGAGAACACCGATGACCAGCTGAGCAGAAACAACCGGGCAGTCTGTTACCTTTCAGCCGAATATCTTCCGGGATCGCATCTAGGCAATGCCCTGGTAAACCTGGGGATCATGGATCAAGCCAGATCAGCCATGAAAGAATGCGGGCAGGATCTGGACGTGCTGCTTGGCCAGGAACAGGAACCCGGGTTGGGCAACGGGGGATTAGGGCGATTGGCCGCCTGCTTTCTTGACTCGATGGCAAATCTGAACATTCCTTGCATCGGCTACGGCATCCGTTATGAATTCGGCATTTTCGACCAGGAGATTAAAGATGGCTGGCAGGTGGAAAAGACCGACAAATGGCTGTCTAATGGCAACCCGTGGGAAATCTGTCATCCTGGTAGTTCAGTTGAAGTTAAATTGGGCGGATATACGAGGAATTACACGGATGCGTCAGGACACTACCGTGTTCAATGGGTTCCTGAACGGATCATATGCGGTGTTCCTTACAATACGCTCATACCTGGGTATAAAACATTGGCAATGTCCACAATGAGGCTTTGGAAAGCAGAGGCGTGCGAATCATTCGATGTGCAGGCTTTTAACACAGGCGATTATCTGGGAGCCGTGCACGAGAAAATCGTGTCCGAAACGATTTCAAAAATACTCTATCCTAATGAAGGCGGTCATCTGGGGAAAAAACTGCGCCTTGCGCAGCAGTTTTTCTTTGTATCATGCTCTCTCCAAGACCTTATCCGTATTCAATTGCTTCGTGGCAGGGGGTTGGAAACATTTCACACTAATTTTGCTGTGCAACTTAACGACACACATCCGTCTATTGCTATTGCAGAACTAATGCGTCTTTTAGTTGATGAAAATGGCATGGAATGGGAAAAGGCCTGGGACATTACGCGGCAGACATTTTCATACACGAATCACACTCTCCTCCCTGAGGCATTAGAGATTTGGCCTGTGGCTCTTTTTGCCGACCTTCTTCCGCGCCATCTGGAGATTATTTACGAGATTAATGCGCGATTTTTAAGTGAAGTTCGTCAACGATTCCCGCATGATGAAGAGCGGGTACGGCGCTTGTCTCTGATCGAAGAAAATGGCGAGCGTTCTGTCCGGATGGCGCACCTTGCAACAGTAGGAAGCTATGCTGTGAATGGGGTGTCCAGAGTGCACACGGCGCTGCTTAAAAAAAATGTCCTCAAAGATTTTCATGCCTTATGGCCTGAAAAGATTGTGAACATTACCAATGGCATTGCGCAACGGCGCTGGCTACTTCTCAGCAACCCGAGATTAAGCGCACTTATTACTGAAGTTATAGGGAAAGGGTGGATTCGCAATAGTGAAGAACTGCGGAAACTTGAACCGTTAGTTGGCGACAGTGAATTTAAAAAAAAGTGGCGTGAAGTCAAGAATAAGGCAAAAGTTGAATTTGCAGGCTATGTTCGGAAGCACTGCGGCTTGATAGCGGATTCCGCAACTCTCTTTGACGTACAGGCCAAACGGATTCACGAGTATAAGCGTCAGCATCTGAATGTGCTTCATATAATCGCGCTTTATTTAAGAATCAAGCAGAATCCGGCCTACGATATTGCCCCGCGCACCTTTATTTTTGCAGGCAAGGCCGCTCCTGGCTACAGTATGGCAAAATTGATCATCAAACTCATCAACGAAGTGGCATTTAAGATCAACAATGATCCAGATGTAAATGAAAAACTCAAGGTAGCATTTATACCTGATTTTAACATCACGGTAGGACAGCGGATCTATCCGGCTGCTGATCTTTCTGAACAAATATCCACGGCCGGCAAGGAGGCTTCTGGGACCGGCAATATGAAGTTTATGCTCAATGGTGCACTTACCATCGGAACGATGGACGGAGCTAATATCGAAATCCAGAGTGAGGTTGGAGTTGAAAATTTTTTCTGTTTCGGATTAAAAGTTACGGAGGTTGAAAAGATCAAAAAACAGGGATATCAACCGCGGGATAGTATAAATTCCTGTCCAGAATTGAATTTGGTCCTGGAGTCTCTAGCAAGAGGGGATTTTTCACCTGATGATAAAAACCTTTTCCGTCCTTTATTAGACGATTTGCTTGAAAGAGATTCTTTCTTTGTCCTGGCCGATTTTGACGATTACATTGCCTGTCAGGAAAAAATAAGCAAACTTTTTCTGAATCAGGATGAATGGACGCGCAGATCGATTCTTAATACCGCACGTTCTGGCTTCTTTTCCTCGGACAGATCAATCCGGGAGTATGCAGAAAAAATATGGAAAGTTAAACCTAGCACGGACCTATGAATAAACAACGAGCGCTTTTCTGCATTGCTTTCATTTTTTATAACAAAAATGATAAACGGCGAATTTCCTTATGTTTTTAATACTATTAAAGGCACGATTTATTTTTATCACGCTAGTTTTAATTTTATGGAGCATTCCTATCGTCGTAACGGCAGCTGACACTGAGAGTGTTGGGAAAGAATATATTAGCCATAGCAGTGCGATTGGAGAATGGAGTTCTCGAAATAACGGAGATGAACCGGCACTTTATATAAATGAACCGATGTACTTTGTCGTTGGAAGACATGGTGGAGATACGAAAGCGCGATTCCAGGTCAGCTTTAAATACAGGCTTTTTGAAAAGGACGGAATCGTTGTAGATAAACTTCCTTGGTTAGAAAACTTACATTTTGCGTACACACAGACATCAATGTGGAATTTGAGCTCAAATTCCACTGCCTTTGAAGACACGAGTTACCGCCCCAGCTTCTTCTGGGAATTTCAGAATATAAATATAAAAGTGAAAAATATGCCTAATTTTCTTCGTATAGGCTATGAACACGAATCGAATGGACAGGGCGGGGATAAATCCCGAGGTATCAACACTCTTTTCATCTTTCCTGCATGGATCATTCAGGCTGGAGGCAGAGATTTGGCTGTCGGCACCAAGCTGTACGTCTACATCAGCCGGGATAGTGAAAACGCAGACATAGAAAAGTATCGAGGTTATGCCGACCTAATTGTACGGTATGGACGCGAGGACAGTTGGTTTATCGCTGCCATGTGGAGGTATGGGATAGACAATAAAAATACTATTCAATTAGATTTTTCATATCCGATCAGAAAGAAGATTTTCGCCCGAACGGGAGGATATTTATACATCCAGTCTTTTTATGGCTACGGTGAAACTCTCTTAACATATAATCAGAAACAGGACATTAATGTTAGGTTCGGATTTGCCGTTGTCCGATGACACCACCGTTGCATATGAACTCAAAACAGCGATGACAGAAACAGAAACTGTCTTTTATCGGTCAGACGGGAAGTAATTTGGTTGGGATAATTTGAGCAATAAATTGCGATTTTTGTGAGAGGATAAGTCTAATGAGTATTGTCAATAAGAGAATTAAACAGCTTGAGAGTGAACTAGAGTCAATTGAAAAAAGGATTAAGCTGATTGAGGATGAAGTAAAATTGCAAAGCAAAAAAATGGTCGTATGTGCAAAAAACCAGTTGGTAATGGAAAAACGTTCAGATGAGGCACCACAATTGAGACCACATTCTGTTTTGAACAACAGGCAGTTGAAGAACCCTTGAAAACTGATCCGGTCAAAAATACAAATTTTCGGTTTTAGAGTTACACACTACGGTTATGTTTTAAATAAAAAAAGAAAATTTGCGGACTCTAATGCATCTTTCATATTAGACTCAATATGGATTTTCATTTGCTTTTCTGCCATTGCTGGATCATCTGCTAAAATAGCGTCAATAATTGGAAGATGCTCTTCTAAAGAATGCGTTACTCTATTTGGTATATATGCCGAAACGTGTAAGAGCCGCATGATCTGGTAATCAAGCGTCTTCATGAAGGCGATTAATCTTTTGTTTCCCGTTGAATCAATAATAAAGCGATGAAGGTCATGGATATTTTCATCAAATGTTTGGCTTTTCTGAGGAAGCAATTCAACGGTTGCCTTACGAATTTCGATGAGTTTTTCTTTAGCAATCCGTTTGATACAGGCACTGGCTGCATAAGGCTCAAGAAGAAGACGCAGACGGAAAATATCATTAATGTCTTCGAAAGAAACGGTAGTTACTGTTGCACGATTGTTAGTAACCGTGATCAAGCCATCGGATTCAAGGCGGATCAATGCTTCACGCACTGGGGTACGGCTCATATCAAGATTTTCTCGGATCCATTTTTCTGTGATAGGAGAACCTGGTTTTAAATCCCACCGGCAAATTGCATCCCTAATATATTTATAAGCAAATTGCCCATTATTTAATATTTTCCCCAAGCTTTGTCCTCCGTTATAAGTTCTTTTATTTTAGCAGAATAGATTTTACATTACAATGATAATCAATTTTCTCAATAAATTATGGCATCGAAAATATTATCAGAGTACTTCATAGATAGTATTTTCGGTTACTTGTTAAGTGAAAGAGTGCACTGAATCCATAGTGGAACAACTCATACTGCTTGTAATTTACTAATTTGTATATTGGTACAGACTTGGTGAAATGTTAACGGTAGCTTTATGCTGGAACTCATAGCAGAGCTTTCGCTTTAAAGACCACCTTGTTTATTAATACGATTTACTGAAAGGAGCTATTAAGGAATATAGAGATACAGAAGCACCCAGACGCAACAAAAAAACCTAAAAATTTCTTCCAATCCTCAACCTGATGAAATATGTTCGGCGTAGTTAGTTAATTTTAATCCTTCCTGGCAAGCCCCGTTTTTTTAATAATCGATTGATTTAATTAAATAATTTAACGTGCACATATTGACAACTTTCTCTAGACTAAGAGACTTGACAAATAAGAATAAAAGTGTATTGTATGCGTATACTGTATACAATATTGTATACAGTATACAGTAAATGATTGTTAGAAGTAAATGCAATAAAACTGTTAGACCATAAATGCTTCATGATAAACCGCCAGAACAGATAAAACAGAAAAAAGTGTTTCGGTCTATCAGAAAGGAGGTAAAGTCTGAAATTTAAGATATTTATTTTTTAAGAAATAGCATTCAAAGTAACAGATGTTTTGATAAGAGTGTAGAAGCATCCCTTGATGTGTTGTATATTACCATTTTTTATACAACTAATTGAAAAAATTAAGGAGAAAAGATAATGCCGCAAACGCAGACAATAAATCTTCGAATTGCACAGCGGATGGAAAGGTTGCCATTAACTTTTTATCAGAAGTTAATATTTAGTGCAATCGTTACCTGTTGGCTGTTTGATGCGATTGACTTAGCTTCCCTTACATTTCTTTTGGGATCTATCAAGACTGAATTTGGCTTAAGCACAGCGGAAGCAGGTGTTTTAGCAAGTGCGAGTTTTTGGGGCATGGCTGTAGGTGCAGCGCTCGCGGGCATGGCAGCAGACCGTTACGGGCGTCGCACAATATTCCAAGTAAGTATGCTCATATGGGGAACGGCTAGTTTTCTCTGTTCAATTGCAAGCACGCCATTTGAACTAGGAATATACAGAGTAATACTAGGTTTTGGTATAGGAATGGAATTTCCAATAGGACAAGCTTTAGTATCTGAGTATATTCCAGCCAAGAACCGAGGCCGTTATATTGCCCTACTTGAAGGACTGTGGCCCATCAGCTTTATTTTTGCAGGTTTAGAGGCATATTTCATTTTGCCAATAGGCGGTTGGCGTTGGGTATTTATTGCTCAAGCAATTCCGGCTATATTTATTTTTTTCTTTCGAAGAATAGTACCGGAATCTGCCAGATGGCTGGATGATGTAGGCCGACATGACGAGGCGGAAAAAGTTATGAGCCTGGTTGAGAATAAAGTAAAGAAGGCCTATGGAAAAGAACTTCCTCCGATTCCAGAAGTAGAATACTCGCATCGTAAAAAAGAGCAAAAATTTTCATTTCTCATGCTTTGGGCGCCTGGATATGCAAAAAGAACGGTAATGGTATGGATAATGTGGTTTGGATTTTGTTTAGGTTATTATGCATTAACGACATGGTTGAGTACGTTATTGCAGGCAGCTGGTTTCTCGGTCACGAAATCCGTTTACTACACAATTGCAATTTCGTTAGCCGGCATACCGGGATTTATAACGGCAGCCTACACAGTTGAAAAAATTGGTCGTAAACCCTCTGTAATAGTCGCACTTCTTGGATGTGCATTCTTTTCTTATCTCTACGGTAATGCCGGGAGTATGTCAACCCTGATCATATTTGGATCTTGTATGCAATTTTTCATGATGGGTACATGGTCAACGGTTTATGCGTATACTCCAGAACTTTATCCGACGAGAGCAAGAACAACTGGATCAGGCTTTGCTTCAGGAGTAGGTCGCATAGGGTCGTTACTAGGCATTGCTCTGATTGGAGCAATTTTGCCGCACGTAGGAAATACGGGAGTATTTATTTTTGGCGCCGGCTGTTTCATAATAACAGCTGTTGCTATAGGAATATTGGGAGAAGAAACAAAAGGAAGAGTTTTAGAGGAACTTTCTCCTTAGTACGGAACTGCATTCAAATGTGTCATTGCTGTCTCAATGTTAACATGCGGTACTGAAATTTGAGTCGCCACGTCGTTAATGTTGAGGCAGCAATCATTTTTTATCCATCTGGCAAACTTGTTATAAAGAAGTCAAACAATACTGGAGAAATAAGCAATGGATAACCTAAAAGTTGAAGCAGCTATTATTGGTCCGGGCAACATCGGTATCGATCTTATGTTTAAAATATTACGACGAAGCCGGTACCTTGACTTGAAGTTAATGGCAGGAATAATTCCAGAGTCGGAGGGCTTAAAAATTGCGAAGCAGGAGGGTATAGCTACATCGGCCGCTGGGATAGATTCAGTTATTCAGCAAAAGAATATTAAAATTGTTTTTGACGCGACAGGTGCCGCACCGCATACAAAACATGCACCTCTTCTCAAGGAAGCGGGAAAGATCGCGGTGGATTTGACCCCGGCAGCTGTCGGACCTTATGTAATCCCGGTTGTTAATCTTGATGAACACCTTTCTGCACAGAATGTTAATTTAATTACCTGTGGCGGACAGGCTACTATACCAATCGTAAAAGCAATCAGCCGCGTATGCGCCGTTCCATACGCAGAGATAGTATCTACAATCGCAAGCAAAAGTGCCGGCCCGGGCACTCGCCAGAATATTGATGAGTTTACACAAACAACGGCAAAAGGGATAGTTCAGATAGGAGGCGCAGAAAAAGGGAAAGCAATTATCCTGCTTAATCCGGCAACTCCACCAATGACCATGAACTGCATAATTTACGCGAAGGTAGAAAATAAAGACGAAGCGGGCATAACTCGATCTGTAGCAGATATGATAAAAGCTGTTCAACAGTATGTGCCAGGGTATCGACTTAAAATTCCTCCCACGTTTGACGGCGACAAGGTGACAGTCATGATCGAAGTAGAGGGAGCAGGTGATTATTTGCAAAAATATAGTGGAAATCTTGATATCATGACATGCGCTGCAATGGCTGTCGGCGATGGTCTAGCGCGAAATCTTTTAAAACAAACCTTAAACTAACCTGGAGGCATACGATGTCAAAAAAAATTCGGATCCTGGATGTCACAATGCGGGATGGAATGCATGCCGTAAGCCATCAACTATCGCCGGAACAAATGGCACAGCTAGCAGGAAAAGTTGATGAAATAGGTGTAGACGTAATTGAATTTGGACATGGAAACGGTTTGGCTGGATCGTCATTTCAATATGGCTTTGCCCCAGCCCGCGATATAGACTATATCAAAGCAGTATCCCAGGCGGTTAAGAAGACAAAGTTAGGAATTATTATTCTGCCTGGTATTGGCACACGGGAAGAACTGCAAATGGCGGTAGATTATGGCGTCAAAGTTGCTCGATTATGCACCCAAATTACAGAGAGTGATATTGCAGAACAGCACATAAAGATGGCAAAACAATTAGGAATGCAACCGAGAGCCGTCTTGCCCTGTGCTTCAGTGATTAGTGTTGAAGATACGGTCCATTATGCCAGGCTTTCCGAGTCCTACGGTGCAGAAGTCGTGTATTTGCTTGACGGCGGCGGCTATATGCTGCCAGAACAGGTTTTCGAACGAATATCTGCAATGCGTAAAGCACTGGACGTTGGAATAGGCTTCCATGGACATAACAATCTTCAACTTGCAGTGGCCAATTCAATGGCTGCGATCGAGGCAGGTGCAGAATATATCGATGCTTGTTTGAAGGGATTCGGTGCAGGCGCGGGGAACTGTCCGACAGAGGTGCTTGTGGCAGTCTGTGATCGAAAAGGGATAGAAACGGGAATTGATTTGTACAAGGCAATGGATGTAGGAGACAAATATTTAAAGCCTTTGATGGTTAGACCAATGGAGTTGGATAATGATCGTATCATGCTCGGCTACGCTGGATGTTATTCTAGCTTTCTTTTGTTTGCACAACGAGCAGGAGCTAAGTATAGTGTAGATCCACGAGATATTATCAAGGAGATAGGCAAGCGGCAATGCACGGAAGGTCAAGAGCATATTTGTATCGAGGTTGCTTATGATCTTGCGAAAGCGAAAGAGGCGGCAGCCATCTAATAAGTCATAAGGCAAATTCGTCTTGGTCTATAGCTGAGTAACAGTAAGAAAAGCGAGGCTGGTCGGCATGAGGACGATTGCTACTCAGGGTGGAATAAATGTAAACTATTCGGCGATTTTTTTAAACGAATATTTGCAAACGATTATGTCTATGAATCTGTAATCAAATACGAGCCTGAACGTCGCATGCTTGTATAGTGGAGGGATAAATGACAACCCTTACATCTCATGATTCTTTAGAAAACAAATCTAGTAGGAATAAGATAACAGATAGTGTCTCTGATAGGATCAGAAAGCTCAGAGAGTTTATGCTCAATACGGTGCCCGAAATTTTTGCAGATCGGGCATTGCTAATAACAGCGAGTTATTTCGAAACTGCCGGCCAACCGTATATCATACGGAGAGCTAAAGCCCTTGAAAAAATATTAAACAATATGAACATCTGTATTAATGATGATGAACTTATTGTCGGCAGTTACGCTGGAAAACCACGGGGTTGTCAAATATTTCCTGAGTATGATATGAAATTTGTCATTGATGAGCTGGACTCATTTAATGGCAGAGTTGCTGATAAATTTTATATAAGTGAAGAAACTAAAGAAAAGCTCCGGGAAATATATAAGAAGTGGGATGTAAACACCATAACAAGCAATGCTTTGAGAGTAATTCCAGAACAAGCAAAGGAAGCAGCAGAAGATTTAATATTTATACTGACAGCTTTTAGATCTGGCGTAGGGCATGTTGTTGTAGATTATGAGCAGTGTATAAAAAAAGGTCTTCAATATTTTATTGAACAAGCGGAACGACAGAAAAAGACGCTGAGCATAGATGATAAAGATTACGTAGACAAGGCAAATTATTACGATGCTGTAGCCATCGTATGCTCTGCGGCAATAAATTTTGCCAAGCGATTTTCAATATTGGCTGAAAAAAAGGCAGAAGCTGAAAAAGATGAACGCAGGAAAAAAGAGCTGTATGATATAGCGCAAAATTGCAAAATAGTCCCCGCATATCCTGCGCGATCATTTTGGGAGGCACTGCAGAGTTTTTGGTTCGTGCACTTAATACTGCACCTTGAATCAAACGGGCATAGCGTATCACCGGGTCGATTCGATCAATACATGTATCCGTCCTACAGGCACAGTCTGGACAACGGGATTGCATCTGAAAAAAACGCAGAAGAACTCGTGCAATGCCTTTGGCTGAAATTTTTCGAAATCAATAAGGTTAGAGATAAAATATCAACGGTTGCTTTTGGCGGATATCCTATGTTTCAGAACCTGATCTTAGGCGGACAAACTAAGGAGGGAACGAGTGCAGTAAATGAGCTTTCCCACCTTTGTTTGGAAACTACCGCACGGGTTGGTCTTCCACAACCATCGCTCTCAATGCGTTGGTTCTCAGGGTGTCCAGAAGATTTTTTGAATCATGCTCTTCGGGTGATTTCGTATGGCGGTGGAATGCCAGCAATGTTTAATGATGAAGTGCTTATACCGAATATGCTTCAACTCGGCTATACCATCGAAGACGCGCGCAATTACGCTGTAGTCGGCTGTACCGAAAGTACGGTCCCAGGTGTTACAGAGCCATGGTTAACCGGTGGGTTTTTAAATCTGCTTAAAATTCTGGAGCTTACGATTTTCAATGGATACGATCCCGTACTGAAGAAACAATATGATTTTAATACGGGCGATGTGAGTAATGCATCAACTTTCGATGATTTCCTGAATGCATATTTTAAACAACTCGGACATTATCTGGGTTTACAAATAGCCTGCGACAATATTTTGGACCGATTGCATGGAGCCCTCTGTCCCACGCCCTTTGAATCTGTTTTAATAGATGGTTGCATGCACAATGGAAAAAGTTCACTTGAGGGCGGAGCCAGGTATAATTTTACAACCTTGGAGGCGGTCGGGGTAGCGAATGTCGCAGACTCGTTGGCAGTCATTCAAAAGTATATTTATGAAGATAGGGCACTTACGTGGTATGACTTCAAAAAAACCTTGTTGGCTGATTATGAAGGATCAGAGAGCTTCCGGCTGAAGTTGATCAATCAAGTCCCCAAATATGGCAACGACATAGATTACGTTGATTCGCTCGGAAACCGCGTATTAAATCAACTCTGTATAGAAGCGGCCAAGCATAAAAATCCCAGAGGCGGTAAATACAATATAGCGCTTTACACAATAGCAACAAATGTGCTTTTTGCCCGTTGGACCGGAGCTACGCCGGATGGAAGAAAAAAGGGCACCGTAATAGCGGATGGAGGGGTATCCTGCTCACATGGAATGGATAAAAGCGGGTTGACTGCCTTGCTTAAATCCGTTGTAAAACTTGATCCTCAGAAAGCAATAGGAAGTACGCTTCTCAATGTAAAACTTAATCCTTCGCTCCTTCAGGGTGAATGTTTTTCAAAAATATGCGACTTGGTAAAAACATATTTTATAATGAAAGGGCAGCATGTTCAGTTTAATGTAATAGATGCGCAGACCCTGAGAGAGGCAATGAAACATCCAGAACGCTACCCTACACTTACCGTAAGAGTTGCAGGTTTTAGCGTACTATTCACAACAATAGATCCCGTTTTACAGGAAGATATTATCAAACGAACAGAGCATGAGTCTGGTTCGCATAACGTGTGACGGCCTGCGGAGGTATAAGAAGTGATAAAGGGCTGTATTTTTAATATACAAAAATTTTGCTTGCATGACGGGCCCGGTATAAGAACAGTCATATTCATGAAAGGTTGCCCGCTACACTGCAGATGGTGCAGCAATCCGGAATCGCAAAGCGGAAAAAAGGAAATTATTTATGATGCAAAACTATGCATTGACTGTGGTGGTTGTGTAGCCGTCTGTCCAATTGCAGCAGTAACCGTAACGCGTGACAAACGAGTGAGCATAGACCGAGATCGATGCAGCAAGTGCGGTGTGTGTGCGACGCAGTGCCCGACGACGGCCCTCCAGATTTTGGGAAAAGAAATGACCGCAAAGGAAATACTGAATATAGTTGAAGCCGACAGATTGTTCTATCAAACTTCCGGCGGCGGGGTAACTATTTCAGGCGGTGAACCGCTTTTTCAACCGGAATTCCTGTTCGATCTATTAAAGCAATTAAAAGAGAATGAGATTAACACTGCAATTGAAACATCCGGAATTGGTCCCTGGGATGTTATCCAGGAATTATGCAAGTTGCTCGATTGGGTTTTATTTGATATTAAGCATCTTGATAGAAAAAAGCACCTTGAGAGCACAGGAGTAAACAACGACCAAATAATTGACAATTTATCCAAACTATCAGCCATTAAAAAAAATCTTATTTTACGGATACCCATTATACCTGGGTTTAACATGGATCATGATTTTTATGATAAAATAATCAAAATTGTGAACAATGAGAATATTAACTTTGTTGATTTACTAACGTACCATCGTCTTGGGAGCGACAAATATGAAAAGCTCGGGAAAAAATATGAGTTGATAAATGTTAATCCTCCGAATATGTCTCTGGTTGATGAAGTTGCGCACATGATTGCTAATCAGACAAATGCCAAAGTATCTGTTAATACCTGAAAATAGATTTCTTTATATTCCGCGAAAATATTGCACAAACATGGAGAGAATCTAATGCCTAATAAGAGTGCTTTGATTATTGTAGATATGCAGAATGATTTCGTTTTGCCGGGTGCGCCGGCATGCATAGCCGGTGCTATGGCCACCATCCCGGAAATTCAAAAGCTTCTCAATCGATTTAGAGAGCAAAAAATGCCGGTTATCTACATAATGAGAGAATATCGCGAAGATGGATCCGACATAGAAATAACACGTCAGAAAGCTTTTTTAAACGGTAAAAAGTATTGCGTGCCCGGAACCAAAGGATGTGAAATCGTTGAGGCGCTTAAGCCGCTGGCGGGTGAATATAGAATCATGAAAAACCGGTACAGCAGCTTTATGAATACTGAACTGGATTTTATATTGCGCAGACTCGGAATACGAACAATCGTGGTCTGCGGCACTCAATATCCGGTTTGCGTGAGAACAACAGTATTCGATGGAGTGGCACTCGATTACGAGGTTATATTAGTCACTGATGCCGCATCTGCACAGACAAAGGAAGTCGCGGACGCCAATATTCTTGATATGAAAAACATTGGCGTGCAATGTATTGACACTGACATTTATTTAAAAGGCAATACATAAGCGCTTGGATAGGATAAAGCCGTCGTGGAATTATCGCAAGTCGCTCATATTCTTTGTTAACATCTTGGAAAGAACAACTATTGCACAGACGCCGCTCCCTGTTATCTCATCCGCTCTAAAATAACCCATCAAATGCCGTCTGTAATTCTCCAAGTCGCACAACTGTCTCTCTGCTACCAAAAAAACCAGATATAAGATACTAGAAAACTATAGGTTTTGCCTGCAAAAGAGCAGTATTTTTTTGCTTGACAATTACATACTTTATGTATACATTAAGTACACAATATGTGTAACGCGCTGGGCCGATTTAAATAGAGGGGGGGTGAATGAACATATCTACAGGATAGGATATATGAACTGTTCAATGCACTTTTAGTAAAATTTGAAATCTAAAAGGAGGATCTGAATGAGACTGCCATTATTCGATATTCTTCAAAGATCTAAAGAAGGCCCAATTTTAGAAGAAAAACAGTTTGATATGTCAATTTTTAAAAAAACTCAGGAACTCCAGAAGAAGTACGGTATCAAGTATGATCCGGAGAACCCACTTGACAAAACGGGAGATTTGGCAGACCGAGTATACCAGGCAGGCCGTGAATTGTTTCTTTCAGTGGGTACGTACTCGACGACGACACGAAGAGCAATTAAAGTAACCGAAAAGGAACTGGATGATGAAATAGCCGCATGTCCCAAGTCAATTGTGCTTGGACAAGGAGCGGACAAAGTCAAGATGGAGCATCGGTCTGTGGAGGGAACTGAGAATCCTATAGTAATTGCGGGGATTCAGACGACTCCATACAGCGACGAATCGAAGATGTTTACCATCTATAAGCTTTGTGCAGAAGACCGCTGCGTGGATGGTATTTGGGGTGGAATACTTCTTGATATTGATGGAAAATATGATGTAGTAGCTGGCACTCCCTCGGAAATATATCAATACAGCAAGACAATTTCCATTATGCGGCGGGCGGTAGAAGCGGCCGGCAGACCCGGGATGATAACAATTAGTAATGCGCCAACTGCTCCCGCTACGATTGCAATGTTTGATGAACAAAATGGGTTGAGGCGTTCAGACTTCATTGAATCGACCGGAATGTCGGAATTAAAGGTTGCCTACGATGACCTTTGCCGGACTGCATACGGATTGGCACAGGATATTCCAATTCATGGAACGCATAGTGCCGTTATAGGCGGTTTTTCTGGGACGACAGAAGGTGCGTCAATTGTTTCGGTAGCCGGAGCACTCCAGCTTCTCGTAGTTCATAAGGCAATGTGCTTCCGCTGCGGAGCTGTTGAATCGCGTATCAAAAGCAGGGTTACCCGCGCCGAATTGTGGGTAGCAGGAACTGCCATTCAAGGAATGAGCCGCAATACAAAATTGATGATTGTCGGCTGCATGGGTGACCATCCGGCTGCCGGTCCGGGAACCAAGCAATATTTGTACGAAGCTGCCGCCGGTTTTCTCGTATCAACCGTCATGGGTGCACACTCAACTGAGGGGACAAGAAAATATGTAGTCGGCAACACCTGTAATTATGGAACACCGCTTGAGTCTCGTTGGATGGGTGAGGTATGCAAGGCCAGCGCCGGTGTTGACAGAAAAACGGCGGAAAAAATCGTCAAATTCCTCCTCAGCAAATACGAAAATAATCTCCAAAATGCTCCGGCCGGCGACGTGTTTGAAAAATTGTATGATCAAAGAACTTTACAGCCGATTCCTGAATATCAGAACATATATGATGAAGTCAAAAAAGAACTGGGCGACATGGGCTTGAATTTTAGAAAATAAAACAGGAGGGTTTGAATTATGGATGCGAAAAAATTATCGGAAAAAGAACGGACACTGCTGGACGCATTGAAGTCGGCGATTATCGACCTGAATGAAGAAGACGCAGTAGCGGCGGCTGAAAAAGTGCTGGCGGCTGGTGTTGACCCATCAGTGGCAATTCGGTATGCCATTGCAGATGCCGCCATCGTCGTAGGAGAGAAATTCGATTCAGGCGAATACTATTTGCCGCAATTGGTCATATCCGGCGACCTGATGGATACGGTAAGCAAAGTGCTGGAAAAAAACATATCAAAAGCGGACGCTCAAAGGAAAAAAATTATCATCGTAGGAACGGTGCAGGCCGATGTGCACAGCGTAGGCAAAAATCTCGTATCCACGATGTTGAAAGCCGGCGGATTCCAGGTTGTAGACCTTGGCGTCGATGTTCCGAGTGCCACATTTATTGAAAAAGCTAAAGACCTAAATGCCGATATGATAGCACTGTCCTCGCTTTTAACGACCACAATGCCTTACCAGAGAGAAGTTATTGACGACCTGGCAAGTATGGGGCTTCGGGATCGTTTTAAAGTAATGATTGGAGGGGGACCTGTCACAAAAGAATATGCCGCCAAAATTGGTGCTGATGGATACGGAAAAGACGCCATTGAAGCAGTAGAAGTGGCAAAAAAACTATTATCGGTTGAATAAGGACGGAGGATTACATGTTAACACTGTTGGAAATTGCTGAGAGAACACAGACTGGTGAAAAAATCGAAGATAAACAGTGGGATAAGATGTTTTATGAAAACATCACCAAGATGGTAAAAAAATACGGTATCACCGTTCCTAAGAAGCATCGCTATATTAATGTGGATGATGGACTCCCGGAAAGAGCTTTCGAGGCTGCTCTGGAATTTCTAGAAACAATGGGTATATATTGTCTTACCACGCGCCGCAGAGTCGCCTTGACACGAGACGAAATTTTGACGGCAATCAAGGAAGCACCGACAGAAATACTTATGGGTTGCGGACGGGATAGGCGTGTGTGGAAGCAAAGAAAAATTGAAGGCAGGGAAAAACTGAATGTATGCCCAGGGCATCATACCCCCTTTACGGAGGATCTTGCCGGGCTCGTTGTGCATAATTTTGCGCAGATACAGAGAACGGATTTTATCGAAGGATTCAATTTCACGCATGTCGACGGAAGAGAAATTATGGGCTCTCCCATGGAAGTTTACGCGTCCCGGCGTCAGATCAACTGGATGCGTGAAGGGGTCAGAAAGGCCGGCCGCCCCGGTCTGGCCGTAGTGTATTATCCGATAAATACGAGGGCTGAAGACCTGATTGGAACGATAGATCCCGACAACGGTCTTCGCCCAACAGACGGGGTGCTGCTCTCATTGTTGCCGGATCTGAAAATGGAGCAAAACATGCTTTCCGCGGCAATCGTGTTCGAGGAATATGGACCATTCAGGCTCAGCGGCAGTTTTGCCATTATCGGCGGGTTCTGCGGTGGGATTGAAGGAGCAATAATAGAAGGTATAGCGAAACCCATTGCTGCAATGATTGCATATAGAGACTACATAAACTATACGGGCGTAGAACATGTTCATATGCTGAATGGCCGTCAGATTCTGGTTCCGAATGTAAACTGGGCACGTTCCGTGGTCAATCAGGCGCTTAACCGGTATAGCAACACGATCTGCATGCGGTGGGTGATCCCGACATCAGGGCCGGGAACTGATCTTTGCCTCTGGGAAGGAGCAATGCAATCGGTGGAAGCTCCTATTAATGGTATGAATCTCTATGCTCCCCGGCACTGCCGCACGACGGTAAACCATGGCCAAACACCCGTTGAGGCCGAGTGGATGATAGAAGTATCAGATGCCGTCATAGAGCAGGGATTTGACCGGGAGGGCGGAAACGAACTTCTCGGCCGCATTGCAAAGAAATTTGAAAATAGGCAGCCGCTTGTCGGCTATGATATTACTGACTGCTATGACCTGATTCATCACCAGCCGAAGGAAGAGTACGCGAATATTTATCAAACGGTCAAAAAAGAACTTAAAGGAATGGGATTGAAGACACTTTCTTAAGTGAATCGAGCGGATAGACGATTCTAGCCTCCAAAATGTTCTGTAACTATTGTGAAGCAACGTGCAATTTCGGACGTTGCTTCTTTTTTTTTAACAGATTAGAAATGCATGCGGGCTTTTTAAAACCATTGTGTACGATAACAACCGGATAAGGTAGGCGCATTGCCTACCGGTAAAATATTGAAAGCAATTGTTATTGAAAAATACATATGATTTTGCTACATTAGTACATAGGTGAAGACAAAAGATGAAACGTCAAAATAATGTAAAAATTGCATATGATTATATCAGAAATGCCATTTACAAGTCTGACTTAAAACCTGGTTCCCCGGTGACCGAAAAGTGGCTTGTAGATAATCTCGACATGAGTCGCACACCTGTGCGCGAAGCGTTGATTCGACTCGAATCTGAAGGATTAATTACCGTTATCAATAATCGCGCGATAGTAACGACTGTTTCGCCCGTTGATATTCATGAAATTTTTCAACTACGTCTTCTGCTTGAGCCTTATGCAGCTGCAGTATGTGTTAATAGAATTAAGAAAGAAGATCTTCTTGAAATAAAAAAAATAACCAAAAAACTTCTTGAACAAAAAAAACAACCGTATACGGAGAATATTCACGATTTGCACCATCTTATTATTGAGGCCACCGGCAACAGAAGATTGATAACTATTATGAACAACCTCAATAACCAAATCGTGCGGCTGCTCAATCCGTCTGAATATATTCCTGGAAGAGTAAATCGCTCTTTAGAAGAGCACCTCCAGATTATTGATGCCATTCTGTCAGGTGATCCCGTAATGGCTTCAAATAAGATGCGTTATCACATCGAGTCTAATATGCATGATTTAATGGATACTGCAAATTACCACCACATATTTAAGCAATAAAATCCTTCGGCAACATCTCAAAAGTCTTCTGGACATTCGTACTGGTGTCTCAGATATTGTCAAAATTCACTTCAAATCCTGCCTGCCGAATTTCTCTTCTCGTACCATACATGCGTAAAAAATAATCATGCATCGTAAGCGAACAATACTTGTATGAAAGTAAAAAACTAGTTTTACTAGCTTAAAGACATCATATTGCCCTGCCAAGAGTCTGGCCCCTGCCGTATTATGCCCCCAAATGTCAATCAAACGAGAGAAATCAAAAAACTTTAGTGACGATTTTAACCTTGACAAACTAATACATTTTGTATACATTAGGTACACATTAAATATATTAAGAGTATAATTTTATAGGGAAAGGAGGACGTAAATAGGATTTTAAAAAGGGACCGGAATCACGGTATTGTTGCAATGGCTATCAGGAGTATTTAAAATATTAGTTTCGTTCGTTGTGGAAAAGTCTTTCCCAAGGGTTATTTGTACTGTATTGCAATTTTTTTATTAATTAATGCAAGTATCGATCTGCAAACAGCTAAAGAGTAGTCCAATACGACACTTTGTTAGCATAATACGCTAGCAGAACCATCCTTATGGATGTGGAGGAGGTTACTCATGAATGCGGTAGATGGTGCAGGTATAATATTTGGCATAGCAGTCGTTTATCTGATAATAACTACGCTCGTTGGCATGTGGTCCGTCAAATATGCAAAAAATACGAATAGCTTTATGAGCGCAAAGAATCAAATGGGTGTATATATTATCGGCATTCTTCTGGTCTCTGAGTTTATAGCATCAGCGTCAACGTTGGGAACATCTCAGGTAGCATTTGAGAAAGGCATCTCTGCTTCGTGGAACTTTATATCGCTGGCTGTAGGTTTCCTCTTGTATGCATACCTTTTGGCTGGTAAATACAACGAAACAGGCGAATATACGATATCGGGGATTATCAGCAAAAAATATGGTGATAACGCTCGAATGGTAGTTTCGGCCATAATGGTCTATGCCTTAATAACCGTTAATGTCGTTGCTTACACCGCCGGCGCTGTTGTGGTTGCATCTGTGTTGGGCATTTCCACGACGCCCGCGGTTTTCATAATTTCACTTTTAGCAACGGCCAGCGTCGCTGCAGGCGGTATTCGGGGCGTCGGATTTGCGAACTTAATTCATTTTTTTGTAAAATATGTTGCGATTATTGTCACTGCACTGGTAGCGTGGGGTTTGCTCCATGAGCGAAACCTGACGGTTTCAGTATTGCCTGATTCCTTTTTTGATATGTCAGGCATTGGAATTCCACAAATTATAGCCTGGACAGTCGGAAACATAGGGGCAGTTTTTTCCACTCAGTATGTGATCCAAAGTATAAGTTCCTTGAGCAGTGCCAAAGATGCCAAAAAAGCTAGTATCTTTGCAAGTTTCTGGCTTCTCCCGTTAGGATTTATTGCGGCTTACATTGGATTGGCAGCGAAGGTGCTATTTCCAACGATCAAGAGTGTTCAGGCATTACCCGAGTTTCTCAGATATATGAATCCATGGTTAGGTGGTCTTGTTACGTCAGGAATTTTGGCAGTGGCATTTGTGACAATTCTGGCATGTAATCTTGGTGCAACCGCTTTAGTGATGCGAGATTTCATTATTCCGCTGGCAAAGCCCGATGAGAAGCGCCAAATGGTAATTGTGAGAGTATTAGCGATAATACTTGGATTGCTTCCCATACCATTTGCGCTGTATGTGCCTGGATTGCTCAAGACGGTTTTTTTTGCGAGAGCGCTGCGCACCAGTGTTGCGGTTATTGCTCTGTTTATGTTCTATGGCCCGCAAATTGGAAATAAAGCAGGTGCAACCATTGGCTTGGTGTTGAGTGTAATATTTACGACGCTATGGTTTGCCATGGGAAATCCTTTCGGAATTGACAACATGTATATAGCATTATGTACTCCTCTCGCTGTGATGCTCGTAAGTCATGTATTTAACAGAAATTACCCGAATCCGGCGTTAGGGGTTAAGTAATAAATTAATTATCAGCTAAATACGATAAGTTGTTCAGTATCACGGGCGACTATGAGATGCAAAGCAGAAAAAACAGCGATGTTTTTCAACAACGGTAATTTCTTCTAGGACATTAACTAAAATATCGCCTGCATTGTCTCCATAGTCGCCCGATTTAATTAATAATAAAATCCCTAGCATGTAAAATGACAAAACAGCCACTTTATAAAACCGTAGTTATCGCTTGTGGGATTTTTCAGCACGAGCTTGAAATGGTAGCGAAAGACGCTGATGTGCAGGTACGTTTTCTTGGTCAGGGATTGCACGAAAATCCTAAAAAAATGACTTCCTTAATCCAGGAGGAAATAAATTGTATTGGAAATTCAGCAAACAGGGTCGTACTGGGATATGGATTCTGTTCCGGCGGAATTAAAGGAATAAAAGCAGGTTGCCAGGACCTCGTGATTCCCCGGTGTCATGACTGTATTACGATTTTTATGGGGTCACAGAAGGCCTATCGTGAGAATTTTCGAGCGAGGCCCGGGACGTATTACTTGACCCCGGGGTGGATAGCTACAGAGGTAGACCCGTTGGGCATTCTCAATAATCACTACGCTCCGAAGCACGGTATTGAAATGGCAACTAGAGTAGTTAAAAAACAACTTCAGCACTATACGCATATATCGTTTATTAATACCGGGGTCGGCGATACGGAACGCTTGAAAGCCAGAACCAAAGAAAATTGCGCGATTTTTGGTAAAGAATATTCAGAGTTTCTCGGGAGCCAAGAATACTTCCAAAAAATTATGCATGGCCCGTACGAAAAAGAAGATTTTATTATTATCCCTCCATGGGGTGAAGTTACGGAAGATCAGTTTTTATGCAGTTAATATATTCTCTGGACGATACGTAAAATTGTAAACATAAATCGGATAAATTCTTATAATCAAGTAAATTTGGTACGCCAATGAAAAATAGAAAGTGGACTAAAGCCACATCTATATATAATATATCCAGTTTTCGGTGTATAGTTGTTTTCACTCTATAATAAGAGAACCAACGTGAAAAGGTGAGATGTGGTTTTTACTATAACAGATAGTGACGGCAATAAAATTTCTGCCCCGCAAGGGACGCTTCTTATTGATGCGTTGCTAAATGCAGGACTTATGAAGCATGATTTCCCCTGTGGAAAAAAAGGAGTTTGCCGCAAGTGTCAGGTAAGGATCAAGAGTAACGGGCAATGGAATGATGTCCTGGCTTGCCAGACTGCGGTTGAATCAAACATTGCAATAGATCTGTTTAAGGGTGGTCAGAAGGGTATTGTTTGTCTGCAAGAAGGCTGCGGAAAGAAAGTCGAATTATCACCTGTAGTTAAAAAGATATATTTCCCACCGTCGTTTGATAGCGTCATGCTTACTTGGGAAGATCTCTGTTTGAGATCGGGAATTCATGTCGGCCGAGGAATAATTGCAGAGATCGATATTCTGTTGTCGTTTTCCTTGATGGTGCATGAAAAAATTCCTTTTACTGCTGTCATACAAAATAATGAAATAGTGGCGATAGAACGAGGAGATACACGTCCGAACCTCTACGGAATGGCCTTCGATATCGGAACAACGACAATAGCAGGGTATTTGTTTAATCTTGTGAATGGCCGCCTGTGTGCCGCGGTTTCTTCTTTAAACCCGCAGGTTGAATACGGATCAGACGTTATTTCCCGCATCACCTACGCCACAGAAGTTCCCTCAGGACTTGAACGGCTCCAGTCATCCATTGTGGATTGTATAAACGGATTAATTGATAAAGCGAATGATCAGGCAAATATAAGCCGTGAGGACATCTACGACCTGGTTTTTGTTGGCAATCCCTGCATGGAACATTTGTTCCTGGGCGTTCAGCCCGTTTCAATCGGACGATATCCCTATACGCCGATTATTCGCAATGCCGTCTCCTATCGCTCATATAAAACAGGCATTCTCGTCAATAACGTGGCAAATATCTTCTGGTTGCCGGGCGTATCCGGTTTTGTCGGAGCAGATACTCTTGGAATGCTGTTGGCTCATCCGTTATGGGAAGAAAAAGATATAGTGCTCGCGATAGATATCGGTACTAACGGAGAAATTGTTCTTGCTGCAAATGGAAAAGTTTGGGCTTGTTCGACAGCGGCGGGACCCGCTTTTGAAGGTTATTCAATATCATGCGGCATGCGCGCTCAAGCCGGTGCAATTGACAGTGTACAGATAAATAATAAGGAAGTTTCCTTTCATGTAATTGGTGATGTAAGACCTCAAGGTATATGTGGTTCGGGTCTTGTTGATGCTGTCGCCGGTTTATTGCAAAATAAGAATATAGATTTTTCAGGCAGACTTGTTTCCTCCGATGCCTCCGAATTGCAACAAAAAAGAATTATCGAACAGGAGGGATCGTTGGCTTTTCTGCTTGTTCCAGAAGAGCAGACAGCAGATAGACGCAGTATTTATATAACACAGCAAGATATTCGCAAACTGCAGCTTGCAAAAAGTGCCATCTCTACGGGAATCAGAATATTGCTTCGTAAAGCAGGAGTGCAGACAGCCGACGTCACAAAAGTAATTTTGGCGGGAGCATTCGGAATGTATTTAAAATTCGAGAGCTTAAAAAGCATCAAGTTGTTGCCTGATGACCTTTGTGAAAAAATAGTTCCTGTGGGCAATGCTGCAGGCGTAGGGGCTCAAAATGCCCTATTATCTGTTAAAGAGAGAAAAATCGCCCAAGAGGTGGCGGAAAATATTCAATATATTGAGCTTGCTGGAGATAAAAGTTTCGAAGACCTTTTTCTTAAAGAGCTGTCTTTTTAGGTGCCGTATGGTATAAGGAAAAATAATCATACGCGACCACACACAGGAGAAGGGAATCCCGTGAGAATCGGGAGCGGACCCGCCGCTGTGATCCCGGCTTTGCGTAGAGCGAAGCCATAATTCTCTGCCGGACAAACGCCACTGGCCCTATGGGGCTGGGAAGGCAGGCAGGGAGGGAGAGCCAGAAAACCTGCCTGTATGTTCTCGCACAGTCTTCGGCGTTAAGACCATGTGTGGGTTAATATTCCGTATTAATCCCCAGTCTTTTCGAGAAGACTGGGGATTTTTATTTTGAGCGGAAGCAGGCGTTCTGTTCTAGTCCGTGATGAGCACAATTAAAAAATATACTCTCATTCTTTTTATTGCGGTTTCGACGGCCTGTCCGGGTCTTTCCGGCGCGGAAACTGCCGTTCCCCCGAAACGGATCATCTCCCTTGCGCCGAACGTGACGGAGATTTTGTTTGCATTAGGTCTGGAGAAGGACATCGTGGGGGTCACGAGTTTTTGCGACTATCCGGAGGCGGTCAAGAAAAAACCCCGGATCGGGGGCATGTCCAATCCGTCGCTTGAGGCTGTCGTGTCGCTCAAGCCGGATGTGGTAGTCATGACCACAGACGGCAATCCCCGGGAGTTTGCGGAAAGGCTTCGATCATTGCGTGTTCCGATTGTGGTATTCACGGCGCGCAGGATTTCCGAGCTTCCGCAGGGGATCAGACAGCTCGGCACGGTGCTCGGGGTGCCGGAAAGGGCGGAAGCGCTTGCACGTGAAATCGAAGGAGCGCTGGGACGAGAAGACGCTTTCGAAGGCGGCAATAATAAGAGGAAGGGAAGGGTGCTTTTCATCGTCTGGCCTGAACCGCTTATTGTTGCGGGCCCCCGTACCGCGATGAATGATGTCATTAATCTCCTAGAGTACGAGAACATTGCGGGAAAAGCGAAGAGCGCCTATCCGAAATACTCTCTCGAGGAAGTGGTCCGGCATCCCCCTGACAAGATCGTGATCGGCAAAGGATCGGGGATGGACATGCGCGCGGTGTCGCGCGGAGTGCTTGCCCGGATGGCATCTACACCCGCGGTCAAAAACGGCGCCGTGTGCTATGTCGGGGACAATCTGTACCGCCTTGGTCCGCGGATTGTTCCGGGAATTAAGGAGCTTTCGGCATGCCTCAAGTAAAAATGACGTTTTTAGCTGTTCTTGTGCTGATTGTTTTTTGCTGTGCGCTCTTTCTGGGGCCGAACATGATTCTGCCCGGTGCGCTCAGCGATGTGGACCAGGAGATACTGATGGACATCCGGCTGCCGCGCGTTCTGGTTGCGTTTCTCATGGGTATGGCTTTAGGCGCGTCCGGTGCGGTGCTGCAGGGTATTTTAAGGAATCCCCTGGCTGATCCGTACATTCTGGGAATATCCAGCGGTGCATCGCTCTTGGCGGCCCTCGGCATTATCGGCGGATTGTCGTTCCTCGGCAGCTTTACCGTGCCTGTGCTCGCTTTTTCTGGTGCAATCATCACGGGAGGGATTGTGGGCGTCATGGGGCTTAAGCGGGGCGGTTTTTGGCCTGAGCGATTGCTGCTTGCCGGCGTGGGCCTGAGCTTCTTGTTTTCCGCGCTGTTGATGCTTTTGATGAGTTTATCGACTGATGAAGGATTGCGGCGGGCAATGCTCTGGATATTCGGGGACCTGTCCATGTCGGACTGGCAGCGAATACCGTACGGAGTCGTGCTGGTATTTGCCGGCGTGGCCATTTCCCTTTGCAGGGCAAAGGCTCTTAATGCGCTCATGCTCGGAGATGAACTGGCCCATAGCCTCGGTTTTGCACCCCAGCGCGAGCGGTTCATTCTGTTTACTTCGGTAGGGCTTCTGACAGCGGCGTCCGTGTCGCTCGGCGGCATGATCGGTTTTATCGGTCTTTTGATGCCGCATATCATGCGGTTTTTCTTCGGCGCGGACAGCCGCGCGCTGATCCCGGCGTCCGCCCTGGGAGGCGGCGCCCTTCTGTGCATCGCTGATCTGGCCAGCCGGTCTGTCTTGCCGCCTGCGGAACTTCCGGCAGGCATGGTCACGGCGATCATCGGCGCGCCTTATTTTTTGTATCTTCTCAGGAGAAAAGATGTCCTCAACCTCTGACGTGCATATTCTGGATCTTAAAAACGTCTGCTTTTCCTATGAGAAAGACAAACTCCTTATCCGCGACCTGTCTTTTTCCATAGGCGAGGGAGATTTCATCGGTTTACTTGGCGCGAACGGGTCGGGCAAGTCCACGATCCTGAAGCTGGCAAGCGGGCTTTTGCGGCCGTCGTCAGGCAGCATTGCCCTCTGGGGCAACGATCTTCTGCGGGAGAAGGGGCGGGACCGGGCAAAGCTGATCAGCTATCTTCCGCAGGCGCTCGATATCAGCGTGCCGTTTACGGTCCGTGACCTGGTAAGCATGGGGCTCTATCCGTACGATATTCCGCCGGTCATGGACATTGATGAGGCTCTTGACATGGTCGGGCTACGTGAGAAGGCCGGGTCGCGGCTCATTGACTTGAGCGGCGGCGAACGGAGACGGACGTTTATTGCCATGACGCTCGTGCAGGGTGCCGGACTGCTGCTGCTCGACGAACCGCTCGCGAACCTGGATATCAAGTACCAGATTGAGCTGGTGAAATTGCTGAAAAGCCTCTGCGAGAGGCAGCATATTTCCATCGTAATGGCGCTCCATGACATCAATATGGCACTCCAGTTCAAAAAAGTCATGCTGATCAAGGAAGGAAGCATCATCAGCGCCGGAGATCCCGGGAGCGTCTTGACCCGCGAACGGATACAGCAGGCATTTGATGTGGACGTTGATATCAAGAAAAGCGGTTCCGGCCTGCACATCACATACGAACATAATTTTTAAAGATGTTTTCGCACAATCTTGAAGGGAGGTGAGCGGCCAAAGGAGAGAATAAAGGAAAAACACGATGACGGTAAGCAGCTATTTATAACCCTGGGAATGCTGGAGCGGAAAGGGGTGCAATTCCCCTGCTGTCGCGCAACTGTGAAGGAAACGAACGCCGAGCGTGCCACTGTCCGGAAAAGTCCGGATGGGAAGGCCGGCAAGTAGGAAGTCCGAAGCCAGGAAACCTCGCATTCCCACAACCTCGACGGAAGGAGATAACAATAATGAACAGTCGTTTCGCAGCAGCCGTGCTGTGCGGCCTGATGCTCTGTCCGCCCATGGTTTTGGCGGAAGAGGCCGGCACGCAGCTGAAAGAAATTGTCGTTACCGCAACAAAGACGGAAAAGAACTTGCAGGATGTTACGCAGTCGGTCACGGTGATCACTGCCGATGAAATCAGAAAATCCGGGGCAACGACCGCGGCACAGGTAATAGAGCGGACCGCAAGCGCTGATGTGCATGACAACGGCACGCCGGGTTCCGCGGTTGAAGTCAGTTTGCGCGGCTCCACGGTTTCGCAGGTTCTGGTGCTTCTGGACGGCAGGCGGCTGAATTCGTCGCAGTCGGGCGGATTTGATTTGAACATTCTGCCGGTGCCGGTTGAGAATATCGAGCGGATAGAGATTGTGCGCGGCCCGTCGTCGGCCCTGTACGGCGCGGATGCGCTCGGCGGTGTGATCAATATTATAACCAAAAAACCGACCGGATTGGAATCATCCATAACCAGCGCTGGCGGCAGTCACGGCTACTGGACCCTCGGTGCAGGGAATGGAAGCAAAATCGGAAATTTTTACTACAACATCTCTGCGAACAAGGAGAAAGCAGGCGGGTATCGCGTAAACAGCGATTATGACAAAACAGCAACGAGCGGGAAGATCGGGTATGACTTTTCGACGAATACATCGCTTGAGCTTGCCGCGAATTATATAGAAAAGGAGAACGGAGCGCCGGGTTCCTTAACGTACCTGACTCCCTTAGCACGGCAATGGGACCGGAACGCGGACATGGGGCTTACCTTCCGGAGCGCCTTTACAAAAGATATGGATATGCGGGCAACGCTGAACATGTACCGGAACAAAATGCTGTTCAAGAACCCGTTCAGTGATGACAGCAAGCACATCCTATCCGGAATAAACTCGGAACTGCAGACGAACTGGCGTACGGCCCCTCTGTCGTTCCTGTCAAATGTTCTGACCGTGGGAGGGGAAGTTCATGCTGATCATGTGGACAGCCAGGACCCCCTGCAGGGTTCTTTGGGAGAACACTCCGCATCGCAGCGCGCGCTGTACCTTCAGGATGAGATTTCAATCGGAGATGCATTCATTCTCGTTGTAGGCGGCAGATATGACAACCATTCGGTCTTCGGGGACAATTTCAGCCCGAAGGCGAGCGCCCGTTATCTTGTAGGCCCCACCGGGACAATCATCAGGGCCTCTGCCGGAGAATCATACCGGGCGCCTACGTTCAACGATTTGTACTGGCCGGCCACGCCTTGGACAGCCGGGAACCCCGACCTCAAGCCTGAGAAGTCAGCGGAGTATGAAGGAGGGATTGAGCAGCCGCTGGGAAAAGGCCGTTCAATCAAGTTCACGGTTTTTGAACGCCATGCAAGGAACCTGATCGTCTGGATGCCGGACAATAATTTTGTTTACAAACCGACAAACTTCAGCAGGGCGCGTATCACGGGATTCGAAGCGGAAGCAAAAGCCACGTTCTTTGACGCACTGGTGTGGGGAGTCAATTATACGGGAATGGACACACGGGACTTGGACACGGGAGACTATGTTGCCGGTGCGCCCGCGGAACAGATTAAAAGCTATATCAGCTATACGGTCCCGAAGGTTAAGACAAATATTTATCTTGAAGGCAGATACGTCAGAAACTACTGGGTCCAATCACTCGGGACATCAAACCCGACGAGCCACTACGGCGTGCTGGACATGAAGATTCTTCAACCAGTTGAATTGTGGAAGTATGCCAAGGCCGATTTGTTCGCAGGAATCAAAAACATTACCAATCGGTCCTACAACGTCTCCGCAGGATATCCCATGCCACCTACGGAGGTGTATGGAGGGTTGACAGTCAGATTCTAGAACAGGCTATAGGTCTTCCCGCACGAATCGTGCGGGAAGACATTTTCACCCGGGACTGCTAAAAACAGTCTGCAGGCTATAATGTTAAAAGTAAATTCTATGACATTTCAGCGCTCACTCATTGCTTCTCTCGGAATACATATTCTGCTGTTCGGCAGCGCGCTGGCATTCGCGCACTACGGGCATCTGCTCGGGAAATCCAATGTGATTACGGTGACGCTCATAGGGGCAGATCAGATTGCCGGAAAAATCGAGCAGACCGCGTCCCGATCCCGGAACATTCAGTCAAGGCCACCGTCTGCCGCAGTACGCGATTCCGAACCGTTGCAAAAAGCCGACGCGAATGAAACCCTTCATGTGGTAACTGCGTCAACAGCGGCTGCATCAGGCACGCCAGAGAACGAGGGCGTATCAGATACGAAAACAATACCACAGGACACAGGCGGTGAACCGGGTTCCCGGCCCGGTGTTCTGTCGCCTGATCAGTGGCAGCTGATCCAGGCTGCGCTGGAGCGGGCGAAAACATATCCCCGCATCGCGCGTGAACGGGGGATCGAAGGGGTCGTGCGGGTCCGGTTCTGGGTGTTGCACTCGGGTAATGTAGAGAGGGTGGAGATCATAAAAAGCTCGGGGTCAAAAATCCTTGATGCTGCATCTGTCAGAACTGTCTATCGTGCGGGCCCGCTGCCGCATGTGAATGGCTGGATCGAAGTCCCGATTACGTACACGATTTTGAGGTGAACGAAGACACAAAAAGCCTGAATATGAATACGGCTTTCGAGAAAATGGTAGCATAATATATAATCTACTAAGTAAACCATTACTTATAATGGATGCTGAGTAATATCCACTGTATTTGTAGTACATGATTCAAACAAATCAAACCATGAGGTATGTTTGCTATCTGATAATACAGGAGAGTATTGCAGTTGAAAAAATTAACTCAGTTATTCGAAAACAACAGGCAATGGGCAACACAAATTACACAGTCCAATCCTGAATTTTTCAAAAAATTGGCAGAGCAGCAATCGCCTGAATATCTCTGGATTGGATGTTCGGATAGCCGCGTCCCCGCCAATGAAATAGTCGGCCTGCTTCCTGGAGAACTATTTGTCCATCGCAATGTAGCTAATCTGGTTATTCACTCAGATATGAATTGCCTCTCAGTTATTCAGTATGCAGTAGAAGTTTTACAGGTAAAACACATTATTGTATGCGGGCATTATGGCTGTGGAGGGATTAGGGCGGCCATAGAAAACAGTCCTCATGGTTTACTATCTAACTGGCTGAGTCATGTACGCGATACGTATCGTAGAAGATCCGATAAGATAATGTATACGACTGATCCAAATCAGCGGCTAGACCGGCTCTGCGAGCTTAATGTGATAGAGCAAGTTGTAAACGTCTGCAACACCACAATTGTTCAATCAGCATGGAATAAAAGGCAGCAACTGACTATTCACGGTTGGATATATGGAATTTCCGATGGACTTCTCAATGACTTGGGAATTTGCATATCATCAACTGCAGAATTACAGGAGCTGGAACATAATATGGTTGGATCATGGCCTATGGGATAAGAAGCAAAAACACAAATCCTCATAAAAGATATCTAGATAGATTCAAAAAAGTTATATGAATAAATTCAGGCTAAAAGAGCTTATACTGCTGTCCTTTGGGCATTGCGTGGTGGACATATACAATGGAGCCTTGATCGCAGTATTACCGTTTCTGAAAGATAAACTTAATCTTTCGTATACGATGGCCGGATTTATTCTTATTGCGTCGCACATTGCCTCGTCGGTTATTCAGCCGTTCTTCGGCATGATTTCGGACAAAAAAGAAAAGCCTGTTTTTTTGCCACTAGGATGCCTCTTTGCCGGATTGGGTTTTTCCCTTGTAATTTTTCCTTCTCAGTATATCGTTGTTCTTATGCTTGTTCTTCTTAGCGGTCTCGGCATTTCTGCTTATCATCCTGAGGGTTTTAAAACCGCTTCCTATTTCACCGGAGAAAAGATAGCCACAGGTTTATCGGTATTTTCGGTTGGTGGAAATCTAGGATTTGCGATCGGACCATTTCTTACTATTTATGTAATTACGCATTATGGTCTGATATATCTTCCTGTAATGATTATCCCCGCCTTTATTTTTATAGTACTTATAAGCGTTTATTGGAAAGCTATTACAATCCCAACGAGGGCGCATAGTATAAGCAAAAAAACTGCTATAAAAAGCAATTGTAACAGGAGAGCCTATATAGCTCTTTCTTATATTATCGGCGTTGTCATTATGAGATCATGGACCCAGTTCGGTCTTTTAACGTATATTCCTTTTTATTACAAGGACTACTTAAAGGGAGATCCGATGTATGCGGGAAAACTTGTATCAGTGTTTCTGCTGAGTTCGGTTATCGGCACGCTTCTCGGCGCACGACTCGCAGACCGATGGGGCCATAAGCGCTTTATGATTGTCTCATTAGCGTTAACAGCTCTCGTACTGCCACTTATATTTTATGCCAATGGAGTTTATTTGTTTATTGTATTCGGTATTCTCGGTGTAGTCCTTATTTCCTCATTTTCCATTACTGTCGCCATGGCTCAGCGCCTCCTGCCGAACAACATTGGCATGGCATCAGGACTTACGGTAGGTTTTTCCATTGGAACAGGAGGACTGGGAGTAACTCTTTTAGGCGTAATTGCGGATAATTATAGCGTCCTTTCTGCACTGCACTTTATTATTGTCCTTCCAATAATCGGGTGTTTGCTGAGTTTTTTAATCAAATATCCGGAATTGAACGAAAATAATTAACGCGAAAAATACCAGCAAGCGTCAAATCATTCTTTTCAGTCGAGAGAGAATTCTTTGACTTTTGAGCCGTTTTATGTTATAAAATTATAAATATGTTTTACGACATTTAGGTTATGGGAATCCCGTGAGAATCGGGAGCGGACCCGCCGCTGTAATCCCGATCCCGCAGTAGGGGATCAAAGTTCTCTGCTATGCTCTTATCACTGGCTTGGAACAAGGCTGGGAAGGTAAGTAGAGAAGGGAAAGCCAGAAGACCGGCCTTTATGTTTTCACACACTCTTCGGCGTTGAGATGTTGTGTGGATTAACGTTTTTGTCGATTAATCCCCAATCTTGATTATGAAGATTGGGGATTTTTATTTATGGTATTTATATAGTAGGAGATTATCTTGCGGAAAACATCAAATAACGGTCAAGTCGCTTACGATTACATAAGGAATGCCATTTTTAAATCTGAATTAAAGCCTGGTTCCCCTGTTACGGAAAAGTGGATAGTGGATAACCTTAATATGAGCCGCACACCAGTTCGCGAAGCACTCATCCGGCTCGAATCCGAAGGATTAATTACTGTTATCAATAATCGCGCCATAGTGACCACCATTTCACCTGTAGATATTTATGAAATTTTTCAGTTACGGCTTCTTTTTGAACCTTTTGCAGCGTCAGTGTGTGTGAAACGGATTGAAAAAGAAAAAGTCAAGGAAATCAGAAAGATTACAGTTAAATTACTTGAACAAAAAAAACAAGTGTACACCAATGATATCCACGATCTCCACCGGCTTATAATTGATTCGACTGGAAATAAACGTCTGATAGGCATTATGAATAAGCTTGACAATCAGAGCATACGACTTTTAAATCCGGCCGGCTATATTCCGGGACGGATAAATCGTTCTTTGGAAGAGCATATAGAGATAATTGACGCCATTTTGGCTGAAAATCCGGCAATGGCCGAAAAAAAAATGAGAAATCACATCGAATCGAATATGGGAGATTTGCTAGCGGCTACGAATTTTCAATATATATTTAAAGATTAATTTGCGGTTAAGGCCTCCTTCAGCGTAGATATTAGTACATGACAAGTAAATGACTAGAAAGCCGTATTATCTTATTTGAAGCCGATTATTAAAATTGAAAACATATCAAAAAAAAGCCCTTTTGTTATGCACACCTTAAGTGTATAATTTCGCGAATTTAAACTTTTTTATCGTACCTTATCTTCATTTTTTCCCCAATTAAATTGAACCCCAGATGGACAGAAATTTAGCGAACAGCTTTTGGAGTAAAAAAGCAGGTAATATTCAGAAAAAGCTTAAGTGTCTCGAATGTTAAATAAATAGATACTTTTAGCGAAATACCTGAGTTATCTCCATAAAATCAGTATGTTGCGAGGTGATTTTTTGCAATTTTTTGTTGCATAAAACTGCACAAAAAGGTATATTTAATGTATACAACTAAAGGATCGATTACTATTCAGGCAACTCTTTTATCAAGGGCTTTTCAGAAGAAGTTAAACCAAGAATTGACACAACATAGCTACAAAATTACGGCTGAGCACATATCGGTTCTAGTTCAGGTATGGGAGCAAAACGGTCAATCGCAGTGGGAGCTCGCTCAGAAGCTGTTCAAAGATAAAACAACAATGGCTCATCTTGCGGTTGGCTTAGAATCTCAAAAACTTATACTCCGCAAGAAAAACTCCTTGGATGGCCGAGAAAAAATCATTTATATTACGAAGCGAGGTGAGAGCGTAATACATGGAGTAATAATTTTGGCGGAAAAGATCTTTCAGCAGTTGCGGAGAGGGATTACAGAGCAAGAAATGGAAATATGCAATAAGGTCTTACATAAAGCTCACGAAAATTTAATAAAGTAATTTTTTTTTGGCATAATAGTTGGTATTACCAACTATATAGATATTTTGCAAAGATTGCTGGCAAAACGATTGGACGATAACGTTGGGTAGATTGCTATTATCTTATTCCTAATTTAATCAAAATAGGAAAACAAGAGAGTGGTTTATGCCTGAAGAAAACACTAACGATTACATTCCTGCGCATATCGATAAGTTTATAGACGATATGAAAATTGGTTATTATAAAAACGAAGTTGCCAATTCAAGAATCGTCTGTGCGAATCAAAGTATAGCTCGACTCTTGGGGTACGATTCCGCAAAAGAGTTATTGTATATTTCTTCATGTAACCTGTACGATAATCCGCGGGACAGAGAAGTTGCAATTGAAGAACTGAAGCGTTGTGGCTCACTAAAAAAGAAAAGAATAGCTATGAAGACAAAGACTGGAAACGTTATCTGGTGTTGGCTAATAGCGAACCAGAAATACGACGAATCAGGAAAATTGAAATGGTTTGAATGCCTTATCGAGAAAAGCGAAAGCGATTCATTCACAGAATCTGTCCACAAGAGTAGCCAAGAGGAATCTGAGCCGCAACCTTTTTTGCAATCTCACGACCTTGCCAAAGTTAAAGAGATGCTAGCAACAGAAATAGTCGAACGAAGACGGATCGAACAAGAACTTAGAGAGAGTAAAAATCGTTTTCACCAACTAGCAGCGAGCACCGATGCTGCATTTTTATTAATATCATTAAATTCAGAAAGAATGTTGTATGTGAGCCCGAGATTTGAGAAGATTTTCGGAATTTTTGCGCAAGCCTGTTATGAAAATCCTAAAATATGGTTGAATTGCATCCATACAGAAGATCGCGAACCCATTTTGTACGATATTAATGAAAACAGAGAAGAAGTTGCTGAAAAATACTGCCGGATCATTCATTACAATGGTATGCTGAGATGGGTGAAATTCAAGCGAACTTTAATCAAGGATGCAGAGGGCGAATATTACCGTATAGCTTGTATTGTTGAGGATGTGACTGAAAATCGTAGAACGATACATTTCCTCAGTAGCATATTTGAAGGTATGGGCGAATGCCTGGTGGTCGTTGATCAGGATTACAAAATTGTTACTGCAAACCGTGCCTATTGCGAATTGGTCGAATCATCACGAGAGGAAGTTATAGGTAAAAACTGCTATGAGGTGTATCTAAAAACTAAAAGACCCTGTGGAGACTGTGGGAAAGTTTGCGCTGTAATGCACACATTCAATACGGGTGATCCGGCCACAACGGTTCATGCATATTCAAAAAATGATACTGATACGACATATCTGGATGTAAGATCATATCCGATTAGGGATGCGTCCAATAACATCATGTATACAATAGAAATTTTGAATGATATAACAGAAAAGATAAAACTTGAGCAACAACTTTATCACTCGCAAAAAATGGAATCAATCGGTATTCTTGCAGGCGGAATTGCTCACGACTTCAACAATATTTTGACGGCGATTATCGGTTTTTCCAGCATTCTGCAAATAAAAATCAAGGATGAGTCTCTTAAACGGAATATAGAGCAAATTCTTGTAGCTTCAAATCGAGCAGCTCAACTGACAAAGAGCCTTCTCGCTTTCAGTAGAAAACAAATAATAAATCCAAAGCCAGTAGATCTCAACAGTGTAATAGAAAAAATAATCAGCTTTATATCTCGGGCGATTGGTGAAGATATCGATTTAAAAACGGGATTGCTTCAAAGTGAGAATATAACAGTATTGGCTGACAGTGGACAGATAGAGCAGGTCCTGTTGAATCTTGCAACTAACGCGCGTGATGCTATGCCAAATGGAGGCCAACTGCTTATAGAAGTACGAAAAGAGATGATCGATGATGAATTTATACAGAAAAATGAGTTCGGAAAAGTAGGTAAGTATGGACTCATTACCGTCAGTGACACAGGAACAGGTATCGAGGATAATATTTTAAAAAAAATATTCGATCCGTTTTTTACTACGAAAGAGGTGGGAAAAGGAACGGGACTAGGACTTTCAATAGTATACGGTATAGTCAAGCAGCATAACGGTTTTATAGGTGTAAGCAGCAGTATCAATAAAGGAACCGTTTTTAGCATATTTTTACCCCTAATTGAGGCGGAAATAGAAAAAGATGAGCCGGTTCAGCTTCCTATTTTATTAGGAGGCACAGAGACAATATTGCTTGCAGAAGACGAGCCGGCTGTCATGAATTACACAAAGTACATTCTAGAGGAATACGGTTATAAAGTTATAAAAGCGGCAGACGGTGAAGAAGCGGTAAAAAAATATAAAGAGAGTAATAAAATAATTCAATTACTTATTCTTGATGTTACTATGCCGAGAAAAAACGGAAAGGAAGTTTATGAAATCATCAAGAAGATAAACCCTACCATAAAGGCGATATTTATGAGTGGTTATACCGGTAACATTCTTAATGAAAGAGGGACAGCAATTAAAGACTTTGTTTTTATTTCAAAACCTTTTGAACCGCAAGAATTACTGAAAAAAATAAGGGAAAACTTGGATGCATAAAGTTCTCCTATATTTTATCATTTGTTTAGCGTAAGTCGTTCTTTATGCAGAATATAAAAGTATTTGTTCTCGAAAAACAACTATTCTTTAGAATAAACGGGACATTGATAATTATGGATATAATAATTGTAGATGATCATGCTGTTGTTCGGGAAGGCTTGCGGCTGCTCTTAGGCGCTGAGCGAGATATAAAGATAGTGGGAGAGGCATCAGATGGTAGTGAAGTCATAGAAATGGTAAATAAACTTTGCCCGACTATACCAGATATTATCATTATGGACATAGTAATGCCTCGTTTAAATGGAATAGAAACCACACGCTTGTTGAAGAGAAAATACCCTTTAATAAAAGTTATAGTATTTTCTGCATATGATTCTAGTGAATACATTTCTCAAACACTTCGGGCAGGAGCAAATGGACTTTTATCGAAAGAATCATCTAGCGCTGAACTAATTTTAGCGCTAAGAGAAGTCTTTGCTGGCAAGCGCTATCTCAGTAAAAAAATAGCTGACAAAATAATCGAAACACATATTTCTGTTCCAGAGGGCTATGCTGACGTTAGCCCGGTCAGCCGGCTCAGCTTTCGTGAAAAAGAAATTCTTAGACTTGTGGTCAAAGAAGACACAAATGCTGAAATTGCGAAGAAACTTTCAATTTCACAAAAAACCGTCGAAACCTATCGCAGTCGCATGATGAAAAAATTAGGTGTCAAAGGTATCCCGGGGCTAATCAAGTTTGCCATAGAGCATAGCTTAGTATCCATTGGTACGTTAGTTAGTTTGTTTCAACTCTAGTTGCCTAGATTATTAAATTAATATCTTTCAAGACAATCATCAACTCTGACCCGCTATCAAATATTCCTTACAATATGTATAAGTTGTCCCTACACGGCTAATCAAGTTTTCCTTCAAAAAAGTATTTAAATACTAATATTTAATCCAAAAACTAAAGTTAAAAAAATCGATACCGATAAAAGACTCAATTGATAAAATCGGCTGCATCGTGCGTCAATAATATAGAAAGAGGAATTTTTTATCTATGACTAAACTTCAACCTATGATTTATGCATTTTTAATTTTACTATCCATTGCATTAATGTCCTTAATCGAGCATAGGCTGTTACGGTTAATCGTACTTGTAACTGTAACCTGCGGATTTATGTGTATTGCTTATGTGAAAATAAAAAAAATTTTGAAAGACGTAGAAGGAAGACTTAAAAAAGAGCAAAAAGAAATGTTTGATGAATTGATACAGGTCGTACATCCCATTGCCTATCATCTTAAAGATAGGAATCAATTAGTACCAGTTTTAGCGAATCAACTTAAAGAGGTTTCCTCGCAGACAGAACAAGCCGCTCTAGATATGGGTGGGAAATTTATGAATATGGTGGAGCGAGCACGGAGCCATGCATCAAAGGCTTCTGATGCATTCAGCATTTTTGTTGGAACAGCGAAAGAGGGCGCATTTATAGAAGTTGCGAAAAAAGCATTCAAAAAAGTTCTTAGGGATATGGAAGAAATAAAGGTGATAACTGCAGAAACGATGCAGAACATGAAAGTCATGACGGATGATGCAGAAGAAATTTGCGAGATTGTAACAGATATAGAATATATTGCACAACAAACAAATCTTCTGGCTTTAAATGCAGCCATAGAGGCAGCACGAGCAGGAGATTCTGGCAAAGGATTTGGTGTTGTTGCGGAAGAAGTACGAAAATTGTCTGAACGCTCAAACGATGCTGCAAATCGGATTAGAAATACGATAATTAAAATTGGTAGTGATTTGAAAATTGCATTGCAAAAAAGCGAATTCGGAGTCACTTCCAGCAGTAAGCGCGTGGCAGAAGCTGATCTGGCGGTTGAAGACGCCTTAACTAGAATTAATGACGCCATTAAAGATACGCAGATGAAATTAAATGAGCTTACAACGGAGACAAAAAATCTTGCAAAGGATATCAGCGATATCGTTGTTTCAATGCAGTTTCAAGATATTACAAAACAACGCATTGAACATGTAATCGAGGCGCTAACTAAATTCAGGGAAGATTCTGAGAAAATGGTTAAAAAGCTGACGGCAGTTCGATTTCAGTCTTCTGATCGAAGTGTCAATGACTCGGCGTTTTGGCTAAGAGATTTGTACACCATGGAATCGGAACGATCTGTTATGAATAGAACACTTGCAGAGTCGTAAAGGGATAACGGAGAAAGGCAATATGTCGAAAACTTTTTTAGTCGTTGATGATTCGGCTTCTATGAGGCAGCTTGTAAATTTTGCGCTTAAAGACGCAGGTTATGATGTTGTCATGGCAGATAGTGGAAAAGATGCAATTACAAAATTGGATAACACCAAAATTGATATGATAATTACCGATTTAAATATGCCCGAGATGGACGGGATCGCCCTCATTAAGCAAGTCCGAGGCATGGTAGCCCACAAGTTTATGCCAATTGTCATGTTGACTACCGAATCTCAGGAAGAAAAAAAGTTAGAAGCCAGGAATGTCGGAGTAAGCGGTTGGGTCGTTAAACCCTTTAAACCTGAGCAGCTTATGGATGTGGTAAAAAGGTTTGTAAGATGATATTCAAAATCATACAAATAAAAACATCGCTCTTAATGATTTGAGATATCAAGGAAGATTACCTCGACGATATTTATAAAATGATGACGAGTATAACCTGATTATTTAGTTGACATGATTAACGCTAGATGTCTTTAAAAACTTGAATTATTTATGAACGTATAATGCGTGATGGAAAGGCTGCTCGTATTAAAGATGCTGAATTTGATGCTCGGTATTTAATCTTGCAGCGTTAACAAAGCACGAAAAGACTCTGTCAACGAGGGGAGGTGGCATATCGGTACTAAAAATTGAAAAGTCGTTCTTTATATCATTGATTAAACAATATTTCAGAGGAGGTATATCGTGAAGTGGTTCGAAAATATGAAAGTAAGTGTTAAGCTTTTGGGCGGTTTTATTGCAGTTGCCTTGATCGGAACATTGATTGGTGTGATTGGAGTAATTAACATAAAAAAATTGGAAGATTCAGGAGATAGGTTATACACACACGTTACCGTACCAATAAGCGACTTGGTCACTATATCAACGGAATTCCAGATGTTGAGAGTTAATGTGCGGGATTTGGTTCAGGCAAACACGTCAGAGGAGAGGAAAAAACTAAGAGACAAGCTGCAAGCCAACAGGGATGCAATGACTAAGGCATCAGATAGTTTTCAAAAAACTATTTTGACTAAAGAAGGTCAAGCAATATTTGACGAATACGTTCATGCCAGAGGTAATTATGCTCCTGTATTCGAAAGGCTAGAAGGGCTCGCCTTGGACGGGAAAAAAGCAGAAGCATACGCACTTATGAACGGAGAAGTTGTTGCTCTCGCGAAAGCCGAGAATGATGCTATAGCTAAAATGGTTGATATGAAGCGAAAAGTTGGAAGCCAAGCAAAAGAGGCTGATGCCGCGTTATCAAGTTTCGTCACGAAAACAATAATAGCCGTTACTCTTGTCGGTCTGATTGTTGCTGTTGTATTAGGAGTTTTTATATCCCGAATGATCAGTGCACCGCTTAAGAAGGGAGTTGATTTCGCGAGTGCTGTCGCCAAGGGCGATCTTATGCAAAAAATAGATATAGCACGAAAAGATGAAATAGGTCAACTATCAGCCGCGATGAATGATATGGTCGATAAGCTGAAACTGGTGACGACTGATGTAAAGACTGCAGCCGATAATGTAGCCTCTGGCAGTCAACAACTTTCAGCAGGTTCTGAACAAATGTCCCAAGGTACAACTGAGCAAGCAGCTGCAGCGGAAGAGGCTTCATCTTCAGTAGAAGAAATGAACGCAACGATCAAGCAGAATTCTGAAAATGCACAACAGACTGAAAAGATAGCATTAAAAAGCGCAGAAGATGCCAAGGAAAGCGGCAAGGCTGTGTCAGAAACAGTGGAAGCAATGAAGAATATAGCCAGCAAGATAGCAATCATCGAAGAAATAGCTCGTCAGACGAATCTACTGGCGTTGAATGCCGCCATAGAAGCGGCCAGAGCAGGAGAACATGGAAAGGGGTTTGCAGTCGTTGCATCGGAGGTCAGAAAACTAGCAGAACGTAGCCAAGTGGCCGCAGCTGAAATCAGTACTCTGTCTACAAACAGCGTCGAAGTCGCAGAAAAAGCTGGTGAGATGTTGACAAAGTTAGTACCGGATATTCAGAAAACGGCTGAACTTGTGCAAGAAATAAATGCTGCATCAAAGGAGCAATCGAGCGGTTCGGATCAGATTAATTCTGCTATACAGCAGTTAAATCAAGTGATACAACAAAATGCCGGTGCGGCTGAGGAAATGGCGTCTACGGCAGAAGAACTTTCTTCTCAATCGGAACAGTTGTTGAATACGATTTCTTTTTTTAATATCGACAATGCTGCCGACAAAAAGCTGAAATTAGGGGCTAGAAAAAAAATAGAAGATACATCTATCATTACCAGTACGAACAAGGAAATTGTCAAAATAGCTGATACTGGTATAAAAGTGCCAGCTCGAGCTCAAATTCAACCAGCAGGCGCCGTAATCAGCATGCCTAAGAGTAATGGAGATTCAAGGGATGCTGAGTTCGAAAAATTCTGAGTTTTTCGAGTAAGGGCAAACACAAGATATACGATGGATGGATCTGGTCCTTTCGATATCTCAAAAGGAGAGAATTATGGACGTATCTACCACAACTATAGACCAGTACTTAACATTTAAGCTTGATCAAGAAGTATTTGCCATTGACATCGCGAAAGTGCGAGAAGTTCTGGATTTTACAACGGTTACTAAGGTGCCGAGAACTCCTGATTACATGCGAGGAGTAATAAATCTTCGAGGTAGCGTCGTACCAGTTATAGATCTTAGGCTCAAATTCGAGATGAGTAAGACAGAACAAACGGTAAACACATGCATTATTATAAGCGAGGTTATTCTGAGCGGAGATAGTATCATAGTCGGAATGCTTGCAGATTCCGTACAAGAGGTAATTGATCTTGGGCCAGATGATTTCAGACCGAATCCAAAGGTCGGCTCCCAAGTTAATAATGACTTTATTAAAGGCATGGGAAAACGAGGTGATGGTTTTATTCTCCTTCTCGATATCGATAAAGTGTTTTGTCTTGACGAACTCATCGTGATAAAAACAAATCAGCAGAATATAGCTGAAGCGTCGGGATAAGAAAGTGGTGAAAAAACTACTTGAATCCCAGGATCAAAACTGACCTCTCCCAGAAAACAGTACCACTCAGAGAGTCGGACCTATGGTGACATAAACCAGTGGGAGAGCAATCATGGATGAGAGAATGAGGTATACCCACGAGCAAATCGTCGGGAATGCTCAGAGAGGCAGAGCTCCTCTTGAGCAAAGGCGCATCTTTTGTGGAAGGTGTGCAAGAAGACGGATGTAACGTTTTATCGGTGGCGCAAGTTATATGGCAGTATGCAGATAGCGGAGGCCAAACGGATGAAGGATCTGGAGAAGGAGAATACCCGCCTCCGGAAGCTGGTGACCGACCTTTTCATTGACAATCAGATATTGAACGAGGTAACGAAGTGAAACTTTTGAGCCCGGCCAGTAGGGGCCGGGCCGTAGAGCATGTGCGTCAAGTCCTCTGGTATTCAGAACGGCGCGTTTGCCGAACTATAGGTCAGTCGAGATCAACACAAAAATATTTAACGATCATCTCCGAAACGCGATAGACTCTGGCTTAATGACGGCTCCTGCATCAGGCTTCGCCTTCAGTACAAAGACCATATTTGGAGCTATGATTTTGTGGCTGCGAGGCTTGCCAATGGCAGTCCAATCCGCATACTGAATATTATTGACGAATTCACAATGGAGTATTTAAGTATCGTAGTAAACAGGCATCTTACGGCCCAGGATTTTTTGAGTCAGCTTTACAATCTGTTCATCATGCGAGGAGTACCCAAGCATATACGTTCTGATCACGGTTCGGAGTTTACGACAACGGCAGTTCGGGAGTGGTTGTCCAGAGTCGGGGTCAAAACCTTTTTTATTTAACCAGGCAGCCCCTGGGAAAACGGCTACATCAAATCGTTCAACGGAAAACTGCGGGATGAACTTCTCAATCGAGAGATATTTACGACAATAAGAGAGGCAGAAGTCTTGAGTGAGATGTGGCGGCGAGAGTATAAAGAGTATAATCAGATCCGTCCACATAGTGCTCTGGGTTACTGGCCTCCGGCCCCAGAAGCAATTCAGATCAAAAATATGAAAAAGTCCGACTCTACACTTGGTACAATAACTGGGGGAAGGTCAATTCAGGATAGGTATTAATTGCATTTTTATGTTTCGCTTTTAGTAAATAAAGCACAACAACGAAACACAAAAAAAAATATAAAAATTCATATAATAAAATGGCATTAAAAGTGTAAGTAAATTCCACCAAAATATTATAACGTATTGATATTGCGCTAAAATATTAGCATTTTAAGCAGAACTCATAACCCGAAGGTCGTCGGTTCAAAGGCCCCCGCTACCAATCAATTCAAGGGGTTACAGCTTTTGCTGTAGCTCCTTTTCTTTTGATGTGTTACCTCTGTGTAAATCCCCATAGCTTTTTCTAAAATAAGTTACCTTTTCTCCAAATTCACCAGTAATAGCTAACGAAAACGCCTCAAATCAACAAATTGCAACACTTATAAAAATATTAAGAAAAGAATATTTTTGTTAAGCATATCTGTAATACTATGGTAATATAGCAAATGTAACGGTATTATAGCTCTGCACAGCTTTGCCAGAAGCTAATTTTGAATAGGGGAGCTGAAAAAAGGGGATAAGCTCAATGAAAAAAAACTTTCTCTACAGCCTTATTGGTATTTTTGTTTTAATCGGCATATTAAGCTGCAGCAACGGCGGCGGTAGTACCAGCAGCAGTACCAGCAGCAGTTCAAAATATTTTGCCTATGTGGCGAATCAAGACTCATATAATATTTCCGCGTATACGATAAATTCCAAAACCGGTGCATTAACAGCAATTACCGGCAGTCCGTTTAGCGCTGGTATGATTCCTCAATCAGTAATCGTAGACCCGACCGGCAAGTTCGTCTATGTGGCGAACTTGGGCACAAATAATATTTCCGCGTATACGATAAATTCCACAACCGGCGCATTAACAGAAATTACTGGGAGCCCGTTTGATGCTGGTGCTTATACTAACCCTCATTCAGTAACCGTAGACCCGACCGGCAAGTTCCTCTATGTAGGAAATGCTTTAACAAGTAATATTTCCGCGTATACGATAAATTCCACAACCGGTGCATTAACAGCAATTACCAGCAGTCCGTTTAGTGCTGGAAATGGTCCTCGGTCAATAACCGTAGACCCGAGCGGCAAGTTCGTCTATGCGGCGAATTATGACTCAAATAATATTTCCGCGTATACGATAAATTCCACAACCGGTGCATTGACAGCAATTACCGGCAGTCCGTTTAGCACTGGAGATAGTCCATATTCAGTAACCGTAGACCCGAGCGGCAAGTTCGTCTATGTGGCGAATGCTGGTCCAAATACTGTTTCCGCGTACGCGATAGACTCCACAACCGGTGCATTAACAGCAATTACCGGCAGCCCATTTAGCGCCGGTACGTCTCCTCAATCAGTAACCGTAGACCCGACCGGCACGTTCGTCTATGTAGCGAATTTTAATTCAAATAATATTTCGGCGTATAGGATAGACTCCGCAACCGGTGCATTAACAGAAATTACCGGGAGCCCTTTTAGCGCTGGTACATATCCTATTTCCATAACCACCATAGACCCAATCGGCACGTTCGTCTATGTAGCGAATTACGCAGGTACTGTTTCTCTCTATCAAATAAATAATTTTACCGGAGCGTTGTCACTTAGTGCCAACTACAGTGCTGGTGTATGTCCAGTTTTTATTGCGACAGGGAAAAAATAGGCCAGCGGAATAGAAGGTGAACGGAGAGGAAACGTATGCGGTGTTTACAGGAGACAAACTCAATGAAAAGAAACTTTCTTTACAGTATTCAGTAACCGTAGATCCGAGCGGCAAGTTCCTCTATGCGGCGAATGGTTACTCAAATACTGTTAGCGGTACATTGTCATTTACCGGCAACTTCAGCCCAGGTACGACCCCTATGTCGGTCGTGACGGTAAAAAGGTAGGTCTGTTAATGCCGATGTGAAGGAGTTGGCAGTTTGTGTAAAAAAATATAAATATGAATGTGATAAAAAATATCAAAAAAGACGCAATTATCAATATGGGCAAAACATCGTAAGGCTGGCAACTAGCTGATTATGAATGCAAAACGGGAAACCAGGCGCAAATCAAGATTTTGTAAAACTACCGTTTAGCGCGCTTATAACCTGAAGGCCATCGGTTCAAATAGCTCCCACTATCAATTCACTCAAGGGGTTACAGCATTTGCTGTAGCCCTGACCTCCTCCCAGTTATTGTATCAGGTGTAGAATCGGGTTCTTCAAAGAAGAGCGGCTGCTCTGTCTTTATATTTTAAATTACTCACGCTCATTTCTCGTAAGACAACAGAAAAAAGCATGGCTTTCAATTTTGCCATAGATAGTTGCGACTACTTTACATAATCGAGTCTTTTCTTTGATTTGACCAATTGACCATACTGCCTGATCCAGTTCATTTCAGCCAATTCCAATGGCCCTTGCCTTAATGCATAAATATTCTGACTGAGCTGAGCCCGGTTTTGAGGCCCGGTCAGTACAACATGCACATTCGGATTAGTCAAAACAAACCGGTAACACAGTTCAGGAGAAAGAGGCGGACCATTGAAGCCCTCACTGCCAGGCCAGGCTGGCATGACGATTCCTCGTACAGGCCTGATCAACTGCCCCCAAGCCAATGCCGTATAACTGACTACCGCTGGTTTTCGGGTTGAGAGGTAGGGAAAGATATCCTGTTCAGCTCCCGGGTGTTTTGCATTGTATCGAATCATCAAGAGATCGATTTCGGAATCTGACGCGAGACTGCCGGCCCTCTTCCGGTCATGGATGCTGGTACCAATGCTTAGTATCTTACCTTCTTGCTTGAGCTTGAGAAGGGTGTTTATTATTCCCTTGCTGTAAATCGACGATACGCCAAGCCATCCCAGCTTAAAAATATCCAAGTAGTCGGTATCAAGTATGCGCAGAGCATGTTCGACGCTGCGCCTCACTTGCCAGCCGAAGTATCCCCACCCGAGCAAGCCAACCACGTGGATTTCGCGATCGCGTTTAATAACCTCCCTGATTCCGTCTGTGACTTTGCTGAAACCTCTCCCCCATACCCAGTAATTGACCCCCTGATCAGCGGCCCATCTGATATCAGCTGAGTCAATGCCATAGGAGCCGGCAACACCCATGCGAAATACAGGTTTATTCACAACTGGAAGCATCGTATGAGAAAAGCCAGTCGGGGAAATCGATATTTTTTTCGACATACGTTACACTCCTTATAGAATAAGATTACAATATATTATGATCTAACTATATGCTTTTTCTTGTCCAATGTCATCAGCGGATGCGCACCGCACCAAGCAATTACAGATAAAACTGTAACCCCTGCACTATTTAAGGACAATTTCTTAACGATTTTCTAACGGAGTTCAAAAAAAACATCCAGAAGATCAATCTGTTGGCAAATACCGTTAATTTGCATAAGACAAGTGAAATACTGGTTTCGACGGATTCTATAAAGACATTGATTTCTGCTCCTTAGGAATCAGAAATCTAAACACTATATTTGTAATGAAACTGGGGGTATCTCGTCGTTAGAGGTACCCTCAGTTTCATAAAAAACACGCTATTATATTAATGAGTGAAATCGGAAATTGGATTTGGTTAAGCAAATATTTTCATCATTCCTCTAATAAAGGAAGGGCATATGGCAAAGCATATAATTGAAGAGGCGAAAAGATGTCTGCAGTGCAAGGTGCCTCCCTGCCGCGACCGGGGCTGTCCGGTAAAAACGGAGATTCCAACCATGATTCAAAAGCTGCTTGAAGACCGGATCAAGGAGGCAGGCGAAATGCTTTTTGTCAATAATCCTCTCTCAGTCATATGCGCCCTGATCTGCCCTGTCGAGAGGCTGTGCGAAAAGAACTGCGTTCTTGCAAAAGCAGGCAATGCGATCCAGATAAGTTCGATAGAATACTACATCTCATACTATTTTCTCGATAAAGTCGAGAACAAAAGCAAAAAGAACAAAAACAAGAAGGTGGCAATCATCGGTTCCGGCCCGGCGGGCATTACCGTCGCCATCATACTCGCTTTTCATGGATATGATATTACGATATTCGAATCCGAGGACAAGGTGGGCGGCATTATGCGTTTCGGAATTCCTGATTACCGGCTGCCGAAATACCTGCTCGACAAGTACCGGGAAATTCTTCTCAGAATCGGCATAAAGATTCGTCCCAACACGCTTATCGGCCCTGTCCTCACGCTTGATGATCTGTTTCGCGACGGATATAAGGCTGCGTTTATCGGAACCGGGATTTGGAACCCAAACCCTCTGCGTATCAAAGGTGAGAGCCTCGGTCACGTCCATTATGCTATAAACTATCTGAAAAACCCTGATGCCTTTGATCTCGGGAAAAAAATCGCAATTATAGGAGCGGGAAATGTGGCCATTGACGTGGCGCGCACCGCCCTTCGAAAGACGGCCGAAGATGTCAGTATCATTTACCGGCATAGTCCTGATACCATGACGGCTGAGCCTCTCGAAATCGAGTACGCCAAGATAGATGGGGCGAGGTTCGAATTTTTCAAGGTGCCGGTCGAGATTGTTGAGGACGGGGTTATTCTTGCATCTACTGCAGAAAGAAAAGATGAAGCAGGAAATATCACGATTGAAAAAATTGAAGGGACGGAAGAGTTGTTTCAGGCTGATTCGGTCATCATTGCGGTAAGTCAGAGGCCCCGCGCCAACATTGTTTCAACAACCGGCGGCATACAAACAAACAGGTTCGGACTGGTTCTTACGGATGAGCACGGCAGGACCACGCGCGAAGGCGTTTTCGCGTCCGGCGACGTGGTGACCGGGGCCAAGACCGTCGTTGAGGCTGTTCATTTTTCAAAAAAGAGCGCCCAGACCATAGAGGCATTCATCGCTGAAAAATACGGCCATTGAGATGACATCGTTGAGCTTTTAATGAAGTATCGCGATTGGTCCGGACCTGTATCTGAAATCAGGTGTGAATATTATCAGTTCTGAACGAGAATGCGCTACATCGAGCTTCCGGTTTTTTGGATGGCAGCAGTATCTTCCGGATACTTCGCACATGTCTCTGCCGGCACGAATTATTCACGTTCAGCCAGGACATCCCGAATTTTTGCTGAAATTGCATCAGGTCCGAACGGTTTTGAAATGAAGCTTGCTTTTTCCTCCTCAGGCAATCCGAGCATATCAACAGCATATCCGCTCATATATAATATTTTTATGCCCGGTTTCATCTTTTTGAGTTCGCGATGAACATCTTTTCCGCTGAGCTTCGGCATAATCATATCGGATATGACAAGCTGAATGTTGTCTTTGTTTTTGTGAAACAGTTTAATTGCCTGTTCCCCGTCAACGGCTTCTATGATGTTATATCCCAATTCTTCCAGCATTGACTTCGTAATATTTCGCACCACTTCATCATCTTCGACAAGAAGAACTGTTTCTGTGCCCTTGCATACTTCAGTGTATGACCTCGTGTGTGCAGATGGCGTGGCGCTTTCAAACAGAGGCAGATATATTTTTACGGTGGTTCCTATGCCCGGTTCGCTGTAGACGTTGATAAAGCCGTTATGCTGTTTGACCGTCCCGTAGACTATCGACAGGCCGAGCCCGGTGCCTTTGCCGACCTCTTTTGTCGTGTAAAAAGGTTCGAATATCTGCTCAGCTGTTATCTTATCCATTCCCACTCCGTTGTCCGCGACCGAAATGATCGCATATCTTCCGGCTGCGCCGTATTGATGGGCCCGTATGAATCGCTCATTTATTTCGCCTTCATCGGTGGTGATCGTCAAGGTTCCTCCCTCGGGCATGGCATCGCGTGCGTTTGTTGCAAGATTCATCAAGACCTGTTCTATCTGGCTTTTGTCAGACATTACAATTAGATCATGACTCAACGTCCTGACTTTAAATTTAATGTCTTCGCCGATAACTCTCTCCAAAATCTCCTGCATATTTACAACAATTTTGTTTATATCGATTGGTATGGGATTTATGGTCTGCTGTCTGCTGAAAGCAAGCAATCCCCGGGTGAGATCCGCCGCTTTTTCAGATGTGGCGATAATCTGTTTGGCATAATGTTGTACACGCTCTGGCTCATCAAGCCGCATATCGATAAGGTTTCCATAACTGATTATCGCGGTGAGTATATTGTTGAAGTCATGCGCTACGCCTCCGGCCAGTCTGCCGACCAGTCCCATTTTTTGTGCCTGGCGTAGATTTGATTCCAGGTTTTTCTCTTCGGTAATGTCGCGGTTTATTCCGATCACCCGAACTGGCTTGCCTTCAGCGTCCCTGATCACAGTTCCGTTCGCTTTGATATGCCTTACATTACCGTTTGGGTGCAAAATGCGGAATTCTGTCTCATAATCATTACTCTTTTCGCCGACCTTCCGGCCTTGCTGTATGGCTTGCTCGCGATCATCAGCATGGAGCACTTTTTCCCAGGCTTCGATGGTTCCGGCGAATGAATTCCTTGAGATTCCATAAATCTCATACATTCTGTCATCCCAGATTAAACGACCGGTCTGGATGTCCACATCCCAGATGCCTAAGCGCCCGGCAGTTGCAGCCAGTTTGAGACGTCCTTCGCTCACGAGCAGGTCCATCTCCATTTGTTTGCGGGCTGTTACGTCTTCAGCAAGCCCGGTAAAGCGGTAGGGGATCCCCGCCGAATTTTTTACTCGGAATAACTGCTGCCGTATCCAGCGGACTGCCTTATCAGGTCGCAGAATTCTGTATTCAATTTCAAAATATTCCTGTTCCCTGTTTTCTTTGAGAGAAGCTATGGTTCTGCCCTTGTCTTCGGGGTGCAGCGAATCAAGAAAAGATTTGGGGTCGTTATATAAGCTGCCACATGTGCGGCCCCATATTGTTTCGTACGCGGAACTGACGTAAACTATCTCGGAGAAATCTATCGATGATATCCAAAAGACGTCATGGATATTGCAGGTCAATTGCAGAAATATTCCCAGGCTTTTTCTGAGCGAGGCTTCCACCAGTATACGTTCGGTTATATTGTCGAAAATAATAACAAAGAAATTTCGTTCCGTACTGTAAGCCGAAAGAGAAAGCCAAATTCCGAGAGGTTTGATTTCTTTCTCAACACTCTCCGGTTTTCCTGTCGACGCGACTCTGACGTACATTTCGAACAGGTCGCGGTTCAGTTCGTTGTGTCTGGGAATTATCTCGGAGGCTGTTTTGCCGGTTGGGTTTTTAAGTCCGGTCAGTTTTTCAGCGGCATCGTTAACACTGATAAATAGGAAGTCTACCGGCTGATTTTTGTCATCATAGAGGAGTTTACAAGAAGCAAATCCACTCAGCATGTGATTAAACAAAGAATAATAACGGTCGTTGCTTTCGCGCAATTCCTGTTCCGCGAAATGGCGGTTTGCTGCAGACCTGGACAGGAGTCGATAGAGGAACCCGCCGGTTATCATTATATAAAGAAGACACTTTAAAAAAGAGAAACGGGTTAAAACGACGGGATCCTGTATGAACAACCCCATGATGTCGTCGAATAGGTATATCCATGCTACGGTGAAGACTAAATAGAAACCTACTGTTTGCCCTATCGCTAAACGATTCTCCTTATTCAGACCAGAGTTCATGGCATCTCCTTTACGGTTTACTAAGAAACAACTTTCGCAGGTGTTGGTTAAAGAATGCCCACTATCTGTTTTTTAAACCACAGTGCATATGTTTAACTGCTGGAATAAATGCGCATATTTTATTGATATCCGGAAAAGCGAACTGCACACCAGGTTCCTTTGAATTGGTGTTCGCATTATGGGTCAAAAAGAAAAAGGCTCTCCCTCAGGAGAGCCTTTTATTAAACTGCTTTCTAATATTGGTATCGAAATTATTTTCAATATTTTAGAAAACTGGTTGAAATAGCGTTTTATTTATTTTGTTCATAGTAGTACAGAGTGCTGTGTGCAACCCGGTGTTGCATTGTGCAAGTTATCTCAACAGGAAGCTAAGCTCTTGGCTTCCTTGCAATAATTGCTACTTTATACCCGTTTAATATAAGTATGATAATATTTTTTGAGAAAATGCTGGTAGTTTTGGTTTAGATTATTTTTTTGTATTCGGAGGGTGTATAGCCGGTTATTTTTTTGAAGACCTTAGTAAAATAGGAATGTTCTTCGAAACCGAGGTCAAATGCGATTTCTTTAATTGTTAAGTTTGAAAAAATAATAAGTCTTTTGGCCTGCAGAATGAGACGGTTGTCAATTATGTTCGCCGCTGTCATGCCTGTCATATGCTTCAGCACGGAATTCAACTTTTGCCGGGAAATCCCTAATTCTTTTGTAAAGTAGCTTACTGAATGCTGATTCTTAAATTCACGTTCAATAAGAATATTAAACCGATTCCAGAGTTCTTGCGATTGAGAGCGTACTTTCGGTATTCGAACCACGGGATATGGCCACAGATCTTCAATTTTAGCAATAAGCGTTTGGAGCAGATATACGAGAGTCGTTTTATTAATAGCTCTTGTTTGCCGCGACTCATGTTCTATAAGAGTGAAGTAAGTAGTGAGGATGGACGATTCTTCAGTCGGCAATAGAATATTTGATTTCCAGCCCAATTGGCTGAAAAGCATGTATGATGACTTCGGCAGAAATTCGTCGTTGAACCGGATGACAAAACCTTTGGAGTCATGCGACGCAATAAACCGGTGAACTCTCCCTTTTGGAATAATGATTAGAGACTTGGAAGAAATGGTCGTGCGTTCCCCATCTAAATAGCATTTCGCTGTCCCTTGTTTCAGCCAGATAATTTCTTGAAATTCGTGTCTGAGGATGAAATTTTTTTTCTGATCCAACTGTGCAAGCAGTTTCCCGTCAAACTCAAAAAACATGAAATCTTCAATTGTTTTAAGGGCTATATGCTTGCTCAGAAAACTTAATCTTTTTTTTGCTGGTGATGTACTCATGTCTGAATTCTCTTACAAAAAATCTGACAATCTCGTTTTTCAAGGAATGATAATGGCATTTGTTTGAAATATCGGAATAAAAATATAATATTTTCAATATGTTATATTTCAATTCATGCTCAAGTTGGCAATATTATGATAATACCAAAGCATTATAATGAGTATAATAGCAGAAATGTAATAATTTTGATGAATATACTGGCATTTTTTACTCCAAAATGACCAGAAATGTGGATTTGCGCTGTGTATTGGAAAGGGATAAAGTGCCTGCCCCCTTAATTATTGTCCCGGAAAGTCTGATTTCAGAACTTGCTTTTTGGTCGGGTTTCGATATCGGAAAATGTCGTTACGTTGAAAAAGGATAGTTTGTGGATATACAGACGTATACTTCAGCTTCTTTCTACCCAAGTGCGAATAGAGCGAGCCATTTCTTTAATCGCATTCATTATTCTGGAGCGAACCAAATTTTCAGGGACGTACCATGGCGCCTTGACGTAGGAGCGGTACACGAGAAGATATGTTCCGCTTTTCTGGGTATCAACAATTTCCCAGCTTCCTTCAAGTCGTTCCAGATCGCCTGATACGCGCTCCCATGATATTCGTCGGTGAGATGATGAATATTGGTCGCTTAATACAACATTCAATTCTTTATTGAATATTCCCAAAAAATTAATCGAATATAAGTACCTTACCTCGGCTCCGATCTTGCTGCTCGTGAGGACACTTGCTTTTTTTAACCCTGTATAGATTCGGGGAAAATCGTTATAACCCGTAAGCACCGACCAGATGCGCTCAGGCGTGGATTTTACGCAAAAGCTTGCCTTCACCCCGGGCACATTGTCCGTAGTCTTGACTGGTTCGATTATCACGTCGAGCGTTAAAATTCTGTTCAAATCCGGCGAGGCTTCTTCCGCAATTGCCGGACTCAAGAACAGGCAGCAGAGTAAAAAAACGATATAAAGCCATGACCTCATAACGATTGTCCTTTCGTTTTCGTTGGTTCTCATTGCTAGTATAAAGAACAGGATGCTCATGAGGAGTTAAAAAATTGTCTAATTTGGAGAGACCTTTCAGAGTGTTTCAATTTAAATAGATAACATTATTAACCTGGAATGTTACAAATATGTGAAATTAAGATTAAATTATGCAAAAAATGAGTTGGAAATTTCCCGGATGGCGATGCGTACGAAACAAAAAATTAAACCTATTGATTATCAGCGTGTCTAAAAAAGGCTTGTAATATCCCTGCGCGCAGTATTACTATAAATGAACGCTCGGTCAGCATTGCCGGCAAGAGATAGTATGATAAAAAGACTTACAACAATTTTTATTGCCATATGTTTCGTTGTCGCATTTGTACCTGTGACCGATGCGACATTGAAAAAAGGCAACCTCTATGATGCGTTTGACCAGTTCATCGCCATTATAAATGCGACGCATGATTTCGAGGCCCTGCAGCTTGGGCTCAGGATGTCCGCTTCGCTTGAAGGCCTCTGCAAGCTGCCGATAGCGCTCCCCGCATCTGCAGCGCCCCGTGCCCCGCCGGCATAGCCATCTCACCAAACTATCTCCACCAACACTACGGCGCATACTTTAGCCGAACAGCGCATTGATTCCGAAGCGCTGCATGGTTCCGCACGCAATAAGTCTGAGAGATTTATACCACGTCGCAGAAATATGAACTGTGACGCGCTTACTGTATATCTGCGCGCGAGAGACCTATTATGTCTGTTTGAGACGTTAAAATTCCGGCTTTTAAATGCCTGAGGATCGAGGGGTCGCACATGTCAGCACATGCATTTAATGAATATAAGATGAACACATTCATTTGCAAATATTGCAGAAAAAAATATGAGGCACGGGTTGCCACATGGGTGGATGTTTCAAAATCACCTGAAGTGAGGGAAAGAATATTTCGTTGGGAATTCAACGTTGTCCGGTGCCCGCACTGCGGACATCAGGGGTTGGCGGATACACCTTTCTTCTATGAAGATTTTGAAGAAGGGATATTGATCAAAGTGTTTCCTTCCATACCGGACAAAACGAAAGAAGTGGAGGCAAAAATCAGAGAGCAATACAGCTACCATCCATTTCTCGAGTTCTTTTACGATATGACCCAGTTGTGGGTACTGGTGTATTTGTATTTTTACCGGAGAGAGAATGGAAACCGCTACGCTGCTTCAACAAGAGAAGAAAAGGAAGTAATGACGAGAAAAAGCATCCGCAGCATCAAAACCGATGTTATCATGCTTCATATCCGTGAAAAGATACAGGAGTCTTTTCATATGATCTCTGCCTATGATGAACTGCTGAACGCAGTCGAGCGTTTTATCTATTCCATCGAAGGAAAGGGGTCGATCAAGTACGGGACCCGGGAAGCGTAGCATGGTGATGGGATGTATTGTAGGGGACTGGTAAAACCAAGTTTTTCTGATAAGCGCTTTATATGTTTTTCTTCATCATACTTTAGTCGATCCATAAAAAAGCGAACATACGCTTAATAATTCATTTTGTCTTATAATGAGTACATAGCATTTGTTTGTTCTGGCGGAATCTCATCCCGGTAGTTCGTATTAAAAAACATATGTGGCCGGAGGAGGCGGTTATGTTGAAGATCAAACGCGTGTATGAACCGTGGTCAAAAGCCGATGGCGAACGAATACTCATTGACCGGTTGTGGCCGAGAGGACTCAAAAAGGAGAATGTAAAAATCGATGAGTGGATGAAAAATATTGCGCCAAGCAATGAGCTCAGAACGTGGTTCAGCCATGATCCAAAAAAATGGAGTGAATTCAAGAGACGGTTTTTTTTAGAGCTGGAAGGTAAGCAAGACTTGCTGAACAGGATTGCAAACGATGCGCGAAAAGGCACCGTGACGCTGCTGTTCGGGGCCAAGGATGACCGCTTTAATAACGCCTCGGCACTGAAAGAATATGTCGAAACCCGAATCTAACCCTCTCGGAAAAAACCCCACGAAGCGCGCGGAACTTTGTAATAGCATCTATATTCAGAAAATAACGTCTGTTTCACCTGGCCGTATCTATGGCCTTGGCAGAATTAACCGGTATAAATGCCCTGAAGCCCAAAGCGTGCATCAAGGTGCTATACTTGATGTAATATTGATGATACCTATCATTCAGGAGGCCTCTCTTCTTGAAAAATAAACGGCTCTATCCCTTATACTGGATAGTTCTCAGTATCATTGTTCTGGTTGCTGACTATGCAACAGGACCCGACATTGAATTTCCTATAGTCTTCGTTGTTCCTGTTATCCTATCTTCGTGGTATAGCGGAATAAAATGGGGGATCATACTCGCCTTTCTGCTGCCAGCCGGACGAATAATAGAACGATATTTTTTATGGGAACCTACTATTGATTTTTCTATAATCCTCGTCAATGCCGTCATCAGAATAGGTGTTCTTATCGGCATTGCCTACATGGTGAATCATGTTGCATCATTGACTCGCGAGGTCAAGGTGCTCAGAGGAATCCTGCCTACATGCAGCGCTTGCAAAAAGGTGCGCAATCTGGACGGCCGATGGCAACAGATGGAGACTTTCATTTCCGAACATTCAGATGCACGCTTTTCTCATGGTATTTGCGATGAGTGTAAAAAACAGTTGTATCCGGAATTGTTTAAAAAAACCGGAACTGAGTAGCTCTGGTTCGAGAGCGTAAGCCGGCAGCCGGTGTAAAAGCAGGTGTGACTGTCAAAAAGGGAGTTGCGAACATGGAAAAAAAGATTGCGGTTATTACCGGAGGAAGCAGAGGACTCGGTGCAAATGCTGCTCTGAAGCTTGCGGCCAAAGGAGTGGATGTGATCCTGACCTATAAAAAAGACGCCGGGGCCGCCGACGCTGTAGTTTCCCGCGCCAGGAAATCAGGCGCCCAGGCAGTTGCTCTGCAGCTGGATTCGGGCCAGGTCTCCAGCTTTTCCACTTTTGCCGAAACGGTAAAAGAATTGCTGGAAAGCAGGTGGAAGCGCAAACAATTCAATTTTCTTCTGAACAACGCAGGCATGGGCGTTCATGCTGAATTTGCGAAAACAACTGAAGCGCAGTTTGATGAACTCATGAATGTACACCTGAAAGGAGTGTACTTCCTGACCCAGAGACTGCTGCCTTTGATATCGGATGGCGGCCGCATCCTCAATATTTCGTCAGGGCTTGCACGCTTCTCGTTCCCTGGTTATTCGGCTTATGCGACTATGAAGGGTGGGGTTGAGGTCCTGACCAGATACCTTGCTAAGGAGCTTGCTCCTCGACACATTGCGGTGAATGTACTGGCTCCCGGCGCCATTGAGACCGATTTTGGCGGTGGCGCAGTGCGTGATAATCCGGAAATCAATGCTTTCATCGCCTCACAGACCGCACTCGGCCGGGTCGGGCTCCCGGACGATATCGGTGATATGATCGCATTGCTGCTGTCCGACGAGTGCCGGTGGGTAAACGGGCAGCGCATTGAAGCATCCGGCGGCATATTCCTGTGAACCATGGTATGCAGAATTGCAAACAGGCTGATTCCAATGAAAATTACAAATTGTCTGAACAGTTACCTTACTCGCGGTTTTGTAAAATATGGACCATGCCGCTCGGTAAAAAAATGAATACAACAAACAGGACAAGCAATGCAATTCTGACCGCAAGTGGAAACACGCTTACAAAAAACAGCAGGCCCGACAGAAGAATACATGCTGCCAAGATAAAAGCAATGGTTTTGGGCAATTTGTCTTCCTTGGGTGACGCTTCGATCTTCGGCGGCACAACTTTCTTCTTTTTATTCTTATTTTTCCCCGTATCCTTCTTTTTCCTGCTTTTTCCCCAGGACGACATCAGCTCATCGACGCGCACCCAAGTTTGTTTTGAAAGAAGGGCTTTGTAAAGTTCCTTGATTTCCATGCGGCATCACCTCAATTATTCAATTAATGATATTTAATGAAACCATTTTTTTAGATCAATAAAGATCCAGTCGCTCAGCATAGGAAACCGTACCCACATCTCCAGACTTGCCGGATGCGTAACAACCTGCCAGACCGTGACCTCATCATCCTTGGGGTTTTTCTTTAAAACAGATACACCTTTGCCGACAGTTCCATCTTCGTTATAAAACGGTGCGTCCAGTATGGACATCATGTGTTTTGCGTCAACAGCGGCATGCCGGTTTTTCGCCAGATTTATAAGATTGCTTTCCCTTAAAGAGGAATACCATGCTGCAGGACTCGGCAGCGACAGAATGCCCCATGCCGGGTCGTTAAACTGGTTCCCGGCGGCGATTATCGGGACGCCCGCGGAATCTCTTTTGTGAATATCCCAACTGGCGATCTCGTAATACCGCGCCGTGCTGCTGTCAGCCGCCATAAGAATGGCAGAGTAGCTGAATCGGGTGCTGTTCATCAAGCTGTTGAATTCCTCACTGTCGGTTGCGTCAAAAAGAATATTCACAACCTGTGTCGTCGCTTCCGTTCTCGCGTTAAACATGACCAATCCGGCCGAATCCGCCGCGTTGTTGGCCTCAATATAAATTCCTTTGTCATTCAGCGCGTCGATAAAAGAAATGGTTCCTGCAAAGCCGATCCCGGCAACCGCATTTGATCCGTCAGATGGTTTAAAGACGATAATTACCGCATACTCTTTTGCCATTTCACGAAAAATGTGTGGGAAATCGTAGTTTCTTGCCGTCAAGGTCTTCTCATCATCAGTATATTTTCCCCAGACCGCAAGTGAGGTGCAGGCGTTTGTGTTGCCGCCGAACTTTTTGCGCGCTAATATCTGAACCGTAACTATATTTGCGGCCAAAATGACTTTTTCCTGCTTGAGACCGCTTGCTGATGATATCCCCCGGATAAGTTCCTTCTGTCTCATGGGCAGGGTCTTAAAAATGCTTGCCGCAAACCCGTAAAGTTCTTCTTGTGAAAACAGTCCGTTTTTAATAAAGGATTTCTCGATTGCCGTTTCATAAAGCCCGGAGATTTCGCTGCCGAGCAATGCACCATACTGGCGGCCCATCTCGTTAAACGTGCCGGACAAAACCAGCATTTTTACGCCGTTAAGGGCATATAGTTTCCCCTTGTCGGATTTTTTGATGAGCTTTGGTGTAGCTGTGTCCGTTTTGCAATAACCGTTGGATGCTACACACAATACCATTGTTGCCAGTGCCAGAAACAAGGTGCCTAAAAAAAGCTTTCGCATCTCATATCTCCTTTTTCCTGTAATCGCTGATACGCTATGGAATTAGTTTGTCGTATAATCTGGCTATTTGGCTCATGATCAAGGAACAATACTGACTCCAATCCCTTAACTCATGAGGTTTACTAAAAAATTATTTATTGCAGTATTTCATTTCACGCACAAAGTCCCTGAGAGAGCCTCGGTAGAGCCAGATTGTCCCTGCCAGGAAGTAAAGGGCGGATGACGCGCAAAAATTTTCAAGACGGAGCATCTGGTTCCCGGCCATTGTGTGATACACGCAATAAACACCGTCAATGACGAACAGGGCAACCACTAGCGCGGCCGCAATCCACAACAGCCAGTGCTTTTGGCGGTGGCGCAGGGAAAACAGAATGACCTGTACGCTCCAGGGCGCGCAAAGATATGTGAGCACCCCCATTAACACGCTGATGCCGACATCCCAGTCGGAGATGTCGTAGTTTAACGCACCGTATAGAAGCCACATCATCCCGAGCGCGAAAGTGGCAAGCTTCCAAGGGCGCCGAAGTTCGGCAATGTACGTTCTATCAGGCAGCAATGCTTGCATTGATTCAGACCATTTTCACTATCGCATAAAGCAGCCGGTTTTTCAATCCTAAAACTAACTGATTTAATTTTCTCAACGCACCCCTTTGTCGGCAAAACGCTAAAGTTATTACCTTATTAGAACGATAAGATATATAACGCTTATGTGACAAATCGCCGACGTTCGTGGTGTGGCTTTTGGTGAATTTTACCTTGCTGTTTGTCGTATGCAATGCTAATTTACCATAAATTTTCGGGAACTTTTTTGACCCCATCCTGTCTAATGAAATAAAAAAATAATAAGGAGAAAAGAATATGACTAACTGTATTTTGGAATGGATTATAAAAAAGACACGTTCTCTTCGGTTCCAGAATTATCTCAATATTATATGCGCTCTCTCCGCAGTACTTCTGCTCCAGACCGGATGCAGCAAGAAAGAGGTGTTGAATATCCAGGAATCGCAGCCACCGTCAAAGGCCCATGTTGCCAAATCGCTCGAAAAAAGAGAGATGATGGTGGAGGTCCGGCGGATGCCAATGCCGACAACCATGGCGCCGTATCAAGCCTTTTCCGCACCCGCGTTTAATACCGAAAGTTACGATAGGGTCAATGAAAATACATTCTTGGAAACACTCAAAAACCCGTTGTCCACATTTTCCATTGATGTTGATACCGCCTCCTACACCAATGTCCGGCGTTTCATAAATTCCGGAAAGCTTCCTCCGGCAGACGCCGTGCGGAGCGAGGAATTGATCAATTACTTTACTTACCACTATCCTCAGCCTACGGGCGATGTGCCGTTCTCTTTCACCACTGAGTTGACCGATTCCCCCTGGAAGTCGGGAAACAAACTGTTGCTGATCGGGCTTCAAGGGGTACGAATTCCGATGGAAAAGCTGCCCCCTGCCAACCTAGTTTTTCTGATCGATGTCTCCGGTTCCATGGCGGATGAAAACAAACTGCCGCTCCTTGTAAAGTCCTTCAAAATGCTGGTGGGACAGCTGCGGTCCCAGGACAAAGTCGCCATTGTCGTCTATGCCGGCCGGGCGGGTCTCGTGCTGCCTTCGACAAGCGGTGAGAACAAGCTCAGAATACTGGAGGCCCTTGACAGTCTTGGGGCGGGAGGAAGCACCGCTGGCGGGGAGGGAATTCAACTGGCATACCGGGTCGCGAAGGAAAACTTCATCAAAGGCGGCAACAACAGGGTGATCCTGGCCACGGACGGCGATTTCAACGTCGGAGCGTCAAGCGACGCCGAGATGGAGCGATTGATTGAAGAAAAACGCAAAGATAATATATTTCTGAGCGTGCTTGGCTACGGCATGGGGAACTACAAGGATTCCAAAATGCAGAAACTTGCCGACAAAGGGAACGGTAATTACGCGTATATAGACAACCTGCTCGAAGCCAAAAAGGTCCTGGTATCACAGTTCGGCGGGACACTGCTGACTATTGCAAAGGATGTGAAACTTCAGGTGGAATTCAACCCTGCCAGGGTCAAGTCCTATCGGTTGATCGGATACGAGAAGCGGATGATGCGGGCTGAAGAATTCGCGGATGACAAAAAAGACGCCGGAGAACTCGGATCAGGCCATTCGGTTACGGCATTGTATGAGATAGTACCGGCAGAGAACGAGGCCGGGAAGCAGGAATTGACTTACCAGACGGTTCAGATCAAGGATGCCGCCCGCACGAGCACCGATCTTGCTACAATCCGTTTCCGCTACAAGAAACCGGACAGCGACGTAAGCTCCGAGCTTGTCAGCAAGATACCAAGCGTCTCAGTTTCATTCGACAATGCCAGTGAAAATATTCGGTTTGCGGCCAGCGTGGCGGAATGGAGCATGCTGTTGAGGGACTCCGAGCATAAAGGAAACGCGAATTATGCTGACATACAAAAAATGGCCCGGGCCGCCAAAGGCGCCGACATCGAGGGTTATCGGGCGGAATTCATCCGGCTTGTTGAAATGTCCGAACTGCTTGACGTGAAAACAAAGTCCGCGGTGAAGACGGATCCTGACCGTGATGGGTTGAAAATGAAATAGCTGCACGACATGCTCACGGAACAAGGAAAATTTAAGCGCCGGCAGTATGGACCGTACAAACAAAGCGGAAGCAAGGATGACTCCTGAATGAACATTTTGTTCGCAGTAATAATTGCGGTTGTGATACAGAGCTTTCCTTATCCATCATTCGCAGATTCGGAAGTGCGCAAGGATACTCGGGTGACCGGAACCATCCATTGCATGCAACCGGTGCATACGGATGAAAATAGCGCATCTCAGGCTCTCCCTAAAAGCGGATATGGTTTGAGACTGGACAAACCGATTGTGTTTGCCAAAGGATCCAAATCTGAACGGACTGTATCCGCTTTGAATCTTATCCTGTCCGCCATGGCAAAGAATCAGGCATCGAAACTGGAAGGCAGGCATGTGGAAATCTCCGGATCGATGGAATGTACGATGCATTTTTCACCATGGGTTGCGACGTGCGATTTGTCGGTCGATCAGATATCGGAATTGCAATAGAATGAGTTCAATGATGACCTTTTTTATTTGTTCAGGAGTATTTTTTCTTGACAACAAGGCGGGAAAGTTTTAGAGTGTAAAAGAAGAAAACGGCAAAATAACCCAAGCATACGACTACTATATGAGGAGGACAGTATGTTATTGATGAACAAGTCTGGACGCATTTATGATGTACCCGAACATCTGGCAGAGCAGTATGTGGCAACGGAGTGGAACGCATCGAAAGAAGTACTCGGCGACATGTTGAGCACGCTGCGAAGGCCTGCGACGGCATCAATCGAGTCGGAATGCGGCTGCTGCTGTGCTTACGCCAATTATTGCCCCAACAAGTAAACCCACGTTTTTCAAAGAATCCCCTGCTGCGGTGTTATCAAAGGATAATATCGTAGCAGGTCTGCATGCCGTTTCCACTCCGTAAACAAGTAAGGATATTACCAAATGACAACGATTACCCCCACGTTCGCAGATCTCAACAGTGTGACGTTCCAGCTTATTACAGGCTGTAACCTTTCATGCGAATATTGTTTCCAGGATGCCTGCAACGTTTCCGCAACACCGAAAGGTGAAAAGGAAGAAATAGTAGATCCGCTGGAAACAGCCGAAACAGTCATCAAGCTCCTGCAGTTAAGCAACGGAAAACTGGGCGTGGTGGTATTTTCCGGCGGAGAACCCCTGCTGGTATCGGTCAAATGGTATGAAACGTTTTTTAAGGCGGTGGACCGCTACCTGGAAAGAACCGGCCAGGCACTCGAGTACTCGGTTCAGACGAACATCTCAATCCTGCCACCCGCGATCATAGATCTGTTCAAAAAATACAACGTGCACTTTTCAATTCATTATGACGGGGAACTGCCTGACCCGGGATTGCTTTCGGCAAAAAGACGGGACAATATCGTTACGTTGTCCGAAAACGGATTTAAAATATCGGCGCTCGTCGTGGGTACCGTGGAGTCTCTGCGGATACTGCCGTCCACCATCAAATTCTTCAACAAACAAGGGATTCGGTTTTACCGCGTTAATTATGTTTCGAGCGAGGGAAGGGGGCATCAGGCTTCGCAGATTCCGCCGATGCTCAGAGCTGAATCGGAGTTCGAGTCAGCATTTCTGGCTTCGCAGTTTGATTTCAACACGCGAGAGACCATTATTTTGAACAAGTTCCACCTGTATCACAATAATGTTCTGTGCAATTCTGACTATCACGCTTTGCCGAAGCCACAGATGTGCAGGGCAGGTCTTTTTTCGGCCTATGTAGCCGCGGACGGATATATTTATCCATGCAGCTTTTTTGCCGGTATAACCGGCCCCATCGCGAAAGCAAAAGACCTGCCTGCCTACCTAGACGGGGCGGCGAAAGCCATCGAACTGTGCGAGACGCCGAATTCATACTACAATGATACCTGCACAAAATGCAGCGCACTGCCCATTTGTGGAGAATACTGCGCGTTGTCGCCGGTGACGGACACGAATTTCATGGGATCATTCTGCACTTCGCAGGTGACACTGCGCGCGCTGATGGACAAGAACGTCGAAATCACCGAATTGATTGCGAAACGATTCATCGAGCACAAACTGGCGCATCCCGCTGATGTTCCGCGTACGTGCGGTACATTCATCAAAAAATAACGAAACGGACTTTAAAAACGCGTATAGATACCTTGACCAAGCCTTCCGACAGATTGTTCAACAGGAATTTCACCCTCTTCTTCGCCGGCCAGAGCGCCGCGTTTTTCGGCAGCACGCTCTATTATGTTGTCCTTGTCCTGTACCTGAAGAAAATAACCGGGTCGGCAACCATCATCGGCGTTGTGGAACTGCTGGCGTTCCTTCCATGGGTGCTGCTGGGTCCATTTGCTGGGACGCTGGTCGACAAAACATCCAGAAAAACAGTGATCATCTGGAGTTATTTTCTTCGAAGCATTCTTATGGTTCTGCTGTTCATATTCAGCCTGGATTACTTTTTCGGCCTGAAGATGATCGATATCGGAGTGGCGCAATTTCATTTTTCCTCGTCGTTTCCCTTCACGCTCTATATCGTGTTCTGCGTGACCCTGTGCATGGGGATCATCGACTCGGCTTTCAACGCCGCCCTCTACTCAATCATTCCGCTCATTCTCAAGATTGACAAAATCCAGAAGGGCAATTCCTTGCTGCAGGGTTCGAGCGGTTTGCTGGCAATGATCGGCAACGCGCTGGGTGGAGTATTCTTCAGCGCTTTTGGAGGGACCCTGGCGTTCCTGCTGAACGGCATAACGTATCTGTCTGCGGCATTTTCGAGTTTGTTCATCACTCTGGAGCAGAAGGACTCAGAGAAAAGATATTCAACTTCGTATCGAAGCTTTATCAAGGATGTTAAAGAAGGACTCCTTTTTATCTGGGCGAACAAGGGCTTGAGGAACCAGACGATCGTTTACACACTGTCCAATCTGTTTTTTCCGGCCGTGATGATAATGCTGCCTTTTCTTGTTGAAGATGTGATGAAGCTTGGGGAAGCCTACTACGGATATCTCCTAAGCATTCTGACGATGAGTTCCATCGCGGGGTATTTTGTCTACGGTATGCTGAAGACAACGGAAAAACAAAATTATATAGTGATATGCGGAGTATTCATTCTTGAAGCGATATTATTTTTATTTCTTTCGTTTTCCATGAATGTCTACCTTGTGTTCGGGCTGCTTTCACTCATTTCCGTATGCATGGCGGTTTCGCGTCTGATCAATACGTCGATCAAACAAAAAGTGATTCCCGAAGAGCTGCGGGGGAGGGTTTTTGGAACGCTGGATTCAATCAACGGTGGCCTCGTTCCTCTTTCTCTGGCAGGAAGCGGCATTGTTATTGATCTATTGAACAAAAACATATTATTGATCTTTTTTTTCATTTTCATCATATATTCGGTGCTGGCGCTGTTCTTTGTGCTTAGCAGGCCGATCAAGAATTTTTATCTTCAAAAGGTTTGATCGGTGTCAATGACTGATATGATTGCATGATAGTTGTCGCCAAAATAGATTAAATGTTTTTCTTTCAAACGATCAAGAGCAATGCGCACCGCACATTCATCCACCGGAACATTGTTCCTCAGCCGAAAACCTCCGATTAGCTCCTTCCAATTCAGTATGTTTGAATTGGTTTCCAGCAGGATCTGATATTCCAAGTCGCTTAGCCCGAACCGTGTGGCCAGATCACCGTCGAAGTATTCGCTATAGATGATGGCACCGTCCTGTCGTGAAATGCTATAGCGATAGTTGTGATTATAGTAAAAGGTGTTTATCTTTGTAAACATTTCCCACATGAAATTCTGTTCAGCGCTGAAATCGAAGAGCGAAAAACGGTCAATGCCCTCCAGCATGTCATCCGGCAATAAGTGGAAAATCGGATTCGCGTTCCATTTGAGGAGGGTTTCCTTCGGGATCAGGTTGTAAAAATCGGAATGCTGGGCAACACGCAGGGGGATGATATTATGGACGAAAAAGTTTTTGTCAAAGTAAAACCTTAAAAAGTGCAAATTGTCGATGCTTTCAAGAATATCGTGATCTTCCTCGCCCACGGCGCCGCATATGATGTTTGCCGACGGAAGCTTGATTAGGTATTTGAGCGCCAGTTTGACAAAAAGCAGATTGTCCGAAAAGTTGGTCTTTTTCCCGAGCTTCTTCAGCAACGAGTTCGCAAGCGCCTCATAGCCGAAATGAATCCTGTTCAGTCCCGCCTGGGAAAGTTTTTTCATGGTTGCTGCGGTAAAATTTTTAGGTATCACTTCGGCGATGAAGTGAATATTGCAGTCCTTTTTTATCGCAATGAGAGCGTCAAGAATTTTGTCGAGCCTTGCGTGGTCATTCGCCACGATATCGTTGTCCATGAAGGCAAAATATGGTGTCTTGTATTTGCCCAGCAGATGCCTAATTTCCTCTTCCAATACTGCCGGATCCTTTTTTCTGCACCTGTACCCTTCTGCGTAAACGCAGAATTTGCACGCGTTCCAGGTGCACCCCCGGCTGGATTCAAGAGGGAGGATAACGGGAAAGTTCTTTCTGCGCGACGTTTCGAGACAGCGGAAGTAATCATCATAGTCAGGAAATATTCTGTCGTTCATGTCGGAGAAATCACTTGCGTCCGTGTCTGAAGACAATAGGGTACCGTTTTCGCGAAAGATCAACCGTGGGACGGACGTAAATTCGTCTGTCTTTTTATCGAGAGCCCGGCAAAGCGTCAAGAGCGGATATTCTCCCTCTCCCCATATGGCAAAATCGAAATCGCCGCATATTTTCATGACAGCTTCTGCTTTGTCCCGGTTTCTGAGTCCTCCAATCACGGTTTTTGCATGAGGGAAACGTTTTTTTAGGTGGTTCGCGAGGATTATGCCGGGAATCCATTGCTCATATTTGCAGGATATTCCGAAAAGCATTTGACCGGCATATATCTCCTGGGAAAATTCTGTTGAAAACGCAGCTTCCAGGATATCGTTGGCCCGGGCAAAAAAATCGCTCCGGTCGTTTAGAATATCGGAGAACGGCAGCTGTGCTTTCATTACGGCATTTGCTTTGCTCTTCTTGATTTCGTCCTGATACGTATCAGAAATCAGGTAGAGGTATGGAAGCAACTCGAAATGGGTCTCGTCGGTATTTCTTTCAAAAGAGGGAAGGAGCCGGTCAAGAAGAATGTTCCAATAAACAATCGTTGCATCAATCGCATGGTGCTTCAGGAATGACTTGAGTGTGGATAACGCGGCAGAAGGGGTGTCGATTCTCGAGGGCGGCAAAACATTGAGGACCACTCGTATCATAAAATTCTCCCAAACGATGTCTTACTGGCAATGTTTGTTCATCATAACATAAAGAAAAAAAGAGGGCAATCAAAGGAGATGAATGCTATGGTGAAATTCCCGGTCCAATTTTTCTCCGGTAGTGAAAGAATTGTATGCTGCCTGAGTATTCCGAATTGCCGATGTTAAGCTTGCACAGTGATTAAAGTCCAAAAAAAATTGATCCACAATGATACAATATAAAAAACACCCAATGCTAACTATAGGCAATAAGTATGAGGCGGCTGATGCTTCTTGATAAAAAGAAGAGCAAGTACTCATTTGAGATAAAACGGTATCTCTGGATACTGTCAGCGGTATGGACTGTGATAATTGTATTTTCTGCGGCATGGAACATACTCCATCTGAAGCGGCAGATTCTTGAGCTTGCGATTATCGAAGCGCGGGTGGCTTTCACGAAAGATGTGATTTACCGCCGCTGGAACGCTCTGCATGGCGGGGTATACGTACCGCGGACCAGGAATACCCCGGGTAATCCTTATCTAACAGATATTCCTGAACGTGACGTTACGACACAATCAGGCCGGAAGCTGACCATGATAAATCCGGCGTACATGACACGCCAATCCCACGAACTGCTGCAGCAGGAACAGGGCATCCTCGGACATATTACGAGCTTGAACCCTATCCGTCCGGAAAACAAGGCAGACAGCTGGGAAACAAAAGCTCTTGTGGAATTTGCGCAGGGGAAGAAAGAAGTATATTCCCTTGATTTGATCGACAACAGGGAATACATGCGGTTGATGCGCCCGTTGGTGACCGAAAAATCATGTCTTCCGTGTCATGCGCACCAGGGGTATCAAGAAGGAAATATTCGAGGAGGCATAAGCGCTTCCGTCCCCATGGGGCCCCTGAGAGCCATTGAACAATCCAGAATCACCGGATTGTCCAGTGGCCATTTTTTGCTGTGGTGTGTAGGGCTTGCCGGTTTATTTTTTGCGGGACGACAACTGCACCGAAGAGAAACCGCCCTGCAGCTGGCCGCGTCAGAACTGGAGAACTCAAATACAAAGTTGCTGGAAGAAATATCAGAACGCAAAAAAGCGGAAGAACAGCGCGAAAAGCTTGTTCATGAACTTCAGGAATCGCTTGCCAAGGTGAAACAATTAAGCGGCTTGTTGCCTATCTGCGCATCCTGCAAAAAAATAAAGGATGACAAGGGCTATTGGAGCCAGATTGAAGCCTATATTTCCGATAAATCCGAAGCTGAATTTACGCATGGCTTATGTCCGGATTGCGCTAAAAAATATTATGAGGACATCCGCAGGCAATTCAAGAAGGAAAAATAATCATTTGAATATTCAGTAACCCTCAGCCACTGCGATAAAAAAACTGCTCCGCCAAGCGGAGAACACTCAAGGCTCCGCCGGAGAGAACTCGCCGGAAAAAGTCATGCTCGCAACCGGTTTCTTGAGCTCCCACGATTGCGGCCCGGTCATTCGTATCTCCCCGGAGGAAACGGTCATGTCCGAAAAGCAATTGACCGTCCCTTTGTAGGAAGGTGTGTAGCCCGCTTTCTCCATATCGGCGCAGGTAACAATTTCTGCTTTTGGATTTTCCTTGAGATGCACTTGCGCGGCGCTGTACGCTTTCTTTACCTCATCGTTCAGAACTGCAGCATGCCCTTTCTTTTTATAAGGGGCAACTCCGGTCACTTCATCGAGGTGGAGCATCGAATAGCCGAGGACAAGAAGAGTAAAAACAATCAGCATGATGCCGGCCTGCTTCAGTCTTTTGGAATTTGCCCCTTCAAGATGGGCCGGTGTTTCCCCGTCTTTTCCGGCTTCCCGTGCCCACTTCAACATTTTTATTCCCCGAGCGATTGCGTATAGAGAAAAACCCAGGATGCCGAAAACGGACAGGAAGGCGCCGACAAAAAATAATGCAACGCCGGCGATAAATTCCATGACATTCATGATAGTGCGTCTCAGCTTCGAGGTATATTTAGTTTCCTGCAGCCGCTTATATACGCGGTAGCCGCCGCCTGCAAACGTCAGCGCCACAATCAGAATCACCAGTGACAGGAGCGACACTATCGCGAGCGGCCCGGGAGCGTTGTTTGCGAATGCAGGGGCGGCGGTCGCAAACACAAGAAAGAAAGCGGACAGAAGCAGGTTAAAAAACTGCATAACTGCGGGACTCTTTGTCATTTGTTCTCCTCCAGGCAAATTGCCAGTCTTTTTCCGGCATAAAATTGCTCATATGAAAACCCGGTATATTGTTGTCGAGATTGAATGGATAGTTTGACGATATGATAACGGTACCGTGCGAAAAGATCGTGTAAACTCCGTGGTCAAGGGGCTTTCCCCACGGGCGCGTGGTGGTGAGAATATAGGTGGCGTTGCCGGTTCCGCTTTTCTGGTGGTATGATACCGTTACTTCAATTTCTTCATGGGCGGAGAAATATACTTCAAACCCTGTTTTGTCGAAAAACCGTCTTAGGTTGAGTGCTTCCCTTGCGGGTGTTAAACGTTCTGCTTGAACAACAAATGGTTCCGGGTGGTCCTTGTCAGTCGGAAAAGGGATGGAAAAACCCTGCATCACGGGAAAAGGAAACGGGTTCCTGTAAAAATAGCGACCATCAACGCGTACTTCTTCGGAATAAACGTGCACGTCGATTTTTTCAGACGTAAAATGAACCAGGGGAAGGATGCCTGCTGCGAACGGAAGGATTGCAAGAGCGAAAATTAACGATATGACCGGATAGAGCAAGAATTTCCTCCAGCGTGCTTTTACAACGTTGACCCACTGTTGAATTTTATCACAAGCAATGTTTCTTGACAAAAACATTTGTATTAAATATTCAGGTGAGAAGATGTTGAAGAGGATTCAGAGCAATGAGCGAATATCTGATTGCAGGAACGGCAGCAAAACCCGGAAGAAAATACATTGTCTTGGTAAATGAACATTTCCTATGATAAGCACTATCCGAATTATTAGTATTATGATATAGTTGGAAAAATCTCGAAAGGAATAGCAATGCGACAAACCAACTCGCGCTTATTCGTAATTGTCGTCTTCGCAATTTTATTATTCGGACATCAGGCGGGAAATGCCGCGGATCATTCCGTCAGATATAAACAGCTTTTGGTGAAAATTCCGGCTTTTGCAATGAATCCCGGAGAAAAAATTGTTGGAGTTGAGGTTTCTTTGACAGGGGGCAGGGTCACGCATGCTTTTTTTCCGAGAGGATGGATTTGTAACCTGATGAACAGTGGAAGAGGAAATCAACTTTACTATTGTTCTTCGCCTCATTCAACGTATGCAATCACCAACTCAGCAAAACTGCCGACCTTGTCAATCGATGATATGTCGAGCGCCGGTGGAATGACTTTTGGTGTTGAAGCGCAAATCGAACTGGAGAAAGTAGACGGACAACGATACACAAAGCAGCTGAGAGAATCTGATTTGTCAATATCCCGGTAGTGACTGCTCCAACGATACAAGGAGAACCACTATGATCAGTGTTATTGCATCAATCCGCATTAAATCCGGAAAAATACCGGAATTTCTGGAAATATGCAAGGCCAATGTGCCTACAGTCAGGGCTGAGAAGGGATGTCTGGAATACATGCCGACAGCCGATATCGACTCGAAGCTGCCGACGCAAGGACTCGACCCGCAACTGATTACGATTATCGAAAAATGGGAAAGCCTCGAAGCGCTCCACCGGCATCTTAAAGCGCCTCATATGCTGACGTACCGGGACAAAGTAAAAGACCTGGTCGAGGAACGCACCCTTAAGGTGCTAACGGAAGCATAGCGGGCTGCTGGAAGCTTACGTATGCCGGTGGTCGTATTTGTTCTTCACTCAAGGACATGAAAAACAGGAGAAAAAACATGCAATACAGAACAGTACCGAAAAACGGAGATTCACTTTCCATACTTGGATTCGGCTGTATGAGGCTTCCCATGAAAGCGGGAAAGATCGATGAAGAAAGAGCGATCAACCAGATACGCTACGCAATCGATAACGGTGTAAACTACGTTGATACCGCATGGCCGTACCATGGGGGCGAAAGCGAACCGTTGCTCGGAAAAGCCTTGAAAGACAGGTACCGTGACAGGGTCAAGGTGGCAACCAAGCTGCCTTCGTGGATAATTAACGGCCGCGGCGACATGGACCGCTACCTGGCCACGCAAATGGAAAAACTGGGAATTGATCAAATCGATTATTATCTTGTTCATGCGCTTGATGGCGCTTTATGGGATACGGTGAAGACGCACGGCATCTTTGATTTTCTAGAGAAAGCGCAGCAAGATGGCCGCATCGTTAATGCTGGTTTTTCCTTTCACGGGGAACTGGTGGATTTCAAGCGCATTGTTGATGAGTATCCCTGGATTTTTTGTCAGATACAGTACAATTATCTCGACCAGAAATTTCAGGCTGGGATCGAAGGCCTGAAATATGCCGCTGCCAGGAATCTGGGCGTGATAGTCATGGAACCTTTGCGGGGAGGAAATCTCAGTCTCCCCACGCCGCCTCCCGCCATCGCGGACATCTGGAATTTGGCCAGGATCAGACGTTCCCCTGTGGAGTGGGCTCTTCGCTGGGTGTGGAACCATCCGGAGGTGACCGTGGTTCTCTCCGGTATGAATGAGGAGGCTCATATCAAGCAAAATCTGGCCATCGCTGATGAGGCGCATCCAAACTCCCTGTCCAAAGAAGAGTTGGCGCTGGTAGACCGCGTAAGCCGAAGATATCTTGAGTTGATGCCGATAGGATGTACAGGCTGCGGATATTGCATGCCCTGTCCATCAGGCGTTCAGATTCCAAAGTGCTTTGACCTGTACAATAAAATGCATATGTTCGGCAACGTGGAAGAAGCGAAATTTCTTTATACTATTTCGGCGAGCGGCATGTTGAGCAACGGAGAGGCGGGATTCGCATCAGAGTGCAGCGCGTGCGGTTCGTGCCTGGAGAAGTGCCCGCAGAACGTAAACATTCCTGATTTCCTTCAGAAGGTTTCCGCTGAACTGGAGGGGCCTGATCTCGATGATCGGCTGGCCGCGGCCAGAAAGATGTTTAAAACCGAACTGAAATAGCTGCCGGATCCGGGCGCCGTTTTTTATTCAGTGCGGCGCTCGGATGGGTGGAAATTTTATCATGCCTGTGTTTACCCGCAATCAAATCATTTGACCTTGCCGATGTCTTTTATTTTCCATTTTGTTCTATAATAAGCTTAAAACAAAAATTTACAAACCCTGTTAAATCCTGCAACAAAAGGAGCAGCGCGATATGGACTCTTTGAAAGCAGCCAATCTGATTCTATTGAGTTTTTCAACCGCGTTCATTTTGCTGACCGGGGCGGGTAATATTGCTATCGGGAAGTCGTCGGCAGATGACATGGCCATACAGGGATATGACACCGTTGCCTATTTTAAATCGGGCCAGGCAGTAAAGGGCAATGAAACATTCACCTTTCAATGGCACGACATGACATGGCTTTTTTCAACACAAGAAAACAGGATTGCGTTCGCGGCTGCACCGGAGGCATACGCCCCGCAGTACGATGGTTACTGCGCCTGGGCCATGTCGGAGGGACGAAAGGCCAAAACCGATCCGGAGGTGTGGAAGATCGTAAACGGCAAGCTTTATCTGAACTGCAGCAAAGCGGCGTATGAAAAATGGAGCAAGGATATTCCCGGCAATATCAGGAAAGCGGATTTCAACTGGTTAAAGATCGTCGGGAAATAATCGTGTAATCTCACCGCTCCTTCCATCAGAAGGAAAATTTACTAAAGGGTCACGGTCATGAATGAACATGCGGGCGCAGAAGAACCACTCTCGTCGTGGTGGAAAAATTCTCTTATTCTGGTGTTGATTGTGTGTTTTTCAGTCTTGATCTGGCTTGCAACAAAAGTCGGTGAAGACGCTCCGCCTGTCCCGGAAAAAGTCATACGCGCTACTGGCCAATCTGTTTTTACCAGAGAAGACATCATGGCAGGCCAACAGGTATTCCTCAAGTATGGACTGATGGAAAACGGGACAATCTGGGGACATGGCGCCTATCTTGGACCGGATTTTTCAGCGGAGTATCTGCATTCGCTGGCCGCGCATGCTGGGAAAGTAATTGCACAAAAACGATCCACTATACTTTCGCAATACTCTTCCGTGATGGATCAGGAGGTCGTCGCCGCGGAAGTGCAGCAGCTGCTGAAGCAAAACAGATATGATCCTCAGTCCGGAATGCTGCTGTTTACGGATATTGAATCCGATTCCTACCACGATCAGCTCTCCGCGTGGACCGCGTATTTTTCACAGCCTGTCGCGAGTGCCGGTTTACCCGCAAAATACATAACCGACCCCGTCGAACTTCGCCAGCTCACGGCGTTTTTTGCCTGGACCGCCTGGGCATCCGCGGCAAACCGCCCCGGCAAACTATATTCGTATACAAACAATTTCCCCTATGAACCCGCTGTCGGCAATTCACCGAGCGTCGACGCAGTTCTCTGGAGCGCCCTGAGTCTCATTGCGCTGCTTGCCGCGACAGCCGCCGTACTTTTTGCATTCGGAAAATTTGATTTTCTCGGATGGAAGAAAAAAGGCGGTCATATTCATCCGCAGATGATCCCCGGAGGGGCTGTCTTGCCGGGACAAAAGGCAACTGTAAAATATTTCGGCGTCGTCATGCTGCTTTTTTTGTTCCAGACGCTTGTCGGTGGCGCGACTGCTCATTATCGGGTAGATCCCGGAAGTTTCTTTGGTATTGATCTGTCCACGCTTCTCCCCAGCAATATTCTCCGCACCTGGCATCTCCAGGCCGCGATCTTCTGGATAGCGACGGCGTACATCGCCGGCGGACTGTTCCTTGCACCGGCCCTGGGCGGTAAAGAGCCTTTGGGCCAGCGATGGGGAGTCAATTTTCTGTTCGGCGCCCTGGTGGTTGTGGTTGCGGGGAGCATGCTGGGAGAAATTCTCGGAATCAACCAGCTCCTCGGCACGTTCTGGTTCTGGTTCGGACATCAGGGGTGGGAATATCTTGATCTCGGCCGCGCCTGGCAGATTTTGCTGGCAGTCGGTTTTGTGGTCTGGTTCCTGCTGCTTTACAGGAGCATTTCACCAGCGCTCCGGGACACTGAGCGGAGAGAGATTTCTTTGCTCTTTCTCTACGCGGCGTTTGCAATTCCCCTGTTTTACATGCCGGCGATGTTCTTCACGAGCACAACGCATTTTTCCGTGGTGGACACCTGGCGGTTCTGGATAATCCATCTCTGGGTCGAGGGATTTTTCGAGGTGTTCGCGACGGTAATGGTGGCCGTCATATTTTATCTTCTGGGCATCGTTTCACATCAGACGGCGGCGCGTGTCGTGTATCTCGATGCCATTCTCTATCTCGGGAGCGGCATCATCGGCACGGGGCATCACTGGTACTGGACAGGGCAATCGAATATCAACATGGCTCTTGCCGCGGTGTTCTCGGCAATGGAAGTCGTGCCGCTTACGCTGCTCACGCTTGACGCCTGGGATTTCGTCAAGTTGACGCGCTCAAAGTGCGGCCTGTGCGAGGAAGAAATAGTCATTCCACATAAATGGACCTTTTACTTTTTGATCGCTGTCGGAGTCTGGAACTTTATCGGTGCAGGAATATTCGGTTTTCTCATCAATCTGCCCATTGTGAGTTACTTCGAAGTGGGCACCATCCTGACGCCGAACCATGGTCATGCTGCTTTGATGGGGGTTTTTGGCATGCTGGCCATGGCATTGCTGGTTTTTGCTCTCCGCCAGACATCAAGCAATGCCGAATGGGGAAAACTGGAGCGGTACGTCCGCATCTCTTTCTGGGGCCTTAACGGCGGATTGGCCCTGATGGTGATGACGAATCTGTTTCCCGGCGGCGTGCTGCAGTTTGTGGACGTTCTGAAAAACGGTTACTGGCATGCAAGAAGCCCTGAATTCTTGCATACGGGGTTTATGCAAGTGCTTGAATGGCTCCGCATGCCTGCGGACCTTATTTTCATACTTTTTGGAGTTCTGCCGATGGCCATCGCCGTCGGCGTGCACCTGAATTCTCCGGATTCGGGAGCGCAATACCGTCATGATAGTAATAAAGAAACCTCGCGATAAATGCACCGCAGGCGGTCGTAATAATTTTTTGCTGTTACCCTGTATCGCAAAGGAGAAAATAACATGGTACTCAAAACACCCCAATCGCTTGCCAGCGAACATCAGGAGCTTCACGCAGAACTCGTAGCAGCGACCCGATCGGGCGATAAAACCGGCTTTGCCGCCCAGTCCGTTGCGAGGGTGCTTCATCCGCATTTTTTAAAAGAAGAGGAATATGCGCTTCCTCCGCTGGGCTTGCTGGCAAAACTGGCGAGAGGGGAGTTTCCACCGGACAAGGAAAGCGTTTTACATATGACCGACAAACTTAAAAAAGATTTGGACCACATGCATTCCGAGCACAAGGCCATCGGCATAGAACTTCACAGGCTTATGGAAGCAGCAAAACTCGAGAAAAAAACGCATTCGTTCATCTGGCTGAAAAGATTATGCTGCACGCACAGACAGAAGAAGAAGTTTTATATCCTGCCTCGCTGCTTATTGGAGAATATCTTCGATCAAAGGCGTGAGATTCGTGAAACCGGCTGCTGCGACGGCCACCATGGCTGTTCAAGGAGCAGATGGAAGGAGACCCAATCATGTTTGTCGTTATTGCTGAGTTCCCTTCGCTGAAAGAAGGAAAAGACGCCGAATTCAAGGAGTGGTTTGCCCTGACAAACAAAGAATTTGCCAAATTCAAAGGTTTTATCGGCCGGCGTTTGCTCAAACCCGTGAAAGAAGGCAATTATGCAGCTATCGTGGAGTTTGAGGACCGGGAGGCTTTTATTATCATGCATGACAGCCCCATCCACGCTGAAGCCGGTAAGCGTACCGGCGCTTTGTTCAACGGCAGTCCTTCCGCGGTTTTTTACGAGGTAATCGTCGCATAAGTTGGGACAGCGTCTGTATAAAAAAACGCTTGCTGATCCTGCATGCAGGCATTTTTTTCGTGATGCGCTTTTGTAAAAACACGCAAAAATCAGGAATGAAATGATTTTTATTCGTGGTTTTTGCCATGGCCTAGTGTTTAAAACCGATTGCGCTATTCCTGCGCAACCCTTCTCGTGCTGCTCCCATAAAACTACAGACTCCGGAACAAAGCATATGTTTTGAAACTTATTACGGCGTAATAACCACGTGTTCATTGACATTATTGACATCCTACCTGATCAAGTATATATTTTGACTTCCAGAAAATCGTCGCAACCGGAAGATGGTTCACAGCCTGCATAGAAAGGAACCGGCCTGTTCCATGGGCGTATTAACATTTGCGAGGAAAATTTCTCATGATTGATAACCACGTCAAAATCCCGAATAAAGTCACCTGGGCCATACGGCTTTTATGGGCCTCCCTGGCTTTGGGGATACTGAGCTCTCTTCCGTGGGCCTTCGGGTCCCTGACGCCGGAACTGCCGGGCTGGACCACATGGTCAGTCATGATTTTTACTTTCGGACTGTCTGCAGCTCTGATTTACTTAACGTCACAAAGATACAACTGGGCCCGGATGGTAAACTTTGCTTTCTATATTCTGGGGGTATTATCAACGTTCCGGGACGCTGCGGCTTTTTTCAGCGGTCCGTTTTACAGCTGGAGCATTTCGTTGTCGACCATGCTGATAGATGCGGTCGCTTTTTACTGGCTCCTGACCAGCGAAGGCGCGGCCTGGTTCAAGCGCAGCCGTGCGGACTGACCTGTATGCTTAATACCCCCTGCCTGCCCGTCCTGCTCATGCTGACGGCGATTTTTTTTATTAATTTTCTATCCCGTATAATATTGGGGCCTTTGCTGCCGGCTGTTGAAAACGATCTGAACATGGCCCACAGCCAGTCAGGCTCTTTCTTCGTATTCATATCCGCGGGTTATTTTCTCGGACTTGTCGGATCGGGGTTTCTTTCGTCAAAGATCAACCATCACAGAACAATTGTTTTTTCCTGCCTGCTGCTGGGTTGCACCCTGATGCTTCTTGCTGTTTTGTCCACGTTTTCTGTCATAAATGCTGCTTTGTTTCTGTTGGGTTTGGCAACAGGCGTTTATCTCCCTTCAGGCGTGGCCACCATCAGCACCTGTGTAGATAGGCAAAACTGGGGAAAAGCATTTGCCGTTCATGAAACCGCTCCGAATCTGGCTTTTGTGGTTGCACCGCTGTTCGCGATAGGCGTTCTCCAGTGGTTCACCTGGCGAACAGCCCTGGGCATTCTTGGGGTGCTGGCTCTGATCGCGGGATGCTTGCTGCACCTGTCATGTAAAGACAGCCGATTGAGAGGAGAAATTCCGCATCCCCGGACAGTAGGGACCCTGTTTGCTCAGCCGGCATTCTGGATCATGGTTATTCTGTTTTGTCTGGCCATTAGCTCGACTATCGGCATATACAGCATGCTTCCATTGTATCTCGTCACCGAACTGGGCTTCAGTCCACCGGAGGCAAATTCCTTCGTTGCCCTCTCCCGCATCCCCACGATTGCGATTGTCTTTCTTGCCGGCCCGGTTATCGACCGGCTGGGGGCGCGTACAGCCATGATATTTATTTTTCTTTATACGGGCATAATGACGAGCATACTGGGCGTGGCTTCAGCTGAGTGGATTCCACCGGTGATTTTTTTGCAGCCGCTGTTATCAGTATGTTTTTTCCCCGCCGGTTTCTCAATGCTTTCCGCGATTGCGCCGCCGCAGTCGCGGAACCTTGCTGTCTCTCTTGCAGTTCCTATCGGGTTTTTGTTTGGCGGAGGTGTTGTCCCCGGTATCATCGGTGTGCTTGCAGACGCCAAACTGTTCTCGGTCGGTATTATCAGCACAGGAGCCGCAATCTTTCTGGGTTGCTTCGTCGCACTATTGCTTCGCCAATCAAAAAGTTGTACATAATGTTTTTTAAATGTGCTGGCCGCCTGCAGCAAACAAGACGATACGAAACCTTGCTTTTACGTTCTTGAAATAGTACACTTTTAAAAATTGCGCCTCTGTAAAAATGACAACTAAAAAAACTCTTCAACACGTACGGCATTCCGAGCAGACTGAACCATTTATAGCTCGATTATCCGATGGCAAGCATGCCGGATGGTAACTTTCTGTGGATAATTCATCAATCAAGAACACCGCTCTTCTCATCGCCACGCTTTCTGCATTTCTTACCCCATTCATGGGGTCATCAATCAATATCGCCCTTCCCGCTATCAGCGCGGAATTTCAGATGGATGCGATCCTCATGAGCTGGGTCCCGACGTCGTTCCTGATGGCGGCGGCAATTTTTCTCGTTCCTCTGGGAAGGATGGCGGATATCTTCGGAAGAAAAAAAATATTCACCTGCGGAATATGGATTTTCAGCCTCTCGTCTCTTTTCATCGCGGTTGCGCCGTCTGCTGCGACCCTTATTGCTCTCCGGCTCGTGCAGGGACTCGGAAGCGCGATGATATTCGGTACAGGGATGGCAATTTTGACATCCGTCTTTCCGATCGAGGAACGCGGCCGCGTACTCGGAATCAGCGTCGCTGCCACGTATCTTGGACTTTCTCTCGGACCGGTCCTGGGCGGTTTCCTCACAGATCAGTTCGGATGGCGCAGCATTTTTCTTGTGCATGTGCCGCTGGGCTTTTTTTTAATTTGTCTTATTTCACTGAAGCTGAAAATTGAATGGGCCGAGGCGCGCGGGGAAAAGTTTGACATTCTCGGGGCCCTCTTATACGGCGCCACTCTTGCTTCACTGATGTACGGGCTCTCGCTTCTTCCTTCCTTGCCGGGAAAAAGCTTTGCTGCGGCAGGAGTCGTCGGGGCTGTTCTGTTTGTACAATGGGAACGGAAAACGGCAAGCCCGCTTATGAATATGAATCTGTTTATTCGCAATGTGCCGTTTGCCTTTTCCAATCTTGCCGCCCTCATACACTACAGCGCCACGTTTGCCGTAACATTTCTCATGAGCCTTTACCTTCAATACATCAAAGGCTTTTCGCCGCAACTAGCCGGTCTGGTACTCGTATCACAGCCCATAGTCATGGCGCTTTTTTCTCCGTTGGCCGGACGGCTTTCCGACAGGATAGAACCGAGGATTGTGGCATCCATCGGCATGGCGTTTACCCTGGCGGGGCTGTTCTCTTTTTCCTTTCTTAGCGCGGAGACAAGCATTGCGGTTCTCATTGCCGGTCTTATGCTGCTGGGGTTCGGATTCGCCTTGTTTGCATCGCCAAATACAAACGCAGTCATGACTTCCATCGAAAAGCGGTTTTACAGCGTGGGATCGGCGACGCTCGGAACAATGCGGCTGGTAGGGCAGATGTTCAGTATGGGGATCGTTATGGTTATTATTGCAGTTTTGATGGGCGGCATGCGCATCACGCCGGAGCAGCATCCGCTCTTTCTGCAGAGTATGAAAACGGCATGTTATATTTTTGCATTTCTGTGCTGTATCGGCATCATTGCATCGCTGGCGAGAGGCAAGGTAAGATGAAAAAACTCCAGGACTGACGCAAACGACTACTCCTTCAACAGCACGTTGAGTGTTTGTTGCAGTTCATTCCTTGTATACGGTTTCTTGAGGAAGGCCTTGAATCCGTGCGCCCGATAGTCCGCTATGTTAGCGTCGTCAGAATATCCGCTGGATACGACTGCCGTCACCTTGGGGTCGAACGCAAGCAGCTTCTGCAGGGTTTCGGCGCCTCCCATCCCTCCGCGGACGGTAAGATCGAGAATCACGGCATGGAACGGACGTCCTGAACGGTGCGCTTCCAGATATTTTTCGATAGCTTCTTTGCCTTGTGATGCAAATTCTGCTGTATGCCCCAGCGATTCGACAAGCTTTCCTGCAATGGCGAGAACAGCCGGTTCGTCATCCATAATGAGCAACCGTCCGGTGGTGCGCCCGGGCGCCGCAGCCGGAACGTCTGCCGTTTCCTCTTGTTTGGTTCCCGTCGCGGCAGGAAGGTAAATGGTGAATGTTGTCCCTTTGCCCACTTCTGAGTCCACATCAATCATTCCACTGTGATGTTTGATAATGGAATACGATGTTGCGAGTCCCAGTCCGCTTCCTTTTTCTTTTGTGGTGAAGTAAGGGTCGAATATCTTAGTAATATTTTCTCCGTCTATACCGGTCCCGGTGTCTCTGATGGAGATTTGGACATAGTTGTCAGGTTTCAGAACCTGCGGCAGTCCGGAACCAGGACTTTGAAGATTGCGGGCGGTGATCTCCACCTGTCCGCCTTCAGGCATGGCCTGGTCGGCATTCAGAACAATATTCTGAATTACCTGATTGATCTGTCCTTCGTCCGCATCGGCCGACCAGAGATCATGAGCAATATGAATGCGAGTGTTTGTTCGGGCTCCGCTCAAGGCAAATTTTGCCGCGTTTTCAATGAGCGGGCGGAGATCAACGGCTTTCTTTACGGGTTTTCCGCCTTTCGAAAAAGTAAGCAGCTGGTTCGTCAATTTTACCGACATGTGCAATGCCTTCTCGGCCTCATCAAGCGCAGACAGGCTTTTTTGTTTGTCATCACACGTCAGCTTCGCAAGAGAAATATAACCCGAAACCGCCTGCAGCAGGTTGTTAAAATCATGGGCGATCCCACCGGCCAATGTCCCGATATTTTCGAGTTTTTGGTTTTTTATAATTTCTTGTTCCAATTTTCGATGTTCGGTGATGTCGATCAGAATTCCCAGAATACTGAGTTCACCGCCCAGTTCAATCAGCTCAAAGGAAGCCAGCACGTTCCGGATTTCTCCGGTTTTGCGGCGGATTCCAGCTTCGATATTTTGAAGATGCTTCTTTTCCCACAGTTTATTAAACCATTGTGCGCGATTCGTGTACTGCCATAACTGTAGTTCGTCTGAAGTATGGCCGATGATTTCTTCACGGCAGTAGCCGCATAAATTTGTAAAGGACGTGTTGACGTCTATGAACTGACCGTCCCGCATGCGGCTGATGCCGATAGGTGTCGGACTGGCGTGGAATATCGTTGCGAAGCGCTTTTCGCTTTCCCGCAGCGCTCGTTCCGTCTCTTTTCGATTGGTAATATCATGAAAATACCAGACGCGGCCCAAATATCTATTGTCCGATTCAAATATCGGCGCAGAGTAGCGTTCAAAGACGCGACCGTTCTTAAGTGACAACTCGTCTTCGCTGGTCAGTTCCTTGTGCTCGTAGAGGTAGTGAACTTTTTGCAGGAATGATCGGTTATCAACCACCTGGGCAGCAACAAATTCCAGAACAGGAGTATCATCCTTGTCGTCGATCAGCTTTTGCGGAACTCCCCACATGGCTGAAAACCGTTTATTGCATGAGATGACTCGGTTATTTTCATCTACGACCAGGATGCCGTCGATTGACGCTTCCTGTTGCGTCGATAAGAGGAGATTTTTGTATCGCACGTCATTTTCAGCCTGTTTACGCTTTGTAATGTCACGAAGAAATGTATAAAACAACCCATTGTCTGCGGGTTGGTATTGTGTGCTGACTTCGATGTCGTACGTGCTGCCGTCTTTGCGCTTGTGCCTGGTTTCGAACCGGACTTTGCCCTTGGTCTGGATTTCCCGAAGATGCGCTTCAGTCTCTGCGGGGTTTTCATTGATTTCGATATCAGAAATGCGCATTGTGAGCAGTTCCTGGAGGCTGTAACCGTTCATGCGGCAATAGGATTCATTAGCTTGGAGAATATGTCCCTGTCTATCCAACAAGCAGAAGCCTTCCATGGCTGTCTGGAGAAAGGTTTGGAGCCGGTGTTCGCTCTCCTGATTTTTTTTGGTTAGTTCAAAGGACTTGAGATTCTTCACGGCTATGCTGATGAGTATCTCTATCAAAGTGTTGGAAAAAGACAGATACGTGTCCAGTTTTTCTCTGGTCCAGATCGGGACTTTTTTCACTGCATCGAGATACGATTTTTCATCGAAGCCGTATCGTGAAGCCTGCTTTTTAAAGAAGTCAAGATCAGGTTCTTCGAAAAAAAGTTGACCTGTAAAAAAACTACCCACGTTGTTGCCATCAATAATTATGGGTAACGCGCTGTCAATCAGCCCGTGCGGACATTGATAGATTACTGCCGGATTGGCCTTGGAAAGACAACTGCTTGAATATTGGTCGCTCTTAATGCATACTCTTTCGGCTTCTTTATTCGTTCTATGAAAGAGCGAGCAGAGTTCCTCTCCTCCTACGGAGGCGAGTATCGTGCCTTCATTGTCGATAATAGCCGAAGTGCAGGGATAGATTTTATACAGCCGTTCCAGCAACAGCTGAACTTGGTTCATATCTATCAGATCCAGAAGTTTATAACCCGCCATGTAAATTCCTTCTTGGAGACAATCGCTCAGGCATCCTGTTGAAAAAAATATTTCTAAAGTATATTGATAGTAACATAAAGTTGCAAAAAGGGCAATTATAGTAACGAAAACAACATGGAATTGAACAAATTTTCATTCCATCTCAAAGACTTAAGCATGAACAGTGCTATAATTATGACATTCTATAAGTTGTATTTGTAACTAATGTTGTTTTTGAAAAACGTTGGCTGCGCACCTACGGGTTAATTTACTCTTCCGTGCTGATTTCAATATATGGTTGGTAATTTATGTAATTTTTTTGTCCTTTCCTCTTCAGTAAAATAGGAACCCGATTTAGAAAACTAAGAATCTGGACCTGATCGTCCAACTGTTAGGAATGTTCAGGAGTATGCAGCAGGCATGCGTAAGCCGAAAAACATATTACTTGCTATCGCAGCGGTTGCTGTTCTTGCCATCCTCGTGTTTCAGCTCAGGACAGATAATTCCTTATCGGATTTTCTGCAACAAGGAACGATCCGGATCGGCTATGCTGTCGAGGCTCCATATGCTTTTTTGTCTTCCGAGGGAGCGGTTACGGGCGAGTCGCCGGAAATTGCAAAAATAATCGTCGCGCAGTTGGGAATCGGCCGTATCGAATGGCAGCAGCTGGAATTCGATGCTCTTATACCTGCGCTGGAAGCCGGTCGCATTGACGTAATTGCCTCAGGGTTGTTCATTACTCCAGAACGGGCGAAGCACGTGGGTTTTTCAGAACCGACCTTCCATGTAAAACCGGGTTTGCTGGTTCGTAAAGGCAATCCGCTGCAACTGCATTCCTACCAACAGGCTGTTATGCAAGCCGGAGTAAAAGTAGCAGCACTTTCCGGTGCGGTTGAAGAAACCCTCTTGCTCCGAATGGGCCTGCCGAAATCAAGGCTGGTGATTGTGCCAGATGCTCTTACCGGACGTGCGGCTGTTGAGCATGGTCTTGCCGACTGTTTGTCTCTGTCATCGCCCACCGTGCAGTGGATGGCGCTCCGGTATCAACTGGGCCGGACCGAAGCGGTCCGACCGTTTGAGGAGCCTGCTGAAAGCAGTCATTTTGGCTATGGTGCGTTTGCTTTCCGAAAAAAAGACCACCAGCTGCTGTCCGCATGGAACACAGCGTTGAAAACCTACGTTGGCAGTCCTGAGCATCGCGCCCTGGTTGCCAAATATGGTTTTACAGAAGCTGAGCTGCCCGGTCTCATTACGCTCAAGGAGGTTCTCTCCCGATGACAACGCACGGCGTTGATATTGAAGCATCAGTCCGTCCCCGAAGATTTTCCGATTATCGCTGGTGGACATGGGGGACCATGCTTCTGTGCTTGCTCGTGTTCATTCTGGTGATTTGGCTGCATTATCAGTATCGCCAGGAACTCCGGCACGCTGCGGCCAATCTGGGAAATATCCGACAGGCCCTGATAGAATTGGAACAGGGATTCCTCCATACGAGTCTTGCCAATGATGCGGGCTCTCCCTTTGACCGGGAACAAGGGGTGGCGTTACTGCAGCAGTCGGTCAGTTCATTCGAACGCGCTCTTGCCAATCTTGAATTCACTGACGTAACAGCCGCTGCTACTTTTCGCAAAAACGTCAACAAGTTTCGGAGTAGTTTGGATGAGTGGAGGAAAGCGAAAGCGCCTGCATCAAAGCAGGCAGTGTCGCTGCGGATTGCATTCAGTGCATTGGAACGCGAAGCAAGTCTCCTTGATGCCGCATCGCAACGCCAGCTGAGGGAGTTATCAACCCGCCTCGATCATCGGTTCACTCTTGCGCTCAGCATAGCCGCCGTGCTGCTTGCGACGCTGGGTATTACCGTCTTCCGCGTCACAGAGGCGCGGAACCGCGCAGTGGCTGGCCTGCAAGCCAGTGAAGAACGGCTCAAGTTCGCCATGGAAGGAGCCAATGATGCGATCTGGGACGTGGACCTCAATACCAATGCCATTTTCCTGAGCCCTCGCGGCTATGAAATGTTCGGATACCGGGAAACGGAGTTTCTTACTGACGTGACTTCCTGGCGCCAGAGAGTCCATCCGGACGATCTCCCTGCCACTACAAAGGCCCTGAATGACCACTTGAGCGGGCGCTCGACTCTCTTTCGCATCGAACAGCGCCTCAAAACCAAATCAGGAAAATATCTTTGGGTTCTCACCCGCGGCAAGATATCGAAACGTGACGAGAAAGGCCGTGCGCTGAGAATGACCGGCACGCACACCGACATAACCGAACGAAAACGCGCGGAAGCATTGCTGCACGAAAGCAGGGAACGGTTGCAACTATTTATCGAATATGCCCCTGCCTCGCTGGCTATGTTTGATTCGGAGATGCGCTATATCGCGGTAAGCAACCGCTGGCGTTCCGATTACAAGCTGGGCGACCGCGATCTGCTGGGACAGTCGCACTATGATATTTTTCCTGAAATTCCCGACCGCTGGAAACAAGCTCACCGAAGGGGCCTTAACGGAGAAGTGGTGCAAGCCGATGGAGACCCGTTCGAACGCGCGGACGGGTCAATTCAGCTGCTTCGCTGGGAAATTCATCCCTGGTGGACATCGGAGAAGCAGGTCGGCGGAATTGTCATTTTTACCGAGGACATCACCGAGCGCAAACAGAGCGAGAATGAACGTTTGAAGCTCCAGGAGCAATTAAACCAGGTGCAGAAACTGGAGTCAGTTGGACGCCTTGCGGGAGGAGTGGCCCACGATTTCAACAATATGCTCGGAATCATTATCGGCCATGCAGAGATGATTCTTGCCGATATGGACCCTCGCGATCCCCTGTTTGATAAGCTGCATGAAATCCGCAAGGCGGCCGAGCATTCTGCTGGACTTACCCGCCAGTTGCTGGCCTTTGCCCGCAGGCAGACAATTGTTCCAAAGATACTCGACGTAAACGAGGTGGTGGAAGGAATACTCAAAATGCTGAGGCGGCTTATCGGCGAGGATATTACACTGATTTGGCGGCCCGGTGCAGGTCTGGTCCAGGTAAAAATGGACCCTAGCCAGGTTGACCAGATATTGGCGAATCTGTGCGTCAATGCCCGGGACGCCATTGCTGGAGTCGGGAAGATCACTATTCAGACGGAAATTGCCGCAGTTGATGAAGGATATCGTGTCCATAACCCGGATGCCGCACCCGGGGATTATGTGAAACTCACCATTACTGATAGCGGCAGCGGCATGGATAAGGAAACGCAGTCCAGAATATTTGAACCGTTTTTTACGACCAAGGGCGTGGGTCTGGGAACAGGTCTGGGACTTTCAACGGTCTACGGCATTGTGAAGCAAAATAAAGGGTTCATAAATGTCTACAGCGAGCCAGGCAAGGGGACGAGCTTTGCGATTTACCTTCCCAGGGACACAAGCAAAACGTTGCAGGGGCAGGCAGGAATAAAGCAAATTGCCGTCGGCGGAACCGAAACCATTCTTCTGGTTGAGGACGATGCCAGTCTTTTGAACCTTGGCAAAACAATACTTGAAGCGCTGGGATACACGGTTCTGACTGCGAGCATCCCAAGCGAAGCCCTCCGCCTGGCGGAAGCGCATACCGGTGGAATTCAGATGCTTATAACCGACGTCGTGATGCCTGAGATGAATGGAAAAGAGCTGTCCGGACGGCTCTTGTCCGTGCATCCGAACCTCAAGTGTCTTTTTATGTCCGGCTACACGGCTGATATAATCACTCACCAGGGTGTGGTTGAGAAGGGTGTTGATTTTATTCAGAAGCCGTTTTCTATCTACGATTTTTCTTCAAAGATTCGAGAAATATTGAATAATGCTGACCATACCGGTTGAAATGTTCTTGAGCTTGCTTCTGAAACACGGAAACTCCAGGATTCATACTGCACCTGCTTCCCTAATCCAATACTATGCAATTTCTGCGGCACGGAACCCCCTCTATCAGATGAGCTATACAGTTTGTCAAAGTAAATAGCTATAAAACTAAGTTTTTTGTATAAAATTGTTACCTTAGTCGTATTGACTTTAACCGAAAAGCATGATTAATACATAACGATACTATCATGCAACATTCTGACATCTAAGAAGCCGTTTCATCTCCCCGGAAAATATCTTTTCTGTGTTGAAGCATGTCTGTCCAAGGATCGTTCTCCATCTTCTTTCAATGGTGGTTTTTCATTGAAATCTATGCTAGGAGGGGAGGTGAACCGGATCGATAGCGAATAAATAACATGATTCATTAACCCGAATGATGCTCTTTAAGGAGGGAAATGTATGAAGAAGTTATTTATTGTATGCTTCATGGTTGCAGTTTCTTTTTGCCTGGTAGCCACTATTAATGCAGTTGATGTCGCAGCGGCCGTCCCGAATCCAACCGTTACCGGACCGATTCCCGCAACCGCGACCCCCGGAGACCCATCACGGAATTATCCCTTCTTTGCATCTCAGTTCGATCTTAAGGCGCGGGGATATGTAGAGCAGGAATTTTTTATCGAAGGCACAGCCAACCGCTATATCATTTCCTCGGTGACGGCAACGGGCAACGGAACGGGAAAGGATGCCACTATCCAGGACAGCGGACATCCTTACAAAACCAGGATCGTTGTTCGCAGGCCGGCGCATTCGGCGCACTTCAGCGGTGTAGTCATTTTCGAATGGCAAAATGTCACGAACGGCTGGGACATGGAGAATTCGTGGTTCCAGGTTTATGACTACATTCTTCGCAGCGGTCACGCCTGGGTCGGTGTTTCTGTGCAGCGCATCGGTGTAAATTATTTGAAGACCTGGAACCCGACTCGCTATGGGTCTTTGGTAGTCGATCATCTTGCAGACGGTACAACCATAACAAACGATGCCCTCGCGTATGACATTTTATCGCAGGCCGTGCAGTCCCTCCGTAGTCCGGTGGGAATTGATCCGCTTGGAGGTCTGTTTGATAAATGCCGGCATTCATTCGGATGGCACCACTTTACCTGTGAGGAAAAATGTCATCATCGTGACAGCCATGCAAAACACGGCATCTTCATTGCCATGGGGCATTCCCAGTCCGCGTCACAGTTATCGACGTATGTAAATAACGTCGAGCCGCTGGCACGGGTAATAGACGGATTTGCACTTCATGGGGATCTGGGTGTCCGTATCCGTACGGATCTTGTGGTTCCGGTATGGAAAGTGCTGTCGGAGTTCGATGTGCAGGGCAGCGAAGCCAGAGTGCGCCGCCCCGATGACCAGTTCTTTGTAACATGGGAAGTAACAGGCACGTCGCATAATGACTATCAATCATATCAAAGTCGGGTATTTCTGGAACGCCGCGACAATGGATCGGCCGTGGAGGACGCTCTGGTCAACTGCACCTACCAGCCGGTCGGCAGCAAGATTCCGTTCCACTATGCATTCGGCGCTGGGCTGAAACATCTTATTCATTGGGTGAAAACCGGCACGCCGATACCTGCGGCGCCGCCAATCGAGGTTACGTCGTTTGGACCTCCAACCGTTCTTGAACGAGACAGTTACGGGAACGCTGTCGGGGGGCTTCGTCTTCCGCAAGTCGAAGTTCCAACCACGGTGAGCGCCGGCACCAATGCCGGGCCGGGGACATGCAGCCGCTGGGGCTACACTCAGCCATTTACTGATATCGTCCTTGACAGCCTCTATCCAAATCACCATAAGTATATGTACGAAGTTTTCAAGGCCACGTTTGATGACTTAAAGGCGGGATATATCCTGCCCGAGGACGCCGAACAGACCCTCAAGGACGCCATTCATTCATCTGTCGGAAAGTAAAAACGATTTTTTGTACCATGGATACAACAAGGGTGGAACCCAAAATGGTTCCACCCTTGTTTTTTGACGATATGCAGGTTCACGTTGCTTGAATTTAATGCTACAATATTTTCATATTCAGAATGATCGAACGGATTTATGGCTTCCTAGTCTTTTCTAAAACCATTCAAGGCAGCCCAGGAGACGCAAATGGATATCTATAAGGTGCTTGATTTGCTCGAACGGGTAGAATCCGAGGTATCTTCGCTTTACAAAAAGCTGCATGATGACCATCAATTGAACAAAGAGGCGGCCGATTTTTTCCTCGAGCTCCATTTTGAAGAAGAATCTCATGTCCAGCTTGTACAAATGGAACGGCGGATTATTCAGGCGGCGCCCAAGGTGTTCAAGGAAATCCAAATTAATTTGTCCGAAATCAACAGCCTTTTGGAAACGGTTGCGAATTTGAGAAACATGAAGTTGGACCTTCCGGCACTGATCGGCCGGATTTATGCTGTTGAATGCAGTCAGTCGGAAAAATATCTCATTAATGCTTTGCAAGATGCCAATGACGAACTGCGTGAATTTTTGATACAAATGAGCTCTACCTTCAACGCGCATGCTGAAAAAGTTGCCGCATTCGCAGCAAAGATTGGCGTCCAGATAGAGGAAATCGAAAATCGGTACCTTCGCAAAACCAGGGTCGGATATGGAGAACAAATACTGATCAACGAATCGGAGTCCGCCAAGGGAGTTGATGTCAGCGAAGGGGGCATGTTTTTCCTGAGCGGGCGGCCATTTCAGAACGGGGACCGCATCTCGATACAATTTCCTGTATCAGGAACCACAATCGCAACAGATGCAGTTGTTCAATATCTGATCTCGGGAGTAGGGGCAGGCGTCAGATTTATGAATATCCGGGAAAAAGACCTTGCATTGATCAGGAGATACGTTAGTCAGCGAATAGAAGAGAAAGGTCTCGATAAACAGAAAAAACTGCTTTTGGTAGGTTCCGCTCACGAGGCCGGTCGTGACGTGCGTTTCTACTCGCAGGAACTGATTGGCGGAGACTATAAGGTCATAGAGATCTCAAGCTTTGAAGAGGCCGTTTCGTCTCTCCGAAAAGGCGTGGATATTTCCTGTATTATTCTGATGATTGAAAACAATGCTGATCCCAATTATTACCTCCTGCAGTTTTTGCCGACCGTGGACCGGTACAAGAATATCCCGGTTGTTGTAATAACGAATAACCAGCAAAAAGAATTCCGCGAGGCATTGCTGCGACTGGGCGTGATAAAACAGCTGGCCAGATCGACCACTTCACCCAAACGGCTTCGTGAAGAAGTGGCCGTCATAACGGCATGAGATCTTTTCATTGGAGCCGCCGCGAATTTGTCTTATTTTTGCGGTAAATACTGCATGAGAGCCAGACCGCTTCACAGGACAGTATCGGTAAGCTGAAATAACAAAAAGACGTCTATTAATATCAGCTTATCTTGTCTCCCCACGCTTTCATGCTCTGGATGACGCTGGCAAGATTCTTTCCCCGCTTCGTCAGGGAATACTCGACACGGGGTGGAACTTCCGGATAGATTTTTTTGACGAGGATGCCTTCTTTTTCGAGCGATTTAAGTCGTTCGGACAGAGTTTTAGGACTCACCCCGTCCAGAGATTTTCTTAACTCACCGAAGCGAAGCGTGCCCTGCAGAAGGTCCCTGATGATGAGTATCGTCCACTTGCTCCCGATTATCCGCAGCGTTTTTGCCACCGAACAATCTCCGGCAGTGCATGTTTTATAGGACATGATATCTCCAGAGTATATTTTTTGAAACTGTATTACAATTTTGTAACTACTTGACAGAGTATACTATGCATGTTAGCCTGACGCAATAAAATTCGCACTCGCTCCAGCGGGTAATCACTGCGGTGTAGTTTTTCGGCTCAAACAAGGAGGTTCTCATGTCGCTCTTTACAATTAATGAACAAACGTGCAAAAAAGACGGTGCCTGTGTCGAAGAATGTCCTTTAAGGCTTATCGAACAAAAAGACGGTTCTGCACTGCCGACGCCTGTGCCTGATGCTGAAACACGGTGTGTGAAATGCGGACACTGCGTTGCGGTCTGTCCTCACGGGGCATTAACTCACTCAGCGTGGAAAGCGGAGGATTTTATTCCGGTACAAAATAAAGCGGCTCTGAGCGCGGAACAAGCCGGGCTTTTTTTAAAATCGCGCCGATCCATCCGTACGTATCTGAGAAAACAGATTGAGCGTGAAAAATTGAAAAAGCTCATCGAGATTGCGCGATACGCTCCGACGGGCGGCAACAGTCAGCTGGTTCATTGGCTGGTAATCAACGATCGGGAAGATGTGAAGCGAATAAGCGGGCTGGTTATCGATCTGATGCGCAGCTGGGTTGAGGAGAAGAAAGCGATTGCGGAAAAGTATCGCCTGGCTGATGTCGTAACAGCTTGGGAATCGGGTTTTGACGGCATTTCACGGGGCGCGCCGGCCCTGATTGTTGCCCATGCTCCCAAGGATTACGGACTGGCCCAGGTCGACTGCACCTCTGCCCTTGCCTATCTGGATCTGACAGCGCCCACGTTCGGCCTTGGTTGCTGCTGGGCCGGATTTATTATGATGGCTTCCATGCAGTCTCAGCCGCTTCAACGGACTTTGGCGCTTCCCGAAGGCCACGCAAGTTTTGGAATTATGATGATCGGATATCCAAAATACAAATATCACTTTTTGCCTCCCAGGAAGGATGCGCAGATTATCTGGAGATAGGAATTGTCGCGGAGCAAAGTTATATAATGTGCACGTTGGATATCACTAGAAAGGCGGGCATAACTCATGAAAGTTATGGCGATAAACGGCAGTCCGAGGAAAAAATGGAACACGGCCACTCTTTTGCAACAAAGTCTTGAAGGAGCTGCTTCGCGAGGGGCTGAAACGGAGCTTATTCATCTGTACGATCTTTCGTACAAAGGATGCATCAGTTGTTTTGCCTGCAAGACGAGGGGACACAAAAGTTACGGAAAATGCGCGGTACAGGACGACCTGACGACGGTTTTCAAAAAGATCGAGGAAATCGATGCTCTGATACTCGGTTCCCCGGTCTATTTCGGGAGCGCCACCGGTGAAATGAGATCTTTTCTTGAGCGGTTACAGTTTCCTTACCTGATGTATACTGATCCCCCGAAAACACTGTTTCCGCGGAAAATTAAAACCGGGTTTGTATATACGATGAATGTTCCGGAGGCTGTAATGAGGGAGTGGGGGTACGATCAAAACTTTCAACGCGCTGCAATGGTGCTGCAATTGTTGTTTGGATCAGCAGAAACTCTTACAAGCTGTGATACCTGCCAATTTGAGGACTACTCGAAATATGTGGCCGACCGCTTTGATCCCGAGAAAAAAGCGGAACGGCGCAGAGAGGTGTTTCCACAAGACTGCCGAAAAGCTTTCGAGATGGGAGCTCGACTGGTGAGCAGTTGATGCGTCTTACGGCAGGGAAGGCTGTTATAAAATGCTTCACTCAAAATACTATTGCAAAAGAAAGGAAGAAAAATGAATTTTATAGAATCGAAGCCGGAGCAATTGATTGATAATCCCTTTAAACTGATAGGTAAGGACTGGATGCTGATTACCGCAGGCACGCAACAGTCGTTTAACACGATGACTGCGAGTTGGGGCGGGGTGGGAGTTCTCTGGCAAAAGCAGGTCAGCTTTTGCTTTGTGCGGCCGACACGATATACGTTTGAGTTCATGGAACGCTCTGAGAATTTTACCCTCTCGTTTTTCGAGGAACGATACCGCAAAGAATTGAATTTTTGCGGGAGCAACTCCGGGAGAGACACAGATAAAGTGAAAGAAACAGGTTTAACGCCGATATCAAAAGACGGCTTTATTTATTTCGGCGAAGCGCGGCTCGTGCTTGCGTGCAGAAAACTTTATTTTCAGGATATTAATCCTGGTTATTTCCTGGAGCAGGGCATTCATGACTTGTATCCCGCGAAAGATTACCATCGCATGTATGTGGGGGAAATTGTGTCCTGCCTGAAAAAAGGCTCCTGACGGCAAGCAATGTTTTAAACGCCATTACGGGCAAAGCTGCAGCAACGGCCACCTTTTTGGAGGACGATGAGGCATCACCAAGTATTTGTGCCGTTGCCGCAGCGTGCAGCTACTGCACTTCCTCAAGTTTGACGGGAACGGTGATTGGTTTGGCATCGCGGATGATCCCGAGATTTACCGCATCGCCGATTTTGTATTTGTCAAATTCATTTCTCAGGGTATCGTAGGACATCACCGGTTTATCGTTTACGCTCACGATTATGTCGCCGAGGATGATATCGGCACCCCGCTGCCGTGTTCCTCTGAGGCCGGCCGCTTCAGCGCTCGTACCTTTCTGGACATTGAGTATGAGAACGCCTTGAACATTTAGCCGTTCTGCGAGGCTGGGGTGAGCAATAGTTATTCCGATGCCCGGTTTGCTGACTCTTCCGTATCGGATGAGCTCAGGAACGACCCGGTTTACAATCTCGACGGGAACAGCGAAGCCGATGCCAGCGCTGGCGCCTGACGGGCTATAGATGGCGGTGTTGACGCCGATGAGTCGCCCCGCGCTGTCTAGCAATGGACCGCCGGAATTCCCGGGATTGATCGCCGCGTCGGTCTGGATCATTCCCTGTATTGTTCTGCCGTTCGCGGACTGGATTTCCCGTCCCAAGGCGCTTACGATGCCGGACGTCATTGTCTGGTCAAGTCCGAAAGGGTTCCCGATTGCAAAGACTTTCTGGCCGACAAGAAGATTGTTAGAATCACCAAGAGGGATGGGGCTCAGTTTATCCGCGGGGGCGGAAATTTTAAGAACCGCAATATCTTTGTCCGGCGATGCTCCGACAAGTGCTGCTTTCCATTTGGTATTGTCTGCAAGAATTATTTCAATGCGGCCAGCGTCCGCGATGACATGAAAATTGGTAACGATCCTGCCATCCTTGTCCCAGACAAATCCCGAACCGGTCCCTTTAGGAATTTCATACACGTTTAAGGAAAAGTAATCGCGCCGGAGTTCAATGCTCGAAATATACACAACCGAACGAGAAACATTCTTGAATATTTCGACGGCGGTTTTTTCCTCCTGGGCAAGATCGCCTCGCGCAACAACCGCCCGGGGCTCTGCTTTTTCATCGGTAATTTTTCCATCCGGCCGTACGAAGAGCCACCATAGTACAGCTGCTAGGACGATGAAAAAAATGATTTGCGCGGCGCTGAATCTTTGTTTCTCCTCCATAATGGATATGAGCCTCCTTAATGTGTTGGATATCAGCATTATCAACTACAAGATAATTATACATCAAAGATATTGTTCTTGAAATATACCGGAGAATGTCTATGGCCCGAACGAAAAGCGACTAGAATGTATTTTACATATACAAGAAATTTTGTCTTGACAAAAATAAATAATTAATTTAAATTGTTATTTGAAATTTGTGTTTTAATTTTGTGCAATAAGAACGGACAGCGGAGGCGCCGGTGAATCTCGCCAGAAAAAAACCAGGGAAAACCAGTACCAGCCTGCTCGAAGCAGCAAGCGAAATTTTTGCAGCGAAAGGCTACCGGGATGCCACCATTGCGGAAATATGCGAGAAAGCCGGCGCAAATATAGCTGCCGTAAATTACCACTTCGGAGACAAGGAAACTCTGTATCGGGAGGCATGGAGGTATTCCTACCTGGAATCGTTAAAAGTGTATCCGCCGGACGGAGGCGTGAGTGAGCATGCATCGGCGGAAGAGCGTCTGCGGGGATACATCCTCTCGCTGGTTCGGCGCATTGCGGACAGGAACAACAAGGAGTTTGTCATCATCCACAATGAGCTTGCCACCTCAACTGAACTGCTCAAGGACGTGATTCGTGAAACAGTCAAGCCGTTGCATGAAAAATTTGAGCATTTGATCCGCGAACTCCTCGGGCCGTCTTCCACAGAGATGCAGATCAGGTTTTGCACGATCAGCGTTATAAGCCAGTGCACTACGCCATTGCTCATCCGCCGTGAGGAACTGAAAAAATGTGCAAAAAAAATCGGACTGCTGTCTATCTGTGATGAAGAAGCGTATGCCGAGCATATTGCGGATTTTTCCCTGACTGGAATTCTGGCACTACGCGCTAAAAATCAGGCGATACGGAAATAATACACCGCTGTTGATTACAACGGAACTAATTGATTACATTGTGTGGAGGAAAGAGATTATGCGGTATATGCAAGTTACTAACAAAACCGGAACAATTACCCTGATGGGTATTTTGATTGTCGGCCTCATGATGACCGGCTGTGAAAAAAAAGCCCCTGCGCAGAAACCGGGCCCTGTTGAAGTTAGTGTGGTTATGGTCCAGCCACAGCGCGTTATGCTCACTACAGAACTTCCGGGCCGGACTTCTCCCTATCTCATTGCCGAAGTGAGGCCGCAGGTGGGCGGCATCATCCAGAAGCGCCTGTTTACGGAAGGCGCAATTGTGAAGGCAGGAGAGGTGCTGTACCAGATAGATCCGTCCACGTACCAGGCCAGTTTCGACAGCGCCAGGGCTGCACTCGCACGGTCAGAAGCCAATGTTGTTCCTGCTAGGCTTAAAGCGGAGCGATATAAAGAGTTGATTGCCATCAAAGCCGTGAGCCAGCAGGAATACGATGAAATTGTTGCCGCGTCCAAGCAGGCCGAGGCTGACGTCACCGCAAACAAGGCCTCCGCGGAGACCGCCCGTATCAATCTTGCCTACACGCGTGTTGTCGCGCCGATTACCGGCAGGATCGGAAGATCATCAGTCACTACCGGTGCATTGGTAACGGCAAACCAGTCGACCGCACTTGCCACGATACAACAGCTTGACCCGATTTATGTTGACGTGACCCAGTCGAGTACTGACTTGCTGCGCATGGAGCAGGCAATGGCGAGCGGCCAGCTCAAAAAAGCTGGAGCAAACCAGACCAAGGTGAAGCTGCTGCTTGAAGACGGGACCACATATCCTTCAGCAGGCACGCTGAAGTTTTCGGAAGTCACAGTAGACCAGACTACCGGTTCCGTCACTCTGCGGACGGTATTTCCCAATCCGAAAAACATATTGCTGCCGGGCATGTTTGTCAGGGCAGTCGTGAGTGAAGGCGTCAAAGAGAAGGCCATTTTAATTCCTCAGCAGGCGGTTTCGCGCGATCCGAAGGGGAACCCTTTGGCCTATGTTGTCGGCGCTGAAAGCAAGGTCGAACAGCGGATGCTTATCCTTGACCGGGCGATCGGGAATCAGTGGCTTGTCACCTCGGGGCTTGCAGCAGGCGACCGGGTGATTGCGGAAGGGATGCAAAAAGTACGTCCCGGCACGGATGTGAAAGAGGTTCCGTTTACGGAAGAGCAGAAATTGGGGACAGGAACCGAGCCGGTAAAAACAAACACAACAACTACAAAGAAATAACGAAGAGGTATCATCATGTTATCGAGATTTTTTCTCAATCGCCCGGTTTTTGCCTGGGTTATTGCCATCATCCTGATGGTGGCGGGCCTGCTGGCGATCTTCAACCTACCTATATCTCAGTATCCTCCTATCGCTCCTCCGTCCATTGCTATTACTGCTTTTTATCCTGGGGCATCTGCCGAGACGGTTGAAAACAGCGTGACGCAGATTATCGAACAGAAGATGACCGGTTTTGACAGGATGCTGTATCTGTCGGCGACCAGTGATTCTGCGGGCCAGTCCCGCATCGAGCTTACCTTTGCTCCGGGAACGGACCCGGACCTTGCCTGGGCCCAGGTGCAGAACAAGCTCCAGCTTGCCATGGCGAGCCTGCCGGCGGTTGTGCAGAGCCAGGGTGTCAAGGTGAGCAAGTCCACCCGGAATTACTTGATGGTTGTGGGCCTGATTTCACAAGATGGAAGCATGGATGGAAATGATTTACGCGATTATGCCCAGTCCAACCTGGAGAAGGTTCTTTCGCGGGTACCGGGAGTGGGTGAAGTCGAGATATTCGGCAGCCAGTATGCCATGCGGATATGGCTGAACCCCGACAAGCTGACGAATTATCAGATGACGGTCCAGGATGTGATTACCGCACTGAAGTCTTACAACGTGGAAATATCCGCAGGCCAATTCGGTGGAGCGCCGGCAGTAAAAGGCCAGCGCCTGAATGCGGCTATTGTTGTTCAAAGTATGCTCAAGACGCCGACGGAATTTGCCGCAATTCCTCTGCGTACCAATCCCGATGGATCTGTTGTGCGGGTCAAGGATGTGGGACGTACAGAACTCGGAACGGAAGTCTATGATATACAGGCTACCTTCAACGGCAAGCCTTCTGCCGCATTGGCCATCAGGCAGGCGGCCGGTGCCAATGCACTCCAGACGGCAGACAATATCAGGGCAAAATTAGAAGAAATGAGTCATTTTTTTCCAACCGGTATGAAGGTCGTTTATCCCTATGACACCACTCCGTTTATTCGGGTGGCCATCAACGAAGTATTTAAGACGTTGTTTGAGGCTATCATACTGGTCTTTCTGGTCATGTACCTGTTCATGGGAAATATGCGGGCCACTCTGATTCCGACCATCGCGGTGCCGGTGGTGATTCTTGGTACGTTTGCGGTGCTGGGACTTTTCGGTTTCTCCATCAACATGCTCACCATGTTCGCCATGGTGCTGGCCATCGGCCTTCTTGTGGACGACGCCATTGTGGTGGTCGAGAATGTGGAACGCATCATGAGCGAAGAAGGCATTTCACCCTTTGAGGCCACCCGCAAGTCAATGGACCAGATCACCAGCGCGTTGATCGGTATTGGCCTGGTCCTTTCAGCGGTCTTCGGTCCCATGGCGTTCTTCAGCGGTTCAACCGGAGTTATATACAGACAGTTTTCAGTTACCATTATCGCTTCCATGCTGCTGTCAGTGGTGGTGGCGTTGATTCTGACCCCGGTCCTCTGCGCGTCCTTTCTCAAACCTGTACCGAAGGGGCATGAGCCGGCAGAGGGCGGGGTGTGGTTCCTGCGTCCGTTTTTTCGGTGGTTTGATCGAATTTTTTTCCGGGCCAGGGACTACTACCTTGTGCTGGTGGGCCGGAGTCTTTCCAAGAAGCTTCGTTACGTGGTGATATTTCTGCTGATTGTTGTTGTGATGGGTTTTCTTTTTATGAGAATGCCGACAGCATATCTCCCGGACGAAGACCAGGGGATATTGATGGTGCAAGCCATGCTTCCTGCGAACTCGACCTTGGAACAGACCGACAAGGTTATGGAGTCAGTCAAAAATTATTTTCTGGAGCAGGAGAAAGATGCGGTAGAAGCAATAATGACTGTTTCGGGCGTAGCCTTTTCCGGCAGAGGACAGAATTCCGGCCTGGCATTTGTCAAGCTCAAAGACTGGAAGCTTAGGAACCGGTCTAACCTGAAGGTTACGGCTGTGGCAGGAAGAGCTATGGGGGCATTTTCCAAGATCCGAAACGCCATGGTATTTGCCTTTGCGCCGCCGGCTGTCGTGGAACTCGGCCAGGCCAAAGGATTTGATTTCCAGTTGTTGGACCGGGGCGGTCTGGGGCATGAGAAGTTGATGGGAGCCCGGAATCAACTCCTTGGCATGGCTGCAAAAGACCCGGCAATGACAAAAGTCCGACCCAACGGTTTGGAAGACGTGCCTGAGTATCGGGTTGACGTGGATTGGGAAAGGGCTGGAGCTCTGGGGGTGCCCATCACCACGATCCATAATACGATTTCCGCGGCTTTCGGCAGCGCGTATGTTAATGACTTTATTCAGGCTGGACGGGTAAAAAGAGTGTATGTCCAGGCAGACGCACCCTATCGCATGCTACCCAGTGATCTTTCAAGACTCCGTGTGCGAAACGACGCCGGCAAAATGGCACCCTTTTCTTCCTTTGCATCCGGCCACTGGACGTCCGGATCTCCGAAGCTGGAACGTTTCAACGGTTTTCCATCCCTGAACATTCTTGGTGAGGCGGCACCGGGGAGGAGTTCCGGAGAGGCCATGCAGGCCATGGAAGGCTTCGTGAAGAAGCTGCCGCAAGGGATTGGTTTTGATTGGAGCGGACTTTCCTACCAGGAGCGTCAGGCAGGATCTCACGCAGCGCCATTGTATGTTTTTTCGATTCTGGTTATTTTCCTGTGTCTAGCAGCTTTGTACGAAAGCTGGCCGATCCCGGTTTCAATTTTGCTTGCTCTTCCGCTGGGAGTCATCGGCGGCGTGATCGGATCGTCCATCCGGGGATTGCCGAATGATGTCTATTTTCAGATCGGGTTATTGACAACGCTCGGCCTGACCACGAAGAACGCCATCCTGATTGTGCAGTTTGCAAAGGCACGGGTGGAAGAAGGGATGAGCCTGATCGATGCTACGCTGGAAGCAGCCAAACTGAGAATGCGGCCTATCGTCATGACCTCACTGGCCTTTGGATTCGGGGTCATGCCGCTGGCATTTGCGACCGGAGCCGGAGCAGGCGCCCAGCAGGCCATCGGCACCGCAGTGCTGGGGGGAGTGGTCACCTCGACCTTCCTGGTGACCATATTTGCGCCGCTTTTTTATGTGCTGATTCAAAAGAACTTCGGCAGACAGAAAAAACAGGAAGCTGCCGAGACTACTGATATAAAACCATCAGGGGAGCATTGAGATTATGAAAAAGAATCTATTTATGATAACGGCTGGAATTGTCATTGCTCTGACCGGCTGCACCATGGCGCCGAAATACACCCGGCCGGAAGCGCCTGTTCCCGCTTCCTGGCCGACCGGTACCGCCTACCTGGACACCAAACCGACGACCACGCAGCCTACCCCGGCCGCTTTTGACATCAAATGGCAGGATTTCTTTGCGAGTGATCAGCTGAGAAAGGTTATCGAACTGGCACTGGCAAATAACCGTGATTTCAGGATTGCAGCGCTCAACATCGAAAAGACGCGGGCGCAGTACCAGATCCAGCGCGCAGCACTTTTCCCGACAATAAATGCCACCGGCATGGGAAGCGAGCAGCGATTGCCTGCAAGCGTTTCAGGCACGGGAGACATCTATATCAGCCGGCAATGGAGCGCCAACTTGGGGTTCAGTTCCTATGAGTTGGACCTCTTCGGCCGGATCAGAAGCCTTAAAGACCGTGCTCTTGAGCAGTATTTTGCCACTGAACAGGCCCGCCGGAGCGCACAGATATCCTTGGTAGCCGAGGTTGCGAACACATACCTTACATTTGCCTCGGACCGGGAGCATCTGAAGCTCTCTCAGAACACGCTTGATGCCCAACTGGCCACGTACAATATGATTCAGCGGAGACATGCAGCAGGTTTGTCCTCAGAACTGGATTTGCGGCAGGCGCAGACCAGGGTAGAGGCTGCCCGCGTGGACATTGCACGCTACATACGGCAGGTGGCGCAGGACGAGAATGCGCTGACACTTTTAGTGGGGACGCCGATTCCTGCAGAACTGCTGCCCGGGGAGTTGGACTCGATCTCGACGCTGCAAGATATCAGTATCGGCCTGCCGTCCGAGGTGCTGCAGCGCCGTCCCGACATTCTGCAGGCGGAAAATCAGCTGAAAGCCGCTAATGCCAACATCGGTGCGGCACGGGCTGCCTTCTTTCCGCGCATTTCATTATCCACTACGATCGGGACTACGAGCGACCAGCTGTCCGGACTTTTCAAACCGGGTTCTGCTGCGTGGACCTTCGCCCCTCAAGTTGTTCTTCCGATTTTCGACGCTGGCACCAATATTGCCAATTTGAAAGCCGCAAAGGCAGACCGCGATATTTATCTGGCCCAGTATGAAAAGGCGATTCAGACGGCCTTTAAGGAAGTGGCCGATGCCCTTGCCCAGAAGGGAACGGTGGGGGACCAGTTGGCTGCACAGCAGTCCCTTGTGGATGCCACTGCCAGAAGTTATTTCCTTTCCGATGCGCGTTACAAACACGGGATTGACAGCTACCTGACCCTTCTTGATGCGCAGCGCTCGCTCTACAGCGCGCAGCAGGACTTGATTACCGTCCGGTTGGCACGTTTTAGCTCGATGGTGACGCTCTATAAAGTGCTCGGCGGAGGAGAATAAGACGGCGGCGATGCTATGATGTTCCGGCCAAGAGATACAATTTCTGACGTTTTTTTTGGGCACCAGATCAATTCCTGCGGCATTGAATCCCCCGACGCCCATCGGGTTAAAAATGCAATAAGACGTGCCCGGCACTCGCGCTATCGCACTTGTCAAGACTGGTGATGTTACGTTTATCGGGGGTTCCTCCGGTTCCTGCCGGAGGGGCTCCACCCGTTGCAGCAAGTTAGTCATCGTAACGGACGCACAGTTTCCTAAAATTCTTGATTAGAAATAGGTATAATTATATACTGATGAGTGCTGACTCGCTGTTTTCAGCTTGTCCAGTGAACACCCGGTGGATTTGTAAGACCTCAGCTTTGACCGGATAGAGATGGGGCCCTATGCAACCTCAGGTACGTGTAACATATGCCACTGATGATGTCCTGCAAATCCATTTAAGCGGAGAGTGGAAAAGAAACCACGTCATGATTCCTGCTGCCGGAGAAGTGAAAGATGCTGTGCAGGGATCCTCTCACATCAGCAAAGTGGTGTTTGATTCAAAAGAATTGACTGGTTGGGACAGCAGTCTTTTAACATTTCTGGTCAAGATAACGGATTTCTGTACGGCAAACAATATAACAGTGAACAACGAGGGCCTTCCCCCGGGCGCACAGCGTCTTCTCTCGCTTGCATCAGCGGCTCCTGAATGGAAAAACGATAGAGAGGAAGATGCAAAAGCCTCCATTCTTGAGCAATTGGGAGATGCCGCGGTTTCCTTCGGCCGGGCGCATTCAGCGATCACGACGTTTATTGGAGAAACCTGCCTGGCTGTGTGGAGGTTTCTTATTGGCAAGGCAAGGTTCCGCAAAACGGATCTCTTCCTTACCATGGAGGAATGCGGCGCACAGGCTCTTCCCATCGTTTCCCTCATAAGTTTTCTTGTCGGTCTTATTCTTGCCTTTATTGGTGCGATCCAACTGAAAATTTTCGGCGCCCAGATTTACGTTGCGAGTCTTGTAGGCATCGGCATGGTCCGCGCCCTTGCTGCGGTCATGACAGGCATTATCATGGCCGGCCGCACCGGGGCGTCCTTTGCGGCCCAACTCGGCACCATGCAGTTGAATGAGGAAATTGATGCATTGCGGACTCTCGGTATTTCACCCACGGAGTTTCTGGTGCTGCCCCGCATGCTTGCACTTTCGCTTATGATGCCGCTCTTGAGCCTTTACGCGGACCTTATGGGCATTCTGGGGGGGCTCTTTGTGGGCGTAACCATGCTCGATCTCAACTTTATGGAGTATTTCAACAAGACACGGGAGGCCGTGCATCTGAAGGATGTCTGGATAGGGTTGTTTACTGCTGCGGTCTTCGGCGTTCTTGTAGCGCTTGCGAGCTGCCTCCGGGGGATGCAGTGCGGCAGGAGCGCGTCTGCGGTCGGTGAAGCGACAACCTCCGCGGTGGTCACGAGCATTGTCGGCATTGTGGTGGCAACGGCAATCATAACGTTCATCTGTAACGTGCTGCATATTTAATCCAAGCATAATTTCGTTTTTAAAAACGTTCCCTGGTCGTTTTTGGCGGCAGCGAGAGCAAAGATGGAGAAAAAAGAACCGCATATTATTGTTCAGGACCTTACCTTGTCGTATGGAGAAGTCCTGATCCAGAGCGATCTTACCTTTACCGTAAATCTGGGTGATATCTTTATCATCATGGGAGGAAGCGGCAGCGGAAAAAGCACACTGCTGAGGCATCTCATAGGCCTGAAACGTCCCGCGCACGGAACCGTCCGGTATCGTGACATAAGCTTTTGGGATGCCGAACACCACGAGCAGGAACGCATCATGAAATCCTTCGGCATTCTCTATCAGAGTGGGGCGCTCTGGAGTTCAATGACGGTCGGAGAAAACATCGCCCTCCCGCTCCAACTGTACACGGACCTGGGCCCGGAGCAAATAAGGGAACTTGTTTCTTTGAAGCTTTCACTTGTCGGACTGAAGGGGTGCGAGGAGCTGTATCCCTCGGAGATCAGCGGCGGTATGCGAAAGCGCGCCGGTCTTGCGCGCGCGATTGCACTGGATCCGGAAATATTGTTTTTTGACGAACCGTCATCAGGACTTGATCCGATCAATGCGCATCTGCTCGACAAGCTTATCCTTGAGCTCCGCGAGAGTCTTGGTGCAACGATAGTCATTGTCACCCATGAATTAGCCAGCATTTTTGAGGTTGGAAACAACTCCATTTTGCTTGATGCTGATGCAAAAACCATGATTGCAGCGGGTAACCCGAAGCAGCTTCTGACTGAATCCAAGGACCCCAAAGTGATCAATTTTCTCACGCGGGGAACGGGCGTGCGGAAAGGGTGAAACAGAGAGGGTGGAGGGGAAGAACAATGGGGAAACAGGCAAATAAAACGCTCATCGGTATTTTTGTTTTGATAGCCATCGTACTCGTTATTGCGGCTGTCCTGGCGTTTGGTTCGGGAAGATTTTTCAAGCACACGACTAAATTCGTGCTGTTTTTCGAAGGATCGGTCAAAGGGCTCCAGGTAGGCGCCCCCGTCATGTTCGAAGGGGTTAAAGTCGGGCAGGTGACGGACATTGCTCTCCAGCTTGATGCGAAGGACCTGTCTGTTTTTATTCCCATCTATATAGAAATAGATCCCGCAACAATCAAGGTGATCAATAGCACCTTGCCAAAAAGCAGAGACGAATACATTCAACCGCTGATCGAAAAAGGGTTGCGGGCCCAGCTTCAAATCCAGAGTTTTGTGACGGGTCAGCTTATGGTCTATCTTGATTTCTGGCCGGAAAAGCCGATCAGGCTTGTAGGCGCAGAGGATGGAGCCTATCCGGAAATTCCGACGATTCCGACGGACCTGCAGGATTGGACCAGACGGCTCGGATCGCTTCCGTTGAAGGAAATTCTTGACAAATTAAACGCCACACTTGACGGCATTGAAAGAATCGCAAATTCTCCAAAACTGCACGCGAGCATGGATTCGCTGGATCGCTTGCTCAAGAACGCCGACAGGATCCTCGTGCAGTATGACGGCCTTGGTCCCCAGACGAACAAGACCCTTGAAGATGTTTCGCGGATGTCCCGTTCTCTCCGCTCTCTGGCTGACTATTTGGAGCGCCATCCCGAATCCATCATCAAAGGCAAACCATCGGCAAAGGGAGAATAAAATGAAACGGATTTTTACAGATCGATGTGCGTTGCTCCTTGTAATGGTTCTTATTGCACTGTTGTCCGGATGCGCCAGTTCCTCCCCGTCCCGATTCTACACACTGAACGTTCTGAAAGAAGCGCCGGCGGCGATGCAGACTGCCTCAGCCTCTGCCGATATCATTGTCGCCGTCGGTCCCGTTCTCATTCCGGACTATCTGGATAAACCGGAGATCGTGACCCGTTCGGGTCAGAATGAGCTTACGGTAAATGAGTTTCATCGTTGGGCCGGCTCTTTGGAAAGCATTCTTTCTCACGCTGTTATTGAAAATCTTTCTTCTCTGCTGCCGTCCGAACGTTTTACCGTTGTTCGTTGGGCACCGGGGATGCATGGCAATGCATCAATAACATACCGCCTTACGGTTGACGTGATGAGATTTGACGCCACTCCTCGTGAGCGTGCCTGTTTGGAATCTGCCTGGACATTGACCGATGCGGGAAAGGGAACGATTCTGATCCGCAGATCCGTTGCTGCAGAATCGCTCCGGAGCGCGGAGTACAATGAATTGGTTGCTGCTATGAGCAGGACAGTAGAAGCATTTTCCCGTGAAATTGCGGAAGTCATCAAAACGCAAAGTACCGCCTCCGGCAGACCATAGTAATCTCCCTGGTCTGCAATGTACCGCTGCAATCGCCATTTTGTAAAACGGCGGCAGTACGGCAATGATACACGTAAAAAATATTGAAATGAGCGCTTCTTATCACCTGTTTTTAAATAGCTTTTTTGATTGTCCTCCATGGCAATAACAGTCCTGCTTTCCTTTTTCCTCCTGCAGAGTAACTTTTAAAATATCAGTGTAAATCACCTAAAGAACTGACTGCGAAATGCCGACAAGTAAAACTGACAGGCATACAATAAAGCTTTGTGCGAGTTGTGCGCTGGGTCTGTATTGACTGCAGATAAAGGAATGCCATGAAAGTATTAGGAAAAACGGGAGTAGCAGCAGTGTTTTTGCTGACAGTGGTTTTTTCCTCTCCACGCGTTATGTCGGCAGCTGAACGAACTGTGGCAGGAGAATTGACAGTTCTGCCTTATACTGTGTCAGTTGAAAGAAACAATTTCAAGGAGCTTTCAACACAACGGTATGATATAACGAGAGAAAAAATAGTAAAACAAGAAGTGGCCGCTCTGGCATCTTTTGCCGTTATAGACTATGTGCAAAGTGTTGCCATGTTTTACGGATCTGAAAAGTATCGAGAACTGAACCCTCTGTTCGGTTCAAGACCGAGCAGAAACAGCATGGCTCTGTTCGGCATTATCGGGGTGGGGTTGTCTTATTTGATTGCTGATACGCTACGTGATCCCTGGAAACAGATTTTTATTGACTCTGTCCTCGCTTCAGAACGGCAGAATATTGAAGACAACAGGCGGGTTTATCAGGGGTGGAATACAGAAGGTCCTCCTATCCGGGGCCGGTCATTTAACGGTATTCCGATTGTTATCAGTTTCCGGCTCAAATGATTTTTTAAAGGATGGGCTACAATCAGGTGTTTTAATCCCTGCGACATGGTATCCCCGGCCCCTGCCGGGGAAAGAATGCAGTAAGTCGCGTTTATGGAAGGAGCCTCCGGCTCCTGGCGGAGGGGGCTCCAGTATGAAACAATTTATGTGTTCTATCATGAACTTGCTATTTCATCGAAAAAAACCGCCGGAAGAAGAAGTGGAATTTCTGGGCTATGAGTCGTTCTCCCGGATGACCGAATCCGCAAGCAAGGCGGCGGTTTTACCCCGACCGGAGAAATACGTCGTCGAGAAATAGCATAGCAATCGTTGGCTAAGGTTAAAAAAATAAGCCCCTGGCACTGTGTGCCAGGGGCTTTATTGTTACGAGTATAAAATGCGCGGGTAATGTGTTATTCAAGCAACTTTTTCATACTGACTCTCATACGATCGATGGCTTTCGCCAGTGTTGAAATTTCGTCATTTGTAGATACTTCTACTTTTTCCGACAGTTTTCCCATGGATATCTCGTCCGCAACTTTCGTGAGATTGAGCACCGGATTGATGACGGTTTTCTTCAAACTATAGTCAATTGCAAAAGAAATAAGAAGAAGAATGGAGAAGTATACAGCGATGTTGATGAAAAGAACCCTGCGGATTTTGGCCAGCAGTTCCGTCTGGTCCTTGAAAATATAAAGATAGCCGATCTGCTTTCCCGAAAAATCAGCAAGAGGGCCCATGGCTATATAATACGTTCTTCCTGCATGGGACCCGGTATTGGTAATCATACCATCAGCACTTGCTTTTGTCTTGAACAGAGCGGGTTTTATCAGCCCTTGAGTGAGTTGAGGGTTTGTGGAGTAGAAAAACAAGTGGTTCGCGACCAGTGTGGCATCCTGCTGTTGCCAGTCCGGAAGGACCTGGAGCATAGCGTCTTTCGAGAGCAGAAGCCCCGCTTCGATTCGGAAAACACTTTTTGCTTCGTCGATTGTCGGGGCGAGTTCGCCGCCGAATTCTACCGCCCCTACATGGTGGCCTTTGGAGTATACGGGCTGGATGCCTCGCAGGGCCAGTCCGCGCGCCCCGATTTCCACGCCCCGGGTGCTTGCCAGCTTTGTATTAACGTATACAATCGCATGCCGGTATGCCGATTCATCGTCACCGAATTTGGCAATATCATGCAGTCTTAAAAACGAAGTGGCGGTAGGTTTGTAAAAATGGAGACGGTTAAGCTGAAAATTCTTTTTGAGGTTTTCATACGCTGGTTGCAGCTCGGCAATGAGCCTGTTCCTGTCACCCCGGGCAAACGTTTCAGAGATCATCGGCATTTCCGCCAGCAGAATAGACATCTGTTCATATTGCTTTGAACGTTCATTGATCATATTTTGAGTCGAGTTGAGAGTGCTCCTGAGAGTATCTTCCGCTTCTTTGTTTAGCAGAGCAACCTGCGAAAAATAGTTGTAGACTGCCAGACCGGTCATTGCAATCAGCAGGATCGCCAAGAGCGGCAGAAGTGTCTTGGATTTTATGCCCAGATTCAAGTTCATGATTCCCTCCTTAAATGTATTCCGGAAGAATGCGTTTTATCTATGAGAGTATGCGTTCCGCATCCTGAGTAAATTGATCTTTGTTTGCGTCATCATCTATTTCATTTTTTAAAAGAGCAACCAGTCTTTGCAGGTCTTCCTTTGCCGGGGACAGAACCCGCCATTTTTCGCTGATTATTTTTGTTAATATTTTTCCACCGGCAGGGCCGATTTGTTTGATAAGAGCGACTTTTAATTCTTCCTTGATTCTTTCATAGTCTGCGGGAGCAATGGCAACAGCCCCGCCGGTTGAAGCTGCCTTCCCGTCAGGGTGTATGATTTCAATGGGAATGTTTTTGCTTTGAAACAGTTTTACTATCTCCGGAGTCGCCGGGAGGCCTACGGCATGGGGCACATCGGATTTTGCGTTGGCCAAAAAAGAACAGGATGAAAAATCAAAGGTGTCATAATAATTCAGACATTCAGAATCCTTTTGATTGCCGCAGGTAAGGTGATAAATTGTCCCCTCTTTGAAAAAGACCTTGAACAGATTTTTAGCGTCACCCCTGATGGCAATAGACAATATTCCGGTTTTTTTGTTTTGACTGATGTCTGCAACAACTTCTGATAATGTCATCTCCAATCCAACCGCTCCTTTCAGCAAAATATAAAAAGGTAATTTTTATTTTCTCTGTAAGCTTTACAAGCGTTCTTTTGGAGATACAAAGACTCCAGAGTGTCCCATTGCCGGCGGTGGTTTTCTGTGATGTTTTGTGATGTGTTGTGCCGGATGTAACGTTCAGTTCAATAATGATCCAGAGGGCCGTAGTTGTAAAATTCCCCGCTAGCTCTTTTTGAGATATTTCTTGATAGCAAGCAGCAAGTCGAGGGGCGTAAATGGCTTCAGCAGATATTCAGAGGCCCCTTGTTTCAGCCCCCAAGCCTGGTCGCTTTTCTGGTCCTCGGAACAAACCATAATAATGGGGACATCGCCCATCTGCTTATCGCTGCGGAGTTCACGGCAGACCTGAAAGCCGTTTTTCTGGGGAAGGTGCGTGTCCAGGATCACGATGTCCACCGATTCCGTGCGGGCTTTTCGTGCGGCTTCATCGCCATCCGCCGCTGTGATAATTTCGTGGCTTGTTTCCTTGAATATATCCACGATTACTTTGAGTTCGGCGCTGCTGTTTTCCGCCACCAGTATTTTGGCCATGGGTAAGACCTTTCACATGCAGTTTCTTCTGTTTCGTCAGGCTGTAGTTTTTCAGCTGACCCGGTATTTTGTTGCATCAGGTCAGCTGAATGCTGCACATGATTTTCTGTGTGTAGCAAATTAACGTGGTCAATATACTAATTTTTTTTTGAAAAAGCAAGAAAAAAAATTTATTTTGTCAATATATGCATATTTTACTAGGTGCATGCTCCCGGGCGAAAATTTCTTGCTCCTGTTGAATCCGTATCAGGTAAACAATGAGATGCCGCTGTACTGGTCTGCTGAGGTATCCATTGAGTTGCCGTAAATATCCTTTCCCAGAAACTTGAATTGCAGGTGTGAAGGATCAATGGTGCCATTGCCGTCGGCATTTTGAGTGATTTTAAAGGAGACCGTAACCATGGATGTTTTCGAATCATATTGCACGCTGAGAGGCAAAGGTGAAATGGGGACATCGGTGCTTGAGGCCAGGCCCCAATTATACGCACCGCCCGTGGAGCCATAGGTCGCTTTGGAGATGCTCCAGTTCAGCGGGTTCACGAGCGAACTGACATCCATTGCTTTGCTGAAAAAGAAGTTCATGCTGAACAGCGTTGAGGAGTTCGGAGTCGCAAGATTCGAATCCAGGCTGGAAACCTCCGTGCCGGGTCCGAGCCCGGGTTGAAAACCTCCTGTGGAATAGGCCGCAAGAAATTTTGGTTTACTGACTTTTGTGATGTACGCGCTGAGCGTGGCAGCCATGCTTGACGACTGTTTTTTCAATACAGCTAATTGCTGGTTTGCGAGGTCTGTTTTGCCCAGATCGGCATAGGCCGAGCCGAGGTCTACATAGGCATTGTAAAAAGTCGGTTTAAGCTTGATGACTTTCTGAAACTGCGTGATTGCTGCCTCTGATTTACCTTCTTTGCTGTACGTCTGTCCCAAGCCATAATACCCAGAGTATTCTTTAGGAGATAAACGAATGACTTTTTGAAACTGGGTCTCTGCGTTTTTGTAATCACCCACCGCAAGGTAGCCCTGGGCAAGGCTGTAGGTATTTGCAGATGAAGTCGGGCTGATTTGCGCCGCGGTTTTGTATTGTTTCAACGCATTTGTATAATCACCTTTGTTATAGTAGAGATTACCGAGACTTACGTATGTTTCATCATTTGACGGGTCCGTTTTTATGGATGATTTATAGGCCTTGATCGCATCGTCGTTTTTTCCAGCAGCGATATACGTCGTTGCTAACAATTTGTACGCTTTGACGGCGTTGTCTTTGGAAGGATCGAAACTGATGGCCCTTTGAAATTCCTTGGCAGCTGCGGCATAGTTGCCCTTTTGGTAGAGCGTGGTGCCGTTTGACAATGCTGATTGCGAAAGGGAGCTGAGATAGGATTGTGCTTCTGTGCCGCCAGTCGCAGAGAAAAGCGCGTTTGCATTAATTTGTATTTGCTCAAATAGCGTGTTTGACATGGTATTGTCTCATTACCTCGCGGATATGCTGTTAAAACAACCTGATCCAGCACCCGGGTGGCAATTCCTAGTAATACTTATCGTCAATCCCTTTGATATCTTTAGCAGAAAAAAACTTTATTTTTCAGGATATTGAATCGGCAATAAAAATTAAGTATTAAGTATACGAAGAAAGTATATTTTTTCTAAAACATACCGATAAGATACCTGGTGAATTAATCATGCAAAAAATGCGCATATACACCCTGTTGCTGTTTAGCATATGTCTCGCGGCCCAGTCTTTCGGTGCGACTCCCGCGGTTTCTGAACAGAGGAATGCGGAAGCAAATTTACGGTCCGATGTAAAGAACATGCTCAAAAACGCCTCTGCTGATAATTCCGGTGCGGATGTGGTGCTGCTGCTGGATTGTTCCGGAAAAATGAAGCAGATTGATCCGCATGACTATCGCAAGCCCGCGGCAAAGCTGTTTATTTCGCTTCTCGATGAAAACGATTCAATAAGCATCGTAGGTTTTGGGGATTCAGCGCGGGAAATTGCTCCCTTGACCCGGAATGATGCAAAGAACCGGGAGAAGTTATTTAAAGGCATAGATAATATTACCGCGAAGGAATTCAACACCAACATCACAGAGGCTGTCCAAAATGCGTACGACCGTCTGAAAAGCTCTTCCCGAGGGAAGAAGACCATCATTTTGCTGTCAAACGGCATATTGGACCTCGGATCACCTGCGCAGAATGAAAGCGCTTATAAAGAATTAAAGCAACTTTTGCCGTTAATTGCCCGATCGGGCATTGTGATCCATGCCATAGCATTTACAGAAATGACTGAAATGAGCCTGCTGAAGGAAATAGCTGAGGAGACGAAGGGAACCGCCGTGCTTGTCAGAAGCGATAAGGACCTGCACACTGTTTTTGTTTCTACGTTTGAAAAAATAAAATCACCCGACTCCCTCCCTTTGCAGGGAGACAGCTTTTTTGTTGATAAAAATATTCAGGAGATAATACTGCTGGTTACAAAAAAACCCGGAACTTCGACCGGTCTGACCGATCCTCACGGGAAAATCCATTTGCAGGATTTGCACGATAAAAACATTTCCTGGTACAAATCGGAAGCTTTTGACATGATAACCATTACGGCGCCTGAAATCGGCACCTGGAAAGTGAGCCTGAGCAGCACTGAAGGAAACAGAATTTTTATTGTTACGGATCTGAAGCTTAAAGCTCTTTTTGACCGTGATGTAACCGGGGTAGGAGAAAAAAACGGTATAAACGCATGGCTGGAGAAGTATGATGCAGTTCTTCGTGAACCGGAATTTCTGAATCAGGTGACCCTCTATGCAGAAATCCGTATGCCTGACAACAAGATCAAAAGAGTTGAACTGCCTGCCGGCAAATTGTCCGGTCAGGACGGAGTAAAGACCGGCATTTTTTTCGGAGAACTTATTGCAGGAACGGCAGGCATGTACCGGGTTCGAGTCAAAGCCGAGAGCAAAACGTTCCAACGGGAAAAGCTGTGCGAGTTTCATGCGATTGAGTCGATATCTGCCTCCGGAGGATTGAATCAGGGCCTGAGTACAGATGGAAATACGCTCAAACCGCCTCAGACTGTTAACTGGAGATATGTTCTGGGTGTTTTTGCAAGCGTCAATCTTATTTTGGCATGCGCTGTGTCTCTCGTTGTCATTGCCTGCCGCCAGTACAAGAAACTGAAAAGAAAACGGACAGGGAATAAGTCCTCGGAGCCTGATGCCGACGCGACACCTCAGCAGGAGAAAAAACGATGATCCAGGTTGACGCGCTTATGATGCTTTTTTTTCTTGAGTTCACTGTAGGGTGCATGGTGCTGTTTATTGTTTTCTTTTTTAAAAACCGTGTGAACCGGCGGCTGTATCAAAAAGCATTACAGGAAATTTTAGAAGTAAAAGTCCAGGGAATCTCCGGCGACAAAGCTCCTGAAACCACGAATAACAAACCAGCTGCTGCGGATCACTCTGGAAGTGCCGCATATGCACAGCTTCAGAAGGAAAAAGATCAGCTTGTTGCGAGGGTGGCAGAACTTGAAAATAAATTGGAAACAGAAAACAAACACCTTGATGCTCTGAAAAAGAAGTACGCGACACTGGAAACGGAATACTCGATTCTGTATGACAAAAGTTTCGGTGGGAAATAAAGTGCTTAAATACAATTGACGATGAGGTCCGGCAAGTCTATGCAGAGCGGGATAACGGAGACGAAAACAAACTTTACAGCTCAGAAAAACTTTGCTAAAGTGGAACCTATGAAAAAATCGGAACAACAAACCGGAACTATAATATCAGTGGGCGGCGGCAAGGGAGGCGTCGGTAAAAGCTTGCTGTCCATCGGCCTGGGCACGGCGCTGGCACGAGAAGGGCTCCGGGTTATTCTTGTTGATCTGGATTTGGGCGGTGCGAACCTTCACACCTATCTCGGCATCCTTCGTCAAACACCGACAATCGCCAATTTTCTGCTGAACAAGGTCTCTTCGCTTGAAGACCTCCTCGTCGAAACCACCGAAAAGAATGTGAAGCTTATCAGCGGCGCCGAATTTGTACCGGGGGCGCTCCATCCGCCCCACTGGATGAAGCTCAAGCTGATGCGCCATCTCAAGGCGCTTCCCGCCGATTTCATCATTATCGACCTTGGCGCCGGCGTCCATTTTAATACGCTGGATTTTTTCGGCATCTCCGACCACGGCGTGGTTATTACTGCGCCCGAGCCCGGTGCGGTAATGAACGCATACAGCTTTATCAAAGGCGCCCTGTACCGAAAAATGCAGAATGTTTTCAAAAACCACCCGGTAGTGGGACAATTGATTGATGAGGAAAACAAGAATGCAAAGAGCGAAAAACGGTTTACTCTCGAATGGTTCCGGGAAACCCTGACCAATGCAGCCCCTGAACTGCTGCCGCTCATCGAAGAAATAGAGCAATCATTTCATCCTGCGCTCGTCATCAACCGTGTGCCGGAAGGCAGGACTCATGTGCTGGTGAAAAACCTGATTTCTTTGTGTAAAGAAAAGCTGGACATCACGCTGGAGCATGTAGGGGACCTGCCGGACGTGCGGGCCGTATCGAACCATCTGCTGAATGTCCCTCGATTTCTTCACCTTCCTGAAGGAGCACCCTATTTTACAGCCGTGGGGAAGGTCATAGCCCGGCTCACGGCGTCGGCAGTGCGGGATGACCGAAAGCCAGGAACGGTCTTTGACTACACCGACGAAGAGCAGGAGGAGCTGCTGCGGCTCATTGATACGCTTGATGAACGCGTATTCAGCGCGGCAACAAAGAACACCTGGAAGCTGCGCATGTTTTTCAGACCTGCCGATGTGATTGGTTTTCTTATCAGCCGCGGTGTGACACATCCCTTGTTTTACAAATCGGCATAGGCAGCCGCCTGCAGAACTTCAGGAAAACAGTGCGCAACGGTGCAGAGAAGGGTTTTCGAGCCGGAAAAAAATTCTTGCACTATGGAAAAAAATTCCAAATTATTTCGCTGAAGCTGCGGCTGCATATTTATGCTGGCGCTTTCTCGAAACGAAATTCTTGTCAGCAAAGCAGGGGAGCAGATTAGGCACGACACAATTTTTCCCCAAAACCTTCGCTTTGTACAACCGTTCGTCAGCTTCCTGCAGGAAACTGCTGCTGTCAGTTTTGTTTTCGAGGCTTGATACACCGAAGCTTGCTGTGATCTTAAGGCTCTTTTTCCCGATTTTTGTGGAATGCGATTCTAGTTTTTTCCGCAGTTTTTCAGCCAGTTGCACCGCGCTATACAGCGACGTTTCCGGCAGGACAAGTACGAACTCTTCTCCGCCGTACCGGCCAAGATAATCGGTTTTCCGGACCTGGGAATTGATGCAGGAAGCTATTTCCTTCAGGATCACATCGCCTGCCAGATGTCCGTGCATATCATTTACTTCCTTAAAGTTATCAGCATCTATCATGATGATTGAAAGATCAGCACCGTAACGTTGGGTATACGCAATATCGCTTTCGATGAAGTCAAAGAGCGCCCTGCGATTATAACAACCGGTGAGAGGATCAATCGCGGCGGCGTTTTCGAGCTGTTTGGCGCTCAAACACTTTTCGAGAGTGGTTCCCAAGGTTCGGATAATCGTGCTGATAATCGTGTCATGATGATGAAGCAGCTTCCTTTTCGGCAGAATGTATAATTTTGCCACGAAATTAATTTCTATAACATCATAGGAAACAATGTTTTGCATGTGTATGTCGTCAAAATTATGACTTTTTTCCGCACAATTTTTTTGGATATTGTGCATGATGAAGTCATTTTTTTGGCACTGGAAATCTTTTTCAATATATTCAGCAAACTGTGCTGTATAGATGTACGGATCTATCCAAACATCAACAGCATCTTTATTTTTCATAACAAAACCGAAAAGATCATATTGCAAAATATCGCTTAAACATCGCGCAGTTTCCTGAAGAATTGCCTCAATATCTTTTTGCTGATTAATTCTCAGCATATACAGGCACAAGTCCTGATAATCCATGCCGCGGGCCAGCCTGTACGCGAGTTTTATGGTTTCCCGGATGTTATTGTAATGACTTATAAATGGTGTCGTCATGGCTGTCTCCTTTTTGAACTTATATAATGCAAATAAGATGCCAAACTTTGGGATTATTTTTTACTATAGTCCTGGAAATAGTGGTACAGTTACAAAAAGCCAGGTCGCAGGTAAAACAAGTGGCATGTTTTCTATTCAGAAGAAATCATCGAGAGTACTATTTCTTTATAGGAGGAGCGTATGAGCAGTGAGAAAAAGTCAGGCATTACAAGAAGGCGTTTTCTGGGTTCCACGGCGGCAATTGCCGCTGGTGCTGTGGTAGGCGGACAGCTGTTTCCGAAAGAATTGCAAGCAGTAAGTCAGCCAAAAAAATGGGACAAAGAAGCTGACGTAGTGGTAATCGGCACAGGATATGCCGGTCTTGCCGCAGCGATTGAAGCATTTGATGCGGGTAGCAATGTTATCATTCTTGAAAAGAATTTATTTATCGGCGGCAACTCGATTATTGCCAGCGGAGGCATGAACGCGGTGGACCCTGAACGCCAGAAAAAACAGGGTATTGAAGATTCTGTTGACCTGCACTACAAACACACACTGGCAGGCGGTGATTTTCGGGGGGACCCGGAAAAAGTCAGATTTTTGGTGGAGAACGCCCTGGACGGCGTCAAGTGGCTTGAAAAGATGGGCGTACAATTCGAACCAACTGTCTATACCATTGTCGGTTCTCTTTATCCGAGAAGCCATGACCCTATCAACGGAGGACGGGGTGGCGCAATCGTAAAGGCATTGAAAGCTGAAGTTGATAAAAGGAAAATCCCGGTTCTTATGGGGTACAAGCTGAGCGGAATCGTTCGGGAAGGATTTTTAACCGGCGTGGTACAGGGCGTTGAGGCCGAGAACAAGGGGAAAAAGCTGTATTTCAAAGCAAAACGCGGAGTGGTGCTGGCGACAGGCGGTTTTGCCGCAGATGTGAAAATGCGTTCGAAGTATGCGCCGCTTCTTGATGTGGAGTTGCCGACGACAAATGTCGCTTCTGCAACCGGTGAGGCAATCATCAGCGCAGAGGATGAAGGCGCGGATGTAATCGGCATGGATTATATCCAACTGCTCATCGCGTGCAACTATTATACAAAGAAATACGGTTCGCTGGCGAACCTCGGCATTGACTCAGCCATCTTCGTGAACACAAAAGGTGAGCGGTTTGTCGCGGAAGACGCCAGACGCGATGTCATGTCTGATGCGGTTTTGCAGCAGCCGAAAAAGCTGCTGCTGTGGGTGGCGGACGACCTTTGCAAAAAAAGATTTGACGCCGCGACAATCGAGCGAACACTCAAGGACGGTTTGATATTTAAAGCGGACACACTGGACGGTCTGGCCAAAATCCTGAAAGAAAAATTTGATGTGCCTGAGGAAAAATTCCTGAACACGGTAAAGAACTATAATGAGTTTGCGAAAAAAGGAGAGGACAAGGAGTTCGGAAAGAAGGTTACGAATCTTAAACCGCTCGCAAAAGGGCCGTTTTATGCCAGCCCAACCCAGGCGGGAGCGCACCATACCATGGGGGGTTTAAGAACCAAAGGGACAACAGGGCAGGTCATTGATCGTCATGGCAATGTTATTCCGCGGTTTTATGCGGCTGGTGAGGTCACAGGAGGCGTGCATGGAGCCAACAGGCTGGGCGGCAACGCCACGACCGACTGCATCGTCAACGGCAGGGCGTGCGGCAAGAATGCCGCTGCTGAGAAGCCCTGGGCATAAACGGCATGCGATTGCATATGAATAGAAAACGATAGGAGCTTATTATGCAAAAGGACGACTCATCCAAGACCACAGCAAACAAATCTGCAGCAAAGGCAAAATCCGGGGACGGTTCTCTGAGCCGTCGAAGTTTTCTCAAGGCTGCGGGAGGAGTCGGAGCGCTTGCAGCAGTGCCGGCTTTGTCGCTGGGTGTTTTTCGGGGAGATGCGGAAGCCGCGACCGTCCGCATGCTTCCCAAGAAATGGGACGAGGAAACAGACGTTGTTATTGTCGGTTCAGGATTTGCCGGTTTGGCCGCGGCTGCGGAAGCGGCGGCACGGGGCAGCAACACCGTCATTCTCGAGAAGATGCCTATTTCCGGCGGCAACTCTACGATTAACGGCGGCGGGTACAACGCCTGGACTGACAATCAGCAACTCCGCCAAAAACTGAAACTGGGCGAGGACAGCGCTGAACTTCACTATCAGGACACGCTGAAAGGCGGCGATTACTACAATATTCCGGAATTAGTGCGGGTGCTGGTAAACAACGCTCCGGCTGCGCTTGACTGGATGGTCGATGAAGGCGGTCTCAAACTGAAAAATGTGTTGGCCCGCATAGGCGGACATTCCGCATACCGGGACCATATCAGCATCGACGGAACGGGACGAGGCTACGTTGACGCGATCAAAAAGATCGCGGACCGAAACGGTGTCAAAAAGATCCGTCTCAACACAAAAGTAAGCTGGATCTGGCGCAAAGACCCGGCAGGCCCGGTGCTCGGCGTTGAAGTTGAAACACCCCGGGGCGCCAAGAACATAAAAATAAAAAAAGCCCTGGTGCTCACCACGGGAGGTTTCGGGCGCGATGTGAAGATGCGGCAGATGTTCAACCCCAATATCACGGACGCATACAACTGTACAAATCAGCCGGGTGCGACCGGAGAAGTGATCCGGTACGCACAGGCGATCGGCGCTGACGCGCTTCAACTCAGTTTCATTCAGCTATATCCCACGGCGGACCCTGACAGCGGCACTCTCGATAAATATGCGCTGTATCCTTCGCGTATGCCGAGCTACGGCGGTGTTTTTGTTACGCCGCTCGGGAAGCGGTTTGTGAGCGAACTGGAGCGGCGAGATGTTGTTGCGCGGGCGGAAATCAATACGGGCATGAAACGCGCTTTCTGTGTGTTCACGGAAGAAATGATACCGAAGGTGACCACCCAGGAAGAGGTTAATGGCGGGATTGCGGCGGGCCGTGTCTGGAAGGCGGCCTCTCTAGCCGAGCTTGCTAAGCAGATGGGTGTGCCGGCGGTTGCTCTCGAAGAGACAATTGGGAAGCATAACCAGTATCTGAAGGCAGGCAAAGACCCTGAGTTTAATAAACCGTACACTCCGGTAATGACGGCAATAGAAAAGGGGCCATATTACAGCGTTGCCCAGTGGCCTTCGGTCCACCACTGCATGGGCGGGCTCAGAATTAATCCTTCCGCCCAGGTCATTGACATATGGGGAGACCCGATCCCGCGGCTGTATGCTGCAGGCGAGGTGACCGGCGGTGTGCATGGCAATAACCGGCTGGGGGCCAATGCCACTCCCGACGCAGTGGTGTTCGGCCGCATAGCAGGCATGAATGCAGCAAAAGAGAAAGTTTGACGACGCAGCAGAGCAAGGCCCGGCTGTAATTGCACGCCGGGCCTTTTCAATGTCCGCATACCAACAAGACGATTGAAAGGAGGCCTTGTTTCCCATGAGAAAGACAAGAACAGCATGTATCGCCCTTTTGCTCGGTTTGCTTGCCTCTGGGGTGTATGCCGCCGATAAATCCACTGCAACGAAAGCGAAAAGCGCCGGGACGTGCAAAACCTGTCATACAACGTTGTCCGTAATTCTTCCTGAAAAACACCCTTCCGTCTCCGTCTCAGGCATCAGCGCTTGCCTGAAATGCCATGATCCATCGAAATCCGGCGGTCCCGTGGCGAGCGCATATTTTACGAAAATGCATGCGAAACATATTGCCGGCACTCCACCGGTTGATTGTACCGTGTGTCATCAGTATAAACCGGGAACAAGTTTTGGCCTGATCGGTTCCACGATATCATGGGGAAAGCCGCTTAAGGAAGATATGGCGCTTGCACAACAGGCAGCCGTGTCCTGGGTGGAATCTCGGAACCTTGATGCAATTCACGCGAAACAAAATGTGGGGTGCGTTGCTTGCCATGGGTCTGTATTTCCTGTAAAAGGAGATACGGTTGAAAATGAACGATGCAGCGCCTGCCATGGATCGTATGCGGATATTGCGGCCCGGACAAAATCTGTAAAGCAGCCGAACAGGAATCCGCATAATTCCCATTTGGGGGAGATAGATTGTGTTGTTTGCCATCATGCTCACAAAGCGTCATATGCATATTGCAATGGCTGTCATTCCAGGTATGACATGAAAATACCGGGAGGAAATTGATTCGGGAAAGACATGCAGTTGCTTAACAAACAAAGGAGAGATGCGTGTTGAATTATTATCGGGAATCAAACAGCTCAGCGAAAACCGGCGTTTGCGTTCGAATCATCCTCATGCTGTGTGCTGTATATGTCTGGTGCGGTTTCTGCTCCGGAAACGCTTTTTCCGGGCCGAAACAAAATGAAAATGCCAAACCGGGTGATTGCATCATTTGTCACGGGGACCAGACGGTACTGCCGGCTGCGCATGTGAAAACCGATGGGATGACGTACAAGCGCTGTCTGGGCTGCCACCAGAAAACAGGGGACGCCAAGAAACCTGGAACACTCAGAGGAAAAATGACGTCGGGCCATATGCACCAGCTCAGCGGCATCAGCTGCAGCGACTGTCATGGGAAGGAACGGCCGGCTACGAGTCCTGAGGGGCAGAAATGCCTCGATTGCCATGCCGACTACAAAACCAATCTTGTGCTAACGGACAAAGCGCTGCCCAGCCCTCATCAGTCGCACATGGGAGAGCTTGACTGTCTTCTGTGCCATCACGTGCACGCACGGGCGGAAAATTTCTGCGCTCAGTGCCACCATTGGAAATACAACGTTCCGTAAAACAGCGACATTTTTTTGCAATGACTGTAACCGTTCAGAATAAGCAGTTAAGGGAGGGGAGGTTTCCCGCACTACTCCATGCTTTTGCGTTTCCAAAATCTCGAAACGGGTATTACATACAGTATACGGAGAAACCTCCTCGGGGGGGATGAAGTATGCAGACGCGTCTGCCGTGATGGACGTATCTGCCTAAGTAATTTTACCCAGCATTTTTATAAAGACAGCCATAAGATCCGGATCGTAATTCCCGGTCTCGTTCACCATGATCGATAAAGCCTGAAACGGCGCGAATGCCGGTTTGTATACCCGTTTGGTCGTTATGGCATCATAACAATCAGCAATCGCCGAAATCCTGCCGAATAATTTAACTTCCGTTCCTGCCAGCCCGAAGGGATATCCCTTGCCTGATAACCTTTCATGGTGTTGAAGCACCGCCGCATAGGATTCTTCCGGAATTTCTTTCTGCTTCCTGAGTATTTTTTCACTTTCCAGAACATGGCTTTTCATGATGCGGAATTCATCATCAGTAAGCTTCTCCGGTTTATTCAGAATTTCATGAGGGATGGCACTCTTCCCCAGGTCATGCAGCATGGTTCCGATGCCGAGTTTCTCAAGACTGCTTCTATTCAGTCCGCTCGCGATGCCCAGTCCGACCGAAAGGGCTGCCACGTTCACCGAATGCGTGTAGGTATAGTAGTCATGACTCCTGATGGAAAGCAGTTCGTACACTGCGTCCCGGTTCTCCAGGATGCCGTCCACCATTTTGTTCACCATGACAATTGATTCTTTGATTTTTTCACCGCTGCGCGGATTATCAAGCAGGTCTTTAACAATCAGCTTCGAATTTTCCTTGATGACAGTTGATTTGATCCACGATATTTCCGCCGTTGGGATGCTTGAGGATGCCAGTAGGCCGTTCAAATATGCCTGGTAAGAAGGGATGTCGGCATTATTGATAACAAGCTCTTCGGTTGTGTTCCGAATGGACTCAGGAATTCTGGCAGGCGACTGCTCCGACGCCTCGACGACCATGCGCAAAGCAGCCTGGTTGAAGGTATAAATATTGAAATGCACATCTGTTCCCGGAACCAGCAGTTTTCCGTCTATCTGAAAGTGCTGCTCTTTCTTGACAGAATATTCCTTAAAATCCATGGCAGGAGGAACAGGCGTCTCAGGCATGACAGGGGCAGCCTCTTCTGCAAATTCCTGCTGTATTCTTTGAGCCGCGACCTTGTGCTCTTCATCTTTTTTAATAAGGACTTCTGTAACGCCCTGTTTACGGAGAACGCTCATGGTTGAAGCGTCAAAAATCATTCCCCGGTTAAAAAGCGCCACGGTCTTTCCATTGTCATTCAGAAAAATATCGCAGGGAGATGCCACACCCTCGACAAACTTTTCAATGGCCATGGGAATCAACTGTTCATCAATAGTTTGGGTAAACGTGTCAGTCATGGACTAAAGTTATTTTCCTGTATGCTGTCTGTGCGTTCTTGTTTTGATAATATTCAAATTATTCAGATGGTTATGTGCCGATAATGATGTGGATTTTAACTGCATATTTTACTATTCGTATCTATCGGCATTATTGTAAATAACTTAAGTGCAACTCGGAGATTTTTTTGACAGGGAACGGACACTTCGACAACAGCTAGAGCGCGGACTTTTTGGTTTCTTCACTTAATCGATAGATAAAGGCAAGCACCTCTGCGACCGCTTTATAGAGTTCGGGAGGTATTTCAGAGTCAAGATCCAGCGTGGAAAGGGCCTCCACCAGGTTCCGGTCTTCCCGTATGGGGACGCCGTGCTCCCGCGCAAGGGCGATGATACGGTCTGCCACAGCACCTTTCCCTTTTGCCACAACCGCTGGCGCAGTCTGGGAACCACGCTGGTATTTTAGTGCCGCAGCTTTTCTTTGCTTATCCCTCATATGTGCAAATCCAATCCTGTGGAAACATCTTGGCTGAAGTCCAGATTCTGCTTCAGTGCAGCCGAGATGCCTCCCGTTTTCAGACCGGCGGATTCAAGCTGTCTGCCGAGAAGCTCTGAGTGATTCCGCATTATTTCCACAAACGCGGGGTTGTCGCAGATCATTTTAACGTGAATACGCCCGGACTGCAAAAGAACGTGGGACCGCAATTTCCCGATTCGTTCGAGTTCAAGATTTATGGTGCAGGCATAGCCGGTATCAACTGAACTGCTCCTGGTTTTTTTGAATGATATCCATTCTTCTTTCAGTTCGTTCCAGAGTACAGGCAGGAACAGTTGAAGCGTATCTCCGAGCTTTGATTGTATCTGCTGGAGTTCAATGTTTCCGACAAGTTTATCAAGTGTTTGGTTAAGCTGCTGTGTGCTCACTCCGGCGTCCCGGAGAGCTCCCGAAACACCGGAATCGGCAAGAGCATCCTTGACGGCAAGAAGGACTCCTTTAAGGTCGCTGCCGGGGATCTGCACTCCCGTCGCCCCCCCCTCCCGTACTGCTTGTTCCGCGATAATACGCAGTTTTGCTTCAAACAATACACCGCTGTCAATGACGGCCTTCTTGAGCGCATCACCGTCCAGCGCTTCGATGGGGAAAAAAAGCTTACCCAGCATGGAAAGCTCGGGAACCCTGTTCTTGATCCCTTCCGGGATTGCATGCAGGAGCCCTGCCAGCTTCTCAAGACCCGCTGCGGCCGGTTCCAGTGTTTTCAGCCGTGAAAGAGATGTCAGCAATGCATCCACCAGCGCCGCATCGTTCTCTTGCGGACCGGCCGTGACGCGCAGTCGTATCTCACTACCGAGCGTGTCGACTTTCAAAAAGAGGACCTGTCCGGCATTCAAAGGAAGATCGGTTTTTGCCTGAATGGGCGTGTTTCCAAACTGAAGAAGAACGGTATCCTCGGAAATGATGTCCTGCACGACTGCCCGTATGACTTGGCCGGGGCGCAGGGAGAGTGGTGTTTTTGTGGTCGGGTACAGGTTTCCTGCCTGACCGGCAGTTATCGCAAGAGGATTGTCCATAGTATTTGCGGATCCTTCATTCAGGCGATGATTAGTTGAATTGTACTGTTGTGACGCATTTTAAGCAAGATGGATTTTGCACATACCGTCAAATCGTCCATCATTATTTGGCAAATATTTATCAGAGTCATTAATTTGACGTACTTGAAAATAGTAAAGTTCTTTTTTATCAGTATGTTGCGTCGGGCATGCAATTTGAATATCTATGATCGTTAGCCGAGCTTTGAATGGCAAGGAGGAGTTGCAAATGGCCGAGGCAAAAAAAGAAGAAAATGAGCAAGAGCAGGAAGAAGGGAAACAGAAACCGGCGCGTGGAAGCAATAAAAGCCTGTTGATTATTGTCGGTATTTTGGTGCTTTCCCTCGCGGGCGGTGTTTTTGCCTACATGCATTTTGCGGGAAGTAAGGGAAAATCCGCCGAGGCAAAGAATGAAGAGAAAAAAGCGCCGGCAAAAACAGTGCTTATCGCGCTGGATCCCTTTGTTGTGAATCTTGCCGAGCAGGGCAGATTTTTGAAAGTTTCCATGCAGTTTGAATTGGGAGACGCTGCAAACCAGCCGCTGGTCACTGAAAAAAATCCCCAGTTGCGGGACGCCATTATTACGCTGGTGAGCAGCAAGTCTGTTGATGCCGTGTCCAGCCCGGAGGGAAAGTTTCAGCTTAAGGATGAACTTCTTCTGAGAGCAAACCTGGCCATCGGAAAAGAAATTTTTAAAAATCTCTACTTTACGGAGTTTGTAATGCAATGAATGACATTCTTTCTCAAGACGAAGTTGATTCCCTGTTGAGGGGCGTACAGTCCGGCGATATCGATACTGAAGAAGCCAAGAAAAAGCTTATGGGCGGTATCAGGGTGTACAATCTGGCAAACCAGGAGCGGATAGTCAGGGGCAGAATGCCGGGTTTGGAAATGGCAAACGAGCGTTTTGCAAGGCTTTTCCGCAACTCGGTGTCCGGATTTATGATGAAGTTTGTCGATACTTCGGTGCAGAATGTGCAGGTCCTCAAGTTTGGCGAACTGATGAAAACGATTCCCTTTCCTTCAAGCATCAATATCTTCAGGATGGAACCGCTCAAAGGGTTCGCGCTGTGCGTGCTTGAAGCTCCATTTGTATTCGCATGTGTGGAGTTTTTCTTCGGCGGCGGGAGCGTCAGGAACGTCAAATCCGAAGGCCGGTCGTTTACCTCTATTGAACAGCGGGTGATTAAAAAAGTCATCACCATGGCTCTTCATGACCTGGCAACCTCCTGGAACGGCATCGAACAGATACGTCCGGAGCATGTGAGTGCAGAGATGAACCCGCAGTTTGTAACGATCGTTACGCCGAGTGAAATTGTCATAAAAATAGAAATTCATGTGGAAGTCGAAGACTTCACCGGGAAGCTTTTTTTCTGCATACCCTATTCCATGATCGAACCGGTGAAGGAAAAGATTTATTCCGGCATTCAAAGTGACAAATTCGGGACCGACCAGCGCTGGGTGGAACGACTGAAAGAAATACTCATGGGGTCAAGGGTTAAAGTTGTCGCGGAGATGGATCGGGCGCGGTTGACTTTCGGAGACTTGATGAGCCTGAAAGTTGGAGACGTGATTACTCTTGGAAAGAGTTCAACAGACGACATTACGGTTACAGTTGAAGATGTGCCGAAATTCAGCGGACGGCCAGGATACAGCAGGGGAAACCAAGCCATACGACTGACGAAAACCAATTAAATTAAGGAGACAGACATGGCAGAGCAAGCACAAGTACAAACTGCCCCCAAGGCACCGCAGCCGCAGGCGGCTCCGAAAGTGCAGCCGCAAGGCGCCGCCTTCGAAGAGCTGAAGGATGATGGAAATGGGCAGGTAAAGGCAAGGGACATCGATTTTCTGCTGGATATTCCCCTTGAAATAAGCGTGGAAGTCGGCAGAGTGCGCATGCTGATCAAAGATCTTCTTCAACTCGGCCAGGGATCGGTGATCGAACTCGAAAAGATTGCCGGCGAGCCCATGGAGATCCTGGTGAACGACAAACTGGTGGCCCGCGGCGAAGTGGTCGTCGTAAATGAAAAATTCGGAGTCCGGCTTACGGACATCATCAGCCCTACGGAAAGGATACGGCAACTGAAATGATTACCGCATACCTGCAGATGGCATTTGCCCTTGCGGCCGTCATCGGACTGATCGTCGTGATGGGCCTTTTTCTGAAAAAAAGGCAACAGATGACAGGAAGCATGATGAAAGTCGTGGCGCACCAGTCGCTCGGACCGAGGAAAGGGTTGATCGCGGTCAAGGTCGGGACGGAGGTCCTCCTGCTTGGCGTCACACCGTCGGATGTGAGGCTGCTCAGGACCTATGAGTCCGACGACATCAAAGTCGAACCCGTCGTGAAAGAAACGGGTGACAAACTGAAAAAATTAAAACAGCTGAAGGAAACACTGTATGACCATCAATGATCCGGTAATAGAAGTCTTTCTGTTGATAAGCTTTCTGTCGCTTTTGCCAGCGGTCCTTATCATGTTCACATCATTTACGAGGATCGTGGTCGTGCTCTCGTTTCTGAAGCAGGCGCTCGGCACCCAGTCGATTCCGCCGAACATGGTGCTGGTGGGGCTCGCGCTGTTTCTGACGATGTATGTCATGTCGCCGACGATCGACACAATCACCAAGGAAGCGTTGAACCCGTACCTGGACAAACGCATAACGATCAAACAGGCGCTTGAACGGGCTGCGCCCCCGGCAAAGGCTTTTATGCTGAAGCAGACGCGGGAAAAAGACATCGCGCTTTTTCTGAACATTGCGAAGGAAAAAACACCCGAAACTCCCGCGGACCTTCCTCTGCGGATTGTGGTGCCTGCTTTTGCGATCAGCGAATTGAAAACAGCTTTTGAAATCGGCTTTCTTTTATATCTTCCCTTTTTGATTATTGACATGGTGGTGTCGAGCATCCTGATGTCCATGGGTATGATGATGCTGCCACCGACGCTTGTTTCGCTCCCCTTCAAGGTTCTCCTGTTCGTCCTGGTGGATGGATGGAATCTTGTGGTAGGTTCGATTGTAAGGAGTTTCCAATGACTGTGGATGTTGTACGAGAGCTTTCCGGAGAAGTGTTCAAAACCGTGCTGCTTGCCTCAGGACCGGTGCTGATCGTAAGTCTCGTGGTGGGATTACTGATAAGCATGTTCCAGGCAGTGACGCAGATACAGGAGTTCACCCTGACGTTTGTGCCGAAAGTGCTGGCAGTTTTTTTGTGTCTCTTTATTTTGTTCCCGTGGATCGCACGGGTGCTTATGACCTTTACAACAAATATTATCACGAATATACCCGTGTATATACGGTAGATAAAATTTCCCGGAGAATTACGGGACAGGACAACTATGGAATTGCTGACCCAATACATACCGAACTTTCTTTTTATTCTGCTCCGTGCAGGAATCATGGTAAGCCTGCTCCCGTTTTTGAGCAGCGACAACTTTCCGGCACAGGTCAAAATAGGATTTGCCGTTGCCGTCGCCCTGATTCTTTCACCAATAGTGGAGTTCAAAGTCGAACGGCCGGAAATTCCGATCGTAGTCATGCGCGAAATCGTTTTCGGAATAGCCCTCGGCTTTTCAGCCCGGCTTGTATTTATCGCTGTAGACATGGCCGGACAGCTGATGAGCACCGCAACCGGTCTTTCCATGGCTTCCGTCTTCAACCCGGAAATGGGTCAGTCCACGGAGATTTCCATGGTCTACGGCATCATTGCCATGTTCGTTTTTCTTTCCATGGACGCCCATCATGATCTGATCACGATATTCGTCAAGAGCTATGAATGGATACCTGCAGGCCATCTCAATATACAAAGCCTTGTTTTTTCCATCATCGCTATGGGAAGCAAAATGTTCATTATCGCGATCAAAGTCTGCGCCCCGGTGGTAACGATTATGCTGATCGCGAATATTCTGCTTGGGTTCATTTACAAGGCGGTGCCCCAGATCAACATCTTTTTCGTTGCATATCCGATCTACATTGCACTCGGTTTTTTGGTGATGATCATCAGCATGCCCGTATTCATCTATGTGGTGGGTGATTATTTTACCGGCATCAAGGATGACATGCTGAGGGCCATCGCTGCGGCAAAGGGTTAACCATGGCGGAACAAGAAGACAGAACAGAACGCGGTACACAAAAAAAACGCGACGAGGCTCGGGAAAAAGGCCAGATTGTCAGAAGCAGGGACATGGTCGCCCTGTCGGTCATGAGCGGCATTCTGTTTATGCTGTATTTTACCGGCAGATCGCTCATGGAGCATCTGTCACGGATGATGAGCGACATGCTCGGCCTCCGGTATGGCAGAGATCCTTTTCGAGCGCTGTATGTCGCAGGAACGGAGACATTCTGGATATTGGCACCGTTTTTCGCCATTGCCGTTCTTGCCGCCCTGCTTTCCTCGGTGGCACAGGGAGGGTTTCTGGTAAAGCCGATGAAGTTGAATCTGGAGAAACTGAACCCATTAACCGGCATAAAACGTCTCTTCTCGCTTGAAGGTCTTATGGAATTCGGCAAGAGCCTTTTGAAATTTATAGCAGGCGGTCTGGCATTTTATTTTATTATCAGCAAAACGTTCGCTTTTCTTCCTCAGCTGTCGGCCATGGATCTGCAGGAAATTATGCCGGCATCCATGAAGCTTATTGCGCAATCGGTCATGTACGGCTTCGGATTTTTTGCCGTTATCGCCGTCATCGATTATTTCGTGCAGAAATGGCAGTTTGAACGATCCATCAGAATGAGCAAGAAAGATATAAGGGATGAATTCAAGGAATCAGAAGGGGACCCCATCATGAAATCGAGAATCCGCAGCCTCCAGAAAGAACGGGCGCGCAGACGGATGATGCAGGAAGTCCCCAAGGCGACTGTGGTTATAACCAACCCGACGCATCTTGCCGTTGCCCTGCGCTATGAGCGGGGCGGGACGGCCGCCCCCCGGGTGGTCGCAAAGGGAGCGGAACTCGTTGCCGCGAACATCAGAGAGCTCGCCCGCAAACACGGCGTTCCGATCGTGGAAGACAAACCGTTGGCCCGCACTCTGTACAAATTGAATTTGAACGAACCCATCCCGGAAGAGCTGTACCGTGCAGTGGCAAAGATTCTTGCGTACATCTATAAGCTGAAAGGCGTCGCATAGCGTACGCGACCAGGAGATAAGAAGAATGGGCATTCTTACGATGATTCAAAACCGGGCGGATATCATGGTGGCATTGGGCGTTGTCACGATTCTGGGCGTCATGATTCTTCCTATTCCGCCGTTCGTGCTGGACATGCTCCTGTCATTTTCTATATCCCTGTCCATTGTCATTCTGGTGACCGGCATTTTTATCAAGAAACCCTTGGATTTGTCGGTGTTCCCGTCGATTCTGCTGATGACGACACTCTACCGTCTGGCTTTGAACGTGGCTTCGACACGGTTGATTCTTTTGAAGGGGAACGAAGGCGAAGGGGCAGCCGGAGAAGTGATCAAGGCCTTTGGCAATTTCGTTGTGGGCGGAAATTATGCGGTCGGACTGACCGTTTTTCTGATTCTGGTGGTCATTAATTTTGTCGTCATTACGAAGGGATCGGGAAGAATCGCCGAGGTGGCCGCACGGTTTGTCCTCGACGCCATGCCGGGAAAGCAAATGGCCATCGATGCGGACCTCAATGCCGGACTGATCGATGAGAATACGGCACGAAAACGGCGTGCGGTCATAGCCCAGGAAGCCGACTTTTACGGCGCCATGGACGGCGCGAGCAAGTTTGTGCGGGGCGACGCCGTCGCCGGTCTCATCATCACCGCCATTAACATAGTGGGCGGATTTGTCATCGGAACGCTGCAGCAGGGCATGGCTATTGCCGACGCGGCCCGGACCTATACGATTCTGACCATTGGTGACGGTCTTGTAACGCAAATGCCGGCGCTGCTTATTTCCACGACCGCAGGCCTTATCGTCAGCCGTGCGGGGAGCGACAGCGATCTTGGAAAAGACATCACTCGTCAGGTGTTCATCAACCCGAAGTCACTTGCGACCGCGTCAGGTGTTATGGCGGTGCTCGGTATTATCCCGGGGCTTCCTCACCTCTCATTCTTCCTTCTCTCTGCTGCATCCGGTGGCATGGCGTACCTGCTTGCGAATGCGCCTGCCGAAAAGAAAGAAGAGAAGCAGGATGAGGCGGCGCCACAAGCTCAGGCAGAGCCGGAAATCGAACCGTATGTGGAAATAGAGCCACTTACATTCGAAATCGGATATGGCCTCATACCGCTTGTCGAGTCAGGAAAGTCGGAATTATTGAGCAAAATAAAAGCCATGCGCAGACAGCTTGCGAGCGAACTCGGCTTTGTCGTGCCTTCTATCCATATCAAGGACAACCTGCAACTCAGGCCTCACGAATACTGTCTCTCCCTCAGAGGCATTGAGGCGGCAAAAGGTGAAGTCATGGTGGGATATCGTCTTGCGATGGCTTCTGGCGAGATGGAACGCATTGAAGGGATTCCGACCAAAGAACCGGCTTTCGGCTTGCCCGCCTTCTGGATCCGCGAAGAGGAAGTGGAAAACGCCCAGGCGCGGGGATATATGGTGGTGGATCCTGCAACGGCGATGGCGACGCATATCGCCGAGGTGATCAAGACGCATGCCTGGGAACTGCTGACCAGGACCGAAGTGCAGCATTTGCTTGACGCAATTTCGAAGAATTATCCCAAGATCGTGGAGGAGCTTATTCCTGCCTATCTGACGCTTGGCGGTGTGCAGCGCGTGCTGCAGAATCTGCTGAAAGAACGGGTGCCGATCAATGATTTGGTGGCGATACTCGAAACACTGCTTGACTATGCACCTTCCGTCAAGGATGTGGAACAGCTGACTGAGTATGTGCGGCAGACATTATCGCGGTACATTACCCGCAAGTACGCGGCGTCTGACGGGAGCATTAATGTTATGGCGCTGGATCCCCGGTTCGAACGGGCCCTTTCGCAGGCTATGGATGAAGGCGGTGCGCTCCGGCCGGATATGGTCACGAAGCTGTTGCGGGCTATTGATAATGCGGCAAAAGGCGACAGGTTCCGGGGAGGCTTTCCCATTATTCTGTGCTCGGTTCCGGTGAGAAGGTTCCTGAGAAAAATTACGGAACGGTTCCTTCCTACGTTGACGGTTTTGTCAAATGCAGAAATCGCTCCATCGGTAAAACTCTATACAACAGGGGTGGTGAAGTATGAAGATTAAGACATTTAAAGCCCGCACATTTTCCGCTGCACTCGATCTGGTGAAAAAGGAAATGAGCAACGATGCTGTAATTCTGTCCACCAAAGAAAAGAAAGGACTTGTTCCGAGCGTGGAGATTACGGCCGGTGTCGATTATGATGCCGTCCAGAAAACACCGGTCCAAAGCAAGACCGTGACCCAGGCCTCGGCGATGACGGCAGCGATGCCGGAACCATCCAAACCCGCTCTTGTTGATGAGATAAAGGACGAAATAGGAAGCCTGCGGCAGGCCATTGAAAGCATGAAAAGCCGGGGGTATGAAGTGGATCTTCCGGAAGAGAAAAAACTGATTCTGGCGTTTCTCAGAAAACAGTCAATACGGGATGAATACGCAGTCCTTTTGTGCGAAAAAGCCAAAGACCTTGACGATATTCCTCTTTTGATATCGTCGGAGATCAAAATCAAGCGGCATCAGGGCATGAAGAAGGCCGTTATGCTGATCGGGCCGACCGGCGTCGGTAAGACCACGACCATCGCGAAACTCGCGGCCCAGGCGATCAAAAACAAAAAACGGGCATGCATCGTCAACCTTGATACCTACCGGATCGGTGCGGTGGAGCAGATGCGGATTTACTCGAACATCCTCGGCATTCCCCTTGCCACGGTGTCGAACATAACGGAATTCAAGAGCGCGCTTGCGAAGTTTGCACAGACCAAGGACGTCATTTTCATAGATACCATAGGCAGAAATCCACGCGATGGTGCATATATTAAGGGCATGGATGAAATCTGCAAGGCCGCGGGCGTTCCCCTGGAACTGCACCTGCTGATGAACGCAAACGGGGACGACGAGTTCATGATCGAATCGTACCGTCATTACCGGAACCTTCCCATTGATTATGTCGCCTTCTCGAAAGTTGATGAAGCCGTCCGGTTCGGACCGCTCTACAATCTTATGACCACGTACCAGAAGCCTGTAGCGTATCTCACCACCGGGCAGCGGGTCCCCGGTGATATAGAATACCCGACCGTGAACCGGTTAGCGGGTCTTATCGTGAACAGGGAGTGTGTCCCATGCTGATAAAAAATCAGGACGGAAAAAAGCGCTGTGTAAAGACGATAGCCGTTGCAAGCGGCAAAGGCGGTGTCGGCAAAACCAATGTCGTGGCGAATCTTGCCATCGCCATGCGGGCCCGCGGTTTGAATGTCATGATCTTCGATGCCGATCTGGGATTAAGCAACATCGATGTGCTGCTCCATCTTGCGCCGCATTACAATATTCAGCACGTTCTGCGCGGAGAAATGTCGCTTCGCGATGTGGTCGTGGAAGGCCCTCACGGCATCAAGATTCTGCCGGCAGGATCCGGCGTTCAGGAACTGACCGCACTGGACGAGTTTCAGCGCCTCAAGATCATGGAAGAATTCGACTCGTATGTCAGCGATCTCGACGTGCTCCTGATCGACACGGCAGCGGGAATTTCAGAAAATGTCGCATTTTTCTGCATCGCAGCGCAGGAAATCGTCATTGTCACTTCGCCCGAACCCACGGCGATCACCGACGCCTACGCGCTGATCAAGGTGCTGTGCACGCGGTATCAGGAAAAGGAATTTCACGTGCTCGTGAACTCGGCCAGGAGTCCGGAAGAAGGATATGACGTGTTCCGGAGGCTGTCATCCGCAACGGAGAAATTTCTGAGTATTTCTCTGAATTACCTTGGCGACCTGCCCTTTGATGAAATGGTGCCCAAGGCCGTTCGGGCACAGAAGGCTTTCATCGACGTGTATCCCAATACGCCGACATCGCAACGCATTCGCGAACTGGCGAAAAAATTCAGTGAACAAGGCACCAAAGTTAAAGGTACGCTTCAGTTTTTCATCGGGAACCTTTTGTCGGCATCAACGCACTCATGAGGGCAATCGTATGCTTGGATATAAAACGGAAATAAGCGAACAGGAAAAAGAACAGATCATTAAAGACTTTCTCCCGTTCATCAAATATACCGCGTATCGTCTAGGAAAGCGGCTCCCGCCTCAGCTGACTATCAACGACCTGATCAATAGCGGGATTGTCGGGCTCCTGGACTCTCTGCAGCGGTACGAAGAAGGCCGGGTAAAACTCAGCACCTTCGTTGAACACCGCATCCGGGGTGCCATGCTCGATGAGTTGCGGTCTCAGGACTGGGTTCCTCGCTCGGTAAAGAGCAAAATCAGCACAATCCGGAAAGCGTTCCAGAAGCTTGAACAGGAGCTCGGTCGTCCTCCGTATGATGACGAAATAGCGGAACACCTCGGAATTTCCCTCGATGACTATTACAAGATCACCCAGGACGCTCATGCAGCCGTCATGCTGAGTCTGGAAGACTTTAACGGTTCAATGTTTGATGACCATGAAATGCATGTTTCTGAACGCATTGCCGATCCGACTGCACGGACTCCTTTTGAGGTCTTTGAAGACGCTTCCATCAAAGAGGCGCTTGCACAGCACATTGAGGGGCTTCCGGAAAAAGAAAAACTTGTCCTGTCTTTGTACTACTGGAACGAACTGACGATGAAGGAAATCGGCAAGGTCCTGAATCTTACCGAGGGGCGCGTTTGTCAGTTGCATAACCAGGCCCTCATCAGAGTTAAAGCAAAAATGGAGGCCCATGTGCCGGGTTAAAGAACCGTGGGAAAAAGCCGATAAGATGATCCAGGAGGGAGATTTATGCTGGAAACAGAACAACTTACCCGGTTGAAAAGCGACCTCGCAGGCGCCGATCCAGGACAGCGGAGAGCGGCTGCAGAATCGCTTGGCGGCGCTGATGAGCGGGCGATTTACCCCCTTATCAAGGCGCTGCATGATGAAAATCCGGGAGTGCAGGACGCCGCAATGCGTTCTTTGATAAACATCGGGGGAGAAGTGACCGCGTACATGGTGATCCCTCTGCTCCGGGAAGGGCCGTTATTGAGAAATACGACTTTGGTCATTTTAAAAGAGATCGGACCGCCGACAGTTCCGCTGCTCCGGGATCTCTTTATTGACAAGGATGATGACATCCGCAAATTTGCCGTGGATCTGATCGGTGATATCAAAACCTGCGACTACCCGGGAGAAATTGTGAAGTTGATGCAGATTGATCCCAACGCAAATGTACGCTCATCAGCCGCAAAGACGCTGGCCATTTTAAACTATCGGGAGGCAATTCCCGCATTAATCGCAGCGTTGCGGGACGAAGAGTGGGTTTGTTTCTCTGCTCTGGATGCACTTTCCTTATTCAGCGATGAATCATCACTCGGACCGGTAAAAGGCCTTCTTTCGAGCTCTTCCGCAGCACTCCGGTATGCAGCTATCGAGGCACTGGGAAAGTTTCCAACGCCCCAGGCAAGCGCCATTCTGTATGACTATCTTCCGAAAGCCGCTGATATGGAGAAAAATGCGGTTGTGAAAAGTCTTGTCCAAACAGGGCTTTCTCCATCCATGAACGGTGTTACCGATACGTTGATGAGCATCCTGAAACAGGGAGACTGGGAAGACCGCCTTATCGCTATTCGCGGTCTCGTCGATATAGGAGAAAAGCGCGCAATACCGAATATCATCGACATTGCAGGCTTGCTTGACCCGTCTGATCCGATGGGCGACGAGCGGCTTGCAGAAATAAAGCAGACGCTGATGGACTTTATGGACCAGGAAGATTTCATCGAGACACTGCGCAATCCCGCGATAAAATTCCGGGGCAAGGTGATTACGCTCGATATTCTGAAAGAACTGGGGAATGCTGACGCTTTGCCGCACATCACCCCTCTGTTTAAAGACGTAAGCACCCATGTGGTTCTTGCGGCAATAGATGCAGTTGCTGTGCTGGCGGGCGACAACGCAGCGACGTTTTTGGCGCCGCTCAAAGAGCACCAGGAGAAAACGATCAGGGAGCGCGTTACGTGGCTGCTGGAGGGCAAATAATAATGAATGCCGTTTTGCAGGATGCCACATTCAGGCAGCTCAGAGACTTCATCTACGAGAAAAGCGGCATTTTTATTCCGGACACCAAAAAATACCTGCTTGAGAAGAAGCTCGCTTCGAGGCTTGAAGAAAAGAAGCTGAAAACGTTCGACGAATACCTTCAATTCGTCCGTACAGGCCTGAATGGAGATGAACTCGCAAAGCTCTTTGACGCCGTGACGGTAAATGAAACGTATTTTTTTCGCGAACCGCTGCAGCTGGATGTATTCAACGACATTCTTGTGGGACGCATCCTGGAAAGCAAGAGTTCTTCCGATATCAGGATTTGGTCTGCCGCGTCTTCCACGGGAGAGGAAGCATATACGCTTGCCATGATGCTTATGGAAAAGAAACAGTGCTCAAAAATGGAAATCTTTGCTTCAGACATCAGCAATGAAGTGCTGGAAGCAGCTAAAAAAGGCGTCTACGGCTCCTACTCGATGAGGACCGTAAAAGAACCATACTTGAGTAAGTATTTCAAAAAAAACGGAACAGGGCATGAGATTGATGTCGTCGTGAGAAATACGGTCAAATTTTTAAATATCAACCTGACCGATGAAAAGAAAATCAAAACGCTTCCGGCTATGGACGCAATTTTTTGTAGAAACGTGCTTATTTATTTTGACGATAAAGCAAAGCAGAAAGTAGTTTCCCTGCTGTATGACAGCCTGCGACCGGGCGGATTTCTGATCATCGGCTCTGCGGAAAGCCTGCATAACATTACACGGGCGTTTCGGCCGGTTCTTATTAATAAAGTTATCGCGTATCAGAGGGGATAAGAATGAAGATCATGATTGTAGACGACGATAAGACGACCCGGAAACTTCTCGGTCTCTTTTTAAAATCAAAAGGATTCGAAGTGGTCCATGCTGAAAACGGCCTTGACGGACTCGAAAAACTGGGAAGCGAAAATGTCAACCTGATCATCAGCGATCTCAACATGCCGTATATGGACGGCATTGAATTTGTAAAAGCAGTCAGGGCCGATGCTCAGCAGGCGCATCTTCCGATTTTGATGGTGACCACGGAAATGGACAATGTGGAACGGGAACGGGCCTTTAGCGCGGGAGTGAACGGATATCTTACGAAACCGGTTACTGCTGAAGTCGTTATGCAGAATATACGGACTATTTTAAAGAAAATGTTTGCTGAGGGAGGAAAAGGTCATGCCTGATCCAAAAATGAAAATTCTTGTCGTGGATGACTTCTCGACAATGCGGAGAATCGTCAAAAACGTGCTGAAGCAGCTGGGGTACGACAACGTGGAAGAAGCGGAGGACGGAGCCCAGGCTTTCAACAAGCTCAAGACCGGCGGGTTTGGCTTCATGGTTTCCGACTGGAACATGCCGAACATGGACGGTCTGGATTTACTGAAAAGCGTACGGGCAGATGCTGATCTCAAGGACCTGCCGATCCTGATGGTCACCGCGGAGGCGGAAAAGGAAAAAGTGGTCACCGCAATCAAGGCGGGCGTAAACAACTATATTGTGAAACCGTTTACCGCGGAAGTTTTTTCGGAGAAGATGGAAAAGATATTCGAACGGCTGAAAAAATAACATCGCGCTGCATGGCCGATGAAAATACCAGGGAGTAAAATCTCAGCCGAAAATGACAAGAAACACTGAGCGGAGCAAATCATGTCTGATGAAATGGAAGAAATAACAGCGGAATTCATCGCGGAATCTGAAGAAACCCTTGATAATGTCGATACGCTTTTCGTGGAGCTTGAAGCGAAGGGAAGCGATCAGGAAATTGTCAACAAACTGTTCCGAAGCGTCCATACCATCAAGGGCGCTGCGGGCTTCCTCGGGTTTCAGTCGATCGTGGACGTGGCGCACAATGCCGAAAACATAATGAAGAAAGTGCGGGAAGGTGAAATGAGCATTTCACGCCCACTGATCGATGTTATCCTGAAGAGTGTGGATATGCTCAGGCTTCTGCTCAGACATATCCGCGACAAGGACGGTGTCCAGGAGGACATTACCTCGCTGGTAAAAGAGCTCGGCAACGTGCTCGCCACGGCCCAGCTGAAGGAAGCGGCGCCGGTCGCGGAACAGAAACGGGAACCCGTGAAAACTGCCGAAGCGGAAATCCGGAAGGAAAAGCCGATGGCGGCAACAAGCACCCCGGAACCTTCTACGGACGCGGCAAACCAGAAAAAAGATGCTGAACACGGCCAGGGTCAGTCAGAAATGGTATCAGAGAAGAAAGACTCTTTGCAGACGCTTCGGGTTGAGGTCGGGAAAATTGATAAGGTCATGGATCTGACCGGCGAGGTCGTTCTGGTGCGGAACAGACTGCTGAACATCATGAACCGTCTCGAGCAAAAATATACAGATGACCGTGAAGTGGAAAGCCTGAACGAGGCGGTTTCATTCCTCGATCTGATAACATCGGACATGCAGTTGGGCGTGATGCGCATGCGCATGCAGCCGATCCAAAAAGTATTCAGCAAGTTCCCGCGGTTGGTAAGGGACTTGTCGGGTTCTCTCGGTAAACAGGTCGACCTGAAAGTGTTCGGTGAGGACACGGAAGTGGACCGTTCCGTAATTGAACATATCGGCGATCCTATGGTGCATATCATTCGGAACGCGATTGACCACGGCCTTGAAACGCCGGAAGAACGGGTGGCCAAAGGAAAATCGGAGCAGGGGACCATAACAATACGCGCTTCCCAAAAAGGAAACCAGATCGTAATCGAAGTTTCGGACGACGGTAGGGGCGTTAATGTAGAAAAGGTAAAGAAAAAAGCACTAACCAAAGGCATCATCACCGCGGACGAAGCGGGCCGCATGACGGATGAATCAGCTGTCAATCTTATTTTTCTTCCCGGTTTTTCAACCGCGGACGTCGCCACCGAGCTTTCCGGACGCGGTGTCGGAATGGACGTGGTAAAAACGAACATATCAAAGCTGAACGGAGCGGTTGAAATAACCACGAACAAAGATGCGGGGTCGACAATAACAATCAGGCTCCCGCTCACTGTGGCAATCATTCAGACCCTTATGGTCCGATCTGGTGTTGCGCGATATGCGATTCCTCTCGCGCCTGTTGAGGAAACATTAATGGTCTCGAAAGAGGATATTTCCGAAGTGGCGGGCGTCGAGGCGCTTACGGTCAGGGGCAGGGTGTATCCGCTCTTCGACCTGACGGGCATACTCGGCGACTCCCGGGAAAATGACCTTTTGTACAAATACGCTGTCGTGGTTTCGGTCGGGGATAAACGTTTCTGCATCGGCGTGGACGAACTCCTCGGTCAGGAGGAAGCGGTCATTAAGAGCGTGGACGGCATCAATACCGGCTCCTCGCATATTCTGGGCGCGACTATTACCGGTGACGGAAAAGTCGTATTCATTATAGACCTAACATCATTGTCGAAAAGCATTGCGATGCTTGCTGCCGTATAAGGAGGTATCAGGTGCAACAATATATCGGTTTTCGTCTCCATACCGGGGAATATGCCATTCCCATTACGAAAGTACGGGAGATAGTCAACATCCCCTCGGTCACTAATCTTCCCCAGTCTCCTGCATACTTGCGGGGCATTACGAATTTGCGGGGCAATGTCATTCCGCTGGTGAATCTTAAAAAACTCATCAACGTGCCTGAAAACGGCACCGGAGGCACCAAGGTAATCGTAATCGTGAGCGGCAGGCTGATCTTCGGCATTATCGTTGATGGAATAACCGGGGTCCTTAGCCTTGACGAGAGCACCATAGAGTCTCCGGAAGGGCTCTCCCGCTCCCACTCTCAGGAAATCACCGGCGTCGCGAAGCTCGACGGGCGTTTAATTGTTTTGCTGGATACGGGAAAGCTTATACCTCTCAGCGATCAAAGCCTCCTGGAAGAAGTGGCGGAAGTGCACAACATGCCACAAGGCGACACGGTGGAAGTGCTGAAAACGGTGCAGACCATGGCCGGAGAAATGAAGGTAAAAGAATTGCATGACGCGCGCGAGTATTTTGAGAAAAATAAGTTGCTTTCTCCGGAAGACCCTCGCAATGAGATCTTCAGCGATATTGTGGATTTCATGAATGCCATCGCAAACCAGGATTATGCTAAGGCGGACACCATAATACAAACAGTGGCGAAAAAGGGGCAGGGAAATCTGTTCCAGGAAGTGGGGAAAATTACCCGAAAACTGCACAATACCGTCAAGAGCTTTCAGGATGCGCTGGATCCGAGATTCAAAGACATTGCGAACAGCGACATTCCCACAGCCGTAGGAAAGCTGCAGTTTGTCATCGACAAAACGGAAGAAGCGGCAAATAAAACCATGAGCGTGGTGGAAAAATATATCCTTGTTATGGACGATCTCGCCGCGCATATCCGGAAAGTGGAAGGTCCTCCCGAAACGATCGCATATCTCAAGGATTTCAAAAACACTCTGGAGGACGATCTCACCCAGATACTGACCACCCAGTCTTTCCAGGACCTTACCGGGCAGACAATCAAGAAGGTGATAACGCTGGTCGGCGACATCGAGTCCGAGCTGGTGCGGTTGATTACGCAATTTGGCGTAAAAATCGATGCTGGAACCCCATCATCAGAGGCTGCTCCGGAGCGGGTGTCTCAGGAGGGAGTTGACGACCTGCTGAAGGAATTCGGTTTTTAAATCGACTGACCGGAGTTCTGTGTTGGTCCGGTCATTTTTTCAAGGAGGATGCGGACATGGCTTTTATGGTCTGGGACAACAGCCTCAGCGTCAATATCAAAGAAATCGATGAACAACACAAGAAACTGTTCAATATAGTGAATGACTTGCACTCTGCCATGGGGGCGGGAAAAGGCAAAGAGGTCATGGGAAGCGTGCTTGCCGGTCTGATTGAGTACACAAAAACCCATTTCGCGGCAGAAGAGGGGTTGATGCAAAAACATCTGTATCCGGGGTACCTTGCCCATAAAGCAAACCACGACGCTCTGACCCGCCAGGTTTCAGATGTCATGAAAAAGTTCCAGGACGGTCAGACCATCGTGACGGTTGAAATAATGAACTTTCTCAAAGATTGGCTTGCAAACCACATCCAGAACACTGACAAAAAATATTCCTCTCATTTAAACAGCAAAGGGGTCGTGTAGACAGCATGTATTTGACGGCACGGAAAGAACGGTGCTCACCATGACGATAAAAGTCCTTATTGCCGATGATTCGGCATTCATGAGAAATGCACTCACAAATATGCTTTCATCGGACCCGGAGATCAAGGTCGTCGGGACAGCACGGGACGGCGTCGAAGCCGTGGAGAAGGTCGCTCTTCTCAAACCCGACGTGGTCACCATGGATGTTGAAATGCCGAAAATGGACGGGATTGAAGCGCTGCGGCTCATCATGGAAAAGAACCCCGTGCCGGTGATCATGGTAAGTTCACTTACCGCTGAAGGTGCCCAGGTGACCCTGGATGCTCTTGACTACGGTGCGGTTGATTTTATTCCCAAGAACCTTTCAGAGCTCTCCATCAACATCGTCAAAATCAAGGAAATGCTCATCGACAAGGTGAAGCATATTACGCGCAGCGGAGTGGTCCGAAAGCTCAAAAAAGTCGAGCGTGCTCCTGACGCAAGCCGCGCGCCCCGGATTGTGCCGGCCTTGTCGACCGGCGTGCGGCGGGTCAATGTCGTGGCGATCGGCACCTCCACAGGCGGCCCGCGTGCAGTCCAGGAGATCATTCCGCACCTGCCGAAGGATTTTCCCGTTCCTATTATCATCGTACAGCATATGCCGGCCAACTTTACCGGACCTTTTGCGGAGCGTCTGAATGAACTGAGCCAGATTACCGTGAAGGAAGCGGAGGAAGGCGAGCAGCTGAAAGCGGGCATCGCACTTGTGGCGCCCGGCAGAGGGCATATGCGGGTAAACCGTCTGCGGGGCATTGAAACGGTGGTGAATATAACGGAAAACAAGGAAGAGTTCATTTACCGTCCATCCGTTGATTACTTGATGCAATCCATGGCTGAATTTTATCCCGGCAGGGCGCTTGGCGTGATTCTGACCGGAATGGGTAATGACGGGGTAAAGGGCATGACTTCTATGAAGCAGACGGGATCGCGCATTTTCGCACAGAATGAAGAAACGTGCGTAGTCTACGGCATGCCCCGCGCTGTGGTGGAAGCGGGGATTGCGGATAAGGTGCTCCCCATTGAAGAAATGGCAGGAGAAATCATCAACGCCGTATAGGACTGAAGCAAACGCAGATGATTACAAAAAATTTTTCTTATTCATGCGGTAAACACTGAAATTTTCTGGAGGCGTTGGGTAATGAAAAATATGAAGATTGGGCCCCGGTTGGCTGTAGGATTCGGATTGGTTCTGGTTCTTACAACATCAATGACGCTTCTTGGTATTTATAACATCGGGCGAATACAGGACAATCTTGAGAGAATTGTTACGGTAAACAATGTTCGGATGCAGATGGCAAATGATATGTCTGACTCTGTACGTGAAGTAATTATATCCTTGCAGAGCATGCTTTTGGAAAAAGGCGCCGAAAAAAAACAAGGCTTGATGAAAAAAATTCAGAAAGAGCGGGAACGATACGATGCGGCGTTCAACAAACTTCAATCGATGGTGCAGAAAGATGACGCGGAAGGCCTCGCATTGGTGGAAAAGGTAAAAACAGCAACGACGACGATCCGTCCACTTAATAACAGAGTCATTGAACTTGCACTGGCGAATAAAACCGAAGCGGCCCTCGCTGTTCTCGACAGGGAGGCTGGTCCGGCTGCCGGTAATTGGATAAGCGCAGTAGATGCTCTGGCAAATCACCAGGCAAAACGCACTGAATATCGGTACACCGTATCTGTGGCAATGTATAAGAACACCCTTGTCCTCATGTTTGTCCTGACTGTCGGCGCTCTGGTCCTTGCTTTCTTTATCGCTGCCTACCTGGGCCGTGGGATTGTTAATCCGCTTAAACAGGCCGTTGTCGTTGCCGAGGGCCTCGCACACGGCAATCTAAACACGGATATGAAAGCATCGAGTAATGACGAGATCGGTCAACTGGTCTCCTCCATGCAAATCATGATAGAAAAATTGAGGGTCGTGGTTGCAGACGTAAAGAATACAGCAGACAGTGTAAGTTTTGGGAGCAACAATCTTTCGTTAACTTCCGATGAATTGAGCAAAGGATCGCAGGAACTTTCGTCACAGGTAGAACAGATTGTAACGGCCATGACGGAGGTTTCCCAAACCATCATGGACGTTGCCAAAAACGCATCCAGTGCGGCAGAAGCGGGAAAGAATTCCTCAGATACCGCCACGCAGGGCAAACAGATTGTGGATACCACGGCAAGCGATATGGTCAGAATCGCGCAAACAGTACAGGAAGCAGCGGGTACCATTGAAGAACTCGGAAAAAGTTCGGCGCAGATTGGCGAAATTGTTGCGGTTATTAACGGTATTGCAGATCAGACGAACCTGCTGGCGCTGAATGCCGCCATCGAGGCCGCCCGCGCAGGTGAACAGGGACGCGGTTTTGCCGTGGTGGCGGATGAAGTCAGGAAGCTTGCAGAACGGACAGGCCAGGCAACGCAGGACATTACCCAGCGCATCGCGGCAATTCAGACAGCCGCCGGAGAATCCGTTGATGCTATGAAACGCGGAAGCGATGAAGTAGACAAAGGCGTGGAGCTTGCGAAACAGGCAAGTTCGTCTCTTGATACCATTGTGACGGCATCGACAAATGCCATGGACATGGTGCAGCGGATTGCGGCGGCAACGGAAGAACAATCCGCGGCCTCGGAACAGGTCACCCAGAATATGGAAAACATATCGAGCATTACGAAGCGTGCGGCAAATTCATCAGATCAGATTAAAATTTCAGCGGAAGAACTTGCAAAGCTTTCCGCCGGATTGGCGGAAATGGTGGCTTTTTTCAAGGGGACAACCGTGGAAGCCGAGACGCTGGTCAAGAAAGCGATTGAATTTCTTAAAATGAACGGCAAGGAAAAAGCGTATGAAGAATTCAGCAAGCTGAAAGGTAAATTCACAAATCGTGATCTGTATGTTGATGTCTACGATTTGAACGGAAAATGCCTTGCCCACGGCCAGAATCCGGACAGGATCGGGAAAGACTGGATGGCTCTCCTGGATGCGGACGGTAAACCTTTTGTACAAGAACGGGTGGAGATTGCCAAAACACGGGGCAAAGGATGGCAAAACTATAAATTCTCGAACCCGATTACCAAACAGATCGAAGACAAAACAGCCTATGTTGAACGCTACGAAGATATTATTGTAGGGTCGGGAGTTTATAAATAAGGTATATGCACTGTTTGCAGCAGAAAGGCGGAGCCGGTGGATTTTTATAAAAAAACCGATTTGTCCATGAGACAGTTTTTCTGCGAAGAAATCGCGGATAGTTTGCAGGTGACAGTGACTGCAATAGAAAGCAAAAACCATGAAAATGCTATCTAAACTGAACAGTTTCGGCAACAAAATATCATTCCTCTTTGTAGGCGGTTGTGTGTCCGTCGCTATGGTCGTGAGTTTAATTGCATTGACGCAAAGCTACAGAATATACACACAAGCTACAGAAGAGTATCGAAAAGCTTTATATGCGGATTTCGACTCACTGGCAAAAAGCGAAGTCCAGACGGCTGTCTCGATGCTCCAGGGCATTCATGAGAGACAACAAAGAGGGGAGCTAACGCTGGACCAGGCTAAAAAAACAGGTGCTGGCATTTTGATGTCACTTAAGTTCGGAAAGGACGGTTATGTTATCGCGTATACGATGGAAGGCATCAGTGTTGCCCACCCGAATACCAGCAACGTAGGTACCAATCGGTATGATACTCAGGATAAAAAGGGCAATTATATGGTACGTGATTTTCTCAAGGAAGGAGCGAACCCGGAGGGCGGATTCAGCACCTATTGGTATCCGAAGGACGGAGGCACGGTTCCCCTTCCTAAGAGAAGTTATGCACTCCAGTTTAAGCCTTTTAATTGGGTCGTCGTGACCGGCAATTATGTAGATGATATTGAAGCGATCGTAAAAAAACAGGAAGAACAATTTAAGAACAGTTTTTTGAACGGGATCTATTTGCTTATTGCCTCTACGGTTTTATTTGTCCTTATTGCGTTGATCGTTACAAACAGGACCACGAAAAAAATATTGAAACAAGTAGGCGGAGAGCCGTCTTTTATAGCAGAAATAGCGGAAAAAATATCCCAAGGCAATTTGAACGTGCAATTTGAATCGAACGGAAAAGTGGAAGTCGGGATTTATGCAGCAGTGCATACCATGAATGACAAGTTGAAAAAATTGGTCACGGATATTAAAAACGCCTCGGACAGCGTGTCGTCGAGAAGTTTCAACCTTTCCGAATCCTCCGATGATCTGAGCAAGGGAGCCCAGGAGCTTTCATCGCAGGTGGAACAGGTCGTAACGGCCATGACCGAAGTTTCGCAAACCATCATGGATGTCGCAAAAAATGCATCTCACGCGGCAGATGCGAGTAAAAAAGCTTCTGAAACCGCTGCGCAGGGAAAACTGACTGTTGATAAGTCTGCGGAAGACATGGTCAGGATTGCACAGATAGTGAAAGAAACAGCAGCAACCATTGAAGAGTTGGGAAAAAGCTCCGCGCAGATCGGAGAAATTGTTGCGGTTATTAACGGGATTGCGGACCAGACGAACCTGCTGGCGCTGAATGCGGCCATCGAGGCCGCGCGGGCAGGCGAGCAGGGACGCGGTTTCGCCGTGGTTGCTGATGAAGTCCGGAAACTTGCCGAACGTACCAGCCAGGCGACCAAAGACATTGCAGACAGAATCAGCGGCATTCAGTCAGCGGCGGCTGGTGCAGTCGAGGCGGTAAAACTGGGCAGCAGCGAAGTGGAAAGCGGTGTAGGACTTGCGAAAGATGCAAGCGCATCCCTAGATTCCATTGTCCAGGCATCATCCGGAGCGATGGACCTGGTGCAGCGGATTGCGGCGGCAACTGAGGAACAATCGGCGGCATCGGAGGAAGTCACTCAAAACATGGAAAATATAGCGAGCATCACAAAGCAATCTTCCGTATACGCACAGCAGATAAAAAGTGCTGCAGAAGACCTTGCCAAGCTCACCGTGGACCTCCGAAAGCAGATTGCGTTCTTCAAAGCAACCCCCGCAGAGGCGGAGATACTTGTCAAAAAGGCGATTGATTTCATCAAGACCAAAGGCCGGGATACGGCCTTTACCGAGTTCAACGACCATGCAGGCGCATTTGTAAACAGAGACCTCTACATTGTGGTCTACGACATGAACGGCAAATGCCTCGCACATGGCCGCGATAAGGAAAAAGTCGGCGAAGACATGATAAACCTTATGGACCCGGACAACAAGCCGATTGTCCGCGACCGCATTGAGATCGCCAGAACAGCGGGCAAGGGATGGCAGGAATATAAAACTATTAACCCTGCCACAAAAGAAATGGAAAACAAAATAGCGTACAACGAACGATACGAAGACATTATCGTAGCTTCGGGAGCGTTCAAGTAATAGATTACTATTGCTTCAATATGATCGGCAATAGGGCGCGATTTGAACGCGCGATTTAGATAACGAAAGGGTTTTTTTATATGATAATCAACAACATGAAAATTCGTTCACAGCTTGTTCTTTTCAGCGTGCTTGGTGTCGGAACAGCTCTTTGTATTATTACCGCCGTATGTTTGTCGATATTTCACCAGTCGCTGATGTACCAGGTTAAAGATACACAAGACGATCATTTGAAAATATTTTGGTCTTTCTTAAAAGACAAAGGGGCGCATTTTCGGGTCGTCGATGGAAAGCTTCTTGCGGACTCGTATGTATTAAACGAAAATTACGAACTCCCGGATAAAATCAAAGAACTGGTGGGTGATGCGGCAACGATTTTCATGGGAGACATGAGGATTTCTACTACGGTAATGAAGCCCGAAGGCGGACGCGCAATAGGAACGAAACTCCAGGGACCTGCCTATGAAGCGATTTTTAAGGACAAAAAAGCATACCGGGGTGAAGCGGTAGTTCTTGGAGAAAAATATTTTACTGCATATGATCCCATAAAGAACGATCAGGGGGAAGTAATCGGGGCTCTGTTTGTCGGCATCAGGGAAAGTGACTATTTTGCTCCTTTCTACCGATTAATGACTATTATAATAATTGTTGCGGCTGCCATTCTGGCAGGTGTGGGAGCGCTTACGTATTTGGTCACCCGCCGTCTTTTTGCTCCTCTGGACCATGTGGTTGCCGCAGCAGGGGAATTGTCAAAAGGCAATTTGACCGCGCAAGTGGAAGTAAAAGCAAAGAATGAAATCGGCGAATTAGCCGAAAGCTTTAACCATATGATCAAGAGTGTCCGCGAGATGGTTGCTCAGATAAATTCCACGGCAGGTACGCTGAGCGTCAGTTCGGAGCAATTGAGAGCAACGGCGGACGACCTTTATAAGGGCACACAGGATCTTAATTCGCAAACGGACCAGGTTGTCACGGCGATGACGGAGGTTTCCCAAACGAACATGGACGTAGCAAAGAACGCGAGCAGCGCGGCAGATGCCGCAAAGAATTCGTCCGGCACGGCGGTTCAGGGGAAATCGGTCATCGATGCCACGGCAAACAGTATGGAGGCAATATCGGAAACGGTGAATGGTGCCGCGACAACAATCGAAGAATTGGGGAAAAGCTCGGCCCAGATCGGCGAGATCGTGGCGGTCATCAACGGCATTGCGGACCAGACCAATCTCCTAGCGCTGAACGCGGCTATTGAAGCTGCGCGGGCAGGTGAACAGGGGCGGGGCTTTGCTGTGGTCGCCGATGAAGTGCGAAAGCTTGCTGAACGGACCGGACAGGCGACACAAGACATTGCGGACCGGATAAGCGCCATTCAAAAGGCAGCCACGGAATCCGTGGAGGCGATGCGAAAAGGCGCGGAAGAGGTGACTAAAGGGGTTGACCAGGCAAAGGAGGCGAGCATGTCGCTCGATTCCATTGTTCAAGTGTCGTCCTTGTCAATGGACATGGTTCAGCGGATAGCTGCGGCGACTGAACAGCAGTCAGCGGCATCAGAGCAGGTGACCCAGAATATGACGAGTATTTCAACCATTACGAAGCAAGCTGCAGCTTCGACGGTGAGCATCAAGCAGTCTTCTGATGAGCTTGCCCAGCAGACGGCGAAGCTTCACGAAATGACGACATGGTTTAAAGTATAAAAAACATCGGCACGCTGCGATGCCTAACATACTACCGGACAGTGCTGTTCTGACGCGCTGTTCCGCAGGGAGGTCTTATGGTAACCGATACGGTCAATTCAGAAATGCTCCAGTTCGTGACGTTTAAACTGGCGGCGGAAAAATACGGAGTGAACATTCTGAAGGTGCAGGAGATCAATAACATCAAGGATTTCGCAAAGATCCCCCATGCTCCGCCGTATGTTGAAGGGGCGATCAATCTCAGAGGGAAAGTCATCCCGGTCTTGAATTTGCGGAAAAAATTCGGGATCGAAGCAAAAACACTCGATGATTACACGAAGATCGTGATTATGAATGTCCGGGGGCACACCATGGGCATTCTGGTAGATGCTGTTTCGGAGGTGCTCAGAATCCCGCAGAGCGTAATCATGCCGGCTCCTCCCGTGGCGTCGGAAGTGAAAGCCGAGTTTATTTACGGAATAGCCCGGCTTGAGCAGGGACTTATCATTATTCTCGACATGGACAAACTCCTTGGCCGGGAAGAGCATGATGCGGTGTTCGGAATTACCGCTCAAATGGCGGCGGCCGAGTAAGAGCGTGCAAGTGCATGCTCACTGAATGTCTGTGCGCAGAAAACAGGGCGTGCAACCAATTTCCCTTTGCCTATTCAACTGTTAGCAAATACTGGAAATTTGTTCGATAGCTTCCATATTTACGATTTACGCGCATAACAGCTTTTCCTGCTTTTTCCGCTGGCGTCAAGCGGTACCAAGCATATATAAAAACCTCGCGTCAATGTATTGACACATCGCCGATAATCTGTATAATACGTTCATGCAAAGAGTCCTTATTATTGACGATGATGAAACAGTCCGCGATGTCCTGCAATCTTTTCTGGCAAACAAAGGTTTTGAAGTCACTCTTGCCGTAGACGGGCAGAGTGGAATCGATTGTATCAAAAGCAGTTCGTTCGATATTATCCTGACTGACCTTATCATGCCGGGAATCAACGGCATCGAAATCCTGAAAAAAATTTCCACCCTGAACATCAAAACGCCTGTTCTCGTGATCACCGCCTTCGGAACCGTACAGACCGCAGTAGAAGCGATGAAGCTCGGGGCCTTCGAGTATGTCACAAAACCCTTCAACCTTGATGAGATCATGATTGTCATCAACAAGGCGTTGAACGTCTCAAAGCTGCAGAAGGAAAACATCATGCTCAAGATGCAGCTTATGAAGAAATACAAGTTTGAGGGTATTGTCGGGGACTCTCCCAGCATGCAGGTAGTGTACAGGCTGATCGAACAGATAGCGGACACGGACAGCACGGTCATGATCCTTGGCGACAGCGGCACCGGAAAAGAGCTTATTGCCAAGACTATCCATTACAACAGCTCCCGCTCACAGGGGCCGTTTGTGCCGCTGAACTGTGCTGCGATACCGCGCGATCTTCTTGAATCAGAACTGTTTGGGCACGAAAAAGGTGCCTTTACCGGCGCGATCAACACTCGGATCGGCAGATTCGAGCTGGCGCAGAATGGGACGATCTTTCTCGACGAAGTGGGAGAGCTGGATCCTTCGCTCCAGGTAAAGCTCCTGCGGGTACTGCAGGAGCGGGAATTTGAGCGCGTCGGAGGCATGAAAACCGTAAAGGTAGATGTGCGGGTGCTGGCTGCAACAAATAGAAATCTCGAAAAAATTACCCAGGAAGGCAAGTTCAGAGAGGACTTGTTCTACCGACTGAATGTAATTCCGCTCCATCTTCCACCCCTCAGGAGCAGGCCTGAAGATATTCCGCTTCTTGTTGATCATTTTATCCACGAGTTTGCTAAAAAACGAAAGCGGAACCCGTTTGTATTTTCCCAGGAAGCCATGAATTGCCTGTTGTCATACCAATGGCCCGGGAATGTCCGGGAGCTGGAAAATTTAATAGAGCGTCTTACTATCCTTGTACGCAACGATACCATTCAGGTTTCTGATCTTCCCGAAAAGTTTCACGCCTGCCTGCCGGCGCAGCAGCCGAGCGCTGATCCTGTCTCGTCTATTTCAGCCACAGCACAAAAGACGGCCAATGATATTCCCGAAACCGGTGTTGATCTCAGCTCAATCGTCAGCAATCTGGAAAAAGACTTGATTCTCAAAGCGTTGTCAAAATCAGGAGGGGTCAAAAGCAAAGCGGCACAATTTCTTGGCCTCAACAGGACCACATTACTTGAAAAAATGAAAAAAATGGGCATAGAATCAACGAAATAGCGTAATATCCGCCAAATCACTGCCACCTGTCATTTCTCTGACGTATTTTCCCGGCGCAATTTATTAAAAAATCATTATATATCAATATGTTAAGTTTGGGCATGCTTGTTGCTTTATGTCAGGTATGAGAATAGCGTTTATTGTCATAGCGCTTCTTCTGCCTTTGGCTGTTTTAGCCGATGATTCCGCAACAGGCACCAGCCCGATCGAAAAAGCACGGATATTGTTGAATGCAAATAAGCCGGAAGATGCTCTGGACGTCCTGTCAGCATACCAGCCGACCAGCCGTGAACTTTCTGGATACCATAGCCTGTTCGCACAATCGCTTGTGCAAATGAAAAAGCCGGCCGAATCCATAGAACATTTCAGGATCGCTTATATTTATGCGGCCACGACAGCGGAGAAGGAACGGTTGCTTCTGGACAGGGCGGAGACCTACAAAAAAATGACCTATTATTCCGAGGCCACGGTTTGCTACCGGAATTTTCTTAAAAATTTTCCGCAGTCCTCATTCATGCCCCGTGCTGAACTTGGACTCGCCGATTCATTGTACCAACTCGGCAATTTTCACGAGGCACTTGAGTCATATGAAAAAGCAGGTGAAACAGTCCAGGCGCTCTTAGGAAAAGCAAATACGGTCCACAAACTCGGAAATTATAAAAAAGCCAATGACCTGTACATGGCGCTTCTTGCCAGAGATAAAAAATTTGTGGAATCCTCGCAGGAAGCACTTTTCAATATCGGTGAGAATTTTCGGGAGATGGGCAGACTGCTGGACGCAAAAATTTATCTAAATTCCATCAAAGACCCTGATCTGCAGCTCTCTGCGTATGCCGGGCTTGGTCTGATCGCCAAAGAAGAAAAAAAATATTCCGCAGCAGAAAAGTATTTTACCGAAGTGCTCACTACCAAAGACCGGAGACTGCATCAGCAGGCGCTCCTGCATCTGGCAACGACCTATCTCGCCTGGGGAAAGCAAGAAGAAGCGCTCAATAATCTTCTTGAGATACGGCGGAACTACCCTTACGGGAAAGAATATGACACAGCACTGCTCCTTCTTGCGAAAATGTACAGAAGCCAGGGCAAGCCGGAGTCGGCGGTTCCTTTTCTGAACGAACTGGTTTGCAGACGTACGCCGGTGCCCGCGGCGCTTGAGGAGATCGAGTCCCTGCTGATCGAGATGAAAGACAAAAACAATGCGGAGCTGGCCAATGTATGGCGTGTGGCGGGCCACTGGCTCCTTGAACCATCGCGGGCTCAATCCGTCGTAAAGATCGCACGCGCTCTTCGTCACTCCGGGAAAATTTACCTTGATATCTGCAGATGGCTCATAAAAAACGGCTCGGAAGAAACAAAGGCGCAAGGGAGGCTTCTCCTGGCTGATTTCTATGCGGACATCGGCGAGGCTGCAATTGCATCGCAGTATGCCAAACGGGGCAAAAAATTGGCCACGGAAGACGATGCGCTGCGGACGCAGGCGAGAGTCTTGTTTGTAAACGGAGCATATCAGGAAACGCTCGCAACCCTGAAGAACATCAAGGAAATGAAAGAACCGGATGTTCAACTGCTCCTTGACGTGGCGCGGTCACTGCCGGACCCCGGCCAGGCGGTGGTATTCTGCAATAATTTATTTTCAAAAAATCAGTGGTCGCCGACCGCGCAGGTCATGTTTGCGGATTTTCTGTTTGATCAGGGGAAAAAGCAGGAGGCCCTGGGGCACTATGCCGCAGTTGCTTCGCTCAAGATAGATAATAAGCAGAACTCTGCAGTGCTTGCGGACATCGAATGGGCCTGCTACCGAGTTTCCCTGCTGGCACCGGCAAAGCAGGCGTCAGATGCGCTTGCGAAAATAAAAATGGTCAAAAGCGCGTTGGGCCGTCTTGCCGGCGCGGACCTGCAGGGCAGGTCTATTTCCGAAAGGATACCATAATGGCTATGAACGTGGAACAACTGAATCAGGCGTTTGATAATTTCACCCGGGCATCGCAGAGTCTTGAGTCCTATTACGGGCTTTTGCAGGACCGGATCACCTACCTGACAAAGGAGCTGGAGAACAAAAACCACCAGCTCAACCGGGCGCTCGCCGAAGCAGAACAAAGCAAGGACTATCTGAATGCCGTGCTCTACAACCTCGAAGAAGCCATCGTTGTTGTGGATCCCCGCGGCCAGGTCACGATGCTGAACCGGTCCGCGGAGAAGCTGCTCGGCCTTGATCCGGGGACATCCGCCGGGAAATCATTTTCAGCGCTTGACTTCTCACTGGCCGATGAAGGACCGGAGACCATGCTGACGGTGAAAGGGAAAAAATATACGGTCATCGTATCTCATTCCAATGTCGTCGATGCAGCGGGATTGTCGCGAGGGCGTGTTGTGCTTATCAAGGACATAACAAGGCTGCGCGAGCTCGAAGTCCAGCAGGAACGCAACCAGCGTCTGATTTCCATGGGAGAAATGGCGGTTAAGATCGTACACGAAATCAGAAATCCGCTCTGCAGCATTGAATTATTCGCGAGCATGCTCGAAAAAGAGCTTGTAGACACCCAGCACAGGGATCTTGCACAAGGGATTTCAACCGGGATCGGCAATCTCAATGCGATTCTCACCAATATGCTGTTGTTCGCGCGCCCCCGGAGACCATCGTTCAGGTCTGTCGAGCTGGAGAGTGTCATTCTGGAGTCCCAGAACATGCTGGCGCCGCTCTTGAATTCCCGCAGAGTAACCATTGAACGTGCGACGGCACCTTGCTCCATTATGGGAGACGCAGAACTTTTGAAACAGGTGTTTATGAACATTATTATGAATGCGGTGCAGGCCATGCCCGACGGCGGCGTGATTCAAATAACGACGGCAAGCAGCAACAACCAGGTGGCCGTAAATATCACGGACAACGGCGGCGGCATTGCACCCGAGAACGTTGAAAAGATTTTTGATCCATTTTTCACAACAAAGGACTCCGGGACCGGCCTTGGGCTGGCGATTACTTCAAAAATTATGCAGGCCCACAAAGGAGCGATCACGGTCCGGAGCGAATCGGGAAAAGGCAGCACGTTCAGCCTATGGTTTTCCTTAGAAGAGACCGGAAACGGCACCTTGGCCCGTGCAGAATTGTCCGCGCCGGTTCTTTCGGGAACTCACGGCTAACCGCGGACAGCGAAAGGAGCATTACCGTGCAGACAGCATGTACAAAACCTATTCTTGTCGTCGATGACGACCCGCAAATGCGATCAGCACTGAAAGAGGCCATTCAGCGAATGGGTTTTCCGGTGGTTGTGTGCGACGGCGGGGCAGAAGGCCTGAACAAGCTGCAGCAATCCGGCTATCAGTTGGTGGTGACGGACATGAATATGCCGAAAATGGACGGCCTCACTTTTTTGAAGGAAATACGCCGCCGCATCGGAAATCTGCCGGTGCTGGTAATAACCGGGTTTGGGACCGTCGAAAACGCAGTGGAAAGCATGAAAGAAGGCGCGACGGATTATCTTATGAAACCTTTTTCCTTCGATTCGCTGAAAAAAGCGCTTGATTCCATCATAAGCCGTGCTGCCGCAGGAAAGGACATGCTGGTGGAAAGCCCCGAGATGAAGAAAATTGTGGCGCTTGCGGAGAACCTTGCGGCAAATGACATTACAGTGCTTATTAACGGAGAAAGCGGTACGGGAAAGGAACTGCTTGCAAGGCGGATTCAGCAGACAAGCCGGAGAAAAGACAAACCATTTGTTGCCGTAAATTGCGCGGCGATCCCCGATAATCTGCTTGAATCCGAACTTTTCGGACATGAGAAGGGCGCATTCACCGGCGCGATCGAGAGGAAAAAAGGCAAGTTCGAACTGGCGGACGGTGGAACCCTTCTGCTTGATGAAATAGGAGAACTTCCCCTGATGCTGCAGGCAAAGCTCTTGAGGGCCCTGCAGGAGCGTGAGATCGACCGCGTCGGCGGGAAAGAACCGATTCCTGTCGATGTCCGTGTTTTGGCGACAACAAACAGAAACCTTGCCAAGGAATGCGCAGAAGGGCGTTTTCGTGAAGATCTGTTTTATCGGCTGAACGTGTTTCCCCTGAAAGTGCCGACGCTCCGGGAAAGACCGGAAGATATTGTCGCACTCAGTGCACGCTTTATCGAACGGTTTTCCGCAGCTGCGGGAAAAAACATCCGGGGATGTTCGGAGGAGGCCATAGCGATCCTGAAAGGACGATCATGGCGCGGTAATGTGCGGGAGTTGGAAAATGTTATTCAACGGGCGGTATTGATCTGCGCCGGAGACCTGATTGAACCGTGCGATCTCATGGTGGATGCTGCGGAAGGGGAGGACCAGGCCGCCAACGGGAAAATCAGAGATATGGAAAAAGAATTGATTTTAAAGACACTTAAGGACGTTCACGGCAACAAGACAAAAGCGGCACAAATACTCGGGGTGAGCGTCAGGACCATACGAAATAAGTTGAACGAATACGGAAAAAATTTCCCGGGTTACGAAAAAAGTGCCGCGTATTAGCACGAGCTGTCGGAAGATATGTTGGAAAATTAAAGAGATTTTACAAGAGCTTCTGGCATGATATTTGATAGTAATTAAGTAAGGAGGATAGCGATGAGTGACGGTTTTACAATCCTTAATCGGCTGGTAGAGGCAACGGGATTCCGGCATAAGGTGATTACCTCAAATATTGCCAACGTCGACACTCCGGGGTACAAGGCAAAGGACGTTCAGTTCAGCCAGGTTCTTGGTTCAGAATTAAAGCTTACGGTCACCTCCGCGCAGCATTTGGGCGGGAGTGAGACGGGATCACCACAGATATTGACCGCGGAGGATGCGCAGGCCTGGGTCGATCAGAATACGGTAGAACTCGACAAGGAAGTTTCCAAAATGACGGAGAACTCGATTCTGTTTCAGACCAGTGTGTCCATGCTTGGAGCAAAAATCAAGATGTTCAAAAACGCAATCAAGGGGTAACGTATGGATTCTTTCGGTGTTTTTCAGGTAAGCGCATCAGCGCTCGCGGCACAGCGTCAGCGTATGAATGTCATCGCTTCGAATATGGCGAATGCTCATTCCACCCGTACCGCCGAGGGCGGACCGTACAAAAGAAGAGACGTGGTCTTTTCGGCAGAACCGGAAAAATCGACTACCGAGGGGCTCGAAGGCGTGAAGGTTTCCGAGGTGGTGGTTGACTCGACACCTCCGAAAATGATCTACGATCCCGGGCATCCCGACGCGGACAAGAACGGGTTCGTGGCAATGCCGAACGTAAATGTGATTGAAGAAATGGTGAACATGATGATGGCCTCGCGGGCGTATGAAGCATCGGTCGCGGCCTTCAACATGTCGAAATCAAATCTGATGAGAACGCTTGATCTGTTGAAAGCGTAATAAATAATGTGCACGAGGAGGAAGCCATGTCTGACCTCAAAATTACCGGAGCCGGCGCAGGAGATAATTTCTCCCAGCTCAAAACGACGGGCAAAGAAACGTCCTCGGTCTTCGACGATATTATGCAGGAGGCCATGGGAAAGCTCACGCAGGTGCAGAATGATGCGGACAAGGCCGTAAAGGAGCTCGCAAGCGGGGGAGACGTGACGCAGGCGATTATGTCCATGGAGAAAGCGGATATGAATTTTCAGCTGATGATCGAAGTAAGAAACAAGTTGCTTTCCGCGTATCAAGAAATCATGAAAATGCAGATTTAAAGCAAGGAAAGCAGCTGTTCGGTTCGGATCAGTGGCCGTTATCAGAATGCAACATTGAATTTTATTTCGCATTTTTAATCAGAGGTATGTCATGGCAGACTTAAATACGATTACAGAGCAGGTTAAAATCATGCCGCTCCAGAAAAAAATGACCCTTCTGGGGGTCGTTGTCCTGATTGTTGCGGCAATCATCATGCTGGTGACCTGGAGCCAGAAAGTGGAATACCAGCTCCTCTTCTCAAATCTTACCCAGGAAGACGGTGGTGCCATTATTCAGAAGCTGAATGAGCTGCGGGTTCCCTACCGTACTGAAGGCGGCGGGATCATGGTGCCGACCGACAAAGTATACGAGTTGCGGCTCCAGCTTGCTGGTCAGGGCCTGCCGCAGGGCGGCGGCATCGGATTCGAACTGTTCGACAAGACAAGTTTTACCATGACGGATTTTGTTCAGAAATTGAATTACCGCAGGGCCCTCCAGGGAGAATTGGCGAGGACGATCCGTTCTCTTGCAGAAATAGACCAGTGCAGAGTGCATCTTGTGGTTCCGGAAAAATCCCTGTTCATGCAGAAGGAGGGAAAACCGAAAGCGTCGGTGCTCGTCAAGCTTAAGGCCGGAAGACGGCTGACCCAGTCGCAGGTGCAGGGGATTGTGCACCTGGTGTCGAGCAGCGTTGAGGGGCTCGATCCGAACGATGTGTCCGTGGTGAACAGCAACGGCGAAATGTTTACGTCCCGAGTCGACGAAAACATGGCCCTGACGAGCGGCCAGTTCGATTATCAACGGGGCTACGAGAAGGACATAGAAACAAAAGTGGTGAGCATGCTTGAGCCGGTGGTCGGCAAAGGAAAGGTGCGCGCCAGAATTTCCGCGGCACTCGACTTTACCAAAACAGAAAAGACCGAAGAAAAGTATGATCCCGACGGACAGGTCGTCAGAAGTGAACAGCGGAGCAGTGAAAAATCGAACGCGGGAAGTCCCGCAGGCGTGCCGGGCGTTACTTCGAATCTTCCGGACAAAGCGCAGCAGGCGGTGTCAAAACCGGTCCCGGCAACGTCAGAGAAAAAGAATGATACCGTCAATTATGAAATCAGCAAAGTAGTCAGCCGTATAGTCAGCCCGACCGGTGAAGTTAAAAAAATATCCGCCGTGGTGCTTGTCGACGGAACATACGCGACCCAAGCCGGATCAAAAGAGGCGAAATATACTCCTCGCACTGAAGAGGCCATTCAGCAATTTGAAGAAATGGTGAAAAAAGCGATCGGTTTCACGGCGGCACGAGGCGATGAAGTCAAAGTGGTCAATATGCCTTTTGAAACGTCACCGCAGGAGGAATTTGCCGATGCAGATAAACCCGCCGGCCAGACAGCGGTTATTATCAATACGGCGACTTCGGCGGCAAAGTATATCGTTCCGCTGGCGGCAATTATTCTGCTCTTTTTGTTCGTGGTAAGACCCATGATGAAGGCGTTGACGACGCCGACGGGCATTCCCCGGACACAGCAGATGCAACTGCCCCAATCCGTTGCCCAGCTAGAACGCTCGCTCGAGTCCAAGGAGCCGTCTGGAAAGGACCAGGTGATTGACTGGGCAAAAAGAAATCCAAGAGATGCGGCAAGCATGGTGAAGGGATGGCTGGAAGAACGATGACGTGTTCCGAAATTTCCGGAACTTCCGGTCGCTCGGGTTTGGTTATACGTTTTTGATGGTGCAGTCAATTCAAATCGATAGTTAACAGGTGGATTACATGCCGCTCAATGGACATGAAAAAGCTGCAATATTTTTGAGCTCAATCGGTGAAGACGCCGCATCGGAAATACTCAAGGGCCTTGATGTGAAGGATATCGGACGAATCACCACCTACATGACGAGGCTTAAGAAAGTGGACCGGAATTCCATGGAGGATGTCCTGAGAGAGGTGTCGGACATGGTGACCCATGGGAACCTGCATGTAGGCGGAGAAGAATTCATGAAAAAAGCCCTTGTAAAAGGTCTGGGCGAAGACGGGGCGAGCAAAATCATGGAAATGGCTTCCAAGGAGGGGCCTCTCGATGCGCTGAAATGGGTGGAGCCCAAGGTCCTGGTAAACTTTCTTATTACGGAGCATCCCCAGACCATCGCGCTTATCATCTGTCTGCTGGAGCCGACGCAGGCGGCAGAAGTGCTTTCGGGCCTGCCGGACACGCTCAAATCCGATGTCGCCATGAGGATCGCCATGACCGAACGGATTCCAGAAACCGCGATAGAAGAACTAAAGGATGTTCTCAAAGGCCAGCTTGACATGGGAGGGAAGGGCAAGGGCAAGAAACTAGGCGGCAATAAAACGATTGCGGAGATACTGAACCAGTGCGACCGGAGCACGGAACAGAAAGTGCTGCAGGGGATCGAAGGAGTAAACAGTACGGTTGCCGATTCCATCCGTCAGCTCATGTTCGTATTTGACGACCTGGTGAAGGTTGACGACCGGGGCATCCAGCTCATTCTGAAAGAGGTAAGCCAGGAAGACCTTGCTTTGGCGTTGAAGTCAACCAGTGATTCGCTGAAAGACAAGATATTTAAGAACATGTCTCAGCGCGCATCGGCGATCTTGAAAGAAGACATTCAGAACCGGGGCCCGGTCAAGGTCTCCGACGTTGAAAAAGCGCAGCAGAACATTGTGAAAGTAGCGAGAAAACTTGAAACAGAAGGCAAAATAATTCTTGCCGGACGGGGTGGTGAAGAACTTGTTATCTAGAAATGCACAGGAAAATAAGGGTGTATCGCTCTATGCTATGCCGCTCCTCAAAAACGAGTTTGCGCTCGGCAAGAGCCTTGATTTCATCGAGCGCGACGCATATGAAAAAGGGTATGCGGCGGGAGAAAAAGCCGGACTCGAGATGGGAACGGAGAAGGCAAAGGTGTTTTTGGACAGGATCGACAATATTCTTCATGAGTTGATGACATTGCGGGAAACACTTGTTCAGGAAGCCGAACCGCAGGTGGTCGAACTTGCCGTAAGCATCGCGGAAAAAATCCTGAAGCGTGAACTGGTAATGAAACCGGACAGCATTGTTGCAATGACAAAAGAAGCGCTTTTGAGGATTGAGCGATCAGGGCAGATAACCATCAAAATAAACCCTGCCCTGTATGATCTGTTTATGAAACTGAGGCCGCAGCTCCAGAGCGTCCATCCCGACATCGTATTTGATGTGGATCCGTCCGTATCGTCTCATGGCTCGGTGGTGATGGGAGGGATGGAAGACGTAGTGACTGATCTGGATGAGCAACTCCGGAATCTTATTAAAGACATGGGGGCCCAGCGTGCCGCTCGTTGATCTGTCTCCCTATAGAGAGGTCGTTTCCCGGGTCGAGCCCCTGAAGGTGTACGGGCGGGTGGTTGAGATCACCGGGATTATCATCAAGGCCACCGGTGTAAAAGCAAGCATCGGGGAATCGTGCGCGATTCTGTCCGAAGGACTGTCTTTGGATGCGGAAGTGGTCGGTTTTAAGGACGGTTACGTTTTGCTCATGGCGGTAGGAGATTTGTCCGACATCAAGCCGGGAAGCAGGGTCCTGCCTGCCGGCAGAAAAGTTGCGGTCAGGGTCTCTTCGGGACTGGTCGGTAGGGTCGTGAATGACCGGGGACTGGTCATCGACGGCAAGGAGCACATCAGCGGCACCGAATGCACGCTTATATCTTCGACGCCGCATCCGCTCAAGCGGCAGCGGATTTCGGAGCCGATTGACCTCGGCATCCGTGCGATCAACGGCATTCTTACCTGTGGAAAAGGGCAGCGTATCGGCATCATGGCCGGTTCTGGTGTCGGTAAAAGTGTGCTGCTCGGAATGATGGCAAAGTATACGGCGGCAACGGTCAACGTTATTGCGCTCATTGGAGAACGGGGGCGCGAGGTGCGGGAGTTTATTGAAAAAGACCTCGGCCCCGAAGGGTTGAAAAAATCAGTAGTGCTTGTGTCCACCTCGGATCAACCACCCCTGGCAAAGGTGCGCGCCGCGCTTGCAGCTACGGCGATCGCGGAATACTTCAGAGACCGGGGGGAGAATGTGCTGCTGCTCATGGATTCACTCACCCGTGTCGCCATGGCCCAGCGCGAAATCGGGCTTGCCGTGGGCGAGCCGCCGACGGCAAAGGGGTATACGCCTTCGGTTTTCGCGCTTCTTCCCCGGCTGCTTGAACGGGTAGGCACGTCGGAAGGCAAGGGAAGCATTACCGGCATCTACACCGTGCTGGTGGAAGGCGATGATATGTCCGATCCGGTGGGAGATTCTGCGAGGGCGATTCTCGACGGCCATATCGTTCTCTCTCGCGAGCTTGCCATGGAAAATCACTATCCTGCCATTGATATCCTGCAGAGCATCAGCCGGGTGATGCCGGATATCGTTGATCCGCGGCACAAAGAATACGCGGCGAAATTTGTGGAAACAATGGCCACCTATAAGAAATTTGAAGACATGATAAACCTCGGTGCCTACAAAAGCGGATCCAACCCCAAGGTGGATTATGCCATTAAAATGATCGATACGCTCAGAACCTACCTTCGCCAGGGGATGAAGGAACAACGCGATATGGCCGACAGCCTGCAAGGCTTATACTGTACGTTCGAGCAAGGAGGGACAAGCTCATGACGCGAAAACATAAAACAGTGACAAAGGTCCTGAAGCTCAAGGAATTTGCCCAGGAAAAACTGAAATCGGATGTGCATAAAGCCCAGAGAGATTTTGACCAGGAACAAGAGAAGCTCGATTCTTTGGAGGAAGAACTCAGGGTCCACCTTGATGAATTCAGCCGCAGGCAGGACCGGGGAAACATTGGAATACGGGAAATGGATCTTTTTTATGTATATTTTGAACATCTCCGCAAGCTTATTGAACAGCAAAAAAAATGCGTTTTCGTGCGCCAGGCCGAATTAAACGAAAAGCAGCATGCCATGCACGAAGCGCACAAGGAACATCGTTTAATGGAAATCCTCCATGAGAAAATCACTCATGAAGAATTGCTCCAGATGAACAAGGGCGACCAGAAGGAAGCGGATTATCAGTTCCTCGCACGGAGAGCACATCGATGAAATCAGCAAAAGACGGCAAAAGAAACGCGGCAATAATAGCACAGTACGTTGTTTTTACAGCTTTGTTACTGTCAGGTTCTTTTTGGCCTGTCGGAACAGCCGGTGCCCAGGATGATGTCGTTAAAGTCGTCGAAGAGAAGCGCATTGAACTGAAGGCGCGGGAAGATGCTCTGAAGAAGGAAGAAGAGCGGTTGAATATACTCAAGAAAGACGTCGATGAAAAAATAGCGAAATATACAAAATTGCTGAACCAGGTGGATGCGTCACTCAAACGTGCGGAACAGATTCAGAACGAGCGGCTGCTGAATATGGCGAAGTTGTATGAGGCAATGCCTCCGGAGGCCGCAGCTGCCCAGCTTTCGGCCATGGACACGGACGCAGCTGCCCAGATCATGCTCAGGATGAAAAGCAAGAAAGCCGGGGCTGTTGTCGCCCTTTTAAAACCGCAGAAAGCCGTTACACTGACTAAAAAAATGACAAGCCTTCAGATTAAGCAGTAAGACGCTATATGAAATTAATTGCAACATTTTGCTAAAGTTTTTAATGTTTTGCGCGATAAGTACTGAATAAGAGTCATCATTCTTCTGCAATTAGCGGTTAATAATTTAACGGTGAGAAGAGACCACATCCATGAATAAGCAACGATTAGCGATTTACACAATTCTCATGCTGCTTTTTTTAGCAGCACCCTCTTTTATCGGAAATTGGCAGATACGATTGGTTGTCCTGGTCATTGTATGGGCTGTGGCCTCTGTTATTATTCTAAAGTATTCAAAAAAAATACTCCAATCAATTGATGCTGGCCATAAAGCAGAGCAGAAAGCGCTGCTTGCTGAAATGGATTCTATCGTGGGACCGGTGGCCGCACACCTGAAAAACACCAATCAACTGGTGCCGGTTTTGGTAAACCAGCTCCGTGAAGTGACGGATCAAACGGAGCAAGCTGCGCTTGATCTGGGTGAAAAGTTTATGAACATGGTAGAGCGTGCCCGCGGCCAGTCAACAAAAGCAGCTGACGCTTTTAATGGGTTTGCCGGCACCGCCGATGAAGCTTCGCTCGTGGTCGTAGCTCAGAAAACATTCAAAAATGTTCTCGGAAGCATGGACGAGGTCAATGCAATCACGGCTGAAACCATGCAAAACATGAAAGTGATGACCGCGGATACCGCTGAGATCAAGCGGATCGTAACAGACATTGAGTATGTAGCCCATCAGACTAATCTGCTCGCTTTGAATGCCGCCATTGAAGCGGTGCGGGCGGGTGAGTTCGGAAAGGGTTTTGGCGTTGTGGCGGATGAAGTCAGAAAGCTGTCTGAGCGCTCCAACAGTGCAGTGGACCGCATCAGAACCGTCATAACAAAAATGTCTGATGATATGAAAACAATTTCAACAAAAAATGAAGCCGGCGCCGCAGCCAGCAGCACACATGCAGACGAAGCCGGTCATGCCGTGGAACAGGCACTGGCAAAAATCAATGAAGCGATGACCGGCACCCAGAAGAAGCTGGACGAACTCACTGCCGAGACAGCAGGACTGGCAAAAGACATCAGCGCCATCATGGTTTCCATGCAGTTCCAGGACATTACCCGGCAGCGAATCGAACATGTCATAGAGCCGCTTATGAGATTCAAGTCCGACGCGGAAGATATCATAAGCAGGCTGGAGACCATGAGCGTCAAAATTCATGACCACACGTCCGACAGCATTGCGTCCTGGCTCAGCAACATGTATACCATGGAGTCTGAGCGTCTGGTGATGCAGGCAACGCTTTCGGCGGAGAGAAAGTAGCAGCAAGGAGGAGTTCCAGTGGCAAAAACATTTTTAGTCGTAGATGACTCAGCTTCCATGAGGCAGCTGGTGACTTTTGCACTGAAAGATGCAGGGTACGACGTTATCGGGGCGGTGAACGGCAAAGACGCCATAGGGAAAATGACCGGCCAGACGATCGACATGGTGGTGACCGACCTCAACATGCCGGAAATGGACGGGATAGAGATGATCAAGCAAATCAGGATCATGCCGAATTACAAATTTATTCCTATCGTGATGCTGACGACGGAATCACAGGAAGAAAAGAAAGCGGAAGGCAAATCCGCCGGGGCGAGCGGCTGGATCGTGAAACCATTCAAGCCGGAACAGCTTATGGAGGTAGTGAAAAAATTTGTGAAGTAAAAGCGGTCAAGGCAGAGAACTTTCCGAAAGCGGAATGACGACGCACATAAAGCGTGAAAGGTGAAGAGGCTTATGGGGGCACGTGTTGATGTCACGGACCGAAAAGGAACGATAATACTCGATGGCGAGATAACGGTGCGGTATGCCGCTGAGATCAAGGACATTTTGTTGAAAACGCTGGATGAGGCGGACGAGATCATTATGCAGTGCGCCGCTGTAACGACTGTTGATCTGGCCGGGTTGCAGCTGATCTGTTCGATTCATCGTTCCATCACGCTAGCGGGCAAGCGGCTTTTTTGCGCCGGTCTGCTGCCGGATGCAATGAAAAAAATTATAGCAGAGGCAGGATACGATCGTTTGACCGGGTGCCGTCAGGATGATCAGAAAAGCTGTTTTTGGGTTCAGGATGCAGTACCCGGCGACGTTCACTAACAGACATAGAGGACGCTATGGAAGATATCATTGGCAAGCTCCGTGAGACATTCAAGGAAGAAGTGTATGAACTTCTGGCCGAACTCGAAGCATCCCTGCTTGAGCTTGAGAAGACCCCCCAGGACCAGGAGCTAATTGCCCGGGCCTTTCGAGCCATGCATACGATTAAAGGTTCCGGTGCAACGTGCGAATTTCACGATGTGGCATCGTTTACCCATGACATCGAAACCGCCCTTGACCTGGTCAGAAAAGGGAAAATGGCGGCATCAAAAGAACTTATTGATTTAACGCTTGCGGCGCGGGACCATATAAAGGCGATGCTTGATGCTTATTATTACGGCGGCACGGTAGACGCCACAAAAGCCCGCAGCATCCTTATTTCCCTCAGAAAACTCGTTCCTTCACTGGACGAGCAGAACGCTCCTGCCGCTTCTGTTCACGAAGACACGGAATCCTCAAAAGAATCAGGTGAAAAAAACGTTACGTACCGCATCCGGTTCCGACCAAATCAGAATATTTTCATGCTCGGCATAGATCCTCTTCTGATGCTGGAAGAACTCCGTCAGCTTGGTTCCTGCAGGGTTGTAGCCCAAACCGATGATATTCCACCTCTGGCAGACAATAATCCGGAACTTTGCTACACCTATTGGGACATAATCCTGACCACTGATCGGGGCGTCAATGCCATTCAGGACGTGTTTATTTTCGTCAAAGATGATTGCGAACTGAAAATCGAGGTCATCGACGAGGATGGAGTCCTGGATGATGAAGTTTCGTATAAAAAATTAGGCGATATTCTCCTGGAGCGCGGTGACCTCACCGCTCCGGATCTCCAGTTGGTATTGAAGGCAAAAAAGCGTTTTGGAGAAATACTGGTGGAAAACGGCCTTGTGGCCGGAAACAAAATTGAATCCGCGTTGGCAGAACAGCAGGCCGTGCGCGAAGCCCGGGAGAAGCGGCAAGAAGCCGATATGACGTCCAGTATCCGCGTTTCGACGGAAAAGCTGGACACCTTAGTGAACCTGGTGGGAGAACTGGTGACCGTGCAGGCCCGCCTCAGCCAGACGGCATTTACCCGGCAGATTCCCGAGTTTGTCTCGATCGCCGAGGAAATCGAGCGATTGACCACAAACCTTCGCGACAATACGATGAACATCCGCATGCTGCCCATCGGAACGACGTTCAGCAAATTCAAACGGCTTGTCCGCAATCTCTCCCAGGAACTATCCAAAGAAATCGAACTTACCACCGAAGGTGCGGAAACGGAGATGGACAAAACCGTGATCGAGCGTCTGAGCGATCCGCTGGTGCATTTGATCAGAAACAGTATCGACCATGGAATTGAAAAACCCGAAGTGCGCGAATCGCTGGGAAAAACGCGGCAGGGGACCCTCCATCTCTCCGCATCGCATTCCGGACCCAATGTCGTAATCCGCATCAGGGATGACGGCAAGGGACTCGATACCGCCGCCATCCGCTCCAAAGCAATCGAACGAAAACTTCTCAGTGCAGAAGCAGAGCTGAGCGAACAAGAACTGTTCTCGTTGATTTTTGCACCCGGTTTTTCTACAGCGCAAGAGATTACCAGTGTCTCCGGACGCGGCGTGGGAATGGATGTCGTGAAGAAAACCATTGATTCACTTCGGGGCACAATCGATGTCAGCAGCGCGCGCGGCGTCGGGACCACGATCACCCTGAATCTCCCGCTGACGCTTGCCATCATAGACGGATTCCTGACAAGAATCGGCGCTGAAAACTTCATCTTCCCGCTGACGATGGTTGAGGAATGCGTGGAGCTGACCCGGAAAGACATTGAAAGCGCGCACGGAAGACATGTAGCCAACGTGCGGGGACAGATTGTGCCATATGTACGGCTTCGAGAGCAATTCAGGATCGGGGGAAAGGGTCCTGACATTGAGCAGATCGTAATCACGAGAGTGGAAAATCAGAGAGTAGGTTTTGTGGTCGATACGATCATCGGAGAGCACCAGACTGTTCTGAAATCACTCGGGAAATTTTACCAGGATGTGGAAGGAGTGTCGGGAGCAACAATACTGGGCAATGGAACCGTTGCGCTGATCCTTGATATTCCGAACCTCGTCCGATTGGCTGAACAGCAGGAAAACCTTCTTGCCAGAGGAGGTGACGTGTCCTGATGTAAGCATGCGTGAACAGTGCTGCAGTAGCCGCTATGACGGAGTTGTCGCAGGAAAAGCGGCTGTTTTGTATAGAGAACACGATTAAACAATCGAAGAACCAAGGAGGGAATTATGTCAGTTCTTAAAAATGCAAAAATAGGTGTACGGTTGGGGGCAAGCTTCGGTTTGCTTATCGCCTTGATTCTGGTGATGGCCGTAGTCGGTATATCACGGATGGCGGTGATTAACAGCAATCTGAGAGATATAACCGACAAAAATATCGTCAAAATGAATTTAATAGAAGGAATGTCAACGGCGGTGAATGATGAAGCCATTGCAATACGGAATATGATCCTGGTGACCGATACCGCTGAAATTCAGGCAATGCAGAAGCGCATTGAGGACGGCGGCAAGCGCTTTGAAGAGGCGAAATCAAAGCTTGCGGGCATGCTGGTAACGGAAAAAGGAAAAGAGGCTTTTGCTAAGATCAGTGATGCCGCTAAGGCTAAGGAAGGCACCATGCGCAAAGTCATCGATTATGCTCAGGCCAGAAAAAAAGCAGAAGCGGCCTCAGTACTCCTTGCTGAAGTACGACCGGTCCAGCGGAAATTGCTGGATGATCTCAGCGACTTGAGCAAAGCTCAGCATGGTCTCAATGTGGCTGCGATCGACAATGCGGAAAAAGCATACAGCGGGGCAAAATTATTTATAGGCGTTATTTGCGCTGTATCGCTTATTCTGGGCATCGTCGCGGCACTTCTGATTACGCGTGGAATAACCCAGCCGTTGAGCAAGGCGGTCGGCGTGGCCAACAATATTGCCGCGGGCGATCTTACCAGAAACCTCGATGTCGACAGCAAGGATGAAGTGGGCCAGATGGCAGGCGCAATGAACAGCATGATCGAACAACTTAAGAAAGTAGTGGCGGATGTGCAGACTGCCTCGGATAATGTGGCATCCGGCAGCCAGCAGCTTTCATCGGGTTCCGAACAGATGTCTCAGGGAACGACCGAACAGGCGGCATCTGCGGAAGAAGCCTCGTCATCAGTAGAAGAAATGAACGCCACGATAAGACAGAATGCGGACAACGCACAGCAGACCGAAAAAATCGCGCTGAAGTCCTCGGCGGACGCTTCCGAGAGCGGCAAAGCCGTGGCTGAATCAGTAATCGCAATGAAAGAGATCGCCAGCAAGATATCGATTATTGAAGAGATCGCACGCCAGACCAACCTTCTTGCATTGAATGCCGCCATCGAAGCTGCGCGGGCCGGCGAACACGGGAAAGGGTTTGCCGTTGTTGCCGCAGAGGTAAGGAAACTCGCGGAGCGGAGCCAGACCGCGGCTGCGGAAATCAGCAACCTGTCGGGAACAAGCGTGCAGGTCGCCGAACGGGCCGGCGAGATGCTTACCAAACTGGTGCCGGACATCCAGAAAACGGCGGAACTGGTGCAGGAAATCAACGCCGCGTCGAAGGAACAGACCACGGGTTCCGATCAGATCAATGCCGCTATCCAGCAATTGAACCAGGTCATTCAACAGAACGCGAGCGCAGCGGAGGAGATGGCTTCCACGGCGGAAGAGCTTTCCTCGCAGGCAGAACAGCTCCAGGATACGATCTCGTTCTTCAAACTTGACGAGAAAGCACAAAGGGCGAGAAAAACCATTGTTCAAAAACCGGTTGAACCGGCACGTCAGCTGAGCGCGGCTCATCTGGAGCACAAACCGGCGGCTGCCCAGGCGCAATCTGCGGCCAAACCTGCGGGAGTGGCATTGAACATGGTAAAAGGAAATGGCGACGCGCGGGACGCGGAGTTTGAAAAATTCTAAAGCGTGGTACCGACATCGGCCGCCGGAAAACTGGTGCGGCATCTGCCTCATCAAAACGACGGCCGGTTTGTACAGGAGGACATTATGAGTATGGCTGGGATTGCGGAATCCACCCAATACCTGACCTTTAAGCTGGATGATGAAGTGTTCGCTGTCGACATCGCGAAAGTCAGGGAAGTGCTTGATTTTACCTCAGTTACCAAAGTGCCGAGAACGCCCGAGTTCATGCGGGGAGTGATTAACCTCCGGGGGAGTGTGGTGCCGGTTGTTGACCTTCGGCTGAAATTTGGCCTGTCGAAAACAGAAAAAACCGTGAACACATGCATCATTATCACAGAAGTGACCGTGGACAATGAAACAACGATCCTGGGTGCGCTTGCTGATTCGGTGCAGGAGGTTATTGAGCTCGAATCCGGCCAGATTGAACCTGCACCGAAAATCGGGCTGCGGCTGAAAACAGAGTTCATTAAAGGAATGGGAAAACAAAACGAGCGGTTCCTTATTCTTCTTGATATCGACAAGGTATTTTCGACGGAAGACATCGCACTGGTGCAGTCAACGCAGGCCGGCGCGGCGTAGAACGCGGTGAGAGCACCGGATGAAATTCTGAAAAACAGAATAACGGCGTGTTTCCCGGTCAGGGAGAATATGAAAACAATTCTTGTAGTAGGAAGTACTTCGGACAACTCCGGAGAGATATCAGAGATTGTAACCGGACCTGAACACATGGTCATAGCCGTAGAAGATGAAAATGCAGCCCTGTCCGTCTTCCATGAAGGCATGCCGCTCGATATTATTATACTCGCATGCCGGGCCGACGGACAGGAAAGGCTCGATCTTCTGCGATCAGTCAAGAGGAGCACACCCTCCGTTCCCGTAATTATGGTAACAGAGTGCGGCTCCATCGAAGCGTACCTAAAAGCGCTCAGCCTCGGAGTGTTTGAATACCTTATTAAACCGGTTGCTTTGAAGGAACTCAGGAGAGTCGTGGACAAAGCGCTTACAAAAGATATTCCTGCCGGCTGCTACCAGCACATACATGCGTCCGGCATAGTAGTAGAGCACACAGCATAAGATTGTATGGAGAACAGTGTGCCTATCGTTCGGATCCACCCTGTTCCAGAGGTCCATCCGGGTAGAGCGCTTTTTCCTGCAGAACGGATACAGGCATGGGTGACGTATTAAAACCGACACAATCACAGCTGGCCATGACGCATGCTGATTTTCAGCGCTTGAGCGAGTTCATTTATGATCACTGCGGCATTAAGATGCCCCCGGTCAAAAAGGTCATGCTGGAAGCGCGTCTCCAAAAGCGCCTTCGCAGCCTTGGGATCACTTCGTATAAGGACTACTGCGACTATCTGTTCGACTCTCCCCACAGGGAAAGCGAATATGTGCACATGATAGACTGCGTGACCACGAACAAAACGGATTTTTTCAGGGAACCGGTCCACTTTAATTTTCTCACCGATACCCTTCTGCCGGAATATGTAAAGACGGAACGGTCGGAAAAATTCACGATTTGGAGTGCGGCCTGCTCGTCAGGTGAAGAACCCTACACCATGGCGATGGTCCTGAATGATTTTTCATCGCACTGTACCGATTTTCATTATTCCATTCTTGCCACCGACATATCGACCAAAGTGCTTGAAAAAGCGCGCATTGCCATCTACGAGGAAGATCAGACAGCAGGCATTCCGTACGAAATGAAAAAAAAATATCTGCTCCGGGGCAAAGACCGGCAGAAAGGACTTGTACGCATCTCGCCGGAATTAAGAGCGCGCGTCCAGTTCCAGAGATTGAATCTTATGGATGCAAGGCTCATGGCTCCGGAGTCAATACATGTCATTTTCTGCCGGAATGTAATTATTTATTTCGACCGGAAGACACAGGAGGAGCTGCTGACAAAACTTTGCTCGTATTTGAAGCCGGGCGGTTATTTATTCCTGGGACATTCCGAAACGATACACGGTTTTGCACTTCCGTTTACGCGTATTTCGTCAACGATTTACCGTAAAGAGGCATAAAAACGGATGCTTTCGGAAGGAGGGGCCCGAAAAGCAATCAAGCGGCAATTTTGAGGGCCAATTATATGAATAATAAAATCAACGTGCTGATTGTCGACGATTCAGCGGTGGTCAGGCAGACGCTGCAGGAAATTTTATCGTCAGACCCCGATATCCAGATTATGGCCACGGCCCCGGATCCGTTCATAGCGGCGGAAAAAATCCGGCACCAGGTACCGGACGTCATAACGCTTGATGTGGAAATGCCCCGCATGGATGGGATAACCTTTCTGCAGAAGATCATGAGCCAGCACCCGATACCGGTGGTGATCTGTTCGAGTCTTGCGGATGAGGGATCCGAAACGGCCATGAAAGCGCTGGAATATGGTGCTGTCGATATTATTACAAAACCCCGTCTCGGAACAAAAATCTATCTGGAAGAATCTCGGATACGCATCTGTGATGCCGTGAAGGCCGCTGCGGCTGCAAATGTGAAGCGCATTTCGTCCCATGCGCATCAGGTTACTCCAAAGCTTACGGCTGACGTGGTTATTGCAAAGGCCTCGGCGACAAGCGAGGCGATGATTCGGACGACGGAGAAAGTGGTGGTTGTCGGAGCGTCGACAGGGGGCACGGAGGCCCTGAAGAGTTTCCTTGAATCCATGCCGCTCGATACGCCGGGCATTGTGATCGTTCAGCATATGCCTGAGCATTTCACAAAAGCGTTCGCTACGCGCCTTGACTCGACATGCCGGATTTCGGTAAAAGAGGCTGAAAACGGGGACACCGTGATCCGGGGCCGTGCTCTTATTGCAGCGGGAAATCATCATTTGCTGCTGAAGCGAAGTGGTGCCCGCTATTTTGTGGAAATAAAGGACGGCCCCCTTGTCAGCCGCCACCGCCCGTCGGTGGACGTTCTGTTCCGTTCCGCGGCGCGGTATGCGGGGAAAAACGCCGTCGGCGTGATTATGACCGGCATGGGAGATGACGGAGCAAAAGGCATGCTGGAAATGAAAGAAGCAGGAGCGACCAATATCGCTCAGGATGAAGCAACCTGCGTGGTCTTCGGGATGCCCATGAAAGCCATCGAACTGGGTGCTGTGGACAAAGTCCTTCCGCTGAACAGAATCTCCGCCGCGGTCCTGCAGGAATGTGCATAATTCCTCCGCTGATTGCACGCGATAATACATACAATAGACTATTCATGGATGAACTATGCAGATCTGGACAACGCCGAAAATAAATAACTCATATCTTGAAAAAAACATGCCGGTCATGATCCGGGAAGAGGGAGAGATCAGAGAATCCTTCCTCCTGGAAAGCGGACCAGACGACCTTGCTGTTGTGCCGCTGGATGGGGCATGCCGGGCATTTTATGATGCCGTGAGGGAGCGGGGAGAAGCACGTCGCGTGCTATTTCTGTCATCCAAAAACGTTTCTTCGCCCGCGGAACAGGGATTGCCAAATGCTCTTGTTCTAAACTTACAGCGGCTGGAAGCGGAAGAATTAAAACAAGTGCTCCGATTTGTTCTGAACAGCACAACTGTGAACAGGGGAGCCGAGCCCCAGGATTGCCTTCCCGACAAGGAATACGCCAGAAAAACGGATGAACCACCCCTTGAAGACGGGGGGAAAATCCGTGAACTGGCCGCGTATCTGATAAAAAATAAACTGCCGGTTATGCTCGGGTTCGAAGTGAAGGAACACGGCGACCCTATTCTTGCGCGGGGCATTTGTACGATCAGAGAAATTCGTGGCAACATGCTGGTGCTTCATAATTTCAAGCATACGCTTTTTTTCAGGAGTCTGAGGAAAGGAACGTGCGTCCGGGCCTTTTTCCCCTATAAGCAGGAAAACAAGGAAGGCATTGCCTGCATCGATGCAATATTAGACAACGAAATAACCATCGGCATTCCGGAAAAAATGTTTACTGTCCGGGACATCCGCATTCAGCCGAGCAGGGTTGACCCTGTCGGGTTATACATCCTTATCGCAAATGAACCGACGGTGAACTATCCCGTGATTGATATTAGCCAGCAGGGTGTGGGTTTTCTGTGCCCGCGCGACATTGCGCCGGGAACTTCCTGCTATTTTACCATTGTGCTGCCGGATACTTTTACGGTCATAATCACGCGGGGGACCATCCGTCATAAAAAAGAATCCTGCAGAGGCTATCAGTATGGCGCCGAGTTCAGATTGCATCCGTGGGACGCCGACAATATGGCGAAATATATCATGAAACGCGAGCGGGATATTATCGGTCTGCTGCGGGGATGATGCTCCGTGCAGGACCCGCTGTCCGATGCATGAGGATACAGTTGATGGGATGTTCTGCAATACGCAAGGAGGAAAACGTGAAAGAAGTTAGCGATGGTTTTCTGATCGAGGAGATCAAAAAGCGGCTTGCCGAGCGAAAGAAAACGCTCAATGATTTCGCAGACGCGAACCGAGAGCTTGAGATCGTCAATGAAAAATTGCGGCAATCGGAATCCCTGAAAAGCAACTTTCTTTCGAACATCAGAAATGAAATCAACAATCCGTTGACGGTGATCCTTGGAATGTCCCGGCAGTTGAGCAAGGGTATTCCTGACGAGAAGTCCGCCAGGACCGCAGCGGAGTTGATCTATAAGGAAGCATTCGAACTGGAATTCAAGATGGTGAATATCTTTACTGCAGCAGAAATCGAAGCAGGCGAAGCTTCTGTCAATGTCTCTCACACGGACATCAACGGGTTGATTTGGAGCCTGATGGATTCATTTCATCATCAGGCAACGGACAAAAAAATAGCGGTAGAATGCTCGGTGGAAGCGCCGAAACCGGGAGCAGTGCTGTTTTTTAATACAGATCCTGAGAAGCTGTCCTGCATCCTTTCCAACCTGCTTTCGAACGCCATAGAGTACGGCCAGGAAGGCGGCAGGGTGCAGGTTTTTGCCAAAAAGGACGGGCCACTGCTGAGACTGAGCGTTCTTGATACCGGCATCGGCATTGAGGAAAAAGACCGAGACAGGATATTTGACCGCTTTACGCAGCTTGATACCGGGGCTATGAGAAAGCATAAAGGACAGGGCCTCGGCCTGAGCATCGTAAAAGCACTCACAGACATGCTTGGCGGTGACGTAACGGTATCATCCTCTCCGGGAAAGGGATGCAACTTCACCCTGACGCTGAACGAACTCGGAACGGGCGACGAAATTCGCGACCTGTCGGAAGACGGCAACGAGCGGATTTTCGACGGCGCACAGCAATATTAGCCCGGGGACGGCAGCATCAGTCCGTGGGCAGGCTGTTTGAGCATACAATATTTTTTTAATGGAACTTCCGAAAGCTGACATAAAAGAACAAAAACAATACTTCCTGATGTCCGGCAGTATTTGTGTCCAGAATGCCCCCTGCATTATCACGACTATTCTCGGTTCCTGTGTCTCCGTGTGCCTATGGGATCCCCTGACCAAAACCGGCGGTATGAACCACTATATGCTTCCATTCTGGAATGGAGAAGGACTTGCCTCACCAAAATACGGAAGCATCGCCATCCCAAAGCTGATTGAGAAAATGCTGCACGTCGGAGCCTCAAAAAAGAACCTTCAGGCGAAAGTGTTCGGCGGAGGCGATGTGCTCACCATGAGAAGCTCGCTCATGAATATCGGCGAGCGAAACATTCTCTTTGCCCGCGACACACTGGAAAAAGAACATATCCCGATTGTCAATGCCGACGTAGGGGGGGACTCCGGTCGAAAAATCATTTTCGACATACGCACCGGCAGCGTGTTTGTGAAAAAAATTCTCAAAAAACTTGGTGATATGGAATAGTATCGACAGCGCTTGTAGCAGTCGGTCCTGAGCCGTTCTTCGGCTACTGAGGCTGTTTCTGAGGGAAAAAGAGGATAATGCTTATCCGCCTATTGCGGGGATCTTCTGTGTCTTCTTTAATCAGAGGCACGGTATCGGCATATCCTGCAACTCTGGTTAGCCGGGAAGCGCTGAGCCCCAGTGTCTCCAGTTCTTTGCGGGCGGCGAGGGCTCGTTCTGTGGACAGTTCCCAGTTTCCGTAGTTCGAGGATTTATACGCCAGTGAGTCAGTATGGCCTTCCACGGAAGCGGGATTCGGGAGATTTTTAATGTTGTCGCCGATAACCTGAAGTATCCGCATCGCAAGGGGCGTGGGGTGCGACGATCCTATTTCAAACATGGGTTTGCCCGCCTTGTCCACAAGCTGGATGCGTACCCCTCCTTCAAAGATATCGACCAAAACCTGATCCTTGATGTCGTCAAGCTTTTGCTCGATGGCTTTTTTGATCGATTCTTTAACGTCCTCCGCTTTCATAGTCGCATTCATTGTATTCGCAATCGAGGGAGATGCCTCGGGAGTGGATTTTTTGGGAGATTCCCCCGACTCTTTCAGCATTTCGGTGGTGCGATCCATAAAGGATGTGCCGGTCTGCTGAAAAACACTGAAGCTTTTGAAATATTCGGACAAGCGCATTCGTTTATCCTGCGAGACCATGCTCAAAAGCCAGAGAAGCAGAAAAAAAGCCATCATGGCAGTAACGAAGTCGGCATACGCGACTTTCCAGCTTCCGCCGTGGCTACCTTCCGACCCCCGCTTTATGATCTTTTTGATGATGATGGCTTTTTTGCTTTTCATTTTGTGGAATCTCTGACCGTTTTTTCGAGTTCATCAAAGGTCGGTTTTTCATTGCCCGGTATAGCGCGCCGGGCGAACTCAACCGCCATCTGGGGGGCCGCGCCGCCTACGAAGGCCACCAGCGCCACCTTGATGACTTGAAAGAAATTATTTTCTTCCTTCGCCTTGTGTTCGAGATTTACCGCGACGGGGCCGACAAAACCGTAGCACAGCAGAACGCCCAGAAACGTACCCACCAGGGCGGCGCCCACGCTGTGGCCGAGCACCGCAGGTGGCTGGTCGATTTTCGACATGGTGAGTACGATGCCGAGGACCGCTGCCACAATACCGAGTCCGGGCAGACCATCGGCTACCCTGGCCACACTATGCGACGGGATCATCGCTTCATGATGAGATGTCTCTATTTCAAGATCGGCCAGGCTTTCCAATTCGTGCGGGGGAATATTTGCCGAGACGATCACCTTGAAATTGTCGCAAATAAAATTGAGCGCGTGCGGGTTTGAGAGTACCGAGCGATATTTGGCGAAAATCGGACTTTTCTGCGGATTTTCTATGTCCGCTTCAATAGAGATCAGTCCGTCTTTCCGGATTTTTGAGAAGAGCCGGTACAGAAGCGTCAGCAGTTCCAGATATTGTCCTTTGGTTCTGCTCTTTGAAGCGAAAATGCCGAAAATATTTTTAAGCACATGGGCGGTGACTTTCGGCGGCGAGGAAATAAGAAAAGCGCCTAATGCGGCTCCGCCGATGATCACCAACTCGGCGGGCTGCACGAGGACGGACAGATTTCCATGCTCCATGAGATAACCGCCGATGACGGCGCCCAAAACCACGAGTGCTCCAATAATGACGAGCATATTTACCTTTCTGCGTTTTCCGGATGTGTTGATCCCAGTATTACCGGAGCTTCTGTGCCGTTGACGGCACCGGTGGGCAACTCAACAATAAGCGTGGCCCCTTCTCCTTCAACACTTTCTGCCCAGATTCTGCCGCCGTGCTCCGTAATGATGCCATGGGAGATTGCAAGTCCCAATCCTGTGCCGACCCCCACAGATTTTGTGGTAAAGAAGGGATCGAAGATTTTTGCGAGCACGCCCTTCGGAATACCCGATCCGTTGTCGCTGAATCGTATGGTTATTTTTTTCTGCTGCTTGTTGTAGCGCGTGTTGATCGTAATCTTTCCGGAACTTTTCCCCGTATCCTTGATTGCCTGCTCCGCGTTCTGCAGAATGTTCAGGAACACCATCTGCATCTGCTGCGCGTCTACGAAAACCGTCAATCCTTCGTCGTACTCCCGGACGACCTCTATGTTGCCTGATCGAAGCCAGTACGTCCTGAGGTCGATCGTGCGGTCTATAATGTCATTCAGGGCCTCGATACTTTTTGTCGGGGCCTTCTGGCGGGAGAAGGTAAGCAGGTTCTCCACAATCTTTTTACATCTTTCGGCATTATGCAGGATTTTCTTTAATTCGTCGTCGATGTCTCCCCGGGAGGATTTCATTAAAAGAAGCTCCGAATATGCAATGACTCCGGTGAGCGGGTTGTTGATTTCATGCGCCACTCCAGCGACCAGGCTTCCCAGGGACGCAAGCTTGTCTGCATAGTAGAGTTGGTCCTTGAGCTTTCTCATTTCCGTAATGTTCTTCATAACATGCACGGTATATGGTTTTTCGTCGATATACAGAGGGAAGGTGCTGAATTGATAAATATTGTCATTTACTTTTTTTTCCGCGGTGTTGGTGGTGTGCTGCAGGATATTATTGATATGGCAGTCGTTGCAGGGCGTATTGTCCCCGAAAATAGCAACGCAGGTGCTCCCGATGAGAGACCGGGGGTGGGTGCCGCCGAACGCGGAGGAGAACGCCCAGTTCATTTTTACCAGCTTGCACTGGTCGTCGGTAATAAAAATAAAATCCGTTATCGCGTCAATGATGGTGATCCATTCCTTGCGGCTCTGGCTGATGGCCCACTCTTTTGCGCGCGACATTTTTCTGTATTTGTGGCGTGCAAGCGCGCGATCCATAACGACGGGAAGGGAATCGATATAATTCTCCTCCATGGAGAGACACTCGTAAATTCCTTTTTCAAAAGCATTCAGGATCGCCTCTTTATCCTGGGGCAGGGTGACCTGCACGGTTGGGATATGGTATTCAAGTGACTGAATGGTTTTTATAAAACTGAATCCGTTTATCGAATCCGCAGCCTGGTTGATGAAAATTGCGGCAATTTTGGCCTTCTTCACGGCAAGAAGTCCGTCTTCGTTCGAGGAGGAAAAAACGATGCCCAAGTCCGGATGTTTTTCTTTGAAAACGCTTTTGATGCGGGCGTGTTCTTCCGGATTGAAACCCAGAAAGAGTATTTTATGGTCCGTCTTTTTTGTTACCAAAGATGATATCTACCCTCCTGTTTTTTGTCCTGCCGTCGGGTGTGGTGTTTGATGTAACGGGACGGTACTCTCCATACCCCGAGGCCGAAAACCGTTCCGGTTTAAGTTGATGATCCTGGAGAAGAGAGGCCAGAACGCTTGTCGCCCGTGCAGCAGAAAGTTCCCAATTCGAGGTGTACCGGGAGCTTCGGATCGGAGTATTGTCTGTGTGCCCTTCTATTGAAATGGTATTGCGCGTCTGCCGGATGATTCCCGCGACGGAGGCAATCAACGACTGCGCCTCTGGTTTTATCTCCGCAGATCCGGGTTCAAACAGGACCGTATCGCCAAATGAAATGAGCACGCCGCGTTCATCACGCGAAATCACAACGCCCTCTATTATACCAGATTTCTCAAAAACAGACCGTATCTCTTTTTCAAGCCTGGCGTCTTCATAATTGATGGGTTTGATCCCTTCAATAAGAGAGCTGCTGCTCGTGGGAGTTGTCTGGCTTTTCAGGGCGGACTTCATGGAGCCTGCAAAACGGTCAAGTTTTACCGCATCCACATGGCTGATCGCGTACAGCGTGGTAAAAAAAGCGAACAGAAGAGTAATGAAGTCCGCATAGGAAACCACCCAACGGTCTACATTCTCGGGTTCGTCTTGTCGCTTTTTTTTTCTCATCGTGGTTTTCCTTACTGTTCCTCAAGAAAAACCTTGAGACGTTCTTCGAGATGGTGGGGATTGGTGCCTGCCTGAATGCCCAGGACGGCTTCGATCAGCATTTCCCGCTGTGATAGGTCCCGGTTCAAGGCGTGGGTAAGCTTTTTTGCCATCGGCAGGATAAAAAGGTTTGCCGAACCTACACCGTAAATTGTCGCCACGAAGGCCACGGCGATGCCGGCGCCCAGTTTTGAAGGATCGGACAGATTTTCCATTACATGAATGAGTCCGAGGACGGCGCCTACGATACCGATCGTGGGCGCGAACCCTCCGGCGGTTTCATACACTTTTGCGATCCGTCTGCGTTCTTCCTCGTAGGTTGTGTTTTCCTGTTCCATGATCTCTCGCAGCATAACGGGGCTGGTGCCGTCTATTGCGAGTTTGAGCGCCTTTGCGAGAAACGGATGAGAGATTTTAACGATTTCCGGCTCCAGAATGATCAGGCCGTTTCTGCGCGCCATATGCGCATACCGGATGATATCTCGGATGATTGCCTCCGGATTGCCCGTCCGCTGAAAAAAAATGCTCCGCAGCGATGCAACGGCTCTGACCACGTCTCTGAAGGGAAAACTCAGCAGTGTAGCGCCGAGGGTTCCTCCGAACACAATGATCGCGGCCGTGGGTTGCAGGATGGTGTTCAGCCTTCCCCCGTCAATCATGTTGCCGGCTATGATTGCCGCTATCCCGAGAATAAGTCCTAAGAAACTTGCACGGTCCATATGATGGAATATTTCCTTATCTGTCCTGTCGTCTGTTCATCTCTCGCTGCCGGTTGAAGGTATAGTGAATTACCTGGTCGCGCACATCATCGTCCATGTCGACGAACTGCAAGGCGACTTCACATCCACCCCGATCGTTGGGTGTGGCCCGCAATACTTCTCCGCAGGCAACAATTGCCACGGGAGGATATACCGGTAACGCCATTTTGACTTCAACAGCATCTCCGCACGCGACGATTTCCGGTATGGTCAACCGAATTCCGGACGCGCTGACGTTAACCGGCGTACTGTGCGCCTGCGTCAGACCTTCGCTTTCGATGGACAGCTTTTCCAGGATCATCTCCAGTTTTGTGTTGATGTTGACAAGCATTTTCCAGACTTGCGGGCTGACGGTCCCGTCCGGCATGGTGGACTCGGCGGAGTCTTCCGCACTGAAGCCGGTTATGATTCTGCATTGTTTGGCGGATGCATTGGGCGGTATTTTCCGTACAAGAACGGGAAAAACGTCGTCAACCCGGAAGAAGTCCCGCTTGCCGGTCCAGAGCCGCTTCAAATGAAGCAGCTCATCGTGTACCTCGGTAATTTCAGTGTAGTAATCGCAGTCGGTGTCCGCTTCCGGTATGATTACATAGCGCCCCGGAGACAGGTCCGTCGGCAGTTTGTCGTGTGACCGCAGGGAGAGCAGCGCGTCCTCAACAGACGTGATTGTACCCTGAAGCATTTCCATTCCCGGCATAACCCTGAAAAAGACAGTATCTCCCGCTTTTAGTCCCATCGTTGCCCCCCCTTTATTGCTGCTGTTTGAAGAAATGCACGGACAACCTCGCCGTCAAATTGCGTGTTTGAGCAGCGCTTGATTTCCGCAACGGCCTGCTCGTGCGTCAATGCGGTGCGGTACGGCCGCGACGTGGTCATGGCGTCGTAGGTGTCGGCAACCGCGAGTATGCGCGCGGTCAAGGGAATGCTGCTGCCGGCGAGGCCGTGCGGATAGCCGCTTCCGTCGAATCTTTCGTGGTGATACAGAATGACTTCCCGCTCCTTGGGAAAAAACTTGATAGGCTTGATGATCGTGTCCCCGATAACCGGGTGCAGCTTGATTTCGGCGTATTCCTCCGGCGTAAGTTTGTCGGGCTTTAGAAGGATAGTGTCCCGTACTCCGATTTTCCCGATGTCATGGAGATATCCTCCGAAGTTGATGGCATCTTTTCCTTCGGGAGAGAGGTTCATGACGTTCGCTATTTCCAGGGCATAACGGGTCACGCGGTCCGAATGGCGCTGGGTATAGGGGTCGCGCGCTTCAATGCTGCTGACAAGGGACTTCAAGGTATTAATCAGGTTGTTGTGAAAAACTTCGTACAGGGCATTGTTTTCGATTCTTTGTGCGGCCTTTTTGGCGAAGGTGAGCACCAGGGAAACTTCGCCGTCGCTGAAACCCGTTCCATCAACTTTATCGCAAAAATTCAGTATTCCGAAAACCTCATGATGGATGGTGAAGGGTATGGAAAAAAACTGCGAGGTCAGCGTTGTGCCGGTGTGCGGGTTGATCTCGCCGTTCATGGCAAGATAGTGTGTTTGCGATTCTATAACATACGCTAACAGCGTGTTTGCCACGGGGATGTGCTTCAGGCTTGTGCCCAGTGCGCTTTTTGTTTTGAACCAGCCGTTTTCAATAATGCCGAACGATATTTCCCTGGTCGCAATGATCCGGGATGCCATTTCCACAATCTGTTCGTATATCTTTTTATTGTCGTACATGCTGTCGATTTCGGTGCTTAAAGCCTGAAGGATGCTTATTTCCTGTAGCTTTTTAAAGAGCTCCGTGTTCAGCCTGCCGACGGATCCGTCATAGTCTCCCGGGCCGAGAAGCTTTTCGAGCAGTTTTTTCTCGCCGATGGTCCGCTCGGCCACCGAAGCGACTGTCGCAATATTAAATGGTTTTGTTATGAAATCCTTCGCGCCTTCCCGCATGGCATTTATTGCATTGTCCAGAGTGCCATGACCCGTGATGACCACGACAGGGAGCTGCGGCCGGATCTTTTTGGTCTCTTTCAGAAAATCGATGCCGGTAAGCCGCGGCATGGTAAGGTCGGTGAACACGATGTCGTAATCGTTGTCCGTGACTTTTCTAATGCCGTCGAGCCCGTCTTCAGCGCAGTCCGTCGTATAATTTCCAACGGTTTCAAGCAGATCAGACAGGACGGATCTTACAATCGGATCGTCATCGACTATTAATATTCTGCCGGCTTCCATCACGCGTTGTCAGCCTTTCTTTCAGAAGAGTAGCTTCCTGCTCCGAAAAAACACTCATGGACTTCAGCTGCTCGACCCGCTCGATCCATCCCGCCGTCATACCGGCATTATTGTGGTTCGCCACGGTTTTGATCAGCTCTATGTCGCGGTAGGTGTCCTGAAGGGCTTTCCTGAGTTCTCGGTTGTCCTTGATGAGCAGCGCCTGCTTGTATGCCTTTTCAGTCAATGCGATGAGTTCCTGCACCTTAAACGGCTTTGTCAGATAATCATACGCCCCTTCCTTGACCGCTTCGAGTGTTGTGTCAAGGGTTGCGAACGCAGTAAGAATGACGACTGAGGTATCGGGATTATTCCTGATGGCGTATTTCAGAACTTCGATCCCGTCCGCACCCGGCATGCGGAGGTCGGTTATCAAAAGATGCATATCCTCGACCCTGAGGATATTGATCGCTTCAATGCCGTCGCGCGCGGTGACGACGGAATACCGTTCTTTGGTGAGGAGTGATTTGATCACCTCCCGCACGATTTCATCGTCGTCAGCTACCAGTATTTTAAAGTCTTGTTTTTCCAGAAGAATAGTCCGCCTTTACTCAGATTTACTTGGTGCTCCTAATTCGTTCAAGCACCTCGGTTCGGGCTTGTTCTATGATTTGTTTTTTCTTTGCCTCTGCTGAAATTTTGACCATGTCCTGAGGTTCCGTCTGCTCTTCTTTGTCAAGGATCATGGACGGATTCAACTTAAAAATCCTGTTATAAAGCTGAACAACTTCAGTTGTTTGAAAAGGGGCAATAGCCATAAAAATCATCCTTCCGCACCGGTCCGGGCGCACTGGGAATATGGTATAGGGAAATCTACAGTTATCATATCGGCGCTCTAAGTCGAAACTTTAGATGATAATGGCTTTTTTATGGGGAGGCTTTAAGGATGCGTCACGTAAATTACTGCTATAGAAATCCATATCATATTGATAAATTAGAGATTAAAGTTTTTATAAAGCGTGCCGATAAAATAAGCCAAAAGGGAGAGAGGAATCCGGTCAAGAAAGGAGTGAATGTAAGAACAAAGACCAGCCTGATACCTCAACCAACTATCTGATGAAAAAAGCACACTACCGGCAAGAAATGCCGGTACAAAACCTAGAAAAGGAGAAACAAAACAATGGCAATCAATGATATCTCATTAACCTCAGGAATGCGGAGCAACCTCGTAAGCTTGCAGAACACCGTTAAACTTTTGAACAGAACGCAGGAGCGTTTGTCCACAGGCAAGAAAGTCAACAGCGCCCTTGACAATCCCACGAACTTCTTTGCAGCCCAATCCTTGACCCAGCGTGCCAGCGACCTTTCGTCTCTCAAAGACAGCATGTCGCAGGCTGTACAGACAATCAACGCCGCCAACGCAGGTATTACCGGCATTCAGGCCCTGATCGCGTCCGCAAAAGGTATTGCGCAGACAGCCCTCAGCACTTCTGATGCGACTACCCGCGCAACGTATCTGGCCCAGTACAATACAATCAAGTCGCAGATAGACGCATTGGCGACGGATTCCGGTTACAATGGCAAGAACCTTCTTAATGGCGACGATCTGACCGTGAATTTCAACGCAGACGGAACCTCTTCGCTCACGATTACCGGGCAGGATGCTACGACAGCGGCAGCCGGTCTGAACATCTCCACCGCGGCAGGCTGGACAGCGAATGCGGCTGGTGACACAAGTATTAACAGTGCGATTACCGAGCTCAACAATGCAACGACCAACTTGCTGAGCGTGTCGGCCAACCTTTCATCGAACCTGGCTGTTATTAATGCTCGACAGGATTTCACGACTGCAGTGGTCAACACACTTACGACAGGTGCTGACAACCTGACCCTGGCTGATATGAACGAAGAAGGGGCAAATATGCTGATGCTCCAGACTCGTCAGTCACTCGGTACGACGGCCTTAAGCCTGTCTTCTCAGGCAGCCCAGTCGGTTCTGAAGCTCTTCTAAAAGAAGACACTACACTCTTTTGAAGCGAGGGGGCTTCCACCCCCTCGCACTCCTTAAGCTTGGGAGGATCGCATGTCAATATTTGAGATAGGCCAAAACCAGTCGCTCTACAGTTTTGATGACACAAAGAAGGTCATGGACAAACTGACCCAGCAGCTGGCCACAGGGAAAAAAATCAATTCATCCGGAGACGATCCCGTTCTGTGGGCGAAGTCGCAACAGGACGCCATTGCAGTGGGTGGATTCAAGAAAATCAACGACAACTTGAATCTTGTCGCTACAAGCATACACACTGCCGATGCCGCCATGGCAGGCATCAATAGTTATATTGAGCAGATGAAAACAACGCTTGACGCTATTATTAAAAATTATCCGCCGTTTCCCGTAGGCAGTCAAGATCGAATCCGGTATTTAAAAATGTTCAACGGTCTGAAACAGCAGATCGATTCGCTGTCCGCTCCCGATGACCAGGGTGCCAACCAGATCATCGGCAATTCGACGACCGTTCCGGGGGACTGGACGGTCTCTTCAGGTGCCGGCTCAACGAGCATAACAATCCATAAACAGGATGTTAGTACCGGGACATCCGGTCTTAATATTTCAGAATTGCCCGATACGGCTTCTGATGCAGACGTTGCGGCGGCCAGGGCAAATCTTGATGCCGCGCTTGCCACGCTTACGGCAAAACGTTCGTCTCTGGGTGCGGATGCGGCGGCCATCAACCGCTCACAGGATTTCGCCACGACATTGTCCACGGCACAGCAGACGGATGGTGAAATGTGGACGACCGCAGACATGAATGAGGCCTCGGCAAACTATAAAAGCATCGAATTGAAAAATGCACTGGCGCTTCAATCGATTTCTAACCTTACGAACATGCAATCACAGCTCTTGGATCTCTTAAAATAGCCATGGCGCTTAAAATTACCTTAAAACCGCACGAGCGGATGATTGTAGGCGGGGCCGTCGTATCAAACGGCGATGCGCGCAGCAGCCTGATTATTGAAAACAATGTCCCGATTCTGCGTGAGCAGGATATCCTGAGCGAAAAAAAGGCTGTAACGCCCTGCACCAGAATATATTTCGTCATACAGCTGATGTATGTGGATGATAAAAATCTTGCCGAACATCATACCCTGTACTGGAGGCTCGTCAAGGACGTAGTTCAGGCGGCTCCCAGTACGATGCCCCTTATTGAACAGATTAATGAGTTGATATTGAGCAGCAAGTACTACCAGGCGCTCAAAAAGGCAAAAAAACTTATCGAGTATGAACAGGAGGTAGTCAACCGTGTACGCTAGCCAGCTAGAAGCATACAGAACTGTGCAGAAAACTACCATGAGCGGACGTGAAATCGAAGCTTCGGTGCTTATTGCAGCTGCCATGAAACTCAAGCAATGCCAGGACAATTGGGGTGCCAGGGACCGCGGCAAGAATCTTGACGAAGCGCTTAAGTACAACCAGCTTATCTGGAGCATATTTCAGAGCGAACTTGCGAGGGCAGACAACCAACTACCAAAAAAGATCCGCGAAGACCTCCTGAGTCTGAGCGTTTTCATCGATAAAAGGATTTTCTCAGTAATGTCGTATCCGTCTCCGGACAAACTTACCATCCTCATCAATATCAATTTGAACATTGCTGCCGGCCTCAGAGAAGGGGCCCGGTAACCGCCAGTTTCCTTTAAAATATCGACGATGTCCGCATCATTGTGGCACTGTCTCGTGACAGCAGTCCTTCCTGAGGCGGAGAAGCTCATCATTCAGAATATTATTCCCTATGGCCGCGTCCATGAGCCGCGCGGCATATTCTTTCTGCTCTGCGGAAATCAGTTTTTTCGCCGTTTGCAGGCATGAATCAGCCGCAACCGAGTTTTTGAAATAGTAGAGTTCCTTAAACAGGGTAGCGCTCTGCTTGGTTCTGCCGTCACAGCAGTATGCCATCCACAGAAGAATCTGTGCGGAAGGATAAGTGGGTTCGCGGCGGACCAGTTCCTCAAGGACCGTTATCGTCCGGGGAGCGTTTCCGTTGTATAATTCGCAGAGGGCGTAGCTGGATGCAGATTCCTTCATGCGGGGGGCAAGTTGGAAGGCTTTTTTAGTCGCCTCCAGTGCTTCCTGATAGTGCCCTTGTTTCAGATAGAGCGATCCCATGTTGACGTACGCCAGGGCCATATCGGGTCGGACCGCCACGACCCGATTCCAGAGATCGATCGCCTCGTCGAATTTGTTCAATTCTCCCGCCTGAAGGGCCAGTTCGCGGAGTATATCGGGACTGTCACCCAGCTCCAGGAGCTTCTTTTTGCCGAGTTGATAATATTCCTCCCCCTTGTGTATGTTTTTCTGCTGGTCCAGCTTTCCATAGTGGTGAATCGGAACTCTGCAATCCTGTATCGATATGCCGATGCTCTTTACAGAAGGTTCCACCAGCTCATGCACGGGATTGACGAAACGAATACGGTTATCGCGCGGAAATAAGCGGACTTTAATGCTGCCGGCCCAGCCGGTGCCGGCTTCCTCAAGAGGATATCCTCCGTCATTTGCGGTCCATCCGGTGGTATCGGTCGATGCAATGTAGTTTCTGGTAATCAGCGAATACGCGGCTTTTCTATTGTTTCGTCTGCCGATCAGGCGTGTTATCTCAGCGTGGTCTTTCGGGGAGATCACTTCGTCAGCATCCAGAAGAAGAATCCAGTCGCCCGAGGCATATTCGAGCGAGCAATTGCGGGCTTGGGAAAAATCCCCATTCCAGGTAAAATCGAAAACTCGCGCGCCGAATGCCCGTGCAATATCCGGCGTCCTGTCCGTTGAGCCGGTGTCAACCACGATCATCTCATCAACAAGAGACTTTACGCTCATCAGGCATTTTGGAAGATGTTGCTCCTCGTTTTTGACAATCATGCACAATGAGAGAGAACACCTGTTTCCGGTTTTTTCGACAACCTTTTGCGGGCCGATTTTTTCACGAACATCAAGTGCCGCGGACAGAACGCCGTCCTCGATGCCGAAAAGCATCATTGCCTGTTCGATTTCCTGCATGGCACGGTCATAGTCTTCTTGCTTCAGCAGGAGGTCGATAAGAAGAAAGGTGATTCCCCGGTGCATCGGATAGAGCGCTTTTGCTTCCCGGAATACCAGCTCCGCTCTGCCGAATTCTTTCTGGTCGGTGACGGCTGCATGGTATGCCGAGGCATTGTCCGGGGATGCAGGCTCCAGAACAAAACCCCGTTCCAAAAGGTCCAGCGCATTTTGTCGTTCTCCCAAGGCCCACGCGAGTACTCCGAGATTTGTCTGCGGCTCCCCGTATGAAGGATCAGAAGCGGCGGCCAAGTTGAAAAAATCCCGGGCCGCGGCGAGATCTTTTCTTTTATATGCCAGTATTCCTTGCAGGTTCTGAGCGGGAGCCGATGTCGAGTTGATGTTCAATATGCGCGTTGCATACTTTCCGGCTTCTTCATTATGCCCAAGGCCTTCTTCGCAGTATCCCGCCAGCACGAGCCTGGGAACATCGTCGTCATCAGGCAGCAGTTCCGTGACCACCTTGAGCGCTTCGGCATACTGCTTGGCATCAAGAAGCAGTTCCGCCATCTTGTAATACGTATTTCTGACTTCCGGAGCCTGATGAATCCCCTTAAGAAGCGCTTCGATTGCTTTCTCCAGATGACCGGAATGGTCCAGTTCCATTGCCTTGTCGCGGGCGTTCAAACCCGCCAGATTTTTTCCGAGCGGACTTCCGGCGTCGACGCCGCTCCATTTATTCGTAAAAATGCGCCGATTTTTCGACAAAGCGGAACGATAATCGATTTTATTTCCCGCAAAGCTTACACTGCCGTAGTGGTGAATGAATACATCGCCGGCGATGAAATTCTGGTATCCCAGAAGCTCCGCACGCAGACAATAATCATCGTCTTCGAAATTGCCCGATCCGAAACTTTCGTCAAGCAACCCTACGCCGTCGGCAAGGTCGTGCTTAAAGAGCATGCAGTATCCCACGATCCTCCGATAAGGTATTCTGCGGTGCCGGTTTCGTTCCCGGAAAGCGCGTGCATAAGAATCCAGCTCTTCGAGGGCCGAATAACCGACGGCAGGCACCTTTTGTGGTCCGCTGATATTATTTGTCATGGGTCCGACGATGCCCGCGTTCGGAGAACTGTGCAGGCATGCAAGCATCCCTGACAACCATGCAGGGGTGACCACGACATCATTGTTCAGCAGCAGGATGTATTCACCGCATGATGCCTCTATCCCTTGGTTGCAGCCTTTTGAGAAACCTAAATTTACGTTGTTTTCTATCAGTCTGTAGTTCGTATTGTCGGCGACCATTTTTCTGAGCCATTTGACGGTTCCGTCCGTGGAAGCATTGTCGATGAAAATGATTTCATGCGGCTCCGTCGTGTGCGCCTGGATACTTTGTACGCATTTTTTTGTATATTCGAGCTGATTATAGGTCAGAATAACAATCGAGGTGATCCCGTTCGCGTAGGAGAATGAGTTCTTAGATGGACAAGATGACAGGGCGGCCACATCCTCGCGCGAACTGAAGTTCAGGAGCGTACGCGCACGTTCCCGGATTTTGTCGCTGCCATATAAGCTTGATATCAGATCCTGTCCGTTTTTGGACAAATGATTCCACAATGCTTCATCATGGTAGAGCCGTGTGATTTGTTGTACCCATTCTTCGGGTGATTCGACCACAATTGCGTGCTCTCCGCTGGCTATTCCCATTCCCTCACTGCCGACCGGCGTCGTAATCACCGGGAGGCCGTGTGACAGAGCTTCGCCGACCTTTCCCTTCATTCCTGCTCCATACCGCAGCGGAACAATGGATATTCTGGATTGATCGAGATACGGTTTTGTTTCCTTGACCCAGCCCGTTACTACGACCGAATCACCAGCCAGCGCTTTTACCTCGTCCGTGGGATTGCTGCCCACGATCCATAATTTTATTCCCGGGATCGCTTTTTTCACCGCAGGAAATATCTCGCGGCAGAAATAGAGCATGGCGTCAACATTGGGCGTATGGTTGAAACCGCCGACAAACAGCAAGTCTTTTCGTTCGTTGAATCCTGCCTCTACCGGAACGATGTCATGAACGTTCGGCAGGACGAATGATGGCTTGTACGGCAGTTCCTTCTGAAGAGTCTGCCTGTCATCTTCGGTGACGGTTATGACCGCATCAGACTTTGCATACGTGGCGAGTTCATCACATTTGGTTTGCCTGGCCGCCGTAGCATGTTTCTGGTCTTTGTGCAGTTCGGCCTCCCGCTCCTTGCGCAGAAAATGGATATCGATCGAATCGACAAAAATGATTGCGGCAGGCAGTCTTTTCCTGAGCTCTTTTATGAACAGCGTGGCCACCCAGTAAAAAGCCAGGTAAACGACATCATAGTTGTTGTATTGTGCTTCCAGGGACTTCAATATTTGATCTATAATAGCCGCTTTTTTCTGGCCCCCGCTATGTTCCCATGATTCATAATTCAGGCCTACTGTTTCTACGCCCATTTTCCTGAGCACATCCTTGTAGTTCTCAGGGTCGGTATTTGACAGGTGAACAAACGTGATTTTATGTCCCAGTTTAACCAGCTGTTTGACGATGTGGTTCATTCTGAAACAGCCTGAGTTGAAATTCGGAAGAGGAAGCAGATGATCGATCAGAAGTATCCGCTTCCCTTGTTCCCTTCGGGATGCTTTGAATACGTTTTCATACTTGTTTTCGTAATGGTTTTTTAGTAATTCGTCTTTCCACCGTTCCCTGAATTTTTCCTGGTTGACGACCTGGTACCGCTTCATGCCCTTCGTGACGTCCGTACCGCCGCTCATGCCCTCGAAATGAATGATCCTTGAAAACGGCGTGTACAGGATTTTGTAGCCTGCCTGGCGCGCCCTGAAGCAGAAGTCAATATCGTCGTAATAGGCGGGACAATAGTACGTATCCAGTCCGCCGAGTTCGTCCCAGATTGCTTTTTTGATCATCATGCCGCCGCCCGGAATATAGTCGGCTTCGCGGATAAAATTGTATCGCGGAGATTCCGGATCGCAGCCGCGGCCGTAGTTCCAGCCGGAACCGTCAGAAAAAACGATGCTTGATGCTTCAAGAACGGTGTTGTTCGGGAAAATCATCAGTGCGCCGGTTGCCGCAACGTTGTCATACATTCCGAACGGCTCCAGCAGGCCGTCAAGCCAATTCGGCTGCGGAATCGTGTCGTTATTCAATAAGACGATATACTCGCCTCTGGCCTGTGAGGCGGCAAAATTACAGTTTAAAATGAAACCCTGGTTTTTTTCATTGCGGAAAGACCGCACGAACGACTTCACGCTTTCAAGATATTCCTGGGTCCCGTCGGTGGAACAGTCATCGACCACGAGTATCTCATAATCGTGGTGTTCGCAGGTTGTCAGAACCGTTTCGATGCATTGTTTTGTATAGGCGATCTGGTTGAAAACAGGTATGATAATGGATATTTTGACGCTCTTGTCCGAGTCCAGCGCGGGATGCGTTGTGATCTCCTTCGCGGCAGCAGCAGGCGCGTCTGCGGAGCTGGTTTCTGCGTTTGCCGTTCGGACAGTGTCCTGGCTGATTTTCGTGCGGACGAAATCCCTGTCGCGCAGCGCATTGCCGTTCTTCGGATTGATTCGGAGTACCTCCTCCAGAAGCTCCAGCGCGGAGAGATATTTTCCTTCCTTGATATCTGCGGTCGCCAGCGCGTGCATTGCCCCGGCATTCGCCGGATCGTCGCCGATCAGAGAGACCAGTAGCTGCCGCGCCTGCCGCAATTGGTTTGATTCCAGCAGCGACCATGCAGCTTTCAGTGATTCACCAGACATGCTTCCTCCTTTACGTCCTCATCGGCAAACTCGATAATGTCCTGCCATATTACGTCCACGCTTCGTTTCTTTTTTCGTTCAGCGGTCACAATAGCCCGCAGTTCATTCAATGCCGCCTGGTCTCTCATTTCGAAGATGTTCTCATCTTCGAACTGACCCTGGATCCGGCTGAACATCGGCAGGAACCCGTAGGATTCGGCCATGTCTATGAACGCAGGGATTTCCCTGAAATTGCTTCTCATCACGACCATGCTGACCAATACATTGCCGAACTTGCTCCGGTTGTCTCTGACAAGGTCCAGAACTTTCAGGATGTCCTCCCATTTGCCGCCGGTCCTGATTTTTTCATACACGTCTTTGCTGGCGCCGTCTACGGATATGTCGATGGATTCAAAGTTCTGGTGTTTTACCTTATCCCAGTACCGGGGAAGCAGCAATCCGTTGGTAATGAGACAGAATTTCAAATCCGGATTGTTGCTTTTGTAATGCATCAAAATTTCCCGGGTGTCGGGCCGCGCGAAGGGGTCTCCGTTGCCGCACATTAAAACCGTTTTCGCACGGTCCAGGTACTGCATGAGGTCCTTCGTTCTTTTCTGGATCATTGCCTTGTCGTCCGTGTAATCCTTGCTCCGCACGACGCCGCACATTTTGCAGGACAGATTGCATACCTTTGAATCGCTCAGTTTGAAATAAGTCGGCGTTGATTCCAGACAGTCCTTGCCCGCAAGAATTTCTTCAACGTGCTTTGGCGTCAGGTTCTTGTTTTTGTGCAACTCGCTGTAAGGGATAACGGTGCCGTATTTTCGATAATGTACGATCGTCGGGCAATGCGGATTGCAGATATCCTCCCACTCGCCCTTGTACATTTTCCTCCGGACGTATCGCGCCACCTGGCTGTTCCAGACTTCGGCAATGGTCTGTTTTTTCATGTTTCCCAGGCTGTGCCGGAACCATCCCGTGCAGCACACAACGACGCGTCCGGTAATATCAATTTCGAACTCGAAGAAAGGGTTGAGGCAAATAATGCCGTTCCGTTCTGGAGAGGGCGTTTGCTTTCCACCGACGCCGGTTACGGCCGGAGCTGCAACGGAATTACCTTGCCGGGTGGCCGGTGGAACAACCGTTGATGAGTGAGTATCCTGTATTTTGTCCGCACAGATGCCGGCACTTTCCGTTGAGGCATTGCTTGCACCGGATGGGGGAGCAGCATCCGTTTTTTCACGGGCTGTCAGAGCATCGAGGCATTGCCGGGCGTCCTGATCGTCCGGATTAATCTCCAGGATCCGCTCCAGAAAGCGGCGGGCGGAGTCAAACTGCTCGATTTCAAGACAGAGTCTTGACAGGCCGGACAACGCTTCGATGTCGTCCGGAGATTGGTTTATAACGCGGTCATAAAGGCGAGCCGCGTCTTCGAAGTTTTTGAGGACCACATGAAGATCCGCGAGATTTTTTTGGAATATTACATTCTCAGGCTGCAAGCGGACCGCTTCTTCAAACTGAGATCGGGCGGCGGCAAAATCGCCCTTTCTCTGCAGAAGCACGCCGAGGTCGTTGCGGGCGACGGCATATCCGGGACAGGATGCAACGGCGCATTCTAGATCCTTGATTGCCCCTGCTTCGTCTCCTGCCTGGGCCCTGCTGAGTGCCGATGCGTGGGCAAGTTGCGTCGAAGCGTCCGGGCTGATTTCGCCAGATGAAGATTTATCTTTGTGCTGCAGCGAGCGCGCCGTATCCGGTTCTTCAATTTTGTCCGCCAAGTCTCTGATGCTCGCGTTGTAAAATGAAATCAATCGTTCCATGCCCAGCATCGGCTCGGACGGGTTGAATTTTTCACCCTTTCTGTAGCATTCAAGAAGGGCAGTCAAGGAATCAGCTGAATAACCATGCTTCAGCAGGTCTTTCTGATAGCATTCGGCCGCGCGCTCGTAATCCTGTTTGAACCGGTAATATGACCCCAGAAGTTTCCATTTATCCACTTTTTCCTTCACAATTCCGACACCGACGAGCCCCAGTTCAATGCAGGTTGTGCAGAACCGTTCATATCGTTCAAACCGTACGGGATAGGTGTTTTTGCCATCCCTGGTGCTCCAGTAGAGATAATGGGGGCTGTCTTCCACGCCGAACTGGCCGGGATTCTCGTACAGATATGTGTTCGGTACGATGACGGTAAAGGACTGCGAAGGACTTACGCCGTCAATCCACGGCCTGTTTTTGCGGACAAAGTCCAGCGTTTGCCGGAAATCTTCCTCGGTTTCCGTCGGATAGCCGAACATAAAATTCGCATATGCTTTAATGCCGGCATTGTGCGTGTCGCGCAGGTTGTTCTCCGCCGCTTCGCGTGAAGCCAGTTTCTTGTTCATTGATTTCAGAACGGCATCGGAGCCTGTCTCTACTCCGTAGCTTAAATAGGTGCAGCCGGATTTTGCCAAAAGTTTCAGCAAGTCGGGGGTCATGTCTTTGCGGACGACGCTCTGGCCCGACCAGGTGATATGCACGCTGTTTTCGACCAGCAAACGGGCGAACTCGCTTAATTCCTTCAGCGAGCCGTTCACAACAGAGTCGCAGAAATTGATATACGTGATCCCCGGAAATTTCTGCAGGTTATAGCGCACTTCCTCGAACAGGCTTTTGCCTGACCGGAAGCGATAGCGCTGAAGATATTTCCGCTCGTCGCAGTAGTGGCATTGGTTCACGCAGCTTCTGCTTGAAAACATGTCCAGACGATTGGGATGCGTATAGGTGCTGAGATCAAAATCCGAGTAATCAGCGTACGGAATGTCGTCGAGGGAAGGGGCCGGGTCCCGCAGGCCGCCGTTTATGATTGAGCCGTTCTCTTTGAAGACAAGCCCCGGAATGCGCAGCAGCCTGCCGGTTTCCTTCAGATTTTTGCACAGTTCCGGCAGGGTTATGTCGCCTTCGCGCAGGACGAGCGCGTCCACAAACGGGTTGTCCAGATGTTTGAGCCCGTCGGCATACTCTGCTGTTGAAGGTCCACCCAGGACGATAATGCTGTCCGGAAGCCGTTTTTTGACCCGTTCGGCGATCTCCAGTGTGAAGTGCAACGCTGTAAATACAATGCTGAAGCCGATGAGCCTGCTTTTTTTCTCGACAATCCGGTCAACCATGTTTTCGATAACGGATTGATATTGCTTGATCAGATTTTTTACCTCGACTGGTGAGGACCAGAAGGAATATTGCTCCTGGTCCCAGTACATCTTATGTTTCGGAGCGACCTGATGGTATAATTCATTGTTTAAATCGAACAGGTGCACTCTGTAGCCTTTGCTTCTGAGATTTCCTGCAAGAAGAGATATCGCGACCGGCGGCGTTTCTCTGCCCCAGGCCGGACATTGCACTAAGGTGACCGAAAAATCGTCAGTGATCGCCTGCTCTGAATCGTCGCGTTCGGCGCGTGCCTGGCGCAGAGCAAGGAGTGCTTCCTGATCGTCCGGAACATGCTGCAATATCGCCGAGTACAGCTTTACCGCCTCTTCGGCATTGCCGAACCCCACAAGCAACAGGTCCGCAAGGTTTTTCTGGATCATGATATTTTCCGGTTCGAGTTTCAAGGCCTCTTGATAGTGCTGCTGGGCTTTCGGAAAGTCGCCGCTGTTGCCGTACAGAACCCCGAGATCGTTGTATGCCAGAACAAATTCCGGATGCATCCCGATCAGACGTTCCAGCAGGCTGATTGCTTCGCGGTAAAGACCCGCTTGTGCGAGAATGCCGGATTCCTTGTGCAGGAACTCAGGCGATGACGTGGCGACAACGCTGCTCTGATACCTGTCTATGGCGGCTATTGCGTTTTTCGCATCGTTGTTTTCCGGTGCAAGCCGCTGCATGGCCGCAAATACCGTCCGTGCGGCGTTGAATTGTTTCTGGGAAACACAAATATTGGCGAGAATCTGGAGTATTTCACAGTCATCCGGTTGCTGTGCGATGCATCTGCAGTACAGAATCTGGGCATCTTCGGTCCGTCCCATATCGACGTAATAAAGGTCCGCGAGCGCCCTGAGCGCTCCCGTATTTTGCGGAGCGAGCGTTACGGCGCGTTCATAGTGCATGAGAGCGCGCACCTTGTCCTGTCTCCGGGCATAGAGGGCGCCGAGTGCGGCATGAGCGTCTGCATGGTCCGGATGATTTTGCACGATATGATTAAGTGCCGCGAGGGCTTCATCAATGCGGCCGTTCTGAACCAGCGTTTGCGCGAAGACATACTCCGACTCCGAATCATCATTTACTGCAGCAGCTCCGGTCTCTGTGCTTTCAGGAGCGGTTTTTTCTTCTTCAATTTGGGTCCCATCCCCGTCTTTTTGAAACTGGTTGATTTGCTGCCGCAGATTACTAATTATGTCATTCTTCGCCGCGACCTCTTTTTCCAGCGCCCTTGCCCACGTTTCGCGATTTGCATATTCCGCGAACAGCTCGTTCTTTTCGCCAGTGTACAGAGAGATGTAATTGTCTGGCACCGCCGTGCTGTCCGAACAGACGGCAATATAATACTCCGGATCGAACGGAGGCTCGTTTCCGGAAGAATATTTCCCCTCGCCAGGCCGACGGTAATGCCTGAACGGTAACGTCTTCGAAGAATCCATCGGCCACAGATGCGATGAAAAAGCCACGCGCTGTCCCCAGAGGCTGGTCCGTGTGAAATGGGAATTCAGCAAAACATTAAAATCGTCTTTGTCCAGTTCGAGCACATGATACGGGTTATCGTAATTTCTGTCATCGGAGTATATCTTTTTGTTCGGAGTCGAGATGACGAGAATCCCGTCCTTGACGAGTACCCGCTTTATTTCGGAGAGAAATTCCGCCTGGTCCCGCGTATGTTCCAGTGTCTCGAATGAAACAACGACATCGAATGATCCGTCCGGGCAGGGGACTTTTTTGCATTCACCCTGGATGAACGAAAGATTTCCGACGCCCTTGTATTTTTCCCGGGCGTGGTTGACGGCCTGGTTGGATATGTCGACACCCACGACCTCCCGTGCAGCGGCCGCGAGCAGCGCGGAGCCGTATCCTTCGCCGGACGCGATGTCGAGCACGCGCTTGTTCTTTGCAAATTCCGACGCGAAGGCATACCGATGAAAATGTTCGTAGGCAATCTGGCCGCTCAGCTCCGGGACGAAGCGTTCGCCGGTGAACTCCAGGGCGGTTTTTTTCCTGTCTTCTAAGTACCCCTCGGTGCGACGGATAAGGTCCTCAAGGATCGCCATGTCGCCGTCAATGTCGTCATAGAAGTCAGGACCGATGTTTCCGGATACGTTTCTGCAAATCGACTTTTGGATGAACGCGGTCATCCAGGCGCCGTCGGTGTAATATTTTTCCGGAACATAGTAATGCGTCAGCAGATAAAGCAGAAGAGGGTCCTTGTCGATGGATCGTTCGTTCCTGTCCGCGTTGAAATCCTCGATACTCTCCCAGTCGGATACTGCGGAAAACGTCTTGCCGATACTGAGCAGTTTCTTGTCGAGCAGGAGCGACCACAGCGCGGTTTTAGAGGACACATTGATGACGGCATCGACGGATGGAATAATATGGATTGAGGTAAAATAGTGATGCTTTTTTGCAAGATACGTTGCATTGGGAAACGCTTCCTGAACCTTGTCGACCAGCTCAGCACTCATCATTTTTTCGTGAGGATGCGTGCTGATAAGCACCCCCGTATCCTTGTCTATCTTCTCCAGAATTGAGAACAGCAGCTCTTCAACGGTGTGAGATTCGATTCCGGGATCGTTGTGCAGGTCAATGATGAACGGAAGCGACAGGAGAACGAGCTTTCTGTATTTTTTCTTCAGCTCCGCAAGCTCTTCCTGAAAGGGATTGTCCAGGGACAGCACCTCACGTAATTTTTGTCTCAAATGTTGCAAGGTGGTCCGCTGCGCATCGGAAATTGACGATCCCAGGATCGACGGTGCAAACTGTTCAATGAACGAACTACTCAATAAACCGGCCGGGTCGAACAAAAGAGAATAAAAAATCGGAAATGTTGTCATCAGGCCGGCTTCCGCATATATTGTCAACGCACTTGGAAACAATACCTTCAGAAAAGGGACGGGGACGGAAGAAAATATGACATCGGGTTTGAAATCGCCGATTATTGTTTTGAGTTGACCGGCGAAATGAGCAAGGGCTTCTTTTTTGTGCTCGCCCCGGAAGGATTTAGCCAGTACTTCATATCTGCCTGCGCCTTTATAATAATCAAGAAACAGGTTTTCATCGATTTCCCTGAAACACTCCCTGTACTCTTCGCCGAACATCTCCCGGACGGGGGCACTTCCTAAAATAAGGGCGTTCCATTGCACTTGCGGATTGTTTTTCAACGCATTCATGACAGTCGTGCTGAGAAAGTGGCATCCGCGGATAAAAGCCTCTTTTTGATCATCCAGCAGGGGGTCTACATAAAAAAGGATATTGAAGCCGGGTGAATCTTTTTGCGGCTGCGCTTGCGGTCCTTTATTCTCTCTTGATGTTTCCATATTCGGTGTTGTCGCCGTTATTGAGGCCGATGCATGCATGGCGGCAAGCCCCGGGTTTTTCGCGGAAAACAGCTCCTGCAGCGGTTTCTTGGTCAGCAGGTGTTGACCCAGCACGAGAGCATCAAGCCGGGAGCGCTTAAAAAGGTCGATTGCTTCGGCGGGGGTTTCGACAATCGGTTCGCCAGCGAGATTCAGCGACGTGTTCAGAAGTATCGGAACGCCTGTCGCCGTACCTATCTCCTGCAACAGCGCGTGGAGCTCCGGCTGTTCGCTCCTGCGGATCGACTGAACCCGCGCAGTGCCGTCTGCATGCACAATTGCCGGGATCAGTGCTGCTTTATCCGGATGAACGGTTGCATTCAACAGCATGAACGGAGACTGGACACTTAAATCAAAAAAGTTTCCCTGTTCCTCAACGGGGACTATCGGCGCAAAGGGGCGAAACATTTCCCGATGCTTGACTTCACGGTTGAGATATGCCTTCATCTGCGGGTCTCGGGGCAGACAGAGAATGCTGCGGTGCCCCAGCGCCCGCGGGCCGTATTCGGAAGGCCCCTGCACCCATGCGACAAGATAATCATTGGCCAGCAGCCGCGCAACGTTCTGCGTGCTGTATTCGCCGGAGGGACCCCGCCATGCTGTTGAGGCTGTTCCTGTCTGTTTTAAGTCGTAGTTCCGGCCGAGGAATGCATGCTCCATGCTCCACCGTTTCGCACCGCCCAGGATGCTGTAATATCCCAAAAGCGCAGCCCCGAGCGGAATGCCCGAGTCGGAAGCCGCCGGTTGTATAAAGAGGTCGTCATACAGACCGGAGTCCAGAATCATCCGGTTTGCCGGAATATTGAGAGCGACACCGCCCGAATAGCAAAGACGTTTCGCAGGAAGCATGCGAGCGGTGGCGCGGACCATGTGCAGCACGCTGGACTCCAGCGAGGACTGCGCAGCATACGCATATTGCGGAAATGGACCGGAGACAGGGTCGTCCGCCGGTTTTCTTTTCGGTAAATGAGCAGGGGCGGTGAGTTTCAACGCAGGCTCTTTTTCCACAAATTGATCATAGATGATCTGGCATGGGTTGTAGGCATCCGTTTTTCCGCGGAAATATTCAGCCCATTTGCCGCCGTTTTTCGCGTGTCCGGCAAGCCCCATGGTTTTGCCTTCCTGCAGATGCTCAAAACCGAGCAACAATTCGGTAACGGCGTTATACATCAAACCGATGCCCGGTTTCCGAGATGTCGCTACTTTCGTAATGCCATTGCCGCTGCAGTTGAAAATACTCTGTGTTTCATAGTGCGAACCGAGTCCATCAATCACCAGCGCGGCGGCGTCGGCCCAATCCGTGGCGTAATAGGCGGAAGCGGCATGGCATACGTGGTGTTCCGCAAAAACGGCGGGGATGCCGAGATTATTGATCTCACGGAAGAAGTTCTGTTTTTCATCGGGTGCCGGTTGTTCGACCCAGGTCGCCCGGTCGTCAACGGTGGGAGATACAATGAAATCCGATACCACGAGGCTCAAATCTTTTAACGTGCAGCCGGCGGTTTCGAGGCAATACGTGATGGCTTCCGCCGGAAAAGCCCTGGAATGTTTTATGCGATCCAGTCTTTCCTGCGAGATGGCAACGACGCGCAATCGTGATCCATCGTCAAGAACGACTGCTGCACCCGTGTCATGCCATGGGTCCAGCTTTAAACCGAGTACTGCCTTCATGAGGAGCCTCCCGCTTATACATTCATCAGCTGAATTAAATATTTACTTGTTTAACAACCAGTTATGAGCCTATTTGGGCAAATAAATAGTGTCAAAAATCAATCTGTTACTACACTGATTATTAATAAATGCAATATAGATACCATGTTTTTTTTGTACTTGGCTCCATGCTGAAAATTATAACAAATTGAATATATTCGGTTTTATTGACGGATGAGTTTTTCCCCAGGAAATGGGCAGGAGAAACGAAGTCAGATTCTTGACAGCTATAAAAAGAAATTTGAGGATTGCAGGTGAATTCTTCTATATATAGACACATTTATACTATTTTTCTACATATAGAATATAGAAAATAAATTTATATTTATTTTGGTTTGTATCAGATGGTAAAAAAGCGAGACAGGAGCGGTATGTTATCCGCTCCTGTCTCGGAGAATTGAGTACTTATGGCGTATCAATACTATGCAGTCAGATGTTCTGTTTTACCTGAGGTTCGTCAGTGTCTGCAGGATCGAGTCTGATGTCGAGATCATCTTTGAATTGGCCTCGAATCCCCGCTGGGCCGCGATCATTTTAACAAACTCAGCAGCGAGATCCACATTGCTGAGTTCGAGACTGTTCGAACTCACTGAGCCGAGCCCGGAGGTGTCGGGTGTTCCCACGATGGCCTGGCCGGAACCACTGGATTCGGCGTACAGGTTGCCTCCGAGTTTCGTCAGCTGGGTCGGAGCAATGAATTTTGCCAGCGCCAATTGTCCGACTGCCCTCGTCTGGCCATTGGTAAACACGCCGGTAATGACTCCGTCCTGGCCGATCTCGATCGTCGAAAGCGATCCTGCTGCGTAGCCGTCCTGAACGATGTTCAAGACTGAGAATGCGGAGTTGTATTGGGTGGTGCCGTCCAGTCCTGTTCCGCCTTCCGCGATGCTTGCTCCGTAATCAAACGTGATAGAGCCGTTGGCAACGCCGCCTCCCCAGACAAATGTAGTTGCGGCATCGTTGTCGGCCGTGAGTGCGCCGCTGGTATTGAACGTGAGGTTCTGTGTCGTCGCCGCCTCCCGGTAAACGCCCGTGGAATCCGTGTAGACGTAGTGCGCGGTCCACGCATTGTTTGCTGTTTTTGCGAGATACACATTCACTGCATGCGCGCCGCCCTGTGAATCATACACCGTTACCGTTGTAGAGTTTTCATACTGGGTATCGCTCGGCGGTGTTGTCGTGCCGCCCGCAAAGGTCCACGCAGCAGAAGTGCCGGCCGAGGCATTGAGATTGACGAACATATCGGTGTTGGCCGTCTGAACAGCCGGGTTTTGCACGGCCGCAACCGTCAGATTGCCGAGAGTGCCGGAAATATTTCCGGCCGTATCCGCAAGATAACCTTGAAGCAGCATCCCTTCCGGGTTTACGATGTTCCCGTCGCTGTCGAGAGAAAACTGGCCTGCCCGGGTATAGGACCGTGCAGTGGTATTGGGATTTGCCACCATAAAGAATCCGTTGCCGTCTATGGCGAGATCAAGGCCGTTGGCACTGGTTTGGAACGATCCCTGGCTGAAGAGAGGGGTCACGCTGGTCATCCTCACCCCGCGTCCGACCTGTGAGTTTCCGGCTCCACCGGAGAGCGATTGACTCAGTATGTCGCCGAATGCTACGTTGCTCGACTTAAAACCGATTGTGTTCTGGTTCGCGATATTGTCGCCTATTACCGAGAGCGACTCGCCGTTTGCGTCCATTCCGCTTACTGCTGTATATAATGCGGTCAACATATTGTGATACCCCCTTCTTTAGTCGTCAATTTTAGTAATATTGCTGAAGGTAACTTTTGTGCCGTTATTCAGCACCAGATAGGTAGTGCCACTTTCAAAAGCAAGGCCGCTGACCGTTCCGGACATCAATGTTGTTGCGGTCACGGATGCTCCTTTCGCATCGGTGGCAGTGACCGTGTACGTATACTGACCGTCGGGCTGTGTGGCGCCTGTATTGTTTTTCCCGTCCCAGGTATAACTCACGTTACCCGCGCTTTCGGCCCCCAGGGAGACCTGCCGTACGCATGTTCCGGTTGAGTTGTAAATGGAAAGGGTTGTTTTTGCCGTGGCGCTCGGGAGCGTAAAGTTGAGTCCGGCAGTTCCAGAGAGCACGATTTGATTGCCGGCAGCTTCCACATCCTTTCCGATAAGACTCGTCGCCATTACGTTCTGGAGGGAATTCTGATACTGAACGAGGCTGCTCATGCTGCTATTAAGGTTCGTGAGCTGCTCCAGGGAGCTGAATTGCGCCAGCTGCGAGGTAAACCCCGTGCTGTCCATGGGGCTGAGCGGATTTTGATTTTTGAGCTGGGTGATGAACAGCTTCAGAAAATCCTCTTTATCCAGGGTTTGCGTGGTTGTGCTTGTGTCCGTGCTGGTGGTACCGCTTGCAATTGTTGAAATAGACATACTGCCTCCTCTTACACAAACATACTGATCCGGCCGACCGGATCATTTTGATATGTGCTTGGTATGTTTGCGCTCTCTTCTCGGGATGGTTTTGCAAAATCGTTCGTTCCCTGGCCGTTCATATCGCCGGTCCCGCCGTGTTTCAGTGATACGGAAAATCCTCCGACATTCAATCCTTCCCGCATGAGGGTATCCATGATCTGCTGCATGTTGTTTTCGAGAAGGTTCTTTGCGGCGGGGTCCGCTGCCTGTATCTGTGCATTGACCATTCCCCGGTCAAGGCTTAAATTGATGTTGAGCTTCCCGAGACCTTCCGGTTCGAGGGAAACCGCGAGCCGGTTGCCGGTGCTTATGATGGTCGTTTTATTTTCCGCCGGATCGAAATTGTTTTGCGTGCGTATCGCGGAGAGGGTGCTTTCAAAATGCGCTGCCTCGCCGGATGTATTTTTTGTATTTTGCGCCGATTGTTGAAGTGCGGCTGTTTCCTGGTTTGCCAGATGAGAAATGTCCGTCTTTGTCTGCTGCTCGACAGTGTTGCTCGGAATTTGGGTGGAGTCCTGGTTGCTTTTTGTTTCGTTCGGAAGTGAGCCTTCTCCGGAGACGGAAGATGCAGTTACGCTCATGTTCTTTTCGGCAAGAGCGGGTTTCTTGGAAAGGGGCGCTGTGTGATTGTCCACAATCTGTTGTTCTGATTCTGATGCAGAAGCAGAAGCAGAAGCAGCAAATACCCCTTCTTTCTTGTCTGACATCTGTTTATCGGATTCGGGGGAGGATTTTTGCTGTGCAACAGCTTGAATTTTTTCCTGCGGCCATGCAGTAGAAACTTCTGTTGCAGAAGAAACATTCTTTGTGTCGCGCTGGACATCGTCCGTGTTTTGTGTACTGGAAACTGCTGTATTGTTTTCCGGGCTCTGTTTCACGGCTGCAGATTGCGTACTGTTCTGGACTTGCTGCACTGCATCACTGCGCTCTTCTCCGGCAGAAGGGGTAACTGCGGAAGGAGTAACTTCCGTGCTGTTCTGGCCCGTCAGTTGTCCGAAGGCCTGCAGCATAACTGCAACGATGTCTGGTGATGACGGAGTTGATTCTGTATTCAATCCGCTTGTATCGCTGACAGTTTGATCATCATGCACGGTCGATTGTTGCGCTGTTTGAGATTCCGCAGATGCTGCAGTGCCGGCATCGTTATTCTGAGCCGGCTGCTGCGCCGGTTGAGCATTCGTTGCTTCAGTTGTATCGTTCGTAGTGGCATCACTGGTTTTCGGAGCAATTTCCTTATTAGTGCTGTCCGGACTGTCCGGGGTGGAAGGATGCGATGCAGATTTCGCATTCGGTGCGGATGTAGCCATATCGATAAGCGCATCGAAGTCAGTTTTTGCAGCTGCGCTTTCCTTCCTTCCGGAATATGATGCTGCGGAGTGAGAGCCCGCTGTCACTGATCCCGTTTGGCTGGTATGTTGAGTTGTCATGTTCATATGCCTGGCAATATAGCAAGCGTTGTGCCATTTCGTTTTTAAACAGCATAAGGAATGACGGTTTTCGTGAATGCTTTGAAAAAAGACTGTTTTTTGCCGAGCATGATACACAATTATTTTCTGAAAATGCAGGAAGCATATTTGGTCGGATGCCTGTAGTAAGAAAAAAATTCAGAAAGAGGAAAAATTTTCTCACTGGTTCTCTCTTCATCCTGATATAACTGATCTGAAAAATTTCCCCTGTTATTATTTGGATCCATATGATATAATTGTGTAACATTATGAAAAAAATCCTTATTGTTGATGATGAGCCTAACATAACCGAAATACTTAGTCTCTTTGCACAACAGTTAGGGTATGCATCCGATGCCGTGCATTCCGGTGAGTCCGCAATAGAAAGATTAAAAAACAACCGCTATTGGGCGGTGTTTTGTGATTTTCAGATGTCCGGTATGAGCGGTTTGATGCTTTATGATAAGATAAAGGAACTGGATGCCGTTCTTTGCGGGAAGTTTGTACTGCTTACCGGATCGGTGCTTGACGACCATGCGGAGTCAAGTGTTGTGAAGGAAAAAATCAAGGTTTTGCCGAAGCCGTTTTATTTTGACGGCATCAAGCAGGTTTTTCAAGAACTGGAAATGCAGTTGAACTGACACCCCTCCCGTTTCTCTCAGTTCAAATTTTCTGTCTCCAGCTAAGCGAAAATATACTCTATAGTCAGAATATTGACGTGTGGATGATGAATCTTTCCGTTTCTTCAAACGGTTGCTGTCAGTTTGTTGTTGCAGTGTTGGTCTTTTGTATCTTCTCAAAAAAACCATTATAAAACAATATATAAAACACTTTTTCTTTTTTTCTCTCACGCTGAAAATTCCAGATAGATTTTCATAATCCTTTGCACTTTCTTGATTTTCTCGTATGCCGATACCATGGCATATTTCCTGCATAATATCATTTCATAATAATAGATGTCATAAAACAGTCACCCGGACGGGACGTTAGAGGATATGAAAAAAATTCTCATTATAGATGATGAGCCGAATATTGTAGAAATACTCAGGCTTTTTACCGCGCGAATGGGATATGACTCTGACTGCGTGCACTCCGGCCGGGCCGGCATTGAAAAAATAAAAATGAACCAGTATTGGACGCTTTTTTGTGACCTTCAACTTCCGGGTTTCAATGGCCTGTCCGTTTATGAACACGTGAAAGAACTGTGCGCCGATCTGTCGAAAAAATTTGTTCTTCTTACCGGAACAGTGCCTGATCAGGATACGGAGGCGATGCTGGCAGCACAGAAAATCAAGGTTTTGCTGAAGCCATTTTATTTTGAAGACATTCGGAAAATGTTGGATGAACTGGAAACGGAACAGTTGGATTTCCGTGAACAGGGACCGAAAAGCCTTTATGAGCATGTGGTCTTGTCCGGGACTGCGCTAAAGCCCGAACTTGCGACATGCTGCGGGGGGAGATCGTAGGAGGTCATATGCCGATAGAACCTGCAAAAAACGTGTATGAAACACCCATTATCAAAAAGGAAGAGCATTCAACTGCAATGCCGAGGAAAAAAACAAAACAGCAGAAAAAGGAACCGGAGAAAGTGCCGGGGAAAATAGATATAAAAATCTGACAGGACAGGGTAGCAGCTATGATAGCCGTAAAAGAGAAGAACATCGTGGAGAAAGAAATGAACCGCTTATCGCTTGAAGTTGCAGAGATTCGCGAAATCTCCGATATCATTTTTAGAAGAATCGAAAATAAAATCGTGATGCTGAACGAAATGGAAGCGTCGGTGGATAGAAAAATCGCTTCCCTTTCGCAACTCATCCAGCGAGCCGAACAGGTGCAGGTGCAGGGCAGGACCGCCGTTGCCCCGGCAAAACCATCGTTAAAAGCCCCGCCGGCCGTCATGACCCGCCAGCAGGAGGTCATGATTTTGAAGCAGCGGGGTCTGAAGGCAAGTGAGATTGCCGGTACGCTGCATATCCCCGTGGGAGAAGTGGAATTAATCCTTGGGCTTCAACAGTAGAAGAGCGGCAAATATTGCCAGAAAGGAAAAATTTGCCGGATAAAACGTGAATGCCGCATTGAAGAAAATGTACGTTAGACATATGCGTGTTCTATTCCAGCGGTTTTACTGCGATTTATCGCACGCGTGCGCTGCGCAAATACATGGCACGTGATTTGCTTGATAGGGAGATGAAATGTATAAAGGTATCTACATAGCGACATCGGGAGCGGTACTCAAGCAGACGCAGCTTGAAGTGCTTTCACAGAATTTAGCAAATGCCAATACGGCGGGATTTAAGAAGGACAACGTTTCCTTCAAAGAATATCTTATGCCCCTGGAAGCGGCAGGACCCGGTCCCGATGGCAGGGCGATGACATCCCTTTCTGAGTATAAAACTGATTTTACGAACGGTGCCGTTATCAAGACGGTAAATCCATTTGATGTTGCGCTGGAAGGTACCGGTTTCATTGCGCTCGAAGGGGACCGGTATACCAGACGAGGAGATCTCAAAAGAAGCGCTGATGGCTATCTTACCGCATTCAACGGCACTAAAGTGCTTGGGAAAAAAGGCCCGATAAAATTGCCGGAAGGAAAACTTGACATCAGCGAAAAGGGAGAAATCAGCATAAACGGAGATCAGGTAGATACCATTAAAATTGTGGACTTCAAAAAAACGGACAGTTTGACAAAGGCAGGAGACAGTATTTTTGCGACAAATGAAAAAGCCGTGGCATCCCAGGCGAGCGTACGGCAAGGCTATGTGGAAGCATCAAACGTGGAACCCGTCAAGGAGATGGTTCGCATGATCGAGACTCTCCGCGAATTTGAAACGTACCAAAAGGCGATCCAGACGTTTGATGATGCGACATCAAAGGTTACGAACGAGATAGGGAGGCTATAGCATGTTACGATCATTGTTTATCGCGGCAACGGGCATGGAGGCCCAGAAACTGAACGTAGATGTCATTTCAAACAATCTTGCCAACGTAAATACCACGGGATTTAAAAAGAGCAGGGCTGATTTTCAGGACCTCATCTATCAGACAGTACGCGCCCCGGGCGCCACATCCGCGGAGAGTCTGCAGATTCCATCCGGTATTCAGGTAGGATTGGGGGTCAAACCTGTTGCCGTGACAAAGATTTTCAACCAAGGGGATTTCGTCAGCACAGGCAACTCACTCGACATGGTAATCGAAGGGAACGGTTTTTTCCAGATTACGATGCCTGATGGAACGCTCGGGTATACAAGGGCCGGCACCTTTAAGCTTGACAGCACGGGAAAAATTGTAAATTCAGACGGATATGCCCTTGAACCGGGAATTACAATTCCGACAAATGCGACCAATATAACGATAGGTTCTGACGGTAAAATCACGGTTACCCAGCCGGGCAGCACCACGCCTACCGAGGTCGGCCAGATACAGCTTGCTCGTTTTATTAACCCGGGAGGACTCAGTGCGCTCGGGAAAAATTTATTTGCTCCCACGGCCGCATCCGGCGATGCGGCGACGGGGACTCCCGGAACTGACGGGTTCGGCACCATAAACCAGGGATATACGGAACTGAGCAACGTCAATGTGGTAGAAGAGATGGTAAACATGATCATCAGCCAGCGGGCGTACGAAATGAATTCAAAAGCTGTCTCGGCCTCGGATGAAATGCTGCAAGTGACGAACAGCCTGAAGAAATAATCGTGCAAAAACATGAAAAAACTTTTTTTCATAATCGCTGCATTTCTAGTACTGGTCGCGTCCGCTGACGCAGGCGAAGGACGGCTTGAGAATATGCTAAAAACACATCTCAAGGACCATTATCCCTGGGCCGAGATGCAAGTTGATGACCTACGGAGCAATATGGAACTGCCGGCCGGCAACCCGGAGACGATTGTCGTCGAGCAGGGGCCCCCAGGCAGGACAATTTTTACCCTGAAATACGCTGGCGGCAAAAAGATCATCGCGAGCGCCATGGTGAAGGCTTTCGATTCCGTTGTCGTGACCCGCAGGGCACTCGGCAAGGCCACGCTTCTTCAGAAGGGAGACGTATACACAACATTAGTGGACACGGCCAGGATACCAAAAGGCGCGGTGCGAAACGAAGATGATGTCGTGGGAAAAGGCCTTTCCCGCGGGGTTGGCGCAAACGTAGTCGTAACGGATATTATGGTGTCCAACTCGCCCGAGGTGAAAAAAGGCCAGAAAGTGCAGCTTGTCGTCGAAGCTCCGGGATTCACCATCAGAGCGGCAGGAGAACTGCAGCAGAATGCTCAGGTGGGGAACTACGTCAGGGTTCTGAATGCCGTATCGCATAAAGTCACGACCGGACTGCTTCTGGATGAACGCACGGTTAGGGTGGGTTTATAAGTATGAAAAATTTCGAAAATAGAAAACAGCTTTTAGAAGGGGCATTGTTTACCGGTCCGGCGCGGTTTACGGTTATCGCGTTCAGTCTTGCTGTACTTTTGTCGGGTTGTTTCTCACCCAAGCTTCCTCCTCCGTCTGAAAAATACGTGTATCAGCAGGAGAAAGCGCATCGTCCTTCTGCCAATTCTTTATGGACCGACCGCGCGGGCCTGTACGAAAACGTTCAGGCAAGAAGGCTGAATGATTTGGTGACCATCAAGGTTGCGGAAAGCATTTCAGGATCAGGAACCGCGGTTACTGCGACAAAAGGATCGTCAACGTTGGACGTCGGGGTAGACAGCATTTTCGGCAGCCCGCTGAACTTCGGCCTGAAGAACCTGTGGGGCGGCGGCAACGCCTTCATCCCTGCAGCGAGCGGTCATGCGGCAACTGAGTTCGCAGGAAACGGCAATACAACACGGGCTGGAACGCTGGTGGGGACCATAACTGCCAAGGTTGTGGAGGTCATGCCGAATGGAAACCTTGTCCTGCAATCGAGAAAAGAAATAACGATCAATAACGAAAAGCAGATTTTAATACTTCGGGGAATGGTGAGACCCGATGATATTGCCATGGACAATTCCGTGCTGAGCAGCAAGATCGCAGATGCGGAAGTATATTTTGTCGGCGACGGCATTGTTCAGGACAAGCAGAAGCCGGGTTGGTTTGTAAGAATCATGGATAATGTATGGCCGTTCTAGGGAAATCATGCATGATGAATATCAGTAATCATTCTTTTTTTAACATAACAGGCTTGTCGGATCAACGGCGAAAAGGAACGCTCTTGCTCGCGCTCATCTGCATTGTTGCCGCGGTCGTTTTGTTTCCTGTTCAGGCGTCGGCGGACCGTATTAAGAATATCGCGACCTTTGAAGGAGTGCGATCCAACCAACTGGTGGGTTACGGGCTGGTAATGGGCCTTCCGGGAACAGGCGACACCGGTCTCGCCACCGCGCAAGGGATTGCAAACATTCTTCAGCGAATGGGACTTACCGTGGATCCGAACAATATTAAAACAAAAGACGTGGCGGCTGTTGTGGTTACCGCATCGCTTCCGCCGTTTCCTAAACCGGGCATCAAAATAGATGCCCTGGTGTCCGCTCTCGGAGACGCGAAAAGCCTCCAGGGCGGCACTTTGCTCTTGTCCCCCCTCAAAGGCCCTGATGGCAAGGTCTATGCCCTTGCCCAGGGTCCCGTCTCCATCGGAGGTTTTATCGGAGGCGGCGGAGGAACGAGCACGCAAAAAAACCATCTCACAACGGGGAACGTTCCCGGAGGAGCCATTGTTGAAAACGAACCGCAATTCACCCTGGGCGACGGCAATGAAATTCGCCTGTTTTTGAGTCGGCCCGATTTCAGCACCGCTTCTCTGGTAACGCGAAAAATTAATGAGGCGTTAGCTTCAGAATCTGCGGTGACCGCAGATCCGGCAACGGTGAAGATCAAGATTCCTCCTTCCTATAAAGATAAAGTTGTGGAGCTGATCGCGGCCATTGAAGTCCTCGATGTGGCTGTTGACTCGCCTGCACGGGTGATAATAAATGAAAGGACCGGAACTGTTGTGGTCGGTGACACCGTGAAGATCGCTCCGGTCGCGATTTCCCACGGCAGTCTTACCGTGGAAATAAAGACGGAATTACAGGTCTCTCAACCTCCGCCGTTTGCGCCCAAGGGAGCGGAGACCGTGGTGGTGCCGCAGAAAGAGGTGTCGGTCAAAGAGCAGAAGGCATCGCTTATGGAAGTATCGGGTGTAACACTCAGCGAGATTGTCAGGGGTCTGAATGCGCTTGGCGTCACGCCGCGTGATCTTATTTCCATCCTGCAGGCGCTGAAAGCATCGGGCGCATTGAGAGCGGAACTGGAGATAATCTGATGCAGATTCCCGATTATCCGATGGAAACAAGCACTGCTTCAACCGCTTCGATCGAGCAATACCGCGGCAGGACTGATTCCGAAGCGATCAAGGCAGTTGCACAGGAAATGGAGGCAATGTTCGCGAACGAGCTTTTAAAGGCCATGCGGGCAGCCTCGAATAGTTCATCTGAAAAAGGGCTGGGCGCCAGCACCTACACAAGCATGTTTGATATGGAGCTTTCGAAGCTGATTGCAAAACGGGGGCTCGGACTGCAGGATATGCTGATGAAGGATATTGCGAGAAAAGCGGGAGGTTCTTCCGAGGACAGTGATGAAACAGCCATATCGGGCAGCGGGGAAAACACGAAAGATTTTTCAGAAACGGATACAAACACGCTCCAGGGGGCTCTTCCGGTACAGGGAGGCAAAATAAGCTCCGGTTTCGGCCAGAGATCCGATCCGTTTACCGGGGCGTACAGGTTTCATCACGGGCTTGATGTTGCGGCACCCGAAGGCAGTGATATACATCCCCTCAAACAAGGGAAGGTGGTTTTCAGCGGGACGCAGACGGGATATGGTAATGTTGTAATCGTTGACCACGGAGACGGTTTTGTGACAAAATATGCTCACAACAAAACCAATCTGGTCCAGGAAGGGGAGACAGTCACCAGCAATACCGTAATTGCGAAGGTCGGAAACACAGGAAAATCAACAGGTTCTCATACGCATTTTGAGGTTATTTACAATGGCGCAGACGTTAATCCGGTGCTCGTTCTTGGGGGAAAAAATTTAAAGATTCAGAAGGATGTGCCGATAAGTACGGCAGAAGCTGAAGCATGAACACGCAGAGGAGGACTCCATGAAAATATCGAGCAATGGTCCGGATGGACAAGAACTGAATCGGATAGCCCAGAACATACCGAAAAATATAGAAAAAACTGACTCCAAAGAAAAAACCGTTCAGAACCAGCCCAAATCGCAGGTCGACCGGGTGGAAATTTCGAATACCGGCAAGGAAGTGGCTGATCTCATGTCGGTCATCAACCAGATGCCGGAAGTTCGTGACGATAAAGTGAATGCGATCCGGAGTTCGTTGGAAGCAGGTACCTATACGATTGATCCCAACAAAATAGCGGATAAAATGCTGAAAGAGATATGAATACAGCTGATCGTATAAAAAAAATTCTCGGAGAGCAAATCGAAACGTACCGCACGCTTCTCGAAGTGCTTCAACGGGAGCGTGAATGTCTTGTCCATTTCAATCCTGAAGGCGTTGAGACGCTTGCGAAAGGCAAAGACACCATTATGCTCAAGCTCCGGTTGCTGGAGGAAGAGCGGATACGCCTGGTGCAGGCATTTGCCCGCGAACAGGGGATCACTGAAGAAATGACGCTGAAGAAGCTTCACATAGCGACGGGTGACGCTGACTATGCAACATTACGGTCGCAGATGCTCTCGCTCATACAGGCCATATCGGAGTTTAACGAATTCAATAAAATTCTGATAGAACGCTCGGTCAATTTTGTGCGGAGAAATCTTGTTTTTCTCGATTCTTTTCGCATGACTGCCGACAGGAAAAAGACCGGCGCGGTTTTGTCACGGGAGGCTTGATTGTCTCTGTACGGGTTGCTCAATATCGGAACTTCTGCCCTGAATGCCAGCCAGGCCGGACTGAGCGTGACCAGCAATAATATTGCGAACGCAAACACGCCCGGCTACAGCAGGCAGTCCGTGGTTCTTGCCATCTCGACGCCCGTCACGATGGGGAACAACTACATGGGGATGGGCGTGACCGTTCAGGGCATTCAAAGCTCTTCAGACAAGTTTATCCAGGCACAGCTGCTGCTACAGGAGCAGAATGTGGGCCGCTCTGACACCCTCAGCCAGATGCTGAGCCAAGTTGAGCAAATATTCAATGAATCGCAAAGCATTGGTCTTTCGACACCGCTTTCAGACTATTTTGATGCCTGGAATGATGTTGCTTCGGACCCAACGTCCCAGGCCGCACGCTCAGTACTGCTCCAGAAAGCGGGTGTTCTTGTTTCCGCCGCCCAGACCATGGAGAGCAGCACCCTGCAAATACTCAAACAGACAACCGTGGGTGTTGACGACGCCGTCAAGCAGATCAATTCGATTGCATCGCAAATCGCCGCATTGAACGGCAAAATCGTAGCGGAGGAAGCGGGCAACACCGGCGTGCGGGCAAACGATCTCCGGGACAGCCGGAACCAGCTTATGAATCAGCTTTCGAGCCTCGTCAGCAATGCTTCCTATGAAGATCAGAACGGTGCGTTGACGGTGACCATTGGGATGAAAAATCTCGTTGCAGGGACATCAACAAACGCGCTTTCCTCCTCGCTGGATCAGGATGGAAATAAGCAGCTGACCATTGATAATACCAATATTACCTCGATGGTCACCGGAGGCGAAATCGGAGGCCTGCTTACCGCCAACAGTGAAGTCACCTCAACGTCGTTGTACGGGCTGAGAAAGCTCGTTGCCTCGGTAACAAAAGAAATCAATCTCCTGCATGAGTCGGGATACGGTCTTGATTCATCCCATGGGATTGATTTTTTCAATTCCCTGCAGGTATCCACGACAAACTATTCTGCCGGCGCGGCTATAACTGCATCCATCACGGATTTAACGCAGGTGAATCTGAATGAATATACCATCAGCTTTTCCGGAGGGAATTATACGGTAACGGACAAACAAACAGGGTCTGTTGCAGCAACCGGGGCTTATGTTTCCGGCAACGCCATCAACGTTGACGGAATCCAGGTCACGATTACGGGAGCGGTTACTGATACGGATACGTTCGGCGTCAGCCCGTTGACCGATGCGATCAAGAATTTTGGTGTTGCAATTACCGACACGAACGAAATCGCGGCTGCTTCTTCTACAACAGGACTGCCGGGGGACAACACGATTGCGCTTCAGATTGCACAGGCGTCCGGCGCTTCGATATCCGATCTCAGCAGCAATACGTTTTCCGAGTATTACGCAGGGATTGTCTCCGGAATCGGTTCCTTGAGCCAGGCCGCTTCAGACGCCAGCACGTTTGAACAGAATCTTCTCACGGAGATTACGAACCAGCGCGACTCGGTGTCCGGGGTTTCTCTTGATGAAGAAGCCGCGAACCTTATCAAGTATCAGCGGGCGTACGAGGCCGGAGCAAAATTGATACAGATAACCGACGAGCTCCTGCAAACGGTGATTAATCTATGAGAATAACCCCCTTCATGGTTTTAAATAAGCTTACGAAGTCGCTCGAAAAAAATCTGAATGATTATGCGACGCTCAATGAACGCATTGCGAGCACCAAAAAAATAAACAAACCTTCAGATGATGTTTCCGGTCTTTCCCGTGCGATGGATTATAATGTAAGCATCAGCGCAAACAACCAGTATTCCAGAAATATTGATGAGGCTTCGTCACAGCTTACGTATGCCAACACGATCCTTGGATCCATTTCAAGCGCGCTTCAGGAGGTAAAGACGGACGCGGTCTCTGCGCAGAACGGGGAGCTTGATGCCACGACCAAATCAACACTGGTCCAGACCACAACACAGCTGCGTGATCAATTGCTGAGCCTGACGAACAGCGAATTCAGGGGAAGAAATATTTTTTCCGGATACAGGACGAACCTGCAGGCCTATAATTCCTCGACCTACGCGTATCAGGGCGATGCCGGAAACATGAATGTACAGATAGCCAAAGGGGCGACCATTCCGGTAAATGTTCCGGGAAGCACTGCGTTCAGTTATACACTGAGCTCGCCGGAGGTGGTCAAACTGGGCAGCGGGCAGTATGCTCATTATACGCAAGGGGCGGGAACCACAATCAATGTGGAAATTCGGGGCACTGACGACACGACCGTGCTTGACACATTCAGTTTCTCCAACGTAATTCAAATGACGGACACGCTTAGTTCCGCAATTTCGAGTGACAATACGCTCAGGGTCCAGGCATTGATTAAGCCTTTTGATACTGCCCTGCAGCAGATCACGAACGTACAGGCGAACGTGGGCGCGTGGATGAACCGGCTTGATGACCAGACAAGCATCCTGACGGACAACAATCTGAACCTGAAAAATTCTCTTTCAACGATCATGGACGACAACAGCACGGAAACGGCCGCCAAGCTGAAACAGAGTGAAGCGGTGCTTACGGCACTTCGTGAATCTTCAGCAAAAATTCTTTCCAATTCTCTGCTCGATTTTCTGGCCTGATTCCTTTATAATAGACTGGTACCCTTTGGAGGCGATATGCAGAAATATGACGTCGCCATACTCGGCGCCGGACTCGGCGGACTGACTGCCGCAGCTTTGTTGTCCAGCCAGAATAAGAAGACCATTGTCATTGAGCAGGGCGCTTCTTTGGGAAATGCCGTGGGCGTGATTGAAAAGGACGGTTTTGTCTTTTCTACCGGACCGGCCTTGTCGTACGGCTTCGAGCAGGGAGGGCTGTTTCGGGAGCTTTCCGCCTCTCTTGGCATTAAGCAGAACGTGTCGGTCCCTTCTCCCTGCTATCAAGTGGCGCTTCCGGATCACCGGCTTACCGTGTATGCGAATGCTGCAGAGACGCTTGAGGAAATACGGAGAGAATTTCGCCGGGAGATCGACCGCGTCGCCCGATTCTACCAGGACATCGAAGGTCTTGCAAAGAAAATGGCCAATAACCGTGTTGTCGCTTTTCTTTCGCGCCACCGTTCTTCAGCCGGCTATTTCTCCCGATATGGCCTGAGCAAAGAATTGATCGCTTTTTTTGATATTCAATCCCGTTTTTTCTTTCAAAAACCAGTAACAGACCTTTCCGTGGCGACCCTGACAACATTATGCTGCACTCCGCCGCTTCATCTGGATGGAGGGTTCAAAAAATTCGGCGATGAATTATATCGCATCGTCCTGCAGCACGGCGGAGAGGTTTTGTACAATGAGAGTTCGCCGTCAATTTCATTCCCTGCTCATGGTACGGTAGGGATCGAGACCGGCAAAGGCATGCTGGAAGCGGGTACGGTTCTTTTCAACACGCTGCCGCGTCAACGGAAGCCAATGTTGTTCGTGGGGCTTCTGGAGGAAGTAGTTCCCCTGGGGATGTCAGCTGATGTCCTGTATTTGCCGGAGTATTCACGGCCCCAGGAGTTTATGGTCCTTTCACTGGACTGCCAGGATAATAGTTCGTCGGTACTTGAAGGGGCGAAGGCCCTGACGGTATCGTTCGCTTCTTACGGCGATACACCGGGGGAGAAACAAGGGCGCATGGAACAGCTTGGCACGCTGATGCCGTTTTTGTCTGATTTTACGTTTTTCGCTGATGAGTATGAAGCAGGAGCGGGACACGCTGTGGTTCCCGCGGATGCGGCTTTTCAGCCTTCCCGTGCACGCGATGCATCGTCCCTGTTTTACCGGACGGCAACAAAAAATGCGTTTGTACTGCGCGACACTCCCGAAACTCCGCTTCAGGCAGTGGCAACGGTACGGCGCAATATCGCAAAACTGAACTGACCGGGACCTCACAGAGCAACTTCACCCGATACCCTTCGTCTTTCTGAAAAAAGATCGGCTAAACAAAAGGCCGTCTATCTCCTGCGAATCCTAACAATTGTCTGCCAGCTTTCCCCGCAACGGAATCGTTAACGGAAGAACCGTCAAAACAAGAACAGCGACAATCGCCACCGCAATAATCACCCCGGTACTATCACTCAGAAAGCCGAAGAAAAAGGGCGCAAGCGCGCCTGAACCCATCGTGATGGTATAAAAAATTGAAAAAGCCCTCTGCCGTTGATCATCCGGCACCAGTTCCGGTACGCTGCCATACAGCACGGAAGAGGTGCCATTTAAAACGACTCCGAGAATCGGCGCAAGAATCAGGGAATTTTCGAGCGAGAGAACGATCATGCAACCGATGCATACGGCTGTTATCAGCTCCGTTATGCAGACTGTCCGCAGAATTCCGACTCGCGTTGCAAGAACCCCGCATACGAATTTTCCCGCCGCTCCCCCGGCAAAAATAAGCGAGAAAGCGAGGCCCATGGTCGCTATGCCGGCGCCTTTGTCACGAAGAATAAACGGAAGAAAGGTGAGAAATCCGGTGCGGGTCGCACTGTCGATAAAACCGATGGACGACAGGGAAAGAAAAGCGGGATTTGCAATAGCACGAACCGGTTGCTTCCGGTGTGGCATGACCGATGCTTCCTTTTTAGCTTCGGACCTGGGCGTTGCCATGTCCTTTAAAACAAAGTAGATCACAGGACCACTAATCAAGCCGAATGCAGCGATGAAATGACTTGTTGCTGAAAAGCTGATCCTGCTGAGCAGAAAAGCGGCCAAAGCGGGAATGACCAGTTTCCCGATGTCGCCCGAGAAATTATAAAAGCTCAGGGCTGTTCGCAACTCCGTGCCCCGATAAGCATGGGAAATGACACTGGAGGCCAGCGGATGCTGTACGCTGGATCCTACGCCGCTCAGGATCAGCAGGAAGGCGAGAAAGGGGAGGGTTGTGGCCGATCCGAAAAAAAGCACCGCCAGGCCGGTCAGGACCGTTCCCGCGAGCAGCATTCTTCGCTCACCAATGCGTTCAGCCATCAATCCGGACGGAATCTGAAAAAGAGATATGGCACCGTCCGTAAGCATTTTCAGAAAACCGACCTGCGCAAAGCTGAGAGCGAGCTGAGCCTGCCACACGGGGAAAAGGATGTACAGCATGGCCGTTATGCCGTCATGAACAATATGCGCGACGCAGCCGATGGCCAATACGTTCCAACGTCTGAAGAAGGATGAAACGGGCGATTTGATTTCCGATTTCTGCGGCATGATATCTCCAAGGATGTAAATTGAGTTTGTTTTTCGTCTGCTTTGTATGGCGAACAGATCTCTTAGGTCTCATAATGGCGTTTTGTGCATCTGTCTGACGGAATGCGCGGAACCCCGAACGAGAGCCGATTTGTTCATAACCCCGGTATTATATCCATTGCTGTAATATAAATAAAATTAATTGTTTTTATAGTTGCGATAAAAATTTATTATGCATTTCGCAGTACAACAGGAATGGAATTGTCGATGGTGATCAGCCAGGCAGCTTAGAGAATGCGGGTTTCCGCAGCGGTCTCAATTGGCAATACCTGTTTTCAGATATGAACCGGAGTCTTTGCCGGCAGATGAAAAAATGCTCGCATCAGGATGACGTGATTTTATGAGGAGGCAGGAGGGGCTTCTGCTCCGGGCTTTTGGCGGCCAAGAGTCCCTGTTCGCAGTAGTTTTTTCAGGTGATAGGCACCGATGGCCGCGACCCTTCCTTTTTTGAATATGACAGGCGTCAGCATCCGGTCCGTGATCGGGCGGCCTTTCCGGGGTTCCCGGGTGAGATAGTACAGGATTTCATATTTTTGATTGTCGATGCCGGTTACCGTTTGGCGCTTAAAGGGGTTCTGTCCTCCGCCCATGACGTCTTCGACCGTTTTTTTGTCCATTCCCACGAACACATTCATTATTTTATCGTCGTTTTTCAAAGCGAGGTTCACCAGTCCCTGCAATTTGTAATCAGGAACCGGCAAGTCTCTGGATGCGCGGGAAGTTTTCTCTTGTTTCTGAGGTACAGCAGGAGGAAGCGTTTCTTTTGACGGTGCGGTGCTGTCTTGTAATAGGGATGGTGCCGGAGGTTCCGGAGAAGGAGCAGGCTGCGCAGTGAACGGCGACGGCGGCATCTTCACAGCTGTTTCCTGTGTTGCGGGCGGTTCTTTTATTTCCTGAGGCACTGGTGCCGCAACCTGCGGTTTCGAATCGGTTCGGGCAACGGGACTGACGGGTGCAGGGGTAGAAAGGGTAGCGCAGCCGGTTGCAAACAGGAGCAGGATCAGGAGGGCTCTTTTCATGGTTTTCTCGCTTTCAGCGTGTTCTATTCCTTGCCTCTTCCTTTTTTCCTGGTTTTGCTTCGTTGTTGTTTTGTCTTTGCTTGAGCGGCGGCAGCAGCCATTTTTTTTCTGGCAGCTATTCTCATGCGCCGTTTTTTCACGGTATTTCTGAACGCTTCCACGGTCGTGGTCCATATTTTGGTCAGATAATTTTCAAATACCATGGGGGAACGCGAACCTGCGGCGCTGGGTCGCGGTCGCGCATGCTCCCAGTAGCGAATCAGCACCATATTGCTGGCGATGGTAAGCGTAATGGCCAGCGGGTCGGCAACAAAAACGAGCACCAGAATGGCAAAAAAGACCACATTGTCCTGGGGGGCATTCAGCATGCGGGCGACATAGGCAATCGGGCCGATATGAGATTCATACGCAAGACGTTTAACCTTCAATGCCTGGATGCGCGGTTCAAGACTGGCCAGACGATCCCGTATTTCGGCCTGTTCATCGCTGAATTCTCTGTTGAGGCGTATTTTGTTCGTCACGGAGTCTGACGGCAGAAAAGTTACCTGGCTGTTTATTTCTTCCATCCGCGTTTTCTTGATCTTGTATTCATCTTCCAAAGTCTTAAGTTCGAGAGAGAGAACATTGAATTCCTCTGATGTTTTTTGATAGCCTTGGCTCAAAAACCCGAATATACCGACCGATGTGATGAACATAAGCAGGACAAGGAATACGATGAGAATGCTCTTAAACAGGCGGGTCATCGGTTTCCAGTAGCGGAAAAGATAGACTGCAACCCCGATTTTCCCCGCTTCCAGTGTAATGCCCATGATCATGGCCGGTATATAGTTGTACGCGAACATGCTTGCAATACCGAATACCGAAAAATAGGCCGCTGTAGCGATAAGTCCTATGGTCACGATAATAAGAAAGACAATATACATAACGTTACCTCCGGAAAAAGATTCATGTGTAAAATAGAAATACCCGGAAACGGTTAATACAAAGTATTTCGGTCAAACAACTGCATTTTTTGTACCACAAATGCGATGAATATATCTTATATGAAAACGTATTGAAATTAAAGAAAAAAATGCTTTTATTTGAGACGGTGAATTCTTTTTGCAGTAATAATACGTTATTTTTATAACGCTTATACTCTCATCGAGAAGCGAATAATTGACAAAATAATGACGCACAATAATTTTATGCACCATATTATCAATATATTATGGAAAAAGGAAAGAAAAAAATGCAGGGTGCCTGATGTCCAAATCATGAGTTAAATATGATTGATTCTTTTAAATCGATGGTATAGTATCCAAGAATTCATCTGAATTTCACGGATACGATGTGAATGAAAAAATTCAACCTTAACATTCTTCTTCTGCTCTCCTTTGGACACTGCATGACCGATATTTACCAGGGCGCCCTTCCTGCGGCTTTGCCGTTTCTCAAAGATAAACTCGGGCTTTCCTATACCGCAGTGGGGTTTATCCTTATTGCGTCCAATCTGTCTTCATCCATTATCCAACCTCTTTTCGGACTGATTTCAGATAAAAAAGAGAGGCCTCTGCTTTTGCCGTTAGGGTGTCTCTTTGCCGGGATAGGATTTTCGCTGATCACGTTTTCCTCTCAGTATGCCGTTATTCTCCTGCTCGTTCTGCTGAGCGGGCTTGGTGTAGCCGCGTTTCATCCTGAAGGATTCAAAACCGCGTCATATTTTACCGGTGAGAAGAAAGCCACCGGAATGTCCATATTTGCCGTGGGCGGCAATCTGGGGTTTGCGCTTGGGCCGTTTTTCACATTTTTCCTCATTACCCACTATGGCCTTCCGTTGCTGCCTCTCATGATCGTTTTTTCAATATTGTTCCTCTTCCTTGTCGGCATTTTCTGGAAAACCATTCAGGTCCCTGACAGGGTAAAAGCAGACAGGAATGCAGTAGGGAAGAAAGCGACTCCGAAAGCAGCCTATGGTGCTCTTGCCCTGGTCATTGGCGCCGTCATTATGAGATCCTGGACGCAATTCGGGCTGATCACCTATATCCCTTTTTACTACAAGGATCACTTAAAAGGCGATCCCATGTACGCGGGAATGTTGGTGTCGGTTTTTCTGCTGACTGCCGTTATCGGCACGCTGGCTGGCGCGCGCCTGGCAGACCGCTGGGGCCATAAACAGTTTTTGGTCGGCTCCATGATCATATCCGGGGTGATCCTTCCCCTTATTTTTGTCGCAAAAGGCATTTTACTGTTTATTGTTTTTGGCGCGCTCGGAATAACGCTTATTTCATCTTTTGCCGTCACCATGGCAATGTCCCAGCATCTGCTGCCTGACAATGTCGGAATGGCATCCGGACTCACGGCCGGGTTTGCCATAGGAACAGGAGGAGTCGGCGTCACCATCATGGGTGTCATTGCTGACGCATACGGAGTGCCTGCGGCCCTGGAATTTATTACCGTGCTCCCCATTCTGGGAGGCATACTGGGGTTGCTTGTCAAATATCCGGGGTTGCATGATGAGCGTTAGCAAACAGGCCTGATGCTGCTGTCTGTTATACGGAAAGAAAAAAAGCGAGGCGATAAACACCGACCATATCGGTATCATGTGCAAGGAGGAACGTATGTTGATTAAAAAATATTCTGATGTGCAACCGACCCATATTAACAACGATAAGGCAAAAGGGATCGCGGGACGCGTTGTTCTCGGCAAAGCTGATGGTGCAAACAACTTTTGCATGAGAGTGTTCGAAATCGCTCCGTCAGGAAATACGCCGAAACACGCCCATGCATGGGAACATGAAATTTTTGTCCATGCCGGCGAGGGGGAAATATTTTGCAAGGGGCAATGGCATACAGCAAAAGCAGGTACGGTGGTACTTATCCCGGGCAATGAAGAGCATCAGATCAGGAATGCCGGGAGTGCTCCTTTTACGTTCGTCTGCCTGGTGCCGTCAAGTGCACCGGAATTATAACGTGTGCTCGTTGGCTGCCGATGGCTTATGCCCGGCAGCGGCAGGCGCGGGCGCTGAAACATGAATGCTGCATCTGGCGGAAGTTCTCCTTATCATGCCGGCATACGGATACCTCCTCCGGCAATCTATGCCGGAGTATTCGGAATCGGTGTTTTTCTGGAGCGGTTTTTTCCGCTGATTGCGCTTCCATCCGGAATCAGCCAGGTCTTGTCTTTCCTCTGTGCGGGAATTTCGGCGATACTCGGCCTGTGGAGTTTCGCCTGGTTTTTGCGCAAGCGCACCAGCCTGCTGCCGTTCAAGCCAAGTACTGTGCTGGTCACTTCAGGCCCTTATCGTTTTACGCGAAATCCCATGTATCTCAGCCTGCTTTTTGTCTATATGGGGTGCGCATTCTGGTTTGGTATCTTCTGGGCGCTTGTTTTGGCGCCCGTGGTGATCGCAATAGTCAGGTACTATGTTATCGCGGGGGAGGAACGGTATCTGGAACACGCGTTCGGACGGGACTATCTCGAGTACAAAAAACGCGTACGGCGCTGGATATGACGGTGGTATTCCGTCATCATATGCGGAGGTAAGATTTTCTCGCACATGAACTCATTTTTGCGGTGTCCGGAATAAAGAAAGGAAGGGTCTCGTATGCAAAAAAGAAAATTAGGTCAACAGGGTCTTGTCGTCTCCGCGTTGGGGCTTGGCTGCATGGGAATGTCGTGGGCCTACGGTCACGCGAACGATGCTGAATCCATCAGCGTTCTTCACCACGCGCTCGATCTCGGCATCAATTTCTGGGATACGGCCGAAATGTACGGGCCTTTCAAGAATGAAGAACTACTCGGCCGGGCGCTCAATGGAAAATCGCGCGAGCAGGTGGTCATTGCCACAAAATTCGCCTGGACGTTCGGACCGTCCGGCGAGCAGCTGAAACTCGACAGCAGCCCCGCGCACATAAAAGAATCCATCGAAGGTTCGCTCAAACGATTAGGCACCGATTATATCGACCTCTATTACCAGCATCGGCTGGATCCCGACACTCCCATCGAGGACACCGTCGGAGCCCTCGCCGACCTGGTAAAACAAGGCAAGGTCCGCTATATCGGCCTTTCGGAAGTGGGGCCCGGAACCATCCGGCGGGCGCATGCTGTCCACCCCGTCACCGCAGTACAGTCGGAATACTCGCTTTGGGAGCGCGGCGTTGAAGAAAAGGTTCTTCCCTCGATGCGTAAACTGGGGATTGGATTTGTGCCATTCAGCCCCATTGGCCGCGGATTTCTGAGCGGAGCAATAGAGAACATGGATAAATTTGACAAAAACGATTATCGGCAAAAGAACCCCCGTTTTCAGGGTGAAAATCTGGAGCACAATCTTACCCTCGTAAGGCTGGTCAAAGAAATTGCGTCTGCTCATCAGGCGACCCCCGCGCAAATAGCGCTGGCGTGGCTTCTGAAGCAAGGCGCAGACATTGTTCCCATTCCCGGAACAACTCATAGTAGACATCTTGAAGAAAACAGGAAGGCTGTTGATCTTGTTTTGCCGGATAGTGCCTGGTCAGAATTGGATAAGGTCCTTGCCTCTTTTCAGACGGCAGGCGCACGGTATCAGGAATCGCAAATGAAGTTTGTTGACCGGAGCGAGTAATCAGAATGCAAGGTGGTATTCCGGCATGCTGATACGCAATGCAAGAGGGGAGGGGGACGAGCTCTCCTGGGGATTCAAATGAAGCCGCAGTGATTAAAGTTATAACTGATCTTGATTGACATCAAAAATATCATTAAAGATTCTTGCTTTTTTTATGAAGGCGTTTAAAACAGCCGGGGAAAATTGTGTGGGCGCAGTTCTGTTGTCGCCTGTCGTAATAATTTTGTAAGCCGCCTCGTGTTCAAAGGCCGGTTTGTACGGACGTTTGCTTCTCAATGCATCATACTGATCGACAAGCATAATTATGCTGCCTTCGATCGGGATGGCATCGCCCTGCAATCCGCGTGGATAGCCTTTTCCATCCCACCGCTCGTGGTGGTTTAATGCAATGGATTCAGCAAGCTGAATGGTAGGATGTGTTGAACCTGCAAACACCTTTGCGCCAAGTGTAGTGTGTGTTTTCATGATTTCAAATTCATATTTCGTCAATGGGCCGGGCTTCAGAAGAATGCTATCCGGTATCCCCACCTTGCCGATATCGTGGAGTGAGCCTGCAAGACTTATTCGGTCGATAAAATCGAAAGGCATGCCGAGAGTTTCGGAGATCTCCTTCGCATACAATCCTATCCTCGAAATATGCGCGCCTGTATCTTCGTCCCTGAATTCCGCAACCGTTGTCAAACGTACGATAAACTCCCTGCTCATATCAGAAAGAGATTTGGTCTTTTGTCTGACCTCTTCTTCAAGGATGCGCTTATAGTCCTTCTCATGCCGAACCATTTCAGTAAATCGTATTGCCTTTTTCACTGATTCCTTCAGATAATCGAATTTATACGGTTTGGTTATAAAATCAAAAGCGCCCCCATGGATCGCGTCAACAGCGGTTTTTATATCTGCGTATGCAGTGATGAGAATAATCGGAACATCGGCGTTTAATGCGTGGATTCTTTCAGCAAGCTCGATGCCGGAAAGCCCGGGCATCTTGATGTCCGTAAGAATAACATCAATGTCGGTGGATTGATACTTGTCAATGGCTTCCTGTGCATTGAGGCACGTTACTACGGTATATCCACATGCGTCAAGCTGCGCGCTTATTGCTTCAAGTACCGGATGATCATCATCAACAACTAGTATTACGTGGTTCCTATTTAAAGACTGCTCTGTCATCAAAATAAATGCTCCTCAAACGACCTGCCTTCATTGATCCAAACGGAAAATAGTTAGAATCCGAAATAAATATAAATATGCGTAAAATAAAACATACAATAACAATTTAAATATGTCAACAACAAATAAATTGGTTTTATATAAATAGTCAAACGTCTCTGGTGAGATAGGAAATAAATTTGATTTAATGCAAAGAAAAGCGTAGAATTGCATAAAATTGCACTAAATTACATAAAATAATAGGCAAATAAAATTTATTTTAGAGGCAGTTCGCAAAAGGAGAGGAAGATAATGAGGAATTCTGCAAGGTTATCAATGGTTGTGGTAGGTATCTTAAGCGTGCTGTTGGTTGTATCAGCGTGTCATCGTAACGAAGAAGTCAAAACAAATCCGTATGAAAGACTATCTAAAGCTGATATGAAATATAAAAATGTCCAACTGGTAAATTTTTTCATAACTCCGAGGGGCGTCCAGGAAACTGATAATCCGAAGGGAGTGTTAGCGGATGCTCAATCAAGTTGTGCCGCAGAGTTGATGAAATCAAATTTGTTTGAAAATGTAAAATATGTTTCGACTGCAGAGCGGTCGGATTCGACGCTGATCGTGCAAGGGGAATTGACTCAAATGAGGATTGTGGGTACTGGGGCACGAATCTGGCTCGGTGACATGGCAGGAAGATCAGAGATGACTGTTCATGTGAAGCTGATCGATGCTGCTTCGGGAAACCTTGTGAGTGAACGAGATATCAGAGAGGATACAAACCCATTTGCAGGAGCGTATTCTGCCGGTGCTACGGATAAAATGTTACCTTTGCAAGTAGGCGGTCTCATAGCAGGATACATCATCGATACATCGAGAAAATAAATACTATTGCAATATATTTGAAACTCGTTATGAGGCAGGGTGCGAAGTGCAGTATGCAGAGCACTCTGCCTTTTGTTTTATAGAGCGGAGGCACATGTTTTTGGTTCCCGCAGCGTTTTTCCGGCATCTGCCCGTCGCCCGTCAGGCAGTAGTGCTTTTTTGATTCTCCACAAACCAGTCGATCAATCGCCGGGCAATTGCTCCTTTTTTGGGTATTTCGGGAAGGGCGTTCGCTGCAAACCATTGCGCGTCGACGATTTCTGTCCCGTCGATCTTGATTTCACCGCCTGCATGTACCGCCGTAAAGGCGACCATCAGGGAATTGGGGAAGGGCCATGGCTGGCTGCCGAAATATTCGATGCGGTCCACGTCGAGGCCCACTTCCTCCTTGACTTCTCGTTGTACACATTCCTCAAAGGTTTCTCCGGGCTCAACAAAACCGGCGAGCACGCTGTAGAACCGGGTGACGAACCGCCGGGCCTGTGCCAGAAGTATTTCACGGTCTTTAACGACAGCCACGATGATTGCCGGAGAGATGGCCGGGTAATCGACCAGGCCGCACTGAGGGCACAATTTTGCCCGTTCATCCTTCTTTGGTCCTGTGCGCGACCCGCATCTGCTGCAGAACTGGTGCGTTTGGTCCCAGTGCAGGAGCTGAAAAGCGCGGCCGGCAATGGAAAACATTTCATCGCTCAGCAACCCGAGAAGAGGACGTAATTCCTGCAAGCGCATCCCTTGAAGTTCTTCTCCGCGTTCCTGCAGTTCGGCAACAAAACATCCTGCGTCGTCCAACCTTCCCAGATATGATATTTTCGAGAGCTTTTCTTTCAGAAACGCTATTTGGGGTGAGCGGGGAACAGCTGCGTCGGTTTCTGACAGGGTAACCAGAAGGCTGGAACCACAGATGATAAACCACCAGTCGTCTTTGGTGGAGTTTTTTACTGGCACAAGGCCGGGAATAAATGACATAAAATCTCCAGAAAATTTAACTGCATTATCTCATTGAGCAGGAGGTAATGCAAACGAAATTAAGCTGGATGTTCTTACATATTGTATGAGCAGAATTTCTGTACTGAGAATGTTTTTAGCAAATTTTAGTGCACGGTTTACGCGGGTTTAGAAGGGGAAGGATAATGGAGGAGTCGGAGATTTCATGTGATAGAAATAGTCGCCATCGATAATCTGTCGTGTCCCTCGATGTCTGTTCAGATTCTACGATGCCACGCAAATGATCTCGTGTTTCTCTCCGGTGAGGCACCTCCCGCCCTTGGCCGTGACTTCGAAGGTGTTCTCCACGCCGACCATGCCCACGCAGGGAATTCCTATCTTCGGCTCGATGGCCAGCACACAGCTCTCTTCAAGAGGTAGATCAAACTCTTTCGCAATTGCCGGATACTCATCAATGGCGAGACCGATGCCGTGGCCCAAAAAGGGCACCTTGTTCCGGTCCAGGCCCATGAACCCGTCTTCGAAGCCCTTTTTCTCCGCATATTGCAGGCTCTGCTCCCAAAGGTCCGACGGCCGGACGCCGGGTTTCAGTTGCTCCGCGGTCCGCGCCTGGATCTCGACGCAGCAGTCGAACGCTGCCTGGACCTGAGAGGGGATCGTGTTCCTCTCTCCAAGCCAGTAGACCTGGGTCTTGTCCGTCTGATAGCCTTCATGCATGAATCCGTTATCGATGGTCAACGGCATTCCTTCTTCCCAGAGCACCTGCTGGGAACCCATGTGAGGTATCGCCGGATGGACACCGCGCAGGCCGAGGGGTCCGTTGAACACACTGGGATAATTCCCACTCTCGCCGATGGAGATATAGCCGAGGTAGACCTCTTCCCCGTAATTCTCCGTGCGCAGGATGCCCTGATGGCCTTGGGAGAAGAAAAGGTGAGAAATGGTATGCGCCATCTCGAGTTCGGACATGCCTTTCTGCAGGAGCCGCGGAAGCAGGTCAACCAGGCAGGTCTTATGCTTTGCCCCTGCGGTCCGAATCCGCTCCAATTCCCACGCGGACTTCCGGCTCCGCGTCATCGAGATCACCTTGTCATCGGACAGGAACGAGCTGCCAGGCAGATACTTGGAGAAGCTGTTTCCCAGCATCCATGAAAGCCCATTCATCTCCACGGCAACGGTTTTGCCCATCGGCGCTCCCGCATCCCGGAGCACACCTTCCACGTCCTTGTAACTGTAAAACGGAACGATCCTTTTCACGGGCGATTCGATGGATGCGCGATCATAGCCGCGCCTGCAGAGCAGCACAGGTTCGCCCTGGAGCGGAAGATAGAACACGCCATTCCCGAAGGTGCCGGTGAAGTAATAGATGTTCAGTCGGGAAAAGACGAACAGACCTTCTGCAGCAGGGACATGCTCCTTCAGCAGCTTTCGACAGCGGTCCCAGCGGGATTGGAGTTCTTGCAGCGAGATATGAGCCATAATTTCAATACACCTCGATATTTAATGCCTGAATTAAACCTCTCCGCGCAGCGGTATAGGCTTAAATGACTTGGTAGGCATGATTGGATTTTCTCCACTTTTTGAGTCGCCCGGTAATCCCCGCATCACCGCGGCATCAGCGCGAACACACCCCAGCCCAGGTATTCACGCGTGTAAGCGGCGTAGCGCTCGGGTTCCGAGGTCAGTTTGGCTCGAACATCTTTCGCTAACTCGTCGTCGGGATTGGCTTCAAGCCATCGGCGCATGGTGAGCCATTTGGCCGCCTCGTATCTGTCCCAGCCGTCTTGGTCAGCCAGAACCATTTCAACGACATCGTAGCCAAGGTGGCCGAAAGACGCGAGAAGTTCTGGAAGCATGAGAAAGTCGGAGATTGAGTTGGCAAGACACCCCTTGGCAACATCTTCCGTCGGCGGTAACTGCCGCCAGTAGGGCTCGCCGATGAGGATGATCCCTCCGGTGCGCAGGCTCCGCGCCAGAAGTTCGATAGTGCCCGTGAATCCCCCGGCGATCCAAGTGGCACCGAGACAGGCTGCCACATCGACCTTCTCGTCAGAGACATAGCCGGCAGCATCGCCATGGATGAACTTGACTTGATGGGCGACGCCGAGTTCTTCAGCACGGAGTTTCGCTTGCTCGGTGAATAACTTGCTCATGTCGATGCCGGTGCCGATGACGCCGTGATCGCGTGCCCAGGTACACAGCATCTCTCCAGAACCGCTGCCGAGGTCGAGCACTCGGGCTCCCGATTCCAGACGCAGCGCCGCGCCGAGAGTGGCGAGCTTTTCGGCTGTGAACGGGTTGTGGATGCGGTGAGCACTTTCAGTAATGTTGAATATCCGTGGGATGTCCACTGTGAAAAGTCTCCTTACGGGTGTGAATAGCTTCTGTCATGGACTAATCCCGGGGCTGAGCCTCCGCGTTAGCGGTAGGTTTCGAGCCCCTGGTTCTCCCCGAGCGTTTTTGCAAGGGGATGGGGCTTAGGCTCAGCCCCGGGATTCTCCCCTCGTTTGCGAAGCGAGGGGAGAACGACGAGTTGAGCCCCGCGCTGCTTGAGCGCGGGACTCGAACGACACGTTAGGCCCTACTTTACTTTTTCAGAAATAACATTTCTTTGAAAAGAATAAGCTTGGCCATTAATAATGACAGATACTATTTGCTCGTTTTGAGTCTGGTACAATACAGATGCGTAATGTAGCTTCCTATGACAAGTTGGGCAGGCTGTAATGATGTTGTCAGAGCAGTATGATCCTGGAATTAAGTCATGCAGTTCTATGATGTGATGGGCTTCGATATATTTGGAACCGTTTTTTTGTTGAAAGCCGGGAAGCTTGCATATCTGGCAAGTAAATTTTTGAATTTTCTTAATATAATCTGTGATTGCATTGGGTCTCGCGATTCGTTCCGATACGGTAATCCGCTTTTCCGGAGCAATACTTGAGTAATGCTCGTTAAACTCCTGAATCAGTTTCTGCAGATTTGAAAGATTGATTTCTAAGCTATCTGTCGTTACTACATGAATTTCATTCTCATCGGGCAGGTTTGAGACGAGAAATGAAAAGGCATTATAAAAAGCACCAACGGATAGATATTTGTTTGGCTTGTTATTCGCTGTCAATGTGAGTTTGATGATATTGTCTTTGATGGTACCATTCCAACGGTTTCGGTGATCAAGGTAATCTTCAGTAAAAAAACCTTTAAAGACTTTATATGGCAAGACATAGGCGTCGTTCTCAGTTTCTGAGCCATTGATAACCATGCAGAAATCGTCATGGTAATTATTAACATAAGTGGATACACGATTTGCAGAAAAATCATACCAATAATTTGCAGCAGTCGCATTTCGAATATAATGTCGCGAATGTAATTGGGTTTCATATTGTTTTATGTATGGTATAGTCATGCGATTGATTACCAGAATATTCCGCTAACGCCGCCATGAGGAGGGCGTGATTCTCTGTCCCTCTCGCCGGTGTTGTTGGTATATCTAATTTGGCCGCTGTCGTCCACTTTCCCCATATGTTCTTAGAATGAAATCCATCAATTCTATATACCAAGTGTATTTCGGTTGGTCCTTCTCGGGACATCTGTCACGTAGTTCAATTAGTTGAGAATGTATTCCATCTCTTTGGCTTGATTCCATGTGGGGATTGAAAGGATTAACAATGTTTTGTCCCTTGTATTCAACAACAATGCGTGCAGGATCATTTAATACGACCGACGGAACTGGATTTATTTCATGATGAAGGGTAATACACGGTGTCTCTTGGGTTTGATTTAGCTTCTCCTGTTTTACAGCTTTTACTAATGCTTTGCTGACCACGAATAAATTTCCATTTTGCCTCGATTCAAGATGCTTCCCGACCGCGATGCCTCCTCGTACCAGATAATTTCGTGTAAGAGCAATAAATTGAACCATTGTCGCTACATATGCGACGTCAATCAATTTTGCAGATTGCAGAATAATTGAATCGGAATAGATTGACAGATTTACTAGGCGACCTAATAAATGACAATGACCAATCAAATCTTCATAAACGTCTATGGCAGCTTCTAAGTTATCGTTTACTTCTTTACCAAAGCCAAGAATATCAATATAGGCTACAAAACGTTCTTCGGGTGTTTTGCCTTCAAAAGGGGATATGTATAAATCGTTTTTCGCCATTTCAGTTAGACTAACCAGATATTAGTTCTTCGGGAAATATAGCATATAATTGAAATGATGGCCAATGAATTTAAGAAAGAATTTGCTGTATCCGACTGAATTTAAAAGCATATTTAAATGACTAATATTCAAAATTCGGAATAGTCGTCATGCTACGGCTAATATGCAATGTATGGAATAGCTTTTTTAGGAGAAACGCAGTTGTGTGGCGTCTTTGATGAGGCGAGCGTGGAGCCCTTTAGGGATGGTTACCCTGCTGGTTACGGCAGCCCTTTTTTTACAATTGCACACCTGTATTATGTCAAATCGTATGAAGAATTTGCTCTCAACGGGCCGGGTTTGTCAATACAAAGATGAAGGCAGCGGTTTTTTTGTTCTTAACAGGCAAAAACTCATATGTTGCTTGACTTTCTCCTTATAATGCAGTAAGTTACACAAATTATGTTATTCGTAAAACCCCACCAATCCCAGAGGCAAGCTAAATCACTATGATGGTGAGAGCCTTCATCTGTCTGCTGCTGTTATTACCAGCTCTCCATGCTCAGACTCTGGCCGCGGAGAACACCGATAACTCCAAACACATGATCGTTGTAGGCGGCAACAGCGCCCATCCACCGTATGAGTTCATTGACAGAGATGGCAAGCCCGCCGGTTTCATTGTGGAGTTGACAAAAGCCATAGCCGAGACCATGGACGTTGAAGTCACGTTTAAGCTGGAAAAATCATGGTCCACGATATTCAGGGATGTGGAAACCGGCCGTATTGATGTTATCGAAGGCCTTCCCTTTTCGGAAGAACGGGCGCATATCCTGGACCTTTCTTCGCCGCATTCCGCAATTTCTCATTCCATCTTCGCCAGAACAGACGCATCTCCGGTTTCATCCCTTGATGATCTCCGCGGAAAGAAAGTCGTTCTTGTGAGCCTGGATGGAAAACACGATTACTCCCGGGCGGCATGGAGCCAAATTCAGATAGTCACTGTTTCGTCCATTGCGGAGGCAGTGAAGATGCTTGCCTCGGCTAAACATGACTATGCCGTGCTGGAAACGCTTCAGGCAACATATCTGATTACCGATTTAAAGATCACAAACGTAGAACTGGTTGCCAAGAATATCGATACCAGCAAGTACTGCTTTGCCTTCAGAAAAGGGAACCTGGCTACATTGGAAAAATTCAATGAAGGGCTGGCATTTCTCAAAGAGACGGGCCGGTATCAGGAACTGCAGGAAAAATGGCTGGGAAATGTGGATACAGAGTATGCTTCCTGGAAATGGCTGAAAAAATACAACATGTACATTGTTTCCGCGCTTATTTTCGGCCTTCTTGCGTCCATTATTTGGTCCAGACTGCTGAAGATGCGGGTTGCCGCCAGGACCGCTGCCCTGAACCGCGAGGTGGAAGAACGCAAACGCATGGATGAAGAGCTGAGGCTTCAGCACCAGCGGTTGATCCAGGCCGATAAGATGGCTGCCCTGGGTGTTCTTGTCTCGAGCGTGGCCCATGAAATCAACAATCCGAACGGTCTGCTTCTTTTTAATTTGCCGCTGGTCAGCGAGGTCATCAAAGATGCCGACCCGATTCTTGATGCTTATTACCGTGAACACGGGGAATTTTTAATGGGTGGTCTGCCGTATTCACGGATGCGCAAGGAACTTCCCCAGCTTCTTGACGAGATGCAGGTTGCGGTAAAGCGCATCAAGCGCATTGTCGACGATCTCAAGCACTTTTCGCGGAAAAACGATTCCAATTCCAAGGAGCTGTTCGACGTGAACAATGTGGTGCGGACTTCCGTCCGGCTGCTGGAACACTCGTTGAAAAGCTCGGCCATCCACTGCGCTGTTTATTGCACGGAACCGCTTCCTTTGATCAAGGGCAATCCGCACCGGCTCGAACAGGTGATTGTAAACCTTGTGTTGAATGCGGCGCAGGCCGTTGAGAGCGCCAACCGGCAGAAGCCGGAGCGCACGCCACAGCCTTCGGTAGATATTATGAGCTCGTTTCCCGGCTTGCCGTTTGTCGACAAAGGGATATTTGTCATGACCTCATATGAGCGTGAAGTCGGGACGATTATCATCAGGGTGCACGACGATGGAATCGGCATTCCGCCGGAACATCTGAACCGCGTGACCGATCCCTTTTTTACCACCAAGAGGGACAGCGGCGGAACGGGTCTCGGGCTTGCGATCTCCGCGGGAATTGTGAAGGAGCATGGGGGAACGCTCAGTTTTAATTCCAAGCCCGGCGAGGGAGCAACCGTAATTATCAAACTGCCTGTGGCAGAATGGGAGGTTCAGGCATGAGTGCAGCAGGGTATCCGTCATTTCGCATCCTGATCGTGGATGATGAGCAGGCATGGATCCGATCCATGCGCATGTCCCTTGAGAGGCATGCAGGCATCACCAATGTGATGTCCTGCCAGGACAGCCGTGATGTTTTAGAGATACTGGCCCAGCAGGAGATCGGCATTGTGCTGCTGGATCTCACGATGCCCAACCTCTCGGGAGAAGAACTTCTGAAACTGATAAACGAACAGTTCCCCGAGATAATAGTGATTGTCTGCAGCGGCATAAGCCAGCTCGAGACCGCGGTCACCTGCATGAAACACGGCGCTTTCGATTATATGGTCAAGACTGCCGAAGAATGCCGGATTATTACCGCAATCCAGCATGCGATAAAAATCATAGAAATGCGTTCGGAGAACCGCGAGATGACCAGGAGTTTTCTGTCGGATTCACTCCGGGATCCCCACGCGTTTGAAGGCATCATTACGCTGAATAAAACGATGAAAACGATTTTCCAATACGTGGAAGCGGTAGCCAAAAGCAGCCAGCCGCTGCTGGTTACGGGTGAAAGCGGCGTGGGAAAAGGGCTCATCGTCAATGCAGTCCATACCTTAAGCGGCTGCAAGGGTTCGCTGGTATCGGTGAATGTGGGAGGACTTGATGATGCCATGTTTACCGATACCTTGTTTGGACACGTAAAAGGCGCCTTTACCGGCGCGGACCAGCCGAGAAGCGGCATGGTGGAACAGGCGGCCCTGGGGACTCTTTTTTTGGACGAAATAGGCGACCTGAACAATGCATCGCAGGTGAAGCTTCTGCGTCTTCTTCAGGAGGGAGATTACTTTCCCTTAGGCAGCGACAGGCCGAAACGGTTGAATGCGCGCGTTATCGCTTCCACGAACCAGAACCTTACTGAAAAACAGGCGCGGGGAGAATTGCGAAAGGACCTTTTTTTCCGTTTGCACACGCACCATATACACCTGCCTCCGCTTCGCGATCGAAAGGAAGACATCCCGCTGCTGCTCGATTATTTTCTGGAGGAAGCGGCCCGTTCTCTCGGAAAGGACAAGCTGAATTATGCCTTTGATCTGGTCCCGCTTCTTGAACAGTATAATTTCCCGGGCAATATCCGGGAACTGCGTTCGATGGTGTTCGACGCCGTTGCTCAGTCCGCCTCGGGCACTGTTTCAACCAAACAATTTAAAAAGATAAGTGCTTCACATGACCGGACCCCTTCGCGTTTTCATGCTGATTCCGCGAATATCTTCGAAAGTGTGGAAACTCTGCCTTCCATTCAGCAGACCGTGGGGCTTCTCATTGCGGAAGCCATGAAGCGTGCGAGAGGGAATCAGTCTGTGGCAAGCCGATTTTTGGGCATATCGCAGCCAGCGCTGAGCAAGCGCCTTAAACAGCAGCAGGAAACTTCGAGCGAAGAATAATGTCAGGCTCTCTGCTTTTTTTATTGCTAAAAAAGTGATTTGTGCTATGATAGGCCGCTTTATAAAGGTGAAACACATCCCTGTGGGGCAGGTAAAAAATATATAATAAATAATCAGTATAAAAAGTTATGGCCTATAATTTTTATTATAGTTCATATCTTGCTGTAAATAATAAAATTATAGTTTTTTTCGAATCACATCCATGAGTTTCGTTATATTCAGAAACAAGCGTGAAGTTATTCTAAAAACAGCTAATCCTCTGTAAAATAAGTCCTATATACCATTATAATAATTGGCATGTTCCTTGCTTTTTGCAGCATGAGTATTTGTACAGTTGCAGGATCCAGTTGTATCCCTAAAAACAATATGCCGTGATAGAATTTGAAGTAAAAATGCCGGGAAATAACTTTATAGACAAAAGGAGGTAGTAAAATGGCACTGGTAACGAAAGAAGAAGCATTGAAGTATCATAATGTGTTTCCTCCGGGGAAATGCACAGTCATTCCGACAAAGCCCTACTTTACCCAGAAGGATCTGGCAACGGCCTACTCGCCAGGTGTTGCTGACGCTTGCCGCGCAATTGCGGCAAATCCCGCAGATGTTTACAAGTACACAGGTAAGGGCAACCTGGTGGCAATTGTCACCAACGGTACCGCCATCCTGGGACTTGGAAACCTCGGCCCAGCAGCTGCAAAGCCGGTCATGGAAGGCAAGGGAATCTTGTTCAAGATTTTCTCGGACATTGATTCCTATGATATCAATCTTGATGTCAAGGATCCGGATAAAATCATTGAAATTGTGAAGGCATTAGAGCCGACTTTTGGCGGCATCAATCTCGAAGACATCGGCGCACCCGATTGCTTCTATATTGAAGAAAAACTGAAAAAGATCATGAAAATACCGGTATTCCATGATGACCAGCATGGTACGGCGATCATCTCCGGTGCAGGCTTGATCAATGCCATCGATATTTCAGGCAAGAAAGCCTCTGACATGAGAGTGGTCTGCTCGGGCGCCGGTGCTGCCGGTATTGCCTGCTGCAAATTCTATGTTTTGCTCGGTGTTCCTCAGGAAAACATCTCCCTGTTCGACACCAAAGGCCATATTCATGCGGGTCGTACCGACCTCAACGAGTACAAAAAGCTGTTTGCCCAGAAAAAGGCTTTCTCATCGCTTGAAGAAGCATTCAAGGGCGCAGACATGTTCCTCGGCCTTTCGCAGGCGAACCTTGTATCTCCTGCAATGGTTAAGAGCATGGCCAAAAATCCGATCATGTTCGCCATGGCGAACCCTGATCCGGAAATTCCGTATCCCGATGCAAAGGCAGCTCGTCCGGACCTGATCATGGGAACGGGCCGTTCTGACTTCCCGAACCAGGTGAACAACGTTTCCGGGTTCCCCTATATCTTCCGCGGAGCTCTGGACTGCGGCGCAACTGCAATCACCGAAAATATGAAGAAAGCTGCAGCGCAAGCTATCGCTGACCTGGCCAAAAAGCCGGTACCGCAGGAAGTTTGTGATGCGTATAATGTGAAGTCGCTGACCTATGGTCTGGACTACATCATCCCGAAGGCGCTTGATACCCGTCTGATCGACCTCGAGCCGGTTGCGGTTGCCAAGGCAGCCATGGATGAAGGCGTTGCCACGGTTAAACTTGACTTGGATCAGTATGCAAAAGACCTGCGCAAACGCGTATTCGACGCTCGCGATCGTATGAGTGCGTTCGTGAAATCCTACAAACATCAGCTCTAAGGAACCTGCGCCACATCCGATCTATTCGCGATTGCGTGGATATGTTCTTTACAGCTGGTTAACAAACATGCACTGTTGTGAGTAGCGACTATAGACCGGGAGCGCTACCCCTGCGGAATTTAGCCGGGGGGCGCTCCTTTTTTTTGAATTGTTTTCTGCATTTTGCTTGTTGTAAGCAACAGCGGAAATTGCATAAGTGTTTTTACCAGGAAGACAGCACTGCAGCAGGGTTTTTCATTATATAATTCTTATCGGTGCATTTTCCGTTTGCTCTTATCCGAAAAGTTTTCTTGTAAAAAGGGTATAAAAAGGTTAAAATAATGAGTTTGCAACGTCACGAAATGCACTATCGTGATCGTTCGGGTACGAAATCGCAGAGTTTAAGGAGGCAGAGGGTGCTCAAGAACGCGACGTTTAAGTTTTTCCCCCCTGAAGTTGCTGCAAAAGGGGCAAGCAAAAGTGACGTTATTCCACTTCTGCAGAAGGTGCAGGTGGAGAACGGATACGTTCCTGAAGAATCTATCCATGAAATCAGCCAGTTGACTGGCGCTGCTGAAAGCGACATTTACAGCGTCGTGACATTTTATAAGCAGTTCCGGCTGAAGCCGCCGGGAAAAAATCTTCTCAAGGTTTGTGATGGAACGGCCTGTCATGTTAACGATTCGACCATGCTTCTTAATGTTATTAAAGAAGAACTCAAGCTGGACGACTCCTCTGATACGTCAAATGACGGTTTGTTTACCGTTGAGACGGTCGCATGTCTCGGTTGCTGCAGTATCGGGCCGGTTATTTTCATCAACGAGGATGTGCATGGAAAGCTGACAGCCCAGAGTGTACGGAAGCTGTTGAAGGAATATCAGCGCAAAGCGCGGAATTGAGGCGAGGTTAACCGTGATAAATATTACTGTTGGAATGGCTACCTGCGGCGTCTCGGCAGGAGCGCAAAAGGTTTTTGATGCTTTAACGAATTTGTCGGGGAATGCTCCTAAATCATCAGTTGCGGTCTCTGCAACCGGCTGCGTCGGCATGTGCTATCGGGAGCCTTTGGTCGAAGTAAGTACGGGGGCTCAGACATTTCTTTACGGTGACGTCACCGAGGAAAAGGCAAAAAAGATATTTGATAGCCACGTTACCGACCAGAAACCGGTCGAGGAATGGGTGATCATACGGGACAAGAAAGAAGGCCAGGAGTATGACTACCTGAAGAAACAGGTGAAAATTGTTCTCCGCAATTGCGGTACCATTGATCCTGATTCCCTGGATGAGTATTTTGGCAAGGACGGATACAAGGCAATTAAAAAGGTCCTGACGGAAATGACACCGGATCAGGTTATTGAAATGATGATCGCGTCGGGACTGCGGGGAAGGGGCGGCGGAGGATTCTCCACCGGAATGAAATGGAAATTCGCAAGCCAGTCCAAGAACGATAAAAAATACGTTATTTGCAATGCTGACGAGGGCGACCCCGGGGCTTTTATGGACAGAAGCGTGTTGGAGGGCGATCCCCACTCTGTTCTCGAAGGCATGATGATCTGCGGATATGCCATCGGCGCTTCCGAGGGATATATCTACTGCAGAGCAGAGTATCCCATGGCAGTGCGGCGTCTTCAGCGGTCCATTGCGATCCTCGAAAAGAAAGGCATGCTCGGCAGCAATATTTTCGGCAGCAAGTTCTCCTTCAAGCTGAAGGTGAAAGAAGGGGCCGGTGCTTTTGTCTGCGGTGAAGAGACTGCCCTGATGTCATCCATTGAGGGAAAACGGGGCACGCCGAAAGTTCGGCCTCCCTATCCTGCGGCAAAAGGTTTGTGGGGCAAACCCACCAATATCAACAACGTGGAGACGTTTGCCAACGTGCCGTGGATTGTTCTGAACGGTGCGGCAAAATATGCAGCGTATGGGACGGAGAAAAGCAAAGGCACCAAGGTGTTTGCGATAGCCGGCAAGGCAAGCAAAGCCGGACTTGTTGAAGTTCCGATGGGCATCACCATTAACGAAATTGTGAATGAAGTGTGCGGCGGGATCAGGAACGGCAAAAAGTTCAAGGGCGTTCAGATGGGCGGCCCTTCCGGAGGCTGCATCCCGGCATCTCTCGCGAATACGAAAATCGATTACGAGGAAATAACCAAGCTCGGCGCCATTATGGGTTCCGGCGGCATGATCGTCGTGGACGAAGATACCTGCATGGTTGAGCTGGCCCGGTTCTTCCTTGAGTTTACCCAGAACGAATCTTGCGGCAAATGCACGTCCTGCAGGATCGGAACGCTCCGCATGCTGGAGATTCTCGAACGCATTGTTGCCGGGAAGGGCAAGGAAGAGGACATTGCGAAGCTTCAGGAACTTGCTGATTATATCGGGAAGTCTTCCTCCTGCGGCCTGGGAGTCACCGCGCCGAACCCCGTGCTCACGACGCTCAAATACTTCAAGGATGAATATCTTGCGCATATCAGAGACCATGTTTGTCCGGCGCATTCCTGCGCGGCACTGGTGAAGTTCGTCATTAAGCCGGAGAAGTGCACAGGGTGTACTCTCTGCGCGCGCGATTGCCCCACAAAGGCGATCACGGGAGAACGGAAGAAACCTCATACCGTCAACCAGGAACAGTGCGTTAAGTGCGGCAAATGCTTTACGGTGTGCAATTTCAACGCTATCTATAAGGATTAGGGCTGAAAACCATGGCAAATACCATTACAATAAAAATCAACGGAAAAAGCATAGTTACCGAACCTGGCAAGACCATACTGCAGGTGGCAAGGGACAATGGTTTCGATATCCCGGCCATGTGTTATGAGCCGCGGCTTGAGCCCCATCGTTCCTGCCTTGTATGTTCAGTCGAGGAAATGAAATCGAAAAAAATACTCGTCTCCTGTGCCGTGCCTGCTGCAGACGGTATGGAGATAGAGACGGACAGCCCCGCAGCGGTGGCGTCGAGAAAATCGGCTCTTGAGCTTATTCTTTCAACCCACTATGCCGACTGCAGGGGGCCGTGCAACACAAGATGCCCGGCTTCAGTGGATATCCAGGGATATCTTGCTCTTGCAGGCGCAGGCAAATATAAAGAGGCTCTCGAACTGATCAGGGAGACCAACCCGATGCCTCTCATGTGCGGCAGGGTTTGCGTGAAGTATTGCGAGGGGAATTGCAGAAGAAACTATACGGATACTCCGGCCGCTTTGAACTTCGTAAAACGCTATGTGGCCGACCTTGAATATGACAGGCTTGAGAAACCCGTCCTTGCTCCGAAGAACGGCAAAAAAGTCGCGGTTGTCGGCGGTGGCCCTTCGGGTCTGACCTGCGCGTATTTTCTTGCCAAGAAGGGATATGAAGTCACCATTTTCGAAGCTCAGCCGAAGCTCGGCGGTATGGTGCGCTACGGAATCCCCGAATATCGCTTGCCTGCAAAAGTGCTCGATAAGGAAGTCAACTTCATTATTTCCCACGGCATAAATGTCGAGACAGGAGTGAAGCTCGGAAAAGACATCACTCTTGATGAATTAAAGGCAAAGGGATACAGCGCCGTTTATCTTGCCATCGGTTCCTGGGTCGGAAAACCCATGGGCATTGATGGAGAAAATTCTCCCTTTGTTCAGACCGGCATCAAATTCCTTGAAGATGTCAAAAAGGCGGCTGTTCTGCCGCGCTTGAGCGGAACCGTGGCGGTTGTCGGCGGCGGCAACACGGCGATCGACGTGGCGAGAACGGCAGTCCGGTGCGGAGCAGACAAAGTGGCGCTCTTGTACCGCCGTACGCTGGATGAAATGCCTGCCGATAAGGAAGAGATCCATGATTCGGTCGAAGAGGGCATCGAGTTTAAGATGCTTACGGCTCCCAAGAGAGTGGTTGCCGAGAATGGAAAACTGATCGGTCTCGAGTGCTTTGAGATGTATCTGGGAGAGCCGGATGCGAGCGGCAGAAGAAAGCCGATCCAGAAGGAAAATTCCGAGTTTGTATTCAAGTGCGATATGATCGTTTCCGCGATTGGCCAGGAAGCCGATCTCTCCTCGCTGGCAAACAAGACGTTTGGTGAAATAAAAACAACCAAATGGAAAACAATTGATTTCGATCCGAAGTCGACAGCTACGAATATTTCGGGGATTTTTGCCGGCGGCGACGTTGCGAGCGGGCCCATGGCGGCCATTGATGCCATCGGCATGGGAAGAAAGGCCGCGACGGTCATCGACAAATATATTTCGACTGGCAAAATCGTTCCGATTCACGATGAATTCGTCAGCGACAAGGCGGCGCTTGAAAAACTCGACAAGGCGTCCTTTGCGCATATCGAACAGGTCGAACGCAGCCATAGCAAAAAGCTGGATCCCGCGGAAAGAATCAAGACGTTCGATGAAGTTGATCTCGGGGTCACTCCTGAAATCGTTTCCCACGAAGCAAACCGGTGCCTTGCCTGCGGTTGCGTCACCATTTATGACTGCGACCTCAAGGATTACTCCACCGCAGTCGGTGCGGTGCAGAAGGCATATACTGGCAAATTTAAAAAATCCAAGGTTGACGATCAGCACCCCTATATTTCACTCGATCCGAACAAATGCGTGCTCTGTGGAAGGTGCGTACGGTATTGCGGAGACCTGATCGGCATTCATGCCCTCGGGTTTATAAACCGCGGCTACTCAACCGTGGTGAAGCCGTCAATGGATAGACCGCTTGCGGAAACCTCATGCATTTCCTGCGGCAACTGCATCGAAGTCTGTCCCACAGGGGCAATCGAGTTCAACTACCCCTTCAAGAGACAGGCGCCGTTTAAAACCACGGCGAAACGGTCGGTTTGTTCCGACTGCAGCGTTGCTTGCGAAATCGACATCAACGCATACGACCGGGATATTTTCTATCTGACCGCGAAACCCTATGAAAAATATGTTGAAGGAGAACTGTGCAAGAAAGGCAGATTCGAGAGCACCTATTTGAAGCAGGACGGCAGAATTGCTGAAAGCTATGAGAATGGGAAGGGGGCCGTTCCCATCCGGACGGCGATCGCTAAATTAACGGCGCGGCTCAATGATATCAAAAGCAAACAGGGCGGCGACTCCCTGCTGTTCCTTGTTTCTCCGTCCGCGACGAATGAGGAAGTATTCCTTCTTTCGTCGATAGCAAAGCATTACGGTTCTTCCAATATAGCCTCTGCAGAAGATATCGTGCGTGCGGAGATACCCGATATCAGCGAGATGACGGGTATGAATATTTCTTCCGCCACGCGCGAAGATGTGGCAAAGGCAAACGTGATTATCAATATCGGCTCCGGACTGACGCTGAACAGCCCTGTGTTCGGTTTCCAGGTAAAAAGGGCAGTTGCAAAGGGCGCACAGCTTGTCCAGATAGGACCGCTCAATTCTGAACTTGAGAAATACGTGTCCGTCCATATTGATTGCAAGACCGGTGAGGAAGGGCAGATAATCAATGCCATTCTCAAGAGTGTGATCAGCAACAAGGCATTCGACGCCAAAGCGGCAGCTGCCATTGAGGGATTTGAAAAATTCAAGTCGGGAGTCCTCAAGGAAACGTATCCCAAAAACCTGGATAAAGTTGAGACTGTCGCGGCAGCCCTGCTTGACGGCGCAAAGAACGCCATTGTTCTTTATAATGATACGGTTGATGGCGCAAACCTCAAGGATATCAAGGCAGCCGTTAACCTGTTGCTCAGCACGGGCCGCATGAACAAGGCGAATAACGGCATCGCCGTTATCCACAAAAACAGCAACAGCCAGGGGTACCGGGATATCGTGTTCGACGGCTCGACCGGGTTCTCCTCGGCTGACAAACTCAAAGCGATTAAGGAATCCTTGCAGAAAGGGAAAATCAAGGCGATACTTTCGCTGAATGAAAATATAAGTATCTCTGATCTTTCTCCGAAAGGGGTCGACTTTGTTGCTGCGCTCTCGTCTTTCGAGAATGATATAACCGCCAGCGCCGAGGTTGTTCTTCCGTATGCTCCGAATATCGAATCGGAAGGATCGATTGTTTCCTTTGATGGAAAAGTCGTGAAATTCAAAAAGGCTTTCGATCCGCTTCAGGGCGTATCAAACTTCGAGGTCCTGAACATGATACTGCAGGAGGCAACGGGGAAATCGTATAGCATGGATCATGTCAGAGGATTGATTGCTGAAAAGATGCCGCACTATAAAGGGATTGCCGACAATGCTGTCGAGTCATTTTCCCTTATCAATGCAGCAAGAGACAAGGGGCTTTTCTGCAAAAAACCAAAATATGATTATTGATTCCTAGATAAAGATTGTGTGTTGAGAGAGGCGTTGCAGGACTAATCCTGCAACGCCTTTTTTTAGGACCGGACGGCCACAGCTGTTTGTTGAAGCATGCGGAGTGTCCCATTCCATCCGGGCGGATAAGGTCCTCCGACCTCTTCGTGCTGCGCCGAGAAAACCCTGTTTATTCAACCGTCACGCTTTTCGCAAGGTTTCGTGGCTGATCCACATCGCAGTTTCTCAGCACGCCGATATGGTATGCAAGGAGCTGGAGAGGGATTACGTTAACAAAGGGAGTAAGCAGCGGATGGGTTGATGGTACGGTTATGACATCATCAGCCTTTCCCTTCATCGCCTCGGGGATATCAGTTATTGCAACAACCCGTCCTCCCCGGGCTTTCACTTCTTCTATGTTGGAGAATATCTTTTCAAAAAGATCATTTGAGGAGGCGACCACAACAACCGGCAGATTCTGGTCGATGAGAGCTATGGGACCATGTTTCATTTCGCCTGCCGGATACCCCTCGGCGTGTATATAAGAAATTTCCTTTAATTTTAAGGCCCCTTCGAGAGCAAGTGGATAGTTTATTCCCCGCGCGAGATACAAAAAATCCTTTGCCTGCGCGAGGGTTTTTGCAAGCTCCTTGATTTTTGCATCCGATTGCAATGTCTTCTCTATGAGCGCGGGAATTTCAATAAGATGAGACTTCAGCGCGTCATATTCTGCCTGAGAAATCGTGGATTTTTTGAACCCCATGGCAAGAGCCAAAACACATAATGCCGCCATCTGCGAAGTAAATGTTTTCGTAGATGCGACACCGATTTCCGGCCCTGATCGGGTGTAAAGAACCGAATCAGCTTCGCGTGTTGATGTGCTTCCCACGACATTGCAGATGGTGAGCGTCAATGCTCCAAGACGTTTCGCTTCGCGCTGAGCCGCAAGCGTATCAGCTGTTTCCCCCGATTGAGTGATTGCAACAAAAAGCGTACCCTTCTCAATGATGGGCTGCCGATAGCGATATTCCGAGGCGATATCAACGCTTACCGGAATGCGAACAATATTTTCAATCATATATTTCCCGACGAGCGCCGCGTGATACGACGTGCCGCAGGAAACGATGTGCAGCTTTTTTACATCCGATTTTCTTTGGACGTAGATTCCAAGCTCGGAAAGAAAGTTAAGAGGACTTTGTAGGCGTTCGCTGATTGTCGCAGTGATTGCACGGGGTTGCTCGTATATTTCCTTGTGCATGAAGTGATCATAGCCGTCTTTTTCGGCCATATCGGACGTCCAGTCGATCTCTATTACCTTGCCTAAATTGGAGACAACGGCATCGGATTCAACAAGTCGAATATCCATTCCTTCCCCGGTGAGGGTGCACAGCTGTCCGTCTTCCATGAATATGAATTTGCGGGTGTAAGGAAGGATTGCCGGAATGTCGGAAGCGAAGTAAAAATCATCCGTGCCGATTCCAAGAACGAGCGGGCTTCCTTTTCTTACTGCAAAAAGGGTATTGGGATGCTGCTCGCTGATGATACCAAGCGCATAAGAACCGTGCAGCTGAGCAACGGCTGACCGAATTGCTTCCCTGATCGGAAGGCCTTTGTTCATATATTTTGCAATCAGTTGCGGCACAACCTCAGTGTCTGTTTCAGAGAGAAAAGTATGCCCTTCGCTTTCCAAAGTTGTCTTCAATTCCCTGTAGTTTTCTATAATTCCATTATGCACTACGGCAATGCCTTCAACACGGTGTGGATGTGCATTGACCGATGAAGGACCACCGTGGGTGGCCCAGCGTGTATGGCCAAGCCCCATTCGTACTGCAGGAGCAGGATCGGGGAGCATACGCTGAAGATCCTTGAGTTTCCCCTTGGTTTTGCACACTTCAAGGCCATTCCCGTTGACAAAAGCTATGCCTGCTGAATCATATCCCCGGTATTCAAGTCGCTTAAGTCCGTCAACGAGCACCTGGAGAGAACCAGTTTTACCAACGTATCCGACAATACCACACATAAACCAAAGCCTCCTCTTGATAAAAACTTGCTTTGAGTCTTTGCCCTGCAGAAATGCGTACTTTTTGAGAATAGTAACTAGCAAAAAACATGCTCAAAAAATCAGTTTCTTTCTTAACGAAAATGGATGGAGAAATTCATTGTTTTATAAAGGATTGCAAGAATGGTTCTGCTGAAGGACCGTGAAAAAAAGGATGTTTTCATAGCCACCTGTGTAAAAAAATGCCCAAAAAAAATGCTGTCGGCAATAAAATAATAGGAAAACGAGATAACCGCACACCAAAATGTGTTTCTAAAAGAAACAGTTATAAAATATAAATTGTTAGTTTCCAATACGTTGTCAATTTTGTATCCATTGGATACAACCGAAAACAACGACTTTTTTTGAAATGTGTATACTTGAGAAACAAATTTCTGGAAAGCTGATTTTTTAAATTGAAACTGCCTTAATAATTGGACTTTTATCTCAGGCATTGAATTTGCTATTAGTATTATTGCCATGGAAATCCAAACAAAGAAGATATTAATAATTGATGAAGCAAGATTTGCACGTATCTGCTCGGCAATACTGGAAAAAGAAAAGTATTCCACTATTGTTACCAGCGATCTTCAAAGCATCACATCAATACTGAACTGCGAAGATTTCGGTCTCGTCATAACAAGCTATCCATATGGGGCAGTCGTACTGGCAGAGCTTGTTAAAACAAAACTTCCGGTCATCATCCTTTCTGACCGGCTGAACCGAGATTTGGCAATCATGCTCGATAACGTGGACAAATCACTGCTGCATTGTATGATAAAGCCGCTTGATTATACGAAATTCCGGGATCTCGTAAATCAAATCATGGAAAACTGTAAAAGCGGTGCTGAATCAGCTCTGGTCAGCAATGCAGCGAAGCCGGAAATAAGAGTAGAAATATGAAGCAGGCAACAGGTTAGTTAGAGCGCTACCGGCAGGAGGCACTACGGCAGCGGTTCCCTAGAAACCTGTGCAGGAAGGACAGCAATTCTATGTATGAAGCATTTTTTAATTTTAAAACAAAACCGTTTGAGCTTATACCGAACCCTGATTTCCTGTACATGAGCAGAACCCATAAACGGGCGATTCACTATCTGCAATATGGAATACGGGAAAAGGCGGGCTTTATACTCCTGACGGGAGAAGTCGGCTCAGGTAAAACGACGCTTATCAGCGATCTTATTAAAAGACTGGCAGGCAATGTCACTCTCGCTAAGATTTTTAACACAAAAGTTACTTCCGAACAGTTGATCGCTATGATCAATGATGATTTCGGGCTTGCAGTGCAAGGAAAGGACAAAGTCACGCTGTTCAAAGACCTGAATGATTTTCTGATAGAACAGCATGCGAGGCGCTTTAATCCGGTTCTTATTATTGATGAGGCGCAGAACCTAAAGCCTGATCTGCTGGAAGAAATCAGGATGCTGTCAAATCTGGAGACCAGCACCTCGAAACTGCTGCAAATTGTTCTCGTCGGCCAGCCTGAACTGAGGGATGTTCTTGCCCTACCGCAGCTGCGTCAACTTCGTCAGCGCATCAGCATCAATTGCCGGATCAGCCCGCTGACAAAAGAAGAGACGCTAGAGTATATTCTGCACCGTCATGAAGTGGCTGGCAACAGAGACGCCGTAACGTTTTCCGATGGGAGCATTGATCTTATTTACCAGTACACAAAGGGAGTCCCACGGCTGGTAAACATCATGTGTGACTTCCTGCTGTTGACCGCTTTTATTGAAGAAACGAAAGAGGTTGACCCCGCTATGGTCCGGGATATCGTAAAGGACCTCGACTTTGAAACGCTCTATTGGGGTTCTCATGATCAGGGTGTGAGAAAAAGTATCGATTATTCCGCTCTTCTTCATGCTCTGGGGATACAGGATCCGGAATAAAATTATGCATGTTTTGCCTAAACGGTGATCGGTAAGTCCTTTCCTGTCGCCTGCATGGACTGGAAAATCGGGAATACGGAAATAAAAGGAAACGTGGAACTCATGAATCAATGTGAACTGGCACGGTCTATAGTGTTTTCGGAATCTCATTTTAGTCGACAATCGCCGGCAGAGCAGACGGTATGCTGGTATGCCGTTCATGTAAAATCGCGGCATGAATTCGTTGTTCTGGATGAACTGACTGAAAAAAATCTGGAAGCATTTCTGCCTGCTGCAAAGCGGGTCAGCCAGTGGAAAGACAGAAAAAAGATCGTCAAATATCCACTGTTTCCAGGATACCTTTTCGTGAAAATTAGTCCCGGACCTGAGGCGTTCCTAGACGTGCTGAGGACACGAGGGGTTGTGACTTTCATCTCGCTGGAACCCGGCAAGCCGACACCGGTTGCTCCCGAAGAGATAGATTCCTTACGGCTTCTCGTCGAGAGCGGCAAAGAGCTGGATGTCTATCCGCACTTGAAACAGGGGACCCGGATCCGGATTAAAAACGGCCCGCTCAAAAATGCAGAAGGCATTCTGATCCGGAAAGAAAACGAATATCTGTTCCAGGTTACTGTAGAACTGCTCGGCAGAAGCGTTTCCATACGAGTGGCAGCCCAGGAAGTAGAATCATTGTGTTGACAAACAATTGAATGCTCGCCGTTCGATCGTAAAAATCAGCGACCAAACACGGAACAATGTTTTTTGGAGCTGATGCTGTGCAAGAAGTGGATGTAAACAATGGTTTTTTATCCCTCCGGCACGTGTCTGTGACTGAGAGGGCGGAGCATTGCAAAAATGCGGTGCTATTCTGCGAAAAAATTGCGGGGGGAAATTATGAGATCAACGTACAAGATGGTCTTGGCCGTTTTATCGGTTTTTTTAATGACGCTGCTGTCTCTGAACATGAAAACAGCTCATGCGGAAGGATACGTCATCGGTGCGGAAGACATGCTGCAGATATCAGTATGGGGAAACAATGAATTGAGTGTTCATGTTCCGGTAAGACCGGATGGAATGGTCTCAATGCCTCTTGTCGGCGACATCAAGGCGGAAGGCAAAACCCCCCTTGAATTGAAAAAAGTCATTGAAAAAGAGCTCCTGCGGTATGTAAAAGCGCCGGTCGTCAGCATCACGGTGACGGCAATTAATAGTTTTAAAGTGTATGTTTTCGGAGACGGCGTCTCCCGATCAAATGCGTTGCTGTCAGACACAGCCGGACAAACAGCCAGCGCCGCTGCCGGAGCCGGTGGAGCAGCTTCCGGACAGATTACACTCAGAAGAAATACAACGCTGCTGCAGCTTCTTGCACAGTTGGGATCAGTCAGCAACATTGATTTACCCAATGCCTATTTGCTGAGAGCCGGGAAAAAAGTTGCCGTCAGTTTTGAGCAACTGGTGGGAAAAGGCGATTACTCCCAGGATGTAAAGCTTGAACCGAATGATATCATTTATCTCCCAGGAGGGTTCAGCAACCGCATTCGAGTGACCGGTGCGGTCAGGACGCCGGGCATTATCCCTTATAGCGAAGGCATGACGGCTCTTGACGCTATACTGGCTGCGGGAGGTTTTACCGAGTTCGCAAGCAAAAACAACGTTCTTGTCTCCCGAAAGGAAGGCGATGCGGTTCAGAATCATAAAGTAAAAATAAAAGATGTCATGAACGGAGACATAGGCAAAAATTTCACCTTACGGCCTGGTGATGTGGTTACGGTCAAGACAAGCTGGTTTTAGGAGGGTTGCATGGAAGAAAACGGCGCCTTTAAAATTGATTTTAAGTATTATCTCGGCATCCTGTACAAAAGAAGATATCTGGCGATTGCTGTGGCGCTTATCGTGATATCCGTCTTTACCTGGGGCGGTTTCCTTATGCCCAAGACATACGAAGCAAACGCCACGGTGTACATCCAGGGCACATCTCTGATCAACCCCCTGATGCAGGGCGTGGGTGTCACGGTAAGCCTGGAAGAGCGGCTGAGAAACCTGAGAAATATTTTAACCAGCAGAAGCCTTATTGAACGCGTCATTAAAAAGCTCAATCTCGACGACAAAATCAGCAATCCGACTCAATACGAAAGCCTGATTGAAGGAATGCGAAAAAGCCTTACGGTTACCGTCCGGAGCGGTGGAGCTACAGCATCTGACCTCTATTTTTCAATTGCGTATCGCGGCGGTGATCCGAAAAAAGTGACCAGCCTGGTGAATACCCACATCAGCGAATGCATAGCGATAAACGAAAGCTCCCGGACGCAGGATGTTTACGGAGCATTCAGTTTTATCGAAAAAGAATTGAATGAATACCGGGAGAAACTTGATGCCTCCGATAAGCTTATACGGGAGTTCAGGGAGCAGCATCCGACGCTGGTGCCGCAGAGCGAAAATACGGTAGTCAGCAGAATCGAAACCTTCCAATCCGGAAAAATCGATGCGGAAATCAAACTTCGTGAACTGGAAAAGAAACGGGAAAGCCTCAAAAAACAGCTTTCGGGTGAAAAAGAGCTGACCGTTGCCTTTGTTACCCGAGAAGGATCACCGCAGGCACGGTTAAGCCAGTTGAACAATCAACTCATCCTCTTGACGACGAAATATACCGAGGATTATCCGGAAGTAATAAAAGTTAAGAATGAAATTGAGGAGTTGAAAAAACAGATTGCAATGGCTTCTACACAGCGACATGAAGGTGCCGGAACAGAGACTGCGGCTGTCAATCCGGTTTACCAGCAGTTGCGGGAAGAGTTGGCCAGGACCGAGACGGAAATTGAGACACTGCGCGCGCGCCAGGGAGAACTGACGAAACAGCAGCAGGAGGGGCAGTCACTTCTCAGAAAGATGCCGAAAGAGCAGGAGGAATGGACGAAACTGCAACGCAATCGAGCTGTTTATCAGAGAATTTATGACGATCTTTTGATCAAGTTGGAAAGCGCGAGGGTATCAAGAGATCTGGAACTGGGGCAAAATTCTACCTTCAAGATTATGGATCCGCCTGTCGAACCGCATCTACCAATTTTCCCGAATAGGGTAAAAATGATCCTGGTTGGACTGTTTTTGGGAATAATCGCGGGTATTGCTTCGGTGGTTGCGCTCGATTATTTAGATCCAACCTTTAAAAATGAAGATTTGCTTGAAAACGGCCTCAAGCTTCCCCTTTTGGCGACTGTGCCGCAAATTGAAACGGAAGAGGACCGGGCGGCATCGCGGCTGCTCGACAGAAAATATTATAAAGCCGCTGCCATCTATCTCGGCATTGTCGGTTTGGTTTTGCTTGAGGAAGTTATTAGTCAGATCTTAGGAGTACGGATCCTATAACCATACACGGGAGACCTGTGATGAGCAGAATAGAGAAAGCATTGGAAAAAGCTGCGCAGTTGAGGCAGGGCGGAAGAGAATCATCATCGACGATAAGTGTGGCACGAGAGCGGCAGAGCTCGACGCCGGTTTTCGAGGTGGGAGAATCCATAATCGACCCCACTGCCGTTAATAAACATATCGTTTGCATAACCGATCCGACCGCCCCTTCCGCGGAGGAATACAAAAAGCTGCGGGCAAGAATTTTTAAAAGCACGGAAAAAGATTTTCTGAACAGTCTCCTTGTTACCAGCGCACTTGCGGGAGAAGGGAAAACAGTCACCGCGATCAATCTGGCTATTACGATGGCGCAGGAAATCGATCATACCGTCCTCCTGATCGATACGGACCTTCGCCAGCCGTCGATTCATACCTATCTCGGCATAACCCCGCAGTACGGTCTGAGCGATTATCTGCAGGCAAAGGTGCAGCTTTCCGATATCCTTATCAAAACGGGAATCGGCAAACTGGTATTGCTGCCTGCCGGCAATCCGCCGAGCAATCCGTCCGAGCTTCTCGCATCCGAAAAAATGAAAGACCTTGTGCGGGAAATGAAATACCGATACCGTGACCGGTATATTATCTTTGACTCTTCTCCGCTTCTGACCACCGCTGAAGCCCTGTATTTAAAGGAGTACATAGATGGAGCTATTTTCGTGGTTCAAGCCGGCCGGACGCCGGTGAAATCAGCAGGGCAGGCGCTGGCACTCCTGAATGACACCCATGTATTCGGGACAGTCTTCAATAATGTTCCACACTATCTTTCATCGCAGGGGATGCCGTACTATGACCGCTCTTCGGCAGTGGAACAGGCCGGAGCGCTCAAAGCTGCTAAACTGATGGATCAGACGGAAAAAACGATTAATACGGCAATTCAAAAGATTAAGACCTGGCTGGATACTATTTTGAATAGGACAGGAAAAAAATGATCCATATACTTTCCCGAAGGGGGGCTTCCTTGCGAATATCAGGACTTGTTGCTGCGGCCATTGTTTTTATGCTTACCTGCTTTGCGCTGGAAACAGAAGGCGCCGTGTTCAGGATTGAGCCTTCTATTATGGTGAGTGAAGAGTATAATGACAACGTTTTTCTGCAACGCGATGAAAATAAAATCGAGTCCTTTATCACCAGACTATCCCCGTCAATTCGATTAAAATATACAACTTCCTTCTGGGACTGGGACCTGAACTATACGTACAGCTATTACTATTATACCCGGCACCGTATCCAGAACGACTATTCTCATCTGCTTTTTCTGAGAAACCGGACTGAACTTATTCAGGACTATCTGTATGTTGAAGTGCGGGACGACTACAGCAGGGTATCTCAAAACGTCAGCATCGATTACACGCAGCAGAGTCCCACCGCCAACCAGGTTGATCAAAACATATTTGCGGTTAATCCGTATCTCATTCTCCGACCCTCTACGAACTCGCGGACTGTATTCGGATACATTTTCCAGGATGTTCGCTACCTCAACGGCAGCGTCGCAAGCCAGGCTGAAACCGTCAACCACCTGGAACATATTGCATACGGCGACCTGGGGATCAATCTTTCTTCACGCATGACATTTACCGCAGGAGCGCGATATACGCATGATTTCAACCACATTTCAAATTATACCCAGGTTGACGTATACGCCGGACCACAGTATGCGTACGCAGAAAATGCCTATATTTTCGCCCGGGGCGGCAAAACCTGGTTCGATTTTGAGCCGAAAGCGGACCCCAACCAAAATCATCCAAGAAAGGATTACTGGTTCTGGGACGGAGGTCTGAACCATCGGATATCAACCCTGACATTCGCTTTGGGTGCGCGCAGGTATGTTGTTCAGGATCCGGTGCGTCTTGTTACGCTGGATGACCAGTATACTGCCAGCATTTCAAATACCTGGCCGAGGGCCGTTGTCACCCTTTCAGGAGGATGGAATGAATATCGTGACGCTCTGTCGAATCAGCGGTTGTCCAGAACCCAGCAAGTACAGGGGTCGGCACTATACCGTTTTGCTACACTTACAACCGGTACACTGGGGGCCGGCTATCAGGATGTAAACGATACAACCGCTACCGGCGGCGTAACGAAAATCGTTCTTTCAACACTTCGACTTGACCAACAATTATCTGAGAAGGCGACCCTGTCTTTTGAATATCGGTTTGCAAACAGCCATTCGTATGACATTATGGCGAACAATTACTCGAACAATCGGTTCATTCTCGAATTCAGACAGATATTTTAAGAAGCATTGTTTTATTCCAAGGAGGAATTATGGAGTCAGTATTAGTAACGGGCGGAGCAGGATTTATCGGGAGCAACATAGCCGAGGCATTGCTGTTGCGCGGATACCGTGTCGTTGTCCTGGATGATTTGAGCACGGGGAAAATGGAGAATGTCCTCGATATACAGGAAAGCGACAATATGAAATTTATTCATGGAAGCATTCTTGACGGCGGACTGTTGAGATCCATAATAAAGTCCGAAAATATTTCGCTGATATCCCATCAGGCGGCGGTACCGAGCGTCTCCAAAAGCGTCAAAGATCCGATAAAGACCATTGATGTAAATATCACCGGTACGACAAATCTGTTTCATATCGCTGCGGAGTACGGCTGCAAACGGATAGTGTTCGCCAGTTCTTCCTCCGTCTACGGTGATACGCCGGAATTACCGAAGCGTGAGAGCATGCCGCTCAACCCGAAGTCGCCGTATGCTGTTTCTAAAGCTTCGAAGGAGATGCTCGCCTCGGTTTTTTCCAATCTTTACGGCATGCAGATTATCGGCCTGAGATATTTTAACGTGTATGGCCGCAGACAAAACCCTGCCTCAGACTATGCGGCGGTTATCCCGAAATTTATTACAAAAGCGCTCCAGAACGAACCTCTTCCGATAGAAGGCGACGGCCTGCAAACGCGGGACTTCAGCTATATCGATGATGTCGTTTCCGCAAATTTGAACGCTTTGACCATTGACCAGATACCGGGCAGAGTTTTTAACATCGCATATGGTCAGCGGATAACCGTCCTTGATCTTGCTCAATTGATTCAGAAGGAGACATCGTCAAGCTCGGAAATCATCTACCGTCCGAAACGTTCCGGTGATGTAAGGGATTCCCTCGCTGATGTGGATCTCGCGCGCAAACAACTTGCATATAACCCCCAATATCCCATCAACCGCGGTCTTGTTGAAACAATCAACTGGTACCGCGACCATTCAGGGAAGCGATGTGCGGCATAGCAGGCATTTTTAACCTCCATCGCGACAGGGAAATATCCCTGGATGTCCTGAAGGACATGATTGAGATGGTGCAGCATCGCGGTCCGGATGGATACGGATTCCATCGTGATCTGCGGGCGGGACTGGCGCACGCCAGGTTGAGTATTATCGACCTTGCGGGTGGAAACCAGCCGATTTACAATGAAGACAGAACCATTGCAATCATTTTCAACGGTGAAATATTCAATTACATCGAACTGCGGGAATTTCTCCAGAAGAAAGGCCACGTTTTTTATACAAAATCCGATACCGAGGTAATTGTACATCTTTATGAAGAATACGGTACGGAATGCCTTGGTTATCTGAACGGCCAGTTTGCATTTGCCATCTGGGACAAAACCGGTGATGTCTTCTTCATAGCGCGAGACCGGCTGGGTATTCGTCCGCTTTTCTATACCCGGATCGAAGATTCGCTGCTGTTTGCATCGGAGATAAAATCCCTGTTTGCCGATTCCCGCGTAAAGAGGGAAATAGATCCGTGCGCTCTGGACCAGATATTCACCTTCTGGATGACCATTCCGCCAAGGACTGCCTTCAAAGATATTTTCGAACTTCCCGCCGGACATTCTATTACCATTACCCGCGGTGTACTGGTCCAGAAACGGTATTGGGATCCTGATTTTACTCCCGATGCATGTTCAAAAACGGAAACTCAGTATGCCGAAGAATTGCGCAGTCTTTTGATCGACTCTACAAGGCTCCAACTGAGGGCTGACGTCCCGGTGGGCGCATACCTCAGCGGAGGAATAGACTCTTCAGTCATTACGACGCTTATAAAAAAATACACTGATACGCCCTTAAGGACATTTTCAGTCACCTTTGCCGATGAAGTTTATGATGAAAGCTCCTATCAGAAGCAGATGATCGACTATCTGGGGACCGACCACAGCGATATCAAGTGTTCCTATGCCGATATCGGAAATGTGTTCCCGGACGTTGTCTGGCATACGGAGAAGCCCATTGTGCGCACTGCACCGGCGCCACTTTTTCTTTTGTCAAAACTGGTCAGGGAAAGCGGATATAAGGTTGTTTTGACGGGGGAAGGATCGGATGAAATATTAGCCGGTTATGATATTTTTAAGGAAACCAAAGTACGAAGATTTTTGGAAAAAAATCCTGATTCCCGTTTCAGGCAGCTGATTCTAAAACGTCTGTATCCATATCTCGCGCATTCTCCGGTGCGGTCAGTCAAATACGCGGAAGCATTCTTTAACACGGATGCGGACAAATATCCTCCCCAATACTTTTCTCATGTTCCGCGCTGGAACACGACTGCGAAAATAAAATCATTCTTTTCCGATGCACTGAAAGACACGCTGCGCGGGTATAACAATCTGTATGATTTGACGGATTTATTGTCGGATGATTTCAGTGCATTTGACGACATTTCACAGGCGCAGTACATGGAAATCAAGACTTTGCTTTCTGGCTATCTGCTCTCATCGCAGGGTGACCGGGTTGCCATGGCGCATTCGATAGAAGGAAGGTTCCCGTTTCTTGATCACCGGCTTGTGGAGTTTTCCTGCAAACTGCCCCCCACAATCAGAATGTGCGCCCTTACGGAAAAGTATATTCTCAAGAAAAGCATGAGGAACTTACTGCCTCCGGCGGTGGTGAAGAGAACTAAGCAGCCCTATATGGCCCCTGACGCGAAAAGCTTTTTTGCAAAGGAGTCACCCGACTATATTGAGGAAATCCTTTCAGAAAAGCAACTGCAGGAAGTCGGTTTTTTCAACCCCAGGTCAGTGTCCACCCTGGTAAAAAAATGCAGACAAAGCCCTGTTTTGGGATTCAAGGACAATATGGCCATTGTCGGTATTGTTTCTACGATGCTGCTGTATGACCAGTTTATAAAACAATTTCAGGTAAAAAAACGGAGCATTCGTTGATTATCCCGCGATCGTCTGGATGCATATCAACTCAGCTCTATCGGGCATTTTAACATATACATATACGTGTACAGAGATACGATTAACCAGCAAAAGGGGGAGCACCACTATGCAACAGAAAGATGTAATCAGAGCCTTTGTCATAGAAAACTTTTTATATGGTCAGGATGACCATACACTGACCGACGAGGTCTCTTTTCTGGAAAAAGGCATTATCGACTCAACCGGCGTGCTCGAACTAGTGTCCTTTGTCGAAGAGAAATTCGGGTTCGCCGTAACCGATGATGAAATAATACCCGATAACTTTGATTCCATCGGCAAGCTCGCCGATTTTGTCGCCAAAAAAGCAAGTACGGGACCGGTTGCGGTCCAAAACGCCTGATGATGGACACCGCCATGTTCAGACATACACTTGTCAATCATTTTCTCGAAACCAGCGCACAAAAATTTCCGGAAAAAACAGCGCTGATTTATCAGGGAAAGCGTTTTACGTATGCTGATATAGATTCCCGTTCAGAACGTCTTGCCCATGCTCTTGCGGCGTCCGGAGTTGAGCGCGGCGACCGGGTCGCCGTATTCATGGACAACTCGGTCGAAGCAGTCATTGCGCTTTTCGGAATACTCAAGGCAAACGCGGCATTCATGATGATCAATCACACGACCAAGTCCGGAAAACTTGAGTATATTCTGAACAACAGCAGGGCAAAGGTAATGATTACCCAGAACGCCCGGAAGGACGTCGTGGCGTCCACGACTTCCCCCCATCTCCAAACGGTTATATGGAGCGGTCTGGCGTCCTCCCCTCTGTCCTTTGAGAAAATTACGTGCAACAATGCGATAAACGGCTCCATAAAAAAAACATGCATTGATCTCGATCTGGCTTCCATCGTTTATACTTCTGGATCAACGGGAAATCCGAAAGGGGTCATGCTCTCTCACCTGAACATGGTTTCGGCTGCGCATTCAATAACGACATATCTTGACAATACCGATCAGGATATCATTATCAATGTGCTGCCGCTCACCTTCGATTACGGCCTTTACCAGATTCTTATGGGATTCAGAGTCGGCGCTACCGTCGTGCTGGAAAAATCCTTTGCCTACCCTGCTCAAGTCCTTAAAGTAATGACTGAAGAAAAGGTTACGGGTTTTCCCGGCGTTCCGACGATTTTTTCTCTTCTGCTGCAAATGAAAGATATTCAGAAATATGACTTCAGTACTCTGCGGTACATTACCAATACCGCTGCGGCACTGCCGGTCAGCCATATAAAAAGATTGCGTGAGCTTTTCCCCCAGGCAAAGCTCTACTCGATGTACGGCTTGACGGAATGCAAACGGGTTTCCTATCTGCCTCCGGCAGATCTTGAGAAAAAACCCACTTCCGTGGGAAAAGGCATGCCGAATGAAGAAATTTTCATCGTCGATGAAAAAGGCCGACGGATGCCACCCGGAGAGGTGGGAGAATTGGTGGTGAGAGGTTCCAATGTAATGCTTGGATATTGGGATCTGCCCGAAGAAACGGCAAAACGTCTGAAGCCGGGCACGTATCCAGGAGAGCGGCTCTTATACACCGGTGATCTTTTCAGAACGGACGAGGACGGATATTTTTATTTTGTTGCAAGAAAAGACGATATCATAAAATGCAAGGGTGAAAAAGTCAGTCCGAAGGAAGTGGAAAATGTACTGTATGCGCTCGACGGCATTGTGGAGGCGGCAGTCGTTGGTGTTCCGGATGAAATTTTCGGCCAGGCAATTAAAGCGTATGTCGCGCTGGAGAACGGTGCGCGCCTGACGGAAAAGGATATTTTGAAATATTGCGCGGACCATCTCGAAAACTTTATGGTTCCCAAGTATGTAGAAATTCTGGAAACTCTTCCAAAGACTACAACGGGTAAAATCAGCAAAACACTCTTGATGGCCGTAAACGAATAACGAGGTTATTATTCATGTTCCATGATTTTTTACGCAGTTATACTTTGATTGAACAAGCCGGCACGGAAAACTCTCTTTACGAGACTTTGCGCCTTTTTGACCTGCTGTCGAGCGGCGCGCTGCGGGGAGCGACCTTAACGCATGCGGAGGGGGAACAGATCAATCTTGAACTTGCGATTCAAAAAAGGAAAAAAGGAATGCCCTGGGAGTATATTCTCGGTAAAGCGCATTTTATGGGACGCATGTTTTTCTGCACTCCGGATACGCTGATTCCGACCGATGAAACCAGAGTATTAGTGAACGCAGTTCTTGAATCGCTGTGTAAAAAAGAATCTGCCGGCAAGACCCTCACGCTGATCGAAGTAGGAACCGGCTGCGGAAACATCGCAGTATCCATTGCCCTGCAGGCACAACAGGTATCGGTTCTGGCCAGTGACATCAGTTCTGCCGCGGTGGAGATAGCCCGCCGGAACGTGGCAAAGTTCAAGCTCGAGGACAGGATTTCTCTCGCGGTCGGAGACCTGTTCGCGCCTTATGCAGGAGTGGAATACGAAGAAAATATAGACTGCATCGTATGTAATCCGCCTTATATACCGACAAGCTCACTCAGCAAACTGTCTGCCGAAATTATTGACCATGAGCCGCTCGTCGCGCTTGACGGCGGGCCATACGGGATTAACATCTACCGCCGGCTGATCACAGATGCGCAGCCGTTGCTGAAGCCGGACGGAGTCCTGCTCTTTGAAATCGGTGAACGGCAGGAGACCCTGGTCACCCGAGTAATCGAAAAAAGCGGCGGTTATCAGAATATCGAGTATTTCAAAGATGGAGACAAAATACGAGCAATACGGGCCACGAAGAAAAGGACTGCAAACCATGTCATCTAATATAACCGTTTGTACGCGCTGCATATTGCCGGGAACCTTTCCCGGCATCAGTTTTGATGAAGCCGGTGTTTGCGTGCACTGCCAGCAGGCCGCCGGAAAGGAAAAAAAACACGCCGAAGACAAAAAAAGATATGAACGGAAGTTCCTGGATTTACTGGAGCAGACAGGAGGACCGGCAGCCCGGCGCCGATCCTATGATATTTTGATGGCATATAGCGGCGGGAAAGACTCGACCTACACCATGAGTCTGCTCAAAAACAAATACCGACTGCGGGTGCTGGCAGTCAGTCTGGACAACGGGTTCGTGTCCGAGACGGCCGTGGCGAACATTCGGCGGGTGACTGATCGGTTGAATGTGGACCATATTTTTTTCAAACCGCGCTGGGACATTTTGAAAAAAATTTTTGCAGTTGCAGCAGACCGCGATCTATATTCGAAAAAAACGCTTGAACGAGCAAGTACCATCTGTACCTCGTGTATGGCTATTGTGAAGTCATACTGTTTGAAAACAGCCATTGAACAGGAAATACCCATGATCGGATACGGGTGGTCGCCTGGACAGGCGCCGGTGCAGTCCTCGATTATGAGAACGAATCCGTCACTCGTCAAAATGTCGCAGGAAGCGGTCCTGAATCCGCTGCGCGAAGTGGCTGGAACCGATATCGAATCATATTTTCTGAATGAGAAGCATTTCGCCATGCAGGAACGGTTCCCCTATAACGTTCACCCCATGGCCTGGGAGTTTTACCACGAAGGAACACTGGTTGAACAGATCGGAGAATTCGGGTGGACGGCGCCTCAGGACACGGACAGCAATTCCACGAACTGTCTTCTCAATGCCTTCGGGAATGATGTCCATCTGAAACGCCATGGTTTTCACCCGTACGTGTGGGAAATCGCCAACATGGTCCGGGACGGAGTAATGACAAGGGAAGACGGGTATCAAAAAATATACTCCGATCCGGAGTTGGCGTTTATAAATAACGCAAAAAAGAAACTGGGATTATAGATCTGTTGGTGATGTTCTTATCGCAAGAAAAGCAAGTGAGGTTCGGTGGTTGTGATGGTAAACGCACTGATTAAAATTGTACAAAGCGTAAAACGGCGCATTCAGCATAGTATTGAACTGAACCGGTACAACGAATTCACCATTGCGGAATATTTTAGGAAGCAGGGAGCGATCATCGGCGACCGCAACAGAATATACGTAAGCTCGCTAGGACAGGAGCCGTATTTAATCAGAATCGGCAGCCATTGCACGATAGCACCGAACGTGATTTTTCTGAGCCATGACGGGTCGCCTTGGATCTTTACCGACGAACACCCCAGCGTGCAACGGTTCGGCCCCATTGAGATAGCCGATAATTGTTTTATCGGCCTTAACGCAATCATTCTGGGAAATGTTAAAATCGGACCGAATGCAATTGTAGGGGCGGGTGCAGTTGTGACCAAGGATGTCCCTGAAGGAGCAATCGTGGCCGGAAATCCTGCAAGAATTGTTTCAACGACCGACAAATATAAAGAGAAAGTATTGGCATTATGGAAAAAACAGTGTCCCTCGGCATATTTTGCAGGCATTCAGCAGAGCGAATCCCGGTCGCCGGAACGGATTCAGCAGCTGAAAAACCGTGATTGCAGGTTACTGCAGGAGCATCTTATCAGCCTCTACCGGGATAAAAAGTGATCTTTATTTCACCCTCTGCATCTCTTTATCATAGATGACTGAACGATTGTGAAAAGACTTCTTGGGATATTTGCTCTTGTCGTTGCTGTTCTTTGCCCAGCCTGCAAAACAAAATCAATCCATATAGATTCTCTAATTCTTCGGGATAGAGTAGCGGTGCTTGACCAAGTTCAGCTGAAGAAAGCGCTTTATGCTGCGTTTACTGTTTCTGGCGGTGCGGAGCATATTGACCGGCTGAAGGTCAAAGGAACTCTTTGTCGGGACGGCAATATTATTGCACAGGCACAGACCATACTGGTACGGGAGAAAAACGGCAATCTTCTTTTCGATCTTCCATCCCCGTTGTCTGAAGGGAAATACGACATTCAGCTGGAGGCCGCAGACGATCAACGGATCTTCACGGTTTTTATTACCCAGTCTGTATTGCAATCCGAGCTGAGGAACTATAACGATTCCGAACGGATACATACTCCCATCGCCTACCGTGAGATGCCGTTACGGAATGAATCCGCGAAGATAAAAACGAATGATGTCGATTTCCCCGACGGCTATGTTGTTTTTTTGCGGTCTCCGCTACTCTATGAATATCCGGGGACGGTGCCGGAAGCGGCGGAAAGCATTCGCGAAATATCAATACGGACGGCACGAAATATATATCTTCCAATCAGTATTTCCTTATTTTCTAGCAGGAACCTCGGAACGGTAAAATTAGCAATTGAAGATTTGAACGGCCCGCAGGGGACCATCGCAAAAGAAAAAATTAAAATCGGGGTTGTCGAATCAGTAGAGGATTCGACAGGCCTCCCGCCAGGAGAATTCAGGCGGCTCCCTGCCCTGATCAGATCTAAGAGCAAGACTTCCGTTAAAAAAGGAGGTCATTGCCGTTTCTGGCTAACAGCAAAAATTGATCAATCCGTTCTGCCGGGCAAGTACACGGGAACAATAACGGTTTTGCCGCAATATGGGAAGAGTAAAACAATACCGCTCCAGATTATGGTTCTCCCCATTATTACAGAAGATATCCCGGATAAAGACTATTTCATGCTCATGACGTACGAATTTACGGAGCTTGTCTTTCCATGGAATGAGAAAGAGAAGAACGAACTCCGGCGCTCGGCGCGAGCAGTTTTGAAAAACTATAGAGAGCATGGCATGACTACGCTTTCAATCCATTCTCCCTTCGTCGCTCTTACCCGGGATGACGGCACCCTGGTTCTGGACGATGTTTTCGCCGCTCTTCTCGCGGCACGAGACACCGGATTTACAAAGCCTGTCATCTGGTATATGGGACATCTTATCCAAACTGCCAAACCGAAGCATCCGGGAAACATAAAAGGTTTTGATCAAAAAGTACACGAGGAGCGTCTACGTCATCTTGTCAGAACAGTTACGGAATTTGCAAAAGAAAATCACTGCCCACCGGTCATATTTTTACCTATCGATGAACCGGATGATTCACAGCAGGATTTACAGAAGAAACGATATGCTGTAACGCCCGTGCTGCTTAAGGCCGTAAAAGAGTCGGGTGGAAAAACAATGCTTACGTCTCTTCGATACGATCAGTTCTCGCCGGTTGATTATCTGTGCTCTGCGGAAATGAATGAACACGAGATGCAGGCCGCCCATCAAAATGGTTCACGTTACTGGATATACAATAATAATATAACTACTCAATGTGATAATCCCGCCTATGCACGGTATGTGTACGGATATTACACGTGGATGAAGAACATTGACGGAATGTCATCCTGGACATTTCAGAATACGCAGAATGCAAGCGGCCTCCCGGAAAAGGCGGATACACCGGGGCACGATCTGTATCTGGCCTATCCAGCTCCGTCCGGTCCGGTGCCGACGCTCAAATGGGAAGCAATCCGCGAGGGGATTAATGACCATAAGCTGCTGTATCAGCTTGTAAAGCGGGTTTCTGTATTGAAGCGGAAAGGAATAGACACTTCCCGTTATGAAGACTTTTTCTCAAGAATCCGAGGCAAATCCGGAGAACCAGTCTGTCGTCAGGATGGAGAATCGGAATGGACTCCAGATTTTTTTGAGGAAACCAGAAAAGAGCTGGTTGATCTCATTTTAACGGCAGACGAAAGCGACCGTGCTCACGCACACGCTGTAAACTAGGCGGGAATACAAAAGGAGTCAGGTCAATGATTTTTAAGGTGCTTAAAAAAGTTGTAGCCCGGTTGCTGCAAGCGTATGAACTTCGAAAGTATAATGCGGATACTATCGCGGAATATTTCAGAAAACAAGGGGTCCAGATAGGAGAGCATTGCAGAATAATTCCAACCCAGCTCGGCACTGAACCGTATCTCATTAAAATCGGAAATCACGTCGGTATTGCTCAGGGAGTGAAATTCATGACTCACGATGGAGGCGCCTGGGTTTTCAGGCATGAGGTGCCGGACCTTCAGATATTCGGTCCCATCGTAATAGAAGATAATTGCATCATCGGTCAGAACGCCATCCTGTTTCCGGGTATCAGAATCGGAAAAAATTCGATTGTCGGTGCCGGTTCAGTTGTGATCGCGGATGTTCCCCCTGATACTATTGTTATGGGAGTGCCTGCGCGGCCGTTCGGTTCTGTATTGAAATACAAGGAAAAATGTCTTGAGCGATGGAAGATGCAAAAGCCACCCGACATACAGCTGGAAAATGACGAAAATTGGTGGTCCACAAAATATGCACGCCAAAATAGCCAACATTTAAAACAACATTTGCTGAAATTGTTCAAGGATGACCTTGCGTGAGGTTCTCTATGATTAAGGCCGTAAAAAAAATATTCTTCGTTGTAGCGGCAGGCTTGCTTGTGCTGACCGGTTGTACGCAAATCCAGGATCAGGGTAAAGCGGATGCCTCCAAAAAAAACGTGATGTTTGTCGGGGCTTCCATCGGGAAGGCATGGAAACTTGCAGAGTATTCCCAGCGGACGGGTGACCGCGCTCATAGCGTCGAATTTATAGCGGTGTATCAGTTTGATAAAACGGAAGCAATCGATGAAATCCTGATGCGTCCGAAAAGAAAGTTTCACTTTACGCTGTCATACATAAAGGGTTTTTTCCGGCCGTCACCCGTGTTGCCGAACATTATTGTTATTAAAGAATGTTCGTCCTATTTTCCAGGCGACATCGCCCTTCAGCAGGAACTGGTGCAAAAATGGGTCAAGCGGATTCGTGACGCGCGCGTAGAGGTGATATTGGCGACCGTTGTCCCTGTTACACGCGCACGCGCGGAGGCTGTGCAAGGCAAAATAGAAGGCATTTTGGCCTACAATGACTGGATTCGGGATTACGCCAAAAAAGAGAAAATCACGCTGATTGACCTCGAGGCTGCATTACGGAAAAGCGACCGCGAGCGTTCTCTTCGTGATGAGTTAAACAGTGGAGACGGAACACACTTAAACCAAAAAGCGTATGAGATACTGGATAACCTCTTGCGGGATCTCCTGCAAAGGTAAGTCAAAAAAATATACATTGCTGCATCATTATAAAAATAATCGTTGAATGGGGGGCATTCAGCATGGAGTTAGCAGAAATAAAAGGAGCGGTTAAACAAATAATAACAGAGATTGCCGCAAAGGATGGCAATGGGAGTGGTACTAGTATTGGTGAAGAGGATTCGCTGATCGACAGCGGGCTAATCGACTCTCTCGGAGCAATCCAGATTATTGAGGCTTTTTCAGAGAAATTTGACGTTATTTTTTATCCGGCGGAACTTTCTTTGGACAATTTCGACTCCATAAGCAAAATATCGTATTTTATTGAAAAGAAATTGGCGGGAGATGAAGCTTGATTCTTTCCCGACGCATAGAGCAGGCATTTGCGCGACACAATGACAAAGCTGCGATTTCCCACTGTTTGCCCGGGGGAACACTCCAAACCCTGACCTATGGCATGCTGGCTCGAAAAGTAAAAGAAGTTGCAGACTTCTTTACCAGAGAGGGGATGCAGCCGAATGATCTGGTTGCTAGTTACATGAACAAGTCCATCGATGCAGCAGTAACCATTCTTGGTGCCATTTTGGCCGGCGGCGCCGCCTGTTCATTGAATTCGAGGCTGAAGCCACCTCACGTAATAAGATTGGCGAGAGTTGCCAAACCTAAATTTATCATTCTCAACAGAAGCACGGTAAAGCAGATTATGTCGTCTGAAGATGCTATTACATCGAATATGCGGTTTGCTCTTTGTAGCGATGGAATCGAGTTTTTGAATTTTATCCCGGCTCGCAGGGTCCAGGAATCTCAACAATCCGGCGCTTCTGCAGCAATTGACGGCATGGGCGATCCCCGGATACATGCTCCATTCTCAAATTCCCAGAAAAAACGCGGATACTGCTTATTTACTTCAGGATCGACAGGTGAGCAAAAGGGTGTGTTAATCGATCGCGACGATCTGTACGTCAGAGTCACCACAGAAATTGAAGATTTTGAAATTAACAGGGAAGATTGTTTGCTCAGCCTGCTGCCTTTTTCGTTTGATGTCGGACTGAATCAGCTCTTTTCGAGCATTTTATCGGGCGCCCATCTTATTATTTTGAATTCCTGGTTTCCACGGGATATTGCAACGGCAATCAAACGATTTAATATCTCAGGGATTTCCGCAGTGCCTACCATCTGGGCCGATATGCTTTCTGTTCCCCGAGAAGACGGCTTCCCGGAAGATACGAAAACATTGCGATACATCACTGTTTCCGGAGGAGACCTCGCACGAAAATATTTGGAACAGTTGAAGCATTATTTCCCGAGGACGAAAATAATAAAAACATACGGGCAGAGTGAAACGTTCAGAAGCGGCATATTAAAAGCGAACGACTATGATGGTAAAATGACATCGGTAGGCCGTCCGGTTAAGGGGACTCGCATTTTTATTTTGAAAGACAATACCCAAATCGCATCCCCGGACGAAGAAGGAGAAATAATTCATTACGGTGCTGGCACCATGCTTGGGTATATCAATGAAGTTGCTGGTTCGCAGAAAAAACTTGCAGAGATACCCGCGTGTTTAAAGCCAACGATCTCTGCGGGCAAGGTGGTTTTTACCGGTGACCGTGGAAAAATCGACCGCGATGGTTTTCTGTATGTTTTGGGACGTGAAGATGGAATGATCAAGAGCTCAGGATTCAGAATTTATCCCAAAGAAGTGGAAAGCTGCATTCTGGAACATCCTGGAGTGACACACTGCGCGGTAGTGGGAATTCCGGATGATCGGAAAGGCCACAACATAATAGCGGAAATCATTTCCTGTGACGGTCTAAAAAAAGAAGACCTTATCAAACATATGAAGGAACGCCTGCCGTCGTATATGGTGCCTGACAACATCAACATTGTGAAAAGTCTGCCCCTGGCTGAAAACGGCAAAGTTCGATACGCGGAAATAAAAAACAAATATGAACAAGCAAGAATTTTACAAGCTGATACCAAAATCGGAACTTCTCGCTTTTCTTGATGGGAGAAAGCTTCCGGTTTTTTGTTATTTTAAAAAGGTCATTGAAAAAAAGTATCGTGACCTGTCAGATTGTCTGCCAGAGCATTTCAAAATCCATTATGCGTTCAAGGCCAATCCCAATAATGACATCTTAAGAACAATGAACGCACTTGGCATGGGTGCCGACGTGGCCTCGGGGGGGGAACTCGCGGCGGCACTGATTGCCGGATTTTCGTCAGATAGCATAGAATTCACCGGTCCCGGAAAAACCCTTGATGAATTATCGCAGGCGATCGATGCCGGTGTTTCCTGCATAAATGCTGAAAGCGTTTCAGAAATACACACGATAGCGAAACTTTGCCGCGCAAAAAAGAAAGCCGGAAACGTGGGCATCAGGGTAAACCCCAAAACGCGTCCTGCGGCCTCAGCCATGAAGATGGGAGGAGATACCCAGTTCGGCATTCCTGAAGACCAGTTGGAGGAAGCCATTGCCGTAATCAAATCCCACCCGGAGATGCTCCGCTTCCGGGGCCTGCACCTGCATCTTGGTTCACAATATCAGGAATCAGACAAGATTTTGAGCAATTATCGCTTTATTCTCGAAAAAAGCGTCGAAATTGCGAACAAATACGGAATTGTCATCGAAAAAATAAACTTTGGCGGCGGCTGGGGGATAGATATGTTCGGGAAAAAACCCCCGCTCGATCTTGCGGCGCTTAGGGAAGGTCTCTCCAGACTTTTTGCCGATGAAGAGCTTACGGCTCCGCTCAGAAACACCACGTTCATCATCGAGCCAGGCCGCTTTCTGGTGGCGGAATGCGGGCTTTACGCGGTTCACGTGTTGTATCGCAAGAAGGGCTACGCTCGTGAATTTCTTGTCGTTGACGGCGGTATGCATCAACACTATGCGGCGGCCGGCGGTATTGGACAGGTAATACGGCGTAACTACGAGATTGATACACTGTCAGGAGAGGAAAAATCCGGTGCTGAAATCAGGTACACAATAACCGGCAGCCTTTGCATTCCCGACGATGTATTGGCAACTGATATTGAACTGGCTGCCGACATCGAGGAAGGCGACGTTCTCCTCTTCTTTAATTCAGGAGCATATGGTTTTTCAGCAAGCCCGCTTCATTTTCTCAGTCACGCGCTGCCTGCTGAAATTGTCGTGTAAAGCGATGGAACTTCAGGACAATGCAATTGTCAAAAAGAATCCCATGGAAAAAAACACCGCGATAAACCAGAAACAAGCAGAAAATCAATCAGCCGTTTCTACCATCATGGATCTGCTCGATAAGATGTTTGCTTTGCACGCATCAAAAGCCGCGATACGGCTGTATGACAAAGCATGGACCTATCATGAACTGCGCGAACTGACTCTCGATGTTTCACAGTATCTGCAGGAGAGTGGTCTGAAAAAAGGCGATCGTGTCGCACTCATGATGAACAGGTCAATCTATCTGTATGCCGCCATGATCGGCATCATAAGAGCGGGAGGAGTCGTTGTTCCTCTGGACACCAAAACACCGCCGGCCAGACTGACTGATTTATTGATTGAAATATCGCCGCTTCGCGTTTTTGCCGACCGCTTTTCAGCTGACCTGTTCAGAAAATGTGCGGAACTATCTCCAGGGCGTTTTCAGGCCGTTCTGCTTGACGATGGCGAAGAACGCGATTTCGTCAAATTGCCGTTCGGAAGCGCGCGGCGGGATGATCCACAAAAAGTAGACCTTTTGCCGAATGATCTGGCGATGATTTATTTCACGTCAGGCTCCACCGGCGAGCCGAAAGGCGTCATGATTCCCCACGGCAATATTTTCAAGAATGTCCAGTGGGTGATCGATACCCTGGGTTATAACGTGGATGACGTGACCAGTGGGCTGAATGCAACCGCATTCTCCGCCTCAACCGCTGACATATTTCCACCGCTGTGTTCAGGTGGAACACTTGCTGTTTACCCAGAAGAAGTAATTTTTCCGAAGGACATTCTGGACCTTACATATACGTACAAAGTCACCAGAACGCTGCTGGTCACCTCGACGCTGAACGCTCTCGTAAACAGCGGTCTGATCAAGCCGGAGCATCTTCAGGGGCTAAAAACTGTTTTGCTCGGCGGAGAACCCGCCAACCGGAATATTTTGGCAACTGTGATGGCCATGCTGCCCAACGCAAAGTTTATCAACGGCTATGGATCTACTGAATCGTCACTGATGGCTGTTTTCTCGCTGAACGATTACAAGGGCGAGGACGGAGGCGCCGTTCCCATCGGTTTCCCGATCATGGGAATCCGTTTCACGCTTGACAAAACCGACTTCCCGGAAAATGAAGAGCGAGGAGAGCTCATCGTCCATTCTCCTCATTTGTCTATCGGATATTGGAATGATCCTGACAAAACGAACAAGGTTTTTGGAAGGGATGAGCACGGGGTGCCGTTTTACAGGACCGGGGATGTCGCGTCTTTTATTCCCGGGGTCGGCTACTGCATCCATGGCCGCAAGGACAGTCAGATCAAATTTTTCGGATATCGAATCAATTTGCAGGAAATCGAGAGAGTTGTTTCAAAAGTTGATTCAGTGACGGGTAATGTTGTCATCCCGGTCCGGGAAAACGGTGAAATTAAGTCACTCAAACTTGTTTACGAGGCGGCCGCGGACTGCCATGAAGAGATTCACCACAACCTGAAAAAGAGCCTGCCCCGATATATGATCCCGCAGCATCTTGTCAGACTCGAACAGCTTCCCAAAAATAAAAGCAAGAAAATAGACAGAGCGCTGCTCAGCAGCGTTTACGGAACGTCGGACAAATAGACCGAAATAATTCACCTTGAGCGACCATGGCGACATCTTGGACATAATACATGCAAATTAAAAACGGACAACCACTTACTTCTTTTATAAAATTGCTGCGGCATGAACGATTGCTGAAATTTTCGCGTCTTTCATTGCAAGAAATGCAGAAAATAGGCACATTTTTGAATTCTATCTGGAGCCAATTGTACGGCAAAACAGGAAGCCCGGTATTTCCCCAGGACTATTTACTGTGGTTGTATGGAGGACCCAATACTGACAAAAACATACTTCTTGGAGCGTTCCTTGATGATGAATTAGTGGCCTTTCAGAGTTTTCTCCCTAGAAAAATGATCTGTAATGGGAATGTAATGAATTCATATTTAAACACCCACCTTGCAGTTTCTCCCCGGCTTGATTTACGCCACAGGATGGATTGTGTAATGCAGTTGGCCGAACATACTCATTTATTTCACCCTGATGCAGATTTCTATGAGCCCGACTGCAGCGCGACATTTGCCTATATTGAAGAAGGAAAGCCATTAAAAAGCATAGGTGATAAACTGTCGGCAAAATATTTTCAGGTGAAGCGAAAAACTTATTCAACATTCAACCAGTGTGTAGTCATGCCCGCACGTTTGAAAAAATACCTGCAAGACAATTCTCCGTTGCCCGGTTCTGCCAGAATAAGAATTGCAGAAGAAGCTGATGCCGGACAGTTGACGCAATTGTTTAATAAAATTCCCGATGCACCGCATTTTATGCTGACCATGGCGGAAGATCAGCTCAAACACTACTGTTTTGGCCATCCCACGCACAGAACTTTTGTAGTAGAACGCGATGGTGAAATAAACGCTTTTATAAATTTTTATCCGTTAGAAACGATCAAGGAAAGCAAAACACAATTTTTTATTGTTGTCGACTTCCTGATTGTAAATCCTTTTAAAGAATGCAGCATGCCGCATATAGCAGCACTCCTGTATGAAGCCGTAAAACGTGCGGAAGAGATGAACGCGAAGGGAGTAGTATTTGAAAATGCAACATATCTGAATTTTGAAGATTATGCACCGCTGGGTTTAGTGCCGAGTTTTAGAAAAATGAACCTCGTGGTACTCGCCAAAAATGGTAGCGTGGATTATTCGGGAAATTTCCGTTGCGACGTTAAATAGTGCGTTTGCGGTAAAAAATTTAATGGATATTGCAGGTGTCTATGTACTGTAAAAAGCTAAGAATTTTGCTCGCACCCTTGTACATGGTTGCTTACATTCTTCACAGAATTTACGAACGATTCCGCTACAATGACGTTACGATTGCAGAAAAATTCAGAAAACAGGGCGCAATAGTCGGGAAAAATTGTTTTCTTCAAATTAGAAGCTTGAGTTCAGAACCTTATCTGGTTGAAATCGGCGATAGTGTTTCCATAGCGTATGGCGTGGATCTCATGACGCATGACGGCGCGAGCGTAATTTTCAGAGACGAGCTCCCGCATTTACGTTTTTTTGGAAAAGTCATCATAGAAGATAATTGCTTTATAGGAGCTCATGCTACTATATCCGCCGGAGTTAGAATTGGAAAAAATTCAATCATCGGCCCCTATGCTACGGTTATCAACGATGTAAAACCGGGCAGTATCATGATAGGAAATCCCGCAATACGTGTTTCAACAGTAGAAAAATATAAGCAAAAATGCCTCATGGAATGGGAGCGACAGGGCCTGACGAAGTTTGACTATTTATTTAAAGGTAAGAATAAATTCGAAGTGCAGGATATCATGGCCTCGAAAACATTCAGAAAAGATTTAAAATGTCATTTGCTTTCCGTCGATTTCTCGAAACCGAACCAAGAATCATCTGGCACAAAACCAGACACCATAGACAAAAAACAAGAAGAAAAGTAATTTTGCTAAAAATGTGTTGAAATTATGGAAATGACAAATAAATATAATGTGCTGATCCTGACTGACACGTTCATGGGAATGGCGGGATCTGAACGCAATATTACACAGCTGCTAAAAGGTATTGATAAAGAGAAATTTAATCTTTACATGGCTTGCATCTATTCCGGCCAGCTTGCTCAGGAAATGCGCGAAGAAGGCCACTCAGTCTTTGACCTTTTGCGGGGTGGGATCTATACTGTCAATGGGATAAAAAATATCTTTTTTCTGCGCAGGTTGATTAAAAATAAGAATATTTCGCTCATCGTAACGTATCACGAAACTTCAGATTTTTACGGCTTAATCCTTGCTAAAGCATGCAATATTCCGGTTATTTCAAGCAGAAGAGACATGGGCTTCAAAACGCGCTCGCATCATAAGATGGCGTACAAACTTATCGGTGGTTTTTTTGATCGGGAGATAACCGTATGCGATGCAGTCAAACAGGAGATAGTTAAACAAGGCTGGTTTCCTGAAAAACGGATAGTTTCGATTTACAATGGAGTTGATTTGCGGGAATACAATACGTGCCGCAGAACGTGCTCAGATATTAAAAAAGAAATCGGTATTGACCCTGCTCATCCGGTAGTGGGACTCGTCGCAAATCTTCGCCGCATAAAAGGCATTACGTATCTCATTGAGGCCGCTTCGCGTATTTGCAAAAGAAGATCCGATGTTGAGTTTCTCATCGCCGGCAGTGATACAACTGACATGGGTTATTCAATCAGCAGTATGCAGACAATGGCCGAAAAACTTGGTGTTTCCCGGAATGTGCATTTTCTGGGAAGGCGCAGAGATGTTCCGGAAATAATTTCCATATTCGATGTTGCCGTTGTGGCTTCATTAAGTGAAGGTTTTTCAAACACGATTTTGGAATACATGGCTTCTTCCAAGCCGGTAGTGGCAACAACGGTCGGCGGCAATGCCGAAGCAGTTGTCCAGGGTGAGACGGGTTTTTTGGTCCCGCCCGGAGATTCCCACGCGCTGGCGGAAGCCATCTGGTCCATCTTGGATGATCCGATAACGGCGCAACAGTTCAGCACGGCCGCAAAAAAAAGGGTGGAAGAAAAATTCAGCCTGGAACATATGATAGAAAATTATGAGACAATCTTTAAACAGGTAATTCTCACCAGAGAAAACTGACCGTCAACAGCGCAAAAGAGGCGGCGATAGCGATATTCTCATGATAACAACGAAGTCAGACATAGAAGTGAAATCTCTTTTTATAAAACGGCTCTCGGAAAAAGATTTTACTTTTCTGCGGGAACAATGGAACGAACTCCTGAACAGAAGCGTTACGAATGAATTCTTTTTGTCTTGGGAGTGGATGTTTTCCTGGTGGAATACGTTTAAAAACGAAAAGAAAGAACTACTTATTGTCTGTGGTTATGACACACAAGGGCAACTAGTCGGGATTGCGCCGTTTTATATCGAGAAAAAAAGATATTTCGGTGTCCGACGCAATACAGTCAAATTCTGCTCCTCTTCCGAGACTGCTCCCGATCATCTCGACATTCTTTGCGATAGAAGAGTTGAACACCTTTTCCCGAAGCTGGTATTTGATTATCTACAGACGCATGAGATGGAATGGGATGAAATAACACTGGAAGGCGTGCATGAAAACTCCTGCATAAAAAAGTATCTTTCGGATCATCGAAACGGGCTCCTAAAATTACTCATTGAATGCAACGCGGACTCTCGTTGCCCCTATCTGACTATCGATAAAACTTTTGAGGACTTTCTCGGTTCTTTTTCAGGAAAAACACGCAATACACTTCTGCGCAAGAAAAAAAATCTGCTGGAAAAGGAAAACTGGAAATGCCGCATTCTGGACAGCCAATCCGGTAATCTGCAGCACTACCTGAAGACTTTATTCTTGCTTCATGCGGAACGTGCAAAAAGAAAAAATTATCCGACTGCCTTCAGAGGAGACAAGGTCTATAGTTTCCACGAATCCTTGGTTGGCTACTTACTGAATGAAAACAAAATAATTATTGCCTTTCTCCTGAAGGAGTCGGTTTATCAGGCTTTTTATTATTGTATAAAGTACAACAACAAATACTACTATTACCAAACAGGACTGTCCGCGCACGGGGAAGAAAAAAGTGCGGGCACGGTTCTGTTATCCCTGATGATCGAAAAAGCTTTTTCCGAGAGATGTTCTGAGTTTGATTTTCTCCGGGGCGATGAAAAATATAAATACTTCTGGGCAAACAATACTCGGTTTAATTTCTCGCTTTTTATTAAGAAAAATAACGTCTCCAATAGGGCGGTACATTACCTGTCACAACGGGTCATTAAACCGGGCAAGAAACTGATAAAAAATGTATACAGTAAAGATCGCAACTGAGAAGGAATTCGAAAACAGCAGGGACGCCTGGAACTGTTTGGCGGCTTCGATGCCGATTCCATCAATCTTCTGCACCTGGGAATGGATATATACCTGGTGGGAACAGTTTGGTGAAAGCTATATGCCTCTCATTTTATTTGTGTATGAGGATTCCGAACTTAAAGGCATACTCCCGCTTGCTTCGTATAATATTTGTTTGAACAGAGAATGTACTGTCGGCCGTGTATTAACCTATTGCGGCTGCAGGGAGCTGTATCCTGACCATCTTGATGTTATTGCATCAAAAGAAAACGCGAAAGCATGCATCGAAGCACTCTGTAATTTCCTGTATTCTGAATATAGAGAATGGGACGTTCTTGATTTGCGACTGTTTGCTGAGGGCAGCAACTTTATTTCATGGACTAAACAGGACCGCGCTGATTACAGGAACGGCCTCTGTTACAATATCCGGCAGGATTCCTACGCTTACTTTATTCCGTTGCACGGCAGCTTTGAAGATTTTGTAAATACCCTTGATTCCAAACAAAGATACAACCTGAAAAGCAGAAAAAAGAAACTGGAAGCGCAGGGCTTCTCATATGAATCGTGTGACCCGCTGGCCGAACCTGAAGCATTTGATACCTTGTTTGCTATTCATGCGAGCAGATCCAGTAGAAAAAAAATCCGCAGCACCTTTAATGATGCCGCGATTCTCGAATTCCACAAGGCTTTGTCAAAACGCATAAACAACTCCGGTTGGATTTCCATGAGGTTTTTGCGAAACAAAAAAGACGTCATTGCCGCTTCTTATAATTTTAACTATCAAGGACGCATATTTTCCTATCAGAAGGGAATGGACGTAAAATGGGAGCGGTTTGGACCGGGCAAAGCTATTGTATTTGAGGCAATCAAAGAAGCCTTTCAAAACGGCAATACAGAGTATAACTTCTTACAGGGAAGCGAGGAATATAAAAGCGGCTGGACCAAAGATGGCCGTCCTTTGTTTACGGTTACTCTTTATAACAAAACAATAAATGGTACGCTCTCGAATATTTTATATCGTATAAAATGCTCAGCAAAAAAACTATTTAGAAGTGCCGGTTTGCCCAGCCAGACTGCATATATCGCCAAAAAATCCTGAAATACCATGAAATGAAGGTTCACGTCATAAATACATATGAAGATTTTTTGGAGATTAAGAATGCTTGGAACAACTTGCTAAAACGAAGTCTTCACCCCTTTGTTTTTCTAACTCACGAATGGATGGATGCATGGTGGAGAGCCTTCCGGTCCGAAAATAAGCTCTTTATCATACTTGTATATGATAAAAACGAACTTATTGCGATAGCTCCTTTTATGTTCAACCAAGGACCATATACTGTCATTGGCAAAACAAACACAACACTGAACGCAAACAAAATTGAATTTATAGCAAATGTTCATTCAAACAGAGCAGATCTAATATTAAGTGATAAGCCAGAACAAGCATGCGATGTTATAGTCTCATGCTTGCTGAATGAATATGGCGAAACATGGGATTTACTGAATCTTGAGTATTTTTACGACGATTCACCTGCTAAAAAGCACTTTTTAGCGTCTTTGAAGAAAAAAGACATTTCCTGCAAACAGTATTTTCAAATGTCGACGCCGTATATACCCATAACGAACTGCTGGGATGACTATATTAAGAACCTTCAGCCACGATTTAAGAGAGGTTTGAACAGCAGGTTTAAAAAACTAGAGGAAAACGGTCCTGTAAAACTTATCTCCTATAAGGACTCATCTGAGTTGGATAAAGCACTTGATGATGTATTCACAATTGCTGCAAAAAGCTGGAAAGCCAGGGAGGGCACGGCTCTTTCTTCGACACCATTACTAAAATCTTTTTACCGTGACTTGGCGTATACCGCTGCACGGGAAGCATGGTTGGAGCTTTATATTCTTTATGCCGGAAATACACCCGTTGTTTTTGACTTTTGTCTGCTGTATGAAAACACCTTGTATGATTTAAAAACTGAATTTGACGAAACATACCATGAATTCGGAGTAGGCAACACGCTTAAATGGATGCAATTTGATGCCGTCTTCAAGCGTAACATAACTGAATTTGATTTTCTCGGACCCTCCATGACATGGAAGCGAATATGGGCGAAGGAAAACGAGAGAAAACATGTCATAGTATGTGCATTTAATAAAAGTTATAAAGGACAATTATTACAGTCTATTTTCAGTATAAAAGATTTCGCGAAAAAATTGTTTAAGTTGACCACCCATGGTTAATAATATGACTGAGTTCCCGTCTGTATCTGTAATAATTCCTACTTTTAATCGTGCTGGTTTAATCGCCGAGTCAATCCGAAGCGTGCTCGATCAGGATATCCACAATTGCGATATTGAAATTATTGTTGTTGATGATGGATCAACAGACAATACGCGGGAAGTTGTGCTGGGCTTCGGCAGTAAAATAAAATATATTTGCCAGCAAAATGCCGGTGCAGGCGCAGCAAGAAACCGTGGAATCCAGGAGGCGCAGAACGAATGGCTCGCCTTTTTAGATTCTGACGATATATGGATGCCATTTAAGCTGTCATTGCAATTTAACGTGTTGCGGGCTTTTCCTACCTATAAAGCGGTGCATTCAGATTTTTACATATTTGATAAGACGGGGATTATTTCGAATAATGGTTTGCATACCTGGGTGGGTATGGGGGAAAAAGGAAGTATTCGCACTTGGTCAGATGTATATTCGAAACAATACAGCTCTAGGGATTTTGGGATAACCTATAATAACGATTCTTTTGACATATATGCAGGAAATCTATTTTCTGCAGAATTAAAAAATAACTATATTAGTGCTTGGACACTTCTGGCAAAAAGAGAATGTTTTGAGAAGAAGATTCGATTTTCGGAAGGTTATTTGACATGGGAAGATTACTGGCTTATGGCCCATTTGACGCAGGATTGTGATCTTATTTTTATGGATATTGCCACAGCGGGCAACAGAAGTCATGCCGGTAATCGTCTTACGCAGGTCGAATATCTTACAAAATTGCGGTATCATATCGATATTTGTAAAAAAATATATTTCCCATCGCAAAGTCCGAACAGACCCGCAATAGAAGAGATTGAAAGAGAATACAAAAGGTTGCTTGTGCTTTTATACAAAGAGTATCTAAAAAAAGGCATGCGGTATGAAGCGGAAGCAATCTGGAAGGTGATTAAATCGATAAACAATCCGTACTGTGATAACACCTTCTGGTTTTACCGCTTGTGCTCAGTGTTTCCTTTTAATGCGATAAAAATGCTTGTCTCATTAAAAAGAATGTTGTTATCCTGGGGAAATCATTAAGTAGTCATACGCTCAGTTTTATCACGGAAAAGGAAGCATTCGTGGTTACTAAAATAAAACAAACTGTTCGAAGAGCCGTTGGTTTGCTATATCTATACACCGGATTATTTCATTTTGTCCGTTTTCTGAACAATATTGCCGGTAATCGGCTTACCATCATAACCTATCACAGGGTGACTGGCCAATCGCTCAGTAAACTTGACGCGTCGCTGCCATATCTGTTTACAACAGTAGAGAGTTTTGAGAATCAACTACGCTTTATTAAGAAATGGTATACTGTTCTTTCGTTCCAGGATTTAAAAAAAAATTATCCCGGCAATAAGTTACCTTCCAACTCGCTGATTATTACCTTTGACGACGGTTATGAAGATAACTATCGGAATGCCTACCCAGTGCTTAAAAAACTGGATTTGACCGCGACATTCTTTCTCACTGCCGATAAAATCGGTAGCAAAGATGAGAATCCGTTCTGGTGGGATCAATTGTATTATTACCTTATTCAGATGCAGCAATGGGGCAGCAAAGAGACACTTATACAGCGGACAAACTCTGAAGTAGCAATGTTGTTCGAGGAATTTGAGAAAAACCCGTCTGGTTTCTTTGCCAGAGTTAATGAGTGGGATTCAAAAAAAGTAGATTCACTTCTCAAAATACTCCACGAAAAGTTGCAGACAGACCACGAAAAATTAAAAAGTAGCAATCCTATAATGAGCTGGAATCAGATCGCGTCGATGCATGATCATGGTCAATTCGGCTCTCACACCTGCAGTCATGACAACCCGACCATGATAGACAAAATACAGTTGAAACATGAACTGTATGATTCAAAACAGATTATAGAAGAGAACACCCGGCAGCAGGTAAACAGCTTTTCGTATCCATGCGGAAATATCGATTCTGCGCTCAAGAAGGCGGTTCAGGAAGCAGGATATGAATACGCCGTTACAACGGAAATAGGTGTCAATGATCTTTCGGATACTTTTTCATTAAAAAGGATTAATATGTGGGAAGCCTCGAGCTTGTCTCTTCATGGAGGATTCTCAAAAGGGTACTTTGCACTAAAGTTGACCGGTTTTTAAATACAGGCTTCCGACGCAGAATTGCCTGATTGGCTCTGCAAAACATTATTTTATTATGTCAGCTGTCAGAAAATTTTTTACACAATTCAGTCACTTTATTACCGGTATGGGCATGGCACAGCTGCTCAGTTTCATCTCGTTTCCTATATTAACAAGGGTGCTTACGAAAGAACAGTACGGGATTCTGGGATTGGTGACCACAACGATGCTTATTGCCGTGGCCGTCAGCAAAGCCGGCTTGTCAGACGGGATTATCAGATTGTATGGAGAAAACAGCTCAGATACCGAGACTTTAACGGTATTCTCCACGACGGTCCTTATCAGAGGCCTTGTGTTCGCAGTCGTCACAGTCGTGCTGTATCTGCTGACTCTTCCCGTTCTTAGACATTTTATCAATATTGACACCACATATCTTACCTGTTTTGGCGTTATGGCTGCTTATCTGTTTATCCGCCCGCTAAACATTATAGCGATGAATTTCATGCGAGTTAAAGGCAAGACAATTTTCATGAACGCGCTTAATGTATGCGAAAAAGCGCTGTCCATAGGTCTCTCGCTTTTTCTCTTGTTGTTCGTCGTTCATGAATTATACGGATATTTCATCGGTGTGGTAATCTCTGAGTTTGTGGCCGGCGTTGTCTTATTCACCTGGTTTTTTAGAACGTTTCCCGTACAGTTGGGAAGGGTATCCGGCGACCTCGCAAAAAGATTGATAAAATTCGGACTTCCGCTGCTCTTCAGCGAATGCGCTTTTCTGGCATTGTCCTATGCCGACCGTTATCTTATTGTTGCTTATCACGGAGAGGCCATGCTCGGCCTGTATGCCGTTGGATATAATCTTGCCATGTATATAGCAAACATTATTACGTTTTCCATATCCTATGCGATTGTCCCGATTTATCTGGAGGTTTACAATAAGGAGGGCAAGGAAAAGACAGAGGTTTTTTTACAGAAGAGCATGCATTATCTTCTGATAGCTTTTATACCCATTTGCTTCGGATATATTGCGGTTTCCAAAGACCTGTTTATCACGCTGGCTTCTGAAAAATACGCAGCTGCGGCTTTCTTTTCACCGGTTATCCTTGTCGGCTACATGATATTTGCGATGGGGAGCCTGTTCAACGCCGGCCTCTATTTGGCAAAACGAACAATGACCATGCTCGGCATTATGCTGTTTGCCGTTGCCGTCAATATTACCATGAATATACTGCTGCTTCCCTCCTACGGTACCACCGGCGCCGCTATTGCAAATTTGACGGCATGTTCGCTCGCGACATTCCTCGGAGCATTTCAGTCGAGGAAATATCTGCGCATCAATCTGGAGTTTAATAAATTAATTTATTACCTCGCTCTGTCAAGCGTCATGTTCCTTATCGTTCTGCAAATCCACATCGCAACTGTCTGGATAAGCCTTATCGTCAAGGTCCTTGCAGGAGTCATCATTATTTGCATCGGAACGTTGTATAAAGAAAATGAACTAAGAGAAAAATTGAAAAGAAGTTTAAACTGGGCTTGATTCCGGCAATCGGTATTTACCGGTGCTATATGCTCAAGGCAAACAACAGGCATAATATATGATAGCTTTTTTACGACCAATCATCAGTTGGATATTAGTCAACACGCTTTATTTCGGCGGAATTATCACCGCGATTATCAGCATCGCAAAAAAAGCGGAATGGGCGCTGTATCTGGCAGTCGCCCTGATACCGCAGCCGAACGTGTACCACAAGCTGTATAGCTTTCCGTACGGCAAGGATTTCATCGACATGCTGATCATTGCAGTATTTATCGGCATTTTCGTGAATAAAAAAGGTTTTTCAAAATCCGATAATTCCGTTATCGTGCTGATTTTCCTTATCGTCAGCTATATTTCGGTATGGAATGTCAGCCTGAATTTCGGCCTTCCCACACCCATAACGCGGGAAAGCCAGGTTCTCGTGATCTGGAAAAGTTATTGCGTAATGATCTTCACCTACTTTCTGACCGTGAGCGCAATCAAGGACGAAAAACAACAGAAACAACTGGTTGTCATCATGACCCTGGTGGTCTTGTACGTCGCTGTAAAAAGCTTCAGGAATTTTACTGCAGGCGCGTCTTTTGTCGATGAAAGCAGGGACGCGGGTCCTTTCTGGGTAGCCGGGCTCGGCTCGAACCACTACGGCGCGTTTATCGCCTATTGTTTTTCATTTATTCTGGGCCTTTTCCTTCTGGACAAGGATCGGAAAAGAAAATGGCTGTATCTGGCGGCATTGATTTTTTCACTCCATCCGCTCTTTTTTACGTTTTCCCGAGGAGCATACCTTGCTGCTTTTAGCGTGTTGGCGGTTTATGGCCTTCTGAAGGACAGGCGTCTCTTAGTCGCGGTAGTGATTCTTGTTCTGCTGTGGCAGGTCGTGTTGCCGACTTCAGTCGTTGAACGTATACAGATGACCGAAAGCGGAACCGGTGAGCTGGAGTCTTCCGCAGCGGCACGTCTGATGCTCTGGAACTCAGCAATGGACATGTTCCATGAATATCCGATTTTCGGGAGCGGGTTCAAAGGCTTTACCGTGGCGCATATCAGCGAACACTGGTCCGACACGCATAACTTCTATTTAAAGACTCTGTGCGAGCAAGGCCTTATCGGCACGTTCTTATTGCTGCTCATTTTCTTGGGTGCGCTCAGAAGCGGCTGGAAGTTGTTCAGAGGCGGCACAAGCCAATTTCAACGCGGTCTCGGGCTCGGTTTTATCGGGTGCGCTATAGCGCATGCTATTACAAATGTTTTTGGCGATCGCTTTTCCTATTATGAAATGGGGACGTATTTTTGGGTTTTTTGGGGACTGACCGACAGAGGAATTCTGTTAATGAAATCTGCGAAACAGCAAGCCACTCAGGTCGAAAATTCAGTTCCTGTTGTCACCGGCAAAGCGATGCTTGAGATCCCAAGGAGGAAACGTGTATAAACCCGTCTTATATTGTTTTTTTCTTTTTATACTCATTCTGACCATGATTCCTGTCTCCGCAATCGGCGCGGGAGACACCTATTATGTATCATCAAGCGGATCTGACAGAAACAGCGGGTCTCAGAGCAGTCCCTGGGGCAGCGTGGAATACGCGGCGCGAAAAGCGCGGCCGGGAGACACCGTGCTTGTTCGCGGCGGAACCTATCAGGAAAGTGAAGTATGGCTTCGGGCGGAATACGGCCACTGCGGCGCACCCGGAAAGTTGGTGACGATAAAAGCGTATCCGCACGAGACGCCTGTTTTTGTGAACAGTCAAAGGCCCTTTATCATCGAATGCGACTATATCCGTATTGAAGGGCTGCATTTTAAAAACGGAAAGTCAATCGGTGCGGGCGGGATCAACCGTACCACGATACAGCTGGTAAATAATAATTTTTCAGGAGCCGGATATTCATGGGATGCGATCGGTGTGAGCGGCAATAATATTCTTCTTGAAGGGAATGTCTGCGATATCAAAGCAAGCAGCGTAGGAACCCAGGGTCATTGCTACTATATCAGCCACGGTACAAACATTAAAATAAAAAACAACACAGCTCGCGGAATGAGCGGCTATGGAATTCATGTCTTTGACCAGCGGCGCGGTGGCGACAAGCCGGGTTTTGAGCGGCTGATAAAAGATGTTGTGATAGAAGGGAATATTGTCGCCAATTCTCTGCAGCGGTCGGGAATCATCCTTGCGGCATATGATCACGCAAGAATTGAAAACGTTATTATCAGAAACAATATCCTTTTTAACAATCCCCACAGCGGCATCTATGTTCCGGGTGTTGTGTCAAACGTAAAAATTTTCAATAATACTATTTTCGGCAATGGAGGGGCGGCGCTGTCGATTTATGGAACCGAACGGGATATAAACAACGTCGTCGTGCAGAATAATATATTCGACTTGTCGAACGCTGACGGCTCGACAGCGAGTACGCAGCATGTAAAAAACGAAAAAGGAAATTCGACTATCAGGATCGCGAACAACCTGTACTGGCCCAAGCCGGTAAAACTGCTGAAATTGACGGATACGTCTCCGGTGACCGGCGATCCGCGGTTTATAAACCCGCGGCAGGAAAATTTCCACCTTCAGCAGAATTCCGCAGCGATCAATAAAGGTGTAGCGTTGCCGGATGTTATGACGGATAAAGACGGCGTGAAGCGGCCTCAAGGAACTGGTTTCGATATGGGAGCATACGAGTTCCATTAAGCGGCAAGCTGTATCACGGACGAATGAACAGGCTATGAACATGAAAAACAGCGTCGGACAAAAATTGAAAGCTTCAGTCCTGATTCCCTGCAGGAACGAAGCCGGACATATTGAAAGCTGTCTGGATAACATTTATGGTTTTGACGCACCAGCCGACGGTTTTGAAGTTATTGTCATTGACGGCATGAGCACGGATGGAACCAGGGATATGTATACAACGCTTCAGACTAAATACCCTGGGCTGACCGTTCTGGACAACCCGCAGAAAACGGTTCCACACGGCATGAATCTCGGAATCATGCAGGCTCGGGGGGAATATATTGTGCGCGCAGACGTACGGTGCGTTCATCCGAAAAACTATTTAACGGAACTGATTGGCCTCATGGAGCAGACCGGTGCCGATAATGCCGGTGGTGTGCTGGTGCCGGCAGGCGTTACCTACACGCAGCAAAGCATTGCGCTTGCATATAAAAGTCCCATAGCCATGGGAGGCGCCTTGCGTGATCGGGGAGATTTCATCGGCGAGACCGATGCGGTATACGGCGGCTGTTTCAAAAAAAGCCGCCTCATTGAAGTCGGCTTGTATGACGAACGCATGATCAGGAATCAGGATGATGAGTTATCGTTCCGTTTGAGAAAGAATGGAGGCAAAGTCATTCAATCAGGCAGAATCAAGATCCAGTATTTTCCTAGAAAAACGTTCAAACAGCTGTTCAAACAGTTTTTGCAATACGGTTATTGGAAAGTATTTGTGTTGGAAAAGCATCCCCGGCAGGCCTCATGGCGCCATTACATGCCAGCGCTGCTTGTAGCCGGATTCGGCGTACTGGGGTGTGTTGGACTGTTCAGCAACTATGCGGCCGCATGCTTTTTTCTGTACACAGGCGGTTATCTGGTTGCACTTGCAGCGGAAGCCCTGAGAATCGCCCTGAAACACGAGATGAAATTTTGGTCCGGCATTGCCGCCTCCATCTTCTGCATTCATACGGGTTTCGGAACAGGCTTTCTGTTTGGGTTGGCTAACCGATTCCTCAATTTCAAATCAAGCTGGTTCGAATCACTCAGCAGATAATGAATATGGCAAACAATAGTATTCACGCCTTTTCTGTGGATGTTGAAGACTGGTACCAGTCTTCTTACAACTTTGACGCGCCCATCAGTGAACTTTGCGTCCGGAACACACGGCATGTTCTTGGCTTTCTTGAACGTTTGAATGTAAAGGGCACATTTTTCGTCCAGGGGATGGTTGCGAAACAGTATCCAGAGTTGATCAAAGAGATTTGTACGAACGGCCATGAAGTCCAGTCGCACGGGTATTCTCATCGACCGGTCTACAGTCTTACGCCGAAAGCATTTAAACAGGAATTAACGGAGACAGGCAAACTGATTGAAGACATTATCGGAAAACCGGTAACCGGATTCCGTGCTCCTGATTTTTCTATCGACAAGGATAACTTCTGGGCGTTTGATGTCATGGTTGAGTGCGGTATTAAATTTGATTCGTCCATTTTCCCTTTAAAAACCCCTCGCTACGGCATAGAAGGTTTTGCACGGGGATACAGCAGGATTGAGACTCCGGAAGGACCTCTGGAAGAACTGCCGGTCACTGTCCTCCAGTTGAAGCGGCCCGCAGGTCTTCGTATCCCGATAGGAGGAGGCGGATATTTTCGTTTGTTTCCGGCCTGGTTTTTGAAGCGATGTCTGAAACGGATTGAAGAAGAAAATATGCCCTTTGTTATTTACTGCCATCCGTATGAATTTAACCCGCTGGAATGGCAAGAGATGATGAAGCATGTTCCCGTCACTCGCAGACTGCATCAGGGAATCGGACGTGCCGGATTTGAGGAAAAAGTGGCCGGACTTCTGCAGTTGAGCAGGTTCGGGACAATAACGGACATTTTGCAAAAACACCGCGAAAAGGCAGGAATATAGCATGCGCATTGTTTTTTTAACGCCGGATGAACCGCTGTATTTGCCGGAATTCTACCAGTTTGTTCTTGAAAATCTGAAAGGCCGGCATGAGGTTAAAGTTATCGTTGTTCCGCCGCTTTACAAAAAAACAACAACGCTGGGGCTTGCGTTGCGCTATGCAAAAACGTTCGGTTTCTGGGAAGCCGGGATGCTTTCCGTTCAGGTTCTGTCACACAAGGTGATGGATCGTTTTGGCGGCAAAACAGGAAAATATTATTCGCTTAAGTCGGTGCTGGCGGCGTACGGTATTCCTTATGTGCAGGCTCTTGATGTAAACAGCCCGGAGACCCGGCAACTCTTAAAAGATTGGGACACGGAGCTTATCGTATCCATATCATGTCCGCAGATATTTAAAAAGGACTTGATCCAGCTGGCACCGAAAGGCTGCCTGAACCTTCACGGTTCGCTGCTGCCTGATTACCGGGGCGTAATGCCGTCGTTTTGGGTCCTTGCAAATGGCGAAAAGGAAGCGGGGAGCACGCTGTTTTTTGTAAACGAAAAAATCGACGCGGGCGATGTGCTGGTCCAGAGGCAATTCCTAATCCGTGAGCATGACACCCTGGATTCCTTTATCCGGCATTCCAAACAGATTGGTGCGGAAATGGTGCTTGAAGGCATAGAAAAAATTGTCAGGAACGATGTTGCAACCCGTTCGCTCGATATGACTAAGGGAAATTACTACGGTTGGCCGGACAGGGAAGATGTGAAGCGTTTCCTGAGCCGCGGCAGAAAATTCAGATAACTGTTAAGGAGCGTCAGATGAGTGCAAATAAAAATGATTTTCTTCCTTTCTCACTTCCGTTGATCGGAGACGAGGAAATTCAGGCTGTTGTAGATACCCTTAAAAGCGGGTGGATAACAACCGGTCCTCGTACAAAACAATTTGAAAGCGATTTCGCAAAATACATCGGATGCAAGCACGCTATCGCGGTAAACTCATGCACAGCCGCCCTTCACCTCGCGCTGGAGGCCATCGGCATCAAGGAGGGCGATTCGGTTCTTACAACCCCCATGACGTTTGCTGCCACCGCCGAAGTGATCCGTTACTTCAAAGCAGTACCGGTTTTTGTTGATATTGACCCGGTGACGATGAACATTGCCCCCGCCGGCATAGAAGCGTATCTGTCTTCATGCGCTGAGCGCGGCTCTGCTCTGCCGAAAGCCATCATTCCCGTTCATTACGCCGGTCGTCCCTGTGCCATGGAGGCGATCATGGCCATCGCCAGAAAATTCGGGTTGATGGTCATTGAGGATGCGGCGCATGCATTTCCTGCAGTATATGGCAAGGACATTATCGGAACAATCGGCGACATTACCTGCTTTAGCTTTTACGCAACAAAAAATATTTCTACCGGTGAAGGCGGAATGATAACAACGAACAACGACGAGTGGGCCGATCGGATGAGGATTATGAGCCTGCACGGAATCAGCAAGGATGCCTGGAAAAGATATACGGCGGAAGGAAGCTGGTATTATGAAATTATAGCGCCGGGTTATAAGTACAATCTCACGGATACAGCGGCTGCTCTGGGCATTGTTCAGCTGAAAAAAGCCGATGAATTATGGAAGCGGAGAAAATATATCGCCGAAAGATACAGCCAGGCATTTTCGAAGCTTTCGGCAGTTGAACTTCCGGAGATGGACGGGAGCAATTCTTCGGAGTTAACGGGTGGTGCCCAGCAATATAAGCACGGCTGGCATCTGTATGTGCTCAAACTGAATCTGGAGACCCTAAACATCGACCGGAACCGATTCATCGAGGAACTGAGGCAGCGGGGAATCGGGACCTCCGTTCACTTTATTCCGTTGCATATCCATCCGTATTACCGGGATACCTTCGGATACAAACCTGAACAGTATCCTGTGGCATTCGAAACCTACAAGAGGATAATCTCCCTGCCAATCTATCCGAAAATGACCGAGAGTGATATCGACCGGGTGATTCGGACTGTCACGGAAATTATCACGCTCTATAAGAAGTAACGACGCGTGCACGCGCCGCACCGCTATTTATGCTTACATGCTATGATGATAAAACGCCTTTTTGATTTTTTCAGTGCTTTGATCGGACTTCTGGTCCTATTGCCGCTCTTTATCGTCGTCGCTTTTCTAGTCAGATTCGGCAGCGATGGTCCTGTTTTCTTCAAACAGGAACGGATGGGCCGGAGGTTCAAACCGTTTTTTATTTACAAATTCAGGACCATGGTGCGTGATGCTCAGAAAAGCGGATTGCAGATTACTGCGGGCGGCGACGCACGTGTTACTGCGATTGGACGGATATTGAGAAAAACAAAAATTGATGAACTGCCGCAGCTTATCAATGTTGTAACAGGCGATATGAGCATAGTGGGACCACGGCCGGAAGTAAAGAAATACGTCGAGTATTACAAACAGGAATATGAAACCATTCTGAGCGTGCGCCCGGGCATTACGGATATTTCATCTCTGACATTCAGGGATGAAGAAAGCGTTCTGAAAGGACAGGACAACCCGGAACATTTTTATCTGACCGTGCTTCTCCCGGAAAAAATGCGGATGGCAAAGGAATACATACTGCATCGTTCATTTTTCTATGATATGAAACTAATTTTTCTGACTTTCTACCGGATTTTGGCCCCTGCGCAAAAACAGGACATTATGCCAAATGCCAAAAAGTGCGGAGATGATACGTGCAAGAGTTGACATCCTCTCACCCAGCAAATACTGCGCGACCCCTGAAAGTTTTGCACTTGATCAGCAGCAGAGGACTGTATGGAGCAGAACGGGTTGCGATCGAACTATGCAGCAGTCTGAAGCGGCAACGGTGCGAACCTGTTATCGGCGTCATCATGAATACCTATAATCCCCACAAGGAAGTCGTGGAGGAAGCCGGAAAAAATTCTATTGCTGCGGTTGTTTTTTCATGCAAGGCAAAATTCGACAGCAAAGCGGTTGAAGCGATACGGACATTTGTCCGCGAAAAAGACATTGATATCATTCATTGCCACGGATATAAGTCAAATTTCTATGCCTTGCTGGCCAGAAAAAAAGGCATGCCGCTCGTAGCGACAAACCATAACTGGCTTACGTCTCACTGGAAACTACGCATATACCGACGGATTGACAGTCTGCTGATTCGTTTTTTTAATAAAATTGTCGCCGTATCGGAAGGTGTAAGAAGTGACATGTTGAATTCAGGCGTACCGGCGGAAAAGATCAGTGTTATAGACAATGGGATTGATCTGACAAGATTTCAGAACCATCATCCGGTGGAAAAACTTAAACGTGAACTGGGGATTTCGCTCAATGAGCTCGTGGTCGGCACTATAGGGAATCTCGGTGTGGAAAAAGGACATACGTATCTTTTGCAGGCCGCCAGAAATATTTTTGCCTCCGGCAGAGCTGTCAAGATGCTTATCGTGGGAGAAGGCCCTCTTCTCGATTTTTTGAAGCAGGAAACTGAGCAGTACGGCTTGAATAAAAATGTAATTTTCACCGGTTTCCGGACGGACATCCCGGAACTCCTGTCCATTATGGATATATTCGTCCTTCCTTCAATTAAAGAAGGGCTTCCCATGGTATTACTGGAAGCCATGGCGGCGCAGAAGCCGGTCATAGCCACGAGCGTAGGTGCTATTCCGAATATCATCCAGGAAGAAAACGGCATTCTTGTTGCTCCTGGAGATGTTCAGGGGCTGGAAGATGCACTTTCTTCACTGCTTGCAGATGACGGCAAGCGAAGACGTTATGCTGAAGGTGGATATGAAACAGTCCGGGCAAACTATTCGTCTGACCGTATGTCTGCCCGGTACCTTGCGCTTTACAAGGAAGTAATGGTATAGAACATGCCGACGAATAATACTTTACGTGTGCCTGTACTCCTTTATCATGCGCTGTTTGAGGGAACTGATAATACGGAAAATTATGCTATTTCTACTGACATTTTTGAACAGCATATTCAATATCTATCGAAGAATGGATTTTCCAGCGCTGATTTAGGAAACTTGCTGGATAGCCGGTTGCTTGATCAAAATGGGAAGTACGTCATCATTTCTTTTGATGACGGCAATTACAGCGACTATGCAGCAGCCCTTCCAATTCTGAAACGATATGGTATGAAAGCAACCTTCTTTATTACGGTAAGTCGGGTTGGTTCCCCCGGTTATGTTGATTGGACGCATCTCAGGGAAATGGCCAAAGAAAACATGTCGATTCAGTCCCATAGCTTTAATCATGTATTTCTTTCAGACCTTGACAAAAAAGCTTTGATGCATGAATTGCAGGAATCCAAGCAACAGCTGCAAAAAGAACTTTCTCTGCCTGTTGATTTTATTTCTCTGCCAGGCGGGTTTTGCTCCCGGAACGTTTTACGTGCGGCGCAGGAGGCCGGCTATAAAGGAGTGGCAACATCCTGCCCTGGTTTGAATAAAACAACAAGTACTGGAAGCAGTACCGTTTTTAACCGGTTCGTAATCACACGATCCATGCCGATAAGCTGCTTTCGGCAGATTGTAGGCGCCGATTCCTCCTATGCTGCAAAGGAAAAACTTGTGTATAGCGCGAAGGCAGTTGCTAAAAAAGCACTGGGAAGCAAACTGTACTATCGCATCTGGTCCGCGTTTTTTAAATATAGAGCATGATTCCGGAAAACAAATGAAAAAAAACATTTTTATCATTCCCAAAAATCACGAATATATCAACCAATTGAAGCATCATCTTGAAGCTGAAGGTGTGCAGGTCGTTGTTTTAAAGCCCTTTCATTATTCCTCCTTCACGAATCTTATTAAAATGCTTTATTTCAGGCTGCAAGATTATAGAATCATCCATGTCCATTGGTTGTATATTTTCCCATTCAGCTTCATCATGAAGGGTTTTTATTATCTCTGCAAGCTCCTCGGAATAAAAATCATCTGGGAAATGCATAATATTCTTCCGCATGGTTATACGGAACGAGATAAATTATCTTCAGCATGGTTTTATGAAAAGTCTGACGCGATCATATTCCACAGCCGACATGATATCGAACGCGCAGAAGATACGTTTGATACAAAAACAAAAAAAGCTCATATTGTTATTCCTCACGGCAATTTTAATGAGTCATATCCAAATACTGTCACGAAGCAAGAGGCCCGTGCTTTCTTAAAGATACCTGAGAACATCAACGTGATACTATGCTTTGGCTTTATACGGGAAAACAGGGGATATGAATATCTGCTTGATGCCGTAAAAGATAGAAAAAACACAATCGTCATCGTTGCTGGCAAACTGCAAGATGCGAATGTATGCAAAATGCTTACTGAGCACGCGAAAACCATGCCCCAGCTGCGTCTTTTCGCCAAGTGGATTGGCAACGATGAAATACAGTACTATTTCAATGCCTGTGATATTGTTGTGCTTCCGTATACCGATATCACCACGTCAGGTGTAATCCCGCTCGCTTATGCATTCTCAAAACCCGTGATCAGCACCGCTATTGGTGGAATAAAAGATATCATAAATTCCGATACCGGCATCCTTGTGCCGACGAAGGACACTCAGGAACTCAGAAAAGCAATTGACCGACTGTTCTCCATGGATATACAAGACATGGGAGAGAAAGCCCGTGCGTATGCAGAGCGCGAGTTTAACTGGAAATCGAATGCACGGAAAATCCTTGATTTGTACGAGTTGGTCGATAAAAACAGCACTTAAGTAAAAACCAGCCGTCGGGCAAGCAATATATTGCCCGACGATAAAAGAATGCATCGCGTGCTTGATACAGGAGGATAGTATGAATACAAAAATCCAGGAACTATTGAAAAAAATTCGAGAAAGCGAAACCACAAATAATGTGCTTTTGCAAAATCGAAATACACTTATTATTTTGACACAGTTGCTGCTCTCAGCTTTTTCATATATTGCGGCGTACAATATACGCTTTGATTTTACAATACCGAGCAAAGAGCTTCCTATTTTATACAAGTGTTTGCCTCTGCTGCTCATTTCCCGGATCGTTACGTATTATTTTTTCAAGATTCACGCCGGTTCCTGGAGATTTGTGAGCATGCAGGACCTGATTGATACGTTCAAGGCTGTTCTTTCGGGGTCCTTGCTTTTTCTCACGGTAATGGTTTTTGTATACCGCATTGAAGAATTTCCACGGTCGATTTTTATACTTGAAGGTCTCATTAACTTGCTGGTTATTGGTGGAAGCAGATTTATTATTCGGTACTATTCGGAATTAAGAAATACAAAAACAACCAAAATACTAAAGTACATATTAATTGTCGGTGCCGGCAAGGCAGGTGTTATGATTCTGAATGAAATCAAAAACAATACCCAGCTTGGTATTCATGCAGTGGGTTTTGTCGATGATGACCCGTATAAAAAAGGAATTCATATTCAGGGAACTCCGATTCTCGGCAATACGCTGGACATTCCCCAACTGGCAAAAAAATATTCCGTCGATGAAGTTTTCATTGCGATTCCCTCTTCAAGCTATAAAGATATTGTCAGAATCACGAATATAGCCCAGGAAGCGCAACTCAAGATACGGGTACTGCCCAATCTTGGGAAACTGATAGAAGGGAAGGCAATCACCAGCCAGCTAAAGGATGTAGCTTACGATGATCTTCTTGGCAGAAAAATAATAAAATTCAGCCGCGAATCCGATCGCAAACACATGGAATCGGAAATCAAGGGAAAAGCTGTTTTGGTGACCGGGGCAGGCGGTTCGATAGGTTCGGAACTTTGCAGACAAGTTGCAGAATACAAGCCGCGCGTATTGGTTCTGTATGATCGCTATGAAAATACTTTATACGATCTTGAGCTTGATATCAAAAAAGAATTTCCAGGTCTTGCCATTGTCCCGGTTATCGGTGACATTTTAGATACTGAAAAAGTAAACGGCATTTTGCATCGGCATGAGATAGAGCTTGTGTATCATGCAGCGGCATACAAGCATGTCCCTTTAATGGAACGCGAACCGATCGAGGCCGTCCGGAACAATGTACTCGGAACTATGAATCTGGCAAAGCTTGCCGTAAAGAACAACGTGGGTAAATTTGTTCTGATATCCACCGACAAAGCCGTTAATCCTGCGAACATTATGGGAACGACGAAGCGCATCGCCGAACTGTCCGTACAGAGCTTGAATACTGAAAAAACAAAATTTATTGCTGTTCGGTTCGGAAATGTTATCGGCAGCAACGGAAGTGTCATCCCCTTGTTCAAAAAGCAAATTGCAAAAGGCGGCCCCATTACGGTTACGCATCCTGATGTTACTCGTTATTTTATGGCCATTCCAGAAGCTGTTCAACTGGTTATGACTGCTGGCGCAATGGGTAAAGGGGGGGAGATATTCCTGCTGGATATGGGCGAACCAATCAAAATTGTTGATCTTGCGCATGAATTGGTGCGTCTTTCGGGCCTGGAACCTGGAAAAGATATAGATGTTGTGTATTCAGGCCTTCGACCGGGAGAAAAACTGTATGAGGAACTCTACTGGAAAGGTGAAGGCATTGTACCGACCAGCAATAAAAAGATTACCATGCTGAAACAGAATGGATGTGCCTGTTCGGGTCTGTTTGAGAAGGTTGACCTTCTAAATGTTTATGTAGACCAGAATGATACCGTCAGGATTATAGGGTTGTTGAAGGAAATTGTGCCGGAGTCCACCATCAAGGATGCGAGTGCAGTCTCATATCCTTTGAATGACTCAGTTTCATAAAAAAGGGTGAAAAGCAAGCTGCTTTCCACCCGGATATTTTTCCGTTGTCTCAGTTATCTTATCGTGACGCCGGTTACTGTTGAAGGGACTTTTGTCGGCGTTGAGTTGGCAACACAGGCTATACTTACAGTTGTCACGTTTGCGCTGGAAACGGTTCCTGAACCGTTTGATACTGTGCACGTTTGGCCAGTAGGATTATTAGTGACGACAACAGAATAGGTAGCTCCGTTTAAGAGTGCTGTGGAGAAGGTGAAGGAGCCATTTACATTCCGGGCTACGATATCGCTGGAATTGTTTCGGAGCGTTACGGTGCCGCCGTTCAGACCGCTGATGGAACCTCCGATCGTGTAAGTGTTCACACATACTATTCTTACACTTGTAACGTTCGCGCCGGATATAGTTCCCGTTCCGTTTGATACCGTGCACTGCTGAGCGGAGGGTTGGGTGAGAACGCTTACCGCATACGTCGCGCCGTCACTTAGTGCGCTGGAAAATGTAAAGGTACCGTTGGCGGTTATGGATAAATCGTTTCCACCGTTATTCTGAATAACTACCGTTCCATTCAAACCACTGATCTGGCCGCCGAGAGTATAGGTAAGTCCGGGATTATTCGCACAGGTAATGCCAATACTCGTAACATCAGCATTCGGGATATTACCGGATCCGTTCGTGACGGTGCAAGTCTGTCCGGTGGGTTGCGTTAATACTCGTACGTCGTACGAGGCATTATTAGTCAGGGCAGTCCCGAAAGAGAATGAGCCGTTTGTCGATACGGTCAGCGTATCACTTCCGTTATTCTGTAAGACCAGCGTACCATTGAGACCGGTTATTGAACCTCCAACGGTATAGGTGGCTGGAGTTGTACTTCCGCTGCCGATGGTTTCATAAACGCCTATATCATAGGCGGAATCCTGTGGTCGCGAAGTACCGACATAATCACTCGCGACAACGGAGCTGACAGAAGATGTTCCGCTGTTGAGTGCCGGGCTGCCGGTTTGCAGTGTAAAATCCCCGCTTGACGGTGCAGAAAAGAGAGGATTGCCTGTAAGCGAATTCGTTACGGTGATGCCGCTTCCGGATGGAAGGCTGCCGCCATTATAGAAAAGATCGTGATCTGAATTAAACTGCGCGCCTTTGCTCGCCCCATCCCAGTAAAGATAGCTTATGGATGAAGAGTTAGAATAAAAGACATTATTGCGGGAATATACCCTTGAGGTAAGGGGACCTCCCGTGTCAAAACCAGAGAGCAAAGCGCCCGCGCCCGATCCGGTCTGATAAAACACATTATTATACAGATAGACGTTGTTGGTGCCTCCTGCAAAGGAAATAGCGCCGCCGTTTGTGTTTGTCCCTCCCTTGAAAATATTGTTGTAGATGTAAACATCTCCTATATTGACATTGTCGCCTATATAAATAAATTCCATATTCCCGTCGTGAAAATAATTGTCAAAGACATAAATATTATTTGTCGTATATGATCCGGCGTCACTGTTGCGGCTTATAAAGATCGCCCCACCTCTGCTGTCGGTGCCGGCTACGGGGTTATTGAATTCATTATATCCGATGTTGACGTATTGAACGCTGCGGTCGCCGGTATATCCTGCTTGTGCTTTAAGATAAATATTGTGCTTGTAGGAATCATAGCCTATATGACTGAAGTAATTGCCGTAAATGGATACCTGCTGTGATGCGGTTGCCCATATGACGCCTGACCATGCTTCTGCAAGATATTCCTGGAGTGTGTTGCCGATAAATCTGTTGTAGTCGCCTAATGAATCAAAGGCCGTTTTGCCCCCGTAGCCAGATAATTTTGCGAAAGTAAAATATGAGTTCCTGCCATAAGGGCTGTAATCGGCATTCCAATTTATGCCTTCGGCACTTGTTGTATTCAATAAAGGAGTCTCAGCCGGATAACCGATCAGCGCGTGTCTGCTTGACGATGAACCGCAGGGTCCTCTCAAGGCAACAAAGGCATTTGGATCATTGACACGGTCTGTTGTGGTATAGGTCCCACCTCGCACATAGATAATATATGAACCGGTGCTCCCTTGCGGGTTATAGTTGGGATTAAACATGTCGATGTCCTTGAATGGACCATCACTACCTGTGTGGCCGGTACGGGTTGAGTATAATCCATTGTAACTGTTGTTTCCATCATTCACGGATATAAAGTAGATTGATCCCGTCATCACGGTGAAAGCGAGTGAATTCGATGTGACGCCGCCCACGGTTACGGTAATTTGACCGTCGCCGTTTGATGCGGTACTGGGGATCCAGAACGTTATTCTTTCAAGACCCCTTGCAGGACCGGTAGCGCCCCATTCAGCATAGTCAGAAGCGCTTGTGAGCTGCGCTCCGTTAATGGTGACATAGCTGGAGCCTCGGGAACTGCTGAAATTTTTTCCCCAGATGGTGACTGCCGCGCCTTTGGTTGTAGATCCTTCCCAACCGGATTTTGGACCCCAGTTGAGGTCGGAAAAAAGCAAAACCGGATCAGCTTGGGCGGAGTTGCAGAGAACGATGATTGAAGTGATGGTGAGGACTACTGCTAATAAAAAGTAGCAGATTAGTTTATTTTTTGTGATTTTTTTCATAATACTGTCTCCTCAAGTATTATTCCGCGTGTCCTATATTCATGTGTAAAAACCGGCTATCAGATTTCAGATTATCGAACAGTTTTGCTTACTTCGGCAGATAAAGAACTTTCAACATTTGACGCATCGTATACCGCAATTGCAAAGTAGTAAGTAGCGCCCCTCGGGAGGCTGAGAGTGTAGCTCGGTGAGTTTGGATTGCCCAGACTTCCAAGGGGAATTTGCTTATATTGTGAATATGTTCCTGAAGCAGTGCCGTAGTAGATTTTGTAACCCGCAGGAGTGAGCGTAGAACCATCAGTATAGGTTGTCGCGCGGCTCCAAGATAATGTTGCAGCTCCATAGCTGGATGTCGAATAGGTCGGTCCGCTGCTTCCGCCACATCCAGCTTGTAGGGTCGCTACCAGTATCAGCGCCAGAAGAGTGAGTATTGTTTTATTTAGCATGCGACAACCTCCTTGTTTCATAGAAAAAGCCACCAGAAAAATCTCTGGCGGCTCGGCGGACATGAAAGTCTATAAATCATTAGTCCCGTTGCTTTGCGTCCCAAGGTTTCCCTTGGTTTGCTCTGAGCAGAGAAGAAAAAGACGCTAGATTTTAATTAAATATATATTATATAGTAACTTAAATATACCCAAAACGCACAAAAAAAACTGTGATTTTTATCACGTCTTTGAAAATATTATTCAGCGTTCAAAAGTGGTAGCAGCCTTAATACAAACTACGTATAGTAAGTAAAGCTTTAATATTCGCAGTAAGCAAAATAAAAGTATCAATCAGATTAAAATCCCGATATAATTAAGAAAACAACAAGCTACAGTTAATTAAAAAAGCTGCAATCCAGTGAGGTTTCTTATGCTGGATTGATGAATTTTCTCCCGTAGGGTGCCACTTGAGAAAATACGATCGAATAGATTTTTTAAAAAAAAATCCGCTTTTTCACTCGCTGACTCCGGAGGATTTCCACCTGGTTCAGGAAAAGATTATTGTTAAAAATTTCAGGAAGAATGAAATAATTTTACGCGAAGAGAATACCAATGAATTTATGTACATCATTCTTGACGGCGAAGGAAAGGCGATTCAAACGACAGAAAAGGGAAAAGAAATACTGGTGACAATGCATCAGCAGGGCGATTTTTTCGGAGAATTGTCGCTGATTGATGGAAAAACGGCTCCTGCGACCATATATGCAACAAAGAACTCCGCTGTTGCGCTTATTTCGAAGCGCGATTTCTACTCGCTGCTCTATGGCAGGTCCAGAGTGCTCGATAATCTCCTGAATATTTTATGTGCACGGCTTCGTGAGTCACTCAAAAAAATACAAATGTTGAACTTTAATAATGCCGCACAACGAATCAAGATGCTCTTTCTCATGCTGTCTGAAAACTACGGGGAAAAGAATGCAATTGGTGTCGTCTTGAAGGTGAAACTCATTCATCAGGACATCGCGGACATGACCGGACTTTCGCGTGAAACGGTCACCCGGGTGCTTGATAAGTGGCAGCGGAACGGTGAAATTCAGATTTTAAAAGATAAACATATTTTGCTTAAACCGGAATTTGAATCAATCTCCTTCTAAGCTCAGCGGCTTCGTTTGTTGAATTGCATTGACTGCCGTATGCCCCTGTGAGATAATTCGCAATTCATTAAAAAATAAAAGGATGGTTCGGTTAATGTATGCTGTCATTATGGCAGGTGGTTCTGGAACACGCTTCTGGCCTCTTTCACGAGAGAAGACGCCGAAGCAGCTTTTAAAGATCGGTGGTGAGGATTCCCTTATTCTCCAAACAGTAAGCCGCGTTCTTCCGATGGTTCGCATTGAGGACGTTTTTATAGTAACAAATCATTCACTTGCGGACTCCATTAACCAGCAACTTTCTACAAAGTTCAACCGTACCTGGAATGGCAATTTTATTCTTGAGCCGGAAGCAAAAAATACGGCGCCAGCGCTGGGTCTTGCAGCGCTTCACCTGGAGCGCATAGATCCTAACGCCATAATAGTTGTTCTTGCTGCGGATCATATTATCAGCAAATCGGATCTTTTTCTGGATCTGCTCAAAACAGCATCTGAGGCTGCTAAACAGGACTTTCTGGTAACGCTCGGCATCAAACCTGACCGGCCGGAGACTGGGTACGGTTATATTAAAGCGGGAACCAGTGTGTCTTCTGCATCGCCGGGAAACCAGATGCCTGCTAATGTCAACAGGGTTGAGGCCTTTGTTGAGAAACCGGACATCGATACTGCTCGGGAGTATCTAAAAAGCGGACGCTATTTCTGGAACAGCGGTATTTTTATTTGGAAAGTCAGAACATTCCTTAAGGAAATCGAAAAGTACCAGAAGGATCTCTACCAGGGCTTGATGGAAATCAAAAGAAACATCGGCACTGACAAAGAGTCGGAAGTTATAGCAGAAGTGTTCAAAAAAATAAACGCTATTTCCATTGATTACGCAGTCATGGAAAAGACAGATAACGCGGCCGTCATCCCAGCGGATATCGGTTGGTCAGACGTGGGTAGCTGGACGGCCCTTGATGATGTTTCCGAGAGAGACCGCTCGGGAAATATTATGACCGGCAATGTCATCGATATCGGAAGCAGCAATTCGATTCTCTACGCTGACAAACGGCTGGTTGCTACCATTGGTTTAAAGGATACTGTTGTTGTAGACACCCCGGACGCGACCCTCGTGTGCAGCAAGGAGAAGGCCCAGGACGTTAAAAAAGTTGTAGATGAACTTAAAAAACGCAAAGCGGATGAACACTTGGTGCACCGGACTGTTCAACGGCCGTGGGGTTCCTACACGGTTTTAGAAGGCGGCGACCGGTATAAAATAAAACGCATAGAAATTTATCCGGGGGCGAAACTTTCCTATCAGCTCCATCATCATCGGAGCGAGCATTGGGTTGTTGTCGCCGGTACGGCACGGGTCACCAATGGGGATAAAGTCTATGATGTGCACCCCAATGAAAGCACCTATATTCCTATTTCCACGAAACACCGTCTCGAAAACCAAGGTAAAATACCCCTCCAGATCATTGAAGTCCAGAATGGAGAGTATCTTGAAGAAGACGATATTGTCCGCTTTGACGATGACTACAACAGACATGATGCCAAGAAGAGAAATTCCCTTCCCGAGCTTCCCGCCGCCGAATAACTTTTACTAAAGGATTCGTAAACGCACGATGATTAACACCGATATTTTTAGGGAATACGACATCCGGGGGATTGCAGATCATGATCTGACTTCTCCGGTTATTGAATCTCTGGGAAGAGGGTTTGCTGCTTATCTCAGACCTCGTAACGTGAATGAGGTTACGGTGGGATATGATGCCCGTACCAGTTCTCCAAGGCTGTGCGATGATCTTGTCCGGGGAATCACGGCGGCCGGAATGCACGCCACGGTTCTTGGCCTTTGTCCAACCCCTGCGCTTTATTTTTCACTGTATCATCTCAACCCGGGCGCAGGCATCATGATTACCGGAAGCCATAATCCAGCGGAATTCAACGGGTTCAAGCTCTGTGTTGGCAGGGATACTATTTATGGTGAAGAGATACAGAACCTGAGAAGGATTATGGAAACAGATGCCGACGATATTCGGCGCTCAAAAAAAGACGGCCAAATGTCGACGAACGGTTCAACCGATGGAAATCCAAAAGCGGGAACGGTATCGCACCATCCTATTTTGCAGGATTATATCGCTTGTCTTAAAAATAAATTCAGCGCTATTCAGGGCAGACGACTGAAGATTGTCCTTGATTCCGGGAACGGAACTGCCGGGCTTGCAGCTCCTGAACTTATTCACAGCATGAACTGTGACGTGATCGAGTTATTTTCAGAACCGGACGGCAGATTTCCAAACCATCATCCTGATCCCACGATTCCACACAATCTCACTACGTTGATCGACACCGTCCTCAGAGAGAAAGCTGATATGGGCATCGCCTTTGACGGTGACTCCGACAGAATCGGCGTGGTGGATGAAACGGGAAGCATCCTGTGGGGCGATCAACTGATGGTCATTTTTTCGCGCGCAATTCTGCTTGACCGACCGGGTGCTGTTTTTGTGTCCGAAGTAAAATGCTCCCAGACAATGTATGATGACATCCGCGCCCATGGCGGGAATGCCATCATGTGGAAGACGGGCCACTCCCTGATCAAATCAAAAATGAAAGAAGTGCATGCGGCGCTTGCCGGTGAAATGAGCGGCCATCTCTTTTTCGCCGACCGGTATTTCGGCTACGATGATGCAATTTACGCTGCTTGCCGCCTGGTGGAAATTGTTAAGAAACTGAAATCCGCTGGAGGTGATACGGCATCACTCAGTTCTTTGATAGCTGATTTGCCGAAGACATATAATACTCCGGAGATCCGCTTTGATTGTTCTGATGCCATTAAATTCCAGGTTGTAGAAAAAGCAAAAGATATATTCTCCCATGGACAGCATATTTCCCTGAAACCCAAAGATGTTATTACGGTCGACGGCGTGCGGGCCGTTTTCGACAAGGGATGGGGGTTGATCCGGGCTTCAAACACGCAGCCGGTTCTGGTCATGCGTTTCGAAGCAAGCGACCCCGAAGCTTTGGAATCCATTAAAAGCTCGATGGAGAAGCAGGTAAGCTCCATTGTATCCAGCTTACGGTAACGACTCACCAAAATACCTCACACAATGCGTCATCAAACTGAAAACTTTTGCACATACTACCGACAAGGCGCGAGTACGTGAATCATAGATATTCATTCGGCAAACAGAATGCCGGCAAATCGGATGTTATTAAGGAAAGGAGTACTATCCATGGATTTAGGAAAAAAAATTGAAGAAAAAACAGCGAAGGTGGGGGTCATCGGTCTGGGGTATGTAGGATTGCCTCTTGTGATGGCGTTCGAGAAGCAGGGGTTCAATGTAATAGGATTTGATCTTGATGAAAAGAAAGTATTGTCGCTGAATGAAGGCAAGTCTTATATAAAACACATTCCTTCCGAGCATACGGCGGCTTTGAGAAAAAACAACCGTTTTCACGCAACAACGGATTTCTCCGTGCTTCGTGATGTGGATTGCATTATCATCTGCGTTCCTACGCCGCTGAACAAACAGCGTGAACCGGATCTTTCCTATGTATTCAATACGACAACAACCATAGCGCAATATTTGCAAAAAGGACAGCTTATTTCCCTGGAATCGACAACATATCCCGGCACAACCGATGAAGACATGCGGGCCATACTCGAAAAAACAGGCATGAAAGCAGGAAAGGACTTTTATCTAGCGTTCTCACCTGAGCGTGAAGATCCGAATAACAAGGACTTTACCACCAGCACGATACCCAAGGTGGTCGGTGGATATACTGCAGATTGCCTGAAGTACGCGAACGCATTATACAGTGCGATTGTTGAAAAAACCGTGCCGGTATCATCCACCAAGGTGGCGGAATCGGCAAAGCTGCTTGAAAACATATACCGGGCGGTAAATATCGCGCTGGTGAACGAGTTGAAAATCCTGTTCGACAGAATGGGGATCGACGTGTGTGAAGTCATTGAAGCGGCAAAAACCAAGCCATTCGGCTTTCAAGCTTTCTACCCGGGACCCGGGCTTGGCGGCCATTGTATTCCTATCGATCCATTTTACCTCACTTGGAAGGCGCGCGAATATGATTTCAACACGAAATTCATAGAACTGGCCGGTGAAATAAATACGTCCATGCCGTATTATGTCATCGGAAAAGTCATTCATGCGCTGAATGAAAGAGGTAAAAGCATCAAAGCATCAAAGATTTTGCTTCTGGGGCTTGCATACAAAAAAGATATCGATGATGTCCGTGAATCGCCGTCCTTGAAATTGATAGAGCTTCTTATGGAACATGGAGCAGATGTTGATTATAATGACCCCTATGTCCCGCAGACGCACAAGATGCGCATGTATGACCTTAAAAAGAACTCAGTTCCCTTGACAAAGGAGTCCCTAAAACAATATGACTGCGTTCTGATTTCCACAGACCATTCTTCCTATGATTATGAATTCCTTGTCCAAAACTCCGCACTGATTGTAGATGCCAGAAACGCGACGAGCAAAATCAAGAATAAGGGCAATGTAGTGCGGGCATAAGACATTCGGCTCATAAGTGGTAGAAAAATAGTCAGGGGCGTACAATGTACGCTCCTTTTTTTTGCCGATTTTCTGCAATGGAGTAAAGAAGAAGATAGAGAGAGTGTGGTTTACGCAATCGGGCCGGATTTTTTAAGTTTGATGATGGGTGCGGAGCTTTTTAAAATTTTGTCCGCAAAATCGGTAAAAAGCGCCTTTTTTTCGGCATAGGATTGATCGGAATCAAGGAGTCTTCCGAGTGAGGATATGAATTTTTTAAAGTCATCCTCGCTGTGGCGGTCCGAGTGCAACAACTCAATGAAACGTGATATCTGCTGGCTCAGTTGCGAAGCAAGGTCATAATCATGTTTTGAAAACGTTTCCGCCGTCTTTTTATTGTTCATGTTCAACACACCGATGACGCGATCTCCTATTTTCAGCGGGAGCGTCATCAGCGACTTCGTGGTATATTGCGCGACGTTCGTTTTCGCAAAACGGGCGTCATTTTCTATGTTCTCAATAAACAATGGCTTTCCTTCCAGAGCCACCCAGCCGGCGATCTTGTCACCGAGTTTTATTCGTGTGCTTTTAATGATGTCTTCATCAAGGCCGACCGCGCTTTTTACCGTCAATTCGTTGGTCAGATCATCGCTGAGCATAACTGAGCAAATATTAATGTCAAGCAGCTCGGAAATGAGCTCCACAAAAGAATTCATACTTTGATCAACATAAATATCGATTGTCTGTTGAACGCTTTTCGGAATAGAAAGCGTTATCTGGCACAGCGAGTCCGAGTTGACGGCGGACAGATTCCATCGGTGTGTTTCGATGATGTTTCGTGCAAGATAAAGCTTCAGGCGGTCCTCGGGGTGCTCAATCTGGAAAACATACCGTCTGTCTCCAAGAATGGAAAGGACGTCTTTCGGCAGCGGACGGGTAATAGAAACAGAGATGGTGATATGCCCGTTTTCCGCCGCCATGATTTCAACAGCGTCGCCACGTTCGAGATAGGGACAGACTCCGGCGATTAAATTCGTAAAGAATTGGATCACTTTTATCCTGTCGCCGATGAGATCGATGCGGTTGCCGTGCACGTCCATGGTGAGCCGAACATCCTTGCGCGAGAGGAGGGTCGTCAGCGATTTCGTTTCCTGCACCTCTTTGAAAATATCACCGAGATCGAGTACCGTTTTTTTGGTTATTCTGGTTTCATCTTCCAGACGAAGGAAGTTTAGGAGATTTTCCACAATAGATACAAGTTTATTTGTCTCCACCGAGATGATTTCGTGAAATTCCTGCTGCTCATTTTTTTCGATGGCTCCGCTGTGTTGCAGGAAATAAATTGCCCCTTTCAGGGAGTTCAAAGGAGTCCGCAGCTCGTGAGAGACTCGTGTGAGAAATTCGGTTTTTAAAATATCGGTTGCAACAAGTTTTTTGTTTACTTCTTCGAGCTCCGCCGCTTTTGCTTTCAGCTGATTCAGCAAAAAAACGTTTTCCAGGGCGATTGCAGCGTGGTTTGCAAGGGTTTTCAAAAGTTCGAATTCGTCGACGTTGAACGGGGTCCCGTCTTTCTTGTCATTGATATTCAGCAGCCCGAGCAGTTTGTTGTTGATGACCAGAGGGCAGGAAATGAAGGAGTTCGTTTTGTATCGATTGCGCCGAAAGTGTATAAATTTATTTTCTTTCTCGATGTTCTCTACCAGCACAGGAGTTTTGTTTTTGGCTATCATGCCGGCGATTCCGGTGCCGATTTTTACTTTGCGGCTGGTATCGATCCGGTCATCCATTCCCCGTGATGCAAGAATGGACAGCTCGTCCTGTTCGGCTATCAGAAGAAGGGATCCTTTTTCTGCATTGGTATAGTTGAGGGCGAAATCAAGCAGGAGATTTGCTATCGTGTTGATATTATCTGAAATAACAATGGCGCTGGAAAGATCCTGGAGGATTGAAAATTTTTTCTTATATATATCGGTTTTTTCCACGTATGGTTACTCCGCTGCAAGCCTGACTTGCACTTGTTCCGAACGGGAACGCGCGGTTCGGTAAGTACTTATTCGATTTCTTTCAGCCTTTTATAGAACGTCTTCCGAGAAATCCCGAGTTGACGTGCCGCTTTAGAGATATTGCCGCTGCACATAAGCAATGCGTCTTTTATGGCCTGGTGCTCGATAACCTTGAGCGTCTTTGTCGTTTCAGGAGTCTTTGGTTTGTTGCAATGGATAAGGAACTCCTCAGGCAGTTCATGCAGCGTTATGCGGTCGCTTTGTGCTAGAACGACTGCCCGTTCAATAACATTTTTGAGTTGCCGAACATTTCCCGGCCAATCATAATTCAGAAAAACTTTTTTTACATCATCATCGAGCACGAACGGTCTGTCTTCCCGCAGAGAGAAGCTGTTCAGGAATTCGGTCGCCAACAGGGGAATATCCTGCTTTCGGTCACGAAGCGGCGGTACTTCTATCTGAATTACGTTGATCCGGTAGTACAGATCTTCTCTGAAACGTCCTTCACGGACTTCTTTTTTCAGGTCTCTGTTCGTGGAGGATATGAGTCTGAAATTGACTTTGAATTTCTTGTTTGCGCCGAGCCGCTCCACTTCCCGTTCCTGCAACACCCGCAGCAGCTTCGCCTGGACGGAGAGCTCCAACTCGCCTATTTCGTCGAGAAAAATCGTCCCTTCCGCTGCCTCTTCAAATTTGCCGGCGCGTGCCATGGACGCCCCCGTAAACGCACCCTTCTCAAATCCAAAAAGCTCTGACTCCATGAGATCCTTGGGTATTGCGGCGCAGTTCAACGCGACAAACGGTTTCTGCGCGCGTTTGCCGAGATAATGAAGATTAGCGGCAATCACTTCTTTTCCCGTTCCTGTTTCACCCTGGATGAGGACGCTGCTTTCCGTATCTTTGACCGTGTCGATGGTTTTAATGATCTCGATGATAGGGGGCGTTTTCCCGATAATGGAGTATATTTTATCGCTTTGCGCGGAATTTTTTTTCAGGAGCGCAAATTCTTTCTTTACCGCGTGCTGCTCTACGGCACGCGCAAGAACGCTTTTGAGCTGAGCATAATCGGGAGGTTTGATGAAATAATGATAGGCGCCGCTTCGCATGGCATCCACTGCTGATTCAACGGTGCCGTACGCCGTTAGAAACATCACCGGCATATCGGGATAGTGCGCGGAAACGTACTCGAAAAGCTGGAACCCATCCTTGGAAGGCATTTTCAAATCAGTAATGACCGCATCCACGTCCTGGTTGCGGATAATGGCCAGTGCGCTGTCCACGTCTGACGCGCCGAAGACCTGATAGTTTTCCTCTTTCAAAATCATGGAGAGGACCCGTACGGCATTCGGTTCGTCATCAACAATCAGCACTTTTTTGCTGTCTTTCACGGCAGTTCCTTTGCCACATGCTGACAGGGAACAAAGAGGGTAATTGTCGTGCCGATATTCTTTTTGCTGTCTATTTCTATGTGGCCGCCATAGTGTCTGAGAATTTCGTACGTAATGAACAGGCCGAATCCTTTTCCGTTATTGGTGCCTTCTGAATTGAGCTCATCCAGCTTTTTGTCGGATATCCCGGGGCCGGTATCGCTTATGGATATCACGACATAGTATTTTTTACTGCGCTCTGCCGTAAACGTTTTTACGGAAAGCTGGCCTCCACCCTTCATTGCTTCGATTGCATTGTTAATGACATTCAGGATAGCCTGCTCCAGATGAAAGGAGTTGATGGTTATGGGAGGGACACTGCCAAACTCGTAGTTCGACTGAATATTCCTCGTGTATATCTGCAGAGAGGTAAATACCTCAATTTTCTTCAGCAGTGCATTAATGTCTGTTTCAATGACTTCCGTTTCAGACACGGAGGAACTGAGAAATTTTGAAATAAAGATTTCGAGACGTGAAATCTCCTCTTCCATGATTTTTGTAAATTCAACGAGAGTGTCCTCTCCTGAATACTTTTCTCTCAGATAAACGACGGCACCCTTTATGGCATTTAACGGGTTGCGCACTCCGTGAGCAAGTGTGGAGGCAATTTTTCCGATATCGATAAGTTTTTTGGATTGGCGCAGCTTTTTCGCCACTCCGCATGTCGAATGAGGCTGTATGGTTACTTTCAGACGGGTGGGTTTTCCAGCGGTGGCCGTAAGCAGTTTAATTCTTATGTCGGATTTCAGGTTGCCGTACAGACAATGAAAAGAATAGTTTTTGAGGGCGAGCGATTTTCCTTCTCGAATGACCCGGGAAAGGGCGTCTTTGTTCTTGATGGTAATCCGTGGGAAAACATCATAGTACTTATTGCCGAGAATAGAAGACGCTGGCCGACCGGTGAACTCGGCAATCTCCTGCTCCCAGGTGCAAATGCGCAATTGTTTATCAGTACAAAAAAAAAGTTTTTCCATGCTGGGCATCACACCTGTTTATTCATATTCATTGTGCCGGCAGTCCGAAAATCACGTTCTCGTGCAGTAAATATCCTCTTAACGCGTTGAAAACAGGTACAAACACTTTTATTATACAGGAGAGTTAATTATACTGCAACGGTATACTGTTGTCCATACCGATAAACGGTGGTTTGCGAAAAAAAAACGGTGTGTTGTGGAAATTATTTAAAAACTAAAGAAAAAGCCTTAATATATCGGATAGTTAAACGCATTCTTCCCACAGAATTTAGTTTTCGGTTCTCTGCGGCATTTATATTGTAATTGCTTGTCAAGGAATGTAGGAGGAGCAGGAAAACGGTGATCGGGTATGGATGTTTTATTGTGAGGGGACATCCTTCATGATCTGTCCTAAGATAAAATTTCTGAGCAGTTCTCTGTCGGTGGCCGATATATCGGCGAATTTCATGGCCATTCCCGGTTCTTTGAATACTCCGGGATTTATGGTGATGCTGCGCAGGACGGTTGCTTTCAGCTTGACGGGGATAGAATGAATCATTATGGTGACCGGCAGTATTGATCCGACGGGGCGGGGACTCAGTGTGCGTACAAAAATTCCATCTTCAGAGAGTGCTGATACGAATTCTGTTCCAACGGTCTCGTTTACAGGTGTCCCGCCAATCCTGACCGGGAGCAGCGTCCGCAGCCGTATATGTCTTCGCGGCGTCTGCTCTGTTGCCTGCTGGATCGCACTATAGAGTGCGCTTGGGTTTGCCGGCTTTTTCAAGATGGCCGAACATCCCGATGCCCTGCACAGTTCCTCCCGTTTTGGGTCATCCAGAGCAGTATGAATTATGAAAGGAATGGATTTGCTTTCAGTGCTGTGTTTTATTCGCACAAGCAGTTCAAGGCCGGACATGTTTGGCAAGACCAGTTCGCTTATGATGAGCGCAGGCATGGCAACGTCAATGATTTTCAGCGCATCTTCAGCCGTATTGGCAATATAGATATCATAACCAAGACGCTGTAGTATCAAGCCTGTCGTAAAGAGGTCTTTTGCGTAGCCATCGACGAGAAGCGCAAACTTTGTTTTCTGGTCAGGCGTCTTGCTGTCTGAATCCTGAGTCATCGGTTCGACCACGGGATGTACACTCCGTCTTGTTAGGTGATGCCGGCATTGAGCAGTGCTAAATTTTTTTGTTGCTGAAAAAACCAAAAGGCAGCTTTCATCAGCCATAAAATGAAAGCTGTAATACCTTAGGCATTTGAATCATCGCTATTGGAGGAAAGATGTCTCTTATTCCGTTTGTTTATGCTAGCATTGTTTCGTGCTGTAGTCAAGAAGTCTGCCGCTGTCAGAGGGCCATACGGAATCGAAGAAGTTTCTTATATAGTACCGGTTGCCTTATCGAATCGTTTCAATGTCTGGATCCTTTTTGCCCAGATATGAAAAGGAGGATGCAACTGTGTCATAAAAACAAAAAATCTTTTGCAAAAAAACCATCTCTATGATAGAGTACAATTAAACCATATGAAAATATAGCTTTTTTTACAGGTAATGCCGTGCGTCGGTTGTTTTTCGATCATACGACCGGTTATTTTGTGATGCGCACATAGCCTGATGCAGTGGTTTTTTTTCGCGTCAAAAGAAGTGCATTGCAGCGGAAATGAATCTCGGAGGAGTCGCAATGGAACCAAACATGTGCCCATTTTGCGGCGGTACGAACCTTTTTCAGGAAGATGACTACAGTCTTGAGATGGATTTCGAATACTGGACGATACATCACTGGGAATGCCTTGACTGTGCACAGTCGTTTGACAAAATAGAAATACTGCCGACATCGAACTCGTTCGAAAAAATCAATGAGAGCACCATACACTGACGTCCATACAGACTGCCCCTCATCGCCGCCGCTCCGGGCTGCTTTTCACAGGCCGACACGGGTGGTCGTTGATCTGAACTCCCTCGCTCATAATTATCAGGAGATCGTGCGCCGTGCCGGCGGCAGTAAAATACTTGCAGTGGTCAAGGCAGAAGCCTACGGTCATGGAGCTGTGGAGGTTTCCCGGCGGCTTCTGAGTCTTGGTGCGGATATGCTCGGCGTAGCGCTGGTCGAAGAGGGCTACGATTTGCGGGAAGGGGGAATTACCGCCCCGATTTTGGTGATGGGAGTGCTTTTTCCGGAGCAGGCAGACGCTGTTGTCGCGGCGGATCTTACTCCGGTTGTTTTTACGGGCTCGGTTGCGCGTGCGATTTCTACCGCGGCAAAAAAGCATGGCAAGACAGTTCCGGTTCATGTAAAAATAGACACCGGCATGGGAAGAATAGGCATCCCGCCCGAGGACGCACCGGCCTTGATTGCGGAGTTGAAAGCACTCGGCAATCTGAAGGTCGAAGGGCTGATGACTCATTTTGCCGACGCCGATCTGTGCGACAAACGGTATGCTGATCTGCAGCTGGTTCGCTTTGAAACGCTGATCAAAACTCTCCTGGCGGAAGGAGTGCATGTCCCCCTCCGCCACGCGGCAAACAGCGCGGCAGTGCTTGATTACGGGCAGTCGCTTTTGACGATGGCACGGCCGGGTCTGATACTGTACGGATATAATCCGCTGGAAAAGCACGCGGCAGGCATGGATTTGCGTCCTGTTCTGTCGCTGATGACGCGTATTGCCTTTCTTAAGACCGTTCCATCCGGTACTTCGATCAGTTACGGCAGAACGTTTGTGACGCGCAGGCAAAGCGTCATTGCGACGATACCGATCGGCTATGCGGACGGATACAGCCGCGCTCTGTCGAATAAAGGGGAGGCCATCGTCCGGGGCACCCGCGTCCCCCTTGTGGGCCGTGTGTGCATGGACATGTGCATGCTGGATGTGACCGAGGTTCCCGGCGTTCGTGAAGGCGACGATGTGGTGCTCATCGGAAGTCAGGGCAACGAACGAATAACGGCGGACGATATTGCTGCCAAAACCGGAACTATTGCGTATGAGGTGCTGTGTGGCATCAGCGACCGGGTCCCCCGGATATATTCTTAACCTGTTTGAGACAGTGGGCCGCAAGACATCTCACTTTGTCGCGGATGTCGGCAAAGTTCTTATTTTCTTCTGGCACACGCTCCGCTGGACCTTCAGCAGGCCGTTCTATTTCAAAAACGTCCTGAAGCAGATGGAGCAGATCGGCGTCAATTCCATTCCCGTGGTTCTGACCACGGCGCTGTCGACGGGCATGGTGCTTGCCTTGCAGAGCTATACTGGCTTTAAACGATTCGGCGCGGAAACACTGATCGGCACGGTTGTTTCATTGTCCATGACCCGGGAACTCGGCCCCGTGCTCACCGGTCTTATGGTGGCAGGCAGGGCGGGCGCGGCCATGGCTGCGGAACTGGGCACCATGCGGGTGACGGAGCAGATCGATGCGCTTTCCACGCTTGCCACGAACCCCATGAAATATCTGGTAGTGCCACGCTTTATAGCGAGCACGATCATGATGTTCTTCCTGGCTGTTCTCGGCATGGTTATCGGCATTACCGGAGGGTATTTCGTGGGTGTAAAGGTGCTCGGTACAAACCCGGTCACGTATATCAACAACAGCATCGACTATACGATGGTTTCCGACATCTGGTACGGTCTGGTCAAGTCGCTGGTATTCGGCGCTGTGGTCGGGATCATCGGCTGTTATAAAGGATTTACGACCCAGGGGGGAGCGGAAGGGGTGGGCAAGGCAACGACGGGAGCCGTGGTCGTCTCCTGCATGCTTATCCTGATCCTGGACTACTTCCTGTCCGCCCTCTTGTGGTGATGCCATGCCGATGATTGAGATTATTGACGTGCATAAACGCTTCGGCGATCTCCAGGTGCTCCGGGGGCTGAGCCTTTCGGTGGAGAAGGGCGAGAGCATGACGGTCATCGGCGGCAGCGGCAGCGGCAAGAGTGTGTTGCTGAAGCATATCATCGGCCTGTTGTTTCCCGACAGGGGGCGGGTGCTTGTTGCCGGTCAGGAATTGAACAAACTTGATGAATACGGTCTGAATGAACTGCGGAAAAAATTCGGCATGCTGTTTCAGGGCGCGGCGCTGTTTGACTCCCTGACTGTATGGGAAAACGTCGGTTTTTCCATAAAACAGCACACCAAACTGTCCGATGCGGAGATACGGAAAATAGCAACGGAGAAGCTTGCACTTGTGGGGCTGAAGGACATTGAAGACAAAATGCCGTCGGACTTGTCCGGCGGCATGAAAAAAAGGGTGGGGCTTGCCCGAGCAATCGCCATGAATGCTGAGATTATTTTGTACGACGAGCCTACGACGGGACTTGATCCTATCAGTGCGGATTCGATCAACGATTTGATCATCGATCTCAGGAAAAAGCTCGGCGTAACTTCGGTTGCCATTACCCATGATATGCAGAGCGCGTATAAGATATCCGACCGAATCGCCATGTTGTATAAGGGCGAGATTCAGGAAATCGGGACCCCTGCGGAGATCAGGAATACGACCAATCCCATTGTGCGCCAGTTTATCAGCGGCAGCGCGGTGGGACCGATAACGGCGGAATAAATTCATTTCGTCACGGAAATGCGGATTAGGCGGCTGCTTTGGAATGTTGTTGAATCGGGCAGCTTGTTTCCACGTCCGGATTCCATCAGAAAACAGGAGCCTGCATGCAGAAACTAAGTCCGGAAGCAAAAGTGGGATTGCTGGTCATTGTCGGTTCCGTCATCCTTCTGGTCATGACCTTTGCTGTTGGCAAATACCAGTTTGGAGCAAAAAAAGGCTATCTTTTGCAGGCGACCTTTGATTCCGTTGCCGGTCTTGATGCAAAGTCTGCGGTGCGGATGGCGGGTGTTAAAATCGGTGTCGTGGAAAAAATTGAGCTTGAAAACAGCAGGGCAAAAGTAATCATGCGGATCGACCCTGATGTGCAGATACAGCGTGGATCCGAAGCGATGATCAAAACAATGGGCCTCCTGGGAGAGAAGTATGTAGAGTTCGTCCCCCAGAAAAGCGTTGCTCAACAGCCTGCTTCCGCAGAGCGCTCCCCCTATTATCAGGCAGGAGACCGTGTGCAGGCGACAATATCACCGAGCGATGTGGACAAGCTTGTCAATCAGCTTTCAGCCATAGCCGACGATATCAAGCAGGTGACGGCTTCCCTCCGGAAGGTTTTCGGGACCGAGCAGGGAACGCGCTCCATGGAGGACATCCTCGGCGACCTCCGCCAGACCATGGCAAACGTCAAGGATTTCTCCCGCACCCTCCGGAGTGACGGAGGGGAGCTGGTCGTGAGGCTGAACGAACTGGTCGCAAGCCTCAATAGTGTTGTGACGGAAAACCGCGATAATCTCAAGGTGACGATGGAAAATGTCCGCGTCGCCTCGAAGAAAGCGGAGCAGGCGCTTACCTCCATAGAGAACGTGACCCAGAAAATCGAACGCGGAGAAGGAACCATCGGCAAGCTTGTGAACGACGACAGCATGTATAAAAACATCGACACTGCCGCCAAAGGGTTGAGCGACTATGTTTCCCGCGCTGAACGGCTCAAGACGACACTGGCGTTCAGGTCGGAATACCTGTTCCCGGAAGCCAAAAGCTACGCCACGCTCGAAATCAAACCGCGGCCTGATCAATATTATATTCTGGAAGTCACCAACGATCCCTTCGGAAAATACCACCGTACCGTGCAGTTGACGCCCGGGGGCGAGGTTGTGTCCGAAAGCTATTCCGACAGCTACGAATTCACCCTGCTTTTCGCAAAGCGATGGGGAAACCTTGCCGCCCGACTCGGACTCATAGAGTCATCAGGCGGCGCTGGTGTTGATTATTTTGCCTTTGATGACCGTCTGAAATTCAGTTTTGATGCCTGGAACTTCAGCAGCAAGGAAGAGGGAAATAAAAACGCACATCTGAAGGCAACGGCGACTTATCAGCCTTTCAAAAACCTTTTTGTGAATGCCGGATATGATAATTTCCTGAACAGCAAGAGGAAAGCGCCGTTTATCGGCATCGGACTTCGGTTCGACGATGATGATTTGAAATATCTGCTCGGGAGCGTGCCGGTCAGATAGCAGAATGCCTGCATGCCTCAGGTCATCCGCCGGTTCTTGACTTTTGCGGAGGTGTTTCCTAATATGAAGCAAGGAGTTGTCTGTGCATAGGCCAATTACAAAAGCAGTTTTTCCGGCTGCCGGTCTGGGAACGCGCTTTTTGCCGGCGACCAAGGTCTCACCCAAAGAAATGCTCCCACTCGTTGACAAGCCGCTTATACAGTATGTGGTTGAGGAGGCGGTGTCATCAGGCATAGAAGAGGTGGTGCTGGTCACCGGCAGAGGAAAACGGTCCATTGAGGACCATTTCGATGTGGCATTCGAGCTTGAAGAAGATCTGAAAGCGAAGGGCAAACACAAGCTGTTGTCGGAAGTCCAGCGCATTGCAGATTTGGTGACATTCTGCTATATCAGACAGAAAAAGGCCCTGGGGCTCGGACACGCCGTGCTGACGACAAAACGCATCGTAAGCAATGACCCGTTTGCCGTTCTGCTGGGCGATGACATAATCGATGCCGACGTGCCGGTTTTAAAACAGATGATACAGGTGTATAAAAAATATCCTGCGACCATTCTGGCAATTCAGAAAGTGCCGAAGTCGCAGACGCAGCACTACGGGATCATTGACGCCAAAAAAATCGAGGATGGTGTTTACCTGGTCAAAGATATGGTTGAAAAGCCTTCACCGGACGAAGCGCCTTCCGATCTCGCGATTATCGGCCGCTATATTCTCATGCCGGAAATTTTTTCCGCCTTGGAGCATACGAAACCAGGCAAGGGCGGGGAAATCCAACTGACTGACGGACTTAAAATCCTCATGCGGGAACAACCGATTTATGCCTATGAGTTTCGGGGAGTGCGTCACGACGCTGGTGATAAACTGGGTTTTCTGAAGGCGACGGTTGAATTCGGCCTGAAAAACAAGGAATTCGGCGAAGAATTCCGGCGGTATTTGCAGAAACTAAAACTATAAATCCCCGCGATGCCGGGGAGAACGGTCGGTTATTGGTTCTGACGACCAAGGAGGACAGGTTGGCGAAAAGCGAAGCAAAAGACACGGATTTCCAGCAGGCCATCGAGATACCCAAGAAAATACCGCTGCTGCCGATTCGAGATATTGTCGTATTTCCACACATGGTTCTTCCGCTTTTTGTGGGCAGAGAGATGTCCATCAAAGCTATTGAGGTGGCCCTGGAAGGGAACCGGATGATCTTTCTTACTTCGCAGAAGGACATCAATATCGAAAATCCTTCTCCGTCTGATCTCTATTCCGTCGGTACTGTCGGCTTGATCATGCGGATGCTGAAGCTTCCAGACGGGCGCATCAAAATCCTGGTTCAGGGAGTCTCCCGAGCAAAAACCGTAAAGTTTCTGCAGAAAGAGCCGTTTTACCAAGTGGAGATAAAGACCTTTCCTGATGTTCCGGCGTCGGTAGACCTCGAGACCGAGGCGCTGATGAGAAACGTAAAGGAACAAATCGAAAAGCTGGTATCGTTCGGCAAGGTGATCCTTCCGGACATCATGGTTGTCATCGAGAACGTGGACGACCCCGGAAAGCTCGCTGATCTCGCGGTCGCCAACATGGGCATGAAAGTGGAGCAGGCCCAGGAGATCCTTGAAATTACGGACCCGGTGCAGCGGATCAAGCGCATCAACGAGGCGCTCGGCAAAGAAATAGAACTTCTTTCCATGCAGCAGAAAATCCAGGCGGATGTTCGCGGTGAAATCGACAAGACGCAGCGCGAGTATTTCCTTCGGGAACAGTTGAAGGCGATCCAGCGAGAACTGGGGGAGACGGACGACCGGTCCGAGGACATCCGGGAACTTCGCGATAAAATCAAGGAAGCCAACATGCCTGAGAAAGCGGCCAAGGAGGCTGAAAAACAGCTGCGCCGTCTTGAGCGGATGCATCCGGACGCGGCGGAGGCGTCCATGACCCGTACCTATATCGAATGGCTGGTGGAGATTCCCTGGAGCAAATCCACAAAAGACAATCTCGATCTGAAAGCAGCGCACAAGGTCCTGGAAGAAGACCATTATGACCTGGAAAAAGTGAAGGAACGAATTCTCGAGTATCTGTCCGTCCGCAAGCTGAAAGAGAAAATGAAAGGGCCGATACTGTGCTTTGTAGGTCCTCCCGGCGTGGGTAAAACGTCCCTCGGCAAGTCCATCGCGCGCGCGCTGGGACGCGAGTTTGTCCGAATATCCCTTGGTGGCGTGCGGGACGAGGCCGAAATCCGCGGACACCGCCGGACCTATGTCGGAGCCCTCCCCGGCAGGATCATCCAGGGGATCAAGACCGCCGGCTACAACAATCCGGTGTTCATGCTGGACGAAATTGACAAGATCGGCGCCGATTTCCGGGGCGATCCGTCCGCGGCTCTGCTTGAAGTGCTCGACCCGGAGCAGAACAATTCATTCAGCGACCATTATATCGGCCTGCCCTTTGACCTGTCGCACGTGATGTTCATTACTACGGCGAACATGACCGATCCCATTCCGGGACCTCTCAAGGACAGGATGGAGATCATCCATCTCTCAGGATACACGGAGCAGGAAAAGCTGGGGATTGCAAAGAGCTATCTGATCCCCCGCCAGATGACTGAGCACGGAATTTCGGAAAAGGACATCAGCATTCCCGACAAAACTGTATTGCAAGTCATCGCGCAGTATACCCGCGAAGCGGGCGTCAGAAACCTTGAACGGGAGATTGGTCATCTTTGCCGCAAGGTGGCGCGCAAGGTGGCGGAAGGCGAAACGGGCCTCTTCACGATAACCACGCAGAACCTTCACACCTATCTGGGGGTCCCTAAATTTCTGCCTGAAGTCGAACGGGAAAAGGACGAGGTCGGAGTCGTAACCGGACTTGCCTGGACCGAAACAGGCGGCGATATTCTGTACATCGAAGCGACAACGATGCGGGGGAAGGGGAATCTTACGTTGACCGGACACCTGGGGGACGTCATGAAAGAATCCGCCCATGCAGCGCTCACGTATGTGCGGTCGCGCGCGGGCGTGCTCGGCATCCAGCCTGAAGTCTTCGGGAAAACGGACGTTCATATCCATGTTCCCGCCGGCGCCATTCCGAAAGACGGTCCTTCTGCCGGCGTTACGATGGCAACTGCCCTTGCATCGGTGTTCACCAACGCGTCCGTAAAAAAAGACCTGGCCATGACTGGCGAAGTGACTCTCAGAGGCAGGGTGCTCCCCATCGGCGGTCTGAAGGAAAAGACGTTGGCCGCGCGCAGGGCAGGAATCAAGACCATGATTATTCCGAAGGAAAATGAAAAAGACCTCGACGATATTCCGAAATATCTCCGAAAGGACATGAAGTTCATTTTTGCCTCTACCATGGATGATGTGATATCCACAGCGCTCACCGGAAAAAAAGTCCGGCGTGTCGCGCGAAAGAAAACGCCCGGCAGGTCCATGGCAACACATTGAGAGAAAGGCACCCGAAAGCAAAGGAATTCAGAAGCATGAAATTGTCAACGCTGGGCGAATTTGGTCTGATCAAAAAAATTCAAAAACAATCTTCCCGCACGTCGCCCGCCGTTCATTTGGGCATCGGCGACGATGCAGCCGCCCTTGCTGTTTCGCCCGGCATGCTCCTGCTCACCACAACCGATATGCTGATCGAACGGGTGCATTTCGATCTGTTATGCACCGATTTTTACTCTCTCGGGTGGAAGTCAGCCGCGGTGAATGTGAGCGACATCGCCGCCATGGGTGGTGTTTCCCGTTTTTGTCTTACCTCCCTCGGCATCACTTCCGGCATCTCTGTGGAGCATATCTCTGAGTTCTACCGGGGGTTCAATGCTGTTCTTGCTGCATATAAAACGGCTCTTGTCGGCGGGGACACCTGTTCTTCCCGGGACGACCTGATCATCAGCGTAACGCTTCTCGGCGAGGTGGAAAAAAAACGTGCTCTGACCAGGGCGGGGGCAAATGCCGGAGATAAAATTTTTGTCACCGGAACACTGGGAGATTCGGCCGCAGGACTGGAAATTCTGCTGGATGCTAAGCACGGGAATCGGAATGAAAAACGGAGACTGCATGTTCCAGGACCTGCTCGTTCGCGCCTGATCGAGCGTCATCTCCGTCCTGTTCCACGCGCGGAATGGGGCAGGAAAATCGCCAGCGCCGGTTGCGCGAGCGCCATGATCGACGTAAGCGACGGCATTTCGTCAGATCTGGGGCATATCTGTGAGCAGAGCAGGGTGGGAGCGGCCCTCTACGCAGACAAAATCCCTTTGTCTGACGGACTCCGGAACGCGGCAGCGGCGTTAAACAAACCGCTTCTTCATTATGCCCTGTCCGGAGGAGAGGACTATGAACTCCTGTTCACTGTCCCGCCTGCAAAAATACCGAGGCTGCGTGCCCTCAAAATTCCGGCCGTTGAAATCGGAGAAATCACCCGCAGCAAGGGAATGACTCTTATCGATGCCGACAGCAGAAAAAAACAGCTCAAGCCCACAGGGTATAATCATTTTATCCATGCCGCTTCATAATCTTCACTGTCTCGTCAGGTTGTCCACCGGTCTGATATGAAAAAATATATTCGCGAACGATTCCGTTCCATCATGAAACTCGACGACCCCCCGCACAAGCTCGCTCTTGCTTTTGCAGTCGGCATCTTTATTGCTTTCAGCCCCTGGCTCGGTCTTCACATCATTTCCTGTTTCTTTTTTGCCTGGCTTTTTCGCGTGAGCAAATTCGTCGTTCTTACTGCGTCGTTCGTGAATAACCCCTGGACCATTGTGCCCATGTACGCATTCTGTATCTGGATCGGCCTCAAGATTACCGGCACTCACGGTACAGTTCCCGATATCGCATGGAATGACCTTACACTGACGTCAGCGTATGCCGTTTTGAAACCCTATCTCTGGTCCTATCTGGCGGGCACACTTGCGGTGAGCACTGCCGCCGGTATCCTCTCTTATTTTGCATTTTACTGGATTGTTCTCCGGTACCGGAAATCGGAACGCACATAGACGGTGTCGCTTCTTTTTTTCGAATATGGTTTTCTCATACTATAGCAAACTGTCTGCAGCCCGGAAACGCGTGTATCAGAAAAGCGATGGGATCCATACCGTGCTGCTGTCCGATGTCGCGATATTGCACCCGCTCATCCCTTGTCTGGCGTCGGCATTGGAGCAGGAAGATAGAATTAAGGTCGAGGAAATCTGCAAGGCATTGTTAACGGGCTTGGTGGAACGTCTCAGTGTTCCGCGAATCAGACTCCGGGTGCTTGCAGTACGGCCGAGCACCGCAGGAGGAGAACTGCACGGGTTGTATGAACTGGAGGAAGGGCGGGCCGCAGTCGTCACCCTCTGGATGCGCACGGCAAAACACAAGCGTGTCGTAGCTTTTCGTTCTTTTCTGCGCACGCTCCTGCATGAGTTCTGCCATCATCTGGATTATCATCTGTACCGACTGCCGGATTCCTACCATACCGAGGGGTTCTATAAACGGGAATCGAGCCTTTTCCATCAACTGATGACGGAAGAATCGTGAGAAGTTGCTGCTGTAACATGCAACCAGCACACCTCTACTTATGCATCAAGCACGGATCGGACTTTATTTATAATATCGCGCGGTTTTGACGGTTTCGGGAGAAACTGGAACCCTTTTTCAAGCACGCCTTCCTTCTGAATCAAGTCTGCCGGATACCCGCTGGTGAATATTACTTTCATGTCGGGCTTCATCGCCCGAACTTCATCATAAACCTGTCTGCCGTTCTTACCGGGCATAATGACGTCAATCATCATTAAATGAATCCGGTCTTTATTCTCTCTGAATTTTGTAAGCGCATCTACCCCATCGACAGCCTCGACCACATCGTATCCGTGCTGGTGGAGAATTGTCTGAGTGAGCTTCCTAACCGGGTCATTGTCTTCCGCCAGAAGAATGGTTTCACAACCACCTCGGGAAGGAGTTTCAGCGAGCACGCTGGTGCCGAGGGAAGTAGTATCCTGACACGCATTGATTAGGGGAAGATAGATCGTGAACTGAGCGCCTGCATTCAGCTCGCTCTGAACCGTGATATAACCGTTGTTCTGCTTCACGATGCCGTAAACAATGGAAAGTCCGAGTCCGGTTCCTTTGCCGACCGCTTTGGTGGTGTAGAACGGGTCAAATATTTTTTCTTTTAATGCTGCATCGATGCCGGTGCCGTTGTCCGTCACCGTCAGAACGGCGTATGTGCCTCTTTTGATGAAAGCCGGTGCGGCTGCATTATCTTCTTTGATTTTCATTCTGGATGTCTGAATGAGGAGCCTCCCTCCGTTTGGCATCGCGTCCCTTGCGTTTGTGGACAGGTTCATCAGTATTTGTTCCACCTGCATGGGATCGACGAATACAGATAATGCTGTCGAGCTCAATGTCGTGCACAGGGTGATGTCTTCACTGATGATGCGCGAGAGAAACCGCTCGATTTCATGGATGACATCGTTTAGATTAACGATCCTGGGATTTATTGTCTGCTTGCGGCTGAAGGCGAGCAGGCTGCCGGTAAGTTTGGTCGCACGCTCCGCCGAAGTGAGAATATGGTCTAAATGTGTTTGTCCCGGGTCGGTTTTGCCCAGCGTCATCCGCATGAGATTGCCATATCCGATGATTGCCGTGAGGATATTGTTGAAATCATGCGCAATGCCGCCGGAAAGCTGGCCGATGGACTCCATTTTCTGAATGTGCATTACCTGGGACTGAAGCTTTGCTTTTTCCTCCTCGGCATGTTTGCGTTCGGTGATATCGCGTCCAATGCAGGCAAGCGCGATCGGCCTTTCGGTTTTTGAGTCACTGATGCTGAACACATTCATATCAACGGGAATCGGCAACCCGGTTTCAAAGTGTCTCAAGCTCAGTTCCCCGACCCAGCTTCCCATGCGGAAGGCGGCCGGCAGAATTTCCGTTTCGAGTTGCTGATGGTCGGCTTTCATGTGGAGGGTGTTGATAAATTTCCCCCGTACTTTTTCAATGTCATCGAGACCGACGAGATTGAGGGCAGCCGCGTTAAGGTAAAGGACCCGGCCGTTCAAATCCGCTATTCCGATGAAATCGCGGCTCATCTCTATCACCGAGACTAGTTTCTGCCGGTCCTCTTCAGCTTTTTTGCGTGCTGCAATGTCCCGCACGACCGCAAGCACCCGTCCGGAACCGCCGATGTTCGTTGCAGACAGGACTATTTCGGTCCAGAACAGTTCACCGTTTTTCCTCCGGGCCAGCCATTCGAAGGACTGGGGGCCTTCCTGCACGGTTTTTTGGATCCATTGAATTGCTTCCTTCAGGGAATAGGGCGGCGGCGCAAACCCGAGCGGGCGTCCTTCCTGGTGCAGCATTTCCGTGCGCGAATATCCGTACATGGTCTCCACGGCATTATTGACGTCGAGGATGCCTCCGGATTCAGCATCGTGCACGAAAATGCCGTCCTTTGTCGCGTTAAAAATTTCTCGATAGTTCTTTTCGCTTTTGACAAGCGCCTGTTCACGCAGCGCGAGTTGGGAGGCCATCTCATCAAAAGTTTGGCCAAGCCTGCCGAGTTCGCCTCCTGCAACAAGGTCGGTGACCCTGACTTTCAAATTACCGTCTGTTACGGCCCGCGTTGCTTTTTCCAGCAGGGTGACACGGTCTATAATCGAGCGTTTTCCGATATATAGAGCCAGCAGGATCGCTGCGACGAGAAACAGGATCAGAATGAGAAGATTTTGAATCAACGCCTTTCTTGCGTTCTCGAGCACCGTTGAAACCGGAATCCCCGCCCGGATGTACATATACGGCGACTGTTCGCCGGGAAGCCAAAGCTTGCGATAGGTCAGAACGCGATTATCTCCCTGCATGGCTCTCATGTTGTCGAATGTTGCCGTGTCAGGACCTTTTTGCATGGTTTTAAACAGCGTTTCATCGAATTTTTTCCCGATGAGTTCGGCGGTGTCAAGGGAACGATACAGAATTACTCCTTTGTGATCGAGCAAGGTAATGTGCGCGCCCGACGGAAGCATGGCGCGTTCAAGCACCTGCTGATATACGTCGATTTTCAATCCCACACTAATGACACCAATTGTAGCGCCACCGGCGTTTTTTATCGGGGCCGCGATATTGATGACAGGCATGGAGATTGCTCTGCTGATGACATATTCGCCGGAAGCCAATCTGTCGTTTTCCAGGGCGCTTTTGAAATAACGGCGGTCTGCTACGTTTGTAACACCGGGAACCGCGGTTGCCCAGACAATGCCTTTTCGTGAGGCTATAAATATGTTCGAAAAATGGGGCTCCAGTTTCAAAGCGTCGCGAAGGATCGGCTGAACTTTTTTCGCATTCTGATTCTTAACATCGGGCAGCATGGCAAGCATGCTGATGACCTGTTGTGCGACGGCGATTATGTTCTGCTGCTCTGCGGCAATGGCAGTCGTAAGCCTTTGCGTATCGATAACGGCTTTGTTTATTTCTTCTTTTTGTATATGGTTGCTGGAATAGATGATGGTGCCGGCCGTGGGGACAGCCATGATCATGGCAATGAGGAGTATCTGTGTGCGGATCGCTAGGGACAATAAAGAGCGCATAGAAAGTATACTCACACGGGCTATTTAATGAAACGGTATCAAGGCATCTGCCAATAAACTTTTCGGCAGAATTTTAGAAAACTTTAATACTTGTCTGACGTTATGCAAAATTTTGGGTCACGTTGCAGCAGCTGCAAATTATCACTGTTTCGTCTTTATTGTGACTGTGACACTTTACTTTTAAGTAGTTTTATAATATCTTATCAATGGTTTATGTCGCATAACCCTGCACTGCAAGTGAGGTGTGTTTGGCATGGATGAAAAACAGATGATTTCGAAAGCAAAGCTATATTTGAAAAGCAATTACGGTGAGGATACTGTCAGCATGGATGTGACGGACAATTCCGTTGGAGAAAGCGGCAACGGCATACTTTCCGTGGACTGCACGGTCATTGTCGGCGGCAGCCAGTCGGACTGGAGCAAGAAGTTTCATTTTAAGAATGGCGAGATTGCTAAAATGGACTGGAAAATGCGATAGGCGTTTTCGAGGTAGCTGTTGAACGAACATCGTATTGTTTTTCGTTATATAGAACAATGTTTTTGCTTCTATAAGTATCGATCATGTCAAAAAACTCATGCTGAATTTTTTTTGCGGTCGCGCTTTCACCGTGGGCGTACTATTCAGATTACTCGATAAATAAATTTCAGTAAAAGCAAAGGCCACTTCTCATACCTTCAACAGCATCGGTAATCTCAGAAGTGGCCTTGTTTATTTTTATCGGTTGTCCGGCATGCGTTATTAACAGTAACGATTATACTCCCATTCGGTCGGACGGCGGCGGAATGACGAATGGCTCCGCAGGTTCGAACTCTTTGGAACAATCTCCTACCCGGTCAGGATTTTTTATCAGGTCCAGTTTTTTAACCGGGGCGCCCTCCGTAAAGTCCGACGACTGCATCGTGACCCAGACGATATTTGGGCTCGTGGTTGACTCGAAATAGTAAACCAGATTCGTCAAATCGGCGACAGTGCGCCATCGGGTTGCACTGATGTATGGCCGCGCAGGATCGGCAATACCGAACGGTTGGGCAACGTTCCTCATCACGCTCAATATTCCGGCAACGCATTGCCGGTAATCAGCTGGCGACGGCAGATTTTTCAGATAATAGGCAGCGCGGACAAAACGATCTGCAGCCTGGGTTGTTCCCGGAAGGGGTCTGTTACCGCCAAAACCCGTATACTGATGAAGCTGACTCAGTTGCAAATCGAATGTCGGGGAGTTGGTTGCTACCCGGTATTCTTTGCTATGAAAAACCTTGGGTTTGCCATTGGTATATTCGATGACGGCGGAGTCTCCGGTGGCGTCCTCAAAGATCAGGTGAAGGGTGATTTTCTGTCCCTGCGGCATACTTCCTGAGATGATTTGAAATGGCGTTTTGAGTGTAAACGCGACAGCTTCCTTAACCGTGGCGAAGTTATCGAGATAATACTGTAACCACAATCCTACGCTCAGTCCGGGCAGTTTTGCATCCCGGGTTCCATAGTTCGATTCGGACAACCAAAGGACGTGCGCTGCGAACCCCTTTTCATTCATCCCGTCCGACGCGGCCGTATCAGCTGCCACCAGGCTGCCGTATTTCGCGGTCCACCGCAGAGTGTTATCTCCCGTCATGCCGTCTCTCTTAATCCCTCTTGGCAGAAGCCAGAGATTGACCGGCATGGGATCGCTCCAGTCCATGTTCCTTCCGACGACAATCGCTTTTCCATCACAATCCCATAAAGCGCGGGAGCATGCCTGAGCGCTAAAATATAATCCTGAGATGAAGAGCACCGTAACAATGATAAACCCTAAACAGTACATATTTCTTCTTTGCATTGTAATGTCCTTTCCTGTTCAAGATTGAGATGCCCTGACTTAATATATGTTTGCTGGTGAAGCGTTTGCATTATATCATGAATCAGGGCGGCAATAAGGTATTGTTTTAAGAGGTTGTTCTTTTTTAGCTTTTGATTCTTGTTCGCAAACAAAAAAAACTTGCCAATTACTTAAAACTATAGTATTCTCAAAGTGTTAAGATGTATTGCTGTTGTTTTGTCTGCCTGTTTTCCCCGCACCGAAGTATAGGATAATTCTGTTGCTGCTTTTGGAGGGACCGTGTCTTTTTGGGGATACTATGAATAAATGGATATTGATTTTTTCTAGGTTGTTCTTTTTTCCCTTCCTTCTCTATGTCGTTTTTTGTGACCCGGCAAACTGCTTCGCGCTGCCGACATCTTCCACCCATAAAATCAAATCAATCACGGTAGTAGCTGACGACAATTATCCACCCTATATATTCCGTAGTGCGGACGGAAAATTACAGGGTATTCTTGTTGACGAATGGAGCCTTTGGGAGAAAAAAACAGGCATCCCTGTCCAACTGTTCGGCATGGACTGGTGGAAAGCAAAAGAATTTCTGACAGACGGCAAAGCGGATGTTATCGATACCATTTTTTTTACTGCAGAGCGGGCTGCGGTCCTTGATTTTTCAAAACCGTATGCCACACTGGAAGTGCCCATTTTTTTCAACAAGGACATCAGCGGTATCAGCGGCCTTGCATCTCTGCGCGGTTTTACCATCGGTGTCAAGACGGGGGACACCTGCGTCGATGTTTTGAAAAAAAGCGGCGTCACAACCCTTCTGGAATATCAGAATTATGAGGAAATCATACAGGCGGCGGCTGACGGGACGATCAAGGTGTATTGCATGGACAAACCTCCGGCGCTTTATTACCTGTATAAAAAAGATCTTGAAGCCAGGTTCCGGCATACGCAACCGCTGTTCACTGGACAATTTCACCGCGCTGTTTTGAAGGGGCGCACGGAGCTTCTGGACAAAGTCGAACAGGGGTTCTCCCTGATCAGTGATGATGAGCGCAGGATGATAGAACGGAAATGGATGGGATTGGCACTGCACTCTTCTTCCTCTCTTGTCCGGTATGGTTTGTATTCGGCTTTAGGCGTCGTTCTTATCATGGCGTTGCTGGTGCTGTGGAATACAATGCTCAGAAAACGGGTGTCGGCGCAGACATCAGAACTGCGGACGGCGCTGGTGAAACTTGGTGCGAATGAAGCCCTTCTGAAAGCAATCATCGAGAGTCTTCCGTATGACTTCTATGCGATCGACATGGAAGGCCGATATTTCATGCAGAACAATGCGTCGGTACGGCGCTGGGGCAATGTTATCGGCAAACGTCCCGATGAAATCATCCTGCATTTTCCCGATCAGACGCAATGGCTGGAAAACAACCGAAGGGCTTTTAACGGCGAAATGATCAAACAGGAGACAGAATATGTCATCCGCGGTGAAAACCACCATTTTTTGGAAATGGTCATGCCAATTTGGAGCGCTGACCAGCAGATGCTCGGTATACTCGGTGTTAATTTCGATCTGACCGACCAGAGATACATCGAAGATGCTTTCCGCGAGAGTATGAGGAAATACCGCGCCCTGATAGAAACAACGCACACCGGCTTCGTCATTCTTGACAAGGATGGATTGGTTTTTGATGCGAATGCGGAATATGTTCGTTTGACCGGCCATGGTCGTCTGTCGGAGATCGTCAACAGGCCGGTGGCGGACTGGACTGCGGATTCCATGAAGGAAAGAAATGCTGACGCGGTCCTCAAATGCTTCGCGCGCGGAGGGATCAGAGACTACGAGGTAGACTATGTTGATAAACAAGGAAGAATAACGTCCGTTGAAATAAACGCAAAGGTCGTGGACACGAAAAATGGCCGCCAGATTCTGACGCTTTGCCGCGACATCACGGAACGGAAGAAAATAGATGAGCAGCTCCAGCAGTCTCAGAAACTGGAAGCGATCGGCAAGCTGGCCGGAGGGGTTGCCCATGATTTCAACAATATCCTCTCGGCGATTATCGGATACGCGACGCTGATGCAGATGCAGTTGGCGGACGGCGATCCTAACAGCAGAAACATCGAGCAGATACTGCATGCCTCGGAACGGGCAGCCACACTCATCCGGAGGCTCCTGTCCTTCAGTCGAAAGCAGGTCATCGCCCTGAATTTCTGCGATTTGAACGACATTGTGCGGAGAGCTGAAAATCTTCTGTTCAGACTGATCAGGGAAGACATCGAACTCAAGACTGTCTGCACGGACCATGCATTGACCGTCCTTGCTGACGCTGCGCAGCTCGAGCAGGTGCTGATGAACCTGATCACGAACGCACGGGACGCGATGCCGGACGGCGGAGCCATAACGATCCGGACTGGGACGGTGTTCATGGACATGGATTTCGTCAAGTCGCATGGATATGGAGCAACGGGCGAGTACGCGCGCATCGCTGTTTCCGACACCGGGGCGGGCATGGACGCGGCCACGCAGGCAAGGATTTTCGCCCCGTTTTTCACGACCAAGGAGCAAGGGAAGGGAACCGGCCTCGGACTTTCGATGGTGTATGGCATTGTGAAGCAGCACAACGGTTATATCGACGTCAGGAGCGAGCCGGGCAGGGGGTCTACTTTCTCGGTCTATCTGCCGCTTTCGAAAGAGGGAGTTGCCGAGGAGCGTTGGGAAGTGGAGCCTGTGCAGCCGCAGGGAGGGCTGGAAACAATACTGGTTGCGGAAGACGACTCGACCGTCAGAACACTCACCGCGACGATACTGCGCAGCCACGGCTACACCGTGATTGAGGCAGGAGACGGAGAAGACGCCGTGGCTCAATTCGTTGCCAACCGCGATCTGGTGCAGCTGCTTTTGCTCGACGGCATCATGCCGAGGAAAAACGGAAAAGAGGCGTATTTGGAAATACGAAAAATGAATCCCGGTATCAAGGTAATATTTATAAGCGGCTACGCGGAAAACATCATCAACTGGGAAGGAATGCTTGAACCGGGAGTCAGTTTTCTTATGAAGCCCCTTGCTCCGTCTGTGCTGCTGAAAAAAGTCCGGGAAAATCTTGATGCGAATTGGCGCTAATGTCAGTTCAAAGCACCATGATTCTCCCTTCGAATCCGCCTGAGGTTTTCGTAATTTTTCAAAATCGTGAACAGAAAAAAATTAAAAAAACACCAATGGTACGAAAAGAGTCGAGTCCCTGCGGAAGATATAATCCGGAAACCGACAAAATCCGACCTGCTAGCGGCATACGGCAAGACAGTGCCGGATGTCATTGCGCCCCGGCTGAAGATCTTGTTTGTAGGCATCAATCCGGGCCTGTATTCCGGAGCTGTCGGACACCATTTTGCCAGGCCGGGAAACCGGTTTTGGCCTGTACTATACAAGGCTGGGTTCACTGAACGGCTGCTTCTCCCTGCAGAGGAGCGTGAACTGCTGAAGAGCGGGTATGGTATTACAAATATTGTGAACAGGTCGACCGCATCCGCTGCGGAACTTGACACCAAAGAGCTGAAAGCGGGTGGACGGCGGCTTGCGGCAAAAATAAAGCGACATCGTCCGCGCATTGTGGCAGTGCTCGGCCTCACAGCTTTTCGCGTCGCCTTTGGACAGCCGAAAGCTGGTTTCGGCATCCGAGAAGAATACATCGGCACGTCGCGGCTCTGGATTCTGCCGAATCCCAGCGGTTTGAATGCGAGTTATCAACTTCCTGAACTCAGCAGGATGTTTCGGGAAGTCCGCATTGCTGCCGAAGAAAGATGCCAATAGCAATTGCATGCAGGGAAAAAGTACGAAGCAGAAAAATTATTCATTCGTGAAACCGAACAATCATAAAAACCGCAGTACTAAACAAACGCCCCGGTATCAGCGCAGCAGTATTGATGTTGACGTGGAATCGATTCTGCAGCTTGAAAACCGCTGCAACGGCTGTGTCAGGGGCGAGAAGTGCTGCTGCGCGTCCTATGAGGTTTGCGTTACCGCCGCGGAAATGAAACGGATCATCAAGGTCTTGCCCGAAGCCGCGAAGCTGTGCCCGCATCTTCTGACCGTCGGCGGATATGACAATGTCTTTGAAGAAGAAGAGCCCGGACTGTATTCCCTTGATACGAATGAGGATGGTCTGTGCGTCTTTGCGTACTGGTCCAATAACCGGACGCACTGCTCGCTGCATACTGTTGCAATGACGCTCAACCTGCCGTTGCAGCTTGTGAAGCCGAAGGTCTGCCTGCTCTGGCCCTTGCACTTCTCGGATGGAAACGAAGTGCTGGCCGCGATCGGCGATGCTTTCCAATTCAGCTGCAATGCACGGAAAGAGCCGGGCTCCCGCAGCCTGAGCCCCGGTTTTATCGAGGCGATAGATCTGGTGTACGGCGAGGGCTGCGGGAGCCAGGTGGAGCAGGCGGCGCAGAAAGGAGATCGCCGAACGCTGTTGTTCACGCGGCGGTAATCGTATCCGGCAACAAACCGGCGGCGTATTGTTCTCGTTATCGTGGAAATCGAACACATCTTGGGGCTCCTCAGATACGCATCGCCGGGCATAATCTTGTTCTTGAAATAAGAACCGGTTGCCGTTATAATTCTTTTGTCGATTCAATCGGTGAACGCATATGGGCAGACCAGAAAAAATAAATAGGTGAGATTCCAGTGAAAAAAAAGAAAATCATGCATAAAAGACCTGAGAAACGACGGCCGGATGCGGCCGGTTCTGATCAGGCACGAAAAAAGAAGTTCCCCATTCCTTTTACTGAACATGAACATTTTAAAATTATATACCGGCCCGTTCTGATAAAAGCCTTTTCATCGATCCTGATGGTGCTCATGCCGATTGTTCTTCTCTTCGGCGCTCTCACCATGTATTATTATTTATTGGGTACAGTGCACGGCAGCGTCTCCTTTTGGATCGCTTTCTTGGCGTGTATTGCAATGACACTGGGCTGGCCTATGGTCGTGGCAGTAAACAGATTGCCGAAGGAAAAATTTGCATGCTTCGGCTTTTTGAAATTTTTTTTGCGGCTGAAGGAGCCGTATCTGGTCATTACCTCATATACCAGCGAATGCCCTGTTTGCTCTCATACCATGAATCTCGTCTTTAACTTCCCAGGCTCCCTGATACGAAGACATTCCTATTTCGGCAAGTGCAGCAAAAAATCAGAGCACGCCTATCCCTTCCGCAGGCTTCAATTGTTTCCAGGCGCAGGTCACACAGCTGAACCGTAGTAGTTTGATACTGTTTTTCCTTTGAAACATGCCTTCCAGGCTGCCGTACCGCCTGCCATATTCGATATTATTGCCACGGTGTCATAACCTGTACGACGTCAGCATGGGAAATGTCGCGTACACCGTTGCGGTAAAGCGCACGAGCCTGCTGATTGGAACAGTTTATGGCTTTTTGCTCTTTCGCCAGCTGAACATGCGTGAACGCCTGCTCGGGGCAATTTTGATGCTGGCGGGGTTCGTGGTGGTGGTGTTCGCTGGATGAATATGGAAGATGCATCCTTCTCAGATTGCGCGAACTTGTTGACTCTTTTTTAGCAATGGATTATGATTGCCTGCAGGCATATGTGCGGCCAAAAATTGAAGAAAACATCAGAAAAGAGCTGCTCATTGACGTATCCCCTTGTTTCGGTAATTATCGTGAATTGGAACGGCAAACACCTTCTCGGGGAATGTCTTGATTCTCTCGCAGCGCAGCGCTTTAAAAACTTCGAAGTGATCGTGGTGGACAACGGATCTCAGGATGGTTCAGCGGAATATCTTCGCAGTCAGTATCCGGCAGTCAGGACCGTGCCGCTTTCTACAAATTGCGGATACGCAGGTGGAAACAACGCGGGCGCTGAATTCGCCCGGGGAAAGTACCTGGCTTTTTTGAACAACGACACAAAAGCAGATTCCGGATGGCTGGAGCACCTGGTGAAAGAAGCGGAAGAAGGCCCGCCAAATATCGGCATGTGGGCTTCGAAGATAGTTTCATATGACAATCCGTCAGTAATTGACAACGTGGGGCTCCTCTTATATCCGGATGGATTGGCGAGGGGAAAGGGAAGGCTGGAACCGGACCAAGGACAGTATGACCGACGCGAAGAAGCGTTTTTTCCCAGCGGATGTGCCGGGCTGTACCGCAGAGAGATGTTGAATGTCGTCGGTTTGTTTGATGAAGAGTTTTTTGCCTATGCTGATGACGTGGATATCGGCCTTCGCGCCAGACTTGCCGGGTGGGGGTGCATCTATGTACCGTCTGCAAAGGTTTTTCATAAATACTCCTCATCTTCGTCCGCATATTCACCGTTCAAGGCGTTTCTGGTCGAGCGGAACAGAATCTGGGTGCTGTTGAAGTATTATCCCTGTGATCTTATTGCAGTCAGTCCTTTTTTCACGCTAAAGCGTTTGTTGCTGCACCTGTTCGGTGCGGTTGCGGGCAAAGGTGCAAGTGGGAAATTTGCTGAACAGTATTCCGTGCTCAGCGCTTTCGGCATCCTGCTCAAAGCCTGGTTTTCCGCATTCAGAGCATTGCCCAGAGTCATTCGGCAGCGTCGGGCTTTCTCACTGCTGAGGCGGATCAGTCGTTCGGAGCTGTACAGCCTGTTCCGGGCATACCGTATATCCGCCCGAGAAATAGCGCTCAAAGAGTAACCAGCCTTGCCGGAAACGGTTCCCTGATTGTGGTAAAAACCGAAATAGTACGAGGCCCATTGGTGAAAATACTGGTCATTATTCCCGCATACAATGAGGAGGAAAGCCTTCCCGGGGTGATCCGGGACCTTCTCGAAAACATCTCTGCCGCGGATATTCTTGTGGTGAATGACGGCTCCCGGGACGCCACCGGCCGGATTGCTGCCGAGATGGGCGTCAACGTGCTGAATCTGCCGTTCAACCTGGGGATCGGCGGCGCGGTGCAGGCGGGATACCGCTATGCGCAGCGGAATTTCTACGACGTTGCAATCCAGTTCGACGGCGACGGACAGCACATTGCCGGAGAAATAAAGAAACTTCTCCAGCCTCTAGAGGAGGGGACGGCGGATATCGTGATCGGGTCGAGGTTCCTCGCCCCGCAGGGCTACAAGGCTTCCGCCTTCCGCGGCATCGGAATCTGGATATTTTCGTTTATTCTCTCGCGGATTCTCGATACTTCTGTGACGGACAGTACATCCGGGTTCCGCGCGGCAAACAGGCAGATTATCAATTTCTTTGCACGAACGTATCCCGATGACTATCCTGAAGTGGAAGCGCTTGTTCTGCTGCACAAAATGAACTTTCGCATAAGAGAAACGGCAGTCACGATGCGGGAGCGGACCGGGGGCAAATCGTCGATAACTCCGGTGCGTTCCGTATATTATATGACAAAGGTACTTTTGGCCATTTTCATTGACCTTATGAAAAAAGTGAGGTAGCGTATGGACCTGCTCAAGATTGCCGCGATTGCATGCAGCGGGGCTGTTCTGTTTACCGTTGTTGAGCTTATCCGAAGAGGCCGGCTGAAGGAAAAGTACTCGATTCTCTGGCTCCTTGCAGGAGGCATACTTCTGCTGCTTTCGGTATCACGGGACCTGCTTGAATACCTGTCGCGGCTTGCGGGAATTTATTATCCTCCGTCGCTGCTTTTTTTGCTTGCCTTTCTGTTCCTTTTGCTGATCACCCTGCATTTTTCAGTGGTCATTTCGGGATTAACAGAAAAGAACAAGCAACTTGCCCAGGAGATAGCGCTCATGCGGCAGGAATTGCAAGAATCGTTGCGTCAACGTTCAAAAGAGGAATAATAGTTTTTCCGGCGTTTTTTTATACATTTTCTTTACTTTGCTTTTGAACCGTGGTAAAGTTTTATACACACTTTTTTTGTGACAGGAGGTTTTTCGGCGAGGATGCAAGCTTTTGAAGAAAGAATACACCGTTTTTTCGCGTATAAGCACTTCGACCGTATTGCTTTTGCCTGTATCGCCGGTTTTATCCTGCTTGCCTATTCGAACACCTTTACCGCCAGTTTTCATTTTGACGACAATCCCGCGATCGTAGATAATCCCGCGCTGAAACGCTGCACCTGGAGCAATTTCATCAGCATGTTCTCCGGCACCCGGCCGATTGTAAACCTGTCTCTGTTTTTTAATTATCAAATAAGCGGTTTGAATCCGGTGGGATGGCACATCTTCAATATTACCGTGCATATACTGAACACGTATTTTGTATACTTGCTTGTTTTGAAAACCCTGACCCTGCCTGCACTCTATGGTCGGTACGGCGAGAGGGCAAAAAGAATGGCATTGATCGGAGCCTTGCTGTTCGGCCTGCATCCTCTGCAGACGGAATCAGTGACGTACATTATCAGCCGCACGGAACTGCTGGCCGCATTTTTCTACCTAGCCACTTTTTTGCTGTTCATCAAAGGTGCAAAGAACAATAAATTTTCCTGGTATATCGCCGGTTTTTTTACATCGCTGCTGGCCGTGGAATCGAAGGAATGGGCAGTAACGCTGCCCGCGATGCTGTTCCTGTATGATTTCCTGTTCATCTCGAACGGATCATTCAGGCCTGTTCTTTCCCGCTGGAAGGCATACGTGCTGGTGGCACTTCCCTGGGGGCTCATTGCCTATGTGTTAATGACCACAAAACTGTCCGGTGCGGGCTTCGGCATCAGCGGCGAAAGAAGCATTACCGGCTGGACCTATCTGCTTACCTCATTCAATGTTCTCTGGACGTATATCCGGCTGCTGATATTCCCGATTAACCAGAACCTGGATTACAGCTATCCCATCGCGAAAACGCTGTTCGAATTTCCGACGCTCCTTTCCTTTATCGGCCATCTGTTGATGGCAGCTGTTGCACTCTGGCTGTACCTGAAGAAAAAATGGACATTGATTCCATTCGGCATCGCGTGGTTCTACATCACGCTCTCACCGACCCAGAGCTTCGTACCGATTCTCGATGTCATCTTTGAACACCGGGTGTATCTGCCCTCGATCGGCTTTTTTCTCGTATTTGTTACTGCTGTTGAGGGCCTGTTCGAGTGGATTGAAAAAAGAACGGTGCTCAGGAGTGCTTCCGGTGCGGCGGAAAAAAAGTGAATTGTTTTCGTAATGCAGATGCATGCTGCTAGCAATATCAGTCCCTGGTCGGTTATTTGCAATCATGCTGTATGCAGAACAGTGACAGTACAAAGGCAAATCGCATATTATGAGCAATTACCCCACTATTGATATCCTCCTTGCGACGTATAATGGAGAAAAATACCTGCCGGAACAGATTCAATCGATTCTGGACCAGACGTATGTCCATTGGCGGCTGCTTGTCCGGGATGACGGGTCTACCGATGGAACGCCTGATGTAATCAGAGCATATGCTCAAAAGTATCCAAATAAAATCGTCCTTCTTGCCGATGACCAGCGCAGAAGAGGTGCGTGTGGAAATTTCGGAGTTCTTCTCGGACACGCGACCTCCGATTATGTCATGTTTTGCGACCAGGACGACGTGTGGCTGCCTCATAAAATCGAAACAACATTCCAAAAAATGAAGGCAATGGAAAAAGCCTACGGCCGCACGCTGCCGTTGCTGGTTTATACGGACATGAAGGTCGTGGATGACAGGCTGAATAATATCACGTATTCATACTGGAAGCATCAGTCGTTTTGTCCGAAGAACGGCGCCCGGCTGTCCCGCCAACTGGTGAGCAACGTTATAGTCGGATGCACGGTTATGATGAACAGGAAACTGCTGGAACTGTCTTTGCCGATGCCCGAGGATGCCCTTATGCATGACTGGTGGTTGGGTTTGGTGGCGGCCTGTTTTGGAAGGTGCCAATACCTTAGTGAACCGACCGTTTTATACCGACAGCATGCTCACAACGCCGTGGGTGCCACATGGGGAACGAATCTGAAAAACATTACCCGAAACGTGATGCGGCTGCGGAACCATCGGAACTTCCTGATCCAATCACAGCGGCAGGCGACGTCTTTCCTGGAACGGTACGGCCACATGCTGTCGGCTGGAAAACGGGAAACAGTATGCGTGTATGCGAATCTGAACTCGTTGAACTGGCTGAAACGGAGATATTGCGTTGTAAAGCATGGCTTCTGGTGGAGCGGCGCGCTCAGGAGCTTTGCATTGCTGCTGATTGTGTAGACGGAGCATTTCCCTTCCCGCCCGTCCGTGACCGTGCCGGGAACTATTCCACAGAGAACTATCGAAAGCGGCCGAATCTTTTCCTGATATAGTCAAAAGCACCGGCAAGTATCATTTGCAGCTTCCTGAATTTATCTTCCTCATACAAGATAATGACAACGGGCGTGAGCAGAACTGTAATTAACAGCGACCTGCAAAAGGCGGGAAACTGGGATTTAAACGTTCTGATCATGTAAAGATAATTTCGCGTGATATAGTATCTTCTTACCGCGGAGTGATGGCTTGCGTAGACTCTGCGGCCGAAAAAATTGTGGGTAGTGACGTTTCCCAGGTGGTGGATAAGGCGGGCATCGCTGTCTAGAAGCACTCGAAACCCATTCTGGTTCAATCTCAGACAATAATCAAAATCTACGGCATCGATAAAAAGCATTTCGGTAAATCCTCCGACTGCCCGGAAGGCGGACAAGTTCAGCAGATTTCCCGATGTCATGACCGTGAGCACTTCGGTGCACGTCCGGGGCGCAGGATCTTTTTCCTTCAGATGGCTCATGAGGTGGTAGGGCGAGATGAGGCCGATGCGGTTTATATCTTCATGTTGAAGACAGGCAAGCATGTGCGGAATCATCCCCGGAGTCGCCCTGCTGTCCTGGTCCATGGTCAGCAGGAAACTGCACCCCTGCTGCATGGCAAGCAAGGCTGCGTCATTCAAAGCCTTAGCGATGCCGAGATTCTCATGGTAAGGAATGTAAATGCTTTTGTTCTTCGGGAGTTGTTCCTGTACCTGCGGCAACGGCGACTCGGTATTATCGATAACGAATAATATATCGATGTCGTCAATGTAGGAGTCTATGTTCTTCCTGAACGACTCATCGGGATGATACAAAACGGTTACACCGGCGATTTTAACGCTATTTTGAACGGGCATGCGTGCAATCCTGTGCGGATGGTTTATTGTTTTCTCGCAATGAGTGTGATTTCCTCGCCGAGATTCGAGTCAAATTTCATCAGCAGCAATTCAAGAAAAAGCATGAACCATGCTGCCGTGCGGAGTGGAACGCCGGGGACGGCGCTCATCGTGCCCCTGCCGGATTGTCTGATGGACCTGCTTGTCCAGAAGATGCCGTTCGCATTTCTGGCCGATGTGCGTGCGGTTTCGATCCCAAACTCCGCTTTTCCGAGCAGGCTCCGCAACGATGAGGGGGTATAAACCCGCAAATGCCGAGGAGGGTCCAGTGGAAACCAGGCATCTTTGAAAAGACGGTGCCCCAGCGACAAAATATTCGGGGTCACGATCACCAGTCGTCCTGCCGGACGCAGTATCCGGAAACATTCTGCAACAAGAGAGAGCGGATCGTGCACATGTTCTATAACATGGTTCATGATGATGACATCAAAGGAATTGTCCGGATACCGTTGTGCTTCCACGGTTCCACAGCGGACCCGCAGCCGCTTTTTCAGGGCGTTTTCGACCGCATTGTGGTCATTGTCTATGCCTTCGCCGTCCCATCCGAACGCAATCAGTTCTTCAAGCTGCTCCCCGCTGCCGGCACCGATTTCAAGCAGCCGCCCTTTATACGGTGCCCGGAGGTACATGACTTTTGAATCAAGCCAAACTCGTCCGTTCAGGCTGAGGTACGCCAAAGGCCAGAGAGATCGCTGAAAAAAGTTCAGGGTCCTTTTATTGTAACCATACGTCCGCGCCAGATAGCTGTTTTTGATCGAGCGCATCAAATACGGCATGATGCCACCCTTCCTGGGAGCGTGAGCCGGTGTGTCAGTATGGGTGTAATAGGTCTGATACGCTTTGCCGATGTCCTGCTCCGACGGCATCGGGTCGAGCCAGACGATCCCGCACTGCGGGTTGGAGCACTTTTTAAGGTTCCAGATCCCCCATGCAGAGAACAGCCGATCTTTTAGGTTGCGGTACAAATCTGTTCCCGGAGAACCGCACAGGGAGCAGGCGGGGCAGGGAGTTGATCGAATCATCATGGAAGAATCTTGTTCTGACATATCTTTACCGGAATAGATTTGCATAGGTACTTTTGATCCAGGCTTTTTCTTCGCTGGTTATCATAGCTGATTTGGCAAAAATAATAAAACAGAAAAGCACGGTTATCAGAAAGAATGTTTTATGCAGCAGGGACAGAGGCAGCGCGGCCATTGCGAACAGGAAGGCTGCCGCTGACTGTATCCACAGGGCGCGATGCATATCTTTGCACGGAACCGGCAGAAAGCGATGCGCAAGCATAAATAGGATAGTTGCGTCCATCGTCACTCTGAGACACCAGGCAATCGCAGCTCCTTCAATCCCGTATCGGGAAAGAAGCAGCAGCAAAACTGCGAGATAGCAGGGCAGCTCCAGAAGATGTACTTTGGTTGTAACATCAGGCCGGCCGATTCCCTGAATAAGCGTAAGAGGCACCTGGGCAAGGCTATTGATAAATATCCCAAGACTCAACCATTGTAGCACCCGGGTGGAATTATCGGCAAACTCAGTCCCGAGCCAAAGTGACAGCCCCTCATGAGCGACGCAGATCACCAGCAGGGTGACCGGAAACAAAACGAGAAATATGTATTTGATGCTTCTGGCATAGTAGAGCTTTACCGTTTCCCGGTCGTGCAGGAAGTGCGATGCGAAGGCCGGAAAAATGACGCTGACCAGAGAGCCTGGGATGATCCACAATTTGGTGACGACTTCGTAGGGGGTCACATAATATGCCACTGCGGACAATGATATGATGGCGCCGATAAAAAAACGGTCCATATAGACCATGATGGGACCGACGATATTGGATATGGTCATCCAGGTGCCGAATTTGAGCAGCGGTATGATGCCCCGTCCTGGCAACCATCCTCCTTTTCTCAGCGCAGGCATCACGCGCAGGCCGAGAATACAATAGACAAGGCACACGATGATTTGCTCGAATACGAGGAAGGTGATGATAAAAATCAGGCTCCCGGAAAAAAGCAGAACAAGCGCGGGACCGCAAAACGTTATTATGCTTGCCGGAATCCGCACCGCGTTAATAAGGTCGAACCGCTGGTATGCCGAAAGAACACCGCACAGACCTGCGGTTGATATAATGAAAGGGACGGAGATCGACAGCAGTGCCAGTGAAATGAGCACCTCCCGCTGCGGCGTGTTCTGGGCGGTCAGGACGTGATTGACAAGCCAGGGAGCGGCCATGAGCATGACCAGTCCCCCCACTGCTCCGAGCAGAAAGAGAAGGCAGAGCGATGTTCGTACTATGGATGATGTATCTTCCCGGCTTCCGGCCGCAAGCTTCTCTGCGATGAACTGCGTCAAGGCGCGGCTGATGCCGAAATCGAACAGGCTGAAATAGCTGATCAATGTCCAGGCAAGGGTCAAAATGCCGAATCGTTCTATGCCGAGGCCGCGTATCAGGAGGGGAATGGTGAGCAGGGCGACGGCAAGCGGTAATGCCTGGCCGATCAGATTCCAAAGGGTATTCTTTACAAGGACCTTGCTGGAAGTCAATTCATGTTTTGTGGGCGGGGAGGGGGCCGTCATGGATTGTCACGCTGATTTCCATTCTGCTGGCAGCCGGCGGTTTTTGACCGCTGCACAAAATGCAGAAGGATGTTTTTTCTCTCTACACCCAGTTGGAGAAGGCTTTTGCAGATTTCTTCGGATTTCCGGTAGGACGTCACTACAACGCGGTCGTACGGAGCGGTGGCAAGCATTTTTACGGGCTGGATTGTTCTTCCGAAAAAAGTCTGTCCTGCTTTTTCGTCATCGACCACGGCGGCAAGTTTCATGTTCATTTCGTGCAGGGTGATATATGCGATTTCCGCGATTTCATCCACTCCCGCAAAAGCGACCTTGCGGACGCCGCTGTCTTTTAGCTCCCGGAACAGCTGCTTGAGATTGCTGCGTGCCTCCCGATATATGCGGGTATAATCGTGCAGCAGGTCGTACGTCAGGCGGGTTTTTTCTGCAAAACCCTTCGGCGTCAGGTAATACGCATATCGTTTCGGCGGAATCGATTTTACCGTTATGTACCCTTTTGCAACAAGGTTTTTGATATACGAGTTGACCAGCCCGAGGGCGATGCCGAGCCGGCTGCTGAGGTCCCGCTGGGTAAGCGAGTCGTTGCTCGAAAGTTCATCGAGGATCTGCAAAGACTTAAAATGATCGATGGCAGCCGGGGTCCGATTGATGTTCATATATTGAACATACCATGGGCTCTACGGTATGTCAAGTACGGTATTTTCAAAAAATCTTTACACCGATTTACTGCGATGCTATCATTGATACATTCATGCTGAAAGGCGCTTGGCGCAGATGCAGGAGGATTTCAAATGGAACCGAAAATTTGCCTGGCGTTGGGAGGAGGTGCGGCGAGAGGGCTGGCCCATCTCGGTGTCCTGAAGATTCTGGAGAATGCTGAAATTCCCATCCACATGATTACCGGGACGAGTCTCGGCGCTTTGATCGGGGGGCTCTATGCCTCGCATCCGGATGCTGTCTACTGGATGGGAAGGGCGGAACAGTTTGTCCGCAGTTTTCACTCGCGCAAAACGCGCCTCGAATTTCTGAGGCGGCTCGACCAGCCCGGCAACAACCAGCAGGGTTTTTTCGGTGATATGGCCCAGATGATCCGTAAGGGGTACTTCTGGGGCGTTACCGTGACCAAATCGGCTTTTGTCGGCGAACAGGAATACCGGGATTTCATCTATCCGATTATTCCCGACATTTCCATTGAACAGACAAAAATCCCTTTCGGCTGCGTGGCCACGGACATCCAGAACGGAAAACGGGTTCTCTACACGAGTGGATCGCTGCGCACCGCTATCAGCGCGAGTTGCTCCCTGCCGGGCATATTCCCCCCGGTGAGTGATCGGGGCATGCTGCTGGTGGACGGCGGATGGGTGGAGAGGGTTCCCGTTCTCTGCGGGAGGGAAATGGGGGCTGACATCGTTATTGCGGTGGACGTTTCGAGCGTTATGGAACCATTTGGAAACAAATCGGGACTCGATGTCGTTCTGCGGGCGGACGCGGTTACCCGAGTATATCTGAATGAACTGGTGGGCAAGGACGCGGATGTGCTCTTGCATCCGGATGTCGGCAGAGTTCACTGGGCGGATTTCAGCAATGTCAGGGAGTTATACAGGCATGGAGAGGTTGCCGCAACCGCGCAACTTGATACGATCCGCGCTATAATCCATGAGGCAGCGGTACCGCAGAGAAAATTCACTGAACACATCAGGAGAATCAAAGAAAAAATCATGGAGACAGTGACAGGCATGAAACAATAATCAGCCGTTCAGAAAACATCCTGTTTAGGAGTGAATCCAAAATCCATTTTTGCTATAATGTCGGCATGCGCCATCCTCTTGTTATTGCCCATCGCGGTAATTCATCCCGTATCCTTGAAAATTCACTGGAGTCCATCCGGAGCGCCGTATCGCTTTCCGTGGACATGATTGAAGTTGATATCCGCATCAGCCGGGACCGGCAGCTTTACGTGATGCACGATAAGACAACCGGCCGGACCGCGGAAGAAAATATCGATCTTGAAAACGCGACCGCCGCAGAAATCAACCGGATTCAGCTGAAAAACGGGGAGCCTGTCCCCACGCTTGCCGCCATGCTCACGGCTCTTTCCGGCGCGTGCGGCCTGAATCTGGAAATCAAAAGCAGGGGCGCCGGGGCGCTGACGGCGAAATATCTGCGCTCGTCTCCGTATCTGGGATACATCCTGCTTTCATCGTTCGATGAAGAGGAAGTCCTTGCCGCACGCCGCGTCGCACCAGCGTTGGCGACGTCGGTCGTTTTTGATACCTTCACCATACGCGACGTTTCCGGATACAGGGAGCGGGGCTATGATATTGTCAGTCTGCGAAAAAAAACGGTTGATAAAGCACTGATCAACAAATGCCATGACCAGGGAATACGGGTGTATGTCTGGACCGTGGACGATGAGCGGGAAATGAAAAAACTCCTGTTATGGGGCGCGGACGGTATTTATTCCAATAAACCGGAACTCTTGAAGGAAGTGGTGCGGAACGCCGAATCCTGTGAGCAGAACACAGCACGCTGAGATCGGGAGGGACGATTGAGCACAATTACACCGGTGCAGCATGATCAATTGTTCGATGTCATTGTTATCGGGGGCGGCATCACGGGTGCGGGCGTGGCGCGGGACGCTGCGCTGCGCGGTCTTTCCTGCCTTCTGATCGAGAAAGGGGATTTTGCTTCAGGCATTTCCTCAAAATCAACACGCCTAATCCACGGTGGTCTTCGGTACCTCGCGAATTTTGAAATAGACCTCGTGGCCGAGTCCCTTACCGAGCGCGCGGTCCTCAGGCAGCAGGCCCCCTATCTTATCCATCCTCTGCCGATCCTTATCCCCATCTACCAGGGAGATGCACACGGCAGGGCAGTGATTTCCCTCGGCATTCATCTGTATGACATGCTTTCGCATGAAAAAGACATTCCGCATTATTTCACCTCCAACAAGGAAAAGACCCTTGGATTGGAACCCCGGCTGAACCAGGAAAGCCTCAAAGGCAGCGCGCTGTTTTATGACCACCAGATTATCATGCCTGAACGGCTGGTGATTGAAAATATCATTTCCGCGCGGGACGCGGGAACAGTTGTCTTGAACTATACACGGGCGGAAAAAATCGAAGAATCAGATTCCGCAGTCACGGTCACCGCAAAAGACATACTTCATGGTAACCGGTGCGTATTTCGCTCCAAAGTCCTGATCAATGCAGCCGGCCCCTGGATCGATCAAGTGCGGCGTGCAGGCGGAATCAACAGCCCGCAGATCATCCATCCCACCAAAGGGATACATCTGGTGCTTCCCAGATTGAATGACCAGGCCCTGTTTATCGCATCAAGAGATGGCCGGATGTTTTTTATCACTCCACTGGGCGAATATTCCCTCATCGGCACAACAGACACGAAATATGACGGAGATCTCGATGAGGTCCATGCTGATTCGAGCGACGTTCAGTATCTGCTGAGCGAGAGCAGTCGTGTACTGCCGGGTATAGGACTCCAGCGGGAAGCTATTTTATATACCTATGGAGGGATACGACCTCTTGCCTTTTCCGGAGCAAAGGAATCCAAAATATCACGCAAACATCGGGTGATTAGGGAGGGGCGTTCCGACAGGATAATCAGCATTGCAGGTGGGAAACTTACAACCTACCGCAACATGGCAAAGGACACGGTGGACGCGGCATGCACCGTACTTGGAACGCCTGCACGCTGCGTTACGGACAAAAAACCGCTTCCCGGCGGGCTCCCGACAGAGTATAACGAATATGTAAAAGAAGCTGTGCCGGAACTGTCCATCCGTTACAAGGTCTCTCCGGAAACCGTGCGGCATCTTATCAGTCTGTATGGAGCCAGGGCAGGAGATGTGCTTCACCTAACGCAGAAGAGGCCGGATTTTTCCGGCGCAATCTCGCCAGAGAGCAGCGACATCTATGCTCAGGTGCTGTACAGCATAAGGGAGGAAGAGTCGAAAACGCTGTCGGACATCATTCTGCGCAGAATATATCTCGGCATAACCGCATCGCGCGGTATGCACCAGGTCCAAAAAATTGCGGACATGGCCGGAAAAGAGCTTCTGTGGGACGAAGAGGAAACACTCCGACAGATTGAACAGTTCAGATCTGACCTGCAGAAAGAAACCGAGTGTCTGAAACACCCCTCACGACGTCAGCCTACATGAACAACATGGCATAGATTTTTTTCTTTGAGTTGATAATTTTGAATCGGATTATATGGGGTAGGCGAAACAAGAAGCGACACCATGCTTTATGGCATGGCTGGCAACCGCTGGTGTCATTAAGAAACCCCATGACTTGTTTTCACAGCAAGTCATGGGGTTTTGGTTATCAGACGGTGCGTTGAACGACGAACTCTGCAATTTTCGGCAGCATATCCGGGAATATCCATGCCTGCAGCAGAATAATGGCGATAACGAACAGCAGGAGATAGATCGAATATTTAAGCGTCTGGCGGAAAATATCAGTTTCATGTCCGACGAGACCGACGGCGGCGCACGCGACGGCGATTGACTGCGGTGAAATCAGTTTGCCGATGTCGGCGCCGAACAAATTCGCCGAAATAGTCAGCATAGGATTAAACCCTAAGGTAGTAGCGGTCACTTGTTGCAGTTTCCCGAATAGTGCGGCTGAAGAAGTGACCGATCCGGTCAAGAATACGCCAAGGTATCCGATCATGGGCGAGAAGATCGGGAAGAGCATCCCGGTATATGCGGCAGCGGCCAGGCCCAGAGTGTAGGACATGCCGGAATAGTTCGCCAGGAATCCGATGCCGAGAACGGAAGCCAGGGTAATGAGAGAATACATCAGTTGCTTGCAGGTCTTTCCCATGACTTTTACGCCCGTGGCAGGACTAATTTTCAGAACCGCCATCGAAATAAATGCCGAAAGCAACATCGCGGTGCCGGGAGCGGAAAAATAATCCCATCGGTAGCTTGCCGCGTATTTGGCAGGTGTGGCTACAATGGGTGCAGTGCGGTATACGATTCCATCCAGACCCGGCCAGGAAGGAATCATCACAAACCATTTAAGTTCGGTAGCAACCCATTTCTTAAAAACCGGCATCCCCCAGATGCCCATAACGATCATGAGGATGATAAACGGAGACCAGGCTTTTATAATTTCACCGAATGTGTGACGGGTTCCTTTGTCTTGTGCGGCGTCCGTGTCATTCGGGAACCGCCAAATAGTGGCGGGTTTCCAGAATTTCAGGAATACGCCAAGGCAAAGCATTGACACAAATGACGACAAGATAGCCGGTAATTCCGGGCCCATATACTGGCTGACGACCCAGTTGGTGGTGGCATAGCTGATGCCGGCCACCAAAGCCGCCGGTACTACTTCGCCGAGATGTTTCCATCCGGCCACAACCACCAGCATGAAGAACGGAATGATAAGCGCCAGTATGGTCATGTCCAGACCGATGGCTTTTGATACGACCAGACTGTTCAGTTCGGTTACCGTGGACATCATGATGGTCGGTGTTCCAACAGGGCCGAAGGGAACAGGCGGTGTATTGGCGACCAGGCAGATAACGGCCGCCGGCAGGGCCGGGAAGCCCAGGCCGATCAGCATGGCCGCAGCAACAGCCACCGGCGCACCCTGTCCTGACACTCCTTCCATGAATGCGGAAAAGCAGAATGCAATCAGAAGCGCTTGCAACCTCCGGTCGGTCGACAACGAGGAAATGGAGTTCTTTATAACTTCGAATTGCCCGGATTCAACAGTCAGATTATAAAGGAAAACCGCGGTAAGAATGATCCAGCCTATCGGAAAAAGGCCGGTGACCATTCCGAGTGCCGCTGCTGATATTGCGACGGTGATCGGCATACCGTAGGCTATCACTACGATAACAATCGTCAGCAGCAATGTCGTTATGCCTGCTATGTGGCCCTTCATTCGTTTTATGGCCAGGGCCCAGAAAAGATAAAAAATCGGGATTGATACAGCAATAGCGGTAAGCCCGAGACTTCCGCCGAAAGCTGAATAGTTATGGAACCATTGCATGGCTTATTACCTCTCTTTCAATAGATTTTTTCAAAACTGAAGCTACGCACAAATAACAGCATCACTTTTTGCATCAGAAATAGCCCGATGCCGTTTTATGCGTTATTTCATTTTCCTATTGGCTGATATTGATGCAATTGACACAAGCTCTTTCGGAGGCCCAAATATGTCAGAGACTTCCTATTCCACCAGTCCCTGCAATTCGGGAAAGCGGCAGAAAAAGACAAGATGTAAAAACGGCGTCATACAGCTTACGTTTGACTATACTGTAAAGGGACTGCGGCAGAGAAACAATGTAAAAGGTATGAAAAGCACTATGCGGGGTTTAAATGGTATGTTTTCGGCTCTGAATGGTTGAATTCATCACGAAGGATACGTGCCTACAAGGCAGCATTTGATGTTATCTGCTTGATTTGTAATGATAAATGTTTGTTTTTGTCTTCAAGAAAATACTGTGCATAAAAGTAATTGTAATATCAATATTTTTGAGCAGAAGCGAGCCGGAAACATCCCGGTTGTTTATTGCACATAAAAAATCCCTGTTCAACGAGTCGCCTGCACAGGGAGTTTTATTGCGAATGTCCACCCGTGTCGTCTTATTTGGGCGTCACCTTCAGCGTGAGAGCGTTTGGTGTGGAAGCAACGACTTCGACTGTAAACGTGCCGAAGTCTTTGAGCACGAGTTCATCCGAGAGCGTCTGCGCACTGTTCTTGGAGTCCACTGAGATTTTCGCCGCGGTCCCGGTGAAGCTCCGTTCATGCAGGTCCTTGATCCCGCGGACCTGGTTTTTGAGCACATCCTTGAATTTTACGAACTGGGACTTATTCAGGCCGGTGATGGTAATATTGATCGAGCGGGTGCTGCCGGTTTCCTTCGCATACACTGCAAGAATTTTCCCGATCATATCGTCTGCCGCTTCATTGGCGGCTTTTCTGAGTGCTTCAGTCCCAGCAGTGACTTCGGAAATATGCACGGCGGCTGCATGCGTACTGGCAGTGGCGATGACCTGTCCGGTGTCGACGCGCACTGCCCGCGCGGTCAGGTCCGCTTGTACGGATTTTATTCCGCCGCCGATTTCACCATAGAGTTTTGCAACGGCCTTGCCGATGATAACGACTTCCGCGTCCGCCTGGCCGGCCAGCGTCTTGGCCTGGGCGGCGGAAAGGTTTGCAACCCGGTATGGCTTGGCAACTTTAATGTCTTTTGCGGCGACCTCATGGTCGATGAACTCAAAACCCTTTCCCGTGAATTTATCCATGAACGCGTTCTCTACGGCGCTCAGATCAGCCTCTTGTCCATGAGGATCCGCCCACCAGGCATAGACGCCCTGGCCGACGTTCTGCTCCGCGATCATGACCATAGTGCGGGGTTTGTTCATGCGCCCCAACAGGATGCCGATGCCGGTAAGATCTTCCGTCAACTGATCGAGCGCGACTTCGGCGTTTATCCGGACGCGTAGCAGGTTCCCGTCAACAGTCTCGGATACAACTGAGTATTGTTTGATATACCCCTTGGTCTGCGCAAGAATGTTGTCGCTGATGAGCTGATAGTTTTCAACCTGCGTCTGAGAGTCGATCAGAATGCCGATGGCCTGTTCCACGGCCCGTTTTTGGGCGTCCTCGACAGCAGCATCGCGTGCGATGTCTTTGGCAGTGCCCTGGATGACTGCCACTCCTTCCGCAGTTACGGTTTTTGTCTCTTGGGCGAAGAGTGGAAATGCCGATGCCGCAAGAAATGAAAACACGAAGAGCCATAGATTAAGAAGACGAATCATTACTCCACCTCCGGATACAGAACGTAAAATAACTATACCAAAGGAGGGGATTGGGGTCAATGCCGAATCGACGGTAATTTTCACCTCTTCAACAGCGTAAAAAGTACCTTGACCGTGCGAGAGAGGTGCAGGGAAAAAAGATGAGAGTATGCAGCTCTTGTAAGAACGCTGCGGATCAAATTTTGTGGATATTTTAACAGAGAGATGATAGAATCGAATCAATATCGCTTATTTTGCAGGAGGATTCGTTGTGCCACAGTTATCTGTCAATATTGATCATATCGCGACACTCCGGCAGGCGCGAAAAGGCAATGAACCGGATCCGATTGCGGCAGCGGTGATTGCCGAAACCGCGGGTGCGGCCGGCATCATAGCGCATCTGCGTGAGGACCGGCGGCATATTCAGGACCGGGACCTGCGGCTGCTTCGAGAAATTGTGCATACAAAATTGAATTTCGAGATGGCCGCAACCGAGGAGATGCAGCGCATAGCTCTGGAAGTAAAACCTGATTTGTCGACCCTGGTGCCGGAAAAAAGGGAAGAACTTACCACGGAAGGGGGCCTGGAAACGGCCTCCCGCATTGATTTTTTGAAATCATATACGGAGCGGCTTCATCGGGGCGGAATTATCGTCAGCCTTTTTGTCGACCCCGATGAACGACAGATTATGGCCGCCAAAAAAACAACTGCGGAGTGGGTGGAACTCCACACCGGAGCATACGCCAACGCGAAACAGGAGAAGGACATCGCAGAACAGCTTCAGAAAATTATTGATGCGGCAAAACTGGCTGCGAGCCTCGGGCTTCACGTGGGGGCCGGGCACGGCCTTGATTATAGAAACGTGCAGGCCATCGCGCGTATCCCAGAGATAGAGGAACTCAATATCGGTCACAGCATCATTTCCCGGGCCGCCCTGGTAGGGCTGGAGCGGGCAGTGAAGGAAATGAAATCGTTAGTTGAGACAGAATAATTGCCGGTCAGACAATGATGGGGGGATGGATGATTATCGGTATTGGGATTGATCTGGTAATGATCGAACGCATTCATAAAGCGAGGACCAGCCATTCCGGTTTTCTCGAGCGGGTATTCACTGAATCGGAACGTGAGTACTGTTCTAAACAGAAATTTCCATCACAACATTACGCCGCCCGTTTCGCAGCCAAGGAGGCGTTGTTGAAGGCCATCGGAACGGGATGGAGCGCGGGAGTAAAGTGGACCGATATGGAAGTCCTTCACGGCGAAGGGGGCGGTCCCGTCGTGAATATTTCGGGGCGGGTAAAAGATCTCATGGATCTCAAGGGCGTGCGCCAGATTTTGCTCAGCTATTCGCATGACGGAGACTATGCCGTCGCACAGGTCGTGCTTGCGGGCGGTGCGGTGCCGGTAATGCGCGAGGAGCCGTAAGGCAACATCCTTTCCAAAGTTTTTTGCTGTTTTTTTATTCCTCGTGCTGGAGAAAGGCTGGTCTGTTTATACTTATGAAGATTGTTACTGCACAGCAGATGAAAAACATAGACCGGAGGGCGATCGTTTATTTTGGAGTACCGGGCCTGGTGCTGATGGAGAGCGCGGCAATTGCCGTCATGGAGGAGATGGAGCGGTTTTTTGACGGATTGGAGGGGCTCCGGGTCGCCATCATCTGCGGCAAGGGAAATAATGGAGGAGACGGTCTTGCCCTTGCAAGACGGCTGCGTATCCGCGGTGTGGCAGTGCGCGCGGTCCTGCTTGCTCCGTTTGCGGCGCTGCAGGGAGAGGCAAAAACCAACCTTGCTGTTTTGCGCAAAACGGATGTCCAGATTATTCCGAATGCCTCGGCATCTTCGATCAACGATATTCTCCAATGGTCGGATATCGTTGTGGATGCTCTGCTCGGAGTGGGGCTTTCTTCCCCGCTGAAAGGCCGATTTGCTCAGACCGTTGAACTGATCAATGCTTCAGGAAAGCCTGTGGTCGCCGTTGATATCCCCACGGGGATCAATGCGGATTCCGGCGCGGTCATGGGTACTGCCGTCAACGCCGACCTGACCGTGACCATGGCGCTTTTAAAGAGGGGCCTTGTTCTTCAGCCGGGATCACAATGTGCCGGTATGGTGCGCGTCGCGGACATCGGCATCCCTTCTGAAGTGATCGAAAAAGAGAAGCTGACCGTCTCTCTTCTGGAGCAAGGAGCCGCATGGGGAGTTCTCGCACCCCGAAAACGGGATGCACATAAAGGAGATTTTGGCCATCTGATGATTATCGCCGGATCTCCGGGCAAGGCAGGTGCCGCCGTCATGTCGGCCCGGTCAGCACTGAGAATAGGTACCGGCCTTGTGAGTGTCGCGACACCGCATACTCTGGTGCCGATTATTCAATCGCACATTGCGGAAGCCATGTGCATCCCTTCCGGAGAAAGCATGGAAGGAACCCTGGGGATCGGATCAGAGGAAGAACTGCTCAAATTCGCGTCGGGGATGGCCGCCTGCGCAATCGGTCCGGGGCTTTCCACCCATCACGAAACCGCCGCTGTTGTACGCAACCTTGTTCAACGTCTGAAAATTCCGCTGGTGATTGACGCAGACGGGCTCAATGCCGTGGCCCGCACCGTTGATGTCCTGAAAAAAATAAAAGCACCGGTCGTTCTGACTCCCCATCCCGGCGAAATGGCGCGGCTTACCGGTCTTTCCTCTGCCGACGTCCAGAAGGACAGAGTCGGCATCGCTTCCGGTTTTGCTGCGGCCTATAAGGTCGTGCTTGTCCTCAAGGGAGCGGGCACTGTGGTGGCGTGTCCTGACGGGAAAGTGTTTGTCAACTCGACGGGAAATCCGGGCATGGCCACCGGCGGGACAGGCGATGCGCTTACCGGCATGATCGGCGGTCTGCTCGCACAAGGATATCCTGCGATGCAGGCAGCATGTCTTGGGGTCTATCTGCACGGTCTTGCGGGGGATCTTGCTGCAAAAGAAAAGGGAGAGATGGGCCTTACAGCGGGCGACTTGATTGAAAGGATTCCGGAGGCGATATTGAAAACAGTTAAATAATCACTGCTGCTTTTCAGGGAGGTGGCTCATGCTTACCGCGAAAGACATCATGACAAAAGACGTGATTACCGTTGGACCAGCAACATCTCTAACCATGCTCGCATCCATCCTTGTGGAGCACGAAATCAGCGGTGTTCCCGTGGTGGACAAGTCGGGTGCTCTCTTCGGAATCGTAACGGAAAATGACCTTATCAGTCAAAACAAGCGGCTCCACATCCCGACCGTGGTGAGTTTTCTCGATGCGGCAATTTATCTGGAAAGTTCAAAAAAATTTCAGCAGGAAGTGAAACGCATGACCGCGACATTGGTTGAAGAAATATGCACTCGGAATGTTATCACCATTACGGAAGATACGACAATCGTCGATATCGCCACGATCATGTCTGAAAAAAAAGTGCATCTTCTTCCTGTCGTTAAAGCGGGAGCGATTGCCGGGATAGTCGGTAAACGCGACGTGGTAAAAGCGGTCACGCTTCAAACCGACTAATGTTCACAGTAATTACTTCAAGCCCGGAACGGACCTGGCAGATCGGAGAGATGCTCGGTTCCCGTCTTGGTCCCGGCGATACGGTCTGTCTATACGGTGATCTCGGGTCAGGCAAGACGAATTTTGCCTACGGCATCGCACAGGGGCTTCGTGTACAAACGCAGTATATTACCAGTCCGACGTTTACCTTTGTGAACGAGTATCAGGGCCGCGTTCCCTTCTATCATATTGATCTGTACCGCCTTCAGGAGCCCGGAGAACTGGTGAATATCGGTTTTGACGAGTATATTGATTCCGACGGCGTAACGGTAATAGAATGGGCCGAAAGGGCGGAAGATGAGCTTCCCGAGGAATCCTTGAGCGTCTATCTTGCCTATGTCGATGACCGGAGCCGCGAAATCGGATTTCTTGCAGAAGGGAAGCGGTATGAAGCGCTGCTGGAGGAACTGAGGCGGGATCTCCAGATGTAGTCTCCCCTGCATATAACGTTTAAAACAAGTTTATAATCGAACAACCATACTACCAGTGACAGGATTATAATGTCGTATGAAAAAAATAGGCATTATTGCTAAAAACACCCCGACAGCCCAAAAGACGGTGAAGAACCTGACCGCCTGGCTTGAAAAACGAGGCAAGAAGGTCTTTATCGACAGGGAAACCGCCATTGCGATCAAGCGGCCGGGTTATGACCGGGCAAAAATAGCAGCGCTTGCGGAAATGATCATAGTGCTGGGAGGGGATGGAACGCTGCTGTCGGCCGCCCGAAGTGTTGCGGAATCACGGGCAAACGTTCCCATTTTTGGTGTTAATCTCGGCAGCCTCGGATTCATGACTGAAGTTTCCGTTGGGGAACTGTATGAGAACCTTGAGCAGGCGATCGCGGGAAAACTGGAAACCGAAGACAGGATCATGCTTTCCGTGAGCGTGATCCGCAATGACAAATACGTGGAACGCTACCGGGCTCTGAATGATGCAGTGATCAACAAGGGCGCGCTTGCCAGAATGATGGATTTGACCGTTTCGGTGAACGGCATTTTCCTGACGACGCTCCGTGCGGACGGACTGATTGTGGCAACACCGACAGGATCCACGGCATACTCTCTTGCCGCGGGCGGACCGATTCTCCAGCCGACCGTTCATGGGCTGATTGTGACGCCGATTTGCCCCCAGACCCTGACGAACAGGCCGATTTGCCTGCCTGATGATGTAGCCATCACTGTCTGCCTTACTTCAGAGAGCGAGGACGTAACGCTTACGCTGGACGGCCAGATCGGATTTTCGCTGGAACCTTTGAATATTATCGAAATCAGAAAATCCCGCTATAAACTACGGTTGATTAAGCATCCGACGAAGACCTATTACGAGATACTTCGGACGAAATTGAAATGGGGAAATTGAAATTATTCCGACGAGCGTATGGCCGAAACTTCCCTTCAAAAAACAGATGAATTGCAGGCCGCATTTGCGGATATTCTCACCCAAGTGCGGATGCATCTCGAATATCAGCAGATGCTTGGTGTCGGTTCAATACCGGTACGTACCGATGTACCGGTACGCGTAAATCCGGAACGCAGCATGACGTCGGCAGCGTCGACACCGGTGCCCTTCTCTGATCATGCAGGACAGATTCCTGCAGGGCAGAACAAAACAGGCCTCGACAGCCTCCGGGAGGAACTGGCCGGTTGCACCAGGTGCAAGTTGCATACAGGGAGAACAAACATTGTTTTCGGAGAAGGGAACCCAAGGGCCGCGCTGGTGTTCGTCGGCGAAGGGCCCGGCTTCGAAGAGGACCAGCAAGGCAGACCATTTGTCGGAGCGGCAGGTCAGCTCCTGACGGACATCATCGTGAAAGGCATGAAGCTCAAACGCGAGGATGTCTATATCTGCAATATCGTCAAGTGCCGCCCGCCGGACAACCGAAATCCCGAACCGGATGAAATCGAATCGTGCGAGCCGTTTCTGCTCAGACAGCTTCAGGAGATTAAACCGAAGGTCATCGTAGCACTCGGAAATATCGCTGCGAAGACATTATTGAAAACAAGCCGGGGAATTACCGCACTTCGGGGAGCCTGGCAAACCTGCCAGGGTATCCCGCTTATGCCGACGTTTCATCCTGCGTATCTGCTCAGGAATCCGAAGGACAAAGCTCTGGTATGGAAAGATATACAGCTGGTAATGGCTGAAGTGAAAAAGTTGGAGAAAGGATAGGGAGCGGAAGCAGGAAACCGGAAGCCTCCGGATTCCGCGTTCGGCTCAAGGCTCATCGAACCTATGGACCGGCTCTGGGCGCCGTGGAGAATGGATTATATTGTGAGCAATGCGCAGAATCAATCCGGCTGTTTTCTGTGTGAAGCATTCGCACTGAAAGACGACAAAAAAGCATTCATACTGCATCGGGCCGAGCATTGCTATGTTATCATGAACCGGTATCCGTACAACAGCGGACATCTCATGGTGGTTCCCAATATGCATGTTGCGGATCCTGAACAGCTGACCCCGGACGGTTTATGCGAATTGATGGCCATGACGCAAAAAGCGGTGCATATTTTGAAACAGGATATGCATCCCGGCGGTTTCAACGTGGGCATCAACATCGGGAAGGCTGCCGGCGCCGGATTGCCGGAACATCTCCATATTCAGATTGTTCCGCGCTGGAACGGAGACACGAATTTCATAACGGTCTTTGACGGCGCGCGCGTAATGCCTGAACTTCTTGAAGACACGTATAAACGGCTGAAGCCGTATTTTGAAAAATAGAGCACATGAACGGATAGCACCTCGTGGAAGAATCAGGCAGCAGAAGCGCGACATATGCTGTTAACGACTCGTGCAATGTTTACGCGACTGTTTTTTCACTGAATCCGGAACCACAGGTGCTTCGTCCGGAGTGACGTACATTCCTTATGACCGACTCGACCCCCCTCATGAAGCAATACTACGAGATTAAACGGCAGCATGTAGACGCAATTCTGCTGTTCCGGATGGGCGATTTCTACGAGATGTTCGACCAGGACGCGCTGACGGCATCAAAAATACTTGAAATTACGCTGACGGCGCGGAATAAGTCAAAAGGCATCGAGACGCCGTTGTGCGGTTTTCCTTACCATGCGGCTGAAGGCTATATCGCAAAGCTGATCAGGCGGGGATTCAAGGTCGCCATCTGCGAGCAGGTGGAAGACCCGAAGCTTGCAAAAGGTATTGTAAAACGGGAAGTGATCAGGGTGGTGACACCGGGCACTGTTCTGGACGCTAATCTGCTCGACGATAAGGATCATAACTATCTGGCCAGCCTCTGTGTATCCAAGGACGGTTTTGGCCTGGCTTTTCTTGATATAACAACCGGGGATTTTTTTATGGCCGAGGTGGATGGAGCGGATAATTTCGCCGAGCTTGATACTCTGCTCTCGCGTTTTACTCCCCGGGAAATCGTGCTGCCAAAAGGCAGTGCTATCGATGCGCGGCTTTCGGGCTTGCTGAGACAATACACCCAGGCAGTCAATACGTATGACGATTGGACGTTCGACAGGATAACTGCCCTCCGCACGCTGCTGGATCACTTTAAAACAGCGTCCCTTGACGGTTTTGGATGCGGCGGGATGAAGGCCGGCCTTTCAGCGGCGGGCGCAGCGCTCCGGTATATTGAGGAAACGCAAAAGACCAGTCTTGCCAATATCCGCCAGATAAAGCCGTTTCTTGCCCGGGCATATATGATACTCGATTCAACGTGCCAGCGCACTCTGGAACTTGTTAAAAACAGTTACGACGGCTCCGCAAAAGGGACTCTTCTTGAGGTGCTTGATGATACGATCACTCCCATGGGCGGCAGGAAGCTGCGTGAATGGCTTTTGAATCCGCTTATGGATGCACGCGAGATCGAACTTCGGCATGATGCAGTAGATGAATTTAAAGAAAGCTACCAGCTCCGCACCGACCTCCGGGCTGCATTCCGGTCTATTTATGATCTCGAGCGGCTTATCAGCCGTGTTTCACTCGGTGTTGCAAACGCACGCGATCTGCTTGCGTTGAAGCAGTCGCTTGTCATGCTGCCAAAAATCCGCGAGCTGCTTTCACCCTGTGCATCGCGGTTTGTTTTCTCCGTCCTCTCGAAGTGGGACGACTTGCAGGACGTCTTCCAATGCATAGAGAACGCTGTTTTCGACGACCCTCCCCATACGTTGCGCGAAGGGAAATTGATAAAAAAAGGGTTCAATCGGGATCTGGATGAACTCCGTTCCATCAGTTCGGAAGGCAAGGGGTGGATTGCGGGCATTGAACGCCGGGAGCGGGAGCGAACCGGGATCAACTCGCTCAAAGTCAGCTATAACAGGGTGTTCGGCTATTACCTTGAGGTTACAAAAGCAAATCTCGCGAACGTTCCCCAGGATTTTATCAGAAAGCAGACGCTCGCAAATGCCGAGCGGTTCATTACTCCGGAACTCAAAGAATACGAAGACAAGGTGCTCGGCGCTGAAGAGAAGATTCTGGAACTGGAATACCGCCTGTTTTTAGAGGTTCGTGAGGCCGTATCAGCCGAAACCGTGCGGATCCAGGATAGTGCCAGAAAACTGGCCGACATCGACTGTCTGATTTCATTGGCCGAGTCGGCGGCAAAAAACAACTATGTGCGTCCTGCGATACTGGACAACGACATTCTCCGGATTGTCGAGGGCCGTCACCCGGTGATAGAGCGCTTCTCCCTTGAGGAGCGATTTATACCGAACGACACGCTTCTTGACTGCGAAGAGAATCAGTTGATGATTTTAACGGGTCCGAACATGGCTGGAAAGTCCACGTACATGCGCCAGGTGGCGCTGATTACGCTGATGGCGCAGATGGGCGGCTTTGTCCCCGCACGGGAAGCGCAGATCGGTCTTGTCGATAGAATCTTTACCCGCGTGGGAGCGTCTGATTTTCTCTCGCGAGGCCAGAGCACGTTTATGGTGGAGATGAATGAAACGGCAAATATTTTGAATAATGCCACGGACCGCAGCCTTATCATTCTGGATGAAATCGGCAGGGGCACGAGCACGTTTGACGGGATCAGCATTGCGTGGGCTGTCGCGGAATTTATCCATACAAAACTCAGGGCCCGAACAATGTTTGCCACGCACTACCACGAACTGACGGAGCTTGCCCTCACCATGGATCGTGTGAAAAACTATACCGTTGCGATAAAGGAATGGAACGATCAGATCGTTTTTCTCCGCCGTGTTGTGGAGGGAGGAGCCGACAAATCCTACGGCATCCAGGTGGCGCGTCTCGCCGGCCTGCCCCATGCCGTGATTCAGCGGGCAAAAGAAGTGCTTGCGAATCTCGAACAGGCGGAATTTAATGAATTGGGCGAGCCGGTGACCGTGTCGCAGCGGGAACGCGGGAAAAAAAGTGCCGCTCTGAGCGACAGCCTGAACGGCAATCCAAGCAAGAAAGAAGAGCGAACATCAGAGCCCCAGCTCGGTCTGTTTGCAAGCGAAGCCGGTTTGCTCTTTAAAGAAATTTCCGATCTGGATCTGAATGCGATGACGCCGCTTGATGCCCTAAATAAATTGCACGAGCTGAAAAAAAAATCGAGTGGAATTTAAACATGCAGTATAACAGGCTCATTTGTTGACGGCATCCAGCAGTGTTGTGATAAGTTGTTCCGGGTCGGTAATAGGTTGATGGGGTTGTGACTGCTTTATCTGTTGCTGCAGATATTCTTCCATATCGCGCGACAAATCCATAAACTCTATGCCTGCCCGAAAATGAAAGTCCCGTTGAGTGCTCCAGCGGAGGGCTCCGCATTTGTGGCCCCCGACGCGTTTTTTGAACCATACGAGGCCTGAGGGGATCTGCTGGTTCGATTCCACCCCGATTCCAAGAATGCTCATGTCCACGATCCTGACGCTGTATTCGATCCACTCAAGGTTTTTATGCGTAATGACTCCAAGAGAACAACTTCTTGGATTGGCCAGAGTGTAGCGCTGGACTTCCTTGTATGCAGAGTGTTTCTTATTCACATTCAGGACCATGCAGGATAAGGTAGTGCCTCAAAATATAGTATAGCCGGATGAGAATGGTCTGTTTAAAAAATATAACCTGTTTCATGGACGAAACGCAATAGAGACTGTGATGTGAGCTGGGCGGTGAAAGAATTATGTACAAGTAATACTATTATATCAGAAGATAAAACTAAAAAACAATAGAATACATCGAATTATTTTTTAGCAGGGTTTTTTTACGCTTGACAAACTATATGAAATTTAATAAAATCCGCTTTTACATAAATAGAAAGCACAGGCTCGTAGCTCAGGGGGAGAGCGCTACCTTGACACGGTAGAGGTCGGCGGTTCGAAACCGCCCGGGCCTACCATGACTTACTTACGTAAAGTCATCCATCTATCTGTTATCTATTATGAGTGAAATACAACTCAGGCTGCTTGACGGTTCGGAAAAGAAGTATGCCGCTGGCATCACCGGTCAGGAAGTCGCCGAGAAAATCGGCTCTCGCCTCGCTAAAGACGCGCTTGCCATAAAAGTTGACGGCAGACTTCAGGATCTCAACGTCTCTCTTGAGCACAATGCTGCAATTGAGATCGTGACTTTTGGTGCCCCGGAAGGGCGTGAAGTATATTGGCACAGTACTTCGCATTTGATGGCGCACGCGGTCAAACGGATTTTCCCCCAGGCAAAACTAGCAATCGGTCCGGCTATTGACGAAGGATTTTATTACGATTTTGACTTTGAGCGTCCGTTTACACCGGAAGACCTCACGCGCATAGAAGCAAAAATGGCGGAATTGTCAAAAGCGTCCGTACCGATAAGAAGAAAGACAATATCCAAGGCGGAAGCAATCGCGCTCTTTCAAAAATCAGCAGAGCCGTATAAAGTTGAGCTCATTCAAGAGCTCCCTGATGATGTAATTTCAATCTACGAACAAGAGGATTTTACGGATCTCTGCCGGGGGCCGCATGTTGCCTCCACTGCAAAGATAAAATCGTTCAAACTTGTGTCGGTGGCGGGTGCGTATTGGCGCGGGGATGAAAAAAACAAGATGCTGCAGCGGATTTACGGCATCTCGTTCCCGACGAAAGAAGCACTGGACGAGTATCTTGTCCGCCTCGAAGAGATTAAACGGCGCGATCACCGGAAACTCGGCAAGGAGCTGGATCTTTTTTCCTTGTCGGAAGAAGTAGGCGGCGGCCTTGCCCTATGGCATCCGCGGGGTGCATTGATCCGCAAAACCATCGAGGACTTCTGGCGCGACGAACACCAGAAGAACGGCTACGATTTTGTGTATTCACCTCACGTGGGCCGCGCCAATCTGTGGGAAACGTCCGGCCATCTGAGTTTTTATCGGGAGAACATGTATTCTTCCATGGATGTGGAAGGGCAGGAGTATTACGTAAAACCCATGAACTGCCCCTTCCATATCATGATCTACAAGAACAAACTTCGGTCATACCGTGATTTGCCGCTCCGGTTTGCGGAATTAGGAACAGTCTATCGTTTTGAGCGCTCCGGCGTATTGCATGGACTTTTGCGCGTACGGGGGTTTACCCAGGACGATGCCCATATCTTTGTGGCTCCGGAAGATATGGAGCAGGAAATTATCCGGGTTATCGATTTTGTGGTCACGATGCTCAGAACCTTCGGGTTCCAGGAGTTTAAGGCGTATATCGCGACAAGGCCGGAAGACGCTGTCGGCGACAATGCCCGATGGGAGCAGGCAACACAAGCGCTTAAAATCGCGGCAGACAAAGTGGACCTTGCGTATGAGATGGACGAAGGCGGCGGTGCTTTCTATGGCCCCAAAATCGACATCAAAATCAAGGATGCTTTGGGCAGACTGTGGCAGTGTTCGACGGTTCAGTTTGATTTCAACCTGCCCGATCGCTTTGATATGACGTATGTCGGCATTGACAACCAGGCCCATCGACCGTATGTGGTTCACCGTGCGCTGCTGGGATCTATGGAGCGTTTTTTCGGCATGCTGATTGAACACTACGCAGGCGCATTCCCGGTCTGGCTCGCCCCGGTGCAGGCAAAGGTGCTGTCAATTACCGACAAGCAGCTTGAATATGCAAAAGGGGTGAGGGACAAGCTGCGAGCAGCGGGTATCAGAGCAGAGCTTGACGCCCGCTCAGAGAAGGTAGGGTTTAAAATCAGGGAGGCCGAACTGGAAAAAACACCCTATATTCTCGTGGTCGGTGACAAGGAAGTGCAGCAGAATGCTGTTGCGGTGCGCGTCCGGGGCGGAAAAGATTTGGGCGTCATGCGGCTGGAAGAATTTACTCAGAATGTGCTGAACGCCATTCATGAAAAAAAATGTACTCTTCATAGTTAAGGGGGTGATCGTTTATCAGTAAAATTACGACAAGAGTCAATTACGGCATCAAGGTAAGAGAAGTCCGGGTCATTTCTGCAGATGGCGAACAACTGGGGATTCTGGACACCCGTGAGGCGATCAGAAGGGCGGAAGAAAGCGGACTCGACCTTGTAGAAGTGGCGCCTACGGCAAAACCTCCGGTGTGCCGCATCATGGATTTTGGAAAATACAAGTACGAGCTTGCCAAGAAGGCAAACGAGGCACGAAAACATCAGACGGTCATTGTGGTCAAGGAAATCAAACTCAGGCCGAGAACTGATGAACACGACGTACAGTTTAAAACGAACAATATTAAGCGCTTCCTTGCCGACGGATACAAGGTGAAGGTGAGTGTGATGTTCCGGGGAAGAGAAATGGCTCATATTGAAATGGGCAAAGCAGTGCTTGACCGGATTGTAACCGATCTTCAAAATGAAGCCGTTGTGGAGCAGTCGCCGCGTATGGAAGGCCGGAACATGATGCTGCTGCTGGGAGCTAAAACAAAGGACATAGCGACCAAAAAACAGCAGGAAGAAAAAACCAAGACTACTCCAGCGGGATGAACTTGTACTGCTGCTGACATATATGAAGTTGAAATTACCGGAAGGGGAAAAGAAATGGCAAAAATGAAATTAAAAACCAATCGGAGCGCCGCCAAACGGTTGAAAGTGACCGGCAGTGGAAAAATCATGAGGCGCAAGGGATGGAAAAGGCATCTGCTGTCAGGCAAAAATGCCACCCGCAAGCGGCGTTTGTCGGGTTCTTTTGCAGTAGATAAAGATAATACTAAGAACATTCAACAAATGTTGCCGTACGGAAGCAAATAGTAGTTTGAAGAACACGATCACTTTGTACAACGCTGCCTCACAGAGAAAGATTTGTATCGTGGATCACGCTTGATGATTTAAGGAGGTTCTAACATGCCGAGAGCTAAAGGCGGCCCCAAGACGCGGGCCAGAAGAAAACGTGTGCTTAACCTGGCTGAAGGTTACTGGGGTGCAAAATCAAAACTATTCCGTTCCGCTACCGAAGCGGTGGATCGGGCCCTCAAGTATGCATACCGGGACCGCAAGGCCCGGAAGCGGGATTTCCGCAGACTTTGGATTGCCCGTATCAACGCAGCTGCACGATTGAACGGTCTGACCTACAGCAGACTTATCGCTGGCCTTGCCAAAAATGGCGTGGCAATTGACCGGAAGATACTTGCAGAGCTTGCCGTATCCGATCCTGCAGGTTTTACAAAGCTTGCAGAGACGGCCAAAACAGCCTCGTAGCGGTTTTGGTTTGCGCTTTTCCAGCAAAAACAAAAAAGCCCCGGTGCATCCGGGGCTTTTTTTGTTGACATCTCCCCGTAATTCGGTTAAAAAATGAAAAGATTATTATGCTGATACGCGGCCGTCACTGTATCGCGGCCTTCACGGCTTGCGCCATCCTGTTTTTTGCTGCTGCTTCCGCATACCCGTCTTACAATAGTGAAGCCGGGCATAAGTATACTGTCGCCTCCCAACGTCTCGCTGAACTCAAGAAATCACCTAAAAAGAAAAAATACCGTTCCTACTGGATCGACTGCATCCGGACGTTTGAGCTTGTGGAAAAGCAATACCCGAAAAGTCCAAGCGCTGCTGACGCCTGTTTTGACCGTGCGGGCATCTATCTTGAACTGTACCGTCACAATAAATCTTCAAAAGATTTGAATGATTCTCTTCAAGTATTCGGCAAATGCCAGGCGGCTTATGCAAAACATGCCAGAGCACCCGAGGCGTTGTACCGCGAAATTGAAATATTGCTGGACCACAAAAAAGACCGGACGGGGGCGTCAATAGTTTACTCAAAGCTGGCAGAGACATACCCGAACAATGCATGGACCAAGAAGGCCGGATCGAGACTCGGCCCGGTTATCACCAAGCCGAAGAAGCAGGAACCCTCAATAAAAAAACCGCCTGCTGCGCCGGTGATCGCTTCAACTGACAAAGGGAAACCGGAAGGGATTGTAAAGAATATCCGCTACTGGTCCGGTGGTGCGTATACCCGCATCGTCATCGACCAGGACAAACCGATAAAATTTAAAGCGACCGAACTGAGAAAACCGGACCGTCTGGTTTTTGATCTTCTGAATACGCAGCTGGACCCTTCCGTCAACAAGGACCCTTTGCCGGTAAACGACGGCATTCTTCAGCAGGTTCGCGCCAGCCAGTACGCTCCTGATGTCGTCCGCATTGTTCTTGATCTCGCAAACATCCAGAGCTATGTCGCATTTCCCCTGCACGAACCGGAACGGCTTGTCATCGACGTGACCGGAGAAAGCGAAAAAAAATCGTTCGCGCAGGCGGAAAACACTGAAACAGACGCGCCGCAGAAACCGGAAAGCGCCCAGACCGGGACCCAGGCTCCGCCGAAGCCGGAAAAACACCACCGAAAGCAGCCGGCGGCCAAAGCGCCCGAGCCGAAGACAGGCGATGGAAACAAACTTTCCTTATCGAACCAGATGGGCCTGAAGGTAAAAACGATCGCAATAGACGCCGGGCATGGCGGGCATGATCCGGGAGCCATCGGGAAAAACGGGCTGAGGGAAAAAAATGTCACCCTTGATATTGCCAAAAGGCTTGCGGCTCTCGTTAAAGACCGGTTGGGCTGTAATGTGGTCATGACCCGCAATAAGGACGTGTTTATTCCTTTGGAACAGAGGCCCGCGATAGCAAGAACAAAGGGGGCCGACCTCTTTGTTTCGATTCATGTGAATGCCAATAAAAAACGCAAAGCCCGGGGAATCGAGACCTATATCCAGGGATTGAACGCATCAGACGCAGACGCCATGGCAACGGCAGCGAGGGAAAACGCCATGACGACGAAAAAGCTGAGCGAACTGAAGTCTGAACTTGAGATGATCTTGAAGGATCTGACGGATGCGGCGAAAGATGAAGAATCAAATCAACTTGCCTATGCTGTCCAGACGTCGCTTGTGGAAAACGCAAAACCTGGACAGCCGAAACACGTAAATCTGGGCGTTAAACGGGCTTTTTTTTACGTGCTGGTAAACACAAAAATGCCGAGCATTCTTGCCGAGGTCGGTTTCATCAGCAATCCTGAAGAAGAAAAACTGCTGAAAACTGAGGCGCACCGCCAGAGAATTGCCGAATCGCTGTATCAGGGAGTCAAAAAATTCATTGATGCGCGGTCGCCGCAGATGATGGGGATTTAGACAACGTGTAAATTACGCAGCGTAGATTATGGCGATCGTAATTAATTTTCAACCGAGTTCTGTCCCTTGTCCGCAGGTTGATTCCCCGCGATCAGATATGCCTCGATAAACTGATCGAGTTCTCCGTCCATGACAGCGGTTACGTTGCCCGTTTCAGTTCCAGTCCGGTGGTCTTTCACCATTTGATACGGCTGGAACACGTACGACCGGATCTGGCTTCCCCATGCGATATCCTTCTTTTCGCTCACCAGTTTGCCGAGCTTCTCTTCCTGTTCTTTTTTCCGCAATTCATACAACCGTGAACGGAGGACCTTCATGGCGACGTTTTTGTTCTTGAGCTGGGACCGTTCGTTCTGGCATTGCACCACGATGTTGGTGGGAAGGTGCGTGATTCGCACGGCCGAGTCGGTTTTGTTCACATGCTGGCCGCCGGCGCTTGATGCGCGGTATGTGTCTATGCGGAGTTCTTTTTCATCGATCGTAATATCGATGTCATCCTCGACTTCCGGATAAACAAAGACGGAGGCAAAGGACGTGTGTCTGCGTTTATTTGCATCAAAAGGAGATATCCTGACAAGACGGTGCACACCGGCCTCTGCTTTCAGCCTGCCATACGCGTAATCTCCGGAAGCCGTGAATGTTACAGATTTGACCCCTGCTTCCTCACCGCTCTGATAATCGAGGATCTCGGTTTTGTAGCCGCGTTTCTCGGCCCAGCGCAGATACATCCGCATCAGCATCTCTGCCCAATCCTGTGCCTCGGTGCCGCCCGCTCCGGGATGGATCGAAACGATGGCGTTCGACGCGTCCTGCTCGCCCGAAAGCAGGGCCGCCACTTCAGAGGATGCGATATCTTTGAGGATCGCAGTTATTCCTAATTCTAATTCCGCGTGCATGGATTCGCCGCCCTCTTCCGAAGCAAGCTCGGCCATAGCTTCGAGGTCACTCAGACGGTTCGAAAGCGCAGTCCAGTCTTTGAGTGACCGTTCCAAGGGCGCTTTCTCTTTTAAAATGGAATTTGCCTTGTCTGAATTATTCCAGAAACCGGATGTTTCCGTAAGGCGGGTAAGTTCAGCTAAACGGGACTCCTTGGCAGGAGTGTCAAAGATGCCTCCGCAGGACTTCAAGCCTGCCTTTGATGTTTTGCAATTGCTGTTGCAGATCTTCTAAGAGCATTCCCGTCTCCTCATGAATTATAAACTGACGAATTATACCATAGAGATAAAAAACAAGCAAAACTAAAGCGTAAAATTGCAAGAAACTGGAAAAAATTTTGACATTAGTGTTTACTTTGTGCTATAAGATAAAAAACAAACGACCACACACAGGAGAAGGGAATCCCGTGAGAATCGGGAGCGGACCCGCCGCTGTGATCCCGGCTTTGCGTAGAGCGAAGCCATAATTCTCTGCCGGACAAACGCCACTGGCCCTATGGGGCTGGGAAGGCAGGCAGGGAGGGAGAGCCAGAAAACCTGCCTGTATGTTCTCGCACAGTCTTCGGCGTTAAGACCATGTGTGGGTTAATATTCCGTATTAATCCCCAGTCTTTTCGAGAAGACTGGGGATTTTTATTTTGAGCGGAAGCAGGCGTTCTGTTCTAGTCCGTGATGAGCACAATTAAAAAATATACTCTCATTCTTTTTATTGCGGTTTCGACGGCCTGTCCGGGTCTTTCCGGCGCGGAAACTGCCGTTCCCCCGAAACGGATCATCTCCCTTGCGCCGAACGTGACGGAGATTTTGTTTGCATTAGGTCTGGAGAAGGACATCGTGGGGGTCACGAGTTTTTGCGACTATCCGGAGGCGGTCAAGAAAAAACCCCGGATCGGGGGCATGTCCAATCCGTCGCTTGAGGCTGTCGTGTCGCTCAAGCCGGATGTGGTAGTCATGACCACAGACGGCAATCCCCGGGAGTTTGCGGAAAGGCTTCGATCATTGCGTGTTCCGATTGTGGTATTCACGGCGCGCAGGATTTCCGAGCTTCCGCAGGGGATCAGACAGCTCGGCACGGTGCTCGGGGTGCCGGAAAGGGCGGAAGCGCTTGCACGTGAAATCGAAGGAGCGCTGGGACGAGAAGACGCTTTCGAAGGCGGCAATAATAAGAGGAAGGGAAGGGTGCTTTTCATCGTCTGGCCTGAACCGCTTATTGTTGCGGGCCCCCGTACCGCGATGAATGATGTCATTAATCTCCTAGAGTACGAGAACATTGCGGGAAAAGCGAAGAGCGCCTATCCGAAATACTCTCTCGAGGAAGTGGTCCGGCATCCCCCTGACAAGATCGTGATCGGCAAAGGATCGGGGATGGACATGCGCGCGGTGTCGCGCGGAGTGCTTGCCCGGATGGCATCTACACCCGCGGTCAAAAACGGCGCCGTGTGCTATGTCGGGGACAATCTGTACCGCCTTGGTCCGCGGATTGTTCCGGGAATTAAGGAGCTTTCGGCATGCCTCAAGTAAAAATGACGTTTTTAGCTGTTCTTGTGCTGATTGTTTTTTGCTGTGCGCTCTTTCTGGGGCCGAACATGATTCTGCCCGGTGCGCTCAGCGATGTGGACCAGGAGATACTGATGGACATCCGGCTGCCGCGCGTTCTGGTTGCGTTTCTCATGGGTATGGCTTTAGGCGCGTCCGGTGCGGTGCTGCAGGGTATTTTAAGGAATCCCCTGGCTGATCCGTACATTCTGGGAATATCCAGCGGTGCATCGCTCTTGGCGGCCCTCGGCATTATCGGCGGATTGTCGTTCCTCGGCAGCTTTACCGTGCCTGTGCTCGCTTTTTCTGGTGCAATCATCACGGGAGGGATTGTGGGCGTCATGGGGCTTAAGCGGGGCGGTTTTTGGCCTGAGCGATTGCTGCTTGCCGGCGTGGGCCTGAGCTTCTTGTTTTCCGCGCTGTTGATGCTTTTGATGAGTTTATCGACTGATGAAGGATTGCGGCGGGCAATGCTCTGGATATTCGGGGACCTGTCCATGTCGGACTGGCAGCGAATACCGTACGGAGTCGTGCTGGTATTTGCCGGCGTGGCCATTTCCCTTTGCAGGGCAAAGGCTCTTAATGCGCTCATGCTCGGAGATGAACTGGCCCATAGCCTCGGTTTTGCACCCCAGCGCGAGCGGTTCATTCTGTTTACTTCGGTAGGGCTTCTGACAGCGGCGTCCGTGTCGCTCGGCGGCATGATCGGTTTTATCGGTCTTTTGATGCCGCATATCATGCGGTTTTTCTTCGGCGCGGACAGCCGCGCGCTGATCCCGGCGTCCGCCCTGGGAGGCGGCGCCCTTCTGTGCATCGCTGATCTGGCCAGCCGGTCTGTCTTGCCGCCTGCGGAACTTCCGGCAGGCATGGTCACGGCGATCATCGGCGCGCCTTATTTTTTGTATCTTCTCAGGAGAAAAGATGTCCTCAACCTCTGACGTGCATATTCTGGATCTTAAAAACGTCTGCTTTTCCTATGAGAAAGACAAACTCCTTATCCGCGACCTGTCTTTTTCCATAGGCGAGGGAGATTTCATCGGTTTACTTGGCGCGAACGGGTCGGGCAAGTCCACGATCCTGAAGCTGGCAAGCGGGCTTTTGCGGCCGTCGTCAGGCAGCATTGCCCTCTGGGGCAACGATCTTCTGCGGGAGAAGGGGCGGGACCGGGCAAAGCTGATCAGCTATCTTCCGCAGGCGCTCGATATCAGCGTGCCGTTTACGGTCCGTGACCTGGTAAGCATGGGGCTCTATCCGTACGATATTCCGCCGGTCATGGACATTGATGAGGCTCTTGACATGGTCGGGCTACGTGAGAAGGCCGGGTCGCGGCTCATTGACTTGAGCGGCGGCGAACGGAGACGGACGTTTATTGCCATGACGCTCGTGCAGGGTGCCGGACTGCTGCTGCTCGACGAACCGCTCGCGAACCTGGATATCAAGTACCAGATTGAGCTGGTGAAATTGCTGAAAAGCCTCTGCGAGAGGCAGCATATTTCCATCGTAATGGCGCTCCATGACATCAATATGGCACTCCAGTTCAAAAAAGTCATGCTGATCAAGGAAGGAAGCATCATCAGCGCCGGAGATCCCGGGAGCGTCTTGACCCGCGAACGGATACAGCAGGCATTTGATGTGGACGTTGATATCAAGAAAAGCGGTTCCGGCCTGCACATCACATACGAACATAATTTTTAAAGATGTTTTCGCACAATCTTGAAGGGAGGTGAGCGGCCAAAGGAGAGAATAAAGGAAAAACACGATGACGGTAAGCAGCTATTTATAACCCTGGGAATGCTGGAGCGGAAAGGGGTGCAATTCCCCTGCTGTCGCGCAACTGTGAAGGAAACGAACGCCGAGCGTGCCACTGTCCGGAAAAGTCCGGATGGGAAGGCCGGCAAGTAGGAAGTCCGAAGCCAGGAAACCTCGCATTCCCACAACCTCGACGGAAGGAGATAACAATAATGAACAGTCGTTTCGCAGCAGCCGTGCTGTGCGGCCTGATGCTCTGTCCGCCCATGGTTTTGGCGGAAGAGGCCGGCACGCAGCTGAAAGAAATTGTCGTTACCGCAACAAAGACGGAAAAGAACTTGCAGGATGTTACGCAGTCGGTCACGGTGATCACTGCCGATGAAATCAGAAAATCCGGGGCAACGACCGCGGCACAGGTAATAGAGCGGACCGCAAGCGCTGATGTGCATGACAACGGCACGCCGGGTTCCGCGGTTGAAGTCAGTTTGCGCGGCTCCACGGTTTCGCAGGTTCTGGTGCTTCTGGACGGCAGGCGGCTGAATTCGTCGCAGTCGGGCGGATTTGATTTGAACATTCTGCCGGTGCCGGTTGAGAATATCGAGCGGATAGAGATTGTGCGCGGCCCGTCGTCGGCCCTGTACGGCGCGGATGCGCTCGGCGGTGTGATCAATATTATAACCAAAAAACCGACCGGATTGGAATCATCCATAACCAGCGCTGGCGGCAGTCACGGCTACTGGACCCTCGGTGCAGGGAATGGAAGCAAAATCGGAAATTTTTACTACAACATCTCTGCGAACAAGGAGAAAGCAGGCGGGTATCGCGTAAACAGCGATTATGACAAAACAGCAACGAGCGGGAAGATCGGGTATGACTTTTCGACGAATACATCGCTTGAGCTTGCCGCGAATTATATAGAAAAGGAGAACGGAGCGCCGGGTTCCTTAACGTACCTGACTCCCTTAGCACGGCAATGGGACCGGAACGCGGACATGGGGCTTACCTTCCGGAGCGCCTTTACAAAAGATATGGATATGCGGGCAACGCTGAACATGTACCGGAACAAAATGCTGTTCAAGAACCCGTTCAGTGATGACAGCAAGCACATCCTATCCGGAATAAACTCGGAACTGCAGACGAACTGGCGTACGGCCCCTCTGTCGTTCCTGTCAAATGTTCTGACCGTGGGAGGGGAAGTTCATGCTGATCATGTGGACAGCCAGGACCCCCTGCAGGGTTCTTTGGGAGAACACTCCGCATCGCAGCGCGCGCTGTACCTTCAGGATGAGATTTCAATCGGAGATGCATTCATTCTCGTTGTAGGCGGCAGATATGACAACCATTCGGTCTTCGGGGACAATTTCAGCCCGAAGGCGAGCGCCCGTTATCTTGTAGGCCCCACCGGGACAATCATCAGGGCCTCTGCCGGAGAATCATACCGGGCGCCTACGTTCAACGATTTGTACTGGCCGGCCACGCCTTGGACAGCCGGGAACCCCGACCTCAAGCCTGAGAAGTCAGCGGAGTATGAAGGAGGGATTGAGCAGCCGCTGGGAAAAGGCCGTTCAATCAAGTTCACGGTTTTTGAACGCCATGCAAGGAACCTGATCGTCTGGATGCCGGACAATAATTTTGTTTACAAACCGACAAACTTCAGCAGGGCGCGTATCACGGGATTCGAAGCGGAAGCAAAAGCCACGTTCTTTGACGCACTGGTGTGGGGAGTCAATTATACGGGAATGGACACACGGGACTTGGACACGGGAGACTATGTTGCCGGTGCGCCCGCGGAACAGATTAAAAGCTATATCAGCTATACGGTCCCGAAGGTTAAGACAAATATTTATCTTGAAGGCAGATACGTCAGAAACTACTGGGTCCAATCACTCGGGACATCAAACCCGACGAGCCACTACGGCGTGCTGGACATGAAGATTCTTCAACCAGTTGAATTGTGGAAGTATGCCAAGGCCGATTTGTTCGCAGGAATCAAAAACATTACCAATCGGTCCTACAACGTCTCCGCAGGATATCCCATGCCACCTACGGAGGTGTATGGAGGGTTGACAGTCAGATTCTAGAACAGGCTATAGGTCTTCCCGCACGAATCGTGCGGGAAGACATTTTCACCCGGGACTGCTAAAAACAGTCTGCAGGCTATAATGTTAAAAGTAAATTCTATGACATTTCAGCGCTCACTCATTGCTTCTCTCGGAATACATATTCTGCTGTTCGGCAGCGCGCTGGCATTCGCGCACTACGGGCATCTGCTCGGGAAATCCAATGTGATTACGGTGACGCTCGTAGGGGCAGATCAGATTGCCGGAAAAATTGTGCAGACCGCATCCCGATCCCGGAACATTCAGTCAAGGCCACCGTCTGCCGCAGTACGCGAGTCCGGGCCGCTACAAAGAGTTGATACATCTGATACTCATGAATTGCAGCCCGCGGTAACCGCAGCAAAAGCGCCTGCGCCGGGCACGCTGCGGAACAATGATGGAGCTTCAAATACAAAGACAATGCCGCAAGACGCCGGCGGTGAGCCGGGCTCCCGGCCTGGTGTCCTGTCGCCTGATCAATGGCAGTTGATCCAGGCGGCGCTGGAGCGGGCGAAAACATATCCCCGCATTGCGCGTGAACGGGGGATCGAAGGGGTCGTGCGGGTCCGGTTCAGGATACTTCCTTCCGGAAACGCGGACCGCGTGGAAGTTTTAAAAAGCTCTGGATCAACGATACTGGATTCAGCAACCGTAAATACAGTCTACCACTCAGGTCCGCTGCCGCATGTGAATGGCTGGATCGAAGTCCCGATTGCGTACAAAATTTTGAAATGACCATGACGAACGATCCGAATATAAAAAAGGTTCCCTGCCCGATCTGTAAAAAAGAGTCGCCCTGGCATGAAAATCCATTTCGGCCGTTTTGCTCCGAGCGATGCAAACTCATCGATCTGGGCGAGTGGGCGTCAGAGCGCTACCGGTTTGAAGGAACGAAAGAGAAAAAGCAAGGAGAGGATACTGCTGAATAGGAAACGGCCTTATTCGGCAATAGCATGTTCCTTTTTTATCGTTGTGCTGTTGCAGCGAATACAGCATTCCCAGCTGGTGTTTCTGACGGGAGGAAGAAGAACACAGGACAAAAAAATACATTGAAAAATCCTTCCTATTCAGGTATTGTGCAAAAATGCATATCGGTTCTGTATAGCGGTATTATCCACTTCTACAGACGATATCTGAGCAAAATCCGTAAATGTTCTTTTCCCTTGACAAAATCAACAGCTATGTTATAAAAGCGAAATTTTATGGTCGGAGAGGCCAGGAGGAGATACCATGAGCAGCTGCAGCAGAAACTATCTTTTTACCTCGGAATCGGTTACCGAGGGGCACCCAGATAAAATAGCCGATCAGATATCGGATGCGGTCCTTGATGCGCTAATCATGCAGGACCCCATGAGCAGAGTGGCGTGCGAAACGCTCCTTACCACCGGTCTTGCCATGGTGGCGGGAGAAATCACCACAAAAGGATATGTGGAGATACCTGATATCGTCCGGAAGACCATCAGAGACATCGGATACACACGGGCGAAATACGGTTTTGATGCGGACACCTGCGCAGTGATCACGTCAGTCCATTCGCAGTCTCCTGATATCGCCATGGGCGTAGACACGGGCGGGGCCGGCGACCAGGGGCTCATGTTCGGCTATGCCTGCGATGAGACGCCTGAACTCATGCCCATGACAATCATGCTTGCCCACAAGCTCACCCGGCGGCTTTCGGAAGTGCGCAAACAGGACATTCTTCCTTATTTAAGGCCGGACGGAAAGTCCCAGGTGACGATTGAATACCGGGACGGCAAGCCGTTCAAGCTCCATACCATCGTGGTTTCGAGCCAACACAGCCCGGACGTGGACCTCAAGGATTTGCGCAAAGACATTATTGAAAAAGTGATACTTCCGGTGATTCCGAAGAACCTTCTCGACGAAAAATCCATCATCTATCATATCAATCCCACGGGCAGGTTCGTGACCGGCGGTCCCATGGGGGATACGGGTCTTACGGGCCGCAAGATCATTGTGGACACCTACGGCGGCGTGGGAAGCCACGGCGGCGGATGCTTTTCAGGAAAGGATCCGACGAAGGTTGACCGTTCCGCATCATACATGGCCCGCTACGTTGCGAAGAATATCGTGGCTTCAGGCATAGCCGGTGAGATTGAAGTGCAGCTTGCCTATGCCATCGGCGTGGCCGAACCGGTTTCCATCCATGTGGATGATTTCGGAACCGGGAAGATTGATCACGAAAAGCTTGAGTCGATCATCAGGAAGAATTTCGATATGACCCCGCGGGGGATCATGAAGACCCTCGATCTCAGGAGACCTATTTACCAGAAAACCGCGGCATACGGACACTTTGGCAGGACCGAACCTGAATTCACCTGGGAGAGGACCGACAAAGCGGAAGCGCTCAAGAAAGACGCAGGATTGAAGTAATAGCTGGTTTCGCAATTTGGGTTGCCGATAACATCCGGACTATGCGTGAGTGGTACGAAAAAAATGTAGGGCAGCCCTGTGTGGCTGCCCTTAACATTGTGTGCCGTATACGATTCGGCCGCAAAGAGCGGATTATAATTTAAACATCAACTAACCCCGTTGAGGGGCGCTGCAGCAGTCACCGCAAGGTGAGTCTGTCAGGCTCGATGGGGTGGTTCGATATGCAGCAACGGCGCCCATTCACTAACATGAATGGAGGGCTTTATGTCTACTGCCACTACAAAAGATTACATTGTCGCCGACATCAACCTGGCCTCGTGGGGCCGCAAGGAGATCAGGATCGCCGAGACCGAAATGCCCGGCCTGATGGCGATCCGCGAGGAATACGCCAAGAGCCAGCCGCTGAAGGGCGCGCGCATCACCGGTTCGCTGCACATGACCATCCAGACCGCCGTGCTGATCGAGACGCTGCAGGCGCTTGGCGCGGAAGTCCGCTGGGCTTCGTGCAACATTTTCTCGACTCAGGACCACGCGGCTGCGGCCATTGCCAAGGACGGTGTTGCCGTCTTCGCTGTCAAGGGCGAGTCGCTCAAGGACTACTGGGACTACACGCACCGCATCTTCGAATGGCCGGACGGCGGCTACTCGAACATGATCCTCGACGACGGCGGCGACGCCACGCTGCTGCTGCACCTCGGCAGCAAGGCCGAGAAGGACATATCGGTGCTTGATAAGCCGGACAGCGAAGAAGCAACTGTCTTATACGCCGCCATCAAGGCCAAGCTCAAGCAGGATTCGAAGTGGTACTCGACGCGTCTTGCCAAGATTAAAGGTGTCACCGAGGAAACCACCACCGGCGTGCATCGCCTCTACCAGATGCACGAGAAGGGTGAACTAAAAATTCCCGCGATCAACGTCAACGACTCGGTCACAAAATCGAAATTCGATAACCTCTACGGCTGCCGCGAATCGCTGGTGGACGGCATCAAGCGCGCCACCGACGTGATGGTCGCCGGCAAGATCGCCGTGGTCTGCGGTTACGGCGACGTCGGCAAGGGTTCTGCGCAGGCTCTGCGCGCGCTGTCGGCCCAGGTCTGGGTCACCGAGATCGATCCGATCTGCGCGCTCCAGGCGTCGATGGAAGGCTACCGCGTGGTGACCATGGACTACGCCTGCGACAAGGCCGATATCTTTGTCACCGCCACCGGGAACTATCATGTCATCACGCATGACCACATGGCGAAGATGAAGGACCAGGCCATCGTCTGCAACATCGGCCATTTCGATTCCGAAATCGATGTTGCCTCGCTGGAGAAATACCAGTGGGAGGAAATCAAACCGCAGGTCGACCATATCATCTTCCCAGACAAGAAACGCATCATCCTGCTGGCCAAAGGCCGTTTGGTAAACCTCGGCTGCGCCACCGGCCACCCGTCGTATGTGATGTCGTCCTCCTTCGCCAATCAGACCATTGCCCAGATCGAGCTGTTTTCGCAGGCTGACAAGTATCCGGTGGGTGTGTACACGCTGCCGAAGCACTTGGATGAGAAAGTTGCACGCCTGCAACTGAAGAAACTGAACGCACAGCTGACCACACTGACCGATCAGCAGGCTGCTTATATCGGCGTACCCAAGGAAGGTCCGTACAAGTCCGGACACTACCGCTACTAAGCGGGCTGTATGTAGGCTGTATGTAGTCAGAAGATAATAGGCAGGAGCCAGAGGTTTGAAAGAGAATTCGGAATCATATTCTGTTTTCTGACTTCTGGCTTCTGCATTTCAACCATGAGATCCTACCTCAAAATTATCGCCGCCATGCTGATCTGGAGCACCTGGGGCCCCATGATCCGCTGGCTTAATCTTCCGCCTGTTGTTGTTCTCTTCTATACTTCCCTGTTTGCCGGTATCCTCGTTCCTCTTGTGCTCGCGGTCAGGGGCGGTTTTCCTCCGCAGATGTTCAGTCTGAAATACTGGCACCTTTTTGTCGGTCTTGCGCTGGCGTCTCTGGTGAACAATATCACGTATTTTTACGCACTCGCTCATACGAGCGTGTCAAATGCCGTGTTCACACATTACACCGCACCAATATTCGTCGCCGTTCTTGCTCCGCTGCTCATAACGGAACATCTGCAAAAGGTCACACTCATTTCTCTGCCTGTGGCGGTAATCGGAATGGTTCTCATTATTCTCTCCAATGGCGGGCTGGCTCTCGACAGCGCCCATATGCCCGGGATCATCGCGGGTACGGTTTCGGGTATTGCCTATGCATTGATCATTCTGATTACACGACGCGTTGGACAATTGTCTTTGGACCAAAAGGCCGTTCTCATGCTGCTCTGGATCACTGTTTTTGCAACCGCGCCCGCGGTCTTTGCCATGGACTATGCTTTGAATACCAGAACATTCATTCTTTTGCTGATCACAGGAATTTTCCATTCCACGACAGCACCGCTTATGTATTTCTCCGCGCTCCGGCGCGTTCTGGCTCAGCATGCTGCTATCCTGGGCTACATCGAGCCGCTGGCTGCGATTCCGCTGGCATTTTTTTTCTTGTCCGAAGTTCCTTCCCTTGTCGCCCTGTTCGGCGGTCTTCTGATCATTCTTTCCGGCTACCTGGTAGTGCATGCACGGCTTCGTGTTGAAGGCAAATCTAGGACCTGATTCGTACCTGATGGAGCTATCTTGCACTGTCATGACGGAAAATTGTATTGCCAATCATAATCTCTTGTGCTAAATTTCCGAAAGCACGCGGATATTCAGGTCAGGTTCAGTTTTTCCTGACAATCGACGGCTTGAGCCTGATTGTTAATCTATAAGGCACAAGCAGTTAGTTTTAATCTGTATACTGAAGGAGATGATCCATGAAAAATAATCGGAAAAAGAAAAAAACTGCGGCAAAAGCCAAAAGCGTCAAGCTGCGGAAAAAACCTCTGAAATCCAAGAATCTTAGAGCGAAAGCTAAAACTGTCTCAGCCGAGCAGCCGAAGAACATGACCTTTCTGACCATCGCCAAAAACGGAGAATATAGTCTGGGAGTAAAAACAGAAAAAGGCATTTTTGATGTGCAGGCCGCGTCCAAACTGTTCAGGAAGAAAGTGCCGGCTGATATCCACGCCATAATCAAAGGCGGTGATCAGGGACTGACCGCACTGGTACAGACTGCGCTTGCAAGCAAAGCGTCTAAAAGTCTGTTTCTCGACGAAGCCAAAATAGAATGCGGCCCGTGTGTGACCAATCCGGAAAAGATTATCTGCCTCGGCTTCAATTACCGTAAACATGCTCAGGAACTCAGTTCGGTAACCGCTACGGCGCCGGTGCTGTTCAGCAAGTTCAATAATGCGCTCAGTAGCCACAACAGTGCGATCAAACTGCCGGTCCATGTGGCCAGCAAGTTCGATTATGAGGTTGAACTGGTGGCGGTGATTGGCAAAACAGCGTATAAGGTCAGCGAAGCGGACGCCCTGTCCTGCGTGTTCGGATATTGTATAGGCAACGACATCAGCGCGCGCGATTTGCAGTTCAAAACAAGCCAGTTTCTGATCGGTAAAAGCCTGGATGGATTCGCTCCCATTGGCCCCTATCTGGTCACGGCAGACCAAATTCCTGTTCCCGATAATCTTAACTTGGAGTGTTTTGTGAATGGAGAGCAGCGCCAGGCAGGTAATACGAACGATATGATTTTCAGCGTTGCCGCCACCATCAGCTATGTATCGCAGTATTTTACATTGAAGCCCGGAGATATTATTTTTACCGGGACGCCTGATGGTGTTATTTCCGGCATGCCGGCGGAAAAGCAGATCTGGCTTAAATCGGGTGACAGCCTTCGGTGTGTGATTGAAAAGCTTGGGGAACTGAAATTTTCCTTGGTTTAGCAGTAAGACGTTTCCGGTAGGGAGCATCTACAACCGAAAACGGGGGCTCATAAGGTAAGGTATCGTCATAATAACAGTGGCCCTGATCGATTCAAACTGTGCCATAAACGCGTTTTTACACGAAACAGAATTGACCAGAGGCCATGAGACTACGGATAATTTTACTGACGTTCTTCTTGCTCGGATGTTTGTTTACAGCCATGCTAAAAGCGGAAGAGCGGCCTCTATGGGAAGCCGGCATCGGCGTAACCGGTCTGACCATTCCTGATTATCGCGGCTCCAATCAGCAGCGCTTTTATGCACTGCCGTTGCCGTACCTGATTTATCGAGGAGATGTTCTGCGGGTCGACCGCAAGGGAATCTACGGCCTGCTTTTCCGGTCTGATCGTGTGCATCTGAATATCAGCGCCGACGGCGGAGTGCCGGTAAAAAGCGACCATAATACAGCACGAAGCGGGATGCCTGATCTTGACCCCACATTTCAGATCGGCCCCAAGCTTGAAATTTGTCTGGTGAGTGATTGTTCTGCAGATACCGTGGTGCATTTTCGACTTCCTGTCCGCGCGGTTGTAGCGGCTGCAACGGACTTGTCCCACGTCAAAGGCATCGGCATTGTCACTCAGCCGCAGATAAACGTTGATTTCAAGAATTTTCCGGCCCGGGGATGGATTTACGGGTTTGCATTCGGTCCGATTTTTGCGACACAGGAATATCATGAATACTATTACGGGGTACAGGATTATCAGGCTGTTCCCGGTTTTCGCCCGGCATATCGGGCAAAGGGGGGATACAGCGGTTCACAGCTTGTCATGGCAGTGACCAAACGGTTTGACCATGTCTGGTTCGGCGCGTTTGCAAGCTATGATGAATTGTCCGGAGCTGTATTTGACAACAGCCCGCTGATGAGGACCAAACAGTCCTTTATGGCGGGATTCGGCGTTGCCTGGGTGTTTGCCAAGTCTAAAACGCTGGTGCGATCACCAGAATAAATACTCGAAACTCTCTTTCTCCCTGCCCGGTTCACACCCGCTTTTTGCAGCCGTCCCCGCGCATTTAGCTGATTATCAAGGAGTTTAGCCTTGACATGGCAGGCGAAATATGGGATAAAGAAAAGCTGGCCTGTTTTTGGGCCTTCATCGTAGTAGTAAAAAGAAAGGAACGTGATACAGTCTATGTGTCTTGCAGTACCCTCACGAGTTATTTCAGTCAATAACGAAATTGCCATGATTGACGTTTTCGGCGCAAGGAAGGAAGTGAGCCTCAAGCTTCTTGCCGAAACTCCGAAGATCGGCGATTTCGTTCTTGTGCACGCTGGATTTGCAATCCAAAAAATATCGGCTGAATCCGTACATGCAGGTGAATTTATGCACGAATCGTCATTAGCCATCAATATTGTGGACATTGCCCAGGATCAATGCAGGGAACGCGGCTGCAAGTCGGTGGACAGTGTCACCGTCAGGCTCGGAAAGGCGAGCGGAGTGCTGCCAGAGTCGCTCGAGTTTGCTTTCAACGCATTGAAAGAGAACACCATCGCGAGCAACGCGAAGCTGATTTTTGAAATTGTTCCTGTCGGAGGAATCTGCCAGTCCTGCAAGAAGGAATTCGAATCACACGACGCTCCCTACGTTTTGGCCTGTCCTCACTGCGGATCCACGACATTTGAAATCAATAAAGGCCGAGAGATGGAGATCGTCTCCATGGAGATAAGCTGATGAAAGTAAAAGTTGTTGCCCGGATACTTGAGGCAAATGACCGGATTGCCGAGGAAAACCGTAAAAAATTCCAGGAAGCGGGACTCTATGTCGTGAACCTTATGGGAGCCCCCGGCGCGGGAAAAACGACCCTTCTGGAAAAAACCATTCAAGCCCTCAAGCCCCATCTGAGAATCGGTGTTATTGAAGGCGACATTGTGGGGACGGATGATGCGGAACGCATCGGCGCCCTCGATATCCCGGTCGTGCAGATTAACACGGGAGGGGCCTGTCATCTTGATGCAAACATGATCAGCGAAGTCCTTTCAGAGCTTCCGCTCAAATCCCTGGACATGCTGATCATCGAAAATGTGGGAAACTTGGTCTGCCCCGCCGAGTTCAACGTAGGGGAAGACATGAAAATCATGGTGCTTTCCGTGGCGGAGGGACATGACAAACCTCTGAAATACCCACTCATGTTTCGCGAATCAAAGGCGCTGGTGCTGAACAAAGTCGACCTGCTGCCGTATATGAAAACAGATATCAATAAAATGCGGAATGACTCACTCGCGCTGAATCCTGCACTCAAAGTATTCGAAGTATCCTGCGCCACAGGGATGGGGATCGACACATGGGCCCAATGGCTGGCCGGGCTCAAATCGTAATCAAAGGCATCGTGCAGGGTGTGGGCTTCCGGCCGTTCGTCTATAACCTTGCCGCATCGCTTAATATCAAGGGATACGTAACAAACACAAGCGAGGGTGTATTTATTGATGCGGAGGGTGAACAACTCTCCGTGTTTGTCCAAAAACTTCGGGAAGAAGCGCCCCCGCTTTCCCATATCACCGGCTTTTCCGCACTACCGCTTCCCCTGCAGGGGTATTCGGATTTTTCCATACGCCAAAGCCTCGACCAGAAAGATTCCCTGCCCTTTACGCTCGTTTCCCCCGATGTGTCCGTTTGCGAAGACTGCCTGCACGAGATGCTGGACCCACAGGACCGCCGTCATCTGTATCCCTTTATCAACTGTACGAACTGCGGCCCGCGATACTCCATTACCACGTCAGTTCCGTATGACAGGCCAAACACCACCATGTCGGTATTTCCCATGTGTCCTGACTGCATGCGGGAATATCAAGAACCTCGTGACCGGCGGTTTCACGCCCAACCCAATGCATGCCCTGTCTGCGGTCCGCGGGTGGAGTTTCGAATGCAGGATTCAAAGCAGGGGATACAGGGCGGGAATGCCATTCCTGCGGCAATCAAGTTGCTGCGGGAAGGGGGGACCATAGCGATCAAGGGCATCGGAGGATTTCATATTGCCTGCGACGCAACAAACGACAACGCCGTCAGACGCCTAAGAGAAAGAAAACGAAAAAACAACAAACCTTTTGCCGTCATGGCACCTTCCGTTGAGTCAGCGCAGCGGTTCTGCGGAATTTCAGATGCCGAAAAAGGCTTGCTGCTTTCCATCAGGCGTCCCATCGTCCTTTTGCAGAAAAAAAACGGTCTTTCTCTTTCGGACGCTGTGGCACCGAACAATCAATTTATCGGGGTTATGCTTCCGTATGCGCCGCTGCATGACCTCCTGTTCCGGCATCCGGTGCATTCAGGAGAACCTGTCGAAAAACCGCATTTTCATGCCCTGGTAATGACCAGCGGCAATCTTTCAGAAGAACCTATCGTGCGCGACAATGATGAGGCGCTGCAAAAACTTTCGGGGTTTGTTGACGGTTTCTTGTTTCACAACCGCGACATCTTCATGCGCGTGGACGATTCTGTCCTGAGGATTACGGATTGTGCATTTCCGGGATCCGTTTCCTCATCAGACTCACGTCCGTCCGGCTTCGGAGAGAGAAAAGGGGACACGGTCAGCAATTCCCGATCCATAATCTCATTTATTCGCCGGTCGCGCGGCTACGCGCCTGATCCGATTTTTTTGCACGAAGACGGACCGGAAGTGCTCGGGTGCGGTGCAGACCTCAAAACCACATTTACTCTTACGAAGGGCGTTTTTGCGATTCCAAGCCAGCATATCGGCGACATGGAAAACTATGAGACCTTTCGGTTCTATGAAGAGACACTGAAAAATTTAAAAGCGGTATACCGCGCAGAACCCTTGGTTTTCGTCCATGATCTGCATCCGGGGTACGGAACTACACGATGGGCAATAAACGAGGCCGAGCGGACAGGTTTAAAAACGTTCGGCATTCAACATCACTATGCGCATGTGGGTTCGGTTATGGCCGAGCACGGGCTCAAAAACAAGATCATGGGCGTGGCCCTAGACGGCACCGGTTACGGTACTGACGGCAATCTCTGGGGAGGAGAATTTTTAATTGCGGATATTGAAGGCTTTGAGCGGGTTGGGCAGTTTCGCTATATGCCTCTTCCGGGAGGAGAGTCTGCCATACGGGAACCGTGGAGGACGGCGGTGAGTCTTGTCATACAGGCGGCGCAGCATGACGCCGCAGATTGCCTCCACCGGATCGGATTCTTCCGGAAATACGGAGATACAACGGTTCAAAACATCATGCGTATTGCGCAGTCGCAGGAGCTTTCTCCTCTTTCTTCCGGGGCCGGCAGACTGTTTGAAGCGGTTGCCGCTCTTACAGGTGTCTGTGATAAGAACACCTTTGAAGGCGAAGCAGCAATTGCGCTGGAATCCTTTACCCGAAAAGGAATTGAAGAAGAGTATGAGGTTGCGTTCAAAGACGAAAAAAGCTATAGTGTCATAGATTTCAGTCCCGCAATCCTGTCGATTATCAAAGATCTAGCCGATGGCCAGAAGAAAGAATCCATTGCTACGAAGTTTCACAATACCGTGGCCTCTGTCATTCGGCGGATGGTAAAGAAAGTGGCCCGGGCCAGCGGCCTGGACACCGTGGCCTTGACAGGCGGGACGTTTCAAAACCGTTATCTGTTGGAAAGGACAGTCCGGCTGCTTGCGCCCGGCGATATAAACGTTTTTATCAACCAGCAGGTGCCGACCAACGACGCCTGCATTTCTCTGGGACAGGCTTACCTGATCCGGGAGCGGATCAAACGGAACAACAACTTATGAAACAGATGCTTGAAGAGCTGCATAGCCTGATGAAGCATATTAGCAGGCCGCTTAAACTCATGGAAGTTTGCGGGACCCATACGGTGGAGATATTCCGCCACGGCATACGGGACGTCATTCCCAAAAACATCACCCTGCTGAGCGGCCCGGGTTGTCCGGTATGCGTCACCTCGATTCATGACATTGACGCCGCCATCGCAATTGCGAAAAACTCCTCGGTTATTCTTACGACCTTCGGAGACATGATGCGCGTGCCGGGCGGCGAGGAAACAATGCTGGAAGCACGGTCGGAAGGAGCGGACATCCGGGTGCTGTACTCCCCGCTGGATGCGCTTAAACTCGCCCAGGACAATCCCAAGAAGGAAGTTGTTTTTTTCGGGACCGGTTTCGAGACCACATCTCCGCTCATTGCAGGCACGCTTGCGCATGCCGAGCAGACAGGGATCGGCAATTTTTCAGTATATGCCGCGTTCAAACTCGTCCCTCCTGCCTTGAAAACCCTGCTTGATTTTCCCGATGTGCTGGTGGACGGCTTTATCCTTCCGGGACACGTGAGTGCTATTATCGGTAAGAAACCCTATGAATTCGTTGCCTCGCACTATCAGAAGCCGTCCGTCATTACCGGTTTCGAAGCAAAAGAAATTATTGAAGGCGTTCTGATGATTGTGCGCCAGATCGCATTAAAAAGGGCAACCATCGAAATTCAATATCGTACCGTCGTTCGTGAAGAAGGCAATCCACGGGCGGTTGAACTTCTCGAACAGTATTTTGAACCTGCAGACGCGTACTGGCGGGGCATCGGGCCCATCCCGAAGAGCGGTCTTAAGGTCAGGGACCGGTACGCTTCTTTTGATGCGAAAAGAAAATTCAATCCTCCGGTAACGGATACGCGGGAACCGGAGCTGTGCTCCTGCGGCGATATTCTCCGGGGGGTGAAACTGCCGACCGAATGCCCCCTTTTCGGCACGGGCTGCACGCCCGAAACCCCGGTGGGTCCCTGCATGGTGAGCACGGAAGGCAGTTGCGCGGCATATTATAAATACGGACATCACTGATCGAGGAGCGAGTGTTGGACAGAATACTTCTTGGACACGGCAGCGGCGGCAAACTTATGCATGATTTGATCCGCAGGCACTTCAGCCCGGCTTTCGGCATTGAAGGGGCCGGAGACTCTGCGGTTGTAGCATTGCCGTCTACGAAAATCGCGTATACCACGGATTCCTATGTTGTTACTCCACTGTTCTTTCCGGGCGGCAATATCGGAGACCTTGCAGTAAACGGCACCATAAATGATCTGGCGGTGTCCGGCGCAGAACCGCTGTTTCTCACTACCGGATTCATTATCGAGGAAGGCCTGCCTTTTGCGGACCTTGAAAAGATCATTGTATCGATGTCGGAGGCGGCCGGAAAAGCAGGGATTAAAATCGTCGCCGGCGATACGAAAGTGGTGAATAAAGGAAAGGCAGATGGAATTTTCATAAATACGTCCGGCATTGGGCATATGCCTGACGGACGCGTCATATCGGCTTCTCAAATAAAAAGCGGCGATAAAATCATCATCAGCGGAGACATCGGCAGCCATGGAACTGCTGTCATCGCCGAACGCAATGGACTGACGTTTGATCCCCCGATCCTGAGCGATACGCGGCCGTTGCATGGCCTTGTCAAATCGATGTACGATGCCTCCGGGCAAATACATTTTATGCGTGATCCTACCCGGGGCGGACTTGCCACTACGCTTAAGGAAGCAGCGCTCGAATCGGGGATGTGCATGCGTATCCACGAGCCGTCACTTCCTGTCCCTCCGGGAGTCAAGGGCGCCTGCGGACTCCTTGGTCTGGACCCGCTGTATGTGGCCAATGAAGGAATTCTCATTGCCGTCGTAGAACATACTGCAGCAGAATCGGTGCTTGCCGCCATGCGGAGCCACGACGGCGGACGGCACGCGGAAATCATCGGGGAAGTAGCAGCCGCTCCTGCCGGAACGGTTCTTCTCGAAACAGCCATCGGCGGCAGCCGGGTCATAGATATGCTGCAGGGAGAGCAACTCCCCAGAATCTGCTGAGATAATACCCACGGATTGCAGTACGAAGAAGTTTTGTTTCTCCGGCAGTCAAGAGTTCTGCTCATTCATTTTGCGGATAACCGTGATCGTTTCTGCATGCAGCAAGCCGGTCACCGTGTTTTGCATCTGCACATTTCTCAGGCGAATCGCGCGTCACTATTTCAAACCGTGGTTTGTTTTATCTCTCATGCAACAGTATATCCGAAAACAAGTTTTTTCTCTCGCTCTGCCGGTAGTGCTCTCCAGCCTGCTCCAGCGTTCGGTCGGCATTGTTGACATTTTCCTTGTCGGCGGCCTGGGTGCGGCATCAATAGCCGCCGTCGGGCTTGCGCAGGTCATGGTGTTCGTGGCCATGAGCATCTCCTGGGGAATCAACATAGGCGTCACGGTTCTGGTGGCACAGTTGTGGGGTGCAGGCAGAAAGGTAGATGCTGCAAAAGCGGCGTATCAGGCAATGCTGCTTGCAGTGGCTGCTGCGATAATCATCATGCTTCTTGGGATTCCGTTTGGCGGACGGATCGCTGTTTTGCTTGGCGCCGATTCTGAGCTCCAGAATATTCTTTCCAAGTATACCGTTATTATCTTTTCATTTATTTTCTTCAGTATCGCGATAAATGTGCTCGCCGGAATCATGCAGGGGACCGGAGATACGAAAACCCCGCTCTATGCAACGATCATCGTGAATATTCTGCATGTTCTCGTGGCCTATCCGCTGATTTACGGGTATCTCGGTTTCCCGAAGATGGGGGTGCAGGGAGCCGCCGTTGCCATTGCCGTTTCCGAAGGCATGGGGGCGGTGTTCCTGTTTTTCCGATCATTGCATAAACGATTTATTATTATCGATAAAAATCTCGAGCTGAAATATACCGTGATGACATGCCGGCTGGGATATCCTATTTTTATCGATCGGTTGCTGCAAAATATCGGAGCATTGGTGTTCGCAAAAGTGGTTTTGCTGTATGGAACTGCCGTATATGCGGCTCATCAGGTGGGACTGGCCATTGAAGCTTTTTCTTTTATGCCCGGTTACGGTATAGCCGTAGCAGCGGCAACCATGGTGGGGCAGAATCTGGGCGCGGGAAAACCGGAACATGCTCGCATTTCAGCCTATGAAGCGAACCGGCTCGCGGTCATCCTGATGGCGGCCATGGGTCTGGTGTTCTTTTTCTTTCCCTTTGCCCTGCTTCATACATTTACCAGTGATCCTGAAGTGATCAGATACGGGATCCTGTACATGAAAATTGTTGCATTCGCGCAGATTCCGCTTGCCATAACTCTGGTGCTGGGTGGCTCACTGAGAGGCGCAGGAGATACGGGGTTTATCATGCTGGCTACGCTGGCCGGAATGTGGTTTGTGAGAATTCCTATAGCCGCGCTGCTCGCGACAGTTTTTAGTGCGGAAATTCATATTGTCTGGTCGGTAATGATCCTTGACTGGATCGTGCGCATGTCCATTCTGCTGTGGAGATATCGAAAAGAAACCTGGGGCAGGCTGGAAATATGATCCCTGATTGATTATAATCTCGGCATAATTTAAAATACGGCTTTCATGCCGCTTCTCAAGGAGTGCTTATGGCTGAAATACAACATATGCTGGGAAAAGAGGTAGTGGTAATAGCCAACGGAGTGCAGTATTCAGGTGTATTGATTGAGGTGTCCGATACGGAAGTGCATCTGAAAGGGGTAATGCAATGGATAACCTTGCCCGCTTCGTCTGTGAGTGCGATCAAACTCGCGTCGGTTGCAGAGAACTCCCGTGGCTGGGGCGGGGAAGGACTCCAATAAACGGACGACAAAAACGGAGCAGGTTAAGTCCTGTTTGACCACAGGATCGTCCGGCGCATCAGAAAATAATTTTTTTGATGTTGGACAAGACCTCAAGCGGACTGAATGGCTTCACAATATAGGCATCTGCACCGACTTCCTTGCCTCGTTCCTGCTCATGTGCCTGGCCCTTTGCGGTCAACATGATGATGCGTATTTTTTTCAACGCCGGATCGTTCTTGATGATGCGGCAGACGTCATAACCGTCGATTTTCGGGATCATAATATCCAGCAAAAGGATGTCCGGCAGTGTTTCCCTGGCTTCCCTGAGCGCTTCGATGCCGTCTGCGGCTATAGAAATTTTAAATCCTTCCCGTTCAAGGAGAGGGATAAGCGCATCCCGAATGTTTTCATTATCATCTACGAGTAAAATTTTTTTCTGTTTCATGAGTTTGGTATATGTAGGAAAATTTTTATGTAAGCTGCGATGTGTTAGAAAGTATCCTTATTTTATTCTTTTGTCAAGTCGGAAGGTAACATTGTTGCTCCAGTTTCTCCCAGTCATTCTTGAATGAATGGGAGTCCCAAAAATATTCAAATGCTCCAGCTGTTTCTTATAAAAATGCGTACCGGTTGTTTTCTATTGCTTTCCATTGGTATTGATCGCCAAACATGATACAATAAGCGCAATGAAGCCGTAAGAGGCTGAATGGATATGGCCACGACAGCAGGATATTTTGCTGTCGGGACCAGGAAAAGAGAGAGAAATTTTGGACCTTCACATAGACTTCTCCGCTGTTTTAAAAAAAGTACTGAGTAACGGCGGCGATTTCGCAGATATTTTCATAGAACGCAACCAGCCATTCTCTCTTGTGTGTGAAGACAACAAGATTGAAAAGATCCTTTCGGGGATCGACCAGGGGGCAGGACTTCGGCTTCTTTACGGGCACCGGACCGTGTATGCCTACACGAACGAAATAACGACAGAATCCCTTCTGGAACTTGCTGACTCGGTGCGGCAGGCCATGGCGGGGGATGCACGGTATTCTCCTCTTGATCTTCGCACCAAGAGTCCACGCATTAATTTTACTATCGCAAAAGACCCCGAAAACGTTTCAACAACCGAGAAAGTTGTCTTGGTGCTTGACGCAAACAAGGTGGCGCGCGCATTCGACAAGCGCATCAGGCAGGTGCAGGTGCTCTATCGACAGCATCATCGGCAGGTTCTCATTGCAAACTCGGACGGTTTTATTACTGAAGATGACTGCACGTATCTTACCGCGCTAGTCCATGTTGTTGCTGCGCAGGAAGATATCGTCCAGACGGGGTACGAATCCATAGGCGGCATTACCGGCATGGAACTGTTCGATGCCTGCCCTTTGGAGCAAACAGCTGAAACGGCCGCCCGGCGCGCCGTGATGATGCTGTCGGCCCGAAAACCGCCTGCCGGCAAGATGCCTGTGGTCCTCTCTTCGGATGCCGGCGGGACCATGATCCATGAAGCTGTCGGACACGGACTCGAAGCAGATCTGGCCCAATCCGGCTTGTCGGTCTATTCGAACAGACTTGGCGATTGTATCGCGTCTCCTCTCGTCTCCGTGGTGGATGATGCCACGCTTGAAGGAAAACGCGGTTCATTCCGGTTCGATGATGAAGGAGTTGATGCAGAGCGTACGCTCCTGGTCGATAAGGGTATTCTCAAAACGTATCTTTATGACCGTCTGACTGCGGCGAAAGACGGCGTCTGTTCCACCGGCAATGGCAGGCGGGAATCATACAAACACCGCCCGATTCCGAGAATGACGAATACTATGATTCTTCCCGGCGACTCAGACCCCGCGGAAATTGTGAGATCAACACCGAACGGGCTTTATGTCAAAAAAATGGGCGGTGGACAGGTAAACACGGTGAATGGTGATTTTGTTTTCGAAGTGAGCGAAGGTTATTTGATCGAGAACGGAGTCATCGGAGAACCAGTTCGGGGCGCCACTCTTATAGGAAACGGCCCCCAGGTGCTCATGTCGATTGATCTGGTCGGTTCAGATCTTGGTTTTTCTATCGGCACATGCGGAAAGGACGGGCAGGGAGCACCGGTGAGCGATGCACAACCGACGATCAGAATTCCGGAGATTACGGTAGGCGGTGTTGTGGCATAAACGGGTTTTTGCGGTGTGTATACCGCAGTTTTACAAAACAGGATAAATACGAACAGAGGTCTGCACAATATGAGCATGCGAACTGCGATAATAACCTTGAGTGACAAGGGGGCTGCCGGAAAGAGAGAGGATGTGAGCGGAAAAAGAATTCAGGACATGATGGCCCGTATCGGTGCTACCATCGTGCATTATGAAGTGCTTCCCGACGAGCAGCTTCGGATCATTGAGGCACTGAAGCGTCTCGCGGATTCCGGCGAGATCGACATCATTCTGACTACGGGCGGCACAGGTGTTGCTCCCCGTGATGTAACGCCTGAGGCCACACGGGCTGTTATCGACCGTGATATCCCCGGAATGGCTGAAGCTATGCGCATGGAAAGTTTAAAAAAAACGCCCCATGCCATGATATCACGTGCTGTTGCCGGCATCAGAAATAAAACTCTTATCGTAAACCTCCCTGGAAGCCCTCGGGCTGCCGCTGAAAATCTTGAAGTCATTCTTGCTGCGATGCCCCATATTGTTGAAAAAATTAAGGGAGATACATCCGAATGCGGCGTCTCGTAACGTGATGAAAGACGCCGGCGTATAAATATAATCTTGAAATTGAAAACTTTTCCATCCATAAGAAGCAAACAGCTGAACAAATTTCACTCATCTATCACGCTGTTTCCCTAGTGTTGACAACCCTGCGGAGATAGTATAAAATTCTGTCATATCATAGTTTTATGGTTTTGTTTTCACATTTTTATTACATGTGCCTGCTGAGCAGGGAGGTACCATGCGCTCTTTTTTGATAGCGTTATCTCTTCTTTTCCTTATGGCGTCAGATCCGCTTGCAGCGCAAAAGTCTGTAAAGCCCGGCAAACCACAGAAAAATCTTTCGAATTACGTTGCCATTTTCGATTTCGACATTGTCGGGAAACTTGATCATGATATTTCCCGGCCCCTTTCTGACAGTGTCCGAAATGTGATCGTCAAATCAGGCAGGTTCAAAGTGATGGACCGGGCGAATATGGACAGAATACTGAAAGAACAGGCGTTTCAAATGACCGGCAGTGTTGTGAAAGAGCGCGCGGTAGAGGCCGGCCAGTTTCTCGGTGTCGGAAAAATCATCATAGGTTCCATCGGTATCGTCGGCAAAACGTATTTTATTTCACTCTCTTTGGTAAACATTGAATCCGGAGAAACTGAGCGGGTCGAAGAAGATACCTGTAAATGCGAGCTTGATGAATTGATAGAATCAACAAAACGGGTTGCGAATAAGTTGATAACGGTGGGTCCTGCTCCTGCAGAAATGCCCATGGCTGAACCTGCTCCTGCTCCGAAACCTGCCCCAAAACCAGCGCCGGAGCCTTTGCCGGAGCGGGTTGAGCCGCTTCCCCAGGAACCGGTTTATATCGCACCACCATCGGGTGTTACGTATAAAGATCCGGTTACCGGAATGGAATTTGTTCTGATCAAAGGTGGTTGCTTTCAGATGGGGGATGAAGAGGGAGACCGTGAAGAACGGCCTGTGCATGAAGTCTGTATGAGTAATTTTTATCTGGGAAGATACGAAGTGACTCAGGGACAGTGGAAAGCTCTGAAAGGAAAAAATCCTTCCAAGAACAAAAATAGCGACACGGATCCCGTAGAAGATGTGAGTTGGAATGACGTGGAAGATTTCATAAAAGAACTAAACCAGAAAACAGGCAGAAATTATCGGCTGCCTACCGAAGCAGAGTGGGAGTATGCGGCCCGGAGCGGTGGAAGAAAATACAAATGGGCGGGTACGAACAACGAATCTGATCTCGGAAATTTTGCCTGGTATAATGATAATTCGAGCAGAGACCACCGGCCGGTCGGTCAGAAACGGCCAAATTCCTATGGGCTGTATGATATGACGGGGAACGTGGCAGAATGGGTTGCCGACGTATATGACAGCGGATATTACAAGGAAAGCCCGAGAATGAACCCTGTTGGTTCAGGACGCGGTGACCGTGTATACCGTGGTGGCTCATTCAAAGACCGTGCGAAGGATGTCCGAACAACAAAGCGGGAGAAAAAATCCAATCGGAGAGCCGACCAGACAATAGGCTTTCGACTTGCTCTTCCGGCACGATAAAGAAAAATAGATGGATTGTTCTAGGGAGGTTGCATGTTTTGTCCACACTGTGGAAAAGAAATAGGTGAAGGGCATGGATTTTGTCAATATTGCGGCATGAGCCTTGCCCAGCCCGATTCCGGGCCGCTGCCATCCACAGGGGGCAGAACAAAGACCCCTTGGGAAGACCGTGAAACCGCCGGGTTTTTCTCCGGAATGCTTGCGACGATTAAAGGAGCGCTGTTTACTCCGGTCGAGTTTTTTCGCAAGATGCCCGTGACAGGAGGACTGACCAATCCTTTGCTGTTTGCGCTGATAATCGGGATGGTCGGCGCGATGTCTCTTTATTTCTGGCAGATTTTATTCAAAGGGATGGTGCAGGATTATATGCCGCCCGGAATCATGTCGTCGGCAGGGCAGCAGCCCTTTCAAGACAGCAGTGTTTTTTTGAAGGCTTTTTTTACCCCGTTTTTTATCATTGGGGGTCTTTTTATTTTTTCCGGCATTCTGCATGTTTTTCTCATGCTGGTCAAAGGCGCGCGCGCCGGTTTCGAGGCCACGTTCAGAGTGGTTGCCTATAGCTGCAGCGTGGATGTCATATTTTTGATTCCTTTTTGCGGCAGTTTCATCGCAGGCATATGGGCCGTTGTGCTTACCATTATCGGTTTGAGGGAGGCGCATGAAATCAGCGGCGGGAAGGCCGCTTTTGCTGTTTTTTTCCCCCTTATCTGCTTCGTTGGTCTGTTCGTTATGATTATGGTATTATTTATGGGGGCGCTTATTGCTTCATTCGGTTCTATGATGCAGATGTATAAATGAGGACCTGAACTGCTGCATGCGGCTTTTTTTGAGACAACGCAACAAGGATCAAAGAGACTTCGGCATTGTGTTCGGTGGAACAGCACTTCTTGCCCTTTGTGTTGCCCGATTTTTCCCGTTTCTGGATTTTTTGCCTTCCTGTCCGCTCCATGACTGCATGGGCCTGCCTTGCCCTGCCTGCGGCGCTTCTCGTTCAATTACGTATCTTTCCCAAGGGAGCGTTTTCCTTTCCATTGCATCCAATCCCTTGATTGCATTCTGTTTAATAATTGCAGTTCTGTTTTTTCTGTACAGCATTTTCACGATTATGCTGCATATCCCCGGATTGAACGTTCACTTGAGAACCAGGACAAAAAATATTTTGAAAATTTGCGTTCCGTTGCTTGTGCTCTTAAATTGGTATTATCTTATAGCAACCGTCTGATTGTCTTCTGATAAGGACATTAATATTATTTACAATCAATCGCGGGTATGTTATTATATAAATCTTTTAGAATATTTCATTTTTTTAAATAGTTATGGAGGCTTGGGGTGGCCCGTGCAGTTATTGGCGTAGACCTTGGCGGTACGAATTTAAGGACGGCGCTTTTGACCACAGATGGCGATATCCTTGAGTGTCACAAGGAGACGACTCATGCATCCGAGGGATGGGAAAAAGTTTTACATCGGATTGCAACTAATATTGCGCGGCAGCAAGAAGCAGCGGCAACACGAGGAATGACTGTCCAGGTGGTTGGTGTTGGCGCTCCCGGCGTCATTCAAATGAATACCGGTGTTGTAGTAAAATCTCCCAATTTCCCCGACTGGAATAATCTTCCGCTTAAGGAAAAATTGGAGCACAGGCTTAATCTCCCTGTTTTTATCGAAAACGACGCAAACGCAGCGGCATTGGGTGAGCAATGGCGGGGTGCTGCCAAAGGCATTGACAGCATGATACTACTTACGCTCGGAACCGGTGTGGGCGGCGGGATTGTTTTAAACAAAAAAATTTGGCACGGTGCAGACGGGATGGCAGGCGAAATCGGTCATCTTACCCTGATTCCAAACGGCAGGCTGTGCTCATGCGGCAATAATGGATGCCTGGAAATGTATGCGTCGGCCCGCGGGATTGTGCAGAGCTACCGGGAGGCGGCAGGCGGGTCGGTTTCAGCGGACGATTTGCATACCATGACCTCGGAAAAAGTTTATTTGATTGCTCAGGCAGGAGATCAGACTGCCCGGCGTGTCATGAAAGAAGCGGGGCGTATGCTCGGTATTGCTCTGGCAAGTCTGATCAATATTTTCAATCCTGAAATGATTGTGCTGGGCGGCAGAATCAAGGATGCCTGGCCGTTGTTTATCGATTCTGTCCACGAAGAAGTCCTGCGGCGGGCTTTTTTGACGCCTGCTCAGAGGGTCCAGATTGTGCCTTCCTTGCTCGGAGATGAGGCTGGAATGGTCGGAGCGGCCGCAGCAGCTCTTCAGAGTGCGGGCGGGTGGAAAACCGTATAATTCTAAAACATGGCCGCACTATTTTTTACGGCTGCTGATCGGCAATAATTTTTTATGCTGAGCCTGCCGTCTGTATCGGAGAATCTTGGGACTTATGTCAAGCCGGAACATCAGAAACTTTTGCATTATTGCCCATATTGATCACGGAAAGTCGACTCTTGCCGACAGAATTTTGGAGTATACCGGCGCGCTTTCAGACCGCGAGATGGCAGCTGCCGGCGGAGATCAGGTGCTCGATGACATGGATCTGGAACGGGAGCGGGGTATTACCATCAAGGCCCACGCCGTGAGTCTCCGATACATCGCATCAGACGGGCAGGAGTATATTCTGAATCTGATTGATACGCCGGGCCATGTTGATTTTACCTACGAAGTGTCCCGCAGCATGGCCGCATGTGAAGGCGCGCTCCTCGTCGTTGATGCATCGCAGGGCGTGGAGGCGCAGACTCTAGCCAATGCCTACCTTGCCATCGACCATAATCTTGAAATGGTCCCCGTAATTAATAAAATCGACCTGCCGAGCGCAAACATAGAAGAGGTAAAGCGGCAGATTGAGGATGTGGTCGGTTTGGATTCCAGCGGCGCCATCCCTGCAAGTGCGAAAGAGGGGATCGGAACGCACGACATTCTTGAGGCTGTGGTGAAGCGTATTCCTTCTCCATCCGGAGCACCTGATGCGCCGCTCCGGGCGCTTCTGTTCGATTCGTGGTACGATGCTTATCAGGGAGTGGTGGTTCTTGTCCGGGTGGTGGACGGGACGGTGCGGTCCGGACAAAAAATCAGACTTTACTCCAATGCGGCCACATACGAAGTGCAGTCCGTCGGGATATTCACTCCTCAGAAAAAACAGACGGAAAAGTTGTCGCAGGGGGAGGTAGGCTACATTATTGCAGGAATCAAGCGGATTGCAGACGCCAAAGTCGGCGATACGATTATGGACTCCGAGCAACTCGCTGATGCGCCGCTGCCGGGATACAAGGACGTCAAGCCCATGGTTTTCGCCGGCATCTATCCTATGATCAGCGATGACTATGCAGACCTGCGGGACGCTCTTGAAAAACTCCGTTTAAACGATTCCTCTTTTACGTATGAACCGGAGACGTCTCTTGCACTCGGGTTCGGGTTCCGCTGCGGGTTTCTCGGTCTGCTTCATATGGATATCGTCAAGGAACGGCTGGAGCGTGAATTCAAACTCGCGCTGATTCCTACCGCCCCGACAGTGGTATACCGGGTGACGACAAATGACGGTCAGATTGTTATGGTCGACAACCCGGCGAAATTGCCCAAGATTCAGGATATTCAACACATCGAGGAACCGATAATTACCGCTTCTATCATCACTCCCGAGTCGTACGTCGGACCGCTTATTGCATTGTGCCAGGAACGGCGGGGAATCCAGAAAGAAATCACATATATTACAAAAGACCGGGTGCTTATCAGCTACGATCTGCCGCTGAATGAGATCGTTATGGATTTCTATGACAGGCTTAAATCGCTTACCAAAGGGTATGCTTCGCTTGATTATGAGCTTTCCGGATATCTGGAGTCTGATCTCGTAAAGCTTGATATGCTGCTGAACGGGGAACCGGTAGATGCCTTGTCGTTTATCACCCATAGAGACAAGGCCGCAATACGAGGAAGGCAGCTTGCGGAAAAGCTCAAAGAGGTTATTCCGCGGCAGCTCTACGAGGTGGTTATTCAGGCAGCGATCGGCGCCAAAGTCATTGCACGCGAAACCGTCAAAGCGCTCCGCAAGAATGTAACGGCAAAATGCTATGGCGGCGATATTACGAGAAAACGTAAACTTCTAGAAAAGCAGAAAGAAGGCAAGAAACGCATGAAGCAGGTGGGCAGCGTTGAACTTCCCCAGGAGGCGTTTCTTGCAGTTCTGAAGGTAGGAGAATGACCGCTTGTGCTATACTGCATCAGGAAGGAAAACGCTGTGGTGCAGATTAGCAACGACACATCCCTGTTTGAACTTTATCATGCCGGCTCGGACAAGGCACCGGTTTTGGAGGCAGAATGTCTGAACATCAAGAAAAAACCATGAAGAAAAAAACTTTTTACAAGGAATGGATCGAACCATTCCTTATTGCGGCGGTCATCGCCCTGATCATCAGGCAGTTCGGGGTCGAGGCGTTTAAAATACCGTCGGGCTCCATGAAACCGACCCTTACGATAGGAGACCATCTGCTGGTAAACAAGTTTATTTACGGCCCGCGGATTCCTTTTATGGACAGCAGAATATTTACCTGGAAGGAACCGAAACGCGGCGAAATTATCGTTTTCAAGTATCCGGAGGATGAGAAAAAAGATTTTATCAAGCGTGTAGTCGGTCTGCCGGGTGATAAAGTAGAAATCAAAAACGGCAGGCTTTTCATCAATGATCAGCCGGTCAATACCGCTGAAAAGGAAGTATATACCGATAAAAAGCAGATGGGTGACCGGTATTACGAAATCAAGGCCCAACTCCTGGAAGAGCAGCTGGGAGCGGTGAAGCATGAAATACAGTACTACAAAAACCAGGCAGGGTACGACTTCGGACCGGTACTTGTTCCGAAAGAATCGGTGTTTGTCATGGGGGACAACCGCGATGACAGTCAGGACAGCCGCTTCTGGGGCTTTGTCAATTACAAAAAGATCATAGGACGGGCACTTATTATTTACTGGTCATGGGATGGAGGGGACCGCTGGATTCGATGGGAGCGGATCGGAACTCTGATCAAATGACCCGACAGGAGTTACTGATGCGTATGCTTAAGAATCAAAACGGTGCGGGTTCAGTAAAAGTAATTATAGTTTTGGCGCTTTTATTTGTCGTCATCCATGTAGGATACAAGCTGATACCGATGTACATGGACTCTGAACGGATGAAGGACGAGATGAACGTAAAAGCTCGACTCGCGCAAGTGCTGAAAGACGAGGAAATCAGGGCCGACCTTGCCAAAAAAGCGAAAGAGCTTGACCTGCCTCTTCAGGAAGAAAACTTTGCGATCAAACGTGACGAAAGCCGACATACGATGAGAATAAGCGCCATGTGGGAAGTCGAGGTCCATTTTCTTTTTAACGTATATGTCAGGACCTTTTATTTTGCTCCGGTGGCCGAAGAGGATTATACGAAGGGACGGGTGTAATTATCGTGTCCGTTCATTGACAATTACGGACGGGTAGTATATATACTAGCTGAGTTCCCTCCGGCAGGAGCCGAGAGATTCTCTGTCGCAGAGATCGACAGTCGTGAACCGATTGGGGTAACAATGAGAGTGATACGCAGCATGACAGGATACGGACGGACAGAGGTCCAAAGCGGCGAGAGTCGCTTCGCAATAGAGGTTCGTTCGCTCAACAACCGCTACCTCGATATCCAAATAAAAGCACCCCGCAGTCTTGCCATGCTGGAACCTCGTATAAGAAAAACCGTTCAGGACCGGTTCTCCCGCGGACGGTTCGATGTATACATTACCGCGGGTACGGACCGCGAAAAAAACGGCAGGATTGCGATTGACGAGAAGATGGCGGCGAACTATATCGCTGCACTCAAGCACATCAAGAAAAAATTCAAACTCAAAGGGGATGTGGATCTGACGATGCTTGCCGGCTTTCGCGATCTGCTTACGCTTGCTGCCGAGGACGAGAATGCGGAAGAGCTTTGGAAAGTCCTGTCCTCCGGTCTGTCCCACGTCCTTGATGAACTCGATACCATGCGCACTGTAGAGGGCTCCGTTCTCGTGCAAGATATCAATATCCGACTTGGTGCCGTCACCCGGATGAGCAAGACTGTCCAGGAGCTTGCGCCTGCCACGGTCGAAAATGCACGAAAAAGAATGTCGGAAACGCTGACCAGACTGCTGAATGAACAACCTGATCCGGTACGATTGGCGCAAGAAGTCGCGATACTGGCTGAACGGACTGATATTACGGAAGAACTGACGCGGCTGGACAGCCATGTACGGCAATTTTGTTCTCTCCTGGGCGGCTCTTCAAGCGAATCCATCGGGAAAAAGCTTGATTTTTTGTTGCAGGAGATGAACCGCGAAGTTAATACGATAGCGTCAAAAGCAATGAACGCCCGGATTTCACTTGAAGTTGTAAACATGAAGGCAGAGCTTGAAAAAATACGGGAACAAGTGCAAAATATTGAATGACCTATGATGAATAATCTTGTCAACATCGGATATGGCAACATGGTAATGGCAACGAAGGTTGTTGCAGTTCTTACGCCGGATTCGGCTCCCATGCGCCGTCTCAAGGAAGAAGCAAAAGAACAGAAGAGGCTTCTTGACGCGACACAAGGCCGGAAAACACGGGCCATCATTATCACTGACAGTGACCATGTCATACTTTCCGCGGTGCAGGTGGAGACGCTGTTGCAACGATTTTCAGGCCGGGGTGAATCTTGAACAAGAGACAAGGATTGCTTTTTGTGGTGTCCGCGCCGTCAGGCGCAGGTAAAACAAGCCTGTGCAGGGCCGTTGCAGAATCTCTGGAAAATCTTACCCATTCGGTTTCCTTTGCCACCCGAAAACCGCGGGTGGGAGAAATTGACGGCAGAGACTATCACTTTGTGACCGTGGAGCGTTTTCAAGAGATGGTGCAATCCGGTGATTTTGCAGAATGGGCGGAAGTCCATTCAAACCTGTACGGCACATCGAGGCGCGCGCTTGATGATATGATCACCAAAGGCATCGATGTCATACTGGATATTGATACGCAGGGCGCCAAGCAGATAAAACAGAAGTACGCTGCCGCGGTCTATGTCTTCATCATGCCTCCTTCTTTTGATATCCTTGAAGAACGGCTTCGCAAACGCAAGTCTGATCAGGACGAAGAGATAAAAAAGCGGATGCGAAGAGCGCGTGAGGAGATTAAAGATTACACCATGTATGATTATCTTATTGTAAACCACGATTTTGACCGGGCGCTTACTGAGCTTCGTTCCATTATTACTGCCGAGCGTTGCCGGACATCATTGATGAACAGAGAGTCGATAGAACGGATGTTCTGAAGCGAACAACCCAGGAGGATGCTATGCAAAAAACAGCTGATGATTTGATAAGTTTGCCGATCGAGATGCAGGATGCGATTGCCGATACGAAATTCCGTCTTGTCCATATCGCGTCCCAGCGGGTGCGGCAGCTGTCCGCAGGCGTACCGTTGCAGGTCGCCACGCGCTCCATCAAGGACACGACCATTGCCCTTGAAGAAGCAGTTGCAGGGAAACTGACGGTTCTTACCGGAGAAGAGGCAAAAAAAGCAAAAGAAGAGTTCCGGCAGCAGGAAGAACGCGCCCGCATGGAAGAACAGCTTTCGGCAAAGGAAGAAGAAATACGCAAGGAACTCAGCGCCTATCTTTCAGAAACTCATGATGAAGAAGGAGGGGAAGAGCCCCTTGTTGAAGACCACGAAGATGCTGAAACAGAAAGCAGCGATGAAAGCGAAGCTTCCGAAGACACAGAGGAGTAGCTGTTATGTCATCGCCTAATTCTTTGTCAGGAAAGCGCATTCTGCTCGGAGTGACCGGCGGTATTGCCGTATATAAGGCTGTGGAGATTTTGCGCAAGCTTACGGAACGCGGCGCTGAAGTCCATGTCGTAATGACAAAAAACGCCGAGCGTTTCGTTCCGCGACTTACTTTTGAGGCTCTTTCCCGCCAACCGGTGATGTGTGATGAATTCGGCGATTATAACAAAGTCCCTATCGGCCACATTGAGTTTACCGACAACCTTGACCTCGCACTGATCGCTCCTGCAACAGCCAATATTATCGGGAAAATTGCCTCCGGCATCGCGGATGACGCTCTTACCTCTGCAATTATGGCGCTTGGTTGCCCGTTGCTTGTTGCTCCGGCGATGAATGAGCGCATGTACCGCAATCCGATTCTGCAAAAGAACATCCTTGCTCTTAAAAATCTGGGAGTTCATATTATCGAACCAGGGGTCGGAAACCTTGCATGCGGGACTGTGGGGCAGGGACGGTTGGCGGATATCGATAAAATTCTGGAAGCAGTGGTGGCCCGCTTCGCGGCCCGCGATCTTGCCGGCAGGCGCTTTCTTATTACGGCTGGACCAACCAGAGAATACATTGATGCGGTTCGTTTCATCAGCAATCCTTCCACCGGGAAAATGGGGTACGCACTTGCCGAAGCTGCCCGCGACAGAGGAGCGGAAGTCGTCCTGATATCAGGACCGACCGCATTGGCAACTCCCCGGGGAGTGAAATTCCTTTCTGTAGTCAGCGCAAAACAAATGCATGATGCTGTCATGGAAAATATCGACGGCGCTCAGGTCGTCATTATGGCGGCGGCAGTCTCTGATTTTCGGCCTGTCGAAGCATCAAATCGTAAAATCAAAAAGGATGAAGCTCCAACCGCTGTGCCGCTCGAACGCACAGATGATATTCTGCTGCAACTTGGAAAAATAAAAGGGACTCGCCTGCTGGTCGGGTTCGCGGCTGAGACCGACAATATCGAGCAAAACGCTGTAAACAAACTGCAGAAAAAGAACCTCGATCTGGTCATTGCCAACGACCTGCTCCAAACAGGAGCCGGTTTCGGAGTTGACACCAACGCAGTCACGATAATCGACCGGACCGGCAACGAAACAAAACTTCCCGTCATGCCGAAATCACGCGTCGCAGAGCATATCATTGATGCAATTCGGAATTGCATGAAACAATAAACTGCTGCCTGCCTGTTCTTTACTCTTTGTTTCTTGACAAATAAAATTACAGAACCTATAATACTAAAAATTTTTTTTGGTTTGTCTTGCTTACTGTGCGAGAATTACAGCCGGGAATATTGAATCCTCGTTTCGTACATGCAGCATGTCGTCTAATCGTATTATTTTGAACGGAGTAGCCAGAGATTGTATGGATAACCTTGCGCTTTTGCAGAATTCAGCCCTTTTCAAAGGTTGCAGCAAGGAATCAATCGAACTGCTGGCTGAAATGTTCCAGGAGCGGCAGATAAAGCAGAATACTACCATTTTTACGGAGCATATGCCTGCTGAGGCACTGTATATTATAAAAAAAGGCACAGTCAGGATTTCCCTTATGGCAGGCGAGGGAGAAGAAATGGGATTGCTGCTGCTCGGACCCGGAGAATTTTTCGGTGAGTTGGCCCTGATCCAGGAAACGAACAGACAAGTGACCGCTCGGGCCGAAACTCAAGTCGATCTTCTTACCTTGACACGCAAAGATTTTCAGGCACTTCTTGATCTTGATCCAAAGACCGCAGCTAAAGTCCTTCTCACCATCGCAAAGCTTCTTGCAATGCGCATTAGAGTCTATAGCGAAAAACTCAAAGATTTTCTCCTTTCATGATTCTTGCCGGAATCGACATCGGTACCAATACCATCCGCTTGCTCGTGCTGGAAGCAGCCGGGGGAACATTTCGTGAATTGTACTCAGGCCGAAAAATTACCCGTTTAGGACAGGATATCGACCGAACGGGCAGATTTTCCCCGGATGCTGAAGAACGTTCTCTGCGCGCGCTGTCTGACTTCTCCGCCAGCATTCAGCGGTATGGGGCTGATCATATTGCAGTGGTCGGCACAAGCGCGTTCAGAATTGCATCCAATGCCCAAAAATTTATCGAGGAAGTTGAAAAAAGAACGGGACTTGTCATCAGAGTAATATCCGGCGAGGAGGAGGCCCGCTTCACCCTTATAGGCGTCATGCAGGTATTGAAAAACACGAGCCTTTGGAGAGGCAGCCTCAATACGCCGGCACTCGTAATCGACATTGGCGGCGGGAGCACGGAAATCATTATGACCAGTTCCAACAATGGTTTGTTGATAAAAAGTCTTCCGCTTGGCGCCGTTTATCTCACCGAACGGTTTATCAAACATGATCCGCCTCTGCTTGATGAAATTCAACATCTTCGAACGTGGGTGCAGACGTTGCTACAGCAAAAATGTCCTGAAATGCTGGATGATCATTCCGGATTGTTCGTCGGAACTGCAGGCACAATCACTACGCTTGCGGCCATTGACCAGAAGCTTGCCGAATATGATCCAGACAAAATTAACGGTTACATCATGTCAAAAGAAACGGTGAGCATGATTACAAACAGGCTCTGCACAAGCACTCTCGAAGAACGACGAACCATGCCAGGCTTGGAGCAAGGACGCGAAGACATTATTCCGGCTGGTTCCCTGATCGTGCAGGAAATTATGGATTATTTTGGAGTTCAGTCGATGATGGTGAGCGATTGGGGATTGCGCGAAGGAATTATTTTTGATTTGTACGCACGGATACATGAAGCACCATCGTTGCTGTAAACAAATACGCGGACGAAACCGGTGCGTAAAAAGACTGAAGACTTTTTTATATTCTTTGCCGCTGAATTTGCTATACTTTATATATTCTGACGAATCATGAAGGATCAGATTGCCATGCATGAGGAAGAAAAACTGAGTATCATCCGGTCGAGTACCGCCAAAATTGCAAAACCGGTAAAACTGATTGTATTTACTAAAAACGCTGCCCCGGAGGTATGCCCCGCTGTGCTGGCACTTGCTCGTGCCGTGAAGGGGAAAATGGAAACAATAGGCGTTGAAGCGTACGATCTCGTTATGGACAAGGATCAGACGGAACTCTATGGAATTCAACGCGTGCCTGCGCTGGTGGTTCTGGGAGTGACGGGGCGCTCAGTGGTATTTTATGGATCGACCGGCAAGATGTTTCTGGAAATACTTTTAGACACGATCCAGCTCGTATCTGAAACGAAAGCATGGCTCCCGGACGGCATCAGGCATTCTTTGAAACGGCTGACCGGCCATGTTCAGGTGCACATTTTTGTGAATCAGGACAATGCGTTGTGCCGATCGATTGCGGAAACGGCCGTCGGACTTGCGCTTGAAAATGAACAAATAAGGACTGCCATTATCAACGCTGATGAATTCCCCGAGCTTGTCAAAAAAAACAACATTGGCGTGTTTCCCACGACAATCTCCGGTAACAATCTTCAGGTGCATGGCGACATTTCAGAAGGTGATTTTCTCGAAAAAATATTTCTCGTCGAAGGAGCAGAATCAGAACCAGACAAAAAATGTTTATCTTGCGGGAATGCTTCACCGGATATTATCTGTTCACACTGTAAAATCAGGATTCAGGCTGAAGCGCTTGACCATAAGCGCAGCATTGAAAAGCAAAAAAAATCGACTGCGCGTTGAAAAAGAACCCTTCCAAGTGTCGGGCTGCAGTATGAGAAGCCTGCGGCGTAGAAGGTGAAACTATGAAACAGGCAATGTTCCAGCAGCCGAAAGAGAACAAGAGAGTACAATGCGGCCTCTGCAACCATCATTGTCTTATTTCACCCGGAAAACGCGGCGTTTGCGCTGTTCGCGAAAACCGCGATGGCGTCCTGTACAGCCTGGTCTATGACAAGGTGATCGCCCGTCACGTTGATCCCATTGAAAAAAAACCCCTCTTTCATGTTCGACCAGGCAGCCTGTCCTACTCCATTGCAACACCCGGGTGCAATTTCCGTTGCAAGCACTGTCAAAATTCCGATATTTCTCAACTTCCGCAGGATCACAGCGGACTCCTGGCAGGTGAATCTGCAACGCCAAGTGCCATCGTCAAGGAGGCCCGTGACCGCGGTTGCGACAGCATTTCCTATACCTATACCGAACCGACGATATATTTTGAATTGGCCTATGACACGGCCCGTTTGGCAAGCGAATCCGGCCTGAAAAATGTGTTTGTAACAAACGGATATATTACTTCTGAAGCGCTGAAGACGATACAGCCGTATCTCCATGCTGCAAATATCGATCTTAAGGCTTTCAGTGATGATTTTTATACGAAGATATGCGGCGCGCGGCTTGCTCCGGTGCTTGATTCGATACGGCTTTACAAGGAAATCGGCATCTGGGTTGAAATTACTACTCTGATTATCCCCGGATATAATGATTCAGACGAAGAACTCAGAAAAATTGCCGGTTTCATAAAATCGGTAAGTGAAAATATTCCGTGGCATGTATCACGCTTTCATCCGATGTACAGACTGTTTGACCAGCCGAAAACGCCGCTGGAGACACTTGCCCGCGCCAGGCAGATTGGTTTTGAAACGGGTCTCCGGTACGTGTATGAAGGAAATATTCCCGGCGAGGGAGAAGATACAATCTGCTGGAATTGTAAACGAACGCTGGTTCAGCGGATAGGTTTTCGTGTTCTTCAAAATATGGTAAAGGCAGGAACCTGTGGCTATTGTGGTGCAAATATAGCGGGGCTTTGGTGATCAGTAGTTTCCGGCAGAGAATTTGAATTACAATTTATAAGGAGCAGTTATTGGGAGCGTTATACGAGACGTTTGAGCACGAATCAGATATCGGTATCCGGGGATCCGGCAGCAGCATGGAGGAGGCTTTTGAAAATGCCGCGGCGGCCCTGTATTCCATCATGGTAAAAACCGAAGCGGTGCAGCCGAAAGAGACCTTGACCGTCACTGTTGCGGCGCCTGACACGGAGCTTCTTCTCGTCGAATGGCTTAACGCACTGCTGTCGGTATCAGACCTCGAACACATAGTGTTTTCTGCGTTTAAAGTAACGATTCGGAATATGGCGCTGACGGGAACGGCGTGGGGAGAACGTCTCGATACGGAGCGCCACGAACCAAAGGTGGAAGTAAAAGGCGCCACATACCATCAATTGAGTGTGGTTGAGAAAAACGGAATATATACTGCGCAATGCGTAGTCGATGTATGATAAAAAGCAATCCAGATACATCCTCCTCGAACCGCAATTGGCGTATTTGAGTCCCGGAGTTTTTATGGATCCGAAATCCTTCCTTCAACTTACTGATTATACCTGGGAGATACCGCAGCAGGGCGCCATGCGGGTCCCCGGCAGGATCTTCGCAAGCGAAAAATTAATCAGGGAGATGGATGAGAAAGTGCGCGAACAGGTGATAAACGTCGCCATGCTGCCCGGCATTCAGCTCGCTTCCATTGCAATGCCTGATGCGCATTGGGGATATGGTTTCCCCATCGGAGGTGTTGCCGCATTTGATCCGGATGAAGGCGGGATCATCTCCATGGGTGGCGTGGGTTTCGATATTTCCTGCGGCGTCCGGACGATGAAGACCGGTCTGACGCGGGAGGAAGTCCTGCCCAGACTCCAATCGCTTATTGACCAACTTTATGCCCGAGTGCCGGCGGGAGTAGGGTCTGAGGGGCTGATCAGACTCTCTTCGGCGCACATTGACGAAATGCTTGCCGCAGGAGCTGCATGGGCAGTACGGAAAGGCTATGGAGTCCCGGAAGATCTTGCATATATTGAAGACCATGGCAGAGTCGAAGGAGCGGAACCGGACGCTGTTTCGGATACGGCAAAAAAACGGCAACATCGCGAGATGGGGACACTGGGCAGTGGAAACCATTATCTCGAAGTGCAGGTGGTGGCTGATATTTATCAGGAGGAAACAGCGCAGGCCATGGGCCTTCAAAAAAACGACGTTCTCATTTCCATCCACAGCGGATCACGCGGTCTCGGGCACCAGATCGGCACCGACTATTTGAAAAACCTTGCCGTCACTCTGCGCAAATACAATATTACTGTACAGGACCGGGAGTTGGCCTGCGCCCCGATCATATCGCCTGAAGGGAAAAAATATTTTGGCGCAATGAGCGCCGGAATCAACTGCGCATTGGCGAACCGTCAGATCATTGCCCATCTGGTTCGGGAAATATTTTCTGAAGTTTATCCCGAGAGCAGAATCACGATGCTGTACGACGTCAGCCACAATACGTGCAAGATTGAAACGCATATGATCAGGGGAAAGAAGAAGAGACTGTACGTTCACCGCAAGGGCGCAACCCGGGCGTTCGGGGCCTGTCGAGTTGATCTGCCGCAGGAATACCGCCATGTCGGGCAGCCGGTTCTGATCGGCGGAACCATGGGAACATCGTCGTATATTCTTGTCGGAACCGATGAAGGAATGGAGACCGCGTTCGGTTCCGCATGCCATGGCGCCGGAAGGGCAATGTCCCGGACGCAGGCAAAAAAAAGATGGCATGGGAAGGAGATTGTTGCGTCGCTGGAAGAGCGGGGGATACTTATTCGTGGTCATTCATACTCCGGCATTGCCGAAGAAGCGCCGGAGTCATACAAGGATGTAGGTGAAGTAGTTGAGGCCGCTCATAACGCAAATCTTGCCAGAAGGGTCGCGCGGGTCAAACCCATCGCCTGCGTGAAAGGATAGCGGATACGGCTGGATGCGATGGGGCCTCCTGCCTCCACAGGTTTTTCAGAACCGGTTTGTTCTCAGCAGAATCAAGGTGCATGCTTCGAGCACTTCAATGCCTGCTTTCCGGAGCCGGTCGTATTCTCTGGGATTCTCTGTCCCCGGGTTAAAAATGATGCGGCTAGGTTTAAGACGGACAACATCATCGAGTACTGCGGCCTGCAGCGAAGGCCTGATATACACTGTAATAGTGTCGATACGATCCGGTACGTCTTGTAACGTCGGGTAGACTTTTTTCCCGAGTATTTCCTGTTTCACCGGAGCAATGGGAATCGGATTGTGCCCGGACTCTTCAAGTAATATCATGGCTTGATAAGAATAGCGGTCACTTTTTGGGCTTGCACCCACGACGGCAACATTTTCCATCCTTTTCTCCCCTTTTCTCCTTCTGCGCCGATCTTGTGCGATTGCCGGCCATCCAGCTCCTACAGAGCGCGCTTATGCTGATAGTACCACTGTATCTGCTGTGGAGAAGACTCCTGGTCAATATTTTCCTGCTGAATCAGCGAGTCTTTTGTTCCTTCATTCACAACCTCTTTTAATTTCCATTGATTATTCAACCTGCCGAATGTCAGATACTGTTCGAAAGGGGCCACCTCTTCATCCTGGTGTACCAATACTCCATGCTGTTTAAGAATTTTTTGGGCGTGTGCGCGAATGCGTACCACAAATTCATCCTTGCTGTTATCGGAGAAATTGTTGATAAGAAGCAACTCTGTTTTCCGGATGCACAAATTCCGGAATTCGAGAGCGGTTTCAGCAGTCCGGTTCCTCGCAATCTGTTTTTCCATATCCGATGCCATATCGGCGAAAAGATCGTCAGAAGGGATTCGCGCCGTGTCCCCGGATTCCCAGGCAGCAATCAGTTTGATAAAAACATTTCTTGCAGTAAGCAGCATTGCACTGCGGTTCCAGAGTTTGTCCGTTTGTACCAGAAAGTTCAACATTCTTTCTACGCGCGTTTCCTTCGCTTCCACATTTCTTTCGAGCCAGGGGCCGGACAATCCGGACCGTGGGACTGTTTGCCCGTAAATCTGTTCTATTGCCTTGTCTGTTAATTGTTCTACAAAATTATCTTCTTTTAATATATCCGATTCAGCCGATTGTTCGATTTCGCGCAACAGCCATGTTCCATCCAGATACTGGAATGTCCAGAACTCCTGAAATTGAGCAGGCGCCTCATCTCCCCGCAGCTTGCTCCGTGTTCTGTCGTCAAGATAATAATCCTGTGCCGTTGCCGAGACGAGAGCGGTAAATTCCCGGTCATTCTGCTTCAGCGTGTATCGAACATTGACGAGATCAATTCGTTCGATCTTTAGGTGGTCGATGATATTGATTTCATGGTTGCGCAGCATGCTCTGTATCTGGTCAAGATGGTTCTGGTAGAGGTCCGGCATCAGAAGCGGTTTCATGGGAACGTATTCACGTGACTGCCAGCATGACTGCAGTTTTAGAAAGACGGATTCGGTAGTCTTCTTCAGCGCATTCGGGGCCATCAACGAATCCTGTTTTGAGAGAAATGCAAGGAGTTTCAATGTCTTATCGCTTTTGCCCCGAATTTGAGAAATGCTGTAAAGATGGTCCAGGTTTCCTTTTTGCGAACTTTTAACGAGCAAAGCGGCAATTATTATTATGGATGCGCTAACGGCAAAAAATGCGATAACAAACACAATCACTGATTCATCAGAGGAAGTGCCGGATGACCTGCCGGACGAGTGATAGCTGCCGCCGCGGTAGCCTCCGCCGCCTTTATTATGCACGATAAAATCGTCGGCCACAAAGGTGTGGGGTAAATCCACAGTCAGATTGTAAACAGACTCATAGGTACTTATCTGCTGGACAGCCTGTACCCTTGCACGTCGTTGTTCTGAATTCTGCCAGATCAATACTTCATTGCCGGGCAATAAATTCCCTGCCGGACGGAAATCTCCTGATGCGAGTGCGAGAGGATGTTCCGGAGTTGTTCTTAAAACACCATGCGGTGTCCTGACGATCAGCAGGGGTGAGGACGTCACGTATACTGCTTTGACGGGTACTGCGACAGGATTTCCTGCTCTGTCAATTGCCGTTACTATATCCCCGGATAAAAGACTTTCTATCCTGATAGCACCGCGCGGCGTCAGTATCATCGTGCCCGCAGGAAAACATCCGCCTCCCTTATTATGCACTGCGACGCCATTTGCAAAGAACGTATGAGGACTGTCTGTCTGGAGATTATAAACACGGATTTTTTTGTGTACTGTACGGATATCCGTGATTTTCTGGCTGCTGAGACCCACACCGTCGAAAATAACGACTGTATCGTTGATATGCAGTGAATCAAGGGTTTTAAATGTTCCCGCCCCGACATAAAACGGGTGTTCGCTGGTCACGTGCAAAAGCATATTGCCGGCGGTCACCACACGGTATTCATCCACATCATGGGACAGTATAGTATTGACGCGTGATGCGACGATCGTACCGTCAGTCTTGAATGCGAGCACCCGGTCATCTTGCTTAATTTGAGATATGGGCATCCTGGTGCCGTCCGCCATTCTGATGAGGGTCTCGGGAAGAAAACACCCTTTATTGTGTACAACAATTCCGTTTGCAACAAACGTTCCTGCGGGTGACACCAGCAGGTTATATGCAGGCAGGCGGGCCGGTATGGTGGAAATGGAGGTTATGGTTCCTGTCATAAACCTGTTTTGGCTGATGATATTGACCTTATTGCCGGATTTCAGCAAGGAAGCCATTCTGAACACGCCAAGGGACACTTCTATAGGATGTTCCTGGGTGACCGCAAGGCCGATTTTCCCATTTACGATAATTTGGATATAATGATCAGGCTGCACCATGCTCAAAGACCGGACGACAGCGCGGGTCAGGGTTCCTCTGTTAACTCCAAACACAACGTCGCCGGGTTTCAACTGTTCCACCGGAACATTTCCCGATGGTGTGAGAACGGGAGTTCCCTGCATCAGGCAACCACCCCCACCGCGTGCATGAAGTGTGAAACCTGACGCTAGAAAACAAATAGCGCATATCGTGAAGATAAAGATTTTTTTCATATTGTGAGCAAAAATCTCGTGATTTTTAATAAAAAATTTCCCATTTAGATTGTACGGCCGAGACGCACCCCGGAGACTTATCAGTGCAAGCCGGCGATGATCCCGCCGAGGACCGCCGCTGCGATCACGATGCTGATACCGATGATTCCCGCCGAGGTGATTCTGCCGAAATATTCAGCAACCGCCTGATTGCCGCGTGCAATTTCCTTGTTTTCATCGATCTTTGGAGTAAGTTTATCGATGAGCCGGGGAAGCAACGTGGTCGCAATCAGGACCAGAATAATACCGACAATCCCTCCTATAAATGAGAAAATTATTGCCCATCCGATGTTCAATAGAGCTTCGCTCATTCTTGGGGTTCCTCCTGTGCCATGTGGTTTAGTTTCAGTATAATATAAAAACACGTGGGACGGTAGGATAAAAGTTCAACTGTTTGTGGCGCAGAAAGAGCTGCCGGCATGTTTTTTGAGCATAAGCATCGATATGATCTACATCATGGAAAAGTTTATGCGTTGCACCTATAATAATATCAGGATACGGTGAGGAGGAAACCGCCATGAAAAGAAATATTATTGAGATTGATGAAAGCAAATGCAACGGTTGCGGACAGTGTGTAACGAGCTGCGCAGAATCAGCGCTTCAGATTATCGATGGGAAAGCAAAACTTGTTAAGGACATTTACTGTGACGGCCTTGGTGCGTGCATCGGAACCTGTCCTACAGGGGCATTAACGATAACCCAGCGCGAGGCAGCAGGCTTCGATGAACAGGCGACGAAAAGCCATGTCCAGACGCTGCAACGAAAGAAAACAGAGGTTTCGGACAAACCGTGCGGTTGCCCCGGCTCCATGGTTGTTGAATTTAAAGAGCGCGCAACTACTTCCGCTCCGGCAGCGGATGCACAGGGATCGGAGCTTACCAATTGGCCGGTGCAGTTGAAGCTGGTGCCCGTTCATGCCCCGTATTTTAACAATACGGACATCCTGATTGCTGCGGACTGCACGGCTTTTTCAATAGCCGGTTTTCACAATTCATTTTTAAGGAATAAAAAGCTGATTATTGCCTGCCCGAAGCTCGATGACGCGGGCTATTATTTGGATAAACTAACCCAGATTTTTTCTGAAAACCCTGTCCGGAGTGTTTCCGTGGTCAGGATGGAGGTGCCGTGCTGTGCCGGACTGACTCATATCGTGAAGGAAGCAGTAAAAAACTCAGGGAAAAGCATCCCGTATGATGAAACGATTATCGGTATAAAAGGGAATATTTTGAAAAAGGGTTAAACTGGGGGAGTATTACCCGGACCGGAATCAAAACGGTGATTCCGGTCGTTAGTTCGTACGTATGTGTTCTGAAGGGGCCGGTTTATTCTCGTGGATGTCGTTTTTTATAATCCAATGGTTTTTCCCTGAGGCCGTCGGGTCCCCAGATGCCTTTTTTTTCCTGGCGGGCAATGCGCTGTACTTTTTTAAAACGCTGCACATGTTTGCTGTTCGGTTGTATGGTGAACAGTACCGCATAACCATCCCGCAGCATGCGCTCGTTGATAAGTTCGTTTTCCTTTGTCCAGAGATAGGCGAGGAGCCGGTTATACTTGTCGGTTTTTACGATATCGGTTTCGACGTAAACCATCCAGCCGTTTTGCTTCATAATGCCGATAAGGTGTTCTTTCGACCTTTCGCCCCAGGGCTTCTGACCCATCTCAGGGGCGTCAATTCCGATAAGGCGCGTGCGGTGAATCCGTCCGTTTATTGAGAGCGTTACGGTATCTCCGTCATTGACATTCGTTACCCGTGCCTCCTGGAGCGAAGGGTTTGCAAGTGACTGCTCATTGCCGACATACGGCAGTATCAAAAAAAAGCTGAAAAAAATAACTACCATTGAGTATTTGTTTTTGCTGAAAGAACGCAGGAACATTTTAGACTCCGTCTGCAGAAATGCATTGATGAATTTTCGTTTGAAGAAGCTGCACCTCTTGGAATACGTTATTATAACGGCTTCTTTCCCGCTGTCAATCCCTGCGACAGAGAATCTCCCGTTTTAATCGGGGGAGGAATGCAGTAAACCGTGCCCTGCGCTCACGTTTATCGAGGGAGCCTCCGGCTCCCGCCGGAAATGGCTCCACTCAGTCAAAAAGCTGCTTCAGAACCCTGCCTTGTTTTAGCCGGTTGACAACGTGTTTGACAGCAGAAAAAAATAATTCGCACTGAAAAATCGACTTGACAAAAAGACGAAACGATTTATACTTAATGTAAGTGAACATTTACTTACATGAGGTGAACCGTGCAGATTTCTTCAAAATCAAAAAAAATACGCGGAGATGTTCGTCGGGAGCAAATCGTGCAGGCAGTCCTGAAAATCATCGGCGCGCAGGGCATAAGCAGCCTGACGACGGCGGCAATAGCCAGGGAAGTCGGCATGTCCGAGGCAAACCTGTACCGTCATGTAAGGAGCAAGGACGAGATTTATGTCGCCTGTTTTGAATACGTTCGGGGCAGAATCCGGGAAAATGTTGAGGCCGCTTCCCAGGCCGCTTCCTCTCCCATCAAAATTTTGAGACGATTTTTTTCTCTTCAACTTGATCTTATGGAAAACAACCGGGGACTTCCGCGCTTTTTGTTTTCCGAAGAACTTCACGTAAATAAGGAATTAAGAAAAAAGGTGATCCAGACAATGTACGCTTTTTCAGCACGGCTCGCCTCAATCTTGAAAGAAGGACAACAACAAAAAGACATACGGGCCGATCTTGTTCCTCAGACGGTTGCTTTGATGTTTATCGCAATGGTGCAGGGGCTGGCATTCAGGTGGTCGTTGAGTGGTTTTTCATTTTCTCTAAGAAGAGAGGGAATGAAGCTTTGGAAAAATTTCGAAAAATGCATTCTTGCCGGAAAAAGCGGTGCAAAAGCATGAGACACCTGCTTTTTCTTTTTATGTTCTGTGTTTTTCTGTTTCCCTTGGGAGCGGAGGCATTGAATTTGGGAGAGGGTCTTCGGATTGTGAGAGAGACGGGGCGGGACATCCGGATAGCTCGGACCCGCGAGGAGTCGGCCCAGAGCAGCGTATGGGCGGCGCGCTCCGGCCTGTTTCCCAGGATTGACGTCTACGCAAACCAGACGTGGCTCGCAAACCAGCCCGCGGCCAAAACCCCCTTCGGTACCATGCCCACATCCAATGACCGGTATTACGCCTACGGTCTGAGCGCCACCCAGATACTGTACGATTTCGGCAAGACCTATTCTTCCATAGACGCGGCAAAATACGCACTCAAAGCAAAAGAGATCGAGACCCGGCGGGCCGCAAACCGGTCAGCCCTGGATTTTATCATTGCATATTATGACCTTTTGGAAGCGGACAAGCTGCTCCAGGTGGCCGGGGAAGACGTCCAGCGGTACGAAGGCCACAAAAAAGACGCCGACGCGCGGTATAGCGCGGGCGTGGTCACCCGGAACGAAGTGCTGGAAGCGGATGTGAAGCTGGCGGATTCCCGCCAGCGGCTGCTTTTAGCAGAGAACCTCCGGTCCTTCCGGGCGTCCCGGGTGAACAGCCAGCTGCTCCGGCCGTTAAATGACCCGGTACAGCCGGAGGAGGTCGCCAAAAGCCCGATACCGGCCATAACGCTCGAACAGGCCTGGGCAACGGCAGAGGCGGAGAGTCCGGAAATCGGGGTAATAGACGCCGGGATTTCAGGCCAGGAGGAAAGCATCAAGTCCATCCGGTCGGAATATCTGCCGAACCTCTTCCTGCAGGGAGGATACCAGTACCAGGAGAACCAATACGTCGTGCACCAGGACAACTGGTCTTTGCTTGCCGGGATCAGCATCAACCTGTCGTCCGGCGGAGGGACCCGTGCCAGGGTGGCCGCGGGCAAAGCGGAACTCCATTCGCTCCGGATCACGAGAGAGAAGATCATTGACGCGGTCCGGCTGGATGTAAAGAACGCGCATCAGGATCTGCGGAGTTCGGAGCAGCGGATCGAGGTCATGAAGACATCGGTGGCACAGGCAGAGGAGAACCTCCGGCTGCAGCGGCTGCGGTACCAGGAGGGAGTCGGAACAGCCATTGAAGTATTGGATGCGGTCACGCTCATGTCCACGGCCCAGACGAACTGGTGGCGGGCGCGGTATGACGCGGAGCGGGCAGAGGCGGGGCTGTTGTACTCCATGGGGAAAGATCTTCAGGGCGTGTATGGGGTTCAGGGGAGTGGAAAATAACCCGGGAGGGGAGCGGGAGAGCATATGGTTGAAGAACAGAGCGGCAACGCGCGGAAGAAAAAGAAGGCCTTCATAATCGTCGGTCTCATCGTCATACTAGGACTGATAGGGACAGTTGTTGCGTTCAGGCAGATCAGCAGGAGTCAGAATACGAACATACTGGAACTGTCAGGCAACGTGGAGGTGACCGAGGTTCGGGTCGGATTTAAAATACCCGGACGGGTGCAGAACCTTTACACAGACGAAGGAAGAGTTGTTTCCAAGGGGGAAAGAATTGCCGTTCTTGACAGTGCCGAACAAGAAAGCTTCGTGATACAGAACCGGGCCGCTGTGAGCAATGCAGAAGCACAGTTGGAAAAAGCGAAGAAGGATTTCGAGCGGTATGGTCCTCTCCATCGTCAGGGCGTAATAACATCCCAGCAAATGGATGCTGCAAAAACAGCATACGACGCGGCAAACTCGCAACTCAGATTCTCAGGCGCAACGCTCAAGACCTCCGAAGTGAGATTGCAGGACACCCTCCTCCAGGCGCCGGTTTCGGGTGTTGTGCTTATCAAGAACGTGGAAGAAGGGGAAACCGTGGGGGCCGGAACGCCTGTCTTTACGATCGGTGATCTTGAAAATCCATGGATAAAAGTTTATGTAAAGGAAAGCAAACTCGGTTTTGTAAAACTGGGACAAAAAGCGGAGGTGCGGACGGATTCCCATCCCCAAAAAACATATGAAGGGACCGTGTCGTATATTTCCTCGGAAGCGGAATTCACCCCCAAAAACGTCCAGACACAGGAAGAGCGGGTGAAGCTCGTGTTCGGGGTCAAAGTGAAAGTCAAAAATGAGAATAATGAACTCAAGCCCGGAATGCCCGCAGACGTTAAAATTATCCTTCAATAAAACAGAGCTCCAGTTATGAATGTGATTAGCATCAAGACGACCAACCTTACCAAGTCCTTCGGCGATACCATTGCGGTAAACGATCTTAACCTCGAGATCAAGAAGGGAGAACTCTACGGCCTCGTGGGGCCAGACGGAGCGGGAAAAACCACGATCATGCGTCTTCTTTCGGCGATTATGGATCCTACCGGAGGAGAGGCCTGGATTGCAGGACACTCAATCCTTACCGAAGAAGAGATCGTCAAAGAAAAGATCGGGTACATGTCGCAGCGATTCGGATTGTACGAAGACCTGACGGTAATGGAAAATATACAATTTTATGCCGATCTGTACGAAGTCCCGAAGCGGGACCGTCCTCCCCGGATTGAACGGCTGCTGGGTTTCAGCAATCTGACCCCATTCAAGGACCGGCTTGCGGGTGCGCTTTCGGGAGGCATGAAGCAGAAACTGGGGCTTGCCTGTTCTCTTGTTCACACGCCGGAGGTGCTGTTTCTTGACGAACCTACGAATGGTGTCGATCCCGTATCCCGCAGGGATTTTTGGAAGATTCTCTATAGTCTTCTGAAGGAAGGTGTCACCATATTTGTTTCCACCGCCTATCTCGACGAAGCGGAACGGTGCACCAGGATCGGGCTTTTGCATAAAGGGAAAATATTGATTGAAAATGCACCGGTGAACGTGAAGCTGTCGCTCGGTTTGCCGATGATCGAATTGTGGACGGAGAACGCCCGAACTGCCCAGAAAAAAGCCATGAGTGTCGTTGGCATCAAACGTGTCAGCATTTACGGCGACAAATTGCATTTGACCCTGGATAATCGGGAAGCCGCTCCTGCTGTGCTTCGAAGACTTCATGATGCGGGAGTTGCGATAAAGGACAGCCGGGACATTACGCCTTCTCTGGAAGATGTATTTATTTCGATGGTTGAACGATGACAGTTTCGATGCATGCATCGTGCAGTTATGCGTTTTTGCTCATAAATTGAAAAATGGAGAACCGGGAAAACATAGCCGTCACCGTGCAGGGACTTACACGGACGTTCGGACGCTTTACCGCTGTGGACAATATCAATCTTGAGGTAAAAAAAGGTGAGATATTCGGGTTCCTCGGCCCGAATGGAGCGGGAAAGTCGACCACCATCCGCATGCTCTGCGGGCTTCTTTTGCCCACGGGAGGGGTGGGAACTGTAGGCGGATACGATATCATTACTCAATCCGAAATGATAAAGCAGAACATCGGATACATGTCGCAGAAATTTTCCCTCTATGATGATATTACGGTGGCCGAAAACATCGCTTTTTTCAGCGGCGTTTACAATGTTCCGGAGGAAAGGCGAGCGGCCCGCATGCAGTGGGTTCTGAACATGGCCGGGATATCCGACAGAAAAAACGCTATTACCAAAACGCTTCCCGGTGGCTTCAAACAACGGCTTGCTCTTGGGTGCGCTGTTCTTCACGAGCCGAAGATATTGTTTCTGGACGAGCCGACGTCGGGTGTCGACCCGGTTTCACGAAGGAATTTCTGGAACCTGATTTATGAAATGTCCGGCGCCGGAACGACGGTGTTTGTAACGACGCACTATATGGACGAAGCCGATTATTGCGACCGTCTCGCCCTGATCTATCGCGGGAAGATCATTGCGGAAGGCACGCCGAACGAGTTGAGAGTGAAATATATGACCAGGGACGTGCTCGAAATAACGACCGAGAAAACGGTTGAAGCACTTGACGTGCTCAACAAACATGGCATGGAAGCCGCTATTTTCGGCAGCACCCTGCATGCTACCGTGAAGGATGCCGAAGCTTCTCTGCCGGTCATACACGAAATACTCGCAAGATCGGGAATCGCACCCGGCAGAGTCGCGAAAATAGCGCCCTCGCTTGAGGATGTATTTGTTACGTTGATTGAGGTTTCCTGATCCGGCAGACGACCTATTGAGCAAGGCATATGAAACTACTCCGCATCAAAGCCATAGCCAAAAAAGAACTTGTCCAGATATGGCGGGATCCCTACAGCCTCGCCATGGCGTTTCTGATGCCGGTCATACTTTTGATCATCTTCGGATACGCTGTTACCATCGACATCAATGATATCCCGGCGGTGGTGTACGACCTAGATTCCAGCAGCATGAGCCGCGAGTATGCGGCGGAGCTCAGGGAATCCGGATACTTCACCATTGTCGCTCATATTGAGAGCTATCGGGAGATAGACCGGTATCTCGACTCCGGCAGGGCCAAGCTCGCCATCATTATCCCGCAGGATTTTTCAAAGGATCTTCATGCAGGACGGTCCTCGCAAGTCGGCGTAATTATGGATGGAAGCGATTCGAACACGGCGACCATTGCCCAGGGATATGTTACGGCAATAGCGGAACAATATACCCAGAGGCTGAGAGGAGTACGTGTAAAACCTCTTATCGATGCCCGTACCCGGGTTTGGTACAATTCGGAACTCAAATCGAAGAATTTTATCATACCTGGATTGATTGCGTTGATCATGTCCGTTATTGCCGCCCTGCTTACGTCGCTCACCATTGCGAAAGAGTGGGACCGCGGTACGATGGAACAGCTAATATCCACACCGATCAAGACTCCGGAACTTATCATCGGGAAGCTCATCCCTTATTTTATTATCGGCTTTATAGACACGGTTGGGTCTGTTTTTATGGCCACTGTTATATTCGACGTACCGCTTCGGGGAAGTCTTTTTCTCCTTTTTGCCCTCTCGTGTATTTTCCTCTTCGGGGCGCTTTGCTGGGGCATTCTCATCTCTATTGTTGCCAAGACCCAGGTTGTGGCGAGCCAGATGTCACTTCTAAGCACGTTTTTACCGGCGTTCCTGCTTTCCGGATTTATGTTCGCCATTGCGAATATGCCCAAACCCCTGCAATTCGTCACCTATCTTTTTCCTGCACGCTACTTTGTCACTATATTGAATGACCTTTTTTTGAAGGGAAGCTCCCTGCAGATCCTTGCCGGCGAAGTACTGCTGCTGGTTTTGTACGGGATTATCATATTTGGGCTGGTGAACAAGAAATTCAGGAAAAAGGTCGTGTGAAGGTGCGCATGTGCGCGACGGACCTGCGCCCGGTCCGACAGGAGTTTTCATTGGGTCCCTGGCAAAGAAGAATTGAACGGATAAAACAAATTGTCATCAAGGAATTTATCCATGTATTTCGGGATAAAAAGCTGAGATTTTTTCTTTTTGCGCCTCCGCTCATTCAGATTATCCTGTTCGGTTATGCTGTTACCATGGACGTCAACAGTATCTCCACGGCGTTCCTGGATCTCGACAAATCGTATGAGAGCCGGGAATTGATGCGGAGATTCGAAGCTTCCGGTTACTTCACGACAAAGCATACACCGGCATCAATCGAGGAGATCAAGGATCTGCTCGACCGGGGAAAAGTACTGTGTGCGGTACAGATTAACCGGGGTTTTGGAAAGGACCTGAAAAAAGGAGTCCCGACCGAGGTCCAGGTGATTGTCGACGGGACGTATTCCAATACGGCCCTTATTGCGCAGGGCTATGCGAACAGAATCATCGGAGAATTTGCGCTTGATTCGATGAAGCCGGCTATAGGTGTTTCAGGGGCGGCAATCGATTTGCGAGCCACGGCATGGTACAATCCCGATCTGAAAAGCAGAAATTATTACGTCCCAGGAGTTATCGCGACCGTTATCTTGATCATCGCGCTGATGCTTACCTCAATGGCAGTGGTGCGTGAACGCGAGGTGGGAACCATGGAACAGCTCATGGTAACGCCTATCATGCCCTTCGAACTCATGCTCGGCAAGACGATCCCGTTTGCCGTAATCGGACTTGTCGACATGTTGCTTGTAACAATAATGGGGATATTCTGGTTTGATGTGCCCATTCAAGGATCTCTCCTGATTCTTTTAGCAGGCACAGTCATCTATCTTCTTTCGGTACTGGGCACCGGTCTTTTCATATCCACAGTATCGAAAACTCAGCAGCAGGCGTTGATGGCCTCGATGCTCTTCGTCATGCCCGCCATATTGCTTTCGGGTTTTGCGTTCCCCATTGAGAGCATGCCGGATGTCTTTCAGTATGTGACGTATCTCAACCCTCTCCGATATTTCCTCGTCATTATCCGGGGTGTTTTTTTGAAAGGGGTGGGCCTTGATATTCTTTGGCCCCAGATGTTGATTTTGCTCCTCATCGGATGCGTGGTTATGGCTCTGAGCGCACTTCGTTTTAGAAAGCGGATGAATTGATGAACAAAAAGGGTCACTATTGCCATCTTTTGACCATTTTGGCCAAAAGATGCTTCCTTTTCGTTAAGTAAACTGTATTTCATGCTTGTATCTAGCTAAAATAATTTAACATATGCGATGTAAGCTGCATGATTGGCCAAAAAGATACTTCCTCTGTTTGCAATTTTAGAACAATAGACGGTGATTTACCAATCGCGTTGTGGGGATGTTGTGACCAGTTTGCTCAGGATAAGTTTCTTTCTGCCCCAAGGGCTAAAGATTCTGTCCGACAGTCTACCATAACTTGTCTAAACGGAGGGGGGCGACAAATAATAAGAACTCTTTCGAAACTGCAGATTATCATATATAATACGCATACTGAAAACTTCCTGGTTATTTAAACCTCTCAAACTTTAGGACAGATTAAATTAAATGAACCACTTTATGAAGAAAAATAAGTCCAAAATAATTGTTAGAGTAGTTCTCTGCTTGGCACTCGTTATTATCGTTAAGTTACATCAGATATCGGTCTCTAGCAATAATGATATATTTTCATTAAAAAATATTTTTGAACTTATATTGATCATTCCTATCGCAGTATTCATTACTATGTTATTTGAAAAAGTATTTTTTAAGGAAAGAAGCAAAAAAAAGTAACCCAAGGTTTTATAAAAAATGCATGATTTGACTAGAAGTCTTGTATGCTGTTGACAATTTGCTCAGTGCAGAATCGTAGGTGAACATCACAGAATGAGGGCCTGGCTTTGTTCCATATGTCACAGTGAAATATATAGTAAAGTATTCTTCAAAGGCGGCCAGAATAAGTGCTGTTTGTTGCAGATCGGATAGCTATTTTGAAACAAACGTCCGGTTACTCAGACATCCTCTAAATGCTCGTTATATTGCCGAATAATACAAATTAACTTATTGGCAAGGAGTTACTTCCTTTTCTCACGATTGGCCATTTCGTGGTACTTTTGCTTGTATTTTCATTAAGGCAATTTCCCAGCCCTTAGGCCAAAGGATGCTTCCATCTGGTATCCATCAGATGGTAATAGTGACAAAAAGCTAGACCTTGATGAGAGGATGCATATGCTATACTAGTATCTAAGCCCTCATAATAACTACCCCTGCATGAACAAATTTTTATATTTTTTCAGGAGGTTTGCATGGATAAATGGAAATGCACCATTTGTGATTGGATTTATGACCCTGCCGTTGGCGATCCCGAGAATGGTATTGCGCCGGGCACGCCTTTTGAAAAAATTCCTGATTCCTGGGTTTGTCCGGTTTGCGGAGCAGGCAAGGATGCTTTTGTCAAAATATGATGCTGTTGAAATTGCTTGCAACGGAGGTATTTCATGAAAATCCCAATTGTGGATCAGGAGGCCTGCATCGGTTGCGGAGCGTGCATCGATGCATGTCCTGAAGTGTTTGAACTGAGAGACGATCAGAAGGCATATGTGATAAATTCTGAAAAATGTGGTACCTGCAATTGTCAGGAGGCAATTGATATCTGCCCTGTTACGGCAATACGCTGGAGCGAGTAAATGGTTTGTTGATGATGCAACGCCGGATCTCCCTGATATTTTCCCAAGTCACCATGCAAGTACGATATAATAGAATTATCAGCAAGATGAATGCGTACAGCAATTCTGCGGCGGGGGGTGGTGAAAAATGCCTGTTAATGAGATAGTCAGCTTGACTCCTCATGAACAGGAAACAATCGTTGCCGTTGCACGGGCATTGCAACCGTTCGAAAAAGAAATTGCCTTCACCTGGCACCAGTTTTATGTATCGTCCAAAACGCTTCATCAACCCCATGCAAGATCAGAGCGAAATTTTCAACACGCTGTATGGTTCCTTCTTACCTCCTTGCAAGACGGCAATTTCACCGGTTATTTTAGACGAGTTCAGAAAACAGGCGCGGCCTTCGCAAAAGCGAGAGAACGATACGACAATCTGTTGATTTTTTTTCATTTTTTCGAAGAGTCAATAGCACCCTACCTGAAGAAGTGCTTTCCCAAAAAAATTGATTATGTGCGCTGTACCCTCGAACATCTTTATCATGGTATAATCGGCCTTATGTCGCGCACGTATTTCAAGACACTTGAAAAAACTCATGAACGATTTCTGAGTGCTCTTATTCACGACCTGCGAAATCCTCTTATTGGAGTGACCGGATTTGCCCAACTCATGGTGGAAAAACCATTGCCGGAGCAGAAGAAAATAAAATTCCTGAAAATTATCAAGCAGAGTGGAGAAAAGGTGTCAGGCATCATTGATCATGCCCTTACCTATGGCAGTTTAAAAAATCGGAAAACATGCCTGAAGTTGAGCGATGCAGATGTTGTCGAGGTGTGCAAGGAAGCGGCCACGGTTTTGCTGCCGGAAATCGAACACAAATGCTGTACCTTCACAATTAATAGGAAAAAACCGGAAAACTGGGGGTATCTTCCTTCCATCAGAACCATAGCGGACCGAGAACTGCTGTTCAGGGCTGTAGGAAATTATTTTTCAAACGCCATAAAACATGCAAAAAAGAAGATATCAGTCCTGGTAAGGGAGCGAAAAGAAAATGTGATTGTCACGGTCAGAGACGATGGCCGCGGTATCCCCAAAGACAAAGTTGCTTTTATTTTTGATGAGTATTATGTCGTTCCGGGCGACACTAAGGGGATCGGAATAGGTCTCGCCAACGTCAAAATGATCGCTGAAATCCATAAAGGAAAAGTATGGGTAGAATCTGACTATGGCAATGGTTGCGCATTTCATCTCATGCTTCCGAAGAAACAAGGTGCAGTGTCCACCGTTCAGAGCTGAGAATGGGAACCATGCAACTGGATTTTTACAGCATTTTTTTTACTTTTGTTGCGAAGATAAGCGATACTATCCATGGACAGACCGACGAAGCAGTCTTTTTTCCGCACGGATGTACGCAAACCTGTGTACTTCCCGGCCTGTTTATTCTTACCCGCGGTAATCATGTAATCAGCTGGAGGTCGCACCATGAAGGATGTCAGCACAATAAAGATAACCACCTGGGAGGGATTTCTACAATTGTCGCTTCTTACAGAAGATACCTGGATTTACCGGGGACAATCTGAAGACTGGCCGCTTAAAACGAGCCTTGAGCGGGCCTGTGAGCGGTCAAATATTAAGTTGCACGATGCTCCGTCTCTGGAACAGGCGCTGATAACAAATTTCCGACGCCGTTATGACGGGAACGATCAGCAGTTTGTGCTTTCGGACACGTTGTATTGTCTGGCTTTGATGCAGCATCACGGGGCCCCGACACGGTTGCTGGACTGGACGTATTCTCCGTATGTGGCGCTCTATTTTGCGCTGGAATTTTCGAGCGGATCGAGCATTGTCTGGTGTGTGAACCAGATGTGGTGGAGTAAAAAAGCCCGTGTGATTATGGGAGACCGCCGCTATGAGCAGCGGAATAAATATGAAACAAGAACTGACGCGTCCTTTATCCCACTCTATATGAATGAGAAACCCTATAAAATGGTGGGATTGGAGAACCCCTTTTTTTTCAACCAACGCTTGAATATTCAGCAGGGCGTTTTTCTCTGCTCCGGGAATGTGGCGGTGTCGTTTGAAGAAAATCTGCAGGCCCTGGAAGAGTGGCAGAATGCCAATGCCGTTATTAAAATTCACTGCGAGATGAGTATTGAGGACAGATTGCGCGCACTGAAGGAACTGCATAAAATGAATATTCACCGGGAAAGCTTGTTTCCCGGTCTAGACGGGTTTGCGCAGGCCCTCTCCCATAGATTATGGATGTACCAAAAAATACATGGATAATGGTGCTGTGATGCGCCAAACGCGGCAGCATGGATTCACCATCCAAAAAAAGAACACGGATATTTCTTGAAACTTTTTGTCAACTATACTAGTATGTAATTGCAGCGCGGGATATCGAGCCTGCAATATACTGCCTCAGTCGATCACAGCGGAACAGAGTCCTGGTGAAGGGAACATGCAATGCAGGAAACTGATACACGAGACAAGAATAAAAAGTATGTTCTGATCATTGATGCAAATGTTCTTGACCGCTTTTCGACGTGTTTGCTGCTGCAGCGATTCGGTTATTATATTGTCACGGCCAATACAAAGGAAGAGGCGACTGCATTTATGGCCATGGTAAAACCGTCATTTGTTGTTGCAGCCGCCGGTTCTGCCGATCTGCCCGTCCTGTTCGAGATGCAGAAAGACCCTCATTTTTCCGAGGTCCCTTTCATACTGCTGACCTCTTCCGATAGAATTCTGGAGGATTTTCTGAGCCGAGGAGGGAATGCTGCCGCCTATCTCAGAAAACCCGTCAATGTGGAAGAATTGTACCGGACTCTTCAGTCAGTTATTGAAAAGGGACGGCGCCGCAACATCAGAATACCCACCCGGCTCACCGCCACGCTCGAAGACAAGCCGAAAGAGGGAAAAGGTTTTGTCAGCGACCTGTCGGAGGACGGTGTCTTTCTGCAAAGCCTCGAACCCAGACCGATGCATGCGCGTATCCCGATAAGTTTTGAGCTTATGGGCAGGATGATTCTGCTTGAAGCCGTCGTCCTGTATCGCACCGCAGAGGAAGAAGGGTCCTTTAAAAGACCGGGGATGGGAATGAAATTTGAGAAAATCAGCCCGGTAGACAGGGACTTGATAAAAACCTATATTCTGGACCATGTCAAAGAAGGCATGTCGCGACACCGGTATTACAATTGCTGAGATATTGTTGTTTTCTCGCAGAAAAGATCGCAGTGCTGTGCCGCCACACGCTGCCCATCGTGTAGTCAACTAATCTATGGTGCAATCAATCAGAATACTTCCCGATCATGTTATCAATAAAATTGCCGCGGGAGAGGTAGTGGAGCGTCCGGCTTCGGTCGTCAAGGAACTCATCGAAAATTCCGTCGACGCCGGAGCAACCGCTGTTTTCATCGACATTGAACAGGCCGGACGAAGGCTTATCCGCATTACCGATAACGGAAGCGGGATGTCAAAAACGGATGCGCAGACTGCCTTCGAACGCCATGCCACGAGCAAAATAACAAGCGACTCGGACCTGGAAGCTGTCCGGACCATGGGGTTTCGCGGAGAGGCGCTGTCAAGCATTGCTTCAGTGTCGCATGTACGGCTTCTTACCGCGGAGCGGGGAGCTTCCGCCGGGGTGCTGGTTGAGATCGAAGGCGGTACGGTAAAAACGGTCGCCGATGCCGCAGCGTCCCAGGGCGCTACATTTGAAATCAGCCATCTTTTTTTCAATACGCCTGCAAGGCTTAAATTTTTAAAAGCCCTGGCGACCGAGTTTTCACACATTCTGTCCGTCGTGTCACGGCAGGCCATGGCCTGTCCTTCCATACATTTCAGGCTTACCCACAACAAAAAGCTGGTATTTGATCTTCCTGCTTCCCCGGATGAACGGGAACGGTTGTTTCAGTTATATGGCCGTGAACTGAGCGATAATCTTATCGGCTTTTCACAGGAACGAGACGGTATATATCTGCATGGCTTTATCGGTCGTCCCGCGTACACCCGGGCAGACCGCACGTACCAGGATTTTTATGTCAATCGCCGTGCGATAAAGAACCCCTCGCTGAACCACGCGCTGTACAGCGCATACGATCACATGCTTATGCGTGATCGGCATCCTGTCGGGTTCATTTTTATTGAAATCGACCCCGCACTGGTTGATGTGAATGTGCATCCTGCAAAAGCAGAAGTACGGTTCAGGAACCAGGCGCAGATTCACGATTTGCTTCGGAATGCTATCAGAGAAAACCTGCGTGCGCATGAGATGCCCGGTGAGGATCGGGTACAGGAAGCATATGCGGATTATCTCAAAAATCCTGCATATTCCGGCACTACCGGACCGGTGCAAAAAACCCCTTTTGTATTTGACCATCAGAGAGCTGAAAGATCAGCCTTCCCTGATGAGCTGCCCGGAGGGCACGCAGTGCTCGATGAATCGGCCGTCCAAACGCCTTCTTTCTTGGGGCAGGGCATGCATCCGCTCGCACAACTGCATGACTCCTATGTCATTGCACAATATCAGAACGGTATGGCCGTTGTCGATCAGCATGCCGCTCATGAACGGATTTTATTCGAGAAGCTCCAGGACCTTTTTTCCCGCGGTTCCATTCCTATTCAGGAGCTTCTTATCCCCGCCCCGGTGGAACTGGGTCCGGCCCAGGGACGTCTGCTCGCTGAATATTTGACGGAGCTGGGAAAATTCGGTTTTATTGTCGAAGAGTTCGGAAGTAACACCTTCATGATAAAAGCAGTACCGGCTCTTGCGGCTGGAGCGGACTATACACAATTGCTGCTTGACATGCTTGATGAATTGAACGCCCATGAGAGCAATGCCAGGCTGGATAAACTGTATGATGAAGTTCTGAGCGTCATGGCCTGTCACCCCGCCATCAAGGTTCATCGTCGGCTCGAACGAAAAGAAATGGAAACGCTGCTGGATGATCTTCAGCAATGCCGGATGCCGCATACCTGCCCCCACGGCAGACCGACAATTGTGCGTTTTACCATGGATGAAATAAGAAAAATGTTCAAACGGTCATGATGTCCTCATAAAGACACACTGCGGTTTACCACGATGACAAACTGCCTTCGCATTGTATTTCCCGCGTTCGTGTGCTGTTTACTCTGCACTGCCTGCGCGGCCACCGTGACATCCGAGCTGCTTCTTACGAACATGCAGAATGGAACTGCACCGTTGATTGTCGATGTGCGGTCGCAGGGAGAATACGAACGGGACCATGTACCCGGCGCTGTCCATATCCCGTTTTCAGCAATCGATTCCGGTTTGCGTGAAATCGGCTATTCAAAGAAAGACCCGGTCATTCTTTATTGCGAGCATGGTCCGCGGGCGACAATCGCCGTTTTTTCACTGTCTCTGTCAGGCTATGAGCACGTGTATGTACTGGAGGGGCATATGAAAGGCTGGAGAAACAGTGACTACCCTGTTGAAATCATACTTCACTGATTATGTCGGATAAAAAATCCATTCTGATTATTGCCGGCCCAACCGCAGTGGGCAAGACGGAAGCGTCCCTTCTCCTTGCCCGGGAATTCCGCACCGAGATTGTGAGTGCGGACTCGATGCAGATATATCGCGGGATGGACATAGGCACCGCCAAACCAACTAAAAAACAACGCGAATTGGTGTTTCATCATATGATCGACATCGTGGAGCCGGAGCAAGCTTATAGCGTTGGAGATTATCTCAGGGATGCCCGCTCTGCCATTGACCGTATTCTGGCTTCCGGCAGGACTCCTCTTGTCGTGGGAGGAACAGGCTTGTATATACGGGCGCTTACTCGCGGATTGTTTTCAGGGCCTCCTGCAGACAAGGATTTGCGGGCACAACTGCACCAGCGGGAGATGGAAAACAGCCCCGGGACACTGTATGCTGAGTTGGTAAAACGGGACACTGATGCTGCGGCAAGGATACATCCGAACGATCTTCGACGCACGATGAGGGCGCTGGAGGTCTATTATCTGAAAGATAAAAAACTTTCCGAGTTCCAGCGGGAGCACGCATTTAACGATGTGCCGTATCGGTTTACCCTGCTGTTCCTTACCAGAGAGCGAACGGAACTGTATCCCCGAATAGAAAAGCGTGTGGACCAGATGATTGCGGATGGACTGGAATCAGAGGTCAGGGGCTTGATGGCCCGCGGATACAGCCCCGATCTCGTGTCCATGAAAGGATTGGGATATCAGCATTTCATCGGCGTTTGCCGCGGAACATCATCGCGCGATGATGCAACGGCTTTTCTGAAGCGTGATACAAAGCGTTTTGCCAAACGCCAGTTTACCTGGTTCCGGCGTGAACCGCAGGCGGCGTGGATAGACATTACCGGCCTTTCACAGCCGGAGGAAATCGTCGCACGAATAAAGAAAAGCATTGAAATTTCAAATAAGTTGGTATAAGATGAAAAAACTTTTTACTGAGCAAACATGCATGGTAGCTACGGGCTTTTGCCCGTGCTGGAACGGCTTAAAAAGGGAGGATTGATGGGAAAGTCGCAGGTAAATCTTCAGGACATTTTTCTCAATCAGATGCGCAAGGAAAAAATTTCAGTTACCGTGTATTTGGTAAACGGTGCGCGTCTCACCGGAACCATCAAGGGGTTTGATAATTTCGTCATTCTGATGAAGCAGGAAAACCAGCAGCTTGTTTATAAACATGCAATATCTACCATCATTCCCGACAAACCTGTTGAGTTTCTGGAGGAAGGGGATGCAAAAAAGACATCTCCTGAACAGAGCACCGCACAGGGCTGAGCATATTGGAAAAAAGTTTTTCCGTAATTCTTTTACAATCTGATCTTTTACTTTTCTGAGGTGTTTTACGGATGGCACGACAGAGTTCCCGATTGGGAAAAATTGACATAGGTGTAATCGGCGGCAGTGGTCTGTATACCATGGAAGGCCTTACCAATTTAAGGTCGGTGAGCGTCTCAACTCCATTTGGAAAACCCTCGGATGAATATATAGTCGGCACGCTCTTCGGGAGAAAAATAGCTTTTCTGCCCCGCCATGGAAAAGGGCACCGCATTATGCCGACGGACATCAACTACCGCGCTAATATTTTCGGCATGAAGAAGCTCGGTGTGCAGAGGATTATTTCAGTAAGCGCTGTCGGCAGCATGAAGGAAGAGATAAACCCGGGCGATATCGTCATTCCCGACCAGTTCTATGATCATACAAAACACAGACGAAGCACGTTTTTCGGAAACGGGATCGTCGCCCATGTAGGCATGGCAAACCCCGTATGCGCCGAACTGTGCGACATTATTGCCCAGGCCGGGACTGCAACAGGCGCAGTTGTTCACCGGGGCGGCACCTATTTGTGCATGGAGGGCCCGCAGTTTTCAAGCCAGGCGGAGTCACTTCTTTATCGCACATGGAATGTTGACGTGATCGGCATGACAAACGCGACCGAAGCAAAACTTGCCCGTGAAGCTGAAATATGCTACAGCACCATCGCCCTTGCCACAGACTACGATTGCTGGCACCACAGCGAAGAGCCTGTGACGGTGGAATCGGTTCTGGCGGTGATGAAAAAAAATATTGAAACATCCAAGGCCATGATTCGTGAAGCAGTACGAGTTCTGCCGGAGACCAGGTCCTGTGCTTGCGGGGATTCTCTCAAAAATACCATCATGACTCCTGAAAAAATCGTTCCTGCTAAGACAAAAAGGGATCTGGCGCCGATTATCGGAAAATATTTGAAAATAAAATAAGATATTTATGCTGAGCAGAGAGAGAACACGTTCCGGGTTGCTGCTCACGCATGCTGTATGCCGTCGAATTGGAATGGAGGTATTTGGTGAGTCTGCTTGTTGTCGGCACTGTGGCGCTTGATTCAGTTACAACCCCATTCGGGACCGTGGATAATGCCTTGGGCGGCTCCGCCACCTATTTTTCAACGTCTGCCAGCTATTTCGCTGATGTACGGCTCGTCGCCGTGATCGGCGATGATTTTCCCCATGAGCACATACAGTTTCTGAAAAGCAAGAACGTTGATGTTCGGGGTTTAGAAGTCCAAAAGGGAGAAACCTTCAGATGGAAGGGAGAATATGGGTATGATCTCAATGAAGCGCATACTCTCGCCACCCATTTGAACGTTCTTGCGACTTTCAAACCAACCATTGTTGATGATTACAAGAATTCAGACATCGTTTTCCTGGCAAATATTGATCCTGAAATCCAATTTGATGTGCTCCGGCAAATAGAAAAACCGAAACTGGTGGCATGCGATACCATGAACTACTGGATTTCAAGCAAACTGGATGCGCTGAAGCGGATACTAAAAAACGTAGATTTGCTCACAATCAACGAGGCTGAAATCAGGCAGCTTTCCGGGGAGGCGAGCCTGGTCAAGGCTGCCAAAAAAGTGCAGGCCATGGGGCCGAAATCCATTGTTGTCAAGCAGGGAAGCTATGGCGCCCTCCTGTTTAACGGTCACAGCATATTCAACGCACCTGCATATCCACTCGAATCTGTTTTCGACCCTACCGGCGCGGGAGACACGTTCGCCGGCGGTTTCATGGGATACCTCGCGAGCACGATGAACTTTTCCGAGGAAAGCATGCGAAAGGCGGTTATTTTCGGCAGCGTAATGGCATCGCTGAACGTAGAATCTTTCAGCCTTGACCGGCTGAGAAGTCTTGATTATCGGGAAATTGAAAACAGATATCGGGAGTTCAAAAAGCTGACTCATTTCGAAGATATTTAACCGGCAACATTTCGACAAACCATTACCTTAGCCTTGTGAACTGATTCGGGATATGTTCGCTATCGATCTTAAAATAACCGATCTCAATATTAAGGAACGGAACATTTTCAAAGTGTTCTTTTCCATGAATGTACATCAGGTAGCAACTCCCGAGATGATGCTGGAAGATGCAAAAAGTTATGTTCTTTTCTTCAAGGAACGCAAAGGGAACTTTTCAGCATATATAGCACTGCACCTTCTTACGACAAACCGGCGGATGTTCTACGCCCATTCCTCCAATCCATTCCCTGAAGAGCAAATGAATGACGTTGAAGAGGAAGCCTTTGCGTTCGCCGAAGGGCTAGGCGCGATGCTGGACGAAGTTGCCGTTTTAAAGTTATCCGCTTCAGAGCAGGACCGCTGGATCGATGAACAGGATATTTTTGCTAACACTATGCCGCCCGAAACACCGCCGCTTTCGCAACCGGCCGTATCGGTACGGTCCTCAAGCAGCACTGCGGTGCCTCAGACGATAGAGATATTGCCGGCACCACCGCTCCAACAGACTCCGCAGCCGGCGACGCAACCACAAACACCCCCGATGTCTCAACAAGAGGAATCAGTACAGCCTTCAGACACGCTCCTCCCTCAGACACCTGAACCATTACCAGCACCACCTGAACAACAGATTCAGCAAATCATACACCCACAAGTGATTTATATGCCGCAATCGGTGGCGCCGGTACAGCCCCAGAGCTCTGCTGCACAGGAAACCTTTCAGCCATTGCAGAGTCCTTCGGTGCAAAAGGTCCCACCACTGCAAAAGGACAAAATAGCGACACCAGCCCCTTCAACGCAGCAACAAGCATCCCGTTCACAAACCACGGAAGAACCGGACGCACGACTGCAGAAACGCTCAGATTCTCGACCGCATCAGAATGAAGCCCCAAAGCCACAGCGACAGGCAAAAATCTCAGCAAGACAGCAGCAAGAAATTATGCAGCATGCGATCAGATCAGGGATAGCAAAACCGCCGGTCCAAGACCTGAGCGCTGAGATCAAGACAGGGGCCGGTTTGGTGAGCCGCGATCGAGAAGCGCTTGCACGTCTTCTAGCATCATTCTGATCTGAAAGGAGTATTCAGAGATGAGAACACTTGTAGTGATCCTTGTTCTGGCACTTGCCGGATGCGTGACCACGGGCGGTAATACTGTGGATAACACGAAAATGGCGGAAGGCTACTATATGAAAGGCCTTGCTTTTTTCCAGGAAAACAAATACGAACTTGCAACGGTCGAGTTTCACCGGTCCATTCAGACGGACAGCTCTAACAAATGGTCATATTACTATCTGGGCATCATCAGCGATTCTCGGGAGAAGTTTGACGACGCGGTGGGCTTCTATAAAGAGGCAATCAACGCGGATTCAAATTTTTCCGAAGCTTACAATGCGATCGGGACGACGTACTCACGACAGCAAAAATGGCAAGAAGCTTTGAAAGCATATAACAAAGCTCTCGATAATAAGCTGTATACTACTCCCCATCTGCCTTATTATAATATCGGCCAGGTATATATGGCGCAGAAGGATTATGAAAAGGCTATTGAAGCATTTCGCGATGCAAAGCGGAACGCAAGCCTGGACTTTATCATTAATGCACTCGGAACCGCGTTGTTTGAATCGGGAAAAACAAAGGAAGCAATCAATGAATTTTCTGACGGGATAAAAGTTGCCCCGAAGAACGCCGGTATGCGGTATAATCTGGCCTTGGCATATCTGAAGGCGGGCAGAAAGAATCTGGCACTGTCAGAGTTTAAAAAAGCTGTAGAATTTGCTCCCCAGAGCGACATAGCGGCAAAGGCGAACGACTATATTAAGACCTTGAGGTAATACAATACATGGAGACATTGGGGAAATACCTGCGCGACGCCAGAGAGTCGCAGAGAATTGACTTGCGTGATGCTGCCCAACACACCCGTATCAGTAGCCACTATCTTAAGGCTCTGGAAGACGAGGATTTTTCGAGGCTGCCGGGGGAGGTTTTTGTCAAGGGGTTTCTGAAGAATTATGCGAAATTTCTCCGCCTTGATGAATCAGCGGTGATGCAGAAATACCATGAACTGAAGCCCTGTAAATCCTTACCGCCGGTGGAAGAGCCTCAAGAGAAGCCTCAGCCTGAAACCGTTGCTGAAAAGAAAATACCTCTCAAAACATCCATAGAGCCGTTTATATGGGGCGCAGGAATAGTCCTCGCACTCTCGCTGTTTTTCTTTTTTGCCTTGCCGGCGCGGCAGCAACGCCAGGCTGGCCCGCAAGGGGTGGTGTCTCAGGGAATATCTTCGATCCAGACGTCAACAACAGGCAGGCCGAGTAAAATCTATCTTGAGGTCACTGCTCTGGAGAATACGTGGATTCTGGTAAGGACCGATACCAGTCCGCAGAAAAAAGCCGTTCTCCAAAAAGGAGAAGCGCTTACCTGGAGCGCTGATGAACGTTTTCTGGTGAGCTACGGCAGTGCAGGAGCGCTTAAACTGGCTCTCAATGGCCATGAATTAGTTGTGACCGAGCCCAAAAACACCGTGATACGGGACCTGACTATTACAGCGGCAGGTATTGTCACCAAAAAGACCCCCGCGGAATATGCAAAAGCAAAGAAAGCGGCACAGGAACAACCGGCGCTCCGTCAGAACCAGCCTTCGCCCCAGCAATCAGCCGTGCAACAGCAAACTCCTCCGCGGAAGCCGGGCATGGTGGGGCAACAGCGTACGCAGATATCTTCTCAACAGTCCGGTACGGCACAGAAAGTCAAACCTGCCATTCAGCAGTCGAGACCAACTCCAACGCATTAGCAGCCTTTCCTTCGCAGAAAATACATCCGCTGTATATGGCTGCCGTTCCAGTATGTTTTATTGCAGCGGTTGCAGTGTAAAAATCTTTTAGTTTGCTCATAAATAAACGGGGGCACGCTGTCCTGCGCATTTTGTTTTGGAATCGGGATAAGTGGCTCATTGCAAAGGGAACAGCGCGTCAAAGGAGTCGCAGAATCCGAAAGAGAAAAATCCGCAAGCACCTGTTTAAGCTGCTCAGCGGTTTTCTCGGACCTAAGATAACAGTGATTTGACGCCAGCGGCCTTCGTACGAGTGCGGCGTCCCGTGTCAGAATTACGCGCTGCTGCACAAGCGAGAGATGGATGATTTCATCATCGCCGAATGTACGCTCATACAACACATCGAACCCCAGCAAACGCAATTGTTTCGCGAGCCTGCCCAGCATAACATCAGCAACAAATTTCTTCATATATGGCCATGGTATAACGGACCTGAATCAGTATTGTCATGCCGTTACGTCCCGGTTCCTGCGGGTTATGAGAACTTTTTTAACCTCAGTGAATTAGAAACAACACTGATGGAACTGAAGGCCATGGCAAGGGAGGCCAGCATGGGATTCAAAAGTCCTTTTGTCCCGAAAAAAGGAAACAGGATGCCAGCCGCAACAGGAATGCCGAGCGTGTTATAGAAGAATGCCCAAAAAAGGTTCATTTTAATTGTGCGCAGCGTGCGTTTTGAGAGCCGCAGGGCAGTAGCGACTGATCGGAGGTCGTCCTTGATCAAGGTGATATCCGATGCCTCGATTGCCACGTCCGTGCCCGTGCCGATGGCAATCCCCACATCAGCCTGCGTCAAAGCAGGTGCGTCATTGATGCCGTCGCCGACCATAGCCACGGTGCGGCCTTCTGTTTGCAGTTTTTGTATCGTGGCCATTTTATCGCGCGGGAGAACTTCTGCCAGCACGCGAGTGATTCCAAGGGAACCCGCTATGGCATCGGCGGTGTTTTTATTGTCTCCTGTCAGCATAACGACATCAAGGCCGAGCAGCTTCAATTCTTTGACTGCATCTTTTGATTGCTCCTTTAATGTGTCGGCAACGGCAATGATGCCTGCAGCCTGGCTGTCAACAGCAATAAATATCGGCGTTTTTCCGGTGGCGGAAAATTTTTGTGCCGTCTCGTCCAGTGATTTTAGTTCGATGCCTTTTTGAGCCATTAACTGGTCATTGCCGAGAAAGACTTCCTTGCCGTTTACTACCGTATGGACGCCATAACCGGGCAGGGCTTTAAAATTGTCCGGTTGTGTAAATAATATTTTCTTCTCCATGGCTGCACGTACTATGGCTTTTCCCATCGGGTGTTCTGAATTCTTTTCGGCGGAAGCGGCAAAAAAAAGCATTGTTATTTCGTCCATATTTTTGCAGACAATATCGGTAACCATTGGTTCCCCGCGGGTGAGCGTCCCCGTTTTATCAAGAACGATTGTATCAATGTTTCCGGCCATTTCCAAACTTTCTGCATTTTTAAACAGGACTCCGAACTCAGCACCTTTTCCGGTCCCGACCATGATGGCTGTAGGGGTGGCGAGCCCCATGGCGCACGGGCACGCAATGATCAGCACGGCGATGAAATTAAGCAGCGCAAAAGTAATGCGTGTTTCAGGCGGCCCGAAGACATACCAGAGAACGAATGTGGCCAGCGCGATACCAATAACGACTGGGACAAAAATGCCTGAAATAGAATCGGCCAGACGCTGAATGGGGGCCTTGGACCCCTGCGCCTCCTGTACCATCCGGATAATTTGCGCAAGCATTGTATCTTTGCCGATTTTCGTCGCTTCAAAGATAAAAGAGCCGGTTCTGTTCAGCGTTGCCCCGATAACAGTATCTCCTGTTTGTTTGTCCACGGGAAGACTTTCGCCGGTAAGCATTGATTCATCCACGGAGGATGACCCGTTTCGGACTATGCCGTCCACGGGTATTCGCTCACCCGGCCGTACGACGATGAGATCTCCGTACTCGACCTCGTCGATAAGAATGTCCAGCTCTTTGTTTTCTCGAATCACCCTTGCGGTTCGTGGACTCAGTTTCATGAGTTTTTTAACGGCCTCGTTTGTACGTGTTTTTGCCCTTGTCTCCAGATATCTGCCGAACAGTACGAGAGTGATGATGATTGCCGCGGTGTCGAAATATGCACCGCCATGGCCTGAGAGAGAAGGAGAAAAAGTAAGCATGGCGCTGTATCCATAGGCTGCGGTCGTACCGATAACAACAAGGGTATTCATGTTCAAACTGCCATGCCTGATTGATGCCCACGCGTTCTGATAAAAGTGGCGCCCCGCCCAGAATTGCACGGGTGTCGTCAGGACAAGGAGAATAATCCACATGACCTGTTGGGGGAAAATCGTCAAAAATGGGAGCATGTCCTGAAAACTTCCGATCAGAATCAGCGTTGAAAGGACGGCGCTCAGAACCAGTTTGTTGCGCAGTGATGATAATTCTTTTTCTTGGGCGATTTTATCTGCATCAGGCTCGACAATGCTTTCTTCCTGGTGCGGGAAACGAAAGCCTTCACGCTCAGCGGTTCTGCGGATGTCGCGCAGGCTTATTTGATCAGGCATGTATTGTATCTCTGTCATGCCGGTCGCTGCATTCACCGAGGCCGTTACCACGCCTTCAAGGTTTGTCAAAATATCTTCGAGTTTTTGTGCACGGGAGGAATTCATGTCCAAAACCGCAAGAACGGCTGTTTCGAAAACGGCCTGATAGCCGAGTTCGTTGATGCTGGTGATGAATTTTTCCGCCTTGATGGATTCGGGATGAAACTCCACCACTGCTTTTTCATTTGCATAGTTGACATGCACGGTTTGCACGCCGGGCAGCTTCGCGATATCCTTCTGGATTGCTGCGGCGCAATTGACGCAACTCATGCCTCGTATCGGGATGATGGCTTTTTTCGTTTCCATATTTTATTTTAGCACATGCGCAGAGAAGAAGACAGGGGACTGGAAATACAGGGAATGCCGGTCACTGATAATAAAAGAACTCAAAGAAGTGCCCGGCATCCGGCATATGTGGGAAAATCAGCTTTTACGGTCTATGATAAAAAGGCGTAGACACGATTCTGGCGGCGACTTCATGGTCCCGGACTTCTATCTCTATTTCCTGGCCCGGCTGAGCATATCGGCTCGCGACATACCCGAGGCCGATGCCTTTCCGGACACGGGGCGACTGCCCACAGCTGGTTACGGTCCCGATTTCGCGGTTTTCAGAGAAAATGCTGCCGCCGTTTTTGGGCAGTCCCTTGTCAAGCAGTTCGAATCCGACAAGCTTTTCCTTGCTTTTTCCGGCATCCATTTTGACTAGAGCATCTTTGCCGATAAAATCTTTTTTGAAGTCAAGGTAAGATGCAAGACCTGCTTCGAACGGGGTGCGCGTTTCATCGATATCGTTGCCGTACAGGAGATATCCCATTTCTAATCGCAGAATATCCCGGCTTGCGAATCCGCACGGTAAGATGCCTGCTTCGCTTCCGGCGGCCATGATTGCGTCCCAGAACTGTTCAGCACGGTCGGACTGCACAAAAAATTCATAGCCATGTTCACCGGTATAGCTGGCCCGGGACACGATTATCGTCGTGTCCAAAATCGTCAGCTCCTGCAGCGTTTTCGGTTTCATTCTTTTCATATGTTGTGCCGCAAGATTCCCAAGAATTCTTTCTGAGCGAGGGCCTTGAAGAGCGAATTGAGCGATATCCTGCGTTTTCTCTGCAATGGTAATATTGTCTTCTGCGTGTTTTTTTAGCCACGCAATCAATTTCTCGGTATTGATGGGGTTTGTTGTGATCAGATATCGGTTGTCCGGCACATGGAGAATTAATGCATCGCTGATAATGCCACCCTGGTGATTGCAAATCAGGCCATAGCAGAAAGCGCCTTCCGGTATTTTCGAGATGTTGCGGGCAACGATGGTGTTCAGAAATTTGGAAGCATTCACACCGCTCACTTCAATTCTGCCGAGAAATCCTGCGTCAAAGAGGCCCGCGGCAGTACGGACTGCAAGATACTCATTTTGAGGATCGGAGAATTGGACCGGGATTTGCCATCCCTGGAAGTCGGTCATTTTTGCAGTTAACTGAAGATGCCTTTGATGGAGAACAGTATGTTTCATGTAGCCCCCTCATGTATGCATAAGATCAGTCTTCTGAGCGGAGAATGCACAGAACTTCGGAAAGAGCGGCACTATGTTATTTTATTCTCAGTTGTTCCGGGTCGGTTTTCCCATCGGCAAGTTTGCGGATGTCCTTCGGGTGGAAAGCGCCTTTTTCAGTTATGATGGCTGTAATGTAACGGGCCGGAGTAACATCAAATGCCGGATTCAGTACCGTCACGCCATCTGGTGCTATTTGGACTTTGCCGAAAACATGGGTAACTTCACGAGGATCGCGCTCCTCGATGGGGATCGATGAGCCTGATTCAAGATTGAAATCCAGTGTTGCAAAGGGAGCAGCCACGTAAAACGGAATTCCATGCTCCTTGCAGAGCACCGCGAGGCTGTAGGTGCCGATTTTGTTCGCTACATCACCGTTGCGTGCAATGCGGTCCGCTCCGACAACGGCGAGGTCGACCATATCACGGAACATAAAGTATCCGGCCATATTGTCGGTAATCAGTGTGCAGGGGATTTTTTCTTGCATGAGTTCCCACGCAGTCAAACGCGCACCCTGAAGCACAGGGCGTGTTTCATCAACGAAAACATGGATTTTTTTCCCCTCAGACGAAGCCGTTCTCATTACGCCGAGCGCCGTCCCATAACCGGCAGTCGCGATGGATCCTGCATTGCAGTGCGTGATGATATTGTCGCCATCTGATACAAACAGAGAGCCATAGCTTCCGATCAATTTGTTTGTCTCGATATCTTCTTCCAGCATACGCTGCGATTCCTGCACAATGATCTCCCTTAGGGCATCCAGTTCCTTCTCCCTGTTGTCTTGTGCTATTTTTTTGATCCGCTCGATGGCCCAAAAGAGGTTTACCGCGGTCGGTCTCGTGGCAGCCATAAAAGCGCAGATTTCCTCAAACTGTGTCCAGAATGCATCAAAAGTATCGGCTGATATCTGCCTTGCGCCGAGCGCCAGCCCCATGGCTGCCGATATTCCGATTGCCGGGGCGCCGCGAACCCAGAGTTCCTTGATTCCGCGGGCCACTGTCTGATAGTCTTTACATTCAATATAGATGGTTTCGAGGGGCAGTTTTGACTGGTCCAGCATCCGCACGACACCGTCTTTCCATTCTATGGTCGGGATCATTCATATCTCCTTCAGCTGATTTGACAGGGTTGCTTCATGTACCTTAACTATAGAGGAATATAAGAGAATTGTCAAAAAGAATCTGGAATCACTATGCAGAAATGGGAAACGAAGCAGGTTTTGGCCGTGGAACCGGTGTGATTATCTGTCGGGGCATTGCTGGACCGCGAGTGTGCCGCTTCGTCCATCAACTGTTCCCTGAATCAAGTCGCAGACAGGAACACGGGAAGGATTATCGTGCAGACGACGAGCCCAGACGTCCAGCGTAACGATTTGAATATCCGACTGCTTTACGGCTTCCAGGAACGAGCGAAACAGGGGCATCTTGCTCATGCCCTCTATTTCAGCATGGATCGTAAAGACATTCAATGTGCCGGGCCGGAGGAGTGACAGGTAATGGTTGACGATGCGCTGCTCGGGGTATTCCGGTCGGCCGAGCAGTTCGTCCAGTGTGGGGAGTGTCGAGGGTATCTGGATGGTCTTGTAGACAGTATTGGCTATACGCGGAAAGAAGGGGTGGGACCCCCGCGTATCGCTGGCATACAAGAGGCCGGCATCGTCATAAGCAGCAAGACTGAAGCCGTTTGCCTGCCAGCCTGCCGCTCCTGCGGTTGTGGCTGGTCTGCTAAAAATGCGTTCGAACTCCCGCCGTGCTTTGCCGAATTCTTCATATACTTCATTCTTTGACATATTCACAAGTCCATCTTGCCAGCGTATATGATCGTAGCAGTGGATTCCTACCTCATGGCCGAGGTCGCGCGTTTTTCGCATGATAGTTTCGTTGTGTCTTCCGACATGAGGGCCGGGAAGGAGCACGCCGTTCAGAAGAGTACGGATGCCGTATGTGGAGAGGACGCTGGTACGGCTCACTTTTTTGAGAAATCCGGGTCGGAAAATGCGTTTTATGGCGCGGCCCGTATTGTCCGGGCCGAGGGAGAAAAGGAATGTTGCCTTGACGGAAAACTCCTCAAAAAGGTCGACAAGGTTCGGGACGCCAATACGGGTACCACGGTCAGTGTCAACGTCTATTTTGATGGCGAGGATGGGATTTTCCGTATCCATGTTATGCATTCATTTTGCACAGGAAGCAGGAGCAACAGCCAGTTTTGCTGCGAACCGGCATGGCTCTGAATCCGTTATTCGCTCAGTTCGCTTGACGGCCTTCCGAGATGATAATCCAGTGTTTTCTTGAGCGCGGTTTTGAAATCGGTGGTCGGTTTCCAACCAAGGTACTTTTCCGCATTTTTAATGGATGGAACGCGGGTCTGGATATCCTGGTATCCTTCTCCATAGTATTCTTTGGACTGTACGTTTACGATCTTGACGCTTTCCGCGAGTTTCGCGTAGTTGGGGTATGTCTTTATGAGCGCAATGAGTGTTTCCGCAAGTTCCCGGATTGACATGTCGTTTGCCGGATTACCGATATTGAAAATGCGTCCGTCAGCGGAGTTGTTTTTGTTCTCGATGATGCGGATCAGTGCTTCGATGCCGTCGTCGATATACGTAAAGCTCCGGCGTTGTGCGCCGCCGTCGACCAGCAGAATGTCTTTTCCGCGCAGCGTGTTGCCGATAAATTGCGTAAGCACGCGTGAACTGCCTTCCTTCGGCTCAAGGATGTTGTCGAGTTTTGGACCAATCCAGTTGAACGGACGGAAGAGCGTGTACCGCAGGCCTTCTTTCATGGCATAGGCATGAATGACCCGGTCCAGCAGCTGTTTGGAACAGGAATATATCCAGCGTGGTTTGTTGATCGGTCCGAGTATTAAATTTGATGATTCTTCATCAAATTCCCGGTCGGCGCACATACCGTATACTTCCGATGTTGACGGGAAAATCACCCGTTTTTTGTATTGCACGCATTTGCGTACAACAGCGAGGTTGGCCTCAAAATCGAGTTCAAACACCCGCAATGGATCCAGCACGTACGTCGCCGGCGTGGCAATGGCAACGAGCGGGATGATGATATCGCATTTTCGGACATGATACTCGATCCATTCTTTATTGATGGTAATGTCGCCCTCGACAAAGTGAAACCGTTCATGACCCAGGCATTGATCAAGTTTATCACAGGACATGTCCATGCCGTATACTTCCCAGTCCTTGTGTTTTAAGATATATTCCGTAAGGCTGTTTCCGATAAAACCGTTTACTCCGAGGATTAAAATCTTGAGGGCCATAATGTAATTCTCCGATCTGATAAATTTCTTTCCGGTTCAAAGTCCCTGGCTTCCCAGAAACTGTTTTTTGCGCAGATTGTGTGTTTCGTCCGCGGCGTTCTGCTCTTCCGATCCTTCCCACTGAAACGTCAAAATTTCGAGGCAGCCGCTGCCGGTTGCCACCCGAAGAGGTTTTTCGGACAAAACTTGTCCTGGTGCACCGCTGAAATCATGGTCTTTGCATGGTCGCGCCCACCAGATGAAGAGGCGCTTTCCGTCTTGTTCGGTGAAAGCCCCCGGATACGGATGGGTAACCGCGCGGATGAGATTATATATCTTTTCAGCGCTCTGTGTCCAGTCAATCCTTCCGTCTTCCGGTTTCCGTCCGCCGAAGTAGGTTGCCTGCGATTCATCCTGTTTTTGGCGGGGCGCCGTTCCGTTCAGCAATGCGTCAATCTGGCGCTCGAGGACGACATGGGCGGCTTTTACTACTTTTTGAAATACAGCCTGTGCGGTATCATCATGCAAAATCGGAACAGCCTGCCGGTCAACAATGTCGCCTGCGTCGGCCCGCTTCACCATGTAGTGCAGGGTCACACCGCTCTCTTTTTCACCGTGCAGGACGGCCCAGTTGATCGGCACCCGTCCCCGGTATTTGGGCAGGAGAGAACCATGCATGTTGAAAGCGCCGAGGGGCGGGATGCTTAAAATATCTTCCTTGATCATATTGCGGTAGTAAAAGGAAAATATCAGCTGCGGCGCCCAGGCCCGGATGCGGTCGATCCACTCAGGGGTGTTGACAGACTGGGGGGTACATACCGGAATGTTGTTCCGGGCGGCAAGCTCCTTCACGGATTTGAACCATATCTGTTCCGTCGGATTGTCTTCATGGGTGATGACGGCCAGAATGTTTTCGCGGCGTTCTATCAGGAGGTTCAGGCATTCATATCCTACGTCGTGGTAGGCAAAAACCAGTATACTGGGTTTATTCATCGGTCCTCTCATACACTTTCCGGATTACAAAGCGGGGTCGTCTGCGTACTTCCTTGTGGATGCGGCCGACATACTCGCCGATAATGCCGAGTCCCATGATGCCGATGCCCACGAGAAAATAGAGGATCGCGAACAGTGTGAACACACCTTCTGCTTCGGGGCCGATCAGCAACCTGCGGATGAACAGATATATTACAAACAGGATGGAGAGCACTGATACGACCATGCCGATAAGTGTAAATATCTGGAGGGGGACCACGGAAAAGCCCGTCATAAGATCGAAGTTAAGCCGGATCAGGTCATAAAGCCTGTATTTTGACTCCCCTGCTGCGCGGGCCGCGTGTTCCACTTCCACCTCGGTTGGATTCGATGCGAAACTGTGCGCGAGGGCGGGGATGAAAGTCGAGGCTTCTTCGCTTGCAACAATATTCTCGATGATGTTTTTTCGGTACGCCCGGAGCATGCACCCCTGGTCGCGCATGCGGATATTGGTGATTTTTGCGCGGATGCCGTTGATAACACGCGAGGCATATTTTCTGAAAAAAGTGTCCTGGCGGTTTTTACGGTATCCTCCGACCACGTCATGCCCTGCTTCCATGGCAGCAACCAGTTTGGGGATTTCTTCCGGAGGATTTTGAAGGTCGGCGTCGAGAGTTATGATGATTTCGCCGCGCACCCGTTCGAACGCGGCCATGATCGCCATATGCTGGCCGAAATTGCCGTTAAAATCGATAACACGCACCTGCTTCGGCCGTCGGTCATGAAATTCTTTCAGCATGACACCGGAACGGTCGCGGCTTCCGTCGTTGGTAAATATGATTTCAAAGGACTTCCCGAGTTTGTCCATTACCGCCGTCAGACGCGCAAAAAGAGTTTCAAGATTGTCCTGCTCGTTATAAACCGGTATGACAACGCTTATGGAGGGTTTGCTCATACGGGTTTCCTCCCGAAGAGATCGGCCATGGCCTCGACCACACGGTCCTGATCTGCGTCAGTCAAGGCCGGGAACAGCGGAAGACTTACGATGCGGTCAGAGATGGTTTCAGCGTGCGGAAAGTCTCCGCGCTTAAAGCCGAACTGTTCTCGATAGTACGGATACAAATGCACAGCACGGTAGTGCAGGCCGGTGCCAATATTGCGGTCTTTCATGCCTTGCATGAAGGCATCACGGTCCATGCCCGCCGCCTGCGGATTGATGAGCGGCGTATAAAGGTGCCAGGCATGCAGATGCGAAAACACCGGGGAGGACGTCAGCGTCCATTGCGGCCAGTCCGCGAGGAGTGAGTGATATCTGTGGGCAATTTCCGTCCGCCGTTTGATGAATCCATCCAGCTGCTTCAGCTGATGAATTCCGATGGCCGCCTGAATGTCCATCATATTATACTTGTACCCGGGCGAGATTATTTCATAATGCTGGCTGCCTTTTTTCCCGAAGCGGTTCCATGCTTCGCGGTCCATGCCGTGAAACCGCAGAAGCGCTATGTCGGCGGCTAATTTTTCGTCGCGCGTGGCAACACAGCCGCCTTCGCCGGTTGTCATGTTTTTGTTGGGATGGAAACTGAAGACCTGAACATCGCCGAAGCTTCCGATGCGTTTGTCTTTGTATTCCGTGCCGATGGCGTGGGCTGCATCCTCAATAACCCGAAGGTTGTATTTTTGTGCAATGTCGTACAACGGGTCAAGGTCCACCGGCAAACCGGCAAAATGAACGGGCATGATGGCGCGGGTGCGTTTGGTGAGAGCCCGTTCAATTTTTGACACATCCATGTTATAGGTGCCCGGTTCGACGTCCACAAGAACCGGTTTGCCGCCGGCAAGAACGATCGTGTTCAGAGTGGCCGCGAATGTCATGGGGGTCGTGATCACTTCATCGCCGGGTTTCAACTGAAGCGCGACAAGCACCAGATGCAGGCCCGCAGTTGCCGAGGTAAGGGCAAGCACATGTGGTGCTCCGAGATAGGCCTTCAGGTCATCCTCAAACTGTTTTACGCGCGGCCCCGTGGTGATCCAACCCGATTTCAAACACGCCACAACTTCATCGATGGCTGCCTGACTGATGGAAGGACGCGAGAAGGGAAGGAATTCATCATTTTGAGTATTTGACATAGAGGTTCCTCATTCCTTATGGGTATCGATACTGTTACGACGATCAGCTCTTTGTAACAAAGTACACGCCGATGCAAATGATCAGTATCCCCGTGATGCGCACCAGGGAAAGATTTTCCTGAAAGAGATAGTATCCCGCGACGGCATTTACGATGTACCCAACGCTCAGTAACGGATAGGCATAACTTACTTCTACGCGGGAGAGAACCATCAACCAGACCACGACGCTTATGACATAGCAGAGCAGGCCACCGAGCACAAATATATTTCCGGCAGCCTGCAGTCCGATGGGGATGGCATTGGTCCAGGTGAATTCGAAATAGCCGATTCTGCGCATTCCTTCCTTGAGAAAAAGCTGCGCCGCAGCATTCAGCAGCACGCCGAGCAAAATTAAGGGAAGATATATCATTGACCGACCCCTTTCACCTCGTTATTGGACACAATGATATGTCTGGCATTCCGGGCGACAGGAAAGAGCTTAATCCGCGGATTGACGCGCAGAGCATCATAGAGTTCAATCTTTGTTATCATGTACATGGTTACAGGTCCCTCCCAGCGCTTCCAGAAGGTTGCGGTGTCGATCATCCACTGGCTGGTGTCTTCCACCTCGGTGCCGAATTCCAGTTCGCCCTTCCAATCCACGACGGTAATGCGCTGTTCCAGATATACCGGCAGGTCCTGATAATAGGTATGATAGCTTGCCACTTCCTCACCTGGTTTGATTTTGGTCTTGAGTACGATTGCAATATCTTTTACGGATTTTGTGTCTACAAGCGGCGCCGCCGCGTTTGCTTCCATCAGAAAGAGCGCAGCAGTCACGGTCAGGACAATAAAAGCGTGCCGGAAACCACGGTACTTCGCCAGAGCCCACGATGCTGCAATGCCGCTGACAACGGTCACTGCGATTGTGATCCGCCAGTAGCCCAGCATCCGGATGTCTCCCGCATCAGCGGAGACGATGGGCCGGAAATAGGGCAGGGAAATCAACACCGCGGCCAGCAGAAGTGCGACAATGACAAGGGCATGATAGCCGGCCCGAATGCCGGGGAAATCGCTGCGGTCCCATGCCGCGGCATAATAGCGGCCGATCAGAATGGCAAGAGGGGGGAAAATCGGCAAAATATAAGGGATCAGTTTTGAGTCGGAAATGGAGAAAAAAATGAAGACCAAACCGGCCCACAGCAGGAGAAAAAGAGCGTCCCGGTGTTCATGCCGCTCTTTCCAGGAAGAAGGCATGCTGTGCTTGATCGATTGAATAAGAAAAGCGCTCCAGGGAAACAAACCCAGAAGAAGGATCGGGACAAAAAACCAGAACGGCTGATATCGCCCGTGCACTTTGGTCAGATAACGGACAAAATGCTCATGGATAAAATAAAAATTGAAAAATTCGGGATTAGCCCTGCCGACCATGATGTGCCACGGCGCCGCAATAAGCAAAAAGAGGGCAAGACCCGTCGGCAGATAGATGGTTTTCAATATGCGCCATTCACCCAGGAGCAGGATCCAGGCCCCGATCACCATGCCCGGGATCAGAATGCCGATCAGCCCCTTGGTCAGGACTGCAAGCGCAGAGAAGGCGCAAAAACACCAGAGGTAGAGCCGCCGCCTTGTTCCGACTGGCTCGTGTGTTCCGATGAGAAAAGAGAGAAGTGCGGCAGTCAACAGGGTCGAAACCGTGAGATCCAGAATAATTGCCCGGCTCAGTGCATAATATAAAATACTTGTGGCGAGTATTGCGCCTGCAAGAATTCCGGTCATGCGGTCGAAAAGCCTCGCGCCTGCGACGGCAACGGCAAGACAGCCGAGAAGGGCCATTATCGCAGGCCAGAGGCGAAGCGTAAATTCGTGAAGACCAAAAAGCTTTATGGAAAAGGCTTCGAGCCAGTAAAACAACACCGGTTTTTCAAAATATTTTACCTGGTTCAGGCGGGGGGTGAGATAATCTCCGGAAACAACCATTTCCCGGGGGATTTCCACATACCGTCCTTCATCCGGCACGGACAGCGGACGGTTGCCGAGCATGAAGGAAAAAAGCAGCGTGGAAAAAATGGTCAAAAGAATAAGGTCGCGCAAAGGAAGCCGACCTCCTGTTGATTTGGTGCTTACCATCATGATTTTTAGTTTGGCGTGGATCGTGCCTACAAGGATTCCGATTTGAGAGTGGCCGTGCCTCAATGTGCCAAGGAATGGCCGTACTGATAGCGCATATTATCAGAGCATAGATTTTACCTTGTGCTGTATGCTTTGTCAAACATTTAAATTTTTTGAGGAATTGAATGAGAGGTGGAAGGATGGCCCCTGAACAGAGGCTAGGGGGCCATCGCAGCCTAACTGGTTTATTCGAAAAACACGGGATGAAAAAGGAGCGGATGAACAGGTGGAAATACTGCTATTTTTTATCAGGTGTGCTGTCTTTACGCGGGGCCTCGCACGCCATGTGCCGGATCACCTTGCCTTTGACCATATAGACTACCATTTCGGCAATATTTGTTGAGTGGTCCGCTATGCGCTCCATGTATTTTGTGATGGCGGTAACGCGTACCGCCCGAGATATGGTTTGAGGATCTTTCAGCATGAACAACAGAAGCTCGTTGAATATCTGCTGATTCAGGTTGTCGACGAAATCGTCCGCTGCGCATATCTGCATGGCGAGGTCGGCGTCCCTTTTCAGAAAAGCATCGAGGCTGTCTTTGAGCATTTTTTGGGAGGCTTCAGCCATGCGCGGCAGGTCGATGTACGGCTTGAGGGGAGGCTCATCGCACAGCTCGATCACCCGCTCGCAGATATCCACGGCCAGGTCTCCCACGCGTTCTAAATCCGTGATGATCTTGATGGCGGTGGTCACAAAGCGGAGATTGCTGCCGGTTGGCTGCCAGAGAGCGAGAAATCGGATGCATTCCTCCTCGATCTCCACATCATACGTATTAATGATGGAATCGCCGTCTATTACGCGGCGTGCCAGGTCCCGGTCCCGGTCCACCAGCGCCTTGATGGATTTTTTGATTGCATCCTCAACGGCTGCACCCATCTTCAGTATTTTTTCCTTGAGCTTGGTAAGGTCCTGCTCTTTTTGTGTGGACATAGAGTTCTCCTTCAGTCATTTCAAAAGCAAACGGCATGCTCTGCGTTTCCGATTTGATCAAAAATCATCCGAATCTTCCGGTAATGTAGTCGTCGGTCTGTTTTTTATCGGGGTTGGTGAATATTTTCTCGGTAGTCCCGTATTCAATCAGTTCACCGATATACAGAAATCCTGTCATGTCCGATACCCGTGCTGCCTGCTGCATATTGTGCGTCACAATAATGATCGAAACATCTTTTTTGAGCGTCACGACCAGTTCCTCGATTTTTGCCGTTGAAATGGGGTCCAGTGCCGACGTCGGTTCATCGAAGAGCAGTACTTCCGGTTCAACGGCAAGGGCCCGTGCGATCACCAGCCTCTGTTGCTGTCCGCCCGACAGTTCATAGGCGCTCGCGTTCAGTTTGTCCCGCACTTCATTCCAGAGGACGGCGTTTTTAAGCGCCTGTTCGATCCGCCCGGTCAACTCCCCTTTGTTTTTGATGCCCTTCAGTTTCAGGCCGTACGCGATATTGTCGGCAATGGACATGGGGAACGGCGTGGGTTTCTGGAAAACCATGCCGATCCTGCTTCTGAGACTGATCAGATCAACGTCGCCTGACAGGATGTTGGACCCCTGGAACAGTATTTCTCCTTCATACCGGTGATTGGGATAGAGGTCATGCATCCGGTTGAAACAGCGGAGGAGCGTTGTTTTTCCACATCCCGACGGACCGATTAGTGCGGTGACATTGTTTTTATAAATCGGCAGCGAGATATTTTGAAGCGCACGAACATCGGCGCTGTAGAAAAAATCCAGTTTTTTGACCTCGATTTCTGTTGTCGAGTTCACTATTTATACCTCCACTTAAGAAGAAGCCTGCCGAGGAGCGTCACAATGAGAATAAAGAGCGTTATGACGAAGGATGCCGCCCAGGCCTGTTTGTGCCAGTCGTCGTATGGCCCCATGGCAAACTGAAAGATGGTGACCGTCAGTGATGCTATCGGACGATTCATGTCCAGGGAAAAGAAATTGTTGTTGAATGAAGTAAAGAGCAGGGGCGCTGTTTCTCCGGCGACCCGGGCTATGGAAAGCAGGATACCGGTCAGAATTCCTGTTGCCGCCCCGCGATAAACAACCTGGATGATCACCTTATAGTAAGGGGCACCCAGGGCGAACGCGGCCTCCCGCAAAGTCCAGGGCACCATGGACAGCATATCTTCCGTAGTTCTGAGGATCACCGGAATCATGATAACGGCAAGGGCAACGGCGCCGGCCCAACCGCTGAAATGTCCCAGAGGCCTCACGAGCAAAGCATAGATGAAGGTGCCTACTACGATGGAAGGAACGCTGACGATGATATCCGCCAGTACGCTGATAACGCGCGCATAGCGGGTCCTTTTGGCATATTCTGCGAGGAAGGTTCCTCCCAGAACGCCGAGCGGAACCCCGATGAGTGTTGCAAAAATCGTGATCATCAACTGCCCGATAAATGCATGTCTGAGCCCCCCGCCCGTGTCTCCCGGAGGAACGGGGTCGTGAAGAAAGAGGCTGAGATTAAGCGAGCCGATGCCGTTAATAATGACATCACCGAGAATGAATATAAGCCAGAACAAACCGGTTACGGCCGCCAGTGAACTGAGCGTGAGGGCAATGAAACCTTCTAGTTTACGTTTTTTTTCAATATTCATATCATCTGAGAAAATGAAAGCTGAGTCCAGTATGGCATACCTGTTTTATCGTGAATATTTTTTTTCCGCTTTGATCAGGAATAATTTCGCAATCGCAAGGGTGATAAAGCTCATTAAGAACAGCACGAGTGCAAGATAAAAAAGGGCAGACAGGTACACATCATTGTCAGCCTCGGTAAATTCGTTTGCCAGAGTTACGGTAATGGTCGCGGCCGCATCGAAAAATGATGTGGCGATTTTATGATTGTTGCCGAGAACAAAAGCCACGGCCATGGTTTCACCAAGCGCTCTGCCGAGAGAGAGCACCACCCCGCCGAACACGCCTAATTTGGAGTAGGGGAGTACGATATTCTTTACCACTTCCCACTGTGTCGCGCCGACAGCGTAAGCAGATTCCTTTACCACCGACGGCGTGAGGTTGAATGAATCTCTGGCAATGCTGGCGGTGAATGGTATGATCATGATGCTCAAGATGACGCTTGCGGTCAGAATATCGATGCCGAGCGGAGTGCCGCGGAAAAGAATTTCAAACACGGGAAGCTGACCGATAGTGTTTTGTAGGGCGGGCTCTATGTATTTGCTCATTATCGGCGCCAGCGTGAAAAGGCCCCACATGCCATAGATAATGCTCGGGATGGCCGCAAGCAGTTCGATCGCGATGCCGATGGGGCTTTTTAGGACATTCGGAGCAATTTCCGTCACGAATATGGCAATGCCGATCGCGGTGGGGACCGCAATGAGGAGAGAAAGTCCCGTCGTGATGAAGGTGCCGTAAATATTCGTGGCTGCACCGAAACTTTCCCTGACGGGATTCCAGTCGGTGGATGTCAGAAAATTAAGAATGCCGAATTTGTTGATTGCCGGGGAGGATTCATGAATCAATATCCAGAAGATGCCGAGTATGATCAGAATTACCGAAAGCGATGCAATGGCAGTAAGGACTGAAAAAGCAAAATCCCAGGGATTTTTTTTAGGTATAATTGCCAACGAACCTGACTCCTGTAAAAAAAAGTCTGCGACTTAAGGATTTACCTGATAAGTAAAAAAAGGGTCAGATAGTAAATTATAGCTATCTGACCCAAGAGAGTCAAACAGAGTAGTAATTTAGCTGCCGGGTTTACTGAATTCCGTTTGCCTTCCAATAGGCTTTGACCTTCTCCTGCAACGGTTTCGGCAGCGGGATGTAAATCAGTTTTTTAGCTGTCGGATTGCCGTTTGCATAAGCCCAGTCGAAAAATTTTGCGGTTTTAACATTTGCGTCTTTTTTGTCTTTTGCCATCAGAATAAAGGTCGCGCCTGCAATGGGCCACGATTTTTTGCCCGGAGAATTGGTAAGCCAGACATAGAAATCCTTGGCGGGATCAAAATTTCCTGAGGCAGCCGCATCTTCAAAGGACTCGAAGGTCGGTTCAACAAACTTGCCGGCGGAATTCTTGAGCATCACATACACGAGATTGTTTTGCTTTGCATAGGCAAATTCAACATAGCCGATGGAATTGTTTGTCTGTTTTACATAATTGGCGACGCCTTCATTGCCCTTGCCGCCGATGCCAACGGGCCATGACACGGATTTTCCTTCTCCAACTTTGCTTTTCCATTCTGCCGAAGAATCAGCAAGATAGTGTGTATAGATTGCCGTTGTGCCTGATCCGTCAGAGCGGTGAACAACGGTGATGTCAGCTGACGGCAGTGTCAGGCCGGGATTAAGCTTCTTGATCTGCGCATCGTCCCATTTTTTGATTTCACCGAGAAAAATTTTGGCCAATACAGCTGAATCGAGTTTTAGCTGGCCCGACTTGATGCCTTTGATGTTAATGACCGGGGTGATGCCGCCGATAACGGTTGGGAATTGAATCAGATTGTCTTTCTTCAGCTTTGTTGACTCCAGCGGATCGTCTGAAGCGCCGAAGTCCACGGTCCGTTCGACAATCTGGCGCTGTCCTGCACCGGACCCGACGGACTGATAGTTAAGCTTGGTACCTGTTATTTTGTTGTATTCATGCGCCCATGCTGAGTATAAAGGCGCAGGAAATGAAGCCCCGGCGCCATTTAATGTTTCTTCCGCATGTACTATGGCCGTCATCAACATAAACGTCACCAACATCACTGCACTTAAGGTCAATATTGCAATTTTTTTCATCAGTACTCCTCCTTATTGTTAAATAGCTGACATAAACATACAATTGAATTATTACAATTATGTTACAGTTCCATTACAATTTTATAAAAATGAAGTTTGATAAGAATAATTGTATCACAGCACCGACACCGGTCAGGCATTGCTTTTGTTTTAAGAACTCAGAAAGCGCTTTTGAGATATTGATTAATGTGCTGCCGGAGGTTGACGATATCACCCTTACAAATATATCCTTGGACATTGCAGACTGAAACAATTTCCCTCAAACTGCATTCATCATTGGAAGAATAAAATACGATGGGAACTCGATTTGTTTCACGATTGGAACGCAGCAGTGCTGCAAGTTTATCGCCCGATATTCCCGGCATATTTATATCGAGCAGTACCAGATCCGGTTGTATATCCAATATACGATTGACCGCACCGAATCCATTATGATGGGTGACTACCTCAATAGTTTCGTCCTCTACCAGCTCTTTGACGATATCGAGATGCACTTCATCATCATCAACTACAAATATCTTTTTTTTAGCTTGATGACCGTTCCTTGCATCCCAATCAGCATTCATGGCCCGTTTACCTCCACATCCTGTCCATCAATAATCGTAGAAAGGTATATGGTTGTGCAAGTTTCGGCGCGGCTACTGGAGAATACTTTTAACTTTCTTTTTCAGTTCTCCTATGCATCCCTTGCAGATATAGCCTTTCGCTCCATATCGCACGGCATAATCACGAAGACTGTCTTCATCGTTCGAAGAATAGAATATGAACGATGCACGCCAGCGAAGAAGTTTTGCCAGCTGGTCGCCCGAAAGTCCCGGCATGTTGACATCAAGCAGTATGAGATCCGGTTGCAGCTCTTTTACCAGGGTCGTTACTCCTATTCCATGGTTGCTTTTGTGGGTAAACACCAGCCATTGTTCGTCCTGGAGCAATTCACTGGTTGTATAAAGATGTAGTTCGTCATCATCAATTACCAGTATTTTTTTCTTGTTATAGTTCATAGTGGATATCTTCCTGCTTCTTGTCGTTTTGAAATGGAAGTGTTACTGTAAAAATAGTTCCCGTGCCAAATGTGCTGGATACGGCAATAGATCCGCCGATTAGTCCGACAAGGTTTTTGCTGATTGTTAATCCTAGTCCGGTTCCTTCATATTGCTTCGTTTTTGCGTCTTCCACCTGTGTGAAAGCGGTAAAAAGGTTTATAAGATGTTCTTCTTTAATGCCGATGCCCGTGTCGGTTATCGAAATTTCCAGAGTGTCGCCTTGCATGATTACCCTTATGGTAATAGTGCCGGCTTCAGTGAACTTGGCTGCGTTACTTATAAGGTTCGTAAGAATCTGCCGTAGTTTGACAGAATCCGTAACAATGGTGATAAATCCGGGAGAGGAAGTAGTAATAACATTCACCGGTTTGTTGCCGATAAGAATACGCGTTGTCTGAGCGATTTCCTCTATGAGAGCTGAAACATCGACCGGTTGATACAGAACGGTCATTTTGCCCGCTTCAATCTTCGACAAATCGAGAATATTGGTGATAATTGTTCTGAGATTTGTTGCACTGGTAATCATAAACGAGAGTCGCTCCTTAATTTGTTCGATGGAGTTTTTTTCAGCCGCCATACGGAGCAATTCTGCCAGCCCAAGAATGGCATTTACAGGTGACCGGAGTTCATGAGTAACGTTGGCGAGAAATTGCGACTTTATCTGGCTCATTTTTTCAAGCTCTTGCGCGCGCGCACTCGCAATTTCTTTTTGCAAAATACTGCTTGCAAGTGCGTTGCTCTGTTGTATTACAAGCTGCTTTACGGATAAAAGACCACGAAAGATTCCGTTATCATGCGTAACAATAATTTCATCGTAGATGTCTTGAGTGGGCCGTTCGAGGGCCATATCAATGACTTCATTGAGCGCCATGTTTTCAGGCACAATAAGAGGGTTTCTTTCTGCGAGCGTAATGATTGAGTGTTTGCCGTAGAGTTCAAAACCGAATCTTCGAAAAAGAGTAAACAGCAGTTTGGTCCGTGTGATGAGTCCTACCGGCCTGTTTTCATTAACAATTGCTATTGCTTCCAGGTCGGTCGTGCTGAAAAATTTTTCCGCGATGTTTGTTACACTGTCGTGCGGAGGAACATGATCATCTGAAACGATCAGTTTTCCAACGGGAAGTATGTTGTCTATTACAAATTCTGGCGGCACGGGTCCTCCATGGTTTGCTGAATCTGGATTGTTTCAGGTACGAGGACTTTATTTATCGATGCGATTGTCTTGTACATTGTATTAAGACTTATCTTGGATTGTTTATAGTCGACATTCTTGGACCGTGAATTCAGGCCCTCTTCTTTTGTACTGTACGGGGTCATTTTCCAGAGGAAACGTTAAAATGAAAGTACTTCCCGATCCCGGCATACTCGATACCGTTATTTTGCCGCGCATGGATTCCGTGAGAAGTTTCACAATATAGAGACCGAGTCCTGCTCCTTTGACAGATTCGCTTCCAGCGGCGCGATAGAATTTATCGAATATTCTGGGTATTTCATCTCGTGATATTCCACAACCGTCATCTTTGATCGTGATATTTGTGCAGTTACCGGTTGTTTCGAAATTAACCCATACGTTCCCGCTTTTCTTGCTATATTTGATTGCATTGGAGAGAATGTTCACCAAAACCTGCCGGACGGCGGTTTTATTTGCCTTGATCATTATTGGATGACTTTTTTGCATTGCCAGTATTTCGATATTTTTTCTTTTTGCCTGTTCATCAAAGAAATCGATAACCTCTTCGGCTATCGCGGTGATATTTATGGATTCCAGCGGCAAGGAATTATGGTCTTTTTCAAGTTGACTGAGGAGCGATGCATCCCGTAAAAGACTTTCCGCGTGCATGGCGATAGTGTTGATCATTTTTAAATGTCGTTGCTCGCCATTTTTTTTTATCGCAAGTGAAGAAAAACCGCTGATAGTAGTCAATGAATTTCCCATCTCGTGAATGAAATACCGCAACGAAGTTTCTTTTTCGCGTTCGCTCGTTTGGAGTTCTTTCAGAATGCTACGATGCTCAAGATTTTTTCGTACCTTGAGCAGCAATTCCGAGAGCGAGAAGGGTTTTGACATATAATCATCTGCGCCGAGTGTAAGTCCCGTTATGCGGTCTTTTTCATCCGTGAGCGCCGTCAGCATGATAATCGGAATGTATTTCCACGCTGTATTTTTTTTCACGATACGGCATACTTCCCAGCCATCCAGACCCGGCATCATGACGTCGAGAAGTATCAAATCAGGTATATGGTGCTGCATGCTGTCAATTGCTTCTTTGCCGTTTCGAGCTGCAGCTGTTTTGTAGTTTTCTTTTTCCAGATTGTACCGGAGTAATTCTCTCAAATCATCTTCGTCGTCAACAATAAGGATTGATTCGTTCATAGTGAGACGCTCCCGAGAGGACACTATCACATTTTATTATTACAGAACTGTTATGGTACTGTTAAAATTATGTTAAACAGAAAATAATTGTATTTTTTGTGTAAATTTTATTCTTGGTTTTCAATTATGAAACGACTCTGATTCGATTAAGTTGTACTTTTATTGTTTAATTAGGCAGTTAATTATAAAGCCTGCATATATGAAAAGTCGGAAATATTGTTTTAAGAATCGTATTGTAAGTTTTATTATTTCAGTGGGTTATTGGTTTTTTATCGTCATCTGTACTTCTGGGTCGATGAGTGATCGGTATATTCGATCGGCAATTCGACCTCGACAATAGTTCCCTCTCTAAATTTGCTGGAAATTACGATGGTGCCGTTTAGTGTCTTTAAATACTGCAAGACCATGGTAATACCTGGGTGCAGAGTTTCGGAGTGCTGCACATCTTGATTCATCGTGCTCGGCTCAGAGTGCGCGAGTAATGTTGTAATCTCGTCGGGCGTCATGCCGATTCCCGTATCGGTGACAGTAAAACGGATTCGGTTCTTGTCTTTATTCAGGATGACGGCAATTCGGCCGTGATTTGTATATTGTGCGGCATTGGTACAGAGTTCCATGATAATTTCTTTGATCGTAAAACGATTTGAAAAAACTAACAAAGGACATGGAGAAGAAATATATGTGACTTTTACCGGTTTGTCCCTTACAAGCAACTGCGTTTTCTCCAATATTTCTTGCAACAGCGCATCAATGTCGAAAATGCAAAGTTCCAGGGGATCTGTTGCTGGTGCCGGAGTTTTTGAGTCAACAAGAGCGGACAAGGTCTTTGCAAAGCTAGACGTTTTTGCTTTCAAAAGACCAAGTCTGTTTTGAAGGCTTTCCATGTCTTTGTTTACATACGCTTCTCTCATCAGGTCCGTTATCGCGAGAATTTCGTAAAGAAAATAGCCCAAGTCTCTGGTTGTATCGTGAAGGAAGGGAACTTTTGTGAGAACAGAGGACCTCGTTGCCTGATTATTTGCTCTCATCGTTTCGGCTATTTGCGAAAACTGCAGCAGTGTGGTCTGAGGCGTCAGAGTTTTTTGAGAGACAAAAGATTGTCTTTGTTCGATAATCATAGTATCCTCCGCTTGCTGAATCTACAACGGCATTAAGTCCGGCTGATTTTAAGCGCACGGTGCCAGAATTTTTTTATTTATTGCTTCATGGTACTCGGTGAATTTTAATGCTCCTTCTTTTCCAAAATATCGTTCTCGTATTTTTGAATCTGTCTGCATTAAATCAACCGTGATGAGGCCGTCGAGCACATGACCAAACGCAGGGTCCACATTAAAGCCGATGATTCGCCCGCCGAGTTTAAGATATTGTTTTAAAAGGATCGGAATGCCCTTGCGGTCATCTTCAATATATGAGATAAGGTCGGAACAATCGTTGGAATCTTCTTTTAACATGCGTACGATGCCGTCAATATCCCATTTACGAAGTCCTTTCGAACGAAATGGTTTTTTCGGTTGGACGAATTCAGCAAGGTCGGACTGGTATCGGTTTGTTGTAAGGTAGTCGACCATCAGTTGTTTTGATAACGGTTGATATTCACGGGTTATGCTTACCGGGCCGAAAAGCGTTTTGTACTTGGGATGCAGAACCAGAAATTGTGCGATTCCTTTCCAAAGCAACAGGAGGGGAGTATAGGACTTTTGATATTCAGGACGTACAAAGGAACGTCCCAATTCCAGTGCCGGACCCATGCGTTCAAGAAAACCTGATTTATAGTGAAAGAGCGTGCTGGTATACAGACCGTGTAATCCTTGCTTATGAATGAGTTCGTCCGTTTTACCAAGTCTATAAGCGCCTACGACTTCACAGGTTTCTTTGTTCCAGATGAAAAGATGAACATACGTCGTGTCATATTGATCTCTATCCAGTGCTTTTCCCGTTCCTTCACCGACGGCGCGAAATGTTTTTTCCCGCAATCGGCAGATCTCAGTCAGAAGACAGGGGATTTGATGACATCTGGCATAAGTAACCATGAGGTTGCCGTTCTCAATAAGAATTTGGTCAGGCGGCAGCAAGCTTATTTCCTCGGCCATGCGCACCGGATTTTGTGCCGGTATGATAGATTCTGGAGTTTTAGTTTTCGTGATCGGCAACAACGGCCCCGGAATTTTCTTCTTGCTGCGATTGTTGCTTAACTCGAGAAGATATGTACGAAGCCTTAGATATCTGGTCAAATCATCATCCCGGTCGAATTCACTCAATTTTTCTGAGGGAATTAATTCTCCTACCTTGACCTGTATTTTTTTAGATTTTTTATTGAAAAGTTCGTTCGGCAGCATGGCAGTCCGAAGCAGCGGGTGCACCATTCCCGCCATATGAAAGGCGGCGCTGTTCGTTCCACGAAAGAAGACCGGCAGCACGGGAACGGATGTGATTTTGCTGATCCGGGCAGCACTAGAGCTCCAGTCCGGGTCGGTAATTGCGCCTTTCTGAATATTGAAATGCGAGACTTCACCGGCTGGAAAGACGACCAGCATCCCTCCTTGTTTCAGCCACTGTATGCATTCCCTGATTGGCTTGATGTTTTCCTTGATAGATGCTTTCGTGTTGAACGGGTTTACAGCAATAAAAGAATCCCTCATTTCCGGTATGTATTTGAGCAGATAATTAGCCATGAATTTTACATCGCTTCGTACTGAACGCAGAATCGACGACAGAATAATGCCTTCTATGCCGCCGAAAGGATGGTTTGCAACGATAAGAACAGGTCCGTGTGAAATAGCTATCCGTTTTCGGTCCGCTTCTGCCAGATCGTATGCCACACTCAAGCGCTCCAGAGCTTTTTCCGGAAAAGATCTGCCGTCTTCCATGGATGTGATGTCGCTATATACTCTGTTCAAGCGCGGAAATGCTAAAAAATGTTCTATCGGGTTTTTTATCAGAGAAAAAAGCATGTTTTGCACTGGGTCCTTAAAATTGAGAGACAGATTGAAAATTCGATTCGACTGGTTCTGCGGCAGCATACGTCCCTCCCGTTGTCTGTAAAAATATTTAAAAAGTACGCTCGTTAAGCGAGTCGGATGGTGCATCATCATGGTTCTTTGTCGTCTTTGAAAAGACCAAGGTGTTTATTGTTTATGCAAAACGTTCTCGAATGACGTTCGAGATTCGATATTTCCATGACCATACTCCGGTTTCAGGGCAGGGCATTAACCGCGAGTCTTTTACGATACAATAGCGGTTTCCCCGCCAGATTACTGTGGAACTCAGAATAGGCACAAACCATACAAAACCTATTATCAAATCTTTTACAGGACTGAGAGCATAAGCGAGCGCTGATGGCCTGTGTAATTCTTTTTTGTCCGCAGAGGCCTCGATGAATTTTCCCATAAGCAGGTCTATGCCGGACTTAACAAGTCCTATAATGCCTGCAAAGAATAATGATAGCTGGGTAGGACCTGTGAAAAGAATCGGTAAAACAGATATGAAAACAGGATTGCTGAGAAGCTCGCAAAAATATTTATATCCGCCGATCTTCCATCTGAGTTTTCCCCATCGTGTGTGGCGGTTCAAAAAGCGTTTTATGCTCCAGTATTCATTTACATTGCTGACTAGATAATTTGACAGGACTACCCGTTTACCGATGCGGTCCATTTCTCTGCCGATAATAAAGTCTTCCGCAAGAATATCCTTGAAGGCTGTAAAGCCACCAAGCTTTTCGAGGTCTTTTTTGCTCATGAGCATTGATTTGCCTATGACGCATGGCATTCTCAGAAATTTATCGAGAAAACTGACACTCCCTATGATAAAAGAATTTAAGTGGAGATTTTCTAAAAGCGCACCAACGCTGCGTCCTCCTGCGCCGTGGATTACATTACTTACCAACCCGACTGCGGGATTCTGAATATGCTTTACAATTTCCGTCAGATAATTTTTATCCACCATAACGTTGCTGTCGCTGATGAGTATGTGAGAAAAACGGGACGTCCGATATGCGGGAATGAGGTTGTTTATCTTCGGATTGAGTCCTGCGTTGCATTTTTCGACCGCGATCCGTATGTTTTTATCGGGATATTTAGCTTTGATTTTTGACGCTACTTTATACGCAGCATCATTACGGTCCTGAAGAGCAAAAATAACTTCATACTCCGGGTAGTCCTGAATGCAAAAACTGGCTAGATTATCAAAAAGATTGTCATCGAGGCCTTTCAGTGGTTTTAAAATTGAGATGGGTGGTTGTGAGGTGGGATTGATTTCCGTGTCAGGATTTACTGGTCCGCGTTTTTTTCTGAGAAGAGTATCATATACTGCGCCTGCCTGGAGCAGACAGAGCATGATGCCGATGATTGAAAGTATTACGCAGATGGTAAACAAAATCATGGTATGCCTCCATCATAGGTAATGTGTAGAAGAATATAAAGTTTCATCGTTCAGTTCCTGAATAGTGTGATCGCCACTCCTCTGTTGTGCTTAATACAATTTTTCACGCAATCGATGGTTTTTTCACAATTCAAGAGCGTTTTCCAGGAATACAGATGATGCGGTTTGTGGAAATCGCTATTAGCGACGTATGGATATTTTTTTAAGCTGATCACATTGAACACATCGTCACGATTGGCAATTTCCCATGCGTCGATGTATTTGGTGTATTTATCCCGGTTGTTCCAGAGAAACAAAGTATCCATGGTCGTGGCATCCGTGGTGTGGTGAGGGTGGCACGCGATGATGAGTGCATTCTGTTTTTTTGCTTCGATGAATATTTCTTCACAATTCATGCAGGCAGGGATGAATTTTTTTATATCAAGAAGCAAAAAGTGCGCTGATTCGTCTTCTGATAAGTAATTTTTGCTTATTTCCACACCCGGAACGACCAGCATTCCGTATTTGTTCATGGCTCTTTTTGCCTCTTCGCGAATCGTCAAGAGGTATTCATCGAAATTATCTTGTTTGACGGAGAGATTGAATTTTTGAGCAAACTTTCCTAATACATTGTCCCCGTTTACCACATGGTCTGTAATAGCAATGACGTCAAAACCCGCCTGTCCAAAAAGATCGATTGTTTTTCTCATTTCCACAAACCCGTCAGAGTACGTGGTATGAATGTGAAAATCACATAGTATCATTGTGATTAAATATACTTTTTTAATATTACGGGTATATTACGGATATATTAAATTGCTGTTACAATTGCGATCGGCTGTGAATTAAATAAGAATAGTATGCTGCGGCGCTTGTGGGGTGGCGTTGGAGTGTTTTGAAATCCACCCCATAAAGTCCGAACCGGGTATCAAGACCATTGAGCCATTCGTAATTATCAATTAACGTCCAATAGTAATAACCCCGTATGTCAAGGCCATTTTTCAGGCACCGCTCCAACATGTCAACGTGCCGCTTCATATATTTCACTTTTTTTTCGGCATCATGTGTCGCAATGCCGTTTTCCGTGATTATCAGCGGAACCTGAAGACGGGAAGCATATCTGAGGACCTTTTCAATTCCACGGGGATGAATTTCCCAACCGATATTCGTAAGGCCGTGACCATCGATGTCGAGATGCCGGAGCTCCACTCCCATCCTCTTGAAGGGATTGAAACGAAGATGAATGCGAGTATAATAGTTCACACCGAAAAAATCGAGCTTTCCTTTAATAGGAATTTCTATCTCGATAGGGCGCGAGAATGGAAATTTAATGACAAAATTACCTGTTTTAAATGCATCTATGATTGAATGATTGTAGAAAAAATTTGCTGTTTTTTTGAGTGCCCGATCCAGAGGGTTCCATTTTTTCCAGGGCGCAAAAACGGACATATTATGAGAGAGGCTTACCTGGGCGTCCGGAACGTAACTATGGATAAGGTCGTATGCTTTTCCATGGCAGGTGAAGATATTTTTTAAAGCACGAAGTGATTTCGGTACATCCTGAATCCCCGGAGGTGTGCATCCTTCGAGATAACCACCCAGCAGAATGACGTACGGTTCATTAAATGTTATCCAATAACGCACGCCTTTGAGAGTAGATACCATTTTTTCGGTAAAGCGCAGGAACTTTTCTATAGATGTTGTCCGGTGCCACGGTGTACGTTCAATAAACCAGGAGGGATTTGTAAAATGGTGCAATGTCACCATGGGTTCAATATTGTAGCTTCGAAGGATATTGATAATGTCCTGGTAGTGACCTATGGCCTCCTCGTTCCAGACCCCGTCCTGTGGCTGAATCCTGCTCCATTCTATAGAGAAACGATAACTGTTGACGCCTAATTCCTTTAATAAATAAAGATCCTGACGATAGCGATTGTAGTGGTCCGTTATATTCGGCATTCCTTCAAGATCGGGATCCCATGTTGTCCAATCCGCATGAGGCGAACCTTCAATTTGAAATGCAGATGTGGCGATTCCCCATTGAAAATCAATCGGGAAAACGGTTTCATTATCTCTGCAATCTGGGTTTTTTCCCATTGTTATCGCCAATAGAGCACCATTCCGAGCAGGCCTAATAGAGCAATTGCGAATAGGACTGCTTCTTCATATTTATTTTCCGATTTTCCATCAATATTGTTCATGCTGTTGTCCATATTACTTTTGCTCCGATTCTAGATATTTTTTCGGTGAAAAAACCACTGCAAGCGTTCTGAGACATCCGATTACCAGTATCAGCGCAGAAAGGGCAAAAATCATGGGAGTCTGCAGTGTGTGCTCATAAAGACCAGCCATAACTTCCCTTAACACGAATACCAGCGCGGCATCGGTGATGAAGGTTATTTTCAAACGATGCACGCTGAAATATTCTATTACGCTTCTCAAGAGTTCAATGACGATGAACATGGAAAGAATATTCGTCACCATCATATCAAAAGCTGCTCCTATTGTTTGGCTCCCGAAAACTGAACGCAAGTCAAGAACCAGTCGCGCAATTCCCATCAACAATGCAATGATTACCATGGGGATCAGCAGTTTGATCATATTGTCGACTATTTTGCCGAAGTATTCTACGATCATAGTTTCACCAAATTATAAAATCAATTGTTGTCATATTGATAAAAGGTTATTACGGGAATATTACAACCAGGTTAAAAATGCGTGAAAAAATTTTAGTATTCTGCCGAGAGGTGTGGCGTAAAAATCATGTTTAGCTATGATAGTATTAATTTTTTAGTAGTAACCCGATTGTAATAATCTTTTCATAATACCGTAACATACATTTAATATAATTCACCATTCGCAAAAGATAGGTGTGATCGCGTATTAATTAACTGTTATAAAAAACGATTGCTCATATGATCTTTCTAAAATACAATAGACTAAAAGATGGAATACTGTTGCGTGAAAAATCTTTACAAAATATTTTTTATTACAAGCGAGGATTTCGGTGAACCAGCTAGGCAGAAAGTTATATCACCTTTTAGGCGGCTTGTCCCTTGTCTCACTTTACTATTTTCTTGGCAGAAATCAGGCGCTTTTGTTGTATGCAGTATTGTTTGCTATTGTTCTCACGCTGGATATAGTTCGCCTTAAACTACCGCTGGTCAATCGTTTTATTCATGATAAGTTCCGAAACTTTATCCGTTTGAGCGAGAAGCGGAAGATTACGGGCACCGCTTCCTACATTTTAGGAATTGGTTTGACTTTTTATTTCTACCGTGAAGATATTGCCACATTGGCTATTTGTTTTCTTGCCTTTGGCGATGTTGCAGCCACGACTGCAGGTGAACGGTATGGTAAAACAAAAATTGGAAATAAAAGCGTTGAAGGGAGCATTGCTTTTGTTGCCGCCGCGATATCAGGAGGAATGCTGCTCTCGCTGACCGGCATTCCGATAATGTATGGTTTGGTCGTGATCGGCGCGTTTATTGCTGCGGGTGTGGAACTCCTGCCGCTTCCGGTGAACGATAACCTTTTAATACCTCTTGTATCGGGAGGCGTAATGTCTTTTATTGTGACATTAATAGGATAAAGGTTGAAAAGTTTTCATCGCAGTATCCAACGTTGTCAATGCAACCCATATGAATCGTTTCCGGGCAGAAATTCGACTTTCATAAGGGTATCAATAGAAGATGCCAAAATAATCATTTCCCCGGCCTCTTCATCGCTGCTTTTCTGGAATTGTGCTATCATAAATAATAGTATATTCGCATGGATTTCAAGCGTTGTTTAACGAAAGGAGAGGTGTTTATGAAACATCTTATTTCACTTGCGCTGACAGGTGCCTTGTTTATCTCGTGTACCACGTTCCTGACAACGGGATACGCCAAAGAACAGCAATCGATATCACAGGATATAACGGCACAAAGGCAGCAGTTTGAAAAAAAAATGGGAGAACGCTTAGATCGACTGGGCACGCAAATGGAGGAGTTGAGAACCAAAGCAGCAGCCATGAAGGAGCGGGCAAACAAGGACTTGAATAAATATCTCGCAGAGGCAGAAAAAAAACAGAAAATAGCCTCACAGAAGTTTGAAATGATACAAAAAGAGTCAGAAAAAAAGTGGCATAAACTTTCAAGCGAATTGAATAAAGCAGCGGATGACTTTGAGAAGGCTTTTGAAAAAGCAAAATCGCATTTTAAAGACTGATAATGCGGCCACCTGCCACTTTAATGCCGTAAGTCCTTAAAGGAATGATGCGACAAGAACAGTTTTTTATTTTTTTGTACGTAACGAGAAATACTGCTTCCCCCCCCCAGCCATGATGGAGTTTGTTTCTTTTTGTTTGCATAAAAAAGACGTTTTTGATATTATGTAAAACCCTTCTCACTTCGAGTAAATTCGGAAAGAAGGGTTATTCTGAGCGGTTTGGGCTAACTATTGACTGGCAGGGGGCAGTGGTATTCGGTTCCGGAGTTATATGGTAACAATTTTATTCTGATATTAATATCAGTCTGATATCAAGCTCTTCTTTTAAACCGCACGTACACCATGCTTGTCGAGATTGTAATAATTGTTTGATTTAAAAACAAATGACTTTATTGATTGCGAGGAGCGTTTCCCGAAGGCAAGCGGAAAATGTTTCCTTTGTCGATATAACATTACGACTCAATACGATAACTAGTCTGCGAGGAAGAGAACTATGGACAGCAGCTTAATCGAACGATCAAAGCAATATGAATTTGTGGCATTATGGTGGGCATGGCTGATGCGTTATCAGGATGATGCAGCGAATGCAGCGCCGCCGGCGCCGCCGTTTCCAAACCTTGGTTACGGTTACCGTGCCGGCCATTTCTGGCCTCGCGGAGCAAATAGCGAAGATTCCACTGACGAGTGGGAATATTTTTTTGATACCATGTCGGCCGAACACAAACTTTCGAACATCAGTATTCATGCATTGTATTGCTATCAACAGTATCCGTCCTGCCGCGAGTACGTGGACTCAGGCGGCACTGATTATGAATTGCCCGTGTCGGTAACTGTGAAGGATCTCTATTGGTAGTTTCACAGTTTTTTTTCAGTGCGGAAGCCATCGACAATGATTCTGAAACGCTGGATATCATAATAATTTCCAACTCGTTGTTCTTCTCCCGAACGTTCCAAATCTGCGGTGAGTGACAGCAGAAGGCCATCAATTCTAGCCTGAGCATACACAGCCAGGCCTGCTTGATGAAAGGTTTCACGATGTTAAAGATAGTTGCGAATAATACCCTCATCGAAATCACTACGGGCAGCCCTTATGAAAAAGGTAACGTCCCGAAGTATTTTTTGAAATTTCCGGATGATTCCGTCGCAGCTGTCTATAAATCCGGCATCCTGAAAAGCGTGAGCGACAGGAACTCAGAAACCATACGAACACTCGGAGGTTCTCTCGTTGATATAGAACCGGACGTCAAAAGCGGCGGGTACATTACCAGCATTCCAACTGCTCAGCAAATGGAGCGTTTTGAGCAAACGACAACCAGCCTCGAAACGATCAAAGAGCGCGTTCTTGCCGGTGATAAAATATCCATTACCCGGCATGAACACAGGGAATACGAACATGAGGTGCCAACGGACGAGGATATTCTTTCTTTGTTCAAAAAACTTAAAAATCGCGCCACTTTACTTGGCCTCGCCCAGCAGGTGAACAAGCATCTGGGAGCCATGGACATTATTCATCCCGACGTGGGTGACCGTGATTACCTGGCTTTCTCCTTTTCGCAGGGATGTGATGGAGGATGTCTGAAATGCAATTTTCAACACAAAAGAAAACTGCTCCCCCGATCGAAACAAGAACTGGAAGAACAGATCGGTTTTTATAAAACGATCTTCTCGGAGCAGGAACGGGCACAATTTGAAATTTTTGCCGGAAATCACCGCGGTCTGGGAATTGACTTTGATTTATTCAAAGAACATATCAACCGTGTGAGGCGTGATGCCGGAATGCGTGAAGGTAAGGTATTCGTTTTTTGTAATGCAGAGGATATTTTGCGGTTGCACGCCCAGTACGGGCAGAAGGAAATGGAAGCATCAATGATGCGCATTGGGTTGCACCTAAACATCGGTGTCGAGAGCGGCTCTCCGGCTGGATTAAAGGCCTACGGGAAGAACATGAATCTTGCTTCAATCAGGGATGCCCTGAAAATATTGAAAAATACGAAGATTCCTTACTCCGTGAACATTGTTGCAGGAGTTGACTGGGATGATCATGTGCGCGGAACGGTGCAGCTTTTCCGTGCACTATACCGCCCCGGTGACAATAAACCTTCGATTTTTTCCTCTGAATTCAAGGATAAACACGGAAACGTAAACTCCCAGCTGGAGGCCGAACAATACTCCCTGTTTCGTCATTTTCTGAATGACTGCGGAATCTACGTTTTCCGGTATACGTTTATTCCATTTAATAAAAAAGGTTGAGGTGCCGCGCACAGAAACAGCCTTTTCCCATTCTGCTGCCAGGATTACTTCTGTCCCAGATATTCAAGTGCCGCCATGACGCCACCTTTGGCATAAGGAACATTTGCAAGACCCAAGCCCATTTCCACTCCACTGAGCGTTCCCGCCAGCATGAGATCGTTGAAATTGCCCAGATGCCCGATGCGGAAAACCCTGCCTGCAACTTTATCCAGGCCATTTCCTAGAGACATGTTGAAATGCTCCAGGACAACTTTGCGAAAGGCGTCGGCATTGTGACCTGCAGGCATGAGTACCGCAGTAAGTGAACTGCTGTATTCGTCCGGATTAAGGCAAAGCAGTTCAAGCCCCCACGCCCGAACTGCACGGCGCGTTGCTTCGGCATGACGGTCGTGCCGTGCGAAAACCTTTTCCAGGCCTTCCTCCCGCAGCATCTGCAGGGATTCTTGAAGCCCGTACAACAGATTGGTTGGTGGAGTATAGGGGAAAAAACCCATTTTATTGGCATTGAGCATAGGTTCCCAATCCCAATAAGACTTCGGCAAGCGCGCTGTTTTGGCGGCGGACAGGGCTTTTGCACTGATGGCATTGATGCCCAATCCAGGCGGCAGCATCAGACCTTTCTGGGAACAACCGGCCATTACATCGACTTGCCATTCATCGTGCCGGTAATCAATTGATGCCAGGGACGAGATTGTATCAACCAGGAACAAGGCCGGATGGGCAGCCCGGTCGATTGCCTTGCGGATTTCCGCAATTCGGCTTGTTACTCCCGTCGATGTCTCGTTATGCACAATGGCCACGGCCTTAATTCTCCGTTCCCGGTCCTGGATCAGCTTTTCTTCGATCATGGCCGGATCGGCTCCACGTCTCCAGTCAGTTGGAATAAAGTCAACTTCCAGTCCGAAGCGGACTGCAATGCCTTTCCAGAGTGTGGCAAAGTGGCCGGTTTCAACCATTAAAACCCGGTCACCGGGAGAGAGAATGTTCACCAGAGCTGCTTCCCACGCACCGGTCCCGGAAGAGGGATATACCACCACCGATCCGGTTGTTTTAGAGATTTGCTTCAGACCATCCAGCACTTCGAGGGCCACTCGTGAAAACTCGGGGCCGCGATGATCGATTGTCGGTTTAGCCATTGCCCGCAATATCCGGTCCGGTACGTTTGTCGGGCCCGGAATCTGAAGAAAATGGCGTCCAGTCATGAAATTCATGTTAAACCTCCTCTGAACTGAATATATCAGCTCCTGCTTAAAGTATAGATGCGTATATGATTATCTGTCAAGAAAACCATTGGGAAGATATATTATGCGGTTTTTTATAAAAGAAATGCCTTCTATCTAAACGATAGAAGGCATTGTAATGTGAAATAAAGGAACACCCAGGGCCGGGTAAAACCTGGGAATTCACGATATTTCACGTGATGCATAATGTGCGAGACGGTTGGATGATTGAAGCAAATTGTTTATTACCCATGCAGTTGTTGCATGTGTGGTATGACTATATGGCCTTTTGATTTTCGAGGCTGCTGATGACGCCGGCTTCGACTTCATTCGCACCACGGCCCTTAAAGAAGGGGTCCATAGCCACAAAAGTGAACTGACCTGCCTTGTCACCCAATACGTTTTTATCGGCGCCCAGGGCCATCACCGTGCCGCCTTTTTTCATTCCCTTGGTCACATCCATTGCCTTGAACAAGGTGTTGTCAAGCACTACTACAATGTCCGGCTTGGTATTGTTGGATGACCGCTCCTTGATCGGCGCCGCATCGGTCCTGATTACGACATTCATGGGTCCTCCGGGACGGAACGCGGCAAACGCATTGGCAATCTGTACATGCTTGCCGTTTGCCATGGCCTTTTTTCCTATTGCCGTTGCCAGCTTGGCAACCGGCTGCCCGAATCGACCGTGTAGACGAATCTCACGCATAATTATTTTGCCTCCTTACGCCCAAAGTGGCGATTCACGGCATTCTGCACCTCTTGAATCTGAGCTGCCGTCAGGTGCTTGAACCGGCCCTGCGGCTTCAGATAGTCGGCCACCGGAATGAATGAAGGTTCGTACGTCCGGGTTTTTTTGCCGTCCACTACCTCATACAGTTCCCACATACCGCTTTCAACGGCCTTTCTCGCGGTGTCCACCGACTTGTCCGTGGGGATGTTCCAGCCGCGATAGCACGGGGCCAGGATGTGGATATACGCGAAACCGTCATGAGCGGCCGCCTTCTTGAACTTCTCCATCAGGTCCAGCGGATGGGATATGGACGCGCTTGCCACATATCCGGCGCCATGCGCCACCATGATCGCAAGCATATCTTTTTTATTGGTCTTCTTGCCCTTCTGTTCGTTCGTCGTCGCGGCATACAGGGGAGTCTGGCTCCCGGTCTGGCCGCTGGTGTTCATGTACATTTCATTGTCATAACAAACATGAATAATGGATTCGTTGCGCTCTGCCGCACCCGACAATGCCTGGAAACCGATGTCGGCCGATCCGGCGTCGCCGCCCCATGATACGACATTCACGTCTTTGATCCCCTGGACGTCCAGTGACGCACGGACTCCCGATGAAATCGCAGGAGCGATCTCGAACAGAGTGTGATAAAAAGGAATACTCCATGCGGTTCTCTGATTGCTCCCGCTGAGGGTGGCCATGCAGGAAGCCGGTATGCTGATAATGGTCCGGGGTCCCAACACTTTCATTGCCTGTCTGCCGGCAATCGCGGCACCACAGCCGCGGCAACCCGCGTTGCCCGGGCCGAATAAATCCTGTTGTGGTAACTCTTTTATATTGATCGTCACAAGCCTTCCTCCTTATTCTTATAATCCGAACCATTCATACGCTGCTGTCTGTTTCGCACGCTCTTCAGACTGGCTGAGCACCTGCTTGATTTCATCCGGTCTGAAGTCCCGGCCGCCCAGGCCGACAATGAAGTTCTTTACGGGGACTGCAAAATGACCATACAGCGCTGATTTTGTCTCGTTTCCAAGGGCGCCGCCGGATCCGAACACGATGTTCTTGTCCAGGACAGTCACCAGCTTGGTGTTCTTTAACATCGTGCGCAGCGCCTCGGCAGGGAAGGGGCGGAACGATCTGACTTTGACCAGCCCAACCTTCTTGCCTTCTGCGCGCAATGCATCCACAACCACCCGGCAGTCAGCAACGGCTGAACCCATGGCCACCACCGCATGCTCTGCGTCGGCCATCTGGTAGCCTTCGATGACACCGGACCAGTTCCGGCCGAATGCCTTGCCGAAGTCGCCCGCGGTCGTGTTGATGGTTTCCAGTGCCTGCTCCATTGCTTCATTCTGGCGGAACTTGTAATCCATATAAAACTCAGGGCTGGCAACGGTGTTCACGCCCTGCGGATTGTTGACGTCCAGCGTGGCCACCCGCTTGAAGGGCAGGAACGCGTCCACCTTTGCCTGCTCCGGAACATCCACTTCTTCCTGGGTATGGGATTGAATGTATCCCTCGTAGTTGACCATCACCGGCAGACGGCATGTTTCTGCAACCTTGAACGCCTGCAGGGTGGTGTCCAGTACTTCCTGGTTGTTCTCGCAAAACAGCAGAATCCAGCCGCTGGCGTCCTGGGAAATCACATCGCCGTGCTCGGGGAAACGGCTGTGGGGTGCGGAAAGCGCCCGGTTGGCCACTGCCATGACCACCGGCTGCCGCAGGCCTGCCGTGTGATACACCACCTCGGTCATGTACAAAAGACCCTGGGAATTGGTCACCGTGAAGGCCCTGCTTCCTGCCAACGATGCGCCAAGGGCCGCGGCCAGCGCGCTGTGATCGCCTTCCACACGCACAAACCGGGCATTCAACTCACCGTCGTCGATAAATTTGCTCAGCCGCTCCATCGCGGGAAACGCAGGGGTGATGGGATAATATGCCAGTACTTCAATCTTCGCCAGCTTGGCCCCATAGGCCGCGGCTTCACTGCCTGTCAGTAACGTTACACTCATTATTTGCCCTCCTTTAAGGGGAACACGCCTCGATCACCCTCAAACTCGGGAACCATGGCGATTGCCTTTTCCGGACATTCCACTGCGCAGGTGCCGCAACCGTTGCATAAATCCAACACGAGCACCACCTTGCCTTTGTCCTGCTGTAATGCGCCTTCCGGACAGTATAGGGTACATACCAAACACTGATTGCACTTGTCGTTGATGACCGGGTGCTGTTCACGCCAGGCTATCCCTGACGGTGCTTCGGCCATGCTGTTCGCTTTTGCCGTAGGTACTATCGGTAAATTTTTAGCCAAGATAAATCCACCTCCGCTTTCTGTAAAATGTCTGATGCCTATTATAAATTACTGCCCCAAAGGGGAACAGCAAGGAGCAGCAGACATGTTTTTAATCTCGTTGTCATATCCCTGGTGTCAACATGTCTGCTGCACCTGCTGCCTTTAACGACTAGTTTTTTGCTTCCTGCTTAACTTGCTTTGGCAGTTGAGGATTGTTCCTTCAACTTATATGCTTTTGCGAGCAGCGATACCGGGGTTACCGCTTTTCTTTGCGTTCCCTGGAATATCTGCATTGCACAAGCGCCGCATCCGGTGGCAAGCTCCTGCGCGTCTGAAGCCTTTATCTCTTTAAACAACCGCTCTCCGATTTTCATAGAGAGATCGAAATTCTTCTTCTTCATACCGAATGTTCCTGAGATACCGCAGCATGCGTCGGAATATGCCTGGGCAGTTACACCGGGGATCAGGTTGAGCAATTCAACCGGTTGCTTAGTGACCCCGAGGGCCCGGAGATGGCAGGGATTGTGATATCCGATTTTAAGGTCTATTTTGCCGAAATCCAGATTAAGCTCTCCTTTTTTGTGGAGCTGCATCAGGAAGTCATGGATATCAATACAGTTTTTTGAAACTTTTTTTGCATCGTCCGAATTCACAATTTTCGGATATTCCATCTTGATCGCAAGGGCGCAGCTTGATTCGCTGAAAATGATGGGATAGCCCTTGTCGACAAATTCCGACAGCTTTTTAATGTTGTAGTTTATGTCGTCCCCAACCTGGTCAATACCTCCGGCACTGAGGCGTGCGATTCCGCAGCAGCGGAAATCAGGCAGAAGGACTTCATAACCGTTTTTCTCAAGAATTTCTATTGTTGCCAGACCGTCCTCTTCGGGCTCATTGTAAGTGGAATAGCAGCCTAGGAAAAGAACAACCTTCTTCTCGCTGGTCTTCCGCGGTCGGTTTTCAAGCATCTGCCGCAGGGTCTTGTTCGGGAACTTCGGAAGCGTGCGGCGGGCATCAAGGCCAACAGCCAGTTCCAGGCCTTTACGGAAAGGCTTCAGGGAATTGGTCAGGTTTACCAAAGGTGCGAACATGCTTGAGGTCCGGCAAAGATCCTTTGTGCTTGCAAGAATTCTCTGTCCGAAAGGTTCACCGTCTCGATCCACTACATAATGCCGGCCTTCAACCGCAAGCCAGGGTATGTCTGCTCCTGACGGGCATTCCGTCAGACAACGTTTGCAGTTTACGCAGGCGTCAAGAACTTCTTTGAATTTTGGAGAATCCAGGATTTTTTTATCAATGGTTCCGTTCAGATAGCCGCGAATCAGCGTTGCCTTGGCCCTTCCAAGCGCAAACTCATCGAGAACTTTCATGGCTACCGGACAGTAGGAGCGGCACTTTCCGCAGCCGGAGCAGGTGCTGCTTGCCTCTTGTACCAATTCCTTGGTGAGAATGGCGGACAATGCTGCTTTTTCATCTTTACTTTTGAATTTGAGATATTGAGCGAGAGGATTCTCCCCACCGCCCACGATTGATCCGGGATTGAAAATATTGTCCGGGTCAAATAGTTTTTTTATTTCCTCAAATGCAGCATACAGTTTGGGGTATTGTTTTTTGGTGTAGTAGGTGCGAAGGCGACCATCGCCATGCTCACCGCTGATCGTGCCTTTTAATGAAAAGACAAGATTGTAGGTCTCATCAGCAATGGCAAGCATCTTTTTGACTTCTTCTTCCTGGCGTAGATCCAGAAAAACCATGAGGTGCATGTTGCCGTCACCGGCGTGTCCGTAGACGCCGGCATCAACGCCGTATTTGCTGAATATGCTTCTCAGTCCCTGAATATACTGCGGGAGTCTGGTGGGATGGACTGCGGCATCTTCAATGAAGGCTATTGGTTTTTTCGGTCCTTTTGTTTTGTTCAGGATAGGCCCGGAAATTTGCCGGACTTTGCCCAGCATTTCCATGTCTTTTTTGTCCTTCGCTACTTTCATATCGATGGACAAGTTTTCGCTCTTCATGGCCTGTTCGACTTTGGCAAACTTGTTGCGGAGCTCAGCCTCATCTTTTTCTTCAAACTCGATGAAGAGCATCGCTTCTATGCCGTCCGGCAGGTAGGGACGCATTTCAGCCTTCTGTTGACGGGCCAAGTCGAGAATCCGCCGTTCAATAATTTCCAGCATGGTCGGAGAAAATTCGAGTATTTTCACGACTGCCTTGCCGACTTTCTCCAGGCTGTCGAAATAGACCAGACCGCCCAGTGTTTTACCCGGCAACGGCCAGAGCTTGACTTTCGCTTCAGTAATGATGCCGAGCGTGCCTTCGGAACCTACCAAAAGTGAAGTGAGATCCATTGTTCCATTGTTCTTGATTCTCCAGAGATCATACCCTGAGGAGTTCTTGATGGTGAACGGCTTCTCATCTTCTAGAGGTTTCTGGTAGCGTTTCAATACATCATCAACCCCCTGGTAGATATTTCCGATGTTTCCGGAAATTTCCCCACCTGAAACTGGTCCTGTGTTTATAATTTCTCCAGTGGGGAGAACTATTTCGAGTGAGATGACGTTATCCCGCGCAGCACCGTATTTAATGGCATGCGGACCGCTGGAATTATTGGCAATCATGCCGCCGAATGTGCAGTGTTCTTTCGTCGAGGGGTCGATCGGAAAGAAAAGCTTTTGCGGTTTAAGCAGATTGTTCAGTCCTCCTTGCGTGATGCCCGGTTGGACCCTGGCCCATTTTTCTCCTGCATTTTCCTCCAGCATATTGTTCATATAGCGGGAAAAGTCCAGTATGATTCCTTCACCCAGTTCATTTCCTGCGCGGCTCGTACCGCCTCCACGGGGAATAAGAGGGATTTTATTTTTGCTGGCGTATTTAACAACCTGGACGACGTCATCCTTGTCTTTAGGAAGCACGATTCCCAGGGGTTTCACCTGAAAAAGACATGCTGCACTGCTGTAAATTGTCCGGGTGAGATCATCGTAAAGGACGTCGCCTTTGATCATTGCTTTGATCTCGGTAAATACTTTTTCCGGATTTAATGTGTGGTTTTTTTCACCACAACATGAATCGTTTGTTTGTGCCGAGCCCATTTTATTCCTCCTTACACATGCCGATGCATGTGTGGTATGACTATATGGCCTTTTGATTTTCGAGGCTGCTGATGACGCCGGCTTCGACTTCATTCGCACCACGGCCCTTAAAGAAGGGGTCCATAGCCACAAAAGTGAACTGACCTGCCTTGTCACCCAATACGTTTTTATCGGCGCCCAGGGCCATCACCGTGCCGCCTTTTTTCATTCCCTTGGTCACATCCATTGCCTTGAACAAGGTGTTGTCAAGCACTACTACAATGTCCGGCTTGGTATTGTTGGATGACCGCTCCTTGATCGGCGCCGCATCGGTCCTGATTACGACATTCATGGGTCCTCCGGGACGGAACGCGGCAAACGCATTGGCAATCTGTACATGCTTGCCGTTTGCCATGGCCTTTTTTCCTATTGCCGTTGCCAGCTTGGCAACCGGCTGCCCGAATCGACCGTGTAGACGAATCTCACGCATAATTATTTTGCCTCCTTACGCCCAAAGTGGCGATTCACGGCATTCTGCACCTCTTGAATCTGAGCTGCCGTCAGGTGCTTGAACCGGCCCTGCGGCTTCAGATAGTCGGCCACCGGAATGAATGAAGGTTCGTACGTCCGGGTTTTTTTGCCGTCCACTACCTCATACAGTTCCCACATACCGCTTTCAACGGCCTTTCTCGCGGTGTCCACCGACTTGTCCGTGGGGATGTTCCAGCCGCGATAGCACGGGGCCAGGATGTGGATATACGCGAAACCGTCATGAGCGGCCGCCTTCTTGAACTTCTCCATCAGGTCCAGCGGATGGGATATGGACGCGCTTGCCACATATCCGGCGCCATGCGCCACCATGATCGCAAGCATATCTTTTTTATTGGTCTTCTTGCCCTTCTGTTCGTTCGTCGTCGCGGCATACAGGGGAGTCTGGCTCCCGGTCTGGCCGCTGGTGTTCATGTACATTTCATTGTCATAACAAACATGAATAATGGATTCGTTGCGCTCTGCCGCACCCGACAATGCCTGGAAACCGATGTCGGCCGATCCGGCGTCGCCGCCCCATGATACGACATTCACGTCTTTGATCCCCTGGACGTCCAGTGACGCACGGACTCCCGATGAAATCGCAGGAGCGATCTCGAACAGAGTGTGATAAAAAGGAATACTCCATGCGGTTCTCTGATTGCTCCCGCTGAGGGTGGCCATGCAGGAAGCCGGTATGCTGATAATGGTCCGGGGTCCCAACACTTTCATTGCCTGTCTGCCGGCAATCGCGGCACCACAGCCGCGGCAACCCGCGTTGCCCGGGCCGAATAAATCCTGTTGTGGTAACTCTTTTATATTGATCGTCACAAGCCTTCCTCCTTATTCTTATAATCCGAACCATTCATACGCTGCTGTCTGTTTCGCACGCTCTTCAGACTGGCTGAGCACCTGCTTGATTTCATCCGGTCTGAAGTCCCGGCCGCCCAGGCCGACAATGAAGTTCTTTACGGGGACTGCAAAATGACCATACAGCGCTGATTTTGTCTCGTTTCCAAGGGCGCCGCCGGATCCGAACACGATGTTCTTGTCCAGGACAGTCACCAGCTTGGTGTTCTTTAACATCGTGCGCAGCGCCTCGGCAGGGAAGGGGCGGAACGATCTGACTTTGACCAGCCCAACCTTCTTGCCTTCTGCGCGCAATGCATCCACAACCACCCGGCAGTCAGCAACGGCTGAACCCATGGCCACCACCGCATGCTCTGCGTCGGCCATCTGGTAGCCTTCGATGACACCGGACCAGTTCCGGCCGAATGCCTTGCCGAAGTCGCCCGCGGTCGTGTTGATGGTTTCCAGTGCCTGCTCCATTGCTTCATTCTGGCGGAACTTGTAATCCATATAAAACTCAGGGCTGGCAACGGTGTTCACGCCCTGCGGATTGTTGACGTCCAGCGTGGCCACCCGCTTGAAGGGCAGGAACGCGTCCACCTTTGCCTGCTCCGGAACATCCACTTCTTCCTGGGTATGGGATTGAATGTATCCCTCGTAGTTGACCATCACCGGCAGACGGCATGTTTCTGCAACCTTGAACGCCTGCAGGGTGGTGTCCAGTACTTCCTGGTTGTTCTCGCAAAACAGCAGAATCCAGCCGCTGGCGTCCTGGGAAATCACATCGCCGTGCTCGGGGAAACGGCTGTGGGGTGCGGAAAGCGCCCGGTTGGCCACTGCCATGACCACCGGCTGCCGCAGGCCTGCCGTGTGATACACCACCTCGGTCATGTACAAAAGACCCTGGGAATTGGTCACCGTGAAGGCCCTGCTTCCTGCCAACGATGCGCCAAGGGCCGCGGCCAGCGCGCTGTGATCGCCTTCCACACGCACAAACCGGGCATTCAACTCACCGTCGTCGATAAATTTGCTCAGCCGCTCCATCGCGGGAAACGCAGGGGTGATGGGATAATATGCCAGTACTTCAATCTTCGCCAGCTTGGCCCCATAGGCCGCGGCTTCACTGCCTGTCAGTAACGTTACACTCATTATTTGCCCTCCTTTAAGGGGAACACGCCTCGATCACCCTCAAACTCGGGAACCATGGCGATTGCCTTTTCCGGACATTCCACTGCGCAGGTGCCGCAACCGTTGCATAAATCCAACACGAGCACCACCTTGCCTTTGTCCTGCTGTAATGCGCCTTCCGGACAGTATAGGGTACATACCAAACACTGATTGCACTTGTCGTTGATGACCGGGTGCTGTTCACGCCAGGCTATCCCTGACGGTGCTTCGGCCATGCTGTTCGCTTTTGCCGTAGGTACTATCGGTAAATTTTTAGCCAAGATAAATCCACCTCCGCTTTCTGTAAAATGTCTGATGCCTATTATAAATTACTGCCCCAAAGGGGAACAGCAAGATATTGGTAAACGGATCGTATAATCAGTCTGCGAGAAGACTCGGGGGCACGCTGCCTTCTGTGTGCGGTGGCACGATCGGCGGCTGCCCGGTTTTCTTTAAAATTTGTCTCCCATCCGCAGACAGAAGCAGCTTAATGAAACTGTCTGCTGCTCTAATATTTTTTGCAGTACTTGGGATGGTGACTACATTGACGATTTTTTTGCTTAAATTTACAGTCGCTGGAAAATAAATAATATCTACATCGTTGGCAATCGACACCGCTGCTGAGAGATAGACGATGCCAACATTCGCCCTGCCGCTTTGGACTGCCTGCAAAACGCCGGGAACAGTGCCCGCTTTCAGAGCACTGTCTATTATTTGTTGTGCCAAACCGGAATTTTCTTCCTCTGCCGTCGCGTTTTGGATGAATTCGATTGTCCGATTCGTACCCATATCGGTTTCACCGCTTACTCGCGCAAGGACGACCCCATCTTTTGTTAGATCGTTCATTCGTTTTATGCCGAAAGGATTGCCTTTTTTTGTAATGACAACCAGTTCATTGGCCGAAAACGCAATATACCAGGACGCAGCCAGCTTTTCCTGAACCCGTTTAGTCATCAGGTTTTTAATAACCTGAGGATCGGAGGGGGCGAAAATATCACAGGTATCTCCATTCAAGATACGTTCTGCGAGTTCTTTGGAACGACCTGAAGTAAGATTAATAGTGACTCCTGTGTTTCTGGCCTCAAATGCCTTCTTCAGTTCATTCATTGGTCCGCCCAGTGAATCGGCATGGAAAAGTTCTATCATACCTTGCATTATCAGCCTCCTGTTTTCGTGTGTCTGCCGGTTATTATTCTGTAATTACGCTTCGAGCAATGCGGGGTCAGCCATACAACGTCAGCCACTTTGGACATTGATGGCTGACCCCCGAAAAAGTAAATAATTATTATTGATGATGCTTGACTACGACATTGCCTTTATCAATAACGGAAATTTCAGGATTGAGCCAGAATGCCCAGATGCAGGCACCTACAGCAAGCAGTGCTGATGCAACGTAAAAAGGTGCTTCCCAAGACATATACGTTACCAGTACGCCAAAGACCAACGGTGAAAGTGCTCCGCCGGTATTTCCCGCCATGTTCATCATACCTGACACTGTTCCTGAATATGGTCCGCCGACATCCATGGGGACTGCCCATGCCGGACCGATGATGCATTCAAGGAAGAACATGGCTGCCGTTAGGCAACCCACCGCCATGTACGCATCAGTTGAAAGCGCGGTGGCCAGCATAAAGATCGCACAACCGAGCATACCTATGATTGCCACCACGCGCCGGGAGAATTTGGTGTGGCCGGTTTTTTCGAGCAATTTATCGCTTGCCCAGCCGCCGACGGTATCACCAACAACACCGGCCAGAAGAGGCAGGGAGGCAAAGATACCCATCTTCACCAAAGTAAAACCACGATGGTCGACGAGGTAAGTCGGAAGCCAAGAGAGGAATATCCACAGGTTGTAGTTGTAGCAGAAATATCCGCACATGATGGCCCACATATTGGGATGTCTTAAGAGCACGCTCCAGGGCACTTTCGGGTTTTTGACAATATTCGCAGCTTTTATGTTTCCATTTTCATCGACACCGCGAATATGGCCGAGTTCTGCCTTGTTCACCCCTTTATGCTCTTCAGGCATATCTTTATACGTGTACCACCACACCAAGGCCCAAAGGAGACCGACTGCGCCGAAGATGTAGAACACGGCGCGCCAGCCAAAAGCCTGTATGATTGCCACGGTAATAGGAGGCACAATTGCGGCACCAAGACGGCTTGCGCTGTGAGTCACGCCCTGCACAATTCCGCGCTCTGATCTGGTAAACCACATCTGCATCGCGCGCGTTGCCGTGGGGAATGCACCGCCTTCGCCTATGCCGAACAGGAAGCGGACAATCGAGAATGAGAGCACTCCAACGCAATGGGCAGTTGCTGCTGTCATGATGGACCAATAGGTCACAATTGTCGTCAAAACGTTTCTCGGCCCGAACTTGTCGCCCAACCAGCCGCCCGGAACCTGGAACATGGCATAGCCCCATGTAAACATACTGAAAATGATACCCATGGTGATTTTATCAAAGCCAAATTCCTGCCTGATGATCGGCGCTGCGGCGGATATGTTGACCCGGTCCATATAGGTAACCAGATACATCAAGCTCGCCATAAACAGGACATACCATCGCATTTTGGTGGGCTTTTCTTTCTTCATTTCCATGAATTGCTCCTTTCATCTCCCGTCATAATTAGACAATTTTGATTCCAAGGGTAACAGCATCATATAACCTTGATTTAATACAACTTGCAAAAAAATTATTGGTGTTCATAGTCTGGTACTGTCTTCTATACTCATCCCCCCCTTCCTTCAGCGAGAGTAATTTGTACAACGAAGATATACCGTCTTCCTGTGCTAGAACAGGTCCTAAACTAGTCAACCAGTCAACGATGCGACAGACGGAACTTCTTGCTTCAGGCATGATTCTATTTCGTCGTACGCGTCTCTTTTAGAATGTTTGCTAATTGAAATGGATCAAAGCTTTATATGCTATGTAGAGAATCTTGGCTGCTTTTCCAACGAGAATGTTGAGTGTTGCTATTTGAACAGCTGTTATAAGCATTACAAATAGCATGCCATGATTATGTCGATGTGCGAATACGTCTAGCGGAAAGGGTAAAACCTATTGATTAATATGATAAGAAGGGAACTATACTAATGTAACTTGAAGCTTTTTAATTCGTAGTTAAAAATTACTGCTGCCAAATAGCGTTTCAAAAAAGAAACATAAGCGTTACGCAATGTTTCATTATGCAGAATATTCATCTGTACGCAATTTTCTCCACAGAGTTGTTCTGCTTATATTTAACCGTTTTGCAGCTTCTGCTTTATTACCCATTGTTTCTTGGAGGGTTTTCTCAATAAGGCTTTTTTCAAGGCGACCAACATGGGCTGATAAGCGTGATTTTCCTATATGTTTTTCATCGGGAACGTTTTTTACTGCTCTTCCGAGTTCTTTTTTTTCTTCGCACGACCTTGGTTCTAATTCGAGGATTCTCATGATTTCCTTGGCTCCAACTGTATCACAATTGAAACGTAGAGAAAGTCGTTTCATGGCATTGCGCAGTTCGCGAATATTACCGGGCCAAGGATAGAGCAATAACTCTCGATACGCCTCCTGAGTAAAGTGGGGGATGGACCGGTTGAGCTCACGATAGAATTCCTGCGCGAACCGTTCTGCAAGGATGATAATATCAGCTCCCCGCTCCCGTAGAGGAGGGATGGAGAGTGTGAGAACGTTGATGCGATAGTAGAGGTCTTCTCGGAAAGTTTGATCTCGCACCATGGTTTTGAGGTTCCGATGGGTGGCAGCAAAGACCCAGATATCTACGGGGATGATGCGATCATCACCTAAACGCATGATTTCATGTTCTTCCAGCACTCTAAGAACCCGGGCTTGCAGCCGGGGAGACATCTCTCCGATTTCATCGAGGAATATTGTGCCGTTATGGGCCAATTCGAACAGTCCCGGCTTCCCTCCTTTACGGGCACCCGTAAAGGCGCCTTCTCTATAGCCGAATAATTCACTTTCCAAAAGGTTCTCAGGCATAGCGGCGCAATTGATCGCGACGAAAGGGCCTTGACGACGGGGGCCGACTAGATGCATGGCATGGGCAAACATCTCTTTGCCTGTCCCTGATTCTCCGTGAATGAGTATTGTGGCTTGTGAGGCTGCATATTCCCGCGCTATGCTGGTAACTTCCCGCATTGCTTCGCTTTCACCGATGATATCTTCAAAAGTATATTTTGCAACGTGTCCTTTTTCTGAAAGAATGCGGCGGACTTTGTGTTCAAGATTCTGAAGCTGTGTTATATGTTGAAATGTTGATACCACTCCGACTGTTTTGCCATCCACAATAATGGGTACTCGATTGGCGACAACCCTGTTATTGCCGAGTTCGAGAATTTCGCCAAGTTCAGGTTTACTGGTTTTGAGTAAAAATTGACAATGAGCTTTTGGTATGATATCGGTAACTTTGCGTCCTATGGCATCTTCCGCCTTCCATCCGGAGAGTCTTTCCGCAACTGGATTAAAAACAGTGATATGACCTTCCTCATCGAGCGCGATTACACCATCATAAGCAAAATCGAGAATAGCGTTCAACTGCTCTGACCTGCGTTTTTCCTGTTTATAGACAGAGAATACTCTTTGTGCTTCTTTTAATGCCTGACTGACGGATTCCTTGCCAGAGTTAAAAATTACGCTTTTAAGATCGTAATTATGTGCTTCACGTGCCATGGCAATTTTCCCAATCACTACCTGCGCACCAGCCTCTTTTACCGTTTGGACGCCTCTGCATATGTCGTCTGCCTGGTTCACCAAAGTGTATTTAATGAATGTTTCACCAATGATCTTCTCAAGACTCTCCAGCATTTGTATTACTTCGGGAACATCCACGACAGCGATAGGCCCGCCGAGATCCTTGGCTTGGTAATAAGCACGCAGTAAATCATAGCCTCCAATAGGGATTACTACTACCGGTGCTTCTATATCCGATTGCTGGATAAGCCAGGCCGTAACGCCACGACTCACCAGTACATGGCAGCCGTTTTTTACCGCTTCACGTGCGGCAATCACCCCTTCGGTAGAGCGCGCTACTCTGATATCCAGGTCCATTTTCATTTCCTGGCTTACTTGGAAAACCGTATGTGATAAATCTTCGTAGGGAGCTATAACGCATATTTCTGCCATAGATGTCCTCGTGTTTTATTAATGAAACGTTACAGAACGCTACTTATGTTTCAATTTAGCACATGGTAGTGTTTTTTTGAAGGGAAAAATACTCAATTCTAATTATATGTATAGTTGTTTCAAGTATTACTTTTGTTGCAGTAGGTTATTTCGGTAAGCCATTGCTCATACTCATAATTTTAAAATATTATGGAATACTTTCTATATGTAATTGATTTTTAATATAAAATATATTTTTTGTCAAAATATCTGGAACAAATTACTAGGCTAAGGCGCTTGTAATTTTTTTTAGCATTATTAATTTCGGTAATATGCAGATATTCGTTATCGTTTGAATGAAAAAAAATTAAGAATAATTTCGTGATTTATTAAGCATTAATTATGCCAGTTAATCTCAGCGACAGGGAAGCCCTTGGCTCCTGCCAGGTGAGGAATGCAGTAAGTCGTGCCCTGCACTCGCGCATCGCACTCGTTAACGCTGGGTATAAGCGAGCGGTCGCGTTTATAGAAGGAGCCTCCGGCTCCTGCCGGAGGGGACTCCACTAAATAAATTTCGAAAATATAAGACAAAAAATTTCAACTGTTGTGTTTTGTAAAATCTTGCCTTTTTTATTTATTTAGCATATTCTAGATTAATAATTGATAAAGCTGTTGTTGGCTTGCGGTCAGAATTTTTCCATTCTTCTCAATCCCTGAGACAGGGAATCCCTTGGCTTCTGCTAGGGAAGAAATACAGTAAGTCGTGCCCTGCACTCGCGCATCGCACTCGTTAACGCTGGGTACAAGCGGGAGGTAGCGTTTATTGAGGGAGCCTCAGGCTCCTGCCGGAAAAGGGCTCCACTCGCAGAATTACTTTCAACAAAATACGTTGCATGCTTCTCGTAAATACAAAGATAGGGGGAGATTATGGAAACAAAAGAACGCAGGTCAGGGGACAACCGGAGAAAGAATCCCGACAGACGAAAATTGAATAATCAAAATTATAATGGACCCGAACGTAGAAACGGGACAGAACGAAGAGCTTCCGTCAATCGCAGACGTTCTTCGTAGCTTCACAAAACAGCGCAAAAAGTATTTTTCTTTCAACTGCCCAAAGACCCGGTTGAACTTAGGGAAACGACGGTATTCCAAATATGCCGATAAAATCAAACGTAAAAGTATCAAAATTAGATGCGGCCAAACGTCAATTGGAAACTGCCATACGACTCTATTTTAACGATGCAGATCCAATGTCCATTTATACGCTGGCAGGCGCATCTCATGGCATACTTGAAAATCTTCAGAAGAGCCTCAATGTCCGTCATGACAATTCAGGGCAGATTGACAACCTGGTAATACGGGATAAATACAAAAAAGAAATACAGAAGGCGATAAAAGAATCCAGGAAATCGTTTCAGATGATAAGCAATGATGATAAGGCGCTTGTCAATTTCAATCCGCATATCAACGAACTCTTTCTTTTTGATGCGGTCGAGAAATATATACATTTGACTTCTGAACAGGTGCCTTATTTCATTATTTTCAGGGGATGGTTTGTCTATAAACATCAATCGAAGTTCAGGCTTCCTAACGGCAGAAATCTGGTAATTAACAACCTTATGAAGCATTATAAAGACAATAAGGCCGAATATTTTTCCACCATGCTCTCAGCGTCGAGCGGTTTGCCGTAGCCTGACCGGGACTGATATCTGTTGGCCGATGGCCCCATCGACTCAGACAAATTTGCCTTGTATTCCTGTTGCCAGTCCCCTTTCCGCGGCTTTTCTGTTGCGCGACTGAGGAATTTCAGGTATTCTACCCCCCATGGCAGATGCACAAAAATTCAAATCAGGTTTTATTTCGATTATCGGCAGGCCGAACGTCGGCAAGTCAACACTCTTAAACGCTCTTCTCGGCGAAAAAATCGCAATTATATCCGACAAACCTCAGACAACGCGCAATCGTATTCTCGGTATTGTCAACCGACCGAATGCTCAACTGGTGTTTATGGATACACCGGGCATCCACAAGCCCATGCACCGGATGAACGAGGTGATGGTCAAAACTGCGCTTGCAACCTATAACGAAGTGGATCTGATCCTGATGCTGGTTGAAGCAACGGATCCTCCTGGCGCGGGAGACAAGTTTATCATTGAGACGCTTGCAGCGGTCCATACGCCGGTTTTTCTTCTCATCAATAAAACGGATCTTGTCGCAAAAGAATCGCTCCTCCCCCTGATGCGGGAATGCAGCAAACTGTATTCGTTCGCGGAAATTATTCCCGTCTCAGCACTCCAGAATGATCTCGGCGGCCTTGTGGAAATAATCGAAAAGCAGCTGCCTCACGGACCGAAATATTTTCCCGATGACCAGTTGACCGACCAGCCGGAGCGATTTGTTATCGCTGAAATCATCCGTGAAAAGGTGTTCGAACTTACCCAGGAAGAAATCCCGTATTCCACGGCAGTTTCCATCGAAGATATGAAGGAAGAAACGGCGATTACGCGCATTACCGCGGTTATCTACGTGGAGCGGGACTCACAAAAAGGCATTCTGATAGGCAAAGGTGGAAATATGCTCAAGCAGATCGGCACGCTTGCCCGGCTGGATGCGGAAAAACTGCTGGGAACCAAAATATTTCTTCAACTGTGGGTTAAGGTGAAAAAAGGGTGGCGTGAAGACGATCGTATGCTGAAAAATATCGGGATACTCACGGAAGGGGAGTAATCGTGCAGGAAATTATTGAGTGGCTTGTCGCAACCATCGGTGCGCTCGGCTATCCAGGCATTTTTTTGTTGATGGCCATGGAAAGCTCCATCATTCCAGTCCCGAGTGAACTGGTCATGCCGCCGGCCGGGTACCTTGCCCAGCAGGGGCAGATGGATATGACCGTGGTCATTCTTTGCGGCACCTTCGGCAGCCTTCTTGGCGCCTACGCCAACTATTTCGCCGCACGGTATCTGGGAAGGCCTCTCGTGCTGAAATACGGGAAATATGTCTGGATTACGGAAGAAAAATTCGCAAAAGTTGAGTTGTTTTTTAAAAATCATGGCGAAGTATCTACCTTCATCGGCAGACTCCTTCCCGTGGTGCGTCATCTCATATCGCTCCCTGCGGGCCTTGCGGGCATGAATCATGTAAAATTTTCCCTCTATACACTTTTCGGCGCCGGCCTCTGGGTTACCGTCCTGTCGTACATCGGGTATTTTATCGGGGCAAACCGTGAACTGATCATGCGTTATTCTCATCAGGCGCTCATCGGAGCCGTACTGTTGAGTATCGTTATCGCTCTTCTGTATGTCTGGAACCACAAAAGAAAGCAAAAGCGGAGGATTTCGCAAGGTGACGGGAAAATAGACGGAGTTTGCGGTAATTGACCAGGCTCCCGACCGATATGAATCTATGAAGTCCAAAACTGAAGCCATCATTGTCAGCAGCATGAACCTCGGAGATGCTGATAAACTCGTCACCTTTTTTTCAGCAGAACGGGGTTTGCTGAAAGGGGTCGCGAAAAACGCCCGCAAATCTTTCAAACGTTTCGGGGCGGGCCTTGAGACCTTCACAACCTGCCGACTCCATTTATATGAACGGGAACACCAGGAACTTCTCAGAATCGAATCTGCTGACATCACCACGCAACCCGCTGCTATTTGCAATGATCTCTTGTGCGCCGCCGCGGGTGCTGTCATTCTGGAACTCATAAAAGAACTGGCCCCGCCCGGTGAAGGGAACTCAGCAGTGTTTCGGCTTCTTTCGCATGCCATAACCCTCCTGAACGCAGGGGAAAATCCTGTTTTTTTGCTCAGGGTATTTGAGATCAAGTTTCTTTCGCTTCTCGGATATCAACCCAGATTGGACAGATGTTGCTCCTGCGGAAACCAGCCGAAAGGGGATGTCGTCTTTCTCAGATTAAAAGGCGAGGTATTGTGTGCGTCTTGCCTGGTCTCTTCCGGAGACACCGACTTGAAAGTTTCACCGGGAACAGTAGGGTTCTATTATCAAGCATTACGAATGGATATGGATAAGATATCCCGGCTGAAGCCTTCTCCCGCGATAGTGCAGGAACTGGGACAGATATTCACTGCATATATATTCCATCTTCTCGGCAAAAGATTGAAATCCACGGATTTTCTTCAGACGGTTTTTTCCTTGTAATGCCTGTTTCGCATTTCTTTACCCTAAATTATCTGCGGGAAACAACGGAGTTTGAAGCATTGTTCCGCGATGTCCCGACACGTCCGGGCATGTGCGCGAGACAGGACGCAGGGCTCACGGCTTTTTTGATTGAGAGGCGCCGTGAACGCGTGAGGGAGAATACGGTTTTAGAACCAGCATCAGAAGGATAAAAAGCAGGCAGGCATAACTAAAAAGATCGCCATAGCGGGTATAAAAGGTCTTCTCTGCACCGACATTGATTTTTTGTGTAAGGAATGTTTCTCTGAAAATGCCGGACGTGTTCAGAATATGCCCATGGGCATCAATAAAACCGGAGACCCCGGTATTGGCCGCACGCGCAACCGGCACACGGTTTTCTACCGCTCGAAAGACAGCCATGGAAAAATGCTGATAGGGGGCCGCGGTCCTGCCGAACCAGGCATCATTTGTTATTGTTGTCACGACGTTCGCGCCCTGGTTTACAAACTGTCTGACCAGATTGGGGAAAATAATTTCATAGCAGATAACCGTGCTGACCTTGATGCTTCGATTGCCGGAATTCTGCAATGGCATTTCCATAACCGTAAATTCGTCCCCTGACTGAAAATCACCGATGGCCTGAACCATTTTTTCAACGAAGAACAACATGCTTTTGAACGGCACATATTCTCCAAACGGGACCAGATGTATTTTATGATACGTTCCCGTAACAGCGCCTTCCGGCGACAGAAAAAATGCTGAATTTCTGGCTACGATCATTCTGGAGGGCTTTATCTCAAACGTGGGACTGCCGAAAAGAAGTGGTATTCTGTGTTCCTTTACAAACTGTACCAGATCAGTCGTCAGACGCTGGTCGCTTTGTCTGGCGCCGTTAAAGTAAAACGGAGTCGCGGTTTCCGGCCAGATGACCAAATCGGGATGCTGGGTATTTGCTGCCAGCGTCAGCCTTTTATAAACCCCAATTGTGTCCGCCTGATACGCAGGGTCCCATTTCTTATCCTGTTCGATATTCCCCTGGACGACCGATGCGATCATTTCTTCCGTGCGCTCAGGAGCCCGCAGCTTCTGCGTGCCATATCCAAGAACAGCAGCCATGACGATCAGGGTGATAAAAAAACCGGTATATTTCTTTTTGCTCAGGAAAACTCCGGCAATGGCCGTATTCACCAAAACAACCAGAAAGGAAACGCCATAAACACCCACGACGTCCGATATCTGGATAACCGAAAGCGTTTTATATTGTGAATATCCCAGCAGCGACCATGGGAAACCACTCAAAAGGTAAGTACGGGCAAGTTCGAGAGACGTCCAGAGTGCGGGAACAATGATGATATAAAAGGCCGGGTGGCGGTTGCAGAGGTGAACGACGGCGGCCCCGAAGAGTGCCGGGTAGAGGGCCAGATAAGCGCAGAGTAAAAGTGTGACGAGTGATGCAAGAACAATAGGGATGCCGCCGTAGAAATGCACTGAGTTTGTTACCCAGTAAACAGTACCTGTAAAAAACACAATGCCGGTGATGCCGCCGAGCCAGAAACCTTCTTTGATGGTTTTTTTTTGCAGTGCAAATAACAATGGTACAAAGGCGATCCAGGCTAAAAAATGGGCATCAAAAGACGGGAAGGATGCAGCGAGAAGAACACCTGATAAAGCGGCCAGCACGATGGTGCGAAGACTCATGTTATTTTGCCGCCTTTTGTTCCTGCATCCATTTCAGGAGGCCGTCTTTCAACGTATTATTAAGGTTTTGCTGTTTTGCCGCAGGGGAGGGCGGTTGAACGTGTTTTGTTCCGCGTTTTTGCGGAGCATGCTTCGCGGTTTGGGGAGAATCGAGAGATGGTGATGACGCGGGATCGGCAGCCGCGTGTTTCTGCTTTTGCTCACCCGCAACAGCGGAGGAGATGCTGGAAATTGCGTGGCGATACACAATTTCACGCTTCTGGCCTTCCATGAGAATAATATAGCTGTCGAACGCTTTTATAATTCCTGAAATTCGAACCTTATTTTGAAGGGTCATGGTTACCGGTATCCGCCCGGTCAGGTAGGTGTCCAGCATTCTGTCGAGAAGATTTGTTTCCATGAAGACCTCTTCGATTAACGGTTAATTGTGGTAATAGCGTGTTTATAGTACAGGTGTTGTTTATCATCTTCGGTGAGCAGGATGGTAAAATTATCATATGCCGTAATGGTTGCCTTGAAACGCTGTCCGTTGATGAGGTAGAGAGTAAGGATCTGATTTTCTCGAATGGCTTTGTCCAGAAATTCCTGCTGGATATTCGGTTTGCTGCCGGTGGATGGTTCGGGCGAGCCTTCTTCAGCGATGACCGGCTGTTGCGCGGGGATCAAAGAGTTGGACTGGGAAACTGCTAGATAAGAAATTTCCTGCTTCAGGAGAGTAATGATTCGTCCGTTTTCCTCAAGAGTTATTTCATATCGGCCGATGTCGCGAATAATACCTTCGCGCTCGGTCTTGTTCATCTGTCCGATACGAACTGTAACGCCTTTTTGCTGCGCCTGCGCCAGAAATTGAGGTTCTATGGATTGTTTTGATTCTTCCTTCTGCACTACCATTGAAAAAATCATAACTGAAATTCTGGACTTTTGCAAGAAAATTTTCATCTGATTCGGTCTTGCGGGAGCGTATTGTCGGATATTCCCTCCGTATTTTTTCCCCAAAAGTTTCGGAAGGGATGATCCTGTACCGGGCCGCTTGTCAGCAGCTTTTACTTATTGACTTTTCATGACGTATACCATATTATTCCAGTTCCATGTATGAACTTATGATTGAATCCAAATTTGCAGCAGCGCATCAACTCCGGGGTTACCAGGGCGGATGCGAGAAACTGCATGGCCACAACTGGCGCGTTACGATGGCCGTGACCGCCGAACGCCTGGACGAGCAAGGCATCGCCATGGATTTCCATGATCTGAAAAAGTTGCTGCGTGAAGTGCTTGATCAGCTCGAACATACCTGTTTAAATGAAATTTTCCCCTTCACTCAGATTAACCCCACGTCGGAAAATGTGGCCAAATGGATTTATGATAATATGGCAAAGAAAGTAAACGATGACAATATCGAGGTGGCAAGTGTCACCGTGTGGGAATCGGATACAGCGTCGGCGAGCTATTTCGAGTAATATCTTACCTGGATAACAATGTTGTGAATGCCTAAAGGAACCTAAAAACCACGCCCCGGTTTTGTATTCTGAAAACCTCTCTATAATCCTTGCGACATGGAATTCCCCGACTCCTGTCGGAGGAGGAAGGTGGTACGTCGCGGGAGGTTGCGTTTATCGGGGGAGCCTCCAACTCCTGCCGGTGGGCTTCCACTGAATTTTTACGGACAAAGAGTTGTATTCGCGGTTTTTTTAGCAACTCGTTTTCGGTGCAGTATGGAAAAAAAAATTGCTGAAAAAGTTCTTTCCTTCGCCAGAGACTGCAAGGTTGATGCTGCTGACGTCTATCTTCGTTCTTATTCCGCAACTTCCCTAGAGATAAAAGAACAAAAAATCGATGCCTTCGACCGTGCCAGAGACATAGGCATAGGGTTGCGCGTGCTGCTGGGGCAGCGTTTGGGTTTTGCGTTTACAACAGATCTCTCCACCGGCGCTCTCAGGACTCTCGCCCAGACTGCTGCCATGAACGCACAAAACACGGAGCCGGACCCTTATCTTTCCTTGCCGGTAAAACCTGATTCTCCCTACCGGGAAGTCGCTGTTTTTGATCCGGACATCGTTGCTCTGACGGAAAAAGAAAAGATTGATCGCGTCATGGCAATGGAACGGGAGGCATTTGCCGTTGATGCCAGGATCAAACGTGTTCGGAAAGCTTCCGCCGGTTTCTCGGATGCGGAAACACTGATTATGAACACGCAGGGCGCGGAAATCTTTTTTCGGAGCACCTCCTGTTCATCGAGCATTGAAGTTGTTGCGGAAGACAAGGGAGAATCGCAGGCAGGCTTCGAATTCGATATGAACAGATTCTACCAAAAACTTGAAATAGAGGCCGTGGGCCGCAGGGCAGCGCAAAAAGCGCTTGATCTTCTCGGTGCAAAGCATATCGACTCCACGGCGGCCCCGGTTGTTCTTGAATCCAGCGTCGCCCAGGAGTTTCTCGGACTCATTGCAGGCGGCTTTTCTGCAGAAAGCGTTCAGAAAAGAAGATCTCTTTTTGAAGGGAAGTTGGGCGCCGAGGTTGCATCTTCCCTTATTTCAGTACACGATGACGGCTTTCTCGAACAGGGGCTTGGAACGGCTCCCTGTGATGACGAACTCGTGCCTGTAAAAGATAAGGTCCTTATCGACAAAGGCAGACTCGTCATGTTCCTGCATAACTGCTATACGGCAAACAAAGCGGAAACCCTATCCACGGGGAACGGGATGCGCGGCGGCTTCAAAAGCATTCCGGGAGTCGGCATCACTAACCTGTATGTAGAACCGGGGAAGACCTCCTTGGATGAGTTGATCCAGTCCGTGGATAAAGGACTGCTGGTTACTGAAGTTATGGGTATGCATACCGCGAACGCCATATCCGGTGACTTTTCAGTAGGTGCCACGGGTTTTTGGATAGAAAAAGGGGAAAAAATCCACCCGGTGCGCGAAATTACTATTGCGGGCAATATCCTCGATTTTATGAAGCACATTGACGCTGTGGGCAGCGATATCAGATTTTTTGGCCGGCTTGGTTGTCCATCGTTACGGATAAAAACATTATCTGTCGGTGGAAAATGAGGGGAGCAGCGCTCCAGGAGTGATGATCTCCTGCTGTTGTCGGCAGCGTGATGGAGGCACAGGATGATGGAAGACAGAAGACGGTATAAAAGATTAAGACTGGATTTGCTGGATATAAACGGCAAGATGAGCTTGGCTGAAAAAGTTGAGATAGACAATATCAGCATTGGCGGGGTCTCTCTGAAGGCCGATAGAAGGTTGAATTTCGGCAAAGAAATCATGCTGAAGCTGGGCGATAAAGCAAGCAGCATCGATGTGAGGGGCGTTGTCGTACGTTCTCAGTTAAGCGGAATAGAGGACCGCGCCAACGGGCAACAGAGCATGGTCTACAAAGTCGGAATGATGTTTAAAGACGGACAATCGAATACCATTTCTGAGTTTCTGAAATCGGCTACACAGAATAGAGAGCAGGAAGAACCGGTGGCCGTTGAGCGGAGGCTTTCCATCCGCTTCAGTATCACGACGCCGCAGGAAAAACTCCTCAGTTTTCCAGCACAATTCAAGGTGAAAACAATGAGCCTGACCGGTATGCTTATTGAGAGTGAGCAGGCGCTGTCGATAGAAAGCGCCATTCCTATGACGCTTTCCCTGAATACAGACAGGGACATGCATTTGGTCGGAAGAGTTGTCTCTTGTCAGATGTCGGATAATAAGCGACAAACAGCCCACGAAATTGGCGTTGAGTTCGTCAACTTGACGGACAAGGACAGGGCGTTTATTCAAACGTTGATAGATTACTTCAGTGCGATAACAACCGATTCTGAAACAGAAGCAGGAAAATAGTTCCTGATTTGCATACCTTATCCGGCTGAAGTGGTTGCCTGCAGATTCTCATGCCTCGTCGTGTACCCACACTTTTTTTTCGATTTCCCTCAAAAGATCTCCAAACGTATCGGGTTTGATTGCTGAACAGAGCACGCCGTCGAACCGGTGCGCGATGGCCCGTGCCCAGAGTGGGTTCACGAGGTCCGTTTTATTAAAGACGATGAGTTTGGAAATATGGTCAAGTCCGATTTCAGCAAGGAGCTTGTCCACGGACTCCATTTGCTGCTCAAATCGCGGATTGCTGATGTCCACCACATGCATGATCAAATCCGCATCCTGCATTTCATCAAGGGTGGCGCGAAATGCCCCCAGAAGGTCTTTCGGCAAATCTTTGATAAACCCCACCGTGTCCGTGATAACCACTTCGCGGTCGCGAGGGAAACGAAGCCTGCGCGTAGCGGTGTCCAGAGTGGCGAAAAGCAGATTCTCAGCCTTGACCGTTGATTTGGTAAGTGCGTTGAAGAGAGTGGACTTCCCTGCGTTTGTATATCCCGCGATGGAAACAATCGGGATGGCGCTCTGGACGCGTCTTTCCCGGCGCTGATCCCTGGCTTTGCCGAGCGCATCAAGCTGTTTTTCAAGCCTGCGAATCTTGTCGCGTGCCCGGCGCATGTCAATTTCGAGCCTCGTTTCTCCCGGGCCTCTTCCTCCAATTCCTCCCGTGAGCCGCGAGAGAGCGGTAGATCGTTCAGACAGACGAGGAAGACGGTATTTGAGCTGCGCCAGTTCAACCTGTACTTTGCCGTCTCCGCTGTGTGCCCTGCGGGCGAAGATATCAAGGATAAGCTGCGTGCGGTCTATGACGCGCATTTCGGTGATATCACCAATGGCCTTGACTTGTGCTGGAGTAAGATCCTGGTTAAAAACAATAAGGTCCGCGCCGAGTTGCTGGGATCGGATGATCATTTCCTTGAGCTTGCCTTCGCCCAGCAAATACTTGGGATTGATATCGTACAGCCGCTGGATCACCGTGTCGAGGACGGTGATATTGTCCGAGCGGGCGAGCTCTCTCAACTCTTCAATGGATTCTTCCTGCTCCTGTTTTGATTTCTTTGATACGCTGACGAGGATGGCCCGGTCTTTTTTTGCAACCTCTACCGCGGCCTGTGCGCGCTCCATTTGGCGTTCGATGTCAGCGATGAATTCAGCCGCCTCCAGGCTGACGGCGTGGACGGATTGTACCGGCAATACCTCATAGAGCTTTCCCTCAGGATTAGGTGGTACGAGGTGTGCCAGGGAAATATTTCCGGGAAGACCGTCCGGCCGTGCATACAATGCGGCAATCATATCAAGGCGGAGCAGCGCAAGGTCGGTAAGATCCTCCTGGTTCAGCGGCTGGTCTTTTAAGTGGGTATGAATAAATCTGACACCGCGCAGACGCCTGGTGCCGAGGCGGTGCTCAGAAAGATCGGGGATAAGAATGTCTTTATTGGTGCCGATGAGTACGTTCCTGACATTACCGGATCGGTCGATGATGAGCCCCACTTGACGGTTTATTGCCGCAGAAGATTCGGTTAATGCCCGCGCTGCCTCGGGCGTAATGACCGTGTTGGGAGGCATTTTCCTGCGGTACAGACGTTCCAGCATTTTTATCTCGGCGGGTTTCAAGCCGCTTACATTTCCATGAATGGTGGGGATGAGGGCCTCCTCGTACAGCGGTATTTTCACAAAACCTACTGAAAAAAACAGCGCAGGATTGATGCCTGCGCTGAACAACTGGTAAAGTATGATGAGTTAAAAAAGATAGTTAGTAGCTGGGCAGCAACCTGTGGTCAGCATGGCTATTTTACCAGATAAACGATATCGTGTTCCCGTGCATGCTCTTTGACCCGGAGGCCGAAGCTCTGGCCCGCGGTTGCCTGTGCAATAGACTGGTGCTCAAACTCCATGGACTCTACTTTTTGCGTAAAGTCGGTCGTATTGCCTTTAATATGAATCGTGGCGCCTGTATCGAGCGTGCCCGTGTTGAGTTGCACCACAGCTACGTTAAGATGGCTGTAGTAATGGGTCACGGTGCCGACCGCTATTTCGTGCTGGATCGGCTCTTCTACCGGCGAGGTAATCATGGTAGCGGGGCCCGGCTCAATTTCAAATGTTTTGACGGGAACAGTTGGTTTGCTTGCAGGTTTTGTTTTCGGGGCAACGCTTTTTTTTGTCGATTTTTTGGTTGGTTTTTTATTTGGGGAAGCTTTTTTTGCCGTTTTTTTCTTTGCTGTTTTCTTCTTGGCAGCTTTCTTCTTGCCTGCGTTCTTTTTCAGAGTTTTTTTGACGGATTTTTTACCTGCCGTCTTTTTAATGGCCTTCTTTTTTGCAGCTTTTTTGGGCATGATAGACCTCCTCCGATATAATGACCACTGAATAAATTTAAAAAATACCCGACCATGTGTTGACTATGGCGGATGTAGGCTGTATTTACGAATATGTTATGTACCTACGGAGGATTAAGGCGCCAAAATTGTAGCAAAACCACGGCAAAATGCAAGTGAAAAACTTTACGAGCAGTCCTTCACAGAAGCTGTAAGCGCAATCTGGCAGACGCAAGAATCCGGTTGGTGCAGGAATATAGTAGGTTCATTCTGTCTTTTTTGCGTAGAGGATGCAGAAGAATTAATTATCAGCGCATTCAAAATCTCAAAGACGTGAAGAATTTAGCATGCCGACAAGGCGTGAAAGCTTTTGATCTGGAAAAGAGACCACTCTTTAGGTGCAGTTAAAAACCTGATATTTCAAGTGGAGGTTTTATTTTCCCCTTGTCGAACAACAATGAAATCAAATATTTCTTCAAAAACATCGAACCAGGTGTCTTCCGAGATCGCATAGATGGCGGCGCCCATAATAAAGGAACCTTTGTTCTCGAAGCAATATTTGACATCGATCCCGAATGTTATCTCCCGATTAATGACCAGATTGATCCTCAGAACGCATTCAGTGCGGTCTCCTTTATTAAATTGCACCGGACATTCGAAAAGAATGCCGTTCCGGCTGAAATTACCGATGACCGCAGGCACAAGTTCCTGGCCGTGTTTTACTTTGAACGTAATATACTTTTGACAAGGGTCTGGAACGCTGTACCGCGGTTCTCTTCTTTCCGGGGTCGACATTCGTGTACCATCCTTAGGGAACAATTATTGTCAGAAAATATATCATAAAATTTCAAATACTAAAAGATAAATTAAGAAAATTAAGAAAAGGTTTCAAGAGGGTCGTTTTTTTTAGCGTATAGTTGTTGCATGGAGGGGGATTTTGGCAGGGCGCAGATTTATTGGCGGGAGAGCATGAGAATCGAATTAAACCCTAGTATTGAATTATTAGGGTTTTTTATTTAATAAGGTACGCTCACGGTAAGTAGACTTTTTTAATTCAACCACCTTTCCTCTATTATTTACTACGTCTCGTAGGTATGTAGGTCTGTGATGAGTGTACTTTTCCGTTGATCTTTTATCAGCGTGGCGCATAAGTCTTTGCGCTGCGGAGTCGTTTGCTGATTCCGCTATTTGCGTGCAGAAAGAGTGTCTAGAGCCTTCGTAATGAGAGCAGGTGAGTCCTGTCCATATCTTCCACCACTTGCCTAAATACTGTACTGTATAATTACGTTTCGTATCATGATTAATAAATAACCAATCCTCAGGAAATCTTTCTTTAGAGTTCTTCTTGGCTATCTCAATTGCCCGATCTGATAGCGGGATTGTTTCCTTATGACCTTCCTTGTCGGACTCTCTAATCCGTCTCATGGTGAAAGTACGGCATATTCTTGCGGACAGGTCGTTAAAATCCAGGTCTTTTATTTTCAGCGCACAAGACTCACCCGGTCTTATACCTGTTTCAAACTCAAACTCAAATATGTCTCTATGTTTATCTGGAATTTTCTTTAAAGCCTCAATCTGATCTTCGTAGCTCAATGCCATCTTTGACTCAGAATCGTTACCTTTTATAATCGGGAAGGGCGGTAATGCTTCAATAATTCCCTTACGGTGCATCCATCTCATAGCCGTCTTGAGGTCATTTATAATTGCTTTTCTGGTGGCTATTTTAAGCTTCTTTGGTAATGAGTCCTTAAATTCCTCAAGGTCGTGAAATCGTATTTCCCTTACGTCCTTGTTTCCTAAAAATGGTATGGTATGATTTTTTGCCCTTGACTGGTAGCTATGGAAAGAACCGTATGATAATTCGTTAGACTCAACTTCTTCTTCTACCTGATCTAACCATTTCTGCATCATGTTTTTAAAAAGACGCTCTTTTACTCTGACATGATTCCAGTCAACAGGATTAAATTTCTTATCGTCAATATCTCGTTGCATTGATACTGACTGGCTGACGGCTTTCATGTAGCTGAATAAGTCTCCCTGAGTGTCACGGAAGAATTTGTGGCGTTCACCTTGATAGAATAGATAAATATGGCAGGGGGCGCGGAAACACTTCGGGCAAGTGCCTGTTTTTGGATTCATGGCAACACCGCACTTATTACAACGAATCGTTCCGGCCATGATGAAATTATATGATAAATCTCTATGTTCTGTCAACATGATCATAATTATAGTGCCCCTCCCGTGAGGGAGGGGCTTCGCCGTTAAAAGGTAATATTGTCTACAACAACCCTAGTTTTTTTAATACTTTATTTTTCCGGTTCTGTCCTTCCTTTCTTTTAGAGTTGGTTTTGAGATGTCCTACTTAGCACTTCTTACCGCCTTTTGACTTCTTTACTGCCTTTGGAGCTTTAGCCATTAACTCACCTCCTTTCTATAATTCGCAACACGCTATTGTGTCTTTGAGCGTCTCGTTTTGGTACGAAAGCATGATTCGCAAATTTCTCAATTCTTCCGCATGAGAAACAAGTTGACAGGGTTTATTTGCGTCTACTGTTTCAGCTTTCGGAGTTGTAATTAATACTGATTTCATGCGTTCCCTGAGGCGCAAAATAGTAGTATCCATTTCCTCGGCAACGTGTATTAATTCATTTAATTCAGATTGTACCTGTGTATTTTTTTCTGTCTGCGGAACCGAAGCTATCTTATCTTTCATTTTTCTTTCACCTCCTTTCCCCATGCACATACGTTCTTATATTTACAGTCCTTACAATGGGCGTACCGAATTTAAAATTTCCTCAACTGAACGGTTAAATTCTTTTTCATGGGCTTCTGCTGCTTTTCTCAAGCAAACTGCCAATCCTTTGTCTGGATGTGATACCTTCCTGCCGTAGTGCCCATTTGGGGACGATCTGGTTTTTCATATTTTCCTTTCCTGGGACGATAGCATTGTTATTTCATTCTATTCTTCCGACGTGATAATTTTTCAATACGGGCCTTGTGACGCTTTTTATTCCTGCCACCGCGCCGATCTGATTCAATTCCCAAGCCTGACCGGCTATCTGAACGACTCCTTCCGGAGAAGTATGTTTTCACGCGGTCCATGAGTTGGTGTTTCTCTACCTGAAACCACAGATTTCTTCATTAATTCAAGTTGTGGCTCATCAACATGGAACCACTCGGCGGGCTTCCCGTCTTTTGCTTCCTCTGGCTGCACGGCTATTCGTGTGCAACCGTAAAGGTATTTAGATATGCCTACGGCTATTCCTTTTAATCCGGTAATTCTGTCCTTTACTCTGTCTCCAAGCTCAATCATTTTCAATCCTCCCGTCCGGTGAGTGTGGTTAAGCTTCCGGTAAATTTTTAAATTCATCGTCTGTCATATCTATACGTTTAAAAATTATTTCTATTGTTTCGTTGTCAGCCATGAAACTACTTACATCAACAATATTCTCAACCAAATCTGGAACAGGAATATAGTTATCAACTGCTTCCTCGTAGTAAAATAACCGTGGTTTCTTCACTTCTCCTCCTCCCGCTGCGGGCGGGTGTTCAATGCTTTATCCCTATCACAAAAATATCCGCACTTCGGGCATATTAGTTTATCAGCCCAAAATAACACCATTTCCAACTCTGATTTTTTACATACTGGACACAATCTCATAGCTCATTCATGGGAGACCTCTTTCCAAAAATCATATTCAACGAAATCAATATTACACAGCCCGGTGAACTGAAATTCGTTAATAACTCCCTTCGGTATTTCCAGCTTTTCCCCGTTTTCGTAAAACTCTATTTCTTCCAGCGGCAGGGAATTAAACAGCCTTCGTGCGGCGATAATCGCTTTTATGTA